>NZ_JAHLEL010000001.1 GCF_020131355.1 Pseudonocardia sp. ICBG1293
GACCTCGCCGGCATGACCAAGTACGGGTTCGACGAGGCCCGCCCGGTCCTGGAGCGGGCCAGCGCCCGGGAGACCGCCGCCCGGGTTGCTCGGCACCGTGGCCAAGGCGTTCCTGCAGCAGGCTCTGGGGGTGACGGTCGTGTCCCACGTCGTCGGCATCGGCGCCGTCGACGCCCCGGACGACGAGCCGCTGCCCGGCCCCGGCGACCTCGACCGGATCGACGCCAACCCGGTGCGCGTTCACCGACGCCACCGGCGCCGCGATGGCCGCCGAGATCGACGCGGCGCACGACGCCGGCGACACCCTCGGCGGGGTCATCGAGGTCATCGCCTACGGCATGCCGGTCGGTGTCGGTACCTACGTCCAGGCCGACCGCCGTCTCGACGCCCGCCTGGCCGCCGCCCTCATGGGCATCCAGGCGATGAAGGGCGTCGAGATCGGCGACGGCTTCCGCACCGCGCACCGGCGCGGCTCGGTCGCCCACGACGAGATGGTCCCCGCCGGACCGCCCGGGCAGGGCCCGGCCGGCACCGTCCCGGTCACCCGGCTCACCAACCGGGCCGGCGGCATCGAGGGCGGCATGACCAACGGCGAGCCGGTCCGGGTGCGGGTCGCGATGAAGCCGATCTCCACCGTGCCGCGGGCACTGCGCACCGTCGACACCACGACCGGCGAGGAGGCCACCGCCATCCACCAGCGCTCGGACGCCTGCGCGGTGCCGCGCGCCGGAGTGGTCGTGGAGACGATGGTGGCGCTGGTGCTGGCCCAGGCCGCGCTGGAGAAGTTCGGCGGCGACTCGCTCGACGAGACCCGCCGCAACGTCGCCTCCTACCTCGGGGGGCAGCCGTGACCGGGCCCGGCCCGGACGCGCAGGGCCGTCCCTGGGTGGTGCTGGTCGGGCCGCCCGGGTCCGGCAAGAGCACCATCGGGACCCTGCTCGCCCGGCGGCTGGGGCTCGGGTTCGCCGACACCGACGCGGCGATCGTCGAGCGCATCGGCACGCCGATCGCGGAGATGTTCGTCCAGCAGGGCGAGCCCGCGTTCCGCGCCCTGGAGCGCGAGGTCGTCGCCGAGCAGTTGCACGCCGGACACGGCGTGCTCGCCCTCGGCGGCGGGTCGGTGCTGGCCGCCGAGACCCGCGCCCTGCTCGCCGGGCACCGCGTCGTCGCGCTCGAGGTCGACCTGGCCGACGGCATGCGGCGCACCGGGATGTCCGCGGCGCGCCCGCTGCTCGCCGGGGTGAACCCGCGCGCCACCTTCCGCGCGCTGCTCGCCGAGCGCGCACCGCTCTACGCCGAGGTCGCCACCGTGCAGGTGAGCACGGTGCGGCGCAGCCCGAACCAGGTCGTCGCCGCCGTGCTGGCCGCGTTCGACCTCGGACCGGACACCCTGCCCGAGGCCTCGCCCGACGCGGCCGACCCGTACGACCGCCCCACCCCGCGCCAGGACTCGACGCTCCCGACACCCGGATTCGGGGCGCCGCAGGGCGGCGACGGCGCCGAGCGGGCGGAGGCCCGATGACCGGCCCGACCCCCGACCCCGGCACCGGGCTGCCGGATGACTCGGGCACCGTCGAGCCCGACGGGGCCGTCCGCATCGACGTGCGGACCGCAGCGCCCTATCCGGTGCTCGTCGGCGCCGGGGTCGCCGCCCGCCTGGCCGGGGTCGTCGCCGGCACCGGTGCCGGGCGGGTGCTCGTGCTGCACCCGCCGACCCTCGCCGACCGGGCCGCGGCCGCGCGGGACGAGCTCGCCGCCGCCGGGCTGGCCGCCGCGCTGCACGAGGTCCCCGACGCCGAGGACGGCAAGTCGCTGTCCTCGCTGGCCGACTGCTGGGACGCCTGCGCCGCGGCCGGGCTGACCCGCGCCGACGTCGTCGTCGGTCTCGGTGGGGGCGCGGTCACCGACCTCGCCGGGTTCGTCGCCGCCACCTGGATGCGCGGGATCGGGGTCGTGCACGTCCCGACCACGCTGCTCGCGATGGTCGACGCCGCGGTCGGCGGCAAGACCGGGATCAACACGGCGGCCGGGAAGAACCTGGGCGGTGCCTTCCACGAGCCGTCCGCGGTCCTGGTCGACCTGGACACCCTGCGCACGCTGCCGCGTCCCGAGCTCGTCGCCGGGTCCGCCGAGGTGTGGAAGGCCGGGTTCATCGCCGATCCGGTCATCCTCGACCGCGTCCGCGCCGACCCGGCCGCCGCGCTCGACCCGGCCGGGCCGGTGCTCGCCGAGCTGGTCCGCCGCGCGATCCGGGTGAAGGCCGACGTCGTCGGCGCGGACCTGCGCGAGTCGCACCTGCGCGAGATCCTCAACTACGGCCACACCCTCGGCCACGCCGTGGAGCGTCGCGAGCGCTACCGCTGGCGGCACGGCAACGCGGTCGCGGTGGGGCTGGTGTTCGCCGCCGAGCTCGCCCGCGCGGCCGGACGCCTCGACGACGCCACCGCCGACCTGCACCGCGAGGTGCTGGAGCTGGTCGGTCTGCCGACCGGCTACGAGCCCGGTGTGCTCGACGAGCTGACCGCGACCATGCGCGGGGACAAGAAGTCGCGCGCCGGGACGCTGCGCTTCGTCGTCCTCGACGGTCTCGCGAAGCCCGGGCGGCTGGAGGGCCCGGACGCAGGCCTGCTGGCGACCGCCTACGCCGCGATCAGCGGCTGAGGTGGTTCTGCGGGCGGCGGCCGCACACCCGGCGGCCCGCCGACCGCTACCACCACGGCGGGGCGACCACCGCGCCGGCCGGTGACGCTCAGAGCCCGACGTCGTCGAGGACCCGGGCCAGCGGGTCCGGTGGCGCGCCCGGGTCCAGCGCGCCGGCGAGCAGCGCACCCCACCGGACCTTGCGCCCGGAGCGGGCGGACAGGAACCGGCGCAGGTTCTCGACCTCGCCCCGGTCGCGGCGGCCCGGCTGACGGGCCAGTGCGTGCAGCGCGGCGAGCTCGCCGTGGGCGTCGAGCAGCGCGTGCACCCGGTCCGGGCCCAGGGCGCGCAGCAGCTCGTCCTCCAGGTCGGCGTCGCACACCCGGACCGGCACCGACGGCCCGGCGACCCGCCTGCAGTACGCGGCGGCGCCGGCGTCGCACAGCACCGACACCCGCTCGGGAGCGGCCGGGGCGAGCGCCCGCAGCGCGCTGCCGAGGTTGGTGTAGCCGTGCAGCACCACGATCCGGGTGGTCCCGGGCGGTGTGCCGCGCCGGCGCGCCAGGCCCTCCAGCACGGCCGCGTCGCTCGCGCCCTCGACGAGCGCCACCGCCCGCGGTGTCACCGCCGGGCCCTCGGCCCCGGCGTGGTCACGACCCGAAGGCCGCGACGAACTGCTCCGCCGACGACGCCCGGTACACGGTGTTGGTGCGGCGCACGTCCTCCAGCGGCGCGTGCGCCGCCGGGGAGTAGCGGTGCCCCGGGTAGACGGTGGGGTTGCCCTTGAGCGCCGCCAGCTGCTGGAGCGAGTGGTACATCTGCGCGGTGTCCCCGCCGGGGAAGTCGGTGCGCCCGCAGCCCTGCAGGAACAGGGTGTCCCCGGCGACCAGCCGGTCACCGTCCGGGTCCGGAACGAGGAAGCACTGGCTGCCCGGGGTGTGGCCGGGGGTGTGCAGCAGCCGGATCGCCACGTTCCCCACCTCGAGGACGTCGTCGTGGTCGTGCGGGGTCAGGTCGGTCGCCGACAGCCCGGTCACCCGGGTCACGTAGTCGGCCTCGGCGCGCTGCACGTGGATCGGCACCGGGTGCGACCCGATCAGCTGCGCGACGCCGACCAGGTCGAAGCCCATCATCGTGCCGCCGACGTGGTCGGGGTGGTGGTGGGTGGCGAGCACCCCGGTCAGCCGCATGCCGTCCGCGTCGAGGGCCGCGAGCAGCTCGTCGGGGGAGTAGGCGGGGTCGACGACCACGGCCTCCCGGGTCTCGTCGTCGCCGATCAGGTAGGAGAAGTTGACCATCTGGGTGGCGACCGGGTCACCCACGGCGTAGTCCTGGCCCGACAGCAGCTGGCGGAAGTAGAGACCCATGGCCGCGACCCTAGACATAGGGTTCGGGGCATGTCCCACCCCGCCCGGCGCGACGCCCTGCGCGCCCTGCTGCCCGCCGCCGGTCTGGACGCGCTGCTGGTCACCGACCTGCTCGACGTCCGCCACCTGACCGGGTTCACCGGTTCCAACGCGGCCGTGGTGGTCGCCGCCGAGCCGGGCGGGGACCTGCTGTGCACCGACGGCCGCTACCGCGTGCAGGCCGCCGAGCAGTGCCCGGACCTGGAGGTGCTCGTCGACCGGCCGAGCGCCCCGGCCGCCGCGGCCCGGGTCCCGGCGGGCCGGACCCTGGGCTACGACTCGGCCACGATCACCGTCGACGGGCTGGCCGCCGTGCGCGACGCCGTCCCGGGACGCCGGCTGCGCCGCGCCCCCGGCCTGGTGGGCGGCTGCGGGCTGGGGGCGGTCAAGGACGCGCCGAGGTGGAGCGGGTCGCCGCGGCCTGCGCGCTCGCCGACACCGCGCTGCGCGCGCTGCTCGACGACGGCGGTCTGCGGCCCGGCCGCACCGAGGCGCAGGTCGCCCGCGACCTCGACGACCGGATGCGCCACCTGGGCGCCGACGGCCCGGCGTTCGACACGATCCTCGCCGCGGGCCCGCACTCCGCGATCCCGCACCACCGCCCCACCGGCAGCGCAGCGCGCTGCGCCGCGGCGACCTCGTCAAGATCGACTTCGGGGCGGCGCTGGACGGCTACCACTCCGACACCACCCGCACGTTCTGTCTCGGCCCGGCCGCGGACTGGCAGCGCGAGCTGCACGCCCTGGTCGACGCCGCGGCCGTCGCGGGCCGGGCCGCCCTCGTCGACGGTGCCGAGGTCACCGCCGTCGACGCCGCCGCCCGTGCGGTGATCGCCGACGCGGGCCACGGCGAGAGGTTCCCGCACGGGCTCGGCCACGGCGTCGGGCTCGCGGTGCACGAGCCGCCGTGGCTCGGCGTCGCCGCCACCGGGCGGATCGAGGCGGGCAACGTCGTCACCGTCGAGCCGGGGGTCTACCTCGACGGCCGCGGCGGGGTACGGATCGAGGACACCCTGCACGTCGTCGCGGGCGGCCCCGGCCCGGGCGCTGACCGGGCTGCCGCGCGAGCTCGTGGAGGTCTGAGGACCTACCGGCGGGAGAGCGCCTCGCGCCACGGCACGGTCGCCCCGATCCGCAGCACCGACCGCTCGTAGACCCGGGCGCCCGCCCGGGCGAGCAGCGCCACGGCCACCAGCATGACCAGCGCCGACCCGGCGACCTGCCAGGCCGGTGCGGTGCCCTGGGCGATCATCAGCGGCATCAGCATCGCCGGGAACGGCGGGATCCAGGACAGGACCTGCAGCGCCACCGCGTCCGGCGAGCCGAGGTACCAGAACGAGACGCCGTACATCGCGAACAGCAGCATCATCAACGGCCCGGTCGTGGAGCTGACGTCCTCCTGGCGCGACACCAGCGACCCGGCGGCGGCGTAGAGGACGGCGAAGAAGGCGTAGCCGAGCACGAACCAGCCAGCAGCGCGGCGCCGAACACCCCGACCGCGGTCCCGGTGATCGTGAGCAGCCCCGTCGCGAGGCCGGTGACGATCCCGACGACGCCGTAGGCCAGCAACTGCACCAGCCCGACGGCGCCGATCCCGAGCACCTTGCCCCACAGCAGGTCCAGCGGCCGGATCGTGGACAGCAGCAGCTCCACCACCCGGCTGGACTTCTCCTCGACCACGCCCATCGCGACGGTCAGCCCGAAGCCCACGATCTGCATGAACATCACGATCAGCACGACGAACGAGAGCGCCGAACGCTGCCCGGCCTCCGGGTCGGCGGGGTCGAGCGCGTCCACGGCCAGCCCGGCGGGCGGGTGGCGGCGGCCAGCTCGGCGGGGGTCACGCCGACCGCGGCCAGCCCCGCGGCGGTGGCCCGGTCGGCGACGGCGGCGTCGAGGACGGCCCGGGTCGCCGGGGCGAGCTCGGAGGTCACGACGGCCGTCGCGCCGGGCCCGGTGCCGTCGCCGAGCAGGGCGACGTCGAGGTCCCCGGCGGTCACGGCGGCCCGCGCCGCGTCGGCGGAGGCGACCGCGCGGACCTCGAGCGGCACCCCGAGGCGCTCGCCCGCGGTGCCGACCGCCGCGGCCAGCGCTGGGTCGGCGGCCACCCCGACCGAGGTCCGTTCGTCGCCGGTGCCGAACAGCGAGTAGGCGACCAGGCCGCCGGCGATGACCAGCAGCATGATCGCGTTGCTGACCCAGAAGCTGCGCTTGTGCACCTGCACCCGGAACTCCCGGCGGGCGACGAGTGCGACCGCGCGGCGGGCGGGCAGGGTGGCGGACGGGGCGCTCACGCGACGACCTCCCGGTAGAGCTCGGTCAGCGACGGGGTGGTGCGGGTGAACCCGTGCACCGGGCCGGTGGCCAGTGCGGCGGCGAGGACCTGCTGGTCGTCGGCGCCCTCGGTGAGGGTGAGGACGGTGCGGCCGCGGTCGTGGGTGACCACGTCGACCGCGGGCAGCGCGTCGGCCCACCCGGGCGGCGCGGCGGGGGCGTGCACCTCCAGGCGGGTGCCGCCGCCGCGGCGGACCTCGCCGACGGTGCCGACGGTGCGCATCCGGCCGGCGACGAGGATCCCCACCCGGTCGCAGAGCCGCTGCACCAGGTCGAGCTGGTGGGAGGAGAACAGCACCGGTACCCCGGCGCGGGCCTTCTCCCGCAGCACCTCGCTCATCACGTCGACGGCGACCGGGTCGAGTCCGGAGAACGGCTCGTCGAGCACCAGCACCGCCGGGTCGTGCACCAGCGCCGCGGCGAGCTGCACCCGCTGCTGGTTGCCCAGGCTCAGCGCGTCGACGGTGTCGTCGAGCCGGTGTGCGACGCCGAGCTGCTCGGACCAGCGCAGCACCGCGCGCCGTGCGGCGGCGCGGCCGACCCCGTGCAGCTCGGCCAGGTAGGTGAGCTGCTCGCCGACCTTCATCTTCGGGTAGAGGCCGCGCTCCTCGGGCATGTAGCCGATGGTGCGGCGCACGTCGAGGTCGACCGGTCGCCCGCCGAGGTGCACCGTGCCGGAGTCGGCGGCGAGCACCCCGAGCGCGATCCGCATGGTCGTGGTCTTGCCGGCGCCGTTGGAACCGACGAACCCGAAGATCTCGCCCGGCCGGACGTCGAAGGTGACGCCGTCGAGGGCGACGGTGTCGCCGTAGCGCTTGCCCAGACCGTCGATCTGCAGCGTCGCCCCGGTCCCCGTCGGCGTGCGGGGCGCGAGCGTGTGAGCGGTCATCGGTGCCTCCCTGCGTGGTCGGCACCGACGCTACGAGCCGGGGGCGGCCCCGCGGATCGGCGCACAGGACGAGATCGGCGCCGCGGCGGGGTCGTCCGCGCGGACGAGGGTGGCCCGTGGCAGCACCGCGCGCACCGTCCACCCGGGACCGTCGCCGGGCCCGGTGTGCAGGTCGCCGCCCAGCAGCGCGACCCGTTCGGCCATGCCGACCAGCCCGAGCCCGGAGCCGGTGCCGTCGGGCCGGTGTCCGGGCACGGGGCCGTCGTCGACGACCTCGACGACGACCGGGCCGCGCTCGCCACCGTGGGCCACCCGCACCCGGGTCGGGCTGGGGCCTGCGTGGCGCAGGGTGTTGGTGAGCGCCTCGGTGACGATCCGGCTGGCGAACAGCTCGGCCTCACCGGGAGGGTCGGCAGGCGTGCCCGGTGACCACGACCCCGACCGGGAGCCCGGCGGCCCGGGACGGCGCGACCAGCGCGTCGAGCCCGGCCGGGTGAGCGCGGCCGTCGCCGGGTCGGGGGCGAGGTCGGCGAGTGCCGGGATGGCCTCGGCGACCCGCCGCGCCGAGTCGGCGATGTGGCCCAGCGCGTCCGCGCCGCGCTGCGCGTCGGCGGCCAGCCGGGCCGCCCCGGCCTGCACCGCGACCGCGGACACGTGGTGGGCGACGACGTCGTGGAGGTCGCGCGCCCTCGCAGGCGTTCCGAGATCGCGAAGCTGGAGTTCCTGCGCGGAATGGACGCCCACGCGTTGACCTGTCGGTGCTGCCGGCCGAACGCCGCCGGTTCCTGGCCACGGTCGGTCGCCGCCTCACCGCCCAAGCGCTGGAACGGCGGGAGCCGGAACGCCGGTACCCGATCTTGCTGACGTTGCTGGCCCAGTCGGCGACCGAGGTGCTCGACGAGGTGGTGGCGCTGTTCGACCAGGCGCTCTCGGCGCGGGAGAGCAAGGCCGCGCACAGGATGCGGGACTATCTGGCCGAACGCGCCAAGTCCGGGGAGGACCGCCAGGAGCTTCTGGACGCGATCTTGGCCATCGTGGCCGACCCGGCGGTGCCGGACGGCGATGTCGGCGGTCTGATCCGGGGCGAGCGGGTCGGCTGGGACCGGCTGCGTTCGGCGCAGTCGAGCGCGTTGCCGCCGCTGCCGCGCGATCACGGGCACCTCGCCGCGCTGGACGGCTCGTACGGGTACCTGCGCCAGTTCACCCCGAACGTCCTCGACGCCGTGACCTTCGCCGGCGGCACCGCCGCGGCCGAGCTGCTGGAGGCGGTGGCGATCCTGCGGGAGCTCAACGCCACCGGCGCCCGCAAGGTCCCCGACGACGCGCCGAGCGGGTTCGTCCCGGCCCGCTTCCGCGGCTACCTGGACACCGCCGCGGCGAACCGCAGCGCGACGGCGTATCGGCATTACTGGGAGCTGTGCGTGCTGCTGGCCCTGCGGGACGGGCTGCGCACCGGGGACGTGTTCGTGCCGGGCAGCCGCCGTTACTCCGACCCGGCCGCCTACCTGCTCACCGAGGACAAGTGGGCGGATCAGCGGGCGGAGTTCTGCCGACTGGTCGGCAAACCCTCCGACGCCGCCACCGGCCTGGCCGAGGCCGAAGACGAGCTGCACACCGCGCTGGGCAAGCTGGAAACGACGCTCGCCCACGGCGACGGCCCGGTCCGCCTGGACGACGACGGCGATCTGGTGATCTCCCCGCTGACCGCGGAGGACATCCCGGCCGAGGCGAGAGCGTTGAAGGCGGAGCTGACCGAGATGCTGCCGTTCGCGCCGATCGTGTCGCTGCTGATCGAGATGGACAAGCGCACCGGGTTCCTGGACTGCTTCACCCACGCCGGCGGCAAGCAGGCCCGCACGCGCGAGCTGAAGCGGAACCTGATCGCGGTGTTGCTCGCCCAGTCCACCAACCTCGGGCTCACACGGATGGCGGACGCGTGCGGGATCTCCTACGACATCCTGGCCTGGACCGCCGAGTGGTACGTACGGGAGGAAACGCTGCGGGCGGCGAACCTGGCGCTGATCGGCTACCACCAGCGCCTGCCGCTGACCCCGGTGTTCGGCACCGGCACGCTGTCCTCTTCGGACGGTCAGCGGTTCCCGACGCGAGGTAAGTCGGTCACCGCCAGGGCTCTGAGCAGGTATTTTGCGCACGAGGGCCTGTCGACCTACACGCACGTGACCGATCAGCATACCACCTACGGCACGAAGATCATCGTCGCCACGAAACGCGAGGCGCACTACGTCCTGGACGAGATCCTCGGCAACGCGACCGACATCCCGATCACCGAGCACGCCACCGACACGCACGGCGTCACCCTGGTCAACTTCGGGCTGTTCGACCTGCTCGGGTTGCAGCTCTCACCGCGGATCCGGGACCTGGGCAAGATCACTCTCTACCGGACGGGTGCGAAGGCGGCGGCCGAGACGGCGTTCCCCCTGACGGGGCCGCTGTTGGCTCGCAAGCTCAACACCGACCTGATCGCCGAGCACTGGGACGACCTGCTGCGCCTGGCCGGGTCGCTGAAGTTCGGGCACGCCACCGCATCGCTACTGGTCGGGAAACTCTCGGCGTCCGGGCGGCAGAACGCGCTCGCCGCGGCGCTCAAGGAGTACGGCGCGCTGCGCAGAACCGTCTACACCGCCCGGTACCTGTCCGATCCGGCCTACCGGCGCAAGATCTCCCGGCAGCTGAACAAGGGCGAGTCGCTGCACGCGCTCAAGCGGGACCTGCTCTACGCCCACGAGGGCATGATCCGCGCCCGACACCTGGAGGGACAGACCGAGCAGGCGTGGTGCCTCACCCTCGTCACCAACGCCGTGGTCACCTGGACGACCGAGTACTACGGCCTGGCCGTCGAGCAGATGCGCGCCGCCGGTCGCCGCATCGACGACGAGGTCCTGGCCCACATCTCCCCGGCCCACTCGGAGAACATCAACTTCTTCGGCGCCATCGAGGTCGACATCGACGGCGAACTCGCCCAACTCAGCCCGACCGGCTACCGACCACTACGTGTCCGCGACACCCTGTTCTGATCAGGTTCGCCGTCCTCACGACGCGACGCCCCCGTCATCGGGCAAGTTTCACTCACTGGCCAGCCACCACAGCACCCATCGTCGCTGCTCAGACCCACTGTCGTCTCTGGCAGCGCACTCCGTGGCCACTGCTGTCGAGACGAGTCCATGGTCGCTTCCGCCTCGATAGATTGAGACACGCGATAATCGCGGCTTATCTGACCTATCCCCACGAACCACGAGGTCACAGCCCTGCATCCTCCATATCCGCCCGAAAAATTCCGGATACTACGGCGCCCCCTTGGGGCGTCGTCGTGGCGGGATGACCCACCCGCCTCCTCCTCATCCTGGAGCGGAGGCCCTCCCCGGAGGGGCCGCCGGAGGCGCACTAAACAGGTGCAGTTGTGCACACGCGCACGACTGCACAAACGCATTCGTGCGTTTACGTGCTCGTGTGTGAATACACGAGTGCGGCTGTGCGATAGTGCGCCTTGTGCGCTACGCGATCGCGAACAACAAGGGCGGTGCGGGCAAGACGACCGTTGCCCTCTGTCTGGCTGATGCGCTCGCCGCGCGCGGCCGCCGCGTCCTGATGGTCGACATGGACCCGCAGGCGAACCTGACCCGTCGACTCGGCTACGCCGAATCCGACCTCTCTTCGATGGTCACCACCTCGGAGGTCGTCCGGGAGAACCGCACCGGTTGCGCTGCCGAGGCTGTGATCGGGTGCCGGTGGTCGGTGCCGTGGGCGGAACGGATCGATCTGGTCCCGTCTCGCTTCGACCTGGAGAACCGAGTTCCGGAAGCCGGACAGCTCGGGGCGCACCTGCGCCTCGCGCGCGGCTTGGACGGTGTCACCGACGACTACGACGTCGTGTTCCTGGACTGCCCGCCGTCGCTGGGGCATCTCACGCAGCTGTCGTTCGCTGCGGCGGACGGGGTGATCGCTCCGGTGGTCGCCGAGTACGACCATGTCGCCGGCGCAACCCGGGTCCGTGACTTCCTGACCGCCAGCGCCCAACATCTCGACCGGCCGAGCCTGGCTCTGGTCGGGGTGATCGTGAATGCCCAGGACCGGCGCCGTGGGCTGCACACCTGGCACCTGGGCAGCCTCCGGGACTTGTTCGGCGACCTGGTGTGGACCCCGCCTGTGCCGTCGCGTTCGGTCCTGGCCGAGGCGATGGACGCGGCCGAGCCGTTGCGGGCTCAGACCGGATCGGTCGCCCGGGACCTAGTGACAATCTTCGATGAGCTGGCCGACCGTTTGGAGTCCACGAATGCCGCCGCGTAACCGTCAGCGTCCGGGTGGGGCGTCGATGTTGACCCCGCAGCCGGAGTCCCTGGTCCGTGAGCCCACGCAGACCGCCACGGCGACCCCTCCCGCTGTCGATGCGGAGGACTCCGTGGCGATGAAGTACCTGTCGGCCCGGGTCCCGAAGTCTCTACGTGACGAGCTGCAGCACCAGGCGATCCGGGAGGACCGCCCCGTCGCACAGCTCGTCCAGGACGCTGTTCGGCTCTATCTGGACCAGACGGCTTCGAGCTAGTGCGTACGTGCACAACCGCACTCGTGTGAGTGCGCACAGGTGCGCATGATCTCGGATCTTTGGCTGAGACGAGCTGTCCACCGGTCTTTCGGTGTGCTCCGGAAAGGTTCACCTGATGAGCTGGTGCGCGTACGTCGATGAGTCGGAGCCGGATCCCCGGTTCGGGCCAGGGGCGTATGTGCTCGCGGCTGCGCTGATCGACCAGGTTGATCAGGAAGCGGCCCGGGTGACGATGGCTGCGCTGCGCCTCAGGGGACAACGCAAGCTGCATTGGCACGACGAAGACGCCCCGCGGCGCAAGCTACTGACGGACACGATCGCCGGCCTTCCCGTGCTCCATCTCATCGTGGTCACGGTTGACGTGCACGCGAGGTCAGAGCGACGTCGTCGGCTCTGTCTGGCCAGGTTGCTTCCTGAGCTGGATCAGCACGGGGTGCGTGAGGTCTACATCGAGGCCCGTGAGACCAAGCAGAACGGCCGCGACTTGCAGATCCTGGCTGCGATGCGGGCGCGGCGTGAGGTCGGCTCCGAGCTGCGGGTCTATCACCAGCCGGGGCCTCAGGACCCGCTGTTGTGGGTCCCCGACGTGGTAGCGGGAGCGGTAGGTGCACAACGCGCAGGCGAACCCGCGTACCTAGAGCGTTTCGCCAGCCTGACGACGTTCTACGACGCCTGATTCGGCGTCGCAGGTCTGTATATGGCGCGAGCCCGAGACCCCGTCGTCCGGCGGGAACTTCTCGGGCTCACTTCCAGTACTCCGCAGAGCACTGGCTACGAACTAGATGATGCCAGCATCGAAGCGGCGCCGCAAACAAGCCGGGCACCTCGGCCGCAGAATCGTGCACGAGCACACGAGCACACGAGTGCGCTTGTGCACTCCGCAGTTGGTGTCGGTGGGGGCCGCTACCGTCGGTGCAGGCTCGTAGGTGGAGGTGGTGGGCATGGGGCGGATCGGAGAGACCCGGGTGCAGCCCGGGCGGTTGTTCGCCCCTGAGGATCGGGGGAGCGGTCCACCGGCCGATGCCCTGGACGTGCAGTTCCGGGCGCCGCAGTCGTTCTCCCTGTTCGTCGACGATCTGTTCAAGGCCGGCCGGGAGGAAGACGGGCGCGCCTGCTTCGCGCTGTACGAGCAGGTCATGGACCGCACCACGGCACAGCTGCAGCTGATGGGCGGATACGTCGTCGACGAACAAGGCATTTCACTTCCAGCACGTCTGGATCTCACGGCCTACGGCGAGAGCACTGTGCCGGGGTTCAGCATGATCCGGATCCACCACCACCTATACGTCGGCCGGACCGCCGTGAGTCTGCGAGACGGTCGACGACTACCTGTCGACTCGCCTCGACTCCGTCGGGTCGCTAGAGCTGCTAGCGCGATCGCCGTCGACGCTGTTCGAGAGCTAACTGAGCAGCGCTTTGGATGCCGGTGGGGCCCGCCGCCGGATGGGTACGCCTTCGAGATCCTGGACCCGCCGGTCTACAGGCGGATCATGAGTCATCAGAACGCGACGATCTGGGATGCCGCGTTGGGCGTATGCCCGTCTCCGTGGGGGCCACGCACGACCTGGGAGCAGCCCAGCCGCGATGCTCTCGACATGATGGCCGCCGACGCCGCGCTCATCGCGCGCAACAGCACTTCCCGCCCGCCCCGGTAACTTAAGACTGCACGAGTGCACTCCTGTGTTTGTGCACTCGTGCACTTGCTCCCTCGCATAGGTCCGTTCATGCCGGAACGCTCGCAGCGGGACTGATAGATTCCAGGTCAGCGCGGTACCGCGGGTGCTGAGCGAGTCGCGAGGCCGTGTGACCTGGGGCAGACCGGGAGCACGGCCTTACGCATTTTCGTGAGACTGTCCAGCCAGCAAAGGCCTCACGAGCGCCTGCGCTAGAGACGCCAAGATCTTCCTATACGGGCCGGACACCGTGGGTAGGAGTCAGTAGCCCAGGCTCGGGCCGTCCATCTCCTGAGCCTGTTCCTGAACCTGGTGATGGGGTCGCTCGTACCCGCGGTTGCGCTGCTGACGGGCGGTCTCTGCGGCAGCCTGCTGACGGCTGGCCTCCCGGCCGGAGTCCTCGCCGCGGCGGAACGCACCTGCCTCAGCCGCTTCCTGCCAGACGGCTCGCAACCTGTCCATCTCTGCGGCTAGCGTCGAACCCTGCTCGTGCCCGTCGACGCGCTGGCGTGCCGGGACGGCGTCTGGCCGCTGCGTGGTGTCCTGCTGGCCCTCGCTCGTGTGCTCGGGAGCGGCATCGACGGTCCGCGGACTCGCGGTGTCCACCCCGGCGCGGGTGGCGTCGCGGTTGCGGCGGGCCAGTTCCTCGGCCGCGAGTCGGGCGTCGTCGGCGGCGTCGCGGTTGGCCTCGGCCCACTTCGCGCGCTCGGCATAGCCGGTCTCGAGTACAGCGGCCCGCTGCTGGTGCCATCCCATCATCCGCTGCGCCTGGTCGCGCTCGTCGACCATCTGAGCCACTTCATGGTGGCGAGGGTGGTCGGCCGCTGCGGCGGCCTCGATCTCACCGGACAGCAGCCGGTGGCGGGTGCGGTACTCATGCGTCGCGCGGTGGGCGTCGGCGAGCTTGTCCGCGACCCACTCCGGAGCCGCGGCCTGCTCGCGTTCCCACCGCTCCGTGCGCGCGTAGAGCTGCCCGTCGGTCAGGGCCCGGTGGTCCACGACGGCGTCCTGGTCGCCGAGCGCGGTCCGCGCGTCGGTCCAGAGAGCGCGCTGAAGCGGGTGCTCCCTCGACGGGGCCGCCCCGATCGACTCCTGGTTGTCGGGGATGCGGTGCAGCTCCCGGTACGCGGCGACCGCTCCGGCGCGCCGCTGCCAGTCCGTGTGTGCGGCGACATCGGCGGGGTCGGGGACCTCGCCGAGTCCGGAGATCGCCCACGCGGTCGGCTCGGCGGCGAGCTGGCGGCCCAGGCGCGCCTGCCGATCGGTCGCGGCCGCGGCCAGCTCGGCGACGAACCGGCCGGCCTCGGTGCCATCCGGTGCCGGGACTCGGGTGGTCCAGTTCGCCGGGTCCACGGCCCTCTCAGGTTCACGCAGTCCGGTCAGGTTCCGCAGCCGCCACCGCAGTACGTCCGGGACGCTGTCGGCGGTGTCCAGGCCCCGTACCCCGGCCGCCTCCGCCAGCAGCACAGTCGGGTCGTGCCCGGCCAGCTCGGCCTCTCGTGTGGCCGCTAGCAGCCGCCCGTATCCGGCCCGGTCCTGCTCGGCGGCCGCCATGCGCTCCGGACCGAGGATCTCTGCCAGCACCAGGTTGTAGCGGTGGTGTGCGTGGTCCTGGGCGGCGACGTCGAGGGTCGCGGCGGCCATCGCGAAGCTGCCGGAGTCCCGCAACCCGGCGCGCAGGGTCTCGGTGGCGGTGCGCTGCGCCCCGCTGGTGGCCAGGATCGCCACGGCCCGCTCCCGCGCGGACTCAACCAGCCGCTCGGGAGCATGCTCGTCAGGGGCCCGCTCGGTGACCAGGTGCGCGATGTTGCGGGCTCGGCCACGGCTCATCGCGACGTAGAACGCCTCGCGGCTGGCGTCGCGGTCCACCACCGGGTAACTGGCGTCCACGGTGACGCCCTGGGCGGCGTGCACGGTAACCGCGTAGGCGAGGGTGACGTGCTCACGCACGTACTGCGGCAGCAGGTGCGCGGTCGCGCCGTCCTCGTCACGGACCAGCAGCGCCCCGGACTCGGTGTGGCGTCCGATCACGGTGTAGAGCGCCCGGTTCGTCACCGGGTCGGGCTCCCCGGCTGCACCGGGTCGCTGGTCGACCCGCGCCCGGTAGTCGTTCATCCGAGCCTGCACCCGGTCCCCGACACTCACATCCTGACCACCGGCCAGCTGCGCGACCGGCTGCGCTTCGACCCGGCCCAGCTCGATCAGTCGTTCACGGATGTTCGTAGACAAGGTTGAAGCGTCGGCGTTGCTTCCCACGATCAGCAGCGCGTCGTCTCCGGCGAGGGTGTCTGCGAGGTAGGACTCCATCGCGGCGTCCTGCATCTCCTCGACCGTGCCGGTGCGCAACCGGCCCCGGTCGGCGTAGGCGTCCACCGCCGCGACGTTGCCGATCCGCAGACCCAGGCTGGCTTCGCGCTCCCACTCCTGCGTGAACCGGTGCACCTCCCGCAGCTCGTGCGCGCCGTGCTCGGCGATCAGGTGCGCGAACAGTCCGCCGGCCCCGACCGCATCGAGCTGGTACGGGTCCCCGGTCATGACGACCTTCGCCCCGGCAGCCGCGGCCAGTTCCACGATCCGATCCAGGTCCTGCGTCGAGGACATCCCGGCCTCGTCGACCATCACCAGGTCACCGGCCTGCAGCCGGTCCCGCACCTGACCGGTCTCATTCGGGGTGAACGCCTGCAAGAACCGGGCCGTGTTGATCGCTTCGAGCCCGTCCCCGGCAAGGTTCTGCGTCGCGATCTGCGACGTCGCCACTCCGAGCACCCGCCCACCGGTGAACTCACCCCACACCCGGGCAAGCTCACCGACCGTGCGGGACTTCCCGGCCCCGGCCGGACCCACGAGACAGTCGCCGACGCGGCCGGACTCGACGACCCCGACCACCGCGGCCACCTGGTCCGCGGACAGGCCCGCCCCGTCCAGCCGTGCCCGCAGCGCAACCACGTCCGCCGCCGCGGTGTCCGGGGTCCGCGCGGCGGCCATCCGGGCGGCCACACGCTGCTCCGTGGCCAGGTGCGCGGCGGTCGCGTAGCGCTCCCCGTTCGCCCGCCGGTAGATCGACGCACCATCCGCCCGCCGGAACCCCTCCGGCACCTCAACGGGGTCCGGTGCGGACACCTTCACAACCTCGACCGTCCGCAGTGCGTCCCGGATCAGTTCCTCCAACCGGGCGGGTCGCTCGGCCACAGACACGCCCAGCGCGGCCGCGTCACCGAGGCGCTTGTCCAGCGCGGCCGCGAGGTTCCCGAACGTCCACACCGCGTACTGCGCCTGCACGTCTTCCACCGCGGCCGCCATCACCTCCCGCAGCTGCACCGCGGACACTCTGTCCGGAGTGATGGGCTGCCCGGCCACGGCGGCCGTGGCCGCCCGGCCGTCCCCGTCCGCCCGGTGTCCGGCTGCTTCGACCTCGGCCACCATCGCGGCCAGCCGAGCTGTCCGCGGCTCGCTCCATCCAGCCACCGCAGAGGGGCCGGCCTCGGGCCCCTTGGCCTTGCGGGTCTCGTAGACGGCCATGTCGGTGATCCGCTTCATTGCCGCCGCGTCCGGCTCCTGGCCGTGCCGCTCTCGGTAGAGCGCCACGCGCTCGGCAACCAGCTCGGTCACCTGACCGCGCCGGGTCGACGCCTCGGCCATCAGCTCGACATCGACACCGACGATCTCGCGGGCCACTCCGTCCGGGCGCAGCTCGAACCTCGCACCGGACGCGGTCGTGACCTCCTGCTCCAACGCCCGGACGTACGCGGCGTCGATGGCCTCTTTGTAGGCCCGGAACGCGGCCCCGTCCAGTGCCCCGATCTTCCCATCAGCGGTCACCGTGCGGTTGAGCAGAGCCGCGTGGGTGTGCGTCTGGGGCTCGTTCTCCCGGCTGGTCGAGTGCCGCCACAATGTCCATACCGTTCCGGTACCGGCTTCGTGGCGCCCGATCGACTCGTTCCCGGTTACCGACCGCCCATGCCATCCCGTCCGTGTGAAAGCAATCCGCGACTCCGCGTACTCGATCGCGATACCGACTGCACGGTCATGCGCAGCGGAAACCGCATCCGCCATCTCAACGTTTCCCGTAGCCCTAAGCGCTGCCTCGTAAACCGACACCGACTTCGGCGCACTGAACGTGAAATCGTAATAGGCAACGGGACGCCGACCATCCGTAGCTGCCTGGTTGCGCAGCTCCCGCTCACGCTCCGGCGACACCTCGCCGGACTCCTTCGCGACCAGCGCGTCGTATCGCTCCTGCTCAGTCTTGTACTTCGCAGGCCGGCGACCCAGATAGACCGGCGTCTCCTCGGTCGACTCCGGTCGACGGAGCTGCCCGAAAACCGCCCGAACGTCATCCGGATTCACAGAGTCCCCGTCGCGGAAATCTAGGCCCATTGCCTCCATACCCGACCCGGCCCAGCGCCCGACGGCCTCGCCGTGCTCCACCGCTGCGGTGTAGTACCCCGGCCCCTGCTGCCCGGCAGCCGCCTCGTGAGCGTGCTCGCGGCAGCCCGACCCGCGGAGCAGGTACTCGACCGCTCCGGAGCCGATGGCGGTGATGCGCAGCACGAGCCCATCGTACCGGAGCCGACCAAGATCATAACACTGTGCATAGGTGTGTGTTGATGATCGAAAAGTGGCTGAGTGCAGGTGCTGATGTTGGGTTGTGGTTGAGCGTGCAACGGACAGCTGGGTGTCGGTGGCGGCTCGTATGGTGCGCCTGTGGCGACATCGAGAGACAGGCGTCGCGGCAGCGGCGCGCGACGGTCGAAGGACACGACGCCGGGGCGTCGCGGTGCAGGACGCTGGTTCCACGGCGGGACGCCAGGGCTGCGCCCGGGGGCGCGCCTGGTCAGCGCTACGGCGCTCGGCATCGCCTACACCTACGCGATGGCGGGGGCGGAGTACTCGCCGGACTGGGTGTACGTCACGGCTGACGAGGGCTCCGCCCGTGCCTACGCGAGCCGCTACGTGGATCCGTTCGGCCGCACGATTCCGGGAGACGTCTACGAAGTGCGGCCGGAAGTCGACCGGCCGGACCCGGATTACCGCCACTTCCCCAAGACATTCCGGCGGTGCCGGTCGGCAGTGGTGACCCGCGTAATCGCGACCGGGGTCGTTCTCACACCGGAGGAATGCGCCCGTCTCGAACGGAGCTACCAGGTGTGGGGCGATCCGGACAGCCCTGTGTGGGACGAGAACGGGATCATCAATCCGTCACCGCAGATGACGGAGAACGGGGCCACCCGGGAATGGACGGAAATGCTCCGGCCCTCGTTGCCGATCACCGACATCGACGGCGCCGGGAAACTCTCGTGTGCCTCCGGTCGGCGGCTGGCCGGGACCGGCAGGGACCCCGCCGACGTCCTGGTGGAGGTGGTGACCGCGCTCGATCGCGACTGCCAGATCACCCGGACCGGGTTCGGGCGGTACTGCTGCACCGTCTGCGGGGCCACTCCCCACGACGAAGCCGCAGCCGCGCGCCATCAGCTCGGGGACCGCGCCGTCGAGCTACTCACCTGCGTGCACGACCTCGCCTCAGAACCACTGGGTTCGCTCGCGGCCGCAGCCGCCCGTCGGTCCCCGGACCGGTGGGACTGGCTCCCCCGATAGCACCCGCCGGTCCCTTGGCTCAGCTTCAACGGGGCGTCAGATCCTGACCGCCGAACCCCACCAGCGTCACCGGGAGCGGCGGCCGCGCCGCAGGATCGGCCGGTACCGCCTCAGCCGAGTTCGGACCGTGCATCGCAGTCCAGGGAGTCCGGTACTGCACCGCGTGCTCCCCCTGACCGTCGGCGGGGTGCCAGGTCGACACCGACACCACCAGCGCCCCGCAACTGCTGCACGCCCCGATCGCAGCCGACATGCGCTCCCCGCGGCGCAACGGTCCGTCGAGGTGGCCCCACTCGGCCGGTTCCAGGGCAAGACGGGTCTCCTCGGGCGCCACGGCGACCGGTCCGGAACCGACCAAGCCGTGGACGTGCGCCCCGGGGTGGGTGCAGGTGCTCATCGCGTGCTCCTCGTCCTGGCCTCCGTCGAACGGGGCGGGGGCGGGAAGGCCGCTCCCCAGCGTTCGTGGGCCGACTGGCGGGTCAGGCCGGCCGCGTCACCGATCACTGTCCAGGACGCCCCGGCAGCCCGGGCCCGGCCGACCGCGGTGTCCAGCTCCTCGCGGATCTCAGCCAACCGAACCGCGGCATCGTGCACCGCAAGCCCCGGCAGCGCCTCGCCCAGGTGCGTACGCCACTGTCCCTGCGCACCCTCGCCCTCCTCGGGGCCCTCCACCGACTCCGGGGCGACACTGGCTGAACTCGGATAGAGCGCGACCTGCTCGGCGTAGCAGGAGTCCGTGGCCACCACCTCCGCGCGGGACCAGAACCTCTCCCCGCGCCAACCGCAGACACACGCGGCGCGCCAGCCCACGAACCGACTGTTGGTCAGATCGTCGTGGATCCCGGTGACCGTGTCGCCATCGAGGACTACGGCGGCGTAGCCCTCGTGTTCGTAGGCCGGTCCGTAACCAGTGTCCCAGGTCCACCCCATACTGTCAGGATACCCTGACGATCTCCCCTGTCAGGGTATCCTGACGCTAGCTTTAGCTAGCATGAGCAAGCGACCCAACAAGGCTCGATCGAACATAATATTGATTATCGGCTCGCCCGACCTGCCGAAACGCGACCCGGAGCCGTTACTAGTGTTGCGGTAACTAGGTTACTTTACTCACGGGCTGGTTTACGGGATCATGAGCTGTGCCGTTGACTGTGACCGTGGACGTTCCGGCCGCCGACCGCGAGGTGCTGGAGTCCTGGCTGCGTTCCTCGTCGGTTTCGGCGGGACTGGCCCGACGGGGCAGGATCGTGTTGCTGGCCGCGGACGGGGTGGCGGTCAAGGACATCGTCACACTGGTCGGGGCGTCGAAGGCGACGGTGATCGGGTGGAAGAAGCGTTACGCCGCTGAGGGGATCGCCGGGCTGGCCGACCGGCCCAAGGCGGGCCGGCCGCCGGTGATCGACGAGGTCGCGGTCGTGCTCGCCACGCTGGAACCGCCGCCTGAGCGGCTCGGAGTCACGCACTGGTCGTCACGGCTGCTCGGTGCCGAGCTCGGGATCTCCCACGTGTGGATCGGCAAGATTTGGCGGCGGTGGGGGCTGCAGCCGTGGAAGTCCGAGACGTTCAAGTTCTCCACCGATCCCGAGCTCGAAGCCAAGGTCCGCGACATCGTCGGGTTGTATCTGAACCCGCCGGACAAGGCCGTCGTGCTCTGCGTCGACGAGAAATCCCAGGTCCAGGCCCTGGACCGGACAGCGCCGATCCTGCCGATCATGCCCGGTATCCCGGAGAAACGGACGCATGACTACGTCCGTCACGGCACCACCACGCTGTTCGCGGCGTTAGAGGTCGCGACCGGGCGGGTCGAGCAGGCGTGCCTGCCGCGGCATCGCCATCAGGAGTTCCTGCGGTTCCTCAAGCAGGTCGCGAAGGCCTACCCGCGGCGCAAGCTGCACCTGGTGGTGGACAACTACGCGACCCACAAGCACCCCGCAGTGAAGGCCTGGCTGGCCCGCAACCCGCGGATCACCCTGCACTTCACCCCGACCTCGGGATCGTGGCTGAACATGGTCGAGGTCTTTTTCGGGGTCATCACCCGCCAGGCCATTCGCCGTGGCAGCTTCGGCAGCGTCAGAGAACTGATCGGCGCGATCGGCCGGTTCATCGACGGCTGGAACGAACGCTGCCACCCGTTCATCTGGACCAAACCCGCAGACCACCTACTCAACCACTGCCGACCCGGTCAAAGAACATCGTTTACGCGACACTAGCCCTGCAAGCGCCCGAAATGTCTGATAATGCAGAGCCTGGGAACTTTTATCCAGTGCTGAAGTGATGCGCAGCCCACCGCAGTATACTGCTTCTGCATACTTCGCGACGATAACTCTGTGTCTAAATTCCAAAAGAGGTCGAAGGCCGCATAGGTCAGCAGGTCTAGGGGGTGGTGCGAGAACTTGCCGAGGAACTACGACCCAGATCTTCTTGATTCTGCGGAACTAGAACACACACCATAACTGCGAAAAGGGAGATCCCGCAAAGTACCGCACATGCAGCATCGCTCGATTGAAAGGCGTCTAATAGATAGCCGCCGCCCCACGATCCGAGCAGGGTCCCGATCGACCCTGCTAGCGTAACGGCGCCCAGCGCAACTCCGGCACGACCGAGCGAACCTACTTTGACGATCTCTTGGTCCAGAGTGGGGCCAATCAACAGCTCAGCGAAAGTCATGGGCAGAATATAGGCCAGCAGGGCACCCCACCCACTGAACGGGATCAATACGGCGTACGCGACCGCAAAAGATCCAAAACCGACGATCAGCAGCACTCTCCCGGACGTCCGGGAGAACACGTGCTGCAGCAATGTGTACTGAAAGAGTACGCAAAGTATGCCATTAATGGTGAAGAGAGCAGACGCGGCCGCGATGGTGCCGGTCAACTCTCGAGCCAACAGTGGCAGCATTACACTGATCTGGCTGTAGATCAACCAGAACATAGTAGAAAGCAGCAGCAAGGGCGCCCAATAGCGAATCGCAGATCGCCATGAGGTCGTTTCCTGCTCGGCCTCCTTCGGCTCGGCTGCCTTCCTCGTGTCATCGCGAAGTTTGGGCGCAGTGAGGCGACGGGAGAAGAGCAGCGGCGTGACAAACAGGTGTGATGCGATGCAGGCGCATAGGATGACAGTAAAACCGACCGGATAGACCGCGGCGCCGAGCGCGGGGCCGGCGACGACTCCTGTATTCAAGAATGTTGCCCGTAGCGCTAGCATCTCTCTGCTACTCGTACCACTCTGCCGGACGAGCTCGATCTTGATTGCGAGGGTAAGCAGGGAACCCCCCACCCCGACACAAACCACGCCGACCACTAGGGCTGGCACACTCGGGTCGTCATTCGGCTCACTCAGCGCACTGATGAGGACGAGGTATCCAGCGATCCGTCCCGTAAGCCCCGCGGCGAGCACGAAACGCAGCCGAGTACGGTCGACGATCCACCCGATCACTAGGGAGAAAGCCTGGCTCGAGAATGCCAATAAACCGGCGACGAGCCCCACCGTCGCCGTCGTGAGCCCCGCTGAATCCAGCCTCAGCGCGAGCAGCGGTACGAACATAAATGTGGTGGCTCCGGTCATGAGCACCACGACGAGCAGCAGGCGCGCCAGGGGCGAAGCCTCACGCCATTGACTCACTGCCCACGCGCCTGTCCCGCATCGATTCCGATGCTGCTGGTGAAGGCGGGTGTGCCGATCACCTGCTGTCGTCCCGGTCGATCTCGCGTCCGTCGCCGCGCTCCAACATCGACCGCAGGCCGTCCTGCCGTCGCGCAAACTCCTCTTGGTCGGTAGGAGACTCTCCCGTCGCGGACATCGCGAGGCCCTCCAGACGTTCGATCCGCGCGCCACGAGAGAGCTTGGCCGTGTATGAGGACATCCCGAGATGCACCGCCTGCAGGGACTGCTGCATCGCAAGGTGGACGGTTGAATAGATGCAAAGGTTGAAGTACTCGAAGTTGCGGCCGATTCGCGCATAGTCGAATCCTGCCTGTCGGACGTAGAGTGTGTTGCCCCACGCGAAGCAGATGACGACGCCGACGGCGCGCTCGCCGTCCTCGAGGAGAAGCACATGGCTGTGGTCGTCGGCAGCCTCGGCGAGCTTCGTCATGTACTGCCGGCGAGCCGTAACGGAGGAAGCGTGGTCGCCGTACTTGCTCTGCAACTGCGTGCACAACACGGCGGCTACATCCACACAATCGCTTAAACCCCGTCGCGACAACGTGTATCCGGCACCTTCGAAGATTCTTTGTTCACGCCGCATCTCCCGCCGCTGACGGCCACCGAGCGCGTCGATGTACTCGGCGAGGGTCGCGTGTTCGATGTCGATGACGCAGTTCGCACCTGTCGTGAAGAAGGCGTCATCATGAACACCGAGCGCACGAAGCTGCGCTCTTCCCACCGGGTTGAGGTGCAGCGCAGTAAGGGGCACGCGCGAAGTCCCCGGCCCATGGCCCGCTGCATCAAGGAGCATTGAGAGGACGGCCTCGGCCGTGACGGCGTCGAGTGCGCGGTCGATCGCGAACTCTGTCGAGTAACCGGCTTGGGCGCCGACCACCGCGGCCGGTGACCACTCATCGCGAGCGAAGCGAGCGTGCGATCGGCTGAGGAATGTTTCATAGAGGTGATATGGGCCGGGTGACTCCCCGTAGACGGGAAGCACACCGACCAAGCTTCGATGGAGACCGTAACGGCAGCACAAGTAGCGGACGTTACCGCCGCGGGCGTACTCGACAGCAAGGAGCCAGGGGCGCGCGACGTAGAAAGAACGGCCGCGGGTCAGGACCTCATACTCGGGCTCCGCGATGTCGCTGATGCTGTCGACCGTCTCGACGATGAGCTGGTTGGGGTGATTCGCCTCGGCCACGGGTCGCGTCAGGTTCGGAATGATGGGCGTCAGGGGCATCGTGGGCTCCGTCGGTCGAGACGTCGAGGACGCCCAGCACTGCGTGCGGGGTCGATGGTTCCGGGTAGGCAGTCCAATCAGGCGAACGCGACGAAGACCTCACGCGGTCCGGAGAACGGTAGACGGCCGTGCATTACGGCTCGGTTGTCGATCAGCAGCACGTCGCCGGCCTCCCACTGCACCGGCACTGTGCACTCGGTCAGAGTTCGGCTGATGACCTCAACGTAGTCGATCGGGATATCCGTCCCGTCCCCGAAGATCGCGCCGTAGCCGATACGCTTACGCCACCGGTCCATGTTCGTGGCGTCGGGAGTGACGCTGTCGTCCTTGCGCCAGATGTGGGCCTGGTTGAACCAGACCTCACGACGATCGGTGCCGACAAGCAGCGTCCCCGGCGTTCGGTTGGTGGTGAGCAGGCCCAACTCGGTCCACTCCGACGAGGTGTAGGTGGACTCGCACAGCGCCGTGACAGCGTCACGATCGTCGGACTCGAAGGTCTCCGACCAAGACTTAACCCCGCTCGCGTCGCCGCTGACGTGGGGGAGATGCTGGACATAGATGACGCCTCGGGTGTGAAAAGCCTCGCGGATCTCCGCAGGAAGCGCCTGATAGACTCGATGCCCGTCGATGAGCGTGGTCGCACCGCCCTCATCCGCGGGGCGACTGCAGCCAAAGCACAGGGTCTTCGGGTGCCACGGCGCGTAGGACAGCTCGTTGTGCGCTCGGAGGAGCCTCGATGGACTCGGCCCGGCCGCGTTGTAGATCAGGCCCTTCTCGGCTTGACGTGGCGAGTCACCGCCTCGGTACGGGGCAAGTTGGCCGAGCAGGCTCTGCGCGACGCCCTCGAACTCCTCGACGGTATACACTTCAAAGTCTCGGAAGAGCACTGCACCGGCTGAGTCCAGTAGATCGCGGATCTGAGTCCGCTCTGCAGGACCCAGGTCCTCGAGCGCATCGACCGGGCGCGCAGCATGGCCACGGCGTCGGGCAATCGGGGGGAAGCCGTCCTCAAGGACGAATACGTCGAGTGTGTCGGCAGTCGTCATGACATCCATTCGTGGTGATCGTGGGCATCGAGAGCTTCCCCGAGTGCGGTCAGGAACGCGTGGTCGGTCTCGTCGTCGTGGACCAAGGACAAGGTCACGAAGCCCGACCTTCCGATATAGACATTGCGCTCGAGAAGCTCGTGAAACAGAAGCTGCACACGCCTCCGGTCGATTCCGGCGAGGTCCGCCGCACTACGGATCGGTCGGTCGGTCGGATGGATACTCATTAACGAGCCCCAGCCGGTTGCCTGAAATCCGCGTGTGCGGAGCAACTCATCGGCGTGCTTGCGCAATCGCTCTCCGCGCTGGTGCAAGTCGTCGAGGCGCTCGGCGGTGAGGACCCGTCCGAGCATGGCGGCCGCTGCCGCCATAGAGAATCGGTTGTTATTGAACGTCCCGGAGTGGTCAAAGTGTGGTTCATGAGAACGGTCGAGTAAGCACATGACATCCTCGCGACCACCGACGGCTCCGAAGCCCAGCCCGCCGCCGATGTATTTCCCGACTGTGGTCAGATCAGCGTTGATTCCCAGAGCTGACTGGGCGCCGCCAGGCGTCGTCCGCGATGTCTGCACCTCGTCGAAGATCAGAACTACGCCATGATCGGTGCACAGGTCACGAACCCCCTGCAGGAAGGTTGCATCACCCGGGATCCGCCCGCCGGAGCCGAGCATCGGCTCGAGCAATACGCAGGCGAGGCGGCCCCCGTAGGCACGGAAAGCCGAGGTGACGGAGTCGAGATCGTTGTAGTCGCAGATCGTCAACTCAAAGGGGACATTGAGCGAGTCGCTGCCGCGAGCAAAGCTGAGGAATCCACCATGGTATCCGCCATCGAAGCCGAGCACCGTGGTGTGCCCCGACGCCTTCGCTGCCAAGGACACCGCTACCAGGTTGGCCTCGGTTCCGGAGCTAGTGAATCGGACGCGATCCATCGACGCATACCGCTCGCACAAGAGACGAGCCACCTCGGCCTCCACGGGCGCGACCGCGCCGAACGACCACCCGCTGACCAGGACTGACTCGACCGCCTCGCGTACCTCTCGCGGATTATGACCCGCCAATCCCACGCTGTAGTCACCAAGGTAGTCGAGATACTCATGACCGTCGACGTCCCGGAGCCGGCAGCCCCAACCGGACTCGACGGCGAACGGGAACGGCGTGAGGTCCAGGACCGACCTCGTAGTTCCTGACGGCAGGAATCTCGCCGCCGAAGCGTGTAATCGCGCGCTCATCGGACGACGTTGCGCATATCTGGCGTGTGCATGCTGTAGAGCGTCATCCAGCACGGCGCGGCTCCATTCCTTGGGAGGTGTCGCCGGTCGGCACACCGCCTGTGCCCATTGGCAATAAAAGGAAGGGTTCCTGGTGGTTCCCCTGGAGGTCGTGCGGCGCCTCCAAAACGGAACGTAGGAACGACACATCAGCTGGTATGAGCGCCAACTGGGCGCTATACCCGTTCAGATCGCTCGCAGACACTCCGAGGCTAGTAGCAGTTCGCTCAACCTCGGCCTCGTAGCGTTCAGTTGCTGGCAGGGCGATGCCCGCTACATCTGCGAGCCAGCGGATCGTCCGTAAGCCCGGGAGATCCTCGCGAACGAGCCGTGAGTGTCGCAACTCTGCGAGTGAGGCGCATGATGTCGAGCGATAGATTTCTCGGCAAGACTGCATCATCTCGTAGAAATCCGACCGGTACGGCAGTCCGTACTGGCGCTCGATGATCTGAGGAAAAGTCTCGGTCTCAACGCCATAGGCCTGGGCCAGCTGGACCCGTTCCTCGTCGAGCTGAGCGAGCAGAGGGGCGAGGTTGCGGTCGATGCCGTCGGTGTAGTGCAGGTAGCGGTGGCCGGCGTGAGTCCGGGCGAGGTTGCGGGCGTAGAACGCGACCCCGACATGAATGATGTAGCCGAGCGGGTCGAACAGCAGACCGGTGCCTGAGCGCACCACGATCTCCGGCCACGACGTCCTTCCGATTCGCTCGCCCAGCGGGAACAGTTCTCGGAGCCGCGTGATTGCTATTTGAGGAGTGCGCGAGTACACCGAGACGTTCACCGAGAGCTTGCGTTTGAACGTGATGTGGGCACCGGCGACCCGCGTTCCGTAGAAGGAGTCCTCGACCAGAACGATCGAGGCGTCACGGAGTTGCGGCGTGCCTCGCACCCAATTGGCGACGACGGGCTGCCCGCCCTGCCCCGCGCGGACGAACGTGATCACTTTTCCAGCCAGGCTCCTGAGCCCGGCAATACGTCTCAGCAGCTCGAGCCGTAGCACAGGGATATCCGGGACGGTCACGATGATGTGATCGGCTCGACTCAGGAGTGCGTCGGCGCACGGACTATGGAGTGATTCGAAGTGATCTGCTCTCAACCTCACGCTGTCCTGCTCCCCGTCGAGCAGATTTGTCCGAGTGATCGTGCCTGAAGCCCGCGCCTGGGCGTTCTCTCGTACGAACAGCAGCGTGGGGTGCAGGTCCTGGTGCTCTTCGAGGCAGACCAGGTCGGTGAGCAGTGTGAGGCCGACGTGTCCCCCGCCAATCACGACGATACCCGACATCGAGTCAGTACTCGAGCGAGATCATTGTGCGGCCGTGGTGTTCGACGATCTCGTCGGGCACCACGTATGAGCGCAACAGAAGCCGACGGCAAGCACCTGTGTCGATTGGATCGCGTCCGTGTAGACAGTGGTCGTTCGGGATGATTAATGCCTCGCCCTCGCGCGCCGCATGTCCGTGGAGTCGGCCGACCTCCAGCGCGGTCGCGTGGAGCTGCTGATGGGCGGCATCAGCGGCAGCACGCTGTTCCGGGGCCAGACCGGAGATTGGGGTGAAGGCCGAGAAGTTGAGCCGCACGACGACGGCTCCGTCAATGAACTCGATCAGCGGCATCTGACGCACCCGCTCGTAACCCCAGCCCAACGAAGAACCTGCTCGTGCCTCGAAGATCGGCAAACACAGTACGTCGACGACGTCGGGGGCTAGTCGCTCGACGACCGTGCGGGCCGGGGCGAGAAGCGTGCAAGGCACCGCTCCCTCGGCCACATGCGGTACCAAGACCAGCGTCCGGGGTCGACACACGTCGTCGGCCCACGCGAGGTCGTTGTGCATCGCCAGCAGGTCGGTACCCGAACTTTTCTCTTTCGAGAGTTCAGTCGGGCGGATATCGGTAATGTAGGACCCGTTGTAATCGCTGTAAGCGACGGGGACCCCGACCGTGCGCCCGAGAAGAAGTGCCAAGATCTTGCTGTGCTCGACGTCGTCGAACCGCGGGAGATGATTCACCAAGACGGGCTCGCCCTTATTGGCATCGCAGAACGCACGCACTCGGTCGATCGGCGTCACGACGTGCTCGCGCAGGAAATTCAAGTAGCGGTATTCGGTCTGGCCGGGACAGTTCTCGTGCACCTTATGGACGATCTCCTCCACCAATGCCTGTTCGGTGTCGTCCAGCACGATCCGGGCGTTCGGTCCTGTTCTAGGCATGAGTCAGCTCCTTCGTGAGGTTCGTGATCTTGTCTCGCGAAAGGACGACACCAGCCAGGCGGTCTCGAACATGTGCTGCGCTAGGCAGCATCCCTCTAGGCTCCGGCCACGGGCGGGCTCGGTTCGACTGTTGGGGCGAGCACTTGAGGTGACGTAAGCACAGCTTCGAACCTAGCGCAACTGTCAGTTGATTTTCTGACTTGACTTCAACTGCTCGTTGTCTACGCTGGTCGGGAGACGACTACGGCTCCAGCAGCTGGGAGGCAGAGAGTGACTGGCGCAAACACCGATGACGGCGGGATGCAGCGCCCCCCTCGCCCCGTCGTCGAGCAGGCCTCGCTCGCCGACGAGCAGGTATCACTCCTGGGCTCCCGTCTCGATCGACTGTTCCGGATGCGAAGCGGCGACAAGAGGCTCACCAACAAGGTGGTCGCCGCCGAGATACAGCGGCGTCGACCGGGACTGCGGGTGAGTGGCGCTTATCTGTCCGCCCTTCGCGCAGGAACTCGGGTCAATCCGTCACGAGATCTCTTGGTGGCGCTCGCTGAATACTTCGGCGTCTCGCCCAGCTACTTTCTTGACCGAGACGAATCCGACCGCATCACCGCGCAGCTCGACACCCTTGAAGAGCTGCGCGCCGCAGGTATCCGAGGCATCGCGATACGAGCTATGGGACTGTCGAGCGAGAACCTCGAGGCCATTACCTCAGTCCTCGATCAGGTTCGCAAGCTCCAGGGGCTGCCCCCCGTAGACGGGGAAACGTGAGATGGCGCATCGAAGTGGACCTAGCCGGCCGCAACAGCCGAATTTTCGCAGCCTGCGGCGGCGAGCTCGGTCCCTGGTCGAATCTCTCGACTTGCCAGACCCGTGCGACATGTCCGCGCTGCAAAAACGGGTCAGCACGGTGCGAAAACGCCCTGTCGAACTAATAGGACTCGACGTAAAAACCAGCGGACTGAGCGGCTTGTGGGTCGAGACTGCGGAGATCGACCTCGTCGTGTATGAGGCGTCAGCCGGGTTTCAGCACCGCATTCACATCGTTGCCCACGAGTTCGCCCACATGCTGTGCGGTCACACGAGTACAAAATCGATGACCGACCAAGTGATTGCGCTCCTGTTCCCCGATCTCGACCCGACCTTTGTCCGCGGGATGTTGGGCCGAGGCGGTTACGATGACCGCGACGAGCAGGAAGCCGAGGTCGTCGCGACGGTGCTACTGGAGCGCCTTGCTCGCAACGAGCAGCCGACGCTGGTAGCTCCTTGGTGCGCGGAGACCGACGCGCTGAAGCGCATCTCCCGGTCGCTGCGCAGAGATTGGCTCGAGAGGTAGGTGTTGTGGACGAAATCAAGGACTGGACGTTCTTGTCGTGTGCTGTGGTCTGTTTAATCGCAGACGTGTACCTAGCAGTAGGACTGCGAGGTCGCGCGGAGGATCGATCGTTACAAATGCTCATTCTTGCGTTTGCAGCCAAAGCCGTATCCTTGACTTTGTCGGCCCCGACAGTTGCAACCTTCATTGATCAGATTGTCGGAGTTCCGAACGTTAATGCCCTCGTTGTGCATTTGCTCGGCGGCGTTGTCTACAGCACTGGAATGTTAGTTGCGCTGAGCTACTGGGCCTACCCAGTGGAGCGAGCGCAGCGTCGAGCGATTATTTGGATCGTGCTTTCGGTGATCATGTCCGGAGTGCTGATAGATATGTGGTTGGCTGCGACCAACACCGTTACAGCCCGCTCCGGAAGATACCTACTAGACAACCTTGAGTTACCGTCGGTTGCAGTTTATCTCTTGCTTTACATCGCTTCTTTTGTCGCAGGACTGCTTGGGGTGCTATTAACGTGCCTACGGTATGCGCGTGTCGCCACCGGTGCGTGGTTGCGGCGCGGCCTGTACGTTTCCGCGTTCGGCGCTTCTGTCTATCTGCTGTACTGCGTTCATCGAGTCGTTGGCGTGATGCTTCCGGGCCTGCGCGCCGACTTCCCGGACATCGAATTGGCAACGCCTTTGTGCGTTGGTGTCGGCGCCCTGCTCATAGTTGTGGGTTTCACTCTGCCGTCGTGGGGTATCAAGCTGTCGGCTGCGGCTCTCTGGTGGCGCGACTATCGCAATCATCTTGCGCTCTACCCACTGTGGTCCTCGCTCTACAGGCAAGTTCCCACGATCGCCCTCGACCCGCCGCGCTCACGGTGGGCCGACTGCCTGCGGGTACGCGACGTCCGCTATCACCTCTGTCGTCGCGTCGTCGAGATCCAGGACGCCCGGCTCTCCCTTCAGGCCGACGGTGGCCTCTCTGTTCCTGCCGGTCAGCCCAGACTCGCTGATGAGGTGGCTTGGCTCGTGCACATGTCGCGATCCACATGAACGAAGCCCGAGGATTCTCTTCGGCGCGACCTACTCACCCGCATCACACTGGCGGCCGCACCGTAGCCCGGGCTCTCGCGGCGGTCGAACGGCTCGGCAATAGGCTTCCAGACCCGTTCTGGTTGTTCTGGATGCTGGCCCTCGCAGTCATCGTGCTCAGCGCCGCGCTCTCGACCACCGGGTTCGCCGCCCGGAACTCGAGTGGCAGGCTCCTGCATGTCCGCAGCCTGCTCAGCTCTGATGGTGTTGCGATGATGGTCGGTGGCGCGGTCCGGAACTACGCGAGCTTCCCTCCCTTAGCCACTGTCATCGTCGTGCTCCTCGGTATCTCGGTGGCGGACCGCAGCGGACTCATCACTGCGCTCCTGCAGCGCATGGTGCTGCAGGTCTCGGGCCCCTCACTGACCTTTGTCCTGTCGCTGACCGCCATGGTCGGCCACGTTGCCGGCGACGCTGCTTACGTGACACTGATCCCGATCGGAGCGATGGCGTTTCAGGCAGCCGGGCGCAGTCCACTCCTCGGTTGCGTTGTCGCGTTCGTGTCCGTCTCCGCCGGCTACGACGCCTCTCCCCTGCTGACCAGTACCGACGTCCTACTCTCGGGCATCACGACCGCAGCGGCAAACACAGTAGACCCCGGCCTGGTAGTGAGCCCTCTGTCGAACTACTTTTTTGGTCTCGCGTCTTCGCTTCTCATCGCTGCAACTATCACCGTGGTCGTAGAGACTGTGCTCGCCCGGTCACCCGGCCTCGGCCATGACGAGACCGCGGGTTTGAAAACAGATGCTGCCCACGCGCCCAATGAGCCAAACAACCGGGAGACCCGTGGACTGTGGGCGAGCGCTGCGGTCGCACTCGGCTTCGTTGTCGCCCTCATTCTCGTGGTGCTTCCATCAGGCTCGCCGCTGCGCGGGCCCGGTGGGAGCCTGACCCAGTCTCCACTGATCACCGGGATCGCCCTGGTGCTCGGGGTGTTCTTCACCGCTGTCGGCCTGGCCTACGGCCTGACGACCGGAACGTTCACCTGCGCTCGTGACGTTGTCGCCGCGATGAGCGACGGCGTTCGCTCTCTGGCGCCAACTTTGGTCTTGTTCTTCGCAATCTCGCAGTTCCTCGCCTACTTCACCTGGACCAACATAGGTGAGATTGTTGCCATTAGGGGTGCGGAAACCCTAACCAGACTAGGAGCACACGAGTGGCTGGTGCTCGTCGGCGTCGCCGCTGTCATCACTGTGATGAACTTGTTCATCACCAGCGGATCAGCTCTATGGTCGTTGGTTGCTCCCGTCGTCGTGCCGATGCTGCTCCTAACAGGAATCCCTGCTGAGGCCACGCAGGCGGTCTACCGCGTCGCCGACTCGGCCACGAACTGCATTACGCCGATGAGTCCTTATTTCGCGATGGCACTCCGACACCTACAGACGTATCGCAAGACAGCGGGCATCGGGACTTTGGTTTCACTGACGTTGCCCGTTGCAGGTGCGGTCTGGATCGTGTGGATCCTCTTCTTCATCCTCTGGCATCTGCTCGGTATACCATTTGGTCTCTAGCCAGTAGGTAGCCACCAAGGCACGTAGCATTACCTTCTAAAGACTTAAGCCGAACGAGAAGAACGGTGGGATACGTTTATGGGTAGCCGAGGAACTCCGGGTGTTCACATCGGTGGCCGCGACATTCTAGTCGTAGGGCGACGACGGCTTGAGCTGGTGCACCGCATGGCCATCGACCCAAAACTACGAATCTCATTGATTACCGAAGCGGACTGCCTGTCAGTTTACCCACCTATGGAAGCCGTCGAAATCGTGCAGGACGTCCAGAATCTTGACGAGGTACGACAGGCCGCTTTAAAATTGGGTAGCCACCGCGATTTTGCAGCTATCGTCGCACCAGGCGAAAGCTCGATACCGACCGGTGGATACCTGCGTTCCTACTTTGGTATGGCCGGGATGTCGTTTGACGTTGCACACGCCTTCTGTAACAAGCACGCAATGAAGAATCGGTTGCGGGCCGCCGGCGTACCGGTCGCGGACGACCGCTTGGCCGAAACCAGCCAGGTGCTTCGGGAACGAGTACTTGAGAACGGTTTCCCCGCCGTCGTGAAGCCTGTTTGGAGCGACGGCGCGGCCCACGTTCACGTCGTGCGCGACAACGGCGAACTCGACGCACTCACCCGATCAGACAGCCCGTTCCTGCGCGAACAGTCGGCACCTTTCCTCGTCGAGGAGTTCGTCCAGTTCGACGAAGAGTTCCACTGCGACGGCCTCGTCTACGATGGCGAGGTCGTGTTTGTCGCGAGTTCTCAGTACATCAGACCTACTTTGAATGCATTCGGCCGTACGTACGGTTCATTCACGCTGCCTAGTAGCTCCCCCCATACCTATGCACTTAGAGAGCTCCACCGCCGTGCCGTTGCGGCCCTAGGGCTACAGAATTCAGTCACCCACATGGAGGCGTTCCGAACCAAGGACGGTTTCATGGTTGGCGAGATCGCTTGCCGACCGGGCGGCGGAGTTGTTCCTAGGCAAATGCTTGACGCTTATGGGTTTGACACCTGGCGCCACTTCATGGCGACAGAGCTGAACGAACAAATCGAATGGAGTCCGAGAGTTTCACCAGGAGTATGGTTGACAGTGCAGTTTCCGCTTCGGCGCGGAACCGTACGCTCGGTACCCGATTGTAATATATTCGAGGATGTTCCTGCAGTGATTGATACTGAAGTGCGAGTTCGCCCGGGACAGTGCATCGACGGCACTCTCTACGCGTCGTCGATGTCGGGGATGAGTCACTGTCATCTGTCTTCGATAGAGGAGGTCGAACCCCTGATAGAACTGCTCGAGACACGATTCACGGTCGAGTATGAACGATGAATGGCAGAGGTCATCCGGCTCAGTCGGCAGTGGAGGTGCGGACCAGTCCTGCAACGAGGTCGGCGCGCTCAACCATGAAGTCGATGAGCAGGTGCTCATCGTCGCTGTGCGCTCCGCCACCGACCGCACCGAGGCCGTCGAGGGTCGGGACCCCGAGAGCGGCGGTGAAGTTTCCGTCGCTGCCTCCGCCGACGTGGACATCCTCCACACCGGGGCAAAGTCTTCGTGCGAGGGCGATTAACTCGATCGCCGTCGAGCGTGGCATCGGGGGGCGTCCGATGCCGCCCGACACGGTCAGCGCAGCTCCGGGGAGGCGCGGGGCGAGCGCTGCGAAGCTCTGCTCAACGCGGGCCTTCTCCTCGTTGGTCTCCACGCGCACATCGACCGCGATCTCGGCGTATGCGGGAACGACGTTGTCGAGAGTCCCGGCTCTCGCCAGTGTGGGGATGACTGTCGTTCCGAGATCGGGTCGCCCTAGTGCAGCGATCTCGTGCACCTGATGTGCAGCTTCGATCAGAGCGTTGATGCCGGCCTCGGGTTCGAGACCGGCATGAGAAGCACGCCCGGTCACGTGGACCCCGAAGGTTCCACATCCCTTTCTACTCGTCTTGAGGGCGCCACCCACACCGGCGCCTTCAAGTACCAGAACGGCACGGCACCCCGTTGCGAGTTCCTCGATCAGCTCGCGGGAATGGTGCGACCCTGTCTCCTCGTCACAGGTAACCAACACCTTGACGTGGTCGAGCACTGGCAAACGGCTTAGCCCCTCCACACCCTGCACGATGCCACCGAGCATGTCGAACACACCTGGGCCGGTGACGATCCGATCGTCGACGGCGAAGGGGCGAGCCGCGAGCGTTCCGAGTGGGAACACAGTGTCGTGGTGCCCGAGCACCAGCACGCGGGTCTCGCCACCCCCATCCCACAGCACATGGGGTCCGACTTCGGTGTGTACCAGATGCACCGACCGACCGAGTCTCCGTTCGAGGAGGTCGGCGACGGCGAGCCCTGAGGACTGCAGTGACGTCGGATCACCCGAGGGAGACTCGATCTCAACGAGCTGGCGAAGATCGTCGAGCATAGACGTGACACGGGTGCCGTCTCGAACCAGCATGAAACCCAGCTTAGACGTCGTTTCAGAAGTGGTGGGCCCGGTTCTGCCGGTGACGGCGGGGCTGGCAGCATCGGCTGATGGTCGCGCCTCGTGTGTCTGAGAAGACGAAGATTTTCGAGTTGGAGATCGTCCTGACCGAGGTGGTGCCGGCGGTCCGGCGTCGGGTGCAGGTGCCGGGCGAGGTCGACTTGGCGGTGTTGCACGAGGTGGTGCAGTCAGTGATGGGCTGGACGAACTCTCATCTGCACGAGTTCGAGATCGTCGGGCGCCGCTACGGGATCCCAGACCCGGACTGGCCCGGACAGGATGTCGCCGACGAGACGAAAGAGAAGCTGTTTCGGCTGGTCAAGGCTGGTGACCGGTTCGGTTACGTCTACGACTTCGGTGACAACTGGGCCCACGAGATCACCGTCGAGGCGGTCGCGGCCGTCGAGCCGGGAGTGTGCTATCCGCGATGCGTCGCCGGGCAGGGGGCGTGCCCGCCCGAGGACGTCGGCGGGATCGGGGGGTATGAGGACTTCCAGGCCGTGCTCGCCGACCCTGACCATCCCGACCGCGCCGAGCGCCTGGAGTGGGCGGGCGGGCCGTTCGACCCGCACCGCTTCGACCCTGACGAGGCCGACCGGGCCTTGGAGTGGCTGGCCTGGCGGCCGCTGGCCCCGACCTCGTAGGCGAGTGCCTCAGCGAGGGCTGGGTCGACCATCACTTCGGCTTCGGCTTCGGCTTGGTGAGGCGGCGGTGGCAGATCAGGGCGCAGGCCAGCGATAACAGCGCGGTGATCGTGGATTCGGCGCGGTCGTAGCGCAGCGCGAGGCGGCGGAAGTCCAGCAGCCAGGACATGGTGCGCTCGACGACCCAGCGGACCCGCCCGAGCCGGGTGGAGTCCTCGATCCCGCGCCGGGCGATCCGCACCCCGATCCCACGCCCACTCAGGTAGCGGCGGCAGCGGGGATAGTCGTAGCCCTTGTCGGCGTGCACCTTGTCCGGCCGACGTCGCGGACGCCCCGGCTGTCCCGCCCGTTCGCGGACGCCGGGGTTGGTGTCCAGCAGCGGGGCGAGCATCCGACTGTCGTGGGTGTTCGCCCCGGTGACCAGCGCATGCAGCGGGAGCCCGCCTCGGTCGCAGAGCACGTGGTACTTGCTGCCCGCCTTCCCGCGATCGGTCGGCGAGGGCCCGGTGGCCTCGCCGCGGCGCTTGGCCCGCACGCTCACGCTGTCCACCGCCGCCCGCGACCAGTCCAGCAGGCCCTGCTGGGCGAGGCGGTCGAGCATCACCCGGTGCAGCTGGGCCCAGACCCCGGCCTGCTGCCACTGCCGTAGCCGCCGCCAGCAGGTCACTCCGGACCCACAGCCGAGCTCGGCGGGCAGCGCGTTCCAGCTGATCCCGGTCTTGAGCACGAACACGATCCCGGCCAGAGCGGCCCGATCCGGCACCCGCGGACGGCCTGTCCGTCCCCGCTTGTGCTTGCGCGGCTTGGGCAGCAGCGGCTCCACCAGCGCCCACAGCTCGTCGCTCACCAATCGCTCGACACAAGATCGCCGCGCCACGACCGGACATGATCAGCTACCAGCGCCGATCCACACAGGACCGACACGCCGACTTCTGAAACGACCTCTTAGAGGTCGTTTCAGAACGACTTGTCGAGTTTCCATTGACCCCTCGACGACAGATCAAACGGCAGGTCAGATAGCCGCTTGTCGTCTACAACAGACACGTCGACCTCGTTCTGAAATGACCTCTTAGACCGCCATTGCTCAGATACCCCTCCACGCCCACACAGCCCGAGCGCACACGTGCACACATGCACGACGACGGCAAACAAAGATCACGGGGCCGCTCGACGGGCCCGCTGAGCACTGGCGAACAGCTCCCGGGCTTGCTGGCGGCCGATCGTGGTGGAACCGGTGCACCGCGGCTGCTGGGCGGGCTCGTTGAACTGCTCGGCCAGACGCGCCGCGCGGCGGCGGCGCTCGTCCGGGTCGACGGCCTGGACGGCGGCGGGCAGCTCGTGCTCGCGGCCGGTCCATGCGGCGAGCCGGTGCCCGATCACGGCCAGCGGGTCGCGGGCACCTCGGATCGCGTCACCTCGAGACTCTCCGGGCCGGTCAGGGTGGTGGTCGATTGCATAGAGCAACCCCGCCACGGACCAGGCAGAGTGCCACCAGCGCGCCAGCATCGCCGACGCCTTCCACACCGGGACACGGCGGACCCCTGCTCGGTCCAAGACCGTCTGCGTCGCGGCCAACCGCTCTTGGCTGTCCCTGGCTCGGTCTCGACCCGGCCAGGCTCGCCGCTTCTGTGAAGCGCGCTTCGCGCCCTCGTGCACAAGGGTTTGAGTGCTTACGCAAGATGCGGGGGGGTTGCCATTTTTGTCCACACCATGAGCCGCCGACTCCCTCCTCCGGGTAGGGGCCGGCATGCCTGTCTGGGCAGTGAAGACGTAGGCCGGAGCGCGGTTGGTAGTGACGCCTAGGAACTCAGCCGTGGCGCCTCCCTCGACGCAAACCAGGAGCCCGACCTGGGCGGCCCAGGCAAGGACTCGGCTCACCGTCCGTGTGCTGACTGCAGCCCGTTGAGCGGCCTTATCGCGGGTCGCGCCGGTGACCAGGCCGGTTCGCCAGTCCATCGCCTCGACGAGGGTGAGCAGAATCGCGCGGCTGGTTCGAAGCCGGTCCGCACGCCACAGTTCCTCGTCGAGCATCTGGTCCAGCCATGCACGAGCTTCGTGCTGGTCAGTGACCACGACTCGACCGGCCGGGACCCGGCCGCGCCAACCCGGGTGCACTGCGAAACCCCCGGCTCGGACTCGGCGAGCTGCCCGCCGACGGCCGTAAACGGCACGTCGGCATGCCCTAGGTACTGGAGTGCGGGGAGACGTCTCTGCCCGGTCTCGGCGGTGTGGTGCGTGCGTAATTCTGCGCGCAGGGGTTACTCTGGGCACGCGACAGCGCCCCTTCTCATCGTCGGGAGCGCGACAGCGCCCCTTCTCTTCGCAGGGAGTTGGGAACCGCCCCGGTACGCCAGGGCACCGACGTCGCTCGGGTGCATGACCGAGTGACGTGAGGATTCGAACGAGGCGGCCCCGGCAAGGGCCGCCTCGTTCTGTTTATGAGGCTTCAGTCAGCGGCAGCTCCGGTTGCGCACGACGACTCACGGGGAACCGGGCCTGATCCAGGTTGGTGAGACCGACCTCGATCAACGCAGCAACGACGCGTGACTTCGGGATGCCGAGCTCGTCGGAGAGGGCGTCGACCTGGTCACGGACATCCGTCGACACACGGCCCCACACCATCTCTGGCTGGCCTATCGACGGTCTCCCCCGCGGGTCCTTCCTCCGGCTCATGGCGCCGGATCATGCCGTAGAGCTGTTCCAACAGCCCCCGGACACGCCGTCCGCTCGCGGATTTGTGCAAAGAGCTGCAACCTCAGACCTCGTAGATGAGCTGGGTGCTAGCGACGACGAGCCGCTCCGAACGAGCGGGGTCCTCCACTCCGTCGACCAGTGGAGTGCGCGTTACTACTAGGAGGGGAGATCCGACAGGCACTCCGAGGCGGTCTGCGTCGTCCTTGCCTGCGGGAGCCGCCTCAATGCGATCGACAGCCTTGGCGTGCTCGCGTGTGGCACGTTCGATCTGGATGGGAGCAGTTCTCTCCGCGACAAACCAGCCGGTGCGGGGCCTCGACTCCACTAGCCCCTCTCGAACGAGCTGATCCATCGCAGCTCCCACCGTGCCTCGGGCTACACCGAACTGGTCAGCGAGCACACGCGCCGAGGGCAACTGATGCCCGGGTCGGTACTCACCTGCACGAATTGCTGCGCGGACCTCCGCTGCGATCGCCGGGCGTCCCCTCGACTCAGCCACGAAAGGCAGCCTAGGCCAACTGGCATAGACATAGGCGCTCATGTCGCCTAGCCTGGCACATGCCAGTTGGCACACGCCAGTCTGGTCCGGCCCGGACCGCGGCGGGGATTGGGCCCCCGCCGCGGCATAGGCCGATCTCGCTGCCTCTGATAGCTGGGAGAACGACCAATGGACAGGATGACACGCGCAGTTGTCTGCGCCGCGGATCCGGAGCGGATGTTTCCCGTCGCGGAGTCGGGCAAGGCAGGGCGGCCCACCGACGGGGAGCGGCGGGCTCTGCGGGTGTGTGGTCGCTGCCCGCTGCTTGCCGACTGCCGGTCGGTGGTGCTCGGGATGGAGCTGCCGTACGGCGTTGCGGGTGGGCTCACCGCGGCTGATCGGCGCGCGGTTCGCGCCGAGGGGCGCACCGGGACGGAGGCGGCGTGAGCACCCCGGCGGACACTCAGGCGGCGGTTGCGAACTGGGGTTGGTCGACGGCCGAGACCCCCGATGAGAGCGCTGCGCGCGCACGTCACTGGTGGAGCCGGACGTGGCCCGCGCTGCTCGCCGTCAGCACGGTCGGCGCGGTGGGTGTTCCGGCCGCTGTCGCCTCCTATCGACACGCCCGCGACGTCATCGCGACCAACGGCGACCCGGTGATGGCGCCGTGGCTGCCGCTGAGCGTGGACGGGATGCTCGTCGCGGCGTTGGTCGTGATCTGGGTGCGCCGTCACCGCGGCGATCCCGCGGGTGTGTTCCCCTGGCTCGCGTTCGGCTTCGGCATGGTCGTCACGATCCTGGCCAACCTCGCCGCAGTCGCCCAGCCCAGGCCAGAGGCTGTCGCGGTGGCGCTGTTCCCGCCACTGGCTCTGGCGATCACCTTGGAGCTGGTCGCGCTTGTCGCTTACCGGTCCGGGCCGCGACGGGGCTCGATCAGTCGGCCCGTCGTTGCATCGGACGCTCCGGCTGGGCCTGGGGAACCGATCGTCATCGGCTACCTGGACGAGGTCGAGGAACGCGAGGACGACCGATCGCTGGACTGGTGGGCCGAAGCTCCTGATGCCGCGGCGGCGCCGCGTTCGGCTGCCGCCGAGCAGTCTGATGGTGTCCAGCGACGAGCTGCTCAGGTCGACGAGGCGCCGGAGGCCGGCCGAACCGCTGAGCCCCGTGTGCAGGCCCTTGCCCGACGTCTGAACGCGGGTGAGGAGCTGACCGGGCGCTCGGTAGGAGCCGAGTTCGGCGTCTCGGACCGTACGGGCCGACGCCTCATCCGGCAGGCGGCCGACCTGCGACACCGCGCCTCCGGGGACGCGGCTCCGCTGGCGCTGGTCTCGGTAGGAGGTGCTTCCTGATGCGCTCCACGTTGTCCAAGGTCAAGCGGGTCGCGGCGGTCTTCGCCGTCGCTGTGCTCATCACGGCGTACGTACCGGGAGTCGCCCAGGCTCTAACGGTGCTGCTGGCTCCGTTGGCACACCGGTTCCGGCCGCTCCTGCTTGTGGCTGGCGGTCACGCGCTGCGGGTCGCGCGCGCTGTGGGCCCGTGGCTGTCTCCACGTCCTGCGCTGGCTCGGTGGCGCGGCGTGCAGGGGGCTGGGCGTCCCGTACACGGTCTGTCGCCGATCTCGCTGCCTCCGACCCGTTGGTTGAGGTGATCGCGATGCTGACCGATGCGGAGATCCGGTCCCGGCACCAGGTGCTCGGCGGTGGCGGCCTGGCCGTCGCCGTCGGGTCGGCGGGCCTGGCCGCGGCGCCGGTGTGGGAGTCACTCGCCGGGCTCGTCGATGATGCTGCGCTCGTTGGGGGCGCCGTCGGCTCCCTCGCGGCGGCCGGAGCACTGGTGCACCACCGGTGGCACTTCCACCCGGCACGGGTGTTCCGGCGTGAGCTGGGCGGTCAGGATGGGTGGCTGTCCAACCGTGATGTGGCGGAGCAGGCGGGGGAGCGAGGCGTCCGGCTGACCGCGGCGGGGATCTTCCGTGACCGCGACCCGTTCACGGCACCGCTGCACTTCTCCGGCTGGGAGGCCGGCCGTCTGGTCTCCGGACCGGCTCACCTGCGGCTGCGCCGCACGCGGGTGTACGCGCCGTGGACCCGGGGGGTCGGAATCCTCGGCCCGCAGGGCTCGGGCAAGAGCCAGTATCTGACCCGGCTGGTTCTCGATGCTCCTGGTGCGGCTGTGGTGACCTCGACCAAAACGGAGCTCGCTCGGGCGACGATGGCGCTGCGGCGGACGACCCGCGGGCCGGTCGCGGTCTTCAACCCCGAGGCCCTGGCCGGGGTCAGCTCGACATTCCGGTGGGACCCGGTGGCGGGGTGCGAGGACAGCGCTGTCGCGTCGGCTCGCGCTGCGGCGCTGGTGCGGGGCTCCGGCGGGGTCAACGGGGTCGAGGACGCCTCGTACTGGTCTGGGCAGGCCGAGCTGATCCTGCGGGGCTGCCTGATGGCCGCGGCGATTGCCGGGCGCCGCATGGACACCGTCGTTTCGTGGGTCAACACCCGCTACGAGCCGCGCGGCACCGTTCCGGTCCCGGTCGAGATCCTGACCCGTGCGGTTCAGGCTGGGACGGCAGCGGTGGACGCCACGCTCCCGGGCATGCTGCGCACCGCACTGACCCAGAACGAGAAGACCGCGGCGACGGTGATGACCAACGTGCACGCCGCGCTCGCGTTCATGCAGTCGCCGACGATCGCGGCCGCGTGCACCGCCACCGACGGCGACACTCTCGATCTGGGGGAGTTCCTCGCTGCGCACGGCAGCCTCTACCTGGTCGGCGGCGCGAACGACAACCGGGTGGCGCCGCTGTTCACCGCCCTGGTGGAAGCGGTCTTCGCCGAGGCGCAACGTGCGGCCGCCGAGGCGGGCGGGGTGCTGCCGACGACATGCACGTTCCTGCTCGACGAGGTCGCGAACCTGACCCCGGTCCCGCTGGATCGGTGGGCCGCGGACTCTCGCGGGTGGGGCATCACGGTCGTCGGGGTGTTCCAGTCCTTGGCTCAGCTGTCGACCCGCTGGGGCCGCGACGCTGGGGACGTGATCTGGCAGAACCTGCCGGTCAAGGTCATCCTGCCGGGGGTGTCGAGCACCGATGACCTTGACGGTCTGGCCTACCTCGCGGGTAAACGGCGAGTACGGCACGACACCGAGGGAGAGTCTCAGGGCGACGGTCGCCGGTCCCGGTCGGTGTCGGTGAGCCGCCCTCGGGAGCTGGTGGTGGAAGGTGACGTCATCTCCCGGATGCCCCGTCACCATGCGTACGTGCTTGGCCTCGCACCGCGGCCCGCAGTCGTGCGCTACACCCCCGGCCACGAGCTGGTCGCGACTCGCAGGGCGATGCTCGGCCTGGCCCACGACGCCACGTGAGCATCCTGGACACGATCCACCCGACGTCGGCAACGGAGGTAGCTGCGTGAGCGCCGCGGACAACGTCCGAGACGAGATCATCGCCGATCTCGACGCCCGGACTCGACGTCACGGCACCGTCCTCGACGAGCTGCAGGGGACGCTCGGCGGCCTGGGCGAGACCGTCACCGAGTCCGCGGGCCTGCTCGCGCAGGTCATCCCGCGTCTGGACACCCTCGCCGAGCAGGTCGCGGAGGTCCGGGGCCGGGCATCGACGAGCGGTGACGGGGGGACTGGTGGCGAGGAGGTCGTCAGCGGTGTGGTGTGGGAGACCCTGAGCGCAGATGAGGCGGCGGAGGAGTGGACACGGTTGGCGACGTGGGTCGCCGACGTCCTGGGTCCTTGGTACGAGGTGCCTCGTGGGCATCTGCCCGACTGCTGGGCTCTGCACCGGCCGGTGGTGCGGTTTCTCTCCGCGCTGCACACCACTTACGTGGCGGCCTACAGCGGCTCGGCAGCGTCGGCGGCCGCGGTCGCGGACTGGCAGAACCGGTGGCTGCCGAACGCGCTGAGTGCGATCTTCGCCCACATGGCCCCGCGGGAACGGGTCTGCTCTCCGGGGCGGCACGACGGCGCGGGCCCCGACGGCGCGCCGGTGCTGTCTGGGAATGGGTTCCGGGAGACCGGCCATCCGGTCCGGCCCGCGACAGAGCTGGAGCAGCTCCAGGCCGAACTCGGACGCGAGACCGTGTACCTCCGGGATGATCCGATCCGGCCGGAGCACTGGGCGCCGTTCTGGCGCCGCGCGGTGGACGCTGACGTTGCCGCACGCCGTGCCCGTGAGGCCGGCTGATTTTCGCTTGTGGGGGTCGCCGTAGTATCCGGGAATAATCGGGCGGATATGGCTGGGTAGGCTCCTGACCAGGGGGTTTCTGGGGTTCTGGTCGGGAGGTTGTCGGGTGGTCGCTCCGGTGTTCACAGACGTCGAGCTGGAGAGGCTGCGGCGGTTCCCGGAGATCGGCCGGGAGGAGTTGTTCCGGTTCTTCACGCTGGCCCCGGCGGACGTTGCGTTTGTTGATCCCGGTCGGGGCCGGGGCGCGGCGGATCGGCTGGGTCTGGCGGTCGCGGTGTGCTCGTTGTCGTGGTTGGGGTTCGTGCCGGATGAGGTGGCGTCGGCGCCGCAGGCGGCGGTGGTGCGCCTGGCTGAGCAGTTGCGCGTGGATCCGGCCGTGATCGGTTCGTATGGGCGCCGGGCGAAGACCCGCACCGAGCATCTTCGGCTGGCGGCGCAGTATCTGGGGTGGCGGCCGCCGACGACGCTGGAGATCAAGGAGCTCGACGAGTTCCTGCTGGCGCGGGCGATGGAGCATGATTCGCCGACGCTGCTGTTCCGGCTGGCGTGCGAGTTCCTGATCTCGGCGCGGGTGATCCGGCCGGGACCGGTGACGGTGGTCAAGCGGGTCGCCCACGCCCGCGAGGTGGCCCGGCAGGAGACGTTCGACCGGTTGGCGCACGAGTTCACCGACGCCCGCCGCGTCGGGCTGGACGGGCTGCTGGTGGTGGATTCGGAGATCGGGATGACCCGGCTGCGGTGGCTGGGGAAGGGGCCGGTGGAGGCCTCGCCCGCGGCGGTGAAGGCCGAGATCGCGAAGCTGGAGTTCCTGCGCGGAATGGACGCCCACGCGTTGGACCTGTCGGTGCTGCCGGCCGAACGCCGCCGGTTCCTGGCCACGGTCGGTCGCCGCCTCACCGCCCAAGCGCTGGAACGGCGGGAGCCGGAACGCCGGTACCCGATCTTGCTGACGTTGCTGGCCCAGTCGGCGACCGAGGTGCTCGACGAGGTGGTGGCGCTGTTCGACCAGGCGCTCTCGGCGCGGGAGAGCAAGGCCGCGCACAGGATGCGGGACTATCTGGCCGAACGCGCCAAGTCCGGGGAGGACCGCCAGGAGCTTCTGGACGCGATCTTGGCCATCGTGGCCGACCCGGCGGTGCCGGACGGCGATGTCGGCGGTCTGATCCGGGGCGAGCGGGTCGGCTGGGACCGGCTGCGTTCGGCGCAGTCGAGCGCGTTGCCGCCGCTGCCGCGCGATCACGGGCACCTCGCCGCGCTGGACGGCTCGTACGGGTACCTGCGCCAGTTCACCCCGAACGTCCTCGACGCCGTGACCTTCGCCGGCGGCACCGCCGCGGCCGAGCTGCTGGAGGCGGTGGCGATCCTGCGGGAGCTCAACGCCACCGGCGCCCGCAAGGTCCCCGACGACGCGCCGAGCGGGTTCGTCCCGGCCCGCTTCCGCGGCTACCTGGACACCGCCGCGGCGAACCGCAGCGCGACGGCGTATCGGCATTACTGGGAGCTGTGCGTGCTGCTGGCCCTGCGGGACGGGCTGCGCACCGGGGACGTGTTCGTGCCGGGCAGCCGCCGTTACTCCGACCCGGCCGCCTACCTGCTCACCGAGGACAAGTGGGCGGATCAGCGGGCGGAGTTCTGCCGACTGGTCGGCAAACCCTCCGACGCCGCCACCGGCCTGGCCGAGGCCGAAGACGAGCTGCACACCGCGCTGGGCAAGCTGGAAACGACGCTCGCCCACGGCGACGGCCCGGTCCGCCTGGACGACGACGGCGATCTGGTGATCTCCCCGCTGACCGCGGAGGACATCCCGGCCGAGGCGAGAGCGTTGAAGGCGGAGCTGACCGAGATGCTGCCGTTCGCGCCGATCGTGTCGCTGCTGATCGAGATGGACAAGCGCACCGGGTTCCTGGACTGCTTCACCCACGCCGGCGGCAAGCAGGCCCGCACGCGCGAGCTGAAGCGGAACCTGATCGCGGTGTTGCTCGCCCAGTCCACCAACCTCGGGCTCACACGGATGGCGGACGCGTGCGGGATCTCCTACGACATCCTGGCCTGGACCGCCGAGTGGTACGTACGGGAGGAAACGCTGCGGGCGGCGAACCTGGCGCTGATCGGCTACCACCAGCGCCTGCCGCTGACCCCGGTGTTCGGCACCGGCACGCTGTCCTCTTCGGACGGTCAGCGGTTCCCGACGCGAGGTAAGTCGGTCACCGCCAGGGCTCTGAGCAGGTATTTTGCGCACGAGGGCCTGTCGACCTACACGCACGTGACCGATCAGCATACCACCTACGGCACGAAGATCATCGTCGCCACGAAACGCGAGGCGCACTACGTCCTGGACGAGATCCTCGGCAACGCGACCGACATCCCGATCACCGAGCACGCCACCGACACGCACGGCGTCACCCTGGTCAACTTCGGGCTGTTCGACCTGCTCGGGTTGCAGCTCTCACCGCGGATCCGGGACCTGGGCAAGATCACTCTCTACCGGACGGGTGCGAAGGCGGCGGCCGAGACGGCGTTCCCCCTGACGGGGCCGCTGTTGGCTCGCAAGCTCAACACCGACCTGATCGCCGAGCACTGGGACGACCTGCTGCGCCTGGCCGGGTCGCTGAAGTTCGGGCACGCCACCGCATCGCTACTGGTCGGGAAACTCTCGGCGTCCGGGCGGCAGAACGCGCTCGCCGCGGCGCTCAAGGAGTACGGCGCGCTGCGCAGAACCGTCTACACCGCCCGGTACCTGTCCGATCCGGCCTACCGGCGCAAGATCTCCCGGCAGCTGAACAAGGGCGAGTCGCTGCACGCGCTCAAGCGGGACCTGCTCTACGCCCACGAGGGCATGATCCGCGCCCGACACCTGGAGGGACAGACCGAGCAGGCGTGGTGCCTCACCCTCGTCACCAACGCCGTGGTCACCTGGACGACCGAGTACTACGGCCTGGCCGTCGAGCAGATGCGCGCCGCCGGTCGCCGCATCGACGACGAGGTCCTGGCCCACATCTCCCCGGCCCACTCGGAGAACATCAACTTCTTCGGCGCCATCGAGGTCGACATCGACGGCGAACTCGCCCAACTCAGCCCGACCGGCTACCGACCACTACGTGTCCGCGACACCCTGTTCTGATCAGGTTCGCCGTCCTCACGACGCGACGCCCCCGTCATCGGGCAAGTTTCACTCACTGGCCAGCCACCACAGCACCCATCGTCGCTGCTCAGACCCACTGTCGTCTCTGGCAGCGCACTCCGTGGCCACTGCTGTCGAGACGAGTCCATGGTCGCTTCCGCCTCGATAGATTGAGACACGCGATAATCGCGGCTTATCTGACCTATCCCCACGAACCACGAGGTCACAGCCCTGCATCCTCCATATCCGCCCGAAAAATTCCGGATACTACGGCGCCCCCTTGGGGCGTCGTCGTGGCGGGATGACCCACCCGCCTCCTCCTCATCCTGGAGCGGAGGCCCTCCCCGGAGGGGCCGCCGGAGGCGCACTAAACAGGTGCAGTTGTGCACACGCGCACGACTGCACAAACGCATTCGTGCGTTTACGTGCTCGTGTGTGAATACACGAGTGCGGCTGTGCGATAGTGCGCCTTGTGCGCTACGCGATCGCGAACAACAAGGGCGGTGCGGGCAAGACGACCGTTGCCCTCTGTCTGGCTGATGCGCTCGCCGCGCGCGGCCGCCGCGTCCTGATGGTCGACATGGACCCGCAGGCGAACCTGACCCGTCGACTCGGCTACGCCGAATCCGACCTCTCTTCGATGGTCACCACCTCGGAGGTCGTCCGGGAGAACCGCACCGGTTGCGCTGCCGAGGCTGTGATCGGGTGCCGGTGGTCGGTGCCGTGGGCGGAACGGATCGATCTGGTCCCGTCTCGCTTCGACCTGGAGAACCGAGTTCCGGAAGCCGGACAGCTCGGGGCGCACCTGCGCCTCGCGCGCGGCTTGGACGGTGTCACCGACGACTACGACGTCGTGTTCCTGGACTGCCCGCCGTCGCTGGGGCATCTCACGCAGCTGTCGTTCGCTGCGGCGGACGGGGTGATCGCTCCGGTGGTCGCCGAGTACGACCATGTCGCCGGCGCAACCCGGGTCCGTGACTTCCTGACCGCCAGCGCCCAACATCTCGACCGGCCGAGCCTGGCTCTGGTCGGGGTGATCGTGAATGCCCAGGACCGGCGCCGTGGGCTGCACACCTGGCACCTGGGCAGCCTCCGGGACTTGTTCGGCGACCTGGTGTGGACCCCGCCTGTGCCGTCGCGTTCGGTCCTGGCCGAGGCGATGGACGCGGCCGAGCCGTTGCGGGCTCAGACCGGATCGGTCGCCCGGGACCTAGTGACAATCTTCGATGAGCTGGCCGACCGTTTGGAGTCCACGAATGCCGCCGCGTAACCGTCAGCGTCCGGGTGGGGCGTCGATGTTGACCCCGCAGCCGGAGTCCCTGGTCCGTGAGCCCACGCAGACCGCCACGGCGACCCCTCCCGCTGTCGATGCGGAGGACTCCGTGGCGATGAAGTACCTGTCGGCCCGGGTCCCGAAGTCTCTACGTGACGAGCTGCAGCACCAGGCGATCCGGGAGGACCGCCCCGTCGCACAGCTCGTCCAGGACGCTGTTCGGCTCTATCTGGACCAGACGGCTTCGAGCTAGTGCGTACGTGCACAACCGCACTCGTGTGAGTGCGCACAGGTGCGCATGATCTCGGATCTTTGGCTGAGACGAGCTGTCCACCGGTCTTTCGGTGTGCTCCGGAAAGGTTCACCTGATGAGCTGGTGCGCGTACGTCGATGAGTCGGAGCCGGATCCCCGGTTCGGGCCAGGGGCGTATGTGCTCGCGGCTGCGCTGATCGACCAGGTTGATCAGGAAGCGGCCCGGGTGACGATGGCTGCGCTGCGCCTCAGGGGACAACGCAAGCTGCATTGGCACGACGAAGACGCCCCGCGGCGCAAGCTACTGACGGACACGATCGCCGGCCTTCCCGTGCTCCATCTCATCGTGGTCACGGTTGACGTGCACGCGAGGTCAGAGCGACGTCGTCGGCTCTGTCTGGCCAGGTTGCTTCCTGAGCTGGATCAGCACGGGGTGCGTGAGGTCTACATCGAGGCCCGTGAGACCAAGCAGAACGGCCGCGACTTGCAGATCCTGGCTGCGATGCGGGCGCGGCGTGAGGTCGGCTCCGAGCTGCGGGTCTATCACCAGCCGGGGCCTCAGGACCCGCTGTTGTGGGTCCCCGACGTGGTAGCGGGAGCGGTAGGTGCACAACGCGCAGGCGAACCCGCGTACCTAGAGCGTTTCGCCAGCCTGACGACGTTCTACGACGCCTGATTCGGCGTCGCAGGTCTGTATATGGCGCGAGCCCGAGACCCCGTCGTCCGGCGGGAACTTCTCGGGCTCACTTCCAGTACTCCGCAGAGCACTGGCTACGAACTAGATGATGCCAGCATCGAAGCGGCGCCGCAAACAAGCCGGGCACCTCGGCCGCAGAATCGTGCACGAGCACACGAGCACACGAGTGCGCTTGTGCACTCCGCAGTTGGTGTCGGTGGGGGCCGCTACCGTCGGTGCAGGCTCGTAGGTGGAGGTGGTGGGCATGGGGCGGATCGGAGAGACCCGGGTGCAGCCCGGGCGGTTGTTCGCCCCTGAGGATCGGGGGAGCGGTCCACCGGCCGATGCCCTGGACGTGCAGTTCCGGGCGCCGCAGTCGTTCTCCCTGTTCGTCGACGATCTGTTCAAGGCCGGCCGGGAGGAAGACGGGCGCGCCTGCTTCGCGCTGTACGAGCAGGTCATGGACCGCACCACGGCACAGCTGCAGCTGATGGGCGGATACGTCGTCGACGAACAAGGCATTTCACTTCCAGCACGTCTGGATCTCACGGCCTACGGCGAGAGCACTGTGCCGGGGTTCAGCATGATCCGGATCCACCACCACCTATACGTCGGCCGGACCGCCGTGAGTCTGCGAGACGGTCGACGACTACCTGTCGACTCGCCTCGACTCCGTCGGGTCGCTAGAGCTGCTAGCGCGATCGCCGTCGACGCTGTTCGAGAGCTAACTGAGCAGCGCTTTGGATGCCGGTGGGGCCCGCCGCCGGATGGGTACGCCTTCGAGATCCTGGACCCGCCGGTCTACAGGCGGATCATGAGTCATCAGAACGCGACGATCTGGGATGCCGCGTTGGGCGTATGCCCGTCTCCGTGGGGGCCACGCACGACCTGGGAGCAGCCCAGCCGCGATGCTCTCGACATGATGGCCGCCGACGCCGCGCTCATCGCGCGCAACAGCACTTCCCGCCCGCCCCGGTAACTTAAGACTGCACGAGTGCACTCCTGTGTTTGTGCACTCGTGCACTTGCTCCCTCGCATAGGTCCGTTCATGCCGGAACGCTCGCAGCGGGACTGATAGATTCCAGGTCAGCGCGGTACCGCGGGTGCTGAGCGAGTCGCGAGGCCGTGTGACCTGGGGCAGACCGGGAGCACGGCCTTACGCATTTTCGTGAGACTGTCCAGCCAGCAAAGGCCTCACGAGCGCCTGCGCTAGAGACGCCAAGATCTTCCTATACGGGCCGGACACCGTGGGTAGGAGTCAGTAGCCCAGGCTCGGGCCGTCCATCTCCTGAGCCTGTTCCTGAACCTGGTGATGGGGTCGCTCGTACCCGCGGTTGCGCTGCTGACGGGCGGTCTCTGCGGCAGCCTGCTGACGGCTGGCCTCCCGGCCGGAGTCCTCGCCGCGGCGGAACGCACCTGCCTCAGCCGCTTCCTGCCAGACGGCTCGCAACCTGTCCATCTCTGCGGCTAGCGTCGAACCCTGCTCGTGCCCGTCGACGCGCTGGCGTGCCGGGACGGCGTCTGGCCGCTGCGTGGTGTCCTGCTGGCCCTCGCTCGTGTGCTCGGGAGCGGCATCGACGGTCCGCGGACTCGCGGTGTCCACCCCGGCGCGGGTGGCGTCGCGGTTGCGGCGGGCCAGTTCCTCGGCCGCGAGTCGGGCGTCGTCGGCGGCGTCGCGGTTGGCCTCGGCCCACTTCGCGCGCTCGGCATAGCCGGTCTCGAGTACAGCGGCCCGCTGCTGGTGCCATCCCATCATCCGCTGCGCCTGGTCGCGCTCGTCGACCATCTGAGCCACTTCATGGTGGCGAGGGTGGTCGGCCGCTGCGGCGGCCTCGATCTCACCGGACAGCAGCCGGTGGCGGGTGCGGTACTCATGCGTCGCGCGGTGGGCGTCGGCGAGCTTGTCCGCGACCCACTCCGGAGCCGCGGCCTGCTCGCGTTCCCACCGCTCCGTGCGCGCGTAGAGCTGCCCGTCGGTCAGGGCCCGGTGGTCCACGACGGCGTCCTGGTCGCCGAGCGCGGTCCGCGCGTCGGTCCAGAGAGCGCGCTGAAGCGGGTGCTCCCTCGACGGGGCCGCCCCGATCGACTCCTGGTTGTCGGGGATGCGGTGCAGCTCCCGGTACGCGGCGACCGCTCCGGCGCGCCGCTGCCAGTCCGTGTGTGCGGCGACATCGGCGGGGTCGGGGACCTCGCCGAGTCCGGAGATCGCCCACGCGGTCGGCTCGGCGGCGAGCTGGCGGCCCAGGCGCGCCTGCCGATCGGTCGCGGCCGCGGCCAGCTCGGCGACGAACCGGCCGGCCTCGGTGCCATCCGGTGCCGGGACTCGGGTGGTCCAGTTCGCCGGGTCCACGGCCCTCTCAGGTTCACGCAGTCCGGTCAGGTTCCGCAGCCGCCACCGCAGTACGTCCGGGACGCTGTCGGCGGTGTCCAGGCCCCGTACCCCGGCCGCCTCCGCCAGCAGCACAGTCGGGTCGTGCCCGGCCAGCTCGGCCTCTCGTGTGGCCGCTAGCAGCCGCCCGTATCCGGCCCGGTCCTGCTCGGCGGCCGCCATGCGCTCCGGACCGAGGATCTCTGCCAGCACCAGGTTGTAGCGGTGGTGTGCGTGGTCCTGGGCGGCGACGTCGAGGGTCGCGGCGGCCATCGCGAAGCTGCCGGAGTCCCGCAACCCGGCGCGCAGGGTCTCGGTGGCGGTGCGCTGCGCCCCGCTGGTGGCCAGGATCGCCACGGCCCGCTCCCGCGCGGACTCAACCAGCCGCTCGGGAGCATGCTCGTCAGGGGCCCGCTCGGTGACCAGGTGCGCGATGTTGCGGGCTCGGCCACGGCTCATCGCGACGTAGAACGCCTCGCGGCTGGCGTCGCGGTCCACCACCGGGTAACTGGCGTCCACGGTGACGCCCTGGGCGGCGTGCACGGTAACCGCGTAGGCGAGGGTGACGTGCTCACGCACGTACTGCGGCAGCAGGTGCGCGGTCGCGCCGTCCTCGTCACGGACCAGCAGCGCCCCGGACTCGGTGTGGCGTCCGATCACGGTGTAGAGCGCCCGGTTCGTCACCGGGTCGGGCTCCCCGGCTGCACCGGGTCGCTGGTCGACCCGCGCCCGGTAGTCGTTCATCCGAGCCTGCACCCGGTCCCCGACACTCACATCCTGACCACCGGCCAGCTGCGCGACCGGCTGCGCTTCGACCCGGCCCAGCTCGATCAGTCGTTCACGGATGTTCGTAGACAAGGTTGAAGCGTCGGCGTTGCTTCCCACGATCAGCAGCGCGTCGTCTCCGGCGAGGGTGTCTGCGAGGTAGGACTCCATCGCGGCGTCCTGCATCTCCTCGACCGTGCCGGTGCGCAACCGGCCCCGGTCGGCGTAGGCGTCCACCGCCGCGACGTTGCCGATCCGCAGACCCAGGCTGGCTTCGCGCTCCCACTCCTGCGTGAACCGGTGCACCTCCCGCAGCTCGTGCGCGCCGTGCTCGGCGATCAGGTGCGCGAACAGTCCGCCGGCCCCGACCGCATCGAGCTGGTACGGGTCCCCGGTCATGACGACCTTCGCCCCGGCAGCCGCGGCCAGTTCCACGATCCGATCCAGGTCCTGCGTCGAGGACATCCCGGCCTCGTCGACCATCACCAGGTCACCGGCCTGCAGCCGGTCCCGCACCTGACCGGTCTCATTCGGGGTGAACGCCTGCAAGAACCGGGCCGTGTTGATCGCTTCGAGCCCGTCCCCGGCAAGGTTCTGCGTCGCGATCTGCGACGTCGCCACTCCGAGCACCCGCCCACCGGTGAACTCACCCCACACCCGGGCAAGCTCACCGACCGTGCGGGACTTCCCGGCCCCGGCCGGACCCACGAGACAGTCGCCGACGCGGCCGGACTCGACGACCCCGACCACCGCGGCCACCTGGTCCGCGGACAGGCCCGCCCCGTCCAGCCGTGCCCGCAGCGCAACCACGTCCGCCGCCGCGGTGTCCGGGGTCCGCGCGGCGGCCATCCGGGCGGCCACACGCTGCTCCGTGGCCAGGTGCGCGGCGGTCGCGTAGCGCTCCCCGTTCGCCCGCCGGTAGATCGACGCACCATCCGCCCGCCGGAACCCCTCCGGCACCTCAACGGGGTCCGGTGCGGACACCTTCACAACCTCGACCGTCCGCAGTGCGTCCCGGATCAGTTCCTCCAACCGGGCGGGTCGCTCGGCCACAGACACGCCCAGCGCGGCCGCGTCACCGAGGCGCTTGTCCAGCGCGGCCGCGAGGTTCCCGAACGTCCACACCGCGTACTGCGCCTGCACGTCTTCCACCGCGGCCGCCATCACCTCCCGCAGCTGCACCGCGGACACTCTGTCCGGAGTGATGGGCTGCCCGGCCACGGCGGCCGTGGCCGCCCGGCCGTCCCCGTCCGCCCGGTGTCCGGCTGCTTCGACCTCGGCCACCATCGCGGCCAGCCGAGCTGTCCGCGGCTCGCTCCATCCAGCCACCGCAGAGGGGCCGGCCTCGGGCCCCTTGGCCTTGCGGGTCTCGTAGACGGCCATGTCGGTGATCCGCTTCATTGCCGCCGCGTCCGGCTCCTGGCCGTGCCGCTCTCGGTAGAGCGCCACGCGCTCGGCAACCAGCTCGGTCACCTGACCGCGCCGGGTCGACGCCTCGGCCATCAGCTCGACATCGACACCGACGATCTCGCGGGCCACTCCGTCCGGGCGCAGCTCGAACCTCGCACCGGACGCGGTCGTGACCTCCTGCTCCAACGCCCGGACGTACGCGGCGTCGATGGCCTCTTTGTAGGCCCGGAACGCGGCCCCGTCCAGTGCCCCGATCTTCCCATCAGCGGTCACCGTGCGGTTGAGCAGAGCCGCGTGGGTGTGCGTCTGGGGCTCGTTCTCCCGGCTGGTCGAGTGCCGCCACAATGTCCATACCGTTCCGGTACCGGCTTCGTGGCGCCCGATCGACTCGTTCCCGGTTACCGACCGCCCATGCCATCCCGTCCGTGTGAAAGCAATCCGCGACTCCGCGTACTCGATCGCGATACCGACTGCACGGTCATGCGCAGCGGAAACCGCATCCGCCATCTCAACGTTTCCCGTAGCCCTAAGCGCTGCCTCGTAAACCGACACCGACTTCGGCGCACTGAACGTGAAATCGTAATAGGCAACGGGACGCCGACCATCCGTAGCTGCCTGGTTGCGCAGCTCCCGCTCACGCTCCGGCGACACCTCGCCGGACTCCTTCGCGACCAGCGCGTCGTATCGCTCCTGCTCAGTCTTGTACTTCGCAGGCCGGCGACCCAGATAGACCGGCGTCTCCTCGGTCGACTCCGGTCGACGGAGCTGCCCGAAAACCGCCCGAACGTCATCCGGATTCACAGAGTCCCCGTCGCGGAAATCTAGGCCCATTGCCTCCATACCCGACCCGGCCCAGCGCCCGACGGCCTCGCCGTGCTCCACCGCTGCGGTGTAGTACCCCGGCCCCTGCTGCCCGGCAGCCGCCTCGTGAGCGTGCTCGCGGCAGCCCGACCCGCGGAGCAGGTACTCGACCGCTCCGGAGCCGATGGCGGTGATGCGCAGCACGAGCCCATCGTACCGGAGCCGACCAAGATCATAACACTGTGCATAGGTGTGTGTTGATGATCGAAAAGTGGCTGAGTGCAGGTGCTGATGTTGGGTTGTGGTTGAGCGTGCAACGGACAGCTGGGTGTCGGTGGCGGCTCGTATGGTGCGCCTGTGGCGACATCGAGAGACAGGCGTCGCGGCAGCGGCGCGCGACGGTCGAAGGACACGACGCCGGGGCGTCGCGGTGCAGGACGCTGGTTCCACGGCGGGACGCCAGGGCTGCGCCCGGGGGCGCGCCTGGTCAGCGCTACGGCGCTCGGCATCGCCTACACCTACGCGATGGCGGGGGCGGAGTACTCGCCGGACTGGGTGTACGTCACGGCTGACGAGGGCTCCGCCCGTGCCTACGCGAGCCGCTACGTGGATCCGTTCGGCCGCACGATTCCGGGAGACGTCTACGAAGTGCGGCCGGAAGTCGACCGGCCGGACCCGGATTACCGCCACTTCCCCAAGACATTCCGGCGGTGCCGGTCGGCAGTGGTGACCCGCGTAATCGCGACCGGGGTCGTTCTCACACCGGAGGAATGCGCCCGTCTCGAACGGAGCTACCAGGTGTGGGGCGATCCGGACAGCCCTGTGTGGGACGAGAACGGGATCATCAATCCGTCACCGCAGATGACGGAGAACGGGGCCACCCGGGAATGGACGGAAATGCTCCGGCCCTCGTTGCCGATCACCGACATCGACGGCGCCGGGAAACTCTCGTGTGCCTCCGGTCGGCGGCTGGCCGGGACCGGCAGGGACCCCGCCGACGTCCTGGTGGAGGTGGTGACCGCGCTCGATCGCGACTGCCAGATCACCCGGACCGGGTTCGGGCGGTACTGCTGCACCGTCTGCGGGGCCACTCCCCACGACGAAGCCGCAGCCGCGCGCCATCAGCTCGGGGACCGCGCCGTCGAGCTACTCACCTGCGTGCACGACCTCGCCTCAGAACCACTGGGTTCGCTCGCGGCCGCAGCCGCCCGTCGGTCCCCGGACCGGTGGGACTGGCTCCCCCGATAGCACCCGCCGGTCCCTTGGCTCAGCTTCAACGGGGCGTCAGATCCTGACCGCCGAACCCCACCAGCGTCACCGGGAGCGGCGGCCGCGCCGCAGGATCGGCCGGTACCGCCTCAGCCGAGTTCGGACCGTGCATCGCAGTCCAGGGAGTCCGGTACTGCACCGCGTGCTCCCCCTGACCGTCGGCGGGGTGCCAGGTCGACACCGACACCACCAGCGCCCCGCAACTGCTGCACGCCCCGATCGCAGCCGACATGCGCTCCCCGCGGCGCAACGGTCCGTCGAGGTGGCCCCACTCGGCCGGTTCCAGGGCAAGACGGGTCTCCTCGGGCGCCACGGCGACCGGTCCGGAACCGACCAAGCCGTGGACGTGCGCCCGGGGTGGGTGCAGGTGCTCATCGCGTGCTCCTCGTCCTGGCCTCCGTCGAACGGGGCGGGGGCGGGAAGGCCGCTCCCCAGCGTTCGTGGGCCGACTGGCGGGTCAGGCCGGCCGCGTCACCGATCACTGTCCAGGACGCCCCGGCAGCCCGGGCCCGGCCGACCGCGGTGTCCAGCTCCTCGCGGATCTCAGCCAACCGAACCGCGGCATCGTGCACCGCAAGCCCCGGCAGCGCCTCGCCCAGGTGCGTACGCCACTGTCCCTGCGCACCCTCGCCCTCCTCGGGGCCCTCCACCGACTCCGGGGCGACACTGGCTGAACTCGGATAGAGCGCGACCTGCTCGGCGTAGCAGGAGTCCGTGGCCACCACCTCCGCGCGGGACCAGAACCTCTCCCCGCGCCAACCGCAGACACACGCGGCGCGCCAGCCCACGAACCGACTGTTGGTCAGATCGTCGTGGATCCCGGTGACCGTGTCGCCATCGAGGACTACGGCGGCGTAGCCCTCGTGTTCGTAGGCCGGTCCGTAACCAGTGTCCCAGGTCCACCCCATACTGTCAGGATACCCTGACGATCTCCCCTGTCAGGGTATCCTGACGCTAGCTTTAGCTAGCATGAGCAAGCGACCCAACAAGGCTCGATCGAACATAATATTGATTATCGGCTCGCCCGACCTGCCGAAACGCGACCCGGAGCCGTTACTAGTGTTGCGGTAACTAGGTTACTTTACTCACGGGCTGGTTTACGGGATCATGAGCTGTGCCGTTGACTGTGACCGTGGACGTTCCGGCCGCCGACCGCGAGGTGCTGGAGTCCTGGCTGCGTTCCTCGTCGGTTTCGGCGGGACTGGCCCGACGGGGCAGGATCGTGTTGCTGGCCGCGGACGGGGTGGCGGTCAAGGACATCGTCACACTGGTCGGGGCGTCGAAGGCGACGGTGATCGGGTGGAAGAAGCGTTACGCCGCTGAGGGGATCGCCGGGCTGGCCGACCGGCCCAAGGCGGGCCGGCCGCCGGTGATCGACGAGGTCGCGGTCGTGCTCGCCACGCTGGAACCGCCGCCTGAGCGGCTCGGAGTCACGCACTGGTCGTCACGGCTGCTCGGTGCCGAGCTCGGGATCTCCCACGTGTGGATCGGCAAGATTTGGCGGCGGTGGGGGCTGCAGCCGTGGAAGTCCGAGACGTTCAAGTTCTCCACCGATCCCGAGCTCGAAGCCAAGGTCCGCGACATCGTCGGGTTGTATCTGAACCCGCCGGACAAGGCCGTCGTGCTCTGCGTCGACGAGAAATCCCAGGTCCAGGCCCTGGACCGGACAGCGCCGATCCTGCCGATCATGCCCGGTATCCCGGAGAAACGGACGCATGACTACGTCCGTCACGGCACCACCACGCTGTTCGCGGCGTTAGAGGTCGCGACCGGGCGGGTCGAGCAGGCGTGCCTGCCGCGGCATCGCCATCAGGAGTTCCTGCGGTTCCTCAAGCAGGTCGCGAAGGCCTACCCGCGGCGCAAGCTGCACCTGGTGGTGGACAACTACGCGACCCACAAGCACCCCGCAGTGAAGGCCTGGCTGGCCCGCAACCCGCGGATCACCCTGCACTTCACCCGACCTCGGGATCGTGGCTGAACATGGTCGAGGTCTTTTTCGGGGTCATCACCCGCCAGGCCATTCGCCGTGGCAGCTTCGGCAGCGTCAGAGAACTGATCGGCGCGATCGGCCGGTTCATCGACGGCTGGAACGAACGCTGCCACCCGTTCATCTGGACCAAACCCGCAGACCACCTACTCAACCACTGCCGACCCGGTCAAAGAACATCGTTTACGCGACACTAGCCCTGCAAGCGCCCGAAATGTCTGATAATGCAGAGCCTGGGAACTTTTATCCAGTGCTGAAGTGATGCGCAGCCCACCGCAGTATACTGCTTCTGCATACTTCGCGACGATAACTCTGTGTCTAAATTCCAAAGAGGTCGAAGGCCGCATAGGTCAGCAGGTCTAGGGGTGGTGCGAGAACTTGCCGAGGAACTACGACCCAGATCTTCTTGATTCTGCGGAACTAGAACACACACCATAACTGCGAAAAGGGAGATCCCGCAAAGTACGCACATGCAGCATCGCTCGATTGAAAGGCGTCTAATAGATCCGCCGCGCCCCACGATCCGAGCAGGGTCCCGATCGACCCTGCTAGCGTAACGGCGCCCAGCGCAACTCCGGCACGACCGAGCGAACCTACTTGACGATCTCTTGGTCCAGAGTGGGCCAATCAACAGCTCAGCGAAAGTCATGGGCAGAATATAGGCCAGCAGGGCACCCCACCCACTGAACGGGATCAATACGGCGTACGCGACCGCAAAAGATCCAAAACCGACGATCAGCAGCACTCTCCGGACGTCCGGGAGAACACGTGCTGCAGCAATGTGTACTGAAAGAGTACGCAAAGTATGCCATTAATGGTGAAGAGAGCAGACGCGGCCGCGATGGTGCCGGTCAACTCTCGAGCCAACAGTGGCAGCATTACACTGATTGGCTGTAGAACCAAACATAGTAGAAAGCAGCAGCAAGGGCGCCCAATAGCGAATCGCAGATCGCCATGAGGTCGTTTCCTGCTCGGCCTCCTTCGGCTCGGCTGCCTTCCTCGTGTCATCGCGAAGAAGTTGGGCGCAGTGAGGCGACGGGAGAAGAGCAGCGTGACAAACAGGTGTGATGCGATGCAGGCGCATAGGATGACAGTAAAACCGACCGGATAGACCGCGGCGCCGAGCGCGGGGCCGGCGACGACTCCTGTATTCAAGAATGTTGCCGTAGCGCTAGCACTCTCTGCTACTCGTACCACTGCCGGACGAGCTCGATCTGATTGCGAGGGTAAGCAGGGAACCCCCCCACCCCGACACAAACCACGCCGACCACTAGGGCTGGCACACTCGGGTCGTCATTCGGCTCACTCAGCGCACTGATGAGGACGAGGTATCCAGCGATCCGTCCCGTAAGCCCGCGGCGAGCACGAAACGCAGCCGAGTACGGTCGACGATCCACCCGATCATACTAGGGAGAAAGCCTGGCTCGAGAATGCCAATAAACCGGCGACGAGCCCCACCGTCGCCGTCGTGAGCCCCGCTGAATCCAGCCTCAGCGCGAGCAGCGGTACGAACATAAATGTGGTGGCTCCGGTCATGAGCACCACGACGAGCAGCAGGCGCGCCAGGGGCGAAGCCTCACGCCATTGACTCACTGCCCACGCGCCTGTCCCGCATCGATTCCGATGCTGCTGGTGAAGGCGGGTGTGCCGATCACCTGCTGTCGTCCCGGTCGATCTCGCGTCCGTCGCCGCGCTCCAACATCGACCGCAGGCCGTCCTGCCGTCGCGCAAACTCCTCTTGGTCGGTAGGAGACTCTCCCGTCGCGGACATCGCGAGGCCCTCCAGACGTTCGATCCGCGCGCCACGAGAGAGCTTGGCCGTGTATGAGGACATCCCGAGATGCACCGCCTGCAGGGACTGCTGCATCGCAAGGTGGACGGTTGAATAGATGCAAAGGTTGAAGTACTCGAAGTTGCGGCCGATTCGCGCATAGTCGAATCCTGCCTGTCGGACGTAGAGTGTGTTGCCCCACGCGAAGCAGATGACGACGCCGACGGCGCGCTCGCCGTCCTCGAGGAGAAGCACATGGCTGTGGTCGTCGGCAGCCTCGGCGAGCTTCGTCATGTACTGCCGGCGAGCCGTAACGGAGGAAGCGTGGTCGCCGTACTTGCTCTGCAACTGCGTGCACAACACGGCGGCTACATCCACACATCGCTTAAACCCCGTCGCGACAACGTGTATCCGGCACCTTCGAAGATTCTTTGTTCACGCCGCATCTCCCGCCGCTGACGGCCACCGAGCGCGTCGATGTACTCGGCGAGGGTCGCGTGTTCGATGTCGATGACGCAGTTCGCACCTGTCGTGAAGAAGGCGTCATCATGAACACCGAGCGCACGAAGCTGCGCTCTTCCCACCGGGTTGAGGTGCAGCGCAGTAAGGGGCACGCGCGAAGTCCCCGGCCCATGGCCCGCTGCATCAAGGAGCATTGAGAGGACGGCCTCGGCCGTGACGGCGTCGAGTGCGCGGTCGATCGCGAACTCTGTCGAGTAAACGGCTTGGGCGCCGACCCACGCGGCCGGTGACCACTCATCGCGAGCGAAGCGAGCGTGCGATCGGCTGAGGAATGTTTCATAGAGGTGATATGGGCCGGGTGACTCCCCGTAGACGGGAAGCACACCGACCAAGCTTCGATGGAGACCGTAACGGCAGCACAAGTAGCGGACGTTACCGCCGCGGGCGTACTCGACAGCAAGGAGCCAGGGGCGCGCGACGTAGAAAGAACGGCCGCGGGTCAGGACCTCATACTCGGGCTCCGCGATGTCGCTGATGCTGTCGACCGTCTCGACGATGAGCTGGTTGGGGTGATTCGCCCGGCCACGGGTCGCGTCAGGTTCGGAATGATGGGCGTCAGGGCATCGTGGGCTCCGTCGGTCGAGACGTCGAGGACGCCAGCACTGCGTGCGGGGTCGATGGTTCCGGTAGGCAGTCCAATCAGGCGAACGCGACGA
>NZ_JAHLEL010000002.1 GCF_020131355.1 Pseudonocardia sp. ICBG1293
CGGCGCAGCAGCACGGACATGATGCCGGTCGCGATGAGCACCGTCGGCACCACGACGACCAGGCCCAGGATCAGCATCTGGCCCAGCGGGACCCCGAGTACGCCGGCGAGGGCGACCGCGCCGACACCGGGGACCATGAACACGATCCCGCACTCCAGGCCGATCGCGAGGGCGGTCGCCATCCGCGGCAGCCCCTTGTCCCCGATGCGCGGGGCGATCCGGCGGGCCAGCGGTGCGGAGATGACCAGCAGCACGTCGACGAAGATCGACTGGAGTGCGGTGGAGACCGTGACGGCGGTGGCGTAGGGCATCCCGCGCGGGCCGCAGGCCCGCAACAGCGCCGAGACCAGCCGTTCGATGGCGCCCGCGTGGTGCAGCATCGCGCCGGTCAGCACACCGAAGGCGATGAGCAGCCCGACGTCGGCCAGGATGTCGCCGAACCCACCGGTCACCGAGTCGACCGTGCCTGTCACGCCCAGCCCGGCGGTCAGGCCAAGGTACACGGCGCCGATCACGAGCGAGACCACCGGGTTCAGCCGGAACCTCACGATCAGCACGACGACGGCGAGCACGGCGACCGCCGTGTTCACCACGATCACGGTGTCCGACACGGTGGTCCCCCCGGGCAACGACGACGACGTCTTGCCCACATCATGAACATGAACCCACCATGCAAGCAAGTCTCGCGGGTCAGCCCGCCGCCAGCGCCCCACCGAACCCGATCAACGCGAGCCCGGCGACGACGTCCCCGGCACGGCGCACGCGACGGCGGGTGAAGAAGGCCCGCGCCCGGTGCACGGCGAGGACCAGGCCGACGCCGTAGACGCCGCCGAGCACCGCGACCGACAACGCGAGCAGCACGGCGTCGGCGGTGGTCGTCACGCCGGGGACGAGGAACTGCGGCAGCACCGACAGGTACATGACCAGCACCTTGGGGTTGGTGATGTTCGAGCCGAACCCGACCACGAACGACCGCCGGACCGGGACCCGCGTCCCGCCGGAGGGGACCTCGGCGTAGTCCCCGCGGCGCGCGGCGCGCAGCGCCTGCACCCCGAGCACGCACAGGTAGACCACCCCGGCCCAGCGGAGCACGGTGAACGCGGTGTGCGACCCGGCGATGAGCACGCCGAGCCCGAACGCCGCCGCACCGCCCTGCAGCGCGTTGCCGGTGACCACCCCGGCCAGCGTCGACAGCCCACCCGCGCGCCCGCCGACGAGCGAGGCGCGCAGCATCACGAAGGTGTCGGGTCCGGGCATCAGCACCAGCCCGACGACGATCAGCAGGTAGGCACCGTAGGACGTCCAGCTCACGAGGGGCCATCGTAGGCTGTCCCCCCGTGAGATCCCGCCGGCGTCGTACGTCCCGGGAGGCCTCCCCGCTCCCGACGGTCGACGGCCTCGCGCCGGCCCGCGTCCGCACCCCGGCGACGCAGGGGTGGGCGACGATGCGCGACCACCTGGTCGACCGGTTCCCGCACGTCGCGGGGCGGATCGATGCGCGCCTGGCCGCCGGGGAGATCGTGACCGCGGCCGGCGCGATCACCCCGGCCACTCCCTACACACCCTCGACGACGCTGTGGCTCTACCGTGACGAGCCCGACGAGGTGCCGGTGCCGTTCGGCCTGCCGGTGCTGCACGCCGACGACGACGTGGTCGTCGTCGACAAGCCGCACCTGCTCGCGACGATCCCGCGGGGCAGCCACGTCCGCCAGACCGTGCTCGTCCGGCTGCGCCACGAGCTCGGCCTACCGGCCCTCAGCCCGGCCCACCGGCTCGACCGCGCCACCGCCGGGGTGCTGCTGCTGGTGGTGCGACCCGAGCTGCGGGGCGCCTACCAGACGTTGTTCGCCCGCGGCCGGGTCACGAAGACCTACGAGGCGCTCGCCCGGTACGACCCCACCCTGGAGCTGCCGCGCACCGAGGTGTCGCGCATCGTGAAGCGACCGGGGGTGTTCGCCGCCGTCACCGAGGACGGGGAGCCGAACGCCGAGACCCGCATCGAGCTCGACGGGCACCGCGGGGACCTGGCCCGCTACCGGCTGACCCCGCGCACCGGGCGGACCCACCAGCTGCGGGTGCACCTGAACGGACTGGGCGTCCCGATCCTCGGCGACGACGTGTACCCCGAGCTGGTCCGGCGTCCGCCCGCGGACTTCACCCGGCCGCTGCAGCTGCTCTCCCGGGCCCTGGAGTTCGACGACCCGGTCACCGGGGCCCGGCGGCGCTTCGTCAGCGGCCGCACCCTGCAGGCGTGGGACGACCCGGACGGCTGGGCGGCCGGGGCACCGCACGACGGGTGATCAGCCGACGCTGCGGTCGTCGTCGCCGTCGTCCAGCCGGTGGCCGTTGCGGTGCCCGCCGGGCACCGGCGCCCCGTTGAGCGCGCCGTTCAGGGAGCCGTTCGCCGGGCCGTGCGGGCCGTGGTCCTCCGCGGCGCGGTGGCGGCCCTCGCGCAGGCCGCGCTGGTAGCTGGCCAGCCGGTTGCGCACCCGGTCGGGCTGACGCTCCCGCGACCCGGTCGGCGCGACACCGTTCGGGGTGTCCCGCCAGGACGGCGGCACCATCGCCTGGCCGGGCAGCCGCTGCGGCAGTCCCTGCGCGGTCGTCGGCAGGTCGACGCCCCGGTCGGCCCGGATCCGGGCGGCGTCGAACTCGGCGTCGCCGGCGGTCCGCCAGTTGTCGTTCTGCGTGACGGGCAGCGCCGTCGTCTCGGTCGACCCCGGCTCCCGGAACCAGGCCGAGGCGACGGAGGCGAAGATCGGCGTGTCGTCCGCGTCGTCCACGGGCACCGGCACCTCCGAGTCGAACGGTCCGAACAGCTCCACCGGCGGGGTGCTCCCCGCCGCACCGGCCACGGGCAGTGCCTCGGTGGCCGGGGGCTCCTCCGGAGCGGGTGGCGGCTGCGGGGCGCCGTTGCGCCCCGGGCTCACGTCCGGTGGCTGCGGCGGGCGCACGACGGGCCCGGGCCCACCCGGGCCGGCACCACCCGGTCCGGGGGCCGACGGTCCGGGGACGCCCGGTCCGCCACCGCCCGGTCCGATGCCGCCCGGCCCGGGGCCGCCCCGGTGGGGACCGCCCGGGGCGGGGGGGCCGGCGAACGGTGTCGCAGCGGCGATCCCGCCCGCCGGGCGGGGGGCACGACGCGGCAGCCCGCGGGGTCGTCCCGCTCGGGGACGGCCGGCGGCCAGCTCCGCTCGGGCCCGGCGGCCGGGGAGTCCCGCGGCGGCCACGGCGCCTCCGCGGTGGGGCCGGGAGCACGGGTGTCGTCCGGGCCCGGACGGCGCAGCGACGCCGTGGACCCGTTCCCGGACGCCTCCACCGGCTCGGCAGGCTGCGGCTCGGCGGCGGGGGCCGCGGCCTCGGACCGGCCACCGCCGACGGCCGAGGACGGCAGGTGCAGCACCGCGATCGGGGCGACCGCGGAGTTCCCGGCGGGTGCGCGGACACCCAGCCGCGCGCCGATGGCACGCGCCAGCCGGGCGGCCACGTGCAGCCCGATCTCCTGCGGGGCGACCGGGCCGCCGGGTGTGGCGGAGCCCAGGGCGCGGTCGAGCTCCTCGACCGGGGTGCGGTGCCGCGGCGACTGGGTCCCCTGCAGCTCGACGACGATCCCGCCGTCGGGACCCCAGCGGGTCAGCAGCTCGATGCGTTCCCCCGCGGGCGTCGTGCCCGCCGCGTGGGCGAGCAGCTCGGCCAGGATCTGACCGAGTACCGGCTCGGCGGCCGCGTCGACCGAGACGCTCGGCGTCGGCGGGACGACCGTGCGCGAGGCCGCCTCGCTGGCCGACACGACGGTGTTGAGCACCTGACCGAGCGGTGTGGGCGGGGCGGCGAGCCGGGGCCCGCGGGGCGCACCGGCGAGGACGAGGATGTGGTCGCCGTCCCGGGCGCCGCGGCGGGCGGCCGCGGCCAGCTCCGCGAGGTCGGCCAGCGCACCGGGACGCAGCTCACCGGCCCGCAGGCGTTCGGTCAGCAGCTGCTGGCGCTCGGAACGGGCCCGCAGCCGGTGCGCGATCGCGGCCAGGACGGCGTCCCCGGCCGAGGCACCCGCCGGGCCGGACGGGTTGGGCGGCGGGTCGTCTCGCGCCACGCGATCGTCCTCCGAACCGTTCGGACGGCGCCCGGGGTCGGACGCCACGTCAGTACCCGCTCGGGTAGCGGGCGGGACGGTTGCGAAGCCTACTCGTCGGTCCGCCCAGCGCCCGTCCTGATGCGGTGGGCGGTGGATCGTGGACGGGCGGACGGCGCGGCCCCTGCCGGCGGATCACCACGGGTGCCCGGACCGGCACGCCGGGCGGCCGGGCGGCCGCGCCGGAGGGCTGCGGCGGCGGGTGTTCACTCGAACCGGGACGGGTCCCCCGCGCCGTACCGCACGATCTCCGGCTCGTCGCCGGACAGGTCGACCACGGTGGTCGGCTCGGTGCCGCAGTCCCCGGAGTCGATGACGGCGTCGACCTGGTTCTCCAGCTCCTCCTTGATCTCCCAGCCCTGGGTCATCGGCTCGTCGTGACCGGGCAGCAGCAGGGTGGAGGACAGCAGGGGCTCCCCCAGCTCGGCCAGCAGCGCCTGGGTGGTGGCGTGGTCGGGGATCCGCACGCCGACGGTCTTCTTCTTGGGGTGCAGCAGCTGCCGGGGCACCTCCTTGGTCGCCGGCAGGATGAAGGTGTAGCTGCCGGGGGTGGAGGCCTTCACCGCGCGGAACACGGCGTTGGAGATCTGCACGAACTGGCCGAGCTGGGCGAACTCCGCGCAGACCAGCGTGAAGTGGTGCCGGTCGTCGAGCTTGCGGATCTGCCGGATCCGGTCCAGACCGTCGCGGTTGCCCAGCGAGCAGCCCAGCGCGAAGCAGGAGTCGGTCGGGTAGGCGATGAGCCCGCCGGAACGCACGAGGTCCACGACCTGGCTGATGCTGCGCGGCTGCGGGTTCTGCGGGTGCACGTCGTAGTACCGGGCCATCGCGGCACGGTACCGGCTCGGCGGGCGGCCCGGGGACCGGAGGAGCCGTGGCCCCCGGGCCACGGTGCAACCGTTGCCCGCGCCCGGCCCGGCGGTCCAGGATGCGACCCATGCGCGTCGTCGACTACCGGCCGGAACGGCACGAGTTCGCGTGGACGTTCGGCGGGGCGCCGCCGGTCCGCCGGGTCGCGCCGGGGACCTGCCTGCGACTGTGGACCGAGGACGCGTTCTCCGGGCGGCTCACGTCCACCTCGGACCGTCCGAGTGCGGTGCTCGACATGAGCGAGGTGAACCCGCAGACCGGGCCGTTCCACGTCGAGGGCGCGGAGCCGGGCGACACCCTGGCCGTCCACATCGTCGAGCTGACCCCCGCCCGCGACTGGGGCGCCTCGACGCTGATCCCGCTGTTCGGGGCGCTGTCGACGACCGACCGCACCGCCCTGCTGCACGAGCCGCTGCCGGAGCGGACCTGGATCTACCAGCTCGACCGGGCCGCGGGGACCATGCTGTTCGAGGCCACCAGCGCGGACCTGCGTCTGGAACTGCCGTGCAACCCGATGCTGGGCACCGTCGGCGTCGCCCCGCCCGGACGGGAGGTGCGCAGCTCCCTGGTCCCCGACGTGTTCGGCGGGAACATGGACACCCCGGAGATGCGGGCGGGCGCCACCTGCTACCTGCAGGTCAACGTGCCCGGCGCGCTGTTCTCGGTCGGCGACGGCCACTACCGCCAGGGAGAGGGCGAGAGCTGCGGCACCGCCGTCGAGGGCGCGATGGACGTCGTCCTGATCGTCGAGCTGATCAAGAACGCCCCGGCGCTGGCGTGGCCGCGGATCGAGACCGACACCCACTACGTCGTCGTCGGGTCCGCCCGTCCGCTGGAGGACGCGTGGCGGGCCAGCCAGGTCGGGATGATCGCCTGGCTGGGCGAGCTGTACGGCCTGGACCGGCTGGACGCCTATCAGCTGCTCACCCAGGCCGCGGAGTCCCCGCTGGCCAACGTCGTCGACACCAACTACAGCGCCGTCACCAGGATCGCGAAGGCGCTGCTGCCCACCGCGGCCGCCTACGGCGGGGTGCACCGGCACCTGCGCGAACAGTCCCGTTCCCTCTAGGAAGGCCCCTGCCGTGGACATGCTGCTGAACGGTCGTGTCGTGCTCGTGACCGGCGGGTCGCGCGGGATCGGGCGGGCGGTCGTCGCCGGGCTCGCGGCGGAGGGTGCGCGGGTCGCCTTCTGCGCCCGCGACGCCGAGGGTGTCGCCGCCGCCGAGCAGGAGCTGCGCGCCGCGGGCGCCGGGGAGGTCGCCGGGACCGCGGTCGACGTCGCCGACGGCGACGCGCTGACCGGCTGGGTGGCCGACTCCGCCGCGCGCTTCGGGGCCGTCGACGCGGTGGTCGCGAACGTGTCGGCGCTCGCGATCGGCCCGGGTGAGCAGAACTGGCGCTCGAGCTTCGAGATCGACCTGCTGCACACGGTGCGGCTGGTGGAGGCCGCGCTGCCGCACCTGGAGCGCAGCGACGCCGCCTCGGTCACCGCGGTGTCGAGCGTGTCCGGCCGGGAGATCGACTTCGCCGACGGCTCCTACGGCGTCATGAAGGCCGCGCTGGTGAACTACGTCTCCGGGCTCGCCTTCGACCTCGCCCCGAAGGGCATCCGGGCCAACGCCGTCTCCCCCGGCAACGTGTACTTCCCCGGCGGGGTCTGGGAGAACGTCGAGCAGCACGACCCCGCGCTGTACGCCCACGCCATGGGCCTCAACCCGACCGGCCGGATGGGGACCCCGGAGGAGACCGCGTACGCGGTGGTGTCGCTGGTCAGCCCGCGGGCGAGCCGGATCAGCGGGACCAACCTCGTCGTCGACGGGGCACTGACCCGCGGCGTCCAGCTCTGAGCGCTCACCGCAGCGCCTCCCGTACCACCCGCTCGACGGGTGCGGTGCCCGTGACGAGGTCGAACGCCGGCTCCGTCGCGGGCTCCAGCGGCGGCTGGGCGATGACGCGGGGCCCGGCGGCGGACGGGGACATCACCTGCGCCCGGTGCACCACGAACGGGTGCACCAGGTAGACGTCGCCGGCCCGGCCGACGGCGGCGGCCTCGGGGCACCCGGCGGTCGCCGGGACCGCCTCGGCGCAGAACGCCGACCACTCCGCCCCGGCGCTGCCGTAGGGGGCGAGCAGCCGGGCCACGGCGTGGTGAGAGCCGGTCCGCAGCAGCGTCGGCGCGTCGCGCGGGCCGACGTCGGTGTAGAGGAACAGCATCAGCAGCGCGCGCCCGCGCGAGTCCACCGCGAGCCGCGGGCCGCCGTCGGGTCCGGCGAACGACGACTCGACGTGCCAGCCGTCGTCGCCGGGCTCGCCCGGGACCGGGAAGCGGATCGGGAACGTCCCCATCCCGGTGCGCGGGCGCCACCGTCCGGCGCCGACCAACGCGTCGAACGCCGACCGCAGGGCCGGGGTGCCCGCGGACGCGGTGAACTCCGGGTCGGCCATCCCCCCGACCCGCAGCACCGGGCGGTCCCACCCGGTCGGGTCGTCGAGGTCGACACCCCGGTCGCGCAGCAGCGCCGCCCGCAGCAGGGCACGGCATCGGGCGGCGAGGTCCGCGGGGACGGCACCCGGCAGGTGCACCCACCCGTCGCGGACGAACTGCTCGATCACCGCCCGGATGCTGCCCGGGTCGCGCGCGGACGGCGAGCGGATTTCCCGTCCGAAACGGACAGTCCCTCCCCGCCGAGCACGGGTTAGGGTGACCTCACATCTGACGAAGGAGACCCTCCGTGACCCCGCCCCGGGCCGTGGTGGCGCTCGCCGCGCTGCTCACCCTGATCCTCGCCGGCTGCTCCGGCCCCGCCGGCGACGCGTCCGGCTCCGCCGATGCGACCCGTACCGTCGCGACCGCGCGCGGTGAGGTCACCGTCCCGGCGGCCCCGCAGCGCGTCGTCGTCCTGGAGCCGGTCCAGCTCGACACCGCCGTCGCGCTCGACGCCGAACCGGTGGGCGCGGCCGTTCTGTCCGAGGGCACCGGCGTGCCCGCCTACCTGGGCGAGCCCGGCACGCGGGTCACCGTGGTCGGCACCGTCGCGGCACCCGACCTGGAGCGCATCGCCGCGCAGCAGCCGGACCTGATCCTCGGGACCGAGTCCCGGCACGCCGCGCTGTACGACCGGCTCAGCGCGATCGCCCCGACCGCGTTCCTCGCCTCGCAGGCCGACCCGTGGCGGGACAACGTCCGTTTCGTGGGCCGGGCGCTCGGCCGCGAGGCCGGGACCGAGCAGCTGCTCACCCGCTACGAGGACCGGTGCGCCGAGGTCGCCCGCACCCACGACACCGCAGGGCGCACCGCGCAGATGATCCGTCCGCGCGACGGTCTCCTCACCCTGTACGGGCCGACCTCGTTCGCGGGCAGCACCCTGGAGTGCGCCGGGTTCACCATCCCGGCCCGGGACTGGGAGAACTCGATCTCGGTGGACCTCTCCCCCGAGCTCGTGCAGCAGGCCCGCGCCGACGAGGTGTTCCTGACCGCGGCCGACCCGTCGGCGGCCTCGGCGGTGCCGCCCTCCGTGGCGGCGGTGCGCGGTCAGGCCTTCCCCCGGCTGCACCCGGTCGACCAGTCGGTCTGGATCACCGGGGTGGGTCCGCTCGGCGGGCAGAAGGTGCTCGACGACATCGAGCGGGTCCTGGCCCGGTGACCGCCTTCGCCGGGTCGCCGAACGTCCTGTTCGCCGCGCGGGTGCTCGCCGTCGGCGTGCTGTCGCCGGGGTTCCGGCGGATCGTCCTGGGCGGGCCTGCGCTGTCCCGGTTCGCCCCGCACGGCCGTGACCAGCGGATCAAGCTGCTGGTGCCACCCGACGACGGGTACCCGGCGGTCCTGGAGCCCGGGCTGGTCGAGCACGAGTGGAGGGCCCGGCTGCGGGCGCTGCCCGCACAGATCCGGCCGGTGATGCGCAGCTACACCCCCGCCGCGGTCCGGCCGGACCGCGGCGAGGTCGACCTCGACGTGTTCGGCCACGCCCGGCCGGGGCCGGCGAGCGCGTGGGCGGCGGCGGCGCGCCCCGGCGACGCCGTGCTGCTGTCCGGTCCGGACGCACGGCGGGGGAACCCCGACCACGGCGTGCAGTGGCCCCCGGGCAGGCCACCGAGCTGCTGATCACCGGCGACGAGACGGCACTGCCCGCGGTGCGCGGGATCCTGGCCTCGCTGGGGCCGCGGCACCGCGGGCGGGTGCTGGTCGAGGTCGGCGACCCGGCCGATGCCGTCGGCCTCACCGCCACCCACCCGGGCCGCACCGTCGAGCTGTGCCGGCGGCCCGGGCGGCCGTTGCTCGACGCCGTCGCCGACTGGACGCGGGCCCACGGTGCCGCGGCGGCCCGTCTGGGCGACCGCTTCTACGCCTGGAACGCGACCGAGAGCACCCGGGTCGCACGGCTGCGCCGGATGCTGCACGACGCCGGCGTCGCGCCGGAGCGGGTGCACGCGCAGGGCTACTGGCACGACCGGCCCCGTCCCGCTGCCCGCTGATCACCCGCGCGTCACTCCGGTGTGTCCGTGCGGCCACCCCCGGGGCGCAGCGTTGCCACCGTGGACGAGACACCGGTCGAGCCCCGGGCCGACGCCCCCGACGCCCTCCTCCCGCACCCTGCGGCCGCCGACCCCGCGACGTTCCGGGTCGACGACTCCGACGACGACGACCCCACCCTGGTCGGCCCCGAAGGCAGCCCGGTCGACACCTGGCGTCAGGGCTATCCCTACGACGACCGGCTCTCCCGCGTCGAGTACGAGCGCCAGAAGCGGCTGCTGCAGATCGAGCTGCTGAAGCTGCAGAACTGGGTCAAGGACACCGGAACCGGATCGTCGTGCTGTTCGAGGGACGCGACGCCGCGGGCAAGGGCGGCACGATCAAGCGGTTCACCGAGCACCTCAACCCGCGCGGCTGCCGGGTGGTGGCGCTGGAGAAGCCGACCGAGCGCGAGGCCGGGCAGTGGTACTTCCAGCGCTACGTCGGGCATCTCCCCTCGGCCGGCGAGATCGTGCTGTTCGACCGGTCCTGGTACAACCGGGCCGGGTCGAGCGGGTCATGGGCTTCACCGACCCGCGCTCCTACATGGAGTTCCTGCGCGCCACCCCGGAGCTGGAGCGGATGCTCGTCCGCTCGGGGATCCAGCTGGTCAAGCTGTGGTTCTCGGTCTCGCGCGACGAGCAGCGCACCCGGTTCCTGATCCGCCAGGTCGACCCCGTGCGCCAGTGGAAGCTGTCCCCGATGGACCTCGCCTCGCTCGACAAGTGGGAGGCCTACACCGAGGCCAAGGAGGCGATGTTCTTCTACACCGACACCAAGGACGCCCCCTGGACGGTGATCAAGAGCAACGACAAGAAGCGGGCGCGCCTGGAGGCGATGCGCC
>NZ_JAHLEL010000003.1 GCF_020131355.1 Pseudonocardia sp. ICBG1293
CCGCCAGGTCGACCCCGTGCGCCATGGAAGCTGTCCCCGATGGACCTCGCCTCGCTCGACAAGTGGGACGCCTACGACCATGAACAACGCGCCGGCGGCGTGCACGGCCCCGGCGATCGCCGGCAGGTCGGGACGGGTCCCGACCAGGTTCGACGCCCCGGTGACCGCGACCAGGCGGGTGCGGTCGGACAGCAGCGGCGCCACGTCGTCGAGCTCGGTGGTCGCGGGGTCGAAGTCCAGCCACCGCACCGTCACCCCGGCGGCCTGCGCGGCGCTCACCCAGGGACGGATGTTCGCATCGTGGTCGAGCCGGGTCACGACGATCTCGTCGCCCGGTGACCAGGTCGCGGACAGCGTGCGGGCGAGGTCGAAGGTCAGGGCGGTCATGCTGCGCCCGAACACGATCCCGCGCGGGTCCACGCCGAGGAGGTCGGCCATGGCGGAGCGGGCGCCGAGCACGATCGCGTCGGCGGCGCGCTCCCCGCTGGTGACCGTCCCACGGTTGGCCAGCGGGGAGGTCATGGCGGCCGCCACCGCCCCCGCGACCGCGTCGGGGACCTGGGAGCCACCGGGCCCGTCGAAGTGGGCGATCCCGGCGCGCAGGGCGGGGAAACGGCTGCGGACGGCGGCGACGTCGTAGCTCATGGCCGAACCCTGTCACGCCGGTGCTCCGGACGCGCCCGGGCAACGATCACATGTCACCGGGGTGTCGTACCGCCCGTGTGGGTGACATGCGGGCCATGATCCCCGCCATGTCGAGGTCCTGGGAGCGTTCGCGCGGGCGGCACACCCGACGCCGGCGGCGGCGTTCGGTGCACCGGCGCACCTGGACGGTGCTCGCGACCACCCTGGTCGCCCTGGTGGTCCTGCTCGCGGGCGGGACCGCCGCGCTGGCCGGGGGCCGGGTCGGGGACACCGTGGGCGGCGGCGGCGGCTCGCTGGCCCGCAACCTCGCCGGCGCCGTCGACCGCCTGCGGCCCGCCCCGGCCGTGCCGCCCGCACCACCGGTGCCCGAGGTCCTCACCAGCACCCCGGGCGGCCCCGGCCCGGTCGCCCCGCGTGGCCCGGTCCGCACCGGCGTCAGCACCGGGACCCTCGACGGCGTCGCGCTCACCGCCGACTCCGGCGACGGGCCGGTCACCGTCCCCGGCACCCTGTCCCCCGACGGCCGCACCTGGACCGCCGCGGAGCCGCTGGAGTTCGCCACCACCTACCGGTGGTCGGGCACCTGAGTGCTGGGCCCGCAGGACCGGCGCCCGGTACCGGCGGCGCCGTTCAGCACCGTCGACCCGGACGACACGGTCGAGGCCACGATGAACATCGGGACGGCGGCGAGGTCGGCGTCGGCGCCCCGGTGGTGCTGCGGTTCGGCGAGACGCTCCCCGACGAGGCGAAGGCCGCCGTCGAGCGGCAGCTGAGCGTCACCGCGTCGCGGACGGTCGAGGGCGCCTGGGCGTGGCTGCCCGACACCGCCGAGGGCTCGCGGGTGCACTACCGCCCGAGGTCCTACTGGCCCGCGCACACGCGGGTCCACGTGCGGGGTGCGCTGCGCGGGCTCGACCTGGGCGGGGGCACCTACGTGACCGACGACCTGGACCGGACCTTCACCGTCGGGCGCAGCCAGGTCGTGAAGGCCGACACCCGCAGCCACGCGATCGTCGTCGTCCGCGACGGCGCGGAGGTCGCCCGCTACGACGCCTCCTACGGGCTGGAGTCCGACCCTCGCCGGGTGACCCGCTCGGGGGTGCACGTGGTGATGGCCAAGTCGGAGAAGGTGCTGATGAGCAACCCCGACTACGGCTACGTCGACGAGCCGCAGTTCTGGGCGGTCCGGATCTCCAACAACGGCGAGTTCATCCACGCCAACCCCGCCTCGTCGTGGGCCCAGGGCAACCGCAACGTCAGCCACGGCTGCATCAACCTGTCCACACGGGACGCGAAGGAGTTCTTCGCGAGCGCCGTGTTCGGCGACCCGGTCGAGGTGACCGGCAGCTCGCAGCCGCTGACCGCGGCCGACGGCGACCTCTACGACTGGTCGATCCCCTGGGACGAGTGGCGCTCGCTGAGCGCACTGTCCTGACCCCCGCACGCGGACGAGCGCTCCCGGGAGCCGGGCCGCCCGACGACAGCGCGGCACGTCGTGACGGACCGTCTGGTCCGGGACCGATCGGTCCGTTAAGCTCCCCGGGACCCTGCAACGACGGAAAGGCCTCCCATGCCCCTCTGGACCGTCCACCACAGCGCCGACTGCCTCGACCCCGACGACCGGCGGATCCTGGCCGAGGGCATCACCGGCATCTACTCGATGCTGCCGCCGTTCTACGTCGGCGTGGTGTTCCAGGCCGCCGAACCCGGTGCGCTGTTCATCGGCGGGGTCCCCCGGGAGCGGTCCGTGCGGATCCAGGTGGACCACATCGCCCGGACCCTGCCCGACGCGTCCGCGCGCGACCGCCTGATCGGCCGGGTCCGCGACCTGCTGACCCCCTTCATGGCCGAGCGGTCGCTGGACTGGGAGCTCCACGTCGACGAGACCTCCCGGGAGCTCTGGCTCATCCAGGGGCTGCGCCCGCCGGGGCCGGGGACCCCCGGCGAGCGCCTGTGGGCCGAGCGCGGCGCGCCGGTCCCCCTCGACGACGTCGTCACGAGCGGTCCCTGATGCCGGCTCCCGGGGCCGGACCGGCCACTTCCGGCACGACGCCACGAACGGACCGATCGGTCCGCTATCATCGCCGGATGGCTCGCACGCCCGCCCCGGGCACCCGGGAACGCATCCTCGCGACCGCGTCGCGGTTGTTCTACGCGCACGGGGTCCGCGCGGTCGGGATGAACCGGATCATCAGCGAGGCCGGCACCGGGAAGAACCTGCTCTACCAGCACTTCACCACCAAGGACGACCTGGTCGCGGGCTACCTCGGCCGGGTCCGTGAGCGCCGGGTGGACGCGATCCACCGGGCCCTCGACGCGGCGGGCGACGACCCGCGCGACCGGCTCGTGGCCCTGGTCGGCGAGCTCGGCGACCTGGTGACCCGCACGGGCTCGCGGGGGTGCGCCTTCCGCAACTACCTCGTCGAGTTCCCCGACGACTCCCCCGCCGGTTCCACGGACGGCGCGGACACCTCCGTCGGGGCCGGCACACCGGCCACCCTCGCCCGGGAACACCTGGCGGAGGTACGCGCGGTCATCGACGGACTGGTCGGGGAGCTCGGGACCGACGACCCCGACCGGCTCGCCGACGAGCTCTGCCTGGTCGTCGACGGGCTGTTCATGCAGGCCGCCCACCGCGACCCGGACGGTCTCCGGCGCGGCGCCGACACCGCCGTGCGCCTCACCCGGCGCCTCGTCGGGGCCTGACCACCCGCCCCGTCGCCCGGTGCCGCCCGGCCCGCCCGCCCTGCCCGCCCGTCGGACCGGACCGATCAGTCCGTATCGAGAGGACCGCCATGCCCGCCCCCCGGCCCGGTGTCGTCCTGCTGATCACGTCGGCGGCGGCGTTCCTGTCGAGCCTCGACCTGTTCATCGTCAACATCGCCTTCCCCGACATCCGCGCCTCGTTCCCCGGCACCGACCTCGGGCAGATGTCGTGGATCCTCAACGGCTACACCGTGGTGTTCGCGGCGTTCCTCGCCCTCGCCGGGCGGCTCGCCGACCGCTTCGGGCACAAGCGGGTCTTCCTGGTCGGGCTCGCCGTGTTCACCCTCGCCTCGGTCGCCTGCGCGGTGGCGCCGAGCGTGGTGCTGCTGGTCGCGGCGCGGGCGGTGCAGGCCGTGGGAGCGGCCTTCGTCATGCCCACCTCGCTGTCGCTGCTGCTCGCCGCGTACCCGGCCGAGCACCGCAGCCGCGCCGTCGGCGCGTGGGCCTCGATCGGCGCCGTCGCCGCGGCGCTCGGTCCGCCCCTGGGCGGGCTGCTCGTGCAGGCGTCGTGGCACTGGGTGTTCCTGGTGAACGTGCCGATCGGGCTCGCGGCGCTGCTGGCCGGGGCGCGGGCGCTGCGCGAGTCCGACGTCGCACGGACCGGGATGCCCGACCTGCTCGGCGCACTGGCCCTGATCCTGGGCATCGGCGCGCTCGCCTACGCCCTGGTCCGCGCCCCGGACGACGGGTGGCTCTCGGCGGAGGTCCTCACCGCCACCGGGATCGCGGTCCTCGGGCTGGTCGCGGTCGTGCTGCGGTCGCGACGGCACGCCGTCCCGGCCCTGGACCTCGCCGTCGTCCGGGTGCCGGCCGTCGGCCTCGCCGCGCTGACGATGGTGGCCTTCACCTGCGGGTTCGCCGGGATGCTGGTCGTCAACGTGCTCTACCTGACCGGGACCTGGGGCTGGACGGCGCAGCTCGCGGGCCTGGCGCTCGCGCCCGGGCCGATGGTCGTGGTCGTCGTCTCGCGGCTCGCCGGGCGGCTGTCGGCGCGGATCGGGATCGGTGCGACGGCGGCGCTCGGCGCCCTGGCCTTCGCGGCCGGGCCGGTCTGGTGGCTGCTCCACCTGGGCCGCACGCCCGACTACGGCGTGGGCATGCTCCCCGGGCAGCTGCTCACCGGGCTCGGCGTCGGGCTGATCCTGCCCACGCTCTCGTCCGTGGTCGGCTCCGCGCTGCCCGCCCCGCAGTGGGGCTCGGGCTCGTCGCTGATCAACACCGCCCGGCAGGTCGGGTCGGTGCTGGGCGTGGCCCTGCTCGTCTCGGTGATCGGTGCGCACACCACCGGGCTGCCGTCGGAGTTCGGCTCGGTCCGGGCCGGATGGGTGCTCCTGACGGGGTCGGCCGTGGTCGCCGCGCTCCTCGCACTCGTGCTCGCCGCCGCCGAACGACGGCCGGCTCCGGCGACCGGGGGCGCGGACACCACGGGCGACGCCGCCGTCGACCCCGCGGCCGGGACCGCCGTGGGCGCCGCCGTGGACGCCCGCGTCGCGGTGGCCGCCCACGCCGACGGCCGGACACCCGGTACCTCGCCGGTGGTGCGTGGCATCGTCCGGGACGGCCGGGGTCGGCCGCTGGCCGGTGCGGTCGGCACGGTGATCGACGCCGGCGGCGCCGAGCTGGCCCGGGCGGTGACCGGACCCGACGGGCGGCTCGCCGTCCCGGTGGACGGCTCCCGGGTGGCGCCGGGGACGCACGTGGTCCTCGTGGTCACCGAGGCGGGTCATCACCCGCGTGCCCACCGGGTGCCACTGGGTGGTGAGGCGGCCCTGTCGCTGGTGCGGCGGGACGCGCCGGCGGCCGACCCGCTCTGACCCGGTCCCGGTCCGGCCTCCCGGGGGACCGGTCCGGCCTCCCCGGGGGGACCGGTCCGGGGGCGTCGACGCGGGCGCGCGGGGCGCCTGCGTCGCCGGCACCGCGCGTCGCTGTGAGGGCCCGTGGCGCACAGCCGGTGTCCGCGGCGCCGGGCCGGTCCGTTCCGGTCCCGCGCAGCACCGGCGGGACCGCCGCGGGGGGCCGCGGCGCGGCTACCGGATCCGGCGCTCCTCCCCCGCCCACGCCTCGTCGCGCAGGACGAACTTCTGGATCTTCCCGGTCGAGGTCTTCGGGAGTTCGGCGAAGGTGACCCGCTTCGGTGCCTTGAACCGCGCCAGCCGGCCCCGGACGTGCTCGACGATCTCGTCCTCGGTGGCGCTCGCCCCCTCGCGCAGGGTCACCCAGGCCGCGGGGACCTCGCCCCACCGCTCGTCCGGGACGGCGATCACCGCGACCTCCAGGACGGCCAGGTGGTCGGCGATGGCCTGTTCCACCTCGACGCTGGCGATGTTCTCCCCGCCGGAGATGATCACGTCCTTGGAGCGGTCGCGGAGCTCGACGTAGCCGTCGGGGTGCATGACGCCGATGTCCCCGGTGCGGAACCAGCCGTCCGGCGCGGCGTCGCGGGTGGCCTGGTCGTCGTCCAGGTAGCCGAGCATGACGTTGTTGCCGCGCAGCGCGATCTGCCCGGTGGTCCGCCCGTCGCCCGGGACGTCGGCGCCGTCGGCGTCGATCACCCGGACGGCGCAGGCGATCATGTTCCCGACGCCCTGCCGGGCCTTCATCCGCGCCCGCGCGTCGGCGTCGAGGTCGTTCCACTCCGGGCGCCAGTCGCAGATCATCGCCGGACCGAAGGTCTCGGTGAGCCCGTAGAGGTGGGTCACCTCGAACCCGAGCTCGGCCATCCGGCGCAGGATGGCCGGGCTCGGCGGCGCTCCCCCGGTCGCGACGGCCACCGGCGTCTCCACCGGCCCGGCCTCCGGGGCGTAGGCGATCATCGACAGCACGGTCGGGGCCCCGTTGAGGTGGGTGACACCCTGCTCGCGCACGAGCTGCCAGATCCGGGACGGTTCGACCTTCGGCAGGCAGACGTGCGTGGCGGCGGCCGCGGTGACCGCCCACGGGAAGCACCAGCCGTTGCAGTGGAACATCGGCAGCGTCCACAGGTGCACCGACGACGCGGTCAGCCCGGTGTGCCCGACCATCGCCAGTGCCTGCAGGTAGGCACCCCGGTGGTGGTACATCACGCCCTTCGGGTTCCCGGTGGTCCCGGACGTGTAGTTGATCGACAGCAGGCCGCGCTCGTCGCCCGGCCGCACCGCGGTGGGCTCCCCCTGCTCGACGAGGCGCTCGTAGTCCGGGCCGACCCGCACGGTGTGCGGCGGGGTGTCGAGGCGGGCGGTGACCTCGGCGACGAGGTCGTCGAACACCGGGTCGGCCACCAGCACCGAGGCGCGGGAGTGCTCCAGGATGTAGGCGACCTCGCCCGCCGACAGCCGGGTGTTGACCGCGACCAGCGCCGCGCCCGACCAGGGGACCGCGTGCGCCGCCTCCAGCCCGACGTGGGTGTTCGGCACGAGCACCGCGACCGGGCGCCCGCCGTGCAGCGCGGCGAGCGAGCCCGCCAGTCGCCGGCAGCGGTCCCGGAACTCGGTGTAGGTGAACCGCAGGTCACCGTCGACGACCGCGACCCGGTCCCCGTGCGCCGCCGCGGCCCGGTCGAGGAACGCCGTGGGCGTCAGCGGCTCGTAGGACAGGTCCACCAGATCGGCCGGGACACCCGCCGGGTGGGTGGGGACGGGAGCCTCGTCGGTCATCCCCCGAGCCTCCCCGGCGACGCGGACCGGCGCAATCGCCGCGTCGGCCCGGTGGTCCGCCGCCGCACGTCGATCCGCCGCCCGCTCAGTGATCCGATCCCCGCCCGGTGATCCGCTCCCTGCGTGCGTCCGGACGCACCCGGGGAGCGGATCACCGCGCGCACCGTCGATCACCGGCCGGTCGGCGGCCGGACGGCGGCCGGACGGCGGCCCTGTCGCCGTGGCTCGGTGCTGGGTTACGTTCGCCGTGGCAACGAGGCTCGTCGGGAGGCGGACGCGATGGCGTGGGACTTCAGCACCGATCCGGAGTTCGAGGAGAAGCTGAAGTGGATGCGCGGCTTCGTCCGCGACGAGATCATCCCGCTGGAGACGCTCGACCTGGACCGGGAGACCTTCGCCCGGATCACCGCCCCGCTCCAGGAGCAGGTCAAGGAGCAGGGCCTGTGGGCGGCGCACCTGCCCCCGGAGCTCGGCGGCGGCGGGTTCGGGCAGGTCTCGCTCGGGCTGATGCACGAGATCCTGGGCCAGTGCCGCTACGCGCCGGGTGTGTTCGGCAACCAGGCGCCCGACTCGGGCAACGCCGAGCTGCTCGCGATCGGCGGATCGCCGGAGCAGAAGGAGCGCTGGATGCACCCGCTGCTGCGCGGCGAGCTGCGGTCCTGCTTCTCGATGACCGAGCCCGGCGCCGGCGCGGACCCGACGATGCTGTCCACCCGGGCCGTGCGCGACGGCGACGACTACGTCATCAATGGCCACAAGTGGTTCTCCTCGAACGCCACCGGCTCGGACTTCCTCATCGCGATGGTGGTGACCGACCCGGACGCACCGCCGTACCAGCGCGCGTCGATGATCATCGTCCCGACCGACACCCCCGGACTCGACGTCGCCCGCGACATCCCGGTGATGGACCACCCCGAGATCGGCGGCGAGATCTACGGTGGTCACGCCGAGGTCCTCTACCGCGACGTCCGGGTGCCGGCGACGAACCTCGTCGGCAGCCCCGGTGACGGTTTCCGGCTCGCCCAGCAGCGGCTCGGCCCGGGACGCATCCACCACGCCATGCGCTGGCTCGGCCAGTCCCGGCGGGCGTTCGACATGCTCTGCGAGCGCGCCGTGTCGAGGACGGCGAGCGGGACCCGCCTCGCGGACAAGCAGATGGTGCAGGACATGGTCGCGCAGTCGGCGGCGGACATGGCCGCGGCGCGGCTGCTGACCCTGCACGCCGCGTGGACGATGGACCAGGTCGGCGCGTCGAACGCCCGGATCGAGATCGGGATGATCAAGTACTGGGGCGCG
>NZ_JAHLEL010000004.1 GCF_020131355.1 Pseudonocardia sp. ICBG1293
TCGCGGACGTGTCCGCCGACGACTACGACGCCCTGGTGCTGCCCGGCGGCACCGTCAACCCGGACAACCTGCGGGCCGACGCCACCGCGGTGGCGTTCGTGAAGGCCTTCTTCACCGCAGGCAAGCCGGTCGGCGCGATCTGCCACGGCCCGTGGACCCTGGTGGAGGCCGACGTGGTGAAGGGCCGCACCCTCACCTCGTTCCCGAGCATCCGGACCGACCTGCGCAACGCCGGCGCCACCGTCGTCGACGAGCAGGTCGTCACCGACAGCGGCCTGGTGACCAGCCGCAACCCCGACGACCTCGACGCGTTCTGCGCGAAGCTGATCGAGGAGTTCGCCGAGGGGAAGCACCCGGTGCACCCGGAGGGCGCGACCGCCTGAGAAGCCGTCGCAGCACGGCGACGGGCCCGGCACCCCGGACGGGGGCCGGGCCCGTCGGCACGCTCAGCCCTCGACGGGGCCGGGTAGCTGCGCGTCGTCCTCGGGGTGGTCGCGGCACCGGTCGGTGTCGGGGGCGCACCTCGAGCCGCTCGTCGTCGATCTGCTCGCCGCACACGTCGCACCGGCCGTACTCGCCCGTGTCGAGCCGGGTGAGTGCCGCCCGGACGCGGACCGTGCGGGCGCGCCGGGTGCGCTCGTCCAGGTCGTGGGCCATCGACTCGTAGGCCCGCGAGCCCTCGTCGCCGAAGTCGAGACCCTCGCCGACGCGGTCGTCGCCCGGGGCCGGCTGCTCGGTGACCACCGGGCCGTCCTCGAGCCGGTCCAGCTCCTCGGTGAGCAGGGTGCGTGCCCGCTGCGCGTCCATCGGGTCTCCTCTCGTGCCGTGCGACCGGACGGCCGCACGGGGACCGGACTACCCCACCGGGAGGCGCGCACACGCACGTCGTTTCACCCCCGACGGCCCGGGTAGGCGTGGTCCGGCCGGCGGGTGCGGCCGTGTTCCCCCCTCGGTGGTGCCCGCCGGTGCCCACCCCGTCCCGACGAGGTCGCGTCACCGGCGCCGGCCCCGGACCGACCCGAGAGGGGAGCCCCGTGCCCGACAGCCCGCCCGCCCAGCAGCAGACCCCGCCCGGTGACACCGGCGCGATGGACCCCGAGCCCCGCGACGAGATGCGCGGCTACCGGGGCCGCGACCTGCTCGCCGGCACCGTCGCCCTGGTCACCGGCGGCGACTCCGGGATCGGGCGTGCGGTGTGCGTCGCGTTCGCCAAGGAGGGTGCCGACGTCGCCCTGGCCTACCTGGACGAGCACGCCGACGCCGAGCACACCGCCGGGCTCGTCCGGGCGGAGGGACGGCGCTGCCTGACGCTGCCCGGTGACCTCGGCGACGCCGGGCACTGTGCCGAGGTCGTGCGCCGCACCGTCGAGGAGCTGGGCAGGCTCGACACCGTCGTGAACAACATCGCCACCCAGGAGCCGGTCGACGCACTCACCGACATCGACGACGACGCCTGGCTGCGGACCTTCGAGGTCAACATCCACAGCTACTTCCGGGTCACGAAGGCGGCCCTGGAGCACCTGCCCGACGGCGGTGCGATCGTCAACACCGGCTCGATCAACGGCCTGCGCGGGAACAAGAGCCTCATCGACTACTCGGCCACCAAGGGCGCGGTGCAGTCGCTGACCTACTCGCTCGCGCAGTCGCTGACCCCACGCGGCATCCGGGTCAACTGCGTCGCCCCCGGTCCGGTGTGGACGCCGTTGATCCCGGCGACGATGCCACCGGACACGGTCGAGGGATTCGGTGAGCAGACCCCGATGGGACGCCCCGCGTCGGCGGACGAGATCGCTCCGTCCTTCGTGTTCTTCGCGCGCCGCGACTGTCGTCCTACTACACCGGCGAGGTCCTCGCACCGGTCGGCGGCGAGACGCTGCCGGGGTGAGCCTGCGGGCCCCGCCGCCGCGCCGGCGGCGGGGCGGCCGGGGATCCTCAGTCGCCGGCCAACCGCTCGCGCAGCCGCGCCAGGGTCCGCGACAGCAGCCGCGAGACGTGCATCTGCGAGATGCCCAGCTCGGCGGCGATCTGGGACTGGGTCCGGTCGCCGTAGAAGCGCAGGACCAGCATCCGCCGCTCCCGTTCGGGCAGCTCGTTGAGCGCCGCCCGCATGCCGGGGCCGTGCGCGGCGAGGTCCAGTGCCGGGTCCTCGGAGCCCATCCGCTCGGCGAGTGGCAGCTCCTCACCCGAACCGTTGTCGCCGACCGGCGCGTCCAGGGACTTGGCGTGGTGGGACTCCAGCGCGCCGAGCGCGTCGACGACCTCGCCGATGGGCACACCGACCTCGGCCGCGATCTCCGACGGCCGCGGCGGGCGGCCGAGCCGCCGCCCCATCTCGTCGGCGACCCGCCCGACGGTGACGGCGAGCTCCTTCAGGTCGCGCGGGACCCGCACCGCCCACGAGTAGTCCCGCAGGTGCCGCTTCATCTCGCCACGGATGCTCGGCACCAGGTAGCCGAGCGGTCCGCCGGTGGCCGACGACGGGTCGTAGCGGTCGACCGCCTTCACCAGGCCGAGCATGCCGGCCTGCTCGATGTCCTCGACGCCCCGGCCAGGAGCGGCGAAGCGCCGGGACAGGTTGCGCACGAGGGGACGGAACTCACGGATCACGTACTCGCGCAACGCGTCCCGGCCCGGCGCGCCGGGTGGGGTGGCCGCCAGCTCATCGAGGTCGGGGATGAGGTCGTCGTAGCCGCGGCGGCCGTCGCGGGCCGGGTGGGCAGGGTGGGACTTCGCATTGTCCCTCGCAATCGCCGATGGCAGGTGCGGGGTCCGCTGCGCGGTTGAACGGATCTCGTGTGGACCGGTGGGCGAGCGGATCCGCGTCGGCGGTGTCCTTCGTGCGCCCGGTACCGGGGATCCGACCGTAACCCCGGCCCGCGCGGTCCACAACCCGGGCGGGCGGGCCGCGGGGCGGCTCAGCCCCGGGCGCGCGGCGGGGTCACGAACACCGCGGTGTCGTAGTAGGTGCGCAGGGCGGTGACCGCGCCGGTGCCGTCGCCGGCGCCGTCGTCGGTGAGGTCGAGGACGGTGACCCCGCGCACGGTCACCGGGCGGCCCCCGGCGAGCACGGCGTCGCCGGCCCACTCCAGCGCGACGGAGTCGCCGGTCTGCACGGCGTGGTGGAAGGTCGTCGCGACCCGGTCGAAGGGGGAGCGGTACTCCCGCCAGAACGCTCCGAGGTCGGTGCGCGGCCCGCGGCCGTCGAGCCGCTCGGCCGTGGCGCCGTCGGCGAACCGGGCGAGCAGGTCCTCGGCGTCGCCGTCGCGCTCGAAGGCCTGCAGGGCGTCGGCGAACGCGCGGACCCGCCGGTCGGTGAGGTCCGTGTCCCCGGGGGGGGGTGTCCGCGAAGCCGGTGTCGTCGGGGGTGGAGTCGTCGCGGGTGGTGTCGTCCGGTGCGGTGTGTCGTCGCATGGCGGGCGGCTACCCGCCGGACGCGTTCCGACCCGTCGTGGACCGGACGCGTCCGGCGGGCTGCCGGTCGGGTCGGTGACACGGACCCGGGGCGGGTCCGTTCAGGCGTCGGTCTCGACGACGGTGGCGCCGTCGGCGGCGCGCTGGACCGACTCGCACCCCTTGTGGGCCGCGGCCTTGGTCTCGTAGGCCTCGCCCACGGCGACGACCTGCCCGTTGCTCGCCTTCAGCCGGAACCGGAACTTCCCGCCCCGGTCCTCGTACACCTCGAACTTGCCTGCCACAGTGGCCTCCTCGGCTCGATCGACCACCCGCTGATGGGCGCGGATGGGGGCGCACGTTAGACGTCGTTTCAGAAGTGGTGGGCCCGGTTCTGCCGGTGACGGCGGGGCTGGCAGCATCGGCTGATGGTCGCGCCTCGTGTGTCTGAGAAGACGAAGATTTTCGAGTTGGAGATCGTCCTGACCGAGGTGGTGCCGGCGGTCCGGCGTCGGGTGCAGGTGCCGGGCGAGGTCGACTTGGCGGTGTTGCACGAGGTGGTGCAGTCAGTGATGGGCTGGACGAACTCTCATCTGCACGAGTTCGAGATCGTCGGGCGCCGCTACGGGATCCCAGACCCGGACTGGCCCGGACAGGATGTCGCCGACGAGACGAAAGAGAAGCTGTTTCGGCTGGTCAAGGCTGGTGACCGGTTCGGTTACGTCTACGACTTCGGTGACAACTGGGCCCACGAGATCACCGTCGAGGCGGTCGCGGCCGTCGAGCCGGGAGTGTGCTATCCGCGATGCGTCGCCGGGCAGGGGGCGTGCCCGCCCGAGGACGTCGGCGGGATCGGGGGGTATGAGGACTTCCAGGCCGTGCTCGCCGACCCTGACCATCCCGACCGCGCCGAGCGCCTGGAGTGGGCGGGCGGGCCGTTCGACCCGCACCGCTTCGACCCTGACGAGGCCGACCGGGCCTTGGAGTGGCTGGCCTGGCGGCCGCTGGCCCCGACCTCGTAGGCGAGTGCCTCAGCGAGGGCTGGGTCGACCATCACTTCGGCTTCGGCTTCGGCTTGGTGAGGCGGCGGTGGCAGATCAGGGCGCAGGCCAGCGATAACAGCGCGGTGATCGTGGATTCGGCGCGGTCGTAGCGCAGCGCGAGGCGGCGGAAGTCCAGCAGCCAGGACATGGTGCGCTCGACGACCCAGCGGACCCGCCCGAGCCGGGTGGAGTCCTCGATCCCGCGCCGGGCGATCCGCACCCCGATCCCACGCCCACTCAGGTAGCGGCGGCAGCGGGGATAGTCGTAGCCCTTGTCGGCGTGCACCTTGTCCGGCCGACGTCGCGGACGCCCCGGCTGTCCCGCCCGTTCGCGGACGCCGGGGTTGGTGTCCAGCAGCGGGGCGAGCATCCGACTGTCGTGGGTGTTCGCCCCGGTGACCAGCGCATGCAGCGGGAGCCCGCCTCGGTCGCAGAGCACGTGGTACTTGCTGCCCGCCTTCCCGCGATCGGTCGGCGAGGGCCCGGTGGCCTCGCCGCGGCGCTTGGCCCGCACGCTCACGCTGTCCACCGCCGCCCGCGACCAGTCCAGCAGGCCCTGCTGGGCGAGGCGGTCGAGCATCACCCGGTGCAGCTGGGCCCAGACCCCGGCCTGCTGCCACTGCCGTAGCCGCCGCCAGCAGGTCACTCCGGACCCACAGCCGAGCTCGGCGGGCAGCGCGTTCCAGCTGATCCCGGTCTTGAGCACGAACACGATCCCGGCCAGAGCGGCCCGATCCGGCACCCGCGGACGGCCTGTCCGTCCCCGCTTGTGCTTGCGCGGCTTGGGCAGCAGCGGCTCCACCAGCGCCCACAGCTCGTCGCTCACCAATCGCTCGACACAAGATCGCCGCGCCACGACCGGACATGATCAGCTACCAGCGCCGATCCACACAGGACCGACACGCCGACTTCTGAAACGACCTCTTAGCCCAGATGGTGTTGCGGGGAGTAACGGAACGCCGTGCCCGGTGGGGTGGTTCCGACCGGGCCTCAGCGGGCTCTCAGCGGAGCGGGCGTTCTCAGGGGCCCCACAGCGAACCGTCCCTAGCGTCCGCGTCATGCCGACTGCACTGGTCACCGGAGCGAGCCGCGGGCTCGGCGCCGCCTACGCCCACGAGCTCGCCGAGCGCGGGTGGTCCGTCGTCCTGGTCGCGCGCGACGCCGTCCGGCTCGCCGACGTCGCCGAGCGGATCGGCCGCGCCACCGGCGCGATCGTCGAGACGCTGCCCGCCGACCTGACCGACCCGGCCGGGCTGGCGGCCGTCGAGCGCCGGGTCGTCCAGCGGGACCTGCCGGTCGAGCTGCTCGTCGACGACGCGGGTGCGGAGACCGGCCTCGACCGGACGGCCCTGGTCGGCCTGACCCACGCCGCCGTGACCGCGATGACCGCCCGCGGGCGGGGCGGGGTGCTGAACATCGCCGGGCACCTCCCGGTGCCCGGTGACGCCCACGGCGCGCCGCGGTCCTGGGTGCCGGAGTTCTGCGCGGGCGTCGCGGCCTCGTCGCACGGCACCGGTGTCACCGTCACCGCGGTCCTCACGGGCCGGATCCGGACCGACGACCCGCAGGGTCCACCCTGGCCCGAGCACCGTGACGTCGTGCGCCGCTCCCTGGACGATCTCGCCCGCGGCCGGACGCTGTCCGCACCGGGCCGGGTGCACCGGGCACTGGCGGGCTACCTGGAGGCGCCGGGGACCGCGCTGTGGCTCGCCGCCCGGGTGGCGGGCCGGGGCCGGGAGCATGGCCGGGACCCGGTGCACGGGCACACCCGGCCCTCGCCGGTGCCGACGCCGTTCCGGGACGGGCCCGCTCCGGCGCGGGGTCGGTCCGCCGCGACGGTACGGGCGGTGGGCTCCGCGACCCCGGCGCCGCCCGCGCTGCCGGAGGAGCCGGTGCGGCCCGCGCACGTCGCCGCCGCGACGTTCCCGGCGCCGCGGGTGTCGGGCACCGGGCCGCTGCCGGTCGTCCGCGCCCGCGCGACCGGCGCCGCCCCGCCGCCCGCCGCGCGGGCGGCCACGTCGGCCACCGCCCGCGCCGCCGTCCGCAGGCTGTCCGGCGCCGCACGTCCGGTGCAGCCGGCCCGCGCCGCCGCGACCGCGCGCCTGGCGGCGGGCTGACCCGGTGGGTGCGTCTCCGGGTGCGGGAGACGCCCTCCGGGAGGGTCACCGGTGGAAACGGACAGATGTGACGAGGCTCGCGTACCCCCCACTGTCGGAACCCGCGGTCGTGCCCTAGCGTTCTGTCCGTCGAAGGGGAGTACTCCCGAACACGGCGTCGCCGTCATCACGGAACCGGTCCGAGCCGGTCCCGGTGGCGCCGGTCCGCCGCGGTCACCGCGGCGGGCGGAGGAGACCTTCAGCGTACCTACCTGCGCTGGAGGGCCCTGTCATGAACGTTCCCCTCTGGGTGTGGCTGGCGACGCTCGCAGTCGTCGTCGGCATGCTGGTGTTCGACTTCGTCGGGCACGCCCGTGACCCGCACGAGCCCACGCTGCGCGAGTCGGCGATCTGGTCGGCCGGCTACATCGCGGTCGCACTGCTGTTCGGCGTCGGCGTCGGCGTCTTCTCCGGCTGGCAGTACGGCGGCGAGTACATGGCCGGCTGGCTGACCGAGAAGGCCCTGTCGGTCGACAACCTGTTCGTCTTCCTGCTGATCATGACGAGCTTCGCGGTGCCGAAGGTGCACCAGCAGAAGGTGCTGCTGATCGGCATCGCGATCGCGATCGTCATGCGCGGCGCGTTCATCGCGGTCGGCGCAGTGATCATCGAGCAGTTCGTCGCGGTGTTCTACCTGTTCGCGATCATCCTGTTCTGGCTGGCCTGGTCCCAGATCCGGGAGGCGATGTCCTCCGACGACCACGAGCAGGCCGACGCCGGCGACTCGAAGCTGATCCGCCTGGTCCGCAAGGTGCTGCCGACCTCCACCGAGTACGACGGCGCCAAGCTCGTCACCCGCATCGACGGCAAGCGCCTGCTGACCCCGATGGCGCTGGTCATCGTCGCGATCGGGCTGACCGACCTGCTGTTCGCGTTCGACTCGATCCCGGCGATCTTCGGGCTCACCCAGGAGCCGTTCCTGGTGTTCACCGCGAACGCGTTCGCCCTGCTCGGCCTGCGGCAGCTGTACTTCCTCATCGGCGGGCTGCTGGAGCGCCTGATCTACCTGGCGCACGGCCTCTCGGTGATCCTCGCGTTCATCGGCGTGAAGCTGACCCTGCACGCGCTGCACGAGAACAACGTGCCGTTCATCAACGGCGGGCAGCCGGTGCCGGTGCCCGAGGTGCCGATCTGGCTGTCGCTGCTGGTCATCACCGGGACGATCGCCGTCGCCGCGGTCGCGAGCCTGGTCATGTCCCGGCGTCGCGCCGCAGCCGCCCCCGCCTCCCCGGAGGTCGCCGGCTCCGACACCGACGACGCGCGGGACGGGACCGCGGACGCGGGTCAGATCCCCAGCACCACCCGGGCCACCGAGAAGTAGATCAGCAGCCCGGTCGCGTCGACGAGCGTCGTCACCAGGGGGGCGGACACCACCGCCGGGTCGATCCCGAGCCGGCGGGCCAGCAGCGGCATCGTCGCGCCGACCGTCGCCGCCCAGCCGCAGATCGCCACCAGCGTCACCGCCACCACGACGGCGACCTGGACCCCGACCAGCAGCGAGGCGACGAGCAGGCCGAGCGCGCCGAGCAGGGTGCCCAGCAGCAGGCCGACCCGCAGCTCGCGCCACACGACGGCGGGCAGGTCGGCGAGCCGGACCTCGCCGACGGCGATCGCCCGGACCGCCGCCGACGCGGACTGGGCGCCCGCGTTGCCACCGGTGCCGACCAGCAGCGGGATGAACAGGGCCAGGGCGGTGACCTGCTCCAGGGAGTCCTCGAAGATCTGCAGCACGTTGACCGTGAGGACTGCGGCGAGCAGCAGCACCGCCAGCCACACCGCGCGGGTGCGGGCCAGCTTCGTGACCCGCACGTACATGTAGTGGCCCGACCACGGCGCGGCACCGGACTGGCGGGCGGCGTCCTCGGTGTCGGCGCGTTCCAGGATCTCGACGGCGTCGTCGATGGTGAGCAGGCCCAGCAGCCGGTCCTCCGAGTCGACGACCAGCAGGTCGAGCAGGTTCGCCTCACCCATCAGACGGGCCGCGTCCTCGGCGGCGTCGGTGGCCCGCACCCGCGGCGCGTCGTCGTCGACGAGGTCGGCGACGGCGGCGTCCGGCCGGGCGAGCACCAGGTCGCGCAGCGAGACGGTGCCGGTCACCCGGCGTCCGGCGTCGGTGACGGCGAGGGTGTAGACGGTCTCGGCCTGCGCGCCCTTGCGCCGCACGACGGCCAGTGCCTCGGTCACGCTGCTGTGCAGCGGTACGGCGACGGTCTCCGGGGTCATCACCCGCCCGACCGAGCCGTCGGGGTAGCCCAGCAGCGCCGCGGTCATCGACCGTTCCCCGGCCGACAGCCCGGCCAGCACCCGGTTCGCGACCTTGGCCGGAGCCTCGCCCAGCATCCGGGCGCGGTCGTCGGGGTCCATCTCCTCGACCAGCGCGGTCACCGCGTCGTCGCGCAGCCCGGCCAGCAGCTCCTGCTGGTCGACCGGGTCGAGCTCCTCGAAGACGTCGAGCGCACGGTCCTTGCCGAGCAGCCGGAACACCCAGCCCGCGTCCACCGGTTCCATCCGGGCCAGCGCATCGGCGATCTCGTGGGCGGGCCGTCCGTCGAGCCGGTCGAGGACTCCGGCGGGGTCGTGGCGTTCGACGAGATCGGTCCAGCGGTCCATGCCGGTGATCCTGCCGCCGGTGCCTGCCGCGTGCAGCGGCGGGAGTATGTCCGTTTCGGTAGGATCGGTGACGTCTACCGCACATCCCGGATGACTGCCCCCGGGAGCGGGAACCCGGTCGGTGGCACCGAGGAGGTCACGATGTCCGTCACACCCCCGCCCCTGCCGCCGTCGTCCGGTGGCGGTACCGGCGACCCCGACCCGCGGCCGGCCGCTCGGCCGCTCGACCGCGACGAGGAGCTGCGGCTCTCCGGTCTCGAGCAGGAGCTGCGCCGGTCCGACCCGGAGCTGGACACCGAGCTGGGCGCTCCGCCCCGACCCGCGGGTGGCCGGGCGGACCGGATCCTGCAGGCCGTCGCGATCGCGGTGATCGTGCTGGTGGTCGTGCCGGGTGAGTGGGTCGCCGGGTTGCTGTCGTTCGGGCTGCTGCTCGGCATCCCGGCCGCGATGGCGTGGATCGCCGTCCGTGCGCACCGGGAGAACGTGGCCCGCGAACGGGCCGAGGGCAGCGGCGACGACCGCACCTGAGGTGCTCGTCCCGTCGTGACCGGCACCGTCGTGACCGGCACCGTCGTGGTCGGGACCGCCGGGAGCGGTGTCGTGCCGGGCACCGCCCCCGCCGGGTCACCGCGGCACGGTCAGCCCGCCGACGGGGCCGCCGTCGCCGCCTCGGTCGGGTCGGTCGTCGAGCGCACGGTGGGCAGCCCGAGGTGCTCGCGCAGCGTGCTGCCGGTGTAGTCGGTGCGGAACGAACCGCGCTCCTGCAGCAACGGCACCACCAGGTCGGCGAACTCGTCGAGCCCGCCCGGGGTGACGTGCGGGACCAGCACGTAGCCGTCCGCGGCGTCGGACTGGACCGCGTCGTCGATCGCGTCGGCGACCGTGCGCGGGCTCCCGACGAAGGTGTGCCGCCCGGTCACCTCGATCACCGTCTCGCGCAGCGACAGGCCCTTCTCCGCGGCCAGGGCGCGCCACTGGTCGGCGACCGCCTTCGGGTCCCGGTACTGGCGCACGCTGGCGCGGCCCTTCGACACCAGCTCACCCTCGACCGGGTCGAACTCGGGCAGCGGGCCGTCCGGGTCGCGGTCGGACAGGTCGGTGTTCCACAGCTGCTCGGCGAACACGATCGCGGTCTGCGGGCTGACCTGCTGGGCGCGGATCACCTCGGCGTGCTCGGCGGCCTCGGCGTCGGTGTCGCCCAGCACGTACGTCGCGGCGGGCAGGATCTTCAGGTCGTCCCAGGCGCGGCCGTAGCGGGCGAGGCGGCCCTTCACGTCGGCGAGGAACGCGCGCCCGGCCTCGGGCTCGGCGTGCCGGGAGAAGATGGCGTCGGCCGACGCGGCGGCGAACTCGCGCCCCTCCTCGGAGTCACCCGCCTGCAGGATGACCGGGCGGCCCTGCGGGCTGCGCGGCAGGGAGAAGCGGCCGTGCACGTCGAACTGGTCGGAGGAGTAGGCGAACCCGCCGCGGTCGTCCGGGCCGGTGCGGGAGTCCCAGATCGCGGCGGTCGCGGCGAGCTGCTCCTTGGCCCGCGAGTAGCGCTTCTCCTTCGGCAGGAACCCGCCGCGGCGGAAGTTCTCGCCGGTGAACGCGTCCCAGGAGGTGACCACGTTCCACGCGACACGCCCTCCGGACAGGTGGTCGAGGGAGGCGAACTGGCGGGCGACGTCGTAGGGCTCGGTGAACGTCGAGTTGATCGTGCCGGCCAGGCCGAGCCGGTCGGTGACCGCCGCGAGGGCGTTCAGGATCGTGAAGGTGTCCGGGCGGCCCATCACGTCGAGGTCGTAGATCTCGCCGCGGTGCTCGCGCAGGCGCAGTCCCTCGGCGAGGAACAGGAAGTCGAACCTCGCCCGCTCGGCGCG
>NZ_JAHLEL010000005.1 GCF_020131355.1 Pseudonocardia sp. ICBG1293
CCAGGCGACCATCAGGACATCAGCAATCCCATGATCACTTGCAGGTCCGTGCCTCTACCTGCAACGACACCCCCACGACCTCATTTGCCGGGCGCTCTAACTTCCCACGATCTGGGAAGTCCACCGCGATCAGATCACAGAGGAGGCGGGCGTGACCACCGCAGAGAAGCCGCGCACGCTGGCCGAGAAGGTCTGGGACCGGCACCTCGTCCGCAAGGGCGAGGGCGACGAGCCCGACCTGCTCTACATCGACCTGCACCTGGTGCACGAGGTCACGAGCCCGCAGGCGTTCGACGGGCTCCGGCTCGCCGGCCGTCCGGTCCGCCGGACGGACCTCACCATCGCGACCGAGGACCACAACGTCCCGACCCTCGACGTGCTCTCCCCGATCGCCGACGAGGTCTCGCGTACCCAGGTGGAGACCCTACGCCGCAACTGTGCGGAGTTCGGTGTCCGGCTGTACCCGATGAACGACCCCGAGCAGGGGATCGTGCACGTGGTCGGCCCGCAGCTGGGGCTGACCCAGCCCGGCACCACGGTGGTCTGCGGTGACTCCCACACCTCCACCCACGGCGCGTTCGGCGCGATGGCGTTCGGCATCGGGACCTCCGAGGTCGAGCACGTGCTCGCCACCCAGACGCTGCCGCTCAAGCCGTTCCGCACCATGGCGATCGAGGTGACCAGCGCCGACGGCACACTGCGCCCGGGCGTCACCTCCAAGGACGTCATCCTCGCGGTGATCGCGAGGATCGGCACCGGTGGCGGTCAGGGCCACGTGCTGGAGTACCGGGGCAACGTCATCGAGAACCTCTCGATGGAGGCCCGGATGACGATCTGCAACATGTCCATCGAGGCCGGTGCCCGGGCGGGCATGATCGCCCCCGACGAGACGACCTTCGCCTACCTGGAGGGGCGCGACCACGCCCCCACCGGCGACGACTGGGACGCCGCGGTCTCCGACTGGCGGACCCTGCGCACCGACGACGGCGCCGAGTTCGACCGGGTCGTGCACATCGACGCCGACGCGCTCACCCCGTTCGTCACCTGGGGCACCAACCCCGGCCAGGGGCTGCCCCTGGGCGAGTCCGTGCCGGACCCGGCCGCCATCACCGACGACGGCGAGCGCGCCGCCGTGGAGAAGGCGCTGTCCTACATGGGCCTGACCGGCGGGACCCCGCTGCGTGAGGTGCCCGTGGACGCGGTGTTCGTCGGATCCTGTACCAACGGCCGGATCGAGGACCTCCGCTCGGTCGCCGAGATCCTGAACGGGCGCTCGGTCGCGAAGGGCGTGCGGATGCTCGTCGTCCCGGGGTCGATGCGGGTCCGGTTCCAGGCCGAGGAGGAGGGTCTGGACACGGTCTTCCTCGACGCCGGCGCGGAGTGGCGCTCGGCGGGCTGCTCGATGTGCCTGGGCATGAACCCCGACCAGCTCGCGCCCGGCGAGCGCTGCGCGTCCACCTCGAACCGCAACTTCGAGGGGCGCCAGGGCAAGGGTGGTCGCACCCACCTCGTCTCGCCGCTGGTCGCCGCCGCGACCGCCGTGCGCGGCACCCTGTCGAGCCCCGAAGACCTGGACTGAAGGAGTACCTGGGCTGATGGACAAGTTCGAGACCCACACCGGGATCGGCGTGCCGATGCGCCTGTCCAACGTGGACACCGATCAGATCATCCCGGCCGTCTACCTCAAGCGGGTCACCCGCACCGGCTTCGAGGACGGGCTGTTCTCGGCCTGGCGCCAGGACCCGTCGTTCGTGCTCAACACCGAGCCCTACGACCGCGGGTCGGTGCTCGTCGCCGGGCCGGACTTCGGGACCGGCTCCTCGCGCGAGCACGCCGTCTGGGCGCTGATGGACTACGGCTTCCGGCTTCCGCGTCGTCATCTCGTCGCGGTTCGCCGACATCTTCCGCGGCAACTCGGCGAAGGCCGGGCTGGTCGCCGCCGAGGTCGCCCAGCCCGACGTCGAGCTGATCTGGAAGAAGCTGGAGAACGAGCCGGGTACGCGGATCACCGTGGACCTCGGCGAGAAGACCGTGCAGGCCGGTGACCTCACCGTGCCGTTCCAGATCGACGACTACGCCCGGTGGCGGCTGCGTGAGGGTCTCGACGACATCGGGCTCACGTTGCGGCACGAGGAGGCGATCACCGCGTTCGAGGGAACCCGGCCCGCCCGGATGCCCCGCACGACGGTCTGACCCGACACGGGTGGTCACCGTCGTCCGACAGATGTCGCGGTGATCACTCGTTCGGACCTGTACTGATGGAGGGTATGCGACCCGGAACCCCCTGCCGGATCTGGTGCGCGGCAGGGACGCAGCCTTACCTTTCGTGACCATGAACAAGGCTCAGCTCGTCGATGCGCTGACCGCCCGGCTCGGAGACCGTCGCGCCGCCTCGGCGGCCGTCGACGCGATGGTCGAGGTCGTCGTGGACGCCGTCGGCCGCGGCGAGACCGTCACCCTGACCGGGTTCGGGGTGTTCGAGCCGCGGCGACGTGCTCCGCGCACCGCCCGCAACCCGCGCACCGGGGAGACGGTGCCGGTCGGCGAGACGGTGGTGCCGTCGTTCCGGCCCGGTGCGGCGTTCAAGGAGCGGGTCGCCGCCAGCGAGGCCGCCGCCGCCAACGCGACCAGTGCCCCCCGCCGCGCCGAGCGGGCCGCGACGGCCGACGGTCGCAGCACTGCGCCCCGCGAGACCGTCCCGCCGGAGACCGCTGCTCCGGCCGCGCCGGCGAAGAAGCCGGCTGCCTCGGCGAAGAAGCCGGCCCGACGAAAGGCTGCTGCGGAGAAGTAGCCGCTCGGCGCATCCGCTGCCCTGTGCTCACCGCCCAGCAAGGCCGACGAGCGCATCGATCAGTACATGAGCGCTGTTCCCCGGGTGCGGACAGCGTTGGTGTATTGATCGACGGTGTCCGCCGGTGGGCGCCCCGGGGCTCAGAAGCGGCCCGCCAGGTGTCGCGGCGTATGCCCGCGTCCCGCCCCGCGAGCACTCCACCCCCTCCGCGGGCCTCGTCCCACTCGCACCCGGTCCGCGCCCGGACTTCTCACGCGTCGATCAGTACATGAGCGCTGCCCGCACCCGTGTGGACAGCGCTCATGCACTGATCGACGGAGCCTGGACGAGCGGGACATCGGTGGGGCGGGCGGGACGGGGCGGGGAGGCGGTCGGCGTCGGGAGGACGTCGCGCGGGGAGTCGCCGGGATCGGTGGCGCGACGCCGGTGCGGGTCAGCGGGAGGCGAGGTGAGCCCGCTGGATGAGCAGGGCGTGGACCGTTCGGACGGTGCGACGGGCATTGCGGGTGAGGCCGTCGGCGGTGATCCGGAGGGTCTGCCATCCCAGCGCCGCGGTGCGGGTGTCGCGGACGCGGTCGAGCGGGTCGTCGTGCTGGGCGCCGTCGTACTCGATCGCGAGCAGGGCGTCGGGGTAGGCGAGGTCGAACCGCACCCAGGGGCGGCCCCGGCCGTCGTACAGCGGGAACTGGACCTGCGGGACCGGGAGCCCGGAGAGCACGAGCAACAGCCGTAGCCGGGTCTCGGGCGGGGACTCCGCCCGCGGGTCGGAGAGTGCGACCACCCGGTCCAGCCGGGCCGAGCCCCGCACGTGCGGGTACAGCGACCGCAGGACCAGCAGATCGGCGGGGTCGAAGCCGGGGCAGGGCGCCGTCATCCGGGACAGCTTCCGCTGCTCGGGTGCCGGCGTGCCCCGCACCCGGACGAACACCGGCCGGTCCCGTCCCCGGGCGGCGAGCGTGTCGAGGGCGACGACGGCGTCGACGATCTCGAGCCGCCGGCACAGCTCCCACGCCGTGGCACGGGGCGAGGTGACCCGGACGCCGTCGCAGAGACCGGGTTCGAGCGGTGTGCCCTGGTGGGCGAGCAGGTCCGGGCGGGGCCGGATGCGCCGTGGCGCGACGAGCTCGGCGGGCGCCGTCCAGGGCCCGCAGGACGCGCCGAGGATCTCGGCCGCCGACCAGGCCGACGCCGCGCCGAGGGGGCCGGCGTAGACCGATGCGGCCCGGGCCCGGAGCACCGGTGTCAGGGGGACCGCGGCGGACACGTACACGTCGGGGAACAGACGCACGAACCGTGGCCCGCGCAGCCGCGCGGGCGTGACGATCCCGCGCGCGACGGCCTCCGACCCCCGGAACGGCTCCTCCACCCGCGCACCCTGCACCCCCGCCGACGCCCGCCGGGCCGGAACCGGCGCGCCCGTTCGCGATCGCACACTCCGCCGCCGGGAGGGCACTCCGCAGGACCTCGTTCGATCAGTGCATCAGTGCTGCCGGCCCGGGGCCGAACAGCCCTCAGGTACTGATCGAGGAGCGGTCCGGGCACGGGCCGGGGCCACCCGGTGGCGGGTGCGCGTGCGGGTGCGAGGGGGAGCGGCGGGGAGCGCGGGGAGTAGCGGGGTGCGGGAGCGCGGGGAGTAGCGGGGTGCGGGGTGCGGGGTGCGGCGGGGAGTGGCGGGGTGCGGGGAGTGGCGGGGTGCGGGGAGTGAGGCGGGAGGTGCGGGACGGCGCGGCGGATCAGGCCGGCGGGCGGCGGTAGTAGTCGGCGGACAGCAGCCCGCCCGCGGCGTCGAACCCGAGCACCCAGGTGCTGGCCTTGTGCGAGGGCAGGTCCGGGTCGGCGGAGCGGCCGGTGGCGGCGAGCAGGTGCCCGACGACGTCCGGGATCACCCCGCCCTGGCTGCACAGCAGTGTCACGCCCGGCTGCGCCGCCAGCTCGCGGAAGCGCCGCAGACCCGTGGCGGGGGAGACCCAGTAGCCGTGCTCACCGAGCAGCGGCTCCACGTCCGGCTCGCCCGCGCCGTTCGTCCGCGCGTACGGCTCGATGGTCTGGCTGCACCGCAGCGGCGGTGCGGTCGCGAGCCGGTCCGGGCCGAACCGGGCGAGGAACTCCGCGAGGCGGTCGGCCTGGGTGAACCCGGTGCCGGACAGGGGGCGCAGGTCGTCGTCGCCCTCCCAGGCGGCCCGGCTGCCCGCCTTGGCGTGCCGCACGAGCACCACCGTCGACGACGGCGGCCCCACCCGGTCGAGCCGGTCCAGCAGGTCCGCGTCGGTGGGCCGGGTGAGCAGCGCCGCGGCCTCCTCCCGGGACAGCCACCGCAGGTCGTCGGTCTCGTCGGTCACGGTGAAGCCGTGGTCGCGGACCACCTCGGCGGCCCAGTAGTGCACGACCTTGTGCCCCCTGCCGGGCACCGAGTAGGCGGTGTGACCGAGCCGGGCGCCGAGGCGGCACTCCAGGTGTGCCTCCTCGGCGGTCTCGCGCAGTGCGGTCAGCGTCAACGCCTCGCCCGGGTCCTGGTGCCCCTTGGGCCAGGACCAGTCGTCGTAGCGGGGGCGGTGGACCAGCGCCACCTCGAGGGTGCCGTCGTCGGCGTGGCGCCACGGCACCGTGCCGGCCGCGACGACGTCGGCGATCCCCGCCGGGTCGACCTCGGCGCCGTCGGTCCGGAGCTGCTCGGAGAGCATCAGTCCTCGCTGCTGCCGCGGCGGGAGTTCATCATCTCGACCTGGTGGTCGCGCACCCGGACGTTCGCCGACCCCGGAGCCGGCGACGGCGACCACGTGCCGTCCGGCCCGAGCGTCCAGCAGCGCGTCGCCGGGTCCAGGCAGGACTCGAACATCGCGCCGAGCTGGTCGGCGAGCTTCGGGTCGGCCACCCGCAGCATCACCTCGACCCGGCGGTCCAGGTTGCGGTGCATCATGTCCGCCGAGCCGATCCAGTACTCGTCGGCCGAGCCGAAGTGCAGCACGCGGGAGTGCTCCAGGAACGGCCCCAGGATCGACCGGACCGTGATGTTCTCGCTCAGCCCCGGTCGTCCGGGGACGATCGCGCAGATGCCGCGCACCACGATGTCGACCGGCACCCCGGCCTGCGACGCCCGGTAGCAGGCGTCGATGATCGCCTCGTCGACCAGCGAGTTCGCCTTGATCTGCACCCGGGCGCCGGACTCCCCGGACAGGTGGGCCTCGATCTCGTCGTCGATCCGCCGGACGATGCCGCGGCGGATCCCGTAGGGCGCCACCAGGAGGCTGCGGTAGGAGGTCTGGCGCGAGTAGCCGGTGAGCGAGTTGAACAGGTCGGTGAGGTCCGCGCCGATGGTCGGGTCGGCGGTGAGCACGCCGACGTCCTCGTAGAGCCGCGCGGTCTTCGGGTTGTAGTTGCCGGTGCCGATGTGGCAGTAGCGGCGGATCTCCGAGCCCTCCTGGCGCACGACCAGGCAGGTCTTGCAGTGCGTCTTGAGCCCCACCAGGCCGTAGACGACGTGCACGCCCGCCTTCTCCAGCTCGCGCGCCCACCGGATGTTGGCCTGCTCGTCGAACCGGGCCTTGATCTCGACCAGCGCGACGACCTGCTTGCCCGCCTCGGCGGCGTCGATCAGGGCGTTGACGATCGGGGAGTCACCGGAGGTGCGGTAGAGCGTCTGCTTGATCGCGAGCACGTTCGGGTCGGCGGCGGCCTGCTCGATGAAGCGCTGCACGCTGGTGGAGAACGAGTCGTAGGGGTGGTGCACCAGCACGTCGCCCTCGCGCAGGGTGGCGAACACGCTGCGCGGGGTCTCCCGCTCGGCGAACGCCGGGTGCGTCGCCGGGCGGAACGGCTCGTCCTTCAGGTCGGGGCGGTTGACCCCGTGCAGCTGCCAGAGCCCGGTCAGGTCGAGCAGGCCGGGCACGGTGACGACGTCGTTCGGGTCGACGTCGAGCTCGCGCAGCAGCAGCTCCAGCACGTGCTCGGACATCGTGTCGAGCACCTCGAGGCGGACCGGAGGGCCGAACCGGCGCCGGGCCAGCTCGCGCTCCAGTGCCTGCAGCAGGTCCTCGTCGCGGTCCTCCTCGACCTCGAGGTCGGCGTTGCGGGTGACGCGGAACGGGTGGACCTCGGTGACCTCCATCCCGGTGAACAGGTCACCGAGGTGCGCGGAGATCAGGTCCTCGATCGGCAGGAACGTGCACCGCCGGTTCCCGGCGCGGGTGTCGGTGTCCGGCGGGTCGACCGACACCAGCCGGGGCACGTTGTTGGGCACCTTCACCCGGGCGAACCGCTCCGTGCGGCCCTCCGGGTCGCGGACGGTGACCGCGAGGTTGAGCGAGAGCCCGGAGATGTAGGGGAACGGGTGTGCCGGGTCCACCGCGAGCGGGGTGAGCACCGGGAACACCGTCTCGGTGAAGTAGTCCGACAGCCGCAGCCGCTCGGCGTCGGTGAGGTCCTCCCAGCTGCGGAGGTGGACGCCGGCCGCGTCGAGCTCGGGCCGCAGCTCGTCCATGAACACCTCGGCGTGCGCCCGCGACAGGTCGCGGCTCCGCTCGGTGATCCGGGCCAGCTGCTGGCGCGGGGTGAGGCCGTCGGCGCTGCGCACCGACAGGCCGGTCTCGTCGCGGCGCTTCAGGCCTGCGACCCGGACCATGTAGAACTCGTCCAGGTTCGAGGCGAAGATCGCGAGGAACTTGGCGCGCTCCAGAAGCGGCTGGCTGGCGTCCTCGGCCAGCGCCAGCACGCGGGCGTTGAAGTCGAGCCAGGACAGCTCGCGGTTGAGGTAGCGGTCCTCGGGCAGGCGCTCGGCCATCGTCGACGCCGGGGTGGTCGCCCCCGCGGGCGGCGCGATCGGCGCGGCCCCCTGCACCTGGGAGGGTGCCGCGGCCGGCGGGGCGGGCGGCGTCGCTCCCGGCGGCACGTGCTGCTGGGCGGGGATCTCGGCCGCCGGGGCCTGCTCGGTGACGCTGCGGCTCGCGGTGTGCAACCGACGCGACGCCGGACGCGGGGCCCGGCGCGCCGTGGACCGGGAACGGCCCCCGGGGTGCGCGGAGGCGCCGTTCCGTCCGTCCGGGGTCGCCGAGTCGTCACTCACGTCACGATTGTTTCGCACCGTTCCGCAACCGTCCATGCGGACACGGGCCCGTACGACGATCTCACGTACGTGGTGTGCCACACCGTCGGGCGACGGCGTCCCCGGGCGGGGGACAGCCGGGCGGGTGAGGTTCGGCGGGCGGGCCGTGCCGCGCGTCGACGACGGCGCGGGTCCACGTGCCCACCCCGAGCGCGACGGCGTCGTCGAGGTCGGCGGCGGTGTCCACGTCGCGGCGCAGCCCGGGCCGTTCGCCGGGCAGCGCCCGGGCGCCGGACGCGGCGTGCCGGGCGGCCGACCCGCGGCCGAAGTGCGGGTCGAGATCCGCTCCCGGCGCGACGAGCAGCAGCGTGGTGCCCTCGCCGGGGGCGTCGGGCTGGAACGCGCGGGTCGCGCCACCGGCGAACAGGACGGCGGCCGCGGCGACGGCGTCGTCCAGCTCGGCCGGGCGCAGCGCGGGCAGGTCGGCCTGCAGGGCGCCCAGCGCGGCGTGCGGGTCGCGCGAGCGCAGCAGCGCGGCCCCGTGCCGCAGCGCGCCGTTCAGCCTGCGGCCGGGGTCGGTGACGACCTCGGCGCCGAGCGCACCGACCTCCATCGCCACCGCCGGGTCCGAGGAGATCACCAGCACGTGCCGGACCGCGGTCGCGGCGACTGCCGCGGCCACCGTGTCCCGGGCCAGCGCCAGCGCGAGCCGCTGGTGCGCGTCGAGATCGCCCACCCCGCCGTCCGCGGCGCCGCGCAGCCGGGTCTTGGCGCGGGGCAGCGGTTTCACCGGCACGACCAGGTCCACCCGCAGGGTCACCTCCCCAGTCTGGCACCCCGCGTGACACCGTGGGGCCCCTGTGGGGACACTCCACGCACGAGATCCGGATCATCCCGATCCGCGACGACCCCACGACCCGTCCCCGGGGCGGGCAGGAGGAGGCCGCCGGTGGCACGCGAGAAGGGCGGATTCTGGGTCGGGTTCGCCGTCCCGTTCTTCTACTCGATCGGCTGGCTCACCGGCCGGCCGCGCTACCAGGGCCGCGAGCACCTCCCGGCCCGCGGCGGCGCGCTGCTGGTCGGCAACCACATCTCCCACCTGGACCCGATCCACACCGGGACCTACGTGCACAGCGCGGGGCGGGGGCCCCGGTTCCTGGCCAAGAGCAGCCTGTGGCAGGTGCCGGTGCTCGGGCAGGTGCTGCGCGGCTCGGGGCAGATCCCGGTCTACCGCGACTCCGCCGACGCCCAGCAGAGCCTGGCCGCCGGGACGCAGGCCCTGGCCGACGGCAAGATCGTCATCATCTACCCGGAGGGCACCATCACCCGCGACCCCGACGGGTGGCCGATGCGCTCGCGCACCGGCGTCGCGCGGATGGCGCTGGCCTCGGACGTGCCGGTCATCCCGATGGTCCACTGGGGGACCCGCGAGGTCCTCGACGGCTACGAGAAGAAGTTCCGCCCGCTGCCGCGCACCGACGTCGTGCTGCGCGCGGGCGACCCGGTCGACCTGAGCGCCTACCGTGGGCGCCCGCTGGACGCCCACGTCCTGCGCGAGGTCACCGACCTGATCATGGGACGGGTCCGCGAGCTGCTCGCCGAGGTCCGCGACGAGGATCCGCCGGAGGAGTTCTACCGACGCCGTCCGGAGAGCGAGGCGGGCCGATGAGCGTCCGTCGGGCCCCGGCGATCGGGGAGCGTCCGGTCAACGAGCCGGTGCACTCGATCCAGCGCGTGGCCGTCCTCGGTGCGGGCAGCTGGGGCACCGCGTTCGCCAAGGTCCTCGGCGACGCCGGCCGCGAGGTGCGGCTCTGGGCCCGCCGGTCCGAGGTGGCCGAGGCGATCAACGCCGACCGGCACAACCCCGACTACCTGTCCGACGTGGCGCTGCCCGACACGCTCCGGGCCACCCACGACGCCGCCGAGGCCCTCGACGGAGCCGACGCGGTGGTGCTCGCGGTGCCGTCGCAGTCGTTGCGCGCCAACCTGGAGCGCTGGCGCGACCTGGTCCCGGCCGGGGTCACCCTGACCAGCCTGGCCAAGGGCGTCGAGCTCGGGACGCTGCGGCGGATGACCGAGGTGATCGACGACGTCACCGGCGTCGGGCCGGACCGGCTCGCCGTGGTGTCCGGGCCGAACCTGGCCGCGGAGATCGCACACGAGCAGCCGACCGCGACCGTCATCGCCTGCGCCGACCACGACCGCGCGGTGGCCCTGCAGACCGCCTGCGCGACCGGCTACTTCCGCGCCTACACCAACACCGACGTCGTCGGGGCGGAGCTGGGCGGGGCGGGCAAGAACGTCATCGCGCTGGCCGTCGGGGTCGCGTCCGGGATGGGGCTCGGCGACAACTCGCGGGCGTCGCTGATCACCCGTGGGCTGGCCGAGATGTCCCGGCTCGGGATGGCGCTGGGCGCCTCGCCGATGACCTTCGCCGGCCTGGCCGGCATGGGCGACCTGGTGGCGACGTGCAGCTCCCCGTTGTCACGCAACCGCACCTTCGGCGAGCAGCTGGGCCGCGGCGCGAGCCTGGCGGAGGCGGAGAAGGCCAACCACGGCCAGGTCGCCGAGGGTGTGAAGTCCTGCCTGTCGATCTGCGAGCTCGGGGAGCGCGCCGGGGTCGAGCTGCCGATCGCCGACGCGGTGCGCCGCGTCTGCCACGAGGGGATGACCGCCCACCAGATGGCCAAGGAACTGATCTCCCGGGCCCCGAAGCCGGAGTGAACCGCATGCTCGGAGACAGCACCCGCTGCGTACGCGGCGGACAGCACGACGCGAACGCCGTCGGCAGCCCGGTCCACCGTGGACCGGTACTGACCAGCACCTACCACCTCGGCCGTCCCGAACAGGCCGAGGCGAGCGCGGACTTCTACGCCCGTGCCGACAACCCGACGTGGCGGGAGTTCGAGGCCGCGGTCGGCGAGCTCGACGGCGGGCCGTGCACGGTGTTCCCGTCCGGGATGGCCGCGGTCGCCGCGGTCCTGCGCGCCTTCACCGGGGCCGGGCGCGGCGTGCTGCTGCCCAGCGACGGCTACTACGTCGCGCGGCTGCTCGCCGAGGAGGAGCTCGCCCCGCTGGGGGTGCCGGTCGCCTACTGCGCGACCGCGGGCGACTGGGCCTCGGCGATCGCCCGGCACCGGCCCGCGCTGGTGATGCTGGAGACGCCGTCCAACCCGGGGTTGGAGGTCTGCGACGTCGCCGCGGTCGCCGCCGCCGCACACGCGGCCGGAGCGGTCGTCGCGGTCGACAACACCACCTGCACCCCGCTGGGGCAGCAGCCGCTCGCGCTCGGGGCGGACCTCGTCGTCGCCAGTGACACCAAGGCGCTGTCCGGGCACGGGGACCTGGTGCTCGGGCACGTGTCCGCGGCCGACCCGGTGCACCACGAGCGGGTCCGCGCCTTCCGCACCCGCGTCGGGGCGATCGCCGGGCCGATGGAGACCTGGCTGGCGCTGCGCGGGCTCGGCACCCTGGACCTGCGGCTGACCCGGCAGGCCGAGAACGCCCGCGCGCTGGCCGTCGCGCTGCGCGAGACCCCGGGTGTGCACGACGTGCGCTGGCCCGGGCTGGCCGACGACCCGGCGCACCCGCTCGCGAGCGTCCAGATGCGCCGCTGGAACGGGATCCTGCGGTTCACCCTGGCCGACACCCACGCGGTCTCGGAGTTCCTCGCCCGGACCACGCTCGTCGACTCGGCGACCAGCTTCGGCGGGCTGCGCACGGCCGCCGACCGGCGGGCGCGATGGGGGGACGCGGTGCCGGACGGCCTGGTACGGCTGTCCTGCGGGGTCGAGGACACCGGCGACCTGGTCGCCGACGTGACGGGGGCGCTGGGGGCCTGATCCCGCCCGGCGGAACCGGCGGGACACCCGGCGTCGGTTCCGTTATCACACTCGCGTAACCCGGCTTCCGTATGGTCGACTACATCCGGACCTCGAGCGTTCGCGGAGGTGGTCGCGTGCCGTACCGACAACCCGTCCCCCATGGTGCCGAGATGATCGTCCCTGGCGACCTGAGAGCGGTCGACCCGCTCCCCGACGATCCCGTCCCGGCACCGGGGGCCGAGCCGCCGGCCACGGCTCACGTCCCGGTGGGGTCGCGGGTCCTGCTCCTCAACGCCAGCTTCGAACCGCTGGCCGTGGTCACGTCCAAACGCGCCATCTGCCTGCTGCTCTCCGGCAAGGCGGAATGTCTCCAGGAGGCTCTGGAGGGCGCCGAGTTCCGCTCGGAGAACCTCGCGCTCCCCGCACCCTCGGTCCTCCGCCTGTCGCGCTACGTCCGGGTGCCCTACCGCCGCTCGGTCCCGATGACCCGCGCCGGGGTGCTGCGACGGGACGGCCGCCGCTGCGCCTACTGCGGCAGGCGAGCCGACACGATCGACCACGTGGTCCCGCGCAGCCGCGGCGGGGCGCACAGCTGGGAGAACTGCGTCGCGGCCTGCAAGGCCTGCAACTCGCGCAAGGCCGACCGGTTGATCGAGGAGATCGGCTGGGCCCTGGGGACCACACCGGCCCCGCCGGCGCGCACGGGCGCCGGGGTGCTGGTGCTGGCGGTGGAGCCGCTACCGGCCTGGGAGCCCTGGCTGGCCTCGGCCGCCTAGGGACCGCGCACGACCGGGCGGCGGGGGACGACCGCTCCCGGTCGTGCCGGTGGTGGACGCGTCGCCACCGGCCGGCCGGCCGGCGGCGGTCGTCGCGCGGGACCGGCCGGTCGCGCGTGCGACGACCCGTCCGCGCGCCGGTGCCCGCGGGTCAGCGGCGGCGCCGGAGCCCCGAGGTGAGACGGGCGACCCGCCCGGCGGCGCGTCCGGCGGCGGTGCCGGTGCGCGCGTGGAACGCGCGGCAGGACGTGCCGCAGGCCCCGCAGTCGGTGCCGGCGCGGTAGTGCTCGTGGGCGTCGCGCTCGTGGCCGCAGCGGCACAGGTCGACCGCGGCCGGGGTGGCCGGGGCCGGCGGCGGCAGCGCGTCCTCGGCGGCGGTGCGGGGCGCCGGGATCGCCGCGGCGCCGGTGTCCGGGACGACGGCCGGGGTGTCGGGCAGGACGCTCATCGACGGTCTCCTGTTCGGTCCGCGACGGCCGTGTGGCCGCTCTGCCCCTGGATTCGCCTGGGCCGTGCGGCCCATTAGCGAGACGGCCGTCGGTTCCCCAGATGTGATGACACCGGGCGTACGGCCGGTGGCGCCGGGTGCCGGCCGGTGGCGCGACCCGCCCCGGTCGACCGCGGACGGGTGACGGCCCCGTGGGTGACCCCGACCGCGGCCGACGACGCACCGGGTGGGTGGCGTCGAGCTGCGGACCTCGACCCGGCCGACGCGCTCAGCGGTCCGCCCGCCCGGCACCCGCCGCCCGTCGTGCGCCGTCCCGGGCCCGGTCGAGGACGGTGCGGACGGCGGTCGGCGCCGCGGCGCCGCGCCACCGCCGGAGCGCCGTACCGAGCGCTCCGTGCAGCGTCCCCCCCCCCCCCCGGCGATCCGGCGCCGGAGCGCGGCGCGGGCCCGGGCGGCGGCCACGAGGACCACGACCGGCGCGGAGGAACGCGCGACGAGCAGCACCCGCTCCTGCCGGATCGGGACGGCACGCCAGCGGCGCTTGTACGGCTCGTCCCCGCGCAGCAGGTCCAGCGACGCGAGGCCGTGTTCGGCCACCACGGCGATGCCGCGCCGGATGGTGAGTGCGGCGACGTCGACGTCGGTGCGCAGGGCCGGGTCGGCCCCGACGAGGTAGGTGTGCACCGAGCGCCCGCCGAGCAGGAGCAGCTCGGCGGCGACCGGACGTCCGTCGCGGTGGTAGAGGTCGATCTGGGCGGCGCCGTCGCGCGCGAGCGCGGGCACGGCGTCGGTGAGCAGGCCGCGGAACCGCTCCGCGTGGTGCTCCGGGTTGACCGCGCGGCGCGCCCACTGCCGGTGGTGCAGGTCCAGGAGGGTGTCCACCGCCCCGGGCAGGGCGTCGGCCGGTGCGGCGCCGCAGGTGATGCCGGACCGCTCGGCGGTGCGCAGCCGCCGTCGCAGGTACTTCGGGGCGGGCCCCGCGGCGAGCATGTCCTCGACCGTGCGGTGCGGGATCTCCGGGCACACCGACGCCGGGGTGCGGACGGTCCGCCGCGGCCACGCCGCCGCGAGATCGGCCGCCACGCTGCCCGGCCGGATCTCCGGCAGGTCCGTCACGTGCCAGTCGCGGACGGCGAGCAACGCGTCGGCGAGGTGGGTCACGGCCGGCCCGCGGTGGGCGTCGTCGGCGAGGAACTCGGTGACGTCGGACAGGCCGCGACCGACCGGCGACAGCCGCACGACACCGGCCCGGCGCTCGGTGAAGACCGCGGCGCCCGCGACCAGGACCCCACCGCGGCGCACCGCGACGAAGCAGGGCTCGCCGGCCGGGCCGTAGTGCTGCCACCAGGCCCGCAGCCAGGCGCTGCGCTGGAACGGGGTGGCGCTGGCGCAGCGGTCGACCAGGTCGTCCCACTCCGCGGCGACGGCGTCGAGCGCGTCGAGGCCGGTCAGGTGCTCGATGGTCCACCGGGCCGCGGCGGTGGGGACGCACCCGTCCGGCGGGGCGTGGGTGGGGAGGTCGCCCCCGGCGAGGGTGTCGGTCACGGTCGTCCGTCCGTCGGCGCTGGCTGACGTCGGTGACCTCGCCGTGTGGGCGGAAGGTGTTACTTCGTCCGTTTCGGTCGGTCCGGCGGCCCGTGGCGGCCGCCGGACCGGGCGCTCACGCCCAGATCTTCCAGGGGGCCTCGTCGCGCGCCCAGAGCGAGTTCAGGTACTCGAAGTCCTTGAACGTGTCCATGGCCGACCAGAAGTCCTCGTGCCGGTGCACGTTCAGCTGTCCGTCGCGGGCCAGGCGCTGCAGCGGCTCGTGCTCGAGCCACACGCCGTCGTCGCCGGGGGTGCCGAGGTAGGAGTCGAGGAACTCGCGGCGGAAGGCGAAGAAGCCGCCGGAGACGAACCCGCTGACCTGGGTGGGCTTCTCGTTGAACTCGACGACGCGGTCGCCCTCGACGTGCATCTCGCCGAACTTGGACGTGGGGTGGACGCCGGTGACGGTGCCGATCTTGCCGGACTGCTCGTGCTCCTTGGCCAGTGCGGTGATGTCGACCGTGCCGACGCCGTCGCCGTAGGTCAGGAAGAAGTGCTCGGTGTCGACGTAGGGCGCGATCTTGCGCACGCGCGAGCCGGTGGCGGCCTCGAGCCCGGTCTCGGCGAAGGTGATCTCCCAGTCCTCGTCGACGCCGCTGTGGAAGTCGATGCGGTGCCGGTCGGACATGGACAGGGTGAAGTCCGCGGAGCGGGCGCGGTAGTCGAGGAAGTACTCCTTGATGGCCCAGCTCTTGTACCCCAGGCACAGGATGAAGCGCCGGAAGCCGTGCTCCCGGTAGGTCTTCATGATGTGCCAGACGATCGGCGGTCGCCGATCTCGACCATCGCCTTCGGCAGGCTCTCGGAGGCCTCGCGGATGCGGGTGCCCTTGCCTCCGCAGAGGATGACGACGGGGGTCTGGGGATCCATACGGTTCTTCCGTTCCTTCGTGGGGAGCGTGGTGGGGCGGCGTCGCCGGCAGTGGTGGAACCGCACACCACTACCGCACTGTTATCGGTCCGCCGGTGTCTGCCTCCTCACAGCGGGCCGGGCCCGGCACTCTCGGTGACCCCGCATCGACGGCGAGTGAGTTCACCGGCTGTCCACCTGGGGATCCGCGCAACGACCGGGCGCACCACGATCATTTCCGATTCGGAAACAAGTGCTCGCGCAGATCCGGCGGGACGTCAGTGGCCCACTCGGACCGGGTCGAAGACCCGCATGCGGCCGCCGGGACGTCCGGCACAGGTCAGCGGCCGGTCCACGCCGACGAACCGTTCCTTCACCTCGACGACGCAGTCCGGCCCGGTGAACCGGACCCGCCACGCGGTGC
>NZ_JAHLEL010000006.1 GCF_020131355.1 Pseudonocardia sp. ICBG1293
ACGACGAACGCCGCCGCCGCGTGGACGATGGTCGTACTGGGCGTGGTGCTTGCCGCCACGTCGCTCTGGTCGCTCGCCGTGCCGGGCTCGGTGGCGAGCGAATGGGTGCACGGCGTGCTCGGCGTGCTGCTGTTCCTCGCCCCCTGGGTGATGGGCTACAGCGCGCTGACCGGGGCGTCGTGGACGTCCTGGGTGGCCGGCGTCCTCGCGGTCGTCGTGGCGGCCTCGGCGCTGCCCGCGGCGAACGCGGAGCACCGCACGCTCGCCACGCACTGACCGTCCGGCGGCACGAGGACCACGTGCGGGGAGGATCGGGTCGTGGACCACCAGTTCGACCCGGAGGCGCCGGCCCGGGACCGCATCCTCGACGCGGCCGAGGGGCTGTTCGCCCAGCACGGGTTCGACGCGACGCCGACGTCGCGGATCGCCGAGCGCGCCGGGGTGCCCAAGGGCCTCGTGCACTACTACTTCCGCCGCAAGCCCGACCTGCTCGAGGCCCTGGTGGACCGGCTGCCGCACCCGGTCCGCGGAGCCGACGTCGCGGTCGACGGGGACGTGCTCGCCGGGCTGCGGGCGCTGGTCGCCGCCCTGGACCGGGCGCTCGACGCGTCCTCGGTCCTGTCCCACCTGCTGTGGCGCGAGGCCGACACCCATCCCGTGGTCCGCGACGCGCTGCTGCTGCGCCGCTCCGGGGAGGTGGAGGACGCGGTGCACGAGGTCCTGACGGCCGGCGGAGGGGCGCCGGAGCGCGTCCACGGTGCGGCGCGGCTGCTCGCCGCCGCGATCGGGCACCGCTACGCGCTGGACCGCCACGGCGCGGACGACCGCACCGACATGGAGGCGGAGCTGGCCTTCGTCGCCGCGGGCCTGTAGGTCCCGCCCCGGCGGATCAGGGCCAGGGGCGCCAGGGGGCTCCGGACCCCTCGTGGCGGGGGACGGTGTGCCTGCGGTCGGCGAGCCGGTGCAGGGCGTGCGCGGTCCAGGTCCGCCACCCCAGCAGGGCCAGCACCACCACGATCAGCCCGGCGGTCAGGGGGCCGGCCCAGCCGAGCGGGCCCGAGGCGTTGACCGCGGCCATGACCAGCGGGCCGAGCAGTGCGAACACCGCGCCCGTGAGCTGCGGGAGCCGCGCGTCGGCCAGCACGTCCACGGCGACCAGCCTGCGCTGCTCGCCGTCCGGTGTCCCGCCGGACCGCAGGACCCTGCGCGCGGCGGCGCGGTCGCGCACCAGCCCCATCTCCGGACCGCGGGCCGGGGCGACCCGGACCGGTGTCCGCGACGCCGACACCCACAGCAGCACCACCCCGAGCAGGCTCAGCAGCCCGCCCACGACGATCGCGGCGAGCAGGTGCTCGGCGCGGGCGTGCACGTCGGTGGTGATCGCGTAGACGACGCCGAACCACACCACCGCGATCCCGGCGGCGACCCGGCCGACGATCACCGCCCGCAGCGACGGCGGCCGTACCGTCGGCCACGGCCCGGCCTGCGGGACGGCTCCGGCCCCCTGTGGGGTGGATCCCTGCTCGCCGGTCGCGTCCTCGGCCCGGCTCCCGGGGACCGGCGGCGCGGGCGGGGCCAGCACCGGTCCGGGCGCACCGGGGGGGTCGCGCGGGCGGCGGGGCCGCGGGCTCGTACGGCGGCCGGTGACCGCCGGGAGCGGGCGGCGGGATCGGGAGACCGGGCGCGGGGGAGCGGGGGGCGACCCCGCGGTCGGACCGGTCGCCGGTGTCCGGAGCACGCATGGCCGGGACGCTACCCGCGGGTCCGGGTGCCCGGGCCGGGGCGTCGGCGTCACGCGACGGGTGTGGTCCGCGGGGCGCCGAACGAGCGGTACGGATCACGCGAGACCGCCCGTCCGGTCAGGTTAGGCTCACCTTCCTGATTCTGAGGAGGTTCCCCGTGCCGCTCGCCGCAGCACCCCCGTTCGCCCGTTCCGTGAGCCGTCGCGGGATTCTCGCCGGCGCCGCCGGCCTGGCGTTCCTCGCCGGGTGCGGCGGCGGGCCGACGCACCCGGACCCGGGCGACGCGGCCACGGAGGGGTACCCGGTGACGGTGCGGCACGCGCTGGGGGAGACGGTCGTCCCGGACCGCCCGCAGCGGGTGGTCGCGCTGAGCGCGGCGAACGCCGACGTCGCGCTGGCGATGGGGGTGCTGCCGGTCGCGATCCCGCGCACCGTCTACGGCGGCGACGCCGAGGGCGTGCTCCCCTGGGTGCGCGACGCGATCACCGCGCACGGTGGCGGGTTCCCGCAGGTGATCGGGTCCGACGACCTGTCGGCCACCCCGATCGAGCAGGTCGCCGCGGCCCGCCCGGACCTGGTGCTGGCCACCTACTCGGGGCTGACGAGGGCCGAGTACGACCAGCTGTCGGCGATCGCCCCGACCGTCGCCTATCCCGACGCCCCCTACCCCACCGGCTGGCAGGACCAGACCCGTATCGCCGGTCAGGTGTTCGGGGACCCGGCACGGGCCCGGCAGCTGATCGACTCCACCGGACAGCGGCTGCGCACCGCGGCGCAGCGGTACCCGCAGCTGGCGGGGGCCACGTTCGTCTACACCGGCGGGATGGACTCCGGAGCGCTCGGCGTCTTCCGGGCGGGCGACGTCCGCGTCCGGCTCGTCACCGACCTCGGGCTCACCCTGGCCCCCTACGTCGAGCAGAACGCCCCCGGCGGGGACGAGGTCTACTACACCGTCAGCGGCGAGCTGCTCTCCCGTGTCGAGTCCGACCTGGTGATCGGCTTCTTCGCGACGCCGGCGGAGGAGCAGGCCTTCCGCAGCGCCCCCGGGGTCGAGCTGCTCCCGGCGATGGCGCGCGGCGGGTTCGCGCCGGTCGTGGGGGGCCGACCGGGTGGTGGCCAGCTCGGCGCCGTCGGTCCTGTCGATCCCGTGGGTGCTCGACGCCTACCTGCCGATCCTGGCCGAGGCGGCCGCCCGCTCCCGCGGCTGAGCCGGATCACCCGGCTGCCGTAGTCGACACATGACTATCAGTTAGAGCGTCCGGCAGTAGAGGTGGCCGTGTGTCGGTGTTGGTAGAGACACGGACCTGCAAGTGATCATGGGATTGCTGATGTCCTGATGGTCGCCTGGAGAGTCCGTGCCTCTACCTGCAACGACACCCCCACGACCTCATTTGCCGGGCGCTCTTATTCGCCCTGGTGACGCTAACGGGTGAATGCGCGTTCCGGCCCCCGCCGGCCCTCGTTGAGTGGGCAAGACCGTGTGCGACGGTCAACGACCAACCATGGAGGTTGTGAGATGCGGAAGTCCGTTCGCGGCGCGATCGTCGGCGCAGCGCTGCTCCCCCTGGCCGTCGCGGCGCCCGCCGCCGCCTTCGCCGGCTCGACCGGCTACGACGAGGGCCACTCCGACAAGGACAAGGGTCACTCGAAGCACGAGGGTGACAAGCACAAGGACAAGGGCCACAAGAAGGACGGCCACCACAAGAAGTGGGACCACAAGAAGCACGACGACAAGAAGCACGACCTGGCGCTCCCCGCGCCGCTGGACAGCGTCGTCGACCTGATCACCGGCTCCACCGGTGGCGAGCTGCCCTCGACGCCGGTCGGCTGAGCAGCAGCGGTCCCGTGACGGGCCGGTCCGGACCCCCGAGGGGCGTCCTGGCCGGCCCGTCCGCCGTCGTGGGGCCGGTCAGAGCACCGGCGCCGGGTCCCGTGTGGGCGGGTCCCGCAGGATCGTGTCGCCCTTGACGAACCAGGCGACGCCGAACGCCAGGATCGCGACGGCCTCCAGCCAGAACAGCGTGTGGAACCGTGCGGCGACGGCGTCGGGCACCAGCGCCGCGTCCAGCGCGGCCAGCACGAGGCAGGCCACGATCGTCGTGCCGCAGACCCGGTAGACGAGGTTGCGTGCGGCCTTGCTCGGAGTCCCGGACTCCCCGCGGGTGAACAGGACCAGGCAGAACCAGGCCAGGCCCGCGAAGAACACCGTCGCCGCGGCCAGGTGGAGGTACCCGACGACGGTCGCCGCCGTCGTCGCCGCGCCGTCGGGCCGGGTCGGCAGCAGCGCGACCGCGATCGCCGCGGCGCCGGTGGCGTTGGCGAGCCGGTTGTCGGGCCGCTCGTAGCGGTAGCAGAAGAGGAAGACGCCCACCGCACACAGCGAGCCGACGAACACGTCGCGCATCGGCGAGTAGTAGTAGCGGCTGATGGAGTCCCGCAGCCCGTCGCCGCCGAGCAGCAGGTCGCCTGCCACCAGTACGAACGGGAGCAGGATCCCGATCACGCCGACGGCGCGCCGCAGGCCCAGGTAGGACAGCACGGCACCGTCGGCACGCGAGGACATGACGAAGATCGTCGCAGAGGCACCGCTCGAACTTTCGTTCGATCCGGCGTAGCGTCCCCGGGGTGGACGTCGGCGCACAGGCTTCGCTCTTTGCGACCGGGGGAGCGACCCCGGTGCACCGCCGCGAGCTCGCCGGTGGGGCCTGGGTCGACGTCGCGGTCGGCTGGGTCCCCGATCCCGACGAGCTGTTCGCCCTGCTGCGCGCGACCGTGCCGTTCCGCGGCCACCGCCGCCGCATGTACGACCGGGTGGTCGACGAACCGCGGCTCACCCACCGCTGGGTCCTGCCCGACGACACGGTGCCCCGCCGGTTGCGCGAGATGGGCCGCACACTGGGGGAGCGCTACGGCCACGAGTTCACCCAGATCGGCGCCAACCTCTACCGCGACGGCGCGGACGGCGTGGCCTGGCACGGCGACCGGGTCGCCCGCGAGCGGCCCGAGGCCGTCGTCGCGCTGGTCGCCCTCGGGGCGACGCGGCCGCTGCGATTGCGCCCGTCCGGTGGCGGGGCGTCGGTGTCGTTCCCGCTCGCCTCGGGGGACCTGCTGGTCATGGGCGGGACCTGCCAGCGCACGTGGCAGCACAGCGTCCCGAAGGTGGCGTGCAGCGGCCCGCGGATCAGCGTGCAGTTCCGGCACCTGTATCCGGGGATGCCGCCCCGCGGGTGAGCGTCATAGTCTGCGGCGATGCAGCGCAAGATCGGCGTGATGGGCGGGACGTTCGATCCCGTCCACCACGGCCACCTCGTCGCCGCCAGTGAGGTGGCCGACCGCTTCGCCCTGGACGAAGTGATCTTCGTGCCGACCGGGCGGCCCTGGCAGAAGACCGGCCGCGACGTCTCGCCCGCCGAGGACCGCTACCTGATGACGGTCATCGCGACCGCGTCGAACCCGCGGTTCTCGGTCAGCCGCGTCGACGTCGACCGCGACGGCCCCACCTACACCGCGGACACCCTGGCCGACCTGCACGACGCCATGCCCGAGGCGCAGCTGTTCTTCATCACCGGTGCCGACGCGCTCCAGCAGATCCTGTCCTGGCGCAAGGTCGACGAGCTGTTCCGCTACGCGCACTTCGTCGGTGTGACCCGGCCCGGGTACGAGCTGGCCGACGGGCACCTGCCCGAGGGGTCGGTGACGACCGTGGAGGTGCCGGCGATGGCGATCTCGTCGAGCGAGTGCCGGGACCGGGTGGCCTCGGGGAGGCCGGTCTGGTACCTGGTCCCGGACGGGGTGGTGCAGTACATCTCCAAGCGCAGTCTCTACCTGAATCCGGACGTCTGACCTGCGGGTCTGTCCGGCCGGACCGCCACGGGTGCAGGTCCGGTACACGGCCGTCGGACCGTCGGAGGACGTCCGCGTCGGGCCCGGAACAGCGGTACACGCTCGCACGACGCCCAGGCTCGCGATGTCAGCAGCGCGTGCGGCCCGTCCTTCCCCGGAGGCCACGCCGGGCGACCGCGACGCACGTGTCGATCAGTACGTGAGCGCTGTGCGAGCTCCAGGCGACCGCGCTCAGGTACTGATCGACACACGACGGCCGGTGTCGCGGATATCCCGGAGGACCCCCGGGACCGCCGTACGGGCTCAGCTCCGCTGCAGCTCGAGCACGGGGATCGTCCGGTCCGTCGCCTTCTCGTAGTCGCCGAACTGCGGCTGCGCGGCGACCTGGCGGGCGTAGACCTCGTCGCGCTCGGTCCCGGTGACCTCCCGGACCCGTACGGGCAGGGTCTCGGTGCCCAGCTCGATCCGGGTGTCGGGGTGGGCCAGGAGGTTGTGGTACCAGTCCGGGTTGGTGTCGGCGCCGCCCTTGCTGGCGAAGATGTAGACGCGCTCGCCCTCGACCAGTGGGACCAGCGGGGCGATCCGCTCGGTGCCCGACCGGGCCCCCGTGTGGTGGACGAGCACCAGCGGCTTGCCCTCGAACATGCCGCCGGCCCGTCCGCCGTTGGCGCGGAACTCCTCGATCACGGCGCGGTTCATCGCGGCGAAGTCCATCGGGGCCTCTGCGTCACTCATCTGCCACTCCTCGACCGGGGCGCCCCCGTGGCGCCGTCCTGCTCGGGTCAACCGGCCGCCACCGGTGGTCATTCCGGTAGGCAGGGAACCGTGGAGGCCGTCGAGTTCGTGCGTCTGTCCGACGGTCCGACCCATCGTTTCGAGCGCGAGGGGGAGGAGGCGGACGGCCGTCCGGTCTACCGTCGCGCGGACGGCGTCGTCCGGTGCCGGTGGCTCGAGGGCGTCGGCTGGTGCGTCGTCGACGGCGAAGGCCTGCCCAACGGGTGGCCGCTCGCGGGGTCCCCGCCCGGCGCCGCGACCCCGCCGGCGGGACGGTGGCGCAGCGCGAAGGCGGGCCGGAGCCCCCTCTCCCACATGGTGCCCGCCGAGGGCCGGGCCCGGTGACGGCCGCACCACCCGGTCCTGCGGCTACCCGGCCGCCTCCATCGCCACCTCGGTCCCGCGCCAGCTCTCGGCCAGCTCCTGCACCGGCACGCCGAGCGCCTCGGCCAGGCACACGATCGTCCCGAACCCCGGGCTCGGCAGCCGTCCGGTCTCGATCTTGCGCAGCGTCTCGGGAGACACCCCGGCGGCCTGTGCGACCTCGACCGGGTCACGCTCGGCCCGGGCCCGGCGCAGTACTCCACCGAGGCGGCGGCCGGCGGCGATCTGCTCGGGTGTCAGAGGCTGGCGGACCATGCCACCAGATTAGGGTCGGTATTACTGTACCGGCAACCGTCGACGGTCGGTATAGTAATACCGTGATCGAACTGAAGGCGGCCGCCGAGCTGGACCGCATGCACACCACCGGTCGCTTCGTCGCCGAGGTGCTGACCGAGGTGGGGCGCATCGCCGAGGTCGGGGTCAACCTGCTCGACATCGAGCAGCACGTGCGCGGGATGATCGCCCGCCGCGGCGCGGAGTCCTGCTACTGGGACTATGCCCCGTCGTTCGGCCGCGGCCCCTTCCGCAACGTCATCTGCCTGTCGGTCAACGACGCGGTCCTGCACGGCCTGCCGCACGACCACGTCCTGCGCGACGGCGACGTGCTCAGTGCCGACATCGCCGTCAGCATCGACGGCTGGGTCGCCGACTCGGCGCGGACGGTCATCGTGGGCGAGGGCGTCGACGACGGGGACCGGCGCGTCGTCCGGGCCACCGAGGACGCGTTGGAGGCCGCGATCGACGCCGCCCGGCCGGGCAACCGGCTCGGTGACATCTCCGCCGCCATCGGTGCGGTCGCCCGTGACTACGGGTACCCGGTCAACACCGAGTTCGGCGGGCACGACCTCGGCCGCACCATGCACGGTGACATCCACATCCCCAACACCGGGCGCGCCGGGCGCGGGCTGCGCCTGCAGCCGGGCATGACGCTCGCGCTCGAGCCCTGGTTCGCCCGCACCACCGACCGGATCGTGTTCGACCCCGACGGCTGGACCATCCGCTCCGCCGACGGCTCGCGCACCGCGCACTCCGAGCACACCGTGGCGATCACCGAGGAGGGGCCGTGGGTGCTGACCCGACGCGAGCAGGGGTGACCGTCGCGGTCGACCCGGCCGACGCCGGGCGGACCGCCGCGTTCTACCGCGCCCGGCCCGCGGGACGCGGTCCGGCCGACCTCCCCGAGCTGCGCGCGGCCCGCGCCGCGATGCCGCCGCCCGTGCCCGCGTCCCCGCCGGCGGTCCCCGTGGTCGCCGAGGCGGACGGGCACGCCGTCCCGGTGCGGGTCACCGAACCCGCCGGACCGCCCCGCGGGGTGCTGCTCGAGATCCACGGCGGCGGCTTCTACCTCGGCTCGGCCGCGGCGGGGGACCTGCGCAACCGTGCGCTGGCCGATGCGCTCGGCGTGGCGGTCGTGGCGGTGGACTACCGGCTCGCCCCGGAGCGCCCGTGGCCCGCCGCCCCCGACGACTGCGCCACCGCGGCGCTGTGGCTGCTCGACCGTGCGCCGGGGCTGTTCGGCACCGACCGGGTCGCGTTCACCGGTGCCTCCGCCGGTGCCACCCTCGTCGCGACGACGCTGCTGCGGCTGCGGGACCGCGGCCTCGTCGGCCGGGTCGCCGGGGCGGAGCTGCGCTTCGGTACCTACGACCTCAGTGCCACCACACCCGCCGGGCGGCGGATCGCCGACGAGTACTTCCTGCGCGCCTACGCCGGGCACGTCGCCGACCGGACGGACCCGGATCTCTCGCCGGTGTTCGCCGACCTCACCGGCCTGCCGCCGGTGCTGCTGACCGTCGGCACCGACGACGTCCTGCTCGACGACGACCTGGCGATGGCCGACCGGCTCGTCGCGGCCGGGGTCGATGTCGACCTGCGCCTCTATCCGGGCGTGCCGCACGGCTTCACCGGTCACGACACCCCGGTCGCGGAGCTCGCCCGACGGCACGCGCAGGAGTGGCTGTCCGGCCGCCTCGCCGCCCCGCCCCGCTGACGCCGTCCCGAGGACCTCGCACGGGTTCCTGCGCCGTCGCACACCCGGCGCGCCGTGCCGGGCTCAGTGACCCGTCCGCGCTGCGGCCGGGGCCGGTGAACGGGACCCGGTCGGTCACTGTGCGTCGCAGGTTGCGGACGCAATATCCACGCAACGTGACGCCGGTGGGTGGCGGTGCTGCACCCTCCGCCATCTCGATCTTCTTGTGCGACACGGGAGGTGGGAACGCAGTGCCCCCCGCACCGCCGTGCGCGTTACCTCTGTGTGAACTCGCGCCGGAACCCCGATGACCTCACCGTGCCCATCCTGGACCGGGCCCAGCTCGATGCGCTGCGGCGCAGCACGGAGAAGGTCCGCGGCCCCGACCCGGTCGCGGCACCGCCGCCCGCCACGGCCTGGCTGTTGATGATGCTGCTGGGGTTGGGGATCGTCGTGGCGATGCTGGTGCTGGTCGTCGCCTGGAGCTGAGCGGTGCCAGTCGTGCACGACCGGGTCTTCAGTCGTCGCCCCGGGGTGTCGACGACCGACGTGACCGCGGGCGGTGGACCCGGGAGCCCCCGCCGCCCGCGGTCACCGTCACGCACCCCCCGGGTGGGATCTTGTGCGCCGCGTCACAACGGGGGAGAGTCGCCGGGAGTCCGCGTCTTCGACGGAGCAGGAGCGTGACATCAGTGACGACCGGGACGACGGCCGTGCAGCCGACGGCGATCGAGAACCCCTACTACACCCACGAGTTCCACGGCGACTACGACCTGATCGGGCTCGGGGAGTTCGCGCTGGAGGAGGGTGGGGTGATCCCCGACCTCCAGCTCGCCGTCGCCACCTTCGGCACCCTCAACGAGGCCCGCGACAACGCGATCCTGGTGACCACCTGGTACTCCGGTACCCATCAGATCTTCCGCGACGTCTACATCGGGCCCGACCACGCGCTGAACCCGGAGCGCTACTTCATCGTGGTGGTCAACCAGATCGGCAACGGCCTGTCGACCAGCCCGCACAACGCGTCCGGCGCCAACGCCGGCATCGCGATGGCGAACTTCCCGCACGTGCGCATCGGTGACGACGTCCGTGCCCAGGAGCAGCTCCTGCGTGAGCACTACGGCATCGACCGGCTCGCGCTCGTCGTCGGCGGCTCGATGGGGGCCCAGCAGACCTACGAGTGGATGGTCCGGTTCCCGGACAGGGTGCGCCGCGCCGCGCCCATCGCCGGGACCGCGCAGAACACCCCGCACGACTTCCTCTACACGAAGGCCCTGGTCGAGGCGATCACCTCCGACCCGGGCTGGAACGGCGGCAACTACGCGAGCAACGCCGATGTCGAGGCCGGGCTGCGGCGGCACGCGGGCATCTGGGCGGTGATGGGCTTCTCCACCGAGTTCTGGAAGCAGGAGGTCTGGCGCGCCCTGGACTTCGATTCCAAGGAGGCGTTCATGGCGGGCTTCCTGGAGCCCTACTTCACCGCGATGGACCCCAACGACCTGCTGTGCATGGCGTGGAAGTGGCAGCGCGGCGACGTCGCCCGCCACACCGGCGGCGACCTCGCCGAGGCGCTCGGGCGCAACGAGGCGGTCGCCCGGATCATCCCGATCGACGAGGACATGTTCTTCCCGGTCCGCGACCACGAGTCCGAGCTGGAGCTGACCCCGCACGCGACCATCCGCGTCGTCGAGGACCTGCTCGGGCACCTCGGGCTGTTCGGCGTCGCGCCGACCTACATGCCGCAGATCGACCAGTACCTGCAGGAGCTGCTCGACACCCCGGCGTGACCGGGTGGCCGGACCGTCCTCGACTCGCCCGTTCGGGGACGGTCCGGCGCACACCGGACACATTCATGGCAGATACTGCCAGTAAATCGTAGGCTGGGGATCACCACCACGACCCCAGGAGTGTCGATGACCCTCGCCGCCGAGCGCCCCCGGCTGCCCTTCACCCGCCCCAACCTGCTCGACCTCGCGCCGTTCTACGAGGTCCTCCGGCGCGAGGCGCCGATCGCCCCGGTGACCACCCCCGCCGGCGACCCGGCCTGGCTGGTGACCCGCTTCGCCGAGGTGCGGGACCTGCTGGGTGACAAGTGGTTCGGCCGCTCGCACCCGGAGCCGGAGAAGGCCTCGAGGATCAGCACCGCGGCCGTCCAGGACGGGCCGACCGGCAGCTACGAGACCGAGGAGCAGGAGCACGGCCGGATGCGCCGGCTGCTCACCCCGGCGTTCTCCGCCAAGCGGATGCGCCGGCTCTCGGGGCACGTGCAGGAGCTCGTCGACGGCTACGTCGACGCGATGGTCGCCGACCACGACGCGACCGCGGACGGCGTGGTCGACCTGCACGCCCACCTCGCGTTCCCGCTGCCGGTCGCGGTGATCTGCTCGCTGCTCGGCGTCCCGGAGGCCGACGGCGAGTACTTCCGGGCACTGTCGGACCGGATGGCGACCTTCTCCGGCGACGACGCGCACGCCGCCCGGGAGGAGTTCGGCCGCTACATGGCCGGGCTCGCCGAGGGCAAGCGCGCCGAGCCGGGCGAGGACGTCATCAGCGACCTCGTGGCGGCCCAGGCCACCGACCCGACCTTCGGCTACCCGGAGATGATCCGGCTCTGCGTCGGGCTGCTGTTCGCCGGCCACGAGACCACGGTGAACCGGATCGGGCTCGGCGTGCTGTTCCTCATGGACAACCGGGACGAGTGGGACAAGCTCGCCGCCGACCCGGACGGGCGCATCGACGCCGTCATCGAGGAGATCATGCGGCTCGGTGCCCCCGGGGACCTCGGTCTGCTGCGCTACGCCCACTCCGACGTGGAGATCGGGGGCGTCACCATCGCCCGCGGCGACGCGCTGATCCTCTCGGTCAACGCCGCCAACCGCGACGTCGACGTCTTCGACCACGCCGAGACCTTCGACCCGGACCGCGCCGAGCGCGGCCACGTCGGGTTCGGGCACGGCCCGCACTTCTGCATCGGCGCGAGCCTGGCCCGCACCGAGCTCCGCGCGGTCTTCGCGACGCTCGCCCGGCGCCTGCCCGAGCTGCGGCTCGCCGTCGCCCCGGACGAGCTCGACGTGCGCACCGACCACATCACCGGCGGCGTCCGCAGCCTGCCGGTCCGCTGGTGAGGGAGGGGGCCGGGATGAGGGTCGAGATCGACCAGCACGCCTGCGTCGGGTCGGGGCAGTGCCTGCTCACCGCCCCGGACGTGTTCGACCAGCGTGACTCCGACGCCATCGTCGAGCTGCTCACCGACACCCCGCCCGACGGTCAGGAGCAGCTCGTGCGCAACGCCGCACGCGGCTGCCCCGCCGCGGCGATCGGCGTCGTCGAGGACTGAACGGGACCGATGAGTTCGGGAGGCCTCCGCGGTCGGCCCCGGTGTACGCCGCACGCACCGACCGTGGAGGACCTCCCGTGCGCACCCTCGCCATCACGCAGAACATCACCCTCGACGGCGCCGTCGAGTTCCTCGGCGACTGGTTCGACCCGACCGCCGACGGCCAGGACGAGGTCCTCGCCGAGCTGCACCGCCAGGACGCCGCCTCGGACGCGACCCTGCTCGGCCGCCGCACGTTCTGCGACTTCCGCGGCTTCTGGCCCGCGCAGACCGACGACACCACCGGCATCACCGACTACCTGAACCAGGTCGACAAGTACGTCGTGTCCTCGACGCTGACCGACCCGGGCTGGGAGAACTCCACGGTCCTGTCCGGTGACCCGCTCACCGAGGTCGCGGCACTGAAGGAGCGGCCGGGCGCCGACATCGTCTGCACCGGCAGCATCACGCTCTGCCACGCGCTGATCGCGGCCGGGCTGGTCGACGAGATCCGGCTGTTCCACCACCCCGTCGTGCAGGGCGCGGGCCGGCGGCTCTTCCCGGACGGCTGGACCGACGAGCGGCTGCGGCTGATCGACGCGCGCACGTTCGGTGCCGTCACCTACACCGCACACGCACTCCGCTGAGCGGTCCGGCCCGCCGACCGACCCCGCCCAGGCTCACGACGCGGTCTCCTCCCGCGCCGCGGCGCGCTCCACCCGGTGCCGCACGTACCGCGACACCAGGAGCCCGCCGACCACGGCGACGACCAGACCGACCCAGGAGAAGCGCTTGAGCCAGGTCTCGGCGACGATCCCGAGCAGGTAGATCAGGGCGACCGTGCCGCCCGCCCACAGCACCGCCCCGGTGGCGTTCGCGGCGAGGAACTTCGGGTAGTGCATCTTCATGGTCCCGGCCAGCGGGCCGGCGAGGATGCGCAGGATCGCCACGAACCGGCCGAACAGCACCGCCCACACCCCGTGCCGGTCGAAGATCCGCCGGGCCACGGTCATGTGCGCCGGCCCCAGGTGCTTGGGGAACCGGCGGCCGAGCCGGTCGAGCAGGCCGGTGCCGTAGCGGCGGCCCACCGAGTAGCCGATCGAGTCGCCGACGATCGCGCCCGCGGTCGCCGCCGCCGCGACCGCCACCGGGTCGATGTGCGACCCGGGACGGGCCGCCAGCAGGGCCGCGCCGACCAGCACGATCTCACCGGGCAGCGGGACGCCGATGCTCTCGACCCCGACCACCGCCGCGCACAGGAAGTAGATCGCGAGCGGCGGGATCGCCATCAGCAGCATGTCGACGTGCACCGCTCCATCATGCACACGTCCCGCTGGTGCGGTGGCGGCCCGGTGCGGGCATCATCCGCGGACGTGAGCTCACCGCTGGAGCAGGTGTTCCTGGCCGCCCACGACGACCTGCCCCGTGAGGCGCCGGGATCGGAGGAGACGACGGCGCTGCTGCTGCGCCTGGCCGGCGACCTGCCCGAGCGCCCGCGGATCGTCGACATCGGCTGCGGCACGGGGCCCTCGACGCTGCCGCTGGCCGCGGCGACCGGCGGCGAGGTCGTCGCCGTCGACCTGCACGAGCCGTTCCTGCAGCGGCTGCGCACCCGCGCCGCGGTCTCCGGGCTGGGGGAGCGGGTGCGGCCGCTCGTCGCGGCGATGGACGACCTGCCGCTGCCCGACGGGGAGGCCGACCTGGTCTGGTCCGAGGGCGCGGCCTACGTCATGGGCTTCGACGCGGCGCTCGCCGGCTGGCGGCGGCTGCTCGCCCCGGGCGGCACGCTCGTGCTGACCGAGGCCGAGTGGACCACCGCGACCCCCTCGCCGGGCGCCCGTGCGTTCTGGGACGCGAACTACCCGGCGATGCGCACCACCGCCGACAACGTCGCCGCCGCCCAGCGCGCCGGGTACACGGTGCAGGCGGTCTACCTGCTGCCCGTGGGACGCCTACTACCGCCCGCTGGCCTCCCGGCTCGCCACCCTGCGGGAGGACGGCCTCGACCCGGCGGCGCTGGACGAGGTGGGCCGGGAGATCGGGGTGCGTGAGCAGCACGGTGCCGAGTACGGCTACACCGGTTACGTCCTGCGCTCGCGCTGAGCCGGTGCCTCCGGTACCCGGCCGATCCGGTCGGCCGCCGTGCGCAGCAGCGCGGTCAGGTCCGGGTCGGTGACCGGCAGCCGCCCGGTCGGGCCGAGCGCGGCGAGACAGCCGACGGCGCGGCCGTGGGCGTCGCGCACCGCGACCGCGACCGACGAGCGGCCAGGGCGCAGCTCGTCGACCTCGGTCGCCAGGCCCGTGCGGGCCACCGTCCGCAGCTCCGCGGCCAGCGTGGCCACGGTGGTCAGGGTGTGCCGGGTGAGGGCCCGCGGCCGGTCGGGGACGAGCTCCGGGTGCGCGGCAAGCATGATCTTCCCCATGGCGGAGGCGTGCGGGTGGGCGAGCAGCGTCCGTTCCCCGGGCAGCTCGTGGTCCGGGTCGCGGTCGACCAGCCGCAGCGAGCCGGTGGGCCAGTCGGCGACGAACAGCCCGAACCGGACCCGGCCGCGGATCCCGGCGAGGATCTCGGCCCGCCGCGGCGGGCCCTCCGCCGCGCCGGCGAGCTCCCGGGTGCGGCGTCCCAGCGCGAACCCGGACAGGTCGCTGATCCGGACCAGGTAGCCGTCGGCGACGAGCACGTTGAGCAGCCGGTACGCCGTCGCGGACGGGATGCCGGTGGTGCGCGAGAGCTCCCGTGCCGTCGCGCCCGGCCCGATCCGTGCCACCGCCTCCAGCAGCTCCAGGGCCCGGCTCGCGGCGCCCGGCTCGCTCACGGCGGGTCCCCGGCCCGTGGGCTCCGGCGGACCAGCCTCGGCGTCCCCGAGGCGTCCGGGACGAAGTCGCCCGCGCCGGGCAGGACGTCGTCGCTGCCGGGCTGGTCGAACGCCCCGATCCTGGCGAGCCGGTCGGGGTGCCTGCGCAGGAACCTCCACCACACCGGCCCCGCCGCGCAGCAGACCGCGAGGGCGGCCGCGGCGCCGATCCCGTCGGGGGTGTCGAGCAGGCCGGGCAGCCGCAGCGCCAGCAGCGCGGTCCCGAGCACCCCGACCGTGCACCCCAGCACGGGCACCGGGCGGGTGTGCTCCCGGATGCGCAGCAGGAACGCCACGGCGGCGACCGCGACCAGCACGGAGGTGAGGGTGACCAGCGCGCGCACCAGGTGGCGCACCGCGTCGGTCCCGGACGGGGCGAGGTCGGCGAGCAGCCCGCCGAGCAGGACCACGGCCACGATCCCGACGACGGCCCGGTGCGGGGTGCGCCACCGCCGGTGCACCGTCGCGAGCGCGCGCGGCAGCAGCCGCTCCACCCCGAGGGAGAACGCGACCCGGGACGCCGCGTGCGCCGAGGCCGCGGCCGAGGCCAGGTAGGAGCAGGCCAGTCCGGCGTGCAGCGCCACGACCAGCGCGACCGGAGCCCCCGAGGACCCGGGGTCGGTCAGGATCGCGACCAGGGTCGCGGCCCGGCCGCTCCAGCTCGCCCACGCCGCGAACGACAGCAGCGCCCCGCACAGCAGCGGGGTCCACAGCACCACCCGGGTCACCGTGACCAGCGGGCGCCGGGTCTCCGGGCCGAAGAAGGTCGCCGACTCGAAGCCGGCGAGCATGAACATCGCCGTCAGCGCGACGGCGAGCAGGTCCGGCACCGGCCCGGCCGGGACCGGGGCCGCGGGGTCCGGGGCGGGGACCAGCAGCACCGCCACGACGAGCAGCAGCGAGCCGACCTCCACCCCGAGCAGCGTGAGGGCGGCGACCCGCGGCCCCCGCACGAGCACCGTCGCGATCCCCACCGCGACCGCGAGGTGCAGCAGCACCTGCGCACCGGCGCCGCTCACGTCGACCTCGGCCGCCCCGGCGAGCGCGGTCAGGGCCCGGCCGCCTGCGTAGAGGGTGATCGCGGCGCTGCCCAGGTACTTCGCCCCGACCACGACGGCGGCCAGCAGCGATGCCCGGGCGCCGAGCCCCTGGTAGACGAAGCTGTAGACACCGCCCGCGGCGGCCTGGCGGCGGGTGAACTGGCCGAGGCAGACCGCCACCATGGTCACCGCGACCGTGGCGCCGACGACGACGAGCAGCCCGGACAGCGGGTCGGCGAGCCGGCCCACCACCAGGGGCAGCATCGCCATCGAGGCCGCGGGCGCGGTCGTCGCCACGGACTGCGCGACCAGCTCGGTCGCCCCCATGCGGCGCCGTCCGAGGGGTGCCATCGGGGACTCCGCCCGCAGCGGCGCGTGGCCGGGGGAGAAGGACCGCGCGATGGCCCTGTCGAGGTCGGACACGGAGCGCGACGCTAGGACGGCGCTGTTGCCCGGGTGTTGCGCTCGCGCGTCGGACGTCGAACCCGCGGTGGGAAGCCGCGACCCGCGTTCCCGGTGGGGTTGCCGCGAACGCAGCGCGGGCGACCCGCGGCCGTCGTCACCGGTTCCGAGTATCACCGCCGTGACCGTGACCCGCAGAACGTTCATCAGGGCGCTGGGGCTGGCCGGTGGGGCCGGCGCCGCGTACGAGGCCATGGCGACCATCGGGCTCGCCCCGCGCGCCGGCGACGACCCGGCCTGGACCCCGCCGTCGCGCGACGCCCGTGCCGCCGGCCGCCGGGTCCTCGTCCTCGGCGCGGGGCCCGCCGGGCTCGCCGCGGCCCACGAGCTCGGCAAGGTCGGCTACGACGTGTCCGTCGTCGAGGCCCGCACCCGGCCCGGCGGGCGGGTCTGGTCGGTGCGCGAGGGCACCGAGGAGACCGACCTGAACGGGGAGACGCAGCGCTGCACCTTCGCGCCGGGACACTTCCTCAACCTCGGTGCCACCCGGATCCCGCAGAGCCACGTCACGCTGGACTACTGCCGCGAGCTCGGCGTGGAGATCCAGCCGTTCGGCAACCAGAACGCCGGCACCGTCGTCAACTACACCGACGCCGGGGCGCTCGCCGGTACCTCGGTCACCTACCGCGCCGCGAAGGCCGACACGTTCGGCTACGTCTCCGAGCTGCTCCACAAGGCCACCGCGCGCGGCGCGCTCGACGACGTCCTGAGCGCCGCGGACAAGGAGGCGCTCGCGGAGTTCCTCGTCTCACTCGGTGACCTGTCCTCCGACTGTCGCTACCTCGGATCCCCGCGCCGCGGCTACGCCCGCGAGCCCGGCGGCGGCACCGACGCCGGCACCCCCACGGTGCCGTACCCGATGTCCTCGGTGATCCGCGGCGGACTCGGCCGGAACTTCGCCTTCGACTTCGAGTACGACCAGGCCACGATGATGTTCACCCCGGTCGGCGGGATGGACCGGATCCACCACGCACTCGCCGACCGGGTCGGCACCGACCGGATCCGCTACGGCACGGCCGTCACCGGGCTGCACAACACCCCGGACGGCGTGACCGTCGACGTCGTGCCGGTCGCCGGCGGGCCGGTCGAACGGCTGGTGGCCGACGAGGTCGTCTGCACCCTGCCGCCGCACCTGGTGACCCGGCTCGACACCAACCTGCCCGCCGCCGTGCTGGCCGCGCAGCGCGCGGCGAAGCCCAGCTCCTCGGGCAAGCTCGGCATCGAGTACACCCGCCGCTGGTGGGAGACCGACGAGCGGATCTACGGCGGGGCCAGCAACACCGACCGCGACATCGCCCAGATCATGTTCCCCTACGACCACTTCCACGCCGACCGGGGCGTGGTCGTCGGCTACTACAGCTCCGGGGCGCGGCAGCGCGCCTTCGAGTCCCTGACCCACCGGCAGCGGCTCGCGAAGGCCCTCGACGAGGGCGCCGCGATCCACGGCGAGAAGTACCGCTCCGACATCGCCTCGTCGTTCTCCGGGTCCTGGGCGGTGACCCGCTGGTCGGAGTCGGCCTGGGCCAGCTGGGAGGCCACGAGCCCGGAGTACCGGCTGCTCACCCAGCCCGCCGGCCGCATCTGGTTCGCCGGTGACCACCTCTCGCACGCCATCGCCTGGCAGCACGGCGCGTTCACTTCCGCCCGGTCGACGGTCTCGGCGTTGCACGCCCGGGTCGCCGGCGGCGCCTGACCCACCCCGTTCCCCCGAGGAGACACGATGCGACGACCCGTTCCCGCCCTGATCACCCTGTCCGTCGCCGCCGCGCTGGTCACCGGCTGCGCCGGCGGCGCGCCCGACCCCGCCGAGCCCGGCCCGCCCGCGCTGCCGGTACTGGAGGCCGGCGAGGCCAACCCGATGATCGCCGAGGGGGTGAGCGTGGTCGCCGGGGCGTCGCTGTACAAGTCCAGCGGCCTCGGCCCGTCCGCGGCGAACCCCGCGGCCGCGGACGGGACCCCGCAGGCCTATGTCGACGCGGGCCAGTTCCCCGGCGGCACGCTCCCGGCGGGGGTCTCGGTCACCGAGGCCCAGGGCATGAACGCGCTCGCCCGGATCAAGGAGAACCTGGAGGCCCGGGGCCTGCGGCTGGACGACGTGACCTCGATGCGGGTGTTCCTCGACAACGCCCCCGGCACCGCCCGCGCCGACTACGCCGGCTGGAACCGGGCCTACCGCCAGTACTTCGCCAACACCGACCTCACCACGGGGGAGACGGTGCTGGTCCCGACCGGGACCGCCGCGCCCGCCGCACCGCTGGTGCGCAACCCCGCCCGGCCCAGCCGCTTCGCGCTGGAGGTCGCGAGCCTGCCGGTCCCCGGCTGGCTGGTCGAGGTGGAGGTCGACGCCGTCTACCCGCCCGGGGTGACCCCGCGCTGACCCGGCCGGGCCCGTCCGCGGCGGTACGGTCGCCGCTCGTGAGCTCCGCCGTACCGCCGGGCCCGCGCCCCCGCACCGACGACGACCTGCCCGCCTGCGTCGCGGTGCTGCGCGCCGTGCACGCCACCGACCGCTACCCGTCCACCTGGCCCGCCGCCCCCGTGGTGTTTCTGTCCCCGCCCGGGCTGGTCACCGCACTGGTCGTCCCGGCGGGGGAGCGGGTGGTGGGGCACGCCGCACTGCTCGCCGACGACGGCGACTCCGGCGCGCTGCGGCTGACCAGGGTGTTCGTCGACCCGGCGCTGCGCAGGGCCGGGCACGCCCGCGCCCTGCTGGACGGGATCGCGGTCGAGCTCGCGGCCAGGGGCCGCGACGGTGTCCTCGACGTCGTGGAGTCCGTCGCCGCCGAACGCCTCTACCGCACGGCGGGCTGGGTCCGCACCGGCACCGCACCCGCCGGGTGGCGGTTCCCGGACGGTCGTGAACCGGTCGCCGCGCTCTACCGGCTACCGGTCACGCAGCGCCGAAAGGGTGACGACACAGCGCGATAGTCGACCATCGGTCACGCTGAGCTGCGCCGATCGGGCTACGGTGATCGTCGTGATCGACGTCCCCACCCCGACGGTGGCCGGTCTGCTGCTCCGCGCGGTGCCGCAGCCCGTCCGCCGGGACGCGCACGCCGCGATGAACGTCCTCACCCCGTGGGGTGCGGCGTCGGCCCAGCTCGTCCAGGACTCCGGCGGCGGGGTCGCCGACCACGACGTGCACGTCGACGGCGACCCGGTCCACATCCCGTTCCGGGTGCGGTTCCCCTGGCCGCCGTCCGCCGTCCTGTCCCGGCTGGGTCCGCGTCGCCGCGCCGTCGTCGCCGCGTGGATGTCGCGCAGCGAGAACGCCGGGCACCGCCAGCGCGCCGTCCGCGAGCTGTTCTGCGTGCACGAGGCGTGGGTGTCGCCGTTCGTGGTGAGCCTCTGCGGCGAGTACGTCCACGAGATCGGCACCGACGTGGACCGGTTCGTCCGCACCGAGCTCGGTCGCGACCCCGACCTCCGGCACGCCTACGCACGGTTCGTACGCGACAACCCCCGTTTCCTGGCCACCACCCGGCACCGCGCGGTGACCTTCCGCCGGCTGGACCACCGGTGGCCGCACCGGGACGACCCGGATCGCACCTACCCGCAGCTCGCGGCGCTGGACGCGCTGTCCGCCCTGGCCTACCGGGGCGGGCGGGACTACCCCGGCGACCCGGCGCCGCCGCGGGTCACCGCGGCGGCGTCCTGAGCACTCAGGCGGTCGGGTCCGGCGCGGTGACCTCCGCGGTACCGCGGTCCAGCACCACCTCGCCGTCGACGGCGGTCCGGAACGCGACCGTGCCGTCGCCGGTGTCCCACACCGAGACGGTGAGGGACTGCCCGGGCACGACCGGCCGGGTGAACCGGGCGTCCATCGCGACGAGGCGGCGGGCATCGCCGCCGCAGGCGGTACGGACCAGCGCGCGCGTGGTGAACCCGTAGGTGCACATGCCGTGCAGGATCGGCCGGTCGAACCCGCCCTTGGCGGCGAACTCCGGGTCGCTGTGCAGCGGGTTGCGGTCCCCGGTGAGCCGGTAGAGCAGGGCCTGGCCGGGCGTGGTCCGGTAGGTCACCTCGTGGTCGGGCGCCCGGTCGGGCGCCGGGCTGGGCGTACTGTCCCCGCGGGCGCCGCCGAAGCCGCCCTCGCCCCCGAGGAACAGCGTCTTCGTGCTGGTCAGCACCGGTGCGCCCGTGCTCGCGTCGACGGCCTCGGCCTCGGTGCGCACGAGCGCGCCGGACCCCTTGTCCAGGACCTCGGTGACCGTCGCGGTCACCCGGACCCTGCCCTCCACCGGCAGCGGCCCGACCACCCGGAACGCCTGCTCGGCGTGCACGATGCGCGAGGCGTCCACGTCGCCGAGGTCGACCCTCGCGCCCGCGGTGACGATCTCCGCGAACGAGGGCAGCACCGACGTCCGCACGCCCGCGGTGTTCTCCGTGGTCAGCGACAGCTCGGCGGTCGGGTCCTCACCCCCCGCACCGACGGCGACCGCGTAGAGGAGCACGTCGTCCCGTGCCCACGCGAAGCTGACCGGTTCGCACTGTGTGCCCTCGAGATCGGGCGCCAGGGGCATGGGGAGTCTCCTTCGACGATCCACCGTGAGGCGGAAACGTATCCCGCCCGGTGCCCGCCGCCCAAGCCCCCGGTACCCGGCTGACACACTGTCCAGGTCAATCGTGGTCGTGAAGGGAAGAGTGTGGTGACGGCATCACCGGAGGCGGTCGAGCTGGCGAAGGTGGCCGCGGCCGCCGCAGCGGACAAGAAGGCCGTCGACATCGTCGCGCTCGACGTGTCCGACCAGCTCGCCCTGACCGACTGCTTCGTGCTGGCCTCGGCGGCCAACGAGCGTCAGGTCCAGGCCATCGTCGACGCGGTCGAGGAGAAGCTGCGCGAGCGTGGCAGCAAGCCGACCCGGCGTGAGGGCGACAACGACAACGGCTGGGTGCTGCTGGACTTCAGCGACATCGTCGTGCACGTCATGCACACCGAGCAGCGCGGCTTCTACGGCCTGGACCGGCTCTGGAAGGACTGCCCGGCGATCGAGGTCCCCGACCCCCAGGGCGACCCGGACGGCACTGCATGACGCTGCGCCGGGTCACCCTGCTGCGGCACGGGCAGACCGAGTACAACTCCGTCGGCCGGATGCAGGGCCACCTCGACACCCGGCTGACCGAGACCGGCCGCGCACAGGCCGCGGCCGTCGCGCCGCGGCTGGCGCAGGAGCGGTTCGACCGGATCATCACCTCGGACCTGTCCCGCGCCCACGACACCGCGACCGCGGTGGCCGAGGCCGTCGGCCTGCCGCTGTCGGTGGACAAGCGCCTGCGCGAGACCCATCTCGGTGACTGGCAGGGGCGCACCATCACCGAGATCGGCGTCGACGACCCGGGCGCGATCGCCGAGTGGCGCTCCGACCCGCGGTTCGCCCCGCCCGGTGGGGAGTCCCGGGTCGACGTCGTCGTCCGGTCGCTGCCGGTGGTCGAGGAGCTGGACCTCGAGTACGCCTCCGACCCGGAGGAGCGCTCGGTGCTGCTCGTCGCGCACGGGGGCATGATCGCCGGGCTGGTGTGCGGGCTGCTCGACCTGCCGCAGTCGTCCTGGCCGGTGATCGGCGGGCTGGGCAACACCCGCTGGGCCGTCGTCGCCCGTCGTGACGACCACCCCCGCTGGCGCCTGTCGGGATACAACATCGGTGCCTGACCTGCTGGTCGTCGGCGACTCGCTGGCCTTCCACGGACCCGAGCGGCCCTGCCCGGCCGACGAGCCGCGGCTGTGGCCCAACATCGCCGCCGCCCGGCTCGGGGGCCGCGCCGAGATCGTCGCCCGGGCCGGGTGGACCGCCCGGCACGCCTGGTCCGCGGTCGCCGGCGACCCGCGGGTGTGGGCGGCCCTGCCGCGGGTCGGTGCGGTCGTGCTCGGGGTGTCCGGGATGGACTCGCTGCCGTCCCCGCTGCCGACCGCGCTGCGCGAGCTGATCCCGGTGCTGCGTCCCGCCCCGCTGCGCCACGTCGCCCGCACCGCGTACCGGCGTGCCCAGCCCCGGCTGGCCCCGGCGCTGGCGCGGCTGCCCGGCGGCGGACCGGCGACGCTGCCGCCCCGTCTGACGGTCGCCTACCTGGAGCGCTGCCGGGCCGGTGTGCACGCGCTGCGGCCCGGACTGCCGGTGGTGGCGCTGGCCCCGTCGGTGCACCGCGCCGCCGACTACGGTCTCGCCCACCCGCACCGCGCGGCCACCGCCGCCGCCGTCCGCCGCTGGGCGGCCGCGGCCCCGGCGGTGACGGTGCTCGACGTCGCCGCCCTGGTCGGCGAGCACGTGCTCGGCGGCCACGGCAACCCCGACGGCCTGCACTGGGGCTGGGCCGGGCACGCGGCCGTCGGGGAGGCGCTGGCCGGGCTGCTCGCGCCCGCCGGGGGCCGGCCGTGACCCTGCTCGGCATCGACCTCGGCACCACCTCGGTCAAGGCGGCGGTGTTCACCGACGCCGGTACCCGGGTCGCCGGGGCCCGCGCCGCGCACGCCACCGCGCGTCCGGCGCCCGGGCACGCCGAGCAGTACCCGGACGACTGGTGGTCCGGGCTGACCGAGGTGGTCACCGCGCTCGGTCCGGCACTGGCCGGGGTGACCGCCGTCGGGGTGTGCGCCCAGGTGAACACCCACCTGTTCGTCGACCGCGACGGCGCGCCGGTGTACCCGGCGATCACCTGGCAGGACGGCAGGTGCGGCCCGGTCGCGGCGGCCCTCACCGAGCGGCTCCCACCCGCCGACCGGGCCGGGGTGCGCGGCGGTCTCGGTGTCGTCGCCGCCTCGCACGCGGCCGCCCGCGCCGCCTGGCTCGCCGAGCACCGGCCCGACGCGTGGGCGCGCGCCCGCAGGCTGCTCGCGCCCAAGGACTGGCTGGTCGAGCGGCTCACCGGTACCGCCGTGGCCGATCCGCTGTCCTCGACCGGGCTGCTGGACCCCGACGGCCGGTACCCGGAGTGGCTCGACCTGCTCGTCCCCGGGCTGCGCGCGATGCCCGCGCCCCTGGCCGACCCGGCGACGGTCGCGGGGGAGACCACCGGCGCCGGCGCTCTCCCGGCCGGGCTGCCCGTCGCGGTCGGGACGATGGACGCCTGGGCGGCGCTGCTCGGCGGCGGGATCTGCGCACCCGGCGACGCGATCGACATCGCGGGGACCTCCGAGGTCCTGGCGCTCGCCGCGACGCCCGGCGGCGGCGCCGACGGGATCGTGACGTTCCCGCCCTGGCGCGGCCTGCACGTGCACGCCGGACCCACCCAGGCCGGAGGTGACGCCCTGACCTGGGCGTCCGGGGCGCTGGGCCGCACCACGGCGGAGCTGCTGGACCGGGCCGCCGACGCCCGCACCGGGCAGCTCCTGTCCCTGCCCCAGCTGGCGGGGGAACGCGCCCCGCTGTGGGACCCGGACCTGCGCGGGCACTGGCTCGGGATGGGCTTCGCCACCGGGTCCGCCGAGCTGGGGCGCGCCGTGCTGGAGGGGGTCGCGCACGCCGCCCGGCACGTCCTGGGCCCGCTGGAGGCCGCCGCGAGCCGCCGCGCCGACACGATCGCCGCCTGCGGCGGCGGCGCGGCGAGCGACCTCTGGTGCCAGATCAAGGCCGACGTGCTGGACCGGCCGCTGCGGCGCACGGCCGAACGCGACGCCGGGGTGCTCGGCGCCGCGATGCTGGCCGCGCTGGCGACCGGCGACGGCGCCTCGGTCGGGGAGCTCGCCGGGCGCATGGTGCGGGTGGACCGGGAGTTCACCCCCGACCCGGCCGCCCGCGGCCGCCTCGACGACGCGCACGGCCGCTACCTCGCCGCGCAGCGGGCACTGGCACCGCTGTTCCGCCCATCGGCTGGATAGGGTCCGGCCGTGTCCCCCTCGCCGGTCGCCGTGGTCACCGACTCCACCGCCCACCTGCCGCCCGGCGCAGCGGAAGGTCGGAACGTGCACGTCGTCCCGCTGGAGGTGCGGCTCGGCGAGCGCACCGCCCGCGACGGCGTCGACGTCTCGGCCGCCGAGCTGATCGCGGCCCTCGCCGACCGCGACCTGACCGTGCAGACCTCGCGACCGACCCCGGCGGCGTTCGCCGAGCGCTTCACCGCCCTGCTCGACGACGGTGCCCCCGCCGTCGTGGCCGTGCACCTGTCCCGCCGGCTGTCCGGCACCTGGGACGCGGCCCGGCTCGCCGCGCAGGACGTCGCCCCGGACCGGATCCGGGTCGTCGACTCCGGCGCCATCGCGATGGGCCTGGGCTTCGCCGTACTGGCCGCCGCGGAGGCCGCCGGGTCCGGGTCCGGTCCCGACGAGGTCGAGGCGGTGGCCGCTGCCGTCGCCGCGCGGGCGCGTGTGCTGTTCGCGGTGCAGGACCTGGAACGGCTGCGCCGCGGTGGGCGGATCGGTGCCGCGTCCGCACTGCTGGGCACGGCACTGTCGGTCAAGCCCATCCTGCACCTGCGCGACGGCCGGATCACGCCGCTGGAGAAGGTGCGGACGACCGCGCGCGCCACCGAACGGCTCGTCGCGCTGGCCGTCGCCGAGGCAGGGCCGTCGGCGCGGCTCGCCGTGCACCATCTCGGGGCCGCGGCCCGGGCCGAGGACGTCGCGGACCGGCTGCGCGAACAGCTCCCCGATGCCGCCGGGCTGCACGTCTGCGAGGTCGGCGCCGTGATCGGGGCGCACGCGGGACCGGGGCTGGTGGGCGTCGTGGTGGTGCCGGCGGGCTGACCCGGCCGGGGCCGCCCGGTGTCCCCGGGGCCGGTGTCCCCGGGGCCGGCGTGCCCGGGGCCGGCGTGCCCGGGGGGGTGCGGGACCTCCCGAAACCCCGCCCGCGGGCCGGAGGGCCCCGCCGGTGGGTAGCACGCGGCGCCGACGGTCCGGGCCCGTCCCAGCCCACCGGGGACCGTCGGTCCCCAACCGGGCAATCGGTCCACAGGGCCGTCACCGGTCGCCCGGCGGGGCTGCGCCGGACCTAGCGTCGAGTGCGTGACCAGGACCGACGCCTCCCTCGACCCGGCCCGGCGGCTGGCCGGGATCGGGACGCGCGGGCAGCCGGACGCAGCGGCGGCCCGGCTCGACCCGCCGACGGTCCCGCTGCCCGTGCCGTCCCCCGTCCCCGGCCCGCCCCCCGTCCCAGGACCGCCCCCTGTCCCAGGACCGGTCGGGCAGGGCCCGCCCGCACCCGGGCCCGGCGCCGTCCGAGCTCCCGGGCCGCTCGCTCCCCGTGCCGCCCGGCCGCCCGGTACGGCCGCCCCCACACCCGGGCCCGGCGCCGCGCACGATGCGCCGGGCGCGCCCCGGCCGGGGGGCCTCGACCCCCGGTATCCCGGGGCGCCGGCGGCCCGGACCGCCCCGGACGCCCCGTCCGGGGCGTGGGCCCGGAGCGCGGCACCGGACGCCCCGCAGGCCGTGGCACCGGTCTGGACCGCCGATCCCGACCCCGACCACCCCTGGCCCTGCTCGCCCGGGACGATCCCGCTCCGCCCGCGGAGGCCGCCGACGCGGACGGTCCGCACGGCGGGCGGCCCTCGTGGCTGCGCCGCCGTGCCCAGCGGTGGCTGCCGCCCTCACTGGCCGGGGCGCGGGTCGACCCGGGGCGGCCCGGTGCGCTGGCCCTGCTGGCGGTGGTGCTCGTCGGCGCGCTCGTCGCCGGGGTCGGGGTCTGGCTCGACCGGCCCACCGTGCAGCCGGTCGGCGGCCTCCCCGAGGTGACGGTGGTGCCCGGGGAGGCGGTGGCGACCTCGGGGACGGACCCGTCCGCGGGACCCGACGGCGGTGCCGCGTCCGCGGCCCCGGTCGCGGCCGCACCGGCCACGGCGGGCCCGCTCGTCGTCAGCGTCGTCGGGCGGGTCGCCCGGCCCGGCCTGGTCCGTGTCCCCGACGGGGCTCGAGTCGCCGACGCCCTCGACGCCGCGGGCGGGGCGTTGCCCGAGGTCGACCTCAGCGTCCTGAACCTGGCCCGCAGGCTCGGCGACGGCGAGCAGATCGCGGTCGGTGTCCCACCCGCCGCCGACGCCGCGCCGGTGCTGCCCGCCCCGGGCTCGGAGCCCGCGTCGGGCGCCGAACCGGGCGCGGCCGCCGCGCCCGCCCCGCCCGGCGCCCCCGGTGGGAAGATCGACCTGAACACCGCGACCGCGTCGGACCTCGACGCCCTGCCCGGGGTCGGCCCGGTCACCGCGAAGAAGATCATCGACTGGCGCACCGCCAACGGTCGGTTCAGCCGGGTCGAGCAGCTACGGGAGATCGGCGGCATCGGCGAACGTCGTTTCGCCCAGCTGCAGGACATGGTGCGGGTGTGACCCGCACCGGAGCCCGCCGGGCGGACCCGGTGCACGGCGGCCCCGATGACGAGCCCGACGAGCAGCCGGAGCGGCCCGCCCCACCGGACCTGCGCCTCGTCCCGGCCGCGTCGGCCGCCTGGGCCGCGGTCCTCGCGGGGCTGCTCGGTGGCACCGCGGGCGGCATCACCGCCGCCGTCCTCGCGGCGCTCGCCCTGCCCGTCACGCTGCTCCGCGCCCGGACCAGCGCTCGGGCCGCCGCGCCGTCGTCGATCGTGCTCGCCGCGGCCGGCTGCGCACTCGTCGCGGCCGTCCTGGTCACGTTCCACGCGGCGGCGCTGGCGACACACCCGCTCCGGGCGCCCGCCGACCGCGGCGCAGCCGCCGAGGTCCGTGTCCGGCTCACCGACGACCCGCGGGTGCTGCGCAGCACCACCGGTGGCGGCGACGAGTCCGGCACCGCCCGGGCGACGGCGCTGGTGCCCACCGAGCTCGTCACCGCCACCGTCGGCGCGGACCGGGCGACCACCGGCGGGAAGCTCCTGCTCCTGGCCCCGGCGGCGAGCTAGACCGGGCTGCTCCCCGGCCAGGAGGTCTCCGCCGCCGGGCTGCTCATGCCCGCCCAGCGTCCCGACCTCACGGTCGCGGTGCTGAAGGTCCGTGGCGCGCCGCAGGACGTGACCGCGCCGCCCTGGTGGCAGACCGGGGCCGGGGCGCTGCGTGACGGGCTGCGCGACGCCGCGGTCTCGGCGTTGCCCGAGGCACCCGCGGGGCTGCTGCCCGGGCTCGCGATCGGGGACACCCGCGCCCAGCTCGCCGAGACCGAGCAGGACTTCCGCACCGCCGGGCTGGCGCACCTCACCGCCGTCTCGGGGGCCAACGTCGCGATCGTGACGGGAGCGGTGCTGCTCCTGCTGCGCCTGTTCCGGACCGACCCGCGGATCGCGGCCGCGGCGGCGATGCTCGCACTGGTCGGGTTCGTGGTGCTGGCCCGGCCGTCACCGTCGGTGCTGCGGGCGGCGGTCATGGGTGGGGTGGTGCTGATCGCGTTCGCGGCGGGCCGGGCCCGGTCGGCGGTGCCCGCGCTGGCGGTGGCCGTGCTCGGCCTGCTGCTGGCCGCCCCCGCCCTGGCCGTCGACGCGGGATTCGTGCTGTCGGTCGTCGCCACCGGCGCGCTGGTGCTGCTCGGTCCGGGATGGACGGCGGCGCTGCGGCGGCGTGGGCTGCCGTCCGGGCCGGCCGAGGCGCTCGTCGTCCCGGTCGCCGCGGCGCTGGCCACCGCACCGGTGATCGCCGGACTCAACGGCGGGGTCGGGCTGGTCACCGTGGTGGCGAACCTGCTCGCGGCGTCCGCCGTCGCGCCCGCGACGGTGCTGGGTGTGCTCGGGGCGGTGCTGTCGGCGGTGAGCCCGGCCGCCGCGTGGTGCTGCGCCTGGCTGGCGGGCCCGTTCGTGTGGTGGCTGGTGGTGGTCGGGGACCGGGCCGTGGCCGTTCCCGGCGCCACCGTGCCGTGGCCCGCGGGCGCAGGCGGCGCTCTGCTGCTCACCGGCCTGCTGCTCGTGCTGCTCGCGATGGGCCGGGTGCCCCGGCTACGGGCACTGCTGCTGGCCCTGCTGGTCGGGCTGCTCGTCGTCCTGGTCCCGACCCGGTTCGCCCCGCCCGGCTGGCCGCCCGCCGGGTGGCGGATGGTGGCCTGCGACGTGGGTCAGGGCGATGCGCTGGTCCTCGCCACCGGCACGCCGGGGCACGCCGTACTGGTCGACACCGGACCGACGGACGACGCCGTCGACACCTGCCTGGACCGGCTCGGGGTCCGGGTCCTCGAACTCGTGGTGATCACCCATTTCCACGCCGACCACGACGGAGGGCTCGCAGGTGCGCTGCGGGGCCGCGCCGCGGGCGGTATCGCCGTCGGGCCGGTGCGCGAGCCGGCGTCCGGGCTGCGCGACATCACGCGGCGGGCCGAGGCGGCCGGGGCGCCGGTGGTGGGGCTGGCCCGCGGGATGGAGATGGGCTGGCCGGAGCTGCGCCTGCAGGTGCTCGGCCCGGTCCATCCCCCCGTGACGGTCGACGGCAGCGACGGGACAGCGGTCAACGACATCTCGCTGCTGCTGCGCGCGACCACCCCGGCCGCGACGATCCTGCTGACCGGCGACGCCGAGCTCGCCGCCCAGGACGACCTGCTCGGCTCCGGCGCCGACCTGCGCGCGGACGTGCTCAAGATGCCCCACCACGGCTCGCGCAAGGTGGTCCCGAGGCTGGTCACGGCCGTCGCGCCGCGGGCCGCGGTGATCAGCGTCGGCAACGGCAACAGCTACCGGCACCCGAACGCCGAGCTGGTGGACGGGCTGCTCCGGGCCGGGATCGTGGTCGCCCGCACCGACCGGTCCGGTGACCTCGCGCTGACCGGGGACGACCCGGCCGGGCTGACGGTGGTCGCGCGGGGCGACCCCCGTCCGGCGCCCGGCCGGCGGGGCCGGTCAGCCCAGGTTCGCCAGTGCCTCGCGGACCGCGGTCGAGGTCGAGGGCACGGTCGCCGTCGGGCCGACCTCTCCGGAGACGGCGTCGAGGGTCTTGAGGCCGTCGCCGGTGATCATGAGAACGGTCTCGGCGTCGGGGTCGAGCACCCCGGCCTCGAGGAGCTTCCTGGTGGTCGCGACGGTGACCCCGCCCGCGGTCTCGGCGAACACGCCCTCGGTACGGGCCAGGAGCCGGATGCCGGCGACGACCTCGGAGTCGGACACGTGCCCGACCGAGCCGCCGGTGCGGCGCACCGAGTCGAGGACGTACGGGCCGTCGGCCGGGTTGCCGATCGCGAGCGACCGGGCGATGGTGTCCGGCTTCTGCGGCTGGATCACGTCGTGGCCGGCCTCGAACGCCCGCGCGACCGGCGAGCAGCCGGTGGCCTGGGCGCCGAACACGGTGTACGGGGTGGGCTCGACCAGACCGAGGGTGCCGAGCTCGGTGAATCCCTTGTCGATCTTGGTGAGCTGCGAGCCCGAGGCGACCGGGACGACGACCTGCTGCGGGAGACGCCAGCCGAGCTGCTCGGCGACCTCGTAACCCAGGGTCTTGGAGCCCTCGGCGTAGTAGGGCCGGACGTTGACGTTCACGAACGCCCAGTCCTCGTGCTCGGCGGCCAGCTCGGTGGCGAGCCGGTTCACGTCGTCGTAGTTGCCGTCGACGGCGAGCAGGGTGCCGCCGTAGACGGCGGTGGTGACGATCTTCGCCTGCTCCAGCGAGGACGGGATCAGCACGACCGAGTCCCACCCGGCACGCGCGGCCGCGGCGGCGACGGCATTGGCCAGGTTGCCCGTCGAGGGGCAGCACAGCACCGAGAACCCGAGCTCCCGATCGGCGGCCAGCGCGACGGCGACGACCCGGTCCTTGAACGAGTGGGTCGGGTTGCCCGTGTCGTCCTTGATCCAGATCTTGCGGACGCCGAGTGCGCGGGCCAGGTTGTCGGCCTCGATCAGCCGGGTCAGGCCGGGCTCGGTGTTGGCGTGCTGCTCGACCGTCGAGGGGACGGGCAGCAGGTCCTTGTAGCGCCAGATCGACTTCGGCCCGGCCTCGATGGAGGCGCGGGTGACCTCCGGGAAGTCGTAGGCGACCTCGAGCGGGCCGAAACAGCGCGGACACGCGAACTCCGCGGCGAGCGGGATCTCGTGGCGGCACTCGCGGCAGGCGAGCGCGCGGGCGGAACCCAGGTCGTAGGCGGAGGTCGTTTCGGGCGCAGCAGTGAGAGTCACGAGATCTCCTCATCTGTCCCGCCGTTCGGGGCGGGCCGGAATTGGCACCGTGTTCGTCGCCGGCCTCGCTGCACAGGATGCGCAGGGTCGGGCGGATCGTCGTGCGACGCCGGTTGCCGGGGCTTCAACGGGCCGTTCCCTCTGCCCCTCTGGATGAGCCATATGCGGTTGTGGTGCTCCGGACGCAGGGCGCCGGAATCGTCCACGACCGTACGCGAGCGGGGTGCCCCACCGCCAGACGGCGTCCTCCGGTCGGGACGCGGCTCACCCGGTGTCGGGGGTGTGGGCCACGATGGGGGTGTGAGCAGCACGAGCGAACCGGGCCCGCTGCAGCTGGTCGTGGGGGACGAGGAGTTCCTGGCCGAGCGGGCGGTGTCCGACCTGGTCCGGCGCGCCCGGCAGCGCGACCCGGACACCGAGCTGCGTCGCTTCCGTACCTCCGAGGTGGCCCCCGGCGAGCTCGCAGGCCACCTCAGTCCCTCCCTGTTCGCCGAGGGCAGGGTGATCGTGCTCACCCACGGTCAGGACGCGAACAAGGACATGACCGCCGCCATCGCCGACTACGTGAAGGCCCCGGCCGACGGGATCGTCCTCGTCGTGCAGCACGCCGGGGGAGCGAAGGGCAAGGCGGTGCTGGACCTGATGCGCAAGGCCGGGGCGCACACCGTCACCTGCAACCGGATCACCCGCGCCGACGAGCGGTCGGACTTCGTGCGCGACGAGGTCCGTCGCCACGGCGGCACCATCACCCCCGGAGCGCTCGCCGTCCTGGTCGAGGCGGTCGGATCGGACCTGCGGGAGCTGGCGGCCGCGGCCGGGCAGCTCGTCGCGGACACCGGCGGCACGGTCGACGAGACGGGGGTGCGGCGCTACCACCGCGGTCGCGCCGAGTCCTCCGGCTTCGCGGTGGCCGACGCGGCGGTCGCGGGGGACCGGCGGGCGGCGATGGAGGCGCTGCGCTGGGCGCTGGTGCTCGGCGTCCCGCACGTCCTGATCGCCGACGCGCTCGCCGACTCGGTGCGCACCCTGGCCAAGGTCGGCTCGGCCGGGCGGGGTGACCCGAACCGGCTGGCCGGCGAGCTCGGCATGCCGCCGTGGAAGATCCGCAAGGCGCAGCAGACGGTCCGGCAGTGGCGCCCGGAGCAGCTCGCCGTCGCGATCGCGGCGACCGCGCAGGTGAACGCCGACGTCAAGGGCGTCGCGGCGGATGCAGGCTACGCGCTGGAGCGGGCGGTGCTGGCGGTCGTCTCCGCCCGCTCCCCGCGCTGAGCGCGAGGCCGGGGAGGGGAGCCGGTCCGCCCGATCGGGGCCGTGGACACGACGACGGCGCCGCCCCGGGTGGGGCGGCGCCGTCGTCGGAGGAACCGGTGGCTCAGGCCTGCACGTCGTTGAGACGCTTGGCCAGGGCCGACTTGCGGTTCGCCGCCTGGTTCCGGTGGATGACGCCCTTGCCGGCCGCCTTGTCGAGGGCCTTGGCCGCCTTGCGCTGCAGCTCCACGACGTTGTCGGCGCCGGAGTCGGCGGCCTCGCGGAAGTGGCGGATCGCGGTCTTGACCGACGACTTCACCGACTTGTTGCGCTGCCGGCGCTTCTCGTTGGTCTTGACTCGCTTGATCTGCGACTTGATGTTGGCCACGTCTGCCTCTGGTCTTCCTGCCTGCTGGTCGGCTGGTGAGTGTTCTCGTCCGGGTCCGCTCCGGCGGCACCGAACAGCATCACTGGAGAGAGGGTCCAGGCCGTTTCGGGCGAGCACGCCGAGCGCTCGACGCACAAGGTTACCAGCGGCGTCGTCGCACCCTGTGCCGGGTCACCAGACGCGGTAGGGCAGGAACTTCCCGTTCAGGGTGATCACGGTCCGGTCGCCCTTGGGATCGGGGACCCGCTGCAGGTCCAGCTCGAAGTCGATGGCCGAGACGATGCCGTCGCCGAACTCCTCGCGGACCAGCTCCGAGATGGTCGTGCCGTAGACCTGGACCATCTCCGAGAGCCGGTAGACCAGCGGATCGGTGAGGTCCACCGCGGACGCGCCGCGGACCGGCGGGAGGGTGAGCGCGTCGACGACGTCGGGATCCAGGTCGAGCAGCGAACCCGCGGTCTCGGCCTGCTCGCGGGTCAGCGTCTGCTGCCCGAGCAGGGCCGAGGTCGACCACTCGACGGGGTGGCCCAGCGCCTCGGCGATCTTGTCCCAGGTCAGGCCCAGCTTCTTCTTCCGCGCGAGCACGACGCGCGCGGCGCCCAGTCGGTCGAGCGGGGGGACGGGGGTGACCGACACGGTGACTCCTCCGGGTGGGGGGTGGCGTACCCGTTCGATCGTGCGCGATCGACGACCCGGCGGCAACGCCGGGCCGCGCCGCGTGAACGGCGTGTGACGACCTGCGGTGCCACCGCGGCGGCCGCCCGGCCCGACATGGGACGATGGGTCCCAGTGCCCCGAGCCCCGAGTGCCCTGAGCACCCGAAGTGCCCGAAGCCCCACGCATGAGCGAAAGCCGAGTACAGCCGAGTGACGACGTACGCCGACCGCACGTTCACCCCGCCGGAGCGCATCCGGAACTTCTGCATCATCGCCCACATCGACCACGGCAAGTCGACCCTGGCCGACCGGATGCTGCAGGTCACCGGGGTGCTCAGTGCGCGCGACGCCCGGGCCCAGTACCTGGACCGGATGGACATCGAGCGTGAACGCGGGATCACGATCAAGGCGCAGAACGTGCGGCTGCCGTGGACCGCGAAGAACGCCGACGGCGTCGAGACCGAGCACGTCCTGCACCTGATCGACACCCCGGGCCACGTCGACTTCACCTACGAGGTGTCCCGGGCGCTCGAGGCGTGCGAGGGCGCGATCCTGCTGGTCGACGCCGCGCAGGGGATCGAGGCGCAGACCCTGGCCAACCTGTACCTGGCCATGGAGAAGGACCTGCACATCATCCCGGTCCTGAACAAGATCGACCTGCCGGCGGCGGACCCGGAGCGCTACGCCGCCGAGATCGCCCACATCACCGGCTGCGAGCCCGAGGACGTGCTGCGCTGCAGCGCCAAGACCGGTGAGGGCGTGGAGGCCGTGCTCGACGCCGTCATCGCGCAGGTCCCCGCCCCGGTCGGCGACGCCGACGCCCCCGCCCGGGCGATGATCTTCGACTCGGTCTACGACACCTACCGTGGCGTCGTCACCTACGTCCGGGTCGTCGACGGCAAGCTCTCGCCGCGCGAGAAGATCAAGATGATGTCCACCGGTGCCGAGCACGAGCTGCTCGAGATCGGCATCGTGTCCCCGGAGCCCAAGCCGTCCGACGGACTGGGCGTCGGCGAGGTCGGCTACCTCATCACCGGCGTGAAGGACGTCCGCCAGTCCAAGGTCGGCGACACCGTCACGTCCAAGCGCAACGGGGCCACCGAGCCACTGACCGGCTACCGCGAGCCGCAGCCGATGGTCTACTCCGGGCTCTACCCGATCGACGGCTCGCAGTACCCGGACCTGCGCGAGGCGCTGGACAAGCTGCAGCTCAACGACGCCGCGCTGACCTACGAGCCGGAGACCTCGGCCGCGCTGGGCTTCGGCTTCCGCTGCGGCTTCCTCGGCCTGCTGCACCTGGAGATCACCCGTGAGCGCCTCGAGCGCGAGTTCGACCTGGACCTGATCTCCACCGCACCCAACGTCGTCTACCAGGTCACCACCGACGACGGCGAGGAGATCGAGGTGACCAACCCCAGCGACTGGCCGGTGGGCAAGGTCGCCGAGGTCCGCGAGCCGATCACCAGGATCACGATCCTGGCGCCGTCGGAGTTCGTCGGCACCATCATGGAGCTGTGCCAGAGCCGGCGTGGCCAGCTCGGCGGGATGGACTACCTGTCCGAGACCCGTGTCGAGCTGCGCTACACGATGCCGCTCGGTGAGATCATCTTCGACTTCTTCGACAACCTGAAGTCGCGCACCCGCGGCTACGCCAGCCTGGACTACGAGGAGGCCGGCGAGCAGGTCGCCGACCTGGTGAAGGTCGACATCCTGCTGCAGGGCGAGGCCGTCGACGCGTTCTCCGCGATCGTGCACAAGGAGTCGGCCTACTCCTACGGCACCTCGATGGCGACCAAGCTGCGCGAGCTCATCCCGCGCCAGCAGTTCGAGGTGCCGATCCAGGCCGCGGTCGGCGCCCGGATCATCGCCCGCGAGACGATCCGCGCGATCCGCAAGGACGTGCTCGCGAAGTGCTACGGCGGCGACATCTCCCGCAAGCGCAAGCTGCTGGAGAAGCAGAAGGAGGGCAAGAAGCGGATGAAGACGATCGGCCGCGTCGACGTCCCGCAGGAGGCGTTCGTCGCCGCGCTGTCCACCGGTGGCGGAACGGCCACGGAGAAGCCCAAGAAGTAGGTCCTCGCCGGACGCGAAGCGGGCCCGACCCCCGGCTGGGGGTCGGGCCCGACGTGTACGTGGTGGGGGCGGGGAGCGGGGGAGCCGGCTACATGACCGAGCCCGCCCGGGGGCCGGGGATCGGCCCGTCGCACGGCGCGGGCCGGGCGGCGGGGGCACGGCGCGGCGACAGGATGCGCTGCACCCGCGAGCAGACGGACTCGACGACCGTCCGTCCCTCGGCCGACAGGTGCACCAGCACACGGCGCCGGTCGAGCGGGTCGGCCGACCGGTAGGCCAGCTTCTTCTCGACGAGGCGGTCCACGATCCGGGTGGCCGTGGGGGCGGGCAACGACGTGTGTCCCGCGACCTCGCCCATGCTGCGGCCGGTGCCGCGGGCGAGCATCAACAGGACGCGCCAGCCGTCACGGCTGACGTCCGTCGAGGACGGGTTGGTGGACAGGGCTGTGGCCACGGCGTGGTCGACCCGATCCAGGAACTCGACGACACCCGCAGCTCCAGGCGTCGGGGCAGCCATGGTGGCAGTCCCCGACGCCCGTCGACTCAAAGGCTCGGTCACGATGACGCACTGTACTTGCCGAACGGGCGAAATCCGACCCTGTCCTGGGCAAACGTCCCCCGAGCGCTGGGCGGTCGTCACGCAGCGATGACGAGCAAGCCGACGACCAGCGATTTCGTAGACCGCTTGACGTGACCCAACGACATCACGACTGCATCACACCCGGATCACGTAACGCCCTAGCGGGTCAGGACGATCTTCCCCGCCGTGCGGCCCGCGGCCATCGCCTCGAACGCCTCCTTCGCGGACTCCATCGGCAGTTCGGTCCCGATCTCCGGCGCGATCCCGGCCGTCGCCACGAAGTTCGTGAGGTCGGCCAGCTCCTGACGGGTGCCCATCGTCGCCCCGACCACCTCGAGCTGCAGGAAGAACAGCCGCTGCAGGTCCGCGGGCGGGTTCGGGCCGGAGGTCGAGCCGCAGATGACGATGCGCCCACCGGGACGCAGCGCCCGCATGGAGTGCTTCCAGGTGGCCTCGCCGACCGACTCCATCACGGCGTCGACCTTGCCCGGCAGCTTCGCCCCGGACTCGAAGGTGGCGTGCGCCCCGAGCCGCTCGGCCAGCGCGCGCTTCTCCTCGTCGCGGCCGGTGACCCACACCTCGAAGCCCGCGGCGCGGCCCAGCTGGATCAGCGCCGTCGACACACCGCCGGAGGCACCCTGGACGAGCACCGTCTGGCCGGGCTGCAGCCCCGACTTGGTGAACAGCATCCGGTACGCGGTCAGCCAGGCGGTGCCGAGCACGGCGCCCTGGCCGGAGGTGAGGCCCTTCGGGGCGGGGACCGCGTTGCGCGCCGGGACGATCACCTTGTCTGCCATCGTGCCCTGGTGGCGCTCGGTCAGCAGGGTGCGCTTCGGGTCGAGGGTCTCGTCGCCGCGCCAGTCCGGGTCCCCGATGATCGGGTAGAGGACGACCTCGGTGCCGTCGTCGAGGGTCCCGGCACCGTCGCAGCCGAGGATCATCGGGAACTGGTCGGGCTTGATGCCGACCCCGCGCAGCGTCCACAGGTCGTGCATGTTGAGGCTGGCGGCGGAGACGTTCACGGACACCCAGCCGTCGGGGACCTCCGGGTCGGGCCGCTCGCCCACGACGAGGGAGTCGAGGGGAGCGTCGGCGTTGGGCTCCTGCGCGTAGACAGCGAACATGGCCCCGAACCTAATGCCTGGGCCCGGGGGCTACCGTGTGGAGTGTGCGCACGATCATCAACGGCTGGGACGCGTTCGAGCTGTGGCTCACCGGCCTGCCGTTCGTCGCGCAGGTCCTGTTCGTGACGGTGGTGGTCCTGCCGGCCTGCGCGCTGGTCGCGATCGGTGCCGACCGTGCCACCCGGCGGTTCGACACGCCGCGCGGGCGTCGCGACGACGGGGCCTGAGCCGCTCAGACCGGCTGCGCCGCGAGCGCGGCCAGCGCCTGCGAGCAGCCCGCGTCGACACACACGTCGGCGAACTCGTCGCCCCGGGTGACCCCGCGGTTGATGATCACGACCGGTACCGCGGTCCGGTGCGCGGCCCGGACGAACCGCAGCCCCGACATGACGGTCAGCGAGGAGCCGGCGACGAGCAACGCACCGTCCTCGGGGGCCAGCGAGGCCACCATCGCGTAGCAGCGGGCCACCCGGTCCTTGGGGACGTTCTCCCCGAAGAACACCACGTGCGGCTTGAGGACCCCGCCGCAGGTCGCGCACGGCGCGATCCGGAACCCGTCGGTGATCTCCACCGCGGCGTCGCCGTCGGGGGCGGTCTCGACCTGGGCACTGCGCGCCTCGGTGAAGCCGGGGTTGAGCGCGGTGAGCCGGGCCGCCAGCGCGTCGCGTGGGGTGACGCGACGACAGTCCAGGCAGACGACCTCGTCGATGCGTCCGTGCAGGTCGACGACGCCGCGGCTGCCTGCCACCGAGTGCAGGCCGTCGACGTTCTGGGTGATCAGCCCGTCGACGACTCCGGCGGACCCCAGTGCGGCCAGCGCACGGTGGCCCGGGTTGGGATCGGCGCGCCGCATCCGTGCCCAGCCGACGTGGCTGCGCGCCCAGTACCGTCGCTGCGCGGGCTCCCCGGAGACGAACTCGGAGTAGGTCATCGGGTTGCGCGGGCGCGAGCCCGGGCCGCGGTAGTCCGGGATGCCGGAGTCGGTGGACAGCCCGGCCCCGGTCAGGACGACGAGCCGCCGGCCGGCCAGCAGGTCCAGTGCGGCGCCCGGGTCGGTGCTGACGACGGGGACGCTCATGGGCCCCAGGGTAGGCCTGCTCGGCGGCTCCCCGCCCCTCGACGGCGCCCCCACCGCACCGCCCCGCACGCCCTCCGCCCCCATCCGGTCGCGGTGCCCCCCGTGCCGGACCGTGACCGGCCCTCGCCCCGGGACAGGGCCACGGCACCCCGCATCGCGCCGAGCCGCGGCACACCCTCCGGGCGGGCGGGATCCCCGGCGTCCCGGGACTCGCCGACCGACGCGCCATGTCCCCGCCCGGGACCCGGCTGCGGCTGCTCCTGGTCCGGGCCGGGTCACCGGGACCCGAGGCCCGGCACCCGGTACCCGACGACGTCCGGCGTCGTGCGGTGTGGCTCGACCCCGCCTGCCCCGAGGCCCGCGTCGTCATCGGGTACGAGGGCGGGACCGCTCCGGGCGGGGCGGGGTGTGGGGCTCAGCCCTGCGGCACCCAGGACGGCGTCCGCTTCTCCCCGAACGCCCGGATCCCCTCCTGGCCCTCCTCGGAGGCGAAGTACGAGGCGGACAGCGTGTTCATCGCGGCGAAGTCGTCGGCCATCGTCGCCGGGCGCTCCCGCCGCAGCATCGCCTTCGCCCCCGCCAGCGCCCCGGGTGCACCGAGCCGCAGCATGCCGGTGTAGCGGGCCACCTCGTCGTCGAGCTCCTCGGCCGGGACGGCGCTGTTGATCAGCCCGACGGCCGCCGCGCGCCGCGCGTCGAACGTCTCCCCGGTCAGGAAGAGCTCGTGCGCGGCGCGGGCGGACAGCCGGGGCAGCACGGTCACCGAGATGACCGCGGGCACCACACCGATGCGGACCTCGGAGAAGGCGAAGGTGACGGTCTCGGCGGCGACGGCGATGTCGCACGCGGCCACGATCCCGACCCCACCCGCCCGGGCCGGGCCGGACAGCCGGGCGACGACCGGCTTGGGGGAGTCCCACAGCGTGGTGAGGATCCGTGGCACCTCGGTGACGCCCTGCTGCTCGGCGCCCGCACCGCGGGACTCCTTCAGGTCCATGCCCGCGCAGAACACCGTGCCGGTGTGGGTCAGCACGACCACCCGCACCGCGTCGTCGGCGATCGCCGCGTCGAGGTGGGCGATCAGCTCCCGGCGCAGCTGCGCCGAGAGCGCGTTGCGGTTGCGCGGCGAGTCCAGGGTGATCGTCGCGATCCCGGCCTCGACGGCCAGGTGGACGAGCTCGGGCGAGTCAGCGGTGTCTGCCACCCCTGCAGACTAGGAGGTCACGCCTTCTTCCAGTTGTTGGTGATCGACACACCGGCGAGTGCGAAGAGCTGGGAGACCGGGCAGCGGCGCTCGGTCTCGCGGGCCAGCTCGGCGACCTGCTCCTCGGTGCCGTCGGTGGCGATCACCGCGTCGATCCGCAGGTTCTGGAACGTGGTCTCGCCCTCGCGGTGGGTGCCGGCCGTCATCGTCGTCGGGTTGAAGTCGGCGGCCACGTCGAAGCGCACGTGCTCGATCGTGATGCCGAGCTCCTTGGCGATGATCGCGCTGGTCACCTGGTTGCACGAGGACAGCGAGGCGAGGGTGTAGGCGAGCGGGCTGGGGTGCTCGTCCTTGCCGCCGAAGGCGGGGTAGGCGTCGGTCTCGATGACGTAGTCGGCGCCGTCGACCGCGACGGTCTGCGCGACGCCGGTGCCCTGGCCGCTGACGGCGAAGGTGACGAGAGGCATGGTGGGTCTCCAGGTGTGAAGGGGGTGGCGGGGGTCGGGGTGGGTCAGTGACCGGGACAGAGCGCCCCGGCCGTCCGGCCCAGGTCGATGTGCAGCCTCCGCACGAGCGCAATCACGCTGGACAGTGAACCGCACCGGTCGGTTGTGCGCGACATGACGAAGTCGACCGAACCGCCGACCGGGGCGGACCGATGCACCCGGTGGCGCCGGTCGACGGGCGGGTCTACTGTCGTAAGCGGAGATGGCTCCGTTTACGAGAGGACGACCGTGAAGATCGGACTGCACATCGCGGACTTCACCTACCCGGCGGGACCCGCCGGGCTGGCCGACGACCTGTCCCGGATCGCCGCCGCGGCCGAGGAGCAGGGTTTCGCCCGGGTGAGCGTGATGGACCACCTCTGGCAGATGCGGCCGGTCGGCCCGATCGAGACCGACATGCTCGAGGCCTACACCGTGCTCGGCTACCTGGCGGCCCGCACCGAGAAGGTCGACCTGCTGGCCTGGGTCACGGCGGTGACCTACCGCGACCCCGGCCTGCTGGTGAAGGCGGTGACCACCCTGGACGTGCTGTCTAAGAGGTCGCGCGGATTGGTCACAGCTTGGCCGCGGTCGAGTGTCTGGGGGCGAGGGCGGGTACGGGCCTGCCGATCATGAAGTTATCTACGCTTCGTGATCGTCTGGAGGCCGCGTGCCCACCCTGCCATCATGGCTGACCGAGCCGTTGTGGGACCAGTTCACCGCGCTGCTGCCTCATCGAGACGAGTTCGATCCCACCCATCCGCTGGGCTGCCATCGCCGCCGGATCGCGGATCGGATCGTGTTCGACAAGCTCCTGCAGGTACTGCGGTTCGGCTGCTCGTATGAGGGCATCGCTGACAGCACCTGCTCGGCGACCACCATCCGCGATCGTCGTGACGAGTGGATCAGGCTCGGGGTCTTCGCCCAGCTGCGTCGGATCGTCCTGGACGCCTACGACCGCATCGTCGGTCTGCTGCTGCACGACATCGCCGTCGATGGCGCCATCACCAAGGCCCCCGGCGGCGGCGAGGTCGCCGGTCCGTCGCCGGTGGACCGGCGCAAACAGGGTATGAAACGTTCGGTGCTCGTCGAGGGATACGGCATCCCGCTGGGCCGAGTCCTGGCCGGAGCCAACCGGCACGACTCCCCGCTACTGGGCCCCACCCTCGACCGCCTCGATGCTCTCGGCCCGCTGCCCGACGACATCACCGTGCACCTCGACGCCGGCTATGACTCCGGCAAGACCCGCGACACGCTGGCCGAACGAGGCCTGCACGGCGAGATCGCGCACAAGGGTGAGAAAGCGCCGATCCAGGCCACCCGCCGCTGGCACGTCGAGCGGACCAACGCTTGGCACAACAGCTTCAACCGGCTGCAGCGCTGCTACGAACGACGAGAAATCGTCGTCGACGCGTTCTTCGACCTCGCCGACACGATCGTCACACTCCGTAGCTTGATTCGGCAGGCCTGGACCACACACCGCTGGAACGCCCGACCTGCACGACGTCCATGATCACCAACCAATCCGCGCGACCTCTAAGGGTCGCGCGATGCTCGGCATCGGGGCCGCCTGGTACGAGGAGGAGGCGACCGGACTCGGGCTGTTCTTCCCGCCGACGGCGGAGCGGTTCGAGCGGCTGGAGGAGACGCTGCGGATCGCCCGTCAGATGTGGAGCGAGGACGACGGCCCCTTCGAGGGCACCCATTACCGGCTCGGCGCCACGCTGAACACTCCGCAGCCGCTGCGCAGGCCCTACCCGCCGATCCTGATCGGGGGCAGTGGGGAGAAGAAGACGCTGCGCCTGGTCGCGCAGTACGCCGACGCGTGCAACCTGTTCGGCGGCCCGGAGCTGGAGCACAAGCTGGACGTGCTCCGCACCCGCTGCGACGAGGTGGGACGCGACTACGACGAGATCGAGAAGACGGTGATGGCACCGCTCGACCCGGCCGACCCGAAGGCGGTGGTCGAGCAGTTGCGCGGCTATGCGGCGCTCGGGGTGCAGCACGTGCACACCCTGGTCCCGGACGTGGCGGCCATCGAGCCGTTGCGGGTGTTCGGGTCGGAGATCATCCCGGCGGTCGCCGAGCTCTGACCTCCGCGGTCAGTTGCCGGGCTGGCGGGGCATCGTCCGTAGGACGGCGACCTGCTGGTCCAGCTCGGCCGCGATCAGTTCGGCGTGCAGGGCGGCGGAGGCGCCGTCGTGCACGGCGAGCGCGCGGTGCCGGCGCACCAGGTCGTCGATCGAGTCCAGCAGCCGGTCCACGGTCGAGCGGCCGGCGTCGGGTTCCGGGATCTCCACGGGTGCGGGAGTCTCGGGCAGGGGGTGGATCAGCTCTGCGGTCATGCGACGTTCTCCGTTGAACGTGTCGGGGTCGGGGTCGGTCATGCGCAGTCGTTCCTGGTGTCTCGAACTCCGTTGTACCCGCTCGCACGCAGTTTTACTGCGCGTAGAACAGCGGTGCGACGCAGGACACGGTGACCGGGTGCACCGGGGCGGTGACCGGTCGTGATCATGGCCTGTCACCGGCCCCCGATGCGGTCGGCGGGCGAACGGAGGGTGGTCGTCGCGGCGGCCGCGGAAACGGCGGGTGACCGTCCGATGACGTGTCGTCGCGGCATCTGCACCCGAAAGGGTGACCCCGCCTAGCGTCCGAACCATGATCATCCGACCGGACGCGCGCTCCGGGACGCGTGCGCTGATCGCCGGCGCCCTCGTCACCGCTCTGGCCGTCCTCGGCCTCGCCCTGCCCGCAGCGGCCGCCGCCGCCCCCGCTGCCACCATGCCCGCAGCCGCCGCCCCCGCAGCGGCGACCCACGTAGCGGCAGCCCCCGCTCTCGCCGCATCCGCCCCGGCCGCATCCGCGTCCGTGGCCGCTGTCGCAGCCGCGCCGGTCGCCGGCGCCGCTGCTGCGCCCGCCGGCGTCGCCGCGCCCGCCGGCGTCGCCGCGCCCGCCGGCGTCGCCGCGCCCGCCGGCGTCGCCACGCCCGCCGGCCTCGCCGCGCCCGCCGGCGTCGCTGCGCCCGTCGCTCCGGCCGCGGTGCCGGGGGCGGAGGAGTCCGGGCTTCCGGTGCGGGCGCTGTCGTCGCTGCCGGTCCAGGCCACCGACACCTACCGGCTGATCCGCTCCGGTGGTCCCTACCCGTACTCCCAGGACGGGACGACGTTCCGGAACCGGGAGGGGATCCTGCCGGCCAGGTCGACGGGGTACTACCGGGAGTTCACCGTGCCGACCCCCGGCGCGGACACCCGCGGTGCCCGCCGGATCGTCACCGGGTCGGGCGGCGAGTACTACTACACGGCCGACCACTACGCCTCGTTCGTCGTGGTAGACGTCTCGGGATGAGCACCCTTCCCCGCGAGAGCGCCGGAACCGGCCCCGCCGTCGACGCGGCCCGGGGCCGGGTCGGGGATCCGGGCGTCGTCGCCGTCGTCGCGGGGGTCGCGGACCGCGCCGCGGTCCTGTCCGCCTTCGGCCGGGCGCTCGGCTTCCCCGGGTACTACGGCCACAACCTCGACGCGCTCGCGGACTGCCTGGGCGACCTGTCCTGGCTGCCCGCCGGCCCGGTCGAGATCGTCCTCGCCGACGGCCCGCTCGCCGCGGCCGACCCCGGCACCCACGCGGCGGTCCTCGACGTGCTGGCCGAGGCCGTCGCGACGACGGCCGGGACCGAGCGACCGCTGCGGGTGACCCTGGCGGGTCCGGCGACCTGACCGTCCCGCGGCGGAATCCCCTGGTGCGGCGCGGCGTTGACCCGCACGGGCGGGCTGCGACGGGTGGCCGGCGGGAGGGGGGCGACCTACCGTGGCTTCCATGGGTCTCCGGTTGGTGCGGCGCCGGCACGTGGACCTGTGCCGCCTGCGGTGGGCGCCGTGAGGGGCCGTCCCCTCCGCACCCGCCGACCCAGGAGCGCCCCATGTCCCGTCACCCGCACGCCCCCTCCGTCGTGATCGTCGGCGCCGGTCCCCGTGGAGCCGGTGTCCTCGAGCGGATGGTCGCGAGCGCGCCCGAGCTGCTGCCCGACGCACTCGCCGGGCCCGGGGTCGACGTGCACCTGGTCGACCCGTTCCCGGCCGGGGCGGGGCGCATCTGGCGGCACGCGCAGTCCCCGCTGCTCGCGATGAACTCGATGGCCGCCGACGTCACGATGTGGACCGACTCCTCGGTCGTCTGCGACGGCCCGGTGGCGCCGGGCCCCTCGTTCTGGGACTGGGCGCGCGAGCTGCGCGAGCACGGTGACCCGGAGTCCGAGCTCGGTCCGGAGCTCGCCGGGGAGCTCGCACAGGTCACGGCGTCGACGTTCCCCTCCCGGCGGCTGCAGAGCCACTACCTCGCCGCCGTGCTGCGGGAGGTCGTGGAGCGGGCACCGGCCGGGATCCGGGTGCACGTGCACCGCAGTACCGCCGAGGCCCTCGACGAGACCGACGGGCGGCAGGTCGTGACCCTCGCCGACGGCACCGTCCTGCGCGGCGACGCCGTCGTGCTGGCCTCCGGGCATCTCGACGCCGCCCCCACCGAGGACGAGATCGCGCTCGCGGCCCGCGCCGAGGCACTCGGCCTGCGCTATCTGCCGCCGGAGCAGACCTCCGACTCCGACCTCTCGGTCATCGCCCCGGGGGAGACGGTGCTGGCCCGCGGGCTGGGGCTGGCCTTCGTCGACCTGGTGGTGCTGCTGTTCGAGGGCCGCGGCGGACGCTTCGTCCCCGACCCGGACGACGCCGACCCCGGCCGGCTGCGCTACGAGCCGTGCGGGCGGGAGCCGGTGCTGGTCGGCGGGTCCCCCCGCGGCGCGACCTACCACTCCAAGACCCACTACCAGCTGCGGGCGGGGCGGCCGCCGCTGCCGCGGTTCCTCACGCCCGAGGTCGTCGACGACCTGATCGCCTCGGGCGGCCCGGTCGACGTCGCCACCCGGGTGTGGCCGCTGATGGCCAAGGAGATCGGCTGGGGCTGGTACCACGAGCTGTTCGTCGGCCACCCCGAGCGCGTCCGCGCCGGCTGGGAGGAGTTCGCCGAGCGTTTCGCCGCCGTCGCGCACGGCTCGTCGGAGGAGGCGGCGCTGATCGCCGAGCTGGTGCCCGACCCGCTCGACCGCCTCGACCTCACCGCGCTGGACCGGCCGCTCGACGGCGTCCACGCCCCGGATCTGGAGACGCTGCAACCGCTGGTGCGCGAGCGCATCGCCGAGGACCTGCGCCAGCACGTCGACGAGCGGCACACCCCGCACCTGGGCGCGTTCGTCGCGGTGCTCTCGGTCTACACCGAGACCACCCGGCTCGCCGGGTCCGGTGTGCTCTCCCCGCGCTCGCGGGCGCGGGACCTGCCGTGGTGGCAGTCGTTCTTCAACTCCGTCGCCTCCGGCCCGCCCGGCTTCCGGGTCCGCCAGATGCTCGCGCTCTCCCGCGCCGGGTACCTGCGGTTCCTCGGGGCGGGGATGGCGGTCGACGTCGACGCCGACGGGTTCCACGCCACCAGCACCACCCTCGCCGGGGCCGAGCCGGTCACCACCCGGGTGCTGGTCGACGCCCGGCTGCCCGACCCGAGCGTCTCGCGCACCGTGGACGGCCTGCTGGGCGGGTTGCTCGCCCGTGGCGAGGCCGTCGAGGAGGTCCTGTACGACGACGACGGCGCGCCGCTGCGCAACACCGGTCTGCTGTCGGTCCGCCCGGCCGACGGCGCGCTGCACACCGCCGACGGCGGGGTGCACGAGCGACGGTTCGCCGTCGGGCCGCACACGACGGTCAAGGTCGCCGGTGCCTTCACCCGGCCCGGGATGAACGCGCAGAGCCTGCGCTACAACGACGCCGTCGCCCGGGCCGTGCTGGGTGTCCTGCCGGGCGCCACCACCCGCGCCGTGCCGGCGGCCTGAGCGGTCCCGCCCGGTGCGCGCCGGGCGGGACCTGCGCTCAGACCGTCAGACCGGAGAACAGCAGGACCGCCAGTCCGAGGCCGACGGCCAGGTTGACGCCGGTCGCCGCGGCGAACACCCCGATCGGGCGCCAGCCGGCCTCCCGCAGCGGCGCCACCCGGAACTCCAGGCCGATCGAGACGAAGGCCAGGATCAGGAACATCGTCCGGAACGCGTTGGCGTCGCTGATCAGCGGCTTGGCGACGTCGGAGCCGGCGGTGGCGACGAACACGGTCGCGATCACCGAGGCGGCGAGGAACCCGAGCACGAACTTGGGGAAGCGCTCCCAGAACTCGCGCAGACCCGGCCGGCCCGCCGAGCCGCCTCGCTCGACCTTCACCGTGAAGTAGGCCGTCAGTGCCACCGCGACGACGCCGAGCAGCGCGTTCTGGGTGGTCTTGACGATGGTCGCGATCTGCAGCGCCTCCTCGCCGACGATCGCACCGGCCGCGCTCACCGCGGCGGTGGTGTCGATGTTGCCGCCGATCCAGGCACCGGCGACGGCCGGCGACAGCCCCAGCGCCCCGACCGCCGCGGGCAGCAGGAAGATCGACGGGAGGGCGAAGATGATCACGAGGCTGGCCGTGTAGGCGAGCTGCTCCTTCCTGGCCTGCACCGCGCCGGCGGCGGCGATCGCCGCGCTGACCCCGCAGATGGACACCGCGGACGCCAGCAGGGCGCGGAGCTTGTCGTCGACCCCGGCCCGCCCGGCGAGCCACCAGGTGAAGCCGAAGACCACGGTGATCAGGACGACCGCCTGCACCACGGCCGGTCCGGCGGCGCGGACGATGACCGAGAAGTCGATCGAGGCGCCGAGCAGCACCAGGCCGGTCTTGATGAAGAACTCGGTGCGGAACCCGCCCGAGAGCCGTTCGCGCAGCCCGGTCACGGTGAGCAGGACGTTGCCGAGCAGCCCGAGGGCGATCGCGTAGACCGGGTACTCGATCGCGTCGGCGATCCCGGACAGCGCGGTGCCCTCGGCGGCGTCCGGGACGGTCTGTTCGAGGAAGCGGACGAGTCCGCCGAGGACGAGGACCACCGCGACGCCCCCGAGCCCCCACAGGACGGGGGAGCGGGTCGGCGCCGGTGGCCCGGTGTCGGGCCCGGTCTGCGGTGCGGTCGGCGGCGTGGTGTGCGGTTCGGCCGGTCGGCCGGCGTGCTGGTCGGTCACGGGACCAGCCACCCCGGCCAGAGCCCGGACAGGATCAGGACGAGCAGCAGGAGGCCGACGACGGTCGCGGCCCAGTCCTCGTTCAGGGCGAGGCGCCGCTGGGCGGGCACGTCCCCGGGCTCGCGGTCGGTCCCGGCGTGGGAACCGGGTGGGGTGTCGGACGGGGTGCTCACGGGTGACCCCCGGAGGTGGTGCGGGACATCGGGTTCCTCACGACGGGTGGGTGCGGGCGCAGGACGGCGCGCGACCCGGCCCGGGTCGCGCGTCAGGGCCGCGGACAGAACTCGTCGTAGGCGTGCGGCCGCCGGGACGGCCAGAACTCCTCCCGGTGCCGCGCGAGGTGCGCGAGGACCGCGGGGTGCGTCGCGCAGCGACGGGACACCGGGGCGGTCATGGCCCCGATCGTGCGCGGTCGGAACGAAGGGGACAAGGTGTCGCCCACGGGACGGACGGGATGTCCGGACACCCCGTCCGTCCGACCCGTGGGGAGGTCAGCCGGTGGAGACCGGCTGCTCCGCCTCGGCCGGGGACGCCGCGCCCTCGGTCCGGCTGCGGCGCAGCCGGGTGACCGCTACACCGATCGCCAGCGCCCACAGCGCGAGGATGACGACGTAGACGCCCGCGGTCACCGGACCGCTCGCGTCGGCGGCCCGCAGCAGCGTCCGGGCGTTGGTGAGGATGATGACGCCGCCGACCGCCGAGCCCAGTACCGGCGCCGGGATGCGGGTGACGAGCCAGGCCGCCAGCGGTGCGGCCAGCACCCCGCCGATCAGCAGCCCGCCGATGGTGGAGGGGTCGAGCACCTCGTGGCCGAGCCCGACGAGGAACCCGACGCTCGCGGCGAGCGCCACCAGGAACTCCGAGGCGCTGACCGAACCGACGACGGTGCGCGGTGCGGTCCGTCCGGCGCCGAGCAGCGCCGGGGTGGAGACCGGGCCCCACCCGCCGCCGGACGCGTCGACGAAGCCGGCGACCAGCCCGAGCGGGGACAGGAACCGGGCGCCGTGCGGGGAGGTGCGGGCGGTGGCGACCCTCGGCGGCCGCACGCTGAAGCGCAGCAGGACGTAGACGCCGAGGGCGAGCAGGATCCCCGACATGTACGGGGCGGCGTTCTCGGTGGACAGGGCCGACAGCAGCGTCGCTCCCAGGAACGCGCCGATCGCACCGGGCACGCCCAGCTTGAGCACGAGCTTCCAGTCGACGTTGCCGAAGCGCCAGTGCGAGGCGCCGGAGGCGAGCGTGGTGCCGACCTCGGCCAGGTGCACCGAGGCGCTCGCGGTGGCCGGGTTGATCCCGGCGAAGATCAGCAGCGAGGTCGAGGTGACGCCGTAGGCCATGCCGAGTGCGCCGTCGACCAGCTGGGCGGCGAGGCCGACGAGGGCGAAGACGATGAGTGTGGGCACGGACGGTCCTTCCCGGGCTGCCGGTGGACGCGGTCCCGGGCCCCGGCACGTCCCGGTGGGGACGCGGGGTGCGGGGCGGCCGCGGTCACGGTGACCGGTGGTGTGGTGGGGGTGGCGCTCGGCGCCGTGGGCCGGGTCAGCGAGCGCGACAGAACTCGTCGAACGCGTCGAGCCGGCGCGACGGCCAGAACCGCTCGAGGTGCGCGACGAGGTGCCAGGACACCGCCGGGTCCGCCTGCGAGCGGCCGGGCGACAGCACCCGGTCGGCGGGCGTCGCGGTCGTGGTCACCACTCCATGGTGGAACGGGAGCGGGGTGCCGACAAGCCGACGTCCGCAGGCCGGGAGCACGACCAAGGTGTCCGGACAACCGCTGTGAACTGCCGGTTTCCGGACGGATGCGCGAACGAGCCGCGGCCTCGGGCCGCGGTTGTGACCCGACACACCGGGGTCGGTCCGGACATCGGCCCCGGCCGTGCCCACCCGGTGATGGTCGGGAGCGGGGCGGTGCCGACACCGCCGACACCGCCCCCTCGCCCGACACGCCCCCGTCCCTCGCGGTCCGCGTCGCGGGGCCGGGGACGACGCGGCCCCGCACCCGGAGCGGATGCGGGGCCGTCGGGCGCGGTCACCGTCAGCCGGCGGCCGGCACCGCCGCGAGCGGGTCGCCCACCAGCCCGGCGGCGAGCGTGTTGCCCGTCGGCGGGTCGATCAGCAGGAACCCGCCGGTGGTGCGCACGCGGGCATAGGGGTCGACCGGGAGCGCGTCGGCGACGCGCAGCGACACCCGTCCGATGTCGTTGATCTCCAGCTTCTCCGGGGCGGCGGCGTAGGACACCGTCTCGGTGTCCAGCCGCGACCCCAGCGCCCCCACGATCACCTGGGTGGTGCGGGTCCCGTGCTTGAGCAGCAGCCGCGCGCCCGGGAGCAGCGGCTTCTCGGCCAGCCAGCACAGCGTCGCGTCGATCTCGGAGGTGACCTCCGGGGCGTCGGACGCGGCGGCGATCAGCGCGCCACGGGGGGCGTCGATGTCGTCGGCCAGCAGCACGGTGACGCTGAGCCCGGCCCCGGCGGCGGCCAGCGGACCGTCGGCGGTCCGGACCTCGGACACGGTGGTGCGGTGCCCCTCCGGCAGGACGACGACCTCGTCGCCGGGCCGGACGGTCCCCGAGGCGACCTGGCCGGCGTAGCCGCGGTAGTCGTGCAGGTCCCCGAGCGACGCGTCGGCGGAGCGGGACTCGGCACCGTTGCGCGGCCGGATCACGTACTGGACCGGCATCCGGAACGGGGCCGTGGTGTCCGGGCCCTCGACCGGGACCGACTCCAGGTGCTCCAGCAGCGTCGGTCCGGTGTACCAGGGGGTGTGCCCGCTGCGGGACGCCACGTTGTCCCCGACCAGCGCGGACACCGGGATCACCTGCACGGCGGCGTCGTCGAAGCCCAGCGAGCGGGTGAGCTCGGTGAACTCGCGCCCGATGTCGGCGATCTTGGCCTCGTCGTACTCGATGAGGTCGATCTTGTTGATCGCCAGGACCAGGCGCGGAACGCGCAGCAGCGACAGCACGGCGGCGTGCCGGCGGGTCTGGGACACCACGCCGTTGCGGGCGTCGACCAGCAGCACCGCGAGCTCGGCGGTGGAGGCGCCGGTGACGGTGTTGCGGGTGTACTGCACGTGGCCCGGGGTGTCGGCGAGCACGAACTCCCGGGTGGGCGTGCCGAAGTACCGGTAGGCGACGTCGATCGTGATGCCCTGTTCGCGCTCGGCGCGCAGGCCGTCCACGAGCAGCGACAGGTCCGGGGTGGACATCCCCTTGTCGACCGACGCGCGCTCGACGGCCTCGATCTGGTCGGCGAGCACCGACTTGGTGTCGTAGAGCAGGCGCCCGACCAGGGTGGACTTGCCGTCGTCAACGGAGCCGGCGGTGGCGAAGCGCAGCAGGTCGCGCGGGGCAGCGGTGTCGACCATCAGAAGTAGCCCTCCTTCTTCCGGTCCTCCATCGCGGCCTCGGACAGCCGGTCGTCGGCCCGGGTCGCGCCGCGCTCGGTCAGGCGGGACGCGGTGACCTCGGCGATGACCTCGTCGAGGGTGGTGGCGGTGGACTCGACGGCGCCGGTGCAGGAGCCGTCGCCCACCGTGCGGTAGCGGATGGACCGCCGCTCCAGCCGCTCGCCGTCGCGTACCCCGCCCCAGGGCCCCTCGGCGAGCCACATGCCGTCGCGCTGGAAGACCTCGCGCTCGTGGGCGTAGTAGATCGACGGCAGCTCGATGCCCTCGCGCCGGATGTAGCGCCAGACGTCGAGCTCGGTCCAGTTGGAGATGGGGAACACCCGGACGTGCTCGCCGGGGGCGTGCCGTCCGTTGTAGAGGTTCCAGAGCTCGGGGCGCTGCTTGCGCGGGTCCCAGCGGCCGAACGCGTCGCGCAGGCTCATGATCCGCTCCTTGGCCCTGGCGCGCTCCTCGTCGCGCCGGCCGCCGCCGAACACGGCGTCGAAGCGGTGCTCGGCGATCGCGTCGAGCAGCGGCTGGGTCTGCAGCGGGTTGCGGGTGCCGTCGGCGCGCTCGACGAGCCGGCCGTCGGCGAGGTAGTCCTCGACGCGGGCGACCTCCAGCCGCAGCCCGTGCTGCGCGGCGACCCGGTTCCGGAACTCGATGACCTCCGGGTAGTTGTGTCCGGTGTCGACGTGCAGCAGGCCGAACGGCACCCTGGCCGGCGCGAACGCCTTGATGGCCAGGTGCACCAGCAGCGTGGAGTCCTTGCCGCCGGAGAACAGGATCACCGGGCGGTCGAACTCACCGGCGACCTCGCGGAACACGTGGATCGTCTCGGACTCCAGGGCGTCGAGCGCGTCCAGGGCCGGGGTCGTGACGGCGGCGGTCACGGCGGTCTCCTCCAGGGTCGTCATGCGTGCAGCCCGCACTCGGTCTTGGCGCGGCCGGCCCAGCGGCCGGAACGGGGGTCCTCGCCGGGCTGGGGCTTCGCCGTGCAGGGGGCGCAGCCGATGCTCGGGTAGCCGGCGTCGACCAGCGGGTTCACCAGGATCCCGTGCTCGGCGATGTAGGCGTCCATGTCCTCGTCGGACCAGGCGGCGATCGGGTTGATCTTCACCAGGCCGAACTTCTCGTCGTAGGTGACCAGCGGGGTGTTCGCCCGGGTCGGGGCCTCGACCCGGCGGACGCCGGTGACCCAGGCGTCGTAGCCGGACAGGGTCCGCTCCAGCGGCACGACCTTGCGCAGCGCGCAGCAGCGGTCCGGCTCGCGGGCGAACAGGTCCTTGCCGAACTCGGCGTCCTGCTCGGCGACCGACTGGTCCGCCTGCGCGTTCACGATGCGCAGCTGCGGGTACACGGCGTCGACCGCGTCGCGGGTGCCGATGGTCTCCGCGAAGTGGTAACCGGTCTCCAGGAACAGCACGTCGATGTCCGGCCGGGCCCGCTGGGCCAGGTCGACCAGGACGGCGTCCTGCATGTTGGAGGCGACGATCAGCTTGTCGCCGAAGGTCTGCGCGGCCCAGGCGAGCACCTGCTCGGCCGTCGCGTCGGGACCGAGGTCGGCGGCGCCGCGCTCGGCGGTGGTCCGCAGGTCGGTCTCCAGGGCAACACTCATGATTCCGCTCCCGAGGTCTCGGGGACGCCGATCCCCACGAAGGTCACGACGAAGGTGCGCAGGCAGCCGGCGCACCACCAGGCGGCTCCGGGGACCTTGTCCGACCGCTCGGCCGGACGCAGGTCCTCCTCGCCGCAGTACGGGCAGTAGAACGTCGCGGCGCGCTCGCTCATTTCAGGTCCGCTTCGTCGGCCCGCAGGACCCACTGGGCGAAACGCTCGTCGCCGTCGCGCTGGTCGGCGAAGCGCCGCACCACGCGCTCGACGTAGGCCCCCAGCTCGGCGCTGGTGACCTTGAGCCCGCGCAGCTTGCGGCCGAACCCGGAGTCGAGCCCGAGCCCGCCGCCCAGGTGGACCTGGAAGCCCTCGACCTGGTTGCCGTCGGCGTCGGTGACGATCTGGCCCTTCAGCCCGATGTCGGCGACCTGGGTGCGCGCGCACGCGTTCGGGCAGCCGTTGAGGTGCAGCGAGATCGGCACGTCGGGCACGACGTCGGCGAGGTGCTTCTCCAGGTCCTCGACCAGCCGGATCGCGCGCTCCTTGGTCTCGACGATCGCGAGCTTGCAGAACTCGATGCCGGTGCAGGCCATCGTGGAGCGACGCCAGGTCGACGGCCGGGCCGGCAGGCCGAGCCTGTTCAGGTCCTCGATCAGCCCGTCGAGCCGGTCGTCGGCCACGTCCAGCACGACGATCTTCTGGTACGGCGTGAACCGGATGCGGTCCGACCCGGCCCGCTCGGCGGCGTCGGCGACGGCGGTCAGGATGGTGCCCGAGACGCGGCCCGAGGGCGGGGCGACGCCGACGTAGTTGCGGCCGTCCTTCTGCTTGTGGACGCCGACGTGGTCGATCGGGCGCTCGGGGATCGCCGGGGCGGGGCCGTCGACCAGCTTCCGGCCCAGGTACTCGTCCTCCAGGATCTGGCGGAACTTCTCCGGGCCCCAGTCGGCGATGAGGAACTTGATGCGGGCGCGGTGGCGCAGGCGGCGGTAGCCGTAGTCGCGGAAGACCTGCACGACGCCGTGCCACACGTCGGGGACCTCGGCGAGCGGGACCCACGCGCCCAGGCGTTCGGCGATCCGGGGGTTGGTGGACAGGCCGCCGCCCACCCAGAGGTCGAACCCGGGCCCGTGCTCGGGGTGCTCGACGCCGACGAACGAGATGTCGTTGATCTCGTGCGCGACGTCCTGCTGCCAGGAGATCGCGGACTTGAACTTGCGGGGCAGGTTCGACAGCTCGCGGTCGCCGATGAAGCGCTCGACGATCTCGTCGATCGCCGGGGTGGGGTCGACGACCTCGTCGGCGGAGACGCCGGCGACCGGTGAGCCGAGCACGACGCGCGGGCAGTCGCCGCAGGCCTCGGTGGTCTGCATGCCCAGCGGCTCGATCAGCTTCCAGATCGCCGGGACGTCCTCGACGCGGATCCAGTGGTACTGGATGTTCTCCCGGTCGGTGACGTCGGCGGTGTCGCGGCCGTAGCGCTGCGAGACCTCGCCGAGCGCACGCAGCTGCTCGACCGAGACCGAGCCGCCGTCCAGGCGGACCCGCATCATGAAGTACTCGTCGTCGAGCTCCTCGGGCTCCAGCGCCGCGGTGCGGCCGCCGTCGATCCCGGGCCTGCGCTGGGTGTAGAGGCCCATCCAGCGGAAGCGGCCGCGCAGGTCGGCGGGGTCGATCGAGTCGAAGCCGCGCCGGGAGTAGACGTTCTCGATCCGTGCGCGGACGTTGAGCGGGTTGTCGTCGCGCTTGCTCCGCTCGTTGGGGTTCAGCGGCTCACGGTGGCCGAGCTTCCACTGCCCCTGGCCCTTGGGGCGGCGGGGTGCGGTCTTCGAGGGCGCCATGTGGTGGGTGCTCCGATGTCGGGCGGATCGGGCACACCCCGGCCCGGGACAGGGCGCGGAGCGGCCCGGGCGGTTCGGTGGGGGGCCGTCGGGTCAGCGACGGCGACAGAGCGCGCTACGGGTCCGGTTCAGGTCCACGTGGCGGCGCGCCACGAGGCGGAGACGGAGTGCGGGCACGGATACAGGGTGCCACGGTGTCCGGACCTGCCACAAAGTGACGTTCGCATCCTGGGAGGGGTGCCCCGATAGGTACGGACGTTCCCGCCCCGGGGCCCGGTCCGCCGAGTGTCGCGGAGGCGGGCGTCGTCGGCGGTGCCGACCCGCCCGCCGGGGTGGTGGCAGACTGGCCTGACGTGACCCCCGTGCCGCCGGCCTTCGGGCTCTACGTCCACGTGCCGTTCTGCGCGACCCGCTGCGGCTACTGCGACTTCAACACCTACACCGCCTCCGAACTGGCGGGCGACGCCGCGTCGCCGGACGGCTGGCTGGCCGCCGCCCGCGCCGAGATCGCGCTGGCCGCCCGGACCGTGGGGGACCGCACCGTGGAGACGGTGTTCGTGGGGGGCGGTACGCCGTCGCTGATCGGCGCGGACCGGCTCGTCGCGATGCTGGACACCGTCCGCGAGCACTTCCCGCTCGCCCACGACGCCGAGGTGAGCACGGAGTCGAACCCCGAGTCGGTGTCGCCGGAGTTCTTCGACCGGCTCCGGGCCGGCGGGTTCACCCGCATCTCGCTGGGCATGCAGTCCGCCGCCCCGCACGTGCTCGCCGTCCTCGACCGCACCCACACCCCGGGGCGCGCCGTCGCCGCCGCCCGGGAGGCCCGTGCCGCCGGGTTCGGCCACGTCAACCTGGACCTGATCTACGCCACCCCCGGCGAGACCGATGACGACCTGCGCGCCTCCGCCGACGCCGTCCTCGACGCGGGGGTGGACCACGTCTCGGCGTACGCGCTGATCGTCGAGGACGGCACCGCGCTGGCCCGCCGGGTCCGCCGCGGTGAACTGCCCGCCCCCGACGACGACGTCGCCGCCACCCGCTACGAGCTGCTCGACGCACGGCTGCGCGCGGCCGGGCTGTCCTGGTACGAGGTGTCGAACTGGTCGCTGCCGGGTGCCGAGTGCCGGCACAACCTGGGCTACTGGCGCGACGGCGACTGGTGGGGGATCGGCCCGGGCGCCCACTCGCACCTGGCCGGGACGCGCTGGTGGAACGTCAAGCACCCGGCGCGCTGGGCCGGGGCGCTCGCCGCCGGGGACAGCCCCGAGGGCAGACGCGAGGACCTCGGCCCCGACGAGCGGCACACCGAGCGGGTGATGCTGCGGCTGCGCCTCGCCGAGGGCATGGCCCTGACCCTGCTGCACGACGGCGGACGCGCGGCCGCCGCCCGCGCCGTCGCCGAGGGGCTGCTGGACCCGGCGGCCCACGACGCGGGCCGCGCGGTGCTCACCGACCGGGGACGGCTGCTGGCCGACCGGGTCGTCACCGACCTGCTGATCGCCGACGACGACCCCGCCGCCGCGACCACCGGCCCGGCGGGGGCCCGGTGAGCCCGCGCCGCCGGGCGCTGCTGGTCGTCGTCGCGCTGCTGGTCGCGGTGGGGGTGGCCGTCGCGGTGGTCACGGCGCTGCCCGGGACGTCCCCGGGGTCGGCCCGCCCGTCGCCCAGGACCGGCCCGGTCCGGTCCTGCTCGTCCCCGGCTACGGCGGCGACCGCACCGGCCTGGAGGTCCTCGCCGGGGCGCTGCGCGCCCAGGGCCGCGACGCGCGCGTCCTGACCCTCGACGGCGACGGCACCGGCGACCTCGACCGTCAGGTGGACGTGCTGGACCGGGCGGTCACCGTCGCCACCGGGGCCGGGGCGCCGTCGGTCGACGTCGTCGGCTACTCCGCGGGCGGTGTGGTCGCCGGCCTGTGGGCGGTCCGCGACGACGGCCCGGCCCGGGCCCGGCGGATCGTGTCGATCGGCTCGCCCCTGGCCGGGACGACGGTGGCCGGCTCGGCCGCGGCCGTCGCCCCGGAGGCGTGCCCGCAGGCCTGCCGCCAGCTCGCCCCGGGGTCGGCGCTGCTGGGCGAGCTCGCGGGGGTGGGGTCGGCCGTGCCGTGGCTGTCGGTGTGGACCGACCGGGACCGGGTGGTCACGCCACCCACCTCGGCCCGGCTCGACGGGGCGGTCAACGTGGAGCTGCAGCAGCTGTGCCCGGGATCGGCCGTGGGCCACGGCGACCTGCCCGCCGACGACGCGGTGATCGGCCTGGTCGTCCGCGCCCTGTCCACCGCACCCATCGACCAGGCCCCGGCCGCCTGCGGCACCCTGCGCGCCGCGGGCTGAGACGGGCCGGCGCGGCGCCCGCTCAGCTCGCGATGTCCTTGGTCGCCAGGTTCGCCCATGCCGCCCCGACCGCGACGGCGACCCAGCCGGCCTGCACCCACGCCCCGGTGCGGGCGGCGTCGTAGAGGACCGGGTCGCGGTAGAGGTCGATCCAGGCCAGCCAGTGCGCGGTCGGGAGGAACTCGACGAACGCGGCCGAGGCGTCGAGGGCCTGCAGCGACGCGCTGGTCACCACGACCGCGAGGACCGCCAGCGCCGCCGCCAGCGGGGAGTCAGTCAGGGTGGAGAAGAAGATCCCGAGCGCGCCGAGGGTCAGCATGCACAGCGCCAGGTAGGCCACGGTCAGCGCGGTCCGGGTCGCCAGGTCCACCGGCTCGATCACCGTCCCGGACAGCGACGCCACCGAGCCCGCGCCGGCGTCGACCGGGGGCAGGGTGAGACCGCCGGTGGCGGTGGTGGTGCCCGTGCCGAACACCGCGATCCCCACCGCGTAGGACGTCAGCACCACCAGGGTCACCGCGGTGACCACGAAGAACGCCACCGACCCCAGCTTCGCCAGCAGCAGCCGGAGCCGCCCGACGGGCCGGATCAGCAGGTAGCGCAGCGTCCCCGCGGCGGCCTCCCCGGCGACGGTGTCCCCGGCGACCACCGCCACCGTGATCGGCAGCAGGATCGGCAGCACCAGCGCCAGCGCGAAGGCCGGGAAGATCTGCCCGTTGGTCGCGACCGCGGACAGGAACGCGGGACCCTGCCCCGGCGGCGGGAGGATGCCGGTGGCCGACACGACCACCGCGACCAGCGCCGGCAGCGCGCACAGCAGCACCCAGCACAGCCACACCCGGGTGCGGCGCAGCAGCAGCAGCACCAGCTCGACGAGGATCACCGCGCCGCCCTCCCGCCGGCCGTCGCGACCCGGTCCGAACCGTCGCCGGTGCGTTCCAGCACCACCTGCTCCAGGGTGCGGCGCTCGGGTTCCAGCGAGGTCACCGGCACCCCGGCCCGCACCAGGTGCGCGTTGAGGTCGGCGGGGTCGGCGGCGCGCACCACGAGCCGGTCACCGTCGGTGGACTCCAGGGCCCGGCCGAGCACCCGGGCCGCGGCCGCCGGGGCGGGCGTGCGGACGACGACCCGGCCGGTCGGCGCGCGCAGGGCGTCGAGGTCCTGGACGAGCACCAGGTGCCCGGCGTCCATCACCCCGACCCGGGTGCACAGCGTCTCCACCTCGGCGAGCAGGTGGCTGGACAGCACCACGGTCGTGCCCCGGTCGTTCAGCGCGGTCAGCAGCGCGCGCATCTCGCCGATGCCGCGCGGGTCCAGACCGTTGGTCGGCTCGTCGAGCAGCAGCAGCTCCGGGCCGCGCAGCAACGCCGAGGCGATGCCCAGGCGCTGGCGCATTCCCAGCGAGTACGCCCGCACCGGACGCCGGTCGACCCCGCCCAGGCCGACCTGCTCCAGCGCCTCCCGCACACGTCGTCGCCGGTCGCCGGGCCGGTGCAGCGGCCCGCCCACCGAGCCGGCCGCGTCGAGCAGGGTCAGGTTCGCCGGCCCCGACAGGCCGGGCCACGCGGCGGGCGACTCGACCAGCGCACCCACCCGCGGCAGCACCGACCGGGCGGCCCGCGGCATCGGTGACCCCAGCACCTCGATCGACCCCGAGGTGGCGTGCACCAGCCCCAGCAGCATCCGCACCAGCGTCGTCTTGCCCGAGCCGTTCGGCCCCAGCAGGCCGAACCGGGAACCGGCCGGCACCTCCAGATCGACGCCGTCGACGGCGCTCACCCGCCCGAACCGCTTGGTCAGCGCGTGCGTCGCGACCACCGGGCCGCTCACCGGCCGGTCCCCATCAGCTCGACGGCGGCGGACTCCAGCACCGCGGGCCGCACCGTCCCGGCCAGCAGCACGCCGCGCTGCGCGCGCCGGGCCACCACCAGGCTCAGCAGCGGCGTCGCGACCCGGGCGGCCGAGCCCCCGGGCAGGCCCGGCACGTCCACCCCGCCCGCGGCGGCCGAGCCGCGCACGATCCCGTCGACGACCTCCGGCCCGGCCGGGACCAGCACGAACCGGCCGACCCCGGTGCCGTAGACCCCGACCCCGGGCAGCAGCTCGGCGGCCGCGACGTCCCCGGACACCGGCAGCTCCACCCGGTCGCGGCCGGCGAGCCGGTCCGGTGGCGGGTCGGCGCCGACCCCGCGCAGCGCGCCGGTCAGGTCGTCGGGCCGGGCCCGCACCCGTTCCGCCGACGGCGGCGGCGCCGGGACCAGGGCGGCCGCCGGTGGCGGGCCGGTCCGCACCGCCTCGAACGCCGTCCGCAGGAGCGGGTCCGCGCCGTCGCGGGCGGCGATCTCCACCGCGACCGGGAGTGCGCCGTCACCGGCCGGTACCGACCACACGTCGATCCGCCCGGCCAGGCTGTCCGGGTCGGCCGGGGTCACCCGCAGCCCGGCCGCGGCGAGCCCGGCCACCCGGCGCGGCGGCAGGGCCGTGACCGGGTCGTCCGGGGTCGCCCCGAGCAGCCGGCGGGCCAGGTCGGCCGGGGCCAGGTCCGAGGCCCGCGGGAACCGGACCGGCGCGAGCGGGGAGACCGTGGTGAGCCGGTTCGCGCCGTAGTCCCAGACCCGCTCGACCCCACCGTCGCGGTAGGTGTCGACCTCCCCGACCGGGGTGAGCTCGTCGACCCGCCAGCGGCCCGCGTCGGCGACCTGGACCCGGATGCGGGTGGTCGTCGACAGCAGCCGGGCCGCGGAGCCGATCGGTGCGACGGTGGGCAATCCGAGACGGCCGGTGGCACTCGCCAGGCCGGAGTGGGCGACGACACCGGCCAGGATCCGGTCCCGCAGCGCGACCGGGTCCGCACCCCCGGCGACCTCGCCGACGGACCGCCAGCGGTCGGCCGTCCCCGTCGCGACCAGGGCGACGGCACCGGCGCCGACGAGCAGGGAGCGCCGACCGAAGCGGCGTGCGGAGATCACCCCACCCACCGTGCCACGCCGCGTGCCCCGGCCGCGCGGCCACGACGGCGCCTAGGATGGACGGGGCACACCGGGGGAGGTGCGAGGAGATGAACGCCGACGAGCGGCGGTTCGCCGTGCTGCGGGCCATCGTGGCCGACTACGTGTCGACGCAGGAGCCCGTGGGGTCCAAGGCCATCGTCGACCGGCACAATCTCGGGGTGTCGAGCGCGACGGTGCGCAACGACATGGCCGTCCTCGAGGAGGACGGGCTGATCGCCCAGCCGCACACCAGCGCGGGCCGGATCCCCACCGACAAGGGCTACCGCCAGTTCGTGGACCGGATCGCCCAGGTCAAACCGCTGTCGTCGGCCGAGAAGCGGGCCGTGCAGACCTTCCTCGACGGTGCCGTCGACCTCGACGACGTGCTGCGCCGCTCGGTGCGGCTGCTCGCGCAGCTGACCCGCCAGGTCGCCGTCGTGCAGTACCCGACGCTCACCCGCTCCACGGTCCGCCACCTCGAGGTGGTGCAGCTGACCCCGGCCCGGCTGATGCTGGTGCTGATCACCGACTCCGGCCGGGTCGACCAGCGCGTCGTCGACCTGGGCGACGTGCTCGCCGAGTCCGACGTCGCCCGGCTGCGGGAGATGCTGGGCAACGCCCTGAGCGGCCGCAAGCTCGCCGAGGCCTCGGCGGCCGTCGCCGAGCTGCCGGACACCGCGCCGGAGGACCTGCGCACCCCGCTGCTGCACCTCGCGACGGTGCTCATCGAGACCCTCGTGGAGCACCCCGAGGAGCGGATGATGCTGGGCGGCACGGCGAACCTGACCCGCAGCCACGCCGACTTCCCCGGCTCCCTGCGCCAGGTCCTGGAGGCGCTGGAGGAGCAGGTCGTGGTGATGCGGCTGCTCGCGGCCTCGCAGGACTCCGGGCTGGTCACGGTCCGGATCGGTGAGGAGAACGAGGCCGAGGACCTGCGCACCGCCTCCGTGGTCACGGTGGGGTACGGATCGGGTACCCCGCTGGGCGGGATGGGCGTCGTCGGACCGACCCGGATGGACTACCCGGGCACGATCTCGGCGGTGCGTGCGGTCGCCCGGTACGTGGGTGAGATCCTGACCGGTCGGTAGGTACTTCCAACGTTGATGTCCGTACGTTCCAGAGGAAAAGAGCCAGGTGGCACGCGACTACTACGGGATCCTGGGCGTCGAGCGCGGCGCCGACGCCTCGGAGATCAAGCGGGCGTACCGCAAGCTCGCCCGTGAACTGCACCCCGACGTCAACCCCGACCCCGCGGCACAGGAGAGGTTCCGCGAGGTCAGCGCCGCCTACGAGGTGCTGACCGACCCGGAGAAGCGCCGGGTCGTCGACCTCGGCGGCGACCCCCTCGACGCCCGCGGCGGTGGCGGCGGCGGTGGTGACCCGTTCGCCGGGTTCGGCGGGTTCAGCGACATCATGGACGCGTTCTTCGGCGGTACCGCCGGCGGCGGCCGCGGACGCGGCCCGCGCAGCCGGGTCCAGCCCGGCGCGGACGCGCTGATCCGGATGGAGCTGACGCTGGAGGACTGCGCCGCCGGCGTGCAGCGCGACCTCGCCGTCGACACCGCCGTCCTGTGCACCCAGTGCCAGGGCTCCGGCTGCGCCGAGGGCACCCACCCCACCGCCTGCGACACCTGCGGCGGGTCCGGGGAGATCCAGAGCGTGCAGCGCTCGTTCCTCGGGCAGGTCGTCACCGCGCGGCCCTGCCCGACCTGCCGCGGGTTCGGCGAGGTCATCCCCGACCCCTGCCGCCAGTGCGCGGGTGACGGCCGGGTCCGGTCGCGGCGCACCGTCGCGGTCAAGATCCCCCCGGGCGTCGCCGAGGGCATGCGCGTGCGCCTGTCCGGCCAGGGCGAGGTCGGCTCCGGCGGAGGCCCCGCGGGCGACCTCTACGTCGAGGTGGAGGAGGCGCCGCACGAGCTGTTCACCCGCGACGGCGCCGACCTGCACTGCACCCTCCCGCTGCCGATGACCGCCGCGGCGCTCGGCACCACGCTGCCGCTGCCGCTGCTCGACGGCTCGGTCGCCGAGATCGACGTCGAGGCGGGCACCCAGCACGGCACGGTCCGGACCCTGCGCGGCAAGGGCATGCCCCGGCTGCGCTCCACCGGACGCATCGACGGCCACGGCGACCTGCTGGTGCACGTCGAGGTGTCGGTGCCGACCCGGCTGGACAAGGAGCAGACCGACCTGCTGCGCCGGCTCGCCGAGCTGCGCGGGGAGGAGCAGCCGGACCTGATCGGGGGCTCCCGCAACGGGCACGGACTGTTCTCCAAGCTGCGCGACAGCTGGACCGGATGCTGACGGCGTGACGACGGCGCCGCTGTTCCTGGTCGACGACGTCGCGTCGCTGCCGGGCCCGGGCTCGGACACGGTGCTCGACGGCCCGGAGGGGCGGCACGCCGCGACCGTACGACGGCTGCGTCCCGGCGAGGCGCTGGTGCTCTCCGACGGCCGGGGCGGTCTCGCCCGCGCGGAGGTCGTCGACTCCGCCGGGCGGGACGCGCTGACCGTGCGGCTGCACGAGGTCGCGCGGGTGCCCGCCCCCGCGGTCCGGGTCGTCGTGGCGCAGGCGCTGGTGAAGGGCGACCGCGGTGAGCTCGCCGTGGAGACCGCCACCGAGGCCGGGGCCGACGGGTTCGTGCCGTGGCGGGCCGCCCGCTGCGTGACCCGCTGGGACGACGGCCCGCGCGGGGCGAAGGCCCTCGAGCGCTGGCGGTCGACCGTGCGGGAGGCGGCCAAGCAGGCCCGCCGACCGTGGCAGCCCGAGGTCGCCGACCCGGTGACGACCGCCCAGCTCGCCGCCCGGGTGGCGCACGCCGACACCGCGCTGGTGCTGCACGAGTCCGCCGGTGACGACCTCGCCTCGGTCGCGCTGCCCACGGCGGGGGAGGTGCTGCTCGCCGTCGGGCCGGAGGGGGGCGTCGACGACGCCGAGCTCGACCGGCTCACCGAGGCCGGCGCGGTGCCGGTCCGGATGGGGCCGGAGGTGCTGCGGGCCTCCACCGCGGCCTGTGTGGCCCTCGGCGCCCTCGCCGTCCGCACCGGCCGCTGGACCCGCTGACCCACCGCTCTCCACCCCACCGCCCGGCCCCACCGCCCGGCCCCACCGCCCGGCCCCACCGCCCGGCCCCACCGCCCGGCCCCACCGCCGCCCCGGCGCCCGCCGCACCCCGGACGAGGCCGTCGCACCCTCACCGGGGGCGCGACGGCAGCACCCGGGGGCGCGGCGCGGCACCACGACGGCAGCCCGGGGGCCGGTACGCGGGTCACGATCCGGCGAACCGGTCGTCGGGGACGGGGCGCGGGTGTCATCATCCGCCGTGTGAGTGACCACGCTCCCCGTGTCGGACGCCGCGCACTGCTGGCCGGTCTCGCCGCGGTCCCGCTGCTCGGCGGCTGCGGCAACGACGCACCCGCGGCACCGCCGCGGCCGCGGCGCGACGAGAGCACCCCGCGGACCGAACGGATCGCCTACGGCGGCCAGCCCGACCAGTTCGGCGAGCTGACCTTCCCGGCCACCCGGGACCTGCCCCGCGGCGCGGTGGTCGTCGTGCACGGCGGGTTCTGGCGGGCCGGCACCGACCTCACGATCATGCGCCCGGTCGTCGACGCGCTGGTCGCGGCGAACTTCGCGGTCTGGAACATCGAGTACCGCACGGTGGACGCCGGTGGCGGCTGGCCCTCCACCTTCGACGACGTCGCGATGGCCACCGACCACCTCGCGACCCTGCGCTCCACCCGGCTCGACCTGCGCCGGCTCGTCACCCTCGGGCACTCCGCGGGCGGGCACCTGGCGGCCTGGCTGGCGATGCGGGCGACGCTCGCCCCCGGCGACCCGGGCGCGACGCCCGTGGTCCGCCCGGCCGGGGTGGTCTCGCTGGCCGGGGTGGTCTCGCTGGCCGGGGTGCTCGACCTGGCCGGCGGGACGCTGCTCGGCGACGGCGCCGTCGCCGACCTCGTCGCGGCGACCCCGGGCGCCGACCCGGCCCGCTTCCGGGCGACCAGCCCGCTGGAGGCCGTCCCGCTCGGGGTGCCGTCGGTGTGCGTGCACGGCACCGCCGACGCGGTCGTCCCGCTGTCGCAGAGCGAGGACTTCGTCGCGGCCGCGACGGCCGCCGGGGACCGCTCCGAGCTGGTGCGGATCGAGGGTGCCGACCACCTGCAGCTGATCGACACGGCCCACCCGGGGTGGGCCGCGGAGCTGCAGGCCGTGGAGCGGCTCAGCACCCCCGCCTGACCCGCCGGCGAATCGGCGGGTGCCACCGGGGGTCCGACCGGTACGATCGGCGCAGTCCGGCGACCCGACGTACGAGGCAGGCGAACACACTCTTGACCGGCACCGAACCCGGCTCCACCCCCCGGACCGACCTGCGGTCCACCGCGGCACCGGGCGGAACCGTCCGGTCGCGGATGACCGTGCCGGACACCGCGCTGCTCGCCCTGCTCGGCTCCCGCGACGACAGCCTGCGCGCGGCCGAGGAGGAGCTGACCGCCGACGTCCACGTCCGCGGCAACGAGCTGACCCTGTCCGGGGCCCCGGCCGACGTCGCGTTCGCCGAGCGCGTGTTCGCCGAGCTGATCACCCTGGCCGAGCGCGGCCAGCTGGTCGGTGCGGACGACGTGCGCCGCACCGTGCAGATGCTCTCGGCGGAGAACACCGCCGACGAGCGCCTGGGCGAGTCCCCGGCCGAGGTGCTGAGCCTGGACATCCTGTCCCGGCGCGGGAAGACCATCCGGCCCAAGACGCTCAACCAGAAGCGCTACGTCGACGCCATCGACACCTTCACCATCGTGTTCGGCATCGGCCCCGCGGGTACCGGCAAGACCTACCTGGCGATGGCCAAGGCCGTGCAGGCGCTGCAGGCCAAGCAGGTCAACCGGATCATCCTGACCCGGCCGGCCGTCGAGGCGGGGGAGCGGCTGGGGTACCTGCCCGGCACCTTGTTCGAGAAGATCGACCCCTACCTGCGCCCGCTCTACGACGCGCTGCACGACATGATCGACCCCGAGTCCATCCCGAAGCTGATGGCCGCCGGGACGATCGAGGTCGCCCCGCTGGCCTACATGCGCGGCCGGACGCTGAACGACGCGTTCATCATCCTCGACGAGGCGCAGAACACCACGCCCGAGCAGATGAAGATGTTCCTCACCCGGCTCGGCTTCGGCTCCCGGATCGTGGTGACCGGTGACATCACCCAGGTCGACCTGCCGGGCAACGCCCGGTCCGGCCTGGCCGTCGTGCAGGACATCCTCGACGGCGTCGACGACGTGCACTTCTCCCGGCTCGACAGCGCCGACGTGGTCCGGCACCGGCTGGTGTCCGACATCGTCGACGCCTACGCCCGGTTCGACGCGGCGTCGGAGCACCGCGCGGCCGCCGTCGGCAACGGCGCGCCCCGCAACGGCCCCGCGCGTCGTCCCGACCGGCGGCGGTGACCGGCGGCGGTGACCGGGGGCGGGTGGCACCGGGGGCCCTCGGTGCGGGCGTCTAGGCTGCCCCCTACATCCGTATCGGCGAGCAGGGGCAGGGCAGCGGCGGCGTGAGCATCGAGGTCGTCAACGAGTCCGGGATCACGGTCGACGAGGCGCAGATCGTGTCGGTCGCCCGGTACGCGCTGGACGCGATGAAGGTGAGCCCGTCCGCCGAGCTGGCCATCACCGCCGTCGGGCTGGACGCGATGGAGGAGCTGCACGTCCGCTGGATGGATGAGCCGGGCCCCACCGACGTCATGGCGTTCCCGATGGACTCCCTGGTCGAGGACACCCGGCGCCCCGACGCGCCGGACCTGGGCCCGGCCCTGCTCGGCGACGTCGTGCTCTGCCCGGCCTTCGCCCGGGACCAGGCGCGCAAGGCCGGGCACACCCTGGCCGACGAGCTGCACCTGCTGACCGTGCACGGCATCCTGCACCTGCTGGGCTACGACCACCTGGAACCCGAGGACGAGCGCGAGATGTTCGCGCTGCAGAACCGGCTGCTGGTCCGCTGGCGGGAGGACCGGGCGCGCGAGCGCGCGCAGGCCGCCCAGAAGCGCAGCGACGACCGGCTGCTCGGGGCCGCCGGGTTCGAGGACGAGTCCGGCCGGTGACCGGGACACCCACGACCACGTTCTCCGAGGAGCCGAAGTGACCACCGTCTGGCTGATCGTCGCGACGGTCCTGCTGGTGTTGCTCGCCGGGGTGTTCGCGGCCGCGGACTCGGCCCTGATGTCGATCTCGCGCGCCCGGGTGGACGCCGTCGTGCGTGCCGGCCGGGCCGGCGCGAAGGCGCTCGCCGCGGTCGTCGCGGACCGGCCGCGGCACGTCAACCTGCTGATGCTGCTGCGGGTCACCTGCGAGACGGTCGCGATCATCCTGCTGGCCGTGGCGCTCGCGCCGCTGTTCTCCGCCACCTGGATCGGGCTGCTGCTCACCGGCGTGATCATGGTGCTCGCCAGCTACGTCCTGATCGGCGTCGGGCCGCGCACCCTGGGGCGCCAGCACCCGTACCGGATCGGGCTGCTGCTGGCCGGCCCGATCCGCGCCATCGGGGTGGTGCTGTCGCCGCTGGCGAAGCTGCTGATCCTGCTGGGCAACGCGATCACTCCGGGCCCCGGCTTCCGCGACGGCCCGTTCTCCACCGAGGTCGAGCTGCGCGAGCTCGTCGACATGGCGAGCAACCGCGGCGTCGTCGACGAGGGCGAGCGCAAGATGATCCACTCGGTGTTCGAGCTGGGGGAGACCCCGGTGCGCGACATCATGGTGCCGCGACCGGACCTGATCTGGACCGAGCGCGACACCCCGGTGGAGAAGGTGCTGCGGCTGGCCCTCAAGAGCGGGTACTCCCGCATCCCGGTGCTCGGCGAGGGCGTGGACGACGTCATCGGCATCGCCTACCTGAAGGACCTGGTGCGGGCCCGTGAGGAGGCCCGGCGCGGCGAGCGCGAGGTCCCGCTGCCCGACATCCTGCGTCCCGCGGCGTTCGTGCCGGACTCCAAGCGCAGCGACGACCTGATGCGCGAGATGCAGCGCACGCGCAACCACATGGCCGTCGTCGTCGACGAGTACGGCGGCACCGCCGGCGTGGTGACGATCGAGGACATCCTCGAGGAGATCGTCGGCGAGATCACCGACGAGTACGACACCGAGGAGGTGCCCGAGGTGGCCGAGGCCTCCGACGGTGCCTTCCGGGTCTCCGCGCGGCTGCCCGCCGAGGACCTCGAGGAGCTGTTCGCCGGGCGGTTCCGCGGCACCCCGCGCGAGGACGAGCTGCACGAGGCACTGGAGAACGCCGACGTCGACACCGTCGGCGGGCTGCTCGCCCAGCGCCTCGGCAAGGTGCCGCTGCCCGGCGCGACCGCCGAGCTGGACGGCCTGCTGCGGCTGCAGGGCGAGGGCGGCAAGGACTCCCGCGGCCGCGTCCGCATCACCTCGGTGCTGGTCAGCCCGCTGGAGCCGGCCGAACCCGACGACACCGACCACGACGGGGCGCGCGACGGCGCCCGGGAGTCCGACGTGCCCGACCACGTCGCGGGCGACCCCACCGAACACGCCGGAGCCGACCGGAACTGACCTGGCCCTCTCCGGCCACGGGGAGCGACCGACGGATGTGACCGTCCCGCCACGCGGGACGCGAGGAGGACCTGATGGCTGCCCGCACGACCTTCCCCGCGGAGTGTTCCCGGTGACCGGGCTGCCCGCGACACCGCGCTACGACCTCGTCGTGGTCGGCGGCGGGATCGTCGGCCTGGCCACCGCGTACGCCGCCACCCGCAACGGGCTCAGCGTCGCCGTCGTCGAGCGCGAGCAGCGCCTGGCGAACCACCAGACCGGCAACAACTCCAACGTCGTGCACTCCGGGCTGTACTACGCGCCCGGCGGCTACAAGGCCCGCCTGGCCGTCGCCGGGTGCGCGGAGACCATCGCGTTCTGCCGCGAGCACGACCTGCCGCACCAGGTCTGCGGCAAGCTCGTCGTCGCGACCGAACCGCAGGAGCTGCCCCGGCTCGACGAGCTGGCCCGCCGCGGCGACGCCAACGGCGTGGAGAACCACCGCCTCGACGAGAACGGCATCCGCACCTACGAGCCGGACGTGCGCGGCCTCGCCGCGCTGTGGGTGCCCTCGACCGGCATCACCGACTACCGGCTGATCGCGGAGAAGCTCGGCGAGCTGGTCGAGAAGAACGGTGGCGAGATCCACCTCGGCCGCACCGTCACCGGGTTCGCCCGGCGCCCGGCCGACGTCGTGGTCCGCACCACCCGCGGTGACCTGCTCGGCGCGCGCGTGGTCGTCTGCGGCGGCCTGCGCAGCGACGAGCTCGCCCGGCTGGCCGGCACCGACCCGGGGGTGCGGATCGTGCCGTTCCGCGGCGAGTACTCCGGCTTCTCCGAGCGGGCCGCCTCGCTGGTCCGCGGCCTGATCTACCCGGTCCCCGACCCGGCGTTCCCGTTCCTGGGCGTGCACGCGACCCGCGGCATCGACGGCACCGTCCACGCCGGTCCGAACGCGGTGCTCGCGATGGCCCGCGAGGGCTACGACTGGCGCACGGTCAAGCCGGCGGAGCTGCTGGGGACGCTGACCTACCCGGGCACGCTGAAGGTGGCGCGCACGCACTGGCGCTACGGCATCGGCGAGGTCCGCCGCTCGCTGTCGACGCGGGCGATGGTCCGCCAGATCCAGCGGATGCTGCCCGAGGTCACCGCCGCCGACCTGCACCCGGCCGGCGCCGGGGTGCGGGCCCAGGCAGTGAAGGCCGACGGCACCCTGGTCGACGACTTCCTGTTCCTCGACCAGGCCGGTCCGGACGGTGCGGGCCGCCCCGGCTCGATCCTGCACGTGCTGAACGCACCGTCCCCGGCGGCGACGGCGGCGCTGCCGATCGGCCGCGAGATCCTCGACCGGCTGGGGGCGGCGTGACCGGCGCGCAGCCGGAGGGCTTCCGGTCCGGGTTCGCCTGCTTCGTCGGCAGGCCGAACGCCGGCAAGTCGACCCTGACCAACGCGCTGGTCGGGGAGAAGATCGCGATCACCTCCTCGCGCCCGCAGACCACCCGGCACGCGATCCGCGGGATCGTGCACCGGCCGGACGCCCAGATCGTCCTGGTCGACACCCCGGGGCTGCACCGCCCGCGGACCCTGCTCGGGTCGCGGCTCAACGACCTGGTGCGCGAGACCTGGTCCGAGGTGGACGTCGTCGGGTTCTGCGTGCCCGCGAACGAGAAGGTCGGCAAGGGCGACCGGTTCATCGCCGAGGAGCTGCGCAAGGTCGCCGCGCACACCCCGGTGGTCGCGGTCGTCACCAAGACCGACACCTCCCGCCCCGAGCAGGTGGCCGAGCGGCTGACCGAGGTCGCGGCGCTGATGGACTTCACCGAGGTCGTGCCGACCTCGGCGCGGTCGGGGTTCCAGGTGCAGCTGCTGTCGGACCTGCTGGTCGGGCTGCTGCCGGAGGGCCCGCAGCTCTACCCGGACGGCGACCTGACCGACGAGCCGACCGACGTGCTCGTCGCCGAGCTGGTGCGGGAGGCGGCGCTGGAGGGCGTGCGTGACGAGCTGCCGCACTCGATCGCCGTCGTCGTCGAGGAGACGATCGAGAAGAAGGACCTCCTGGAGATCTACGCGATCATCTACGTCGAGCGGTCCAGCCAGAAGGGCATCGTGATCGGCAAGGGGGGTGCCCGGCTCAAGCAGGTCGGCAGCGACGCCCGTCGTCAGATCGAGAAGCTCCTGGGCACCCGGGTGCACCTGGACCTGCACGTGAAGATCGCCGAGGACTGGCAGCGCGACCCGAAGCAGCTGCGCAAGCTGGGGTTCTGAGCACGACCTAGACTGGCGGCCGTGGCCCAGCTCTACCGCGACACCGGGATCGTGCTCCGGGTGCAGAAGCTGGGCGAGGCGGACCGGATCATCACCGTGCTGACCCGCCAGCACGGCAAGATCCGGGTGGTCGCCAAGGGTGTCCGTCGTACCCGGTCACGGTGGGGTGCCCGGCTCGAGCCGTTCAACCACGTCGACGTCCAGTGCTACACCGGGCGCACGCTCGACGTGGTCACCCAGGCCCAGACCGTCGACGCGTTCGCGCCGGCGATCGTCGCGGACTGGTCGGCGTACTCCTGCGGCTGCGCGATCCTGGAGACCGCGGACCGGCTGGTGTCCGAGGAGGGCGAGCCGAGCCTGCGGGTGTACCTGCTGCTGCTCGGGGCCACCCGGGCGCTGGCCGACGGCGCGCGCGAACCGGCCCTGGTGCTGGACGCCTTCCTGCTGCGGGCGATGAGCCACGCGGGATGGGCACCGTCGCTGTCGGAGTGCGCGCGCTGCGCGACCCCGGGCCCGCACCGGTCGTTCACCGTCGCCGGTGGCGGCATGGTGTGTCCGCGCTGCCGCCCGCCCGGCTCGGTCACCCCGGCCACCGAGACGGTGGCGCTGCTGTCGGCGCTGCTGCACGGCGACTGGGACACCGCCGACGCCTCGGGGACACCGACCCGGCGCGAGGCCAGCGGTCTGGTCGCGGCGCACCTGCAGTGGCACCTGGAACGCCAGCTGCGCTCGCTCCCGCTGGTCGACCGCCGCGCCCGGGGCCGGCCCGCCGCCGTCGCGGCCCCGCAGCCCGCCCCGCCCCCGGACGGCGCACCCGGGCTCCCCCCGGAGGCCCTTCCCGGCTAGTCCGACCGGGCCCGTGGCGCGATCGCGGGCGCCGTGAGCGGCCCGTTCAGCTCGTCGAGCGGTTGACGCGGGCCCGGACCACGCTCCGGGGCACCGCCGGTCGCGTCGCACGGGACTTCCGCCGACTCCACCGGGTGATCATCGTTTTCGGAGGGCAACCGCTTCCGCGGTCTCGTTACGATCCTGTGATCGAGGGGACCCCAGCCCCGTCGGAGAGGCAGTCGTGAACCGACCCCACACCCCGCCGCCGGACGACGACGACACCGGTCGTACCCGCCGTCTCGCGGCCGCCACGCAGCGGATCCCGGTGCCGCCCACCCAGCAGCTCCCGGTCCGCACCGAGGCGCTGCCGGAGTCCCCGCAGGACGGGCCGACCCGGGCGATGCGCCAGGTGCGCGCCCGGACCGAGGACGGTGCCTGGCCCGCCATCCCGATGCTGCCCGTGATCCGGCCCGACGAGTCCGAGCCGATGTCGGAGGCCGACCGCATCCAGGGACACCGCGGGGTGCGCCGGCTGCGCGAGACCATCGAGCGGCTGGAGGACCCGGCCGTCCCGGCCTGGCCGCAGCCCGACGACCGCGACTGAACCCGTCGGCCGCCCCCGACGTAAGGTCGGTGACGTGCCGTTCCAGCCCCCCGCACCGCACCCGTCCGGCGCCCGGCCGCCGGCGATCCCGCCGGAACTGCTCCCGCGCCACGTCGCCCTCGTGATGGACGGCAACGGCCGGTGGGCCAACGCCCGCGGCCTGCCCCGCACGGAGGGCCACAAGCGCGGCGAGGCCTCGCTGCTCGACGTCGCCCGCGGCTGTATCGACCTGGGTGTGCGGTGGCTGTCGGCGTACGCCTTCTCGACCGAGAACTGGCGGCGCAGCCCCGACGAGGTCCGGTTCCTGATGGGCTTCAACCGCGACGTGATCCGCCGCCGGGTCGACGAGCTGGACGCGATGGGGGTGCGCGTCCGCTGGGCGGGGCGGCGCCCGCGGCTGTGGCGCTCGGTGATCAAGGAGCTGGAGTCCGCCGAGGAACGGACCCGCGGCAACGACGTGCTGAACCTGACCATGTGCGTCAACTACGGCGGCCGCGCCGAGATCGTCGACTCGGTCCGCCGGATCGCCCGGCTCGCGGCCGAGGGCCGGATCAACCCGGACAAGATCGACGAGCGGATGCTGGCCCGGCACCTCGACGAGCCGGACATGCCCGACGTCGACCTGTTCGTGCGGTCCTCGGGGGAGCAGCGCACGTCGAACTTCCTGCTCTGGCAGAGCGCCTACGCCGAGATGGTCTTCCTGGACACGTTGTTCCCGGACTTCGACCGCCGCCACATCTGGCAGGCGATCGAGATCTACGCGCGCCGGGACCGGCGCTTCGGGGGAGCTTCCGACCGTCGCGGAGCGGGCGCGAGCATCGACACGGCCGCCGCCGTCCCGAACGATGGAGTGACACCGTGACCACCGATGTGATCACCGGGATGCTCGCCACCGCCAAGGGTGCGCTGGAGCGGTTCCACGACGTCACCGTCGACGACGACGGCGCGCTGACCTTCGCCCACGGCGGTGTGCTGTGCGTGGTCCAGGGCACCGAGCTGGAGGAGGGTCTGCCCGTCCTCAACCTGACCTGCGTCGTCGCGTGGGACCTGCCGGAGGTCGCGGACCCGGAGCACGACGTCCCGCGCCGGGTCGGGCTCGGTGTGGGGGAGGGGCTGTTCGGCACGCCCCGCGTGGTGTGCGGCGAGCGCGGCTGGGACGTGACGCTGCGGTACGCGTTCCCCGCCGCCGGGCTCGGCGAGGCGCCGATGGGGACCCTGCTGATGCTGGTCGTCTCCTCGGCGTCGAGCATGCGTGCGGAGCTGGTCGGCAGCTGAGACCGGTCCGGCCGGGGCGGGCCCCGGCCGGGGCCCGGATCAGCTCTTGCGGTTGGTGCCCAGCTCCTCGGCGATCGGGTTCACCGGGTCGGCGTCGGTGCCGGACTCCGACAGGCCCGAGGCGGTGTGCGCGGTGCGTCGCTGCCGGCGCAGCTGCTCGGTCTCCTCGCGGGTCTCGCCGTCGGTGTCGCCCGCGGTCTGCGCGGCCGGGTCGTCGTCGCGCAGGTCGACCGCGGACACCACGGCACCGATCGAGGAGTAGTACTCCTCGGCCGACACCGCCCGCAGGGCCTCGACCGTCGCCGCGTCGGCGCCGTTGCGCTCGGCGGTCCACGCCAGGTCGTCCTTGGAGGCGGGGAACTCGAGACCGTGCAGGGCGGTGCGGACGGCGTCGGCGGTCGTCGTGCGGGCTGTCATGGGATCACCTCTCGTCGTGGACGTTCGGTGACCGGGTAGCCGGTGTGCGGCCGTCCATGCACGGACGGCCGCACCGGTCAGCCGTCGGCGTCGGCGTCGGCCGTCCCCCCGGAGTCGCTGAGGTGCACGACCGGCAGCACCGCCAGCTGCCCGGCGGTCATCGAGCGCGCGACACCCAGCACGTCGTTCTGGGCCTTGGTCATCCGCGCGTCCACCAGCCCGGACAGGCCGTAGGCGACCCGGCCCAGCAGCCGCACCGTGGTCTCGTCGACCTGCGGGCGCGGGGTGGACACGACCGCGACGCCCCGCGGGGCGCCGTCGTTGGACTGGGCGACGCCGATCTCGTAGGACTCGCGCGGGTTGACGTGCCGCGACGCGTAGTGGTCACGCAGCGTGGACATCATGTCGTGGAACCCGGTCACGTCCCCCTCGAGCTCCAGGGTGGACAGGTCCTCCTTCGTGAGGGTCTTCGTGCGGCCGGAGAAGCAGCGCACGTAGCCGATCACGGCACCCGTCCACAGCGCCTCGACCAGGGCCGGGTCGGCGTCCACTCGGACCGGGCCGGACTCCGGTCCGCCGAGCGCGGTCACCAGGTGCTCGCAGCACCGCAGCACGTACTGCAGGTCGTCGAACACCGCCGCGAGCTGGGCCAGCTCCCCGGACTCCGGGACGTCGATCCGCCGTACCGTGCCCGGGGCGGGTTGCGTGTCGGTCATCGTCCAGACGCTATCCGGGGTGGCGACGGTCACGGTGTCTCCTTCTGAGACGGTCTGCTAGCTTCTCCGGCGAAGGTCACGAGTTCCAGCGCGAAGCCCCGGCTCGCTGGACGGCAACCCTCCTCCGCGGTGGGGTGCCCCGGGTGATGACCGGGCCGACGCGACACCCGCTGTCGGCAAGCGCGGATCCGTGCGCCACGCCGGGTCCCCGAGATCGGCCGGAGGCCCGATTATGACCCTCGCCCTGTCGCGTCCCGTCCAGCACGCGCTGCCCCGCGTCGTCGGTGCGGACCTGACCGTCCCGCTCGTCGACGGCCGGTGGGCCCGCTACTGCGACCTCGACTCCGCCGCGTCGGCGCCGGCGCTGGAGAGCGTCGCCGCGCACGTCGCCCGGGTGCTGCCCTACCACGGCAGCGTGCACCGCGGGGCGGGCTGGACCTCGAAGGTCTGCACCGCGCTGGTGGAGAACGCCCGCGCCGACGTCGCGCGGTTCGTCCGGGCCCGCGCCGACGACGTCGTGGTGTTCACCCGCAACACCACCGACGCGCTCGGCCTGCTCGCACGGGCCGTGCCCGGGCCGGTGGTGACCCTCGACCTGGAGCACCACGCCACGCTGCTGGCCTGGCGGGACCGCGAGCACCGGGTCGTCCGGGCCGGCCGGACCGTCGCCGCGACCCTCGACGCGCTGCGTGCCGAGCTCGCCGCCCGCCCCGACGCCGCGCTGGTCGCGGTCACCGGCGCGTCCAACGTGACCGGGGAGCTGCTGCCCGTCGCCGAGATCGCGCGGATCGCCCACGCCGCCGGCGCCCGGCTCTGCGTCGACGCCGCCCAGCTCGCCCCGCACCGGCGCGTGGACCTGGCCGGGTGGGGCGCGGACTACGTCGCGCTGTCCGGGCACAAGCTCTACGCGCCCTACGGCGCCGGGGTCCTCGTCGGGCGCCGGGACTGGCTCGACGCCGCCGAGCCGCACCTCGCCGGTGGGGGCGCGGTCCGCTCGGTGGGTGTCGCGCACGACGACGCCGGCCCGGGCCACACCGTCACCGGCTGGCTGCCCGCACCCCAGCGGCACGAGGGCGGCACCCCGAACGTGCTCGGCGCCGCCGCCCTGGGCGCGGCCTGCCGCACCCTGGAGGACCTCGTCGACGAGGCCGTGCCCGCCCACGAGCGCGAGCTGGCCGCCCGGCTGCACGCCGGCCTGGCGACCGTGCCCGGACTGCGCGTGCTGTCCTGCTTCGACGGCGATCCCGACGCCGACCGCACGGCGACGGTCTCGTTCACGCTGGACCCGCTGCCCGCGGGCCTGGTCGCGGCGGCGCTGTCGGCGGAGTACGGGATCGGCGTCCGCGACGGCCGGTTCTGCGCGCACCCGCTGCTGGACCGGCTCACCGGCGGCGGTGACGCGGTGCGCGCCTCACTGGGCCTGCGCACCGAGCACTCCGACGTCGACCGGCTGGTCGACGCGCTGACCGACCTGGTGCAGCGCGGCCCGGCCTGGACCTACGCCCTGGTCGACGGCCGGTGGGCGCCCACCCCGGACCCGCGGCCCGCCGATCCGTTCGCGCGCGACCGTGAGCTGCCCGCCGTCCCCGGCTGCGGGGACTGAGCGCGGGGGCCCTCAGCCCGCCGAGCAGCGGTCGCAGAGGCCGAAGATCTCCAGGGTGTGCGACACCTCGGTGAAGCCGTGCTTCAGCGCGACCGACTCGGTCCAGGACTCGACCGCGGGCCCCTCGATCTCCACGGCGGCGCCGCACCGGCGGCACACCAGGTGATGGTGGTGGTGCTCGGTCTCGCAGCGCCGGTAGACGGCCTCGCCGGACGCGACCCGCAGCACGTCGACCTCACCGCCGTCGGCGAGGGTCTGCAGGGTCCGGTAGACCGTGGTCAGCCCGATGCCCTCGCCGGCGCGCCGCAGCTCCTCGTGGATCTCCTGCGCGGACCGGAAGTCCTCCAGGCGGTCGAGCAGTGCGGTGACGGCGGCCCGCTGCCGGGTGGCGCGGATCCCGCGCGGCCCGGCGGTGGACCGCTGCGCCATCGCCTCCGCGGTCGTCCGGTCGGTCGTCTCGGTCACGTGTCCTCCTCGACGTGGGCGACGGCGTCCACCACGATGTGCGCCAGGTGGTCGTCCACCAGCGAGTACAGCACCTCACGGCCCTTCCGCTCGCCCTCGACCACCCCGGCGGCCTTCAGGACCCGCAGGTGCTGGCTGATCAGGGGCTGGGTGACCCCGAGCGCGTCCACCAGGTCGTGGACGCACCGGGAGTGTTCCAGCAGCTGCAGCACGATCGCGATCCGGACCGGTGCGGCGAGCGCGCGCAGCAGGTCGCCCGCGGCGGCCAGGGTGCGTGGGGCGCGGGTCGGACCCGGTTCCGGCGCGGGGTGGTGGTCGTCCGTGCCCGGGCCGGTGCCCGGTGCGTGCGTGGTCTGGGCTGCGGCAGACATGTGGTGGACCCGTCCGTTCCCCGGAGGCGGCGGCCACACCCCCCGGCGCTGCTGTGCCGTGCCGGCCGCACCCGACATGGTAGGCGTGTTCGTTATCGTCGCGCCGTGCTGCTGGTCTGCCGCTTCCGCGTGTCACCGTCCGACGAGGCCGCGTTCACCACGCGCGCGGCCCGTGCACTGGAGCTCCTCGCCGCCCGGCCGGGCTGCCGCGGCGGCGAGGCGGGCCGGGCGATCGAGGATCCGGCGCAGTGGGTCCTGACCGTCCGTTTCGACTCCGTCGACGCCTACCGCCGCGCTCTGGGGCCCTTCGAGGTCCGCGAGCACGTGCACCCGCTGCTGGCCGAGGCCGACACGACCACCGAGGCGACCTACGAGTCCCTGGTCACGGTCGCCCCCGGCGCCGCACCCACCCACCACCCCAGCCTGCTGAGCTGATCCCGACCTCGCACGGGTTCCGGCGACCTCACACGCCCTGCAGGGGTTGCGAGGTCGCAGGAACCTGTGCGAGGTGCCGGGTCGTCCACAGCGCGGGCGATCAGCGGGTGGCCGGGCCGGGGCCGTCCACAGCCGGACGGGTGATGGGGTTCCCCGGCTCGCGGGGGGCGGCGACGGTGGGGGGTATGGACCCCGAACCGCGACCCGTGCCTGCCCCGGTGCTGCGCCGTGATCTGCTTGCGAGCGGGGTGGGCGACGAGGAGCTCCGCAGGCTCCGCACCTCGGGGCGGCTCGTCCAACTGCGCCGCGGAGCCTACGTCGGGGCCGGTGACCTCGCTCCAGAGGAACGACATCGGCAGACGGTGCGTGCGGCGGTCCGGACCCTGTCCCCGGACGCGGTGTTCAGCCACGTCTCGGCGGCCGCGATGCACGGGATCGGGTTGTGGCGGGTCCCGCTCGACCGGGTGGAGGTGACCCGGAACCGGCGCAGCGGAGCTCGGACCGTGCCGTCGGGGCGGTTCCACGCGGCGGCGCTCGCCGCGGACGAGATCACCGTCGTCGACGGCGTCCCGGTGACGACGGTGCCGCGGACGGTCGTCGACCTGGCCCGCGCTCTGCCCTTCGTCGTCGCGGTCGCGGTCGCCGACGCGGCGTTGCACGCCGGAGCGGTCACCGTCGAGGAGCTGGCCGCGGCCGTGGCCCGATCCGCGCGGCGTCCCGGTACCCCGGCCGCCCGCCGGGTGCTCGCCGCGGCCGACGGCGGCGCGGACGGCCCGGGGGAGACCCGCAGCAGGCTCCTGCTCCACTCCTGCGGCCTGCCCGCACCGGCCACCCAGCACGGGCTGCGGGACCCGGCGGGACGGTTCCTCGGCCGGGTCGACTTCTGGTGGCAGCAGGCCCGGGTGGCAGGGGAGTTCGACGGGCGCATCAAGTACGGCCGAGGACTTCACCCCGCCGGCGATCTCGAGGAGGTCCTGTGGCAGGAGAAGCTGCGGGAGGACGCGATCCGGGCCGAGGGAGTCGCAGTGGTCCGCTGGGTATGGGGCGACCTGCGCAACGCGACGTCGTTCGCCCCCACGGTCGCCAGACTGGAGCGCGCGCTGGACCGTGTCCGGTGAGCGCTCGACGTCGCAGCCCTTTCTGCGACCTCGCAGCGTCTGCAGGGTGTGCGAGGTCGCAGGAACCTGTGCGAGGTCGGCCCGTCGACGCCGTCACGACGGAGGTGCGTGCGGGGCAGGGGGTGGTGATCCATGGCGGGTCGGTAATCTGGGAGACCCCGTATCCGGGGGACCTCCGAACCACCTTCTCTGGAGTACCGCCAGTGGCCAGCAAGCCCACCTCCGCCAAGATCGAGACCATCGTCGCGCTGACCAAGCGGCGCGGATTCGTCTTCGCCTCCGGTGAGATCTACGGCGGTACCCGCTCGGCGTGGGACTACGGGCCCCTCGGCGTCGAGCTGAAGGACAACATCAAGCGCCAGTGGTGGAAGACCATGGTGACCGGCCGGGACGACGTCGTCGGCCTGGACTCCTCGGTCATCCTGCCGCGCCAGACCTGGGTCGCCTCCGGCCACGTCGGCACCTTCTCCGACCCGCTGGTCGAGTGCGAGTCCTGCCACAAGCGCTACCGCGCCGACCAGCTGGCCGAGGAGTTCGCCGAGCGCAAGGGCCGCGACCCGGAGCAGGCCGACCAGAACGACCTGTCCGAGGTGCCCTGCCCGAACTGCGGCACCCGCGGCCGGTTCACCGCGCCGCGCGAGTTCAACATGATGCTCAAGACCTTCCTCGGCCCGGTGGAGTCCGAGGAGGGCCTGCACTACCTGCGCCCGGAGACCGCGCAGGGCATCTTCGTGAACTTCCTGAACGTGCAGACGACCTCGCGCAAGAAGCCGCCGTTCGGCATCGGCCAGATCGGCAAGAGCTTCCGCAACGAGATCACCCCGGGCAACTTCATCTTCCGCACACGCGAGTTCGAGCAGATGGAGATGGAGTACTTCGTCGAGCCGGGCAGCGACGAGGAACTCCACCAGTACTGGATCGACGAGCGCACCCGCTGGTACACCGACCTGGGCATCTCCTCGGAGAACCTGCGGCACTACGAGCACGCCAAGGAGAAGCTCTCCCACTACTCGAAGCGCACCGTCGACATCGAGTACCGGTTCAACTTCACCGGCCAGGAGTGGGGCGAGCTCGAGGGCATCGCGAACCGCACCGACTTCGACCTGACGGCGCACTCGAACCACTCCGGCGTCGACCTGTCGTTCTACGACCAGGCCTCCGACACCCGGTACAAGCCGTACGTGATCGAGCCCGCCGCCGGTGTCGGCCGGTCGATGATGGCGTTCCTGATCGAGGCCTACACCGAGGACGAGGCGCCGAACGCCAAGGGCGGCGTCGACAAGCGGGTCGTCCTGAAGCTCGACCGCAGGCTCGCCCCGGTGAAGGCCGCGGTGCTGCCGCTGTCGCGCAACGCCGACCTGTCGCCGAAGGCGAAGGACCTGGCCGCGCAGCTGCGGAGGAACTGGAACGTCGACTTCGACGACGCCGGCGCCATCGGACGCCGCTACCGTCGTCAGGACGAGATCGGCACCCCGTTCTGCATCACCGTCGACTTCGACACCCTCACCGACCAGGCGGTGACGATCCGCGAGCGGGACTCGATGGCCCAGGAGCGGGTGGCCCTCGACCAGGTCGAGACCTACCTGGCGACGCGCCTGCTCGGATGCTGAGCGGGTAGTCCGCCACCACGAACGCCCCGCCCCGGGACCGGGGCGGGGCGTTCGTCGTGCGGGGGGTGGTCAGGGCCGGTAGGCCAGCAGCTGCACGCCCAGCTCGGACTCGGTGCGGCGCACCTCCTCCAGCTGCTCGGCGGACAGCGCGGCGTAGGGTGACTCGGGCCGGTAGGCTACGAGCGGGCCGCCGATGCGGTCCTCCAGCTGCCTGAGCCGGGCCAGTGCCGCCTCGTCGAGCTCGGCGGGACGCAGCGTCGGAGCACTCATCACAACCTCCGTGGTGATCGGGAGGCGGTCCGGGGCCGGACCGCCCCGGGACCGGGTGCCGCGCGGGTACCCGGTCCGGGGCAGCTCCTACACCGGTTCCTGCAGAAGCCGCTCCACCAGGTCGGAGAGGGTGACGACGCCGACCGGTCGGCCGTCGGACTCCACCAGGGCCAGGTGCGCACGCTGCTCGCGCATCGTGTTCACCGCCGTGTGGTACTGCGTGTCCGCCGGCAGGGTGAGCACCGGGCGCATCAGGTCCCGGGCCAGGGTCCCCGGCTCGCGCGTCAGCGTGTCGCGGACGTGCACGTACCCGATCGGGGTGTCCCCGTCGCGCACGACGAGCCGGAGGTGCCCGGTGCGGCGGCAGGTCGCCTGGACCGCCGCGACGTCGTCGTCCGCGGCCACCGCGGCCGGCTCGCGCGCGAGCTCACCCAGCGGAGTCCGCTCCAGCTCCAGCGCCGTGACCAGCTGGTCGCGGCGCCCCTGGTCGAGGGTCCCGGTCTTCGCCGAGTGGTCGACCAGCTGACGCAGGTCGTCGGCGTTGCGTCCCGAGGCCATCTCGTCCACGGGCTGGACCCCGCACAGCCGCAGGCAGCGGTTGGCGGCGCCGTTGAGCAGCAGCAGCACCGGCCGGGCGGTCACCATGAACGCCCGCATCGGGAGCGCGAGCAGGATCGCCGAGCGCTCCGGGTGCGAGATCGCCCAGGACTTCGGCGCCATCTCGCCGACCACCAGGTGCAGGAACGTCACCACGATCAGCGAGATGACGAACGAGGCCACGCCCGCGATACCGCCGGGGATGCCCCAGCCCTCCAGGACCGGGCGCAGCGCGTAGTCCACGGCCGGCTTGCTGATGGCGCCCAGGCCCAGCACACACAGGGTGATGCCGAGCTGGGACCCGGCGAGCAGCACGGAGATGTCCCGGGAGCTGCGCAGCGCGGCCCGGGCGGCGGCCGAGGTCTGTGCGGCCTCCTCCAGCCGGTAGTTGCGGGCGGCGATCAGGGCGAACTCGATCGCGACGAAGAAGGCGCTCGCCCCGATCAGGACGACGGTCGCGATGATCTGGAAGGCACTCATGCCCGCACCTCCGGCTCGTCACTGTCCTGCTCGGCCCCGGCGGGCACCAGCTCGGTCCACTCCAGACGGACCGCCGACGGGACCCGCCGGTCGACCTCCTGCACCACCAGGCGCAGTGCGCGGTCCTCGTCGTCCGGACTCTCGGCGGCGATCGTCACGACGATCGCGTCCCCGACGTCGGGCAGCCGCTGCAGCTCGGCCATCACCAGACCGCCGACGGTCTGGTAGTCGCCCTCGGGCAGCTCGGCGTCGATCAGCCTGCCGACCTCGTCGACGTGCCGGTCACCCGGCACCACCCAGCCGTCGTCGGAGCGCAGTGCCTGGTCCGTACCGGCCTGGTCGTGCTCGTCGGTGATCTCACCGACGAGCTCCTCGGCGACGTCCTCGACGGTGATGACGCCGGCCAGGCCGCCGTACTCGTCGAGCACGCAGGCCAGCTCCTCGTCGTCGGCGCGGAGCTGGGCCAGCACCTGGGGGAGCGGCAGCGACGAGGGCACCAGCACCGGAGCCCGCATCAGGTCCGACACCAGCACCTGGTCGAACGGCCGGTCGTCGCGGTCGGCGAGGGCCAGCACGTCCTTGAGGCACACCACGCCGACCAGCTCCAGCGCGTTCTCCGGGTCCGCCGCCTCGGCGGGCGGCCCGAGGACCGGGTACCGCGAGTGCGCCGCGGCCATCTGGCCGACCAGGCTCTCGACGGTCGCGTCGGCGCGGACCCACGAGACCCGCGGTCGCGGGATCATCGCGGCCCGGGCGGTCCGGTCGCCGAAGTCGACGGCGCGGTCCAGCAGCACCGCCAGCTCCGGGTTGAGGTCACCCGAGTCCTTCGAGTCGTCGATGATCGCCTCGAGGTCGCGGGGGGTCGCCGAGTGCTCGACGTCGTGCACCGGCTCGATCCGCAGCGCGCGCAGCAGCAGGTTCGAGGCCGCGTCGAAGATCCGGATGAGCCACCCGAACAGGGCCAGGTAGGTCTTGGTGGACAGCGCCAGCCAGCGGGCGACCGGCTCCGGACGGGCGATGGCGAGGTTCTTCGGGAACAGCTCGCCGAACACCATCTGGACGATGGTGGCGAACAGCAGCGCGAAGGTGATGCCGATCGCCAGGCCGATCCCCTGCGGGACGTCGACGAGGCCGAGCAGCTCGGCGATGCCGTTGCCGATCAGCGGCTCGGCGACGTACCCGACCAGCAGACCGGTGACGGTGATGCCGAGCTGGGCGCCGGAGAGCATGAACGACGTGCGGCGGGTGATGTCGAGGGCCCGGGACGCTCCGGTGTCGCCCTCGGCCGCACGGGCCTTGAGGCGGGAGCGGTCCACGGCCATGTAGCCGAACTCCTGGGCCACGAAGTAGCCGGTCAGGGCGGTGATCACGAGGACCACCAGGATGCCCAGGAGGATGCCGAGGATCGTGCCGATCACCGGGAGTTCACCGCCCGGGTCTCGGGCCCGGCCGGGATGTGCACGGCGTGGGCGGGGACGGGGACGATGCGGGGTCGCCGGCCGTCACGGGGACGGTCGGCGCGCGGACTGCAGGTGGGGTCCATGACTCCTGACTCGCGATCTGATGGGCGTACCACGCGTTCAACGCGTGCCGGAATCGTACGGTTCCGGCACGCAGCCGTCGCGGTGGTCACCCTGTGATGGCCCGAACGGCGGTACCGGTGTTTGGCGCAACGTCGCTCCGGGTGATCCCGCTCCGTGATCACCTCTCGCCTGGAGCAGGCCGGTCCGCCCTGGTTCGGGGCGGTGATGGGGACCGGGATCGTCGCGGTGGCGACCACCTCGTTCCCGGTGCCGGTACCCGGTCTGCGCGCCGCGGGGACCGTGCTGTGGCTGCTCTCCGCGGTACTGCTGGTGGTCCTGGCCGTGCTGGTCCTGCGGGCCGGGGCGGCCCGGCGACGGCGTGGTGGCCGTCCTGACCCGTCGGACCTGCCGTTCCACGGTGCACCCGGGCTCGGGATGCTCACCGTCGGGGCGGGCGCGATCGGGTTGGGCCCCGACCTGCTCGGCGAGCCGGCCGCGGCCGCGCTGAGCTGGATCCTGTGGTCGTCGGGCACCGCGGTGGTGCTGGTCGTCGCGGTGTGGGTGCCGTTCCGCTGGATCAGCGTCCCGGGGTCGGCGACCGACCCGGCGCCGGCCTGGATCATGCCGGTGGTCGGGCCGATGGTGGCCGCCGCCGACGGCGCGCTGCTCATCGGGCACACCCCCGGCCCGGCCGCGGCGTCGACGATGTTGCTGGTCTGCGTGGCCCTGTTCGGCCTGGGCGTGGTGTCGGCACTGGCCCTGCTGCCCCGGGTGCTGGCCCGCCTCGGTACGACCGGGCTCGCCCTGGCCGACACCCCGACCGTCGTGATCGTGCTGGGGCCCTTCGGACAGTCGGTGACGGCGGCGAACCTGCTCGCGGGACACGCGCAGGGGCTGCTGCCCGAACCGTTCGCCGGTGTGGCGATCGGTGCGGGACTGCTCTACGGGGCACCGGCCTGGGGCTTCGCGGTCGGCTGGGCCGTGCTGTCGGCGATGCTCATCGGTCACGCCGTGGGCCGGGGCATGACGTTCAGCGCCTCGTGGTGGGCGGTGACCTTCCCGTTCGGCACCCTGGTGACCGGCACGAACGCGCTCGCCGCGCGGACCGCGCTGCCCCCGGTCGTCGGGGCGGCGGTGGTGCTGTTCGCGGTGCTGGTCCTGGTGTGGGGGGTGGTCGCAGCCGCCACCGTGCGGTCGGCGCTGTCCGACGTCGCCGACGACATCGGGGCGTCGCGGCCGTCGAACCGGACACGCTCGGCGTGAGCGGCGCCGGTGCGCGGCTCGTCCGTCGACGCGCTCCGGCCGCGGGGCTCCCTGTCCGGTGGCTCGGTGTCCGGTGGCTCCGTGCCCGTCCACCCGTCCGCCGCGCCGCGGGGCGCCGGGGCACCCCGAGCGGGATCCGGACGGCGACCCGCCGGTCCCGTGCGGCGCGCTGCCGCCGGTCCCCGGCCCGTCGTCGGTCCCCGTCGCTACCCTGGCGACCGTGAGCACCTCGGCGACCTCCTCCGCGGCACGGCCACCGGCCGACCCCCGTCGTGACCTGGGCGCGGCCCTGCGCCGCTGGGCAGCGGCGGACGGGCCGGGGATCGGCGTCGTCCGGGTGCTCGACCGGCACGGCTTCGGCTCCGTCGAGTCCGGCCAGCTGGTCGCGGGCACCACCGACGGCGAGGTCGGCGGCCGGCTCTACCTCGGCGCGCTCGACGACTCCGCGCACCCGCTGGCCGCCGAGGCGGCGTCCGGGGTCGCGACCGTGCGGGAGGCGCACGTCGGGGAGTCCTCCGCGGTCGCCGCCGGCCTGGCCTGCGCCGGTGGCGCGACACTGCTCGCCCACCCACTGCCCGCCGGGCCCGCCACCGCGCTGGGGGAGGCACTGGAGGCAGGCCGTCCGGCCGCACTGCTCGCGGTCGTGGACACCGGTGCGGCCCTGGTCCTGACCGGTCCCGGTCTGGAGGAGCAGACCGGTGACCTCGGCGGGGTGACCGCCCAGGCCGTCGCGCAGGCCCGCGCGCTGCTGCGCCGCGGCGCCACGGCCACCGAGCAGCTCGACGTGGAGGGCACCGCGGTGCTGGTCGACCTGCTGGTGCCGGTCCCGTCGGTGCTGGTCGTGGGCGAGGGCGTGCTCGGCGCGGCCCTGCACGCCCAGGCGGGGCTGCTCGGCTGGAGCGCCCGCACCGTCACCACCGTCGCCGGGGCGAGGGAGGCCGTCGCCGCGTTCACCGAGGCCGACGTGCTGGTACTGCTCGACCACGACCCGGCCTTCGACGCGGCCCTGCTCGACGGGCTCGCCCACGGCCGGGGGTTCCTCGGCGCGCTCGGGTCGCGGCGCACCCAGGCCGCGCGCCGGGAGCGGCTGCTCGCCGCCGGGGTCACCGAGGAGGATCTGGCCGCGGTGCACGGGCCGGTCGGTCTCGACCTCGGCGCCCGCACCCCCGCCGAGACGGCGGTGTCGATCGTCGCCCAGGTCGTCGCGCTGCGTGCCGGGCGGTCGGCGTCGGCGCTCGCCTCCTCGGCCGGTCGGATCGGCGGATGAGCGGCGCCTCGTCGCGTCGTGGGCTCGGCGGTGCCCCGCCGGAGCCCGGCCCGGGCGTCCGCACGGTCCGCCGCCCGGTGCGGACCGGGATGACGTGGGGCGCACGGCTGCTCGTCGGTGGGCTGATCATGCTGGTGGCGGTGGTCGGGGTGACGGCGCTGCGGGTGTGGCAGGTCGCCCGGGTGGACGACCAGCGCCCCAGCGACGCCGTCGTCGTGCTCGGCGCGGCCCAGTACAACGGCGAGCCCAGCGCGGTCCTGGCCAACCGTCTCAAGCACGCCGAGCAGCTCTGGCGCGACGGCGTGGCCCCGCGGATCGTCACCGTGGGCGGTGGCCGCACGGGGGACCGCTACACCGAGGCCGAGGCCAGCCGGGACTGGCTGATCGAGCAGGGCGTGCCCGCCTCGGCGGTCGAGGCGGTGCCCGAGGGCGCGGACACGCTGGGCAGCCTGCAGGCGGTCGCCGCGACCGCACGCGAGCAGGGCTGGGCCTCGGCGCTGCTGGTCTCCGACCCCTGGCACAGCCTGCGGGCCCGCACCATGGCGCGCGACGCGGGGCTGCGGGCCTACACCTCGCCGACCCGCAGCGGACCGATCGTGCAGACCCGCGAGACGCAACTGCGCTACATCTACCGCGAGACGGGCGCGCTGCTGTTCTACGAGCTCACCCACGCCTCGGTCGACACCGCGAGCAGCGGGCTGGGATGACCGTCCAGCAGGCCCCGGCCGACCCGGGATACACCGCCGCCGACGCGCAGCGCCGCCATCCGGAGGCCCCGAAGGGGTCCGGGCTGGGGGAGCGTGGACGCGTCGAGCGGCGCAGCCCCTACTCCCGTGACCGGGCCCGGGTGCTGCACTGCGCGGCGCTGCGCCGGCTCGCCGGCAAGACCCAGGTCGTCGGGCCGGGCGAGGGCGCCGAGGTCAGCGGCATCCCGCGCACCCGGCTCACGCACTCGCTCGAGGTCGCCCAGATCGGCCGGGGCATCGCCGAGGAGCTGGGGCTCGACCCCGACGTCGTCGACGCCGCCGGGCTGGCCCACGACATCGGGCACCCGCCGTTCGGGCACAACGGGGAGCGGGCGCTCGACATCGCGGGCGCCGAGTGCGGCGGGTTCGAGGGCAACGCCCAGACCCTGCGCATCCTGACCCGGCTGGAGCCGAAGGCCCGTTCCGGCGACGGCCGCGTGCCCGGCGGGCTGAACCTGACCCGGGCGACCCTCGACGCCGCCACCAAGTACCCGTGGGCGCGCCGCGGAGCGGAACGCAAGTTCGGCGCCTACCCCGACGACCTGCCCGCGCTGGAGTGGGTGCGCGCCGGTGCCCGGCCGGGGGTGCGGAGCATGGAGGCCCAGGTGATGGACTGGGCCGACGACGTCGCCTACTCCGTGCACGACGTCGAGGACGCGGTGCACGCCGGCCGGATGGACCTGGCGGTGCTGTCCTCCCCGGCCGAGCGGGCCGCGCTCGCGGTGGAGGCGTCGCTGCGCTTCGGCGAGGACGAGGGCGCCTGCGCCGAGGCCGCCGCCCGGCTCGACGCGTTGCCGGTGGTCCGGGCGGTCCGGGGCTTCGACGCCGCCACCGCCGCCGGCGACGACCTGGTCGCGATGAAGCGGATGACCTCCGAGCTGGTGGGCCGGTTCGCTCTGGCCGCCACCGACGCCACCCTGGACACCCACGGCGACGTGCCGCTGGCCCGGCACCGCGCCGACCTGGTGGTCCCGGTCGTCGCGGCGGCGGAGGTCGTCGTGCTCAAGGCCCTGGCCACCCGCTACGTGATGAGCGACCCGCGCCGGCTGGAGATGCAGTCCCGCCAGCGCGACCTGCTCCACGACCTGGTCGCCGCCCTGTGCACGCGCGGGCCCGACGCCCTCGACCCGGCCCGGGCCGAGGACTGGGCGGCGGCTCCCGACGACCGGGCCCGGTTGCGGGTCGTGATCGACCAGGTCGCGACGCTGACCGACCCGCAGGCGCACGCCTGGCACCGCACGCTCTGCCGGCCCTGACGGCACGCGACGGTCCCGGGACCGTTCGGCCCCGCCGTCGGGGGACGGCGGGGCGGGACGGCGGCGGGGCGGCGCTCAGCGCAGGGTGACCGCGGGCTTCGCCGCGTCGGCCTCGGAGGTCACGGCGCGGGCCGGGCAGGTGCCCAGCACCCGGTCGATCGCGTCCCGCTCGGCGCCGGTCACCCAGAGCTTGTACTTCTTCTTCACCGCGACCTGCCGGGCGACGTAGGCGCAGCGGTAGCGGTTGTCCGGTGGCAGCCAGGTCGCGGCGTCGCCGTCGCCCTTGCGGGAGTTGGTCGGGCCGTCGACGGCGATCAGGTTGAGCGGGTCGTTCCCGATCCGCTCCCGGGTGGCCGCGTCGAGCTGCTGGGCGCCCTTCTGCCAGGCGTCGGACAGCGCGACGACGTGGTCGATCTGCACCCGCTCGCTGGTGCCCTGGCCGCGGGTGAACGCGATCGTCGAACCGGTGTAGGAGTCGCGCAGTGACCCGGTGAGCACGACGCAGTCGCGGGTGCCCGCCTTGAACGTCTCGCGGTCCATGTCCCGGGCCAGGACCTGGTTGCGCTGGTCGCAGCCGTCGCGGTCGATGTCGGCCCAGCGACGTCCGAACTGCTCGCGGGTGTAGCCGGTCTTCGGCGCCCGGCCCTTCACCGCCAGCGTCCGCAGCGTCGTCGAGGCGCTCCCCGCCGCCGCGCCCTCGACGGTCCCGGGCGGCGCCGGCGCGACGACACCGACGTCGACGACACCGGTGTCGAGCGCCGCGTCCAGCACGTCCACGAACGATCCGGGGGAGCCACACCCGGCCATCACCATCATCGTCACCAGCAGCCCGGCGACCCGCACACCTCGAACACGCACACCGGAGATGTTCGCGAACGCGAACGCCGGAACCGCGCGGACACGCCGCGTGTTCGTCACTCGGTGTGAACATCCTTGCCAACCGGCGCCCGGTTCGTGCAGGGGTCGGGGGAGCACGGTCGTCGAGGCTGACCGACCGTGCTCCGCCAGGACGGCGTCGGCTCGCGGGAGAGGACCGTCCGGGTGCCGTCCGCACGGACCGGCAGCAGGGGGAACCGGGTCGCGGCACGGTCGTGGGGGCACCGCGGGAACGTGATGGGCCCGGTGTGGAGGCACCGCCCCTCGTCGGCCACGATCGCCCGCACCGCCCGGTCGGGAGCCCGGGTCACCTCCGCGGACTCAGCGATCGACCGGCACACGAACCCCCGGCCGAGGCCCGGTCACCTCGGTCCGCGGTGGCGGATCGGCCGCCGCCCCGAGGGATGCGCGGTAGTCCTGCAGCATCGCCGTCAGCCGCGCGACCATGAAGTCGTAGTAGTCGGCCATGTCGCCGGTCCTGCGGCGTTGGGTGTCGGGCAGATCGGCCCCGGTCGCGCGGGCACGGTGGGCGAGATCGCGCAGCTCGCGAACCTGGTCGAGCTGGTGGGCCAGGCATCCGACCCACGCGTCCTCCCGCCAGCGGTAGACGAAGCGCCGTGTACCCGGCGCCTTGACCCGACGGACGACCCCGTTGGCGATCAGCAGACGGGTGATCTCGGACATGAACCCGGCGCTGGCCCCGACCTCGGCCTGCAACTGCTGCGCGGTCATCGCCTCCTCGGCGAGCATGAGTACGCCCGCGGTGCGCCCGGCCATCGGTGGCCAGCCCATCGCCGCGCCGATGACCGAGGCGAAGTCCTCGATCAGGACCTCTGCATCCGCCGAGCGGACGTCCGGGGCGCCCATGCCGTCCACCTTTCACTGTATAGCGAAAATTCGCTGTTGACCGATAGTTCACTTCGGGCCGATAGTACCGGCCGTCGGCAGTCCGTCCGGGACGCTGCCGCGGTCGCAGGGAGGTCGTCGGTGGCACGGAACGGCTGGGACGTCATCGTGGTGGGGGCGGGCTCGTCGGGCGCGGTCCTCGCGAGCCGCCTCGCAGAACAGGGGCGCCGTACCCTGCTGCTGGAGGCCGGCCCGGACTTCCCCTCGGCACAGCTGCCCGAGGTGTGGCGCTCCCCGAATCCGCTGCGGGCGCTGCTCGACCCGGAGGCGGGTGCGTCGCTGGTGTGGCCGGGGCTGACCGCGACCCGGACCGACAAGCAGGAGCCGGCGCTGTACTGGCGAGGTCGTGGCGTCGGCGGGAGCTCCTCGATCAACGGGCAGATCGCCATCCGTCCGCCGATGGAGGACTTCGCGGACTGGGCCCGGCAGGGATGCACCGGGTGGTCCCCGGAGGACGTGCTGCCCTGCTTCGCCCGTTCCGAGGACGACGAGCAGTTCGGCGACGAGCCCTACCACGGCCGCGGTGGACCGGTCCCGATCCACCGGATGGCCAGGGCGGACTGGGGCTCGGTCGACACCGCCCTGCACGCGGCGGCACTGGCGGCGGGCCACCGCGGCACCGAGGACGTCAACGCGCCCGGCGCGAGCGGGGTCTCGCCCTACCCGATCAACTCGCGCGACGGGCGCCGCGTCACCGTCAACGACGGCTACCTCGAACGGGCGCGCGCGTCCGGCCGTCTGACCGTCCGCGGTGGGGCGCTGGTGGACCGCGTCCTGATCGAGCACGGCCGGGCGGTCGGGGTGCGCTGTCTCGCCGACGGGGCCGTGGTGGAGGAGCGGGCGGATCTGGTCGTGCTCAGCGCGGGCGCGGTGCACTCGCCCGCCGTGCTGATGCGCTCGGGCATCGGCCCGGCCGGTGCGCTGCGGGGGCTCGGGATCGACGTCGTCGCGGACCTCCCGGTCGGGGCCGGCCTGCAGGACCACCCGATGGTCGGTGTCGCGATCCCGCTCGACGAGGCCTCCGCGCTGCGCACCGCCGATGACCGGCACACCAACGTGTGCGTCCGCTACACCAGCGACGCGCCGGATGCGCTGCCACTGGACATGATGTTCGTGTCGCTCAACCAGAACGTCCTGTCGATGGAGGGAGCCGACCTCCGGTTCGGCGCCGGCGCGTTCGGGGTGTGGGTCAACCAGACCTACTCGCGCGGGTCCGTCACGCTGACCTCCGGCGACCCCACCCACCACCCGCAGGTACGGGAGGCGATGCTGTCGGACGAGCGCGATCTCTCCCGGCTGCGTTCGGGTCTGCGCGCGCTGGTGGCGATGGCCCGCGGCGAGGAGGTCGCGGCCATCGCCGACGGCCCGATCGACCGGGTGAACACCCATCTGCTCTCGATCCTGGACGACGACGCGCAGCTCGACGACCACCTGCTCGCCACCGCGGCCGACGCCCAGCACGCCACCAGCACCTGCCGTATGGGCGACCCGGCCGATCCCGACACCGTCGTGGACCCGGACTGCCGTGTCCTGGGCGTCGGCGGACTACGGGTCGTGGACGCCTCGATCCTCCCGTCCGTCCCGCGGGCCAACACCAACCTGACCGCGATCATGGCCGGCGAGATGATGGCCGACCGGCTGGCCCGCTCGTGACACCCGCTCGCAGCCTCGTCGTGGCCGCCGGCACCCGGCCCACCTTCGTGCGGCCCGCCCTCGGTGTCGCCGCCGTGTCCCTCGCGGCGCACCGCCCGGACCACGCGCTCGTCGTGCGTCCGTGCGTCGGCGACGGGGTGCGGGTCGCCATCTCCCGTGCCGAGCAGACCGAGCTGTTCCCGGCGGCCGCGACAGCGTTCGCCGACCCGAGAGACCGGAGCCTGGGATGACCGGATCCACCGACCACCTGCTGGCGGTCTCGTCCGTGCCGGAACGCCGGTACTACGAGGCCTACAGCCGCGACTACGGCCCCCGGGAGCGCCGCCGCGCACGCTACTTCTGCTACGACACCGAGGCCGGTTTCGTCGCAGGCGCGAACGTCAGCGTCGTCTTCACCTTCGACGCCCCCGTCGGGCTCGTCTGGGACGTGATCCAGGACTTCAACAACTGGGCCAACTCGGCCGACTACTACTACCTGCTTGGCAACCTGGGCCGGATGGAGGGCCAGGGGTTCCGCATCGGCGCGTCACCGGCCGACACCGGCCCGAACCAGTACGTGGTCACGAAGGTCATCCCCGAGTTCATGCTCGTGATCTCCCAACCCGTCCCGGAGGGCAACGACCTGGGCCGCGGTTTCGAGATCGGCCACGGAGGGGTCAGCGCCGGAGCGCACGTGGTGACGCTCGACGAGTTCGCGGGCACGACGGTGGTCAACTTCTTCATGGAACACGCCTCGATCATGGCCGGCCCCGGTGAGGCCACCCGCGACGAGGACGTGCTCGACCCGTGGCGCGAGATGACCGAGAGCGCCGACTGGAAGTGGCGGGACCACTTCATCCCCGCGATGCGCGCGTCGGTCGCCGAGCGCTCGTCCTGAACCTCCAGATCGCGAGCCGGAACAGAGAACGGGGACCACGTATGGGGACGCGGAAGAACCTGATGGCCGTGGACGCGGCCGGATGAGCGCGCGGCTGCTCGTCCGCGGCGGAACGGTGTTCGACCCGCAGTCCGGCACCGCGTCCGCCGCGGACGTCGTCGTCGACGGGGAGCGCATCGTGGCCGTCGGCAGCGGTCTCGACGGTGACCAGGACATCGACGCCACCGGCATGCTGGTCGTGCCCGGGTTCATCGACTGCCACGTGCACGTCACCATCGACCGGATCGACCTGTCCGAGGCGATCCAGGCGCCGTTCTCGCTGCGGTTCTTCCACGCGGTCCGCAATCTCGCCGCCACTCTGCAGGCCGGCGTGACCACCGCCCGCGACGCCGCCGGCGCCGACCTCGGTGTCAAACAGGCCGTCGCCACCGGCATCGTCGCCGGCCCGGACCTGCGCATCGCCATCGGGATGCTCAGCCAGACCGGCGGTCACGCCGACGAGTGGATGGCCTCCGGGGGCTGCCTCCACGCGTTGTGGCCCGCGTACCCGGGAGCCCCGTCCACCGTCGTCGACGGGGTCGACGAGATCCGGCGCACCGTCCGCGAGCTCATCCGCGCCGGGGCCGACGTCATCAAGATCGCCACCACCGGCGGGGTCGTCAGCCCCCGCAGCAACCCCCGGCACGCGCACTTCCGCGACGACGAACTCGACGCCGTCATCGCCGAGGCCACCGCCGCCGGACTGTCGGTGATGGCCCACGCACAGGGCACCGCCGGCATCAAGAACGCGGTGCGGGCCGGGGTGCGCTCGATCGAGCACGGCGTGTTCCTCGACGAGGAGGCCGTCACGATGATGCTGGAGCGCGACACCTGGCTGGTCCCGACGCTCTCGGCCCCCGACAGGCTCATGCAGCAGGCAGCCGACGGAATCCTGGCCGAGTCGACCCGCAGCAAGGTCGTCGACATGGTCGAGGCCCACCACGCGTCACTGCGACTGGCCCGCGACGCCGGCGTCCGCATCGCGATGGGGTCCGACGCCGGCGTCGCCACCCACGGCCGCAACCTGAGGGAGATCGAGCTCATGGGCGCACACGGCCTGACCCCGGTCGAGGCCCTGCGTGCGGCCACGACCTCCGCCGCGCACCTGCTCGGAGCGGACGACGAGATCGGCGTGATCGCCCCCGGCAAGGTCGCCGATCTGGTCCTGCTGCAGGGCACCGAGATCTCCGTGAGCGACCTCGAGTCCCGGGTGCGCACCGTGGTCCGTCGAGGAACCGTCGTCCGGCACGACACGCCGACCGACACCTAGTGCTCCAGCCGCAGTTTGTGATGTTGATGTGCGCTAAGAGGTCGTTTCAGAACGACTTGTCGAGTTTCCATTGACCCCTCGACGACAGATCAAACGGCAGGTCAGATAGCCGCTTGTCGTCTACAACAGACACGTCGACCTCGTTCTGAAATGACCTCTAAGCTTCGATCTTGTGCAGGTGGAGGAGGATCTCGAGGCGTGGGCCGGTGGCCTGGATGGGCTGTTCGGGCTGGTGGCGGGCCGGTTCTTCCGGACGGAACCGCGGCGTCGGGCGCGGGCGTATGTGCGGGGGTTGTTGGCGCCGTTGGCGGGGAAGAACGGGTGGACGCTGGCCGAGGTCGCCGGTGACACGACTCCGGATGGGATGCAGCGGCTGCTCAACTCCGCGACCTGGGATGTCGACGGTGTCCGTGATGACCTGCGGGATTACGTCGTCGAGCACCTCGGCGAGTCCGGTGGGGTGCTGATCGTCGATGAGACCGGGTTCCTGAAGAAGGGGACGAAGTCGGCGGGGGTGCAGCGCCAGTACTCGGGCACTGCCGGGCGGGTGGAGAACTGCCAGCTCGGAGTCTTCTGTGCCTATGCCACGAGCAAGGGCCGGACGTTGATCGACCGCGAGCTCTACCTGCCCAAGTCCTGGACCGGTGATCGGGAACGCTGCCGAGCCGCGGCGGTGCCTGAGGAGATCGAGTTCGCCACCAAGGCCACGCTGGCCAAGGAAATGCTCGGCCGTGCCCTCGATGCCGGGGTTCCCGCAGGATGGGTGACCGCGGACGAGGCATACGGGCAGGACTACAAGTTCCGCACCTGGTGCGAGCAGCGCCGGATCGGCTACGTCGTCGCGGTTCCGCGCAGCCAGTCCGTCCCGTTGTCCCTGGACGCCGACATCTGTCAGATCAGCGGCTCACGACGGGCCGACGACCTGGTCGCCCGCGCTCCCGGACGGGCGTGGAAGCGCCGCTCAGCCGGTCCGGGTGTGAAGGGAGAACGCTTCTACGACTGGGCCGTGGCCTCGCTGTATCCGCCCGAGAACGCCCCGGCCGGATGGGGCCGATGGCTACTGGTCCGACGTCAGATCCTCACCGACACACAGCTCTCCGCCGGCGAGGAGCCCGATCTGGCCTACTACCTGTGCGCCGGCCCGCCCGGCACCACCGACGACGATCTCATCCGCGTCGCCGGCACGCGGTGGGCGATCGAGGAGTGCTTCCAGACCGCGAAGAACGAGGTCGGGCTCGACCACTATCAAGTGCGGCGTTACGACGCCTGGTACCGCCACGTCACCCTGGCTATTCTCGCCCACGCCTACCTCTCGGTCACCGCGGCGATCGCCCCAAAAGACCTGATCACGGGCTCATCCCGCTCACCCTCGCCGAGATCCGACGTCTCCTGGCACCTCTGATCCACATTCCCACCCAGGCGCCGTGCTGGGCCTGGTCGACCTGGCGACGTCGCCACCAACACCGAGCCCGCGAAAGCCACTATCGACGACGAAGACAGCTCAGCTAACGAAGTGCGGCTGGAGTACTAGTACTCCAGCCGCAGTTTGTGATGTTGATGTGCGCTAAGCTTCGATCTTGTGCAGGTGGAGGAGGATCTCGAGGCGTGGGCCGGTGGCCTGGATGGGCTGTTCGGGCTGGTGGCGGGCCGGTTCTTCCGGACGGAACCGCGGCGTCGGGCGCGGGCGTATGTGCGGGGGTTGTTGGCGCCGTTGGCGGGGAAGAACGGGTGGACGCTGGCCGAGGTCGCCGGTGACACGACTCCGGATGGGATGCAGCGGCTGCTCAACTCCGCGACCTGGGATGTCGACGGTGTCCGTGATGACCTGCGGGATTACGTCGTCGAGCACCTCGGCGAGTCCGGTGGGGTGCTGATCGTCGATGAGACCGGGTTCCTGAAGAAGGGGACGAAGTCGGCGGGGGTGCAGCGCCAGTACTCGGGCACTGCCGGGCGGGTGGAGAACTGCCAGCTCGGAGTCTTCTGTGCCTATGCCACGAGCAAGGGCCGGACGTTGATCGACCGCGAGCTCTACCTGCCCAAGTCCTGGACCGGTGATCGGGAACGCTGCCGAGCCGCGGCGGTGCCTGAGGAGATCGAGTTCGCCACCAAGGCCACGCTGGCCAAGGAAATGCTCGGCCGTGCCCTCGATGCCGGGGTTCCCGCAGGATGGGTGACCGCGGACGAGGCATACGGGCAGGACTACAAGTTCCGCACCTGGTGCGAGCAGCGCCGGATCGGCTACGTCGTCGCGGTTCCGCGCAGCCAGTCCGTCCCGTTGTCCCTGGACGCCGACATCTGTCAGATCAGCGGCTCACGACGGGCCGACGACCTGGTCGCCCGCGCTCCCGGACGGGCGTGGAAGCGCCGCTCAGCCGGTCCGGGTGTGAAGGGAGAACGCTTCTACGACTGGGCCGTGGCCTCGCTGTATCCGCCCGAGAACGCCCCGGCCGGATGGGGCCGATGGCTACTGGTCCGACGTCAGATCCTCACCGACACACAGCTCTCCGCCGGCGAGGAGCCCGATCTGGCCTACTACCTGTGCGCCGGCCCGCCCGGCACCACCGACGACGACCTCATCCGCGTCGCCGGCACGCGGTGGGCGATCGAGGAGTGCTTCCAGACCGCGAAGAACGAGGTCGGGCTCGACCACTATCAAGTGCGGCGTTACGACGCCTGGTACCGCCACGTCACCCTGGCTATTCTCGCCCACGCCTACCTCTCGGTCACCGCGGCGATCGCCCCAAAAGACCTGATCACGGGCTCATCCCGCTCACCCTCGCCGAGATCCGACGTCTCCTGGCACCTCTGATCCACATTCCCACCCAGGCGCCGTGCTGGGCCTGGTCGACCTGGCGACGTCGCCACCAACACCGAGCCCGCGAAAGCCACTATCGACGACGAAGACAGCTCAGCTAACGAAGTGCGGCTGGAGTACTAGGCGTGTCTCCTAAAGTGCGCAACCAGGTGACGATGGCCTTCAGTGCAACTCCGCCGCGGTAGGTCAGGGCGAGTTTGTCGTAGCGGGTCGCGAGGCCGCGCCACTGCTTGACCTCGCAGAACCCGCGTTCGACGACGTTGCGGCCGCGGTAGTCGACCCGGTCGAACGCCGGTGGTCGGCCGCTGCGTGTGCCGCGTCGTTTCCGGTGTCCCTGCTGGTCAGCCGGCTCCGGGATGACCGCGACGATCCGTCGTCTGCGCAGGTGGGCGCGGATGGCGCGTGAGGAGTAGGCCTTATCTGCGCGGACCCGCTCGGGTCGGGTCCGCGGTCGGCCCGGACCGACCCGTCCGACGCTCAGATGTGACATCAGGTGCGCGAACATCGGGGCGTCACCGGCCTGTCCGGGGCCGACGAGTACGACCAGCGGGCGGCCGTGTCCGTCAACGAGCTGGTGGATCTTCGTGCCGAGCCCTCCGCGGGAGCGGCCCAAGGCGTGATCGGGTGGCTCGATCAGCAGATTCTTGTAGTTCGATCCGGCCCCCTGTGTCTCGCTGCAGGGTCGCGGCGTGTTGGTGAGCGCGGATGATCGTCGAGTCGACCGACACGGCCCAGTCCACGAGACCGGCGGAGTCGGCATCGGCGAGCAGAGCTGCGAGAACGTGGTCCCAGGTGCCGTCACCGCAGTAGCGGCGGTGGCGTTTCCATAGGGTCTGCCACGGCCCGAACTCGACCGGGACATCACGCCAGGCCCGCCCGCAGCGGAACCGGTAGATGATCCCCTCGATCACTCTGCGGTGATCGGCGAACGGGCGCCCTGGCATCCCGTCCGACGAGGGCAGTAACGGCTCGAGTCGGTCCCACTGGGCATCGGTCAGGACGGCACGGCGCGACACCTACTGATCATCGCGCAGGCCCGACCAGCCGGGTTAGGAGACGCGCCCTAGGGGCCGACACCTGGGGCCCGGCACCTGGGGACCGGCACGTGGGCGGGTGCGGACGCCGGTCACCGCGGCCGGGCGACACGGACCGCCCCGCACGGACCGCCCCGCGCGGGTGGCGCTCCTCCCGGCCGGGCCGGGGACCGCACGGCGGTGGGGCCCCGGAGCGCCCGGGGCCCCACCGCCGGTCAGGTCGAGATCCGGGCCCGGTCGGACTCCCTGCCGGACTCGACGGTGATCGTGCGCGGCTTCGCCGACTCGGCGACCGGGATCCGGACGCGCAGTACACCTGCGTCGTAGGAGGCGCGGATACCGTCGGTGTCGAGGCCGTCGCCCAGGAACAGCTCGCGGGCGAACACGCCGTAGGGACGTTCGGAGGCGACCCACTCGAGGTTCTCGGCGGTGCCCGGGTGCGACGGCCGTCGTTCGGCGCGCACGGTGAGGGTGTTCCGCTCGACCGACAGCTCCACCGCGTCCGGGTCGATCCCGGGGAGGTCGAACTCGACGACGAACTCGTCGCCGTGGCGCCAGGCGTCCAGGGGCATCGCCGCGGGGCGCGACCAGGTCCCGCCGGTCTCGAGCGCCTGGGCCGCGAGCCGGTCCAGGGCACGGAACGGGTCGGTACGCAGCAGCATCACGAACCACTCCCTTCCAGTCCCCGACCCCGTACGGGTCGGAGCTGTGTCCGGTTGTCCTCTCCTCCGGAGCCGCTCTCCGGATATCTACATCCTGAGATAGAGATTTTATGGTGTCAAGGCCTCTGTTCGGACGTATCGTCGGTGCGCAGCGCGGCGAGCTCGGCACGCAGTCGCTCGATCTCCGCGTGGGCCTGTCCGAGCTCCCCACGCAGCCGGTCGATCCAGGACGCGGAGCCCAGCGGGTGCCCGTCGTCGAGCAGGGTCCGCAGGCGGGCGGCCTGCTCCAGCTGGCGGCGGGAGTAGCGGCGGTGTCCCCCCGCGGAGCGCAGGGGATGGACCACTCCGGCGGTGTCGAGGCTGCGCAGGAACGCGGGCTCCACGTCGAGCAGCTCCGCCGCCTGGCCCATGGCCATGGCGGGGTAGTCGGGATCGTCGAGCCGGTCCAGTCCCACGGTGCCGTCCTCTCCGTCCGGGGCCCGCTGCTCGGGCCGGCGCCGCCCCGTGGTCCTCGATGATCTGTAGTGGAGACTACAGTTCCGGTCGCGTGCTCGGGGAGGTCGCCGGCGGGCGAGGGTGACCGGAGCGAGCGGCCCGTGCGGCACGCCCGGCCGGGCACCGATCCCGGCGGAGCGGCGTCCGGCCGGTCCGGCGCCGGTCGTGGGCCGTCCCGGGGGTGAGGGCTGCGACACCCGGGTTGCCCGGTCGTTAGCACTGCGATGGAGTGGGGCCGTGCTCTCCTCGCGTTGGCTGGTCCCGCTGCTGGCCGTGCTCTTCGTCCCGCTCTGGGCGTCCGGCTTCATCGCGGGCAAGATCGCGACCGGGTCGACCGACGTCCCCGCGGTCCTGTTCTGGCGGTTCGTCGTCGCGCTGGTGGTGATGCTGGTCGCGGTCGCGGTGCTACGCCCGGGCCTCCCGCGGGGACGTGCCTGGGTGCACCTCGCGGTGACCGCGTTGCTGCTGCAGGTCGGGCAGTTCACCTTCGTCTACAGCGGGCTCGCCTCGGGGGTCCCCGCCGGACTGTCGAGCCTGATCCTCGGCATGGCGCCGCTGCTCGTCGGGCTGCTGACCCCGCTGCTGCTCGCCACCCGTCTGGGCGTCGGGCCGGTGCTGGGGCTGCTGATCGGCGCCACCGGCGTCTACGTGGTGCTGGCCGACGACCTGGGCGCGGGGCTGGGCGGCAACCTCGTGTTCCCGGTGCTGGGCATGCTCGCGCTCGCCTCCGGGACGCTCTACCAGAAGCGCTTCAACGACGACACGCCGGTGGTGACCAGCGTCGTCGTCCAGATGGCGACCTCGCTGGTCGCGACCCTGGTGGCATGGCCGTTCCTCGGCGCGGACTGGCTGCCCCGCGCGGCGTCGGGCTGGGCGGCCGTCGTGTTCCTCGGGGTCGTGAACTCGGCGGGCGCGTTCGTGCTGATGTTCGTGCTGCTGCGGCGCCGGTCCACGGTGTTCGTGTCGTCGCTGCTGAACCTGGTCCCGGCCACGACCGCGCTGGTCGCGGTGCCCGTGCTCGGGGAGCCGCTCACCGTGCAGGCGGTGCTCGGCCTGGGCATCGCCCTGGTCGGGATGTTCGTCGGGCTGGGCCGGGTGCCCGGCCTGCGGGACCGCCGTGTCGTGACCGACGCGGTCGGCGCCGTGCCGCCGGGAGGGCCGGAGACCGACGGCGCCGCCCCGGCGGCGGGTGGACCGGGGCGCCGGGCCGCAGGCGCCTAGACTGGCCGGCGTGGCAGGACGGATCCGGGACGCCGACATCACCGAGGTCCGCAACCGCACGCGGGTCGAGGAGATCGTCGAGGAGTACGTGGCCCTCCGCCGCGCCGGGGCGGGCTCGCTGAAGGGCCTGTGCCCGTTCCACGACGAGAAGTCCCCGTCGTTCACCGTCCGCCCCTCGCACGGCACGTTCCACTGCTTCGGCTGCGGCGAGCACGGCAGCGTCATCGACTTCGTCATGAAGATGGAGGTCATCGGGTTCCCCGAGGCCGTCGAGCGGCTCGCCGAGCGCTGCGGGGTCCGGCTGACCTACGAGGGCGGCGGGTCCTCGGTGCAGCGCGACCGCGGCACCCGCAGCCGCCTGCTGGAGATCAACAAGAAGGCACAGGCGTTCTACGCCGAGCAGCTCGCCACCCCCGCAGGCCGTGCGGGCATGCAGTTCCTCGCCGACCGCGGCTTCGACGCCGCCGCCGCCGAGAAGTTCGGCTGCGGCTACGCCCCGGCGGGCTGGGACACCGTCACCAAGCACCTGCTGGCACAGGGCTACCAGCTGGACGAGCTGATCAAGGCCGGCATCTCCAAGGAGGGCAGGCGTGGCGCGATCGACCGGTTCCACCGGCGCCTGCTCTGGCCGATCCGGGACCTGGGCGGCGACGTCGTGGGGTTCGGCGCGCGCCGGCTGTTCGACGACGACGGCATCGAGGCCAAGTACCTCAACACCTCCGAGACGCCGGTCTACCGCAAGACCCACGTGCTGTTCGGCCTGGACCAGGCCAAGCGCGAGATCGCGAAGACCCGCCAGGTCGTCGTCGTCGAGGGCTACACCGACGTGATGGCGATGCACCTCGCCGGGGTGACCACCGCCGTCGCCTCCTGTGGCACGGCGTTCGGCACCGAGCACGTCTCGGTCATCCGCAGGCTGATCGGCGACGACTCCTTCGACCGCGGCGAGGTCATCTACACCTTCGACGGCGACGCGGCCGGGCAGAACGCCGCGATGAAGGCGTTCGAGGGCGACCAGAACTTCGCCGCACAGACCTTCGTCGCCGTCGCCCCGGACGGCCAGGACCCCTGCGACCTGCGCAACAACCACGGCGACGCGGCCGTGAAGGACCTCGTGGCCCGCCGCGAGCCGCTGTTCGAGTTCGCCATCCGCACCGAGCTGCGCAGCCACGACCTCGCCAGCGCCGAGGGCCGGGTCGCGGCCCTGCAGCGCACCGTGCCGCTGGTCGCCCGGATCAAGCGGGAGGACCTGCGCGACGAGTACGCCCGCAGGCTCGCCGGGTGGGTCGGCTGGGACGACATCGCCGTCGTCGTGCGACGGGTGCGCGAGAGCGCCGGGGTGTCGCCGGAGGGCGGCCGTTCCCGGCGGCGGGCTCCGCTGCCCGCCCCGAAGCGCGACGACACGCAGCTGCACCTGCAGCGGGAGGCGCTGAAGGCGGCCCTGCAGATCCCCGGCGTCGTCGGACCCGGGTTCGACGAGCTGCCCGAGGCCGGGTTCACTCATCCGCAGCTGGCCGCGGTGCACCGGGCGATCATGGCGGCGGGCGGGGTGTGCGCCGGGCTCGACGGCTCGGACTGGCTCGACGCGGTCGTCGCCGAGGGGGCGGGGGACGACGTGAAGCGCCTGGTCAGCGAGCTGGCCGTGGAGGACCTGGAGCTCCCCAAGCGCAACACCGACGAGGTCCGCTACGTCAACGGCGTCCTCGCCGGGGTCCGACTCGGCCTGGTCGAGCGCGAGATCGCCGACCTCAAGTCGCAGCTGCAGCGCACCAACGCCGAGACCGACCACGACGAGTACATGGACCTGTTCGGGGTGCTCGTCCCGCTGGAGCAGTACAAGATCCAGCTGCGCGAGCAGGCCTCCGGGGTCGCGTCGTGACGGGGCTCTGGGCGCGGCTGTTCGGCCACGAGCCGGTGCCCGACGCGGTGGCCGAGTCCCTGGCCGACTCCGAGGCCGTCGTCGCGACCGCGCAGGCCCCGGACGGGATGCTCGTGGTGACCTCGTGGGGGATCTGGCCGCCCGGCGGCGCGCGGCTGGGCTGGCACGAGATCGCCAAGGCCACCTGGGACAAGGTGAGCCTGGTCGTGACACCGACCTCGGCCGAGCAGATCGCCCCCGGCACCGAGCTGCTGGCCGACGGGCGTCCCCTGCGGTTCCGGCTGGCCGAGCCGGGCAAGGTCCCGCAGGCGGTGCAGGAACGGGTCACCCAGTCCATCCGCACCCGCAACCGCCGGGAGCTGCCCGGGGGAGGGGCCTGGGTGCTGCAGCGCCGGGTCCCCGGCCGCGACGGGCTGGTGCTCCAGGTGCGTCCCGACCCCGGCACCGACCCCGGCGCCGCACGACGGCTGGCCGAGGGCATCGCCGCCCGCCTCCCGGAGGACCCGTGACCACGACCTGGGACCCGCAGCTCTACCGGGCCTTCGACGACCACCGCTCCCGCCCGTTCCTCGACCTGCTGGCCCGGGTGGGCGAGCCGGACCCGGCGCTGACCCGGGTGGTCGACGCCGGTTGCGGGCCCGGCCACCTGACCGGCCTGCTGGCCCGGCGCTGGCCGGCGGCGACCGTGGAGGCGTTCGACTCCTCACCGGACATGGTCGCCGCGGCGCGGGCCGCGGGCGTCGACGCCACCCGGGTCGACGTGCGCGACTGGACACCGCCCCGCGACACCGGCGTGCTCGTGTCCAACGCGGTGCTCCAGTGGGTGCCCGAGCACCCCGAGGTGCTGCGCCGGTGGACGGCCTCCCTCGCTCCCGGTGCGTGGATCGCGGTGCAGGTGCCCGGCAACTTCGACGCACCCTCGCACGTCCTGACCAGGGAGGTCGCCACCCTGCCGCGGTGGCGCGACCGGATCGTGCTGCGCGGCACCGGGACCGTGCTCGACCCGCTCGGTTACGCCGACCTCCTGGCCGCCGGGGGCGCCGACGTCGACGCCTGGGAGACGACCTACCTGCAGCGACTCGACGGTGAGGACCCGGTCCTGCGCTGGATCTCCGGCACCGCCCTGCGCCCGGTCCGGGACGCCCTGGACGACGACGCCTACGCCGACTTCGTACGCGAGCTCGCCCCCCGGCTGCGGGCGGCCTACCCGCCCAGCGCCGACGGCGGGACCTGGTTCCCGTTCCGCCGGGTCTTCGCCGTCGCCCGCACCCGCTGACCCCCGCTCCGACCCCGTGGGGGGTCCCCACCGGTCGTGCCCGGTGCCGGATCCGGCCGGGGGTGTGGCTGCGCCTCAGCGACCGGTGTTCTGGCCGCCGCGCACCTTGTCGATCGCACCCTCCACGCCCGCCCGCGCGACGCCCGCGGCACCCTGGACCGCGGGATGGTCCGCCGCCCGGTGGTAGGCACGGACGAGCTGTTCGTAGCGCTCGTGACCGGCTCTGGTGCCGAGGACGTACCCGACGGCGACACCCACGAGGAACTTGACCATTCCCCTCACCTCCGACCGCGACCGTACCCGGACCGCGGCCACTGTCCGACCGCCACCCGGACGGGGTCGCGACCAGCGGGAACAGCGGCCGAACGGGGGGTTGCGAGGGGGCTGTCCGGGGTGTTGTAGAGTTCTTCTCGTCGCCGGGAACACCATCCGGAACGGCATGAACGGTCCTCCGTAGCTCAATGGCAGAGCACCCGACTGTTAATCGGGCGGTTATTGGTTCGAGTCCAATCGGAGGAGCTTTCCCCGAGGTCAGTGACGTGACCCGGGCAGCGACCCGAGATCGATCCCCCAGGAAACCCACACTCATGGGCTCCGGGGGTCGACGTCGTTCCGACGACCTCCAGGACCTCCTTGGCCCCGGTCGCGGCCACCTTGCGGCCGACGTGCAAGACCTGCGTCATCGAGATCGTCGAGTGGCCGAGCTGGTCCGCGGCCTGGCGAGCCGAGAGTCCGGCGTCGTCCGTCAGTGTCGCGACCGTCGTGCGACACACGTGCGAGGTGACCCAGCCGGGGCCCGCCCGGGCGACGATGTCCCGCAGGTCCGCCTGGGTGTTCGACGGATCGCGCAGCCCACCCATGACGGCGGGGAACACCGGGGCCTGCCCGTCAGCGTCCGGGACGGCGGCCCGGCGCTCACGGAGCATCGTCGGCGCCCAGCTCGACAGCTCCAGCGTCCGGTACCCGCTCCTGCTCTTCGGCTTCCACCTGGTCGACACGCCCTTGCCCTTGATGCGGACGACGGTGCCCCGCACCTCCACGGTTCCGGTCTCCTGATCGAGCGCGTCCCAGGTGACCGCGGTGGCCTCGCCGATCCGCAGGCCCGTCACCGACATGACGTCGGTCGGCTCGACCAGGTCGAGACCGCGGCACTTCTCGTCCTCGTGCAGCGGTCGAGACGGCCGGTGCTCAGCTCCACCCGCAGTCGTCCGAGCCCATCGCACACGTGTCTCCCGAACTGGAGCCGGGAGAGCGACTCGTCGGACGACTACGGACGCCACAGGACCGCTCAGCTGCACCGAGCCGACATCGGTGCTCGTCTGCGACGCGCTGCCGGTGCCGGGGGGTCACGCGACCGTGGTGGATCGGAGGTGAGAGCGATCAGGCGCCGATCTGCGCTCAGGGCCGGCTGCGCGCGAAGATCATGGCCCCCGGGACGGCCTCGTCCGGTCGGATGACCAGTTGGGCCTCGATGGTGAACCCCGCGTCCCGGAGCCCACCCGCGACCGTGCTCGGCCGGCGGTGGTAGCTGTCGATGGTGATCGGTCGACCGGTGTAGCCCTCGGACGTGTGGTGTGTCTCGTCGCCGACGTGGAAGCCGATGAGGAGCGGTGCCCGGGGGCGCAGCACTCGGTGGAACTGTTCGAACACCCCGGGCAGGGCATGGTCGGGCACATGGACGATCGACCAGAACGCCAGGAGGCCGGCGACCGAGCCGTCGGCCAGGTCGAGGTCGGTCATCGTCCCCACCTCGAAGCGGAGCCCGGGGTAGTCGCGGCGTGCGATCGCGATCAGCTCGGGTGAGAGGTCGATACCGAATGCGTCCACTCCGGCGTCCTGGAGGTGGCGGGTGACGTAGCCGGGGCCGCAGCCGACGTCGACGACCGGGCCGCCACCGGCGTCGCGCACCGACTCTGCGAACAACCCGAGGCCCGCGCGCAGGTAGGGATTGCCGCCGAGCAGGCCACGGACCTTCTCGGCGTATCCGGCGGCGTCGGTGTCGTACGACGAGCGGGTGTCGGACAGCCACATGTCGGACATGGGCGACACAGTAGGCCGCTCGCGCGGGTGACGGTCCTCGTCGGCTCCCGCGGCGGAGGTGCCGGTGGCGCCGGGTGAGGAGCCCGGCCGCTGTGCGGGAGTGGCCTGAGCGTGACGGTCGTTGTCGGTCGAGCTACTAGAGTTCGCGGAAGGTGATCGTCGACAGTGGGTCGCTCGGCGCGCGAGAGCGTGCGTCGGCCCGCGGCTCGGCGCACGCGGGTGTTGCGGGAAGGAGCGTGTTCTCGATGTCGACGGGAGCCCCGGTCGATGGATTCACCCTGAGCTTCGACCGTCTGGGATCGGCCGGCCGGCCGCCGGTGGTCCTGCTCCACGGTTGGCCCGGGGACCGGACGGACATGGCCTCCGTCGCCGAGAGGCTCGGGGACGAGTTCGACGTCGTCGTGCCGGACCTGCGCGGTTTCGGCGCCTCGGACAAGCACCTCCGCGACCCCGGCGACGCCTACAGCATGGTGGCCCAGGCCCGCAGCGTGACGGGACTGATCGAGGAGCTGGGGCTTTCCCGGGTCGTGCTGGGCGGCTACGACATCGGTAGCAGGGTCGGTCAGCAGATCGCGAAGGACCGGCCCGACCTGGTCGGCGCCCTGGTCATCACGCCACCGGCCCCCGGCGTCGGGTCACGGATCCTCAGCGAGGATCCCTTCCGCGAGTTCTGGTACCAGTCCTTCCATCATCTCGACCTGGCCGAGAAGCTCCTCGACGGGAAACCGGACGCCGTACGGGACTATCTGGAGTACTTCTGGACCCACTGGTCCGGCCCGGACTTCGTCGTGGACGCCGCCCGGCTCGAGCACCTGACGTCGGTGTACGGCGCCCCCGGCGCGTTCGTCGCCTCGATCGGGTACTACCGGGCGGCCGGGAACGTCGTGGCGCGCTACCTGGGCGAGACGGTCCCCGACGAGAAGATCATGGTCCCCACGGGTTCCTGTGGGCCGAGCACGACCCCCTGTTCCTGCGCGCCTGGTCCGACCGTGTCGGAGAGTTCTTCGCGCAGGTCACCGTCCAGTTCGTGGACGGGGTCGGTCACTTCGTCCCGGTCGAGGCGCCCGACACCTTCGCCGACGCCATCGTGCACGCGAGCACGTAGGCCCCTGACGGCGGTCATCGGTCCGAGTCCGATCGGGGGGCATGTCCCGAGGTCGATGTGACTCGGGCAGCGATCGGGGAGAACCGACCCGGAGTCCCGCCGAGGGGGTCCGCGGTCGATCCCTGTGTGCGGCAGGTCGGAGCGCGCACGCGGATGCTCCGGGGTGTGGCCGTTCCGGCCCGCCGGGTCTGCGGCGTCCCGCCGCGCGCGGCGCGGCGTCATGCCGCCGTCCACGACGCGCAGCCTGCATGCCCGTCCGGCCGGCCCGGTCGGGTCGCGCGACCCGGCCCGGCCCGTCGCGGCCGGGCCCGGCCGGGCTGGGCCGGGTCCGACCGGGCCGGCGCGGGGGACCGTCGGGGCATTGCGGTGTGCGCCCGGGGGAGCCGCGGGTGCCGATCCATCGGCCGACAACACGCGCTGTCTTGACAAGAGTTCGTTTCGGTTGGAGACTCGACGCCGTGCCGGACAGGACGACCGTGATCGAGGACCCCACCGCCGCCGCGATCGCCCTCGATCCGGTCCGCGCCCGGCTGCTCCGGCTGCTGCGGGAGCCCGGCTCGGCCACGTCGCTGGCCCCGGTGACGGGGATGAGCCGGCAGAAGGTGAACTACCACCTGCGTGCACTGGAGGCCCACGGTCTCGTCGAGCTGGTCGAGGAGCGGCGCAGGGGGAACATGACCGAGCGCGTCCTGCGCGCCTCGGCGGACGCGTTCGTGATCTCACCCCGGGCGTGGGTGCTGCTCGCGCCGGACCCGGAGCGGTCACCGGACACCCTGTCGGTGCAGTGGCTCCTCGCGCTGGCGGACCGGCTGCTGCGCGAGGTCGGCCGGCTCGTCACCGGGGCCCGCGGGCGACGGGTCGCGACGTTCGCGATCGACGGCGAGATCACCTTCGCCACCGCGGCGGACCGGGCGGCCTTCACACGCGAGCTGGGCGAGGCCACCCGCGCTCTCGCCGCGCGCTACCACTCCGACCGGGGCAGGCCCCACCGCCTGGTCGTGGCCCTGCACCCGAGCCTTCCCCCCGAGGAGGAGACGTGAACTTCGAGATCCGCCGCGAGATCGCCCTGCCCGCCGGCCCCGACGAGGTGTGGCGGGCGATCGCCACCCCCGAGGGGCAGGCCGGCTGGTTCATGACCGTCGAGGACGTCCCCGAGGACGCGGCCGCAGAGGTCGTGGAGGACCCCCCGCGCAGGTTGGAGCAACGCTTCGGGACCCAGGCCATCGAGTACGTCGTCGAGGCGGCGAGCGGTGGCAGCACGGTCCTGCGGTTCGTCCACAGCGGGATCCGCGAGGAGGACTGGGGCGACGAGTGGGAGACCATGACCGGCCTCGGCTGGGACCTCTACCTGTTCACCCTGGCCGAGTACCTCCGCCACTTCCCCGGGCGCCCCGCGGTCTACGCCGAGACGGAGGCCCCACCGGACCCGGACGTCTGGCCGGGCGTCCTCGCCGCGCTCGGCGACCCGCACGTGGGTGACCGGGTCGAGACACCCGTCGGTCCCGGGGTCGTCGACATCCGTACCGGCACCCATCTCGGGATCCGTACCGACACGGCCCTGGTGCGCTTCCACGAGCGCTCCCTGATCGGGATGGGGACGGCGGTCGGGCACCACGAGACCGGATCGACCGACCGGGAGTCCCTCGTCGCCACCTGGAGCCGCTGGCTCGACGGGGTGGCAGAGCGGTGAGGTACACCGTCTCGATCGAGATCGCCCGGCCGCGCGCGAGGGTGGCCGCGCTGCTCGCCGATCCCGTGCACCTGCCTGCGTGGCTACGGGGACTGGTGCTGCACGAGCCGCTCGACGGGCCGCACGGGCAGGTCGGTACCCGGTCGCGGGTCGTGCTGCGGACCGGACGGCAGGAGATGGAGGCCGTCGAGACGATCACGCGACGGGAACCCGCCGACCTGTGCCTGACGACGGAGGACGGCGTCGTCCGGTTCGAGCGCGAGATCGTCGCCGACGGGATGTGGAGCGCCGCGCGCGAGCGGCTGACCGAGGCGGGCCCGGACCGCACGCTCTGGGTGAGTGAGAACGAGTACCGGTTCGGGAGCGCCCCGATGCGGTGGCTCGCACCCGTGATGCGCGGTGCGTTCCGCAGGCAGTCGCTCCTGCACATGCAGGACTTCGCGGCGTTCGCCGAGCGGGGCACCGACGTCCGCGACACCGGCGGATGATCCCGGGCCCGCGCGGCGGCCGGAGCCGGAGGTAACGACTGGCCGCGGTGGGGCGACATCGGCACCGGAACCGCCCACACCGGACGTGGAGAAGTGATGTCGAAGATCGTGCTCACGCTCGCCCAGGCGATCGGGATCGTCGTGCTGGCCGTCCTCGTGGTCGGCACGGTGATCGGGCTCCTGCAGTGGCTCGTCGTCGCGGCCTTCCTGGTCGCGCTCCCGGTGGCGGGCTGGTGGCTGCACTCCCGGCTGTCCGGCCGGGCGGCGAGGAGGTCCACCGTGCCGGGGGCGCGTCCCGCCGCCGTCGCCGCGGTCCCGGCGCGCCGCGCCGAGCTGGAGAGCCGCGCCGTCTACGACGCGGTGGGCCGCTGCGGGTGGTGCGGGTCGGCGACCCGGCACCAGGACCGCTACGGGTTCCCGGCCACGCCCCTCGCGTTCCACCGTGGCGAGATCGACGCGATGCTGTAGCCGGTCTCAGCCCACGTCGCGCGCCCGGAGCCTCGCCTCGTGCGGGTGCATCCGCTGCTCCTCCGGGGACAGCGCCAGGCTGAGGATCCGGGTCGGGTGGATCCGGATGATCGCCCTCGACGCCGTCGGCTGCCCCGCCGAGTCCGTCGGGTCGGTCAGCGCCTCGGCCCGTCCGCGGAGCTCGACGAACCGGACCCGCCACGGGTCGGTCGACAGCACGTCGTCGACGACGAACGCGACCTGCCCGTTGGCGGCGACGTTGCCGAACTTGCGGCTGCGCTCCATCCGGAACCCGCCCACGTCGATGGTCCCCAGCGTCGTGTTGACGCCGAACCCGACCGGGTTGACCTGCAACGTCCCGTCCGGCCGTGCGGTCGCGAGCCGGCCGATCCGCTGTCCGCGCAGGTAGGTGATCTCGTCGTCGGTGAACATGCCGGCGACCGTAGGAGCTGGAGTCGGGTCGAGGTCAAGCCGCCCGCGCCCGCGCCCGGGCGACGGCGGCACGCGCCTCGGCCACGGGGACGCCGAGGGTCAGCAGGTGACCGAGGGCGACGTCGGTCTCGTCACCGTCCCAGCGCCCCTCCTGGGCGGCACTCAGGTAGGTCAGCGACCCGGCCTGCAGCACCTCGGCCAGCAGCGGCGCCGCGACGTGCCGGGAGAACACGCCGGTCCGCTGGCCGTTCTCCAGCAGCCGGACCATGATCATGTGGAAGGGTGCCGTCGCGGCGCGGATCTCCTCGTCGGCGGTCCGGCGGGCCAGCGCGATGACCGGGCCGTAGCGACGCGACGTGCTCCAGGTGCGCAGGAGGGTCGCCGCCAGCTCCGCGGCCGGGTCCGGCGCGTCCGGGTCGACCTCGCCGACCCGCTCGACGAAGTCCGCGGACGCCGCCCGGACGAGGGCGACCACCAGGTCGTGACGGCTGGTGAAGTGGCCGTAGACGGTCCGCCGCACGACGCCGGCCCGGGCTGCGACCTCGTCCAGGGAGGCGTCCGGGTCCTCGCGCAGCACGGCCTGCGCGGCGTCCAGGATGGACCGCCGGTTGCGCTCCCGGGCCGAGAGGCGTCGCTCCGTCCCTTTCATCACGGGTGCATTTTTGCACGATGAGTGCAATCCTGGCGAGGGTCGAGGCCATCCAGGACGAGGAGCGGACGATGACGATCGATCACGACACCCGGCCGGTACGGCTGGACCAGGACTTCTTCGACGACCCCGACGCGCTCTACCGCGAGCTGCGCGACGCGCGTCCGGTCACCCGCGCGACCGGGCCGAACGGGCTGACCTTCTGGATGATCACCCGTTACGCCGACGCCCGCGCCGCGCTCAACGACCCGCGGCTGCAGAAGGACGCCGGGCGGCTGCCCGAGGTGCTGCAGCGCCACGGCGCGACCTCCATCCGGCAGTTCGCCGACTCGCTCGTCGGGCACATGCTCAACGCCGACCCGCCCGACCACACCCGGTTGCGCAAGCTCGTCGGACGGGCCTTCACCGTCCGCGCGATCGCCCGGCTCCGACCGCGCATCGAGCAGATCGCGACCGAGCTCGCCGACGCCGCCGAGCAGGCCGGTCCCGAGGTGGACCTGTTCGACCACTTCGCGTTCCCTCTGCCGATGACGGTCATCTCCGAGATCCTCGGCGTCCCGGGGGAGCGGCGCGAGGACTTCCGGCACTGGTCGAACCTGCTGCTGTCCAGCGGACCCGACGACGAGCGCGCCGCGGCGGCCGCGTCGATGGCGCAGTTCCTCGCCGAGCTCGTTGCCGACAAGTCCGCGCACCCCGGCGACGACATGCTGTCCGAGATCGTGCGGGCCTCGGAGGACGGCGACTCGCTGAGCCCGACCGAGGTCACCGCGATGGCGTTCCTGCTGCTGGTCGCCGGGCACGAGACCACGGTGAACCTCATCGGCAACGGCATGCTCGCGCTGCTGCGCGACCCCGCCGAGCACGCCCGGCTGCGCGCCGACCCCGACCGCGTGCCGCGCGCGGTCGAGGAGTTCCTGCGCTACGACGGCCCCGTCAACCTCGCCACCATCCGCTTCACCGACGAGCCCGTCGAGTACTCCGGCGTCACGGTCCCGGCCGGCGAGGTCGTGCTGGTCTCGCTGATCGGGGCCAACCGCGACCCCGAGCGCTACGCCGATCCGCAGCGGCTCGACCCCGACCGCGACACCTCCGGGCACCTCGCGTTCGGCTACGGCATCCACCACTGCCTCGGCGCCCCGCTGGCCCGGCTGGAGGCCGACGTCGCGTTCCGCACCCTGCTCGCCCGGTTCCCGGACATGACACTCGCCGGCACCCCCGGACACCGCCGGGAGAGCACGCTGATCCACGCCCTCACCGCCCTCCCGGTGCGGCTGCAGGGGTGACCGGCGCCGGGGTGGTCAGCCCGCGCTGAACTGCTCGCTGCCGATCACCCGCAGCAGCTCCAGGCGCCGCTCGGTCTCGCTGCGCGGCGGCGGGGTGATCACGAGCAGCGCCTGGGACCGGTCCTCGGTGAACAACGCCTGGCAGTCCACCTCCAGCTCGCCGAGCTCCGGGTGCGGCAGCGTCTTGTGGTCGGCGAACCGGCGGCCGACCTCGTGCAGCTCCCACAGCGCGGCGAACTCGGGGCTGCGCCCGGTGAGCACCCGCACGATCTCACCGGCCCGTGACCGGGGCCCGAGCACCGCCAGTGCCGCCCGGAGCGTCGCGACCTGGGCGCGGCTCTGGCGGGGGCGGTCGTCGGGCAGGTACATGCGCTGGGCGTCCGGGTCGGTGAACCAGCGGAAGACCTCGCTGCGGGCGAGCCCGGTGTGGTGGGTGTGGTCGCCGAACAGCGCACGGGCCATGTCGTTCTGCACGAGCGTCTCGCCGAGCACGGTCAGGACCAGCGCCGGGCTGTCGTGCAGCCGGTCCAGCACCCGTAGCAGCGCCGGGGCCACGTGCTCGGACACCGGGCCGGACGCCGGCGCGTTCCGGCCCGCGCACCGGAACAGGTAGTCGCGCTCCTCGGTGCCCAGCCGCAGCGCCCGGGCCAGCGACGTCAGCATCTGCTCGCTCGGTTGCGGGCCGCGCTGCTGTTCCAGCCGCGTGTAGTAGTCGGTCGACATGACCGCGAGCGTCGCGACCTCCTCGCGGCGCAGCCCCGCCGTGCGCCGGCGCGCCCCGTCGGGGAGCCCGACGTCACCGGGGCGGAGGCCGGCGCGGTGCCGGCGCAGGAAGTCGGCCAGGGCTGCACGGTCCACGTCACCGAGTATCCGGCGGTACCCGCCGGGCAACCAGGGACCGGCGATCCCCCGATGACCGGTCTCTGCCGTCGCGTCCGCCGCGCGGCGACGGTGAGGACATGCAGATCACCGGACGCACCGTCTTCATCCCCGGCTCGACGAGCGGCATCGGACTCGCCATGGCCCTGTCGCTGCACGAACGCGGCAACACCGTGGTCCTCGGCGGCCGACGCCGCGACCGGCTCGACGAGCTCGTCGCCGCCCACCCCGGCCTCGACGCCGTCGAGATCGACACCGCCGACCCGGCGAGCATCACGAAGGCCGTCGCCGAGGTCCTCGACCGGCACCCCGACCTCGACGTGCTCGTCGCGATGGCCGGGATCATGCGGGTCGAGGACTGGCACGGCCCCGAGGGCTTCCTGGCCTCGGCCGAGGAGGTCGTCACCACCAACCTGCTCGGCCCGATCCGGCTGATCGGCGCGCTCGTGGAGCACCTGCGGGGCAGGCCGGTCGCGTCGGTCGTGACCGTCTCGTCGGGGCTGGCGTTCGTCCCGCTCGGCGCGACACCCAGCTACAACGCCACCAAGGCCGCGGTGCACATGCTCACCGAGTCGCTGCGCCTGCAGCTCTCCGACACCACCGTCGAGCTCATCGAGATCGTGCCGCCGTCGGTGGCGACCGAGCTGCTCCCCGGCCAGCAGGACAGCCCGATCGCGATGCCGCTCGACGACTTCGTGGCCGAGGTCCTCGCCCTGCTCGAGGCCGGAGCGCCGGACGGGGAGGTCCTCGTCGAGCGGGTGCTGCCGCTGCGCCGCGCGGAGGCCCGCGGCGAGTACGCCGACGTCGTCGCCCGGCTCAACGCGGCCGACCCGCACTGACCACCACGCCGTACCCGGCCGTCCACCCGGGACAGGAGACACCCGTGCCGTTCGCCGACCTCGAGGTCCCTGCGGGCCTGCTCGACGCCGACGCCGAGCGCGAGCTCGTCGAGAAGGTCACCGACGTGTACGCCGCCACCTTCGGCGACGAGGTCCGCGCCACCACCATGGTCCTCGTCGACGAGGTCGTCGACGGCGGCTGGGGGATCCGGGGGCAGGTCCTGACCCTCACCGACCTGAGGGGACGGTGACCGTCCCGCCCGCCACCCGCCACCGCAGGCGATCCCGGTCGCCGTCGTCCCGGGGCGGGCGGCGCGGCCCGTAGGCTGGCCGCGCGACGACGGGGGAGGGCGCCATGACGGCACCGGGCCGGGCTCGGCAGGAACGGATCTACCGGTACGGCGTCTCCGGCGTCCGGCCCCGCGTCCCGACCGGTCCCGACGAGCGGGAACGCCGCGCCCGGCGGGCGATGAGCCGGCGGGCCGACGCCTACGTCACCGGCGGTGCGGGCGCCGAGACCACGATGCGCGCCAACCGGGCCGCGTTCGCCCGTCACGAGATCGTGCCGCGGGTGCTGCGCGACGTCGGCGAGCGCGACCTGACCGTCGGGCTGTTCGGTCGCACGCTGCCCGCCCCGCTGCTGCTCGCCCCGATCGGCGCGCTGGACCTGGTGCGCCGTGGCGCCGACCTCGCGGTCGCCCGCGCCGCCGCGGCCGCCGGGGTCCCGATGGTCATCTCCAACCAGGCCGGCACGCCGATGGAGGACCTCGCCGCGGTCGGCGGCCCCACCTGGTTCCAGCTCTACTGGTCCACCTCCGACGACCTCGTCGACAGCTTCCTGGGCCGTGCCGAGGCAGCCGGCTGCGACGCCGTCGTGGTCACCCTGGACACCACGATGCTCGGCTGGCGTCCCCGGGACCTGGACCTGGGACACCTGCCCTTCGCCCGTGGCATCGGGATCGCCCAGTACACCTCGGACCCGGTCTTCCACCGGCTGGTCGAGGAGACCCTCGCGGCACCGTCGGCCGGGGCCCGGCCGACGGTCACCCCACAGGCCGTGCGCACCCTGCTGGAGATCACCCGCAACGCCCCCGGCCGGTTCCGGGACAACCTGCGCTCGCCCGTCCCGCGGGCGGCGGTGGAGACCTTCCTGCGGGTCTACTCGCGACCCCGGCTGTCCTGGGAGGACCTGGCGACCCTGCGCTCGCGGACCCGGCTCCCGATCGTCCTCAAGGGAGTCCTGCACCCCGACGACGCCCGCCGCGCCGCCGACGCGGGCGTGGACGGCGTCGTCGTCTCCAACCACGGCGGTCGCCAGGTCGACCACTCCGTGGCCTCGCTCGACGCGCTGCCCGGTGTGGTCGACGCGGTCGGGGACGCGCTCCCGGTGCTGCTCGACTCCGGGGTGCGCACCGGGGCCGACGTGGCCACCGCCGTGCGGCTCGGTGCCCGCGCCGTGCTGCTCGGTCGCCCGTTCGTGCACGGCCTCGCCCTCGACGGGGCCCGCGGTGTCGCGCAGGTGCTGCAGGACGTCGTCGCGGAGCTCGACCTGGTCTGCGGGCTGGCCGGCGCCACGAGCCCCGCCGGGATCGACCTGCGCGGGCGCCCCTGACGGGTCGCCCGCCGCGCCCGTGGGCACCCTCCGTGGCACGGTCGGACCATGACCCGTGTCAGCACCCGTACCCGGCAGGACGCCGCCCGCCTCGCGCTCGGCGCGATGCTGGTCCTCGCCGGGGCCTCCCACCTCACCGTCGCCCGCCGCGAGTTCCGGGCCCAGGTCCCGCCGTGGATCCCGATGGACACCGACGACGTCGTGCTGCTCTCCGGCGCGGCCGAGATCGCGCTGGGTGCCGCGCTGGCCGGCCTGCCGAAGGAGCGGCGCCGGGTCGGCGGCCTGGCCGCGGCGTTCTTCACCGCGATCTTCCCCGGGAACATCTCGCAGTACCGCAACCGGGTCGACGGTTTCGGGCTCGACACCGACACGAAGCGCGCGGCGCGGCTGGCCGGACAGCCGCTGCTGGTCGCGTGGGCGCTCTACGCGGGCGGGCTGGTCCCGCGCCGGTGAGCCGGTGCCCGGCGGGGACCGGGCGTCGGCCATGATCACCCGGTGGACGCGATGGTGCGGATCGGGCTCGTCGAGCTCGCGCTCGGTGCGGTGCTGGGCTGGGCGGTCGTGGTGTCGGTGACCCGTCCCGACGCCTGGCGGCGGATCGGGATCGTGGAACCGCGCCGGCTGTTGCAGGCCCACCTGGACTTCGTGCTGATGGGGCTGATCCTGGTCGCGGTCGGGCTGGCCGCCCCGGACCTGCCCGGCTGGCTCGTCGCCGTGCTGGTGTTCGGCACCTGGGTCAACCCGGCGCTGTTCCTGCCGATGGCCTGGGGGCCGGGCGTCGTGCGCCACCCGGTCTTCCGGGTCGTCAGCGGACTGTCGTTCGTCGCGACCAGCGGCGGGCTGGTGCTGGCCGCGGTCCTCGGCTGACGTCCCGCGGGCCGACGGGAACGGGGCGAACGGGACGGACGGTGCGACGCGCCGGTACCCGATCGCACGTCGCCTGTAGCACGGCGGGGTCCGGTGCGGCTAATGTCCACCCCGTAGGAACCGGCAAGACGCGAGGAGACATCCGGATGCCACAGGGAACCGTCAAGTGGTTCAACGCGGAGAAGGGGTACGGGTTCATCACGCCGGACGGAGGCGGGCAGGACCTGTTCGTCCACTTCAGCGCGATCCAGTCCTCCGGATACCGCAGCCTCGACGAGGGGCAGACCGTGACCTTCGAGGTCACCCAGGGTCAGAAGGGTCCGCAGGCGGACCAGGTCGTCCCCACCTGACCGCCTGATCCGACGCCGACGCCCGGGGTGCTCACGCGAAGCACCCCGGGCGTCGTCGTGTCCGGGTCAGGACGCCAGACGGGTCTCCAGGCCCGCGACGACGAGCTCGACGCGGCTGAGGGTCCAGCTGCGGGGAGGGTCGTCGATCCGGTCCCGGACCACCGCGCGGACCGCGGCGTCGAACGGCTCGGCCGAGTCCAGCAGCTGCTCGCGCCGCCGCGCGTCCCCGGTGCCGGGGGAGTGCGCCGTCAGCCACGGCTGCATTCCCATGTGGATGGCGGTCGAGGCGCCCAGCACCGCGTCCTCCGCGGTGAACCCGGCCTCCAGCAGCCGGTCGGCGAGCCTGCGGAAGGCCGACAGCAGGGCCTCGGGGGACTCCGGCAGCCGCACCATGGCGGGGGCGAGGCCGGGGTGCTCGGCCATCACGTCGAACGTCGCTGCGGCGAAGGCGAGCATCTGCTCCTGCCAACGGCCCTCGTCGGTCGCGGGGAACACGTCGTCGGTGACCACGTCGTCGACCAGGGCGGCGACGAGCGCCTCCAGGCTGGGGAAGTGGCGGTAGAACGTGGAGTACTTCACCCCGACCCGCGCGGTCACCGCGCCGACCGTCAGGTCGGAGAAGCCGAGCTCGCGCGCTGCGGCCAGGAGTGTCGCGCGGTCGGTCAGGGGCGGGCGGCCGGTGCGCCGTGCCGGTCTGCTCTCGGTCTCGGTCACGCTCGCATGCTACTGCCCGTGCCCACGTCCGGGACAGGGTAGTCGCGATCGGCCTGACGACTACCTGTGACCTGGCCCATCTCCGGTTCGGAACCGGGTCGTAGCGGTAGCCGCCCGGGCGTGCGGTGGTCTCGCAAAGCAGTCCGGACGTGACCCAGCGTCACGGCGGGACGGGCGCCCCGGCGACGATCCGGCCGAGCGTGGACAGGCTCGGTGATCCGGGGTCCCAGTAGCCGCCGTGGGCGGAGGCGAACGCCGTCTCGTCGTTCGGGGTGGCCGGGTCGTCCGGCCGCGGCAGCGGCGACCCCGGCGCCGAGGCGAACACCCGGGCGCCGAACCCCGGTGCCGCCGGGTCGGGGCCGTGCAGGAGCCCGGTCGGGGAGAGCCCCCGCGACGTGGCGAACACCTCGACCCCGGGCACCCGGCCGATCGGGTCGTGCCCGGCGGTCGTGGCCCACACGTGCCCGGGCGCGGTGCCGAGGTCCGAGGCGTGGGCCGCGCCGGTCCCGGGGCTGCCGACGAACACGACGTCGTCGGCGGCGAGGCCGGCGCCCCGGGCGGCGTTCCCGGCCACCACCGAGCCGTAGGAGTGCCCGACGACGGTCAGGTGCACCGGCCCGTCGTGTCCGGTCCGCAGACCGTCCTGGAAGTCCCGCAGGTCCCCGGCGGCGGCGCGGGCGGCACCGGGGTCGGCCGCGGCGAGCAGGTCCGGGGGCGCGTCGTAGCCGGTCCACAGCACCGCGGCCACCGACCCGCCGGGCGCGACCGCCCGTGCGGCGGCCCGGGTCGCCTCGACCCGGGCCAGGTCGCCGGGCACCGTGTCCCAGCCCGCGGTGGTCCCGGGGACGTGGGTGAGGACGTGCGTGGCGCGTTCCGGGTCGCCGACGGCGAGCACGATCCGGCCGCCCGTGGTGCCGCGCTCGAGGCGGAGCAGGCTCGCGCCGCCGGCGTCCAGGCGGCGGCGGGTCGCCTCCAGCCCGGCCGCCGTGCGTCCGGCGCGGTCCGCGCCGACCGTGTCCCCGGCCCGTTCCAGCAGCGCCACCCGGGCCCGCAGCCGGGACAGCTCGTCCTCGAGCAGGATCCGGTTCGCCCGGTCCCGGTCGGGGACCGGTACACCGTCGCGCCCGCCGACGAGCGCGGGACGGGTGCGCAGCAACCGTTCCCGCTCGGCCGCCGCCAGCCCGGTCCACCAGGCGCGCACGGTGCCGGGGCCCGCACCGGCGGGCGGTTCCGCTGCGGGGGTGACCGGGAGGGGAGCGGGGCCGGGCGCCGGGCGGAGCGCGTCCAGCGCGGCGGCCGTGGCGCGGTCGGACCGGGGCGCCGCCCCGACGGCGTCGGCGACCGCACCGGACAGGCGGACCAGGTCCGCGGCGAAGCGCGCGACCGTCGCGGGCAGCCGCCACATGCCGAGCGGGAGCGCACCGGCACCGGCCGAGAGCGTGCCGCGCTCGAGGTCGACCGAGAACTGCGGGTGCACCGCCAGCGCGGCGACGACCAGGCGCCGCTGGGCGTCGAGCACCTCGCCGGCGTGGGCGCCCAGGACGTGTGCGGCCCGGGTGGCGGTCCCCGCGTCGTCGCGCAGCCGGCGTACCTGCTCGGCGCGGGACCGGGCGGCCGCGTCGGCGTCGGCTCCGGCCCAGGCGCCCGGCGCCGAGCGCTCCAGCTCCGTCGCCCGGTCGGACAGCGCCCGGGACAACCCGTCCCAGGTGCCGGCGCGGCGCAGCCACGCGCCGGGGTCGGCCGCCACGACGTCGCCCAGCGCGGGCCCGGCGCTCACGACGTGCGCCCGGCGAACGCCGACGCGGTGTCGTCGTCGGCCGCACGCCAGGCGGCCGCCGCCGCACGCAGGGCCGACGCGTGGGACGCGGTCCGCCCCGCCTGCTCCCGGACCGCCCGCACCATGGAGTCCTCCCAGGCCGTCGCCGCCGATCCGGTCGCGAAGCCCGGTACCGGTGCGGCGCCGCCGAGCAGCGCCGCGTCGGCGGCGAGTCCGTCGGCGGTCCGGTCCAGGGCCGCGGCGGCGGCGTCGAGCGCGTCGGGATCGGAGCGCACCGGTCCGCCGGGGGACGGGTGCGGCGCGGTCGGGCACCGCCCGGTCCACGGCGTCCCGGGTCGGTCTCGGTCGTGCACCGCGGCACCTCCGTCGTCGGTGGCGGACCCACCGGGCCCGCGTCGGGAGGAGTGTGCGTGCCGCGCGGCCGCGGCACGGGCGATCGGAGGAATCCGACGCGGGCGCTCTCGATCATGAGAGGTCGTCGTGAGACCATCTGCGCCGGTCGGGAGCAGCGGGCCGGGCCCGCGGCGCCCGGCCGGGGAGAGGAGCGTCGTGGTCGGCGTCCAGCGGGTGATGACGGTGTCCACCCCTGTCCCGACGGTGCTCGGCTACCTCGCCGACCACGGGCACAGCGAGGTCTGGGACCCCACGGTGCGCGCCAGCACCCGGTCCGACGGGGGCGGCCCCGTCGCGGTCGGTGCCGCCTGGCGCACGGTGTCGGTGTGGAGCGGGCGGGAGAGCGAGCTCGACCACACGCTGTGCGAGCTCACGGCGCACCGGGTCGTGTTCGTCGGGGAGAACGCGACGGTCACCGCGACCGAGGAGATCGTCGTCGAACCCACCGAGACCGGTGGGAGCGTCGTGAGCTTCCACGCCCACGTCCGGCTCAAGGGGCTGCTGAAGCTGGCGGCGCCGTTCCTGCGGCGCGAGTTCGAGCGCCACGGCGACGAGCTGGAACGCACCCTGCCGCCGGTACTGGAACGTCTGCAGGGCCCCGCCCCCGCACCACCCCGGTAGACGCCGCTCAGCGCTCGCGCCAGAACCCCATCCGACGGCTGATCTCCCGCCCGGCGGCGACGACCTCGGGCGTGATCCGTTCGATCCGGTCGGCCGGGAGGCGGTAGGCGGGGCCGGACACCGACAGGGCCGCGACGACGGCCCCGCCGTGGTCGAGCACCGGTGCGGCGACGGCGTTGAGCCCGGTCTCCAGCTCCTCGAGCGACCACGCGTAGCCGCGGTCGCGGACCCGGTGCAGCTCGTCGACGAGCGTGTCGCGACCCTGCTCCGGCACCGTGTCCGGCATGGTCGTCGGGTCGTCGAGGACGACCGAGGCGAGCAGCACCTTGCCGCTGGAGGTGTTGTGCATCGGGGTGATCCGGCCGAGCCAGTTGAACGTGGTGACCATCGACGGGCCGCGGGCCTGGTCCACGTTCACCGCCCATCCGCGGTCCGGGATGGCGATGTTGACGGTCTCGCCGAGCCGCTCCGCGAGCGTCTCGCAGACCGGGTGGCCCTGGGTGGTGACCTCCAGCCGCTCGGCGACCCGTCCGGCCAGCGGGATCAGGCCGAACCCGAGGCGGTACTTGCCGCGCTCGGCGATCTGCTCGACGAGCCCGCGCTCCTCCAGGGCGCCGAGCAGCCGGAAGGCGGTGGACTTGTGCACCTCGAGCGACGCCGCGAGCTCGCTGACCCCCGCCTCGCTCCGGTCGGCCAGCAACGTCAGCAGGGTGATGGCCCGGTCGACCGACTGCACCCCGGGCTCCCGTCCACGCACCGTGTTGCCCATGGCGCAACTCTAACCGGGCATCCGGGGCGTCGCCACGCGGGGACCGGAATGCGGGACCGTGTCCTGGCGCACCGGACGCCGGTCCGGTTTGCACAGCGACCTGTTCCCGGTGAAAGCTCGCGCCGTGCCGAGCCTGTACATCGACGGAAGCTGGACCACCGGGTCCGCCGGGACCGTCCCGGTGATCAACCCCTACGACGCCTCGACGGTCACCGAGGTCGACCAGGCCGGGCCCGACGACGTCGACCGCGCGGTCGACGCCGCCCGCCGGGCCTTCGACGACGGGCCGTGGCGGCGGACGACGACCGGGGAGCGCGGCGCGCTGCTCGGTCGGATCGCCGACCTGCTGGTGCGGGACCGGGAGCGGATCGCCCGGCTGGAGACCCTCGACACCGGCAAGACGATCGCCGAGGGCCGTCAGGACGTCGACGACGTCACCGCCGTCTTCCGCTACTACGCCGGGCTCGCCGACAAGGACGCCGGCCGGATCGTCGACACCGGCAACCCCGCCGTGGTGTCGCGGATCGTGCACGAGCCGGTCGGCGTCTGCGCCCTGATCACGCCGTGGAACTACCCGCTGCTGCAGCTGTCCTGGAAGGTCGCCCCGGCGATCGCCGCGGGCAACACGATGGTGATCAAGCCCAGCGAGGTCACCCCGCTCACCTCGATCGTGCTGGTCGAGCTGTGCGAGGAGGTCGGGATCCCGGCCGGGGTGGTGAACATCGTGCTGGGCGACGGTCCCTCGGTCGGCGCCCCGCTCACCGAGCACACCGACGTCGACATGGTCAGCTTCACCGGCGGCCTGTCCACCGGCCAGAAGATCATCAGGGCCTCGGCCGAGACGGTGAAGCGCACCGCCGTGGAGCTGGGCGGGAAGAACCCGAACATCGTGTTCGCCGACACCGACTTCGAGCTCGCCGTCGACTACGTGATACTCGCGGTGTTCCTGCACTCGGGGCAGGTCTGCTCCGCGGGCGCCCGGCTGATCATCGAGGACTCGGTCGCCGACGCCGTCGTCGACGAGGTGGTGCGCCGCGCGCAGCGGATCCGGCTCGGCGACGGCCTCGCCGACGGCGTCGAGGTCGGCCCGCTGGTCTCCGCCGCGCACCTGGCCAAGATCGAGGACTTCGTCGCGGCCGCCCGCGCCGAGGGCGCCACCATCCGGTGCGGCGGTGCCCGCCCGGACGACCCGGACCTGGCGCAGGGCTACTTCTACCTGCCGACGGTGATCACCGACCTGGCCCCGGGGTCGCGGCTGATCCGCGAGGAGACCTTCGGTCCGCTGCTGACCGTGGAGCGGTTCCGCACCGAGGACGAGGCGGTCCGGCTCGGCAACGACACCGAGTACGGCCTGGCCGGTGCGGTGTTCACCGCCGACATGGGCCGCGCCCACCGGGTGGCGTCCGCGCTGCGTCACGGCACCGTCTGGATCAACGACTTCCACCCGTACTTCCCGGGCGCGGAGTGGGGCGGCATGGGCCGGTCCGGCAACGGCCGCGAGCTCGGACCGACCGGCCTTGCCGAGTACCAGGAGATCAAGCACGTGTGGACCAACACCGCTCCGCAGCCCCAGGGATGGTTCTCGGGCCGTTGAGGCCGCCATGATGACGCGACGCAACGGCCCAGGAGGTCCACGATGACCGTTCCCGAACCGACCCGGCGGGACCCCTCCCGCGACGCGGACGGAGACGGGGGAGGGCTCGCCGAGTTCGGCTACAGCCAGACCCTCGACCGCAGCATCGGCAAGTTCGCCAGCTTCGCGGCCGGGATCAGCTACATCTCGATCCTGACCGGCACGTTCCAGCTGTTCTACTTCGGCTTCGGCACCGGCGGCGCGGCCTACTGGTGGTCCTGGCCGATGGTGTTCGCCGGCCAGTTCATGGTCGCGCTGTCCTTCGCCGAGCTGGCCGGGCGCTACCCGGTCGCCGGATCGGTCTACAACTGGTCCAAGCAGCTCGCCGGGCCGACCGTGTCCTGGCTGGCCGGCTGGATGATGTTCACCGCCTCGGTGGTGTCGCTGGCGGCGGTCGCGCTGGCCGCGCAGCTCACGTTCCCGCAGATCTGGTCGGGCTTCCAGCTCGTCGGCGACGCCTCCGACGCGGGAGACGCCGCCGTCAACGGCGTGCTGCTCGGTGCGATCCTGATCGTGCTCACCACGGTGATCAACGCCGTCGGTGTGAAGCTGATGGCGCGGATCAACTCCACCGGTGTGTTCATCGAGCTGATCGCCGCCGTCGTCATCGTCGTGGCCTTGCTGCTCAGCATCCGTAACCCCGTCTCGGTGCTGTTCGAGACCCCGGCCCCGGCCGCGGGTGGCGGCGGGTACTTCGGCACGTTCCTCGTCGCGGCGCTCGCCTCGGCCTACGTGATGTACGGCTTCGACACCGCCAGCTCGCTCGGCGAGGAGACGGTCGACCCGCGCCGGACGGCCCCGGCGGCGATCCTGCGCGCGGTGGTCGCCTCGTTCGTGCTCGGCGGGCTGATCCTGCTCGGCATCATCCTGGCCGCGCCCGACCTGGCCGACCCGCGCCTGGGCAGCAAGGACGGCGGGGGGCAGCTGGTGCTGCTGGAGGTCGCCGGCGGCACGATCGGCCGGGTCTTCCTGATCACGATCAGCATCGCGGTGATCGTCTGCCTGCTCGCGGTGCACACCGCCGCGATCCGGCTGATGTTCGCGATGGCCCGCGACAACGCACTGCCCGCCGGTTCGGTGCTCGCCCGGATCGACCCGAAGCACAAGACGCCGGTGGTGCCGGCGATCGTCGTCGGTGTCGTCGCGATCCTGATCCTGGTCGCGAACATCGGTGTGCCCGAGGTGTTCACCGCGGTCACCAGCGTGGCGATCATCATGATCTACATCGCGTACCTGCTGGTCACGGTGCCGATGCTGGTCCGGCGGCTGCGCGGGCAGTGGCCGGACGAGGGGCAGGAGGGGTACTTCTCCCTGGGGCGCCTCGGCCTGCCGGTGAACGTGCTGGCGGTGCTGTGGGGCGCGGCGATGGCGATCAACCTGGCCTGGCCGCGTGAGGAGGTCTACGGCACCGGGTGGCTGCGGTTCGTCGCGTTCCTGTTCATCGGCGTCGTCGCGCTGGCCGGGCTGGCGTGGTTCCGGTTGCGCGGCAGGCACGGGCTGGGCTGCCTGCCCGAGCACCGGGCGAAGGAGATCGAGCAGGGCATGGGGGAGACGGCATGACCGACCGGTTCGACTACGTCGTGGTGGGGGGCGGCTCGGCGGGCTGCGCGCTCGCCGCGCGGCTGTCCGAGGACCCCGCGGCGCGGGTGCTGCTGCTGGAGGCCGGGCCGTCCGACGTCGGCGACCCGAACATCCTGCGGCTCACCGACTGGATGGCGCTGCTCGACTCCGGCTACGACTGGGACTACCCGGTGGAGCCGCAGGAGCGCGGCAACTCCCACATGCGCCACGCCAGGGCCAAGGTGCTCGGCGGCTGCGGCTCGCACAACTCCTGCATCGCCTTCTGGACCCCGCGCGAGGACCTCGACGAGTGGGCCGCGTCCGGCCTCACCGGCTGGTCCGCGGACGAGTGCTGGCCGCTGATCCGCCGCCTGGAGACCAACGACGGCGACTGGGACGGCCACGGCCGCTCCGGTCCGGTCAACCTCATGCAGATCCCGGCGACCGACCCGTGCGGCGACGCCGTGCTGGCCGCCGCCGCACAGGTCGGCATGCCGACGGTGCGGTTCAACGAGGGCCACACCGTCACCGACGGCGCCGGGTACTTCCAGATCAACTCCTTCCCCGACGGCACCCGCGCGTCGGCGTCGGTGTCCTACCTGCACCCGATCCTGGACTCGCGCCCGAACCTGGAGGTGCGCACCGACTGCTGGGCCTCCCGGGTGCTGTTCGACGGCACCCGCGCCACCGGCGTGGAGTACCAGCGGGGCATCGGCCCGGGCCGCGAGACCGTGCAGGCCGGGCGTGAGGTCATCCTCTCCGCGGGCGCCATCGACACCCCGAAGCTGCTGATGCTCTCGGGCATCGGCCCGGGCGAGCACCTGCGCGAGTTCGGCATCGAGGTCCGCTCGGACCTGCCCGGTGTCGGGTCGAACCTCGACGACCACGTGGAGGGCCTGGTCTTCTGGGACGCGGCGAAGCCGATGGTCACCGAGTCCTCGCAGTGGTGGGAGATCGGGCTGTTCCACCGCACCGACCCGGCCCTGGACCGGCCGGACCTGATGATGCACTACGGCTCGGTGCCGTTCGACATGAACACGCTGCGCTGGGGCTACCCGACCACCGACAACGGGTTCTGCCTCACCCCGAACGTCACCCGCGGCCGCTCGCGGGGCACCGTGCGGCTGCGCACCCGCGACTTCCGCGACCGGGCCCGGGTCGACCCGCGCTACTTCACCGACCCCGAGGGCCACGACATGCGGGTGATGACCGAGGGCGTCCGGCTGGCCCGCCGCATCGCCGAGCAGCCGCAGCTGAAGGAGTGGATCGCCGCCGAACTGGCCCCGGGGCCGGAGGCCGTCACCGACGACGAGCTCGCCGACTACATCAGCAAGACCCACAACACCGTCTACCACCCGGCGTGCACGGCGAGGATGGGGACCGACGACGACCCGGGCGCCGTCCTGGACCCGGCGCTGCGGGTCCGCGGGGTGCAGGGGCTGCGGGTCGCCGACGCCTCCGCGATGCCGTTCCTGCCGGCGATCAACCCGAACATCACCACCATGATGATCGGGGAGAAGTGCTCGGACCTGGTGCGGGCGGCGCACGCCTGAGCGGGTGCCTCACCCCTGCGCGACGACCTCGACGTCGGCGTGCAGCGGGGTGTCGGTGACCGAGAACCCCAGGTGCAGCGTCCAGGTCCCGGGCTCGGTGGCCCAGGTGGCGCCGGCGCGGTGCCGGAACGCACGGCGGGAGACCGGGACGGTGACCGTCGTCGTGCCGGGGGCGGCGTCGACGACGGCCCAGCCGGCCAGCCACCGGGCCGGGCGCTCGACCTCGCCGCCGGACCGTGCGAGGTAGGCCTGGACGACCTGGCGCCCGGCCCGGGTGCCGGTGTTGGTGAGCGTGACCGTCACCGCGACGCCGTCGGCCGACCAGGGACCGGCGGTGGCGGCGTCGAGGGTCCAGCTCGTGTAGCCGAGACCGTGCCCGAACGGGTACGCCGGCGTCTCGCCGTGCCGCAGCCAGTTGCGGTACCCGAGGTGGATGCCCTCGTCGTAGCGCAGTACCCCGTCGGTCGGGGCACCGGTGAGCACCGAGCGCTCCCGTCCGGTCGCGGGCCAGGTGGTGGGCAGCCGTCCGCCCGGCTCGGCCACACCGAGCAGCACGTCGGCGACGGCCTCGCCGAAGCGCTCACCGCCGAACCAGCCGAGCAGGACCGCGGCCACCTCCTCGCGCCACGGCAGCAGGACCGGCGCGCCGGCGTTCACCACGACCACGGTGCGCCGGTTCGCCGCGGCGACCGCCCTGACCAGGGCGTCCTGGTGCCCGGGCAGCGCGAGGGTGGTCCGGTCGAACCCCTCGCTCTCGATCCGGTCGTTCGTCCCGACCACGACGACCGCGACGTCGCACTCCGCGGCGAGCGCGGCCGCGGCGGCGACCTCGGCGTCCGGGTCGGCGACGACGGTCTCGGTCCCCACGGTGACCGCGCACAGTGCCATCCCCGCCTCCCGGCCGGACGGACGGAACCGCAGCACCACCTCGACCGGCCCGTCCACGGTGACCCCGGCGGTCACCGACGGGGCCTCGAAGATCGCCGCGCCGGGGCCCTCGTCGCCGGTCAGGACGCCCTCGGTGTCGAGCACGGTGGTGCCGTCCACGTCGAGCGTGACGTGTCCGACGGCGGCCGCGCCGAGCCGGTGCGTCCCGGCGGGTGCGTCCCAGCGCAGGGAGATCTCGACGTGGTCGGCGCCCTCGGGGATCTCCGGGCCCATCCAGATCAGCGCGGCCCCGAGGCGGTCCTCGGCGCGCAGCGCGGCGCCGTCGGCGTCCCGGAACACCGCGCGCAGCCCGGGGCCTCCGGTGACCGGGTTGGTGATGCGGTCCGGCGCGAACGGCTGCACACCCTCGGCGACCTGCGCGCCCAGCCGGTACCGGACGCGGTCCGGGCCCAGCGCCCCGCGCAGACCCTCCAGCGGGGAGACGACGGCGGCCGGCCGCACGGTCGCGCTGCCACCACCCTGGGTGCGGGCGAGTGCTGCGTTGTGGCCGAGCACCGCGACCGTGCCGAGCGCCGTGGCGTCCCACGGCAGCTCACCGGTGTTGCGGACCAGGACGCTGCCCGCCGCGGCCAGCCCGCGGGCCACGGCGGGCCCGTCCTCGGCGGGCCCACCGGAGACGCCGGACACGGGCGGGGAGCCCGCGGCGTCCAGTGCGCCGACCCGGGCGGCCAGGCGCAGCAGCCTGCGCACCTTGTCGTCCACCGTGGCCTCCGCGACCCGGCCGTCGCGCACGGCGCCGACGAGCCGCTCGCCCCAGACCCCCACCGGCCCGGGCATGACCAGGTGCTGCTCGGCGTTCGCCGAGGCCTCGGTCGTGCGCACGGCGCCCCAGTCGGACACGACCGGCCCGTCGAAGCCCCACTCGCCGGTCAGCGGCTCGCCGAGCAGCGGGTTCTCGCTCATCGTCGGCCCGTTGACCGCGTTGTAGGCCGACATCACCGCCCAGGCCCCGGCCCGGGTCACGACCGGCTCGAACGCGGCCAGGTACAGCTCGTGCAGCGCGCGCTCGTCGACCCGGTTGTCGACGGTGAACCGTTCGGTCTCGGCGTCGTTGGCGACGTAGTGCTTCGGCGTCGCGGCGACACCGTGGGACTGCACCCCTTCCACGTAGGCCGCGGCGAGCTCCCCGGTCAGCAGGGGGTCCTCGGACAGCGACTCGAAGTGCCGGCCGCCGAACGGGCTGCGGTGCAGGTTGATCGTCGGACCGAGGACGACGTCGGCGTGCTGACGGCGGGCCTCCGCGCCCAGGGCCGCGCCGTAGCGGCGGGCCGCGGCCGGGTCCCAGGTCGCGCCCAGCGCGGTCGACGAGGGCAGCGAGAGCGACGGGTCGCGCTCGTCGAAGCTCTCCCCGCGCACCCCCGACGGACCGTCGGACAGCACCATCCGGCGCAGCCCGACGGACGGCTCGGCCGGGGTGGACCAGAAGTCGGCCCCGGTCAGGAGCCGGACCTTCCGTTCCAGGTCGAGCCGGGAGACGAGCGTGCTGATCAGGTCCTCGTCGACGGGTGCCATGGCCCCACCGTACGCACCAAATTCTAGTGTCACTAGGTATTGGCGCGGTAGCCTCCGCCGGTGACGACGGCACGCGGGCGCTACGACAAGGGCCGCCGGCGCCGGGCCCAGATCCTGGACACGGCGCTGGAGGTGTTCACGACCGGTGGGTTCCACGCGTCGTCGACGAAGGAGATCGCGCGCCGGGTGGGGGTCACCGAACCGACGTTGTTCCACTACTTCGGGTCCAAGCAGGCGTTGCTGGCGGCGGTCCTCGAGGCCCGCGACGAACGCTCGGCCGCGACGTCGCCCGGGCCGGAGGGGCTGCTGGACGCCGTGCGGGACAACAGGTCCGAGCCCGGCCTCGTACGGCTCTACGCGGTCACCTCGGCGGAGGCGACCGACCCGGACCACGCGGCCCACGCCTGGTTCACCGACCGCTACGCCCGGCTGCGCTCCTCGATCGCCGCGGACCTGGAGCGCCGGTCCGGTGCGGAGCCGCCCGCGGCGGTGCCGTCGGGAGCGGAGCCGCCCGAGGCGCTGTCGTCCGGTGCGGTGTCGTCCGGGGCGGTGCCCTCCGGGGCGCCGGCCGCCGCGGGCCTCGACCCGCAGCGGGTGGCGCGGCTGCTCCTCGCCGCGGCCGACGGGCTGCAGATCCAGTGGCTGCTCGATCGCGCCGGCGCCGACCCCGAGGGCATCGACATGGCCGCCGACCTGCGAGCCCTGGCCGAGGTCCTCGTCGGGCCTCCCGGCTGAGGTGGCTCAGCGAACGTCGAGTGCGGCGGGCAGCTCCCGCGCCGCCTCCAGCAGGCTGGGCCCGTACCAGGTCAGCAGCCGGCCGCTGACCAGCACCGACGGCGCGTCGAAGGCCTCGGGGCCGTCGTCGGCGGTGAACAGGTACGGCTCGTCGGGCAGCACCACGAGGTCGTGGGCGGGCAGGTCGGCGGGGTCGAACCGGGGATAGCGCTCCGGGGAGTCGTCCAGGACGTTGACGGCGCCGAGCCGGTCCAGCACGGCGCCGGTGAAGGTGTCCGAGCCGACCGCCATCCACGGCCTGCGCCAGATCGGCACCACGGCGCGGCGACGGACCGGGGCGGGCTCGACCGCCGCCCACAGCGCGCGGGCCTCCCGCAGCCAGTCCGGCTCGTCGAGGCCGCACGCCGCGAGCATCCGGCCCAGTGAGGCGAGACCGCCGTCGACGTCGCGGATGTCGGTCACGTACACCGGCAGGCCCGCCGCACGCAGCGCGTCGAGGTCGGGCAGCCGGTTCTCCTCCTGGTTGGCGACGACCAGGTCCGGCGCCAGCGCGACGATCCGCTCCACGTCGGGGTTCTTCGTCCCGCGGATCCGCTCCGCCCCGAGGTCGGCGGGATGGGTGCACCAGTCCGTCGCGCCGACCACGATGCCGGGCGCGGTCGCCTCCAGCGCCTCGGTCAGCGACGGCACGATCGACACGACCCGTCGCACGGTGGCCGGGACGGCGACCGCACGGCCCTCGTCGTCGACCGGTGCCGCCACTCGCGCAGTCATGGGACCGACCGTAGCCCGGCGGCCGCCGACCGGCCGGGGCCGGGCGGCCGGGCCGGGCCGCGGCGCCGGGTCAGCCGGCGGGCGCCAGCCACCGTGGCCCGTGCTCGGTGACGAACGCCCGCAGGTCCCGCACGGGCGCGGTCGGCCGCGGGTCGGCCGCGTGCACCATCCCCAGCGTCCGCACGGTGTGCGGGTGGCGCACCGGCACCTGCACCACTCCCGGCACGTCGGGGCCGGCCGGGAGCAGCGCGACGCCCAGTCCGGCCCCGACCAGCCCGCGCAGCGTCGCCGTCTCGCCGCCCTCGAACGCCCGGTGCGGCCGGAACCCGGCCTGGGCGCACCACGACTCCACCACGCCCTGCAGCCCGTAGCCGCGGGCGAACAGCAGGAACGGGTCGTCGGCGACCTCGGCGAGGTCCGCGGCACCCGCCCCGGCCAGCCGGTGCCCGGACGGCACCGCCAGCCGCAGCTCCTCCTGCGCCAGCGGGGTCGCGACCAGGCCCGGCTCGTCGGGCATCGGGGAGGTGAGCGCCAGGTCGACCCGCCCGTCGCGGACCCGCTCCACCAGTGCCGCGTGCGGCACCTGCACCAGCTCGATCCGCACCCGCGGGTGGTGTTCCCGGAACTCGCGCAGGATGCCCGGCACGGCACCGGTGCCCAGCGTGCCGAGGAAGCCGAGGGCGACCCGGCCGGTGACCGGGTCGGCGTCGCCCGCCAGCTCCGCGACGCCCGCGGTCAGCTCGGCCAGCGCGGCCTCGGCCCGGGGCAGCAGGGTCCGCCCGGCGGCGGTCAGCACCAGCCCGCGCCCGGCCCGCCGGAACAGTGCGACGTCCAGCTCGTCCTCCAGCCGGGCGATCGCCCGGGACAGCGTGGGCTGGGGGACACCGATCCGCTCGGCGGCGCGGGTGAGGTGCCCCTCCCGCGCGACCGCGACGAAGCGGTGGAGCGCCGGGGCCAACGACTCATGCACATACGCATGGTACCGAGAAAGAACATGCATTGGACGCATGCGACCTCCGCGCCTACGGTCGTGTGCGATGACAACGACCGAGCGTCCCACGGCTCCGACCGCCACCCGGCCCGCCCCGCCGCACGAGCGGGGGACCCCCGGGTACCGGCGCCTGGGCATCGCCCTGTGGCTGTCCGGGATGGCCACGTTCGTGCTGGTCTACAGCGTGCAGGGACTGCTCCCGACGCTGTCGGCGGAGTTCGGCGTCTCCTCGTCCACGGCGAGTCTCGTCCTGTCGGCGACCACCGGCACCCTCGCCCTGGCCGTGCTGCCGCTCTCCGCGCTCACCGAGTCGTGGGGCCGGGCGCGCGTGATGACCTGGGCACTGGCCGCGTCGGCGCTGCTGGCGTTGCTGGCCCCGCTGGCGCCCACGTTCGAGACCCTCGTGGTCGTGCGCGGGCTGCAGGGGATCGCCTTGGCGGCGCTGCCCGCGTTGTCGATGGCCCACCTCACCCACGAGGTCGCCCCCCGGCACCTCGGCGGTGCGGTCGGGCTGCTCATCGCGGGCAACACCCTGGGCGGGCTGTCCGGGCGGCTCGTCGCCTCGTGGGTCGCCGAGCTGGGGGGATGGCGCGCCGGACTCGCCGCCGTCGGTGCGGTCTCGGTGCTCGCGACCGTCGCCTTCCGGCTGCTGCTCCCGCCCGCGACGGCTCCCACCCCGGCCCGCAGCCGGCTGCGCGACCTCGGCGGCCCGCTGCGCCGTCATCTCACCGACCGGGGCCTGCTCTGCCTGTTCGGGATGGCGTTCCTGCTCATGGGCGCGTTCGTGACCGTGTACAACTACCTGGGCTTCCGGCTGCTGGCGCCGCCGTTCTCGCTGCCCGGCACCCTCGTCGGGCTGGTGTTCCTCGGCTACGTCGCCGGCAGCTGGGCCTCCACCCGCGCCGGAACGCTGGGTGACCGGTTCGGTCGCCGTCCCGTGCTGTGGGTGGCGACGGTCCTCGCGCTCGCCGGGATCTGGGTGACGCTGCCCGACCTGCTCGTCACCACCCTGGCCGGGCTGCTGATGGTCACCGTCGGGTTCTTCGGGGCCCACTCGGTCGCCAGCTCGTGGGTGGGGCGCCGCTCGGCGATGCTGCCGGGAGCGGTGCCGGCCCAGGCCTCGTCGCTGTACCTGGTCGGCTACTACGCCGGGTCCAGCATCGGCGGTGCCCTCGGCGGGGTCGCCTACGACCACGCCGGCTGGGCCGGGGTGACCGGCTACGTCAGCGCCCTGCTGCTGGGGGCCCTGGTCCTGGCGCTGGTGCTGCGCCGGACCCCGGCGCCCGCGGTGTGACACACGCTTCTGCCCACCTGGAGCAGTGATCCGCGGTGTCCGGCCGCTCGCTGCTCCGTCGGTGCCGCCGCCACCCGACACGCCGCACGGCGATGGTCCGAGCGGGTGGCGGACGCCCGGAGCGGGGAGTGGCGCCTGTCCGGTTCGTCACCCTCACGGAGCAGTGCCCCCGTGCTCGGGGTCCGTCGCGGTCTGTCACGGTGGGGTCTCGTCCCCAGCACCACAGAACTTTCGGAGGAACCCGATGCGGAAGGCCGGACGCAAGCTCTCCAAGGCCGCCGAGTCGTTCGTCGAGGCGATCGGCATCCTCGGCGGCTGGAACCGCGGGCGCCGCCGCAGCCGCTCGCGCCGCTGACGGCGGGCGGGCGGTCGATCCGCCCGAGGTGTTTAGCTTGTGGTAAGCACATCATGTCCGGTTCCTCCGGGAAGATCAGGTGTGCCCACCACGTGACCGACGCCGCCCACGACACCCACCACCACCCCGAACGCACTCCCGCCGGCCCGCCCGGCGACGACCCGCTGCCGCGCCGGGTGCCGGTCTTCGCCGTCGTCGGGCTGGCGCTGCTGATGTTCTCCCTCGACGGGACGTCGGTCGCCACCGCGCTGACCACGATCAGCGGTGACCTGGGCGCCGACCTGGCCTGGACCGGCTGGGTGGTGACCGTCGCCGCCGTCGGGCAGATCCTCGCGCTGCCGCTCGGCGGGTGGCTGTCCGACCGCTTCGGCGGGCGCCGGATGTTCCTCGCCGGGGTCGCCGTGTTCACGGTGATGTCCGGGCTGAGCGCGCTCAGCCCCTCGATCGGTGTGCTCATCGCCTGCCGCCTGGTGCAGGGGCTCGCCGGCGGCGTGATGCTGCCGGCCGCCAACGGGATCGTCGCGCACCAGTTCGGACGGGACCGCGACCGGGCGCTCGCGCTGTTCACCAGTGTGTTCCCGATCGGCGCGATCCTCGGGCCACTGGTGGGTGGGCTGGTGCTCACCTCGTGGACCTGGCACGGCATCTTCCTGGTGAACCTCCCGATCGGGATCCTGCTCGTCGCCGTCGGCCTGGCCCTGGTCGACGACCCGCCGCACCGGCGGACCGCACGGATCGACAGCGCGGGCATCGCGTTGCTGGTCGTGACCCTGCTCGCGGCCATGCTCACCATCACCCGGCTCGGTTCCCCGGGATCGGGCCCGGGCTGGACGGTCCTGGCCGGCGTGGTCGCCCTGGTGGCGGGCGGGGCGTTCGTCCGGCACGCCCGGCGGCGGCCCGACGCGGTCGTCCCGATGCACCTGCTCGCCGGCCGCGGCCTGGGGATCATGAACGTCACCAACGTCGTCTTCGGCGCCGTGGTGATCGGGTTCTCGGCGACCCTGCCGCTCTACGCCCAGGTCCGCTACGACCTGCCCGCGTTCGTCGCCGGGGCGCTGCTGACCGGACGCGCGGTCGGCACCATCGTCACCTCCGCGGCCGCGGTGGCGCTGCTGCGCCGGCTGGGCTTCCGGCCGCTGCTGCTCGGCGGGCTGGTCGCCGTCGTCGCCGGGCTGGTGGTCACCGCGGTGACGCCCCCGGTCGGGGGGCCCACGGTGTGGCTGCTGGCCGGGTCCACCCTGCTCGGGCTGGGCACCGGGCTCTCCGGCCCGGCCGCCAACAACGCCGGGATGCACCTGGTGCCCGACGAGGTCGCCGCGGTGTCCGGGCTGCGCATCATGTTCCGCCAGATGGGCGGGATCGCCGCGGTGTCGGTGCTGACCGCCGCCGACGACCCGGGCGTCGCCGCGGGGATCGCCTACGGGGTCCTGGCGGTGGCGCTCACCGCGGTCGGTCTGGCGGCCGCGCGGATCCCGAACCGGCGCGGTCGCTGGTGAGGGACCCGGCCCCCGCCGGTGCGGGTGCGGCGCCCGCGGGCGGCCGGGGAGTGCCCGGCCCGCCCGCGGCGTCACATGTTGCGCCGGTACTGCCCGCCGACCTCGAAGAACGCCGTCGTCAGCTGACCCAGCGAGCACACCCGCGCGGCCCGCATCAGCTCGTCGAACACGTTGCCGTCACCGGTCGCGACGTCCTGCAACCGGCGCAGCGCCTGCTCGGCCTCGGTGCGGTGCCGGGACTGGAAGTCCGCGAGCCGGTCGAGCTGGGACTGCTTCTCGGCCTCGGTGGCGCGGGCCAGCTCGATCTCCTGGTGCTGCTCGTCCGGGTCGGCCGGCTTGAGGAAGGTGTTCACGCCGACGATCGGCAGCTCGCCGGTGTGCTTGCGGTGCTCGTAGAGCATCGACTCGTCCTGGATCCGGCCGCGCTGGTAGCCGGTCTCCATCGCGCCCAGCACGCCGCCGCGCTCGGCGATCGACTCGAACTCCCGCAGCACCGCCTCCTCGACGAGGTCGGTCAGCTCATCGACGACGAACGAGCCCTGCAGCGGGTTCTCGTTCAGCGACAGGCCCCACTCCTTGTTGATGATCATCTGGATGGCCATCGCGCGGCGTACCGACTCCTGCGACGGCGTGGTGACCGCCTCGTCGTAGGCGTTGGTGTGCAGGGAGTTCGCGTTGTCGTAGAGCGCGCAGAGCGCCTGCAGCGTGGTGCGGATGTCGTTGAAGTTCATCTCCTGCGCGTGCAGGGACCGTCCCGAGGTCTGGACGTGGTACTTCAGCTTCTGGGAACGCTCGTTCGCGCCGTAGCGCTCCTTCATCGCGATCGCCCAGATGCGGCGGGCGACCCTGCCGATCACCGTGTACTCGGCGTCCATGCCGTTGGAGAAGAAGAACGACAGGTTGGCCGCGAAGTCGTCGACGTCCATCCCGCGCGCCAGGTAGCTCTCCACGAAGGTGAACCCGTTGGCGAGGGTGAACGCGAGCTGGCTGATGGGGTTCGCCCCGGCCTCGGCGATGTGGTAGCCGGAGATCGAGACCGAGTAGAAGTTGCGCACCTTGTGCGCGATGAACCACTCCTGGATGTCGGCCATCATCCGCAGCGAGAACTCGGTGGAGAAGATGCAGGTGTTCTGGCCCTGGTCCTCCTTGAGGATGTCGGCCTGCACCGTGCCCCGCACGTTCGCCAGCGCGTAGGCGACGAGCTCCTCGCGCTCGGCCGCGTCGGGCTCGCGGCCCTGCTCGTCACGGAACCGCTCGACCTGCTGGTCGATGGCGGTGTTGAGGAAGTAGGCGAGGATCGTCGGGGCCGGCCCGTTGATCGTCATCGACACCGAGGTCGTCGGCGAGCACAGGTCGAACCCGTCGTAGAGGGCCTTGAGGTCCTCCAGCGTCGCGATCGAGACGCCCGAGGTGCCGACCTTGCCGTAGATGTCGGGACGGGTGTCGGGGTCGTGTCCGTAGAGGGTGACCGAGTCGAACGCCGTCGACAGGCGCTTGGCCTCGGAGTCCTGCGAGAGGTACCGGAAGCGCCGGTTGGTGCGGAACGGGTCGCCCTCGCCGGCGAACATGCGCGCCGGGTCCTCGCCCTCGCGCTTGAACGGGAACACCCCGGCGGTGAACGGGTAGAAGCCCGGCAGGTTCTCCTTGCGCAGGAAGCGCAGCAGCGCGGCGTGGTCGTCGAACCGGGGCAGGGCGACCCGGCGGACCTTGCTGCCCGACAGCGTCTCCTTGGTCAGCTTCGTGCGGAACTCCTTGTCCCGCACGGTGTAGACGTACTCGTCGCCGGAGTAGTCCGCGACCCGCGACGGCCAGGCCTCCAGCAGCTCCGCGGACTCGGCCGGGACCTTCTTCTCGGCGCTGCGCAGCGCCTCGGCCAGGTCGTCGCCGCCGACGACCTCGGCCGCGGTGCGCAGGTGCTGGGCGGTGCGCGCGGCCTGCGCGTGGGCCTCGGTGTCGGCGTGGTAGCCGCGCACGGCCTCGGAGATCTCGGCGAGGTAGCGGACCCGGTCGGGCGGGATGACCGCGGCGTAGTCGCTGGAGGTCTTGGTGTCGACGCGGGGGAGGCGGCCCTCGCCGACGGTCAGCCCGCCCTCGGCCAGCAGGTCGCGCAGGTGCTGGTAGAGCGCGGTCACGCCGTCGTCGTTGAAGGTGGCGGCCGAGGTGCCGTAGACCGGCATGTCCTCCCAGGTCGCGCCGAACTCCTCGCGGTTGCGCACCAGCTGACGGCCCACGTCGCGGCGGGCGTCCTCGGCGCCGCGACGCTCGAACTTGTTGATCGCGACGACGTCGGCGAAGTCCAGCATGTCGATCTTCTCGAGCTGGGAGGCGGCACCGAACTCCGGTGTCATCACGTACAGCGAGTGGTCGACGAACGGGACGATGCCCGCGTCGCCCTGGCCGATGCCGGGCGTCTCCACGATCACCAGGTCGAACCCGGCCGAGCGGAGCACGGCGATGGTGTCGCCGAGCCGCTCGGGCAGCGAGCCGCCCTCGTTGCCGCGGGTGGCGAGACTGCGGAAGAACACCCGGTCGCCGGACAGCGCGTTCATCCGGATGCGGTCGCCGAGCAGCGCACCGCCGCCCTTGCGCCGTGTCGGGTCGACCGCCAGCACCGCGATCCGGAGCTTGTCCTCCTGGTCGAGGCGGAACCGGCGGACCAGCTCGTCGGTCAGCGACGACTTGCCGGAGCCGCCCGTGCCGGTGATGCCCAGGACCGGCACCGGACGCTCGGAGGCGGCGATGCGCTCGCGGACCCCCTCGGGCAGCGTGCCGGACTCGGCCATCGTCAGCGCGCGGGCGAGGGTGGAGGTCTCGCCGGAGAGCACCCCGTCCGCGAAGGCGGAGCCCGCCGAGCCCCCGGACACCGTCGACGGCGGCTCGGCCGCGAGGTCGGTGTCGCACTCGCGGATCATGATGTTGATCATCCCGGGGAGGCCGAGGTGCTGGCCGTCCTCGGGGGAGAAGATCCGTGCGACGCCGCGGGAGTGCAGCAGCTCGATCTCCTCGGGGGCGATCACGCCGCCGCCCCCGCCGTAGACCCTGATGTGGCCCGCGCCCCGCTCGCGCAGCAGCTCGACCAGGTAGGAGAAGTACTCGACGTGCCCGCCCTGGTAGGAGGAGATCGCGACGCCCTGCACGTCCTCCTGGATGGCGGCGGTCACGACCTCGTCCACCGACCGGTTGTGGCCGAGGTGGATCACCTCGGCCCCCTGGCGCTGCAGGATCCGGCGCATGATGTTGATGGCCGCGTCGTGTCCGTCGAACAGGCTGGCCGCGGTCACGAATCGGACCGGGTGCGTGGGGACGTGCAGCTCGGCCTGCGTGTTCGTGCTCATCGGCGACGTTCCTCCCGCCGGGCGGACGGCGGTGTCCCGGCCGGTTTAGTTTGACATCCTAGTATCGGACGTACAAGGAACCGGGCGAGCGTCACAGGGGGCTGCGGTGCGGCTCAGGCGGCGTCGCGGGCGACGGGCTCCTCGCCGGTCGGGGCGGCCTGCTCACGGACCCGGCGGGCGTGCCGTCCGGTGGGCCAGGCGACGTCGGGACCGGACGCGTCGGACTCCGCCGCGGGCCCGGTGGTCCCGCCCGCGGTGGGCAGCAGCGGCTCGGCGGCGTCGGACAGCAGGCGCCGGGCACGGGCGAGCCTGCGCGCACGCCACCGCTTCCCGGCGAGACCGGCGACGAGGCCGAGAGTGGGCAGCAGGATCCCGGAGGCGATGACCAGCACCACGGAGTACGCGGGGAACGCGGCCACCAACAGGAAGGCCGTCAACGGCCAGTACAGCAGCGCCCGCCCCGCGCCCCGTCGCGTCCAGTCGCGATGAGGCGGCATGATCCATGCCTACCCGAACCGGGTGATCGTCATGCACGACTCGCCGCAACCCGCCCACATGTTCCGCGACCGGGGGTACGAATTCATGACCACGACACCGGACCGCAGCACCGTCGACCCGTACGCCGCCGTCCTCCTCTCCGAGAACGACCGGCTCGCCGCGATGCTGACGACGGCCGACCCGGTCCCGACCTGCCCGGGCTGGTCGCTGCTCCAGCTGCTCCGCCACGTCGGGCGCGGGCACCGGTGGGCGGCCCGGATGGTCGCCACCGGCGCGACCGAGGCGCTCGACCCGCGGCAGGTGCCCGGTGGGAAGCCGCCCGAGGGTGGTCCGGAGGTCGCGGCGCAGTGGCTGCGCGACGGGGCGACCGAGCTGCTCGACGCCGTCGCCGCGGCCGGCCCCGCCGCGCCCGTGTGGACCTTCACCGGGCCCCGGCCGTCGGCCTGGTGGGTCCGGCGCCGGCTGCACGAGGCGACGGTGCACCGTGCCGACGTCGCCGTCGCGCTCGGAGTGCCGTTCCCGATCGACCCGGCGGTGGCCGCCGACGGTGCCTCGGAGTGGCTGGGTCTGCTCGCGGCCCGTCCCGCCGCCGAGGAGCCGCCACTGGCCGACGGCGCCACGCTGCACCTGCACGCCACCGACGACCTGCCCGGAGCGGCGGGGGAGTGGATGGTGCGCGGCGAGGGCGGGCGGGTCGTCTGGGAGCACGGGCACGGCAAGGGCGACGCCGCCGTCCGCGGCACCGCGGCCGACCTGCTGCAGGGCCTCACCCGCCGGATCCCCGCCGACGACGACCGCCTGCAGGTCCTCGGTGACGCCGGCGTCTGGACCGCCTGGCTGGAGCGCACCGGGTTCTGAGCACCGGGGCCGCGCTCAGGCCGCCGGGGCGGTCCCCCTGCGCTGCCGGGCCGCCGCCGGCGGGGCCTGCGGGGTCAGCACGACCTCGGCCGCGGTGTCCAGCGCCGCGGCCGAGCGGGGCCGCTCGAACCGGCACGACGCGCGGCGCCCGTCGGTCTCCAGCGTGGCGACGAGGTTGCCGAACAGCGGCCCGGCCGTGCGTTCCCAGGCCACCCCCGCGCGCTCGGCACCGGTCCGCCGGGTCCACCGGGTCGTGAGCCGGCCCAGCAGTCCCGACCAGGTGATCCGGAACATCACCCGCATCACCGCGGGCACGACGTTGTGCACCGGTGAGCAGGTCAGCTGGTGGACCCGGGTGCCCTCCGGGCCGCGTCCCGGCCGGCCCCCCGGCTCCCGGGTGTGCACGTCGGCGACGGCGGCGTAGGAGTGGTGGACGTCGCCCGACAGCACCGACACCGTGGCGGGCGGGGCGTCCCCACCGCGCGGGCGGCAGGCCGCGCGGACCAGGTCGGCGAGCCGGGCGAACGAGTGCCCGAACGCGGGCCAGTGCTCCAGGTCGGCCTCCTGGCGGGCCCATTCGGCGGCCGCGGCGACCCGGCCGGTGCCGTTCGCGCCCTTCTCGGTCGCGGCCTCCAGGTCGGAGATGACCTGCGGCATCAGCCAGGGGACCGAGGTGCCGAGCACGAGGTGGTCCATGTCGCCGGGCGCGAGCGCCCTGGCCGAGATCCAGTCGAACTCGGCGTCGAAGACCATCCGCCGCGGTGTGGACTCGACGATCCGTCCGTTGCGGGAGTCGATGACGATCAGCCGGGTGCGGCCGAGCTCCCAGCAGAAGGAGAAGCGCTCGTCCTTGTGGGTGTCGTCGCCGTCGCCGGTCTCGCGGTCCCAGAGGGCGGCCCGCTCGGACAGCAGCGGCCAGACGTCGCCCTCGGCGGCCTGCACCTCCTGCCAGGTCCGGTCGGCGGCCAGCTCGGCGGGGGAGAGGTTGCCCAGGTGCTGGTGCACCCAGTAGGAGGCCAGGCCGGACCGGATGCGCTCGGACCACCACGGCAGGCGGGCGATCTGCTCGCGCCAGGCGCCGGAGGTGTTCCAGTCGTCGCGGACGTCGTGGTCGTCGAAGATCATCGCGGTCGGGACGGTCGACAGCATCCACCGCACCTCCGGGTCCGACCAGGTGTCGCGGTAGAGACCGGAGTACTCGTCGAAGCCGACGATCTCGTCGTCGGGCCAGTCGGGGTGCCGCTCCCGGCGCCCGGCGATCCGCCGCCGGGTCTGCGGGGTGAGCTCGTCGGCGTAGACCTGGTCGCCGAGCAGCAGCAGCGTGGTCGGCCACGTCTCCGGGGGCAGCCCGGCCATCCGGCCGGCGTAGGCGTCGAGCGCGTCGAGGCCGTACTGCCGGGCCAGCTTCGGGTCGGCCAGCTTCACGTACCGGCAGGACCCGAAGACGATCCGCTGGTGGTCGTCGGTGTCCGCGCCGCGCGTCGCGATCAGGCTCGGGGGGAACGGCGAGTGCGGCAGCGGCCAGACCTGCTCGCCGTCGAGGTGGACCTCGTAGGCGGTGCGGGTGCCCGGCGTCAGCCCGGTCACCCGCACCAGGGCGAAGTGGTGACCGGCCACCTCGAAGGTCGCGGCGTCGCTGCCGAGCACCGAGACGCGGCACGGGCCGGAGGTCCGGACCCAGATCAGTGCGCTGGTCTCGTCGACGTGCCGCAGCACCGGTCCGAGCAGGAGTGTCACCCGTCCGAGCGTAGTCGTGCCCCGGTGCGGTTGCGGAGCGAGATCAGGTCTCCTCCAGTGCCAGCAGGCCCGCGCCGATCTTCCCGGCGTCGCCCTTGTAGGTGGCGGGCAGCACCGGCGGGATCGGGCGCACCTCGGGCGGTCCGTAGTGGAACTCCCGGGCCGCCCGGCGGGCCGGCTCGAGCAGCAGCTCGCCGGCGTCGACCAGGCCGCCGCCGATCAGCACGACCTCGAACTCGAAGATCGCGTTGATGCTGGCGATCCCGATACCCAGCGAGCGCCCGAGCCGCTGGAACAGCGACGCCGCCGTGCTGTCGCCCGCCATCGCGGCCATGGTCACGTGCTGGCCGGTGACCTCGCCACCGGCCTCGGCGGCCAGGGTCGCGATCATGCCCTTCGGGTCGTGCAGAGCGGCGCTGCGGCCCATCCGGGTCAGCGCGGTGCCCGAGGCGACGGCCTCGAGGCAGCCGTGGTTGCCGCAGCCGCACCGCGGGCCGTCGGGGTTGACGTTCATGTGCCCGACCTCGGCGCCGAGCCCGTGCGGCCCGCGGTAGATCCGGCCGTCGAGCACGATCCCCGCTCCGACGCCGGTACCCACGGTGAGCAGCACCATGTCGTCGTTGCGGGTGTCCCCGAGCCGGGCCTCGGCCAGGCCCGCGACGTTGCCGTCGTTGTCGACGACCACCGGCAGCCCGCAGGCGGACTCCAGCAGGCCGCGGACGTCCCAGTTCTCGTAGTTGTTGTTCGGCGCCCAGCGGATCCGGCCGACCGGCCACTCGACGGTCCCGGCGGCGCCGACGCCGATCGCGACGACGCCCGCCCCCTCGGTGCCGTCCCGCAGCTCCTCGACCATCTCCCGCAGCAGGGTGGTCATCGTGTCCGCATCGGACGTGTCCGGGGTGTTGCGCCGCAGCTCGGCGTGGACCGTGCCATCCTCGCCCACGATCGCTCCGGCGACCTTCGTTCCTCCGATGTCGAGCCCGATGGCCCGCCGTCCGTTCGTCACCCGGGCATGATTGCCACTCCCCGGCGGTGACGCCACACCCACCCCGGGTTTGCGGACGGACGAGCCGGGGAAAGGTGCCCCATGCCAGTCTTGCGACGTGTAGCCCGACCCGCCCTCGCGGCCGTGTTCATCTACGGCGGTATCAACGAGCTGCGGAACGCCGACGCGTTGACTTCCGCCGCACAGCCCGTCCTCGACCAGGCCGCCCCGGCCATCGACAAGGTCGTGGAGAACGCCCCGCTGGACCGGCGCCCGGACAACGAGACCCTGATCAAGGTCGACGCCGGGGTGAAGATCGTGGCGGGCTCGCTGCTCGCCCTGGGCCGGTTCCCCCGTCTGTCGGCGACCGCGCTGGCCGCCTCGCTCGTGCCCACCACGCTGGCCGGGCACCGCTTCTGGGAGGAGACCGACCAGCGCAAGCGCGCCGACGAGCAGATCCACTTCCTGAAGAACGTCGGTCTGCTCGGCGGGCTGCTCATCGCGGCCGCCGACACCCACGGCAAGCCGTCGACGGCCTACCGGACGCGCAAGGCGGCCGAGCGGGCGCAGGCCCGGCTGTCCGGCTCGGGCTCGGACACCGGCGCCCAGCTCGCCGCGGGACTGGCCGGCGCGGGCACCTCGATCGCCGCGGCCGCCGCGGGCAGCCGGGAGAAGCTGGCCGGGGCCGTCGAGGAGTACGGCCCGGTCGTGCGTGAGCGCGCCACCGAGTGGGGCGGCAAGGCCTCCGAGCAGGCCGCACACCTGAGCGAGGTCGCCTCGGACAAGGCCTCGACGTGGTCCGAGCAGCTCTCCGCCGCCGCCGAGCGGACCTCGAAGGCCGCCGCCACGCAGGCCGCAGCCGCCGAGAAGCGCGGTGCGAAGCTGGCCAAGGCCGCCGAGAAGCGGGGCGCCCAGCTGGAGAAGGTCGTCGACAAGAAGGGCGCCCAGTACCGCAAGGCCGCCGGGAAGACCGGCGACCGGTGGGTGCGTGAGGCCGAGAAGCGTCGCGTGCGCTGGGAGAAGCAGGCCCGCAAGGCCGCCGCCCGCGCGGAGAAGCGTGCGCCCGAGTACGTGGACCGCTTCTCCACGCTGGTCACCCAGGCCCAGTCGCAGGCCGCGAAGCTCGGCTCGGACCTGGCAGACCGCGCGTCGGTGGCGGGCGCCGAGGCCGCGAAGCAGGCCAAGGCGTCGGCGAAGGACGCGCGCAAGCGCGCCAAGGCCGTCGCCCGCTGACCCACCGCGACACCCGTCCCGGCCCTCCCGACCGGCTCCGCGCCGGCCGGGAGGGCCGCGGTGTGTCCGGGGTCAGACCGGGCGCAGCACCTGCAGCTCGCCCGACTGCAGCGACCGCACCTCGACCACGACCCGGCCGTCCCACGTGGGGGACCGCAGTGCGTTCGCCATCCGCGTGAACAGCGCCTGGCTGCGGGCGTTGGCTGCCGCCTGGTCGGCGATCAGGTTGGGCATCATCCCGCCGGAGCGCTTGCGCACGGTCTGCGGCAGCGTCGACAGCGTGGTCAGCAGCCGCCGCAGCCGCGCGACGTCGGCGGCCCGGCCCGCGAGATCGCTCTCGATCAGCGGCCGGAGCGCGGGCAGCGGCCGGTTCGGGGCCCGCAGCAGGTGGTCGGTCGCGCTGAGCAGGATCCGGCGCGCGTCCAGGACGAGCGCCTGGTAGGCGCCGTGCACCGCGGCCGGGAACCCGGTCCAGCCGAGCTTGCCGACCTCACCGAGCGCGTCGCGCATCGCCGGCCCCGGTGTGCCCGAGGGGTCCGCGCCGGCGACGACCCGTTCCCAGCCCGCGATCCAGGCGTGGGTCTGGTGGCGCAGCACCGACAGGTTCGCCACCGCGGTCTCCAGGCCGCGTGACGGGGAGCCGCTGTCGGTCGCGTCGCGGTCCACCACGAGCGACCCGCGTTCGAGCAGCTCGGTCTGGGCCTCGCGCAACGACTCCTCGGCCGCCCGCAGCCGCGAGTCCAGCCGCATCACGCAGGACGGGGCCAGCTGGTCGACCGCGGCGGTCAGCTCGTCGAGCACCCGGGTCTGGGTGCCGGTCGCGGCGATCTCGGCCGCGGTGGTCAGGGTGAGCAGACCCAGCCCGGCGCCGTGCCGGTCGCCGGGCGCGGTCGGGGCGACCGGCACCAGTGCCGAGGACCCCGGAGCGGCGGGGACCGTCTCACCGCCGGCCAGCCGCAGGAGCGGCTCGGCGCCGAACGCCTCGGGCATCGCGAGCCGGAAGGTGAGCCCGGCCGCGGGGGCGCGGCCCGCGTCGGGCGCGAGCCGGCGCGCCAGCTCACCGGCGGCCGACACCGTCGCCCAGGTGCGGTCGTCGTCGACGGCGGGGGTGCGGGTCCAGCTCAGCAGCAGCGCCGGGCCGGGCGGGGTCCCGTTGCGGAGGGGACGCGGGCCACCGCCCCGTTCCGGGGCGCCGGTCTCCGCCCCGCCGGGCCGCCCGTCGAGCGTGAGCACGATGCCACGGGGATCGTCCGGTTGACCGAGCATGTCTCTCCAACGACGTCACGGGCCCTCAGGTCACGAGCCCGGCGGAAGGGGGCGGTGCCCATGGTGCCCTGCGCCGTCCGGGCTCCGGCTCTCGCCCCGGGCACCCGGCAACCGGTAGAACTCCGGTGTGGGGACCGCATACGTCGTCGGGACGTTCGACACCAAGGGCGCGGAGCTCGGCCACGTGGCCGAGCTGATGGCCGCCGACGGTGCCGAGGTGTGCCGGGTCGACGTCTCGACCTCCGGCGTCGCGGCCCCCGGGCCGGACGTCACCGCCGCCGCGGTGGCGGCGTGCCACCCGGGTGGGGCGGACGCCGTGTTCACCGGTGACCGCGGCAGCGCGGTGGCGGCGATGGCCCGGGCGCTGCGGGCGTTCCTCGCCGGCCGCGACGACGTCGGCGGCGTCCTCGGGCTGGGTGGCTCGGGCGGGACCGCGCTGGTCACCCCCGCGATGCGGGACCTGCCGGTGGGCGTGCCGAAGCTGATGGTCTCCACCGTCGCCTCCGGGGACGTCGCCCCCTACGTCGGCGCGAGCGACGTCGCGATGCTCCACGCCGTCACCGACGTGGCCGGGCTCAACCGCATCTCGCGCCGCGTGCTCGGCAACGCCGCGCACATGCTCGCCGCCGCCGTCACCGCGCCGCCCCCGGAGGCCGGCCGGGACCTGCCCGCGGTCGGCCTGACGATGTTCGGGGTGACGACACCGCTGGTCACCGCGGTGCGCGAGCGGCTCGGCGACGGGGTCGACGCCCTGGTCTTCCACGCCACCGGCTCCGGCGGGCCGTCGCTGGAGAAGCTCGTCGACTCCGGTCTGGTCGACTCGGTGCTCGATCTGACCACCACCGAGGTCGCCGACCTGCTGGTCGGCGGCGTGATGGCCTGCGGCCCGGACCGGCTGGACGCGATCGCCCGCACCGGCGTGCCCTGGGTCGGTTCCTGCGGCGCGCTGGACATGGTCAACTTCGGCGCGCGGGACACCGTCCCGGCCCGGTTCGCCGACCGGCTGTTCCACGAGCACAACGCGAACGTGACCCTGATGCGCACCACCGTGGCCGAGAACCGGGAGATCGGGGCCTGGCTGGCGGCGAAGCTGAACGCGCTCACCGGGCCGTGGCGCTTCCTGCTGCCGCTGGGCGGGGTGTCCGCACTGGACGCGCCGGGCGCCCCGTTCCACGACCCCGAGGCCGACGCCGCGCTGTTCGCGGCGGTCGAGTCCGCTGTGGACCACCCGGACCGGGTCCGGCGGGTCGGGCACCACGTCAACGACCCCGAGCTCGCCGCCGCGGTGCTCTCGGCCTGGCAGGAGGTACGGCGATGAGGCGCTTCACCCGCGCGGAGCTGATGGAACGCTTCACCGACATGGCCGCGCGCGGCGAGCCGATCGTCGGCGGCGGCGCCGGCACCGGGCTCTCGGCCAAATGCGAGGAGGCCGGGGGCATCGACCTCATCGTCATCTACAACTCCGGCCGCTACCGCATGGCGGGCCGCGGCTCGCTGGCCGGGCTGCTGGCCTACGGCAACGCCAACGACATCGTCGTCGAGATGGCGGCCGAGGTGCTGCCGGTGGTCCGCCGCACCCCGGTGCTCGCGGGCGTCAACGGCACCGACCCGTTCCTGTTCACCGACCGCTTCCTCGACGAGCTGGCCTCGCTCGGGTTCGCCGGTATCCAGAACTTCCCGACCGTCGGGCTGATCGACGGCACCTTCCGGGCGAACCTGGAGGAGACCGGGATGGGCTACGGGCTGGAGGTCGACCTGGTCGCCGCGGCCCGCGCGAAGGAGCTGCTGACCACGCCCTACGTGTTCTCCGCCGCCGACGCCCGCGCGATGGCCCGGGCGGGCGCCGACATCGTGGTGTGCCACATGGGGCTCACCACCGGCGGCGCGGGCACCGCGAAGACCCTCGACGACTGCGTCGCGCTCGTCGACGAGTGGGCGGCCGCCGCCCTGGAGGTCCGTGACGACGTGCTGGTGCTCGTGCACGGCGGGCCGGTCGCGATGCCGGAGGACGCCGCGTACGTGCTGCGGTCGGCGAGGGTCTGCCACGGCTTCTACGGCGCCTCGTCGATGGAGCGGCTGCCGACCGAGACCGCGCTGACCGAGCAGACCCGCGCGTTCAAGAACGTGCTGGTCCGATGATGGCCCGCGGGATGCCCGCCCCGCCGCCGGGCGGGGACTGGCGACGGCGGATGGCGGTGCGCGGCGGGAAGGTGTCGCACACCCTGGCCTCGCACGGCTGGCTGGTGCTCCTGCTCGCCGGTGCGGTCCTCGGCGTGCTGGTCGGGGTGATCGTCGGGATCACGCAGGTGGGGCAGTACCCGGCCGACGAGCTGCTGGGCCGGACGCTGGGCTACGCGATCGCCTCGGCGGTGTTCTGCGCGGTCCCGTCGGTGCTGTTCGTCGGCCTGCCCGCGCAGGCGCTGGCCCGTTCCTACCTGCGCTCGGCGAGCCCCGCCGAGCGGGAGGCCATGCGCCGTGCCGCCGAGAACGCCCCGGAGGCGCTGCCCGCCGGGCTCGTCGCCGGCTCGCGCTGGGCGCGGGCGTACTCCGGCTGCGTCGGCTCGGTGACCGCCTTCCACGGCGTCGTGCGCACGGTGCCCGACGGACCCGCCAAGGACTGGCTGCGCGACATCGGACGCAACCTCGACGCCGAGCTCGCGGAGGCCCTGCGCACCGCACGGATGGGGGAGAGCCTGGAGTCCGCGGGCCAGGGCAGCGAGGTCGCCCGCACGGTCGGCGCCCGCCTCGAGGTCGCCCGCACCGCGTTCCACGACACCGCCGAGCACGCGGCGTCGATCGCCCTGGACCTGCGGGTCGACAGCGGCTTCGACGACGTCCGCAGCCAGCTCGACCAGCTCGCGGCGCAGGCCCCCCACCTGCGCCGGCAGTCCTGACACCCCCGAGGAGGAGTCCCCGATGCCCCGTCCCTACTCCAGCGCCGTGATCACGGCGCCGCTGGCCGAGGTGTGGCCGCACGTCCGCGACTTCGGTGGTCTGCACCGCTGGCACCCGGCGATCGCGACCTGCGAGCTGATCCGCGGTGCGTCCGGCAGCGAGATCGGCGCGCAGCGACGGCTGACCCTCGCCGAGGGCGGCGGCACCGTCGTCGAGGAGCTGACCGCCCTCGACGAGCGCGGTCACGCCCTCACCTACGAGATCCTCGAGTCGCCGTTCCCGGTGCGCCGCTACGTCTCCACCGTGCGGCTGGCCCCGGTCACCGCGGTCGGGCACACCTTCGGCGAGTGGTGGACCGAGTTCGACGCCGACGGGGCCGACGAGGGCGACCTCGCGGGCCTGTTCGCGAACGGCGTGTTCGGTGCGGGCCTGGCGGCGCTGGGGGAGAGGTTCGGCCGGTAGGCGTCACCAGCCGCGCAGGTCGACCTCCCACGTCTCCAGCACCTCGTCGCCGTCGACGAGGTGCATCCGCTCGTGCAGCGCGACGGTCGGGTCGACGTGGGCAGGCAGGATCCGGACCCGGTCCCCGGTGCGTGGCGGGGTGTCGGCGGCGAACACCAGGTGCTCGTCGGCGCAGAACCACACGGTCCCGCCGGGGACGGTGGGGTTGCCGTGGTCCATGCCGAACGCCTTGAGCCCGGCGTCGGCGACCGCCCAGCCGGGCAGGTCACCGTCCGGCGCGGTCGTCGAGACCACGGTGGACAGGACGGTGAGCGCGGGGCGGAACGGCAGCCCGGCGGCGGTGTAGGCGGTGTCCATGAGTGCGTAGGAGCCCGCCTGGATCTCGGTGCAGACGGTGTTCATCGCGTGCGTGCCGGTGCCGCCGCCGGAGACGATCTCGCCGCCGACGTCGGCGTGCGCGGCGCGGAGCCGGTCGGTGCACTCGGCGGTCAGCCGGGCCCGCTCGGCCTCGTCGGCGACCATCTGCAGGTGGCCCTCGTAGCCCATGACCCCGCGCACCGTGAGCCCGACGGCGCGGGCCGCATCGGCGAGCGTGCCCGCGCGGGCGGGCGCGATCCCGCAGCGCGGCATCCCGATGTTGACGTCGACCAGCACCTCCCGCACCCCACCGTCGACGGCGGCGCGCAGCGTCTGCTCCGAGTCGATCGCGACGGTGACCCGCGCGCCCGACTCGACGACGGCGCCGAGCCGACGGGCGTCGAGCACCTCGTTGGCCAGCAGCAGGTCCGTGCCCAGCCCGGCCGCGGCCATCCCCTCGACCTCGCGCACCGTGGCGCAGGTGAACCCGGTGTGGCCGTGCGCGGCCTGCCGGCGGGCCAGCCCGGTGGTCTTGTGCGCCTTGACGTGCGGGCGCAGCCGCGGGCCGGGCAGCAGCGCGGCCATGTCCGCCAGGTTGGCCTCCAGCGCGGCCGCGTCGACCAGCAGCGCGGGCGTGGTCAGGTCGTCGACGTGCACGGCACCCCCAGGACCCGGTCGAGGTAGGGGTTGCGGAACCGGCCCTCCGGGTCGAGCCGGTCCCGCGCGGCGACGAACGCGTCGAACCGCGGATAGCGTGGGCGCAGCTGCTCCGCGGTGCGGGTGTGCAGCTTGCCCCAGTGCGGGCGTCCGTCCAGTGCGGACAGCACCGACTCGACGGCGCCGAAGTACGCCGCGTGCGGACGCCGGGCGTGGACGTGCACCGCGAGGTAGGCGGTGTCGCGGCCGTGGGCGGTGGACAGGGCGATGTCGTCGCCGCGCAGGATCCGAACCTCGACCGGGAACGCGACGTCGTGGGCGTGCCGCGCGGCGGCGGCCCGCAGTCCGGCGAACGCCTCGGGCAACGCGGCCCGCGGCACGGCGTACTCCATCTCGAGGAACCGGACCCGGCGCGGGCTGCAGAACACCGTGAACGACGGGGCCACGTACTCCCCGGCGGCCATCCGTCCTGCCATGACCCGGTTGAGCCGCGGGACCAGCGGCGGGGCGAGCGCAGCGACGTGCTGGACGAGCCCGAACGCGCCGTTGCCGAGCACCTCGTCGCCGGCCAGCGCGGCGACCCGGCCGCGCCCGGGCGAGCGCCGTTCCGTCCGGTCGTTCGTCTTGAGCACCGCGGTGGTGGTGTGCGGGAACCAGTAGAACTCGACGTGGTCGTGCCCGGCTGCGAGGTCGTCGAGGCCGTCGAGGACCTCGGCGAGCGGGCGCGCGGCCTCGCGGGCGTGCAGGTGGAACGCGGGCACGGTCGCCAGCGTCACCTCGACCAGGACGCCGAGCGCCCCGAGCCCCACCCGCGCCAGGTCGAACAGGTCGCGGTCGACGTCCGGGCGCAGCTCGTGGAGCTGTCCGAGCCCGTCGACGAGGCGCAGCCCGCGCACACCGTCGGCGATGCCGCGGTACCCGGCACCGGTGCCGTGGGTGCCGGTGGAGATCGCGCCGGCCACGGTCTGGGCCTCGATGTCGCCGAGGTTGGGGAGCGCGCGGCCACGGTCCCACAGCCACCGGTTCAGCGTGTGCAGGGTGACCCCCGCCGGGACGGTGACGAGCCCGCCGCCGAGCCGGATCGCGGCCGGGTCGGCGGGGCCGGTGAGCGCGACGCCGTCCGGCACGCCGATGCCGGTGAAGGAGTGACCGCTGCCGAGCGGGCGCACCCGCAGGCCCTGTCCGGCGGCCCGGTGGACGGCCTCGACGACGTCGGCGGTGTCGCGCGCCCGGACCGTCCTGATCGGACGGGTGCGCTGGTTGCCCGCCCAGTTGCGCCACCGCTGCGTCACGGTGCGAGCCTGCGCGGCCCGCCGGATGCGGTCAAGACCGTCCCGAGCGTGTCGGGACCGGGCGACGCGGTGTCACGTGCTTACGTTCCGTGTTCTTCCGGAAGGGGTGGGGTCACGATGATGGGGCGTACGCACGCGTTGTCGGGTGCGGTGCTGGGACTCGCGGTGTGTTCGGCGGTGCCGCCACCGCCGGTGCTGGTGCCGGTGGTCGTGGTGGTGTGCGCGCTGGCCGCGTTCGCCCCGGACCTGGACCACCCGTCGAGCGTCGCGGCGCGGGCACTGCCGCCGGTCACCTGGCTGCTGTGCCGGGTGATCCGGTGGCTGTCGCGGGTGACGACCGGGGTGTCGCACCGCGGGCTGTCGCACTCGCCGGTGTTCGCCGCGGCGGTCGGGATGCTGGCGTGGTGGGGGACCGGGTTCCTGCTGCCCGGACAGACGGCGGTCTGGACCGGTGTCGCGGCCGGCGCGGGGTGCTGGGTCGGCGCGATCGGCGACGAGCTCACCTCGCACGGGAACCGGTTCGCGTTCTGGCCGTTGGAGGGCATCCGCTGGCCACGGGCCCTGCGCTTCCGCACCGGCGGGACGGGCGAGCACGTCGTCGTCGGGCTCCTGGCCGTCACGGGGATCGCGCTGATGACGGGCACCTGGGCGTTCTGAGCGGCCGCGGTCGACAACACTCTGTATGAGTGATACACATAGCTGTACAAGCGATACACATTCGATCGGGGAGAACGCATGACCACGCAGTCGCTGCAGGACCGGAACGTGCTCGTCGCCGCGGGCGGCAAGAACCTCGGAGGCCTGATCAGCAGGCAGGTCGCCGAGGCCGGGGCGAACGTCGCGATCCACTACAACTCCGGGTCCTCGCGCGCCGAGGCGGAGGAGACCTTGAAGGCGGTCGAGGCGGCCGGTCGCGAGGGGGTGCTCCTGCAGGGGGACCTGACCGTGCCGGCGCAGGTCGAGCAGCTCTTCGCCGACGCCGCCGGGTCGCTCGGACCGATCGACGTGGCCGTCAACGCCGTGGGCAAGGTGCTCCGCAAGCCGATCGTGGACACCACCGAGGCCGAGTACGACGCGATGTTCGACATCAACTCCAAGGCCGCGTACTTCTTCATCAAGGAGGCGGGCCGCAGCCTCGCCGACAACGGCGCCGTCATCACCGTCGTCACGTCGCTGCTGGCCGCGTTCACCGACGGCTACTCGACCTACGCCGGTGGCAAGGCCCCGGTCGAGCACTTCACCCGCGCGGCGGCCAAGGAGTTCGCCGACCGCGGAATCTCGGTGAACAACGTCGCCCCCGGCCCGATGGACACGCCGTTCTTCTACCCGCAGGAGACCCCGGAACGGGTCGAGTTCCACAAGTCGATGGCCATGGGAGGCCGGCTCACGAAGATCGAGGACATCGCGCCGATCGTGCGCTTCCTGGCGACCGAGGGGAACTGGATCACCGGGCAGACGATCTTCGCCAACGGCGGCTACACCACGCGCTGAGGGTGTCGTCGTGGGTGCCGGGGCGGGGTGGCGGCCGGTCCGCCGCCCGCGCCCCGGCCCGGGGCGGCCGCCCTACAGTGGGGCCGTGGCAGATCAACCGGTGGAGCTCGGGACCCGTGACCGGCTCCTGCACGCGGCGGCCGACCTCATCGCCGCCTCGCCGGGGGAGAGCGTTCCGCTGCGGGCGATCTGCGACGCCGCCGGTGTACGGCTCCCGACGCTGTACCACTTCTTCGGGAGCAAGGAGGGTCTGCTGGACGCCGTCGTCGAGCACGGGTTCGCCCGGTACCTGGCCGCCAAGGAGGCCCAGGAGTCCAGTGGGGACCCGATCCAGGACATCCGCGACGGCTGGGACGCCCACGTCGCGTTCGGCATCGGCCACCCGGGCTTCTACGCCCTGATGTACGGGCAGGTCACGCCCGGCCGCCGGCCCGCCGCCCAGGACGGCCCGGCGGCGGCCCTGCTCGCCCTGACCCGCGAGGCGCACCGCCGGGGTCGACTGACCGTCGACCCGGAGCGTGCCGCGGCGCACGTCCTGGCGGCCAACGTCGGCGTCACCCTGCGCCAGATCATCACCGCCCGCCCGGACCCGGGGCTGTCGGCCGACATGCGGGAGGCCACCCTCGCGGCCGTCACCGGTGGGCAGGGCTCCCCGGGCGTTCAGCGCCCCGCAGACGCCGCCGCTGCGCTGCTCGCGCTGCCCGACGACAACGACGTGCTCGGTGTCCCGGAGACGGTGCTGCTCAAGAAGTGGCTGGCCGACCTCGCACGCCGGGGATGAGCGTTCCGCGGAACGCGCGTCCCTCCCGGGGCGTCCTCGGCACGCGTCCCCGCTCTACCGGGACGGACGCACCACCGGCCGTGGCCGCATCGTGGGCGTGGGGTCGTCGTCGGTGTCGACCTCCTCGACGACAGCAGTCCCGTGCGCGGGTCCGGCCACCCCGAGGAACGGCCGCACGAAGCGCGCGGTCCGCTCCATGACCTCGTCGTGGACGTCGGCCCGCGCGGTCGACGGCTGGGCCTGGACGATGATCTCGCCCGCCCAGGGCAGGGCGGGGTCGGCGAGCAGGTCGTCGATGATCCGGCCGGTCGAGTGGCCCGCCGGGAGCGGCCGGGACAGCGCGACCCGCGGGACGCCCCGGGCGTAGGTCCAGTACCGGGCCAGCTCGGGGACGACATCCCCGCCCGAGGAGGGCACCCGGCCCGACAGCACCCCCACCCCACGGACGGCGGCGGCGTCCACCGACGACGGCGTCGACGTCGCCCACCACACCCGCTGCGCGGCCAGCGCCGGCGGCAGCGTCTCCAGTAGGACGTCGAGCGCGGCCACCGTGTCGCGGTGCCGGTCGTCGTGACGGCGACCGAACCGCCGGGCCGCATCGGGATCGGCCCCCGCGCCGACACCGAGCTCCAGTCGCCCCCCGGAGAGCGCGTCGAGCACCCCGGCGTCCTCGGCGAGCCGGCGCGGGTCCTCCAGCGGCAGTGCGACGACGGCCGTCCCGAGCCGGATCAGCCGGGTCCGCTCGGCCACCGCGGCCAGCAGCACCAGCGGCGACGGCAGCCGCCCGCCGAGATGCCCGTCGTGGTGCTGAGCTACCCAGAACGAGTCGTACCCGAGCTCCTCGGCCCGCTCCGCCAGCCGGATCGTCTCGCGGTAGGCGCGTGACGGATCGTCACCGGTGACGTGCGTGAGGTAACCGAGCCGCATGCCGGCACAGCCTAGGGCGGGGGCAGTCCGGCCCCGGCGGAGGACCGGGGTGACGCAGGTGCCGGGCGTCGCGGCTCCGGTACTCTCCGGCTCGCCGCGGCGGTAGCTCAATTGGTCAGAGCAGCGGACTCATAACCCGTCAGGTTGCCGGTTCGAGCCCGGCCCGCCGCACTCTGTCCCAGCTCAGAGCGTTGCGCCGCTTCCTGCACAGCCCGTACCGTGGTCAAATCCAACGGAAACCCAACGAAAACCACGTGGGGTTCGAGTGAGCGGCAGGTGATCGGCGTGGCCCGACCACCGTTGCCGATGGGCACACACGGCAGCATCGGGGCGCCCGACGGGCGGACAGGATGTAACGGCCGCGGGGCCGGCCGCCTAGGGCGCGTCTCCTAACCCGGCTGGTCGGGCCTGCGCGATGATCAGTAGGTGTCGCGCCGTGCCGTCCTGACCGATGCCCAGTGGGACCGACTCGAGCCGTTACTGCCCTCGTCGGACGGGATGCCAGGGCGCCCGTTCGCCGATCACCGCAGAGTGATCGAGGGGATCATCTACCGGTTCCGCTGCGGGCTGGCCTGGCGTGATGTCCCGGTCGAGTTCGGGCTGTGGCAGACCCTATGGAAACGCCACCGCCGCTACTGCGGTGACGGCACCTGGGACCAGGTTCTCGCAGCTCTGCTCGCCGATGCCGACTCCGCCGGTCTCGTGGACTGGGCCGTGTCGGTCGACTCGACGATCATCCGCGCTCACCAACACGCCGCGACCCTGAAGCGGGACACAGGGGGCCGGATCGAACTACAAGAATCTGCTGATCGAGCCGCCCGATCACGCCTTGGGCCGCTCCCGCGGAGGGCTCGGCACGAAGATCCACCAGCTCGTTGACGGACACGGCCGCCCGCTGGTCGTACTGGTCGGCCCTGGCCAGGCCGGTGACGCCCCGATGTTCGCGCACCTGATGTCACATCTGAGCGTCGGACGGGTCGGTCCGGGCCGACCGCGGACCCGACCCGAGCGGGTCCGCGCAGATAAGGCCTACTCCTCACGCGCCATCCGCGCCCACCTGCGCGGACGACGGATCGTCGCGGTCATCCCGGAGCCGGCTGACCAGCAGGGACACCGGAAACGACGCGGCACACGCGGCGGTCGACCACCGGCGTTCGACCGGGTCGACTACCGCGGCCGCAACGTCGTCGAACGCGGGTTCTGCGAGGTCAAGCAGTGGCGCGGCCTCGCGACCCGCTACGACAAACTCGCCCTGACCTACCGCGGCGGAGTTGCACTGAAGGCCATCGTCACCTGGTTGCGCACTTTAGGAGACACGCCCTAGTTCGCCGAGTACCGGTGGCGATCGAGTGCGACCGCGAGATCCGGCGCATCGGCGGTTCCGGTTCGGAGATCTGCTGCGAACTGGGCGTAGAGCCGGGCTACCCCGCTGCGGTTGGTCCGAGTTGCAGGTCGGGAGCGCATGAGCGCGGGGTCCGTAGCACTTGGACGGACTCGCTGCCGCCGGCTGCTGCCTGAACAGGGCGGCTCTGGAAGAGAAGCGTGCCGTGCTACCGGTCTGCCATCGGTGGCGCCGGTTCAGTCATGGGGCCGGATTCCGTGCAGCAGTACCGCTTGGAGCGCTCGGCGATCGTCGGGAACGCCGATCCGTATCGCGTGCTCGATCCCACACACCAGGTGCTGAAGACTCTGCGCTGTCACAGTGGGCTCCAGGACCCCGGCGTCGTGCGCGCGCCGGACGACCCGGTCGGACATGGCGAGGATGTCGGCGGTGAGCTGCCGGATCTCCGGGGAGTCGCTGGTCCGGCCCACCAGCACGCTCTGGAGGCCGTCGTCCTGGAGCTGCAGCGTCAGGGCGTCGTCGATGAGTCCGACCAGGGCGTCCCAGGGGTCGTCCCTGGCCAGCGCGGTCGTGCACGCGGAGTCGAGTCTGATGAGGGCCTCGTGTGCCAACGCTTCGAGGAGTGCCTGGGTCGTCGGGAAGTGCCGGTAGACCGTCGCCACTCCTACGCCCGCTTCTCGTGCCAGGTCGTTGTGGCGCAGCGTCTGGCGATCGTGACCCCGTGCGACATCCAGGATCCGTTGCCGGCTCCGTCGTGCGTCGGACCGTAGCGCTCCCATGTCTGCATCCTACCTCGTAAACGGATGAATCATCCGGTAGCGTCGGGCATGACGGATAAACTATCCGATTGGAGTGGGTATGTCCTGGGATCCGCATGCACTTCCCGACCAGTCCGGCCGGGTTCTCGCCGTGACGGGGGCGACGGCAGGGATTGGGTACTTCGCGGCTGAGCAACTCGCCGCGGCGGGTGCACACGTCGTCCTGCTCGGGCGTTCCGCGGGGCGGCTCGCTGCGACCGAACGTGCGATCAGCGAGCACGTACCCGGGGCGAACCTGAGCTCGGTGGTCGTCGATCTCGCCTCGCTGTCGTCGGTCGCGGCAGCGGCGGGTCCGCTCGCGGAGCTCCCGGCGCTGCACGGGGTCCTGCTCAATGCCGGACCGGTCTTCACACTGTCGGGGGCGACAGCGGACGGACTCCCGTTGCAGATCGGGACGCACGCCGTCGGGAACGCCGCGCTCGCCTCGGTCGTCCTGCCGTCGCTCTCCCGGGCCGCCCTCGAGCAGGGAGGACAGACGCGGATCGTGTCGGTCAGCACCGGATTCGTCCGGGGGATCCGAACGGCGGTCGATGATCTGCTGCGAGTGCCTCGGTTGCGGCTGCTGGCCTATGTCAAGGCCAAGGCCGTGCTCGAGACCTACGCCTACGAACTGGATCGTACGCTCCGGGACGAGGGCACCCCGGTGGCCTCGGTCGTCGCCATCCCCGGTGTCGGCGTCGATGCCAGGACCCCGGCCCGGGCAGGAGTCACTGATGCACCCGGTCGTCGATATCAGCGCAACCCCAGCACCCCGTGGGCGCAGGGTAAGGACACTGCGGCATGGCCGTTGGTGCGCGCTCTCGTCGATCCCGATGCCGTCGGTGGTGCCTGTTACGGGCCGGACGGGCCGCTGCGGGGGGCTCCCGTTCGGATCGAGCCGGTGTCGCGCACCGCTCGTCCCGCGGGTGGGGTCGCCCCCCGCGTCGCCTCGGAGCTGGACGCGATGGTGAGGACCGCGGCCCGATGGAGCCCCGATTCCGGGAATGTGCCAGACCACGGTCCGACAGCTCTCGAGTAGGCCGGGCACCCCGGCGATCCGTCCACTGCAGGCCGAGGTCACCCAGGTCGGCTGCGCGACACGGTCGGCAAGAAGTCGACGAGCTCCTGGTCGCGGATGGCGGCGACGACGCCTGGGCCGCGGGGGCGAACAAGACCTCGGCCAGGTGGTCCGGCTCGCCCGAGGATCCCGGGCCGGGACCGGGAGCCCGGAGAGATCCCCGTTCGGCGGACGGCGTCCACATGCGTGCATCCCGGAGTCGATGCCGGTTCGTCCTGCCTGGTCCGGGGCCAGTCTGCCCAACTGCCGGCCTGATCCTGGATCCATCGATCGGCACCCGGGTCACAGCCCCCTTTCGGGGGTCGGGCACGGTATGACGCAGACCTGGCGGTGGCGGCCCCTCGCCCCCGAGCGTCACCGCGGCCGCTCCGGGCGGGCCTCTCGGGCAGTGGCGAACACCGGGCCCTGCGCGGTCGGCGTCGAGCAGCGCCGCGTCCGACGTCGCTGCTGCCCGCGGACTGCTCCGTCCCTCGTCACGGCACGGAGACCGGCCCGGGTCAGCCCTGCAGCTGGCCCTGTCGACCTGGAGATCCGCTCCGTTGAGGTCCTTCATCGACCAGGTCACCTCCGAGCTCCAGCAGAGCGCCGCGGCGATCGCGGGCCGTAGGCGTACGAGTCGACGTCATCACGCCCGACCCGACCGACACCACCATGTTCGGGGACGTGTTCGACGCGCAGGCCGACGAGGTGCGGGCTCAGATCGGTACCGGACTCCCGCGCAGCGGGCGCCGGCGACGAGGGGCTGGCCGCCGCGGCCCGCGCCATGATCGATCGTTTCCTCCAGCCCGCTCAGTCCCTCGCGGGTGGCACTGGCGTGTAGCTCACCGATCAGGTGATCGTGCTCGCTCACGGCTACGCCGCCCTCGACAGCACCAGTTTCTGTCGACCGACCAGCATGAGCGAGGAGACGATGAAGGTCAGGGCTGCCTGCGCGGCGCGAGCGCTCGTCGTTCGATACTCACCGTCGGCCGTCGCGGGGCGTGCGCCCCGAGACGGAGAAGCGCTGATGACCATCGAACGCAGTGGCGGCACAGACCGCGTCGCCCAGCAACCGTCGGCGCTGTTCGTACGCCGGTGAGCCCGCCAGTCCGCGTCATCCTCACTCGTCGTGAGGCGCTCGGGGCTCGACACGTGGCGGGTGATCTGGTGTAGAGACTGCGCCGTGCCGGTCGGACTCCGAGAGCGCCGGTCAGTGTTCACCGGCGTGAACCGTGTCTTCAGTCGTCGCGACCTGGGGAGTGCTGGTCGGAGGCCTCGGAGGTGAGGATGTAGAGCATGAACCGATGATCCCGCTCTGGGTCGTGGAGCACCTCGACGTCGAAGTCCAGCCAGCCGGCGCTGGGGTGGTGGAGGCGTTTGAGGGCTGATCGCCAGGCGCCGACTTCGCCTCGTTCCCAGCATTCGCAGAAGGTAGGGCTGGTGGCGGTGAGGTCGTGGAACAGCCCGAGCAGGTAGAGGTCATCGGGGTAGCGGCTCAGTGCGGCGCGTAGTTCGGCGGCGGCCACGCGCAGCAGCTGGCGTTGGCCGTCTCGGTCGAGGCGGTCGGCGAGGGCTGATGACGTGAAAGCCCGGTGGGCGATGTTGCGGCCGTAGAGACCCTCACCAGCGACGGAGCCGAAGAGCTCGGTGGCCGAGGAGTTGGTCGCCACGAGATCGAGACGCCCGTCGTGCACGATCACCGGGATGCTCGGGTCGAGTCGGCTGATCAGACGCAGCAACCCAGGGCGCACGGCACCAGATGGCTCCGAGCGTTCCGGTGGTAGTTCCCCGGCGAGCCGGAAGAGGTGGTCGCGCTCTGGTTCGGTGAGCGCGAAGGCGCGCGCCAGGGTGGTGAGGACTTCTCGGGACGGGCGCGGAGCCCGGCCCTGCTCGAGGCGGGTGTAGTACTCGACGGAGATCGACGCGAGCTCGGCCAGCTCCTGGCGACGCGAACCGGGGACACGGCGACGCGCCCCGCTGGCACCGTCCGGGGCTGCCGGTGGCGCCACGAGCGCGCGGCGTCGTCGCAGGTAGCTGCCGAGATCGGGTCGGCCCGAGTTCACCACGGCGCCCAGTCTGCCCCGGGCCCGGCTCGTAGGAGGACCAGCAGCCTGGTCCTGCCGGGACCATCCTGGTCAGGGCCTCCTTCGCCCGGGTGTTCGCCGCGCAGTGTCATCGCCGACGGCGTCGTCGCCCCAGCTTGCAGGGCGATCGCACCCACACCGGAGGAGAACTACCGTGTCCACACCCACCCACACGCTCGTGATGACCGGCGCGACCCGCGGAATCGGGCTGGAAGCCGCGAAGGAACTGTTGCGGCGCGATCCCGGCGTCCACCTGGTCGTCCTCGCTCGGGCTTCCTCAGCGGCCCAGGTCATTCCGCAGCTCCAGGCGCTCTCTGCGCACGTTTCGGCGATCGACGTGGACCTGGCCAGCACGGCGAGCGTCGATGCCGCCGCAGGGCAGGTCGAGGATCTGCTCGACACCGGCGAGCTCCCCACCCTGAGGCGGGTGGTGTGCAATGCCGGGGTCTCCCTCGACAGCGCCCTGCACACCACGGCCGACGGCTACGAGACGACTTTCGCGGTCAACGTGCTCTCGACCCACCTGCTGCTGCGCCGGCTGCATCCTCATCTGCGACGGCCGGCGCGTGTCGTGGTCACCGTCAGCGACGCTCATTTCGGCGACCTGCGGCATACCGGCGGCACGTTTCCCTCCCCCCGCTGGACCACGCCGGAGGTCCTGTTCCACCCCGGGGCGTACCCGCGATCGGGCACGGTGCGCGCCGGGCGACGCGCCTACGCCACCAGCAAGCTCGGCGGCATCCACCTGGTGCACGAGTGGGCGCGCAGACTGCCCGACGGGGTCGACATCGTGGCCTACAACCCCAGCCTCGTGATCGGCACCGGGCTGGCCCGCGACGCGGGTGGCGTATCAGAGCTGCTGATGCGCTACGTCGTCCCCGCTCTGGCCCCCACCCCGCTTGTCGACACCCCGGTCGCCGCGGGCCACAAGCTCGCCGACGCCGTGACCGGCCGCACCGTGGCAATGACCGGGGCCTACCTGCACCGCACCACTGTCACATCCTCGTCGATGGAGTCCTACGATTCCCAACGGGAGAACGCCCTGTGGACCTGGCTGGAGAGTGCGGCACAGCGCACCGGACCTGGTGGGTCGTGAGCTCTCGACCGTGCCGGTCTGGCTGTGCTCGGCCGGGATCGAGGCCGGACGCCCATGACACTCCCGCCGAGTGAGAGGCGCTCGGCGGGTGGTCGAGGTGGGGCGCCTCGCAGGGCCGGGGCCCTTGAGGGTGAACTCGAGCAGGGCCTGGGTGTTCTCCCAGACTCACGTCGCGTCGTCGGTGTTGCGAGGTGGGGATAGAGGCGCAGCTCGGTGAGCGCGCCACCGAGCTGGCCGAGACCACGACGGCCGCAGAGGCGTCCGCCAGTGCCGAGGTGGCGGCGGCGAGCAGGGCCAGCGACCCGGCACTATGCACGGTATCGGCTTTGCGGTGGTTGCTGTGGTGTGCGGGCTGGTCTCGATATTCACGGCGACTGAGTACCGGACCGATTGGACCGCCGTGGTCGGGGCCACCGCCGGCGCGGGGCAGATAGTGCTGTCGATCGTCCTGCTTCTCGTCTGAGCCGGGAGCGCGGGGTCGTCAGCGCGGTGTCACGAGCCCCGCGTCGTATGCCGTGATGACCAGCTGCACGCGGTCGCGTGCCGGAACCTTCTGCAACAGCCTTCCGACATGGGTCTTGACCGTCTGCTCCCCGATGAACAGCTCGGCTGCGATCTCGCGATTCGACAGTCCGCGCCCGATCAGCACGAAGACCTCGCGTTCGCGATCGGTGAGATCGTCCAGCGCGAGCGACGTACGCGAGTGCACCGGCTCGCGCCGGTCGGCGAAGTGCTCCAGGAGTTGACGTGTGACGCTGGGGGACAGGAGCGCGTCGCCGGCGGCGACCACGCGCACGGCGCGCGTGAGTTCGTCGGGCGAGGCGTCCTTCAGCAGGAAGCCGCTCGCTCCGGCGCGCAGTGCTTCGTGCACGTAGTCGTCGACGTTGAACGTCGTCACCATCACCACTCTGGGCACGTGCGGCGACGGACGTTCGGGGCTCAGGATGCGGCGGGCCGCCTCGAGACCGTCCATCACGGGCATCCGCACGTCCATGAGGACGACATCCGGGTTGGTGTCTTCTGCGCATCGCACCGCCTCGGCGCCATCAGCCGCCTGCGCGACGACCCGGATGTCGGGCTGCGCGTCGAGCAGGGCGGCGAAGCTTCCCCGCACCATCGCCTGGTCGTCCACGATCATCACCGTGATGTCGACGCTCGTGTTGGCTGGCTCCGGCATCATCGGCCCGTCTCTTCTCGCTCAGCCGTGTCCGGCGCTGTCGGAGGGACATCGCCTGCGGAAAGGCGGTTGTCAAGCGGAAGGGATGTCGCGACGCGGAAACCGCCGGAGGTGGTGTGTCCCGCTGTCAGCGTGCCGCGGAGCATCGACGCGCGCTCGCGCATGCCGATGAGTCCGTGTCCCCGCGCGGAGGCGACCTTCTCCAGCCGCTCGCTGTTCCCCGCTTCGTTCTCGATCGCCATGAGCACTGCGCCGTCGTGTGCGCCTGCCGACACGTCGATCGCAGCGCCGGGGCGTGCCTGACCGCGTTGCTGATCGCCTCCTGCGCGATCCGGTAGGCGGCGATGCCCACCGCCGTGGGTACGTTCGAGGGAACGTCGAGGTGCAGACGGATGGTCGCACCGGCCCGGACGGCTTCTTCGACGAGTGCGGGGAGCTCATCGAGTGCCGGTTGAGGAGCTCGCTTAGTACTCCAGCCGCAGTTTGTGATGTTGATGTGCGCTAAGCTTCGATCTTGTGCAGGTGGAGGAGGATCTCGAGGCGTGGGCCGGTGGCCTGGATGGGCTGTTCGGGCTGGTGGCGGGCCGGTTCTTCCGGACGGAACCGCGGCGTCGGGCGCGGGCGTATGTGCGGGGGTTGTTGGCGCCGTTGGCGGGGAAGAACGGGTGGACGCTGGCCGAGGTCGCCGGTGACACGACTCCGGATGGGATGCAGCGGCTGCTCAACTCCGCGACCTGGGATGTCGACGGTGTCCGTGATGACCTGCGGGATTACGTCGTCGAGCACCTCGGCGAGTCCGGTGGGGTGCTGATCGTCGATGAGACCGGGTTCCTGAAGAAGGGGACGAAGTCGGCGGGGGTGCAGCGCCAGTACTCGGGCACTGCCGGGCGGGTGGAGAACTGCCAGCTCGGAGTCTTCTGTGCCTATGCCACGAGCAAGGGCCGGACGTTGATCGACCGCGAGCTCTACCTGCCCAAGTCCTGGACCGGTGATCGGGAACGCTGCCGAGCCGCGGCGGTGCCTGAGGAGATCGAGTTCGCCACCAAGGCCACGCTGGCCAAGGAAATGCTCGGCCGTGCCCTCGATGCCGGGGTTCCCGCAGGATGGGTGACCGCGGACGAGGCATACGGGCAGGACTACAAGTTCCGCACCTGGTGCGAGCAGCGCCGGATCGGCTACGTCGTCGCGGTTCCGCGCAGCCAGTCCGTCCCGTTGTCCCTGGACGCCGACATCTGTCAGATCAGCGGCTCACGACGGGCCGACGACCTGGTCGCCCGCGCTCCCGGACGGGCGTGGAAGCGCCGCTCAGCCGGTCCGGGTGTGAAGGGAGAACGCTTCTACGACTGGGCCGTGGCCTCGCTGTATCCGCCCGAGAACGCCCCGGCCGGATGGGGCCGATGGCTACTGGTCCGACGTCAGATCCTCACCGACACACAGCTCTCCGCCGGCGAGGAGCACGATCTGGCCTACTACCTGTGCGCCGGCCCGCCCGGCACCACCGACGACGACCTCATCCGCGTCGCCGGCACGCGGTGGGCGATCGAGGAGTGCTTCCAGACCGCGAAGAACGAGGTCGGGCTCGACCACTATCAAGTGCGGCGTTACGACGCCTGGTACCGCCACGTCACCCTGGCTATTCTCGCCCACGCCTACCTCTCGGTCACCGCGGCGATCGCCCCAAAAGACCTGATCACGGGCTCATCCCGCTCACCCTCGCCGAGATCCGACGTCTCCTGGCACCTCTGATCCACATTCCCACCCAGGCGCCGTGCTGGGCCTGGTCGACCTGGCGACGTCGCCACCAACACCGAGCCCGCGAAAGCCACTATCGACGACGAAGACAGCTCAGCTAACGAAGTGCGGCTGGAGTATTAGAGGTCGTTTCAGAAGTCGGCGTGTCGGTCCTGTGTGGATCGGCGCTGGTAGCTGATCATGTCCGGTCGTGGCGCGGCGATCTTGTGTCGAGCGATTGGTGAGCGACGAGCTGTGGGCGCTGGTGGAGCCGCTGCTGCCCAAGCCGCGCAAGCACAAGCGGGGACGGACAGGCCGTCCGCGGGTGCCGGATCGGGCCGCTCTGGCCGGGATCGTGTTCGTGCTCAAGACCGGGATCAGCTGGAACGCGCTGCCCGCCGAGCTCGGCTGTGGGTCCGGAGTGACCTGCTGGCGGCGGCTACGGCAGTGGCAGCAGGCCGGGGTCTGGGCCCAGCTGCACCGGGTGATGCTCGACCGCCTCGCCCAGCAGGGCCTGCTGGACTGGTCGCGGGCGGCGGTGGACAGCGTGAGCGTGCGGGCCAAGCGCCGCGGCGAGGCCACCGGGCCCTCGCCGACCGATCGCGGGAAGGCGGGCAGCAAGTACCACGTGCTCTGCGACCGAGGCGGGCTCCCGCTGCATGCGCTGGTCACCGGGGCGAACGCCCACGACAGTCGGATGCTCGCCCCGCTGCTGGACACCAACCCCGGCGTCCGCGAACGGGCGGGACAGCCGGGGCGTCCGCGACGTCGGCCGGACAAGGTGCACGCCGACAAGGGCTACGACTATCCCCGCTGCCGCCGCTACCTGAGTGGGCGTGGGATCGGGGTGCGGATCGCCCGGCGCGGGATCGAGGACTCCACCCGGCTCGGGCGGGTCCGCTGGGTCGTCGAGCGCACCATGTCCTGGCTGCTGGACTTCCGCCGCCTCGCGCTGCGCTACGACCGCGCCGAATCCACGATCACCGCGCTGTTATCGCTGGCCTGCGCCCTGATCTGCCACCGCCGCCTCACCAAGCCGAAGCCGAAGCCGAAGTGATGGTCGACCCAGCCCTCGCTGAGGCACTCGCCTACGAGGTCGGGGCCAGCGGCCGCCAGGCCAGCCACTCCAAGGCCCGGTCGGCCTCGTCAGGGTCGAAGCGGTGCGGGTCGAACGGCCCGCCCGCCCACTCCAGGCGCTCGGCGCGGTCGGGATGGTCAGGGTCGGCGAGCACGGCCTGGAAGTCCTCATACCCCCCGATCCCGCCGACGTCCTCGGGCGGGCACGCCCCCTGCCCGGCGACGCATCGCGGATAGCACACTCCCGGCTCGACGGCCGCGACCGCCTCGACGGTGATCTCGTGGGCCCAGTTGTCACCGAAGTCGTAGACGTAACCGAACCGGTCACCAGCCTTGACCAGCCGAAACAGCTTCTCTTTCGTCTCGTCGGCGACATCCTGTCCGGGCCAGTCCGGGTCTGGGATCCCGTAGCGGCGCCCGACGATCTCGAACTCGTGCAGATGAGAGTTCGTCCAGCCCATCACTGACTGCACCACCTCGTGTAACACCGCCAAGTCGACCTCGCCCGGCACCTGCACCCGACGCCGGCCCGCCGGCACCACCTCGGTCAGGACGATCTCCAACTCGAAAATCTTCGTCTTCTCAGACACACGAGGCGCGACCATCAGCCGATGCTGCCAGCCCCGCCGTCACCGGCAGAACCGGGCCCACCACTTCTGAAACGACGTCTAAGAGGTCGCGCGGATTGGTTGGTGATCATGGACGTCGTGCAGGTCGGGCGTTCCAGCGGTGTGTGGTCCAGGCCTGCCGAATCAAGCTACGGAGTGTGACGATCGTGTCGGCGAGGTCGAAGAACGCGTCGACGACGATTTCTCGTCGTTCGTAGCAGCGCTGCAGCCGGTTGAAGCTGTTGTGCCAAGCGTTGGTCCGCTCGACGTGCCAGCGGCGGGTGGCCTGGATCGGCGCTTTCTCACCCTTGTGCGCGATCTCGCCGTGCAGGCCTCGTTCGGCCAGCGTGTCGCGGGTCTTGCCGGAGTCATAGCCGGCGTCGAGGTGCACGGTGATGTCGTCGGGCAGCGGGCCGAGAGCATCGAGGCGGTCGAGGGTGGGGCCCAGTAGCGGGGAGTCGTGCCGGTTGGCTCCGGCCAGGACTCGGCCCAGCGGGATGCCGTATCCCTCGACGAGCACCGAACGTTTCATACCCTGTTTGCGCCGGTCCACCGGCGACGGACCGGCGACCTCGCCGCCGCCGGGGGCCTTGGTGATGGCGCCATCGACGGCGATGTCGTGCAGCAGCAGACCGACGATGCGGTCGTAGGCGTCCAGGACGATCCGACGCAGCTGGGCGAAGACCCCGAGCCTGATCCACTCGTCACGACGATCGCGGATGGTGGTCGCCGAGCAGGTGCTGTCAGCGATGCCCTCATACGAGCAGCCGAACCGCAGTACCTGCAGGAGCTTGTCGAACACGATCCGATCCGCGATCCGGCGGCGATGGCAGCCCAGCGGATGGGTGGGATCGAACTCGTCTCGATGAGGCAGCAGCGCGGTGAACTGGTCCCACAACGGCTCGGTCAGCCATGATGGCAGGGTGGGCACGCGGCCTCCAGACGATCACGAAGCGTAGATAACTTCATGATCGGCAGGCCCGTACCCGCCCTCGCCCCCAGACACTCGACCGCGGCCAAGCTGTGACCAATCCGCGCGACCTCTAAGAGGTCATTTCAGAACGAGGTCGACGTGTCTGTTGTAGACGACAAGCGGCTATCTGACCTGCCGTTTGATCTGTCGTCGAGGGGTCAATGGAAACTCGACAAGTCGTTCTGAAACGACCTCTAAGCTTGGTTTTTAACCTGTGTGTTGTCGTCGCGCGGTGATGGTGCGGTCGCGTTTGACCGTTTTCCCGACGTCGTGGCTGGTCGGGGTGTGCCGGTTGCGGGAGCCGGGTGGGCGGCCGGGACCGGGTCGGCTGGGTTTCGGTGCACTGGCCGGGAGGACGGTCCGCGCGCGGATGTTCCGAAAGGCGCGGCGAACCCGGGCCGGGGTGAGCCGGGTGGGGGCGGCGGGTCGTTCCCAGGGGCGGCGTAGGTCGGCGGCCAGTGGTCGGGCCAGGCGGAGTTGGGTGTGGGAGGCGATGATCAGCCAGGTCCAGCGGTCGGCGGCTTCGGGGGTGCGCAGCTTCGGGGTTGTCCAGCCGAGGGTCTGCTTGAGCAGGCGGAATGTGTGCTCGAGATCGAATCTGCGGAGGAACGCCTGCCACCAGCGGTCCACGTCGGCGGCGCTCGCGTCGGTGGCGGAGCTCCATAGCCACACGGGCTTCGGGTCGCGGTCGCCGGGTAGGTGGTCGACCTGCAGCCGGAGCAGGGTGCCCTCGATGATCGGCAGTTCGCCGGCGTGGTCGATCCAGCACGTGCGCCGGGTCAGCCGGGGGTGGACCCGGTCCCAGCTGGTCGCGACGGCAGTGCCGTAGCGGGTGGTCTTGGTCGTCGTGGTGTGCACCGGTTCGATCCAGGTGGCGGGCCGGTTCAAGGCGATCTCCGGGCCGTGCTTGGGTGGGCGCCCGGTCGTGCCGGGCAGCCGTGGCGGCTTGGGCAGGCGCAGGACCCGGTCCGAGCGCAGTCGTCCGACCAGCTCGACGGGCAGATCGGCCAGTACGTAGGCGAGGCGGGTGATGTCGTATCCGGTGTCGGTGACGATCACGATGTCCGGGTCCCCGGGGCGCCAGTGCCCGGCGCTGGTCAGTCGCTCGATGACCGCGCGTAGCTGGGTGGCGGTCACCGCGGTGGCGTCGTCGGCCGGGCCGAGTCGAACCGCGTCCAGGACCGCCGTCCACGACGTCCGGCCCGTCTCCAGGGCGGCGACGAACGAGTATGGCCAGCCCGGGATCAGCTGCGCGTTGCCCTTTCCGCGTCCGTAGACATGGCAGAACAGCCGCTGATCGCTGGTCGTAGCGTCCGGGCGCAGCCACGGGCTGACATCCACGGCGAGCACGATCCGACCGTCGACGGCACGGGGCAACGGGAGACCGGCCAGCACCCGGCGCAGCCTCCGGGCGGAGATCCTGCCACAGGCCAACGCGTCGTACATCGCGCCGTGCCCGCGACGGTGCTCAGCCACCAAGGTCAGCTCCGGTAGCGAGCGAACCGGGCCGTCCGCGCACAACACGGCGTCGGTGAGCTCGAACAGCGCATCCGCTCGCGCAGTCAACGACGCGTAGAACTCCTGCCGAAACCCGGCAAGATCACCCCGCCCGACCGGAGTGTCACCGAGCACCACTGGCCCGGCAGAAGCCACACTGACCACCACGGCCACCGCTTTCGTCTTCGATGTTCTGTGGAAGGAACCCGAAGATGATCAAGCGGTGGCCGTACCCATGTCCCGCCGACACGCCGCCCGAACTACATCAACCTCCCAGCAGCAGCTCCGGAAGGTTAAAGATCAAGCTAAGAGGTCGCGCGGATTGGTTGGTGATCATGGACGTCGTGCAGGTCGGGCGTTCCAGCGGTGTGTGGTCCAGGCCTGCCGAATCAAGCTACGGAGTGTGACGATCGTGTCGGCGAGGTCGAAGAACGCGTCGACGACGATTTCTCGTCGTTCGTAGCAGCGCTGCAGCCGGTTGAAGCTGTTGTGCCAAGCGTTGGTCCGCTCGACGTGCCAGCGGCGGGTGGCCTGGATCGGCGCTTTCTCACCCTTGTGCGCGATCTCGCCGTGCAGGCCTCGTTCGGCCAGCGTGTCGCGGGTCTTGCCGGAGTCATAGCCGGCGTCGAGGTGCACGGTGATGTCGTCGGGCAGCGGGCCGAGAGCATCGAGGCGGTCGAGGGTGGGGCCCAGTAGCGGGGAGTCGTGCCGGTTGGCTCCGGCCAGGACTCGGCCCAGCGGGATGCCGTATCCCTCGACGAGCACCGAACGTTTCATACCCTGTTTGCGCCGGTCCACCGGCGACGGACCGGCGACCTCGCCGCCGCCGGGGGCCTTGGTGATGGCGCCATCGACGGCGATGTCGTGCAGCAGCAGACCGACGATGCGGTCGTAGGCGTCCAGGACGATCCGACGCAGCTGGGCGAAGACCCCGAGCCTGATCCACTCGTCACGACGATCGCGGATGGTGGTCGCCGAGCAGGTGCTGTCAGCGATGCCCTCATACGAGCAGCCGAACCGCAGTACCTGCAGGAGCTTGTCGAACACGATCCGATCCGCGATCCGGCGGCGATGGCAGCCCAGCGGATGGGTGGGATCGAACTCGTCTCGATGAGGCAGCAGCGCGGTGAACTGGTCCCACAACGGCTCGGTCAGCCATGATGGCAGGGTGGGCACGCGGCCTCCAGACGATCACGAAGCGTAGATAACTTCATGATCGGCAGGCCCGTACCCGCCCTCGCCCCCAGACACTCGACCGCGGCCAAGCTGTGACCAATCCGCGCGACCTCTTAGAGGTCGTTTCAGAACGACTTGTCGAGTTTCCATTGACCCCTCGACGACAGATCAAACGGCAGGTCAGATAGCCGCTTGTCGTCTACAACAGACACGTCGACCTCGTTCTGAAATGACCTCTAAGCCGGCGCAGGTGGCCCCCCGGTGCGCCCGGCGGCCGGCCCGGGCGCACCGGCGGGGGTCAGGCGTGGATGTCCGACGGGTGCGTGGCCAGCGGGGTGACCTGCATGGTCATGTACGGGAACAGCGGCAGACCCCACAGGATCTCGTGCAGCTGCTCGTTGTCGCGCACCTCGAAGATCGACAGGTTCGCGTACTCGCCGACGCAGCGCCAGATGCTCACCCACTCACCCGAGCGCTGCCACTGCTGCGACCACGCCTTCTCCCGGGCGAGCAGGTCGGCCCGGACGTCGGCGTCCATGTCGGCGGGGAGGTCGACCTCCATCCGCACCGCGAAGCGGGCCATCAGGCGGGGTCCAGCGCGAAGTCGTGGGTGACCTCGTGACCGGTGCCGCTCGCGGCCGGGCCGGGCCGCAGGACGAGCTCGGGCTTGACGGCCTGGGCGACGTCGTCGGTGACGTAGTCGCCGCCGTCGAAGTAGAGCTGGGTGGTGACCGGCGCCTTCCCGGGTGCGGACACCTTGAGGTGCAGGTGCGCGGGGCGCCACGGGTGCCAGCCCGCGGCGGAGATGAACGCGCCGGTCGAGCCGTCGGTCGGGATCTGGTAGGGCGCGGGCTGCACGGTGTGGAAGGCGAAGTGCCCGTCGGTGCCGGTGTGGACGACCGCACGCAGGTTCCACTCCGGGATGCCGGGGGCGAACTGGGAGTAGTACCCCTCGTCGTCGGCGTGCCACAGGTCCACGGTGGCGCCCTCGACCGGCGCGCCGTCGAGGTCGGTGACGGTGCCCTGGAACAGCAGCGGGGTCCCCTTCTCGTCGGGCCGCATCGGCACCGCGGTCCCGGACCCGATCACCGGGGCGCCCGGCACGTAGTAGGGGCCCTCGATGGTGCCGACCGCGCCGCGGCGGTCGGCGTGGGCGACCTCCTCGACGACGTGCTCGACGAAGACGTCGAGGAACAGCGGCCACTCGCCGTCGGCGCCGAGCTCGATCAGCCACGCCTTCAGCGCGTCGTACTCGGCGTAGCTGACCTGGTGCCTGCGGATGACCTCGTGCAGGGCGTGCAGGGTGTCGGTGGCGATGGCGGACACCCGGGCCGGGTCGGCGGCGGCGCCCGCGCGTTCCTTGCGCGCGAAGGTCGCGGTGGCGTTCGCGCCGGAGCCGGCGGCGGTGGCGGTCTCGGACATGGCTGTCACTCCTGTGGTGGGGCGGTGGTCAGGTGTCGGTGCGGTAGTGGGCGAGCTTGTCCGGGTCGATCTCGATCCCGAGGCCGGGTCCGGTGGGCACGCGCAGCTCGCCGCCGGTGATCCGCAGCGGTGCGGTGAGCAGGTCGTCGGTCATGTCCAGGAAGTTCGACAGCTCGCCGGCCCGGGCGCTGGTGTGCCGGTGCGCCGCCCCGAAGGCGACCGAGCAGACGGTGCCGAGCTGGCCGTCGATCTGGTTGCCCATGACGACCTCGCTGCCGAGCCCCTCGCACAGGTGCAGCACCCGTTGCGAGCCGGTGAACCCGGTCCGCGCGGTCTTGATGCTGATCATGGTTGCGGCGCCGTCGAGCAGCTCGCGGGTCACCTCGCCGGGGCGGGTGGCCGACTCGTCGGCGACGGTCGGGACCGTGGTGCGGGCGGTGAGCCACCGGCGTCCGAGGACCTGGTCGGCGGGCATGAGCTCCTCCGACAGGGTCAGGCCGAGGTCGGCCATCTCGTCCAGGGCGCGGGCGGCCTCGGCGGCGGTCCAGCCGCGGTTGCCGTCGACGTAGAGCTCGACGTCGGGGCCCAGAGCCTCGCGCAGCGCGCGACAGGCACCGGTGTCCAGCGCGACGGGGCGGCGGCCGACCTTGACCTTGAAAGTGGTGACGCCGTGCTCGTCGCGCATCCGCCGGGCCTCGGCGACCATCACCTCGTCGGGGGCGAAGCCGACCATGTGCGAGACCCGCATCCGGTCGGTCCAGCCGCCGAGCAGCTCCGAGACGCCGACGCCGAGCCGGCGGCCGATGACGTCCCAGACGGCCATGTCGATCGCGGCCTTCGCGGTCGGGTTGCCGATCGTGCGGTCGAGGACGGCATGGATCCGCTCCCGCTCGAACACGCTGAGCCCCACGATCTCCGGGGCGAACACGGTGTCGACCACCGCGCGGATGGAGGCCTGGGTCTCCCCGTAGGTGTAGGGGCGGGGCGGGGCCTCGGCGACGCCGACGACGCCGTCCTCGGCGTGCACCCGGACCAGCACGTGGTCGGCGGTGTGCACCTCGCCGGAGGCGAACCGCAGTGGTTTGCGGTAGGGCACGGCGAACGGGATCGCCTCGACGGCCACGATCTTCACTGCGGTCCTCCGGGGGCGGTGGCGGTGCGGGGGTCCAGTTCGTGGGCGCGCTCGGCGAGCACGTCGAGCAGCCGGCCGAGAGCGGGGGAGTCGTCGTCGGTCCGCCAGGCCAGGGCGAGGTCGACGCGCAGCTCGCGGTCCAGGTCGGCGTAGACGACGCCCTCGGTGCCCAGGGCGCGCACCGACTCGGGCAGCAGCGCGACCCCGGCACCGGCGGCGACGTGGGTGAGCAGGATGGGGGTGTCGCGGGCCTCGGTGCGGCGCCGCGGGAGGAAGCCGGAGTCCAGGCACCCCTGGGTGGCGACCGAGTCGACCACCGAGCCGGGGGCGCCGTAGGCGACGAAGTCGTCGCCGCGCAGCTCGGCCAGCGTGACCGTCCCCGCACCGGCGAGCCGGTGGGTGGCGGGCAGCGCCGCGATCAGCCGCTCCTGGGCGATCGGGCGGACCGACATCTCCGGGCGCACCACCGGGGGGCGCAGCACCGCGAGGTCGATGCGGCGCTCGTCGAGCGCGTCCTCCTGGGCCGCGGTGAGCAGCCCGGGCAGGAACTGCAGCGAGACACCCGGCATCCGGCGGGTGGCGACCCGGGCCAGCCGCGGCAGCAGCCGGTAGGCGGCGAGGTCGGTGGCGCCGACGGTCACCACGCCCTCGGTGCCCGCGGCGACCTGTCCGACGCGCCGCCGGGCGTCCTCGACGCCGGCGAGGATCCGCCGGGCGTCCTCCAGCAGCGAGGCGCCCGCGGGAGTCAGGTCGACCCGGCGGGTGGTGCGCTCGAACAGGGTGGCGCCGACCTGGCTCTCCAGCTGCCGGATGGCCTGGGAGAGCGGGGACTGGGCCATGTGCAGCCGTTCGGCGGCGCGGCCGAAGTGCCGCGTCTCGGCGACCGCCACGAAGTAGCGGAGCTGTCGCAGGTCCATGCCTCACCCCCCTCGGTCCCGCCGTGTCACCTCACGGTAGGCGGGAGACTATGTCGGCACAAAGACCGGAATACGCGCGATCCAGATATCGTGCAGCTGGATCGGGCCTCAGGCGGGCACCGAGCGGGTCCCGGCCCGTGCGTCGACGCCGTGGATCCAGGTGAGCCACGGGTCCAGACCGGCGAGCCCCGCGTTGCGGGTGTCGGCCTCCGGCCCGTCGGGCAGGTGCAGCAGCTCGCTGGTGACCAGCGAGCTGCGCTGGATCGACCGGGTCCGAGCCCGGCGCAGACGCTGGTAGCGGTCGAAGACGTCGGTGTGGCCGCCGTCGAGCGCACCGGGCGTGGCGAGCAGGTCGGCGAGCACCGCCGCGTCCTCGATGGACTGGTTCGCGCCCTGTCCGTGGTGCGGCAGCATGGTGTGCACCGCGTCGCCGAGAAGGACGACGCGGCCCCGGGACCAGCGCGTCATCGGGGGCAGCGTGTAGAGCGGCCAGTGCGGGGACTGCGGCACCGTCGTCAGCATCTGCACCACGCCCGGCGCCCAGCCGTCGAACGCCCGCGCGAGGGTGCCCGGCTCGGTGTCGGTGGGACCGGTCCCGCCGGTCCACGGGTCGGGTCCCTCCAGCACCGCGAAGAAGTTGACCTGTTCGGCGTGCGGGCCGATCGCGTAGTGGAGCACGTGCGCGTCCGGGCCCATCCAGAACTGGATCGCGCCGGGGTCGGGCAGCAGCGGGACGTCGGCGACGTCGACGATCCCGCGGAAGGCCGAGGTCCCGGTGTAGCGCGGGTGCGCGCCGGGGTCGACGACGGAGCGGACGCGGGAGTGCACGCCGTCCGCGCCCACCACGACCGCGCCGCGCAGCTGCTCGCCGGAGGCGAGGACGACGGTGCCGTCCGGGTCGACGGCGGTGACCTCGCAGCCGAGGCGGACCATCCCGTCCGGACAGGCCCCGGCCAGGACCCGCTGGAACTCGGCCCGGTGGATGCCCAGGTAGGGGGCGCCGAACCGGCGCCGGTAGCTGCCGTCGGAGCCGACTGGGAACGCGGTCACCCGCTCGTCGTCGCGCCAGCCGCGGTGGATCAGCTCGGTCGGCTGGGCCGAGACCTCCTCCAGCTCGCCCAGCAGGCCGAGCTCGTCCAGCGGACGCAGCCCGTTCGCCGACAGTGCGACGGCCGCGCCGACCTCGCGCAGCTCGGCCGCCCGCTCGAGCACGGTGACCCGGACGCCGCGGGCGTGCAGCGAGAGGCCCCCGATCCCGGCACCGACGATCACCACTGATTCGTCCATACTCTGATCCTGACACGGATACCGAGGGGGTATTCCTCTACGGATCGTCTCAGTCGGGACCCCTTTCGGCTCGACCCCGTCGGCCCCTTCTCCGGGCTCCGCGGGTCCGCCACGCTCACCCGGCCGGGGCCGTCGCCCCGCGCCGATCTCGACGAGGAGTGAGCGATGAGCGAGACGTTCGTGCTGGTGACCGGCGCCTGGCACGGGGGCTGGGCCTGGCGCCCGGTCGCCGAGCGGCTGCGTGCGGCGGGACACCGCGTCCTGACCCCCACCCTGCCGGGGCTCCACGACGGTGACGACCCGACCCGCTACCACCTGTCCGACACCGTGGACGCGGTCGTCGAGCTGATCGAGTCGGCGGACCTGACCGACGTGACGCTGGTCGGGCACAGCTGGGGCGGCTACGTGATCACCGGTGCGGCGCACCGGGTCGCGGCACGGCTGCGCAAGCTCGTCTACTGGAGCGCCTTCGTACCCGCGGCCGGCCGCTCGCTCGACGACGAGGTGCCACCGTCCTACCGGGAGCTGTTCGCGGCCCAGGCCTCGAAGTCGGGGAACAACTCGGTCGCGCTGCCGTTCGAGGTGTGGCAGGGCGCGTTCATGAACGACGCCGACGAACCGGTCCAGCGCCTGGTGCACGAACTGCTGGTGCCGCAGCCGATGCAGTACTTCACCGAGACCGTCGAGCCGATCGACCCCGCGACCCTGGGGGTGCCGGTCGCCTACGTGCTCTCCACCGACGACCTCGCGCTCCCGCCCGGCGAGTACGGCTGGGACCGCTTCGCCGCCCGGCTCGGGGTCACCCCGGTGCGCGCACCCGGGAGCCACGAGGGCTGCTTCACCGCCCCCGACGGGCTGGCCGAGGCCCTGCTGAAGGCCTGATCCCCGCCGCCGCACCGCGTCGGCCCGTCCCTCGCCGGCGCACCGCGCCCGCCCTGGACCCGGCGTTGCGCACCGCGTCCGACCCGGCCCGGCGTTGCGCACCGCGCCGGCCCCGGCCCGGCGTTGCGCACCGCGCCCGCTCGGCCCCCGGCGTTGCGCACGAACGGGCCCTTCGTACGAAAGGTTCGTACGAAGGGCCCGTTCGTGCGGGGCCGGGGTCAGCCGGTGGGGGACTCCTGGGCGTCGTCACCCGGGGCGGGGTCCTGGCCGAGCTGGTTCGGCGGGAACCGCAGGGGCGGGAGCTGCTGCAGCGGGGCCTGCGGGGCGTTGCCCAGCTCCGCGGGCACGGGGGCGCCCTGCAGCGGGTTGCCCAGCGGCTCCAGCGGGTCGGCCGGGGCGAACGTGGCCGGCCTGGCCAGACCGCCGGAGTCGGTGCCGTCGAAGGACTCGGTCCGGTCGCAGCCGTCGAGCATGACGGTCAGCGGGCCGTCGGTCCGTACGTCGAGCCGGGCGTCGCAGCCGACGCCGGCCCGCTCGGGGTCGGCCGTCACCGTCCCGACGCCGGCCGAGCGGATCTCCAGCACGTTCTCCGCGTCGGCGTCCACCGGCTCGTCGAGGTGGCGGAACTCCCGCAGGTACGGGTTGACCGGGGAGAACGTCCCCTCGGTCTGCCCGAGCTCGGACCCGGCGGCGGGGACCGGTGCGGCGTCCCGGCTCTGGCCACGGGTGATCACGTCGACCGCGCCGAGCTCGGCGGGGTCACGGCTCTGGATGCCGGACAGCCAGTAGGCGTGGTCGCCGACGAGGCCGGCCTGCGGGTCGACCGCGCGACGTTCGTCGCCGAGCCACTCGGTCGCGAGGTCCCACATGCCGTTCTTGCACATCACCAGGTGCTCGGCGCCGAGCCCGACGTGGCTGATGAACTCGTAGTCGTAGTCCCCGGACCGGTAGAGGTCCGCGCGCTCGCGGGTGATGTTGTACGGGATGAAGTCGTCGTTGACGCCCGCCCACTCCATCACCGGCTGGTTGCGACGGCTGGGCAGCAGCTCGGAGATCTTCGAGCCCGGCTCGTGCGTGGTGACGGTGTCGATCCCGGCGGTCTCGGCGACCTCGTCGGCCACCCCGTTCACGCCCGGCAGCGACGGCGCGACGTTGAGCCCGTCGCAGATGAACGCCTTGCTGAACACGTCGGGGAAGGTCAGGGACAGCTTGTTCGCGGTGTAGGCGCCGGAGGAGAAGCCGCCCATCGCGGTGCGCTCGCGGTCGAGGTCGTAGTGGCGGCGGGCGTCGGCCAGCGCCTCGAAGACGATCGCGCCGCCCTCGCCGTAGCCCCAGTTGTCGGCGCCGCGGAAGTCGACGTCGATCACCATCGTGGGGTCGCCCGGCCGGTCGGCGAACTGGCGGTACAGGTCGCGGTCACCGGCGACGTCGTCGCCGGGACGGAGCGCGTAGCCCTGGGTCCACACCATCGAGGCGTAGCCGTCGGACGGCGCGGGGGCCTCGGGGACGTAGACCATGTAGCGCTGCATCCGGCCCGGCAGGTCGGGGACGCAGTCGTCGCGGCAGGGGTAGCCGAACGACAGGCTCGGCCGCTGGTCACCGGAGCCCTCGCCGGAGCCGGTGGCGATGCCGCCCTGCTGCAGGCCGGTGCCCGGTGCGGGGCCGCCCGGGTCGGACGGCAGGCGCCTGCCCTGCTCCTTCTCGGAGTGCGAGGCGAACACGCGGGTCTGGTAGCCCGAGGTGGGGACGCCGGACTCGTCGTCGGCCCCGGCGCGGAGCCTGCCGAAGTCGACGTCGGCGGAGAACGCGGAGAGGTCGCCGTCCGCGATCGCGCGCTTCTGGTCGTTGTTGCGGTAGGGCGCCTCGAAGGGCTCCTGGAAACGGAACGCCGCGTCGAAGAACGCCGACGGCGTCGGGTCCCCGACCACCGCGCCGCCCGGGTGCGTCCGGTCGGCGGTGGTCTGCGGGACGAGGTAGGCATCGGCATCGCGGTCCCACAGCCCGGCTGCGGCGGCGATGCGCTGCGTACCGTCCGCGGGGTCCCAGGCGGAGCGCGGGACCCGGATCTCGACCTGGCGCCGCTCGACGTCGACCCGCACCTGCGGTGCGTCGGACAGGGTCTGCCCGGTGGCCGCGTCGGTGATGTCGCCGGACTCGCCGTGAACGGTCACGAACCGCTCGGCGGGCAGCACGGTGTTCGCGCCGTGCGGGGCCTCGCGCGGGGTGTCCGAGCTCCCGAGCGCCAGGGTCAGGCCCAGCAGCCCGGGGTCGGTCATCGTGTTCATCGTGACCCGGAACGCGGTCGCGTCGTCCTGCGGCTTCGCGCGGACCTCGAGGATGTCCGCCGCGTTGCGCCGGTAGGCGGCGTCCTCGGGGTAGGTGTAGTTGCGGAGCAGGGTGTCGTTGGGCCAGCGGTACTGGTTGCCCCCGCCCTCGTCGTCGTAGACGCAGCCCTGGTGCACGTACTCGCCCTGCCGGTAGGCGCTGGTCATGCAGATCCCGATCGGGTCGGCGGACCAGATGCCGGTGTTCTGCAGCTGAGGAGCGTCGACGGCGGGAGCGCGCAGCAGCTCGGGGCCCGCCGTGTCCGCCCGCCCCTCCGGCGCCGCGAGCGCCGCACCGGCGCCGACCGCCGCGCCGGCGAGCAGGCCGGCGACGACGAGCGCGACACCGGCTCGCTTCGTCTTCTTCATCTGGGGGAGCCCTTCACCGGCGCCGCCCGGTCGCGCCTCGTCGCGCGACGGGGTTCGAGCGGCCCCGTTTCCCCCTCAACTGATCCACCACGACCGCGGTGACGTGCGAGGACGACTTAGAGGTCATTTCAGAACGAGGTCGACGTGTCTGTTGTAGACGACAAGCGGCTATCTGACCTGCCGTTTGATCTGTCGTCGAGGGGTCAATGGAAACTCGACAAGTCGTTCTGAAACGACCTCTTAGTGTTAGCCCGAATGGACTAGGATGGTCCGGGTCTGGAAGTGACGAAGATGATTCTCCTGGTGTAGAAAAAAGACCTACTGCGAGGAGTGGCCGTGCCGAAGCGGGTGGACCACGAGCGGCGCCGGGGCGAGATCGCCGACGCGGCCTGGCGGCTCATCGGCGAGGGCGGCCCCGAGTCGCTCACCCTGCGGGAGGTCAGCGTCGCGCTGGGCGTCGCCCCCGGGGCGCCGGCGCACTACTTCGACGGCCGTGCCGCGATCGTCGAGCACGCGTTCCGCCGAGCTCTCGACCGGGTCGACGCCCGGGTGGCCCGGCGTACCGCCGCGCTGTCCGGGACGGCGGCGCTGCGGGTGTTCTGCGAGGAGGTCACCGCGCACGCCGGGGTCCCGTTCGCCCGGGTCGCGGCGTCCGGGCCGGAGCCGGCCGCGGTCCTGGCCGAGGCGACCGCGCGGTGGCGGGTCCGGCTGGCTACCCGGCTGGACGAGGGCCGCCGGGCCGGCGAGGTCGTCGTCGGAGTCCGGGACGAGGTGCTCGTGGAGCAGCTGCTGGCACTGCTGCACGGTCTGCAGGCGCTGGCGCCCCCGGGTGCCGGGACGGTGGACGCGGCGCGGGGGCCCGGGGGAGCGGACGCGGCACCGGCACCGGCGGAGGTTATCTCGGCGTTCCTCGGGGGGCTCGGTGGAGCGGCCCGGAGCGGGACCGCGCGCCCGGACGGGGCGGGCACGGGGGCGGTGCCGCGGTCGCCGGACCGGACGGCGGCCGCACCGGGCGGTGCGGGTGCCGGCGGCGCCGGGGAGGTCGTCGGGCCGGACGGGGGCACGGTGGGTGCCGCGCCGGGGGGCCGCGCGGACGGCTTCCTCGCGCTCACCGACGTCGCGCTCACCCGCACCGGCGAGCGTCTGCCCGGCACCGACCGCGCGGCGATGGCGCTCGTGCTGAACCTGCACCGGATCGCCGGCTCCCTGGTGTACGACCTGGAGTCGACCGTGCACCGCCCCGCCGGGTGGAGCTGGTCGGCGTTCCGGCTGCTGTTCACGCTGTGGGTGGCGGGCGGGCAGGAGGCGGGCCGGGCGGCGGAGCTGTGCGGGATGAGCCGGGCGGCCGTGTCCAGCCTGGCCAACACCCTGGCCGCGGCGGAGCTGGTCCGCCGCAGTCCCGCCGCCGGTGACCGGCGGGCCGTCCAGCTGTCGCTGACCGACGCCGGGACCGCTCGGCTCGTCACCGCGTTCGGCCGCCACAACCGTCGTGAGTCGCAGTGGGCCGCGCTGCTCGACACCGACGACCTCGCGGCCCTGAACGCCCTGCTCGTCCGCCTCGCCCGCGCCGCACACCGGGCGGACTGGATCAACCGGCGGACCTGAGCCGCTCGGCGCACACCGCCGGAGCGGCCCTGGCGCCGTGACACGCGGCCCTCTAGCGTCCCGGACAAGTGCTTCAACCTTTGATCGTCCGCGTACCCGGCCGGTCGGAGGTCCCGACGACGGGACGCCACGGTCGCCGCCCCGTCTCCCGGCTCCCGAGAGGACACCCGCCGTGGCCAAGCCCTTCGCCTCCGCCGCCGACACCGCCGCCAAGGAGCAGACCCTCGAGGTGCTCGCGGACGGTGTCTACGCCCTCACCGCCGAGGGCGACCCGAACATCGGCGCGATCGAGGGGGAGGACTTCGTCGTCTGCTTCGAGGCCCTCGCCACCCCGGTCGCGGCGCGGAAGTGGCTCGCGATGCTGCGTGAGCACACCGACAAGCCGGTCCGCCACCTGGTGCTGTCGCATTACCACGCGGTCCGGGTGCTGGGCGCGAGCGCGTTCGACGCGCAGACCGTCGTGGCGCACGAGACGACTGCGGCGCTGATCGCCGAGCGGGGGATGGAGGACTGGGCCTCGGAGTTCGCGCGGATGCCGCGCCTGGCCGAGGCCGCCGACTCGGTCCCGGGCCTGACCTGGCCGACGCTGACCTTCGCCGACCGGCTTACCCTCGACCTCGGGGGCGACCGCGGCGAGCTGGTGCTGCAGTTCCACGGCCGCGGCCACACCGAGGGCGACATCACCGCCTGGCTGCCGCGGCACCGGATCCTGTTCGCGGGCGACCTCGTCGAGGCCCGGGCCGCGCTCTACACCGGTGACGCGTTCCACCGGGAGTGGGCCACCGGCACCCTCGACCGGCTCGCCGCCCTGGGTGCCGAGCAGCTGGTCGGCGGGCGCGGAGCGGTCAGTCGCGGCCGCGCCGAGGTCGACGCCGCGATCGGCCAGACCCGCGCCTTCCTGCAGGTCATGCTGCGTGAGGTCGGGGCGGTGCAGGAGCGCGGGGGCACCCTGAAGGAGGCGTTCGAGGCCACCCACGCCGCACTCGTCGACGACTACGGGCACTGGCCGATCTTCGAGCACTGCCTGCCGTTCGACGTCTCCCGGCTGTGGGACGAGCTGTCCGGGGTGGAGCGTCCGGTGATCTGGACGGCGGAACGCGACCAGGAGGTCTGGGCCCGGCTGCAGGGCTGAGGCGCGACGGGGAGGGGGAGGGCATGTCGACGTCCGCCGCTCCGCGCTGGCCGCTCCCGCCGGTCCTGGTGATCGGCGCCGGGCCGGTCGGGCAGACGACCGCGCTGCTGCTGGCCCGCCACGGCGTCCCGACCGTGGTGCTGGACCGTCGCCCGGAACGCGACCGGGCCGGATCCCGGGCGCTCTGTCAGCAGCGCGACGTCCTCGACGTGTGGGAGTCGGTGGGCGCCGGCCGGCGGATCGCCGACGAGGGGGTCACCTGGACCACCGCCCGCACCTTCCACCGTGACGCCGAGCTGTTCGCCCACACCTTCGCCGAGCCGGGTCGGCCCACCTTCCCCCCGTTCGTCAACCTCTCCCAGGCCCGCACCGAGCAGATCCTCGACGAGCGGATCGCCGACGAGCCCCTGGTGGACCTGCGCTGGGGACACGACGTCGTCGGCGTCGAGCGGGCCGCCGACGGCGTCACGGTCACCGTCGACGGCGGCGAGCGGGTCGCCGGCAGCTTCGCCGTCGTGTGCACCGGGGCCCGCAGCGACGCGCTGCGTGCCCTGCTCGGGGTCACCTTCGAGGGCACCAGCTTCGACGACCGCTTCCTGATCTGCGACGTCCGCGCCGACCTCCCGGGGTGGGTGGCCGAGCGCCGCTTCCACTTCGACCCGCCGGGGAACCCGGGCCGCCAGGTGCTCGTCCACCCCTGCCCGGACTCGACGTTCCGGATCGACTGGCAGGTGCCGGCCGACCACGATCTCGCCGCCGAGACGGCCTCGGGCGCGCTGGACGCCCGCATCCGCGGGGTGATCGGCGACGTCGACCACGAGGTGGTCTGGTCGTCGGTCTACCGGTTCCACTCACGGGTGGCGGACCGCATGCGGTGCGGCCGGGTCCTGCTCGCGGGCGACGCCGCCCACCTGGTGTCCCCGTTCGGGGCCCGTGGCCTGAACTCCGGCGTGGCCGACGCCGAGAACGCCGCCTGGAAGATCACCTGGGTCGGTCACGGCTGGGCACCGGAGGAGCTGCTGGAGAGCTACCACGCCGAACGGCACGCCGCCGCCATGGAGAACATCGCCGTCACCACGGCGACCATGGAGTTCCTGGTCCCGCGCGACGCGGAGCAGGAGCGTGCCCGCGCCGAGGTCCTCGCCGCCGCGGCGACCGACCCGGCCGCCCGGGCCCGGGTCGACTCCGGCCGGCTGTCCGAGCCGTTCTGGTACGTCGACTCCGCCCTGACCACCGCCGACCCCCGCCGTCGGTTCGCCGGGCGGCCCGCCCGGGGCGAGGTCCCGCCCGCGGGCCCCGGCGTGCTCGTCCCGGACGCCCCGGTGCGCACCCCGGCCGGTCCGGGGCGCCTGCGCGCACTCGCTCGCGACGGGTTCCTGCTGCTCACCGGCCCGCAGGCCGATGCGGGAGCCGTCGCCGCCGCCGCGGCCGGGGCGCCCGGCCCGGTCCGTGTGCTCGCCCTCGCCGAGCTCGACGGCCGCGCCGGCGCGGGCTCCGGCCGCAGAGCCGGATCCGGAGCCGGGGATCGAGCCGGAGCCGGGGACGGAGCCGGAGCCGGAGCCGGGGACGGAGCAGGGCCGACGGTGACGGCGGCGCTGGCCGCCCGGCCCGACGAGGTGTGGCTGCTCCGCCCGGACGCCCACGTCGCCGCGGTGCTCGCCGCCCCGGGCCACGACGACGTCGTGGCCGCACTCGCCCGCGCGACCGCGCGCACCACCACGACCACCCCACCGACACGACCGGAGGAAGGCCAGGATGGCGTACTACAGGCGAGCCGGTGACGTCCCGCCGAAGCGGCACACCCAGCACCGTCGTCCCGACGGGACGCTCTACCACGAGGAGCTGATGGGGGAGGAGGGCTTCTCCTCGGACTCCTCGCTGCTCTACCACCGCGAGATCCCGTCGGCGATCGTCGACGCGACCCCGTGGGAGTTGCCCGACCAGGGACTGCACGAGAACCGTCCGCTGGTTCCCCGGCACCTCAAGCTGCACACTCTCGGCGCCGAGGACTGGAAGCGGGTCGACCCGGTGACCGGGCGCCGGCTCGTCCTCGGCAACGCCGACGTGCGGATCTCCTACGTCGTCGCCGGTGAGTCGAGCCCGCTCTACCGCAACGCCGTCGGCGACGAGGTCGTCTACGTCGAGTCCGGCACCGCAACGGTCGAAACGGTGTTCGGGGCGCTCGACGCCCGACAGGGCGACTACGTCGTCCTCCCGCGGGCGACGACCCACCGCTGGGTGCCGACCGGGTCGGAGCCGCTGCGGGCGTACGCGATCGAGGCGTCGTCGCACGTCGCGCCACCGAAGCGCTACCTGTCGCGCTACGGGCAGCTGCTCGAGCACGCCCCGTACTGCGAGCGCGACCTGCACGGACCCACCGAGCCGCTGCTGGTCGAGCAGGTTGACGTCGAGGTGCTGGTCAAGCACCGCGGCGGGCCGGACGGGATCACCGGCACCCGCTACGTGGTCCCCACCCACCCCTTCGACGTCGTCGGCTGGGACGGGTGCCTGTACCCGTACACGTTCAACGTCGCGGACTTCGAGCCGATCACCGGCCGGGTGCACCAGCCGCCGCCGGTGCACCAGGTCTTCGAGGGCTCCGGCTTCGTGATCTGCAACTTCGTGCCGCGCAAGGTCGACTACCACCCGCTGGCGGTGCCGGTGCCCTACTACCACGCCAATGTGGACTCCGACGAGGTGATGTTCTACTGCGGCGGCGACTACGAGGCCCGCAAGGGCTCCGGGATCGGGCAGGGCTCGATCAGCCTGCACCCCGGTGGACACAGCCACGGCCCGCAGCCCGGTGCGGTCGAGCGCGCGCTGGGTGCGGAGTCCTTCGACGAGCTCGCCGTCATGGTCGACACGTTCCGCCCGCTGGGGCTCGGTGAGGGCGGTCTGGCGAGCGAGGACCCGTCGTACGCGTGGAGTTGGGCGGGACGCGGCCCGAGCCGGTGACGGGCCGCCCGCTCACCGGTGGGGGACGAGCCGCGGCACCAGCCGTACCAGGACGACCAGGGCGACGAGCTCGACCAGGGTCTGGGTGACGACCGCGAGCGGGGCGAGGGCGAGCGTGCCGGGCAGCGCGAGGGCGAGTGGCAGCACGACCAGCGAGTTGCGGGTCGTCACCGAGAACACCACCGCCCGGGCCGCCGGGACGTCCAGGCGCGTCACCCGGGCGGCGAGCAGCCCGACCACGACCGCCGCGACGACGAACGCCCCGTAGAGCGGGACCAGCCGCACCAGGGTGAGGGCCTGCTCCCCGACGGCGGCGATCTGCGACCCGACGACCGCGGCCAGGGTGGCCGCCATCAACGGCACCATCGCCCCGGCGAGGGCCTGTTCGACGCGGGCGCCCGCACCGTCGGGACGACGCCGCCGCCGGTACTGGACCAGGGCGGCGGCGGCCAGCGGAACCAGGACCAGCACCACGAACGCGTGCACGAACGGCCCGGCCCGCACCACGGCGAGGACCTCCGGCCCGGCGGCGAGCCACAGGTACCCGGGGAGCATGAGCAGCTGCGCGACCATCAGCAGCGGTGTCGCGGCGAGCAGCTGCGCGCGGGCACCGCCGGCGAGCCCGGTGAACACGACGACGTAGTCGATGCACGGGGTCAGCAGCACCAGCAGGACACCCACGAGCAGGCCGCGGTCGTCGGCGACCCACCGTGACAGCCCGATCGCGATCGGCGGGACCACGACGACGTTGGTCACCAGCAGGGTGAGCAGGAACCGGGCGCCGGTCAGCGCGCGCGACGTCGACGAGGGGGACCGCGAGGAACGTCGCGAACAGCAGCAGGGCCAGCAGCGGGGTGACCGACGCGGCGAGCGCGGGGGCGACCCGGGGGGCGCCGAGACCGAGGAGCGCCCCGGCCAGGATCGCGGCGAGGTACAGGGGGACCTGGTGGCGGTCCCACCAGGCGACGACCCGGCTCATCCGGTCCCGCCGGCCGACCGGTACGCCGACCGGGCGGCCGGGCCGAGGTCGGCGCCGTAGGAGACGTCGGGGGATGCTGGTAGCCCCCGGTGACGGTCAGGATCTCCGAGTCGTCCGGGCCGGTCAGCCACGGGCCACCGCTGGCGCCCTGGTCGAGGCCGGGACGCTCCAGCTCCCACTGGCCGTCCCCGAGCGTCCCGGCGGTACCGGAGACGGTCGTCGCGGCGGAGTCGTCGTCGTTGTAGCCGACCGCGGTCACCGGGGTGTCGTCGCCGTCGTCGGAGGAGGTGAACGCCAGCCGGTAGGCGCCGGTGAGCTGCTCGATCGGCGGTGCACCGGCCCGGGACACGGTCAGGAACGCGACGTCGGAGCCGGGGTCGCCGCTCTGCAGCCAGCCCGGTGGGACCGCGGCCGCGGTGACGGTCCAGTAGCCGAACGGCGCGGTGTCGTCGTCGTAGCCGGGTGCGAAGCTCATGCCCGTCCGGGCGGGGGTGCCGTCCCCGTCGGCGACGCAGCGCGCGGCGGTCACGACCAGGTCGCCGCCGGCGGACCCGACCACAGAGCCGGAGCAGAAGTGGTCGCCCGGGTCCCCGGCCGGACCGTCGAACAGGGCGCCGGTCGCCCGCCGCGGGACGGGGGCACCGTCGTCGGTGGCGACCGTCCCCGGGGGGAGCGCGGGGACGACGGTGGCCGGGACCGCGGCGGCGCCGGTGGCGGCGGTCGTCCCCGCCGGGGAGGGCACCGCGACCGCGACGGCCGCGGCCGTCGCCAGCGACGCGGCCAGCAGGGCGATCATGGTCCACCGCGGGCCGTACCCGGTCCGGGGGTCGGTCCCCACGTCCACCTCCCGGGCTCGCCTCCGCCGACCGGGTCGACGGTAGGGGGCGCTCCTGTGCCCGGCCGGTCCGGCCGCTGTGGACCCGCTGTGGATCCCGGTCGAGGGTCCGACGCCGGGCCCGCACCCGGGCCCGGCGTGCTCGGCCCTCCCCGCCGCCGCACGTTCCCGCAGGCCGGCGGGGGGTGCCCCGACCGGACGGCCCGGCGATGCTCCGGGTGGCTCATCAGACCTGATGACAGGGTGTAGCGACCGTGACCGCCACCGCGACACACGGGCCGTCGGGCGCACAGGGGCCCGGCGCGGACGGCCCGGGGACGGGCGGAGCGGTGGAGGCAGTCATGGGACGTCGGCTCGGGGAGCGCGGAGCACGGGTGGGCGGGCGACGCCTGGCTTCGGCCGCGCTGGTGGCGGCGGTCGGGTTCGTCCCGCTCGCCACCGGCACCGCCGCCGCCGCGGACGGCGTCCGGGTCGGCCGGGACCAGATCCCGGTCTGTGTGGCGACGGCGAGCCCGACCGGGTACTGCGCGGCCGTCCGCGACGCCGGCACCGCCACCGTCGTCGACGACGAGCGGGCCCGCACCGGGCGTGGCTACCTGCGCCTGGACACCCCCGGTGGCAACGACAAGGTCACCGTGTACGCCCAGGCCTTCGCCGGGCGCAAGCTCTCGGACATCACCGACCTCGAGTACTCGACCCTCGTCGAGCAGGGCAACGGCACCCGGCAGGTGCCCGCCCTGAACATCCCGGTCAACCCGAACAAGGCCGGATCCACCTTCACCACGCTGGTGTTCGAGCCCGTCTACACCGCCACCACGCCGCGGCAGGACGGGACCTGGCAGACCTGGCCGGCGTCGAGCACCGGCGGCGGCTGGTGGGCCAGCGGCACGGACCCGGTCACCGGTGTCTCCAACAAGTACGGCTTCGACAGCTACACCGCCGACTTCGCCGCGGTGAAGGCCGCGCTGCCCGACGCCGTCGTCGTCGGTGGGATCGCGGTCAACCAGGGCAGCGGCAACCCGGGTCTGCGCTCGGGCGTCGACGACCTGCGCATCGACGGCACCACGATCGACTTCGACAACCCGGTCCTCCCGACCGCGCTCGCCGCGACCGGCGGCGACGGGCAGAGCACCCCGGTCCGCACCGCCTTCGCCCGGCCGCTGTCGGTCGCCCTCACCGGAGCGGGCGCCGCCCCGGTGGCGGGCCAGGTGGTCACCTTCACCGTGGGCAACGGCAGCGCCGCCTTCCCCGGCGGGGCGACCGCCACCGCCACCACCGGCGCCGACGGCGTCGCCACCAGCCCGGCGCTGTCCGCCGGCGACACCGCGGGCCCGGTGACGGTGACCGCCACCGCCGGCGCGCTGAGCACCACCTTCGCCCTCACGGTCACCCCCGCACCGGTCGTCGCGCGCGAGGCCGACCTGTCGGTCGCGCTCGGCGTGCCGGGCACGCTGAAGGCGGGCACCACCGCCCCCGTCACCGTGACCCTCCGCAACGCCGGCCCGGCCGCGGCGACCCGGGTCACCGGGGCCGTCACCCTTCCGCAGGGCCTCCGGGCCACCTCCGCCCCGGGCGGGATCGTCGGGGGCAAGGGCCGCTCGGTCGCCTACCTGGTCCCGGGCATCGCCGCGGGCACCGCGTCGACCTTCACGATCACCGTGACCGCGGACCGCACGGTGACCGGGCCGCGGACCCTCGAGGGAGCCGTCGCCCCCTCCTCGGTCCGTGACCCGAAGCTCGCGAACAACGCGACCCGGGTGACCACGACGGTCGTGCGCTGACCCCGGGGCCCGGCGGGCGGACGGCCACGAGATGCCGGCCGGCAGCCCGTCGGGACCCGGTGGTCGCGCAGCTCCCCGCCGGGCCGGTCGGAACCGGATCGTCCAGGGCGCCTCGCCCCGGTGGACCGGCCCCGTCGGTGCCGCCGGGCTCGTGGCGACGCCCTGACCACACTCGCCCCTGCACCTGCTGCCGCCGTCGCCGCACCCGGCGCACCGACGAGCCAGGACGTCACGGCCACCGGGTGACGCACGCCGATGCGCCGCCGAGCCGGTGAGCGGTTCTGAGTGGTATCAGGGCTGCATGCCGGTCAGCTCCGCGCTGAGCTGCCAGAGGGCCTCGCAGCGTTCGGGGGAGAGCGTGTGGTCGGGGGTGGCGACCTCCTTACGGTCCACGAAGAAGCGTCCGTTCACTCCGTGCAGGCCGGGATCGGTCGCCACCCAGACGGGGTTCCCCGCCCCCTGGTCGGGCGTCTTCCTGAGGGGGTTGAGCCGCACCATCGTGGTCAGCGCCCTCTCCAGTCCGTGTGCGCCGCGGGAGAGGCCCGTGTGGGCGATGACCCCGGGATGGGCTCCGTTGACGGTGATGCCGCCGCCCGTCAGCCGGCGCGCCAGGCTGTGGACGAACATCGTGTTCATGTTCTTGGAACGTGCGTAGGCGGCGAAACGGCGCATGCTGGGGACACGGCTGAGCGCACGGGCGTTCTGCGCGTGGAGGTCGTCGAGGTCGACCGGGAAGCGCTCCAGCACGGCGGGATCGGCGCCGACGACCACGAACCGGGCGCGTGCGTCCCGGAGCGACCCGGACTCGGCGAGAGTGCGCATCAGCACGGAGGGCGCCAGGTGGTTGGTGGCCAGGGTGAGCTGGATGCCCTCGTCGGTGTGCGCGCGGACGTCGGCGGTGACCGCGGCGTTGTTGATCACCACGTCGGGAGATGTGGTCTCGGCGAGCCGGTCGGCCAGTGCGCGCACGTCCCGGACCAGGGACAGGTCGGCGCTCTCCGGACGGAGGTCCGCGCCGGGGACGGCCGCACGTATCCGGTCGGCGGCCCGGCGCACGGTCGTGTCGCTGCGGCCGACCATGACCACACTCGTTCCCCGGGCGGCGAGCCGACGGACGACGGCCTCCCCGATACCGCGGGTGCAACCGGTGACGATCGCCTGCCTGACCTCGGGGACCGGTGATCCGGATTTCTCGGACGGATCGGACATGGGCCTCGCCTCGTTCGTCGGATGGGGGTGTCCGCGGGAGCAGGGGCCCTCCGCGCGGGCGGGGCTGCCGGTTCATCGAGCGGGAAACGTCACCCCGGTCAGTTCCTCGGAGGCGGCCCACAGGCGCTGCTGGGTGGCCCGGTGATGGGAGGCGGGGCTGGAGGAGACCGGCTTCGGGTGGCCCCGGAGCTCACCCCGGCTGCCGGGACCGTAGTACTGCCCGCCGGTGGCTGTGGGATCGGTGGCGGCGCGAAGGGTGGGCAGGGCCCCCATCTCGGCCCTCTGGGTGAGCAGCGGTGCGAGGAAGGTGAGGGGCAGGCGGAGCGCGGTCGGTGTGTTCCGGGCGAGTTCGGTGTGGGACACGCCGGGATGGGCGGCCAGCGCGACCGTGGAGCCGTGTGGGGCCAGCCGACGCTGCAGTTCGTAGGTGAACATCAGGTTGGCGAGTTTCGACTGCCCGTAGGCGGCGACGCGGCTGTAGGAGCGCTCCGACTGCAGATCGTCGACGTGGATGGCGGCCCGGATGCGGTGACCGGTGCTGCTGACCGTCACGACGCGGGAACCGGGTACGGGCAGCAGTCGGTCCAGCAGGAGGCCGGTCAGGGCGAAGTGGCCGAGATGGTTGGTGCCGAACTGCAGCTCGAAGCCGTCGTGGGTGGTCCGCCGTGGGGTGTACATCACGCCGGCGTTGTTGATTAGAAGGTCGATGCGCGGGTGGGCGGTGCGCAGGTCGGCCGCGGCGGACCGGATCGAGTCCAGGGAGGCCAGGTCGAGGGCCTGGACGGTGGCGTCGCCGGTGATGCGGGCGGCCGCCTGCTTGCCCTACTCGACATCGCGGACGGCCAGGACCACCGTCGCGCCGCGTTCGGCGAGCATCCGGGCGGTCTCGAAGCCCAGACCGGTGTTGGCGCCGGTCACGATCGCCACCCGGCCGTGCTGACCGGGGATGTGGTGCTCGGTCCAGTTGTTGGTCATGGCCCACTTCCTAAGGAATCGGCGGTCTGTTAATGGCAACCGTAAGAGACCGGCGGTCTTCAGTCAAGAGACCGATGGTCTCCACGGTAGGCTTGGGGGCGTGACGTTCCAGCGGGCCCGGAGCGAGGAGCAGCGGGAGATCCGCCGCCGGGCGATCATGGACGCGGCGGCGGCGATGCTCGACGAGATGCCCGTGGCCGAGGTGAGCCTCAACGAGCTCAGCCGGCGGGTGGGCCTGGCCAAGTCGAACGTCCTGCGGTACTTCGAGTCGCGCGAGGCGGTGCTGCTCGAACTGCTGGACACCTTCCTCGAGAACTGGCTGGCCGGACTGGCCGACGACCTGGCCCAGGGCATCGACGCGCACGAGGCACCGGAGGCGCGGGCGGCCCGACTGGCCGAGATCCTCAGCGGCTCACTGGCGAGCCGGGTGGTGCTGTGCGACCTCTTCGGCGCGCAGGGCGACGTCCTGGAGCACAACGTCTCGGTCGAGGTCGTCAAGCGACACAAGCGGTCCTCCCTCGGCAGGCTCGCGGTCATGACCGAGCTGGTACGTCGTCACCTGCCCGAGCTCGGCGACGGCGCGCAGCTGTTCTGCCTGATGAGCCTGGTCACGGCGGGTGCCCTGTCGGCGTACGTCCCGCCGCCGCCCAGCGTCCTCGCCGCCTATGCGGACGAACCCGCCCTCGGCGTGCTCCACGTGGAGCTGCGTGACGCTCTGCGGATCTCTCTCACCTCGGCGCTGCTGGGTGTGCTGCCGCGCACCTGAGCCGCTCGGTCCGCCGTCGCACGCGATGATGGCGCCGGGGGGCGGTGGGACGTCGCGGGCCCCCCGCGGTGCACGCCGATCCGAGGTGTCACACCACGGACCGGCTCGGTGGGGGAGGTCCACGCCTCCGCGTCGCCCGTCGAGGTCCGGCGTGCCCTCCACGCCGTCGACGTCCGCGTCCCCGCCACCCGGCGCGCGGGCGGCACGGATCCGACAGCGCCGAAGGGACCTCGGCCGCCCGTTCACCGATCGGGTGGCGACAACCGGTCCGGCCGGCGGCTGTGCCGTCCCGGCGTCGGATCATCGATCGCTGAGGGTGCGCGCCCACGGCTCGTCCAGCTCGGCCAGGCCGAGCACGGCGACCACGTTGTCGAGCATTCCGGCACCGAACCAGCGCCGCACCTCGGCGTCGTTGTCCAGCGGCTGCCGAACGGCGTCGACCTGCGTGGCGTAAGACCGACACACGGCCCGCTCGATGAGCGGTTCACGGCTGAACCCGATGCCGGCCGGTTGCACGGCCAGGGTCCCGGTCATGTCGACGGACACGTGATCCACCGCCGCCGCGAACAGGGCTTGCTTTTTCGAGTACAGGCGGTAGAGATACGGCTGCGAGATGCCGACCGCCTCGGCGATCTCGTCCGTCGTCGTACCGTAGAAGCCCTTCCGGGCGAAGCAGTCGATCGCCGCTGCGACCACCGCACGCCGTCGTTCGTCGCTCTTCGTGCTGGCGCCGTGGGTGGGCATGGGCACCAGTCAAACCCGACCGCTCTCAGCTGCCGAAAGGCACGCCGAGGTCGGAGCCGGGCGGCACGTCGTCCGGTGTGAACGCCTCGATCGCCACCAAGGGGTTCCAGTGGTCCAGGTAGTGGATGATGCGGGCGTCGTCATCGGTCCGGACGACCGAGATGTAAGTGTCTGCTCGTACGGCTCGCCGGTCGGCCGCGCCGTACTTGTCGAGCGGAACTCGGCGACCACGAGACTCGGATCGACGGTCTCGTGGAACACCAGGTCGACGAACTCCACGTCGAAGGGCTCGGGAAAGCGGCTCATGCGCGCGATCAACGCATCGCGCCCGGTGACCCGTGGCGACACTCCGACCGGGGCGAACGGGAACTCGGGCACCGCGTCCGGGGCGAACAGCTCCACGCATTCGTCGACGCGTCCCGCGGCGGTCAGGCGCAGGTGCTCGACCACGGCGTGCGGGGCACCCGCACGACGGCCGGCGATGTCGTCCTCGGCTGTCATCTCGACTCTAAGTTAGTGATCGACCTATAACCTTTCGGTCGCGGCGGCCTCGTCGAACGTCGGTCGATGTGGGGACGGCCCGGCCCGTCACCCGTTCCCGGGGCCGGATCTGATACGTCTGTTCCTACCGGCCGCCCCGGTACGGGTGCGGCGGGCCGGCGACGAACGGGAGTGGCATGGACGCGGACGTGATCGTCGTCGGGGCGGGACTGGCCGGTCTGGTCGCCACCCACGAGCTGACCCGGCGGGGCCACCGGGTCGCGGTCGTCGACCAGGAGGGGCCCGTCGACCTCGGCGGGCAGGCGTGGTGGTCCTTCGGCGGCATCTTCCTCGTCGACAGCCCCGAGCAGCGCCGCATGCGGGTGCACGACTCGGTCGAGCTCGCCTGGAGCGACTGGCAGGGCAGCGCCGGGTTCGACCGCCTCGACGACGAGGACTCCCACGCCGTCCGCTGGGCCCGCGCCTACGTCGAGTTCGCCGCCGGGGAGAAGCGCTCCTACCTCACCGGGCTGGGCGTCTCCTTCCTCCCGACGGTGGGCTGGGCCGAGCGCGGCGACCTCACCGCGACCGGGCACGGCAACTCCGTGCCCCGTTTCCACGTGAGCTGGGGGACCGGCACCGGCGTCGTCGGACCGTTCGTCGACTCCGCCCTGCGGGCCGCCGAGGCCGGGCTCGTGACCTTCCACCACCGCCACCGCGTCGACGACCTGGTCCGCACCGACGGTGCCGTCACCGGCGTCCGCGGCGCCGTCCTGGCCCCGACGACTCGCCGCGCGGCGCCCCGAGCAACCGCGACGTGACCGGGGAGTTCACGCTGTCCGCCCCGGCGGTGGTGCTGGCCACCGGCGGGATCGGCGCGAACCACGAGATGGTCCGGCGGTACTGGCCGGAGCGGATGGGCACGCCGCCGTCGTCGATGATCACCGGGGTGCCGGCCTACGTGGACGGGCGGATGCTCGACATCGCCGCCGCCGCCGGCGTGCGGCTGGTCAACCGCGACCGCATGTGGCACTACACCGAGGGCGTCGTCAACTGGGACCCGGTCTGGCCCCGTCACGCCATCCGCATCCTGCCCGGGCCGTCGTCGATGTGGTTCGACGCGCTGGGGCGGCGGCTGCCCGCGCCGTACCTGCCCGGCTACGACACCCTCGGCACCCTGCGCCACCTGCGCACCACCCCGGACATCGCGGGCTACGACCACTCGTGGTTCGTGCTCACCCAGAAGATCGTCGAGAAGGAGTTCGCGCTGTCGGGCTCCGAGCAGAACCCCGACATCACCTCCGGTCGCCGCAGTGCCTTCCTCCGCGAACGGCTGCTCAGCCGGGGTGCGCCCGGCCCGGTCGAGGCGTTCACGACCCACGGGGAGGACTTCGTCGTCGCCGACACCCTCGACGAGCTCGTCGCGCGGATGAACGCTCTCACCGACGCCCCGCCGCTCGACCCGGCACTGCTCCGCGGCCAGATCGAGGCCCGCGACCGGCAGCTGGCCCACCCCTACAGCAAGGACGCCCAGGTCCAGGGCATCCACAACGCCCGTCGCTCGCTCGGCGACCGCATCGGCCGGGTCGCCACGCCGCACCGGATCCTCGATCCCGCCGCCGGCCCGCTGATCGGGGTGAAGCTGCACGTGCTGACCCGCAAGACCCTCGGCGGGATCCAGACCGACCTGGGCTCCCGCGCCCTCGACACCCACGGCGAGCCGATCCCCGGGCTGTACGCGGTGGGCGAGGCCGCCGGGTTCGGCGGGGGCGGGGTGCACGGGTACAACGTGCTGGAGGGCACGTTCCTCGGCGGCTGCATCTTCTCCGGCCGGGCCGCCGGGCGGAGCCTCGCCGGATCGCTGTAGCAACCCGGTGTCTCGCTGAGCGAGAGTCGGCTTCCGCAGCGGTGGCGCCGCGACGGATGCTCGGCTCCTCGACGACGAGGGGAGCAGCGGTGACCGGTGCCGAGAACCGCACGGTCCGGGTCGCGGACCGTCGCCGGGAGGCCGACGGGGTGGTGTCGCTGGAGCTGGTCGCCGTCGACGGCGGCCGGCTGCCGGACTGGACCCCCGGCGCGCACGTCGACCTCGTGCTCCCCGGTGGCCGCACCCGGCAGTACTCGCTGTGCGGGGACCGATGGGACGCCCACCGCTACCGCGTGGCGGTCCTCCGCGAGCCGGGCGGGCGCGGCGGGTCGGCCTGGGTCCACGACCGGCTCGCCGTCGGTGACGAGATCGGGCTGGGCGGGCCACGGAACAACTTCGGGCTGGTCCCGGCCCCGCGCCACCTGTTCGTCGCGGGCGGTATCGGGATCACCCCGATCCTGCCGATGATCACCACGGCCGCGCTGCTCGGCTCCGACTGGGCGCTGCTCTACGGCGGGCGCACCCGGGCGTCGATGGCGTTCACCGCCGAGCTCGCGGTCCACGGGGACCGGGTCCGGACCGTCCCGCAGGACGAGTGCGGGCTGCTCGACCTCGCCGGGTTCCTGGGACGGCCCGCACCGGGCACCCGGGTGTACGGCTGCGGTCCCGCCCCGCTGCTCGCGGCGCTGGCCGACGCCACGGCCGGGTGGCCGTCGCACACGGTGCGGACCGAGCGCTTCGTCCCGCGCGCGACCGGCCCGGTCCGCGACACCGCGTTCGCGGTCCACCTCGCCCGCCGCGGGACCGACGTGACCGTGGCACCCGGGCGCAGCGTCCTCGACGCGGTCACCGACGCCGGCGTCGACGTGCTGTCGTCCTGCCGGCAGGGCACCTGCGGGACCTGCGAGACGACCGTGCTGGCCGGCGAGCCGGACCACCGCGACTCCGTCCTCGACGACGACGAGCGCGCCGCCGCCGACTGCATGCTCGTCTGCGTCTCGCGCTCGCTCGGGCCGCGCCTGGTCCTCGACCTCTGAGCCCCGTCCGACCCGATCCGACCGGAAGGCAGCGCCCATGACGGCCGCGCTCGACCACCTGCCCACCACCGACGTCGACCCGTTCGCCCCCGAGGTCCTCACCGATCCGCTCGGGTTCCAGGAGGAGCTCCGCGCCGCGGGCCCGCTGGTCCGGCTCACCCGCCACGACGTGCTCGCCCTCGGCCGCTACGCCGAGGTGCGGGCCGCGCTGGTCGACTGGCAGAGCTTCCGCTCCGGGGCCGGGGTGGGGCTGGCGAACTTCCACACCGAGGCGCCGTGGCGGCCGCCGTCGCTGCTGCTGGAGGCCGACCCGCCGCACCACGACGCGCCCCGCCGGGTGCTCGGGAAGGTCCTCGGGCCGCGCGCGCTGCGCACGCTGCGGGACCGCTGGGCGGCCGACGCCGAGGCCCTCGTCGACGAGGTGCTGGCCGGTGGCGACGAGTTCGACGCCGTGCCCGCGATCGCCGAGGCGTTCCCGCTGCGCGTGTTCCCCGACGCCGTCGGGCTGCCCGAACAGGGCCGGGAGAACCTGCTGCCCTACGGCGACCTGCTGTTCAACGCGTTCGGTCCGCGCAACGCGCTGCTGGAGGAGAAGCTGCCGCGGCTCGGGGAGCTCTCGGCCTGGGTGAACGCGCAGTGCGCCCGCGAGGCACTGGCGGGGGAGGGCTTCGGTGCCGACATCTGGGCCGCCGCCGACCGCGGCGAGCTCACCCCCGAGCAGGCCCCGCTGGTCGTGCGGTCGCTGCTGTCGGCCGGGGTCGACACCACCGTGACCGGGCTCGCCGCGGTGCTGCACGCCGTGGCCCGGCACCCGGAGCAGTGGGCCCGGCTGCGCGCCGATCCCGGGCTCGCCCGCGTCGCGTTCGACGAGGCCGTGCGCTGGGAGTCCCCCGTGCAGACCTTCTTCCGCACGACGGCGACCGACACCGAGCTCGCCGGCGTGCGCGTCCCGGCCGGGCGCAAGGTGCTGATGTTCCTCGGCTCGGCGAACCGGGACCCGCGGCACTGGGGGCCCGGTGCGGGCAGCTTCGACCTCGACCGTGACCCGTCGGGCCACGTATGGGCCTGCACCAGTGCGTCGGCCAGCACGTCGCCCGGCTGGAGGCCGAATCGGTGCTGCGGGCGCTCGCCGCGCGGGTCACGACGATCACTCCCGCCGGTCCGCCGCGCCGGCGACCGAACAACACCATGCGGGCCTGGGCGTCGATGCCGCTGCGGGTGACGCGGGCCTAGGGCGCGTCTCCTAACCCGGCTGGTCGGGCCTGCGCGATGATCAGTAGGTGTCGCGCCGTGCCGTCCTGACCGATGCCCAGTGGGACCGACTCGAGCCGTTACTGCCCTCGTCGGACGGGATGCCAGGGCGCCCGTTCGCCGATCACCGCAGAGTGATCGAGGGGATCATCTACCGGTTCCGCTGCGGGCTGGCCTGGCGTGATGTCCCGGTCGAGTTCGGGCTGTGGCAGACCCTATGGAAACGCCACCGCCGCTACTGCGGTGACGGCACCTGGGACCAGGTTCTCGCAGCTCTGCTCGCCGATGCCGACTCCGCCGGTCTCGTGGACTGGGCCGTGTCGGTCGACTCGACGATCATCCGCGCTCACCAACACGCCGCGACCCTGAAGCGGGACACAGGGGGCCGGATCGAACTACAAGAATCTGCTGATCGAGCCGCCCGATCACGCCTTGGGCCGCTCCCGCGGAGGGCTCGGCACGAAGATCCACCAGCTCGTTGACGGACACGGCCGCCCGCTGGTCGTACTGGTCGGCCCTGGCCAGGCCGGTGACGCCCCGATGTTCGCGCACCTGATGTCACATCTGAGCGTCGGACGGGTCGGTCCGGGCCGACCGCGGACCCGGCCCGAGCGGGTCCGCGCAGATAAGGCCTACTCCTCACGCGCCATCCGCGCCCACCTGCGCGGACGACGGATCGTCGCGGTCATCCCGGAGCCGGCTGACCAGCAGGGACACCGGAAACGACGCGGCACACGCGGCGGTCGACCACCGGCGTTCGACCGGGTCGACTACCGCGGCCGCAACGTCGTCGAACGCGGGTTCTGCGAGGTCAAGCAGTGGCGCGGCCTCGCGACCCGCTACGACAAACTCGCCCTGACCTACCGCGGCGGAGTTGCACTGAAGGCCATCGTCACCTGGTTGCGCACTTTAGGAGACACGCCCTAGGTGCAGACTCCTCCCGTGGCCGCGGGCGAACCGGTGCTGGCCCGGGCCGTGCGGATCCTGTCGGTGTTCGAGCCCGGGCGGTCCGAGCTGGGCGTGGCCGAGATCGCCCGGGCGTCGGGTCTGCACGTCGCCACCGCGTCGCGGCTGGTCGGGCAGCTCGTCGAGCAGGGTCTGCTCACCCGGACCGGCTCCGGACGCCTGCGGATCGGGATGCGGCTGTGGGAGCTGGGGCAGCGGGCGTCGCCGACGCTGACCCTGCGGGCCGCGGCGCTGCCCTTCCTCGGGGACCTGCACGCCGTGGTGGGGCACCACGTACAGCTGGGTGTCCTCGACGGCGACGACGTCATCTTCCTGGAGCGGCTCTCCGCACCCGGGGCGGTGGTGAACCTGACCCGGATCGCCGGGCGGCTGCCGCTGCACGTCTCGTCCTCGGGTCTGGTCCTGCTCGCCCATGCGCCGCCCGAGCAGCAGGAGCGGGTGCTCGCGGCGCCGCTGGAGCGCCGGACCCCCGCGACCGTGACCGACCCGGCCCGGCTGCGGGTGCTGCTCGCGCGCGTCCGGCGCGAGGGGTACGTCGTGACCGACGGCCACGTCCACCCGGACGCGACGGGCGTCGCCGTCCCGGTCCGCGGGCGCGAGGGCACCGTGGTGGCGGCGCTGTCGACGGTGCAGCCGCACGACGGCCGGGCCCGCACACTCGTCCCCGCCCTGCGCGCCGCGGCCCACGGCATCGCGCGGGCGCACGGCGGGGGGACCCCGCGCCGTGAGGGCGCTCAGCCCAGGAACTTCTCCACCACCGCGTCGAACGCGGCCGGGTTCTCCAGGAACACGAAGTGCGAGTTCGCCTCGTCGGAGGTGAACACGTGCAGCGTCGCCCCGGGGACACGGTCGGCGATCCAGCGCTGCGACTCCGGGCTCACGTGGCTGCCCTCGCAGCCGATGACCAGCGTCGGGACGTCGATCCGGGGCAGCACGTCGCGCCAGTCCTGCGCGCAGTGGTCGAACAGCAGCGGCACCCCGGCGTGGGCGGGGGTGCGGGTGATCTCGCGGGCGACCAGGGACCGGACGTCGTCGGCGGGGGTGCCGGAGAACATCGAGCGGACGAACGCCTCCCGCACCCGCGGACCGTCCGGGCCCGCGAGGTCGGCCGCCAGTCCGAGCAGCCCGCCGACGTCGAAGATCGCGCCCGAGCCGGTCTGCTCCTCCTCCGACATCCACGGCACCGCGGCGACGGCCGCGGGCTGGTCGACCAGCACCAGCCTGCCGATCCGGCCGGTGCCGTGCGTGTCGATGTGGCTCCACAGCACCGAGGCGCCCATCGACCAGCCGAGCAGGTCGGCGCGGTCGAGGCCGAGGTGGTCGAGCAGCTCGACGAGGTCCTGGGCGAGCCGGGCGATGCGGTAGCCGTGGTGGGGCTTGCCGGACGCGCCGTGCCCGCGCTGGTCGTAGGTGATCACGCGGCGCCGGGCGCCGAGACCGGCGAGCTGGTGGGCGAACATCGTCCGGGTCTGGCCCCAGCCGTGCAGCATCACCAGCGGGACGCCGTCGCCGCCGGAGTCGTGGTAGTCGAGTGCCACGCCGTCGGCGGTGGTGAAGATGGCCATCGGTCCTCCTCGGTCCGCGGAGGATTCTGGGCGGCTGTGGCCCCGGTCACCACCGCCGGTGGACGAGGGATCAGGCCCGTCCGTGCTCCGTCTGTCGAACCGATGCCCGCTTCCGTGCCTCGACGACGTCGAGCACACCGAGCCCCAGGTGCAGTGCCAGCCGGGTGGCGCCGTCGGACATGTCGAGGCCGGTGAGCCGGGTGACCCGGTCGAGCCGGTAGTAGAGCGAGGTCCGGTGGATGTGCAGCCGGGCGGCGGCGGCCGGTCCGTTGCCCGCCTCGTCGAGGTAGGCGCGGACCGTCGCGACCAGCCGCCCGTCCGGGTCGGCGGCGCGGAGCCTGTGCAGCTCGTCGGGCAGCGTCTGGTCGGTCAGCGCGTCCGGTGGGGCCGCCAGCAGCGGGCCGAGCGCCCCGAGCTCCGCCCACCGGGCCACCGGGGGGCGCAGCCCCAGCTCCGCGGCCGCGCAGGCGGCCCGTGCCTGCGTCACCGAGGCCGCAGGCAGCTCCGGCGCGGTCACCGGCCCGCCGATCCCGGCGACACAGCGGAACCGGCCGTGGGCCAGCTCGCCCACCCGGTCGACGACCCGGCGCACCTGCCCGGGCAGGTCACCCGACCCCGTGGTCGCCGGGTCCGCGAGCAGGACCGCGGTGCCCCTCCCGACCGCGCCCGGCCATCCGCCCGGCTCGTCCCGGCGGCGTCCGGACAGGGCCGTGCGCAGCGCGATCGCGGCGTGCTCGTCGTCCGCACCGGCCCCCGGCACCGCCACGACGACGGCGACCGCCCCCGGTCCGGGGACGCGCCCGAGCCCGGCGAGCGCCCTGCTCCGGGCCACCGGGTCGTCGCCGAGCAGGTCGAGCACCCGCCGCTCGTCCGCGCGGGCCGCGTCGGCGGTGCCCGCCAGGTCCTGCAGCGACAGCGCCAGCCGGTCGGCGACCTCGGTGATCCGCCCCAGCTCGCCCGTGGTGAGCGAGCCGTCGGCGTCCATCACCATCACCAGCGCCAGCAGCCGACCCTCCCAGCGCACCGGGACGCACACCCGGGCGTGCATCCCCAGCTCGTCGCTGGCCGGGATGATCCCGGCGCGGGTCCAGGACAGGACCCCCTGGGCGAGCACGTAGCCACGGATGCGGGGACCCGCGCCGTGGTTGAGCACCGCCGCGACCCGGGTCTCGTCGGCGTCCCCGTAGTGCGCGCTGGCGTAGAGCACCTGCACGGCGGGGTCGTCGACGACCACCGACCGGGACAGCTCCTCGGCGAGGTGGTCGATCAGCGCCGTCGCGGTCTCGCCGAGCACCCGACGATCCTACAGACGGAGCACGCCGGTGCCGCCGTGCTCGTCGGTGGTCGGTGTCGGTGTCGGTGTCGGTGTCCGGGCCGCGGGCGCAGGGTGACGGGGACGACGACGCGAGGAGGGGCCGGTGCGGGAGCTGGAGGGTCGGGTGGTCGTGGTGTTCGGCGCGGGGTCCGCCGGACGGGGACCGAGCAACGGTGAGGCCGCGGCGCTGGCCTACGCCGAGGCCGGCGCCCTGGTGGCCGCGGTCGACCGGGACGGCGGCGAGGCGGCCCGGGTGGCGGAGGAGATCGCGGGCGCGGGCGGCACGGCGCTCGCCGTCACCGCCGACGTCACCGACGAGGACGCCGTCGCCCGCGCCGTCGCCCGGGTCGTCGACACCCTCGGCGTGCCGCACGTGCTGCACAACAACGTCGGTGCCGTGGTGCTGGGCGAGGTCACCGGGCTGGACCTCGCGGACTGGAACCGCGGGCTCGCGGTCAACCTGACCAGTGCCTACCTGACCTGCCGGCACACCCTGCCGCACATGCGCGCGGCCGGGCGCGGCGCGATCGTGAACGTGTCGTCGCTGGCCGCGATCCGCGACACCGGCTACGTCTATCCCGTCTACAACGCGGCGAAGGCGGGTCTGGACCAGCTCACGGTGTCGCTGGCCCTGACCTACGCGCGCGACGGGATCCGGGCCAACGCGGTGCTGCCGGGGCTGATCGACACCCCGATGGTGCGCGAGCAGGTCGTCGACGACCACGGTGCGCTGGCCGCACGGCACGAGATGAGCCCGACCGGCCGGATGGGGTCGCCACACGACGTCGCGCAGGCCGCGGTGTTCCTGGCGTCGGACCGCGCGGCCTACGTCAACGGGGTCTGCCTGCCCGTCGACGGGGGGCTGTCCGCCCGGTCGCGGTGAGGACCGGGGCCGGGTGCGGCCGGGTCAGGCGCCGGTACCCGCCCCGACCGGCGCCGGGCGCAGCGTCAGCGGGAGCAGATCGCGCACCTCGGTGCGCAGGGTGTCCAGCGCGTGCGGGTCGTCGCCGACCAGGAACCCCAGCAGGGCCTGCTGGAACACCCCGTCGACCATCCCGTAGGCCGCGTGCGGGCTCAGCGCGACCGCGGTGCCGGTGAGTTCGGCGTAGCGGGTGACGACCCGCTACACCATCTCCTCCAGCGTCCGGTCGATCTGGCCGACGGCCTCACGCAGGGTCGGTTCGAACATGCTCTGCGCCCGCAGGTCGTACCAGAGGCGGTGCATCGGGGCCTCGTCGACGATCGTCTCGCACAGCTTGTCCGCGAACGCCGTGACCAGGCCGTCGGGTGTGGTCGCCTCGGCGACGGCGCCGTCGTAGCGGGTCACGCACACCGCCTTGTACTGCCGCACGCAGTAGACGATCAGCTCCAGCTTGTCGGTGAAGTAGTAGTGGACCACGCCGTGGCTGTACGGGGAGTTCTGGGCGATCTCGCGCAGCGACGCCCGGGCGTAGCCGAGCTCGCCGAGGGTCTGCAGCGCCGAGTCCGCGAGCGCGCGGCGGCGCGCGTCGTGCTTGTCGACCGGGTTCGCCCGTGCCACGCGGCCACCTCCCGTCGCCGGACCGGGGGCCACTGTAACCGACCGTTGCGTCCTCGACGTCGTCGTTCTGGACACCCGCCCGACGATGTCTTGACAACTGGTCAGAGATCGCGGCAGCCTGTGGCCCACATCACCGATCGACAGTGGAGTCGCCGTGACGCAGATCGACCTGACCGGACGCACCGTGCTCGTGACCGGGGGCGCGCAGGGACTGGGCGAGGGGATGGCCCGTGCGCTGGCCGACTCCGGTGGACGGGTCGTCGTCGCGGACCTGCAGGACGAGGCGGGCGGCACGCTCGCGAAGTCCCTCGGCGAGCAGCACGGCTTCGTGCACCTCGACGTCACCGACGACGCGTCGTGGACCGCCGCCGTCGCGGAGACGGTGGAACGCTTCGGCGGCCTCGACGTCGTGGTCAACAACGCGGGCGTCGAGGTCACCCAGCTGCTGGCCGACACCGAGCCCGACGACGTCCGCCGGATGCTCGAGATCAACCTGCTCGGCACGATGCTCGGCATCAAGCACGCCTTCCGGGCGATGCGGCCCGGCGGCCCGGCGGGCCGCGGCGGCGCGGTGATCAACGTGTCCTCGGTCGCCGCGACCATCGCGTTCCCCTCCATCGGCGGCTACTCCGCGACCAAGTCCGGCGTCGACCGGCTCACCCGGGTCGCGGCGATGGAGTCGGGCAAGCTCGGCTACGGGGTGCGGGTCAACTGCGTCTACCCCGGGCTCGTCCCGACCGCGATGGGGCAGAAGCTCGCCGTGGAGACCGCCGGTCTCGGGCTGTTCGAGAGCCCGGAGGCCGCGGTCGGCGCGGTCGTCGAGCTGACCCCGTCGGGCCGGCTGGGCGAGGTCGCCGACATCGCCGATGCGGTCGCGTTCCTGGCCTCGGACGCCGCCCGGTTCGTCAACGGTGCCGGCCTGCCGGTCGACGGCGGCATGGGCATGTGAGACCGGCGGAGGTCCGCGCCGCCCGGGATCACCGGTCCCGGGCGGCGCGGACCTCGTCGAGCACCACGGTGGCGCGGAACCCGCACAGCACCAGGATGTGCAGCAGGTAGAGCCAGAGGACCAGGGCGGACACCGTGCCGACCACCGGGAGCCCGGCGAACGGCGCCGACCACTCGATCGGGATGGCCAGGAACAGCAGGAAGCCCTGCAGGAACCCGGCCAGCACCGACCCGGTGCCGAACGCGCCGAGCACCAGGGCGCGCCGGCCCAGCCGGCCCGGCCCGACCAGGCCGAACACCGCGAGCAGTGCGGTCGACAGCGTCACCCACACCACGTGGAACGCGACGACGACCCCCCACACCAGCGACCAGCCGCCCGCGGCGTAGAGCGGCCCGACGTACGGCGCCGCGGCGAGCACGACGAGCACCAGGAACGGCGCGACCGCCGCGACCCCCAGCAGGCCCGCGCGGCCGCGCCACCCGGTGAGCCGGTCGCGGGTCGCGGACATCTGGACGAACGCGCGGCGCAGTCCCTCGCCGTAGAGGCTGGCCGGGAACAGCACGACCAGTGCCTGCCACCAGGCCATCGACAGCGACACCGCGGCCAGCGTCCGCAGCGCCTCGGGGGTGCCGTGCCAGCCGGGCAGCCCGCCGACCGCCGCCTCCATCGCCGTGGTCACCGTCCCCGGTCCGGCCAGCGCCGCGCCGCCCCACAACGCGACCATCGCCAGCGGGACCAGGCCGATCACCCCGAAGTAGGTCGCGCCGGCCGCCCACAGGGCGATGTCGCTGCCGGGGAAGGTCCTCCCGAGGCGGCGCGCGAGGACGCGCGCCCGGTTCACGGCGCGCCCCCGGTGCCGCCCTGGGACGCTGGTCCGATGACGACCCGGGACGACGACGGCTGGTCGGCCCTGCACGGCGGCATCCGGCCGTCCCCGGTGGTACGCGGCTGGTTGCGGATGGTGCGGGTCCTCTCCTCGGGCCCGGTGGCGCGGGTCCCGCCGGACGTGCTGTCGCTGTCCGGTGTGCTGGTCCTGGCCGGGGCGTGGGCGGTGGCGCTCGCCGGCGCCCCGTGGACGGCGGTGACGGCGGCCCTCGTCGTCGCGGCCGGGGTGCTCGACGGTCTGGACGGCGCCGTCGCGCTGCGCACCGGGCGGGCCCGGCCACTGGGCGCGGTGGTCGACGCGGTCGCCGACCGCATCGGGGACCTGCTGCTCGGTGCGGTGCTGGTCGCACTCGGCGCCTCGACCGGCTGGGTCCTCGCGGCGCTGGCACTGGTGTTCGTGCACGAGTTCCTGCGGGCCAGGGCCCAGTCGGTCGGGATGCCGGGGGTGGGCGCGGTCACCGTCGCCGAGCGACCGACCCGGCTGGTGGTCGTCGTGCTGCCCGCGCTCGGCGCGGCGGTGCTCCCGGCGGGCCCACCGCTCCTGCCGCTGTCGTGGGGGACGGTGTTCGCGCTCACCTGGACGATCCTGGGTGCGGTCGGGCTGGCGCAGCTCGCGGCCGGCGTGGTCCGGACGGTCCCGCCGCGGTTCCCCGGGCCCCCGACGGGTCCGGCCCCGTCGCCGGGCCGATGAGCCCGGCGACGATCTCGGCCGACATCAGCACCAGCGGGATCCCGCCACCCGGGTGGGCGGAGCCGCCCACCAGGTGGAGCCCCGGCAGCGGGCCGCGGTTGGCGGGGCGGCGCAGCGCCGCCCGGGGACCGTGCGACGCGGTGCCGTAGATGGCGCCGCCCGGGGACCCCGTGCGCCGTTCCAGCTCGGCGGGGGTCAGGACCTCGGCGAACCGCACGCGGTCGCGCACGTCGGCGCCGCGGGCGGCGAGAACGTCGAGCACCCGGTCGCGGTAGCGCCCCGCGAGCCCGGGCTCGTCCCAGTCCACTCCCCGCCCCGGGTCGTGCAGTGGGGCGTTGACCAGCACGAACCAGCCCTCCGATGCGTCGTCGGGACGCAGCGCGGGGTCGTCGGGGGCGTGCACGTACACCGTCGGGTCGGGAACCGGGCGCGGCTCGCGACCGAAGATCGCGTCGAACTCGGCGTCCTGGTCGCGCGGGAACCAGACCCGGTGCGCGGGCCCCGGCTCGCGGCCGGACAGCCCGAGCAGCAGCACGAACCCTGCGGTCGAGCGGGGGATGCGGCGCAGCCGTCGCCGGGCCCGGCGCGCTGCGTGGAACCTGGGGTCGCGGGGGAGCAGCCGTTCGTGCAGCACCTGCGCGTCCACCCCGGACACGACCACGTCGGCGCGCACCGCGCGGCCGCCCGCCCGGACCCCGGCGGCCCGGCCACGCTCCACGATCACCTCGTCCACGGCCGTGCCCGGCTCCAGCGCGACCCCGAGTGCGACACAGCGCTCCACGACGGCGTCGACGATCCGGCGCAGCCCGCCCGGTACCCACCAGGCGCCGAACTCCTGCTCGACGAAGGCGGTCACCGCCAGCACCGACGGGGTACGGCGCGGGTCGGAGCCGGAGTAGGTGGCGTAGCGGTTCAGCCAGGTCCGCAGCCGCGGGTCGGCCAGCGCCCGCCTGCCCAGCCCGTCGAGGGAGCGCCACGGCGCGACCGCGCGCAGATCGGCGGGGCGGACGCTCATCCGGGCGAGCGCCGCCGTGGTCAGCGGGCGGCGCAGGACGGGCTCGGCGACGAGGTCCCACAGCCGCCGCGAGTGCGCGTGCAGCGCCGCCCACGACGCTCCGGCGCCGGCTCCGAGGGCGGCGTCCAGCGCGGCCGGGACCGCGGCCGCGGCGTGCGGCAGGTCCAGCCGGGTGCCGTCGGCGAACACGTACCTGCAGGCCGGGTCGACCGGTGTCACGGGCAGGTCCGCGGGGCCGCCGGTCGCGGTGAACAGGTCCTCCAGCAGGCCCGGCATCGTGAGCAGCGACGGCCCGGTGTCGAAGGTGAACCCGTCCCGGCGCACGACACCGAGCTTGCCGCCCGGGGTGTCGGCCTGCTCGAACACGGTGACCTCGTGCCCGGTGGCGGCGAGGCGTGCCGCCGTCGCCAGACCGCCCAGCCCGGCCCCGACGACGACCACCCGGCTCACAGCGCCCGCCCCTTCCAGCTCAGCGTGCCGCGCCACCGGCCCGTCCAGGAGGACGCGAGCAGCCCGAGCAGGGCCAGCACCGACACCGGGTGGGCGAGTGCGTCGACCCGGCCCCCGCGGACCGAGGGGCCGACGACCCACCGCCGGGCGGGCACCCGCCCGGCGACGGCGGCCGCGTACCCCAGCAGGCCGACGCGCGACCCGGTCAGCGCGGCGACCGCGGGCAGCACGTGGACGACCAGCAGACCGGCGCCCACCGCGACCGCGCCGGCGGGCGAGCCGAACGCCGCCCACAGGGACTTGCGGTAGCCCGCACGCAGCTCGGCACCGGTCGCGTACATCCGGCAGGTCGCGACCGCCGACCCGTCGGCGATGCCGGTCCGGCCCCCGGCTGCGCGGACCGCCCTGGCGAGACCGATGTCGTCGAGCACGGCGCCCGAGACCGTCGCCCAGCCGCCCGCACGGGTCAGCGCGTCCGCCTCCACCAGCAGGAACTGCCCGTTCGCGACGGCCATCGACACCCGTCGCGACCGCTCGGCCACGGCCAGCGGCAGCGTCGTCAGCCAGGACCAGGCCAGCAGCGGCTGCACCAGCCGGCCGAGCAGCCCGGAGGCGATCTGCCGCGGCCACGGGCAGAGCAGGTCCAGCGGCCGGTCCCGGTCGCGCAGCAGCGCCACCGACCCCGCGACCGCGTGCGGGGCCAGGACGACGTCGGCGTCGACGAAGACCAGGATCTCGCCGCGGGCGGCGTCGGCCAGCGCGGCGCAGGCGTGCGGCTTGCCGAGCACCCCGGGCGGGGGCGGGGTGCCGGTCAGCACGCGCAGCCGGGGGTCCCCGCTCGCGGCGGTGCGCACGACGTCGGCGGTCCCGTCGGACGAGCCGTCGTCGAGGACCAGGATCTCGACGTCGGCCAGGCCCCGCTGCCCGGTCAGCGCCCGCACCGTCGGCGCGATCCGGTGCGCCTCGTCGCGGGCCGGGACCAGGACCGACACCGCAGCCGTGACCGTCGGCGGTACGGCGGACGGGCGGCGCAGCCCCGCCCGGTTCACCCAGGCCAGCACCGACCCCGCGGCGGCGAGGACGGATCCGGCGGCCACGACCGGACGGACGGCGCGCAGCGACCGGCGGGGGAGCACCCGGACGACCCTACGGAGGGCGCGGTCCGGCCGCGCGGCGATCGTCGCCGGGGCGGACGACGCGCGGGCGTGCCCGGGTGGTGGCACCGTGGGACCCCCCGACCGGACCGTGTGGAGGTTCCTGCGTGGCGTTGGCCGCTGCCCCCCGGGCACTGCGCACGACCCTGCCCGCCTGGGTGCTGGTCGCGGGAGCGGTGACCGTGCAGGTCCTCTACCCGCTCACCCCCGAGCCGCTGCGGACGCCGGTGACGGTGCTCAGCGTGGCCGTGTTCTTCCTGGCCTCGGTCGCCGACGTCGTCCGGGTGCACGGCACCCGCGGCGGGCTGCTGCTGCTCGGCATCGCCGGTGGCGGGGGTCTGGTCGCCGAGTCCGTCGGTCTGGCCACGGGATGGCCCTTCGGCGGCTACGCCTACACCGGGACCCTCGGCGCGGAGGTGGCCGGCGTCCCGCTCGTGGTCCCGATGGCGTGGGCGATGATGGCGTGGCCCGCACTGGTCGTGGGCCGGACACTGGCCCGGCGCGGGCCGGGCGTCGTCGCCGTCGGGGCGTTCGCCCTGGCCGCCTGGGACGTGTTCCTCGACCCGCAGATGGTCGACGCGGGCCACTGGGTCTGGATGCGGCCCGACCCCGGGCTGCCGCTGGTCCCCGGCATCCCGCTGACGAACTACGCGGGCTGGCTGCTCGTCTCGCTGCTGATCGTCGGCATGCTGCACCGGTCGCTGCCCGAGGGTCCCCGGCGGTCCGGTCCCGCGGCGGCGCTCTACCTGTGGGTCTACGCCTCGTCGGTGCTCGCGCACCTGGTCTTCTTCGGCCTGCCCGGCTCGGCGGTGGCGGGCGGGGTGCTGATGGGGCTGGTCGCGGTCCCGTACGCGCTCGTCCTGCATCGCGACCGCGCCGCCCACCGTCCCGCCGCCCACCGTCCCGGCGCCCGGCACCCCGGCCGACCCGGTCCGCACGTCCGTCCCGGAGGGACCCCGTGAGCGATCCGCTGCGCCACCGCGCCGCGCCCTTGCGCATGCGCCGGCGGCGACTCGTGACCCCCGACCCGCTGCTGCCCCGCGAGGTGCCGGCCGGGTCGGAGGCGGTCGTCGTCGGGGGCGGGATCGCCGGGGTGTCCGCGGCGGTGGTGCTCGCCGAACGCGGGGTGCGGGTCACCGTGCTCGAGGCGGCCGACCACCTCGGCGGGCGGCTCGGTGCGTGGCCGCACACCCTGCCCGACGGCAGCGTGCAGCAGGTCGAGCACGGGTTCCATGCCTTCTTCCGGCAGTACTACACCTGGCGGTCGATCCTGCGCCGCGCCGACCCGCAGCTGTCGTTCCTGCGTCCGGTCGAGCACTACCCGGTGATCTCCGCGCGGTGGCCCGACGAGGACCTGTCGGGGCTGCCCGCCGCGCCGCCGTTCAACCTGCTCGCGCTGGCCCTGCGCAGCAGGAGCCTGTCGCGGCGCGAACTCACCTCGGCCGACCCCGACGCCGGGCGCGCCCTGCTCGCCTACGACCGGGCCACCACCACCGCCGAGCTGGACGGCGTCGACGCCGCGTCCTTCCTGGACCGGCTCGGGATGACCGAGCGCACCCGCAGCATGCTGTTCGAGGCGTTCGCCCGGTCGTTCTTCTGCAACCAGGGCGACCTGTCCGCCGCCGAGCTCGTCGCGATGTTCCACTACTACTTCCTCGGCAACCCCGAGGGCATCGGTTTCGACGCCCCGCGCACCGACCACGCGACGGCCGTGTGGCACCCGCTGTGGCGGTACCTGACCTCGCTCGGTGCGCACGTCCGTACCGGTGCCCGGGTCAGCGCGGTGCACCCCGACGGAGCGGGCTGGCGGGTCGAGGGTGCCGGGACGCTCCGCACCCGCCACCTCGTGCTCGCCCTCGACCCGGGCGGGCTGCGCACGGTCGTCACCGGTTCGCCCGGGCTGGAGGCGACGGCCCCGCGGCTGCACGGGCAGTGCGCGGCGCTGCGGGTCGCACCCCCGTTCGCGGTCAGCAGGCTGTGGCTGGACCGCGACGTCGCGCCGGGGCGGGCGGTGTTCAGCGCCGTCAGCGGGCAGCCGACCCTGGACTCGGTCACCGTCTACTCCCGGCTCGAGGAGCCCTCGGCACGGTGGGCCGCCGCGACCGGCGGGTCGGTGCTGGAGCTGCACTCCTACTCCTGCGCCGAGCCCGACGCGGCGTCCGCGGCGGCGGCGCTGCGCGCCGAGCTGGCCGTGCTGTGGCCGGAGACCGCGGACGCGGCCGTCCTCGACCGGCTGGAGGCGACCGCGCCGGCGTTCCCGCCCGGGACGGCGGGCACCCGGCCGGGGGTGCGGACCGACGCCCGCGGGCTGCGGGTCGCCGGTGACTTCGTCGAGATGCCCTATCTCGCCGGGCTGATGGAGCGCTCGTCGATGTCGGGGGTGCTCGCCGCGAACGACGTACTCGCCGAGCTGGGCGCCGCCGCCGAGCCGGTCGACGGGATCCCGCAGCGCGGGCTGCTCGCCGGGGTCCCGGCGGTGCGCGGTCGCCGCGCCGCGGCCGGCTGAGCCCGCCCGTGCGGGTCGCGTCGCTGAACCTCGCCTCCGGCCGCGGCCCGGGTGGGCGGTACCTGGCCGGGGCCGCGCTGGGGGCGGCCGTCGCCGGGGTGGGGGCCGACGTCGTCGCGGTGCAGGAGGTCGACACCGGCCAGTCCCGCTCGCACGGTGACGACCAGCCTGCGGTGCTCGCGGCCGGGCTCGGCGCGGTGGACTGGCGCGCCGCAGCGACGATGGCCGGCGAGCCGCGGCCGGACCCGCTGCCGTCGTGGTCGCCGGTCGGGCCGGTGGTCCTGCGCGGACCGGGCGACCCCGCGCCCGGTCCGCGCTACGGCATCGCGTTGTTCTCCCGGGTCCCGGTGCGCCGCTGGCACGTGCTCGGGCTCGGCGCCGGGCGGGCCCGGCTCCCGGTCCCGGTGCCCGCCGACGGCGGCGGGACCCGGATCGCGTGGTTCCCCGACGAGCCGCGCGCCGCCGTCGCCGCGGAGCTGGGCACGCTGACGGTGGTCGCGGCCCACCTGTCGTTCGCCCCGCCGACGGCGCTGCGTCAGCTCCGCCTGCTGCGCCGGTGGGCCGCAGGGCTGCCCGGGCCGGTGCTCGTCGCCGGGGACCTGAACCTGCCCGGCTCGGTGCCCGCGCTGCTCACGGGCGGACGGCGGCTCGTGGACGGGCCCACGTTCCCGGCGTCGGCCCCGCGGGTCCAGCTCGACCACCTGCTCGCCCTGGGCGGGCTGACCGGGACCGGCCCCGCCGTGCTGCGCCTCGGCGTCGGTGACCACCGGGCGGTCGCCGCGACGGTGACCTCCGCCGGCTGAGCCCCTCAGCCCCCCGGCGGCGGGGCGGCCCGGGACCGGGCCAGGCGGCGCCGCGCCAGCACCACCCCGGTCAGCACGACCACCGCGAGCCCCACGACCGACACCAGGAACGGCAGCGACCCCGGGTCGGTGCCGAACGCACCGACCGCGACCAGCGCCGTCGTGCCCGGGGTGACGCCCAGGACGGTGCCGAGCAGGTAGTGCCGGAACCGGACCGCGGTCAGCCCCCACAGCAGGTTCAGCACCGAGTACGGCAGGACCGGGGCGAGCCGGACGCCGACCACGGCCAGGATCCCGCGCCGGCGCACCAGGTCGTCGACGACGGCCATCCGCTCCGCGCCGCGCCCGGAGCGGTCCAGCAGCCGCAGCACGGTGTCCCGGCCCAGCCTGCGGGCCAGGGCGAACCCGATCGCGGCACCGACGAACTTCCCGGCCAGCGTGGCCGGCAGGCCCTCGCCGAACCCGAACAGCACTCCGCCGAGCACAGCCAGCAGGCTGACCGGCACCGGGGTGAGCGACAGTCCCGCGTAGAGGGCCGCCCACAGCAGGGGACCCGCCCACCCGGCCCCGGCCAGGGTGCCGCGGACCTGCTCCACCGACGGCACCCCGACCGCGACGGCGACGACCACCGCGATCCCCACCAGCGTCACGAGCAGGACGGGACGCCAGACGCGGGCGGGGGCGGGCCCGGTCACCGGTCCCCGGTGGACGGTCGGGACGTGGTGGCCCGGGGGCCCGGCGGCGCGGTCGGCATCGTCGCGAGTATCCCCGCCGGGGCGCCCCGGCGCCGGGGGAGCGCCCGCGCCCTGGACACCCGGTGCCGCCGGCGGCTACGGTGACGGGCCGGGCCACACCAACCGTGTCGGGCCCGCTCGTCGCACCTCCCGGGCGACGTACCCCTCGGGTCCGTCGCCGTCCGACCGTCCGGTACAGCTCCGTGCTCCGACGGCATCACGGGCCGATCGTCCCCGCGTCCGGGGCGGGCCCACTCTCTGTCTGGCGGACCCATGACCGCACCCTCGCCTTCCCGTCGTCTCCTCCCCGTCCCGACCGTCGACACCGTCACCACCGACCCGCAGGTCCGCGTCGGTCGCGGCAGCGCGACGACCGTCGTCGTCGGCGTGTCCGGCGAGCTCGACCTCGCGACCGGTCCCGCGGTCGAGACGCGCGTGCTCGCGGCGGTCGACACCGCGGCCGGTGGCCGGGTCGTGCTCGACCTGAACGAGGTGCGCTTCCTCGGGCTGCGCGGCGTGACCATGCTCCGCGCGGCCGCGGACCGCGCCCGGGCCACGGGCACCTCCCTGGTGGTGGTGCTGGACCCGGCCGCGCCTGCGGCGCGGGCCCTGCGGCTGGCCCCGGGGCACGGTCTCACCGTGGTCGCGGCCGACGCCGCCGTCGCGGTCCCCGTCGCCGACGCCTCCTGACCCGCTCGGCGCGACCCGGTCCGACGCCCACCGCGGGCCGCCCGGCGCGACCCGGTCCGGCGCCTGCACCGCGGGCCCCGGCCGTGCGGTCAGCGGGGCAGCGGCGGTGCGGCCGGGGCGTCGAACCAGGTGTCGTCCGGGATCGACGGGTCCGGGGTCTCGCGCACCGCGGGGTCCGGGACGCCGTCGGCGGCCCGGGACGGCCGGGTCGCGCCCAGGTAGTCGTCGCCGCGCCAGCGATACCACGAGGTCTGCACCGGCAGGCCGAACGTCGGGGCGCTCACCATCCGGTCCTGACTGACGAACAGCCCGACGTGGTGGACCTTGTCCACGGTGCCGTAGAAGACCAGGTCACCGGGGAGCAGCGGGGACCCGCCCGGTACCCGTGGGCCGCGCCGGTACTGGGCGTGCGCGGTCCGCGGCAGCACGACGCCCGCCTTGCCGTAGGCGAAGGCCGTCAGCCCGGAGCAGTCGAAGCCGCGGTCGCCGTTCTCGGGCCCGTTGCCACCCCACACGAACGGCAGCCCGACCTGGCGCAGTGCGACGTCGACCGCGACCGCGGCCCGCTGCTCGGGCGTCGTCGCGACCGCGGCCCCACCGGTCGTGAACAGCAGGACCAGGGCGACCAGGGGCGCCACGAGCGGGGACCGACGGGGCACGGGGGATCCTCCCGGTCGCCCGCGGGTACGGGACGCGGCGGCGCCACCGGGTGGTGACCCGCGTCGAACCTAGGGACGCGCCGGGAGTACCGGAAGCACGGCCGACCGAGCGGGTGAACGGTGCGACCCGGTCGGTGCCGCCGGACGGGTCAGCCGCCGAGCCCCGGGATGCCCGGCATCTGCGGGAGGACCGGTGCCGAGGCGAACAGGTCGAGGTACATCCCGCCGGAGACCAGCAGCCCCAGGACGCCGAGCACCAGGCCGCCCAGGGCGACCGGGCGGACCCAGGCCCCCACGGCGGGCCGGGCGGCCGGGCCGAGGACCAGGACGAGCCCGAGAAGCACCGCGACCAGGGCGACGACACCGTTCACCACCGCGGCGACGTCCCAGGGTGCGCCGTAGAACGACTCGATGGTGTCGCTCGGGCTGCCGGTCGCGGCCTGGATCTGGCCGACGAGCGACTCGCGCTCGCGCAGCATGTCACCGACCGAGGTGCCGGTCAGCGAGGCGAGACCGAGCCCCGCGGCGACGACGGCACCGGCGCCGGCGACACCGCCGTCGGTGGTCCTGGCGGGGGTCGGCGTGCCCGTCGCCGGGGTGTCGGCCGGGGTCGCGGGGGTGTCGGACCCGGCCGGGGCGGGTGCGGCCGCGGCGGCACCCGTGCCCCCGGTGCGGGTCGCGGCCGGCGCCCCGGCGGAGCCGTCGGTGGCGGAGGTCGTCGTCCCGGGGGAGTCGGTGGTGGGGGAGTCGGTGACGGCGGAATCGGTTCCGGTGGAGCCGGTCGTGGTCGCCCGGTCCGTCGCGACGGAGCCGGACGCATCGTCGGTCCCCGGGGTACCGGTCGCCGTGCTGCCGTCCGTGGGCCTGCTCGTGTCGGAAGCCATGGGCCGCACCGTACGCGAGGTCAAGATCGCCGCGACGGCCCCCCACCTGGGCGGATACGCCGTCGTGTCCGTTCCGCCGGACCCGTCACCGGATGGGGCGGGTGACCGCCCGTCAGCCGACGGTCGCACTCGGCGCGGTCCGGCCCGCCGGCTCACCGGTCCCGGCCAGCACGGTGACCCCCTCGGCGGGCGAACCGGCACCGACCCGTCGCACGGGGCCGTCGCGCAGCCCGGACAGGACCACCTCGACCCGGTCCAGGACCGCCGCCCTGGTGCGTCCGTCGACCCCGGTGACCTCGACGACCACGGTGCCGAGCGCCGCCGTGCCCGAGGCCGCCCACTCGCCGGACCAGCCGAGCACGATGCCCGGTCCCGCCGGTGGTGGCTCCGACCCGACGGTGTGGTGGTCGAAGCCGAGGGACCGCAGGACCGGGTCGGTGCCGAGCGCGTCGCGGATGCACTGGTCGGGCGTCGTGGTCATGCAGGCCTCCCGTTGCCGGCCGTCGTCGATCACGTCGGTACCGACGGTAGGCAGGCCCGGTGCCACGGGGGATGAGCCGCAGGTTAGAGGTCGTTTCAGAAGTCGGCGTGTCGGTCCTGTGTGGATCGGCGCTGGTAGCTGATCATGTCCGGTCGTGGCGCGGCGATCTTGTGTCGAGCGATTGGTGAGCGACGAGCTGTGGGCGCTGGTGGAGCCGCTGCTGCCCAAGCCGCGCAAGCACAAGCGGGGACGGACAGGCCGTCCGCGGGTGCCGGATCGGGCCGCTCTGGCCGGGATCGTGTTCGTGCTCAAGACCGGGATCAGCTGGAACGCGCTGCCCGCCGAGCTCGGCTGTGGGTCCGGAGTGACCTGCTGGCGGCGGCTACGGCAGTGGCAGCAGGCCGGGGTCTGGGCCCAGCTGCACCGGGTGATGCTCGACCGCCTCGCCCAGCAGGGCCTGCTGGACTGGTCGCGGGCGGCGGTGGACAGCGTGAGCGTGCGGGCCAAGCGCCGCGGCGAGGCCACCGGGCCCTCGCCGACCGATCGCGGGAAGGCGGGCAGCAAGTACCACGTGCTCTGCGACCGAGGCGGGCTCCCGCTGCATGCGCTGGTCACCGGGGCGAACGCCCACGACAGTCGGATGCTCGCCCCGCTGCTGGACACCAACCCCGGCGTCCGCGAACGGGCGGGACAGCCGGGGCGTCCGCGACGTCGGCCGGACAAGGTGCACGCCGACAAGGGCTACGACTATCCCCGCTGCCGCCGCTACCTGAGTGGGCGTGGGATCGGGGTGCGGATCGCCCGGCGCGGGATCGAGGACTCCACCCGGCTCGGGCGGGTCCGCTGGGTCGTCGAGCGCACCATGTCCTGGCTGCTGGACTTCCGCCGCCTCGCGCTGCGCTACGACCGCGCCGAATCCACGATCACCGCGCTGTTATCGCTGGCCTGCGCCCTGATCTGCCACCGCCGCCTCACCAAGCCGAAGCCGAAGCCGAAGTGATGGTCGACCCAGCCCTCGCTGAGGCACTCGCCTACGAGGTCGGGGCCAGCGGCCGCCAGGCCAGCCACTCCAAGGCCCGGTCGGCCTCGTCAGGGTCGAAGCGGTGCGGGTCGAACGGCCCGCCCGCCCACTCCAGGCGCTCGGCGCGGTCGGGATGGTCAGGGTCGGCGAGCACGGCCTGGAAGTCCTCATACCCCCCGATCCCGCCGACGTCCTCGGGCGGGCACGCCCCCTGCCCGGCGACGCATCGCGGATAGCACACTCCCGGCTCGACGGCCGCGACCGCCTCGACGGTGATCTCGTGGGCCCAGTTGTCACCGAAGTCGTAGACGTAACCGAACCGGTCACCAGCCTTGACCAGCCGAAACAGCTTCTCTTTCGTCTCGTCGGCGACATCCTGTCCGGGCCAGTCCGGGTCTGGGATCCCGTAGCGGCGCCCGACGATCTCGAACTCGTGCAGATGAGAGTTCGTCCAGCCCATCACTGACTGCACCACCTCGTGTAACACCGCCAAGTCGACCTCGCCCGGCACCTGCACCCGACGCCGGACCGCCGGCACCACCTCGGTCAGGACGATCTCCAACTCGAAAATCTTCGTCTTCTCAGACACACGAGGCGCGACCATCAGCCGATGCTGCCAGCCCCGCCGTCACCGGCAGAACCGGGCCCACCACTTCTGAAACGACGTCTTAGAGGTCGCGCGGATTGGTCACAGCTTGGCCGCGGTCGAGTGTCTGGGGGCGAGGGCGGGTACGGGCCTGCCGATCATGAAGTTATCTACGCTTCGTGATCGTCTGGAGGCCGCGTGCCCACCCTGCCATCATGGCTGACCGAGCCGTTGTGGGACCAGTTCACCGCGCTGCTGCCTCATCGAGACGAGTTCGATCCCACCCATCCGCTGGGCTGCCATCGCCGCCGGATCGCGGATCGGATCGTGTTCGACAAGCTCCTGCAGGTACTGCGGTTCGGCTGCTCGTATGAGGGCATCGCTGACAGCACCTGCTCGGCGACCACCATCCGCGATCGTCGTGACGAGTGGATCAGGCTCGGGGTCTTCGCCCAGCTGCGTCGGATCGTCCTGGACGCCTACGACCGCATCGTCGGTCTGCTGCTGCACGACATCGCCGTCGATGGCGCCATCACCAAGGCCCCCGGCGGCGGCGAGGTCGCCGGTCCGTCGCCGGTGGACCGGCGCAAACAGGGTATGAAACGTTCGGTGCTCGTCGAGGGATACGGCATCCCGCTGGGCCGAGTCCTGGCCGGAGCCAACCGGCACGACTCCCCGCTACTGGGCCCCACCCTCGACCGCCTCGATGCTCTCGGCCCGCTGCCCGACGACATCACCGTGCACCTCGACGCCGGCTATGACTCCGGCAAGACCCGCGACACGCTGGCCGAACGAGGCCTGCACGGCGAGATCGCGCACAAGGGTGAGAAAGCGCCGATCCAGGCCACCCGCCGCTGGCACGTCGAGCGGACCAACGCTTGGCACAACAGCTTCAACCGGCTGCAGCGCTGCTACGAACGACGAGAAATCGTCGTCGACGCGTTCTTCGACCTCGCCGACACGATCGTCACACTCCGTAGCTTGATTCGGCAGGCCTGGACCACACACCGCTGGAACGCCCGACCTGCACGACGTCCATGATCACCAACCAATCCGCGCGACCTCTTAGAGCGTCCGGCAGTAGAGGTGGCCGTGTGTCGGTGTTGGTAGAGACACGGACCTGCAAGTGATCATGGGATTGCTGATGTCCTGATGGTCGCCTGGAGGGTCCGTGCCTCTATTGCCAGAATCGCTGATCGACCCCCTCTGGGTCGAGTTCGCTGCCCTGATCGAGGCAGAGCGGCGCCCGGAGTTCGACCCGGCCCATCCGTGGGGATGTCACCGCCGCCGTATCCCCGACCGCCTGGTGTTCGAGCACGTGCTCGCGGCGTTGGTGCACGGCAGCGGCTACGAACGCATTGCCACCCCCGGCTGCTCGGACCGCACGATCCGCCGCCGTCTCGCCCAGTGGGCCGCCGCCGGCGTCGGGGAGCAGGTCCTTCGGGCCGCGCTGGCCGGCTATGACTAGTGTTGCGGTAACTAGGTTACTTTACTCACGGGCTGGTTTACGGGATCATGAGCTGTGCCGTTGACTGTGACCGTGGACGTTCCGGCCGCCGACCGCGAGGTGCTGGAGTCCTGGCTGCGTTCCTCGTCGGTTTCGGCGGGACTGGCCCGACGGGGCAGGATCGTGTTGCTGGCCGCGGACGGGGTGGCGGTCAAGGACATCGTCACACTGGTCGGGGCGTCGAAGGCGACGGTGATCGGGTGGAAGAAGCGTTACGCCGCTGAGGGGATCGCCGGGCTGGCCGACCGGCCCAAGGCGGGCCGGCCGCCGGTGATCGACGAGGTCGCGGTCGTGCTCGCCACGCTGGAACCGCCGCCTGAGCGGCTCGGAGTCACGCACTGGTCGTCACGGCTGCTCGGTGCCGAGCTCGGGATCTCCCACGTGTGGATCGGCAAGATTTGGCGGCGGTGGGGGCTGCAGCCGTGGAAGTCCGAGACGTTCAAGTTCTCCACCGATCCCGAGCTCGAAGCCAAGGTCCGCGACATCGTCGGGTTGTATCTGAACCCGCCGGACAAGGCCGTCGTGCTCTGCGTCGACGAGAAATCCCAGGTCCAGGCCCTGGACCGGACAGCGCCGATCCTGCCGATCATGCCCGGTATCCCGGAGAAACGGACGCATGACTACGTCCGTCACGGCACCACCACGCTGTTCGCGGCGTTAGAGGTCGCGACCGGGCGGGTCGAGCAGGCGTGCCTGCCGCGGCATCGCCATCAGGAGTTCCTGCGGTTCCTCAAGCAGGTCGCGAAGGCCTACCCGCGGCGCAAGCTGCACCTGGTGGTGGACAACTACGCGACCCACAAGCACCCCGCAGTGAAGGCCTGGCTGGCCCGCAACCCGCGGATCACCCTGCACTTCACCCCGACCTCGGGATCGTGGCTGAACATGGTCGAGGTCTTTTTCGGGGTCATCACCCGCCAGGCCATTCGCCGTGGCAGCTTCGGCAGCGTCAGAGAACTGATCGGCGCGATCGGCCGGTTCATCGACGGCTGGAACGAACGCTGCCACCCGTTCATCTGGACCAAACCCGCAGACCACCTACTCAACCACTGCCGACCCGGTCAAAGAACATCGTTTACGCGACACTAGATGATCGGTCTCGACCTCGACGATCTGTCTGCCGACGGAGCGATCACCAAGGCTCCCTGCGGTGGCGAGGTCGCCGGCTGTAACCCGGTCGACCGGGGCAAACAGGGCACCAAACGCTCCGTGGTCTGCGACGGTGCGGGGATCCCGCTGCACCTGATCAGCGCCCGCGCCAATGACCACGACTCGCCGTTGCTGAAACCGACCCTGATCGGGATCTACGACATGATCGGGCCGCTGCCCGAGCGACCGTGCCTGCACCTGGACCGGGGCTATGACTCAGGCAAGACCCGCGATCTGCTCGAACGACTCGGGTTCGACGCACAGATCGCCACCAAGGGCCGGCCCGCCCCGATCCAGGTCGGTATGCGGTGGCCGGTCGAGCGCACCCATTCCTGGATGAACGGCTACGGCAAGCTGCGCCGGTTCACCGATCGCCGGAAGATCATCGTCGAGTTCTACCTCGACCTCGCCGCCGCGCTCACCGTGATCCGCCGGCTGATCAACCGTGCCCGCAGCCGCTACCGCTGGACAACCCGACCCACGACCCGTCGACTCCGATAACCATCAATCGCCGGACGCTCTTAGAGGTCGTTTCAGAACGACTTGTCGAGTTTCCATTGACCCCTCGACGACAGATCAAACGGCAGGTCAGATAGCCGCTTGTCGTCTACAACAGACACGTCGACCTCGTTCTGAAATGACCTCTTAGAGGTCGCGCGGATTGGTCACAGCTTGGCCGCGGTCGAGTGTCTGGGGGCGAGGGCGGGTACGGGCCTGCCGATCATGAAGTTATCTACGCTTCGTGATCGTCTGGAGGCCGCGTGCCCACCCTGCCATCATGGCTGACCGAGCCGTTGTGGGACCAGTTCACCGCGCTGCTGCCTCATCGAGACGAGTTCGATCCCACCCATCCGCTGGGCTGCCATCGCCGCCGGATCGCGGATCGGATCGTGTTCGACAAGCTCCTGCAGGTACTGCGGTTCGGCTGCTCGTATGAGGGCATCGCTGACAGCACCTGCTCGGCGACCACCATCCGCGATCGTCGTGACGAGTGGATCAGGCTCGGGGTCTTCGCCCAGCTGCGTCGGATCGTCCTGGACGCCTACGACCGCATCGTCGGTCTGCTGCTGCACGACATCGCCGTCGATGGCGCCATCACCAAGGCCCCCGGCGGCGGCGAGGTCGCCGGTCCGTCGCCGGTGGACCGGCGCAAACAGGGTATGAAACGTTCGGTGCTCGTCGAGGGATACGGCATCCCGCTGGGCCGAGTCCTGGCCGGAGCCAACCGGCACGACTCCCCGCTACTGGGCCCCACCCTCGACCGCCTCGATGCTCTCGGCCCGCTGCCCGACGACATCACCGTGCACCTCGACGCCGGCTATGACTCCGGCAAGACCCGCGACACGCTGGCCGAACGAGGCCTGCACGGCGAGATCGCGCACAAGGGTGAGAAAGCGCCGATCCAGGCCACCCGCCGCTGGCACGTCGAGCGGACCAACGCTTGGCACAACAGCTTCAACCGGCTGCAGCGCTGCTACGAACGACGAGAAATCGTCGTCGACGCGTTCTTCGACCTCGCCGACACGATCGTCACACTCCGTAGCTTGATTCGGCAGGCCTGGACCACACACCGCTGGAACGCCCGACCTGCACGACGTCCATGATCACCAACCAATCCGCGCGACCTCTTAGAGGTCGTTTCAGAACGACTTGTCGAGTTTCCATTGACCCCTCGACGACAGATCAAACGGCAGGTCAGATAGCCGCTTGTCGTCTACAACAGACACGTCGACCTCGTTCTGAAATGACCTCTTAGGAGGAGGTAAGGGATCGGCCGTCCCGGACCGGTCCGAGCGGCAGCAGCAACGTGACCACCGACGGGGCGCGGCGGGCGGTGAGCCGGCCGCCCTCGGCCTCGGCGAGCCGCCGGGCGAGCGCGACACCGAGGCCGCGACGGCCCTCGCGCCCCGACAGGTCCTCCTCGGCCACCCCGGGTCCCTCGTCGCCGACGTCCACGGCGACGGCGTCCGGCCCCGCCTCCCGGGCGGTCAGCGTGACCGCCCCGATCCCGTGCTGCAGCGCGTTGTCGAGCAGCGCGGCGACGATCTGGCGGACCGCCGCCGCGGCGGCGGGCGGGTCGGGCAGGGCGCCGTCGCGGGACACCGAGAACGTCCGCCCCGCGCGAGCCAGCCGGTCACCCCACTCGGCACTCGCCTCGTCGAAGAGCCGGGCGAGGTCGACCGGCACCGTGTCGCGGCTGCGTTCGCGGGCGAGCAGCAGGAGCTCGTCGATGGTGCGCTCCAGCCGGTCGACCGAGGCCAGCCCGTCCTCGACCGTCGCGGGACGCAGCAGCGCCGGGTCGTCGAGGGCGGACTCCAGCCGCAGCCGCAGCCCGGCCAGCGGGGTCCGCAGCTGGTGCGAGGCCTCGGCGGAGAACGCCCGCTCGCGGGCCAGCAGGTCGTCGAGCCGGCCCGCGGTGTGCCCGAGTGCGGACCCGACACGGTCGAGCTCCCCGATCCCGGTGGGGGCGGGCCGGACCCCGAAGTCGCCCTCGCCGAGCCGGGCGGCGTCGCGGGCCATCGACTCCAGCGGCGCCGTCAGGTGCCCGGCCAGGCGCATCGCGAGCGCCCACACCGCGACCAGGACCAGTCCGGCCAGGGCGACCATGCCGACGTAGAGGGGCAGCAGCGACGACCACACCGCCGAGGCGGGCCGGGCCGCGCGCACCACCCCGACGACGTCGTCGCCGTCGGTCACCGGGGAGACGGCCACGAGCTGCCCGGGCGGGGAGGAGGACAGCCCGCGGTCCAGGACCCGGTCGACGCCCTCGTCGCCCTCCGGGGGGCCGTCGCCGGTGGTGCGGTCACCGTCCTCGTCGTAGAGCGCGACGGCGGTGTCGTCGTCGCGACCGTCGGGCAGCCGGGCCGGTACCCGGTCGTGGACGACGTCGTCGTAGACCGAGCGGGCGGCGAAGTCCGCGATCCGCTGCAGCGACTCACGCTGCTGGGCGACGGTGTAGCGCTCCAGCCCGGCGGCGAGCGGGACGCCGAACAGCACCAGGGTCACCCCGACCGCGACCAGGGTGAGGCGCACGATGCGGCGCCTCACCCCGGCTCCCCGGGCAGCTCCAGGCGGTACCCGTGGCCGCGCAGCGTGGTGATCACCGGGACCCGGGGGCCGTCGTGGCCGGCGAGGTGGCGGCGCACCGCGGCCACGTGCACGTCGAGGGTCTTGGTGGAGCCGAACCAGTGCGCGTCCCACACGTCGGTCATCAGCACCTCGCGGCTGAGCGCGCTGCCGGGGTCGGTCGCGAGCCGGGCGAGCAGGTCGAACTCGCGGGTGCGCAGCCCCAGCTCCCGCCCGGCGACGGTGGCCCGGCGCGCCCCGGTGTCGACGCGCAGGTCGCCGACCTCCAGCACGTCCCCGGCCCGGTCGCCGCCGGCCCGGCGCAGGTGGGCCCGGATCCGGGCGAGCAGCTCGGTCAGGCGCACCGGCTTGGTGAGGTAGTCGTCGGCGCCGGCCTCCAGGCCCAGCACCACGTCCATCTCCGCGGTGCGGGCGGTCAGCACGACGAGCACCGCGTCCGGGCGCAGCGCGCGCAGCCGCCGGCACACCTCGACGCCGTCGAGGTCGGGCAGGCCCAGGTCGAGCAGGACCAGGTCGAACGGGGTGTGCTCGGCCGCGGCCAGCGCCGCCCCGCCCGCCTGCTCCCACCGGACGTCGTAGCCGTGCCCGCCCAGGCTCCCGCGCAGGACGTCACCGATCGTGCGGTCGTCCTCGACGAGCAGGATGCGGGCGTTCACCGCCCCGATCATCGTCCACCCGGCCGGGCCGGCGCACCCCGTGCCCGGTCAGGAGCCGCCGTAGGGCGGTTCGCCGGTCTCCGGGACGAGCACCGGGGTGTGCTCGTCGAGGGTCTCGCCGCGGAAGAACGGTCGCAGCCGCACCGCGCAGGCCAGCATCAGCGGCACGCCGAGCACGATCATGCCGACCCCGATCACGAACACCCCGCCGCCCGGGCCGAACGTCGTCTCGCCGTACCCGGGGTCGAGCATGTCGACCGAGCTCTGCACGAACGCCCACACCATCACCACGCCGCCGAGCAGCGGCACCAGCCCGCGCAGCAGCAGGTCGCGCGGCGAGCGGAGCAGGGTGCGCCGGAAGTACCACACGCAGGTGAAGGCCGTGATGCCGTAGTAGAACGCCACGGCCAGGCCGAGGGAGGCGACGGTGTCGAGCAGCGCGTCGGAGCTCACCAGCCCCAGCACCAGGTAGAACACCACCGCCGAGAGTCCCATGACGACGGTGGCGAACCCGGGCGTCGCGAAGCGGGGGTGGACGCTGCCGAAGCGGCGGGGGACCGCCCCGTACACGGCCATCGCCAGCGCCCCGCGCGCGGTGGGCAGGATCGTCGTCTGGGTCGACGACGCCGCCGAGACCGCGACGGTCAGCAGCAGCACCGCGGTGAGGACCGTGCCGCCCATCGGGGCCCCGAGCAGGGTGAGCACGTCCTCGGAGTGCTCGGGGTTGGCCAGCCCGATCCCGGTCGCGCCGAACCCGGCGTAGGACGCCACCGCGACGGCGACGACGACGTAGATCGCCAGCAGGATCACCGTGGCGAGCAGCGCGGCCCGGCCCGGGGTACTCGTCGATCCACGGGTCTCCTCCCCGACGGCCAGGCAGGCGTCCCAGCCCCAGTACACGAAGATGCACAGGATCAGCGCCTGCGCCGCGGCGGAGCCGGAGATCCCGGTCGGGTCGAACCAGCTCCAGCTCGGCAGCACGGCCTGCGGTCCGGCGTCACCGGAGTACACCAGCCACAGCGCACCGGCGGCCAGCACGGCGAGCACCACGATCTGGAAGACGATCAGCGCGTTCTGGAACCGCTCGGACAGCACGATCCCGCGATGGCTGATCCAGGTCATGACCAGGATGAACAGCACCCCCACGCCGACCTTGACCAGCGTGTTCTCCGCGGCGGCGGTCAACCCGACCGCCCGCAGGGTGTAGACGGCGGCGATCTCGGCGACGTTGGCCAGGACGATGATCGCCGACACCGCCACGCCCCAGCCGCCCATCCAGCCGACCCACGGCCCGAAGGCCTTGGTGCCCCAGGTGAACGTCGTCCCGCAGTCGGGGACGGCGCGGTTCAGCTCGCGGTAGGCGACGGCGACGAAGAGCATCGGCACGAACGCGACCAGGAACATCGCCGGAGCCTTCTCACCGACGGCGAGGACGACGTAGCCGAGCGTGGCGGCCAGGCTGTAAGCCGGCGCCGTGGCGCCGAGGCCGATGACGGTGTTGCCCCACAGGCCCAGTGCTCCGGTGCGGAGCCCCTTCGGCCCTGCCTCCACCAGGGGAGGCGGTGCGGCGGCGGTCAACCGCCGATCTCGGCGGTGAGGTGGTTCAGCACGGTCGTTCCCCGTCTCGTCGGCTCCCGCCCCGGCCGGTGGCGGCACACAGGATGCGGGACGGACGGGCCCGAACGGAAACGGCGGTGTCGCGTCTCACGCCCCCGACCCACCGGGTCAGAACTGGCGGGGCGGCGTCCCCCGGACGCTGAACCAGTACGCGCCGGCCTCGGCACCGCTGATCTCGGTGCGGACCTCCGCGGTGGCGGGGCGGCCGAAGCGACGCCGGATCGCCTTGCGGGCGGTCTTCTCGATGCGGGCGGCCAGCCGCTCCGGCTCGGAGTGCCCGGACATGGTCAGGACGGCGACGAAGGCGTACCGGGCCGGTCCCCGGCGCGGCCAGGGACCGGTGCCGTCGGCCAGCGACAGCTCGACGGTCATCGGGCGCTTGCGGTGTGTGTGCAGGGCCCGGGTCAGCTCGGCCTCCACGACGTCGGCCTCGACGCCCACCGGCGCCTCGATCCGGACGATCGCCATCACGGCGTTCGCCGCGGGCCCACCGGTCACCACGGTCACGGTCATGAACTCCCTCCGGGTGCGCGCCATCCCGACGGAACGCGCATCACAGACATTCATCCCCGGTCCCGGGGGGATCAAACAAGGACTTGACCGAAAAAGATGCGCCGAAATCACGAAAACAGTTCATCTCGTCACCCGTTCGAGCACCTCCAGGACGTGCTCGTAGTCACGGCCCGTGGCGCGGCTCATGCCGAGCTCGCAGGTCCGGTTGCAGGAGACGTGGGCGTCGGCGTCGATCCCGGCGAGCTCCCACGCCTGCGGGGCGGTGGCCGCCGCGGTCAGCTCGGGGTGCAGCATCCCGCGGTCCCCGGCGAACCCGCAGCAGCCCCACGAGTCGGGGACGACGACGTCGTCGGCGACGGCCCCGGCGAGGCGGCGCAGCGGGTCGAGCAGGCCGAGCTGGGTGGCCGAGCAGGTCGGGTGCAGCACCAGCCGGGCGAGCCGGTCGGTGACGGTGAGCGCGGGCAGGATCCGGTCGGCGGTGAACTCGACGACGTCGAGGACCCGCAGACCGCGGTAGCGCTGTGGGCCGGACGCGATCATCACCCGCAGCCCCTCGGTGCACGACGACGCGTCGGACACCACCGGGACCGCCCCGGCGCGGGTCGTCGTCCACAGCGCGGGCAGGACCCGCTGCGCCATGGCGGCGGCGCCGTCGGTGAGCCCCTTGGACTTCCACGGCGTGCCGCAGCACAGCGAGCCGAGGCCTGCGGGTGCGCTCACCCGCAGGCCCGCCCGGGCGCAGAGCCGGGCGAACGCCTCGCCCGCCCCGGGGCCCGCCGACCCGAACATCGCCCCGGTACAGGAGGAGAACAGCACCAGGTCGGCGTCGGTGGACACCAGGCCGTCGGGGATCCGCCGCCCGCCGCCGCGGGGCAGGTCGGGGCTCCACTGCGGGACCTGCTCGGGGTCGGCGACCCGGCGCAGCGCGGCCGAGACGGGTGCGGCGCCGGGCACCGCCCGCGCGAGGGTGAGGGCCAGCCCGGCGGCCCGGGTGGTGGCGCCCCAGTGCTTCGCCGCGAGGGTCCAGCCCGCGTCCGCGACGCCGTGGTCGCGTTCGCCGCGCAGTCGTCGCACCAGGTCACCGGTGTTGGTCAGGACGGGGCAGGTGGTGCCGCACATGCCGTCGACGGCGCAGGTGTCGACACCGTCGTAGGCGTAGTCGGCCTCCAGCTCCGCGAGCAGGGCGTGGTCGCCCGCGGCCCGGGCGGCGGCCATCTCCCGGCGCAGCACGATCCGCTGCCGCGGGGTGGTGGTCAGGTCACGGCTGGGGCAGACCGGCTCGCAGAACCCGCACTCCACGCAGCGGTCCACCTCGGACTCGACGGCCGGGGCGGACTTGAGACCGGCGAGGTGCGCGGTCGGGTCGTCGTCGAGGACGACACCGGGGGAGAGGATGCCCTGCGGGTCGCACAGCCGCTTGACCTCCCGCATCACCTCGTAGAGCTCGTCGCCGTACTGACGGCGGACGAACGGCGACATCATCCGGCCGGTGCCGTGCTCGGCCTTCAGCGTCCCGCCGTGGGCCAGCACGAGGTCGACCATGTCGTCGGTGAACCGGCCGAAGCGGTCCCGGCCGCCCGCCGTGCCCGAGTCGTCGAGGTCCTCGGTGAGCATGAAGTGGACGTTGCCGTCCTTGGCGTGGCCGAAGATCACGGCGTGGTCGTAGTCGTGCTTCGCGAACAGCGCGATCAGGCCCTCGCAGGTCGCGAGCAGGTCCGGGACGGGGACGGCGACGTCCTCCAGCAGGGCCGCGGTGCCCGGGGGACGTGCGCCGGCGACCTTGGCGTAGAGCGCCTTGCGCAGCGTCCACAGACCGGCCTTGGCGACCGGGTCCGCGGACAGCTCCCGCGGGCCCCGCAGCGGCAGCCCGGAGATCAGCCCGGAGGCGTCCCCGGCGAGCTGGGTGACCTCGTCGGCGGAGTGGCCGCGGTACTCCACGAGGAACGCGGCGTGCTGGTCGACGGTCAGCGAACCGAGGAAGGGGACGGCGTCGACCGCAGCCCCATCGCCCTGCCCGACCCGCAACGAGGTGGCATCGAGCAGTTCGATGGTCGCGGCGCCGGAGTCGACCAGGCCGGGCAGGGCGCGGTTGGCGGCGGCGAGGTCGTCGAAGACCAGCAGCCCGGTGCGGGTGTGGGCGAGCACCGGGACGGTGCGCATGGTGATCGAGGCGAGGAAGGCCAGCGTCCCCTCGGAGCCGACGAGCAGCCGGGCCAGGATCTGCACCGGGTCGTGGTGGTCGAGGAAGGAGTTCAGGCCGTAGCCCATGGTGTTCTTCAGGGAGAACTGGCGCTCGAGCCCGGTGCGCAGCGCCGCGTCGCCGCGGAGCCGGTCCCGGATCCGGGCCAGGCCCGCCCACAGCGCGGGCTCGCGGGCGCGCAGCTCGTCGTCGGCACCGGGCGCTCCGGTGTCCAGTGTGGTGCCCGAGGGCAGGACGAGCACGACCGAGTCCAGCAGCGCGTAGCTGTTCGCGGCGGTGCCGCAGGCCATGCCGGAGGAGTTGTTCGCGACGACCCCGCCCAGGGTGCAGGCGACCTCGCTGGCCGGGTCCGGGCCGAGCATCCGGCCGTGCCGGGCGAGACGGGTGTTGACCGAGCGCACCGTCGCGCCGGGACCGACCCGCACCCGGGCACCGTCGTCCAGGATCTCGACGTCGCGGAAGTGCCGGCGGACGTCGACGAGGATCCCGTCGGTGACGGCCTGCCCGGACAGGCTCGTCCCGCCGGAGCGGAACGTCACCGGCACCCCGCCCGCCGCCCGGAACAGCGCGGCGACCTCGGCGGCGCCGGACACCGTGACCACCGCCGCCGGGGTGCGGGCGAAGTGGGACGCGTCGTGCGCCATCCGCAGCCGGTCGATCGCCCGGGTGGCGACGGCGGCCGGCCGCACCGCGGCGGCGAGCCGGTCGTGCAGGGCGTGCACGGCCGGGCGGCCCGCCGGGTCGGTGACCGGGGTCTGGGCGGGGGATCCGGTGAGGGTCACGGTGGTGCTCCTGGCGTGTGGTGGGACGCGCGTGCACCCACCCTGCCCCAGGGTCAGCTCCGTGCCGAGGGGAAGTTCGGGGGACGCCGCTCGCGCAGCGCCGCCGCGCCCTCCACGACGTCGGGCCCCATGAAGGTCAGCATCTCGTAGGCGGCGGACTGCTCGAAGGTCGGTCCCGCGGTGTGCAGCCACGAGTTCAGTGCCCGTTTGGTGAGCCGGATGGCCTGCTGGGAGCCGGTGCCCAGGGCGTGCGCGACCCGCAGCGCCTCGTCGAGGACCTGCTCGCGCGGCACCGCCTTCGCCACCATCCCGAGCCGTTCGGCCTCGGCGCCGGTGACCATCTCGCCGGTCAGCAGGTAGTAGCGGGCCTTCGCCATCCCGGCGAGCAGCGGCCAGATGACCGCGGCGTGGTCCCCGGCGGCGACACCGAGCTTCACGTGGCCGTCGCCCAGCTTCGCGTCCTCGGCGGCGATCGCGATGTCGGCCAGCAGGGCGACGACGACCCCGGCGCCGACCGCGACCCCGTTGATCGCCGAGACCACGGGCTTCTCGCAGTCGACGATGTTCCAGACGAGCTCGGACATCTCCTTGAGCATGTGCGCGACGCGGTCGTGGTCGCCGGCCATCCGCTCGACCATGCCGAGGTCGCCGCCCGCGGAGAACGCCTTCCCGGCCCCGGTGATCACCGCCACCCGGGTGGCGGCGTCGGCGGACACGTCCCGCCAGACCCGGGCGAGCTCCCCGTGCAGGACCTCGTCGGCGGTGTTGTACTTCGCCGGGTTGTCGATGGTGATGAGCAGGACGCCGTCGTCGCGGCGCTCGAACCGCAGCTGTGTGTAGGTGCTCGGGTCGAGGGTCATGGGGTCCTCCCGGGGGACTGCGGTCAGAGCATGGACAGGCCGCCGCTGACGCTGACGGTCTGCCCGGTCAGGTAGTCGGCGTCGGGGGAGGCGAGGAAGGCGACGGTCGCGGCGACGTCCTCGGGGCTGGCCAGCCGGCGGAACGGGATCGCCCTGACCAGGGCGTCGCGCAGGCGGTCGTTGCCGTCGACGACGTCGGCGAACAGCGCGGTGTCGGTGGGGCCGGGGCACACGCAGTTGACGTTGACGCCGTGCCGGGCGACCTCGCGCGCGAGGGTCTTGGTGAACGCGATGACCCCGCCCTTGGCGGCGGAGTAGACCGCCTCGCCGCTGGATCCGACCCGGCCGGCCTCGGAGGCGAGGTTCACCACCGTCCCGGAGCCCTGCGCGATCAGGTGCGGGACGACGGCGTGCGCGGTATGCAGCACCCCGAACAGGTTGATCCGCACGATCCGGTCCCAGTCGGCCGGGTCGGAGTCGACGAACGCGCCGACCTTGTCCCAGCCGGCGTTGTTGATCAGCACGTCGATCCGGCCGAGGTCGCCGCGGACCCGCTCGACGGTGTCGCGGACGGCGTCGGGGTCGGCGACGTCGAGGGCGTACGCGGTCCCGGCCCCGCCCAGCTCCGCGGCGGTCGCGGCGGCGGTGTCACCGTCGAGGTCGGTCACCGCGACCCGGGCGCCCTCCCCGGCGAGCCGCAGTGCGGTGGCGCGGCCGATGCCGCGCCCGGCACCGGTGACGAGCACCGTCCGGTCGTCCATCCTGCCCACGGGTCGGTCCACCTCCTGGTCGCCGACACCGGTGTCGGACCCCTCCCACCATGACGACCCCGGCGCCCATGGTCAATCTCCGGCGGGGGAGCGGTGGCGCCGCCGCGTCAGCGCACCACGGGCAGCGGCCCGGAGGGCCGGTCGAAGAACAGCGGCTGGGTCTGCTCGCGCGGGTCGGGCGTGCGGGGGAGGACCCCGGTCGGGGGCTCGGCCCCGGCCACCCGGTCCGGACGACGCGTCCGGGGGAGCAGACCGGTCGGCGGCTCGCTCCCCTCCGACGGCGGTCGCATCCGCGGCAGGACGCCCGTGGGCGGCTCGGCCGGGTCGAGGGGCTCTCCGGCAGGGCCGGCGGTGGGCTCCGCGCCGGAGCCCTCGCCGTGGCCGATGACGGACCCCTCGCCGGGCTCCGTCGTGGACGGTGTGGTGGACGGCGCCGCGGACGGCGTGGTGGACGGCGCCGCGGACGTGGCCTCGGCTGCGGCGCGGCAGTCGGCGAGCAGCTCCCGCACGTCGCCGGTCACCGGGTGGCCGGCGCCCAGCGCCCGCTCGGCGTCGGTGAGCGTCGCGGCGAGCAGCCCGGCCGCGCCGCGCGGGTCCCCGGTGTCCGCACGGGCCAGAGCCAGCGCGGCCCGGGACGCGATCGTGCAGGGGTGGGTCCCCCCGAGCACCCGTGCGCGCCGGGTGATGACGTCCTCGTGCCGTCGGACGGCCTCCTCCGGATCCCCGCTCACCCGGTGGGCCGCCGCCACCGTGTCGGCGGCCGCGAGCGACGCCGGGTGGTCCGGCCCCAGCAACGCCTCGCGGGCGGAGAGGTTGCGGGTGGCGATCTCCAGACCCCCGGTCCGGTCGTAGCCCAGCAGCAGCGCGACCGCGAGACTCCCCTCGGCGACCAGCGTGTCGGCGTCGTCGGGGCCGAGGTCGCGCCGGGCGGCGGCGAGGACCTGCTGCACCCGCCGGGTCGCGTCCAGCAGAGCGGGCATGTCACCGGCGCGGCCCGCGGCGCGGACGTCGGTCGCGGCGCGGTCGTGGCGGTCGCGCAGGGCGGCGCGCAGGGGGTCGGTGGTCGTCGACCGGCCCGCCTGGTGGTGCGGGACGGTCACTCTCCGATCGGCCACGGACACCTGGCCTCCTCCTCGCTCGTCGACCGGCCGCAACTCACCCGGACGGCCCACATGATCGTCACTGAACGTACCTGTAACCGCCGGTACCGCGCGCGGTCCTGAGGCATCCGAGGCCAAGGCCACCCTTCTCGATCACAGTGCGTGGCAAGGGGTGGACCCATCGTTCCCGGGCGGCGTGCCCGGTGGCGTCCTCGTCCGGGGTGCGGCTTGTGGTCGCCGGGCGTCGGGCAAGTCCGGGTGGCGGCTCACCCGGCCGTGCGGTCCGGGTGCCCGGACGGGTGCACGTGGGGCGCGCGGCTGGAGCGCGGCCCCCGGGACCTCGACAATCGCGCGCACGCCGTGCGGAGAGGGGGCCTCGTGTCGGGGCAGGGGGACGCCGGCCACACCGAGGGTGGGGTCGCGGACGACGCCGGGGCGGTGGGGCGGCCGGACACCGGCGCCGATCCCGCCACCGGTGAGCGGACGGACCGGTCGGCGCGCCGACCGTCGCGGCCGCCACCTCCACGACCGCCGCTGCGGCGGTCCGCGCCGTTCCTGGGGGTGGGCCCGTCCACTGTCCCGGTCGGGGACGACCCCGGCCTGCCGGGGATCGAGGAGTTCGGCGCGGGTGCCACCGCTCCGGGTGCGACGGCGTCGGGTGTCGCTGCGCCGGATGCCGCCGACCCGGCGCCGGACCGTCCGGCGGCCGGCGTCGGTGTGTCCACCGACCCGGCTCCGGCCCGCCCGGGCGCCGCCGCGACCTCCGCCGCCCCGGCCCCGCGGGCGCCGGGCGCGGCCGGGGACGATCCGGCCCCTGCGGGGGCGGACGCCGTGGTACCGGACGGGGCGGGCGCTGCCACGGCGGCCCCGGCGGCGCCGGTCGCTGCCGGGCCGACCGCGGTCCCGGAGAGCGCGGTCCCGGAGAGCGCCGTCCCGGAGAGCGCCGTCCCGGAGGTCACCGGCCCGGAGAAGCCGGTCCCGGAGAGTGTCGTCCCGCGGAGCGCGCCCCTGCAGAGTGCGCCTCCGGACAGCGCGGCTTCGGACAGCCCGGCCCCGGACAGCGCGGCCTCGGTCGGCGCAGTCCCGGTCGGCGCGGCCCCGGACAGCGCGGCTCCGGTCGGCGCGGCCCCGGACAGCGTCGCCGACCGACTGTGCGCCCAGGCGCCGGATCCCGACGACCCCGCCGTGCGCGACCTGCCCGAACCGCCGGAGGCCGGTCCCGCTGCGGCGCGGGGAGCCGCCCCGGCCGGCCCGCCCCGGCCGCCCACGACCGGTCCCGACCCGACCCTGCGCGGGGCGCCCGCGGTCGCCCCGCGCCCGGCGCCACGGCTCACCGCCGTGGTGCTCGTCGGGTCGCTGCTGGCGGCGGCGGGCGCGGCTGCGGGCGCGGTCGCCCTCGTCGCCCGGCAGAGCGACGGCGCGGGCTGGCCCGCCGCGACCGACCCCACGGCCGTGACCCGCCCGGACGGGGTCGGCGGCGGTCTACCGGCGGACCAGCGGCCCCTGGTCCCCGTACCCGGTCGTCCGCCCGGACCGGCGGACCCCCCTCGCGGCGACGGAGCCGTGTCGCCGGAGCAGACCCGCGCCGATCCCGACCCGGGCGCCGGGTCCCGCCCGGACCCGGGTGTGCGCCCGGGTCGTGCCGATCCCGCCGCACCCGCGGCGTCGCGCCCCGCGCCGGGCGCCGGGTCCGCACCGGCGGGTCGCGGCGCGCCCTCGTCGGGTCCGCAGCCGGTACCGGGCGGACCCGACGCACCGGCACCCGGCGGACGCGGGACCGCACCGGGTACCCCCGGTGCGCCGACCGGGAGCGGGGCACCGGGCGTACCCGGCACCTCACCCGGCGGCACGTCCCCGGGCGGTCCGGGTACACCGGGAACGGCACCGGCGGACCCCGGTGGTGGGTCCGGCGCGGGGCAGCCCCCCGACGGTGGCACCGGCCCCGGGGCCGGACCCACCGGGGACCCCGCGCCCGGGGCGGGCGACGGGCCGGGCGGTGGCACGACACCCTCGCCCGGGGCGGGCGGCGGGGACGACGCCCCCGACGGGGGCGGCGACGGAGCGGACCCCGGCCCGGCGACCGGTGCACCGCCGTCCGCCGGCGCCACCGGGACCGCCGGGGATCCGACGGCCCCGCCCGCACCCGCGGGGTCCTGACCGCGTGACGCCGTGCGGCGGTGGCGCCTCAGCCCACCGCCAGGATCTGCTCGCGCAGGATGTCGGCGTGCCCGCAGTGGTGCGCCAGCTCCCGCAGCACCTGCAGGTGCACCCAGCGCACCGTGATCGGGTAGCCGCGTCCGGTCACGGTGTCGTCCGGACCCACCCCGGCGACGGCGGCCCGGGACCGGGCGCACACCTGCTGGTAGTGGCGACGGACCGAGTCGACGGTCTCGTCGTCGGCGGCCAGGAACGACTCCTCGACCGTGTCGGGGAGCCCCAGCTCCGCCCGCGACGCACCCGACACCGCCATCCCGAACCACACGGACTCGACGAACGCGGCGTGCCGGACCAGGCCGAGCAGCGTGGTCGCCGACGGGACCAGCCTGCGGCGCGCCTGCTCCTCGGTCAGACCGTCGAGAAGACCGGCGATCAGCGTCCGGTACTCCTCGACGAACGCGCTCACCTGGGTGGACTCGTCGCCGACCTGCACGGAGAAGGAATCCGAATGATGGTGTCAAGCCGCGGTAGCGGGTTGTGGTGCGGTGATGGTGAACATTCTCCGGTCACGCAGCAGGGCCCACAGGACGTCGACCAGGCGTCGGGCCAGGGCGAGCAGAGCTTGGGTGTGCAGCATTCTTTCGCTGCGTTTGCGCTGGTAAAAGGCCCGGGACGGGCCGTTGACCTTGAGGCTGGACAGCGCGGCCATGTAGAACACTCGCCGCAGGCGGCGGTTGTAGCGTCGTGGGCGGCGCAGGTTCCCGCTGATCCGGCCGGAGTCCTGGGGCACTGGGACGAGGCCGGCGTAGGAGGCCAGCCGTCCCGAGCTGGCGAAGCCACCCAGCTCGGAGCCGACATCAGCGCCGATACTGCTGCTGACACCGCCGTTGGTGGCGGTGAGGAATTCCGCGCCCAGAATGGGGCCGAGTCCGGGCAGCGACTCGATGATCGCCGCGTCCGGGTGGGTGCGGAACACGGTGGTGATCAGCTTGTCGGTGTCTTTGATCTCCCGGTCGAGCTCCAACAGCCGCCGGGCCAGGCCGGCGACAAGGACCGCGGTCCGCGTCTCGCTGGGCAGGGTCACGGTCTGGGCGTGGGCTGCGGCGACCGCGGTGGCCGCCATCGTGGGGATGCCTGGTGCCCATGCCCGGTGGGCGTGCAGATACTCGATCACTCCGGCTGTGTCCGCGTCTCGGAGCGCCTGCGGTGTCTGGAACCCGGTGACCAGCACCAGAGCGCTGCGGGTGGAGTAGTCGAAGGCCGCCTCGAGACCGGGAAAGATCGACCCGAGCAGGTCACGCAGCCGGTTGACCCCGCGTACCCAGTCAGCCATCAGGTCCTCGCGGTGGGCCACGAGCCGACGCAGCTCAGCAGTGGTCTCGTCAGTGGCGGTAACCACGGTGAGGTCGGCGCCGGACATGCGGGCGGTGTCGGCGATGACCTTTGCGTCGCGGGCGTCGGTCTTGGCCTCCCCACGGAACACGCCGCTCATCCGGTTGACGACCCGCCCGGGAACGTAGACCACCCGCTGGTCGGCTGCGGTGAGGACGACCTGCAACAGCGCGGCATAGCTGTTGGTCAGATCGATCGCCCACCGCACGTCCTCGGCCGCGGCGGACGCCCGATCGAGCAGAGCTTCGATCGCGGCCTGGTCGTTGCCGACCTTGCGGGAGAACACAACCTTGCCCTCGGCATCGACAGCGCAGGCGTGGTGGGTCCTTTTCCCGACGTCGATCCCGATCCAGACCACTGCTCGTCGCGCCACGAACAAACTCCTGTTGTTGCAGTTCACGCCCGTGGACAACCCGCCATCAGGTCCCTAATCAGCGACGGTTCGCATCAGATCCGAATCAGTGGCCAGGCCTGTCCAGAACGACGGGGCGGCCATTCCTTCCGAGCCACCGAAGCGGCAACAGCTCATCAGCCACACCCCGTCGTCCCGGGCATCCGGGGCATCAACCCCGAACTTAGAGGTCGTTTCAGAAGTCGGCGTGTCGGTCCTGTGTGGATCGGCGCTGGTAGCTGATCATGTCCGGTCGTGGCGCGGCGATCTTGTGTCGAGCGATTGGTGAGCGACGAGCTGTGGGCGCTGGTGGAGCCGCTGCTGCCCAAGCCGCGCAAGCACAAGCGGGGACGGACAGGCCGTCCGCGGGTGCCGGATCGGGCCGCTCTGGCCGGGATCGTGTTCGTGCTCAAGACCGGGATCAGCTGGAACGCGCTGCCCGCCGAGCTCGGCTGTGGGTCCGGAGTGACCTGCTGGCGGCGGCTACGGCAGTGGCAGCAGGCCGGGGTCTGGGCCCAGCTGCACCGGGTGATGCTCGACCGCCTCGCCCAGCAGGGCCTGCTGGACTGGTCGCGGGCGGCGGTGGACAGCGTGAGCGTGCGGGCCAAGCGCCGCGGCGAGGCCACCGGGCCCTCGCCGACCGATCGCGGGAAGGCGGGCAGCAAGTACCACGTGCTCTGCGACCGAGGCGGGCTCCCGCTGCATGCGCTGGTCACCGGGGCGAACGCCCACGACAGTCGGATGCTCGCCCCGCTGCTGGACACCAACCCCGGCGTCCGCGAACGGGCGGGACAGCCGGGGCGTCCGCGACGTCGGCCGGACAAGGTGCACGCCGACAAGGGCTACGACTATCCCCGCTGCCGCCGCTACCTGAGTGGGCGTGGGATCGGGGTGCGGATCGCCCGGCGCGGGATCGAGGACTCCACCCGGCTCGGGCGGGTCCGCTGGGTCGTCGAGCGCACCATGTCCTGGCTGCTGGACTTCCGCCGCCTCGCGCTGCGCTACGACCGCGCCGAATCCACGATCACCGCGCTGTTATCGCTGGCCTGCGCCCTGATCTGCCACCGCCGCCTCACCAAGCCGAAGCCGAAGCCGAAGTGATGGTCGACCCAGCCCTCGCTGAGGCACTCGCCTACGAGGTCGGGGCCAGCGGCCGCCAGGCCAGCCACTCCAAGGCCCGGTCGGCCTCGTCAGGGTCGAAGCGGTGCGGGTCGAACGGCCCGCCCGCCCACTCCAGGCGCTCGGCGCGGTCGGGATGGTCAGGGTCGGCGAGCACGGCCTGGAAGTCCTCATACCCCCCGATCCCGCCGACGTCCTCGGGCGGGCACGCCCCCTGCCCGGCGACGCATCGCGGATAGCACACTCCCGGCTCGACGGCCGCGACCGCCTCGACGGTGATCTCGTGGGCCCAGTTGTCACCGAAGTCGTAGACGTAACCGAACCGGTCACCAGCCTTGACCAGCCGAAACAGCTTCTCTTTCGTCTCGTCGGCGACATCCTGTCCGGGCCAGTCCGGGTCTGGGATCCCGTAGCGGCGCCCGACGATCTCGAACTCGTGCAGATGAGAGTTCGTCCAGCCCATCACTGACTGCACCACCTCGTGTAACACCGCCAAGTCGACCTCGCCCGGCACCTGCACCCGACGCCGGACCGCCGGCACCACCTCGGTCAGGACGATCTCCAACTCGAAAATCTTCGTCTTCTCAGACACACGAGGCGCGACCATCAGCCGATGCTGCCAGCCCCGCCGTCACCGGCAGAACCGGGCCCACCACTTCTGAAACGACGTCTTAGAGGTCGCGCGGATTGGTTGGTGATCATGGACGTCGTGCAGGTCGGGCGTTCCAGCGGTGTGTGGTCCAGGCCTGCCGAATCAAGCTACGGAGTGTGACGATCGTGTCGGCGAGGTCGAAGAACGCGTCGACGACGATTTCTCGTCGTTCGTAGCAGCGCTGCAGCCGGTTGAAGCTGTTGTGCCAAGCGTTGGTCCGCTCGACGTGCCAGCGGCGGGTGGCCTGGATCGGCGCTTTCTCACCCTTGTGCGCGATCTCGCCGTGCAGGCCTCGTTCGGCCAGCGTGTCGCGGGTCTTGCCGGAGTCATAGCCGGCGTCGAGGTGCACGGTGATGTCGTCGGGCAGCGGGCCGAGAGCATCGAGGCGGTCGAGGGTGGGGCCCAGTAGCGGGGAGTCGTGCCGGTTGGCTCCGGCCAGGACTCGGCCCAGCGGGATGCCGTATCCCTCGACGAGCACCGAACGTTTCATACCCTGTTTGCGCCGGTCCACCGGCGACGGACCGGCGACCTCGCCGCCGCCGGGGGCCTTGGTGATGGCGCCATCGACGGCGATGTCGTGCAGCAGCAGACCGACGATGCGGTCGTAGGCGTCCAGGACGATCCGACGCAGCTGGGCGAAGACCCCGAGCCTGATCCACTCGTCACGACGATCGCGGATGGTGGTCGCCGAGCAGGTGCTGTCAGCGATGCCCTCATACGAGCAGCCGAACCGCAGTACCTGCAGGAGCTTGTCGAACACGATCCGATCCGCGATCCGGCGGCGATGGCAGCCCAGCGGATGGGTGGGATCGAACTCGTCTCGATGAGGCAGCAGCGCGGTGAACTGGTCCCACAACGGCTCGGTCAGCCATGATGGCAGGGTGGGCACGCGGCCTCCAGACGATCACGAAGCGTAGATAACTTCATGATCGGCAGGCCCGTACCCGCCCTCGCCCCCAGACACTCGACCGCGGCCAAGCTGTGACCAATCCGCGCGACCTCTTAGGGGCGGCTCATGGCGGTGACCCTACGACCGTGGTCGGACGGCGGAGATCGTTCCCGGCTCCGACGCGCCCGGGGGACCCCGGCCCGCACCGTTGCGGCATGAGCACCACAGACCGGGCCTCCGGCCCACCGTCGGCAGCACCCGCCGGACCGCGCAGGGGCCCGTGGCCGCGCGGCAGGCACCGGCCCGGACGCACCAGGGTCGTCGGCGTCGACGCCGCCCGCGGCCTCGCCGTCCTCGGCATGATCGTCGCGCACGTCGCCGTCGCGGCGGACCCGTCCTGGGCGGTCCAGGCGGTGAACGGGCGTGCCGCGGTGCTGTTCGCGGTGCTCGGCGGGGTGTCGCTGGCCCTGATGACCGCCCCCGTCCTCGCCGCGCCCACCGCACGGAACCGGGCGCGGCTGCGCCGTCGGATCGCCGTCCGGGCCGTGCTGCTCGTGGTCCTCGGGCTGCTCCTGGCCGTGATCAGCACCGGGCCGATGGTCATCCTCGTCGTCTACGGGGTGCTGTTCTGGCTGCTCCTGCCGGTGCTGTTCGCCCCGGCCCGGGCGCTCGCGGTCGCCGCCGCGGTCTGGGCGGTCGCCGGGCCGCTGCTGTCCTGGGTGCTGCGCGCCCGGTTCGGCTCCACCACCGACGCCGCCGGGCGGACGGTGCTCGGCGCGACCGTGCACCCGGCCGACCTGACCTCGCCCGCCGGGCTGTTGCACGCCCTGGACACCGTCCTGCTCAGCGGCGCCTACCCGGTGCTGACCTGGATGCCGTTCCTGCTCCTGGGGATGGCGCTGGGACGGCTCGACCTGCGGTCCGCCGGGGTGCGGTTGCTCACCGGCGGCGCCCTCGGCGCGCTGGCCGGCTACGGCGGGTCCTGGCTGGCCCTCGACGTCCTCGGCGGGCGGGACGCGCTGCTCGCCTCCGTGGCGCCCGTCGCCGACCGGCTCGGCGTCCCGGCCGAGCTCGCGCTGCAGCTGCTCGGCGGCAGCGCGCTGGGCACGGTCGCCACCACCACACCCGCCTGGCTGCTCGCGGCGACGCCGCACAGCGGCAGCCCGTTCGACGTCGTCGGCGCGGCGGGGGGCGCGGTCGCCGTGCTCGGCCTGTGCCTGCTCGCCGCGCGTCGTGCCGGGCCGCTGCTCGCCCCGCTCACCGCGACCGGCTCGCTCGCCCTGACCCTGTACGCCGGGCACATCGCGCTGCTCGCCGCGCTCGGGGAATGGCCGCAGGAGTCCCCGTGGGCGGCCACCGCGCTGGTCGCGGGTCTCGCCGTCGCCGTCGCCCCGGTGTGGCGCGGACTGGTCGGGCGCGGCCCGCTGGAGGCGTTCGTGCACGTGGTCTCGGTCCGCGCGGCCGGAGCTCCGACCACGGTCGGAGCCGCGGGATCGGCCCCCGCTCCGATGCCCGGCGGGCCCGCCGCGGGCCAGGCTGGGGACATGCAGAACGGCACGACGGGCCGCGCGCCCGACACGATCGGGTACCGGGGATCATCGGACCCGGCGCGGGAGGAGGCACGATGAGCATCGCGACCCGTGTGCGGGACTCCCTGCGTCGCCTGCCCACGCTGCGGTCGACCCCCGCCGAGGCACCCACGCTGGTCGAGCGGGCGGTGGCCCTCGGGCGGCGCAACCCCGTCGTCGTCGACGCCGTCCTGGCCGCGCTGCTCATCTGGGTCGCGGTCAGCTGGACCCTGGAGGGCAAGGGCGTCCGCTCCGACATGCGGATCGAGGCGCTGGTCGTCTCGGTGCTGGCGGCGCTGCCGGTGCCGCTGCGCCGGGTGTACCCGATGCCCGCCGCGATCGCGACCGCGGTCGTCGCGCTGGTCTGCTCCTTCGCGCTGCCCGGCACGATGGCCGCGTTCCTGCTGCCGTCGCTGGTCATGGGGTACTCGGCCGTGGCCTACGGGCCCCGCTGGGCGGGCTGGCTGGCCCTGGTCGTGCTCGCGGTGGGGGTGTTCGGACCGTTCGTGGCGCGCGGACCCGCGGCGCTGTTCGCCTCCCCGGACATGACCCCGCTGGTGGTACTGGCCCTGTTCGGCGCGATGGCGACGGTCCCGCTGCTGGTGTGGCTGCTCGGGTCGCTGCGCCGCGCCGCGCACCGCCGCACCCTGGACCTGCGCGAACGCAACCGGCTGCTGCAGGAGGCCCGGCGTCAGGAGGTCCGCCTCGAGCTGCTGGCCGAGCGGTCGCGGATCTCGCGGGAGGTGCACGACGTCGTCGCGCACTCGCTGTCCGGGATCATCGCCCAGGCCGACGGCGGCCAGTTCGCCGCCCAGCGCGACCCGGCGAAGGCGGTGGAGGTCCTGTCCGGCATCGCGACGACCGGCCGCTCCGCCCTGTCCGACGTGCGCGGCCTGCTGGTCATGCTGCGCGACACCGGCCCCGACCCCGACGGCGACCCGGACGACGCCGCCCGCCCGCAGCCCGGCGCCGGGGACGTGCCCGCGCTGGTGGAACAGGTCCGCAGCGGCGGGCTGCCGGTCGAGCTCACCACCACCGGCACCCCGCGCGAGCTGCCGACCGGTCCGGGGCTCACGGTCTACCGGATCGTGCAGGAGTCGCTGACCAACGTCATCAAGCACGCCGGGCACGGCGTCCCCACCCACGTCGGCCTGCACTGGACCGCCGACGAGCTGACCGTGCGCGTGCACGACGACGGCGCCCGCGGCCCCGTACCCACCCCGCCCCGGGGCGGGCACGGGCTGACCGGGATGCGCGAGCGCGCGGCCCTGCACGGCGGCTCGGTCGAGGCCGGTCCGGCCTCCGGCGGTGGCTGGACGGTCCGGCTGCGCCTGCCCCTCACACCCCCGGCCCGAGGAGAACGGTGAACCCCGTACGTCTGCTGCTCGTCGACGACCAGGAGCTGGTCCGCACCGGCTTCGCGATGGTCCTGGACTCCTGCGACGACCTCAGCGTCGTCGCCCAGGCCGGTGACGGCGAGGCCGCGCTGGCCGAGCTGGACCGCACCGGGGTCGACGTCGTCCTGATGGACGTGCGGATGCCGCGCCTGGACGGCATCGCCGCGACCCGGCGGGTCGTCGCCGAGCACCCGGGGGTGCGGGTCCTGGTCCTGACCACCTTCGACCTCGACGAGTCGGTCACCGAGGCCATCGCCGCCGGGTCCAGCGGGTTCCTGCTCAAGGACGTGTCCCCGCAGGACCTCATCGAGGCCGTCCGGACCGTGCACCGCGGGGACTCGGTCGTCGACCCCGTCTCCACCCGCCGGCTGCTGCGCGCCACCCGGCCGCTGCTCACCGCGCCCGAGCCGACCGCCGCGGAGCCGTCGGTGGACGCCGTCGCCGCGCTCGAGGAGCTGACCCCGCGGGAGCGGGAGGTGCTGGAGCTGGTCGGCAACGGCCGCTCCAACGCCGAGATCCGCACCGAGCTGGTCGTGTCCGAGGCGACGGTGAAGACCCACATCGGGCACCTGCTCGCCAAGACGCAGTCCCGCGACCGCGTGCAGCTCGTCGCCCTGGCGTTCCGGGCGGGGCTGGTCAGCTGAGCGGCGTGGAGAAGCCGGGGTGGTCGCGGAGGTTGACCTGGTCGCAGGTCCGCGCGAACGCGTCGACCTCCTGCTCCGACGGTGGTGTCGTCCGCGCGGCGAACTCCGCCAGGCCCCGGAAGTAGCGCTCCCGCGGGGCATCGGGCACGAACAGGATCAGGAACCGCGCGTCGGAGCCCGGGCCGGTGCGGAACGCGTGCACCCCGTGTGCCGGGACGTGCACGAGGTCACCCGGCCCGGCCTCGGTCCAGCTGTCCCCGGTCATGACCCGCAGCGCCCCGTCGAGGACGTAGAAGCTCTCGGTGAACCCGGTGTGGAAGTGCGGCAGCGCGCCGGGCGCGTCCGCCGGGATCCACGACTCGAACAGCCCGAACCCGCCGCCGACCTCCGCGCCGGGGGCGGCGAACCGGGTCCAGGACCCGGTCGGGGAGGTCACGGCGCGCTCGGTGGCCGCGGCGGGACGCCACACCGCGCCGGGCTCGGGGAAGCTCACCCACCGACCGTAGCCCTCCGGGGCCCTCCGGTGACCGGGCGTCCCGGCGCGGCAGCCGGTCGCCGCCGGTCCGGGGCGTGGGGGAGCACCGGGGCGGCCGGCGCCCCTCGGTATCGTCGACGACGCTGCCGCGGGCGTCCGGCCGCGGTCGGAGCGGAGAGGCGAGGTGAGGCACGTGCGTGTCCTCGCCCCGTTGGTGCTGCTGGTCCTGGCGCTGGTGCTGTGTGCGGGACCCGCCGCCGTCACCGCCCCGGGCGGCCACGGCACGACGGCGGTCGTCGCCGGATCGGACTGCTCGCAGCACCCGCTCACGCTCGGGCACGCGGGCGACTGCGAGCAGGCCCCCCGCCGCGACGACGACCTGCCCGCCCCGTCGCTGCTGCCGGTCGCCGTGGTCGCCGTCCTGGCGTCCGGGCACCCCGACACCCCGCCGCCCGCCGCACCGGAACGCACGCTGTGCGCGCCGTCGCCGGTGGAACACCTCTGCGTGGACCGCAACTGAGGCGTGCGGTCGATCCGCCACCGCGTCCCCGCATCCGTTCCGACCCGGCCGTCGCGCCGGGCCCCGTGGAGGAAGACTCCCGATGACCCGCAACGTCAAGATCTCCCTGGCCGTCGTCGGCGCGTTCGCGCTGATCGTGGCCGCGCTGCTGTTCGCGACCCGCCCCGGCACACCGGACACCGGCGCCGCGGCCGCAGGCTCGCCCGACGCCCTCGTCACGGCCGACTCCGCCCGGCTCAACGAGGCCCCGAACGCCTCGGCGACCCTGGTCGAGTTCGCCGACTTCCAGTGCCCCGCCTGCGGTCAGGTCCAGCCGATCATGGACCAGCTGGTCCAGCAGTACGGCGACCGTGTGCAGTTCGTGTTCCGCAACTTCCCGCTGCCGATGCACCAGAACGCCGAGGCCGCCGCGGTCGCCGGTGAGGCCGCCCGTGCCCAGGGCGCGTTCCACCCGATGTACGAGCGCCTGTTCCAGACCCAGCGCGACTGGTCCGAGTCCCCGGACGCGGCGACGGTGTTCCGCGGCTACGCCCAGGACCTCGGCCTCGACCTGGCCGCCTACGACGCCGCCGTCGCCGACCCGGCGACCGCCGCGAAGATCCAGGCCGACAAGGACGCCGGGACCGCGGCCGGTGTGGAGGGCACCCCGACGATCTTCGTCAACGGGGAGAAGGTGCAGCTGCGCTCGGTGCAGGACATCACCGACGCCCTCGACGCCGCGGTGAACCGGTGAGCATCCCCTCCACGGAGCGGACCGGGGAGATCCCCGCCGTCGCGCGCACCGACGCCCCGGCCGTACCGGGCCCGGTGCCGCGGTTCCTGCCGTGGCTGCTCGTCGTCGGCGGAGCGCTGGGGCTGGTCTCGGCGTTCACCCTCACCGTCGAGCGCATCGAGCTGCTGATGGACCCGGGGTACACGCCGTCGTGCAGCATCAACCCGGTGCTGTCCTGCGGGTCGGTCATGACGACCCCGCAGGCGGCGTTCTTCGGGTTCCCCAACCCGCTGCTCGGGATCGGGGCGTTCGCGGTCGTGGTGACGACGGGTGCGGCCCTGCTGGCCGGGGCCCGCTTCCCACGCTGGTGGTGGGTGGGGCTGACGGCGGGCTCGGCGCTCGGTGTCGTCTTCGTACACTACCTGATCGTCCAGAGCCTGTACCGGATCGGGGCGCTCTGCCCGTACTGCATGGTCGTGTGGGCCGTGACGATCCCGATCCTCTGGTACACGCTGCTCGCGACCCTGGACACGCTCGGCGGAGCCGCACGGGGGCTGTACGCCCGCGTCGCCGGCTACCACGCGGTGCCGGTGGTGCTGTGGTTCCTGGTGGTCGTCGGGCTGATCCTGCAGCGCTTCTGGACCTACTGGTCCTCGCTGCTCTGAACCGGCTCGGCACCGGCGCGCGGGGCCGGGGACGGGCGTCCCCGGCCCCGCGACGGTCAGCGTTCGCCGGTGGCCCGGTCGCCGGGGACCCGCTCCCCGGCCACCGGTTCCCCGGTGGCCCGCTCCTCGAGGGCCCGCTCCCCGGCGGCCCGGTCCTCGGACCGGTCCCCCTCGGCGCGGGTCCCGCCCAGCTCGGACTTCAGGATGCGGGTGGACCGGCCCACCGAGCGGGCCAGGTCGGGCAGCTTCTTCGCGCCGAACAGCAGCACGACGACCAGCAGGACGACGAGCAGCTGGGTCGGTCCGGGTGGGGTCATCGGATCCTCTCCTCCTCCGGCCGGGAATCCGCGGCGCGGATCCCCAGCACGTGACGCAGGTACAGCGGCCGCGTCGCGGCCACACACAACAGGAACGGCAGCACGACGGCCGCCAGCAGCGGCCACACCGCGGGCGGCGGTGCCGCCATCCCGAACAGGGGGGCGAGCGGGGTGTAGGGCACCGCGAGCCCGGCGAGCACGACGGCGGACACCGTCGCCACCACCGGCCGCGACGCCCGCCCGGCCCGGGTCCGCAGCAGGAGCAGCACCAGGACCTGGGACAGCACGCCCTCGGAGAACCAGACGGCCTGGAACACCGCCTGCTCCTGCGGGGTGTCCAGGCCCAGGAAGCGCCACACCGCCCAGAACGTGACCAGGTCGAACGCCGAGGCCAGTGGTCCGAGGACCGCCATGGACCAGAGCATCCCGCGGGTGTCCCAGCGCCGGGGCCGCGCCGTCCAGCCCGGCTCGACCCGGTCGAACGACAGCGAGAGCGCGGCCACCCCGAACAGCACGCCCTGGAGCAGCAGCTGCGCGGGCAGCAGCGGCAGGAACGGCAGCACCGCCGAGGCGACCAGGACCGACAGCGCGTTGCCGACGTTCAGCGCGGCCGTCACGGTCAGGTAGCGGGTGGCGCGCCTCAGGGTGCGTCTGCCCTCCTCGACCGCCGAGACGACGACGTCGGGGCTGCGGTCGGCCAGCACGATGTCGGCGGCCGCCCGGGCGGCGGGCACCGCCCCGTCGACGCCGATCCCGACGTCGGCGATCCGCAGCGCGCCGACGTCGTTGAGGCCGTCGCCGAGGAACCCCACGGTGTGGCCGCGCTGCTGCAGCGCGGCCACGACCCGCTCCTTCTGCAGCGGTCCGAGCCTGGTGAACAGGGTGGTGCGCTGCACCGCGCGGGCCAGTGCGACGTCGCCCAGCGCATCGAGCGCGGTGCCGTCGAGGACCCCGGTCACGGCGATCCCGGCCCGCGCGCACACCTGCTCGGCGACGGCGGTGTCGTCGCCGGTCAGGACCTTCACCGCGACGCCCTGCTCGGCGAACCGCTCCACCGCACGGGCCGCGGACTCCCGTACCGGGTCGACCATCCCGACGAAGCCCAGCAGCAGCAGGTCGCGCTCGGGGTCGTCGGCACCGGCGCCGAGCGGGCGCAGCAGGGGGGTCCGGCGGGTGGCGACGGCGACGACCCGCAGCCCGGTCGCGCGGTGCCGCGGCGTCGGCGGCCGCGGCACGCAGCGAGGCGGTCAGCTCGACGGCGGAGCCGTCGCGGACCACCCGGGTGCAGCGGGGGAGCACGGTGTCCGGGTCGCCGCGCACGACCACCAGCTCGCCGGGATCGTGCGCGTCGCGCAGCACCACCGCCGAGCGTCGCCGCGCGTGGTCGAAGGGCAGTTCCTCGACCCGGGTGAGCAGGCCGTGGGCGAGTAGCGCCGAGCCGTCCCGGTCGGCGGCGGCCATCGCGTCGTCGAGGCCGTCGCGCGGGGTGGTCTGGAACCGCACCGCGACCGCCGCCGCGTCGGCCGGGGCGGGGTCGGGTCGTCCGTCGACGTCGACGGAGTGGGTGAACACCACCCGGTCCTCGGTGAGGGTGCCGGTCTTGTCCAGGCAGGCGACGTCGATCGACCCGAGGTCGTGGATGGCCTCCGGGCGGGTCACCAGCACCCCCGCCTCGCGCAGCCGGGCGGTGCCGCGCAGCAGCGTCGTGCCGACGACCAGCGGCAGCAGCTCCGGGGCGAGCCCCACGGTCACGACGACGGCGAACAGCAGCGCCTGCCGCACGTCGCCGGACACCTCGACGTTCACCAGCAGCACCAGCGGCGCCGCGAGAAGCATGCAGCGCACCAGTGCCCGGCGCACCGACCGCAGGCCGCGGTCCACCTCGGACTCCGGCCGGGGCCTGCGGCCGCGGCCGGCCAGCTCCTCGGTGTGCGTGTGCGGGCCGGTGGCCAGCACCACCGCCGTCGCGGTGCCCCGCACCACCGTGCTGCCCGCGAACAGCAGGGTCCCGGCGGTGGTGAGCGGCCCGTCGTCGCCGGCGGCCCGTGACGGGCGTCGTCGCGGCGCCGGACGCGGCTCCCGCGCCGACGGCGGTGCCTTGGCCACCGGCAGCAGCTCGCCGGACAGCGACGACTGGTCGACCAGCAGGTCCCGGGCGTGCAACAGCCGCGCGTCGGCCGGGACGGGGTCGCCCGCGGCGAGCAGCACGACGTCGCCGGGCACCAGGTCCTCCGGCGGCACCTCGCTGTCCCGCGGGGCCGTCCCGGGCGCCGGGCGACGACGGACGGTGACGGTGGTCGCGGCGTGCGCCCGCAGCTCGCGCGAGAGCCGGTCGCCGCGGACGGCGTGCCACAGCCGCAGCCCGACCCCCAGTGCCGCGACGACGAGCACCAGCGTCGCGCTGCCGGGGCTGCCCGCGACGGCGAGCAGCACGCCGAGGACCGTCATCAGGCCGGAGAACGGCCCGGCGAGCGCACGACGGGCCCGCACGGCCGCGCCCGGGCGTCGTACGGCCTCGGTGGAGTTCTCGCCGTGGGTGTGCAGCCGCAGCGCTGCGGTGTGCTCGCAGAGCCCGCGCCGCGACGTCTCCAGGCCCCGGAGCAGCGCGAACGCGTCGGCGTCTGCCCAGCGTCGCAGCGCGACCTCGCCGGGAGTGGCGGGCGGGCCCGCCGGCGGGGGCGGCGGTCGCGCCGCGGCACCGTCGCGCCCGATCGTCCGGTCCAACGGTGCCCTCCGGTCCCCGGCACCGCGGCCGGCACCGCCCGGTACGGTAACAGTTGCGTAAGTGACGCAACTGTCTGGAGGCCCGGTGGAGACCGCCCCCGAGGGCCCGCAGCCCCTCGACCCCGAGCTGCTGGCCGACGCGGCCGCGGCGTTCGGGATGCTCGCCGCGACCTCGCGGCTGCAGATCGTCTGGCTGCTCGCCGACGGCCCGCGCGACGTCGGTTCCCTGGCCACCGTCCTCGGCCAGCCGGTCGCCGCGGTGAGCCAGCACCTGGCCAAGCTCAAGCTCGCTGGGCTGGTCCGGGCCCGGCGCGAGGGCCGTCACCAGATCTACGTCATCGCCGACGCCGGGATGGTCGAGGTGGTCCGCACCGTCGTCGCCGCCCAGGAACGCAGGCGGGAGCCGCACCCGGTGCGCGAGCGGGGGACCGCGTGAGGCCGCCGTCGGGCCCGGTGCCGCCGGACCGTCCGCGCCCCGCCGGCGCCGGCGCCCCGGGCGCCCCTGCCTCCCCGCGCAGCCCTGCCGGCCCGAACACCCCTGCCGGCCCGCCGGCCGCGGGCTCCGCCGGTGCGCCGGTGCGGTGGTCCGCCCCGGCTGCGGGGTGGCCGCGGTCCGGTGGGCCGGCGACCGCCCGGCCCGGCGCCCCGGCCGTGTCCCGGCCGCCCCGGCCGGGCCCCGGTAGCCCGTCGGGTGGAGCCGGACGACCCGCGGGTGACCGCCCAGCTGGCCCCGGCGGCCGGGGAACGGGGGGAGCCCTCCGGACGCGGTCGCGGCCCGCCGGTCCCGGCGCCCGCGTCACCTCCCCGATGCGCCCGGTCGCCCCCTGGCCGCGCGCCGAGCGGCAGGCCCCTGCCCCCGCCCGGCGCCGCGTCCGCGGTCTCGTCGCGGCGCTCTCGGTCGCGGTCTTCCTCGCCACCGGTGCCGGCTGGGCCCTGGTCGGCGGCTCCGGTGGTCTGACCACCGCCGACGTCACCGGCCCGCACGTCGCCGACGGCGCGACCGACATCCTGCTGGTCGGCAGCGACTCCCGGGTCGACGCCCGCGGCAACCCGCTGCCGCGCGAGGTGCTGGACGCCCTGGACGCCGGTGACGCCGAGGGCCAGGAGAACACCGACACCCTGATGCTCGTCCGCATCCCGGACGACCCCGATCTCGGCGCGTCCGCGGTGTCGATCCCGCGCGACTCGTGGGTCGAGGTCCCCGGGCTCGGCAAGCGCAAGATCAACTCGGCGCTGGCCCGTGGTGCGGCGATCGCCTGGCCGGACCTGGTCCGGCAGGGCCTGGCCGGCGCGGACCTGGAGCGGGAGGCCAACGCCGCGGGCAGCCGGCTGCTCGTGCGCACCGTCGAGGGGCTCACCGGTGTCTCGATCGACCACTACGCGCAGGTCAACCTGGCCGGGTTCGCCGACATCACCCGGGCACTCGGCGGGGTCCCCGTCTGCCTGCGCGCCCCGGTGCGCGACCGCTACTCCGTCGCCGACTTCGCCGCGGGCCCGCAGACCGTCCAGGGCGCGCAGGCCCTGCAGTTCGTCCGTCAGCGGCACGGGCTGCCCGAGGGCGACCTCGACCGCGTCCGGCGACAGCAGGCGTTCCTCGCCGGGCTGACCCACCGGCTGCTCTCGGCGGGGACCCTGGCCGACCCCACCGCCGTCGCGGACCTGATGCAGGCGGTCAACGGTGCCGTCGTGCTCGACCAGAGCTGGGACCTGACCTCGATGCTCGCCCACGCCGCCCAGCTGCGGGGCGACCGGGTCACCTTCCGCACCGTCCCGACCGGCCGGGCGGACTACCGGACGGGCAGCGAGGGCGTCGCGGTGCAGGTCGACCCGGCGGAGGTGACCGCGTTCTTCGCCGGTCTGGCCGCGCCCGGGCCGCCACCCGGAGCCGACGACGCGCAGGAGGCGGCCCCGCCCGCCCCGACGGCACCGGCCCCGGCCACCCCGAGCAGCGGGACCGGACGGGCCGCGGCGCCGCGGGGTGACCCGACCCCGGCCGCCGACACCCAGCCCGCGCTGACCGCCGACGGGGTGCCCTGCGTCGACTGACGCGGCCCCGTCACCCCGGCCGAGGAGCCTCCCATCACCGAGATCATCGACTTCCTGACCTCCGTCCCGCTGTGGGTGGTGGTGCTCGTCGCGGGGCTGGTCACCCTCGGCGAGACCACGATCGGCGTGGGTCTCGTCCTGCCCGGGGAGACCGTGCTCATCGCCGCCGCGATGGCCGTCCCCGACGTCCCGGCCGCGGTGCTGGTCACCGGGGTGGTGGCGGTCGCCGCCGCCTGCGGCGACTCGATCGGCTACGCGATCGGCCGCCGCTTCGGCCCGCGGCTGCGCGAGTCGCGGATCATCGGCCGGATGGGCCGCGACGCCTGGGACGACGCCGCCCGCACGCTGCGCCGCTGGGGCCCGTGGGCGGTGCTCGGCGCCCGGTTCCTGCCGGTGGTGCGCACGATGACCCCGGCCGCGGCCGGCGCGTCCGGACTGCCGCTGCGGCGCTTCCTGCCCGCCGTCGCCGTCGGGGCGACGGTCTGGTCGGCGGTGCACGTGACCGCGGGGTTCCTGCTGCGCGAGGCCGCCGAGCAGTTCGAGAAGGCCTTCGGGATCGCCGGCTGGGCGGTGCTGGGGGTCGTGGTCGTCGCCGGGGCGGTCGGCTGGCGGGTGCGCCGGCGACGTGCCCAGGCCCGGCGCGGGGCCGGGGCCGAGGCCGGAGCCGGCCGCGACGCCGCCTGACCGCGGCCCCCGACCCCACCCGTCCGCCGGCCACCGATGCATGCCCCGGCTCGGGAGGGGTCCCCGCAACGTCGACCTAGTGTCGCGTAAACGATGTTCTTTGACCGGGTCGGCAGTGGTTGAGTAGGTGGTCTGCGGGTTTGGTCCAGATGAACGGGTGGCAGCGTTCGTTCCAGCCGTCGATGAACCGGCCGATCGCGCCGATCAGTTCTCTGACGCTGCCGAAGCTGCCACGGCGAATGGCCTGGCGGGTGATGACCCCGAAAAAGACCTCGACCATGTTCAGCCACGATCCCGAGGTCGGGGTGAAGTGCAGGGTGATCCGCGGGTTGCGGGCCAGCCAGGCCTTCACTGCGGGGTGCTTGTGGGTCGCGTAGTTGTCCACCACCAGGTGCAGCTTGCGCCGCGGGTAGGCCTTCGCGACCTGCTTGAGGAACCGCAGGAACTCCTGATGGCGATGCCGCGGCAGGCACGCCTGCTCGACCCGCCCGGTCGCGACCTCTAACGCCGCGAACAGCGTGGTGGTGCCGTGACGGACGTAGTCATGCGTCCGTTTCTCCGGGATACCGGGCATGATCGGCAGGATCGGCGCTGTCCGGTCCAGGGCCTGGACCTGGGATTTCTCGTCGACGCAGAGCACGACGGCCTTGTCCGGCGGGTTCAGATACAACCCGACGATGTCGCGGACCTTGGCTTCGAGCTCGGGATCGGTGGAGAACTTGAACGTCTCGGACTTCCACGGCTGCAGCCCCCACCGCCGCCAAATCTTGCCGATCCACACGTGGGAGATCCCGAGCTCGGCACCGAGCAGCCGTGACGACCAGTGCGTGACTCCGAGCCGCTCAGGCGGCGGTTCCAGCGTGGCGAGCACGACCGCGACCTCGTCGATCACCGGCGGCCGGCCCGCCTTGGGCCGGTCGGCCAGCCCGGCGATCCCCTCAGCGGCGTAACGCTTCTTCCACCCGATCACCGTCGCCTTCGACGCCCCGACCAGTGTGACGATGTCCTTGACCGCCACCCCGTCCGCGGCCAGCAACACGATCCTGCCCCGTCGGGCCAGTCCCGCCGAAACCGACGAGGAACGCAGCCAGGACTCCAGCACCTCGCGGTCGGCGGCCGGAACGTCCACGGTCACGGTCAACGGCACAGCTCATGATCCCGTAAACCAGCCCGTGAGTAAAGTAACCTAGTTACCGCAACACTAGCTTCTCCCTGCCCACACGACCACCGAGCCGGCGGACGACTGCCGGATCGATGACCAGGAGGAGAAGTCATGCCCCACACGCTTCGTAGCGTTCTCGCCGGGACCGTGCTCGCAGTCGGTGCGTCGGTGGCGCTCGCCGCCCCGGCGCTCGCCGCCGGGCTCGGTCCGTACAACTCCAAGAACGAGTGCATCCAGGCCGGCATCGACTACGTCAACGTCGCATCGGGCGGCTACTCGAGCTACGAGTGCATCGGCAACGGCAACCCGAACACCGACTCGACGCAGTGGACCCTGTACCTCTACTGATAGAGGCCCGGGCGGGCGCGCATCGGACACGGCGTGTCCCGCCCGGCACGGCGGATCCGTGTGCTGCGCGCAACGATCGACATCGCCCTGCGGCCGGGTACCCGTCCTGGAGCCGATCGTCGCCAGGAGGCCCACGATGTCCGACCGCATCGCCAGTGTCTGGGGTCCGCGCACCCCCACCGCCCGCGACGGCCGGTGGCCGGTCCGGGTGGACGTGCGCCTGGACCTCGGGCTCACCGAGGCCGACGTCGAGCACTGGGTCCCCAGCGCGTGCGTGCTGTGCAGCAACGGCTGCGGCACCGACATCGCCGTGCGCGACGGCCGCATGGTCGGGGTCCGCGGCCGGGCCACCGACGTCGTCAACCACGGTCGGCTCGGGCCGAAGGGGCTGCACGCCTCCTGCCGCGCCGCGAACTCCGACCGCCGGCTGACCCGGCCGCTGGTCCGCCGCGGCGGGGAACTCGTCGAGACCGACTGGGACACCGCGATGGAGCTGGTGGTCGGCCGTTCGCGGGCCCTGCTGGAGCGCCGCGGGCCGTCCTCGCACGGGTTCTACGGCTCGGGCCAGATGATGGCCGAGGAGTACTACACCTGGGGTGTCATCGCCAAGGCCGGCATCGGCACCAACCACATGGACGGCAACACCCGGCTGTGCACCGCCACCGCCGCCGCGGCGATGAAGGAGAGCTTCGGCTCCGACGGCCAGCCCGGCAGCTACACCGACGTCGAGTCCTGCGACGTCATCGCCCTCTACGGCCACAACATGGCCGAGACCCAGATCGTGCTGTGGGCGCGTGTGCTCGACCGGCTGGAGGGGCCGAACCCGCCGACGGTCATCGCCGTCGACCCGCGCAGCACCCCGGTCGCCGACGCCGCGCGCCGTACCGGCGGCGTGCACCTGGCACCGCTGCCGGGCACCAACCTCGCGCTGCTCAACGGCATGGTCCGCGCGCTCGTCGCCGGTGGGTACGTCGACCACGGCTACCTCGACGCCCACGTGCACGGCTACGACGACCTGGTCGCCGCCGTCGAGCCGTACACGCCCGAGGAGACCGCCCGGATCTGCGACGTCGACGTCGCAGACCTCGTCCGTGCGGTGGAGGTCGTCGGCCGCGCCGAGCGGCTGCTGTCCACCGTCCTGCAGGGCTTCTACCAGTCCCACCAGGCCACGGCGTCGTCCTGCGCGGTCAACAACATCCACCTGCTGCGCGGCATGCTCGGCCGGCCGGGGTGCGGCGTGCTGCAGATGAACGGCCAGCCCACCGCGCAGAACGCCCGCGAGGCCGGCTCCAACGGCGACCTCCCCGGCTTCCGCAACTGGGACAACCCCGCCCACATCGACCAGCTCGCGGCGCTGTGGAACGTCGACCGCGACGTCATCCCGCACGACGGTCCGCCCACCGACGCCCTGGAGATCCTCCGTCTCGCCGAGGCCGGCGACATCGGCCTGCTCTGGATCGCCGCGACCAACCCGGCGGTCTCGCTGCCCCAGCTGCCCCGGATCCGGGAGATCCTCGACCGGGAGGAGCTGTTCGTCGTCGTCCAGGACGGGTTCCTGACCGAGACCGCCCGCTACGCCGACGTCGTCCTCCCCGCCGCCATGTGGGGCGAGCGGGAGGGTGTGTTCACCAACGTCAACCGGACCGTGCACCACGCCGGCAAGGCCGTCGACCCGCCCGGTGAGGCCCGTCCGGACCTGGACATCTTCCTCGACTACGCGCGCCGGATGGACTTCCGCGACCGCGACGGGCAGCCGCTTCTCGGCTGGGACACCGCCGAGGGTGCGTTCGAGGCGTGGAAGGAGTGCAGCCGCGGCAGGCTGTGCGACTACTCCGGGCTCAGCTACGAACGGCTCTCCGGCTCGGGCGGCATCCCCTGGCCGGTCACCGAGGCCACCCCGGACGGCTGCGACCGGCTCTACGCCGACGGCGTCTTCGCCACGGGCGCCGACGTCTGCGAGACCTACGGCCACGACCTGTCGACCGGCGCCGGGCTCTCCCGCGAGGAGTACCTCGCGCTCGGTCTCGAGGGCCGCGCCCGGCTGCGGGGGTGCGCCTACACCCCCGCGGCCGAGGTGCCCGACGACGAGCACCCGTTCGCGGTGATCACCGGCCGGACCGTCTACCAGTTCCACACCCGTACCAAGACCGGGCGGTCCGGCGCACTCCACGCCGCGGCCCCGGACGCCTGGGCCGAGCTGTCGGTCGAGGACGCGCGGCGGCTCGGGGTGGCCGAGGGCGACATCGTCCGGATCGGCAACGACCGGGGCTCGGTGGAGGTGCCCGCCCGGGTCGGCCGCGGGCGGCCCGGTGTGGTGTTCGTGCCGTTCCACTACGGCTACGAGGACGCGGCCTCCTCAGGTGACCACCGCTCGCCGGGGACCGGGCCCGGACGGGCCGCCAACGAGCTCACCCCGTACGAGAAGGACCCGGTGTCGAAGCAGCCGCTGCTCAAGGCGGGTACGGCACGGGTGACCCGGGTCCGGACCGGGGACGGCCCCGCCCCCGCGCCGACGACGGCAGCATCGGCTCCGGCGCGACGGGGGAGCGTGCGGCCCACCCGCGGCCACGACGACGGCACCACGTGGGAACGCACGTCGGACGTCGTCCCGCGCCGGGTCCCGACCCCGGAACACACCCCGAACACCGGTCCCGGCTGCGGGGCCCGGCGGTCGGCGGCAGGATCACCGGGGTGAAGGCAGCCGTCTACTCCCGCGAGGGCACCGCCCGCGACGTCCTGACCGTCGGTGAACTCGACACGCCGGAGCCCGGTCCGGGTCAGGTCCGGGTCCGGGTCCGCACCTCGGCGATCAACCCGACCGACACGAAGACCCGTGACGGCACGGTGTCACGTCCGTTCGACGGGGTCCGCGTCCCGCACCAGGACGGGGTGGGCGAGATCGACGCGGTGGGGGAGGGTGTCGACCCGGCCCGCGTCGGGGAGCGGGTCTGGACCTGGCTGGCCTCGCCGGGCGGTGCCGGCGGCGCCGCGCTCGCCGAGTGGGGCACCGGCGCGGAGTACACCGTGCTGACCGCGGAGCAGGCGACCCCGCTGCCCGACGGCGTGCCCGACGACCTCGGCGCCTGCCTGGGGGTCCCGGCGATGACCGCCTACCACTGCCTGTTCGCCGACGGCCCGGTCGCCGGACGCACGGTGCTGGTCACCGGCGGTGCCGGCGCGGTCGGGCACTACGGCATCCAGCTCGCCCGGTGGGCCGGGGCGACGGTGGTGACCACGGTGTCCGGCCCGGAGAAGGCGGAGCTGGCCCGGGCCGCGGGTGCGCACCACGTCGTCAACTACCGCGACGGCGACCCGGCCACCGCCATCCTCGACGCCGTCGGCCCGGTCGACCGGATCGTCGAGGTCGCGCTCGCCCAGAACCTCGCGCAGGACCTCGCCGTGCTGCGCAACGGGGGCGAGGTCGTCTCCTACGCCGCCACCCCGCAGGACCCGGCGATCCCGGTCCGTGCACTGATGGGGGCGAACGCGGTGCTGCGGTTCGCGCTGCTCTACACCGTGCCCCGCCCGGTGCTGGCCGAGGCGGCCCGCGGGCTGGGTGTCGCGGCCACGCACGGCGCGCTGACCCCGCTGCCGATCACCCGGTTCGGGATCGACGACGTCGTCGCCGCCCACGAGGCCGTCGAGGCGGGGACGACGGGCAAGGTCGTGGTCGACCTCTGACCGGTCACGGTCGGCCACCCCGCCGGTCCGGCGCCCTCAGCGCCGGATCGGCGGGTTCCGGTCGCGCCGGGCCAGTAGTACCGCCGCCCCCGCCGCGACGACCACCAGCCCCGCGAGCAGCAGCGACCACCCCAGGATGGACGGCGCGTTCGGGTCGGTGGAGATCACCGCGGCGTTGATCTGCGAGACCTCGCCGGGGACGAAGTCCCAGGTCACGGTCCCGCCGTCGGTCTCGCCGTCGGACTCGACGACCTCGCCGGGGAAGCTCATCGCGAGCCGCACGTCGGCCCGGTCCACCGGCATCGTGGTCAGGTCGGCCCGGCCCTGGACCGCGATCCGCTCCCCGACCCGGCGCAGCTCCAGGTTCGCCCGGCCCGAGGCGTTCCCCCCGAGCAGGTTCAGCTGCGCGACCTGGGCGAAGCTCAGGTTCTCGAAGGCGGCCCGGGTGCCGACGAACCCGTCCTGGTCGTACGGCGACAGCTCGACCTCGCCGGCCAGGTCGGCCGGGACCTCCAGCTGCGGGCCGCGGCCGTCCGGCGCGCCCTCGGGCGTCGCGACGACGACGGTGCCGTCCACGGTGTCGTCCGGCTGGACGGCGAGTGCGACCTGGACCCGGGTGCAGCCGGTCAGTGCGAGCAGGGCCAGCACCGCGAGCAGCACGAGCGCACGCGTCCGGGATCGACGGCGTGCGGGTGGCGCGGTGCGGTGCGGCGGCATGGCGTCATCGTGCCACCCGGGTACGACGGTCCCGGCGTCACTCGGGGGCGTGTGTCGGGTGATCCGTGGGGAGCAGGGGCAGCTCCCGCCCCAGCACGGCGAACGGGCGCGGATCCCCGGTGAACAGGTGCTCGCGCAGCACGTCGACGAACCCGGCACGCCGGTAGAGCCGCCAGGCCCGGCCGGGCGCGGCGCGGCCGTACTCGGGGGTCGAGAGCAGCATCCGGGCCCGGGCGGCGTCGGTGGCCAGTGCCCGCAGCAGCTGCTCGCCGATGCCCGAGCCCTGCGCCTGCGGGTGGACGTGCAGCTCGGTCAGCTCGAAGTAGTCGCTCAGCCAGTCGGTGCCCGCGGCGCCGGGCTCCCCGCGCCGCGCGCGCAGCCCACGCCGGACCTCCTCGAACCACCACTGCCCGGGGCCACCCCAGTAGCCGTAGCCGATGCCGGTGAGCCGGTCGTGCCCGTCGAGCCAGCCGACCGAGCGCCAGCCCGGCCGGTAGGAGTGTTCGAGCCAGAGCGAGCGGCGCTGGCGCGCGGTCGAGCGCGGGTAGCCCATCGCGGTCACGTAGACGTCGATGGCCTCGCCCAGCCGGTCGGCGAACTCGCTGCGGCCGAGGCCCACCAGACGCGGACGCGACGGTGCGGCGGTCACCGCGAGCACCGGCCCCGGCGGGGACCGCACGCCCGCGCGGGGGCGGGGTCGGTGTCCGGGTACATGGCCCCATCACACCACGGCCGGCCGGTCCCGGCGGTCCCGGACCGGACGCCCCGCCGCACCGCGGCCCGGTGGGCGGGGCCACCGGGGGCCGACTTGACGCGACGATCGAACACGCGTTCTACTGACGTATGTCGAACGCGTGTTCGACGCCGGGCGTCCGGTGGGCGGGGTGGGGGAAGCACCCCGTCGCCGGGCGTCCCGGAGACCGATTCCGGTGGTGGCAACCGAGGCCCCCGCCGGGTGGAAGGCGTGGTGATGCCAGTGGGCGGCTTCTCGCGTTTGTTCCGGTCCCGCCAGCCGGCGGCGATCGACGTGCGCTGGCAGAACGGCGAGCCGGTCGAGTTCTCCCGGCGTCCGTCGCGCCGCGGGGAACATTTCCTGGTCACCGGGGTTCGAGACCAGTGGGTCGAGGAGTCCCCGTGGCCGTTCCCGTCGCCGATGCCGGTGGGCGGGGACCGGCTGAGCTGCTGGCGGGTGCTCGCGCGGTCGGTGCAGGACCCGCAGGAGCCGCCCCGCGAGGTGGTGCTGCGGATGCGGTCCGGTCCCGGTGTGTGGGACCTGGTGAAGGTCGACTGAGAGGTGCGGGAGGTACGGGAGGTGCGCGTGCGGAGCAGGACGATGGAACTGGACCTGGCGCTGCCGTCGCCGCGGTCCGCCGGGGTGCGACGGCCGGGCGAGGTCCCGGAGGGTGCCGCGCGGCCGCAGCGGCGGTCCGGCCGGCCGCGCCCGGCCACCGACGGGCTGTGGCCGCTGGACTGCGGCGTGGCGCGGGGCGGGGCCGACCGCGCGGAGCCCGCTCCCGGAGCGGTGTCGTCCCGGCGGGGGAGCGGCCGGACCGGCTCCGACCCGGCCGGGACCGGCTGCGCCGGCCGCGCGGCCAGGACCGCGTCCGGCACCGCCGGCTCGTCCGGGACCGCCGGCTCGGCCGGGACGGACGGGCCGAGCGCGGCCGGCCCGGGTGGCACCGCAGGTACGGCCGGGACGGCCGGCTGGACCGGGACGGCCGGTCCGACCGGGACCGGCGGCCGGAGCGGGCCCGGCCCGGAGCGGCGCGCGGCGGACGGTCCGCCGCGGTCCCGGCCCGGCGTCCCCGGCCGGGCCGGGCAGGTGGTGCCGCTGCCGAGCGCTCCCGCATCCTCGACCGGCGGTGCCGCCCGCCCGGCCGGTCCGGGGTCCCTCCGGTCGCCTGCGCCCGCCCCGCCGTCGCGGGACGCGCTGGGGTTGCTGCGCCAGGCCGCGGAGCAGCTCGCCGAGGCGCACCGGGAGCTCGAGCCGCTGCGTCGCTACCCGGCGGCCTATCTCGCCGCGCTCCGCGCCGGAGCGGCGGTGCTGGCGATGCGGGCCCGGCCCCGGACCCGCCGTGGTGCCCCGCGCGACGTCTGGCGCCTCCTCGCCGAGGTCGCCCCGGAGCTGGAGGAGTGGGCGGCCTTCTTCGCCGGGTGCTCGCGGCTGCGGATCGAGGCCGAGGCCGGCATCGACCGGCACGTCGACCGGCGCGCCGCCGACGACCTGCTGCGCCAGGCCGAGCAGTTCGTCACCCGGGTGCAGCTGCTGCTGCCGCGGTGAGGAGGGCCGACAGCGGGCGGCGGGCCGTACCGGGGGAGCCGGATGGCCGGGAGCGACCGGGGCCGGGCGCGGGAGCGGAACGTCTCAGGCCGAGGCGGCGGGGCGCGAGGCGCTGCGCAGCACCCGGCCCAGCAGGGCGGTGAACACCGCGGAGATCTCCCGGGCGCCCGGGGTGTCCCACGCCTGGATCGGCAGGCAGGCGCCCTGGGCCTGCTGGACCGCCGAGCGGTCGGGCAGGACGCTGTTGAACACGAGGGGGCCGAACAGCTCGCGCAGCTCCGAGATCCGGAACTCGTGCTCGGTGTTGCGCGGCCGTACCCGGTTGACCAGCACGCCCAATGGCTGCAGGCGGTCGTTGGACCGCTCGCGTTCGGTCTGCACCGCGTCGAACGCACGTTGCACACCGGACACCGAGAACATCGTCGGGTCGGTCACCAGGATCGCCCGGTCCGCCGCCGACAGCGCGCTGCGGGTCAGCTGCCCCAGCGACGGCGGGCAGTCCACGATCACCAGCCGGTAGCGCTCCTCGACGGTCTCGGAGCCACCGGACTCGTCGGTGATCAGCTCGCCGGCCAGCCGCTGCAGTGCGCGGTCGAGCCGATGGAGCTGCGCCGCGCCCGGGTCGGGATGGTTGTGCCGCTCGGTCTGCTCCGCGCCGACCAGCACGTCGAGACCCTCACCCCACGCCGACGGCGCGATGGCCCGCTCGACGACCGCGCGGCGCGGCTCGTCCAGCACGTCGGCGACGGTGGCCGTGGTCGGCTCCGGGTCGAGCGCGGTGGTGGCGTTGGCCTGCGGGTCGAGATCCACCACGAGGGTGGAGACGCCGTGACGCTGCGCTGCGCCGGCCAGACCCAGTGCGACGGTGGTCTTGCCGACGCCACCCTTGAGACTGAGCGTGGCGACGACCTGCACCCACCCAACGTACCGTGCGGTCCGGCGGTGTGGCCGGGCGGAGTCCGTGTGATCGCCCGGCGCCTGCCGGCGGCCCCGCGACGGGCGGGCGGTCCGCTTCCCGGTGGGGGCCACTAGTCTCGTGCCGTGGGATCGCCGACACGGGAGCAGTCCGGAGCAGCGCGCGGTGCCGCCGTGTTCCGGGTGCTGGACAGGGAGATCGACCGCGTCCGCCGGGACACCGGGGCCGCGCCCCGGGTGCTCGACGTCGGTGGTGGCAGTGGCACCTGGGCGGTGCCGCTGGCGATCGCCGGCTGCGCGGTCACCGTGGTCGACACGAGCCCCAACGCGCTGGCGACGCTGGCCCGGCGGGCCGACGAGGCCGACGTCACCGACCGGATCACGCCGGTGAACGGCGACGTCGACACCCTCGCCGACGTCGCGCCGGCCGACGGTGCCGACCTCGTGCTCGGCCACGGGCTGCTCGAGGTCGTCGACGGCCCGGCACGAGTGCTCGCCGCGCTCGCCGCGGCCGCCGCCCCCGGCGGTGCGGTGTCGGTGCTGACGGTGGGGCGTTACGGCGCGTTCATCGGGCGGGTCGCCACCGGCCGGCTCGCCGAGGCCCGTGCCCTGCTGGCCGACCCCGAGGGCCGCACCGGTACCGACGACCGGCTGCTGCGCCGGTTCGACGCGCACCGCCTCCGGGAACTCACCGCAGGGACCGGGCGGCTCCGGACGGAGGTGCTGCAGGGCGACGGCACCCTCGAGGCGTGGCTGCCCGGGCCCGGGCCGGAGGGCGAACCGGCGGGCCGGGACGAGCGCGACGAGCTGGACGCCCTCGCGTCGCAGGTCGGTGCGCTCGCCGAGGTCGCCCCGCGGTTGCATCTGCTCGCCCGGCGGTACTGACGCCGGTCTCCGACGGTCGTCGCCCGGCCGCCGTCGGTGACCGGTCGTCCGGCGTTCACCCGGGCGTCCGGCCCCGTCCGGGTGGGTCTGCGAGGCTCCGCGTGAGCGACGACACGCCGCGCCACGCCGTCCGCTCGACGATCAGCCGAGCGGGTTGGACGGTCCGGGTGGTCGCGGCACGATTCGCCTCGTACTCTGACATCAGACGCCCAGGTTGGGGCGCCCGTCGTACCGGTCAGGGCGAGGAAGCCCGGACCGGATGCGGCCTACCGTCCGATTACGTGTGCCGGAGGTGAAGGCATGCCGCTCTCCGAGCACGAGCAGCGCCTGCTCGAACAGATCGAACGCGCCCTCTACCAGGAGGACCCCAAGTTCGCGTCCTCGGTCAGCGGTAGCCGGCGGAGCAAGCCCGCCCGGCGTCGTCGGATCCAGGGCGCCGTCCTGTTCGTGGTCGGCCTCGTGCTGCTGATCGCGGGGATCCCCTTCCGGGCCCTCTGGCTCGGTGACCTGCCGATCCTGAGCATCGTCGGTTTCCTCGCCATGCTCGGTGGCGCCCTGCTGGCCGTCACCTCGATCGGCGCCCGCCGGTGCGGCGAGGAGGCGACGGGGCAGAGCGGGTCCACCCCCAAGGACAAGCAGTCCGGCGAGAGCGGCGGTGGCTTCACCGGCCGTATGGAGGAGCGCTTCCGGCGCCGCTTCGAACAGGAGTGACACCGGGCGGCCCTGCGGCCGCCCGCGCGACGCCCGGCGGGGCGGGACACCGACTCGGTGTCCCGCCCCGCCGTCGTCCGTCGGGCCCCGGTGTCCCGACACCGGTGGGGCGTGCGGCGTCGCCTCCGTCGGGAGCCGGGCACACCCGGGGACCCTCTCTGCATCCGACCGCGCGCGGCCACGGTCCGGGCTGGACCGACCTACCCGGCCCAGCCCGGCCCGGCCCGGCCCAGCCCGGACCGGCCCGGCCCGGCCCAGCCTGGCCCAGCCCGGCCCAGCCCGGCCCAGCCCGGCCCGGCCCGGCTCAGCCCGGACCAGCTCAGCCCAGCCCGGACCAGCTCAGCCCAGCCCGGACCAGCCCAGCCCGGACCAGCCCAGCCCGGACCGGCCCAGCCCCGCCCGACCGGCTCAGCCCGGACCGACCGGTTCAGCTGGGCCCGGTTCGGCCCGGCCGGGGGCGGCCCAGCGGGGGAGCGGACCTGCGGGGGCCGGCCGTCCGGGATCGGGATCGGGCGGGGACCGCGCCGGTTCGGATCGCCGCCGGAACGGGCTCAGCGGCGCTCGGCGGGCTCCTCGGACGCGCTCGGGGCGGCACCGTCCCCGTCGGCGGTCGGGTCCTCGCCGGACGGACGCCGGCCACGCCGGACCGCCTCCGGTACCACCGAGGGCGGCAGCACCCGGGCCCGCAACGACGCCCCGCCGGCCGCGATCGCCGTTCGCACCTCGTCGACCAGGCCGTCGAGGGTGCCCGGCCCGGGCAGCATCCCGCCGTACCAGCTCGCCTCGACCCGGCCAGCCAGCTCCCGCAGCGCCTCGGCGGGGCGCCCGGACAGGCCGTGCCGCTCGATGATGCGGTCGGCCGCCGCCCGGACGGTGTCGCCGGGTGGCACCGGGACCCCGTGGTCACGGGACACGGCGAGGACCTCGTCCCACGCCGCCGCCGCCGCGCCGTCACCACCGGCCCGGGCCAGACCGGCCCGGCGGGAGTACTGGCGCCGTCGCCACAGGCCCGGGGTCAGCACGACCGCGAGCGCCGCGGCCGCCAGCAGCAGTGCGACGACCACCGGCCACCACGACCCGACCGCGGACGCCGGCCGGTCGGCCGCCTGCTCCTCGGCGGGCGGGGGCTCCGGGGTGGGGCCGCCCGCCTCCGGGGGCGGCGGGGTCGCGGACGGCTCGGGCTGCGGGGTCTGCTCCGCGGCGGGCGCACCGCCGTCCTGCTCGCGGGCCTGCTGGACGTAGGCCGGGTCGATGGTGCGGCCGTCGGCGAGCGGGGTCGGGTCGAAGGTCAGCCAGCCGTAGTCGGGGAACCAGGCCTCGACCCAGGCGTGCGCGTCCTCGGTGGTGATCGTGCGCGCCCCGGTGCCGTCCGCGTCGCCTGCGGTGAAGCCGACCGCGACCCGGGCCGGGACGTCGACGGCACGCAGCATGACCGCCATCGCCGAGGCGTACTGCTCGCAGTAGCCGGTGCGGCCCCGGGTCAGGAAGTCGACCAGCGCGTCGCCGTTGCCGCCGGGCGCGGTCGCCAGGCTGTAGGTGAACGGGGAGCCGGGCCCGGTGAAGTGGTCCTCCAGCGCCATCGCCCGGTCGAACGGCGTCGTGGCACCGGCGGTCACCTCACGGGCGATCGCGGTGACCCGCGGGTCGACGCCCGCGGTGTCGAGGTAGCTCCGGTCGACCGTCACCGGTCCGGACGCCGCGCGCAGCTGGTCGGCCGAGGGCTCGGGCAGCCGCATCGACTGGGTCCAGCCGTCCTCGGACTGGGCGCGCTCGCTGTAGACGATGCCGCCCGCGGTGTCGTAGGCCCAGCTCGGGGAGCCCACCGTGATCCGGGTCGGGTCGCCGAACACCGGCAGCCAGTAGTCGTGGAAGCCCAGGTTCTCGACCTGCACGTCCTGCGACGCGGCCGGCCCGGACGTCGACGGCGGGAGCGGACCGGTCAGTGGCACCCCCGGCAGCGGCCGGTCGGCCTTCCAGCCCTCCTGCGGCACGTAGGTCTGCAGGGTGAGGGCACGCAGGTAGGTCGGGGTCTGCAGGCCGCGGACCCCGAACAGCGGCCGCGGCTCGCTGCGGGTCAGCTGGCCGCGCAGCGAGGTGAACGGGTTCAGCCCGATCGAACCGTCGGCGTCGCCGCCGGTCCCGCCGGTGGCGTCGAAGCGACCCGAGGTGCCCACCGACGACGTCAGCAGCCCCACCAGCAGCGACCCGACGACGGCGACCGCGACGACCGCGGCCCCCGCCGGGAGCTGACGCAACCGGTCCGGGCGCAGGAGCAGCAGCACGCCGTAGCCGAGCGTCGCCGCGACCACGGTCCACCAGGGCAACAGCTCCGGCTGCAGCGCCGTCGGCACCGCGAACACCACCAACAGCGGCACCCCGGCCGCGGCCGGGGCGGCGACGGTCACCGCCAGGCCGAACACGGCGATCGCGATCGTGCCGAACCCGAGGGTGACCAGCAGCAGGATCTCCGGGCTCGCCGCGACGGGGGGCAGCCCGGTGTCGATCTGCTGTCCGGCGCCGCCCAGCAGCCCCGACAGCTCCGCGAACGCGGTGGGCCCCGGGACCACGCCCAGCACGCCGCTGCCGGTGAACCATCCGGTGACCAGCAGGACCAGGGCGAGCAGCTGCCCCGGGGCGACCAGCCAGGCCCGGACCGGCAGCAGCAGCCCACCGACCAGCGCGACCAGCACGACCGCGGCGGCGGCGTGGGCGAACCAGGCGGCCCCCTGCACCACCGAGCTCATCGCCGACCCGGCGAGCAGCACCGCCACCACCGTCGCGACCGGGCCCAGCACGACCGTCCAGGCGGGTCCGCCCGGTGCCCGGCCCGGGGGTGCGGTGTCGGCGACCGGCGCGGCGGCCGGGGGCGCGGGCCGGACGGGGGGACGGGTCGGTGCGCTCATCCGGTCGCCCCCGCGAGGCCGGGCGTGCCGCAGGCGTCGGCCCAGGCCCGCTGGACGGTCGTGTCGGAGGTGACGACGGTGGCGTGCCACCCCGCCCGGCGCAACGCCGCCGCCGCGACCGACGCCGGCCGGGACCGCGTCGCGGCCGACCAGGAGTCGACGTCGAGCAGGACGGCGTGTCCGCCGCGCGGCCACGCCGAGACCAGGGCGGTGACGTCCTGGGGGGCGGTCCCGCCGAGCACCGCGAGCACGCCCTCGGGGTGCCCGGGGCCCGGGCCGGGGGCGGTGAACCCGGTGCTGGCGGAGGGGCGCAGCACCGCGAGCGACTCCAGCCGCGGTGGGACGGCGTCCGCGCCGGTCACGCCGGGCGGCACGTCGCCGACGGTGTCGCCGGACTCGTCGACCAGCGCGACGGCCTCGCCGCGCTGCAGCAGGTGCACCGCGACACTGGCGGTGAAGGCCACCGCCCACTCCAGGCTGGAGGCGGGCCCGTGGCCGCGGTGGGCGCTGTCGCGCCGGTCGATCAGCAGCGTGACGCCGGACGGGTCGGGCCGGTCGTCGAGGCGGACCATCAGCTCGTCGCGCCGGGCGCTGGAGCGCCAGTGCACACGGCGTAGCTCGTCGCCCTGGCGGTAGGGACGGATCAGCACGTCCGGGGTGCCGGGGCCGGGGCGGCTGCCGCCCTCGGCGCCGCGTCCGGCCGCGGTGGAGGTCAGCGCCGGGCGCCCGGTCAGCGGGGTGACCCGGGGCAGGACCAGCAGCCGGTCGGCGGGCAGCAGGTCGTGCCGGAACTCGGCCAGGCCGAGTGCGTCGGTGCCGCGGCCGCGCAGCGGGCCGATCCGGTAGGCACCGCGGACCGCGGGCCGCACCGGGTAGCCGACCCGGGCACCGCGGCGGCCGAGCCGGTGCACGGTGAACCGCGGCGGATAGCGGTCGGCGGGGCCGGCGGCGTCGGGCACGTGGTCGGCGATCCGCAGCGCACCCAGCAGCGCCCCGCCGGCGATCCGCAGCAGCACGGTGCCCGCGCCGCCCGCCTCCAGGCGGGCCGGTTCCAGGGTGCGCCCCACCTGCAGCGAACGACGTGACCGCAGCGCGACGACGAGGGCGAGCAGCGGCAGGAGCAGCACGAACGCGCCGATCCGCACGAGGTCACGCTCGTCGAGCGCGATCGCCGAGACGACCATCGCGGCGCCGCCGGCGAGCAGACAGCGCCCGCGCACGGTCAGCCCGGCGCGCCGTTCCCGGCGCGGCGCGCCTCCGGTGGCGAGCGGCGCCGGCGACGAGCCGGGCGCCCCGGTCGCGGCCGGGTCGCCGGGCTCGGTGGGAGCCGGTGCCTCCGGGGGCGGCGCGGTCGGCGCCATCTCAGCCCCGCGGCGGGGACGGCACCGCGACCCGCGCGACGGCGGCCCGCACCAGATCCGCCGGGGTCCGGCGGGCCGCGACCCCCTCGGGGCCGAGCACCAGCCGGTGCGCGAGGACCGGCACGGCGACGGCCTGGACGTCGTCGGGGACGACGTAGCCGCGCCCGGCGGTGGCCGCCCACGCGCGGGCGGCGCGCAGCAGGTGCAGTGTCGCGCGCGGCGACGCGCCGAGGCGGACCTCGGGCAGCCGCCGGGTCGCGCCGACGACCTCGACGCAGTAGCGGCGTACCTCCGCGGCGGTGTGCAGACCGCGCACCCCGGCGACCATCGACCGCAGCGTGCGCAGGTCGGTGACCGGCCGCAGCCGCTCCAGCGGGTCGGTCGAGCCGTGCTCCTCGAGCATCGCGAGCTCGGCCGCCGGGTCGGGGTAGCCGACCGAGACCCGGACCGTGAACCGGTCCTGCTGGGCCTCGGGCAGCGGGTAGGTGCCGTCCATCTCCACCGGGTTCTGGGTGGCGACGACCATGAACGGGTCACCGAGCGGGTAGGTGCCGCCGTCGACGGTCACCTGGTGCTCGGCCATGCACTCCAGCAGCGCGGACTGCGTCTTCGGCGAGGCACGGTTGATCTCGTCGGCGATCACGACGTTGGCGAACACCGGTCCGGGCCGGAACTCGAACTCCGAGGTCTGCCGGTTGTAGACCGAGGAGCCGGTGATGTCGCCGGGCAGCAGGTCCGGGGTGAACTGCACCCGGCTCACCGCCCCGTCGACGGCCCGGGCGAGTGCCTTGGCCAGCGTGGTCTTGCCGACGCCCGGCACGTCCTCGACGAGCAGGTGCCCCTCGGCGAGCATCGCGACCAGGGCCAGCCGGATGGTGTCGGGCTTACCGACGATGATCCGCGCCATCGCGGCGGCGATCCGGCCCGCCGTGTCGGCGACGGCGGCGGCGTCCATCGGCTCGGGCGCGTAACCGGGGTGCGCACCGCTGAGGTCGGCCCGGCGGACGGGCCCACCGGACGGCGACGGGACGGGTGGCACGGAGGGCGCGGACGGCGCGCTCGAGGACAACGGGCCTCCTCGGGAGACGGCTCGGGCGACCCCAGTCTGTCAAACGTCCCCCGATCGTGACCGGGCGCCGCCACCCGTCCCCGACGGCTGCTCCGTCCGGCCCGGTGGGGCAGGTCCCGGGGCGCTCGCGACCGGCCGTTCCCCACCCCGCCCCACCGCGGGGGCACCGGGCCCCCCACCGCCCCCCACCCGGGCTCCCCACGGGTCCCCCCACCGTCTCCCCACCCGTCCCCACCCGGACGTCCCGCGCGACCGGGAGAACGGGGCCTGACCAGCGACGACGCCGGTGGGGGAGCGGCCGGTCGACCGGGCGGCCGGGACGGGCCGGCACCGGCGTCGGACGTCGCGCGACCGGGTGGCGCCGCGCGCGCCCCCACCGTTCCCCACCGCCTCTGACCTGCGACGACACCGAGTCGGGGGCCGACAGGCCACCCGGCTCGGGTTGACGGTGGGTGAGTGTGGGGTAGTGTGGTGATCGCTGGGGCGAACAGGGGTCCCAGGTGGAGGTGGGGTCGGTGTTCCTCGGCACCTACACCCCGAAGCTGGACGACAAGGGGCGGCTCACGCTGCCCGCGAAATTCCGCGACGAGTTGCGAGGCGGCTGCATGATCACGAAAGGGCAGGACCACTGCCTCTACGTGTTCACCCGTGACGCCTTCACCGAGATGGCGCGCAAGATCGCCGCGGCCCCGCTGACGAACGAGTCGGCGCGGGTGTTCCAGCGGAACCTCTTCTCGGGCACCGACGAGCAGAACCCCGACGGCCAGGGCCGGATCGCGATCCAGTCCGAGCTGCGCCGGTACGCCGGACTGTCCAAGGACTGCGTGGTGATCGGCGCGTTCACGCGCGCCGAGATCTGGGACGCGCAGGCCTGGCAGGAGTACCAGGAGCGGCACGAGGACGAGTTCGCCAAGGCCCAGGAGGAGGTTCTGCCCGGGCTGTTCTGAGTTCCGCTGGCGGGCGGGACGAGGGACGGCGGCAGTACCCGAGCAGGACAGCACGACCGACAGCGGACGACACCACCACCACCACCACCGTCGCCGTCCCGACCCGGGTGCCGTGATCGAACAGGCCCTGGCACACCTTCCCCGGTGCCAGGTCCACCTCGGCACGGCCCCCGGGTGGGGACGGCGCCGGCGCCCACCCCGACTGGGGAGTTCGGGTGGCGCGGTGGAGCCCGCGCGTCTTCGGGAGTGGAGCGCACCGGTTGTGGGAGCCGGACGCCACGCCCACGGACATCGACCGTCCCGGTCCCGGCCCCGTGGCCGGGGCCGGGGACGGCCGCCGCACCGGCGGCCCGCACGCACCACACGGGGACGGACGGCGCACCGGGGGGTGGCACGTGGACGGCACTTCCGGCGACGGCGCCACCCCGCGCGACGACCGCGCACCCGGCGACCGGCACACCCCGGTCCTCCTGGAGCGCGTCTCCGAGCTGCTCGACCCCGCCCTGCGCGACCGGGACGCCGTCTACGTGGACGCCACCCTGGGCATGGGGGGACACGCGGCGGCGCTGCTGGCCGCGCACCCCCGGCTCACCGTCGTCGGGATGGACCGCGACCCGCAGGCCCTCGAACTCGCGGGGCGCAGGCTCACCGCGTACGCCGACCGGCTGCACCGGGTGCACACCGTCTACGACGACGTCGCCGGCGCGCTGGAGCAGGCGGGCGTGCCCGCCGCCGACGGCATCCTGTTCGACCTGGGCGTCTCCTCGCTCCAGCTCGACGAGGACGCCCGCGGCTTCTCCTACTCCCGCGACGCCGACCTCGACATGCGGATGGACCCGACCACCGGGCCGACCGCCGCCGACGTCCTGAACTCCTACACCGCTCCCGAGCTGCGCCGGATCCTGCGGGAGTACGGCGAGGAGCGGTTCGCGGGCCCGATCGCGAACGCGATCGTCCGGAACCGGGAGAAGCGGCCCTTCACCCGCAGCGCCGAGCTCGTCGAGCTGCTCTACGGCGTCGTCCCGGCCGCGTCCCGGCGGACCGGCGGCCACCCCGCGAAGCGGACCTTCCAGGCCCTGCGCATCGAAGTGAACCGCGAGCTCGAGGTGCTGCGCGACGCCCTGCCCGCCGCGCTGGACGCGCTGGCGCCGGGCGGACGGATCGTCGTGCTGTCCTACCACTCGCTGGAGGACCGGATCACCAAGCGGGTGCTCGCCGAGCGCGTCCGCTCCCGGACCCCGGTGGACCTGCCGGTGGAGCTCCCCGGACACGGTCCGGAGTTCCGGCTGCTGACCCGGGGCTCCGAGCAGGCCTCCGAGGCCGAGGTCGCCCGCAACCCGCGGGCCGCGCCGGTACGGCTGCGCGCGGCGGAACGCGTGGAGGACGGACCGTGAGCACCCGCGGCACGGACCCGAGCACGCAGGTAGTACCGGTACGACGGAGAGGCAGGAACCCCCGATGAGCACACCCGTCATCGAGCGCCCGGGCACCCCGGGCGGTGGCCGGGCGCGGCCCGACACCCGCCAGAGCCGTCGTACCGCGGCGCCCCCGCGGATCCCGGCCCAGCGCGGCCCCGGCGACGCCCGCCGGGTGGCCGACCAGCGCCGCCGCACCGCGGCCAGGGAGAACACCGGCCGTGCGAAGTTCGTGCTGGTCGTGATGGTCCTGCTGGTCTCGGGCCTGATCGCGACGCTGTGGCTGTCGACGGCCGCGGCCGCCGACTCCTACGCGCTGCAGGCGGCACGGGAGCGCACCGCGTCGCTCACCGAGCAGTCCGAGGCCCTCCGCAAGGAGGTCACCGTGCTCCAGAGCCCCGGTTCGCTGGCCGACCGTGCCGCGGCCCAGGGGATGGTCCGGGTGACCGACCCGGCGCGACTGGTCGTCGCCCCGGACGGACGGGTCGACGTCGTCGGGGAGCCGAGTGCCGCCGTCGCCCCGGCGCCGCCCGCCCCGCCCGCCGAGGCGCCCGGCGAGGTGCCCGCACCGCAGGCCCCGCCCGCCGCCCCGCAGGACGGGCAGCCGGGTGCGGCCACCACCGACCCGGCCGCCGAGGGCGGGGACGCCGCCCCCGGTGCCGCCGGTGCCGGTGAGGGCACCGAGCGCGAGGTCCCGGCCGACACCCGGGCGGCGGGCGGGAACTGATGGTCTACGCGCCGCCGCGCCCCCGCCCACGGGGGCAGGGGCCGCGGGGTGGTCGGCGCCGGTCCCCGGCCGACGACCCGCGCTTCCGGCTGCGTCTGGCCTGGGTGGCGCTGGCCGCCCTGCTGCTGGTGTCCGGGGCGAAGCTCGTCGTCGTCCAGACGGTGCAGGCCGGCACGCTCACCGCCGACGCGGAGAAGCAGCGCGCCAGCCGGATCGTCATCCCGGCCGAGCGCGGCGCGATCAGCGACCGCAACGGCACCGTGCTGGCGTTCTCCACCGAGTCCAAGGCGCTCGTCACCAACCCGCGGCTGATCAACTCCACCAAGGGGGCTGATGCGGCCGCGTACAAGGACCGGATGGCCGACGCCGTCGCCGCGGTCACCCGGGGGGACCCCGAGGAGCTCAGGCGGGCGCTGCACAGCGACCGCGGCTACGTCGTCATGGCGACCGCCGTCGACCCCGGCCCGGCCCGTGACCTGCGCACGCAGTTCCCGGAGATCGCCGAGGAGAGCCGCGAGGCGCGGCAGTACCCCAACGGGACGCTGGCCTCCAACATCATCGGCGCCGCGACCTGGAGCGCCGACGCGCAGAAGCTGATCGGCCGGATCGGCCTCGAGTCCTCCGACGACCAGCTCCTCGCCGGTCGTGACGGCTTCCAGATCGCCGACACCGCCGAGGGCAGCGGCACCGTCATCCCCGGCAGCGTCCGTTCCGAGCAGGCCGCGGTGTCCGGCTCGGACGTGCAGCTCACCATCGACTCCGACCTGCAGTTCCAGGTCCAGCGCATGCTGGCCGACTACGCGGGCCGCGCCGGCGCGCGCAGCGGCTCGGCGGTCGTCCTGGACCGGGCGACCGGGCAGGTCCTCGCGCTCGCCGACAACACCTCCTTCGACCCGGCGCAGCTGCTGTCCGCGGACCCGAAGTCGCTGGGCAACAAGGGCGTGACCACCCCGTTCGAGCCCGGCTCGGTGAACAAGGTCGTCACGATGGCCGCCGCGCTCGAGGCCGGCGTCGCCAAGCCCGACGACGTGCTGGACGTGCCCGGCAGCATCGAGGTCGCCGACCGCACGATCAAGGACGCCTGGGAGCACGGCGTCGACCGCTACACCCTGACCGGGGTGCTGGCCAAGTCCTCCAACGTCGGCACCCTGATGACCGCGCAGAAGGTGGGCGAGGACCGCTTCTCCGACATGCTCGCCAGGATGGGCATCGGGCAGAAGACCGGCGTCGGGCTGCCCGGTGAGAGCGGCGGCCGGGTCCCGCAGCGGGCGACCTGGTCCGGCTCGACCTTCGGCAACCTGCCGATCGGGCAGGGCCTGTCGATGACCGTGCTGCAGATGGCCGGGATGTACCAGGCCATCGCCAACGACGGCGTCCGGATCCCGCCGCGGGTCGTCGCCGCGACGACCGGCCCGGACGGCGTCCGGGTGCCGACCGAGGCCCCGGAGCCGGTGCAGGTGATGTCACCGCAGACCGCGCAGGCCCTGCGGACCATGCTCACCGCCGTCACCCAGGAGGCGCGCGGCCAGTCCGGCACCGGGCCCGCGGCCGCCGTGCCCGGCTACGAAGTGGCGGGCAAGACCGGTACCGCCCAGCAGGTGGACCCGGCGACCGGGGCGTACTCCCGCTCCCAGTACTGGATCACCTTCGCCGGGATGCTCCCGGCCCAGGACCCGCGGTTCGTGATCGGGATCATGCTCGACGCCCCGAGGGGCGGGACGAGCGCGGCGCCGTTGTTCCACGACATCGCCTCGTACCTGGCCCAGCGCGACGCCGTGCCGGTCCAGACCACGCCACCCCCGGTGCAGACCCTCCAGATCAAGTGACGCCGCGGCCGGGTGCGCTCCGGCTGCGTCGGGCGGTCCCGGTCGCTGCTCACCCGTACGGGTGCCCGTCGGGGTCCCGGACACCCCGTCCGACGAGCCGCCCACCGGCCCGGAACCTGCGCCGGATGGCGGTATCGGGCTCATCGGACGGCCGCGTGCCGGTCGCCGTCCCACCGCCCGCCGCGGGGGTCTCCGCGAGCGGTCGGGAGCGCCTGACCGGGACGAGGGGCGGCCCGCGCCGGTCGGTAACCTCCCGCCCTGTGCCCGACCTCCACACCGCAGCCACCGCCCGCTCCCGGAGCACCGGTGGACCCGTGCACGGTGGCGGGCCGGACGGTGTGTCGGGCGACCGGACGGGGACGGGTGACGTGACGGGTTCCCTCGAGTCGCTGCCGGACCGTCCGTCGGACGTGCGCCCGGTCGACGTCGCGCTGCTCGGGCGCCTCGCCGGCGCCGAGCTGAACCCGCGCGCCGCGGGGAGTGGGCCCGGCCCGTTGCTCGACCCGGCCGGCGGACCGCACACCGTCACCGGCGCGACCCTGCGGGCGGGTTCGGTCCGTCCCGGCGACCTGTTCGCCGCGCTGCCCGGAGCCCGCGCGCACGGGGCGGACTTCGCCGCACAGGCCATCGCCGCCGGTGCCGCCGCGGTGCTGACCGACGCCGCCGGGGCCGACCGCGCCGAGATCCGGCACTCCCGGCTGCCGGTGCTGGTGCACCCGAACCCACGCGAGGTCCTCGGCCCGGTCTCCGCCGCCGTCTACGGCGAGCCCACCGCCCGGCTGCGGGTGCTCGGGGTCACCGGCACCTCCGGCAAGACCACCGTCGCGCACCTGCTCGAGGCGGGTCTGACCGAGGCCGGACGGGCCACCGGCCTGCTCGGCACGGTGCGGACCCGGGTGCAGGTCCCCGGCCGCCCGGCCCGGGCGCTGCCCAGCGCGTTCACCACGCCCGAGGCGCCGGACCTGCAGGCCCTGTTCGCGGTGATGGTCGAGGCCGGCGTCACCGACGTGGCGATGGAGGTCTCCAGCCACGCGCTCGCCCTCGGCCGTGTCGGCGGGTCCCGGTTCGCCGCCGGTGCGTTCACCAACCTGTCCCAGGACCACCTGGACTTCCACCCGACGATGACCGACTACTTCGAGGCGAAGGCGCGGTTGTTCGGCGGCGGCGGGGCGGGCGTCGAGGCCGCGCGGCACGGCGTCGTCTGCGTCGACGACGAGTGGGGCCGCCGGCTGGCGGCCCGCCACCGGGACGCGGTCACCGTCTCCTCCGACCCGGGCGGTCCGCACGCCACCTGGACGGTCCGCGACCTCACCGCGCACCCCGACGGCACCCAGACCTTCACCGCGGTGGGCCCCGGCGGGCTCGCGGTGCCGGTCACGCTGAGCCTGCCCGGCCGCTACAACGTCGCGAACGCGCTCGTCGCGCTGGCCGTGCTCGACGCCGACGGGATCGACCCCCGGGTGGCGGCGGCCGGGTTCGGCCGGGCGTCGGTGCCCGGCCGGATGCAGCGCGTCGACGCCGGTCAGCCCTGGCTGGGCGTGGTCGACTACGCGCACAAGCCCGCCGCCGTCGCCGCCCTGCTCGACGCGCTGCGCCGCCAGGTCCACCCGCACGCGCGGGTGATCACCGTGCTCGGCTGCGGCGGGGACCGCGACTCCGGCAAGCGCCCGCTGATGGGCGCGGCCGCCGCGATCCGGTCCGACGTGCTCGTCGTGACCGACGACAACCCCCGCAGCGAGGACCCGGGCGCGATCCGGCGGGCGATGCTCGACGGCGCCTTCGGCGAGCCCGCCCGCGGCGACGTCATCGAGATCGGGGACCGGCGCAGCGCGATCGTCTACGCGGTCCGCTCGGCCCGTCCCGGCGACGCGGTGGTGGTCGCGGGCAAGGGGCACGAGGCCGGGCAGGAGATCAACGGCGTCAAGTACCCGTTCGACGACACCGACGAGCTGGTCGCGGCGATCCGGGCGGCGACGTGACGCGCCGCGTGGCGACACGACAGGACGTGCCGGGGCCCGGCACGGACCGCGTACGGGCAGGAGGACGGATCGGACCGGTGGAGGCGAGCGGGCGATGATCGAGATGACGCCGGCGGAGATCGCGGCCGTGACCGGCGGGTGCATGCACCGCATCGACGACGACGCGGCCACCGCGCCGGTCACCGCCGTCGAGTTCGACTCCCGCAGGATCGGGCCGGGCGGGCTGTTCCTGGCGCTGCCGGGGGAGCGTGCCGACGGCCACGACTTCGCCGCCCAGGCCGTCGCCCGCGGCGCGACCGCGGTGCTGGCCGGTCGCGAGGTCGACGCCCCCGCGGTCGTCGTGCCGCCGGCCGGGGTCCGTGACAGCCACACCTACCTCGGTGCGGTCGACCCGGACGGGACCGGCGCCGCCGTCCTGGCCGGGCTGGGCCGCCTCGCCCGGCACGTGCTGGGTGCGCTCCCGGGACTCGCGGTCGTCGGCGTGACCGGGTCGGCGGGCAAGACCTCCACCAAGGACCTGCTGTCCGCGGTGCTGTCCCCGCTGGGGCCGACCGTCGCGCCGCCGGAGTCGTTCAACAACGAGCTCGGCACGCCCTACACCGCGCTGCGCGCCGACGCGGGCACCCGCAACCTCGTGCTGGAGTTCTCCGCCCGCGGGATCGGCCACATCGCGGCGCTGTGCGCGGTCGCGCCGCCGCGGATCGGGGTCGTGCTCAACGTCGGCTCCGCCCACCTGGGCGAGTTCGGCTCGCGCGCGGCGATCGCCACGGCCAAGGGCGAGCTCGTCGAGGCGCTGCCCCCGGGTGACCTGCCCGGCGGCCGGGGCGGCGTCGCCGTCCTCAACGCCGATGACGAGCTGGTCGCCGCCATGGCGACCCGCACCTCCGCCCGGGTCGTCACCTTCGGGCGCGCCGAGCACGCTCAGGTGCGGGCCACCGACGTCGCACTGGACGCGGGCCGGGCCTCGTTCCGGCTGGTCACCCCGGCCGGGGAGGCCGACGTCGCGCTGCGGCTGGTGGGCGAGCACCAGGTGTCGAACGCCCTCGCCGCCGCCGCGGTCGCCCTCGAGCTGGGTGCCACCCCGGACGGCGTCGCGGCGGCCCTGTCGTCGGCGACGCCCGCGTCGCGCTGGCGGATGGAGGTCACCGACCGCGCCGACGGCGTGACCGTCGTCAACGACGCCTACAACGCCAACCCCGAGTCCGTGCGCGCCGCGGTCGCGGCGCTCGGGCAGCTCGCCGGTCCGGACCGCCGGGCCTGGGCGGTGCTCGGCCCGATGGCCGAGATCGGCGACGGCGCGGCCGCCGAGCACGCCGCCGCCGCGCAGGACGCCCGCGCCGCCGGGGCGCAGGTGGTCGCCGTCGGTGCCCCCGACTACGGGCCCGGGGCCGAGCACGTCGAGGACGTGGCGACCGCGCTGACCCTGCTGCGGGAGCGGATCCGGCCCGGTGACGTGGTGCTGGTCAAGGCCTCGCGCAGTGCCGGGCTCGAGCGGCTCGCCGCCGGCCTGCTGACGACCGAAGGACTGGTGCACCGGTGAGGGGACTGTTCCTGGCCGCGGGCCTCGCGCTCGCGGTGTCGATCCTGCTCACCCCGTACCTGATCCGCTTCTTCGCGCGGCAGGGCTTCGGGCAGGAGATCCGCGAGGAGGGCCCGCAGAGCCACCAGTCCAAGCGCGGCACCCCCACGATGGGCGGCGTCGCGATCCTGCTCGCCATCTGGGTCGGGTACCTGGGCTCACACGCGTTCACCCGGGAACCGATCACCGCCTCGGCGCTGCTGGTCCTGTTCCTGACCACCGCGCTGGGCGTCGTCGGGTTCCTCGACGACTTCCTCAAGATCCGCCGCCAGCGCAACCTGGGGCTGAACAAGACCTCCAAGATCGTGGGCCAGGTCCTGACCGCGACGATCTTCGGTGTGCTCGCGGTGCGCTTCGTGAACGAGCGCAACCTCGCCCCCGCCTCGGAGAGCCTCTCGTTCGTCCGCGACATCACGGTGCTGAGCTTCGGCGTCGTCGGGTTCGTGCTGCTGTGCAACCTGATCGTCGCCGCCTGGTCGAACGCGGTGAACCTCACCGACGGCCTCGACGGCCTCGCCGCCGGCACCGCCGCGATGGTGCTCGGCACCTACGTGATCATCGCGTTCTGGCAGTTCCGCAACAACTGCGCGATCGCCGCGACGGCAGGCTGCTACGAGGTCCGCGACCCGCTCGACGTCGGCCTGGTCGCCGCCGCCGCGATGGGCGGCTGCATCGGGTTCCTCTGGTGGAACGCCGCACCGGCGCGCATCTTCATGGGCGACACCGGGTCGCTGGCGCTCGGCGGCCTGCTCGCCGGCCTGTCCATGGTGACCCGCACCGAGCTGCTGCTCGTCGTCATCGGCGGCGTGTTCGTGGTCGAGGCGCTGTCGGTGTCGCTGCAGATCATCGTGTTCCGCACCTCGCGCCGGCGGCTGTTCCGGATGGCGCCGTTCCACCACCACTTCGAGCTCGCCGGATGGGCCGAGACGACCGTCATCATCCGGTTCTGGCTGCTCGCCGCGATCTGCGCGGCGATGGGGCTGGGCATCTTCTACTCCGAGTGGCTGTCCATGTCGGGTTCCGGGTGAGCGGCCGGCCCGGCGGGGACCCCGTCCTGGTCGCGGGGGCCGGTGTCTCCGGCCTCGCGGCCGCGACCGCGCTGGTCGGAGCGGGTGTCCGGGTGCTGCTGACCGACGACCGCGAGGAGGCGCTGGCCTCGCTGCCCGACGGCGTCGAGCCGTGGCGCGGCGGCGGGATCCCCGAGGGCGTGCGCACCGTGGTCACCTCGCCGGGGCGCCGGCCCGACCACCCGCTGGTCGCCGAGGCCGCGGGCCTCGGGGTCGAGGTGATCGGGGAGCCGGAGCTGGCCTGGCGCCTCGGTGCCCGGCGCGCCACACCGCCGTCCTGGCTGGTCGTGACCGGTACCAACGGCAAGACCACCACCACCGAGATGCTCGCGGCGATCCTCGCCCGCGCCGGGGTGGACGCCGTCGCCTGCGGGAACATCGGCCACCCCGTGGTCACCGCGGTCGCGGCGGGGCACGAGGTGCTCGCCGTCGAGCTGTCCAGCTTCCAGCTGCACTGGTCGCCGTCGGTACGGCCCGCCGCGGGGGTGGTGCTCAACGTCGCGGAGGACCACCTCGACTGGCACGGCGGGATGGACGCCTACGCCGCGGCCAAGTCCCGCGCGCTGGTCGGCGACGTCGCCGTGGGCGGGGTCGACGACGCCGTCGCGGCCCGGCTGCTGGCGCAGGCCCCGGCACCGCGCCGGGTCGGGGTCACCCTGGCGGCGCCCGGCCCGGACCAGCTCGGCGTGGTCGACGGGGTGCTGACCGACCGGGCGTTCGGCGGGGGAGCGCTGCTCGCGGCCGCCGCCGTCGTCCCCCCGGGGCCGCCCGGCGTCGTCGACGCGCTCGCCGCGGCCGCGCTGGCCCGCGCGCACGGCGTCGACCCGGAGCACATCGGCGCCGCCCTGGCGGCGTTCACCCCCGGGCCGCACCGCAGCGCCCCGGTCGGCGAGCACGCCGGGGTGACCTACCTCGACGACTCCAAGGCGACCAACCCGCACGCGGCGGACGCCGCGCTGGCCGCCGTCGCCGCCCGCCGTCCCGGGGCCCGCGCGGTCTGGGTGGTCGGCGGGCTGCTCAAGGGGGTCGACCCGGCCGAGCTGGGCCGGCTCGCCGCCGCGCACGCCGGTCGGCTCGCGGGGATCGTCGTGATCGGGACGGACCGGACACCGATCGTCGAGGCGCTGACGCGACACGCGCCCGGCCTCCCGGTCGAGGAGGTCACGCCGGGACACGATGGCCCGATGGCGCCCTCCGACCTGCAGGACCCGATGCCGGCCGCGGTCCGCCGCGCCGCCGTCCTGGCCCGCCCCGGCGACGTCGTGCTGCTCGCCCCGGCCGCCGCCTCGATGGACCAGTTCCGCGACTACGCCCACCGTGGCGACGCGTTCGCCGCCGCCGTCGCCGGCCTGCCCGCCGCCCGGGTGACCCGGTGAGCCCGGCCGCGCCGGACCGCACACTCGGGCAGGCGGCCGTCACCGGCACCCGGGGGGCGGTACGCCGGCTGCGGCGATGGCTGCGCCGCCCGCTGACCTCGCTGCACCTGATCCTCGGCGTCTTCGGGCTGCTGACCCTGTTCGGGCTGGTGATGGTGCTCTCGGCGTCCTCGGTCGGTGACGGGTCGTCGTACTCGGTGTTCACCCGGCAGCTGATGTTCTGCGCGGTCGGGCTCGTGCTGTTCTACGTGGGTCTGCGCGTGCCGCCGCGCCGCCTGCGGGCTGCGGCACCGGTGCTGCTGATCATCGGGCTGGTGGCGCTGGTGCTGGTGCTGATCCCGGGCATCGGCGCGCTGCGCGGCGGAGCGCGGTCCTGGTTCGCGTTCGGCCCGGTGTCGCTGCAGCCGTCGGAGGGCGCGAAGATCGCGCTGACGCTGTGGGGGGCCCACGTGCTGGCCGCCCGGCGTGCGGTGATGCACCGCTGGAAGCACGCGCTGAACCCGGTGGTGCCGGTGACGCTGGTGATCTTCACGCTGCTGGTGCTGGAGCCCGACCTGGGGATGACGATCTCGGTCGGGATCATCATGCTCGCGCTGCTGTACTTCGGCGGCGCGCCGGTGAAGCTGCTCGCGCTGATCGCGGGCGGCGGACTCGCCGGTGCGGTGATCCTCGGGCTGACCGCCGGCTACCGGGCCAGCCGGATCACCGCGTTCCTGTCGTCGTCGGCGGACCCGCTGGGCCCGGCCTACCAGGCGACGCAGGCGCTCTACGCGCTCGCCGACGGCGGCCTGTTCGGCGTCGGGCTCGGCCAGGGCCGGGCGAAGTGGGACTACCTGCCCAACGCCCACAACGACTTCATCTTCGCGATCATCGGCGAGGAGCTGGGGCTGATCGGGGCGGGTGCGGTGCTGGCGCTGTTCGCGACCCTGGCCTACACCGGCATGCGGATCGCCGCCCGCAACACCGACCCGTGGCTGCGGATCGTCGTCGCGACGTCGACGGCGGGCATGGTCGTGCAGGCCTCGATCAACATCGGGTACGTCGTGGGGCTGTTGCCGGTGACCGGGCTGCAGCTCCCGCTGATCTCCTCCGGCGGTACCTCGCTGGTGGTGACCATGTTCCTGTTCGGGCTGCTCACGAACGCGGCCCGGCACGAGCCGGAGGCGGTCGCCGCGCTCCGGAAGGACGGGCAGGGGCGGCTGGCGAAGCTGCTGCGCCTGCCGTTGCCGCAGCCCTACCGCGCACCGGTTCCGGTGTCGCGGTGGGCGGCGCGTTAGGGCGTTCCCACCCGGAGTGGGAGCGGACACGACGGACGACGAGGGGCACGAGAGCGTGACGGGTACGGATCAGACCGGCGGGAACGACGGCACCGGCTCGGGCCGGGAGCCCGGCCGGCGTCCGACCATGGGCGGCCGTGCTCCGGGACCCCAGGAGGTCCGGCCGGACGGTGTGGTCTTCGGCGGCCCGGACGGTGCGGGCGGCTCCGGTGGGCGTCCGGCGTGGCCCGCGGAGTCCCCGTCGGGTGCCGACCTGTTCGGCGCCCCCGCGCAGCCCCCGGCGGCCCCGCCGTCCGCGGAGCCGGGTGAGCCGCAGGGTCCGCGTGGTCCGCAGCGGCTTCCCGGAACCGGGTGGGACCCGCACGCGCAGTCCCACCGCCCGGGTGCCGGCCCGCTGAACGGGAGCGGGCCGCAGGGCACGAACGGCGTCGCACACGGCGACCGCGGTGCGGCACGGCCGGCGAGCGGTGCCGACCACGCGGACCTCCGCCAGGACCGTCCCGACGACCGCGCGGCGCCGCACACCGGCACCCCGGCCAACGGCACCCCGACCAACGGCGCCCCGCGCAGCGGCGCCCCGCAGAACGGCGCCCCGGCCAACGGCGCCCCGGCCAACGGTGCACCGCGCAACGGCGCGCCGCAGAACGGTGATCCGCGGAACGGCGCCCCGAGCGGCGGCGACCCGCGCGGCGCGGCCGAGGGCACGTCCGGGGGCGGGGGCCAGGGCGCTCCGCAGCGCCCGAACGGCGTGTCCCGCGGGCCGGACGGCACCACCCCGGAGGACGGCCCGTACGGCCCGAACGGCGCGCCGCGCTCCGACGGGGCCGGACGCCCGCCGGGAGGCCTGCCGCGCCGCCGGCCCGGGGGCCCGGTGCCGCCCGCGGCGATGCCGTCGCGGCCCGGTGCGGCCGACGACCTGTTCACCCCGCGCGGGAGCACCGGACGCAGCGGACCGGCGCCTCGGGACCGTGGAGCGGACCGGGTGGACCCGGCTCGGTCCGACGCCCCGGTGAACGGCGTACCGCGCTCCGGCCCGGAGCGCGACGGCCCCACCCCCGGCCCGGGTCCGGACGTCCCCGGCGCACCCGTGACCGACACCGGCCCCACCGTCGCCACGCCGAACACCGGTGCCACGCCGAACACCGGTGCCACGCCGGACACCCGGGCCCCGCAGGGAACCGGCGCGGAGGGCCCCGGCACGAACGGTGCTGTGGCGAACGGTGCTGTGGCGAACGGGGCTCCGGGGGACGGTGCCGTGGGTCCCGACGGAACCGGCGGCGCGGCGCCCACCTCCGGCCGCGGTGACGCACCCGTGGACGGCGCCACCGGCCCGGCCTCGGCCGACACGACCGGCCCCGGGAAGGTGACCGGCCCGCAGCGGGCCGTCGCCGACGGCCCGAGCGAGCAGGCGGCCCCCGACGGGCCGCCGACCGTCGGGCACCCCACCGGCGACGCCACCGGGCTCCCGGCCACCGCCTCGGCGGACGGACCGTCGGGCACCGGGTGGCAGCAGGCCCGGCCCCCGGCGCCGCAGCAGCGCCCGGTGCGGCCCGACGAGCGCGAGCACGCCGGCGTCACCGCCACCGGCCCGCAGGGCGGGCCCGAGCCCGCCGGACTGTCGGCGACGGGCCCCCGTGGTCCGGTCCCGCCGCACGGCCGGCCCGCCCCCGGGACCTACCCGCCCGGCCGTCCCGGTGCCGGACCGCAGGGGTCCGGCCCGGTCCCCGGCGGACCCGGCCCGCAGCAGTTCGGGCGGCCCGGCCCGGCCGGTCCGAACGCGCTGACCGGCACCGGCCCGCAGCACCCCCTCGCCCCCGGCCGCCAGGGCCCCGGCCCGGCCGCCCCGGGACAGCACGGCCCCGGCCCCCAGGGACCCGGCCCCCAGGGACCCGGCCCCCAGGGACCCGGTCGTCAGGGACCCGGTCGTCAGGGGCCCGGTCGTCAGGGGCCCGGTCGTCAGGGGCCCGGGTTCGCGGGACCCGGCCGCCAGGGACCCGCGGGGACCGGCCCGTTCCACCCGGTCGGACCGGGCGGGCCCGGTCCGACCGGCCCCGGCCGGTACCACCCCGGCGGACCGGGCGCCCCCGTCCGGCAGGGACCCGGTGGCCCGGTTCCGCCCGGACCGCAGGGCCCTCGTGGCCCCGTCCCGCCCGGGCCGCAGGGCCCCGGCGCCCTGCAGAACGCCCAGGGTCCCGGCGGCCCGCAGCCCCGGGGCCTCCAGGGCCCCGGTCCGCAGCCGGGTGGCCCGCAGCAGAACCCGCAGGGCGACGGCGTTCCTGGCCCCGGCGTCCCCGGACCCGGTGCCCCCGGCTCCGGGGGCCCCGACGAGACCCGCGCCTTCGGCCCCGCCACCACGCGTCCGGCGGGGGAGCAGGCGCCCGCCCCGGTGCAGGGCGGCCTGTCGGTCGTCGTCGCGGGCGGTGGTTCGGCCGGGCACATCGAGCCCGCGCTGGCCGTCGCCGACGCGATCCGGCGGCTCGTCCCGGGCGCCCGGGTCACCGCCCTCGGGACCGAGAAGGGGCTCGACACCCAGCTGATCCCGGCCCGCGGGTACCCGCTCGAGCTGATCCCGCCGGTGCCGTTGCCCCGCAGGCCCACCGCCGACCTGCTCAAGCTCCCCGGCAACGTCCGGGGCGCGGTGAAGCGGGTCCGGGAGGTGCTGGAGGCGGCCGAGGCCGACGTCGTCGTCGGGTTCGGCGGGTTCGTCTCGCTGCCCGCCTACCTCGGTGCCCGCGGCCGGGTACCGATCGTCGTGCACGAGGCCAACGCCCGCGCCGGGCTGGCGAACAAGGTCGGCGCGCGGTTCGCCTCCGCGGTCTGCGTCGCGGTGCCCGGCACCGGGCTCGCGAACGAGGAGGTGGTCGGCATGCCGCTGCGCCGCTCGATCACCACCCTGGACCGGGCGTCGCTGCGGCCGGAGGCCCGCACCCACTTCGGCCTGCCGCCGCACGGCCCGGTGCTGCTGGTCTTCGGGGGGTCCCAGGGCTCCCGCACCCTGAACGACGCGGTCGCGCAGGCGCTGCCCGCCTTCACCGAGCGCGGCATCGCGGTGCTGCACGCGTACGGGAAGCACGGCACCCCCGCCGACCCGCGGCCCGGCTACGTGCCGGTGCCCTACATCGAGCGGATGGACCTGGCCTACGCCGCCGCGGACGTCGTGCTCGGCCGCTCGGGCATGACCACCGTCGCCGAGCTGACCGCCGTCGGGCTGCCCGCGGTGTACGTGCCGCTGCCGCACGGCAACGGCGAGCAGGCGCTCAACGCACGCCCGGTCGTCGAGGCAGGCGGCGGGAAGCTCGTGCAGGACGAGGACATGGACGGCGACCGCGCGATCGACGAGCTGATGCCGATGCTCACCGACCCCGACCTGGCCCTGGCCATGGGCCGCCGCGCCCGCGCGGCCGGGCACGGCGAGGCCGACGAGAAGATCGCCCGCATCGTCCTCGAGGTGGCGGGCCGGTGAGTGTGCTCTCCGACCACGTCCATCTCATCGGGATCGGCGGCGCCGGGATGAGCGGGATCGCGCGGATCCTGCTCGCCCGCGGCGTCACTGTCTCCGGGTCCGACGCGCGGGACTCGCGCACGGTCACCGCGCTGCGGGCGCTCGGCGCCCGCGTGGAGACCGGGCACGACGCGGGCCACCTGCGTCACGACGGCGAGGCCGAGCCCACGGTGGTCGTCTCGACCGCCATCCGGGAGACCAACCCGGAGCTGGCGGCCGCCCGCGAGCGGGGCTACGACGTCGTCCACCGGGCGGTCGCGCTGGCCGCGCTGACCGAGGGGAGGCGGCTGGTCGCGGTCGCCGGGACCCACGGCAAGACCTCGACGACGTCGATGGTCACCGTCGCCCTGCAGCACGCCGGGGCGGACCCGTCGTTCGCCATCGGTGGCGACCTGTCGGTGTCCGGGTCCGGCGCCCACCACGGCAGCGGCGACGTGTTCGTCGTCGAGGCCGACGAGAGCGACGGCTCGTTCACCGCGTTCGCGCCGTCGGTCGCGATCGTCACCAACGTCGAGCCCGACCACCTCGACCACCACGGTGACGAGGCCGCCTACCGGGCCGTGTTCGAGCGGTTCCTGGACCGGCTCGTCCCCGGTGCCACCCTCGTCGCCTGCGCCGACGACCCCGGGTCGGAGGCCGTGGCCGTGCGGGCCGAGCGGGCGGGCGTCGCCGTGCTGCGCTACGGGCGCACCGCGGCCGGCCCGCACGACGCCCGGCTCCTCGAGTTCGTGCCGGACGGGACCGGCTGCCGTGCCCGGTTCCGCACCGGCGGTGTCGAGCACGAGCTGACCCTGGGTGTCCCGGGCGAGCACATGGCCCTCAACGCGCTCGGCGCGTTCCTCGCGGGCGTCGCCGTCGGGACCGACCCGGCCGCGCTGCTCGACGGGCTCGCCGGGTTCGGCGGGGTGCAGCGGCGGTTCGAGTTCAAGGGCCGCGTCCGCGGCGTCTCGGTCTACGACGACTACGCCCACCACCCCACCGAGGTCGCCGCCACCCTGCGCGCCGCCCGGGAGGCCGCACCGGTGCTGCACGGCCGGCGCGGCCGCGTCCTGGTCGCGTTCCAGCCGCACCTGTACTCCCGCACCCGGCTGTTCGCCGCCGGCTTCGGCGCGTCGCTGTCGCTGGCGGACGAGGTGATGGTCCTCGACGTCTACGGTGCCCGGGAGGATCCCGAACCCGGCGTCGGCCCGGCGCTCATCACCGACGCGGTGACGTTGCCGGCCGAACGGGTGCACCGCGCCCCCTCGTGGGAGCGGACGCCCGCGGCGATCGCCGCGCTCGCGACCGACGGCGACGTCGTGATCACGATGGGCGCCGGTGACGTCACCGCGCTCGGGCCGGAGATCCTGCGGGAGCTCGCCGGCGAGAGGTGAGTGCGCGACACGGCGGCGGCACGGCGGCGGCACAGTGGGGGCACGATGAGCAGCGACGAGCAGGACTCCGGCGACGACCGGGGCCGGGACGGCGCCCGGGCCACCGGCCGTCGTGACCCCGACCAGGAACGGCGGGCCGCCGAGCGGGCCCGTCGCATCCGGGAGCGCCGTGCCGCCGAACGCCGTGCGGGCGCCGGGGCACCCGCCGCCCCCGGCCCCGACGACGACGTCGTCGACGACGACGGTGAGGGGGAGACCGGGCACGCCGGCCGGGGGGACGGTCGCGGTGCGGCCGCCGCCGTCCGGGAGCGCACCGCCGCCCGCGCCGCCGAGCGGTCCCGCAGCCGCGACCCCCGCTACCGGCGCCGTCGCCTCGTCGCGCTGCTCGCCACGGCCGCCGTCGTGCTCCTCGGGGTCTCCGCGGCGGGCTGGTGGGCACTGGGCCGCTACGGCCCGCCGGTGGCCGCCGTGCGGGTCGACGGCACCCGCCAGATCCCCGTCCGCGACGTCGAGGCCGCGACGGGCGACCAGACGGGCGTCCCGCTCGCCGCGGTCGACACCGACGGGGTCGCCGCCCGCGTGTCGGCCATCCCCGGCGTCGCCGCGGTGGAGGTCGACCGGTCCTGGCCGGACACCCTGGTGGTGGCCGTGACCGAACGCGCCCCGGCCGCCCTGCTCGACACCCCGGAGGGGCGCAAGCTCGTCGACGTCACCGGGTTCGTCTACCGCGACGCCCCGCCCGACGTGCGGCTGCCCGTGCTGCAGCTGCCCCGCGTCGCCCCGGACGACCCGGCCACCCTCGCCGCGGTGGGGGTCCTGCAGGCGCTGCCGGTCCCGGTCCGCGACCAGGTGCGGACGCTGTCGCTCGGCGGGGGCGGCTCGACCTTCGAGCTGGGGCTCACCGAGGACCGGCGCGTCCTGTGGGGTCCGTGGTCCGATGCCGACCAGGCCGCCGCGCGCGCCCGGGTGCTCGGACCGGTGCTGCAGCGCGAGGGCGCCGTCTACGACGTCTCCAGCCCGACGCTGGTCACCGTCCGGCAGCGCTGACCCGTCGCGCCCGGCCCGTCGGCTGCTGCGGGTGACCGCCCGGCGACCGTCCGCGTTTCCACCGGCGGCGAGGTCGAACCACCCGGGCGGGGTGTTGTCCTCGTGCGGCGCGCCTGCTGGACCCGGGCACCGCCATCCACCTAGCGTGCGCACCCGAAGGCCCGGGGCACCCGGAGCTTGACCCACCCGATCCCCGGACCCCGAGCGACTGGAAGGTGCCGCGCATGACGCCCCCGCACAACTACCTGGCAGTGATCAAGGTGGTCGGCATCGGTGGCGGCGGCGTCAACGCCGTCAACCGGATGATCGAGGTCGGCCTCAAGGGCGTCGAGTTCATCGCGGTGAACACCGACGCCCAGGCCCTCCTCATGTCCGACGCCGACGTGAAGCTCGACATCGGCCGCGAGCTGACCCGTGGGCTCGGTGCCGGCGCCAACCCCGAGGTCGGGGGCAAGGCCGCCGAGGACCACGCCGAGGAGATCGAGGAGGTCCTCAAGGGGGCCGACATGGTCTTCGTCACCGCGGGTGAGGGCGGCGGGACGGGCACCGGCGGTGCGCCGGTCGTCGCCTCGATCGCCCGCAAGCTCGGCGCGCTGACCATCGGTGTCGTCACGCGCCCGTTCACCTTCGAGGGGCGTCGTCGCGCCGGACAGGCCGAGGAGGGCATCCAGGCGCTCCGCAACGAGTGCGACACCCTCATCGTCATCCCGAACGACCGGCTGCTGCAGCTCGGCGACGTCGGCGTCTCGCTGATGGACGCCTTCCGCTCCGCCGACGAGGTGCTCCTCTCCGGTGTGCAGGGCATCACCAACCTGATCACCACGCCGGGTCTGATCAACCTGGACTTCGCCGACGTCAAGTCGGTCATGTCCGGTGCCGGGTCCGCGCTGATGGGGATAGGGTCCGCCCGCGGCGAGGGCCGCGCGGTGCAGGCCGCGGAGAAGGCGATCAACTCGCCGCTGCTCGAGGCGTCGATGGACGGCGCCCAGGGTGTGCTTCTGTCCATCGCCGGCGGCTCGGACCTGGGTCTGTTCGAGATCCACGAGGCCGCGTCGCTGGTCCAGGAGGCCGCGCACCCCGAGGCCAACATCATCTTCGGTACCGTGATCGACGACTCGCTCGGTGACGAGGTGCGGGTCACCGTGATAGCGGCCGGTTTCGAGGGCGGTACGCCGACCCACAAGAAGCTCGAGCCCGCCGTGTTCTCCCGCGGCACCCAGAAGGCCGCCGAGCCCGCCCCGCAGGCGGCGCCGCCGCAGCAGGCAGAGCAGCACCAGGGCCAGCAGCACCAGGGCCAGCAGCACGGTGGCCAGGCCCCGCAGGGCCAGGCCCGCTGGGCCGCGACGACGGCGACCACCCCGTCGGCCCCGCAGCTCCCGGCCACGGCGCACGCCCCGGAGCGCACCGGCGTGCTGCCGCCCGAGCGGCCGACGGCGCCCGCCCCGCGTCAGGGCGACACCCAGCAGCCCGGCGGCGACGGCGCGGCCGTGCCGAGCGGTCCGATGTCCGCGCCGGCCTCGCCGACGTCGGCCCCGGGGTCGCACGGCACCGTCGGCGCGACGCCCGCGGCCCGTCCGGCCGAGCCGGTCGAGGACGAGGTGGACGTCCCGCCGTTCATGCGGCGCTGACCGCGGTGCCGGACTCACCGGGCCCGGCCCCGGTCCGCGCGGGCGGCGGCACCCGTCGTCCCGTGCGGATCCGCCGGGTCGTGACCACCCGGGCCGGCGGCCGCTCCGGTGGTCCGTTCACCTCGTTCAACCTGTCCCTCGGGGTCGGCGACGACCCGGCCGCGGTGGCCGGGAACCGGGCCCGGGTGGTCCGCGAGCTGGGACTGTCCGGCCTGGCCTTCCTCCGGCAGGTCCACGGTCGCGACGTCGCCGTGCTGCGCGAGGCCCCGCGCGCCCGTTCCGGGACCGGGGGAGTCGCCCCCGACGTCGCCGACGTCGACGCGGTCGTCACCGACGTCCCGCTGCTCGGTGTCGCGGTGCTGGCGGCCGACTGCGTCCCGGTCCTGCTCGGGGACCCGGTCGCCGGGGTCGTCGGGGCCGCCCACGCGGGCCGGGTCGGCGCGGCCGCCGGGGTGCTCGACGCCGTGGTGGCGGAGATGACCGCGCTGGGCGCCGAGCCCGGACGGCTGGAGGCGCTGCTGGGGCCCGCCGTGTGCGGCCGCTGCTACGAGGTACCGCCCGCGATGCGGGCCGAGGTCGACGCCGCGTTGCCCGGCAGCGCCTCGACCACCCGGACCGGCACCGCCGGGCTGGACCTGCGCGCCGGGCTCACCCGCCGCCTCGCCGCCCTCGGCGTGAGCAGGGTCGGCACCGATCCGCGCTGCACGATCGAGGACCCGGACCTGTTCAGCCACCGCCGTGACGGTCGCTGCGGCCGTCAGGCCGCGGTCACCTGGCTCGACCCGCGCTGACCGGCCCGGCACCGCGATCCCCACCACGCGGGGCTCGCGGGTGCCCGCGCGGGCGGGAACGATGGACGGCGTGTCCGATCCCCGTAGCCCCGCCACCACCGACCGTGCCGCCGAACTGACCGACCGGCTCACCGCCGTCCGCGCCCGGATCGCCGCGGCCTGTGACGCCGCGGGCCGCGACCCGTCCGGGGTGGGGCTGCTCGCCGTGACCAAGACGATCCCGGCCGCCGACGTGGCCACCCTGGTCGATCTCGGGCTCGACGCGTTCGCCGAGAACCGCGCCCAGGAGGCGGCGTCCAAGGTGGACGAGGTGCGGGAGGCCCGCCCGGGTACGTCACCGGACTGGTTCTTCGTCGGTGGACTGCAGCGGAACAAGGTGCGGACGGTGCTCCCGTGGGTGACACGGATCGACTCCGTCGACTCGTCCCGGCTGGCGCGCGCGATCGACAAGGAGGTCGCGAAGGCCGTCGACGCGGGGGAGCGGAGCGGTCCGCTGCCGGTGCTCGTGCAGTTCAGCGTCGACGGCGATCCCGGCCGCGGCGGTGTCGCCCCGGACGGGCTCGCCGAGCTGACGGACCTGGTCACGGAGCTGCCGGGGCTCGAGCTCGCCGGGCTGATGGCCGTCGCGCCACTGGGCTGGGAACCGGACGCGGCGTTCGCACGGATCGCCGAGGCGCACCGGGAGACCGTCGGCCGCCACCCCGGGGCGACGGTCCTGTCGGCCGGCATGAGCGGGGACCTGGAGTCGGCGATCGGTCACGGATCGACGGTGGTGCGTGTCGGTACGGCCCTTGTGGGGGATCGGCGGATAGCCTCCGAGTAATCGCTGGTGGGTGTGGGTACTGAGCAGGTGGCGGAGGCCGCACCGCCCGGCGAGACCGTCGCCAGAACGCGGGGTGCGCGTGCGGTTGGGCGCGTACGGAGTCGAGCAGTACTGCGAGGGGACAGCGGATGAGCGCGATGTACCGGCTGAAGGCGTACTTCGGCATGGTCCCGGCCGACGAGATGGACTATGTGGACGAACCGGATCACTACCGGGGCGGCCACGAGCACCACGCCGGCCCGCGCGGTGACCGTTGGTCCGCCGGGGCCGGTCGGTTCGCCGACCAGGCGTCCTACGACGACCACCGCTACGAGACCGCGGTCCGGTACGAGGACGGATGGGGTGCCCGCCCGGCGCGGGAGACGCTCCGTCCGGCGCGCGCCGGACGGCCGGATCCACGCGGCGAGCGGGAGACGCTCGGGCTGGTGTCGGAGCGCGGGAGCCTGCCGACACCCCTCGGAGGGGGCGCCGGGGCTGCCGTGCGCGGGGCACTGGCGATGGACCCGGAGAGCCTCCGGGGCCCGGCCCGCGAGGAGCGCAGCGAGCCCGTCGTGGCGCCCGCACCGGTGCCGGAGCAGCGCGACCGGGCGGCCGCGGGACCGGCGTCGATCACGACGCTGCACCCGCGCAGCTACAACGAGGCGCGCACCATCGGCGAGCGCTACCGCGACGGTGTGCCGGTCATCATGAACCTCACCGATCTGGACGGTGCGGCCGCGAAACGCCTGGTGGACTTCGCCGCGGGGCTCGCGTTCGCGCTGCGCGGCAGCATCGACAAGGTCACCGACCGGGTGTTCCTTCTCACCCCGGCCGACGTCGAGGTGTCCGCCGACGACGCCCGGAGGCTCGCCGAGCGCGGGGCTTTCCGACAGGATTGAGCCGTGGCCGTCCCGATTCTGACGTTGATCTACTACATCCTGTTCTTCTTCTGGCTGCTGCTCGCGGCCCGGATCGTCGTCGAGATGGTCCGGTCGTTCGCGCGCCAGTGGCGACCCGCCGGAGCGCCCGCCGTGGCGCTCGAGGTCGTCTTCACCGTGACCGACCCTCCGGTCAAGTTGCTGCGGAGAGTGATCCCCGTGGTCCGTATCGGAGGCGTAGGACTGGACCTGTCGATTATGGTTCTGTTGCTGGTGGTGTTCATCTCGATGAGCGCCGTCAGATCACAGCTCCTGGGATGAGCCCCAGTCACCCGGGAGTGCCGCCGAGGACCGCATGAGGTGATCCGATGCCGCTGACGCCCGCCGACGTTCATAACGTCGCGTTCAGCAAACCCCCGATCGGGAAGCGGGGTTACAACGAGGACGAGGTCGACGCCTTCCTCGATCTGGTCGAGGCCGAACTGGCCCGGCTGATCGGGGAGAACGACGACCTGCGCGACCAGGTCGCGCAGCTGGAGCAGCGCCTCGGCGACGCTGAGGCCGACCTGCAGGAGGCGCGGAGCCAGCCGGCTCCGGCGCAGACGCAGGCCCTGGCCGCCTCGCCGTCGCCGATGGGCCGTGGTGCGGGTGCTCCCGCCCCGCAGCTGGCCGGTGCCGGTCCCGCCGATGCCGACGGCGGTGACCACCACGTGCAGGCCGCCAAGGTCCTGGGCCTCGCCCAGGAGATGGCGGACCGGCTGACCGCGGAGGCCAAGAACGAGGCCGACACGATGCTGTCGGACGCCCGGAACAAGTCCGAGCAGCTCCTGTCGGACGCCCGGACGAAGGCCGACGGTCTGGTCAACGACGCGCGTTCGCGTGCCGAGACCATGCTCAACGACGCCCGTACGCGGGCCGAGACGCTGGAGCGCCAGTCGCGCGACAAGGCGTCCGGCCTGGTCAGCGAGGCCGAGCGCAAGCAGAACGAGATCATGGGCGCCATCCAGCGCGACAAGTCCGTTCTGGAGAAGAAGATCGACGAGCTCCGGACCTTCGAGCGGGAGTACCGCACCCGTCTGAAGACCTACCTGGAGTCGCAGCTGCGCGACCTGGAGGGCCGTGGTTCCGCTGCTCCCTCGGACGCCGGTGGTGCCGGCCGGTCGGGCTCGAACGGTGGCTACGCCGCCTCGGGGTACGGCCAGCGGGCCGACACCGGGAGCTGATCTGCGGAGGTGGCGCCGGAACCCTCCGGCGCCCCGAGACGCCTGACGACGACCGGGTGGTGGCCAGGGGCCGCCGCCGACCGACGGAGTTCGCCGATGATGCTTCTGGTCCTGATCTTCCTGGTCATCGCGATCGCGTTGTGGGCCGCCGGGTGGATCCTGCAGATCGTGGCCCTGTTCTGGATCTCGGTCGGGATCAGCCTGCTCGCCGGGCTGGTCCTGCTTATCGACTGGTGGCAGAGCAGGGCGGCCGTGCGAGCGGGCGACCAGGGGCACGTGACGGAGTCCGAGGAGGGCTCCCGGGCGTCCGTCGACGACGGTCGTCCCGGCGTGCCGGGCCGGAGCGGTCCGGACATGGAACCGGTGACCCAGGTGCTGCCGGTGGTCCGTCCGGAGTCCGGCGGAGCCGGATCGTCGGCTCCGGGAGGCTCCGGCGGTGCCGGTGACGAGACCATGCAGATACCGCTCGTCCCGCCGTCCGGCTCTGACAAGGCACCGCCCACCGTTTCTCGATCGAGTGGTTGTTCGTCACGCACAGTGACCGATGACGAGCCCGTCGACCGCGTCGCGGACCAGGGCGACCCGGACGGGTCGTCCGGCCCGGACGCGACGGCGGCGACGGCGGACGGTGCGGTTCGTGGTGCCGCCGCGGCGGGTTCCGGCCCGTCCGTCGCCACCGGGGACGGCCCGACGTCCACCGACGCGGGGCCCGCCCCCGCGAGCGGGACGGACACCTCGGACGCCGGGGCCGTCGCGGCCCCGGGCTTCGGATCGGGTGCGCCCGAGCGGGTCGCCGGCCCGGTCGACGAGGCCATCCCTGCGGGGACCGGCACCGGACCCGGATCCGACGATCCCGCCGTGGCGGGTCCGGTGGACGGCAGTGTCGGCACCGTCGGCTCGACCGCGGTGCTCGGTGCACCCGGGGCGGTCCAGGACGCCGGTACGGCCGACAGGACGGCCGCGGGCGCCACGGCGACGGACGGTGCCGCCGGAGGGGTCCGGGCCGACGGGGCGACCGTTGCCGGTGCGGCTGCGGAGGCACCGGCCGGGCAGGCTCCGACCGGGCAGGCCCCGGCCGAGCAGCCCCCGACCGACGGCGACACACCGGAGGCGCCGCGCGACGCCGCGCTCGTCACGCGGCTGTCGGACGAGGTGCTGGTCATCGACGAGCACCCGCGCTACCACATGCAGACCTGTCGTGCGCTCGCCGGACGCTCGGTGATCCCGTTGCCGGTCAGCGAGGCGGTGGAGCTCGGGTTCACCCCCTGCGCCTGGTGCTCGCCGAACCACGTGCTCGGCGAGCGGCACCCCGCGCAGGCCCGCTGAGCGTCGACGCCCCGGCTCCCGGCCTCGTCCGGGTCGTGACGAGGCGGCTCCGGCCCACCCGGTGGGCCGGATCGGGGTCGTCACCGCCCCGACCCGACTCCGCGCTATCCTGGGACCTCAGGCATCGATCCGGCCATCACCGGGGAGCCGCCGGAAGAACCGGTCCTCCGGGGCCGCAGTAGAACCGGCCGGGTACGGCCCGTCACAGCCGTGAACGAGAGGTGCGTACCCGGTGCGCACAAGCGGGGTGGTACCGCGGCACGGCCCGAGCGGGTCGTCGTCGTCCCCGTGCGAGAGGCAGCAATCCGGCCACCGCACGAGGAGCGACCGTCATGAGCGACACCCCGGCACCCGCCTCCGGCTACCCGGAGGTCCCCGCGCACCCGGCGTTCCCCGCCCTCGAGCAGGACGTGCTCGCGTCGTGGACGGCCGACGACACGTTCCGGGCGTCGGTCGACCGGCGCCCGGCCGGGGAGAACGGCGCGGACGAGTACGTCTTCTACGACGGCCCGCCCTTCGCCAACGGTCTGCCGCACTACGGCCACCTGCTGACCGGCTACGTCAAGGACGTTGTCCCGCGCTACCGCACCCTGCGCGGCCACCGCGTCGAGCGCCGCTTCGGCTGGGACACCCACGGGCTGCCCGCCGAGGTCGAGACCGAGAACCAGCTCGGCATCAAGCACAAGTCCGAGATCGACGAGATGGGCGTCGCCGCGTTCAACGAGGCGTGCCGCACCTCGGTGCTGCGCTACACCGGTGAGTGGCGCGACTACGTGACCCGCCAGGCGCGCTGGGTCGACTTCGACAACGACTACAAGACCCTCGACCTGGACTACATGGAGTCCGTCATGTGGGCCTTCAAGTCGTTGTGGGACAAGGGTCTGGTCTATTCCGGGTTCCGCGTCCTCTGGTACTGCTGGCGCTGCGAGACGCCGCTGTCGGCCACCGAGACCAAGATGGACGACGTCTACCGCGACCGGCAGGACCCGGCGGTCACCGTCGGGCTGCGCCTGTCCACCCCGGACCGGCCCGGGACCGACGGCGCCCTCGCCCTGGTCTGGACGACGACCCCGTGGACGCTGCCCTCGAACCTCGCGGTGGCCGTCCATCCCGACGTCGACTACGTCGTGGTGGAGGCGGACGGCGAGCGCTGGCTGCTGGCCGAGGCCCGGGTCGGCGCCTACGCCCGGGAGCTGGGGGAGGAGCCGCCCGTCGTCGACCGGGTGAAGGGCTCGGACCTGCTCGGTGCGCGCTACACCCCGCCGTTCGACTTCTTCACCGGCCGGGAGAACGCCCACCGGGTGCTCGCCGCGGACTACGTCACCACCGAGGACGGCACCGGCCTGGTCCACATCGCCCCCGCCTTCGGTGAGGAGGACAAGGAGGTCACCGACGCGGCGGGCATCGAGGTCGTCAACCCGGTCGACTCCCGCGGTGAGTTCACCACCGAGGTCCCGCCCTACGCCGGCATGCAGGTGTTCGACGCGAACCCGCAGGTCATCCGGGACCTCAAGGAGCGGGGCGCCCACGTGCAGGGCGTCCTGCTGCGCCACGAGACCTACGACCACCCGTACCCGCACTGCTGGCGCTGCGGCAACGCGCTGATCCAGCGCGCGGTCGACTCCTGGTTCGTGCGCGTCACCCAGTTCCGGGACCGCATGGTCGAGCTCAACCAGCAGATCGAGTGGACGCCCGCGCACGTGCGGGACGGCCAGTTCGGCAAGTGGCTGGAGGGCGCCCGCGACTGGGGCATCTCCCGCAACCGGTACTGGGGCAGCCCGATCCCGGTGTGGCAGTCCGACGACCCGCGCTACCCGCGGACCGACGTGTACGGCTCGCTCGACGAGATCGAGCGCGACTTCGGCGTGCGCCCGACCGACCTGCACCGGCCCTACGTCGACCAGCTGACCCGGCCGAACCCGGACGACCCCACCGGCAGCTCGACCATGCGCCGGGTCCCCGAGGTGCTCGACTGCTGGTTCGAGTCCGGCTCGATGCCCTTCGCCCAGGTGCACTACCCGTTCGAGAACCGCGACTGGTTCGAGCACCACTACCCGGGCGACTTCATCGTCGAGTACAACGGCCAGACCCGCGGCTGGTTCTACACGCTGCACGTGCTGGCCACCGCCCTGTTCGACCGGCCCGCGTTCCGCAACTGCGTCGCGCACGGCATCGTCCTGGGCGACGACGGCGCCAAGATGTCCAAGTCGCGCAAGAACTACCCCGACGTCAACGAGGTCTTCGACCGCGACGGCAGCGACGCCATGCGCTGGTTCCTCATGGCGAGCCCGATCCTGCGCGGCGGCAACCTGGTCGTCACCGAGCAGGGCATCCGTGAGGGCGTCCGACAGGCGATCCTGCCGCTGTGGAACACCTGGTACTTCCTGTCGCTCTACGCCGGCGGCGAGCGCGGCACCTTCCGCACCGACAGCCCGCACGTGCTCGACCGGTACGTGCTGGCCAAGACCGCCGACCTGGTCGACGACGTCACCGCGGCGATGGACGCCTACGACATCGCCGGTGCCTGCGACCGGATCCGGGACCACGCCGAGACCCTCACCAACTGGTACGTCCGCCGGTCCCGGGAGCGCTTCTGGTCCGGTGACGACGCGGTGCGCCGCGACGCCGTCGACACCCTGCACACCGTGCTGGAGGTGACCTGCCGGGTCGCGTCGCCGCTGCTGCCGCTGACCACCGAGGCGATCTGGCGGGGCCTGACCGGGGAGCGGTCGGTGCACCTGACCGAGTGGCCGGGCGGGTCCGACGCGTCGGTGTCGCAGGGCGCCGCCGGGGTGGGGCTGCCGCACGACGCCGACCTGGTCGCCGGGATGGACCGCATCCGCCAGGTCGCGAGCGCGGCGCTGTCGCTGCGCAAGTCCGCGAAGGTGCGGGTGCGCCAGCCGCTGCCCGCGCTCACCGTCGCCGCGACCGACGCCAAGGCGCTGGAGGACTTCACCGGGCTGCTGGCCGACGAGGTCAACGTCCGCTCGGTCGAGCTGACCGACGACGTCGCTGCCCACGGCCGGTTCGAGGTGGCCGTCAACGCCCGGGTCGCCGGGCCGCGGCTGGGCAAGGACGTCCAGACCTGCATCCGGGCGGTCAAGGCGGGGGAGTGGACCCAGGACGGCGAGACCGTCGTCGCCGCCGGGATCGCGCTGCAGCCCGGCGAGTACACCGAGAAGCTCGTCGCCGCCGATCCGGAGCGGACCCAGGCGCTGCCCGGCAACGCGGGCCTGGTCGTCCTGGACACGACGGTCACCCCCGAGCTGGCCGCGGAGGGCACCGCCCGCGACGTCGTCCGCGTCGTGCAGCAGGCCCGCCGCGACGCGGGGCTCGCCGTGTCCGACCGGATCGCGCTGACCCTCGACGGTCCGGACGCGGTGCTCGACGCCGTCCGCACCCACGAGGCGTTCGTCGCCGGGGAGGTCCTGGCGACCTCGGTCGCCTACGGCGCCGCCGGCGACGGCGCGTCGAGCGGGCAGGTGGTCGGCCCCGACGGCGCGTCGGTCACGCTGTCGGCCGCGGTCGCCCGCGCCTGACCGGCACCGGCGCCGACCACCGCTCAGGGGCGGGGTGTCACCGTGAGACGGACGCGGTGGTCGGCGCCGGAGACCCGGGTGACCTCGACGGTCGCCGGGACCCCGTCGACCCGGCACACGACCGTCGCGCCCTGCGGCACCGGCGGGCAGCGCGGGGACAGGAGCACCGCGTCGTGGCCCGCGGCGCGCAGCGGGTCGCGCACGGCGAACATCAGGACCCCGGCCAGCGTGTCGGTCCCGGTCGGGCCGGGGCCGAGGCCGGGGACGACCACGTCCAGCTCCGCGACGCCGTCGGCGGACACCGGGAAGTCCCAGCGCGTCCGCACGACGTCCTGCGGGGTGGACCCGCGGGCGCCCTCCACCCGCGTCTCGTCGACGCGCACGGTGCCCCAGCCGTGGCGGCCCTCGTCGTCGCGCATCCGGCAGCCGAGGACCGGGTCGTCACCGTCCAGGACCCGGCAGACGGCGGTGACGCCGGAGTGCTCCCGGCCCGTGGCCGCCTCGACCAGCAGCGCCGCGCCCTCGGCCGGCGAGGGCAGCGGCTCGTGCTGCGACCACAGCACCAGCGCGGTGGGGACGGCCGCGACGGCGACGACGAGCGGCAGCCACCACCGGGGCGGACGGGGTCGATCGGGCACGGGGACAGTCTGGCCGACCGGGACCGCCCGGAACTCCGCAGAACCACCGGGCCCTATCCTCACCCCCATGGGTGACGCGGCGGAACGGTGGCGGGAACGCCAGACCGGCCGCGGCATCCCCGACCACGTCCTCCGCCACGCCCCCGCGGACCCGTGGACCCACGACCCCGCCGACTTCACCCCGCCCGACGACCCGGCCGACACCCCGTCGCACCGGGCCGCGCGGGCGCTCGCCGAGCGCGCCGCCGCCTGGACCTGCGCCGGGGCCTCGGTGCTCGACGTCGGCTGCGGCGGCGGGACGGCCGCGTTCGGTGCGGCCACGCCGGAGCCCTCCCCGGTGGCGCGGGTGGTCGGCGTCGACCGGCAGGCCGACATGCTCGCGGTGTTCGCCGCGGCCGCCCGCGCCCGGGGCCTGCCCCACGCCACCGTGCACGGCAGCTGGCCCGACGCGGCCGCGACGGCCGGACGGCACGACGTCGTCGTCTGCCACCACGTGCTGCACAACGTCGTCGACCTGCCCCCGTTCCTCGCCGCGCTGACCGGCGCCGTCCGCACCCGGGGCGGGATCGGCGGCGTCGTGGTCGAGATGCTGACCGAGCACCCGCTGGCCTGGCTGGACCCGCTGTGGACGCGTTTCCACGACGTGGCCCGGGCACCGTCGGCGACCCACGAGGACGCCGTCGCCGTGCTGCGCGAGCAGCAGGGCATCGACCCGGAGGTCGTGACCTGGACCCGCCCGGCGCGCCTGCCGCACGACGCGGCCTGGGTCACCCGCCGGCTCTGCCTGCCCGCCGACCGCGCCGACGAGGTGGCCGCCGCGCTGGCGGACCTCCCGCCGCGGCGCACCGACGCCGTCACCCTGACCTGGTCGCCCTGAGCAGGGGGCGTCGATGAGCCTGGAACTGCTGCTCGGCATCTCGGCGGGGGTGCTGCTGCTCGGCGTGCTCGCGGTGCGTGTCTCGGTGCGGCTGGGCCTGCCGTCGCTGCTGCTCTACCTGGGCATCGGCGTGCTGCTGGGCGAGTCGGTCCTGGGCATCCCGTTCGACGACACCGGCCTCACCGAGTCCCTCGGCCTCACCGCGCTCGTGCTGATCCTCACCGAGGGCGGGCTCACCACCCGCTGGTCGGCGGTGCGGCCCGCGCTCGGCCTCGGGCTGCTGCTGTCGACGCTGTCGGTGCTGGTGTCGATCGCGGTCGCGGGCGGCCTGCTGCACCTGCTGCTGGACCTGGAGTGGCGTACCGCGCTGCTGTGGGGCGCGGTGCTGTCCTCCACCGACGCGGCCGCGGTGTTCTCGGTGCTGCGCGGCGTCGCCGTCCCGCAGCGGCTCGCCGGGACGCTCGAGCTGGAGTCCGGGATGAACGACGCGCCGGTGGTGATCGCCGTCGTCGTGCTGGCCGGGACCGAGGCGATCAGCTGGACGACGCCGCTGCTGGTCGTCTACGAGCTCGTGGCGGGCGCCGTCGTCGGGGTGCTCCTCGGGCTGGGCGCGGCCTGGGCGCTGCGTCGCGCCGCGCTGCCCTCCACCGGCCTGTACCCGCTCGCGGCGATCGCCTCGTGCCTGCTCGCGTTCGCGGCCGGGCAGGGCGTGCACGCCTCGGGACTGCTCGCCACCTACTGCGCCGCACTGGTGCTCGGCAACTCCCGGCTGCCGCACCGCGGCGGCGTGGTCTCCTTCGCCGAGGGCACCGGCTGGATCGCTCAGATCGGGCTGTTCGTGCTGCTCGGCCTCTACGCGGTACCCGAGCGGCTGCCCGCCGCGGTGGTGCCCGCGCTGATCTGCGCGGCCGTCGTGCTGCTGGCCGCGCGTCCGCTGTCGGTGGCCGCCGCCGCACTGCCGTTCCGGGTGCCGTGGCGCGAGCAGGCGTTCCTGTCCTGGGCGGGGCTGCGCGGCGCCGTGCCGATCGTGCTCGCCCTCGTCGCGGTCACCGAGGGCGGCGGGCAGAACCAACGCCTGGTCGACGTGGTGTTCGTGCTGGTCGTGCTGCTCACCCTGGTCCAGGGCACCAGCCTGCCGTGGGTGGCGCGGCTGCTCGGGGTGGTCTCGCGCACCGACACCCGCGGGGTCGAGGTCGACGCCGCCCCGCTCGACGAGGTCGACGCCGAGCTGCTGCAGGTGCGGGTGCCACCGGGATCCCGGCTGCACGGGGTCTACCTGCGCGAGCTGCGGCTGCCCCGCGGCGCCACGGTCAGCCTGGTGGTCCGCGACGCCGAGGCGTTCTCCCCGGGCGGGGACACCCGGCTGCGCGAGGGCGACCAGTTCCTGGTCGTCAGCACCCGGGGCAACCGGGAGGACACCGAGCGGCGGATCCGCGACGTCGACCGGGGCGGCAAGCTGGTCCGCTGGCACGAGGGCGGGGGCCGGTCGCGCTGAGCCGTGCGGTGCCCGCCCGGACGTCGGCGTCGGGACGACCCGCATAATCACGGGTGTGAGTGCCGACCCCCCACCGCCCACCGCGCCGATCGACCCCGCCGTACGACGGCGCGGTGTCGCGCTGCTCGCGGGGATCGCCGCGGTGTGGCTGGCACTCGACCTCGTCACCAAGATCGCCGCCGTCGCCGCGCTGGAGGGGGAGCGCCCGGTCACCGTGGTCGACGGGTTCTTCTACCTCACGCTGCTGCGCAACCCGGGCGCCGCCTGGTCCATGGCCACCGGCTACACCTGGGTGCTGACGATCGTGGCCGTGGTCGTCGTCGGCGTGATCATCCGGATCGCGCGGCGGCTCGCCTCGACCGGCTGGGCCATCGGCCTCGGCCTGGTCCTGGGCGGTGCGCTCGGCAACCTGGTCGACCGCTTCTTCCGCGCGCCCGGGCCGATGCGCGGCCACGTCGTGGACATGCTGGCCTTCTTCTCCCCGGACGGGAGCGTCTTCCCCGTGTTCAACATCGCCGACACCGGCATCGTGTGCGGCGGCATCCTGCTGGTGCTGATGGCCGTGCGCGGCATCGAGATCGACGGGAGCCGCGAACGTGGGTGAGGTGCGGAGCATGCCGGTGCCCGACGGGCTGGACGGCATGCGGATCGACGCCGGGCTGTCCCGGCTGCTGGGCCTGTCCCGGACCGTCGTCGCCACCCTGGCCGAGGCCGGGCGCATCTCGGTCGACGGCCGCGAGGCGGGCAAGTCCGACCGGCTGCCGGGCGGGTCGTGGCTGGAGGTCGAGCTGCCCGACGCGCCGGCCCCGGCGGTCATCGAGGGCCCGGCCGAGGTGGTCGCGGGGCTGACGGTGCTGCACTCCGACGACGACATCGTCGTCGTCGACAAGCCGGTCGGGGTGGCCGCGCACCCCTCGCCGGGCTGGACCGGGCCGACCGTGACCGGCGGGCTCGCCGCCCTGGGGTTCCGGCTGTCCACCTCCGGCGCGGCCGAGCGGCAGGGCATCGTGCACCGGCTCGACGTCGGCACCACCGGGGTGATGGTCGTCGCCACCTCCGAGCACGCCTACACCGAGCTCAAGCGGGCCTTCAAGGAACGCACCGTCGACAAGCGCTACCACGCCGTCGTCCAGGGGCACCCGGACCCGTCGTCGGGCACCATCGACGCCCCGATCGACCGGCACCCGCGCCACGACTACCGGTTCGCGGTGATGCAGAGCGGCAAGCCGAGCGTCACCCACTACGACACCATCGAGGCGTTCCGCTCGGCCAGCCTGCTCGACGTGCACCTGGAGACCGGGCGCACCCACCAGATCCGGGTGCACTTCTCCGCGCTGCGCCACCCCTGCGTCGGCGACATCACCTACGGTGCCGACCCGACGCTGGCCAAGCGGGTCGGGCTGTCCCGGCAGTGGCTGCACGCCCGCACGCTCGGGTTCGCCCACCCCGCCGACGGTCGGCACGTCGAGTTCACCAGCCCGTATCCGGCCGACCTCGACGCGGCGCTGGACGTCCTGCGGGACTGAGCGGCGTGAGGGGGCTGAGCACCCGCGCGCTGGTGTGGACCGCCGCGGCGATGGCGGTGGTGTTCCTCGGCGCCGTCTGGGCCGCCGGGTCCGGGCCGTCGGCCGGGCCCCCGGCGGCGACGGGGTCGGTGCGGCTGGGTCCCGACCCGGGGCAGGACGTTGCCGGCTACCTCGCCGGGCTGCCCGCGACGCTGCCCGCGCCGGGGGTGTCCGTGCCCGCGCTCGTGCAGTTCGCCCGCCCGCTGACCCCGTCCGCCGCCGCGACGGCGGGCTCCGGGACGCAGACCACGACCGCGGTGTTCCGGGTGCCCTTCGACCGGGTGCAGACCGCGCTGCGGTTCGAGCCGGTCACCGGCACCGGGGACCCGGGGGCCGCGCTCGGCGTCGCCCGGGAACGGGCCGCGTACGCCGCCGAGGCCGACGCCGACCGGGCCGCCCGCGACGGCGGCGAAGCCGCCGCCCCCGAGGCCCGCGCCGCGCTCGCCCGGCGGGCCGCGGTGGCCGCCGCCGAGGGCCGCGCCCTCGGCGACCCGGGCTGTGCCTGCGTGGTGGCGCTGGTCGTCACCGCCGACCACGCGGCGCTCGACGCCGTCGCCGGGCGCCCCGGGGTCCGGGCGGTGCAGGCCGCCCCGCCCGGCACCACCGCGCCGGAGCTGGCGCTGTCGCCGCTGCTGCCCGAGCAGACGACCTCGGCGAGCCCACCCCCCGACGACGGCCCCGTCCCCTGAGCCGCGCCCGGCTCCGGGCACGACCGGCAGGGCTCCGGTGGACCGGTCAGCCGAGCACACCGCGCTCGCGCAGCACGCGGACGGCCCGGGCGGCGCCCTCCCAGTGGTGGGCGTCCCAGCCGTGCGCGGCGGCGGCGCGGACGTTGTCGACCCGGTCGTCGAAGAACACCACCTGCTCCGGCGCGGTGCCGAACTCGACGTCGGCGCGCCGGTAGATGTCCTGCGACGGCTTCGCGGCCCCGATGTCGGCGGAGAACAGCAGCCGGTCGAAGGGGCTGCTCCAGGCCGCCGCACGCACCGCGGCCGCGAGCCCGCGCGGCGCGTTCGACAGCACCGCCAGGCGCACCCGGGCCCGGGCGAGGTCGGCGATCAGCATCGACGACGACGGCGGCAGCGTCGACCAGAACGTGACGTCGACCCGCTCCGCGGCGTCCAGCCGGGCCCGCTCGGGCGCCAGGCCCAGGTCGGTGCAGACGGCGGTCCAGTAGCGGTCCGCGGGCTCGCCCAGGTCGTGCCGGGGCCGGTGCCGCCAGTAGGGCTCGCGCAGCGCCGGCTCCGACACCCCGAGCACCGCGGCCAGGCGACGCTCGAGCCCCGCGGACGGGACGAGTACCTCGCCGAGGTCGAACACCACCGTGCTCGGCGGCGTCGTCGGCTCGGGGGTGCGGGGCATCGTGGCCCGACCCTAACCCGCCGTCCGGGCCGCCCGCGACACGCCGTCGTCCGCCGTGGACGGCGGGTGAGCAGGACCGACACGCCGACCCCGATCGGGCCCGCCCGCCGTCGCGGGAACCGTCGGACCCCACGGTTACGCTGAGGCCCTCACCGATCCGGTCGGTCCGGACCCGCAGGGTCCACCGGCTCCGGCGAGCGGGCCCCGCCAGGTCCGCGCACCCGGCGCCGTCGTCCCTGCCCGGCCGTGCCGCCGGCCCGGTGTCGGGCACGTCCGCCCCGACGGGCGTGCGCACCATCGTCAGGTCCGCGCCGTCCCAGCGGTGCGGGAGAGGAGCGCGGGACACACATGGGCAGTGCCGGATCCGGGAATCGCTCCTTCGTCCATCTGCACACGCACACCGAGTTCTCGATGCTGGACGGCGCCGCCCGGCTCGACGACCTGTTCTCCGAGGCCGCCAAGCACGAGATGCCGGCCATCGCGATGACCGACCACGGCAACGTGTACGGCGCCTTCGAGTTCTGGCGCAAGGCGAAGGCGCACGACGTCAAGCCGATCATCGGCATGGAGGGCTACCTCGCGCCCGGGTCGCGCCACGAGCGCAAGCGCACCGCGCTGGGCAACGGCAGCGAGAACAACCCCGACCTCATGTACACCCACATGACGCTGCTCGCGGAGAACACGGAGGGGATGCACAACCTCTTCCGGCTCTCCTCGCTGGCCAGCCTCGAGGGGTACTACTACAAGCCGCGTATGGACCGCGAGCTGCTCGAGCAGTACGGCAAGGGCCTGATCGCGACGACCGGCTGCCCGTCCGGCGAGGTCGCCCGCCTGCTGCAGCAGCACGACTTCGACGGCGCCTGCCAGGCCGCGAGCGACTACCGGGACATCTTCGGGAAGGACAACTTCTTCCTGGAGCTGATGGACCACGGCATCGAGATCGAGAAGCGGGTCCAGGAGGACCTGTTCCGGCTCAAGGACAAGCTCGACCTGCCCGGTCTCGCGACGAACGACCTGCACTACACCTACCCGGACGACACCAAGGCGCACGAGGTGCTCCTGTGCGTCCAGACCGGCAAGACCCTCGCCGACCCGAACCGGTTCAAGTTCGACGCGCAGGACTTCTACCTCAAGTCCGCCGCCGAGATGCGCGACCTGTGGGACCCGATCCACCCCGAGGCCTGCGACAACACCCTGCTCGTCGCCGAGCGTTGCAACATCGACTTCACGACCGGCCAGGACCTGCAGCCCAAGGCGCCGGTCCCCGAGGGGGAGACCGAGGAGTCCTGGCTGATCAAGGAGGTCGAGCGGGGGCTGCACATGCGGTTCCCGGACGGCGTCACCGAGCGGTACCGGCAGCAGGCCAACTACGAGGTCGGCGTCATCATCAAGATGGGCTACCCCGGCTACTTCCTGGTGACCGCGGACCTCATCCAGCACGCGAAGTCGGTCGGCATCCGGTGCGGCCCCGGCCGTGGCTCGGCGGCGGGCTCGCTGGTCGCCTACGTCCTGGGCATCACCGACCTCGACCCGATCCGGCACAAGCTGATCTTCGAGCGGTTCCTGAACCCGGACCGCGTCTCGATGCCCGACATCGACATGGACTTCGACGAGCGCCGGCGCGGCGAGATGATCCGCTACGTCACCGAGAAGTACGGCGAGGACCGGATCGCGCAGATCATCACCTACTCCACGATCAAGGCGAAGGCCGCGATCAAGGACTCGGCGCGGGTGCTGTTCGGTCAGCCGGGCTACTCCGTGGCCGACCGCATCTCCAAGGCGATGCCGCCCGCGGTGATGGGCAAGGACATCCCGCTGTCGGGGATCTTCGACCCGTCGCACAAGCGGTACTCCGAGGCGACCGAGGTCCGCGCCCTCTACGAGGCGGACCCGCAGGTCAAGGAGATCGTCGACACCGCGCGGGGTCTCGAGGGGCTGAAGCGGCAGTGGGGTGTGCACGCCGCGGGCGTGATCATGTCCTCGACACCGCTGATCGACGTGATCCCGATCCAGCGCCGCGAGTCCGACGGCGCGATCATCACGCAGTTCGACATGGGCGTCTGCGAGACCATCGGTCTGCTGAAGATGGACTTCCTGGGGCTGCGCAACCTCACCATCCTCGACGACGCCCTGGAGAACATCGAGCTCAACGGCAAGCCCGCCGTCGACCTGGACAAGGTGGAGCTCGACGACCGGAAGACCTACGAGCTGCTCTCCCGTGGGGACACCCTCGGCGTGTTCCAGCTCGACGGCGGCCCGATGCGGGACCTGCTGCGCCGCATGGCACCCAGCGAGTTCGAGCACATCTCCGCGGTCGGCGCGCTGTACCGCCCGGGCCCGATGGGCGCGAACGCGCACAACGACTACGCCGACCGCAAGAACGGCCGGCAGGAGATCACGCCGATCCACCCGGAGCTGGCCGAGCCGCTCAAGGACGTCCTCGGCGAGACCTTCGGCCTGATCGTCTACCAGGAACAGGTCATGTCCATCGCGCAGGTGCTGGCGGGCTACACGCTCGGCCAGGCGGACCTGCTCCGTCGCGCGATGGGCAAGAAGAAGAAGGAGATCCTGGACAAGGAGTACGCCGGCTTCGCCCAGGGTATGAAGGACAACGGCTACTCCGCCGCCGCGGTCAAGACGCTCTGGGACATCCTGCTCCCGTTCTCCGACTACGCCTTCAACCGCGCCCACTCCGCCGCCTACGGCGTGGTGTCGTACTGGACGGCCTACCTCAAGGCGAACTACCCGGCCGAGTACATGGCCGGCGTGCTCACCTCGGTGCGCGACGACAAGGACAAGGCCGCCGTCTACCTGGCCGAGTGCCGCCGGATGGGCATCACGGTCCTCCCGCCCGACGTCAACGACTCGGTGCGCAACTTCGCCCCGGTCGGTGACGACATCCGCTTCGGCCTCGGCGGCATCCGCAACGTCGGGCACAACGTCGTCGACGCGATCGTCGCCGCGCGGCGGGAGAAGGGGAACTTCGTCGACTTCTCCGACTTCCTGCGCAAGGTCGACGCGGTGGTCTGCAACAAGAAGGTCGTCGAGTCGCTGATCAAGGCGGGCGCGTTCGACTCGCTCGGGCACTCCCGCAAGGGCCTGCTGCTGGTGCACGCCGACGCCATCGACGCGGTGATGAGCACCAAGAAGGCCGCCTCGCTGGGGCAGTTCGACCTGTTCGGCTCGCTGGACGGACCCGGCGACGGCGACGACGGCGGTCTCGGCGGGATCTTCGACGTGAAGGTCCCCGACGAGGAGTGGGACACCAAGCACAAGCTCGCCGTCGAGCGGGAGATGCTCGGTCTGTACGTGTCCGGGCACCCGCTGCAGGGCCTCGAGCAGGCACTGGCGGCGAAGTCGGACACCTCGATCGCCGACATCGTCGAGGGCTCGGTCGCCGAGGGGGCGCAGGTCACCGTCGGCGGCATCCTCGCCAACGTGAACCGCCGAGTGAACAAGAACGGCGAGCCGTGGGCGTCGGCGCAGATCGAGGACCTCGCCGGCGGCATCGAGGTGCTGTTCTTCCCGCGGGCCTACCAGGTGGTCGGCGTGGACGTCGCCGAGGACGCGATCGTGCTGGTCAAGGCGCGGGTGAACAAGCGCGACGACCGCGTGTCGCTGATCGCGAACGACCTCGCGGTGCCCGAGCTCGCCACCGGCGAGGCCGGGCTGCCGATCCGGGTCAGCCTGCGCACCGACCAGTGCACCCCCGAGCGCGTGGCGAAGCTCAAGGAGGTGCTGACCCACCACCCCGGCACCTCCGAGGTGCACCTGACCCTGGTCTACGGCAGCAAGACGACCGCGCTGCGCCTGGACGACTCGCTCAAGGTCATGCACACCTCGGCGCTGATGGGCGACCTGAAGACGCTGCTCGGCCCCGGCTGCCTCGGCGGCTGACCCCCCGGCGGCCCCCTCCGCGGTGTCGCGTGGCGAACTGCGGCGTCGGGTGGCGACCTGCGGTGTCGCGTGGCGACCGCCGGGCGGGGTGCCGCGCGACGGGACGGGTCGCCGCGCCGTGGTGCGGGGTCCGCGGTGCCCGGGTGGCTCAGGCCCGGCGGGCCAGGCCGGCCCAGGTGGCGCGGGCGGGGGCGTCCCAGCGCTCGTGCAGGGTGGTGAACAGCTCGGTGGCACGGGACCCGGCCCAGTGCTCGGGCAGCAGCTCGGCCGGCAGCTCGGGGTCGAGGAACGGGAAGCGGCGCCAGGCGTGGACCAGCCGGACCTGGCGGGCGAGGACGTCGCAGCCGTCGTCGGCGTGCGGGTCCGGGGTGGCGGGGCCGGAGGCCGGGTCGAGGTGGGGGCCGAACTCGTCGAGGAACTCCGAGTAGGCCCGCTCGACGACGTCGAGGTCCCAGGCCTGGGCGACGATGTCGTCGGCGCGGCCGATCCCGCCGTAGTGCCCGACGAAGGAGTAGCCGGACCCGGCGAGGTCGAGCTCGTCGAGCACCGCCGCCACCCGCTCCTCCTTCCCGGGATCCGGGCTGACCCACACCCCGGGGGCGGGGGAGCCCAGTCCGGCCCAGGCCAGACGGGTGCGCAGCCGGTGGCGCAGGCGTCGGCGGGACTCCGGGACCGACGCCAGCAGCACCAGCCAGCGGCCGTCCCAGCCGGTGGCCGGGCGTCCGAAGCCGTAGATGCGGGCGGCCCCGTCGGACAGCAGCTCCGACCCGGCGGGGGTGAGCGACCAGCGGACCCGGCGCCCGTCGCGGTCGGAAGTCAGCAGCCCCTCGCCCGCGGTACGGGCCAGCGCCTGGCGGGCCGACTTGGCCTCCACCCCGAGCGCGCCGAGCACGTCGAGCAGCGCCCGTGTCCAGACCGGCTCACCGGCCGGGAGGACGAACTCGCCCAGCACGGTGAGCAGCAGCGATCGGGCGGAGGTCTGCCCGAGCTCGCGACGGCGCAGGGCCGACCCGTCGGGCCCCTCCGGCTCGTACACGGAGTCGGGCGTGGCCATGGTCGGGCCAGCGTAGAGGGTCGGGACTAGCGTGGGTGTCCGTGACCACCGCAGGCCCCGGGCGTGTCCCGGACCCGACCCGCTCCGGATCCCCGCTCGACACGTCGGCACTGCTCGCCACCGACCGGGAACACGTCTGGCACCCCTACGCGCCGATGCCGGCGACCCGGGCACCCCTCGTCGTCGACTCCGCGCAGGGGGTGCGGCTCCGGCTGCCCGACGGCCGCGAGCTGGTCGACGGGATGTCGTCGTGGTGGTCGGCGATCCACGGCTACCGGCACCCGCGGCTCGACGCGGCGGTACGCGACCAGCTCGGCCGGATGAGCCACGTCATGTTCGGCGGCCTGACCCACGGCCCGGCCGTCGACCTGGCCCGGTTGCTGGTCGAGGTCAGCCCCGAGGGGCTCGAGCACGTGTTCCTCGCCGACTCCGGCTCGGTGTCGGTCGAGGTCGCCATCAAGATGTGCCTGCAGTACTGGCGTTCCCGCGGCCGTCCCGGCAAGCACCGGCTGATGACGTGGCGGCGCGGCTACCACGGTGACACCTTCGGCGCGATGAGCGTCTGCGACCCCGACGGCGGCATGCACTCGCTCTGGTCCGACGTGCTCCCGCAGCAGGTGTTCGCCGACGCCCCGCCGGAGGACTTCACCCACGACTACGTCGCCCACCTCGCCGAGCTCGTCGAGACCCACGCCGACGAGCTGGCGGCGGTCGTCGTCGAACCGGTGGTGCAGGGCGCCGGGGGGATGCGCTTCCACGACCCCCGCTACCTGCACGTGCTGCGCGAGCTGTGCCACGCCCACGACGTGCTGCTCGTGTTCGACGAGATCGCCACCGGCTTCGGCCGCACCGGCGAGCTGTTCGCCGCCGACCACGCCGCCGTCGCCCCGGACGTGATGTGCGTCGGCAAGGCGCTCACCGGCGGCTACCTGACGATGGCCGCGACCCTGTGCAGCACCCGGGTGGCCCGCGGCATCACCGACGGCGAGGCCGGCGTGCTCATGCACGGGCCGACGTTCATGGGCAACCCGCTCGCCGCGGCCGTCGCGCACGCCTCGGTGTCGCTGCTGCTCGAGCGCGACTGGCGCCGTGAGGTGAAGGGCGTCGCCGCCGGGCTGCGCGCCGGGCTGGCTCCCGCACGGTCGCTGCCGGGGGTGCGCGAGGTCCGGATCCTGGGCGCGATCGGCGTCGTCGAGATGGCCGACGAGGTCGACGTCCCCGCGTCGACGGCCGCGGCCGTGCTCGCCGGGGTCTGGCTGCGTCCCTTCCGCAACCTCGTCTACGCGATGCCGCCGTTCGTCAGCACCCGCGAGGACGTCGCGTTGATCGCCGCCGGCATGCGGGCGGCAGTCCTTGCGGGGCAGCGTGAGCCGTCGCCGGAACGGCGCTGAGCGGGTGAGCCGGATCACCGATCCGGTGGAATCCGGCGTGATCCACCTCACGTTACACGGAGGTGTACGGCGCTGACCGGGCGTTTCGTCGTGGGCGTCCGAAACGATGAGAAGCGCTCTCATCATGATCCGTTTCCGTGGTCGGAGTGAAACGGTGTCGACCGCTCGCATTCGTGCGATCGGACGCACCCGCTCCGCCGTTCGCGCGTCGCGCGACCGCCCTGTCCGACCGCACCGTCGCGGTCCGGCGCCCCCCACGGACCGACACGGAGGATCCGGTGCCCACGCACAGTCACTCCAGCAACACCCGCACCACCAGCACCGCGGAACGCGGGGTGGAGGACCACGAGCACGCCCCGGCCGAGTCCGGCCGGGGTGAGCACTCGCCGCCGGGCGGCTCCTGGTTCGGCCGTACGTTCCCGCACGCCCGGGCGGACCTGTCCGCCTCGATCGTCGTGTTCCTCGTGGCGGTGCCCCTCTCGCTGGGCATCGCCGTCGCCTCCGGCGCCCCGATCCTGGCCGGCCTCATCGCCGCCGTCGTCGGTGCCGTCGTCGCCGGTCTGCTCGGCGGCTCCAAGCTCCAGGTCTCCGGGCCCGCCGCGGGTCTGACCGTCATCGTCGCCGAGCTGGTCAACACCTTCGGCTGGCAGGTCACCACCCTGATCACCGCCGGCGCGGGTGTCCTGCAGATCGTCTTCGGGCTCACCCGGCTGTCCCGGTTCGCCCAGGCCATCCCGCCCGCCGTCGTGCACGGCATGCTCGCGGGCATCGGCGCCACCATCGCCCTCGGCCAGCTCAACGTGGTGCTGGGCGGTCAGGCGCAGACCGGTGGGGTCAACTCGATCACCGCGCTGCCCGGTGCGGTCGCGAACCTGTCCTGGCCCGCGCTGATGCTCGGCGGCATCGTCATCGCGATCATGCTGACCTGGAACCGGCTGCCCGCGAGGCTGACCGTCGTCCCGGCGGCGCTGGTCGCGATCGTCACGGCCACCGCCGTCTCCCTCGCCTTCGGCGACGTCGTCCGGGTGCAGCTGGGGGGCTCGCTCCTGGACGCCCTGTCGCTGCCCGCGCTGCCGGAGTCGGACTGGGGCGGCGTGCTGTTCGGCATGCTGACCATCGCGCTGATCGCGAGCGTCGAGTCGCTGCTGTCCGCCGTCGCGGTGGAGCGCATGAAGCCCGGCACCCGCACCGACACCGACCGGGAGCTGCTCGGCCAGGGCGCGGCCAACACCGTCTCCGGAATGATCGGCGGTCTGCCCATCACCGGCGTGATCGTCCGGTCCGCCGCGAACGTCAAGGCCGGTGCCGAGACCCGCGCCTCGGCGGTGCTGCACGGCGTCTGGATCGCGCTGTTCGCGATCGTGCTGATCGGCGTCATCGAGCTCATCCCGATGGCGGCGCTGGCCGGCCTGCTGGTGATGATGGGTGTCGGACTGATCAAGCCGGCCGAGATCCGCACCGCCCGTCAGCACGGTGAGCTGGCCATCTACGCGGCCACCCTGCTCGGCGTCGTGTTCCTGAACCTGCTCGAGGGCGTCGTCATCGGCCTGGTCCTGGCCGGGCTGATGCTGCTCTGGCGTGCCGTCCGGTCCCGCCCGCACCTGGAGCAGGCCGACGACGGCAGCTGCGAGCTCGTCGTCGAGGGCTCGCTGAGCTTCCTGGCGGTGCCGCGGCTGTCCCGGGAGCTCAACGCGGTCCCGCGCGGCTGCGACGTCACCGTCCGGCTGGTCACCGACTACCTCGACCACGCCGCCTACGACCACCTGCTCGCCTGGAAGGCCCGCCACGAGGGCACCGGCGCCACCGTGACCGTCATCGAGCCCGAGCAGGCCCGTCGCGCCACGACCCCCGGCGCCGGGTTCCTGACCTGGGGTGAGTGGCAGGGTCGCGAGACCGACCAGGATGCGTCGGGGACGCTGATGGCCGGTGTCGCCGCCTACCACGACAACACCTCCGAGGCGATCCTCCCGACCATGACCGGGCTCGCGGACGGGCAGTCCCCGTCCGCGATGATGATCACCTGCGCCGACTCCCGGGTGCTGCCCCACGTCATCACCCACAGCGGCCCGGGTGACGTGTTCACCGTGCAGAACGTCGGCAACCTCGTCGTCGGCCCCGGCACCGCCGCCGCGGTCGAGTTCGCCACCGGCACCCTCGACGTCCCGATCGTCGCCGTCTGCGGCCACTCCGGCTGCGGGGCGATGCAGGGGCTGCTCGCCGGCGCCGCGAGCGGGGACTCCGCGCTCGGCCAGTGGCTGCGCGAGGCACGGCCGGTGCTGCGGGCCTACGAGACCGGGCACCCGGTCGCGGTGGCCGCCGCCCGCGACGGCTTCGGCGAGGCCGACCAGCTGGCCATGGTGAACGTCGCGATGCAGCTGGAGATGCTGCGGGCCCAGGACTCCGGCGCCGAGGTGCTGGGTCTGTTCTACGACATCCGTAGCGCCCGCGTGCTCGTCCTCGACGAGGCGGCGGACCGGTTCGTCGAGCCGCGCGCCGACCTCGGCGACGGGGGCTCGGACCTCGACCGGATCGCGGCCGGGCACGGGCACGGTGCCAGCGCCGCCGCCCGCCGGCTGCTGAAGGTCTGAGCCGGCGCATCCGGGAACAATCCGCCCCCACGACGTCGTTGAAGACCGTATGGCCACCGTGGAACTGACCACCGACAACTTCGACGACGTCGTGGGCGCGCCCGGGACGACCGTGCTCATCGACTTCTGGGCGTCCTGGTGCGGGCCGTGCACCCAGTTCGCCCCCGTGTACGACGCCGCCTCCGACAAGCACCAGGACGTGACCTTCGGCAAGGTCGACACCGAGGCCCAGCAGGCGCTGGCCGGTGCGTTCGGGATCTCCTCGATCCCGACCGTGATGGCCGTCCGCGACGGCGTGGTGCTCTACTCCGAGCCGGGCGCGCTGCCGGCCGAGGCCCTCGAGGACCTCATCGGCCAGGTGAAGGCGGTCGACATGGACGAGGTCCGTGCCGCCGTCGCCGAGCAGGAGAAGCAGCAGGGCGAGGCCCCGCAGGCCTGACCCGGCCCGCACGACCCCCGGAGCCCCGCACACCTACGGGTGGGCGGGGCTCCGTCGTGCCTAGGGTGTGGGGGTGACCGGTCCCGACCCGACGCCGCCCGGATCCCGCCCGCTGGCCTGGCTCGACCACCACGCCCGTGCCCGCACCGAGGCCGGTCTGCGCCGCAGGCTGTCCCCGCGTCCGGCCGACCCCGCGGGCGGACCCGCGCTCGACCTCGCCGGCAACGACTACCTCGGGCTCTCGACCGACCCGCGGGTCCTCGACGGGGCGACGGCGGCGCTGCGCACCTGGGGCGCGGGCGCCACCGGGTCGCGGCTGGTCACCGGCTCGACCGCGCTGCACGCCGAGCTGGAGGCCGAGCTCGCCGCGTTCTGCGGCCACGACGACGCCCTGGTGTTCTCCTCCGGCTACACCGCCAACCTCGGCGTCGTCACCGCGCTCACCGGCCCCGGCGCGCTGATCGTGTCCGACGCCGCGGCGCACGCCTCCCTGGTCGACGCCTGCCGTCTCGCGCGGGCCCGGGTGGTCGTGACGCCGCACGGCGACGTCGAAGCCGTCGACGCCGCGCTGGCCGCGCGCACCGAGTCCCGCGCACTGGTCGTCACCGACTCGGTCGGCTCCGCCGACGGCGACCTGGCCCCGCTCGCCGCGCTGCACCGGGTCTGCCGGGCCCGCGGCGCCGTGCTGCTCGCCGACGAGGCCCACGGCCTCGGGGTCCGCGGCCCCGGCGGGCGCGGGCTGCTCGCCGAGATCGGGCTGGCCGGGGCGGACGACGTCGTCGCCACCGTGACCCTGTCCAAGGCGCTCGGCAGCCAGGGCGGCGCGGTGCTCGGCCCGGCCGCGGTCATCGCGCACCTGGTCGACTCGGCCCGCCCGTTCATCTTCGACACCGGGCTCGCGCCCGCCGCGACGGGAGCGGCGCTGGCCGCCCTGCGGGTGCTCGCCTGCGAGCCCGAGCGGGCCGCGGAGGTGCTGCGCACCGCGGGGGTGCTCGCCGCCGCCTGCGACGCGGCGGTACCGGTGTCGGCGGTCGTCCCGGTGGTGCTGGGCGAGCCCGGACCCGCGGTCGCGGCGGCCGCGGCCTGCCTGCGGCGCGGGCTGCGGGTGGGCTGCTTCCGGCCGCCGTCGGTCCCGCCGGGCACGTCCCGGCTGCGGCTCACCGCCCGGGCCGGGCTGACCGGGGCGCAGCTGTCGTTCGCGACCGGTGTGCTCGCCGGTGTGCTCGCCGACGCCCGGACCGGGGCCCCGGCGTGACCGGGCGGTTCGTGGTCGTGACCGGCACCGGTACCGGGGTGGGCAAGACCGTCGCCACCGCCGCGCTGGCCGCCGTCGCGGTCGCGGCGGGGGAGCGGGTCGCGGTGCTCAAGCCCGCCCAGACCGGGGTCGGCCCGGACGACCCCGGCGACGTCGACGAGGTCGCCCGCCTCGTGCCCGGGGTCACCACCCGGGAGCTGGCCCGCTACCCCGACCCGCTGGCCCCGGCGACCGCGGCCCGGCGCTGCGGCGCGGCTGCGGTGACCCCGGAGCAGGCCGTGGCGACCGCGCGGACGCTGGCCGACCACCACGACCTCGTCCTCGTCGAGGGGGCGGGCGGGCTGCTCGTCCGGTTCACCGACGACGGCGGGACCCTCGCCGACGTCGCCCGGCTGCTCGACGCCCCGGTCGTGGTGGTCGCAGCGGCCGGCCTCGGGACGCTCAACCACACCGAGCTCACCGTCGAGGCGCTCCGGGCGCGCAGCCTGACCTGCGCGGGGATCGTGATCGGGGCCTGGCCCGCGACACCCGACCTGGCCGAGCGCTGCAACCTCCAGGACCTGCCGATGATCACCAGGGTGCTGGTCCGCGGCCTGCTGCCCGAGGGCCTCGGACGGGTGACACCGGACCGTTTCGCCGCGGTGGCCCGGGACACACTGGGGCCGATCCAGCTGGGTGACTGGCAGGATCCACGGGCATGACGACCGCCCGGACCGACGTCCTCACCGTCGCGCGCGACCAGGTCCTCGCCCAGGGCAGCGGCCTCACCGTCGCCCAGGTGCGCGAGGTGCTCGACCTCCCCGACGACCGTCTCGACGACCTGCTCGAGCTCGCCCACGAGGTGCGGATGCGCTGGTGCGGGCCCGACGTCGAGGTCGAGGGGATCATCTCGCTCAAGACCGGCGGCTGTCCCGAGGACTGCCACTTCTGCTCCCAGTCGGGGCTGTTCGCCTCGCCGGTCCGCTCGGCGTGGCTGGACATCCCGATGCTCGTCGAGGCGGCCAAGCAGACCGCCAAGACCGGGGCCACCGAGTTCTGCATCGTCGCCGCGGTGCGCGGCCCGGACGAGCGGCTGATGGCGCAGGTCGCCGCGGGCGTCCAGGCGATCCGCGACGAGCTCGACATCAACATCGCCTGCTCGCTCGGCATGCTGTCCCAGGAGCAGGTCGACGCGCTCGCCGCCATGGGGGTGCACCGCTACAACCACAACCTCGAGACCGCCCGCAGCCACTTCCCGAACGTGGTCACCACGCACACCTGGGAGGAGCGCTGGGAGACCCTGCGCATGGTGCGCGAGGCCGGGATGGAGGTGTGCTGCGGCGGGATCGTCGGCATGGGCGAGACGCTCGACCAGCGCGCCGAGTTCGCCGGGCAGCTCGCCGAGCTGGAGCCCGACGAGGTGCCGCTGAACTTCCTCAACCCGCGCCCGGGCACCCCGTTCGGCGACCTGGAGCCGATGTCCGGGCCGGACGCGCTGCGCACCGTCGCCGCCTTCCGGCTGGCCCTGCCGCGCACCATCCTGCGCTTCGCCGGCGGTCGCGAGATCACCCTCGGCGACCTGGGTGCCCGCAGGGGCCTGCTCGGCGGGATCAACGCCGTCATCGTCGGGAACTACCTGACGACGCTCGGCCGCCCGGCCGAGTCCGACATCGACCTGCTCGGCGAGCTGGAGATGCCGATCAAGGCCCTCAACGAGACGCTGTGACGGCCCCGGTGGGCACGCCGACCCGCGAGGACGGGGGCCCGTACTGCGACCAGTGCGGGGCACCGGACTCCGTGGCCGGGCACGACCGGTGCGCGGCGCGCCGCGAGCTGGAGCCGCCGCGGTTCTGCCCGGCCTGCGCACGGCGGATGGTCGTGCAGGTGGACCCGGTCGGCTGGCGGGCCCGCTGCAGCCGGCACGGCGAGCGCACCTCGTCCTGACCCGCACCGTCCCGGTCCTGCGGTGCGCAGGGCCGGGACGCGGCCGGGCCGGGTGTGGTCAGGGCTTGATGAGGACCTTCAGCGCCTCGCGGTCGTTCATCGCGCGGTAGCCGTCGGGGACCTCGTCCAGACCGATGGTGCGGTCGAACACCCGGCCGGGCTGGATGCGGCCCTCCAGCACGTCGGGCAGCAGCTCCTCGATGTAGGCGCGCGCCGGGGCGACGCCGCCGTGCACGCCGACGTTGCGCATGAACGAACCGACGCCCAGCGGGATGTCGGAGTACTGCGAGACGCCCACGCGGCCGACCAGTCTGCCGTCCTTGGTGACCTCGATGGCGGTGCGGATCGCCTCGACGTAGCCGACGCACTCCAGCGCGGTGTCCACGCCGTCGCCCCCGGTCAGCTCGCGCACCTTCTCGATCGCCTCGTCGCCGCGCTCGGGCACGACATCGGTGGCGCCGAACTCGCGTCCCAGGTCGGTCCGGTCGGTGTGCCTGCCGAGCAGGATGATCCGCTCGGCACCGAGGCGCTTCGCCGCGAGCACCGCGGACAGCCCGACCGCGCCGTCGCCGACGACGGCCACGGTGTCCCCGCGCCGCACCCGTGCCGAGACGGCCGCGTGGTGGCCGGTGGAGAACACGTCGGACAGCGTGAGCATGGACGCGAGCAGCGCGTCGTCCGGCTCGCCGGGCATCGGGACCAGGGTGCCGTCGGCGAACGGGACGCGCACCGCCTCGCCCTGGCCGCCGTCGGTGCCGTCGGAGCCCCAACCACCGCCGTGCCGACACGAGGTCTGCAGCCCCTGCGCGCAGAAGTCGCAGGTGTTGTCGGCCCACACGAACGGTGCGACGACGAGCTGGCCCGGCGTCCGGTTCCGCACGCCGGACCCGACCTCCTCGACCACGCCGAGGAACTCGTGCCCGCTGCGGTTGCCCTCGGCGGAGGTCTCCGCCGCGTTGTACGGCCACAGGTCGCTGCCGCAGATGCACGAGCGCAGGACGCGCACGATCGCATCGGTGTCGTCACGGATGACCGGGTCCGGTACGTCGGACGAGACCCGGATGTCGTGCTTGCCGTGGATCAGAGTCGCCTTCATGCCGGTCGGCTTCCCGTATGCGGAACCGTTCATGCGCGCCCGGTGGCGGTGACGTGCCGCACGTGCGGCAGGCTGGACGCCATGGCGATCAACTGGGGTTCGGTGTTGCGCAGGGCCGCCGACGTGGCGGTGCGGCTCCTGAAGGACTCGCAGAAGGACCCGGGTGCGGGTCCCCGGCGCGGGCACGGCGGACCGCGGCCGGGTCCGCCCCCGACGGCGGGGCGGGTGCGGACCGCACCGACCGGTGACCGCGCCCGCGAGGTCGCCTACGCGCCCGAGCCCGACGGCGCCGCGGACCCGGGCGAGATCGTCTGGACCTGGGTGCCCTACGAGGAGGACGCGAGCCAGGGCAAGGACCGGCCGCTGCTCGTGGTCGGTCGCTCGGGTGCCGAGCTGCTCGGGTTGATGCTGTCCAGCCAGGACAAGCGGGCCCACGACCCGGACTGGGTCGGGATCGGCTCCGGGGCCTGGGACCGCGAGGGCCGCGACTCCTACATCCGGCTCGACCGGGTGCTGGAGGTCGAGGAGCACGGCATCCGCCGCGAGGGCGCGGTGCTCGACCGGGCCCGGTTCGACCGGGTCGCGTCCGAGCTGCGGTCGCGCTACGGCTGGCGCTGACCCGGGGCAGCGGGGCCCGGTGCGCCGGAGCCGGTGCACGGACACCGGGTGCACGGAGACCCGGTGCACGGAGACCCGGTGCACGGACACCGGGTGCACGAAATCGGGTGCACGGAAATCGGGTGCGCCGCGCGCGGGCAGCGGGTACGGTCGCGACCATCATGAGGCACTGACGACACCACCGACCGCGGACGCGGCACACGCCCCTGCGGTCCTCCTCCGTCTCCACCGGAGCCGTCGTCATGTCCTCGACCGAACAGGTCCACGCCGTCACCGCCCGTGGTCTGGTCCGCTCCTTCCCCACCCGCGCCGGCCGTCCGCCGGTGCTCGACGGCGTCGACCTCGTCGCCGGACCGGGCACCCGGGTCGGGCTGATCGGGGAGAACGGATCGGGCAAGTCGACCCTGCTGCGGCTGCTCGCCGGAGCCGACACCCCCGACGGCGGGTCGCTGTCCGTGCCCGCGGACCGGGTGTACCTGCCGCAGGAGCCCGAGCTGGGGACCGGCGGCACCGTCGGCGACCTGCTCGACGCCGCGCTGCGTCCGCTGCACGACGCCGTGGCCGAGCTGGAGCGCCTCGCCGGGGACCTCGCCGACGGCCGCGGCGCCGCCGCCTACGACCGGGCCCTGGCCTGGGCGGTCGCCCACGACGCGTGGGACGCCGACCGTCGTGCCGAGGTCACCGCGGGCACCCTCGGCGTCGCCGACCTGGACCGCGACCGGCCGGTCGCGACCCTGTCCGGTGGGCAGCGCACCCGGCTGGCGATGGCCGCCGCCCTGGTCCGCCGCCCCGCGGTGCTGCTGCTGGACGAGCCCACCAACCACCTCGACGACGCCGCCCTGGAGCTGTTGGAACGCTCGCTCGTGGAGCTGCCCGGCGTCGTGGTCGCCTCGAGCCACGACCGCACGTTCCTCGACCGGGTCTGCACCGAGCTGCTCGACCTCGACGCGGGCGAGCTCGGTACCGACGGGCACGGCGGGCGCCGGTTCGGCGGCTCGTTCACCGCCTACCTCGAGGCCGCCGCGTCGAGCCGCCGTCGCTGGGAGGAGCGGTACGCCGCGGAACAGGAGGAGATCGCCGCCCTGCGGGACCGGAGCCGGGCCGGGCTGTCGACGATCGCCCCCGGGCGCGGCCCGCGCGACAACGACAAGTTCATCCACGCCTTCAAGGGGGCGGGTGTCGAGCGCACCCGGGCCCGTCGGGTGCACGACGCGCAGCGCCGGCTCGAGAACGCCGAGCGCGACGCGGTCCGCAGGCCGCCCCGGCCGCTGCGGTTCGCCGGGCGCCTCACCGGCGGGGCCCCGGCCGACGGGCTCGCCGTCAGCGTCCGCGACCTGCGCGTCGACGGCCGGCTGCGGCTCGACCTGCTCGACCTGCCCGTGGGGGAGAAGCTGCTGGTCACCGGACCGAACGGGTCGGGGAAGTCGACGCTGCTGGCGGTCCTGCACGGCGACCTCGCGCCGAGTTCGGGCACCGTGGACGTCCGTGCGCACCGGGTCGGCCTCCTGGCTCAGGACCCCGACGTCGGCCCGCCCGACCGCAGCGCCGCCACCGTCTACGCCGACGCCGTCGGGGTGGAGCGGGCGGAGACGGTCCCGCTGCGCGCACTGGGGCTGGTGCACCCGCGCGAGCACGGCACCGCGGTCGGCGAGCTCAGCCTCGGCCAGCGGCGACGGCTGGCCCTGGCCGTCGCCGTCGCCGACGCGCCGGACCTGCTGCTGCTCGACGAGCCGACCAACCACGTCTCGCTGCGGCTGGCCGCGGAGCTGGAGGACGCGCTGGGGTCCGCGCCGGGGACCGTCGTCGTCACGTCGCACGACCGGTGGCTGCGCCGGCGCTGGGACGGGCGACGGCTCGTCGTCGGCGGGGGCGCCGGGGAGCCCGCCTGCTGAGCGGGCCGGTCAGTTCGGGCTGTGCTCGTCGGGGAACGAACCCAGCGGGGCCGGCACCGCTCGCAGGTTCTCCAGCAGCCCGCGCTCGCGGGCGAGCAGCCGGCGGATCTCCCGCAGGCGCTGCACCGGGCTGGTCTGCTCGAGCAGGTGCTGACGGTCGTCGAGGGGCAGCAGGCAGTCCCCGGCGAGCAGGTGCGCGAGATCGGCGGTCGGGGTGTCGTCGGCGGGTTCGGACCAGTCGCCGGTCCGCCACGCGGTGTCGCAGTACCCGCGGTGCGCCGCGCGGGCGGAGTGCTCCAGCATCGCCACCAGCCGGGGGTCGGCGTCGTCGGGTGCGTCGTCGGGCAGGAACTCCACCTCGCCGCAGAGGTAGGAGTGCGAGCCGGCGTCCAGGTCGAGCAGCCGGAAGCGGCGGGCCCCGCGGGTGACGACGTCGTAGCGGCCGTCGGGGAGCCGGCGTGCGTCGATGAGCGTGGCGGTGCAGCCCACGGCGTGCATCCCAGCGGCGCCGGAGCGGTCCGGGGAGTGCCCCTCGCGCACCGCGACGACACCGAACTCCCGATCCGGCACGGCGCCGGTCAGCAGGTCGACGGTGAGCTGGCGGTAGCGGGGCTCGAAGATGTGGAGGGGAAGCGCCGCACCCGGCATCAGCACCGTCCCCAGCGGGAACAGCGGGAGCATGGCGGACACCGGCTCACGGTAGTACGCCGTCGCGGGCCCCGCCGGGTCGCGCGGGCGGACGGAGCACGGCGACCGCGTCGGTGACCCGCATCCCGCGGTCGGTGAACCGGAACACCGCGGCCGGGCGGCCGCCGGAGCGGCCCGACGGGACGACCTCCCCGGTGGGTTCGAGCAGGCCGCGGCGGGTGAGGACGCGCTGCAGGTTCGTCGCCGACACCTCGTGGCCGAGTGCGGCGACGTAGTGCTCGCGCAGCGTCGAGATGGTGAACTCCGCCGGGGCCAGTGCGAACCCGAGGTTGGTGTAGGAAAGCTTGGCGCGCAGCCGGTCCCGCGCCGCGGCGACGATCCCGGCGTGGTCGAACGCGGTCGGGGGCAGGTCCTCGACCTCGTGCCACGCGGTGTCCGCGGGCAGGGCCGGGTCGGCGTCGGAGGGGACCAGGCCGAGGAACGCGGTGGCGATCCGGCGCTCGCCGGACACGCGGTGCGGGTCGGAGAATACCGACAGCTGCTCGACGTGGGCGACCTCGCGCACGTCGACCTTCTCGGCGAGCTGACGGCGCACCGAGGCCTCGACGTCCTCGTCGGGGCCGAGGGTGCCGCCGGGCAGCGCCCAGCGTCCGGCGTCGGGGTCCAGGGCACGTTGCCAGAGCAGGGCGCCCGCCCGGCCCTCCCGGATCCTGAGCACGACGGCGAGGACCTCGTGCAGGGCGGGTGGGGGCGTCACGGGCCCAGCCTAGGGCCGTCCCGGCCCGGCACCGGGACGTGACGGTGGGGTGTCCGTCGGGTGAGGTCCCGGTCACGACGGAGGTGCCGGTGGCGCGCGTCCGGTGCTACGATCCGACCAGTTTCCGCCCGCTAGGCGAAAACCTGACGGCCCGGGAGGGCGCGATGACCGGAACGCTGACGGCACCCGGCGGCACGGGGACCGACCCCGGCTGGGCCGACGAGGTCCGTGCGCTGGCACGCGAGCGGGACGCGGTCCTGCTGGCGCACAACTACCAGCTGCCCGAGATCCAGGACGTCGCCGACCACGTGGGGGACTCGCTCGCGCTGTCCCGCATCGCGGCCGAGTCCCACGCGTCGACGATCGTGTTCTGCGGCGTGCACTTCATGGCCGAGACCGCCAAGATCCTCAGCCCGGACAAGACCGTGCTCATCCCGGACGCGCGGGCCGGCTGCTCGCTGGCCGACTCGATCACCGCGGACCAGCTCCGGGAGTGGAAGGCCGAGCACCCGGGCGCGGTCGTCGTCTCCTATGTCAACACCACCGCCGCGGTGAAGGCCGAGACCGACATCTGCTGCACCTCCTCCAACGCCGTCGCGGTCGTCGACTCGATCCCGCGCGACCGCGAGGTCCTGTTCCTGCCCGACCAGTTCCTCGGCGCGCACGTGCGGCGGACCCTGGAGCGGGAGAACATGCACGTCTGGGCAGGCGAGTGCCACGTGCACGCCGGCATCAACGGCCGCCAGCTCACCGAGCGGGCCGCCGCCCACCCCGGCGCCGACCTGTTCGTGCACCCCGAGTGCGGCTGCGCGACCTCCGCGCTCTACCTCGCGGGCACCGGCGCGGTGCCCGCCGAGCAGGTCAGGATCCTGTCCACCGGCGGCATGATCGACGCCGCCCGGGCCACCGGTGCGACGGAGGTGCTCGTCGCGACCGAGGTGGGGATGCTGCACCAGCTGCGCCTGGCCGCCCCGGAGATCGAGTTCCGCGCGGTCAACGAGCACGCCTCCTGCCCCTACATGAAGATGATCACTGCCGAGGCGCTGCTGCGGTCGGTCCGCGACGGCACCGACGAGGTGCACGTCGACCCCGGGCTCGCCGCCCGCGGCCGGGCCGCGGTGCAGCGCATGATCGAGATCGGGCAGCCGGGGGGCGGGGAGTGACCGGCTGGGAGGCCGGCGCCGACCTGGTCGTCGTCGGGTCCGGGGTGGCCGGTCTGACCGCCGCCCTGGACGCCGCCGCGGCGGGACTGCGGGTCGTCGTCGTCACCAAGGACGGCATCGGCGAGGGCTCCACCCGCTGGGCCCAGGGCGGGGTGGCCGTGGTGCTCGGCGACGTCGCCGGGGACTCGCTGGGCGCGCACGTCGCCGACACCCTGGCCGCCGGGGGCGGGCTGAACGACGCCGTCGCGGTCGACACCGTCGTGCGCGGCGGCCCCGGCGCGGTGCGGCGGCTGCGCGGGCGCGGCGCGCTGTTCGACCACGACGGGGACCGCCCGGCGCGGACCCGCGAGGGCGGGCACTCCGCGTTCCGGGTGGTGCACGCGGGCGGCGACGCCACCGGTGCCGAGATCGAGCGCGCTCTGGTCGCGGCCACCCGGGACGCGGGCGTCACCGTGCTCGACGGGCACGTCGCGGTGGAGGCGCTGCGCGAGGTCACCGGCCGGGTCGTCGGGCTCGCGGTGCTGGCCGGGGACGACGCGGGCGTGCTCCGGGCGCCCGCGGTGCTGCTGGCCACCGGCGGCTACGGGCAGCTCTACTCCTCGACGACCAACCCGGGGACCTCCACCGGCGACGGCGTCGCGATCGCGCTGCGCGCCGGGGCGACCGCGGCGGATCTGGAGTTCGTGCAGTTCCACCCCACCGTGCTGTGGACCGGCCCCGCGGTCGGGCGCCGCCCGCTGGTCACCGAGGCCGTCCGCGGAGAGGGTGCGGTCCTGCTCGACCGCACCGGGCACGCGTTCATGGCCGGGGTGCACCCGCTGGCCGACCTGGCCCCGCGTGACGTCGTCGCCGCGGCGATCACCCGGCACACCGCCGAGACCGGCAGCGACTGCGCCTGGCTCGACGCGACGGCGCTGCCGGGGTTCGCCACCCGGTTCCCGACCGTGTTCGCCTCCTGCCGGGAGGCGGGCATCGACCCGCGGACCGACCCCATCCCGGTGAACCCGGCGGCGCACTACGCCTGCGGCGGGGTCGTCACCGACACCTGGGGCCGCACCGGTGTCCCCGGGCTGTATGCGGCGGGCGAGGTCGCCCGCACCGGTCTGCACGGGGCGAACCGGCTCGCGTCGAACTCGCTCCTGGAGGGCCTGGTCGTGGGGGAGCGGGTGGTGCGCGCGGTCTGCGAGGACCGGGCCGCCGCCGGTCCGGCACTGCTCACGGCGCCGGTCGAGCCCGCGCCCGCGCTGCCGGTGGCCGACCGCGCGACCCTGCAGCGCGCGATGTCGCGGCACGCCGCCATCGGACGCGACGCCGCCGGGCTGGCCGCCGCCTCCGACGCGGTCGAGGCCGCCACCACGGTCGGCGTCCCGGTGGGACGGGCGGGGGTGGAGGACGCGGCCCTGACCCTGCTCGCGCAGGCCGTGCTGGCCGCGGCCGGTACCCGGCGGGAGTCGCGCGGCTGTCACGTGCGCACCGACTTCCCCGACCGCGACGACGCCCACCAGGCGGTGTCGCTGCGGGTGCGGCTCGACGCGGCGGGCCGCCCCGTGGTGGTCACCGACGCGCTGGCGGGTGCGGCATGACCCGCGTCGCCGCCGGGGTCGGCGGGACGACCGGGATCGGGGTCCCCGATCCGGAGGACCTGCTGCGCGTGGTGCGCACGGCGCTGGCCGAGGACCTGCGCTACGGCCCGGACGCGACGTCGGCGGCCACCGTGCCCGCCGACGCGGTCGCCCTCGCCTCGTTCACCCCCCGGGCCGACGGCGTGCTGGCCGGCGCCCCGGCCGCCCGCGCCGTGCTCGACGAGGTGCTCGGGGAGGGCGGGTACGAGGTGCTCGCGCAGGCCGCCGACGGGGACCGCCTCACCGCGGGCACCCCGGCGCTCACGGTGCGGGCCCCGGTGCGCGGGCTGCTCACCGCCGAGCGCACCGCACTGAACCTGCTCACCCACCTGTCCGGGATCGCGACCGCGACCCGGGCCTGGGTGGACGCCGTCGCCGGGACCGGTGCGTCGATCCGCGACACCCGCAAGACGCTGCCCGGGCTGCGGCTGCTGGAGAAGTACGCCGTCCGCTGCGGCGGCGGGGTCAACCACCGGCTCGGCCTCGGCGACGCCGTGCTGATCAAGGACAACCACGTCGCGGCCGCCGGGTCGGTGTCCGCGGCCCTCGCGGCGGCCCGGGCGGCGGCCCCCGATCTGCCGTGCGAGGTGGAGGTCGACGCACTCGACCAGCTCGACGAGGTGCTCGCCCTCGACGCCGAGCTGGTGCTGCTCGACAACTTCACCGTCGCGCAGACCGCCGAGGCGGTCCGGCGGCGCGGGGAGCGGGTGACACTGCTGGAGTCCTCGGGCGGACTGTCGCTGGGCGCGGCCCGGGACTACGCGGCGACCGGGGTGGACTTCCTGGCCGTCGGCGGGCTGACGCACTCGGTCACGGCCCTGGACCTGGGGCTGGACCTGCACCCGGCAGGGCGCTGACCCCGGGGCCCGGCGACGCCGCCGTCCGCCGGTCACGGGTCGGCCAGCAGCTCCGGCTGCACCGGCGCGGGGAAGCGGGTGGCGAACCTGACCTCGCCCAGCAGTGCCCGGTGGCGCTCGGCGGCGTCGTCGACGGCCCGGCGGGCGGCCCGGTCGACCCGGGTGAACAGCCGCGTCGCGATCGTGCCGTCCCGCCGCTGCACCCAGGTCCCGGCGACGGCGCCGTCCACCCAGATCGCCGGCCCGCCGTTGCCGTTGCGGTCGAACAGCAGCGGCGCGTGTTCCGGGTCGAGGTACCAGCCGCGGGCCTTCCAGCCCATCGTCGCCGGGTCCAGGCTCGGCAGCAGGGCCACCGACGGTCCGGGGTCGTCGACCGGGCCGAGGTCGTCGGGCAGCAGGTGTCCGGTCCCGCCACCGTCCAGACCCACCTCGACGGCGCCGACGTCGGCCAGCGCGGTGCGGGTGGTGGCCACGGTCCACCCGGCCCACCACCGCAGGTCGTCCCGGGTGACCGGGCCGACCGCCCGCAGGTGGGCGCGGGCGAGCCCCGCCGCGGCGGCACGGCGCACGTCACCGTCCGCGGTGGCGACGGTGCCGATGCCGCCGGGCACCCACGAGTCGGCGGCGGCCCACCGGTACTGCCCGTTGATCCACGTGCCGAGCGGCTCGGCCCGCAGCACCCGTCCCTCGAAACCCAGCACCAGCAGCACCCGGGTGTGCGCGGGCTGCGGCCCGCCGCCGGGGAGCACGAGCCGCTGCGCGGCGAGCCCGGGCAGCGCGGCGCCGACCTCGCGGGCCGGTGTCGGGCCGCGCCCGGCCAGCAGGGCCAGCACCGCGTCGGTGGCGTCGCCGTACCAGCCCTCCGGGTCGTCGACGCCCGCGGCCGCGGCCTGACGCAGCAGGTCACGGCGCTGCACCGCGGCGACGTCGACTGTCGCCGCGTGGTGGGCGAGCGCGGCGTGGGCGTGGCCGAACACCCACAACGTGCGGCGCATCGCGTGGTGGCGCAGCAGCGTCCGGTCCTCGTACAGCGCCGTCGCGACCGGCGCGAGCGACGGCGTCGCCATCCGGGCCGCCGCCGACAGGTACACCGTGACCGGGTCGGTGGAGTGCAGCGCGACCAGGTCGTCGGCGATCGTCACGACGTCGTCGGTGCGGGTGTGCGGGGCCAGGCGGTGGCGCGTGACCAGCCGGGCCCGGCGCTCGGCGTCGGTGACGTGGCGGTGCGGGTGGGTGCTCACGGCGCGCAGACTGCCACGCGCCCCCGACGACGAGCCGCGGCTCACCCTGCCGGGCCGGGAGACCGTCGGACCGCCGCCGTACCCTGGGGGCCATGCTCCGCCGCCTCGACCTGCGAGCCGAACCGCTGCCCCCTCCGGCCACCCTGCGCGCCGTGATGCCGCGCGCCGAGCTGGACATCGACGCCGCCCTGGAGCGCGCCCGCCCGCTGGTGGAGGACGTGCGCGACCGCGGCGCCGCCGCCGCGCTGGACGCGACCGAGCGCTTCGACCGGGTCCGCCCGGAGACCGTGCGGGTGCCGGCCCCGGCGATCGCCGCCGCGCTGCGCGACCTCGACCCGGACGTGCGCGCGGCGCTGGAGACCTCGATCGAGCGGGCCCGGATCGTGCACGCCGAGCAGCGCCGGCCCGACGTCGTCACCCAGGTCGTCCCCGGCGGCACGGTCACCGAGCGGTTCGTCCCGGTCCGCCGGGTCGGGCTCTACGCCCCGGGCGGGCTCGCGGTCTACCCGTCGAGCGTGGTCATGAACGTGGTCCCGGCGCAGGCGGCGGGCGTGGAGTCCCTCGTGGTCGCCTCCCCGGCCCAGGTGGAGTTCGGCGGGCGCCCGCACCCGACGATCCTCGCCGCGGCCGCGCTGCTCGGCGTCGACGAGGTGTGGGCGGTCGGCGGGGCGCAGTGCGTCGCCCTGCTCGCCTACGGCGGCACCGACACCGACGGTGCCGAGCTGGAGCCGGTCGACATGGTCACCGGCCCGGGCAACGTCTACGTCACCGCGGCCAAGCGGATGCTGCGCGGCCTGGTCGGGATCGACGCGGAGGCCGGCACCACCGAGATCGCGATCCTGGCCGACGACACCGCCGACCCCGCGCACGTCGCCGCCGACCTCATCTCCCAGGCCGAGCACGACCCGAACGCCGCGTCGGTGCTGGTCACGACGTCCGAGGCGCTGGTGGAGCGGGTCGAGGCCGAGCTGGAGACCCGGGTCGGCGCGACCAAGCACACCGAGCGGGTGCGCACCGCGCTGACCGGGCCGCAGTCCGGGGCCATCCTGGTGTCCTCCACCGCCGACGGTGTCGCGGTCGTCGACGCCTACGCCGCCGAGCACCTGGAGATCCAGACCGCCGACTCCGCGGGCGACGCGGCGAGGGTCCGCAACGCCGGCGCGATCTTCGTCGGTGCCTGGTCGCCGGTGTCGCTGGGCGACTACTGCGCCGGGTCGAACCACGTGCTGCCGACCGGGGGCTGCGCGCGGCACTCCGGCGGGCTGTCGACGGCGACCTTCCTGCGCGGTATCCACGTCGTCGACTACGGCCGCGCGGCGCTGGCCGAGGTCGCCGACCGGGTCGTGACCCTGGCGAACGCCGAGGACCTGCCGGCGCACGGTGAGGCCGTGACCGCGCGGTTCGGTACCGATTCTGGCTCCGCCGGGGCTCCGCTCGACGGGGCCGGGGCGTGACCGCCGGTTCGCCGGTCCGGCTCTCGGACCTGCCGCTGCGCGAGGACCTGCGCGGGAAGAGCCCGTACGGGGCGCCGCAGCTCGACGTCGCGGTGCGGCTCAACACCAACGAGAACCCCTACCCGCCGCCGCCGGAGCTGGTCGCCGACGTCGCCGCGTCGGTGGAGCGGGCGGCCCACGAGCTGCACCGCTACCCCGACCGGGACCTCGTCGCGCTGCGCGGCGACCTGGCCGCCTACCTGTCCCGGCAGACCGGGGTGGAGCTGGGCACGGCGAACCTGTGGGCCGCGAACGGGTCCAACGAGATCCTCCAGCAGATCCTGCAGACCTTCGGCGGGCCCGGGCGGACGGCGCTGGGCTTCGTCCCCAGCTACTCGATGCACCCGATCCTCGCCTCGGGCACGCAGACCGAGTTCGTCCCGGTCCCGCGCCGCGAGGACTTCACCCTCGATGTCGACGCGGCCGTCGCCGTCCTGGGGGAGCGGGCCCCGGACGTCACGTTCGTGACCAGCCCGAACAACCCCACCGGGCAGTCGATCGCCCCGGAGGACCTGGCCCGGCTGGTTGACGCCGCACCGGGCATGGTGGTCGTCGACGAGGCCTACGCCGAGTTCGCCGAGGCCACCGGCCGCCCGAGCGCCACCACCCTGCTGGGGACGCACGGGCACAAGCTCGTGGTGTCCCGCACGATGAGCAAGGCCTTCGCCTTCGCCGGCGGACGGCTGGGCTACCTCGCCGCCGACCCCGCGGTGATCGACGCGCTGCAGCTGGTGCGGCTGCCGTACCACCTGTCGGTGCTGTCGCAGGCCGCCGCGCGGGCCGCGCTGCGCCACGCCGAGGCCACCCTCGGTTCGGTGGCGCTGCTCGCCGCCGAGCGGGACCGGATCTCGGGCGAGCTGGCCGCCGCGGGGCACGACGTGGTGCCCTCGGACGCCAACTTCATCCTCTTCGGGCGCTTCGCCGACGCCGGCCGCGCCTGGAAGGGCTTCCTCGACCGGGGCGTGCTGATCCGCGACGTCGGCATCCCCGAGCGGCTGCGGGTCACCGTGGGTACCCCCGAGGAGAACGACGCTTTCCTCGCCGCCGCCACCGACCTCGCCACCCAGGAGCTGCTGTGACCCACCGCGTGGGACGCGTCGAACGCGTCACCAAGGAGACCCGCATCGTCGTCGAGATCGACCTCGACGGGACCGGGCGCACCGACATCGCCACGAAGGTCCCGTTCTTCGACCACATGCTCGACGCGTTCGGCAAGCACGGCAGCTTCGACCTGTCGGTGCACGCCGAGGGCGACATCGAGATCGACTCCCACCACACGGTGGAGGACGTCGCGATCGTCCTGGGTCAGGCGATCCGCCAGGCGCTGGGGGACAAGAAGGGGATCCGCCGGTTCGGCGACGCCTGGATCCCGATGGACGAGGCGCTGGCCCAGGCCGTGGTCGACGTCTCCGGGCGGCCCTACACCGTGTGCACCGGCGAGCCGGAGATGATGCGCGGCTTCGTCGTCGGCGGGCACTACCCGACCGTGCTCAACAAGCACGTGTTCGAGTCGCTGGCCTTCCACGGCCACCTCGCGCTGCACGTGCGGGTGCTCGACGGCCGGGACCCGCACCACATCACCGAGGCCGAGTTCAAGGCCGTGGCCCGCGCGCTGCGGGCCGCGACCGAGGCCGACCCGCGGGTGACCGGGGTGCCGTCCACCAAGGGCGCCCTCTAGGGAATGTTGAGCCCTCAACCTTCGTTGGAGGGGGCATGACGAAGATCGGGTTCCTGTCCTTCGGGCACCACGGGGAGGTCCCCGGGTCCCGGACGCCCACCGCGGCCGATGCGCTGCGCCAGACCGTGGAGCTGGCCCGTGCCGCGGAGGACATCGGGATCGACGGTGCCTTCGTGCGGGTGCACCACTTCGAGCGGCAGCTCGCCGCGCCGTTCCCGCTGCTCGCGGCGATCGCGGCGACGACCAGCCGGATCGAGATGGGCACCGGCGTGATCGACATGCGCTACGAGAACCCGCTCTACATGGCGGAGGAGGCGGCGGCGACCGACCTGCTCGCCGGCGGGCGGCTGCAGCTCGGGGTGAGCCGGGGGTCGCCCGAGATCGCGCTGAACGGCGCGGAGGCGTTCGGGTACCGGCCCGCCGACGGGCAGACCCACGCCGACGCGGCCCGGGCCAAGGCGGAGGTGTTCCTGGCCGCGATCCGCGGTGCCGGGGTGGCGCCCGCCGATCCGTCCCGTACCCGCGGACGGCACGTCGCGCTGCCGGTGCAGCCGCAGTCCCCGGGCCTGGCCGAGCGCATCTGGTGGGGTGCCGGTACGCGCGCCACCGCCGAGTGGGCCGCGACCCAGGGCATGAACCTGCAGAGCTCGACGCTGCTCACCGAGGACACCGGGGAGTCCTTCGACCGGCTGCAGGCCGAGCAGATCCTGCGCTACCGCGAGGCCTGGGCCGCGGCCGGGCACGACCGCACCCCGCTGGTGTCGGTGTCGCGCAGTGTCATGCCGGTGACCACGGACCTCGACCGCCGCTACTTCGGCGAGCGCGGCGAGGGCGACCAGGTCGGGATCCTCGACGGCACGCGTTCCCGGTTCGGCCGCAGCTACGTCGGCGACCCGGACCGGCTGGCCGAGGAGCTGGCCCAGGACGCCGCGGTGCGCGAGGCGGACTACGTGCTGTTCACCGTGCCCAACCAGCTCGGAGTGGAGTACAACGCGCACCTGCTCCGCTCGATCGCCGAGCGGGTCGCCCCGGCGATCGGCTGGGCGCCGGCCGGTCACCAGGTCGCGGCGGCGGTCCCCAGCAGCTGAGGCGGGCCGGGCAGCGGCGCGGGCCGGCCGTCGAACTCCAGCGGGAGCACGGGTTCGACGAGCCGGCCCATCGGCCCGTCGACGGCGTGCCGCCCGATGGTGGCCGCCCCGGGCCGGGGCAGGTCCGCCACCTCCGACGCGGCGAACATCCCGAGCTCCCGCACCCAGGTGCAGACCCCGGCGAGGGTGACCCGCACCCGCCACGAGCCGCCCTCGACGGCTCGCCGGCGCAGCGCCGCGAGCACTCCGGCGGCTCCCAGCCAGGCGGCTAGGTAGTCGTTGAGCAGGTGGGTCGGGGGCAACGACGGCGTGCCGTCCCGGCCCTCCTCGATCGCGAAGCCGGTCGCGGAGCAGGCCAGCTGGTCGAACCCGCCGCGCGCGGCCCACGGCCCGTCGGTGCCCCAGCAGTGCAGGTCCAGCGCGACGATCCCGGGCCGGAGCGCCGCCAGCTCCGCGGGCCCGAAGCCCCGGGCGGCGGTGCCCCGGTAGGCGTTGACGAACATGTCCGCCCCACCCACCAGCTCGCGCAGCGTCGCCGCCTGCGCCGGGTCCCGCAGGTCCAGCCAGGTGTTGCGTTTCCCGCCGCCGGTCAGCGCGACCATCGCGAGCGGGTCGGGCAGGTCCGGACGCGACACGTGCAGGACGTCCGCGCCGAACGTGTCGAGCAGCTTCGCCGCGACCGGCCCGGCGATGACGTGGGTGTCGTCGAGCACGCGTGGCCGGTCCGGGACCGGCGTGGGTGCGGCGTCGCCGATCCGCTCGATCTCCACGACCGGGCGGCCGGCGAGGTGCCTCCCGGCGGGGTGGGCCGCCCACTGTCCGCCGGTCCGGACGGCCGCGGCCACCCCGCCGGCGGCGCAGACGGCGTCCTCCAGCGCGACCGCCCGCCACCGGGAGGCCTCCTCGGCGATGCGCTCGCGCAGCGGCGGGCAGTCCAGTACCCGGCAGACCGCGTCGCGCTGGTGCGGGTAGGTGGTGATCAGGAAGATCCAGCCGTCGGCGGTACGGACGAAGCCGTTGTTGGCCAGCGCCGTCGGGTCCTCGGCCACGGACTGCACGTCCACGCCCCCGAGTGTGGTCAGGAACGGTGCCCGCAGCGTGTCGATCGCGTCGGACGCCCGGACGGTCACCGAGCGGGGCGCGCCGCCGGCGTCCTCGGCGAGGCCGCAGACCTGGATGCCGAACGCCCCGATCGCGGCGGACATGGCGTCGGCGAGCCGGTGCACCGACGGCGTGAGCGGGTCGGCCCCGCTGACCCGCAGCGTCGAGCGCACCGGGGGAGCGTCCGGCACGAGCGTCGCCGCCAGCTCGGTCGCGGAGGGGAATCGTGCGGACGGGGTCGTCGCGGTCATGGTCCCAGGCTGCGACGCGCGCGCGACGCGCACCAGTTCCTCCGTATATCCGTAGGGTGGACGGGTGTCCGAGCCCGTCGCCTCCGCCCGTGCCGTGGGGCGGGTGGACCGCATCCTGGAGGTCGTCGCGACCGCGGGCACACCCCCGTCGGTGACCACGATCGCGCGGCTGCTCGACCTGCCGCTCAGCTCCACCGCGGACCTGCTCCGCGAGCTGCGGGCCACCGGCTGGGTGCGGCTGCGTGGGCGCGGCCACGTCCTGGGGCACCGGCCGTACGTACTCGGGCTGCTCGCCGGGACCGACCCCCCCGGCCTCGCTCACGCACGCCGAGCTCGACGCGCTCAGCCGGGCCGCCCGGGCGCCCGTCGCGCTCGCGGTGCTGGTCGGCGGGGAGGTCCGCTATGTCGACCACGCCGGCCCCCGTGCCCCCGACCGGCTGCAACGGGTCACCGACGACCACCGGCCCCGGCCTCCGCTGCGCACCGCGGCGGGACGGCTGCTGCTCGCGCTGGGCGACCCGCAGGAGTCCGACCGGGCGCTGGCCGGGGTCGACGACCCGCCCGCCGTCGCGGCCTACCTCGCCGAGCGTCCGGAGATCCTCCGCACCCGGCTGGCCCGCAGCGACGGGCTGGCCGACCCGGTGATCCGCGCCGTCGCCGTCCCGGTGCAGGAGGCCGGGGAGACGGTCGCGGCGGCGGTGGTCACCGGGACGCGGCGGGGACGGGCCGATCGCAGCGTCACCCTGGACCGGGCCGCGGCCCGGCTGGTCGCCGCCCTCGCGGCCCGGGGGCGCGGTCGCCCCGGGGTCGCACCGCGGCCGGGCCCACCGTCGTGAGCGTCCGCTGCGGGCGCGGCGGGCACTGCGGCGGGGTCATGACCCGTGCCGGGTACCGCCGGACCCCGGGCAGGGAGCGCCCCGGTCCGGTGGATCGGGGCCGCCGAGGGCCTCGACCAGCATGAGGGTGCAGTCGGTGAAGCGGTCCCGGTCCTCGGGTGGCAGGACGCCGAGCACGGCGTCGAAGGAGTCGGCCAGCTCGCGGTAGAAGGCTCCGGCCGTCGCCGCGCCGTGGGGGGTCAGGCGGACCCGGGTCGAGCGACGGTTCTCCGGCACGACCTCGCGCACCACGAGGCCGCGGGACTCGGCGCGACCGACGAGCCCGGTCAGCGTCGCCTTCTCGATGCCCAGCTCCCGGGACAGCTCGGCCATGGGCCGGGGACCGGAGTCGATCAGTCCGAGCAGGCGGCCCTGCATCGCGGTCAGCCCGTGCCGTTCGGCGACGGTCACCACGCGGGCGCGGACCAGCACCGACAGCTTTCCGAGGGGATGCAGCGACGCGGTGTGCAGCGGATCCCCGTGTCCGGGCGGAGCGGAGGCGGGGGTCGGGTGGTCGGGCACCCGGGAACGGTACCGCGCGCGTACAGTTCGTGTAGCGTACTGTTCGACATGCGAACGATTCGGTGAGGAGACGACCCATGGGTGCGACCTACGTCCTGGTGCACGGCGCGTGGCACAGCGGACAGGTGTGGGACCGGGTGCGGCCGCTGCTGGAGGCCGCGGGCTGTCGCACCGTGGCACCCACGCTCACCGGTTACGGGCGGACCGCCCCTCTGATGGGCCCCGACGTCGGCCTCGACACCCACGTCGACGACGTGGTCGCCGCGATCGAGGACGCCGACCTCCACGACGTGGTCCTGGTCGGGCACAGCTATGCCGGGATGGTGGTGACCTCGGTCCTCGACCGGGTCCCCGCCCGCATCGCCGCGCTCGTCTACCTCGACGCGATGGTCCCCGAGGACGGAGAGACCGCGGTCGACGTCATGCCGGTCTGCCAGGTGTTCCTCGACCACGCCGCGGCCACGGACAGCCCGTGGCGGATCCCCGCCCCACCGCGGACCGACGGCGGGCTGTTCGGCGTCACCGACCCCGACGACATCGCCTGGCTGGAGCCGATGATCTCCGCCGGCTCCGGCCTGTGTCTCCGTCAGCCCGCCCGGCTCCGCGACCCGGAGGCCGCACGGGTGCCGCGCACCCACATCCACTGTGTCGGTGGTGCGGAGGCGGGCCCGCCGCGCCGGGCCGTCCCCCCGGTCCAGCCCGACGGGACCCCCGCCGACATCCGAAAGCTCGACACCGGGCACGACGCGATGGTCACCGTCCCCGCCGAGCTGGCCGCCCTGCTGCTGGACGTGCGCCGTCGTACGGCCACGGGTGGCACGGCCGGGGCGCCGGAGGGACGCGGGTCAGTCCGCTGAGCGGAGCCGGGCGAGCACGGCCAGCACCCGTCGGTGCCCGGGGGAGTCCGCGGGCAGGTCCAGCTTGGTGAACACCGAGCGGACGTGCTTGTTCGCCGCGACCGTCGCCGCCGAGACGGGGGTGGCCGCGACGCTCGGCGTCGTGCTCGGCCTGGTGGTGGCCCTGCCGCCACTGGCCGCGGTGGCCTCGGGACTGTCCGCGGCGACCGGCACCGCGGTGGGGCCGGTGCTCGACATCGGGGTGACCGCCCTCGCCGCCGGCACCTGCGTGCTCGTCGCCGTCCTCGCCGGCGCGGTGACCGCGGCACGGACGTGAGCCGCCGCGGTGACCGCGGCACGGACATGACCATCAGCACCGGAATGCCGTCCTGGGCGGTCGGGGCGACGCCCAGGTGCTGATGATCATGCGGCCGTACCGGTCCGCGGGGAGCCGCACCGGGCGGCGACTACCCTGGTCGCCGTGGCACGCATCGTCGTCCTCGACTACGGCTCCGGGAACCTGCGCTCCGCCGAGCGCGCGCTCGAACGCGTCGGCGCGGACGTCACCGTGACCTCCGACTTCGACGCCGCGACCGAGGCCGACGGCCTCGTCGTCCCCGGGGTGGGTGCGTTCGCCGCCTGCATGAGGGGCCTGCACGCGGTGCGCGGCCCGCAGATCATCGGGCGTCGCCTGGCCGGCGGCCGCCCGGTGCTGGGGATCTGTGTCGGCATGCAGGTGATGTTCGAGCGGGGCGTGGAGTTCGACGAGGACACCGAGGGCTGCGGCGAGTGGCCCGGCACCGTCGAGCGGATCCAGGCCGACGTGCTGCCGCACATGGGCTGGAACACCGTCCGTACCCCGCAGGACAGCACGCTGTTCGCCGGGCTCGACGCGGACACCCGCTTCTACTTCGTGCACTCCTTCGGCGTGCGGCGCTGGACCCTGGAGCCCTCGCACGCGATCGCCCCGCCGAAGGTCACCTGGGCCCACCACGGCGAGGACGTCGTCGCCGCGGTGGAGAACGGGCCGCTGTCGGCGACCCAGTTCCACCCGGAGAAATCCGGCGACGCGGGCGCCGCGGTCCTGGAGAACTGGCTGCGGTCGGTCACGGGCTGAGCGGGCCGCCTGCTCAGGACGCGGCGAACACCGCGACCTCACTGCCGTCGGGCCGCGCGGTCACCGTGCCGCGCCGTCCGTGCAGGTGATCTCGACGGCCGGGCCCGAGCCGGGGTCGAACACCATCAGCCGCACGGAGCGGGCGCCGGGGACACCGGTCGCCCGAGGTGCGTCGGCGAGCAGGCCCGCGAGGGCGGTCGTGTCGAGGTCGCCCAGGTCGACGGTGCGCTGATCGGGGTCACGGGCGATCGCGGACACGACGTCGAGCCCGGTGAGCCCGGCCCCCGGCGTCCAGGTGTAGGTCCGGTCCGCGCGTGGGTTCCCCGGCTCGGCGATCCGGACCCCGCCGTCGTCGGGGCCGCGTACCGACAGCGAGTCGACGACGGTGCCACCCGAGACGCGGCGGACGGCCGCGACCAGCTCGGTCAGGCCCCGGTCGGTCCGCAGGTCGACCGACTCGACGACGGCCGGGGCGGTGACGGGGACGGGTGCGGCCGCCGTGGGAGGCGGCACCGGTGGCTGGTGCACCGGGCGGGAGACGACGGCGTGCGCGACGGCCGTCGCCGCGACCAGCGCGACGGCGACACCGATCCGCACCGGCCAGTAGCCCGGCGCGTCCCGGTCCCGCCGTGTGGGGGAGGCCGCCACGCTCCGGGACGGCTCCCGGCGTACTCGCGCGACCCCGGGAAGCTGCAGGTCCGCGGTGAGCGCGGTGAGGTCACCGATGTGCCCCGCCCGCAGCGCGGCGGCGATCCGGGTCCGGTGCTCGACGCCGTCGATCTGGCCCTCGGCGAAGGCGACGTCGAGCCGGTCGCAGGTCGCGGTCCGGTCGGAGTCACGGGCCCGCTTGCGGGAACGGAGGGAAGGCACGGCGGCGAGTGTGACGGCCGCGCACGACGACCGTGGCCGTTCCGCGGAACGCGCCTCAGCCCAGCGCGTACTCGCCGGAGCGCAGGTCGAACGTCACCGTCCGCCGGTCGTCGCGCAGCGCCTGCAGGACCTGCCCGACGAGAGTGCCGACGTCGGAGCCCTCCTTCAACCCCGACGGCACCGTCCCGGCGACGGCGCGGTCGGCGAGCCCGGTCCCGATGTGCGGCGGGCGGATGTCCAGCACCCGCACGCCCTGCCTGCGCACGCCACCGCGGGTCGCGGTCAGCCACGCCGACAGCGCCGCCTTCGACGCCGAGTAGGCGGCCATCCCCGGGGTGGGCACGTCGGCGAGGATCGCCGAGATCATCGCGAGGGTCCCGCCGCCGTCGGCCTTCGACGGGAAGCGGGCCAGCGCCGCCCGCCCGATCGCCATCGGGGCCTGCGCGTTCACCGTCAGCAGGTGCTCGGTGACGACGTCGTTCTCGGCCTCCTCGCCGAACCCGGCGACGCCGATCGCGACGAGCACCAGGTCCAGCCCGCCGAGCGCGTCGGCGGCCTCGTCGACGACGGCGGCGCAGCGCTCCAGGTCCAGCGCGTCGAGGGTGAACGTGGGCTCCCCGTCCGCCCCGGCGGGCTCGGTGCGGCCCGCGAGCGCGAGCGTCGCACCCTGGTCGCGCAGCGCCTCGGTGAGCGCGCCGCCCAGCACACCCGTCGCCCCGACCACCAGCGTCCGCGCCCCGGAGAGTTCCATGATCCGACGGTAGGGCGATCCGGCGACGGCCGCGCGCTCACCGCTGGCAGCGCGGGCACCACCACGTCTCGCGGCCGTGCGGGGTGCGTTCCGCCGGCGCGAACGCGACGGGGGCGCCGCAGCGGAGGCAGGGCCTGCGGTAGCGGCCGTACACGAAGTGCCGCGGCCGGACCCGTCCGGTGGTGTTCTGTGCCGGGTTGCGGACGACCGCGTCGCGCAGCAGCGCGCGGCCGTGCCCGAGGAGCGCGCCGGCGTCGTCGACCGCGGAGCACGCCCGCCACGGGGAGACCCGCTCCAGGAACAGCAGCTCCTGGGCCCACATGTTCCCCAGCCCGGCGACGACCCGCTGGTCCAGCAGCGCCGCCAGCACCGCCCGGCCGGGGTCGGCGCGCAGCCGGGCGAGGGCCGCGTCGCCGTCGAAGGTGTCGCCGAGCAGGTCGGGACCCAGGTGCCCGACGACGGTGTGCTCCTCGCGGGTCGGGAGCACGGCCAGCACCGGCAGCCCGATCCCGGCCAGGGTGCGGCCGTCGGCGAGGTGCAGCGCGATCCGCAGATCCGCCGCGACGTCGCGGGGGAGCCGCTTCCCGGGCCGCAGCACCGACCAGCGACCGGACATCCGCAGGTGCGAGTGCACGGTCCAGCCGTCGTCGGTACGGGCCAGCAGGTGCTTGCCGCGCGGCACCCAGCCGGTGATCGTCCGGCCGGACAGGTCGGCTCCGGCGTAGCGCGGGTGGCGCACGTCCGAGCGTGCGACGACCGCACCCGCGGTCGCGGAGTCCAGCCGCGCCGCGAGCCGGAAGATGCTGTCCCCCTCGGCCACCCCCGGAGGCTACGAGCGACGCGGATACGCTGGCGCGGTGAGCTTCACGTTGCTTCCCGCGGTGGACGTCGTCGACGGGCAGGCCGTCCGGCTGGTGCAGGGCGAGGCCGGCACCGAGACCGGCTACGGTTCGCCCCTGGAGGCGGCCATGACCTGGCAGGCCGGCGGTGCCGAGTGGGTCCACCTGGTGGACCTCGACGCCGCGTTCGGCCGTGGCTCGAACGCCGAGCTGCTGGCCGAGGTGGTCGGGAAGCTCGATCTGCGGGTCGAGCTGTCCGGCGGCATCCGCGACGACGAGTCCCTGGAGCGCGCGCTGTCCACCGGCGCGGCCCGGCTCAACCTCGGGACCGCGGCGCTGGAGCAGCCCGAGTGGTGCCGTCGGGTCCTCGCCGAGCACGGCGAGAAGATCGCGATCGGGTTCGACGTCAAGATGATCGACGGTCGACGCCGGGTCGCCGGCCGCGGCTGGACCTCCGACGGCGGCGACCTCTGGGAGGTCCTCGCCCGCCTCGACGCCGACGGCGCGACCCGCTACATCGTCACCGACGTCTCCAAGGACGGCACCCTCCAGGGCCCGAACGTCGAGCTGCTGACCGAGGTCGCGCACGCCACGACCGCGCCGGTCATCGCGTCGGGAGGGATCTCCGAGGTGTCCGACCTGACCCGGCTCGCGGAGGTCGCCGCGACCGGTGTCGGCATCGAGGGCTCGATCATCGGCAAGGCGCTCTACGCCGGCCGGTTCACCCTGCCCGAGGCACTGGCGGCGGTGGCGGCGGTGAGCGTCTGATGGGCGTCGCGGTCCGCGTCATCCCCTGTCTGGACGTCGACGCCGGGCGGGTGGTGAAGGGCGTCAACTTCCGGGAGCTGCGCGACGCCGGGGACCCGGTGGAGATGGCCCGTGTGTACGACTCCGAGGGCGCCGACGAGCTGACCTTCCTCGACGTCACCGCCTCCTCCTCGGAGCGCGGGACGATGATCGACGTGGTGCGTCGTACCGCCGAGCAGGTGTTCATCCCGCTGACCGTCGGCGGCGGCATCCGCACCCCGGACGACGTCGACCGGATGCTCCGCGCGGGCGCGGACAAGGTGTCGGTGAACACCGCCGCGATCGCCCGGCCCACGCTGCTGCACGAGATGTCGCGCCGCTTCGGCAGCCAGTGCATCGTGCTGTCGGTGGACGCCCGCCGGGTGCCGGAGGGGGAGCGGCCGCAGCCGTCGGGCTGGGAGGTCACCACGCACGGCGGGCGCCGCTCCGCCGGGATCGACGCCGTCGAGTGGGCCGAGCGCGGCCAGGAGCTCGGGGTCGGGGAGATCCTGCTGAACTCGATGGACGCCGACGGCACCCGCGCCGGGTTCGACCTGGACATGCTGACCGCGGTCCGCAAGGTCGTCGACGTCCCGGTGATCGCCTCCGGCGGTGCCGGAGCGGTCGAGCACTTCGCCCCGGCCGTGCGGGCCGGAGCGGACGCGGTGCTGGCCGCCAGCGTGTTCCACTTCGGTCAGCTGCGGATCGGCGAGGTCAAGGACGCGCTGCGCGCGGAGGGGGTCGAGATCCGATGACCACACAGGACACCCGGGTCGGCGCCGGTGAGTCCGCGCTCGACCCGGGCATCGCGGCCCGCCTCAAGCGCGACGCCGACGGGCTGGTCTGCGCCGTGGTGCAGTCCCGCGCCGGTGAGGTGCTGATGGTCGGCTGGATGGACGACGAGGCGCTGCACCGCACCCTGACCACCGGCCGGGGGACCTACTGGTCGCGGTCGCGGCAGGAGTACTGGGTCAAGGGGGCCACCTCCGGGCACGTCCAGCACGTGCACGAGGTGCGGCTCGACTGCGACGGCGACGCGGTGCTCGTGGTCGTCGACCAGGAGGGGCCTGCGTGCCACACCGGCACCCGGACCTGCTTCGACACCGACGTCCTGCTCGCCGGGGGCGGCGCCGGGGTGTGAGTTCCCCGGTGCGACGACGGGGCGGATCGGGCACCCTCGGGAGATGGATCCCGAGGACAACGCGCAGGACTGCCACGACCCGCGTGCCCGCTGGCGGACCATGCCCGAGCCGGTTCGTCCGGAGCAGTGGGTCGCCGAGCACGACACGGACCCGATCCCGGAGTCGCTGGCCGAGGCCGAGGCCCGCCGCGAGGAGCAGGAACGGACCTACCTCGTGACCCGGCTCGGGTGCGGCGGCGGGATCTGACCGCTCACGGGTGCGCCGGCGGCATCGGTGGCGGCTGGGCGGGCGCCGAGGTGACCCACCGGATCCCGGCGGTGATCGCGTGCCCACCGGCCCGCACCACGGTCGCCTCGGCGACGGGCAGCCAGGGCAGGCGCAGCGGCAGCCGCGTCCAGCGCGGCATCAGCCCCACCGACGCGGCGGCCAGCACCGAGTACGGCACCCGCGCCGACAGCGGCAGCGGCGGCTCCCACAGCAGGAACCGGGCGGCGTCGCGGGCGGCGGGGGTCCCGGCCAGCTCGGGCCGGTACCCGTCGAGCTGCGCCCGCAGCTCCGCGGTGGACTCGGGCGGGTCGGGCACGCCCAGCTTCCGGGCGACGAGCGCGGTGTCGGCGACGTAGGCGTCGCGCCCGGCGGCGTCGAGCGGGGTGGTGCCGTAGCGGTCGTGTGCGGTGAGGAAGCTGTCGATCTCGGCGATGTGCACCCAGCGGAGCAGGTGCGGGTCCGACGCCGAGTACGGCCGCCCGTCCGGCGCCGTCCCGCGGACGTGGACGTGGGCCCGCTGGATCCGCGCGATCACCCGCTCGGCCTCCTCGGCCGGGCCGAACGTCGTCGCGGCCAGGAAGTAGGAGGTGCGCTGCAGCCGTCCCCACGGGTCGCCCCGGAACCCGGAGTGCCCGGCGACCCCGGCCATGGCCAGCGGGTGCAGCGACTGCAGCAGCAGCGCCCGCAGCCCGCCGACGAACATCGACGCGTCGCCGTGCACGGTGCGGATCGCGGCGTCCTCGGGGAACCAGCGCGGGCCCTCGGCGCCGAGCACGCGGGCCCGGCGGCCGGAGCCCTCGTCCCCGGCGACCCGGCTGAACACCGCCGAGCCGACCCGCGAGCGCAGGGCCGCGAGCCGGTCGGTGACGGCGTCGGGGAGCCGGGCGGACAGATCGACCATGGCCCCAGTGTGCGGTCGGGCCGGGACGGCGGCCACCGCTCCTGCGCGGTCGTCGGTCAGGCGCCGACTCCCACCTCGTCGGAACGGCGGGACCGGGTGACGGCCAGAGACCCGGTCACGCAGATGAGGAGGTTGGCCGCGAGACCGACCAGCCCGGCGCTCGACGTCTCCTCCTCCCGCAACCGGGAGCCGGCGGGACGGACGCCGCAGACCGTCGCGCCGGTCATCCGGCACGAGGCCAGGTGACGGCGACCAGCGCCGCCACGGCGAGCGCGAACCCGGAGAGCAGGCCCGCCAGGTTCCCGAGCCCGTACGCCGCGGCCCCCGCGGCCGACAGCGGTGAGCCGCCCATCGTCGTGGCCGCGGTCCACAGCCCGTCGGCGAACGGGACGGCACTGCCCGTCCACGCGGCGAGGACCGCGAGCGGCCCGCCCGTGCCTCGGACCAGCGCGGCGGCGCCCCCGATCCCGGCCACGGCGACGGCGGCGACCACCACACCCTGCACCAGCAGCGGCACCGAGCCGGACAGGACCCCGTACGCGACGCCGAGCCCGGCGCCGAGCACACCGGTCACCGCACCGCCGCCGAGCAGTACCCGTCCCAGCTCGGGGGCGGGTCCGGCGGGCCGTGGCCCGGAGCCCCACCGCTCGCGGGCCAGCAGGGCGAACGCGGCCAGCAGGAACACCCCCTGCCAGGCGAACCCGCCGTAGACCGTCGGCCGCACCCACGGTTCCATACCCGTGCCCGCGGTGTCGGGGAACAGCAGCGTCAGCGGGAACGAGACGAGCGCGATCGGTGCCAGCAGGCCGGTCGCGACCCAGGCCGGGAGCAGCACCACCACCGCCGGGGCGCGCAATGGGTACCGCGACCCGAGTGTCACGGCCACCGCGACCAGGCACAGGTCCAGGCCCACGGTGATGGCGTTGAGCAGGGCCATCGACCCTCCCGCGACCAGGGCGGGGTCGCTCAGCCCGACCGGGTGACCGGTCAGCCAGGCGGTCTTGAGGGCGAGGTAGGGCAGGGTCCCGGCGGCGGCTGCGGCGCCCAGGGCGCGGCGCGGGCGGCGGGTGTCCGGCGGGGCCGGAAGGTCGGTGGTCGTCATGGCGTCCACGGTCCGGCGCCGGCGCCCGCGGCGGATCCCGCCTGCGAGGGGGACCGGCTCCCCCGCGCGAGGGAGCCGGGCACCCGCCCCGGTCTGCGACGATCGGCGGGTGGAGATCGCCGTCGCCGCGCGCCGCGCCGTGCACTGCCTGCTCGGGGCGGTCATCGGGCTGCCCTACGTCGCGGTGGCGTGGCTCGTGGCGGGCACCGGCGCGGCCGCAGGGCCCGCGGTGGCGCTCGCGCTGGGCGTGCCGGCCGTCGTCGTGGGGGCGGGGGTGCTGGTGCTGCCGGGTGTGCGGGAGCTGGCGACCACGGCCGCCCGCACCCTGCTCGACGCCGACCTCCCCGACCCACGCGGCGGCGGACGGCTGCGAGGTGCGGCCTGGATGCTGCTCGCGGTGCTCATGGGCGCGGTGGGTGCCGCCGCCGTCCTGTGGCTGGTCCCGACCGCGGTCGCGCTGCTGCAGGCGCCCTGGGTGCTGCGGTCGCCGCTGCCGACCGGGACAGCCGCCTGGTGGTGCCCGCCCGCGGCGGTGGCGGCCGTGCTGCTCGCCGCGGCCGTCCCGGCGGGACTGGGCGTGGTGCAGGCCCGCTTCGCGGCCCGCGTCCTCGGCCCGACCCCCGCCGAGCGCCTGGCCGCCGAGCTGGACCGGGAACGGCGCCGGGCCGAGCAGCGGGCCGCACGGGACCGGCTGGCGGGGGAGCTGCACGACTCGGTGGGCCACGCGCTGACCGTGACGACGCTGCAGGCCGGAGCGGCCGCGGAGCTGCTGGACAGTGACCCGGCGTTCGTCCGGCGGGCGCTGGCCGCGATCGCCGACACCGGCCGGGCCGCCCTCGACGACCTCGACCACGTCCTCGGGCTGTTGGCGCGCGACCCCGACGCGGTGCCGGTCGACCCGCCCGGCCCGACCGGCCACGGGGGCCCGGGCCACACGCCCGGTCCCGCCGGCTCCCCGGGGCCCGCCGGGACCGACCGTCCTGCCGCGGACCTCGACGACCTCAGCACCCTGCTCGCGGGTGTCCGAGCCGCGGGGGCCGACCTGACCGCCACGGTGGACGACGGCCCGCCGGTCCCCGGCACGGTCTCGCGCGAGGCGTACCGGCTGGCCCGCGAGGCGCTGACCAACGCGCTGCGTCACGCAGGACCGGGCCCGGTCGTGCTCGTCCTGCGCCGCGCCGGGGGCGGGCTGACCCTGACCGTCATCAGCCCGCTCGGCCCACCCGTCCCGCCCCGCGACGGCGGCGGGCGCGGTCTGGCCGGCGCCGCCGCCCGGGTCGCGCTGCTCGGGGGCGGGCTCGACGCCGGCCCGCGCGGCGGTCACTGGGTGCTGCACGCCCGGCTGCCCGGTCCCGGGGCCCACAGCGGGACCGACGACCGGCGCGGCGGAGCACGCGCGGCGGGACCGTCGCGGTAGGACGGACCGGAACGGGTCCGGTGGCGGGGAGGGGGAACGGTGACGAACGGCGAGACCTTCGGGATCCTGCTGGTCGACGACGAGGAGCTGATCCGCGCCGGGCTGCGGGCGGTGCTCGACGCCGACCCCGGCCTACGGGTGCTGGGCGAGGCCGCCGACGGCGCCGAGGTGCCCGGCCTCGTCGCGCGCCTGCGCCCCGACGTCGTACTGATGGACGTGCGGATGCCGGCCGTCGACGGCCTCACCGCCACCCGCGCGCTGCTGCGCGCCCCCGACCCACCCCGGGTGCTGGTGCTCACCACGTTCGGCCACGACCGGTACGTCCTCGACGCGATGCGGGCGGGTGCGAGCGGCTTCCTGCTCAAGCGCACCCCGCCGCGGGAGATCGTCCGTGCGGTGCACACCGTCGCCGCGGGGGAGTCGGTCCTGTTCCCCTCGGCTCTGCGTGAGCTCGTCGCGGGCTTCGCCGGCGACGGCGGCGACCGGCTCGCCGGGGCCGGGCTCACCGTGCGGGAGGGCGAGGTGCTCACGCTGATGGCCCGTGGGCTGTCCAACGCCGAGATCGCCGCGGACCTGTACCTGGGGGTGGAGACGGTGAAGACCCACGTGGCCGGGGTGCTCGCGAAGACCGGCTCGCGGGACCGGACCCAGGCCGTCGTCGCCGCCTACTCCTCGGGGTTCGTCGACCCCAGGTTCCCGGTCAGGTAGCGCTGCACGGTCGGGCCGACGGCGGCCACGACCTCCTCGCGCGGCGCCGAGGCCAGCGGCTCCAGCCGCACGACGTAGCGGATCATGCCCAGCCCGATCAGCTGCGAGGCGACCAGCGCGCCGCGCTCGTCGGGCCGGTCGGGGGAGTGCACCCGGGTGACCGGGACCAGGATGGCCTTGCCGACGAACTCGCGCAGCATCCGGGCAGCCGCCTCGTGCCCGGCGACGCTGCGCAGCATCGCCGCCATGGGGGCGCCGCCGCCGGTGTCCCACACGGTGAGGAACGTGCGCACGATCCGCTCGCCGACGGCGTCCTGCGGACCGCTCAGCACGCGCTCGCGGACCTGTTCGGGCTCGATCGGCAGGTCGAGCGCGGCGAGGAACAGCTTCTCCTTGCCGCCGAACCAGTGGTTGACCATGGCCGGGTCCACCTCGGCGCGCTCGGCGATCCGGCGGACCGTGGCCCCCTCGAACCCGCGGTCGGCGAACTCGGTCCGGGCGGCCGCGAGCAGCCCGGCACGGGTGTCCGCGCCGCCGGACCGGCGACCGCGCCGCCGGGGCGGCGCACCCGGGTCCGGGGGTGAGGGGGCGCTCGGATCGGTCATGCGCCCCATCCTCACCCGCGCGAGGGCGGCCGTCACTGCTCGGGGACAATGAGTCGCATGACCCAGCGGACCCAGCACGCATCCGGTGGCGCGACGACGGCCGGGGCCGCCGCCCCCGCGGCCGCGGCCCTGGGCGCGGTGAGCCCCACCCGTGCGGAGTTCCGGGAGCTGGCCCGCGCGCACCGGGTCATCCCGGTGACCCGCCGGCTGCTGGCCGACGACGAGACCCCGGTCGGGGTGTACCGCAAGCTCGCGGGTGAGCGCACCGGCACGTTCCTGCTGGAGTCCGCCGAGAACGGCCGTTCCTGGTCGCGCTGGTCGTTCGTGGGTGCCCGCAGCGCCGCCGCGCTCACCGCCGTCGACGGCGAGCTGGTCTGGACCGGGGAGGTCCCCGACGGCCTGCCCACCACCGGTGACCCGCTGGACGCACTGCGCACCGTGGTCACCGAGCTGCACTCCGAGCCGCTGCCCGGTCTGCCGCCGCTGACCGGTGGCATGGTCGGCTACCTCGGCTACGACATCGTCCGTCGCGTCGAGCGCATCGCCGACCCCGACGACCCGGCCGTCGACGACCTGGCGCTGCCCGAGCTGGTCATGCTGCTCGCGACCGACCTGGCCGCGCTCGACCACCACGAGGGGACCGTCACCCTGATCGCGAACGCGATCAACTGGGACGCCACCGACGAGCGCGTGGACGCCGCCTACGACGACGCGGTCGCCCGGCTGGACCGGATGACCGGTGAGCTGGCGGTGCCCTCGCCCAGCTCGGTGGCCGTCTACACCCCGACCCGGCCGGAGTTCCTGCGCCGCCGCACCCCCGAGCAGCACCACGCCGCGATCGAGGACGCGAAGGAGCAGATCCGGGCGGGCGAGGCGTTCCAGATCGTGCTGTCGCAGCGCTTCGAGATGGAGTGTTCCGCCGACCCGCTCGAGGTCTACCGGATCCTGCGCACCACCAACCCCAGCCCGTACATGTACCTGTTGCGCCTCGACGACGCCGCGGGCGGTGAGCCGTTCTCCATCGTCGGGTCCAGCCCGGAGGCGCTGGTCAGCGTGCTCGACGGGCGCGCCACCACGCACCCGATCGCGGGTACCCGCTGGCGGGGGGCGACCGACGAGGAGGACCAGCTCCTGGAGAAGGAGCTGCGCGGCGACGAGAAGGAGCGCGCCGAGCACCTGATGCTCGTCGACCTCGGCCGCAACGACCTGGGCCGGGTCTGCGAGCCGGGCACGGTCACCGTGCGGAACTTCTTCGAGATCGAGCGCTACAGCCACGTGATGCACCTGGTGTCGACGGTGACCGGGCTGCTGCGCGGGGACCGCACCGCGTTCGACGCCGTCGTCGCCTGCTTCCCCGCAGGCACCCTGTCCGGGGCGCCGAAGGTCCGGGCGATGCAGGTCATCGACCGGCTGGAGCCGACCCGGCGCGGCCAGTACGGCGGCATCGTCGGCTACCTGGACTTCGCGGGCAACGCCGACACCGCGATCGCCATCCGCACCGCGATGATCCGGGGCGGCACCGCCTACGTGCAGGCGGGTGGCGGGATCGTCGCCGACTCCGACCCGGCCGCGGAGGACCTGGAGTGCCTGAACAAGGCCCGGGCGGTGCTCTCGGCCGTCGCGGCGGCGGGTTCCATGTCACCCCCGCCGGCCCCGGAGAGCCCGTGACGGCGCCCGGCGACGACGGGGCCGTCGCGACCGCGGCGACCCGCACCGACCGGCGGGCACTCGGCCTGACCGTGCTCGGCCTGCTGCTCGGCGCCGGGGCCCTGTGGGGCGCCGGCGCCGCCGAGTGGTTCGTGCTGGAGGTACCCACCGCCACCCGGGGCACCGTCGAGCTCGGTGCCACCGGCGCGCAGCTGCAGCCGGCGGTCACGGCGGTCGCCGCGCTGTTGGTGGCGGCCGTCGCCGCGCTGGTCGCCCTGTCCGGGATCGCCCGTCGGGTGCTCGGCGTGCTGGTCGGGCTCGCCGGAGCGGCCGCGGTGGTGCTGACCCTGCGGCTGGTGGCCGTCCCGCCGACGGCGGTGGTGCTGGCCTCGGCCCGTTCCGGGCTCACCGCCCCGAACGCCCCGGCCGGCTCCGGTGCGGTCTCGGCCACGCCGTGGCCCTGGCTGGCCGTCGTCGGCGGGGTCGTCGCGCTCGCCGCGGCGGTGCTGCTGGTGGTCCGCGAGCCGCGGCTGCCGCGGCTCGGCGCCCGGTACGCCGCACCGGGGACGCAGGCGGCCACCACACCGACCGATCCCGACCGGGCGGCCTGGGAACGGCTCGACGCCGGCGGTGACCCGACCGTCGGCCCGCGTGAGGGGGAGAACTAGCATGACCTCGACATCCGGGCGACGCGCGAGCGGAGGAGGAGTCGGCCCTGTGAGCACTACGGGCACTGCCGGTACTGCCGGACACCCGAACGGGACACCGGGTCGCGTACCCAGCGTCCTGGAGTCCATCGTGGACGGGGTCCGGGAGGACCTCGCCGAGCGCGAGAGCGCGGTCGACTTCGCCGAGATCAAACGCCGGGCCGCGGCCGCGCCGCCGCCGCGGGACGCGATGGCGGCCCTGCGCGAGCCGGGCGTCGGCGTCATCGCCGAGGTGAAGCGGGCCAGCCCCTCGAAGGGGGCGCTCGCCGACATCCCCGATCCGGCCGACCTCGCCGAGGCCTACTCCACCAACGGGGCGCGGGTCATCAGCGTGCTCACCGAGCAGCGCCGGTTCGGCGGTTCGCTGGCCGACTTCGACGCGGTCCGCGCCCGGGTCGACACCCCGCTGCTGCGCAAGGACTTCGTCGTCACGCCCTACCAGGTGCACGAGGCGCGGGCGCACGGCGCGGACGTCGTGCTGCTGATCGTCGCCGCGCTGGAGCAGCCGGTGCTCGCCTCGCTGCTGGACCGGGTCGAGTCCCTCGGGATGACCCCGCTGGTCGAGGTGCACACCGAGGAGGAGTGCGACCGCGCGCTGGAGGCCGGGGCCACGCTGATCGGCGTGAACGCCCGCAACCTGCACACCCTCGAGGTCAACCGCTCGGTCTTCGGCGAGATCGCGCCCGGCCTGCCGTCGCACGTCCTCAAGGTCGCCGAGTCCGGCGTCCGCAGCCCCGGTGACCTGCTCACCTACGCCGGCTGGGGAGCCGACGCCGTGCTGGTCGGCGAGGGTCTGGTGACCAGCGGGGACCCGGCGGCCGCGGTCCGCGGGCTGGTCGCGGCCGGGTTCCACCCGTCCTGCAGCCGCAACGGCGGCTGAGCCGTGCTCGTCACGCTCGCCGCGGCGCTGCCCGCCTCGATCCCCAGCCCGGACCGTGGCGTCTGGCACCTCGGCCCGATCCCGGTCCGGGCCTACGCGCTGTGCATCATCGCCGGCATCGCCGTCGCCCTGTGGTGGGGCGAGCGGCGGCTGCAGGCGCGCGGCGGGCGGGCCGGGACGGTGCTCGACGTCGCGGTGTGGGCGGTCCCGTTCGGCCTGCTCGGCGGGCGGCTCTACCACGTCGCCACCGACTGGCGGACCTACTTCGGTCCCGGCGGCGACCCGTGGGGTGCGCTGGAGATCTGGAACGGCGGGCTCGGGATCTGGGGTGCCATCACCCTGGGCGGGGTCGGCGCCTGGATCGGCTGCCGTCGTCACGGTGTCCCGCTGCCGCTGTTCGCCGACGCGGTCGCGCCCGGCATCATCGTCGCCCAGGCGGTCGGCCGGCTCGGCAACTGGTTCAACCAGGAGCTCTACGGCGGCCCGACCACCCTGCCCTGGGGGCTGGAGATCTACCGCCGGGTGGACCCGGGGACCGGGCTCGAGGACCCGCTCGGCGGCGTCGCGCTGGACCCGACGCCGATCGCGGTCGTGCACCCCACGTTCCTCTACGAGCTGCTGTGGAACCTGGTCGTGGCCGCGCTGATCGTGCTGGCCGACCGCCGGTTCCGGCTCGGGCACGGCCGGGTCTTCGCGCTCTACGTCGCGGGCTACACCCTCGGCCGGTTCTTCATCGAGCTGATGCGTACCGACCCCGCGACCCGGGTCTTCGGCGACGTCCGGATCAATGTCGTCGTCGCCGCCGTCGTGTTCATCGGGGCGGTGCTGTACGTCGCGTTCGCCCGGCGCGGGCGCGAGGAGTTCGTCGCGCCCGCGCCGGAGGACACCGTCGGGCCGGACGGCGCTGCCGGGTCGGAGCGCGCTGCCGGGCCGGAGAGCGCTGCCGGGCAGGAGAGCGCTGTCGCGCCGGAGCGCACCGTCGGGCAGGACGGCACCGTCGCGCCGGGGAAGCCCCAGGCGCGCGAGGACGCGTGAGCGCGTTCGCGGGCTTCGGCGACGGCGCCGTCGAGTTCTACGACGGCCTGCTCGCCGACAACTCCCGGGCGTACTGGACCGACCAGCGCGAGGTCTACGAGGCCGACGTCCGCGGCCCGATGCTGGCGCTGCTCGCCGACCTCGAGCCGGAGTTCGGGGCGGGCAAGGTCTTCCGGCCCTACCGGGACGTCCGGTTCGCCGCGGACAAGACGCCGTACAAGACCCACTGCGGCGGCTTCACCGAGCCGTTCTACGTCGAGGTGTCCGCGGAGGGGATGCTGGCCGCCGGCGGCTACTACTTCATGGCGCCCGACCAGCTGACCCGCTACCGGGAGAGTGTCGACGACGAGCGCCGCGGCGAGGACCTGCGGTCCCGCCTGGAGACCGCGCGGGCCGCCGGCCTCACCGTCGACGGCACGACCCTCGCGACCCGCCCGCGCGGCACCGACCCCGACCACCCGAGGTTGGAGCTGTTGCGGCACAAGGGGCTCTTCGTGTCGCGACGCTGGGCGCCGGACGACGTGCTGCACGGGCCGCGGGCCCGTGACCGCGTCCGCACGGTGTGGCGGGCGTCCCGGCCGGTCACCGAGTGGCTCGACGACCACGTCGGGCCCAGCGAGCTCCCGCGCCGCTGATCCGCCGCTGGTCCGTCGCGGGCCCGCCGTCCGCGCCGCGTCGCGCCGCCCGGCCGCTGCGTCCCCGTCCGGCCGCGGGGTCCCGCGGGGCCGGCGTGTTCCCGCCGGGCCGGCGGGGTCCCGCGGGGCCGGCGCGTTCCCGCGGGGCCGGCGGGGTCACCGGGCGCGGGTCGCGTCACCGTGTCGGGCCCGGGGGCCGGGCAGCGGCGAGTGGGTTTCCGTGACACGGTCGAGACCCGGCGCGGTGATCCGGACGACGGCCGGGTCACGAACACCGGAGACGGACGGACGTCGTCCGGGCGACGCACGGGGGAGTGGCATGGGAGTGCAGGGGCGGGGCCGAGGCACCCGGGACGGGCTGCTGGCACTGGCGGCGGCGACGCTCGTCGTCGCCGGGTGCACCGCAGCCACGCCCGCCACCGCGCCGCCGCCCGCCGGGGCGCTGTCCCAGCAGGTCACGGGCGCCGCGACCGGCGAGGCCGCGATACCGCACCTGGCGGCCCTGGAACGCATCGCCGACGACAACGGCGGCAACCGCGCCGCCGGGACCCCCGGCTACGACGCGACGGTCGACTACGTCGCCGGCGTGCTGCGTGACGCCGGGTTCGACGTCACCACCCCCACCTACGACGCCGGCGACGGCCGCGAGCTGCGCAACGTCGTCGCCCGCACCCGCGGTGGCGACCCCGGCCGGGTCGTGCTGGCCGGCGCCCACCTCGACTCCGTGCCGGACGGCCCCGGGATCAACGACGACGGCAGCGGCATCGCCGGGCTGCTCGCCGTCGCCACCGCGCTCGGCCCGCAGCCGGGCGTCGGCGCCACCGTCTCCTTCGGGTTCTGGGGCTCGGAGGAGGACGACCTGCAGGGCTCGACCGGCTACGTGTCGTCGCTGTCGGAGGAGCAGCGCGACCAGCACCTGCTCTACCTCAACGCCGACATGCTCGGCTCGCCCAACGGCGGCTACTTCGTGCAGGGGGGACGCGGGGAGGACGAGGAGGAGCGGGGCCCGTCCGGGTCCGGGGTGGTGGCCTCGGTGCTGGCCGAGGAGCTCGCCGCCGCGGGTGCACCGCAGCCGGAGACCATCGGCCTCTACGGTGACGACGACGCGCCCTTCGCCGAGGTCGGCATCCCGGTCGCCGGTGCGGTCACCGGTGACGAGGACACCAAGTCCCGCGAGCAGGCACGGCTGTGGGGCGGCGAGGCGGGCCGTGCCTACGACGAGTGCTACCACTCGGCCTGCGACCGGACCGGCAACGTCGACACGGTGACGCTGGACCGCTACACCCGCGCGATCGCGGCGACCCTGGCCCGTTTCGCCGACGCCACCCAGCGCCCCTCCGGCTGAGCGGTCCCGTCCGCCCGGCCCGGCTCAGAGCCGGGACGACGCCGTACGGCCCGGGCGGCGCCGCGCCACCAGGGCGGCCAGGCCCAGCCCGAGCGCCGCGCCGGCCACGTCCACGAGCGCGTCGAGGACGTCCCCGCTGCGCCCGATCGGCAGCAGCGCCTGCGCGACCTCCGAGGCGGCCGCGTACCCGGCGAGCCCACCCAACAGCGGCCACACCCGGATGCCCGCGGTCCGCCCGGTCCACGCCAGCAGCGCGAACAGCAGCAGGTGGACGAGCTTGTCGGTGCCCGGGGGTGCCGTCGGGACCCCCGACGCCGGGGTGAACAGCACCACCAGGCTCAACAGGACCGACAGGACGAACGGCTGGACGCGCACGGCCCCAGTCTGCTCCACCGGTGACCGCCGGGATGAACACCGTCGACCCGGACGCCGACAGGCCGGGTTCCCGTCCTCCTGATCGTTCCAGACAGCGCTACCCTGATAGCCGTGACACGTCGAACCAAGATCGTCTGTACCATCGGTCCGGCCACGGCGACCCCGGACCGGATCCGTGACCTCGTGGAAGCGGGCATGGACGTGGCCCGGCTCAACTTCAGCCACGGGGACCGCGCCGACCACAAGCGCGTCTACGAGATGGTCCGCGACGCCGCCGACTCGACCGGGCGCGCCGTCGGCATCCTCGCCGACCTGCAGGGCCCGAAGATTCGACTCGGCCGCTTCACCGACGGGCCCACCGAGTGGGCGACCGGCGAGGAGGTGCGGATCACGGTCGACGACGTGGCCGGCGCCCGCGACCGGATCTCCACCACCTACAAGGGCCTCGCCCAGGACGCACAGGTCGACGACCGGATGCTGGTCGACGACGGCAAGGTCGGCCTGCGGGTCGTCGCCGTCGACGGCAACGACGTGGTCTGCCGGGTCACCGAGGGCGGCCCCGTCTCGGACAACAAGGGACTGTCGCTGCCGGGGATGAACATCTCGGTGCCCGCGCTGTCGGACAAGGACGTCGCGGACCTGGAGTTCGCGATGTCGCTGCGGGTCGACGTCGTCGCGCTGTCGTTCGTGCGCAGCCCCGCCGACATCGACCTCGTCCACAAGATCATGGACAACACCGGCGCCGGCCGCGTCCCGGTGATCGCGAAGCTGGAGAAGCCGGAGGCCGTCGACAACCTCGAGGCCGTCGTGCTCGCCTTCGACGGCATCATGGTCGCCCGCGGCGACCTCGGCGTGGAGCTGCCGCTGCAGAACGTGCCGCTGGTCCAGAAGCGCGCGGTGCAGATCGCCCGGGAGAACGCCAAGCCGGTCATCGTCGCGACCCAGATGCTGGAGTCGATGATCACCAGTTCGCGCCCGACCCGCGCCGAGGCCTCCGACGTCGCCAACGCCGTGCTCGACGGCACCGACGCGGTGATGCTGTCCGGCGAGACCAGCGTCGGCCGCTACCCGATCAAGACCGTGCGCACGATGGCCGAGATCGTCGAGGCCGTCGAGGCGGGCCCGGCGGACGTGCCGCCGCTCAACCACGTGCCCCGCACCAAGCGCGGGGTGCTGTCCTACGCCGCCCGTGACATCGGCGAGCGGCTCTCGGCGCGGGCGCTGGTCGCGTTCTCCCAGTCCGGCGACACCGTCCGCCGCCTGGCCCGGCTGCACACCCGGCTCCCGCTGCTGGCGTTCACCCCGGAGCCCGCGGTGCGCAGCCAGCTCGCGATGACCTGGGGGTGGAGACCTTCCTCGTCGACAAGGTCGACTCGACCGACGCGATGATCCGCCAGGTCGACCACGCGATCCTGTCGATCGGGCGCTTCAAGCCGGGGGACCTGGTGGTCGTCGTCGCCGGGTCGCCGCCCTCCACGGTCGGCTCGACCAACCTGATCCGCGTGCACCGGCTGGGCGAGGACGACCACGCCTGAGCGGCGCCGGGCATACTCCCCGGCGTGAGTGCCGATCCCGTACCCGCTCCCGAGACCGCAGCCGACGGTGAACCGCGCGGCCAGGCCGTCCTCGACGACCTGGCCGCGCTGCTGGACCTGGAACGCCTGGAGGACAACCTCTTCCGGGGCGTGAGCCCCCCGGTCTCGCTGCCGCGGGTGTTCGGCGGCCAGGTGGCGGGGCAGGCGCTCGTCGCGGCCGGGCGGACGGTGCCCGCCGATCGGGGCGTACACTCCCTGCACGCCTACTTCATCCGCCCCGGGGACCCGAGCATCCCGATCGTCTACGCGACCGAGCGGGTCCGCGACGGCCGCTCGTTCACCACCCGCCGGGTGCTCGCCATCCAGCGCGGCGAGGCGATCTTCTCGCTGTCGGCGTCGTTCCAGCTGCCGCAGAACGGTCTGGAGCACGCCCAGCCGATGCCGTCGGACGTCCCCGCCCCGGACGCCGTCGACGACCTCGGCACCCGGGCCGCCCGCGGGGACGGTGGCTGGATGGCCGGGCTGCCCCGGCCGCTGGACATCCGGCTGATCGACGAGCCGTCGTGGTCGCAGGACCACCCCGGCCCGTCCGACGACCCGATGCGGCTGTGGCTGCGCGCCGACGGCGAGCTGCCCGACGACCCGTTGCTGCACGTGTGCCTGCTCACCTACGCCAGCGACCTCACCCTGCTCGGGTCGGTCGTCGCCCGGCACGACGTGCCCCGCACCGGGCTGCAGATGGCGAGCCTGGACCACGCGATGTGGTTCCACGCCCCCGTCCGTGCCGACGAGTGGCTGCTCTACTCGTGCTTCTCCCCGGCCGCGTCCGGGGGCCGCGGCCTGGCGAGCGGCCGGTTCTTCACCGCCGACGGCCGTCTGGTCGCCACCACCATGCAGGAGGGACTCGTCCGGGTCCCCCGTGACCGGAGGGACACCCGCCCGTGACCGTCGAGTCCGAGGTCTCGCTGCCCAGCGTCAACGGCGGGAGGCTGCCCGGTTTCCTGGCCCGCCCCGAGACCGACACCCCCGGCCCCGCCATCGTGATGATCTACGAGATCTTCGGGATGACCCCGGAGATGCGCCGGATCGCCCGCGAGCTGGCCCGCGACGGCTACACCGTCCTGATCCCCGACCTGTTCGCCCGCGGCCGGGTGAAGCCGCTGTGCATCGCCTCGACGGTCGCGACGATGGCGACCGGCCGCGGCGCCGCGCTCGGCGACTGCGAGTCCGCGCGACGCTGGCTGGCCGACCAGCCGACCGTCGACGCCGGGCGGATCGGCGTCATGGGGTTCTGCATGGGCGGCGGTTTCGCGATGCTGCTGTCCCAGAGCGGCCTGTACCGGGTCGCCGTGCCGTTCTACGGCCGCGCCGGCACCGCCGTGGAACCGGTCTGCCCCGTCGTCGCGAGCTTCGGCGGGCGGGACGCGCAGTTCGCCGACGGCTACCCGCAGCGCCTGGAGGCCGACCTGGAGCAGCGGGGGATCCCGCACGACGTCGTCGTCTACCCCGAGGCGGGACACTCGTTCATGACCCGCACCCCGGGCGTGAAGGGGGCGGTCGCCCGGCGGACGCCGCTGCACGCGGAGTACCACGAGCCCTCGGCGACGGATGCGACCGAGCGGGTGCGGGCCTTCCTGCGCGAGCACCTGTAGCCGGGGCAGGATGGGGGTGTGAGCGAGCGCGATGATCAGCAGGACCGGGCCTGGGGCTTCCGCACCCGAGCCGTGCACGCCGGGACGGTGCCGGACGCCGCGACCGGGTCGCGTGCGGTCCCGATCCACCAGACGACCAGCTACGTCTTCCGCGACACCGACGACGCCGCGGCGCTGTTCGCGCTGCAGAAGTACGGGCTGATCTACTCCCGGATCGCGAACCCGACGGTGTCGGCGCTGGAGGAGCGTCTGGCCAGCCTCGACGGCGGCATCGGTGCGGTGTGCACGGCCAGCGGGCAGGCCGCCGAGTTCCTGACCTTCGCCGCCCTCGCCGGGGCGGGCGACCACGCCGTCGCCGCGGCGGGGCTCTACGGCGGCACCATCACCCAGCTCGACGTGACGCTGCGCCGCTTCGGCGTCGACACCACCTTCGTACCGGGTACCGACCCGGCCGACTACGCCGCCGCGATCCGGGAGAACACCAAGTTCGTCTTCGCCGAGGTCGTGTCCAACCCCGGCGGCGAGGTCGCCGACATCGCCGGGCTCGCCGAGGTCGCGCACGCGGCCGGGCTCCCGCTGACCATCGACGCGACACTGGCGACGCCCTACCTGTGCCGGCCGCTGGAGCACGGCGCGGACATCGTGATCCACTCGGTGACCAAGTTCCTCGGCGGGCACGGCACCACCCTCGGCGGCGTCGTGATCGAGTCCGGCCGGTTCGACTGGGGCAACGGCCGCTTCCCCGGGATGACCGAGCCCGTTCCGTCCTACGGCGGGCTCACCTGGTGGGGCAACTTCCAGGAGCTCGGCTTCCTCACCAAGCTGCGTGCCGAGCAGCTGCGCGACGTCGGCGCCACGCTGTCCGCGCACTCGGCGTTCCTGCTGATGCAGGGCGTCGAGACGCTGCCGCAGCGGATGGAGGCCCACGTGGCAGGAGCGCGAAAGGTCGCGGAGTGGCTCGAGGCCGACCCGCGGGTGGAGTACGTGACCTACCCCGGGCTGCCGTCGCACCGTCACCACGAGCGGGCCCGCCGGTACCTGCCCGCGGGGCCGGGCGCGGTCTTCGCGTTCGGGGTGCGCGGTGGCCGGGCGGCGGGGGCGCGGTTCATCGAGGCGGTACAGCTGTGCAGCCACCTCGCCAACGTCGGCGACGCCCGCACCCTCGTTCTGCACCCCGGGTCCACCACCCACCAGCAGCTGACCACCGAGCAGCTCGAGCACGCCGGCGTCCCCGAGGACATGATCCGGATCTCGGTCGGCCTGGAGGACCCGGACGACATCGTCTGGGACCTCGACCAGGCCCTGACCGTCTCGCAGAAGGAGGACGCGTGAGCTGGGAGAACCCGCCGGCCTGGCGGAGGCAGCAGATCCTCGCGGCGACCCGCACCGTCGCCGTCGTCGGGGCGAGCGCGAACCCGGCCCGGGCCAGCAACTTCGTCGCGACCTACCTGCTGGCCTCGACCCGGTTCGAGGTGTACTTCGTGAACCCGAACGCCCGCGAGATCCTCGGGCGGCCGGTGTACCCGTCGCTCGCCGAGCTGCCGGTGGTGCCGGACCTGGTCGACGTGTTCCGTCGCCCGGAGGACCTCGGCGGGGTGCTCGACGAGGTGCTGGCGCTCGACCCGCACCCGTCGACGTTCTGGCTGCAGTTCGGCCTGTTCGACGATGACCTGGCCCGACGCGCGGAGGCCGAGGGCCTGAGCGTGGTCATGGACCGCTGCCTCAAGGTGGAGCACGCGCGGTTCGCCGGGGGGCTGCACCTCGCCGGGTTCGACACCGGAGTGATCACGTCGCGACGCCGCGAGTGATCTGCCACGACCGGCCCGTCGCCGGGGGACAGCCGCGAGGGATCCGCCGCGGTTGATCCCGCGCGGATGAATGCAGCGGATGCCCCGCGTCCGGCCCGTCATGGGGACCGCCGCGAGTGACGCGCCGCGACCGGCCTGCCGCGAGTGACGCGCCGCGATCGACCTGCCGTGCCCGACCCGCCGTGCCCGACCCGTCGCGGGTGGCCGCAGCAGATGATCCGCTGCGACCGAGGTGCGGAGACCGACGTGCTGCGATCGACGTGCCCCGACCGACGTGCCCCGACCGACGTGCTGTGACCGGTCTGCGGCGACCGATCTGCTCGGGACCGGTCCGCGGCCGGGGCGCCGCGGAGGTCAGATCCGCTCGGGGGCCCGGCCGTCGTCGTCGAGGACGTCGTCGACCGCAGGCTCCCGCCCGGCCGGCGGGCCGGCCTCGGCGCGGGCCCGCTCCGCCGCGTCCTCGGCCTCGTCCCGCGACGCGTACTGGGTGAACACCCCGCATCCGCAGTCGCACCGCACCACCCACCGGTCGGCGACGTCGGCCATCTGCAGCACCTGCGGGTCGTGATCGTCCACCAGGACCTCCTCGGCGGCGGGTGAGTGAGCGGCATCATTGCGCGCCGCAGCACCCCCGCGCCATTCGGGACCGGGCGTCGTCTGCCGACGGTCCGGGCGCGACGCGCCACGGCACCGCACGCGCGACGGCCGCCCCGATCCCGGCGGCGGGATCGGGCGCCGCGCCCGCGTACACACCCGTCCGGACGCGACGCCCGACGCCGGCCGCACGACACCCCGGCCGGCCGGTGTCGGGCGGGACCGCGGCCGCCTCACCAGCCGAGCAGGCCGACCAGGAAAGCGTGGACGATCCAGAACGGGGCGAACGCCAGCGCGACCAGCCCGCCCGGCCCCACCCCGCGCCGGGCGGGGAACACCAGCGCGAGGGACGCGAGCCCCCACGGCACGACCAGCGCGAGCCCGCGCAGTGGCCACGATCCGACCCCGGCGAACAGGGCGAGCAGCAGCGCGACCGCGACCCACCCGGCCGCGGCGGCCACGCAGCGGGGCAGCACCGCGCCGGTGCCCGGCGTCGCGGACCCGTCGGCCACCGCGGCGCGGTCCGGCTCGGTACCCAATGGGTACGGCGGTGCCCCCGGCAGCGGGGCGTGCGGCGGGACCGACGCGGGGTCGACCCCGGAGAACCCCGGGGCCCCCTGCCACGACGGTGTCGCCTCGTCCGTGCCGGGACGTCCCGGCCGCCCCGACCGGTCCAGCTGCTCCGGCTGGTCGGACTGCTCCTGCTGGTCGGGATCGTCCGGCCTGACAGGCTGCGCCGGCTGGTCGGGGTGGTCCGGCCTGACAGGCTGCGCCGGCTGGTCGGGGTGCTCCGGCCTGACGGACTGCGCCGGCTCGTCGGGGTGCCCCTGGCCGATGGGCTGCACCGGGTCGCCCGGCCGCACCGGGTCGCCCGGCCGGGGCCGGTCGGCGGGGTCGGTGCCGCTCATGTCGGGAGCCTAGACCGCCACCCGCCCCGCGGACCCGGCCGAACCCCACCATGATCGGCACGGGTCGAACGCGGGACGCAGCGGACGCCCTCCGGCGCTCCACCCGTGGCGTTCACTGTCCGGCCGGGCGGTCCGCGGGAGCCGGGTGGCGGCCGTAGGTGAGCCTGCGCAGCAGCACCTCGGCCGGCCCGCGGTGACCACGGCGCCCGGCCACCACGGCGACGAGGACGGTCACCAGCCACACCCCGGCCCCGCACAGCGTCGCCGCCCACAGCGGCAGGCCTGCGCCGAGACCGAGCGTCCAGGCCGGGAACAGGGTCACGAACGCGAGCGACTGCGCCAGGTAGCCGCTGAGCGAGCGCCGCCCCAGCGCGACCAGCGCACGGGCCACACCCCCGCCCGGAACCGGCCCCGTGTCGCCCGGGACCCGGTCCGTCGCCCACGGACCGTCCGGCGCCGCGTCCGCGGACCGTGTCCACCGGGCGACGACCAGCCCGGCCAGCGCGGCGTACCCGGCGCCCGCGGCGTAGCCGGTCACCGCGTGCAGTACGCCGACCACGAGGGCCACCGGCTCCGACGGCGTCCACACCCCGGCGGCGACGAGCCCCAGCGGCAGCCCGCCCAGCACCCCGGCCCCGATCCCGAGGACCGCGGCCCGGCGCAACGCGCGACGGTGCCGGGCCGGGTCGTCGAGCCACCCGGCCCGCGCCACGAGTACCCCGGCGACCGCTGCCCCCAGCAACCCGACCGCGCTGATCAGCAGGTTGCCGAACAGCCACTCGCCGAACCGCTCCGCCGCCGCCGACAGCGCATCCGGTGCGACCAGCGACGGCGACGCCGACGCCGCGTCGGACCGGGTCAGGGCGACGGGGGAGTAGAGCAACGCGAGCACCGTCGTCGCGGCCGTCCCGAGGAGCACCAGGACGGCGGTGGACCCACGGACCAGCACCGGCGCGAGGACCACCGCGATCAGCCCGTAGGCGGCGACGAAGTCCCCGTGCCACAGCAGCACCGCGTGGGCCGCGCCGATCGCACACAGTGCCCCGCCCCGGCGTCGCACCAGGGCCAGCACCTCCTCGGGCCCGGCGCCGGCCCGGGCGGCGCGACGGGCGAGCCCGGCGATGCCGTAGCCGAACAGCAGCGCGAACAGCGGGTAGGCACGGCCGTCGACCAGGGTCAGCTGCGCCGCGGCGAGCCAGGCGTCGACGCCGGTCGGGTCCAGCGGGTACGTGCGCACCCCGATCCCGCGATGGGTGATGAAGGTGTGCACGTTCGCGACGGCGATCAGCAGCAGCGCCGCACCGCGGGCCAGATCCGGCGCCGGTGCACGACCGGCCACCGGGACGTCACGCATCCCGGCCCACGCTACCGTCGGTGTGGTTCCCGCCACGCGTGGCGGTGGGTGTGCTCCCCGTCGCGGTACGCAGGTGCGATCCGGGCTAGGGTCCGTGGCGTGTCTGCTACCCCCGTTACCGTTACCGTCACCGGAGCCGCTGGCCAGATCGGTTACGCGCTGCTCTTCCGGATCGCCTCCGGGCAGCTGCTGGGGTCCGACACCCCGGTCAAGCTGAACCTGCTGGAGATCCCGCAGGCCGTCAAGGCGGCCGAGGGCACCGCGATGGAGCTCGACGACTCGGCGTTCCCGCTGCTGCGCGGGATCGACATCTTCGACGACGCGAACGCCGCGTTCTCCGGCACCAACGTCGCGTTGCTGGTCGGCGCCCGCCCCCGGAGCAAGGGCATGGAGCGCGGCGACCTGCTCGAGGCCAACGGCGGCATCTTCGGCCCGCAGGGCAAGGCGATCAACGCCGGTGCCGCGGACGACGTGCGCGTCCTGGTCGTCGGCAACCCGGCCAACACCAACGCCCTGATCGCCCAGGCCTCCGCCCCGGACGTCCCGGCCGACCGGTTCACCGCGATGACCCGCCTCGACCACAACCGTGCGCTGGCGCAACTGTCGAAGAAGCTCGGCGTGGGCCTGGACGAGATCAGCAAGCTCACGATCTGGGGCAACCACTCGGCGACCCAGTACCCCGACCTGTTCCACGCCGAGGTCGGCGGCAAGATCGCCGCCGAGCAGGTCGAGCGGGAGTGGCTGGAGAACGACTTCATCCCGACCGTCGCCAAGCGCGGCGCCGCCATCATCGAGGCCCGGGGCGCGTCCTCCGCCGCGTCGGCCGCCAACGCCGCCATCGACCACGTCCACGACTGGGTCAACGGCACCCCGGCCGGCGACTGGACCTCCGCCGCGATCCCGTCGGACGGCTCCTACGGCGTCCCCGAGGGCATCATCTCCTCCTTCCCGGTCACCTCCGAGAACGGCGAGTGGAAGATCGTCCAGGGTCTGGAGATCGACGAGTTCTCCCGCGGGAAGATCGACGCGAGCGTCGCGGAGCTGGTCGAGGAGCGCGACACCGTCGCCAAGCTCGGCCTCATCTGAGCCGACCGCACGCACGCCGCGGCCCCGCCCCCGTCCCGGGTGCGGGGCCGCGGTGCGTCCGGGCCCGTCCCATGGACGCCCCCTCGCCCCACCGAACGCCCCTGCCCACGGAACGCCGCCGCCCACGGAGCGCGCCGGAACGCCTCGCCCACGGAACGCCTCGCGCACCGACCGCCGCGCGCACCGAACGCCCCGCCCCGCCTTCGCACGAGCGGGCCGTTCGCACGAAAGGTTCGTACGAAGGGTCCGCTCGTGCGAACGAGGCGGGTCGTGCGAACGGGGCGAGGCGTGCGAACCGGGGGCGTGTGGACGGGGCGAGGCGTGCGAACGGGGTGAGGCGTGTGGACGGCGAGGGGGAGGCGACGTGGGGGGGCGAGGACGGGGACCGGGCCCGGTCAGGACAGGCGAGCGCCGGTGTCGCCGTCGAAGACGTGCGTCCGGTCCGGGTCGGGTACCAGACGCAGCCGGGTCCCCCGCTCCGGCGGGGTGCGCGCGTCGACCCGGGCGACCAGCGTCGTCCCGGCCCCGTCGTGCCCCGAGCCCTCGGTGAGGGTGCCGTAGACGTAGGCGTCGGCCCCCAGCTCCTCGACGACGTCGACGGTCACCTCCAGCCCCTCCCCGGCCCCGGCCGGACGCAGGTCCTCCGGCCGGATCCCGACCGTCACCGCGCCCGAGGACGGGGAACCGGGGACCGCGACGTCGACGCCGCCGAGCGACACCCGGCCCGCGGTGGCCACCGGCACCGTCACCAGGTTCATCGCCGGCGACCCCACGAACCCGGCGACGAAGGCGTTCACCGGCCGGTCGTAGAGCTCGCGCGGGGTGGCGCACTGCTGCAGCACCCCTCCCGAGAGCACCGCGACCCGGTCGCCCATCGTCATGGCCTCGACCTGGTCGTGGGTCACGTAGACGGTGGTGACCCCCAGGCGCCGCTGCAGCGACGCGATCTGGGTGCGGGTCGAGACCCGCAGCTTCGCATCCAGGTTCGACAGCGGCTCGTCCATGCAGAACACGGCGGGCTCGCGCACGATCGCCCGGCCCATCGCGACCCGCTGCCGCTGCCCGCCGGACAGGGCACGCGGTTTGCGGTCCAGCAGCCCTTCCAGGTCGAGGATCGTCGCCGCCTCGGCGACGCGGCGGGCGATCCCGTCGCGCGGGCGGCTCGCGTTGGTCAGCGCGAAGCCCATGTTCGCCGCGACCGTCATGTGCGGGTAGAGGGCGTAGTTCTGGAACACCATCGCGATGTCGCGGTCCTTGGGCCGGACGTCGGTGACGTCGCGGTCGCCGATCCGGATGGCGCCGGCGTCGACGTCCTCCAGACCCGCGAGCATCCGCAGCGATGTCGACTTCCCGCAGCCCGAGGGCCCGACGAGCACCAGGAACTCGCCGTCGGCGATCTCCAGGTCGAGCCCGTCGACGGCCGGGGTGTCCGACCCGGGGTAGATCCGCGTCGCCGCGTCGTAGGTGACCGTTGCCATGTCAGCGTCCCGCCGTCAGATGTTGGGCTTCACGTCGGTGTCGAAGATGCCGGTCAACGTGGTCCTGAGCGTGGTCAGCTCGGTCTGTACGTCGGCCCGTTGGTTGAGGATGTTGGCACAGGTCCGTGCGATCTCCTGGTCGGCGCCCGGGAAGAACGCGCGGGCCCGGTCCTGGGTGCGGGTCCGGTCGAGCTGGTCGATGGCGATCTTGCGCAGCGGCGTCTCGGCGAGCAGCGGGCCGGTGTCGGCCGAGGTCCGCAGCGGCAGGTACCCGGTGGCCTGGGAGAACAGCACGGTGTTCTCCGGGCTGGTCAGGAACTTCGCGAACGCCGCCGCGGCGAGCTGGCGCTCCGGCGGGACCCCGGCCGGGATCCCGAGCCCCGCGCCCCCGGTTGGGCACACCGGCCCGGCGACCGGGCCCGCGGGCAGGAAGCCGGCGCCGACGTCGAACTGGGCCGCGTCGAGCACGGTGACCAGCGAGCCGGTGGAGCCGACCGTCGCCGACACCGCCCCGGCACCCAGGTCGGTGGTGCCGTCGGTGGCGGCGACGCCCGCCCAGCCCGAGGTCACCGCGTTCTGCAGGGCCGAGACCGCGCGGACCGCCTCGGGGGAGTCGCAGGTGACGTCCCACTCGTTCGACCAGGCGCCGCCCTCGCCCCAGAGGTTGTTCTGGAACGACCAGCCGGCGTAGTCGGCCAGGGCGGGGAGCTGGTACGCCTTCTGCGCGCCGGTGCCGGCGGCCTGCAGCCGCGGGCCCCACTCGGCCATCTCGGTCCAGGTGGCGGGTGCGCGGTCGGGCAGACCGGCCTTCTGCCAGTGCGCCTTGTTGTAGTAGAAGATCGGCGTCGAACGGGCCCAGGGCAGCGCCCAGAGCTTGCCGTCGTAGCGGTAGTCCTCGATCAGCTGCTGCCGGTAGTCGGCGGTGTCGATGCCGGTCGCGGCGATCAGCGGGTCCATCGGCACGATGGAGCGCTGCATGTAGTAGCGGAACCACCAGACGTCGGAGAGCACGACGAGGTCGGGCAGCTGGGAGCCGCCGCCGGCCTGCGCGGTCTGGAAGCGCTGCGCGATCTCCTCGTAGTTCGCGCCCGCGGTCACCAGGTTGACCTTCGTGCCCGGGTTGGCCCGCTGGTAGGCATCGATGATCTGGCGCGACACCGTCTCCGAGCTGCCCGGGTTGTTCGTCCACCAGGTGATCTCCTTCGCCGGCTGCACGCCGGAGTAGTCGACCTCCGGGACGTCGGCGGGCCCGCCGCCGCTGGTGGACGGGCCACCGCAGGCGGCCAGCGCCGCGGCGGCGCCGGTGATGCCGGCGAACTTCAGGAATCCGCGACGGTCGAGGTGCATGGCAGCTGGCGTCCTTTCGGGGAGGGGAGAGCGGGAGCGGAGTGGTCTCAGTCCTTGACCGCGCCCTGGGTCAGCCCGGCGATGATGTGGCGCTGGAGCGCGATGAACACGATCAGGACCGGCACGATCACGGCGACCGACCCGGCCATGAGCTGGCCGTACGCCGCGGCCCGGTTGTCCACGTTGGCGAGCAGGGTGAGCCCGACCGGCAGCGTCATCATCTCCGGCCTGGAGATGATCACCAGGGGCCACAGGTAGTCGTTCCACTCGTAGACGATGGTGATCAGCGCGACCGTGGCGACGGTCGGCGCGGACACCGGCAGCACGACCCGGGTGAGGCGGCGCCAGTGCCCGGCCCCGTCGAGCTCCGCGGCCTCCAGCAGGCTCGGTGGCAGCGTGCGGAAGTGCTGGCGCAGCAGGAACGTGCCGAACGCCGTCCCCAGGCCGGGCAGGATGATGCCCCAGTAGGTGTCCGCCCCGCCGAGCGCGGTGATCAGGGTGTAGTTGGGCAGCAGCGCCACCTGTGGCGGCACCATCAGCGTCACCAGCAGCCCGGCGAAGATCCAGTTCTTGAACGGGAACCGGACGAACACCAGCCCGTAGGCGGTGAACACCGCCAGGGCCACCTTCAGCGCGGCGCCGACCGCGGTGACCAGCACCGAGTTCAGGAAGACCCGGCCGAACGGCAGGCGCTCGGCGACGGTGGCGTAGTTCTCCGTCGTCGGCGCCGCCGGCAGCAGTGCCGGGGTCTGGGTGATGATCTCGGTCAGTGGCTTGAACGACGACAGGGTCATCCACAGCAGTGGGAACAGCACGACCAGCACGGCCACCAGCAGCGGCACGTAGGCGCTGGTCACGACGTCGAACAGGGCCCGGGGCGACAGCGCGCGCGACGACCGGGGCCCCGGAGCGGTGGTGGTCATGCGTAGTGCACCCGCCGTTCCATCCACCGCAGCTGGACCAGGGTGAAGACCACCAGCACCACGAACAGGACCGTCGACACGGCCGCCGAGTAGCCTGCCCGGTTGCTCGACCCGAACGCCTGCAGGTACGCCTCGTAGATCAACGTCGTCGTGCCCTGCCCGAGCGGGGTCATGATCCGGATCAGGTCGAAGGCCTGCAGGGAGTTCAGCGCGCTCGTGACGACCAGGAAGAACGTCACCGGCGAGAGCAGCGGCAGCACCACCCGGAAGAACGTCCGCGTCGCCGACGCCCCGTCCAGCGCCGCGGCCTCCAGCAGGTCCTTCGGGATCGACTGCAGGCCCGCCAGGTAGATCACCGCGGCGTAGCCCATGTTCTTCCAGACGTAGACGATGCAGATCATCGTCAGCGACATCGACGGGTCGTTGAAGAAGTCCGGTGCGGTGCCGCCGAAGGCCCGCACCACCGCCCCCAGCACCCCGATCGACGGGTCGAACACGAACAGCCACACCAGCCCGACGCCGACCCCGGACAGCACGTAGGGGGAGAACACCGCGGCCCGCGCGACACCGGTACCCGGCACCCGCCGGTTGAGCGCCAGTGCGATCAGCAGCCCCAGCACCATCGAGCCGCCGACCGTGACGACGGTGAACACCAGCGTCGTCCCGACGATCCCCGCCGACGACGGCGAGGTCAGGAACGTGACGTAGTTCCCGAGCCCCACGAACGTCGCCGACGGCGACCCGAGGGTCCAGTTCAGCATCGAGTACCGGACGTTCTCGATCACCGGCCGGTAGGCGAAGGCGACGATCAGCGCCGCGTTGGGCAGCACCAGCGCGAGGAACACCCAGAAGTCGTGCCGGTCCCGGGCGGTGAAGCGGCGCCGTCGCCGCGGCGGGGGGCGTGAGGTCGCACCCGGCGCCGTCGGCGTCGAGGCGGACCGGGTGGGGGTGGACGTCACGTGACCTCACGTCTGTTGCAGGGGCGGCGCGCGGCCGCATCGTCGCGACCTCGCAGACCCTCGCAGACTCGTGTGGCCCGGCCGCGTCACGTGTCCGGCGAACAGGTGAACGGCGGCACTCGGACGGGTGATGCGCAGGGTCCCCGCTACTCCGCCACGCGGCAGATGGCGAACGCCTCCGCCGGGACGGTGAACGAGGAGCCGTCGCTGGTCGTCGGCTCGGACGCCAGCAGGATGCGGGTGATCTCCGATCCGAGCGACAGCGTCACCGGCTCCGGGCCGAGGTTGACCACGACCCGCATCCGCCCGCGGGCGACGACGAGGGTGCGCGCCTGCTCGTGGACGTCCACACCGATCCGGTCCAGCCACGGGTCCGACAGCTCCGGCCAGGCGCGGCGCAGGGCGATGAGCTCACGGTGCATGCGCAGCAGGGTCGCGTGCGGCTCCTGCTCGGGCTCGGACCAGTCCAGCCGGGAGTCGGCGAACGTCGACTCGGCGTTGGGGTCGGGCACCTCGGCGGCGTCGTCCCAGCCGTGGTCGGCGAACTCGGCGCGCCGGCCGTCGCGGACGGCCTTCTGCAGGTCCGGGTCGCCGAAGCGGGAGAAGAACTGCCACGGCGTGCGCGCGCCCCACTCCTCACCCATGAACAGCATCGGGGTGAACCCGGAGGTGAACAGCAGCGCCGCACCGCAGGCCAGCAGGCCGGGCGAGAGCGTGTGGGTGAGCCGGTCACCGGTGGCGCGGTTGCCGATCTGGTCGTGGTTCTGGAGGTAGGTGACCAGCCGCGAGCCCGGGATCCGCGCGGTGTCGATCGGGGCGCCGTGGCTGCGCTGCCGGAACGACGACCAGGTCCCCTCGTGCAGGAAGCCGCGGGTGAGCACGTGCGCCAGCCCGTCGAGACCGGCCTCGGCGAAGTCGCCGTAGTAGCCCTGGCCCTCGCCGGTGAGCACCGAGTGCAGGCAGTGGTGGACGTCGTCGGCCCACTGCGCGTCCAGGCCGTACCCGCCGCCCTCCCGCGCAGTGATCATCCGCGGGTCGTTGAGGTCGGACTCGGCGATCAGCGACAGCGGGCGCCCGACGTGCGCCTCCAGCGCGGTCACCTCGACGGCGAGCTGCTCCAGGACGTGCTGGGCCCGGGTGTCGCGCAGCGCGTGCACGGCGTCGATCCGCAGCCCGTCGACGTGGAAGTCGCGCAGCCACATCAGGGCGTTGTCGATCATGTAGCGGCGGACCTCGTCGGAGCCCGCGGCGTCGAGGTTCAGCGACGGACCCCAGATGTTGGAACCGGCGAAGTAGGGGCCGAACCGGTCCAGGTAGGCCCCGGACGGGCCGAGGTGGTTGTAGACGACGTCGAGGACGACACCCAGGCCGCGGGCGTGGCAGGCGTCGACGAAGCGCTTGAACGCGTCCGGGCCGCCGTAGTTCTCGGTGACGGCGTACCAGCCGACGCCGTCGTAGCCCCAGTTGACCGGCCCGTCGACGGCGTTGACCGGCAGCACCTCGACCAGGTCGACCCCGAGCGAGACCAGGTGGTCGAGCCGGCCGATCGCGGCGTCGAAGGTGCCCGGCCCGGTGAACGTGCCGATGTGGCACTCGTAGAGCACCGACCCGGCCAGCGCCCGGCCGGTCCAGGTCTCGTCGGTCCACCAGAACGCCTCGTGGTCGTAGACGCGGGAGCGCTCGTGCACCCCCTTCGGCTGCCAGCGGGAACGGGGGTCGGGCAGCGGCGTCGCGTCGTCGTCGAGCAGGAACGCGTAGTCGGTCCCGTGCCCGTGGTCGGGCGCCTCGGTGCGCCACCAGCCCCCCGGGGAGGGATCGAGCGCGATGCGCTGGTCACCCACCAGCACGCTGACGCGGTTCCTGTCGGGGGCCCACACGGCGAACTCCGTCACGGGCGCCGATCCTTCCGCACCCGGTGGGGTCGGCGCGCGCCCGGCGGGGGGTGGGCCGGGTCACGCGCCGCTAGGCTGCCCCGATGAGCGACCCCGACGCCGGCGACGACCTCGACTCCGACGCGCAGCTGCAGCCCGAGGACACCCTGGAGTACGGCGGCGTGACCGACGTGCTCGACGAGGGCTACTCGCCGCCCGAGCGCCCGTGGAACGACCGCGACGACGAGACCCTCGACGAGCGCCTGGCCGACGAGGAGCCCGACACCTGGACGGCCGAGCTGGACGCGACCGCCGACGAGGAGGACCGCGACGACGCCCGCGCCGCCGGGGTCGTCGGCGCCCCGGACTCCCGGGACGACTTCTCCGACGTCGACGACGCCACCGGCGAGCTGCTCGGGGACGCCCCGGGTGCCGACGGCGAGCTGCTCGCCGACGACGAGGTGGGCGACCGCCGTGCCGGGCGCCTCACGATCGACGACGCGAGCTTCGACGGCAGCGACGGTGGGGAGAAGGACCTGGTGGCCGGCGACGCCGGCATCGACGGTGCCGGCGCCTCGGCCGAGGAGGCCGCGGTGCACGTCGTCGACGAGCCCTGACCCGCCGGACCCCGTACGCGTCGCGCCCCGGCCGCCTGCGGGCGACCGGGGCGCGACGGGTGACGGATCAGGCGGGGCGGACCAGCAGCGCGACGGGGTAGCGGGCGAGCAGGTCGGCCAGCGCGGGCGCGGGCCCGTCCACCGGACGGTTCGCGATCATGTCGTGCCAGTCGTCGAAGCCGCCGGGAAGCGGCAGCCGGGTGTCGTCCCAGCCGCCCCGGCGGGCCAGCCCCTCGGGCAGCCGGGTCGCCACGGCGACGAGCGCGCCCCCGCCCCGCGAGAACGCGACGGCGTGCTCCGCCGCCGGGCCCTGGGCGTCGACCCTGCCGTAGCCGCTGAACAGCTCGGGCCGGAACCGCCGCAGCCGCGCCGTCGCCGAGGTGACCAGCAGCTTGGCCGCGCCGGTCGCGTCGACCGGCGGCTGCTCGCCCGCGTCGAGGCGCTCCAGGATCGCCCGCCGGGCGTCCCAGTCGACCGGGCGCCGGTTGTCCGGGTCGACCAGCGAGTACTCGAACAGCTCGGTGCCCTGGTAGACGTCCGGCACGCCGGGCCCGGCCATCTGGAGCAGCTTCTGGGCCAGCGAGTTCGACCGGCCCGGGTCGGCGATCTCCCCGACGAACGCCTCGATCTCGGCGACGAGCTCGGCGTCGGCGAGGACCTGCTCCGGCCAGGCCGCGATCGCCTCGTCGACCTCGGGCACGGCGTCGATGTGCGAGGTCACCAGCTTGGCCTCCTTGGAGGCCTTGCCCAGGTAGCCGGCGAGCCGGTCGGCCGGGATCGGCCACGCCCCGACCAGCGACTGCCAGGCCAGCAGCTCCAGCGAGCGGTCGGGCAGCGGGTGGCGCACCGACCACTCGCGGACCTTCGCCGCCCAGTCCGCGGGTCGCTCGGCCAGGACGGCGAGCCGGGCCCGGACGTCCTCGGAGCGCTTCGTGTCGTGGGTGGACAGCGAGGTCATCGTGCGCGACCGGCCGGCCTCGCGGCGGGCCAGCCCGACGTGGAACTCCTCGGGGGTCACCCCGAACCGGGCCGGGTCGCCGCCGACCTCGTTCAGCGCGACCAGCCGGTTGTACCGGTAGAACGCGGTGTCCTCGACGCCCTTGGCGGTGACCATGCCCGAGGTCTGCTGCAACCGGGTCGCGTACTCCGAGCCGGGCTCGCGGACCAGCCCGCTGTGTAACGCGGTGAGCACCGCGCCCAGGTCCGGTCGCCGGGTGCGGGCCACGGCGACGGCGGTGTCGGCGGCCGCGCGGCCCTCGGTGATCCGCGGCGTCAGGTACGAGCGGTAGACCGGGAACCCGCACAGCAGCTCGGCGACCGCGTCGTGCAGGTCCTCCGCGGTGACCTCGGCCAGGTCGAGCCCGGTCGCCGCCGAGTCCGCACCGGGGCCGGCCCGGAAGGCGTCGGCGATCCGGCGGACCTCGGCGACCAGGATCTCGCGGGCGACGAGGTGGCGGCCGTCGTCCTCGACGGCGTGCGCGGAGCGCTTCTCCCCGGTGTGTTCGGCGGCGAACTGGGTGAGCAGCCCGGCACCGTCGGGGTCGACGAGCACCCCGCAGACCTCGCGCAGCGCCTCGTAGCCGGTGGTGCCGTCGACCGGCCAGGAGATCGGCAGCTCCTCGTCGACGCCCAGGATCTTCTCCACCAGCAGCCACTTGCCGGGGCCGAGCTCGGCGCGCAGCCGCCGCGCGTAGGCACCCGGGTCGGACAGGCCGTCCGGGTGGTCCACCCGCAGCCCGACGACGGTGTCGTCGGAGCGCACGAGGTCGAGCACGGTGTGGTGGGTGTCGGCGAAGACCTCCGGGTCCTCGACCCGGACCGCGGCGAGGTCGCTGACGTCGAAGAACCGCCGGTAGGTCAGCTCGGCGGCGCCGCGTCGCCAGGACACGAGCCGGTAGTGCTGGCGCGCGTGCACCTCCTGGGCGGTGCCCTCGCCGGTGCCGGGGGCGATCGGGAAGCGGTGCTCGTAGTAGCGCAGCTCCCCGTCGAGGACCGACAGCTGCGACAGCGCGGTGTCCTCGTCGGCGTCCAGCACCGGGAGCAGCAGCGCGCCGGCGCCCCAGTCGATGTCGAAGTGCCGGGCCCAGCGCGAGGCCTGGCCGTGCGTGAGCACGTCCCACCACCACGGGTTCTCGGCGGGCTTCGCGACGCCGACGTGGTTGGGGACGATGTCGATCAGCATCGTCAGGCCGTGCTCGCGCAGCACGGCCAGCAGGGCGCGCAGGCCCTGCTCACCGCCCCGCTCGCCGGACACCCGGGTCGGGTCGGTCACGTCGTAGCCGTGGTTCGAGCCGGCGGTGGACTCCAGCAGGGGGGAGGCGTAGAGCGCCCCGATCCCCAGCCGGTCCAGGTAGCCGGTCAGCGCGGCGGCGTCGGCGAACGTCTGGTCGGCCGACAGCTGCAGCCGGTAGGTCGATCCCGGAAGGCGGGTCACGCCTCAGCCCTTCGATCGCAGGACGAGCAGGGAACGGGCGGGCAGGGTCAGCACCGAGCCGGCCGAGACCGGGTCGAGGTCGGTGCCGGTGACGCCGGCGGCGTTCGGCGGGTGCACCTCGCCGGAGTGGGTGTCGACGACGATCTCCCACGCCTGGCCGAACTCGACGGGCGGCAGCGTGGTGTCGATGTCCTCCCAGTAGGAGTTGAAACACAGCAGGAACGAGTCGTCGACGATCCGCTGGCCGCGCTGGTCGACGTCGGCGATCTGGCTGCCGTTGAGGAACACGACGACCGAGCGGCCCAGGTCGTTGTCCCAGTCCTCCTCGGTCATCTCCCGCCCGGCGGGGGTGAACCAGCCGATGTCGGCCACGTCCTCGCTGGTGGAGGACCGGCCGATCGGGCGGCCGGCGAAGAACCGGCGGCGGCGGAACACCGGGTGGGCGTGCCGCAGCGCGGCGACGCCCGCGGTGAAGGTGGTCAGCTCGTCGTGCTTGCCCGCGAGCTCCCAGTCCTGCCAGGCGATCTCGTTGTCCTGGCAGTAGACGTTGTTGTTGCCGCCCTGGGTGCGCCCGGCCTCGTCGCCGTGCAGCAGCATCGGGGTGCCCTGGGAGAGCAGCAGCGTCGCCAGGAAGTTGCGCTGCTGGCGGGCCCGCAGCTCGACGACGGTCTCGTCGTCGGTGGGGCCCTCGACGCCGCAGTTCCAGGACCGGTTGTGGCTCTCGCCGTCGTTGCCGTCCTCGCCGTTGGCCTCGTTGTGCTTCTCGTTGTAGGACACGAGGTCGGCCAGGGTGAACCCGTCGTGCGCGGTCACGAAGTTGATCGAGGCGTAGGGACGGCGGTCGTCGCCCTGGTAGAGGTCCGAGCTGCCGGTGATCCGGGACGCGAACTCACCGAGCGTGCCGGCCTCGCCCCGCCAGAAGTCGCGCACCGTGTCGCGGTACTTGCCGTTCCACTCGGTCCACAGCGGCGGGAAGTTGCCGACCTGGTAGCCGCCGGGGCCGACGTCCCACGGCTCGGCGATCAGCTTGACCTGGGAGATCACCGGGTCCTGCTGGACGAGGTCGAAGAAGGTCGAGAGCCGGTCGACGTCGTAGAACTCGCGGGCCAGGGTCGAGGCGAGGTCGAAGCGGAAGCCGTCGACGTGCATCTCGGTCACCCAGTACCGCAGCGAGTCCATGATCAGCTGCAGGGTGTGCGGGTTGCGGACGTTGAGCGAGTTCCCGGTGCCCGTGTAGTCCATGTAGTAGCGGGCGTCGTCGTCGACCAGCCGGTAGTAGGCGTGGTTGTCGATGCCGCGCATGGACAGCGTCGGGCCCATGTCCGAGCCCTCGGCGGTGTGGTTGTAGACCACGTCGAGGATGACCTCGATGCCCGCGTCGTGCAGGTCGCGCACCATCGCCTTGAACTCCGCGACCTGCGACCCGGACCGGACCGAGCCCGCCGAGTAGGCGTGGTGCGGGGCCAGGAAGCCGATGGTGTTGTAGCCCCAGTAGTTCGACAGGCCCTTCTCGGTGAGGTGGTGGTCCTGCACGAACTCGTGCACCGGCATGAGCTCGACGGCGGTGACCCCGAGCCGCTTGTAGTGCTCGATCATCGCCGGGTGCGCGACACCGGAGTAGGTGCCGCGCAGGTCCTCCTCGACGTCCGGGTGCCGGATCGTCAGGCCCTTGACGTGCGCCTCGTAGACGACGGTCTCGTTGTAGGGGATCTTCGGCGGGCGGTCCGAGCCCCAGTCGAAGTAGGGGTTGACCACGACCGACTTCGGCACGTGCGGCGCGGAGTCGGTGTCGTTGCGCGAGTCCGGGTCGCCGAAGTTGTAGCCGAACACGGCCTCGTCCCAGTCGACCGGTCCGTCGAGGGCCTTGGCGTAGGGGTCGATGACGAGCTTGTTCGGGTTGCAGCGCAGACCCTGGGCGGGGTCGTAGGGGCCGTGCACCCGGTAGCCGTAGCGCTGGCCGGGCTCGATGCCGGGCAGGTAGCCGTGCCAGACGAAGCCGTCGACCTCGGTCAGCGGCACCCGGGTCTCGGCGAGTCCGCCGGGCGCTCCCGGGTCGGGCTCGAACAGGCAGAGCTCCACGCCCTCGGCGACCTCGGAGAACAGTGCGAAGTTGGTGCCGGTGCCGTCGTAGCTGGCACCCAACGGGTAGGCGTGCCCGGGCCAGGCCTGCATGGTCTGTGTCCTCTCGTCGCGCGCCCCGGCCGCAGGCCGCGAGCACGCTCACACTGTGTGGGGCGGGCACCGTTGCCGCATGGTGGACGGGACCGTCGGCGGTCCACGCCACATCACCCCCGCATCCGCACCGGGTGCGGAAGGGAGCGGTCGATCGTCCCAGGAGGGGTCAGGAGTCGGCGAGCCGGGCGGGGAAGCCACCGGTGGCGACCGGGCTCCACCGGGTCGGGGTGATCCGGATCAGGGCCTTGCCCTGGTCGGACATGGCCTGCCGGTACTCGTCCCAGTCCGGGTGCTCGCCGGAGATCGCGCGGAAGTAGTCGACGAGCGGCTCCAGCGCCTCCGGCAGGGTGATGAGCTCGGCCTCGCCCTCGACCTGTACCCAGGCGCCGTCGAACTCCTCGCTCAGCACGACGACCGCGGCCCGCCCGGACTTCGCGACGTTGGCCGACTTGGCGCGCTCGGGGTAGGTGGAGATCACGATCCGCCCGTCGTCGTCGACGCCGCCGGTGACCGGCGAGGCCTGCACCCCGCCGTCGGAACGGGTGGTCATCAGCACCATGTGGTGGCGGGGGCGGACGAACTCGAGCAGCTCGTCCCGGTCGACGCGGTCGCTGCGGGCGATGGTGCGGGGCATGCCGGAATCCTAGGGTGGCCGGGGGCCGGGCGCCCGCCGTTCCTCGCCCCGGTGCCCGGGCCACTAGGGTCCGGATCCGTGGCCACCGTCTTCACCAAGATCATCAACGGCGAGATCCCCGGCCGGTTCGTCTGGGCCGACGAGCAGTGCGTCGGGTTCCTGTCGATCAACCCGCTCGGTCCGGGACACACCCTGGTCGTCCCGCGCGCGGAGATCGACCAGTGGGTCGACGCCGACGCCGGGCTGCTCGCCCACCTCACCGAGGTCTCGCGCATCGTCGGCCTCGCCGTGCGGGAGATCTGGTCACCGCCGCGTGTCGGCCTGCTGGTCGCCGGGTTCGAAGTGCCCCACCTGCACGTCCACGTCTTCCCGGCCTGGGACATGCGGGCGTTCGACTTCGCGAACGCGGCCGCCACCGTCGCCGGCGCCGAGCAGGACGGCCACGCCGAGTCCCTGCGCGCCGCGCTGCGCGCGGCCGGGCACGACGCGCACGTCCCGGGCTGAGCGGGTGCACCTGCTGCTCGTCCGGCACGCGCTGCCCGAGGCCGTCGAGCACGACGACGGCACCCACGCCGACCCCGGTCTGGCACCGCAGGGCGGCGACCAGGCCGCCCGCCTGGTCGCCGCCCTGGCCGGGAGCCCGGTCGACGCGCTCTACACCAGCACGATGCGGCGGGCGGTGCAGACCGCCGAGCCGCTGGCGCGCGACCGCGGGATCACCCCGGTCGTCCGTCCCGAGCTGCGCGAGTACGACGCGGAACGCTCGTCGTACGTCCCGGTCGACCGGATGGCGGCGGCCGACCCGGGGGCGTGGGAGCGGATGCGGGCCGGGCACCTCCCCGACCACGTCGACGGCGCGGCGTTCCGGGGGCGGGTCCGTGCCGCGGTCGAGGAGATCGTCGGCGCGCACCCGGGGCGGGCGTCGGTGGTCGTGGTCGCGCACGCGGGAGTGGTCAACGCCTACCTCGCCGAGGTGCTGGGCATCGCCCGGGACCTGCCGTTCCCGCTCGACTACGTCGGGATCTCCCGGGTGGTGTGCGCGCGCGACGGGATGCGCAAGGTCCGTTCGGTGAACGAGTCGGCACACGTCGCCGACCTGCTCTGAGCCCGGGCGGCCACGCGCACCGACCGCGGGTCGTCGACCGCTTGCCGTGGTCGCGGGGCGCGCAGCCGGGGCTGTGACGCCACTCATACGCCGTTCGCCGCCGTCGTTGCGCCGCCCGGCTTCACGCGGATCGTCCGGCGCGACGACCGGACGGGCGGTACCTAGGCTCGGCGGGAACTCCTACCCGTCCGCCGATGCCGAGGTGGCAGGGCCCGTGCCGAGTCGGGTGCCGGGTCCGTTGCGGGACACCCGAGCCGGACACCGAAGGGAACCCCACGCCGATGGTCGAGCGCGGCGGCTCCGGAGCGGGCGGCGACGACAGCCGCGACACCGCTCCCGCCGGCGTCCGCGGCCCCTTCTCGGTCCCCGACTTCCGCGCGCTGTGGACCGCCGAGGTCCTCTCGGTGGCCGGCGACCAGGTCGCCCGGGTCGCACTGACCGTCCTGGTCCTGAACGAGACCGGGTCGGTCGCGTGGTCGGCGGGGGTCTACGCGCTGACCTTCCTCCCCGCCCTGCTCGGTGGGCTGCTGCTCGGCCACCTCGCCGACCGGTGGCCCCGCCGCCGGCTGCTGATCGGGACCGACCTGCTGCGGGCCGGCCTCGTCGTCGCCATGGCGGTACCGGGCCCGGGGCTGCCGGTCCTGGCCGTGCTGCTGATCCTGATCGTCCTGCTCGGCGGCCCGCACACGGCGGCCCGCTCGGCGCTGCTGCCCGATCTGCTCTCGGGCGACCTGCTCGCCCGCGGCCTGGCACTGCGGCAGGTCTCGGTGCAGATCGCGCAGGTGGTGGGCTTCGCCGGCGGTGGCCTGCTGGTCGCGACCCTGACCCCGCGCGGCGCGCTGCTGGTCGACGCCGCGACGTTCGTGCTGTCCGCGGTGGTGGTCGCCATCGGCGTCCGGTCCCCGCACGCGTCGGTGGCCGCCGGACCGGCAGCGGACCCCGGCGCCCCGGTGGCCGAGCCGGGGTCCGCACCGGCGACCCCGGTGCGGTGGACCGCGCGGTCCGGCGCCTGGTGGCGGTCGGCCCTCGGCGGTCTGCCGGTGGTGTTCGGTCATCCCCGGCGCCGCTCGCTGGCCCTGGTCGCCTGGATGCTCGGGATCTTCGTCCTGCCCGAGGCGCTCGCTGCGGCGTACGCCGTCGGGATCGGGGCGGGCCCCGCCGCGACCGGGCTGCTGATGGCGGCCGATCCGGCGGGCAGCGCGGTCGGAGCCCTGGTCGTCGCCTACCTGCTGCCCGCCCGGCTACGCGAACGCGGCATCGTGCCGCTGGCGGTCGGGGCGGCGCTGCCGCTCGCCCTCACACCGCTGGCGGCCGGCCTGTGGCAGGCGGTCGCGCTCTGGGCGGTGTCGGGTGCCTGTGCCACGGCCTGCCTCATCGCCGCCCAGTCCGGGTTCGCGCGGGCGACGCCCAGCGCGGTACGGGGCAGCGCCGTGGGGGTGGCGGCGTCCGGGCTCGTGGCGAGCCAGGGCGTCGCGGTGTTCGCCGGCGGGATACTGGCCGAATGGACCGCTCCCGCGACGGCGCTCGGGGTGTTCGGTGCGGTGGGGATCGTGCTCGCCCTCGCCACCGTCCGGATGCTCCGGTCGGCGGGCCCGGAGGCGGTCGCATGATCCCGGCACGGCCACCGTGCGGTGCTCACCAGCCTCGGTTGCGCACAACGTCACCTCCTGTCCACCTGAACGCCGTGATATCCGCCGCATGTGTGACGGAGCGTGATATTGCGACCACCATGATACCTGGTCGGGTGATTCAGACGCCCTTTCGGGAACAGGTTGTGACGACCGGACCCGTCCGTTCGGGTAGGTACCGATGACCGGCGCCCGGGACGGTGCCGCCGAGCGCCCGCGCCGAGCCTCTCGTGGCCTGCCGCTGCCGGTGCTCGTCGTGGTCGTTCTCGTCGAGCTCGCGGCGGTCGCCCTGGCGGCGGCCGATCTGGCCCGGCTCCCGTGGAGCCCCGACACCGGGCAGCTGGCGCTCGGCGCGGTCGGCCTCGCCGCACTCGGCGTACTGCACACGGAGCTGGCCACCGGGATCGAGCGGGTGCGGCGCCGGGTCTCGCACCTCCTGTACTTCGACCTGTCGACGGTCTGGACCTTCGCGGCCGCGCTGCTGCTGCCGCCGGGGATGGCGGGCCTGGTCGTCGTCGTGGTCTACGGGCACCTGTGGTGGCGGGTCTGGCGGCCGGCCGGGGCCCCGCTGTACCGGCACGTCTACACCACCGCGACGGTCGTGCTGGCCGCGATGGCGGCCTCGGTCGTCGTCTCTCCCGAGGCACTGACGGCGGCCGCCGGCACGGGGGGTGGGAGCCGGATCATCGGCTACCTGTCGCTGCTGCTGGCGATGGCCGTCTACGGGCTGATCAACCAGCTGCTGGTCGCGACCGCACTGGCGCTGTCGGCCCCGGACCGTCCCGGCTGGCGCCGGCTGGTGGGGGACTGGGACGACCACATCCTGGAGGGGTCGACCCTGTGCCTGGCGGTGCTCGCCGCACTGGCCGCGCAGCGGCAGGTACTCCTCGTGCTGCTGGTGCTCCCGCCGCTGCTCGTCCTGCACCGGGCGGTGCTGATCCGCCAGCTGGAGGAGCGCGCCAACACCGACGCCAAGACCAACCTGCTCACCGCCGTCGCGTGGCGGGGGCGGGCGCACCGTGCCCTGGCCAGGGCACGGCGGCAGCGCGGCGCCGTCGCGGTGCTCATCCTCGACCTGGACCACTTCAAGGCCGTCAACGACGGCTACGGACACCTCGCGGGCGACGAGGTGCTCTCGGCCGTCGCCGGGACGTTGAAGGCGCAGGTCCGCGACGTCGACCCGGTCGGGCGCTTCGGCGGCGAGGAGTTCGTCGTCCTCCTGGCCGGGCTCCCGGTGGGGGCATCACCATCTGCGACCTGTCGGTGTCGGTGGGGGTCGCGGTGGCCGGCGGCGACGGCGAGTCCCTGGACGAGCTGCTGCAGGTCGCCGACCACGCGCTCTACGCGGCCAAGCGCGGCGGGCGCGACCAGGTCCGGACCGGCCGCGACGGGAGCGTCCCCGGCCGCTGAGGCCGGGCGGGATCAGGCGGGCTCGGACTCGGCGGGGAAGGTGTGGCGCCCGATCCGCACGGCGTCGCGCCCGGCACGCTTGGCCGCGTAGAGCGCGGAGTCCGCGACCTCGAGCAGGTCGGTCATGGCGTGCCCGTCGTCGGGGAACAGCGCCCCGCCGATCGAGACGGTGATCCCGGTACGGGGTGGCGGGGGTGCCTCGGGACCCACGGACCCGTCGGCCGGGGCCGGGAGCCGCTGCGCCGGCACGCCGTCCGGCGGTGCCACCGGGGCGGCGGTGTCGCCGGCGACCCGCCTGCGCAGCCGTTCGGCGATCTGACGGACCTCCTCGCGCCCGTCGTGCCCGGACAGCCGGGGGAGCAGGACGACGAACTCCTCCCCGCCGAACCGGCCGACGAGGTCGTGGTCGCGCAGCTCCTCGCGCAGCATCTGGGCGGTCGCGGCGAGGACCTGGTCGCCGTAGAGGTGGCCGTGGGCGTCGTTGACGTCCTTGAAGTGGTCCAGGTCGAGGATCAGCAGCGCCGCGGGGCGTCGTTCGCGTTCGGCGATCGTCAGCTCGTGGGCCCCGCGCAGGTGCCACGCCGCGTGGTTGAGCAGCCCGGTCTTGGCGTCGGTGTCGGCCCGTTCGCGCAGCTGACGGACCAGGATCGTGCGGTGCAGGGCCAGGATGGGCGGCACCGCCAGCACCGCGACGAACGGTCCGCTCGCGGCGAGCGCCCCGGCCGTCAGGGCGCCCAGGCAGAGCGTCGCGAGCTCCAGGGTGAGCTCGTCGCCACCGAACAGGATCCGGGCCACGCGGGTGTCCGGGCTCGCGACCGCCACCACGCCGAGCACCAGGCAGGTGTTGACGACGGTGTAGGTCAGCAGCGCCAGCAGCAGTGCGACGGCGCCGGGGACGCTGCCGTAGACCTCCCCGGGGCGCGTCGCGGCCAGCACCCCGGCCGCGGCGTGCACGGAGAGGATCACCGTGGCGGCGTTGTAGACCTCGCGGTAGACCGGCCGTCGGTCGGGGGGCGGCACCGGCCGCAGCACCCGGACATAGAGGTGGGTGTAGACGACGACCACCACGAGCGCACCCAGCGCGGGCGGCAGCAGCAGGGCCGAGGCGAAGGTCCAGACCGAGGTCAGGTTCACGTGGTGGGTCTCGGCCGTGTAGCGCCGCACGCGTTCCACGCCGGACACGACCTCGGTGTGCACGATCCCGGCCACGGTCAGCGTGGCGAGCAGCACCAGTGTCGGCCGGTCGAGGCGCGGCGCACCGAGCAGTCCGGCGACGACGAGGCACAGCGCCAGCAGCTCCACGGCGAGGACCGGGCCCAGCAGGCGTCCGGGGATGGACCAGACCGGCCAGCGGGTGACCTGGCGCAACCGGACTGGTTCCGGGGCCATACGTCCCTCCCTCGCCGGCGTCGTTGCACCCGATCCTGCCCGTCCACGACCGGGACGGGCGTGACGCCCCTGCGTGATCCTAGCCGCATCGGTCGCGGTCAGTGATCGATACGGCTTCGTGATCCCGTCGTAGCTGCTCGGACGAGCGTCGCGATCACGCTGAGTACAGGCCGTCCGGCCGACCCGGTGATTGTTGATATCGCAATGGTGCCCCCTGGTTTGTTCGCCGGTCGACGCCGGGTCACCCTTTTCGGCGGCGGCATCGCCGAATACCTGAGAGACCATGTCGGTATGCCGGTAATTGCCGTGGCGTGACGCCACGACGTGCGGGATGTCGATCAGGAAAGGAGTCATTCGTGCGCAACTGGGGTTGGTGAACACATCCGCGGTAAGTGCCGCGGCGATTAGTCGATCATCTGTGGGCCGTGAGTGCGAAAGGAGATCCACAATGCGTAACTGGGGTTGGTGAGAGCAGCGGACGTCCGCGTCGCAGCACGGGACGCGGCGGGCACGTCCGGATGACGGACGACGCCCGCCGCGCCCGGCAGCGCCGTCGGGTCGCCTCGGCTACCGGTCCGTAGAGTGGGACCACGAGTCGATGCCGGTCCTCCGTCGTGGAGGACACCCGCACCGGGGCCGGCGGCGAGGAGGCAGTACGTGACGACGAACCAGGGACTCCCGGCGATCCGGCGACCGGCCGATCTGCGGGGGCTGGGGCCCGACGAACTGGCCTCGCTCGCGGCCGAGATCCGTGGGTTCCTGATCAGGGCGGTCTCGCGCACCGGCGGTCACCTCGGCCCCAACCTGGGCGTGGTCGAGCTGAGCATCGCGCTGCACCGGGTGTTCGAGTCCCCGCAGGACACCCTGATCTGGGACACCGGCCACCAGGCCTACGTGCACAAGCTGCTGACCGGTCGCCAGGAGGGCTGGGACCGGCTGAAGAAGACCGGTGGACTGTCGGGCTACCCGAGCCGCTCCGAGTCCGAGCACGACCACGTGGAGTCGAGCCACGCGTCGTCCTCGCTGTCCTGGGCCGACGGGATTGCCCGCGCGCACGCGCTGACCGGGGTCGACCGGCACGTCGTCGCCGTGATCGGTGACGGGGCGCTGACCGGTGGCATGGCCTGGGAGGCGCTGAACAACATCGCGGCCGGTGAGGACCGCAACGTGGTGATCGTCGTCAACGACAACGGTCGGTCGTACTCGCCGACCATCGGCGGGCTCGCCGACCGGCTCGCGTCGTTGCGGCTGCAGCCCGGCTACGAGCGGGTGCTGGAGGCGGGCAAGCGCACCGTCCGCGGCACCCCCGTCGTCGGGCCGGCGCTCTACGCGGGCCTGCACGCCTTCAAGGCCGGGGTGAAGGACGCGCTCGCCCCGCAGGAGCTGTTCTCCGACCTGGGGCTCAAGTACTTCGGCCCGGTCGACGGCCACGACATCGGGCAGCTCGAGTCCGCGTTGCGCCGGGCGAAGCGCTTCGGCGGGCCGGTCATCGTGCACACCGTGACCCGCAAGGGCAACGGCTACCCGCCTGCGGAGAACGACGAGGCCGAGCAGATGCACAGCCCGGCCGCGTTCGACCCGGAGACCGGCCTGCCCACCGGCACCCCGGTCACCGGCTGGACCGACGTGTTCGCCGAGGAGATGGTCGCGCTGGGGGCGCGGCGCACCGACGTCGTCGCGATCACCGCGGCGATGCTCGGCCCGACCGGGCTCGCCCCGTTCGCGGCCGCCTACCCGGACCGGATCGTGGACGTCGGGATCGCCGAGCAGCACGCGCTGACCACGGCCGCCGGGCTGGCCCGGGCCGGGCGCCATCCCGTCGTCGCGCTGTACTCGACGTTCCTCAACCGCGGCTTCGACCAGCTGCTCATGGACGTGGGCCTGCACCGCGAGCGGGTCACCCTGGTGCTGGACCGCTCCGGGGTCACCGGCAGCGACGGCCCGTCGCACAACGGGATGTGGGACCTCTCGCTGCTGGGCATCGTGCCCGGTATGCGGGTCGCCGCCCCGCGCGACGAGGACACCCTGCGCGAGGAGTTCGGCGAGGCCACCGCGGTCACCGACGGCCCGACCGCGCTGCGCTACCCGAAGGGCTCGGTGATCGGATCGGTGCCCGCGCTGCGCCGGCTCGACGGGCCGGCCGGGGTGGACGTGCTGCACGAGCCGGCCGACCGGCGTTCCCAGGTGCTGCTCGTCTGCGTCGGGGCCTTCGCGAAGGCCGGCGTCGCCGTCGCGCAGCGGCTCGCCGACCAGGGCGTCGACGTCACCGTCGTCGACCCGCGGTGGGTGCTGCCGGTGCCGCGCGAACTGCTCACGCTGGCCGCCGACCACCAGCTCGTGGTCACCGTCTCCGACTGCGGCACGCACGGCGGGTTCGGCTCGGCGCTGTCCGACGCGCTGCGAGCCGCCGAGCTCGACGTACGCCAGCGCGACCTCGCCCTGCCCCAGCAGTACCTGGAGCACGGCAGCCGCGACGACGTGCTGGCCGCGACCGGGCTGACCGAGCAGGACATGGCGCGCCGGATCATCGAGTGGGCGGCCGCCGCGGTCCCCTCGACCCCCGAGGGCGCCGTCCCCGGGCGGGAGCGCAGCGGCTGATGCGCGTCATCGTCGTCGATGACGAGCCGGCGATGGCCGACGCCGTCGTCCGGGGCCTGCGCCGGGACGGGATGGCCGTCGACGTCGCCTACGACGGCGACGAGGGCTCGGAGAAGCTGTCGGTGACCCGCTACGACGTCGCCGTGCTCGACCGGGACCTGCCCGGCCGCAGCGGCGACGACCTCTGCGACGAGGTGGTCGCCGCGGGCGGCCTGACCCGGGTGCTGATGCTCACCGCGTCGGGCACCCCGGCGGACAAGGTCGAGGGGCTGTCCCGCGGTGCCGACGACTACCTGGCCAAGCCGTTCGACTTCCCGGAGCTGGTCGCACGGGTGCGGGCGCTGGGCCGGCGCGCCACCCCGGCGGTGCCCCCCACCCTGCGCACCGGTGACGTGGTGCTGGATCCGGCGCGGCGCACCGTGCTGCGGTCCGGGCGGCCGGTCGAGCTGACCCGCAAGGAGTTCGGGGTGCTGGAGGTGCTGCTCGCCGCGGGCGGCGCCGTGGTGTCGTCGGAGGAGCTGCTCGAACGCGTCTGGGACGAGAACGCCGACCCGTTCACCACCACGGTGCGGGTCACAGTCATGACCCTGCGCAAGAAGCTCGGCACGCCCGGACTGATCGACACCGTCGTCGGTGCCGGGTACCGGGTGCCCGCCGACGGGACCCCCGCGGCGTGACGGCGTGGGCGACCTCCGGCCGCGCCTGACGCTGCTCGCGACCGCGCTCGTCGCGGCGGTCGCCGCGCTGCTGCTGTGGCTCGGCTGGATGCTCGTCGGCGCCGTCGTCGCCGGTACCCCGGCGCTGCCCGGGACGGTGTTCGTCGGCGGGGTCGCCGTGCCCGCCGAGACCGCCCGCGACGCGGTCGCCGCCGCCGCCCGGGCCGAGGTCCTGCGGGCCGGGCTGATCGCGTTCCCGCTGGTGGTCGCGGCCGGGGCGGTCACCTCGTGGGTACTGGTCGGACGGGTGCTGCACCCGTTGCGCCGGGTCGTGGAGACCACCTCGCGGCTGTCGGCGAGCTCGCTGGACGAGCGGGTCGCGCTCGCCGGAGCCCGCGGCGAGGTCGCCGAGCTGGCCGGCGCGGTCGACGCGATGCTCGACCGGCTGCAGGCCGCCTTCGACGCGCAGTCGCGGTTCGTCGCCAACGCCGGGCACGAGCTGCGCACCCCGCTGGCCGTGCTGCGCACCGAGATCGACGTGACCCTGTCCGAGCCCGACGCCGACGCCGAGGAGCTGCGCCGGATGGCCGGGGTGGTCCGGGAGGCGGGCCGCCGCTGCGACGAGCTGGTCAGCGGGCTGCTGCTGCTCGCCCGGACCGAGGCCGGGGGAGGGCTGCAGGGCTCCGACCGGGTGCCGGTGGACCTGGCCGCGGTCGTCGCCGCGGAGCTCGCGGCCGTGACCGGGGACGCCGCCGCCCGGGGGCTGGTCGTGCGTACCGACCCGCGGCCCGCGGCCACCCGGGGCAACGAGCCGCTGCTGCGGCGGATGGTGGCCAACCTGCTGGAGAACGCGGTCCGGCACAACCGGGACGGCGGCTGGATCGAGGTCGGCTGCGGGACCGGTGCTCCCGGCCCGGCGGGGACGGGGGTCGTGCTGCGGGTCGCGTCCTCGGGGCCGGAGCTGGCCCCGGACAAGGTGGCCGAGCTGTTCGAGCCGTTCCGGCGCGGCCCGGTCGCGCGGACCGCGCACACCCGCGGGTCCGGGCTGGGCCTGTCGATCGTCCGGTCGGTCGCGACCGCGCACGGCGGGAGCGTGCACGCCGAGGCGGTGCCGGGCGGGGGACTGTCGGTGCAGGTCGCCCTGCCCGACGGGGCCGCTGCGCCCGCACCGTCGGGAGGTGACCCCGCGCCGGTCCGGTGACCCGCGCGCGGTGTCCCCGAGCCGGGGTCCCCGAGTCCTCGCGGTGGGGCGTGGCCCGGCCGGCTGCGCCGGGAGCCGGGCTCAGCCGGCCCGGGTGGCCAGGGCCGGTTCGAGCAGCGGCGCGAGCAGCTCGACCTGCCACGGGCGGGCACCCCCGGCGGCGAGAGCGGCCGGGAGGTCGCCGTCCGCGGGCGGGGTCCAGCACACCCGGCGCAGCAGGTCGGGCTGGAGCAGGTTCTCCACCGGCACGTCGTGCCGCTCGGACACCGAGGTCAGCGCCGCGCGGGCGGCCGTGAGCCGGGCCGCCGCGTCGGGGTCCCGGTCGGCCCAGCGCGACACCGGCGGGGGCCCGTCGGTGGTCGCGGAGCCGCGGGGGAGCTCCGACTCGGGGAGCTCCGTGGCACGGCGCAACGCGTCGAACCAGTAGCGGGCCAGCCGGCGCTGGGAGCGTCCGCGGAACACGGGCAGGTCGGCCAGCGCCTGCGGGGAGTCGGGGTTGCGCACCGCGGCGTCGACGATCGCGGCGTCGGGCAGCACCCGGCCGGGCGCGATGTCGCGTTCGGCGGCCAGGGAGTCGCGGGCCTGCCACAGCTCCCGGACCGCGGCGAGCGGGCGGGGGCGGCGGACCTTGTGGATCCCGGAGGTACGCCGCCAGGGCTCCGCGCGGGGGGCCGGCGGCGGCGCGGTGCGCACCGCCTCGAACTCCTGGCGGGCCCACTCGAGCTTGCCCTGCTCGTCGAGCATCCGGGTCAGCACGTCGCTTAGGTCGATGAGGACCTCGACGTCCAGCGCGGCGTAGACCAGCCAGTCCTCGGGGAGCGGGCGGCGCGACCAGTCGGCGGCGCCGTGCCCCTTCTCCAGGCCGAGACCGAGCAGGTTCTCCACCATCGGGCCGAGACCGACCCGCGGCAGCCCGGCGAGCCGGCCTGCGAGCTCGGTGTCGAACAGCGACGCCGGGCGCAGGTCCAGCTCGGCCAGGCACGGAAGGTCCTGGGACGCCGCGTGCAGCACCCACTCCGGCCCGTCGAGGGCCTCGGCGAGCGGGACCAGCGCGCCCCGCAGCGGGATCGGGTCGACCAGCGCCGATCCGGCCCCGGCCCGGCGCAGCTGCACCAGGTAGGCGCGCTGGGAGTACCGGAAGCCGGAGGCGCGTTCCGCATCGACGGCGACCGGACCGCTGCCCCCCGCGATCGCCGCCGCCACACGGGCGAGGTCGTCGGGGGTCGCGGTGACCGGGGGGAGGCCGTCGGCGGGACGGAGCAGCGGCACCGGATCGGGTGAACCGTCCGGGGTCGCCGAGTCCGGCGGCCGGGTCGTGTCCGTACCGCCGGCGGCGCCGGTCCCGGGAGTCAGCGAATGACCCCCGCGCGCATGGCGAGCGCGACCATCTGGGCGCGGTCGCCGGTGCCGAGCTTGCGGCCGATCCGGGAGAGGTGGCTCTTCACCGTGAGGGCGGAGAGGTTCAGGGCCTCACCGATCTCCTTGTTCGACTGGCCGTCCGCGACGAGCTGCAGCACCTCGACCTCGCGGGCCGAGAGCTCCCGCGGGGTGTTGTCGGTGCCCGGCACGCGGGATCCGGTGGCCAGCAGCGGGGCGACCGTCGGGTCGGCGTAGACGCCGCCGTCGAGCACCCGCTTGACGCCGTCGGTCACGACCGAGGGCGACGCCGACTTGAGCAGGTACGCCTGCGCGCCCGCCTGGAACGCCGACCGGACCGCGTACGGGTCGTCCGAGGAGGCGAGCACGACCAGCCGGTTCCAGCCGAGCGAGCGGAGTTCGCTGACCAGGTCCAGGCCGCTGCCGTCCGGCAGGGACAGGTCCAGGATCGCCAGGTCGCAGGGACCCGCGGCGTGGGCGCGTGCCCGTGCCTCGGTGACCGAGGCGGCCTCGTGCACGGTGCCCGCCCCCATGGAGCGCAGCCGCCCGGCGATCGCCTCCCGGAGCGGCGGGTGGTCGTCCACGACGAGAACCGTGAACAGCTCCTCCCGCGGCTGCGGGACGATCCCCGGCGAGAGCGCTGCTCCACCGATCGGAGCGCCACCTGCGGTGGTGCTGCCGGAGCTCTGCGCCGGCACTTGCTGGCCAAGTACAGCCACGTCGTCAACCTTCCTGGAGTCGGTCGTACGCCCCCGACCAACACCGGAACCCGAGGGACGGAGAGTGGCGCTCGGCCGCCCGGGCGGGTGCCATGGAAGAGATGGTATCCCTCCATGCGGCCTAACGTCTGGTGTGCATTCGTCTTTCCGGCTCGGAAAGTTACATGCATGTGGGCGCGGTCCCACCCCTCCGGGTGAAACTTTTCCGACGTGTGCCGCTGACCTGCGACGTTCAGCCGGGTGATCGGCTCAACGGTACTGCGCCGACCGGCGGCAGACCCGCGGCGGTCGACACGAGGGAGGCGAACGCGACGGCGTGTCGGGCCAGATCCCCGTCGCTCTCCGTGGGCGACCAGGAGGCGCGCAGCTCGACGTCGTCCTCCCGCGGCGGCTCCTCGCCGGGGCCGCCGCCTCCGCTCAGCCCACCGAAGCGGACCGAGGAGGTCTGGGTGACGGTGCCGCCCAGCGCGGTGAACCCGGCGCCGGCGTGCTCGAGCGCGTCGGTCAGCCAGGACCAGCCGATCCGCGGGAGCATGTCGTCGCCGAGCTGGCCGGGCTCGAGCCGGGCCTGTACGAAGCAGACCAGCCGGAAGGTGCCCTCCCAGCGTTCCTGGCCGTCGGGGTCGTGCAGCAGGATCAGCCGGCCGGAGGTGTCCGGCTCGTCGAGGTCGTCGGTCCCGTCGCCGCGGTGTCCGATGTCGGCCTCGACGCTGGTCGCCCAGCTGAACGGCGCGAGCCGGGGTGGGGCCTCGAGCGACCGCACCACGAGCTCCGGGCGCGGTCGGACCGACGCGAGCGAGCGGACCGCACTGCGGAACGCTGCTGGTGGTGGTGAGTTCGGGTCCGGCACGGCGTCGGACTCTAGGGTGCGATACCCGTCGTACCTGGCAGGCGCGCCGGGGCGCCCGCGCACCGGGCCGGTCCGCGTGGGACCATCCGGAGGTCATGACTGCAGGCATCGTCTCCGCGCCCCCCGCCCGCCGCGACCTCGCGGGGGCACCGTTCCTCGACGCGGCCCGGGGCGTGACCCCCTCCCGGCTGCCGGTCTGGTTCATGCGTCAGGCGGGCCGGTCGCTGCCGGAGTACCGGGCCCTGCGTCGGGACAACGCGATGCTCGAGGCGTGCCTGACGCCGGACCTGACCTGCGAGATCACCCTGCAGCCGGTCCGCAGGCACGACATGGACGCGGCCATCCTGTTCTCCGACATCGTGGTGCCGCTGTACCTGGCCGGCATCGGGGTGGACATCGTGCCGGGGACCGGTCCGGTGGTGGACTCGCCGGTCCGCACCGCCGCCGACGTCGACGCCCTGCCCGAGCTCGCACCGGAGCAGGTGGCGCGCGTCACCGAGGCGATCGGCCTGCTGCTGCCGGAGCTGGGCCGGGTCCCGCTGATCGGTTTCGCGGGGGCGCCGTTCACCCTCGCCTCCTACCTGATCGAGGGCGGGCCGAGCCGCAACCACGAGCGGACCAAGGCCCTCATGCGCTCCGCGCCGGAGGTCTGGCACGCCCTGCTCGGCAAGCTCGCCGTGCTCACCGGCACGTTCCTGCAGCAGCAGGTCGCGGCCGGGGTCGACGCGGTGCAGCTGTTCGACTCCTGGGCCGGTGCCCTGTCCGAGCGCGACTACCGGGAGTTCGTGCTGCCGCACTCGGCGACCGTGCTCGGGGCGCTGGCCGGGGCCGGGGTACCGCGGATCCACTTCGGGGTCGGCACCGCCGAGCTCCTGGGCGCGATGACCGACGCCGGCGCCGACGTGATCGGCGTCGACTGGCGGACCCCGCTCGACGTCGCCGCCCGCCGCGCCGGGGGAGCGGTGCCCGTGCAGGGCAACCTCGACCCGGCCGTGCTGTTCGCCGGCCAGGACGCCGTCGACGCCGAGGTCGTGCGGATCGCCGCCGAGGGCGCCCGCACCCCCGGTCACGTGTTCAACCTCGGCCACGGGGTCCTGCCGCCCACCGACCCGGACGCGATCACCCGCACCGTCGAGACGGTGCACGCCCAGCCCGTGGCCGGGCCGACGGGCGACCGCACCCCGCGATGACCCGCGTCGCCGTCGTCGGCGGCGGGGTCTCCGGGCTGGCCTGCGCGCACCGGCTGCGGACACTGCTGGGCCCGGCCGCGGAGATCGTCGTCCTGGAGCAGCGTGACCGCCTCGGCGGTGTGCTGCGGACCGTCGACCTGGCGGGGACGCCGTTCGACGTGGGCGCCGAGGCGTTCCTCGTCCGGCGTCCCGAGGTCCCGGCGCTGCTGGCGGAGATCGGCCTGGCGGACGCCCTGACCCACCCGACCCCGGCGACCGCGACGATCCGTGCCGGTGGACGCACCGTCGGCCTGCCCCGCGGCACCCTGATGGGCGTGCCCGGCCGGGACGCCGACCTCGGTGGCGTGCTGTCCACCGCCGGACGGGCCGCGGTCGCCGCCGAGCCCTCGGTCCCCCTGGACTGGGAGCCCGGTGGCGACGTCGCGCTCGGGACGCTGCTGCGCCGCCGGTTCGGTCCCGAGGTCGTCGACCGGATCGCCGACCCGCTGCTCGGCGGCGTCTACGCCGGCCGGGTCGACACGCTCGGCCTGCGCGCCACCGTCCCCGCGCTCGCGGCCGCACTCGACGCCGGGGCCGGGTCGCTCACCGAGGCCGCGAGCACCGGGATGAGCGCGTCCGGCCAGCGCGCCGGCACCCTCGCCGCCGGCACCCCCGCCGCGGACTCCCCGGCCGGCGCCACCACGACGTCCCGGGCCGGCGGCGCCGGGGCACCGGCCGTCGGCGGCGGTCGCGGTGCGGCGCGGGCCGCGGGAGACGCCCGGGAGCCGTCCGCCGTGCCCCAGCCGGTCGCGGCCGGGCCGGTGTTCGGCGCCGTGCGCGGCGGCTACCGGGAGCTGCTCGCGGGGCTGGTCGCGGCCGCCTCGGCGACCGTGCGCACCGGGGTCACCGTGCGGGAGCTGCGGCGCAGGCCCGACGGCTGGCGGCTGGTCCTCGGTCCCGTCCCGCAGCCGGAGGCGCTCGACGTCGACGCCGTCGTGCTCGCGGTCCCCGCTCCGGCCGCCCGCAGGCTCCTGGAGCCGGTCGTGCCCGCCGCCGGCGCCGCGGCCGGACGGATCGAGCTGGCGTCCTCCGCGGTCGTCGCGCTGGCCTACCGGGCCGCCGACGTCGCCGGCATGCCCGCCACCTCGGGCTGTCTGGTCGCCGCGGACGAGCCGTTGTCGGTCAAGGGCGTCACCCACGCGTCGACGAAGTGGGCACACCTCGGCGACGACGGCCTGGTCCGGGTGCGGGCCTCGATCGGCCGGTTCGGCGAGGAGCCGAGCCTGCAGGTCGACGCCGCCGAGCTCGTCGCCCGGGTGCGCGCCGACCTGGCCGTCCTCGACGGTGTCGACGCCGTGCCGGTCGCGTCGGTCGTGCAGCGGTGGGGCGGTGGCCTGCCGCAGTACGGCGTCGGTCACGGCGGCGTCGTCGACGCGCTGGAGGGCGCCGTCGCCGCCGTCGGGGGCCTGGAGGTCGCCGGATCCATGCTGCGCGGGGTCGGCGTGCCCGCCTGCGTGGCGACCGCCCGGGCCGCCGCCGAGCGGCTCGCCCGGGCCCTGCCCCCGGCCCCCACCGGTCGCTGAGGGCACCCTCACCGGCCGCGTACCATCCCCGGCATGGCCCGCGTGGACGTCAAAGCGATCAACGACACCATCCGCTACACCATGTGGTCGGTCTTCCGGGTCGAGCCCGGGCGCCTCGGTGACGACCGGTCGGCCGCCGCCCGCGAGGCGACCGAGTACCTGGACTCGCTCGCCAACAAGGACGTCACCGTCCGCGGGGTCTACGACCTCGCCGGGGTCCGGCACGACGCCGACTACATGATCTGGTGGCACGCCTCGGAGATCGAGTCGCTGCAGGCCGCCTACTCCGACCTGCGTCGCACCACCGCGCTCGGCCGGGCCAGCGTGCCGGTCTGGAGCCAGACCGCGCTGCACCGCCCGGCGGAGTTCAACAAGAGCCACGTCCCGGCGTTCATGGCCGGGGAGGACCCGAAGCGCTACGTCTGCGTCTACCCGTTCGTCCGGTCCTACGAGTGGTACCTGCTGCCCGACGCCGAACGGCGGACGATGCTCGCCGACCACGGCAAGGAGGCCCGGGACTACGCCGACGTGCGCGCCAACACCGTGCCGGCCTTCGCCCTCGGCGACTACGAGTGGATCCTGGCCTTCGAGGCCGACGAGCTGTACCGCATCGTCGACCTGATGCGACACCTGCGCGGCACCGAGGCGCGCCGCCACGTCCGCGAGGAGATCCCCTTCTACACCGGGCCGCGGGTCGAGGTCGGCGACCTCGTCGCCTCGCTGCCCTGAGCACCGGGCGGGGCCGCCGACCGGCGGCCCCGGGGCGGGTCACCCGTCGGCGGGCTCGAGGGTCAGCGACACCGAGTTGATGCAGTAGCGCAGGTCGGTCGGGGTGCCGTAGCCCTCCCCGGCGAACACGTGACCGAGGTGGCCGTGGCAGGTCGCGCACAGCACCTCGGTGCGCGTCATCCCGAGGGTGGAGTCGGTGCGCTCGATGACGGCGTCACCCGCGAGCGGGGTGAAGAACGACGGCCACCCGCAGTGCGACTCGAACTTGGAGTCGCTGCGGAACAGCTCCGCCCCGCAGGCCCGGCAGCGGTAGACGCCGGTGGTCGTGGTGTCGGTGTACTCGCCGGTGAACGGGCGCTCGGTCCCGGCCTTGCGGAGCACCTGGTACTCGTCCGGGCTGAGCTGGGCCCGCCACTGCTCGTCGGTCTTCTGCACCGGCGCCGCCGGCAGCTCGGCGTCGGAGGTGGTGGTGTTGCGGCTGACCAGACCCATGCATCCACGGTAACCCGTTGATCGGTCGTGTGCCGCCGGTCCTCAGACCCAGGTGGCGACGACGAACCCCGCGGCGTTCGCGATGACCCAGGCCGCGACGAGCAGCAGCAGCACCGTCACCGCGACCGCGGCGGTGCGCTGCGGGCCCCGGAGCCGGTTCGCCGACTCCGCGAAGTCCCCGACGCCGCGGATGTAGCCCTCCACCGAGCACGACGGCACCCGCTGCATGCGGTCCAGGTGCGCGGCGAAGGCCCGCGCCTCGGGGTCCTCGGGGTCGAGACCGAGAAGGTCGTCGTCGAACCGGGGGGACCGGTCGGAACTCATGGGCACACGATAGCGGCCGGGGGTAGGTTCGCCGCGTGGCGAGCCGTGAGGTCGTGATGCTGCAGGTGGACGGGCCGGACGGTCCGCGTGAGGTCCGCCTGACCAGCCCGGACAAGGTCGTGTTCGGCGAGCTCGGCATCACCAAGCGCGAGGTGGTCGAGTACTACCTCGCGGTGGGGGAGCCGATGGCCGCCGCACTGCGGGACCGCCCGACGAACCTGAAACGGTTCAACTCGGGGGTGGACGGTGAGCCGTTCTTCGTCAAACGGGTCCCGAAGGGCGCACCGGACTGGGTGCGGACCTGCACCGTGACCTTCCCCAGCGGCCGGACCGCCGAGTCGGTGTCGGTCACCGAGCCGGCGACGATCGCCTGGGCGGCCAACCTCAACACCCTCGACTTCCACCCGTGGCCGGTGCGCTGCGCCGACACCGACCACCCCGACGAGTTGCGCATCGACCTCGACCCGCAGCCGGGCACCGACTTCGGTGACGCCGTCGTCGTCGCGCAGACGCTGCGCGAGGTCCTCACCGAGGCCGGGCTGACCGGCTGGGCGAAGACCTCCGGCGGGCGGGGCGTGCACGTCGCCTGCCCGATCCGGCCCGAGTGGGACTTCGTCGAGGTGCGGCACGCCGTGATCGCGGTCGCCCGTCGGGTCTGCCGGCGCATCCCGGAGCTGGCCACCGTGGACTGGTGGAAGGAGGAGCGTGGCGAGCGGGTGTTCCTCGACTACAACCAGGCCGCCCGTGACCGCACCATCGCCTCGGCCTGGTCGGTGCGGGGCCTGCCCGCCGCGACCGTCTCCATGCCGGTCACCTGGGACGACCTGGGGGAGGTGGACCCGGCCGCGTTCACCCTGCGCACCGTCCCCGGCCTGCTGGAGCGCCACGGCGACCCGCACGCCGGTGCGGACGGGGAGCGCGGGAGCTGCGCGACGGCGTTGGAGTGGTACGCCGAGGACGAGGCCGAGCGGGGCCTGGGGGACCTGCCCTATCCGCCGGAGTACCCGAAGATGCCCGGCGAGCCGTTGCGGGTGCAGCCGAGCCGGGCGCGACGGCAGGACTGAGCCACCGGGCGGTGCCACGTGCGGCCGTGTCCCGGGGTGGTGCACCCCTCGTCCGGTGGGGTCGGCCGGATCGCCCGGGGTGGCAGAATCGTCTGCCATGTACGCGGTCCTCGACGACGGCCCCTACGCGGGCGAGCAGGTGCGCGTGGACCCCGACGCGACCGGCCGCCCGCCGCGGACGATCGAGCTGGCCGACCCCGGCGGGGACCCGAGGGGCTACGTCCTGGTCGGCCCGCACGCCGACGCCGACCGCTGGATCTACCGTCGCACCCGCGGCGACGTCGACGAGTGATCCGGTCGCGGGGAACGAGTGATCATCGGTTGTGGAGCGCAGCGACCGCGGGGCGGGCCGGATCCTCCACAACCGGTGATCATCCGTCGCGTTCGCGGGCGCGCTTGCGGCGCTTCCCCTCGTGCATGGCCGCGACCCGCGGCACCGGGATCGCCCGGCCCTCGGTGAGCAGGACCTCCGGCAGCGGGGTCGGCTCGGGCCGCAGCGCCGACCAGGTCGGACGCCCGTCGAGCAGCCCCGCGACCGTGGTCACGGTGAAGTCGGTGGGCGTCACCGAGTCCAGCTCGTCCCAGGTGAGGGGGAACGACACCGGCAGACCGGGGCGGGCGCGCGGGCTGTAGGGCGCGGCCAGGGTGGCCCCGCCCACGCGGGTCGGGTCGAGGAAGACCCGGTCGCCGCGGTCGTCCCGGATGAACGCGGTCGTCGCGACGTCGGGGGCCAGCGCTGCGGCGCGGGCGCACACCGCGCGGGTCGCGGCGGACGCGTCGTCGACCGGGAGCGGCTCCGACAGGGGCACCACCAGGTGCAGGCCGGTCGCACCGCTGGTCTTCACCGCGGCGGCGAGGCCCAGCTCGGCCAGCGCCGCCCGGACCGGGTGCGCGGCGGCGACGACCCGGTCGAACCCGGCGTCCCCGGGCGGGTCGAGGTCGACCACGAGCTCGTCGGTGGTCGTCGCGCCGTGCGGGACGAGCGTCGGGTGGAACTCGACGGCACGCTGGTTGCCGAACCACAGCAGGGTGGCGCGGTCATGACAGAGCGGGTAGTGCACGGTGCGCTGCGACGAGTCCGCCCACACGTCCACGGTCGGGATCCAGTCCGGCGCCCCGCGCGGCAGGTTCTTCTGCATGAACGGCGCCTGGCCGGGGCGGGCCCGCACCACCGACAGCGGGCGGCCGGCCAGCGCGGGCAGCATCAGCCCGCTCACCTCGTCGAGGTGGTCGAGCAGGGCCCGCTTGGTGACCCCGGCGCCGTCGAAGGCCTCGGCGTCGAGGCTGGTCAGCTCCACCCCGTCGCGGACCTCGTCGACCTGCCGGCGCGCCACCGCTCAGCTCCCGATGAACCCGCGCCCGGCCAGCCAGGACCGTGCGACGTCGCGGGGGCTCTGGCCGCCTGCGGAGACCCGGCCGTTGAGCTGCTGCATGGTCTGCTGGTCCAGGGCCGCGGTGATCGGGGCGAACAGCTCGGCGACCTGCGGGGCGCGGTCGAACACGTCGGAGCGGAAGACCGGTACCGCGCTGTAGGCGATGTGGTAGCCGCGGTCGTCGCGCAGCACCCGCAGGCCCAGGGCGGGGATGCGGCCGTCGGTGGCGGCGACCTCGCCGAACAGGCACACGCCGTCCGCGGTGGACTGGAAGATCAGCCCCTGCTCCAGGGCCTGGCGCCGGTCGCGGGGGATCTCGAAGCCGTAGGCACGCTGGAGCCCGGCGAGCCCGTCGGTGCGGGAGGCGTACTCGGTCTCGACGCAGACGACGCCGGGCTGCCCGGAGCGCACGTAGGCGGCCATGTCGCTGATCGTGTCCAGGTTCAGCCGCGCCGCCGTCGCCCCGTCGACGACGAAGGAGTAGGTGTTGTCGAACCCGGCCCGGTCCAGCCACACCACGCCGTTCTGCGCGCGGTCGCGGGTGCGCAGCTCGGCCAGCACCCGGTCGTCGGACAACGTGCGTGTCTCGCGCAGGTACGACGCCCACGCGGTGCCGGTGTACTCCCAGTAGGTGGAGATGTCGCCGGACAGCAGTGCCTGCCGGGTGACGTCGGAGCCCCCGACGTTGCACCGGTCGGTCACCGAGGCCCCGGCCGACTCCAGCACGGCGATCGAGATCTGGCAGAGGATCTGCTGCTCGTCGAAGTTCTTGCCGCCCACCACGTAGCTCCGGCCCGACAGGTCGGCACCCGGTGCCAGCGTCCCGGCGGAGGCGCGCGGCCCGCCGCCGGCGAGCCCGGTACAGCCGCCCGCCAGCAGCGCGACGACGAGCAGGACTGGGACCAGCGTCCGCAGCCTGCGGACGGGGAAGGGGCTCACGGTTTCGTCCTGGTTCGCAGGGGTGGTCCGGTCAGCCGACCACGATCGGCCCCCCGGCGCAACGCTCATCGGCACACGGTGACCGAGCCGGAACACACGGCGACCCCGCACCCGGTGGAGCCGGGGGCGGGGTCGCGGTGGGCGCGTACCGAGGGTCAGCCGATGAAGCCCTTCTGGGTCAGCCACTCGCGCGCGACGTCGCGCTCGTTCTGGCCGAAGGAGGACACCTTGCCGTTCAGGTCCAGGATGGTGTTGTAGTCCAGGGCCTGGGAGATCGGCGCCAGCACCTGCCGGACGGCCGGGTTGGCGTTGTAGACGTCGGCCTTGATGGTCGGCGCCGCGTTGTAGGTGACGTGGTAGCGCTTGTCGTCGTCGAGGACCTTCAGCTTCAGGCCGGGGATCCGGCCGTCGGTGGTGAAGACCTCGCCGAACAGGCACTTGTTGTCCGCGGTGGCCTGGTAGATCACGCCGGTGGCGAGCACCTGCGGGTTCTGGGCGGTGAAGTCGTAGGTCGACTCCAGCCCGCGCAGGCCGTCGTCACGGGAGTTGTACTCGGTCTCCACGCACATCGAGCCGGCCGGTGCCCGGCCCGACTTGATGTAGTCCGCCATCTGCGACAGCGTCGTGATGCCGAGCTCCTGCGACTTCGCCTCGGTCATGGCGAAGGCGTAGGTGTTGTTGAAGTTGGCCTTGTCCAGCCACTGGATCTGGTTCTGCTGCAGGTCACGCTGGGCGACGAGGTCGTAGAGCTCGTTGTCGTCGGTGATCCGGCGGGTCTCCTTGAAGAAGGACGCCCAGGCGGTACCGGTGTACTCCCAGTAGATGTTGATGTCGCCGGCCAGCAGCGCCTGGCGGGTGACGTCGGTGCCGCCGGTGTTGCACCGGTCGGTGACGTTGCCGCCCGCCGACTCGAGCGCGGCGACGGTGATCTGGCAGAGCACCAGCTGCTCGTCGAAGTTCTTGCCGCCGACGACGTAGTTCTGCCCGCTCAGGTCGCCGGCCTGGGCCAGGGAGCCGCCGGAGGCCGAGGGGCCGCTGCCGCTCAGGCCGCCACAGCCCGCGAGGGCGACGGCCGCGGCGGCGGCCATCGCCGTCAGGGCCAGATGCCGGGATCGTCCGAACTTCACGTGTCCTCCAGGGAATGCGGTGCTGCGGGGATTCGGGGGCGAGGGGGGTCGCGCGTCAGCCGGCGTTGCGGCGGACGGCGTACTCGGCGAGACCGGCGAGCCAGTCCACGAGCAGGGCCAGCGCGGCCACGAAGGTCGCCGCGACGAGGGTGCCGGTGGGACGCCCGAGCTCGAGCATTCCCTTGATCGGCTCGCCGAGACCGCCGGCGCCGACGTAGGTCGCCAGGGCCGCGGTGCCGACGTTGAGCACGAGCGCGACGCGGACGCCGGCGACCATGACCGGCGTCGCGAGCGGGAGCTCGACGCGCAGCAGGGTCTGCCGCGCGGACATCCCGATCCCGCGGGCCGCCTCGATCAGCGACGTGTCGACCTGCTGGAGCCCGACCACGGTGTTGGTGAGCACCGGTAGCAGCGCGGCCAGGGCGAGCGCGACGACGGCGGTGGGCAGCCCCAGGCCGAGCGGGGAGAACGCGAGCAGCACGATCACACCGAACGCGGGCAGCGCCTGCATGAACCCGGTGAACGCCAGGATCGGACGCTGGATGCGGCGGGCCGCCGGGCGGCTGATCGCGATGCCGGCCGGGATCGCCACGATGATCACGACGAGGGTGGACAGCCCGGTGAGCAGCAGGTGCTCGCCGAGCCGCTGGCCGAGCGAGGCCGCGTTGATCACCGAGGCCTCGACGTCGTCGAGGCCCTGGGAGGCGGCGTAGAGCAGCACCAGCACCACACCGGCGACGGCGATGAGCGGGTTGACGACGAGCGACCGGTCCAGCCGCCGCGTCCTGCGGACGGTGGTCTCGTCGGCGGCGGCCTCGGACGGTCCCGCGGCGCCGGTCGCCTCCGGGGCGGGGGCGCTCACGAACCGGCCTTGGTCTTGAGGCCCTCGACCAGGTCACGCCACCAGAGCGCGCCCTGCAGCTTCTGCTGCTCGTCGACCACCCCGACCAGCTCGGTCTGGGAGTCGAGCATGACGTCGACGGCGTCGTAGACGGTGCCGGTGCGGGGCACCGTCACCAGCTTCGGCAGGTCCGCGGTACCCGGCAGGTAGGCCCAGCGCACCGGACGGCCCTGCGCGTCCGCCTCGTAGGTGGGCGATCCGTTGCGCGCAGCCGTGCCGTCGAGGTCGACCGACTGCAGCTCCAGGCGGGACAGCTCCAGCAGCGACAGCCGTCGTACCGCGGCACCGGCGCCGACGAACTCGGCGACGAAGTCGTTGGCCGGGTGGGTCAGGATCGTGTCGGGCGTGTCGTACTGCTGCAGCGTGCCGCCGGGCCCGAAGACCGCGATCCGGTCGCCGAGCTTGACCGCCTCGGTGAGGTCGTGGGTGACGAAGCAGATGGTCTTGGCGATCTGCTGCTGCAGCTCCAGGAACTCGTCCTGGATGCGCTCGCGGGTGATCGGGTCGATGGCGCCGAAGGGCTCGTCCATCAGCATCACCGACGGGTCCGCGGCGAGACCGCGGGCGACGCCGACGCGCTGCTGCTGGCCGCCGGAGAGCTGGCGCGGGTAGCGGTCCCGGTAGTCCTTGGGCTCCAGCCCGACCAGGTGCAGCAGCTCGTCCACCCGGGCGGTGATCCGGTTGCGGTCCCAGCCCAGGATCCGCGGGACGACGGCGATGTTGTCGCCGATCGTGAAGTGCGGGAACAGCCCGACCTGCTGGATGACGTAGCCGATGCGGCGGCGCAGCTCGTCGGCGTTGACGTCGGTGACGTCGTCGCCGTCGAGCAGGATCCGGCCGGTCGTGGGCTCGATGAGCCGGTTCATCATCTTCAGCGTGGTCGTCTTGCCGCAGCCCGACGGCCCGATGAACATCGAGATGGAGCCCTCGGGCACGTGCAGGTCGAGTTCCTGCACGGCCGGGGTGGTGGACTTCGGATAGGTCTTGCTGATGCCTTCGAGAGCGATCATCGGCTTGCCGGAATCAGACACGGATCCCCCTCGGGGTGGTGAAGCGCTGCACGATCCAGAAGACGACCTCGTAGACCGCAGCCACGACGAGGCAGCCGAGCGTGGCCGCCAGAACCTGGTTGAACGAGTTGACCGATCCCAGCCGTTGCAGGCCGAGGAAGAGCGAGGAGCCGAAGCCCGGGCCGTTGATGGCGCCGGCGACCACCGCGATCCCGATGATGATCAGGACGGCGACCCGGATACCGGATAGGATCACCGGCCAGGCCAGCGGGAGCTGGATGGTGAACATCCGCCGGACCGAGCCCATGCCCATGCCGCGGGCGGACTCGAGGACGGCGTCGTCCACCGAGGAGAGCCCGGCGACCACGTTGCGCAGCACCGGGTAGATCGCGTAGATCGTCAGCGCCGTCAGCGACGGGGTGACGCCCAGCCCGAGGATCGGCTGCAGCAGACCGAACAGCGCCAGGGACGGGATCGTGAGGGCCGCGGAGAACACGATCAGCAGCGCCTCCCGGGACCCCGCGCGCACCGGCCTGCTCCACGACTCGGGGGTCAGCCGATTGGTGTGCAGCAGGGTGCCCGCCACCAACGAGATCACGACCGCGATTCCGACCGAGATCGCGACCAGCAGGAAATGCTGCTGGCCGTAGAACACCAACTGGCTCAGTTGGGTGCCGACATAGGTGAAGAAATCCACCGTGCTCCTTCCGCCCGGGGTCCGTGCCCGCCGCTCGGGGCAGGGCCACGGTCCTTCCGCACCACTCGTCGTCGGGTCCGTTCGGCGTTACACCCTCCCGAACGACGTGACCGGGAGCTCGCGGGTACCCGCCGGTGCGGTGGGTACGACCTGCGACGACCCGGTCGCCGGACGAAGCCTAGCCGCAGAACGGGGCCCCGGTCAGCCGACGGGACCGTTCCACGACGATGGCATGGCCATTCCGGAAACGTTTCGCACGCCCGTTCTCGCAGGTGGGGATGGGCGACATCGGTGGTCCCGCAACCGCGCCGGAAAACGGCGGATACGCAATCGTGACCTTCCGGGTCGGATTCGTCGCATCCCGACGACGGTCCGGACCTACCCAGGGTGAGCCGCTCGGAGCACGCTGTTACGGCGGGCAGACCACCGGCTGGGACGGCGCCCGGCCGTCCAGCAGGGCACGGTCGACCACGTCGGTGACGCACGGGGTCCGCGGGTAGGCCCCGGTGCCGCTGCCCTGCCAGCGCACCAGCCGCCCGGTCGCGAGCTGCTGGGCGGTCCGCTCGGCACCGCTCTGCGGCGAGCGGGGGTCCTGCGCGGTCCCGATCACCACGACCGGGGGCGGGGGAGTGCCCCCGGGCGCCGCGGGGGCGACCGGCCCGCCCGAGGGCCACGGCCCGCACGTCACCAGCTCCTGGGCGGCGGCCACGCCGAACAGCGGGAAGCGCTGCGCCCACTGCCCGGCCAGGTCCGCGGCCTCCCCCGGGGTGACCCGCCCCCGGCTGTCGTTGCACCGGGTGGCCAGGGCGGCGTCGAAGCGGCCCTGGGGGCCCCCGAGCGGGGCGAGGATGCGGACCAGGCCGGCCGGGTCGCCGTCGCCGGCGGCGACCAGCGCGGACTGCAGCTCCGGCCAGCGCGCGGGCTGGGACATGACCGACCGGACCGCGCGCAGCGTCGCCCCGGCGGTGACGGCGTCGCCGTCGCCGACGGGCAGCGCGGTGCGCGACAGCCGGAACACGAGCTCGTCGAGGTAGCCGCGCGGGTCGGGGCCCAGCGGGCAGGCGGGGGACGCGGTGCAGGCGCCGGCGAAGGCGTCGAAGGCCCGCTCGGCGGCGGCGGTCGTGGTCTCGGTGCGGGCCGGCTCGTCGAGGGTGGGGTCGCCGGGGCCGTCGAGCACGACCCGCCCGGCGGAACCGGGGTGGGCGGCGACCCAGGCGGCCCCGGCGTCCGCGCCGTCACCGACGGCGAGCAGGTCGAGCCGGGCCGGCCCCAGCACCGCGCGCAGCGACTCCAGGTCGTCGGCGCCGCTCGCGGCCCGGTAGCTGGTCAGGGTGCCCGACAGCAGCAGGTTGCAGTCCTGCACCACCTCGCGGGCGCGCTGCAGCAGCGCCGACATGGCGGCCTCGTCGCGGCGGTCGGGGCCGGCGTCGAGCAGCGCGATGCGGGCGTCGACCGGGGCGCAGTCGAGCAGGTCCTCCCCGGCGCCACGCCGGTCCATGCCGATCACCTGGTAGCGGTCGAGCACGGCGGCGGGCAGCCGTGCGGCGAGGCTCACCGCGGCCCGGGCCGAGCCGTCGGTGCCGGTGTCACCGAGTACGACCAGCGCCGGACGCCCGTCCGGCGCCCCCGGGGTGGTGACCCGGGTCAGGCCGAGCCGGGCCGGGCCCAGTTCGGGCCGGTCCCGGTCGGCGGGGACGGTGAGCCGGGCGCAGCCGACGGACAACGCGCGCCCGGCGGGCAGCGGGGTGCCCGCGGTGGTCAGCGCGGCGACGGTGTCGGCGGTGCAGTCGGTGAACCCGGTCGTCCGGACCGGGTCCGGGCCGGGCAGCAGGTCGGGGTCGGCGGGCGGGCCCGCGGCCGAGGTCGGGGGAGCGGCGGGCAGCTGCTCACCGCGCACCGCCACCGGCGGTCGCTGCGACGGCCCGACGGCGCATCCGGCGAGCAGCAGGGCGGCGAGCAGCAGGGCGGCGAGCAGCAGGGCGGCGAGCAGCAGGACCCCGAGCACACTCCACCGCCGCACGAGCACCGATCATGCCCGGACCGGGGTGTGGCCACGGTGAGCGGCCCCCGCCGCGCCGCTCCTGCCGCCCCGCTGCTACCGCGCGGTCCAGCCGCCGTCCTGGGACAGCGAGGTTCCGGTGATCGACGCCGACGCCGGGCCCCAGAGCAGCGCGGCCAGCTCCGCGGTCTCGGCGGGCTCGATCAGCCGCTTCACCGCGACCGGGGTGAGCATGATCTTGGTGACGACCTCGTCCTCGGAGATGCCGTGGGTGCGGGCCTGGTCGGCGATCTGGGCCTCGACCAGCGGCGTGCGGACGTAGGCGGGGTTGATGCAGTTGCTGGTCACGCCGTGCTCGGCGCCCTCCAGCGCGGTGACCTTGGACAGTCCTTCGAGGCCGTGCTTGGCCGAGACGTAGGCCGACTTGTACGGCGAGGCCCGCAGACCGTGCGCGGAGGAGATGTTGACGACCCGGCCCCAGCCGCGGGCGTACATGTGCGGCAGCGACCGGCGGATCAGCCGGAACGGCGACTCCAGCATCAGACGCAGGATGTGGGAGAACGTGTCCGGGTCGAACTCCTCCAGCCGCGAGACGTGCTGGCGGCCGGCGTTGTTGACCAGGATGTCGACGTCGGTGGGCAGCCGCTCCACGGCGTCGAGGTCGGACAGGTCACAGCCCAGCGGTGTGACCAGGTCGCTCTCGGCGGCCAGCGGAGCCACCCGGTCCTCGGCGAGGTCCACCGCGTAGACCCGTGCACCGTCGGCGACGAGCCTGCGGGCCACGGCGGCCCCGATCCCGCTGCCCGCCCCGGTGACGAGGGCCGTCCTGCCGTCCAGCACTGCGCTCATGCCGACGACCGTACGGTCGCCGGTCGGCCCAGCAGATGTGAGCCGGATCACCGGCCTCGTCGGTGGGTCAGGAGACCCGGGGGCGGTCGTCCCGGCGGGCCGCGTCGAGCTCGAGGCGGACCGCGACGGGCAGGTCCGCCCGGCCCAGTGCGTCGCGGATGTCGGGCAGGACCTCGGCGTCCAGACGGCGGCAGATCTCGGCGACCTCGCCGTCGGCGATGTCCTCGCCGACCCACACGGTGGCGCGGACCGCGGGCGCCGAGGCACTGCCGACCGTCCGGGCCCGGGCCCGGGTCACCCCGGGCAGCGACGCGGCGCCGTCGGCCACGGCGTCGGCGGCGGCGGAGGCGCCGATCCGGATCTCGGTGTCGGGACCGCCGTCCAGGACCAGGTCGGGCCGGGTCTCCGGACGCAGCGAGCGCGCGGCCCACCACAGCCCGAGCAGCACCAGCAGCAGGCCCGCGACGCCCGCGACCACGCGGGCGGCGGTGCCGTGGGCCAGCAGGAACTGCTCGACCATCGGGTCCAGCAACGGGCGCCGGGGCCGGTTCCCGCCGAACACCCCGGCCACCAGGAGGACGGTGAGGATCCCGGCGGCGAGCAGCACCGTACCGGCCACCACCAGCCCGGTACGGGCGCCGCCGGCGGACCGGTACTGGGCGCGGCGCGCGGTCCGCGCGGCGCGCCGGGGGTCCCCGGAGGTCGTACCGGTGCTCCCGGTCGGGGTCACGGCGTCGGCCATCACTGCACTCCCTTCGCACCCGGCTGTTCCGGGGTGGCGCGCACGGTCAGACGCGGGCGCCGCGTCAGCGGCAGCGCGTCGAGCACCCCCGAGGCGGCGCCCCGGGCCGCCTCCCGCAGCGCGTCGGTGTCGCCACGGCCGCGGGCGTTCACCACGACCGACCGGGCGGACGCGGTCACCGACGCCGCCGTCACCGGGTCCACGGCGCGGACGCGGGAGCCGACCAGCCGGGCCAGCACCCGGGGGGCGGTGGCGACGGTGAGCCCGGGTGACGGGGAGTCGAGGGCGACGTCGTGGCGGCGGGCGAGCAGGCCGACCAGCAGCAGTACCGCGCCGACGACGATCGCCCCGACCGCGATCCAGAGCACCGGCGGTGCGGTCCACAGGGTGTTCTGGACGGTGGTGCGCCAGTCCCGCCAGGGGACGAGCAGCCCGGCCCCGGAGACCCGGCCGACCCACGCGGCCACCACCTCGGCGACGACGAGCGCGCCGACGGCGGCCACCACCAGGCTCAGCAGGGGCGCGAGAACGCGGAGCAGGACACGCACGGTCCGGCCTCCTCTTCCGACTCGAACAGGGACGGTCTACTGCACGCGCGGGGAGTCCGGGCGCGGCCGGGCGTCGTCCGGCGCGAGGGCCTCGACCTCGACGGTCAGGCCACGCAGCCGGTGCCCGGTGCTACGGCGCAGATCGGCGTCGATCCGCTCCCGGACGTCGGCGACGGCGGCCCGCACCGACCCGGGATGGGCCAGGGTCAGCCGCAGCCGGACGTCGACCTCGCCGGCGTCGCCGGTCGCGGCACCGACGGCGGCCCCGACCGTGCCGCGCGCCGGGCCCGGCCGCCGGGTCACCCGGGCCGTCGGGCCGGACTCACCGACGTCGACACCGGCCACCCGCCGGGCGCGGTGCCGGGTCGCGGGCGCGGTGTCCGCGGCGTACTCGACGATCCGGCGCAGCACCGCCGGGTCGATCTCCAGGACCCCGCGCTCGGCGGGGTCGGGGAGGCTGCTCACCGGTCGCGGCCCCGGCCGAGGCCGGACAGGTCCAGCTCGCCGTCGAGGAGCCGGCCGACGACCAGCCCGATGATGCCGAGCACCAGCGTGATGACGAAGGCCAGGAAGCCGCCGGTGGCGCCGGCGACGCCCAGCAGGAGGCCTGCGAGCAGGCCGGTCTGGGTGGCGTTCATGAGAGGTCCTCTCCGGGACGGGTGGTGCGGGGGTCGAACCAGCCGGGCCGGTCGACCCGGGGGTGCGTGCGACGCCGGACGGTGCGGATCAGGGCGACCAGGACCCGGGTCGGCAGCGGCAGGTCGCGCACGATCTCGATCGGGGCGTCGTAGCGGCGGTCGTCGGGGTCGGGCGCGCGGTCGCCGTGCGGGTCGGCGGCCAGCGCGCGGAACCGGGCCAGCCCGGCGCGGAAGACCTCCGGGTCACCGCCGCGGTCGGGGTGGTGGGTGCGGACGAACGAGCGGTAGGCCGACCGCTGCGCGGGGGTCAGGCCCCCGTGCCCGCCGGGATCCGGCTCGTCCATCCGTCGCCACCTCCACCACCTCAGGGGACCTCCACGTCGACGACCGTCACGTCGATCGGGACCCCGCCGACCACCGGTGCGACAGCGGCCCGCAGCGCCGCGACGGTAGCCGGGATCGGCCGGTCCAGGTGCAGCACCACCCCGATCTCGACCGGTTCGTCGGCACGTCCGACCAGGACGCCCACCACGCGCCGCCCGGGCAGCCAGGTCGCGACGGTGCCGAACGCGCCGCCGTCGAGCCGGACGACCGACGGGTGCGCGAGGACGGCCTCGGCGACCAGCTCGGCCGGCTCGGGTTCCCGCCGGCGCGCGGCCACCTCGGCGGCGCCGGGCGGACCGGTGACGACGGCAGCGGGGGACCGGGCGCTGCGCGCGGTCGGCTCGCGCATCGTCACTCCACGACGCGGCCGGTCGGGGCGGGTGCCACCGGCACCTCGTCGCGGCCGTCGTCCTCGCCGGCCAGGTGGATGTCGTTCACCGAGATGTTGACCTCGATGACCTCCAGCCCGGTCATCCGCTCGACGGCGCCGACGACGTTGCGGCGCACGGCCGTGGCCAGGTCGGCGATGGCCACCCCGTACTCGACGACGACGTCCAGGTCGACCGCGGCCTGCTTCTCGCCGACCTCGACGGCCACGCCCGCCACGGTCGAGGCACCGCTGGTGCCGCCGCCGGGGATGCGCTCGCGGAGCGCACCGAAGGCGCGGGACGCGCCCGAGCCCATCGAGTACACGCCGGACACCTCACGGGCGGCGATGCCGGCGATCTTCTGCACGACGGACGCGGCGATCGTGGTGCGCCCCTGGCCGGTGCCCTCGGCCAGGCGGGCGGCGGGTGCGGCGCCCGGTGTGGTGGTGGGGGTGGTGGTCGGGGTGCCGGAGGTCATCGGGTGCTCCTCTCACGGGCCGGTCCCGGGTGGGGGCCGGCCGCGGTGCGTCTGCTGTCCCCCGTGAGATGCCCATCCCGGGCGCTCCCTCACGGTGGTTCACTCGTTCGGACCGGTCACGCTCGGGGAGCGGTGCGGACGTAGTGCAGCAGCAGCGTCCCGTCCGCGGCCGCCTCGTGGCCGGCCAGCCGCAGCGCACGGGGCACCGGCAGGGTCCGGGGCCCGGTCGCGATCCGCCCCTCGGGGCCCCCGGCCAGCACCGGGACCAGGGTGAGCCGCAGCTCGTCGACGACGTCGGCCTCGACCAGCGACCCGAGCAGCGTGGGCCCGCCCTCGCACAGCACCGACCCGTGGCCGCGGCGGGCGAGTGCGGCGAGCAGCGTGGTGGGGGAGAGGTCGTCGAGGAGCACGACCTCGGCACCCGCCGCGGCGAGTGCCGCCCGCCGCTCGGCGGGGGCGGCGGCCGTGGTCAGCACGACCGGCGCGGTGACGGTGTCGGTGAACAGCCGCGCGCCGGGGTCCAGCCCGGCCGACCCGGTCACCACGACGACCGGCGGGGGCGACCCCGGCACCCGGCCGTCCGGGCCGGGCCGCCGCGGCCGGATCCCGCGGTAGTCCTCGTCCCGCGCGGTGCCCGCCCCGACCAGCACGCAGTCGGCCGACCGGCGCAGGGCGCGGAACAGGTCCCGGTCGGCCGGCGTGGACAGACCGCCGGACCCGGCCCCGCCCGCGGTCACCGCCCCGTCGGCGGAGCTGACCATGACCGCGGTGAGCCGCGGCCGCGGAGGCGGGTGACCGGACGAGGGCGCGGTGGACACGTCCCGAGCATCCCGCCGTGCGGGCGACGTGACGCACGGGGGTGTTCTGCCGTAGGGCAGCCTCACTTATGGTGAGCGGAGCCGCACCGGACGGGTGGGGTGTCGGTCGAGCAGGGGGCCACGAGCAAGGTGAACGCGATCCGTGTCCGGCCACCGTCGGTGCAGGAGCCGGCGTCCCCGCGTCGGTCACTGCGCCGCAGGCGGCTGATCGGCCTCGCCGCGCTGGCCGCGGCGCTGCTGCTGGCGGTGCTGGCCAGCATCGCGATCGGGACCAAGGTCATCCCGGTGCACGAGGTGTTCTCCGCGCTGGTCGCCCCGACCGGCAGCGAGAACGACGTGGTGATCCGCTCCCTGCGGATCCCGCGCACCCTGCTCGGGCTGCTGGTCGGGATCGCGCTGGGCCTGGCGGGTGCGCTCGTGCAGGGGTTCACCCGCAACCCGCTCGGTGACCCGGGCCTGCTGGGCGTCAACGCGGGCGCGGCGTTCTTCGTCGTCATCGGCATCTACGTCTTCGGCGTGAGCACGCTGTTCGGCTACGTCTGGTTCGCCTTCGCCGGCGCGCTGGTCGCCAGCGTCGTGGTGTTCGTGATCGGCACCCGGGCGCCCGGCGGTGCCACCCCGGTGTCGCTGGCACTGGCCGGCGCGGCGGTGAGCTTCCTGCTCCAGGCGGGCACCTCCTCGGTGGTGCTGCTCGACGAGACCAGCCTCGACGCGTACCGGTTCTGGGTGGTCGGCTCGCTCGCGGGGCGCGACGCCGCGGTCGGCGGCCAGGTCGTGTGGTTCATCCTCGCGGGCACGGCGCTGGCACTGGCCAGCGCGCCCGCCCTGAACGCGCTGTCCCTCGGTGACGACGTGGCCACCTCGCTGGGCCACTCGGTCCGCCGGACCCGGGTCGTCGGCGTCGTCGCGATCACGCTGCTCGCCGGGGCCGCCACCGCCGCCTGCGGGCCGATCGCGTTCCTCGGGCTGATCGTGCCGCACGTCGTGCGGGTGTTCACCGGGCCCGACCACCGATGGCTGCTGCCCGCCTCCGGGCTGGCCGGCGCGGTGCTGCTGCTGCTCGCCGACGTCGTCGGTCGGGTGGTGGCCCGCCCCGGTGAGCTGCAGGTCGGCATCGTGGTCGCACTGATCGGCGGGCCGTTCTTCATCGCGCTGGTGCGCCGTCGCAAGCTCGGGGCCGTGTGATGGGCACCGTCACCGGACCCCGGCCGGCCGAGGTGGTCGTGGCCGGTCGCCGTGCCGTCCGCGCGGGCCGCTTCTCCGGCGTGCTGCGCGTGCGCACCGCGGTGGTGCTGCTCGCCTGCGCCGTCGCACTGGTGCTCGCCGCCGCGGTGAACATGGGCCGCGGCGACTACCCGATCGCGATCACCGACGTGCTGGCGACGCTGTTCGGCGGCGGCGATGCGGGCCAGCAGCTCGTCGTGCTGGAGCTGCGCCTGCCGCGCACCCTGGTCGGGGCCCTGGTCGGCGGCGCGCTCGCCGTGTCCGGGGCCATCCTGCAGGCGGTCGCCCGCAACCCGCTGGCGAGCCCGGACATCATCGGCGTCCAGTGGGGGGCCAGCGCGGCGGCGGTGTTCGTCATCGTGCTGGGCGGCGGCGCGGCCGGGGTCGGCGGCGCGTTCGCCTCGCTCGGCATCCCGCTCGCCGCGCTGGTCGGCGGGCTCGTGGCCTCGGTCGCGGTGTACGTGCTGGCCTGGCGCAAGGGCATCCAGGGCTTCCGGCTGGTGCTGATCGGGATCGGCATCCAGGCCGTGCTCGTGGCCGCGGTGCAGTGGCTGCTGACCGTCGCACAGATCTACCAGGCCGCGCAGGCCCAGGTCTGGCTGAACGGCAGCCTCAACGCCCGCAGCTGGAACGAGGTCGTCCCGCTGTCGCTCGCGATGCTGGTGCTGGTTCCCGCGGCACTGGTCCTGGTGCACCTGCTGGGTGCCCTGCGCTTCGACGACGACACCGCCCGCGGCCTGGGCGTGCGGGTGAACGGCGCCCGCACCGCGCTGCTGCTCGTCTCCGTCGGTCTCGCCTCGGTCGCCACCGCGGCCGCGGGCCCGATCGCCTTCATCGCGCTGGTCACCCCGCAGATCGCGCGCCGGCTCTGCCGGGTCGGTACCCCGCCGATCGGGGTCTCGCTCGTGCTGGGCGCGGCGCTGACCGTGCTGTCCGACCTGATCGCCCGCACCGCACTGGGGTCCGTCGAGCTCCCGGTCGGCATCGTGACCGCGGTGCTCGGCGCCCCGTTCCTGCTGTACCTGCTCGCCCGCACCCGCCAGGAGGCCCGTCGATGAGCACCGTCGAGGACATCAGTGTCGCGGGGGCCACCGCCTCCCCGACGACGACCGCGGGTGCGCCCGTCCGCCCCGGCGAGGTCCGGCTGTCGGCGGAGCAGGTCACGCTCGGCTACGGCGACCGCACCATCGTCGACGGGCTCGACCTGGAGGTGCTGCCCGGTGCGGTCACCACCGTGATCGGCCCGAACGGCTGCGGCAAGTCCACCGTGCTGCGCGCGCTGGGCAGGCTGCTGCCCGCCCGGGTCGGGCAGGTGCTGCTCGACGGCAAGCGGATCGACCGCACCCCGACCAAGGAGGTCGCGCGGGTGCTGGGGATCCTGCCGCAGTCGCCGCTGGCGCCCGAGGGGCTCACCGTCGGCGACCTGGTCGCCCGCGGTCGACACCCGCACCAGGCCTGGTACCGGCAGTGGTCCTCGGACGACGAGCGCGCCGTCGCCGAGGCGCTGACCTGGACGGGCCTGTCCGACCTCGCCGAACGCCCGGTCGACGAGCTGTCCGGCGGTCAGCGCCAGCGGGCCTGGATCTCGATGGCCCTGGCCCAGGAGACCGACCTGCTGCTGCTCGACGAGCCGACCACCTTCCTCGACCTGGCCCACCAGGTCGACGTGCTCGAGCTGGTGCGGCGGCTGCAGTCCGAGGCCGGCCGCACCGTGGTCATGGTGCTGCACGACCTGAACCTGGCGGCGCGCTACGCCGACCGGCTCGTCGCGATGAAGGACGGCCGGATCGTCGCGGCCGGGGCGCCGGCCGAGGTCATCACCGAGGAGCTGCTGGCGGAGGTGTTCGGGCTGCGCGCCCGGGTGCTGCCCGACCCGGTCACCGGCACCCCGCTGGTCGTCCCGGACGCGGGTCCGTCGCTGCGCGCCCCGGAGCCGATCGCCGAGGCATGATCTCCGGCGTGACCTCCGGCGACGACCGACCGCCCTTCCTCGCGACCCGCGCGGTGCACGCGGGCAACGACGTCGACGCCGGGACCGGCGCGATCCGCCGCCCGATCGTCGCGGCCAACTCCTACGCCCTGCCCGAGGATCCCTCGGAGCTGGACTGGTCGGGCACTGCGACCCGGCTCTACACCCGCAACGGCGGGGCGAACCAGGGCTGGCTGGAGGACAAGCTCGTCGCCCTGGAGGACCCGGCCGGGGTGTCGCCGGGCGGGTGCGCCGCGGTCGCCCTGGCCTCGGGCGTCGCGGCGTTGCACGCGGTCTTCTTCACGTTCCTGCGCACCGGCGACCACGTCGTCAGCTCCGACGTCACCTACGTCGCCACCCACCGGCTGCTCACCGAGCTGCTGCCCGACCGGTGGGGGATCACCGCCACGCTGGTCGACTCCTCCGACCCGGACGCGGTGCGCGCCGCGATCGGCCCGCGGACCCGCCTGGTGCACGTCGAGACCCCGGCCAACCCGACCACCCGGATCACCGACGTCGACGCCGTCGCCGCGATCGCGCACGAGGCGGGCGCCCTGCTCAGCGTCGACGCCACCTTCGCGACGCCGGTGCTGCAGCGTCCGCTGGAGCGGGGCGCGGACCTCGTCGTGCACTCGCTGACCAAGTACGTCAACGGCCACGGCGACGCGATGGGCGGCGCCGTGCTCGGTCGCCGTGAGCTCGTGGAGCGAATCCGGGCCGACGCGATGGTCGACGCCGGCGGCGTGATCAGCCCGTTCAACGCCTGGCTGATCGCCCGGGGCGCGGTGACCCTGCCGATGCGGATGCGCGCGCACTGCGCCGGTGCGCAGCAGGTCGCGGAGTACCTGGAGTCCCGCCCGGAGGTCGCCTACGTTGCCTACCCGGGCCTGGCGTCGCACCCGCAGCACGCGCTCGCGACCCGCTCCCTGGACGGCGGGTACGGCGGGATGCTGGCCTTCGCCCTGGCCGGGCCGCCGGAGCTGCAGAACCGGTTCGTCGCCGCCCTGCGCGTCATCACCTCGGCGGTGTCGCTGGGCCATGACGAGTCGCTGATCGTGCACGTCGGCGCCGGCGGTGAGGGCCGTGCGGCGTACTTCCCGCCGGAGTTCCGCCGCTGGGGCCACCTGCGGCTGTCGGTGGGGCTGGAGGACCCGCGCGATCTCGTCGCCGATCTCGCGCGGGCCCTGGACGCCGTCGCGGGCGGCCTCAGCCGATGAGCGACCGGCCGACGATCTCCTTCATGATCTCGTTCGTGCCGCCGTAGATCGCCTGCACACGGGAGTCCACGAACGCACGGGCGATCGGGTACTCGAGCATGTAGCCGTAACCGCCGTGCAGCTGCACGCAGCGGTCCACGACCCGGTTCTGCAGGTCCGAGCACCACCACTTGGCCTTCGCCGCGTCGGGGACCGACAGCTCGCTCCCGCCGTTGTGCTCGGTGATGCAGCGGTCCACGAACACCCGGGCGATGGAGACCTCGGTGTCCATCTCGGCGAGCTCGAAGCGGGTGTTCTGGAAGTTCGCCACCGGGCGGCCGAACGCCTTGCGCTCCTTGGTGTACTCCAGCGTCATCTTCACGGCGGCCTCGGCGCCGGCCACCGAGGCGACGGCGATCGAGAGCCGCTCCTGGGCGAGGTTCTGCATGAGGTAGACGAAGCCCTGACCGACCTCGCCGAGCCGGTTCGCATCGGGCACCCGGACGTCGGTGAAGCTCAGCTCCGCGGTGTCCTGGGCCTTCATGCCGACCTTCTTCAGGCGTCGGCCGCGCTCGAAGCCCTCCATCCCGCGCTCCACCACGAACAGGGTGAAGCCGAGGTGCTTGGCGTCGGGGTCGGTCTTGGCGACGACGATGACCAGGTCGGCGAGGATGCCGTTGGTGATGAAGGTCTTGGAGCCGTTGAGGATCCAGTCGTCGCCGTCGCGCCGGGCGTTGGTGGCGATGCCCTGCAGGTCCGAACCGGTGCCCGGCTCGGTCATGGCGATCGCGGTGATCAGCTCGCCGGAGCAGAAGCCGGGTAGCCAGCGCTTCTTCTGCTCCTCGCTGCACAGCCGCAGCAGGTAGGGCTGCACGACGTCGTTGTGCAGCGGGAAGCCGATGCCGCTGGCCCCGGCGGCGACGATCTCCTCGGCCAGGATCGCGTTGTAGCGGAAGTCCTCGACGCCGCCGCCGTACTCCTCGGGGACCGCGGTGCCGAGCAGGCCTGCCGCACCCGCCGCGGTCCATACCGCCCGGTCGACCTGTCCGTCCTCCTCCCACTGCTCGTGGTGGGGGGTGACCTCCTTCGCGATGAAGGTCCGGCACAGATCGCGGAACGCGTCGTGTTCGTCGTCGAAGATCTCGCGCTGTATGGTCGGCAGTCTCACATACCGGCCGGTAACTCCGGGCGTCTCCACGGGCCGTCGCTGACCCGCGCGTGCCGGTAGGGTGCGCCCGTGGATCTCGTCGACGCCGTCGCCAACGTGTGGGACCGGGCCGTGGTCGGCCATCTCGCCGACCTGCGGCGGATGCCCCGGGACGCCGTGGTGGGCTTGCCGCAGGGGATCCTGTTCCGGTACCGGCCGCTGTCCGGCGTGGATCCGTCCGACGGGGACCCGGTGCTGCTCGTGCCCCCGTTGGGCGCCCCCGACTTCGCCTACGACCTGCGCCGCGGCTGCTCGCTGGTGGAGCACCTGCTGCAGCAGGGCCGCACCGTCTACCTGATCGACTACGGCCCCAAGTCGTTCTCCGACCGCACCCTGGGCATCGAGAGCTGGGTCGACGAGCTGCTGCCCGCGATGATCCGCCACGTCGCCGAGGACACCGGCGGGAAGGTGCACCTCGTCGCCTGGTCGCTCGGCGGGATCTTCGCGCTGCTCACCGTCGCCGCGGCGGTGCAGGCCCGCAGCCCGCTCCCGGTGCGCTCGATCGCCACGATCGGCACGCCGGTCGACATCTCCCGGGTGCCGCTGGTGGCGCCGATCCGCCCGCTCGCGCAGATCACCGGTGGCCGGTTGATCTCCTCGATCTACCGGGGCGTCGGCAGCTTCCCGGCGCCGATGGTCAGCTGGGCGTTCCAGCTGACCGCGGTGGACAAGCTCGTCACCAAGCCGCTGGCGATCGCCTCCCGGATCGACGACCGGGACTGCCTGGCCCAGATCGAGGCCGTCGACCACCTGATGAGCAACATGCACGGTTACCCGGGCCGGGTGTTCGGGCAGATCTTCCACCTGCTGCTGCGCAGCAACGATCTCGCGAGCGGCGGGCTGCGCCTGGGTGGGCGGGACGTGGAGCTGTCCGACGTGCCGGTCCCGGTGCTCGTCGTCGCCGGGCGGGACGACGTCATCGCCCCGCTGCGGGCGGTGCGTGCCGGGGTGCCGCTGCTGACCGGGAGCCCGGAGGTGCGGTTCACGACCTCGCCGGGCGGGCACCTGGGCGTGCTCACCGGGCGCCGGGCCCGCGGGACGACCTGGCCGGAGCTGGACCGGGCCCTGGCCGACTGGGACGCCGACGCCCCGGCTGCCGAGGGCCCGGCCGCCGCCGGCGCCTGATCCGCGCCGGTCCGGCCGCCGTGGGCGCCTGATCCGTCCCGGTCGGGCCCGGGCCGCGCCTGACCGGGTGTGGCCCGCTGACCGGGTGCGGCCCGCTGACCGGGTGCGGCCTGCCGGCCGGCTCCGGTCCGACGACCGGGTGCGGGAGCCGCTCGGTGTCGTCCGTCCGGTCCCACGGCCCCGGCGGGTCCACGGCCGACGGGAGGCCCGCAGCTCGCGATGATCCGCGGTTCGCGCGGTGATCCGGCGCCCGCGCGCGTCCGGACGCGCGCGGGCTGCGGATCACCGCGCGGGCTGCGGATCACCGCGCGGGCCACGCCCCGGTGGGCGCGGGCCGGTGCGCGCGGGGGCGGATCGGGGCGGACCGGCGATCATCGTGGGGTCCGGCGGACGCGGCGACGGTTGACCGGATAGGTCTCTAGTGTTGCGGTAACTAGGTTACTTTACTCACGGGCTGGTTTACGGGATCATGAGCTGTGCCGTTGACTGTGACCGTGGACGTTCCGGCCGCCGACCGCGAGGTGCTGGAGTCCTGGCTGCGTTCCTCGTCGGTTTCGGCGGGACTGGCCCGACGGGGCAGGATCGTGTTGCTGGCCGCGGACGGGGTGGCGGTCAAGGACATCGTCACACTGGTCGGGGCGTCGAAGGCGACGGTGATCGGGTGGAAGAAGCGTTACGCCGCTGAGGGGATCGCCGGGCTGGCCGACCGGCCCAAGGCGGGCCGGCCGCCGGTGATCGACGAGGTCGCGGTCGTGCTCGCCACGCTGGAACCGCCGCCTGAGCGGCTCGGAGTCACGCACTGGTCGTCACGGCTGCTCGGTGCCGAGCTCGGGATCTCCCACGTGTGGATCGGCAAGATTTGGCGGCGGTGGGGGCTGCAGCCGTGGAAGTCCGAGACGTTCAAGTTCTCCACCGATCCCGAGCTCGAAGCCAAGGTCCGCGACATCGTCGGGTTGTATCTGAACCCGCCGGACAAGGCCGTCGTGCTCTGCGTCGACGAGAAATCCCAGGTCCAGGCCCTGGACCGGACAGCGCCGATCCTGCCGATCATGCCCGGTATCCCGGAGAAACGGACGCATGACTACGTCCGTCACGGCACCACCACGCTGTTCGCGGCGTTAGAGGTCGCGACCGGGCGGGTCGAGCAGGCGTGCCTGCCGCGGCATCGCCATCAGGAGTTCCTGCGGTTCCTCAAGCAGGTCGCGAAGGCCTACCCGCGGCGCAAGCTGCACCTGGTGGTGGACAACTACGCGACCCACAAGCACCCCGCAGTGAAGGCCTGGCTGGCCCGCAACCCGCGGATCACCCTGCACTTCACCCCGACCTCGGGATCGTGGCTGAACATGGTCGAGGTCTTTTTCGGGGTCATCACCCGCCAGGCCATTCGCCGTGGCAGCTTCGGCAGCGTCAGAGAACTGATCGGCGCGATCGGCCGGTTCATCGACGGCTGGAACGAACGCTGCCACCCGTTCATCTGGACCAAACCCGCAGACCACCTACTCAACCACTGCCGACCCGGTCAAAGAACATCGTTTACGCGACACTAGGCGATTTAGAGGTCATTTCAGAACGAGGTCGACGTGTCTGTTGTAGACGACAAGCGGCTATCTGACCTGCCGTTTGATCTGTCGTCGAGGGGTCAATGGAAACTCGACAAGTCGTTCTGAAACGACCTCTTAGTCACTGTATGAGTGCAGGGGAGACGCTGTCGGAGCGCCTGGCCGACGACATCATGGAGATCATCCGGGCCGGGAACCTCGGCCCGGGGGACCAGCTCGCGTCCTCCCGCGACCTGGCGCGACGGTTCGAGGTCACCACCCCGACCGTCCGCGAGGCGCTGCGACGCCTGGAGGCCACCGGCGCGGTCGAGTTCCGGCACGGCTCGGGCACCTACGTCGGGGCCGGGGTCGGCAGGCGGCTGCTCGCCAATCCGCACCGGCCGTCCCGGACCTCCGACGGCGTGCACGAGCTCGTCCGCGCCCGGCTCGTCCTGGAGCCGCCGATCGCGGCCGCCGCGGCCCGGGAGCGCGACGCCGCGGGGCTGGCGATGCTCGCCGAGAGCGTCACCAACGCCCTGCACCCGCCGGTGGGGGACCTCCGCCCGGCCGTGCACTTCCACGTGGCGCTGGCCGCGACCAGCGGCAACGCGCTCCTGCGGGAGACGGTGGAGGCGCTGCTGCACGTCCGCGCGCACGACCAGGTCGAGATCCGGCACCGCTACGACGACCGCGAGCGTGACCACGCCGAGCACGTCGCACTGCTCGACGCGGTCCGCTCCGGCGACGCGGACCGGGCCGAGCGCCTCTGCCGCGAGCACCTCGCCTCGATCGCCGCGGCGGTGGGCGCATGAGCGGGCGGGCCGGGACCCGGAGGCTGGGGGAGATGACGACGGTCGAGGCGGCCGCGGCCGTCGTCGACAGTCCGGTCGTGCTGCTGCCGGCAGGAGCCTTCGAGCAGCACGGACCGGGACTGCCGCTGGCGACCGACCTGATCCGGGCCGAGGCGGTCTGCGACCGGGTCGCCGACGCGCTGGGCGGTACCGCGGTCGTCGGGCCGTCGCTCCCGGTGGGGGTGTCGCCGCACCACCTGGCCTTCGCCGGGACCGTCAGCCTGACCACCACGACGTTCGCCACGCTCGTGCGCGAGTACGTCGACGGCCTGTACCGGCACGGCTGGCGCCGGATCTGCGTCGTGACCGGGCACGGCGGGAACGACGCCACCCTCGCGACGGTCGCGCAGGACCTCCTCGCGGCGCGCCCGGACCTGCAGTTCGCCTGGAGCCCGCTCACCCCGCTGGCCGCCGAGGTCGTCGCCGCGGCCGGACCGCCCGAGGTCAGTGGGCACAGCGGGCAGGCGGAGACGGCGCAGATGCTCGCCGTCGCGCCGCACCTGGTGCACACCGACCGGCTCGAGGCCGGGACCACCCGCACGGCCGAGCTCGACGCGTTCGGTGCGCTCGCCCGGCGGCGCGGCGGTCCGTCGCTCACCGCGGCCTACGACCGGCTGTCCGGCAACGGGGTCCTCGGCGACCCCCGCCGGGCCGACGCCGAGCACGGCGAGGCGATCGTCGCCGCGATCGTCGAACGCATCACCGACTTCGTCACGGCCTGGCTCAAGGCCTGACGCCGGCTCCGACCCGTACCGACCACAGCACTCCCGCGGTGGCGCCGCCCGGTGCCCCCGTCGCACGACCCTGCCCGGGACCGGGCGGGGCCACAGCACCGGCCGTCGACGACGCCGACCGAAGGGGAACTCCGATGACCGCACCGCGACCACACACCCCGTCCCGTCCGCCGCGCCGTCCCGTCCGCCGCGCCCTGCGGTCGCGCCGGCTGCTCGCCACGGCGGCCGCCTGCCTGACCGTCGCGGCGCTGACCACCGGCGCCGCCGCAGCCGCCGTGGGCCCGGCCGCCGTGGGCCCCGCCGCAGGAGCCGCCGTGGGCCCGGCCGCCGTGGGCCCGGCCGCCGTGGGGCCCACGGGCGCGGTCCCGGCCGGCTCCCGTACCGCCGTCCCCGCCGGCGGCCCGCCGGCCACGACCGCGCCCGCCAGACCCGGTCCTCCGTCGAGCCCCGGCTGCGGCACCGCTCCGGCCTGGGCCCCGGGCACCACCGCCGTCCGGACCCTGGACAGCGGGGGCCTGCAGCGCACCGTGCGCGTGCACCTGCCCGACGGCTACCGCGCCGACCGGCCCACCCCGGTGGTGCTGGTCTTCCACGGCCGCGGCAACGACGGGGCCACCACCGAGAACGTCTCCGGCCTGTCCGGGCTGCCCGCCGTCGTCGCCTACCCCGACGGGGTGCCCGGTGGCGAGGACAAGCGCGCCTGGCAGGGCGCGCCGTACTCGGCGCCGGGGGTCGACGACGTCGTCTTCACCGGCTCGCTGCTCGACGAGCTGGAGTCCACGCTCTGCGTCGACCCCGGCCGGGTGTTCGCCACCGGCAAGTCCAACGGTGGCGGCTTCACCGAGATCCTCGCCTGCCGGATGTCCGACCGGATCGCCGCGATCGCCCCCGTCGCCGGGGCCTACTACCGCGCGGGCGAACCGCCGTGCCGCCCCGGCCGTCCGGTGCCTGCGCTGTTCGTGCACGGCACCGACGACGCCACGATCCCCTACACCGGCGACGCCGACCGCGGACTGCCCGCCATCCCGGCGAAGGTCGCCGAGTGGGTCGCCCGCGACGGCTGCCACGCCCGGCCGCAGACCCGCCGGATCGAGCCCGACGTCACGATCGCGACCTGGCGCGGCTGCCGCGACGGCGCCCGGGTGTCCCACGTCGCCGTCGACGTCGGCGGCCACACCTGGCCGGGCGCGACCGCCTACTCCGGCGGCGGCGTCACCACGCAGACCGTGCGCGCCACCGCGCTGGTCGGGGACTTCTTCGGGCTCGGGGGCCGGAGGTGAGCGCGCCCGCCACCACCGAGGACCGGGAGCTGCCCCGGCTGGTCCGCGCGATGGCCGTCGTCGAGCGGGTCGGGAACGCGCTGCCGCACCCGTTCTGGCTGTTCTGGGTGCTCTCGGCGATCCTCGCCGTGGTCAGCGCCGGGCTCGCCGCGGCGGGCGTCGCGGTCGTCGCCCCCGACGGTGAGCCGGTCGCGGTGCGGAACCTGCTCTCCGGCGACGGTCTCGCCATGGCCGTCTCCTCGATGATCGACAACTTCGCCGAGTTCCCGCCGATGGCCACCATCGTCACCGTGATCATGGGTGTCGCCGTCGCCGAGCGCAGCGGGCTGCTGGCCGCCGCCATGCGGGCCGGGGTCGCCCGGGTCCCGGCGTCGCTGGTGGTGTTCGCGGTCGCGTTCGCCGGAACCGTCGCCCACGTCGCCTCGGCGGCGGCGTACGTGATCCTGGTGCCGCTGGGCGGGCTCGCCTTCCGCGCGGTCGGCCGGTCGCCGATCCTCGGGATCGTCGTCGCCTACACCGCCATCGCCTCGGGCTACGACGCCAGCCCGGTCCCCACCCCGAACGACGCGATCTTTGCCGGCATCACCACCGCCGCGGCGCGGATCGTGGACCCCGCGGTGGTGGTGACCCCGGTCGGCAACTGGTTCTTCAACATCGCCTCCTCCGTCGTCCTCGCACTGGTGATCACGGTGGTGACCCGGCTGGTCCTGGCCAAGCGCCCGGACCTCGACCCCGACCCCGACGCCCCCGACGACGACGTCGCCGGGCTGAGCCTGTCCGCGGCCGAACGGTCCGGCCTGCGCCGCGCCGGCTGGGTGCTGCTGGGTGGCGCGGTGCTGCTCGTCGCGGTCATGGCCCCGGCGTGGTCCCCGCTGCGCGGCGAGAACGGGTCGATCGTCGAGTCGCCGCTGGTGGAGGGGATCGGCGCGGTCATCGCGCTGCTGTTCGGCCTGCTCGGCACGGTCTTCGGACGCGCGGTCGGGACGATCACCACGGCCGCCGACGTCCCGCGGCTGATGGCCGACGGGATCCGGCAGATGGCCCCGGTGCTGGCGCTGTTCTTCGCGATCGCCCAGTTCCTGGCCTACTTCGACTGGACCCACGTCGGGGACGTGCTCGCCGTCGTCGCCGCGGACGCGTTGCGCACCACCGGTGTCCCGATCCCGGTCGTGTTCCTGATGGTGCTGGCGGTGCTCACGGTGGTGAACGTGATGGTCACCAGCGGGACGGCGATGTGGTCGATCGCGGCGCCGGTGATCGTGCCGATGCTGATGCTGGTCGAGGTCCCGCCGGAGACCACCCAGGCGCTGTTCCGGATCGCCGACTCGGGCTCGACGGCGATCACCCCGATGAGCCCGTACTTCGTGATGGCGCTGGGGTTCCTGCAGCGCTACCGCAAGGACGCGGGCATCGGGACGCTCGCGTCCTACACCCTGCCCCTGGCCGTCGCCATGACGGTGGTCTGGACGTTGCTGTTCTTCGCCTGGTGGGCACTGGGGATCCCGCTGGGCCCGGGGGCACCGGTCCGCTGAGGGGACGGACCGGGGCGGTGACCGGGGGCGTGGGGGAGACTGGTGCAGGTGCGCCACCTCGACGTCCCCGGTTCCGGTCCGGCCCCGTGGTCGGTGATCGGCCTGGGCACCTGGCAGTTCGGCACCGGCGAGTGGGGCTACGGCGACGCGCTGGAGGCCGGGCGGATCGTCGCCCGCGCCCGCGAGCTGGGCGTCACCGTGTTCGACACCGCGGAGCTCTACGGCCCGCTGCGCAGCGAGCGGATCCTGGGCGACGCGCTGCGCGCCGCCGGCGGACCCGGGTGGCGCGAGGAGGTCGTGCTCGCGACGAAGTTCTTCCCGATCCTGCCGCTCGGCCCGGTGCTGCAGCAGCGCGCGGTCGCCTCCGCCGCCCGGCTCGGCGTCTCCGCCCTGGACCTCTACCAGGTGCACAAGCCGCACCCGCTGCTCGGCGACTCCTCGGCGATGCGCGGGATGGCGGCCCTGCAGCGGATCGGGCTGGTCCGTGACGTCGGGGTCTCGTCGTACCCGCTGCACCGCTGGCAGGCCGCCGAGGCGGCGCTGGGCGGGCCGGTGCTGTCCAACCAGGTGGAGTTCAGCCTGCTGCGTCGCGAGCCGGCGGTGGACCTGGTGCCGCACGCCGCCGCGCACGGGCGGGTCGTCATGGCCTACAGCCCGCTCGCCCAGGGCCTGCTCACCGGCCGCTACGACCCCGGGCACCGCCCGACGAACACGGTCCGCGGCAGCAAGCCCGAGTGGCTGCCGGAGAACCTGGCCGCGCTGGCCCCGCTGACCGACGCCCTGCGCGACGTCGCCTCGGCCCACGACGCGACGCCGTCGCAGATCGCGCTGGCGTGGGTGGTGCACCACCCGAACACCGTCGCGATCCCCGGGGCGTCGAGCGTCGCGCAGCTGGAGTCCAACGTGGCCGCGGCGGGGATCGCGCTGACGCCGGGCGAGCACGCCGGGCTCACCGCGGTCGCGCAGCGGGTCCGGCTGCGCACCGGACCCGCCACGCTGCCCGCCGTCGCGCGGGAGCTGCTCACCCGCCGCTGAGCGGCTACTTGACGTGCTCGCGCAGGAACTGCGTCGCGCGGGCCCAGGCGATCTCGGCCTGCTCGGGGTCGTAGGTCCCCATGTGGTTCTCGTCGTTGAAGAACGCGTGCCCGGCCGGGTACTGCAGGAACTCGGGGCGGGTGCCGGACTCGGCCTGGATGCGGTCGGCGAGGGACTCCACCGCGTCCGGCGGGGCCATGGTGTCCTCGGACCCGAAGTGGCCCTGCACCGCCGCGGTCAGGTCGGCGAACGAGGGGTAGTCCTCCTTGAGCACCCCGTAGAACGGCACCGCGGCCGCGACCTTGTCGCCCTGCTGGGCGGCGAGGACCAGCACGAAGCCGCCGCCCATGCAGAAGCCGACCGCGCCGACGGCCGAGGAGGTGACGTCGTCGCGCCCGAGCAGGAACTCCACGGCCCCGGCCAGATCGGTCGCCGCGCCGTTCACGGGCAGCTCGCCCATCAGCGCCCCCGCCTCGTCGGAGTCGTGCGTGGTGCGCCCGCCGTACAGGTCGGGGGCGAGCGCGACGAAGCCCTCGGCCGCGAACCGGTTCGTGACGTCGACGATGTGGTCGGTCAGGCCCCACCACTCCTGGATGACGATCAGACCGGGTCCCGCCCCGGACTCCGGCAGGGCCAGGTAGCCGTGCGCGGTGCCGCCGCCGGAGGGGAAGGTGACGTTCTGCGCGGGGTTCTCGTTGGTGTGTGCCACGGGCGCGATGACATCACGACGGTGCCGGTGCCGCCCGCCGGGAAGATCGTTGCGTCGTGTGACGGAGGACCCTCCGTTAATCATGAGCCTCGCAAACGATATGGGTCTATCGTCACCGCCATGCTCGCCGGGACCGCCACCCGCACCGCGCACGACGCCGCGGTGGAGAACCTGCGCCGGGCGCGCGCCGGAGCCGGCGCCGTCCAGCTCGGGAAACCGTCGTCGAACCTGTTCCGGTTCGGCGACCGTGACACCGGTGCCGCCGCGCGCCGGCTGGACACCTCCGCACTGGACGGTGTGCTCGGTGTGGACCCGGACCGGCGCACGGCCGAGGTCCAGGGCATGGCGACCTACGAGACCATCGTGGACGCCACCCTCGTCCACGGGCTGATGCCGTTGGTCGTGCCGCAGCTCAAGACCATCACCCTCGGGGGAGCGGTCACCGGCCTCGGGGTCGAGTCGACGTCGTTCCGCGCCGGGCTGCCGCACGAGTCGGTTCTGGAGATGGACGTGCTCACCCCGGCGGGGGAGCTGCTGCACGTCACCCCCGACGGCGAGCACGCCGACCTGTTCGCGGCGTTCCCCAACTCCTACGGCACGCTCGGCTACGCGGTGCGGCTGGTCGTGGAGCTGGCGCCGGTCACGCCGTTCGTCAAGCTCACCCACCACCGGTACCCGAGCGCGTCCGCGGCGTCGGCGGCGATCGAGCGGTTCGTGGCGGCGGGCGAGGTGGACTTCCTCGACGGCGTCGTGTTCGGACCCGACGAGCAGTACCTGACCACCGGGGAGTTCGTGCAGGCCCCGATGCCGGGCGCCCGGATCTCCGACTACACCGGCCAGGAGGTGTTCTACCGGTCGCTGCAGCGCCGTCCGGTCGACCACCTGACCGTGCACGACTACCTGTGGCGCTGGGACACAGACTGGTTCTGGTGCTCGCGCGCGTTCGGCGTGCAGCACCCGCTGGTCCGCCGGTTCTGGCCGCGCCGTCTGCGGCGCTCGGACGTCTACCGCCGCCTCGTCGCCCTCGACCAGCGCTACGGCGCGTCGAACCGGGTCCGGGAGGCACTCGGCGGGACCGCCGAGGAGATGGTCGTGCAGGACGTCGAGATCCCGGTGGAGCGGCTCGCCGAGTTCCTGGAGTTCTTCCACCGGGAGATCCCGGTGCTGCCGGTCTGGCTGTGCCCGCTGCAGCTGCGCGGGGAGCGGAGCTGGCCGCTCTACCCGATGGAGCCGGGCAGGCTCTACGTCAACGTCGGGTTCTGGTCCTCGGTGGCGGAGAAGCCGGGGGACCGGTGGGCACACAACCGGCTGATCGAGCAGTGCGTCGCCGACCTGGGCGCGCACAAGTCGCTGTACTCGACCGTGCACTACGGCGAGGACGAGTTCTGGTCGCACTACAACGGTGCGGCCTACCGGGCGGTGAAGCAGCGGTACGACCCGGACGGTCGGTCACCCGACCTGTTCGCCAAGGTCACCGGCCGCTGACGAGCGCACCGCGGGGATCGACAGGGGAGGGATCGGCGATGACAGGAGTACTGGAACGGCGGGCCACGACGACCGAGCCGGTGGCGGGGATCCTGTCCCACGTCCTGGGTTCCACGCGTGAGCTGCGGGTGGAGGGGTTCGACGGGTCGAGGTCGGGTCCCGACGACGCCCCGGTCACGTTGCGGGTCAACTCGCCCCGGGCACTGGCCCGGCTGGTGAGCGCCCCGGGATCGCTCGGGCTGGCCCGGGCGTACGTGACCGAGGAGATCGACGTCGACGGGGACCTCTACACCGCGCTGCGGGCGATGGCCGAGGTGACGCTGCACTCGATCCCGCGCCGGGAGCAGCTGTGGCTGGCGCGCCGGCTGCTGCCCTACTGGCGCGAGCACCGGATGCCACCGCCCGAGCTGGAGGCCCGTCCGAAGGGGCTGCTGCACTCCCGTCGGCGTGACTCGCAGGCCATCTCGCACCACTACGACGTGTCCAACCGGTTCTACGAGTTCGTGCTCGGCCCGTCGATGACCTACACCTGTGCGGCCTACCCCGACGCGGACGCGTCGCTGGAGACGGCACAGGCGACGAAGTACGAGCTGGTCGCGACCAAGCTGGACCTCGAGCCGGGGATGCGGCTGCTCGACGTCGGCTGCGGCTGGGGCGGCATGGTCCGCCACGCCGCCCGCGAGCACGGCGTCCGCGCGCTCGGGGTGACCCTGTCCCGCGAGCAGGCCGCCTGGGCGCAGGAGGCCATCGAGCGGGAGGGGCTGTCCGAGCTGGCCGAGGTCCGTCACCTCGACTACCGCGACGTCCCCGACGGCGTCTACGACGCGGTGTCCTCGATCGGGCTGACCGAGCACATCGGCAAGGCGAACCTGGACTCCTACTTCGCGTCGATGTATGCGAAGCTGCGCCCGGGCGGGCGGATGCTCAACCACTGCATCACCCAGCCGCACCGCCCCGACCACCGCCACACCGACGCCTTCATCGACCGCTACGTGTTCCCCGACGGGGAGCTCGAGCCGGTCGCGGCGCTGGTGGACGCGATGAACGAGGCCGGCTTCGAGATCCGGCACGAGGAGAACCTGCGCGAGCACTACGCCATGACGCTGCGGGACTGGGGCGCGAACCTGGAGCGCAACTGGACCGACGCCGTCGCCGAGGTCGGTGTCGGCCGGGCCCGGGTGTGGCGGCTCTACATGGCCGCGTGCCGGCTGGGCTTCGAGCTGAACAACATCCAGCTGCACCAGGTGCTGGGCGTGAAGCTCGCCGACGGCGGAGCCGCCGGCTTCCCGCTGCGCGGGGAGCACGGGGCGTACTAGGGCGCGTCTCCTAACCCGGCTGGTCGGGCCTGCGCGATGATCAGTAGGTGTCGCGCCGTGCCGTCCTGACCGATGCCCAGTGGGACCGACTCGAGCCGTTACTGCCCTCGTCGGACGGGATGCCAGGGCGCCCGTTCGCCGATCACCGCAGAGTGATCGAGGGGATCATCTACCGGTTCCGCTGCGGGCGGGCCTGGCGTGATGTCCCGGTCGAGTTCGGGCTGTGGCAGACCCTATGGAAACGCCACCGCCGCTACTGCGGTGACGGCACCTGGGACCAGGTTCTCGCAGCTCTGCTCGCCGATGCCGACTCCGCCGGTCTCGTGGACTGGGCCGTGTCGGTCGACTCGACGATCATCCGCGCTCACCAACACGCCGCGACCCTGCAGCGGGACACAGGGGGCCGGATCGAACTACAAGAATCTGCTGATCGAGCCGCCCGATCACGCGTTGGGCCGCTCCCGCGGAGGGCTCGGCACGAAGATCCACCAGCTCGTTGACGGACACGGCCGCCCGCTGGTCGTACTGGTCGGCCCTGGCCAGGCCGGTGACGCCCCGATGTTCGCGCACCTGATGTCACATCTGAGCGTCGGACGGGTCGGTCCGGGCCGACCGCGGACCCGACCCGAGCGGGTCCGCGCATAAGAGCGTCCGGCGATTGATGGTTATCGGAGTCGACGGGTCGTGGGTCGGGTTGTCCAGCGGTAGCGGCTGCGGGCACGGTTGATCAGCCGGCGGATCACGGTGAGCGCGGCGGCGAGGTTGAGGTAGAACTCGACGATGATCTTCCGGCGATCGGTGAACCGGCGCAGCTTGCCGTAGCCGTTCATCCAGGAATGGGTGCGCTCGACCGGCCACCGCTTACCGACCTGGATCGGGGCGGGCCGGCCCTTGGTGGCGATCTGTGCGTCGAACCCGAGTCGTTCGAGCAGATCGCGGGTCTTGCCTGAGTCATAGCCCCGGTCCAGGTGCAGGCACGGTCGCTCGGGCAGCGGCCCGATCATGTCGTAGATCCCGATCAGGGTCGGTTTCAGCAACGGCGAGTCGTGGTCATTGGCGCGGGCGCTGATCAGGTGCAGCGGGATCCCCGCACCGTCGCAGACCACGGAGCGTTTGGTGCCCTGTTTGCCCCGGTCGACCGGGTTACAGCCGGCGCCCTCGCCACCGCAGGGAGCCTTGGTGATCGCTCCGTCGGCAGACAGATCGTCGAGGTCGAGACCGATCATCTGGTCATAGCCGGCCAGCGCGGCCCGAAGGACCTGCTCCCCGACGCCGGCGGCGGCCCACTGGGCGAGACGGCGGCGGATCGTGCGGTCCGAGCAGCCGGGGGTGGCGATGCGTTCGTAGCCGCTGCCGTGCACCAACGCCGCGAGCACGTGCTCGAACACCAGGCGGTCGGGGATACGGCGGCGGTGACATCCCCACGGATGGGCCGGGTCGAACTCCGGGCGCCGCTCTGCCTCGATCAGGGCAGCGAACTCGACCCAGAGGGGGTCGATCAGCGATTCTGGCAATAGAGGCACGGACCCTCCAGGCGACCATCAGGACATCAGCAATCCCATGATCACTTGCAGGTCCGTGTCTCTACCAACACCGACACACGGCCACCTCTACTGCCGGACGCTCTAAGAGGTCGTTTCAGAACGACTTGTCGAGTTTCCATTGACCCCTCGACGACAGATCAAACGGCAGGTCAGATAGCCGCTTGTCGTCTACAACAGACACGTCGACCTCGTTCTGAAATGACCTCTAAGAGGTCGCGCGGATTGGTTGGTGATCATGGACGTCGTGCAGGTCGGGCGTTCCAGCGGTGTGTGGTCCAGGCCTGCCGAATCAAGCTACGGAGTGTGACGATCGTGTCGGCGAGGTCGAAGAACGCGTCGACGACGATTTCTCGTCGTTCGTAGCAGCGCTGCAGCCGGTTGAAGCTGTTGTGCCAAGCGTTGGTCCGCTCGACGTGCCAGCGGCGGGTGGCCTGGATCGGCGCTTTCTCACCCTTGTGCGCGATCTCGCCGTGCAGGCCTCGTTCGGCCAGCGTGTCGCGGGTCTTGCCGGAGTCATAGCCGGCGTCGAGGTGCACGGTGATGTCGTCGGGCAGCGGGCCGAGAGCATCGAGGCGGTCGAGGGTGGGGCCCAGTAGCGGGGAGTCGTGCCGGTTGGCTCCGGCCAGGACTCGGCCCAGCGGGATGCCGTATCCCTCGACGAGCACCGAACGTTTCATACCCTGTTTGCGCCGGTCCACCGGCGACGGACCGGCGACCTCGCCGCCGCCGGGGGCCTTGGTGATGGCGCCATCGACGGCGATGTCGTGCAGCAGCAGACCGACGATGCGGTCGTAGGCGTCCAGGACGATCCGACGCAGCTGGGCGAAGACCCCGAGCCTGATCCACTCGTCACGACGATCGCGGATGGTGGTCGCCGAGCAGGTGCTGTCAGCGATGCCCTCATACGAGCAGCCGAACCGCAGTACCTGCAGGAGCTTGTCGAACACGATCCGATCCGCGATCCGGCGGCGATGGCAGCCCAGCGGATGGGTGGGATCGAACTCGTCTCGATGAGGCAGCAGCGCGGTGAACTGGTCCCACAACGGCTCGGTCAGCCATGATGGCAGGGTGGGCACGCGGCCTCCAGACGATCACGAAGCGTAGATAACTTCATGATCGGCAGGCCCGTACCCGCCCTCGCCCCCAGACACTCGACCGCGGCCAAGCTGTGACCAATCCGCGCGACCTCTTAGACGTCGTTTCAGAAGTGGTGGGCCCGGTTCTGCCGGTGACGGCGGGGCTGGCAGCATCGGCTGATGGTCGCGCCTCGTGTGTCTGAGAAGACGAAGATTTTCGAGTTGGAGATCGTCCTGACCGAGGTGGTGCCGGCGGTCCGGCGTCGGGTGCAGGTGCCGGGCGAGGTCGACTTGGCGGTGTTGCACGAGGTGGTGCAGTCAGTGATGGGCTGGACGAACTCTCATCTGCACGAGTTCGAGATCGTCGGGCGCCGCTACGGGATCCCAGACCCGGACTGGCCCGGACAGGATGTCGCCGACGAGACGAAAGAGAAGCTGTTTCGGCTGGTCAAGGCTGGTGACCGGTTCGGTTACGTCTACGACTTCGGTGACAACTGGGCCCACGAGATCACCGTCGAGGCGGTCGCGGCCGTCGAGCCGGGAGTGTGCTATCCGCGATGCGTCGCCGGGCAGGGGGCGTGCCCGCCCGAGGACGTCGGCGGGATCGGGGGGTATGAGGACTTCCAGGCCGTGCTCGCCGACCCTGACCATCCCGACCGCGCCGAGCGCCTGGAGTGGGCGGGCGGGCCGTTCGACCCGCACCGCTTCGACCCTGACGAGGCCGACCGGGCCTTGGAGTGGCTGGCCTGGCGGCCGCTGGCCCCGACCTCGTAGGCGAGTGCCTCAGCGAGGGCTGGGTCGACCATCACTTCGGCTTCGGCTTGGTGAGGCGGCGGTGGCAGATCAGGGCGCAGGCCAGCGATAACAGCGCGGTGATCGTGGATTCGGCGCGGTCGTAGCGCAGCGCGAGGCGGCGGAAGTCCAGCAGCCAGGACATGGTGCGCTCGACGACCCAGCGGACCCGCCCGAGCCGGGTGGAGTCCTCGATCCCGCGCCGGGCGATCCGCACCCCGATCCCACGCCCACTCAGGTAGCGGCGGCAGCGGGGATAGTCGTAGCCCTTGTCGGCGTGCACCTTGTCCGGCCGACGTCGCGGACGCCCCGGCTGTCCCGCCCGTTCGCGGACGCCGGGGTTGGTGTCCAGCAGCGGGGCGAGCATCCGACTGTCGTGGGTGTTCGCCCCGGTGACCAGCGCATGCAGCGGGAGCCCGCCTCGGTCGCAGAGCACGTGGTACTTGCTGCCCGCCTTCCCGCGATCGGTCGGCGAGGGCCCGGTGGCCTCGCCGCGGCGCTTGGCCCGCACGCTCACGCTGTCCACCGCCGCCCGCGACCAGTCCAGCAGGCCCTGCTGGGCGAGGCGGTCGAGCATCACCCGGTGCAGCTGGGCCCAGACCCCGGCCTGCTGCCACTGCCGTAGCCGCCGCCAGCAGGTCACTCCGGACCCACAGCCGAGCTCGGCGGGCAGCGCGTTCCAGCTGATCCCGGTCTTGAGCACGAACACGATCCCGGCCAGAGCGGCCCGATCCGGCACCCGCGGACGGCCTGTCCGTCCCCGCTTGTGCTTGCGCGGCTTGGGCAGCAGCGGCTCCACCAGCGCCCACAGCTCGTCGCTCACCAATCGCTCGACACAAGATCGCCGCGCCACGACCGGACATGATCAGCTACCAGCGCCGATCCACACAGGACCGACACGCCGACTTCTGAAACGACCTCTAAGCTTGGTTTTTAACCTGTGTGTTGTCGTCGCGCGGTGATGGTGCGGTCGCGTTTGACCGTTTTCCCGACGTCGTGGCTGGTCGGGGTGTGCCGGTTGCGGGAGCCGGGTGGGCGGCCGGGACCGGGTCGGCTGGGTTTCGGTGCACTGGCCGGGAGGACGGTCCGCGCGCGGATGTTCCGAAAGGCGCGGCGAACCCGGGCCGGGGTGAGCCGGGTGGGGGCGGCGGGTCGTTCCCAGGGGCGGCGTAGGTCGGCGGCCAGTGGTCGGGCCAGGCGGAGTTGGGTGTGGGAGGCGATGATCAGCCAGGTCCAGCGGTCGGCGGCTTCGGGGGTGCGCAGCTTCGGGGTTGTCCAGCCGAGGGTCTGCTTGAGCAGGCGGAATGTGTGCTCGAGATCGAATCTGCGGAGGAACGCCTGCCACCAGCGGTCCACGTCGGCGGCGCTCGCGTCGGTGGCGGAGCTCCATAGCCACACGGGCTTCGGGTCGCGGTCGCCGGGTAGGTGGTCGACCTGCAGCCGGAGCAGGGTGCCCTCGATGATCGGCAGTTCGCCGGCGTGGTCGATCCAGCACGTGCGCCGGGTCAGCCGGGGGTGGACCCGGTCCCAGCTGGTCGCGACGGCAGTGCCGTAGCGGGTGGTCTTGGTCGTCGTGGTGTGCACCGGTTCGATCCAGGTGGCGGGCCGGTTCAAGGCGATCTCCGGGCCGTGCTTGGGTGGGCGCCCGGTCGTGCCGGGCAGCCGTGGCGGCTTGGGCAGGCGCAGGACCCGGTCCGAGCGCAGTCGTCCGACCAGCTCGACGGGCAGATCGGCCAGTACGTAGGCGAGGCGGGTGATGTCGTATCCGGTGTCGGTGACGATCACGATGTCCGGGTCCCCGGGGCGCCAGTGCCCGGCGCTGGTCAGTCGCTCGATGACCGCGCGTAGCTGGGTGGCGGTCACCGCGGTGGCGTCGTCGGCCGGGCCGAGTCGAACCGCGTCCAGGACCGCCGTCCACGACGTCCGGCCCGTCTCCAGGGCGGCGACGAACGAGTATGGCCAGCCCGGGATCAGCTGCGCGTTGCCCTTTCCGCGTCCGTAGACATGGCAGAACAGCCGCTGATCGCTGGTCGTAGCGTCCGGGCGCAGCCACGGGCTGACATCCACGGCGAGCACGATCCGACCGTCGACGGCACGGGGCAACGGGAGACCGGCCAGCACCCGGCGCAGCCTCCGGGCGGAGATCCTGCCACAGGCCAACGCGTCGTACATCGCGCCGTGCCCGCGACGGTGCTCAGCCACCAAGGTCAGCTCCGGTAGCGAGCGAACCGGGCCGTCCGCGCACAACACGGCGTCGGTGAGCTCGAACAGCGCATCCGCTCGCGCAGTCAACGACGCGTAGAACTCCTGCCGAAACCCGGCAAGATCACCCCGCCCGACCGGAGTGTCACCGAGCACCACTGGCCCGGCAGAAGCCACACTGACCACCACGGCCACCGCTTTCGTCTTCGATGTTCTGTGGAAGGAACCCGAAGATGATCAAGCGGTGGCCGTACCCATGTCCCGCCGACACGCCGCCCGAACTACATCAACCTCCCAGCAGCAGCTCCGGAAGGTTAAAGATCAAGCTAAGGCCTACTCCTCACGCGCCATCCGCGCCCACCTGCGCGGACGACGGATCGTCGCGGTCATCCCGGAGCCGGCTGACCAGCAGGGACACCGGAAACGACGCGGCACACGCGGCGGCCGACCACCGGCGTTCGACCGGGTCGACTACCGCGGCCGCAACGTCGTCGAACGCGGGTTCTGCGAGGTCAAGCAGTGGCGCGGCCTCGCGACCCGCTACGACAAACTCGCCCTGACCTACCGCGGCGGAGTTGCACTGAAGGCCATCGTCACCTGGTTGCGCACTTTAGGAGACACGCCCTAGTACTCCAGCCGCAGTTTGTGATGTTGATGTGCGCTAAGCTTCGATCTTGTGCAGGTGGAGGAGGATCTCGAGGCGTGGGCCGGTGGCCTGGATGGGCTGTTCGGGCTGGTGGCGGGCCGGTTCTTCCGGACGGAACCGCGGCGTCGGGCGCGGGCGTATGTGCGGGGGTTGTTGGCGCCGTTGGCGGGGAAGAACGGGTGGACGCTGGCCGAGGTCGCCGGTGACACGACTCCGGATGGGATGCAGCGGCTGCTCAACTCCGCGACCTGGGATGTCGACGGTGTCCGTGATGACCTGCGGGATTACGTCGTCGAGCACCTCGGCGAGTCCGGTGGGGTGCTGATCGTCGATGAGACCGGGTTCCTGAAGAAGGGGACGAAGTCGGCGGGGGTGCAGCGCCAGTACTCGGGCACTGCCGGGCGGGTGGAGAACTGCCAGCTCGGAGTCTTCTGTGCCTATGCCACGAGCAAGGGCCGGACGTTGATCGACCGCGAGCTCTACCTGCCCAAGTCCTGGACCGGTGATCGGGAACGCTGCCGAGCCGCGGCGGTGCCTGAGGAGATCGAGTTCGCCACCAAGGCCACGCTGGCCAAGGAAATGCTCGGCCGTGCCCTCGATGCCGGGGTTCCCGCAGGATGGGTGACCGCGGACGAGGCATACGGGCAGGACTACAAGTTCCGCACCTGGTGCGAGCAGCGCCGGATCGGCTACGTCGTCGCGGTTCCGCGCAGCCAGTCCGTCCCGTTGTCCCTGGACGCCGACATCTGTCAGATCAGCGGCTCACGACGGGCCGACGACCTGGTCGCCCGCGCTCCCGGACGGGCGTGGAAGCGCCGCTCAGCCGGTCCGGGTGTGAAGGGAGAACGCTTCTACGACTGGGCCGTGGCCTCGCTGTATCCGCCCGAGAACGCCCCGGCCGGATGGGGCCGATGGCTACTGGTCCGACGTCAGATCCTCACCGACACACAGCTCTCCGCCGGCGAGGAGCCCGATCTGGCCTACTACCTGTGCGCCGGCCCGCCCGGCACCACCGACGACGATCTCATCCGCGTCGCCGGCCCGCGGTGGGCGATCGAGGAGTGCTTCCAGACCGCGAAGAACGAGGTCGGGCTCGACCACTATCAAGTGCGGCGTTACGACGCCTGGTACCGCCACGTCACCCTGGCTATTCTCGCCCACGCCTACCTCTCGGTCACCGCGGCGATCGCCCCAAAAGACCTGATCACGGGCTCATCCCGCTCACCCTCGCCGAGATCCGACGTCTCCTGGCACCTCTGATCCACATTCCCACCCAGGCGCCGTGCTGGGCCTGGTCGACCTGGCGACGTCGCCACCAACACCGAGCCCGCGAAAGCCACTATCGACGACGAAGACAGCTCAGCTAACGAAGTGCGGCTGGAGTACTAGGGGTCAGCGGAGACGGCGCGTGGCCGCGACGGCCCGCGCGCCGTACCCGCCCCCGAAGAGCACCGCGTGCACCAGCAGCGGGAACAGCTGGTGCAGGTCGACCCGCTCGCGCCGGCCGTCGGCGAGCGGGAACCGCTCGTCGTAGGCGGCGAGGACGACGTCGAGGTACGGCAGCCCGAACAGGGCCAGCATCGCGAGGTCGGACTCCCGGTGCCCGCCGTGCGCGGCCGGGTCGACCAGCCACGTCGCGCCGTCCGCCGCCCACAGCACGTTGCCCGACCACAGGTCACCGTGCAGCCGGGCGGGCGGCTCGTCCGGCCCGGCCAGGACGTTGATCCGCCCGCACACCCGCTCGACGACGGCAGCACCGGCCGTGTCCACGGCACCGCGGTCCCGGGCCGCCCGCAGGTAGGGCAGCACCCGATCGGCGGCGAACCAGGCGCCCCAGGGCCCGTCGTGGCGCCGGTTGTCCATCCGCGCGTGCCCGATCCACGCCCGTACCGGTCCGCCCGGTGGCGGCGTCCCGAAGCCGTCGGCGCCGGCGGCGTGCAGCGTCGCCAGCTCCCGGCCGAGCCGTTCCGCGGCGGCGGGCGTCGCCCGGCCCGGGGGGACGAGCCCGGTGACCAGGAGCGCGTCGTCGAGGCCGAGCACGTGGGGGACCGGTGGCCCGCCCGGCACGGCGATCCAGCGCAGACCGGCGGCCTCGGCCCGGGCCGCGCCCGGGTCCGCGGAGGCGTCCTTGACCACGACGTCGGTGCCGTCGTCGAGGGTGGCGCGCGCCGGGTACCCGGAGGGCCCGTCCCGCACCGCACGACCGGTCAGCCGGGCGACGCGGTCGGTCACGCGTTCCGGGTGACGTACTCGACCAGGCCCGGCATCGCCGCGACGATCATGGCGTGGACCTCGGCGAACCCGTCCGGGCCGCTGTAATAGGGGTCGGGCACCTCGGCGCCCGCGGGGGCCGCCGGGTCGAACGAGCGCAGCAGCCGTACCCGCTTGGGGTCGGGCACCGACTGCTCGAGGGTCCGCAGGTGCCCCATGTCCAGCGCGACCAGCAGGTCCGAGGAGAGGATCTCGGAGTCGACCTGGCGGGCGCTGTGCTCGGTGTCGTACCCGTGCTCGGCGAGCACCTGGGCGGCGCGGTCGTCCATCGGCTGCCCGATGTGCCAGTGACCGGTCCCGGCGCTGGTCACCCGCACCCGGTCGGCGAGCCCGGCGGCCTCGACCTCGGCGGCGAGGATCTTCTCGGCGATCGGGGACCGGCAGATGTTGCCGGTACAGACGAAGACGACGTTCACTGCGACGTTCCTCCGGGGAGCGGGGGTACCGACGTCGACCCTGACGCTCGGGTGGGTGGCCGGGCCATTGTCCACCGCGCACCGGTGCGCGCCGTAGGGTGGCCCGATGCCGTTCGATCACCATGCGGCCGGGACGGATCACGCGGGCGGGCACGACCTGCGGCACCACGGCGACGCCGAGGCCACCGACGGGCTCGTCGACTTCGCCGTCAACGTGATCGGCGACGGCCCCCCGCCGTGGCTGCGCGACCGGATCGCCGCCACCCTCGACGGCCTCGGCCGCTACCCGCGCGCCGACCACGACGCCCGCGCCCGCGCCGCCGTCGCCGACCGGCACGGCCGCCGGCCCGACGAGGTCCTGGTGCTCGCCGGCAGCGCGGAGGGCTTCGCCCTGCTGCCGGCGCTGCGACCGCGGCTGGCCGCCGTGGTGCACCCCGGGTTCACCGAGCCGGAGGCCGCGCTGCGCGCCGGCGGGGTGCCGGTGGTGCGGGTGCCGACCGACGCCGCCGCCGGGCACGCGCTCGACCCGGCCGCGGTGCCCGCGGACGCCGACCTGGTCGTCGTCGGGAACCCGACCAACCCCACCGGGGTGCTGCACCCCGCCGCGACGCTGCGCGGGCTGGCCCGTCCCGGGCGGGTCCTGCTCGTCGACGAGGCGTTCGCCGACGCCGTCCCCGGTGAGCCGGAGACCCTCGCCGGCGACGCCGGTGTCCCCGGCCTGCTGGTCCTCCGGTCGCTGACCAAGACGTGGGCGCTGGCCGGGCTGCGTGCCGGCTACGCACTCGGCGACCCCGGGCTGCTCGCCCGTCTCGCCGCGCCCCGTCCCCCGTGGCCCGTCTCGACCCCCGCGCTGGAGGCGGTGATCGCCTGCTGCGAGCCCGACGCGGTCTCCGCGGCCGACCAGCGGGCCCGCGAGCTGGCCGCGCACCGGGTCGCCATGGCCACGGCGCTGTCCGCGATCGAGGGCGTCGCCGTGTCCGCCGGGGTCGCCCCCTACCTGCTGCTGCACCTGCCCGACGGCACCGGCGAGCGGGTCCGCCGGATGCTGCGCGAGTCCGGGGTCGCGGTGCGCCGCGGCGACACCTTCCCCGGGCTCGGACCCGACCACGTGCGTGTCGCCGTCCGCCCGCCGGAGACGGCGCGACGCCTGGTCGAGGCCCTCGACGAGGCGCTGCGCCGGCTGGAGGTGTCGGCGTGAGCGCGCTGCGCGACGTCGTCGCCGCCCTCGACGCCGCCTACCCGCCGCGGCTGGCCATGGACTGGGACGCGGTCGGGCTGGTCTGCGGCGACCCCGACGACACCGTGTCGCGGGTGCTGTTCGCGGTCGACCCGACCCCGGAGACCGTCGACGAGGCGATCTCCTCCGGTGCGCAGCTGCTGGTCACCCACCACCCGCTGCTGCTGCGCGGGGTGCACGGCGTCGGTGCCGACACCCCGAAGGGTGCGCTGCTGCACCGGCTGATCCGGGCCGGGGTCGCGCTGTTCACCGCGCACACCAACGCCGACGTCGCCGACCCGGGCGTGTCCGACGCGCTCGCCGCCGCGCTGGGCCTGGGTGTGTCCGGCCCGCTGGAGCCCACCCCCGGCGAGCCGCTGGACAAGATCGTCACCTTCGTGCCGGTCGGGCCGGCCATCGGCGCCGTGCACGCCGCCCTGTCCGGGGCCGGGGCCGGGGCGATCGGCAACTACTCGCACTGCTCGTTCGCCACCGCCGGGACCGGGCAGTTCCTCCCGCTCGACGGCGCCGCACCGGCCATCGGGGCGGTGGGGAGACTGGAGCGGGTCGCGGAGACCCGGCTGGAGATGGTGCTGCCGCGCTCCCGGCGCCGTGACGTCGTCGCCGCCCTGCGGTCCGCGCACCCCTACGAGGAGCCCGCGTTCGACCTGCTCGAGATGGCGCCGCTGCCGTCGTCGCGGGGGCTGGTCCGGATCGGGGAGCTCGACGCCGCCGAGCCGTTCGCCGCGTTCACCCGCCGGGTCGCCGCCGCGCTGCCCGCGACGGCCTGGGGGGTGCGCGGCGCCGGTGACCCGGACCGCCCGATCCGCCGGGTCGCGGTCTGCGGGGGCGCAGGCGACTCGGCGCTGGACACCGCCGCCCGGGCCGGGGTGGACGCGTTCGTGACCGCCGACCTGCGCCACCACCCGGCGTCGGAGCACGCACTGGCCGGGACCGGCCCCGGCGGTCCCACCCCCGCACTGGTCGACGTCGCGCACTGGGCCTCCGAGTGGCCCTGGTGCGGCCAGGCCGCCGACGTCGTGGCCGCCGCCCTCGGCGGTAGCGTCACCGTCGCGGTCTCGCGGGCCCGCACCGATCCCTGGACCACCGCTGCGCGCAGCGGGTCCGACCCCACAGCAGGACAACCGGAGGCGAGTGCATGAAGGCCGATCCCACCGCGCAGGCGAAGCTGGTGACGCTGGCCGAGGTGGACGCCGAGATCGGCCGGCTCACCCACCGGCGGTCGACGCTGCCCGAGCTGGCGCAGCTGGCCGAGGCCGAGCAGCGGGTCCGCGCGGCCCGCGACGCCCAGGTCCGAGCCGAGACCCGGGCCGGGGACCTCGACCGCGACATCGCCCGCCTGGAGCGCGACGTGGAGGGCGTCCGCGCCCGCACCGACCGTGACCAGCAGCTGCTCGCCGGGTCCGGGATCGGCGCGAAGCAGGCCACCGAGCTCCAGCACGAGCTGGAGACCCTGGCCCGGCGCCAGGGCGTCCTGGAGGACGAGCAGCTCGGCATCATGGAGGAGCGCGAGGCCGTCGGCATCGAGCTCGACCACGCCCGCGGCGAGCTGGCCGAGGCCGAGACCGCGGTCGACGAGGTGACGGCGAAGCGCGAGTCGGCCGAGGGCGACATCGACGCCACCCGTGCCGGGCGCGACCGGGCCCGCGCCGAACTCGTCGCCGCGCTGCCCGCGGACCTGCTCGCCGACTACGAGCGCATCCGCGCCGGCGGCCGGGTCGCGGCCGGGCAGCTGCGCGAGTCCCGCTGCGGAGCGTGCCGGCTCGAGCTCGACCGGACCTTCCTCAACCAGGTCCGCACGGCGCCCGCCGACGAGGTCGTCCACTGCGAGGAGTGCGGCGCGATCCTGGTGCGTGGCCGGTGAAGCTGGTCATCGAGGCGGACGGCGGCTCCCGCGGCAACCCCGGGCCCGCCGGCTACGGGGCGGTCGTGCTCGACGCCGGAGCCCGCCAGGTCCTCGGGGAGGTCTACGACGGCCTCGGGACCACCACCAACAACGTCGCCGAGTACCGCGGCCTGATCGCCGGGCTCACCGCCGCCCGTGACCTGGGGGCCACCGAGGTCGAGGCCCGGATGGACTCCAAGCTCGTCGTCGAGCAGATGAGCGGGCGCTGGAAGATCAAGCACCCGGCGCTGGCCGAGCTCGCCGACACCGCGCGCGAGCTGGCCGCGGACTTCGACGCGGTCACCTTCGTCTGGATCCCGCGCAAGGACAACGCCCGCGCCGACGCGCTCGCCAACCGTGCGATGGACGGGGGGTCCAGCCCGACCCTGGACCCGTCCGCCGCGCCGGGCCCGGCTCCCAAGCCGCCCGCGGGAGTGTCCGCGTCGACCGACTCGGCGGCCACCGCCGCGGCGTGGACCGGGCAGACGGGGTCCCCGGTGCGGCTGATCCTGCTGCGCCACGGTCAGACCGAGCTGTCGGTCGAGCGCCGCTACTCCGGCCACGGCGACCCCGAGCTGACCGGGCTGGGGCAGCAGCAGGCCGCCGCCGCGGCCCGTGCCCTCGCGCAGCGGCTCGCCGGCCAGGACGTCGAGCCGGCCGCCGTGCTGTCCTCGCCGCTGCGCCGGGCCCGCCAGACCGCGGCCGCGGTCGCCGAGACCACCGGCGCGGACCTGGAGATCCGGGACGCCCTGATCGAGACCGACTTCGGCGGTTGGGAGGGACTCACCTTCACCGAGGCCCGCGAGCGCGACCCCGAGCTGTACGGCCGCTGGCTGGGCTCGGCCGACGTCGAACCGCCCGGCGGGGAGAGCTTCCGCGCGGTGGGGGAGCGGGTCGAGGCCGAGCGGGCCCGGATCGTCCGGGAGTTCGCCGGCCGGACGGTGATCCTGGTCAGCCACGTCACGCCGATCAAGATGCTGCTGCGTACCGCGCTGGGCGCGGGCGACGAGGTGCTCTACCGCATGCACCTGGACCTGGCGTGCCTCAACATCGCCGACTTCTACCCCGGCGGGGGCGCCTCGGTGCGCCTGGTCAACGAGACGTCCTACCTGGACGACCTCCGGTAGCCACCGGACCGGCGCGCCGTCCTGGATCGATACCGTCCTGACCCGTTCGGGCGGTGTCGACTCCGGACAGTTGTTCCCCTTCCTCGCCTGAGCGATGCTGCGCGTGCACCGTACGGGGTGGTCGACCTACGGAGCGTGAACGGCGGTCCCGGTGTCGGCGGGGAACAGGGAGACGGTGAGGACAGCGATGTCGCAGATCCACGAGCACGACTACGGCTACGACCTGGCACACGAGATGAAGGTGGTCGCGCGGCTGCCGCAGCAGCGGCGCGGCAGCTCCCGCCCGCTCGGCGTCCCGGCCCGCGAGATGGACCCGGACACCGACCTCGGCCACGACATGGCCCACGAGTTCTGATCCCCGTCCCACCGTCCGCGACCGGCCCCGCCCCCTTCCGGGCGGGGCCGGAGCGCTGTGCGGACCGTGCGGCGCGGACCGTGCGGTCCCCGCGTCGCGGCCCGCGCTCCGCGCTGCCCGCGGCGTCCGCAGACCCCGCCGGCCGCGTCGGGCCGTCCGGCTACTGTGGCACCACCGCGAGCGCGGCCCAGAGCGCGGTCGTCGCGGCGAGCAGGCCCAGCGGCACGGAGACCGCGCCGAGCCGCAGGAACGTCGCGAGCCGCGGCGGGTCTCCGTGGGCGGTGGCGATGCGGCGCCACAGCAGGGTGGCGAGCGACCCCGCGTAGGTCAGGTTCGGCCCGATGTTGACGCCCAGCAGCATCGCCAGGATCAGCCCGGGGTGCGCGGCCGGGCCGAGCGCGGTGAGCAGCACCAGCGTGGCGGGCAGGTTGTTCACCAGGTTCGCCAGAACCGCCGCGACGGCCGCGGTCACCAGCAGCCCGGCCAGGTCCGGGGCGTCGGGCAGCAACGAGCCGATCCAGCCGGACAGTCCTTGCGCTCCGAGCCCGGCCACGACCACGCCCAGGGCGAGCACGAACAGGCAGAAGCCGGGTGAGGCCGCGGCGACCAGGCGCAGCGGCCCGGTCTCCCGGCGCACCAGCGCCCGCACCGCCAGCACCGCGGCCCCGGCCGCCGCGACCCAGCCGGGACCCACGCCCAGCGGTGAGGCCACCGCGAACCCGGCCAGGGTCAGCCCGAGCACCGTCAGCGCGACGACCGGCGCGTGTGGTGCCGGCACCGCGGGGTCGACCGGTGGCGGCTCCGGCGTCCCGGCCAGGTCGCGCCGGAACACCCACCTCAGCACCAGGTACTCGACGACGATCACCGTCAGCCAGGGCCCGACCATCAGCCCGGCGAAGGTCAGGAAGCCCACCCCCGACGCCGAGAACGCGAGCAGGTTGGTCAGGTTCGACACCGGCAGCAGCCCCGACGCGGAGTTCGACAGGTGCGCGCAGGCGAACGAGTGCGGTCGCGAGGCCACGCCGAGGCGCGTCGCCGTCGCCAGCACCACCGGGGTCAGCAGCACCACCGTCGCGTCCAGGCTCAGCACCGCGGTCGTCCCGGCCGCGGCGGCGAACACCGCGACCAGCAGCCGTCGCGGGGACCCGGCGGACGCCGTCGCGAGCCGCGCGCCGAGCCAGCGGAACACACCCTCGGCGTCGGCGAGGTGCCCGAGCAGCAGGATCGCGGCGAGGAAACCGACGGTCGGGGTGAGCTCGCCGATCTCGGTCCACGCCCCGGCCGGGGTCACCAGCCCGGCGCCGACGGCGACCAGCGCGGCGGGGACCGCGACCACGGCCTCGGGCAGCCCGAACGGGCGCAGCGTCGCGGCGGCGAGGACCGCGGCCAGCAACGCGACCGCGAGCAGCAGGCTCACGTGAACAGCAGCGCGACGCCGACGGCCAGGCCGAGCAGGACCACCGCCCAGCGCAGCAGGGTCTCCGGCATCCGGCGCGCGACCAGGGCCCCGACGTACCCCCCGACCAGCGTGGTCGGAGCGAGCAGCGCGACGGCGAGCCAGTCGACCGGGGCGCCGAGGGCGAACACGACCACGGTCACCGTCGCCACGACCAGCGACAGCACGCCCTTGAGCGCGTTGAGCCTGCGCAGCTCGTCGTGGGCGAACAGCGACAGCGTCGAGATCAGCACCACGCCCAGCGCCCCGCCGAAGTAGCCGCCGTAGACCGCGGCGAGGAACACCGCGACGAGCAGCGCCCGGGTGCGGTCGCGGCCGTCGGCGACCGGGCCGCCGATCCGCCGTTTCAGCCACGGCCCGGCCGCCATCGTCAGGCTGGCCACGATGACCAGCACCGGGACGACGGCGTCGAACACCGAACCGGGCAGCACCAGCAGCAGCCCGCAGCCGACGGCGCTGCCCACAGCCGCGGCCACCGCGGTCAGCGCGATCCGGCGGCCCTGCCCGGGCAGCTCGCGCCGCGCGCCGGCCACCAGCCCGGCGTAGCCCGGCCACTGCGCGACGGAGTTCGTCACGTTCGCCGCCAGCGGCGGAAACCCCACCCCGAGCAGCGCCGGGAACACCAGCAGCGATCCGCCGCCCGCGACGGCGTTCACCGCACCCGCGAGCAGCCCGGCCACCAGCAGGAACACCAGCGCCCACGGCTGGGAGAGGTCGATCACCACCGGACGGTATCCCGGTGGAACGGCGCGCTGCTCCCCGGCAGCGGGCCGCGCGGGTCCGTAGCCTGGAGCGATGACCGCAGCCACCGAGATCGCGTTCGAGAACACCTTCGTCCGCGACCTGGACGGGCTCTTCGTGCCCTGGCAGGCCGCCCCGGCGCCGGACCCGCGGCTGGTGCTGCTCAACGAGTCCCTGGCCCGCGAGCTGGGCCTGGACCCGGCGCAGCTGCGCACCCCCGACGGGCTGGCGCTGCTCACCGGCACCGCCGTGCCCGACTCGGCGACGACCGTCGCGCAGGCCTACGCCGGGCACCAGTTCGGCAACTACTCACCCCGGCTGGGCGACGGCAGGGCGCTGCTCGTCGGCGAGCTCGTCGCCCCCGACGGCACCCGCCGCGACCTGCACCTCAAGGGCTCCGGGCGGACCCCGTTCGCCCGCGGCGGCGACGGGAAGGCCCCGCTCGGGCCGATGCTGCGCGAGTACGTGATCTCCGAGGCCATGCACGCCCTCGGCGTGCCGTCGACCCGCTCGCTCGCCGTCGTCGCGACCGGGGAGCCGGTCCTGCGCGAGCGCGGCCCGGAGCCGGGCGCCGTCCTCGCCCGCACCGCCGCCAGCCACCTGCGGGTCGGGACGTTCCAGTTCGCGGCGGCGACCGGCGACACCGCGCTGCTGCGCCGGCTCGCCGAGTACGCCGTCGCCCGGCACCACCCCGGCGCGTCGTCACCGCGGGAGCTCTACCGCGCGGTCATCACCGCGCAGGCCGAGCTGGTCGCGCGGTGGATGCAGATCGGGTTCGTGCACGGGGTGATGAACACCGACAACATGACGATCTCCGGCGAGACCATCGACTACGGCCCCTGCGCGTTCCTCGACGCCCACGACCCGGCGACCTGGTTCTCCTCGATCGACTCCGGCGGCCGCTACGCCTACGGCAACCAGCCCGGCATCGCCCAGTGGAACCTGGCCCGCTTCGGCGAGGCCCTGCTCCCGCTGCTCGCCGACTCCCAGGACGAGGCGGTCGAGCTGGCCACCGAGGAGCTGACGGGCTTCGCCGACAGCTATCTCGCCGCCCGCGACCGCGGCTACCTCGCGAAGATCGGAGTCGGCACGCCCGAGCTGCTCGGTGGCCTGTTCGCGCTGCTGGCGGACCAGAGGCCCGACCACACCCTGTTCTTCCGGCGCCTGTCCGACGCCGCCCGCGGCGACACCGGGCCGGTGCGTGCCCTGCTCGGCGACCCCACCGCGCTCGACGCCTGGCTGGAGTCCTGGCGCGCCGCGGGCCCGGACGCCGACGCGATGGACCGGGTCAACCCGGTGTACGTGCCGCGCAACCACCTGGTGGAGGAGGCGCTCGGGGCGGCCGTCGTCGACGGCGACCTGGAGCCGGTGCAGTGGCTGCTGCAGGTCCTGGCCGACCCGTTCACCGAGCGGGAGGGCTACGAGCGCTACGCGCAGCCGGCCGGTCCGGACGCGCCGCCGTTCATGACGTTCTGCGGGACCTGAGCGGCGCGCCGCGGTCGTCGGCGGGGTGCCGCGCCGGGGCGCCCACCGGCGCGGACGGCGCCCCCCGGGCCGACGGCGGCCCGGGCCGCGCCGCGCCGGCGGAGGCCGTGCGGACCGCGTGCGCGGCGCGGGTATCCTCGTCAACGCGGACGAGTCGGTCGGGCGGCCGCGGCGGGACCCCCGGGTCCCGCCGAGGAAAGTCCGGACTCCACAGGGCAGGGTGGTTGTCAACGGCAACCCGGGGCGACCCGCGGGACAGTGCCACAGAGAACAGACCGCCACGCGGCTCCCCGGAGCCGCGGGGTAAGGGTGAAACGGTGGTGTAAGAGACCACCAGCACCCCGGGTGACCGGGGTGGCTCGGTAAACCCCACCCGGAGCAAGGTCGAGAGGCCGTACGTGTACGGCTGCGCAGGCGCACGAGGGCTGCCCGCCCGAGCCTGCGGGTGGACCGCTGGAGCCTGCCGGCGACGGCAGGCCGAGATGGATGGTCGCCGAACGGAGCACCGCGAGGTGCCCGGGAACAGGATCCGGCTTACAGACCGACTCGTCCGCCCCGCTCTCCCCGACATGCGCCGGGGGAGCGGGGTTCGATCGTTGACCAGCGGAAACTCTCTCGCGACCTCTCGTCGTCTCTCGACGGTCTGCGACGTCCCACGGCCCAGCGACGGCCCGGGACATGATCATGCTCGTCGCGCTGTCCCGGCTCTTCCCCACACGCCCGGCCCGCTGGTGATCTCCTCGCGGCGCGGGTTCACCCCTGCCAGGCCGGGGAGCGGGGTGCAGGGCACGGGGTCCCGCCTTGCACCCCGCTCCCCGGCCTGGCTGCCGTTTCGGCGCGCCGTGAGGAGATCACCAGCCCCGCCGCACTCCCCTGATCTCCGAGCAGTGTCGGGTCCGGGCGGAGCCCGGGTCCTTCGGTCTTCATGGCGGCTCCGGGATTCGCCGAGTCTCCTGCTCTACGGTGAGCGGTGTGACACCCGATCCGGAAGGCGCGGCCGCCGAGCTGGCACGAGCCGAGCACCTCTTGGAGCGCTCGGAGACTGAGCTGACCGAGTGCTCGACCGCCTACGACTCCGATCCCACCGAAGGCAGGAGGATCGAGTACCGGGCCGCGCTCGAACGGTGGCGCGACAGGAGCCGCGGGATGAAGGCTGCAGAGGACCTATGCCTGACCTACCAGCTCGTCGAGCTTGACGCTGCGCAGGTCGAGTTCCTGAACCGCTTTCGCGTCGACCGTGAGCAGGACGCCCAGAAGGCCGAGCGGATGATCGAGCTGCTCGACCGGCTCGGCGAAGCGCGACGACGTCTCGGCTGACGACTGCTCCCGAGCCTGGCTCTGGAGATCCGGCGCGTCCTCCGTTGGCCTGGGGCCGGGTAGCCGAGCCACGGCGCCGCGAACGGGCCGGAGGTGTAGTGAGCGAGCGACGGGGCCGGCGTGGCCGGCCCCGCGCCGCCGGAGGCGGCGCCTTGATCCTCAAGAGGCGGATTCGGCAGCACGCGGACGTGAGCCGTCGTTTCGGTCCGGTCGGGCTGTTGGTCAGCCTGCGACCCGCGGGGCCGAGAAGACGTAGACCAGGGCGGGTTCGGTGAGGCCGTCGCCGAACCGGTGGGTGACCTCGGCGATCCGCTCAGCGCCGGAGCGGTCGTAGAGCCCGGCGGCGGCGGTGTCCTTGGCCATCACGTCGAAGACCACAGTCCGGCCGATGAGCTGGGCGTGGTGACGTAGGGCGAGGATCAGGAAGCCCGCGAGGCCCGTCCCGCGGTGCCCGGGGTCCAGGAACAGGCGAGCCATGACGGCGATGTCGGTGCCGTGGCCGCCGGTGTGTTCGATCCAGGCGCGGGCCGCGTCGTCGTCCGGCTGGGCATCGGTGAGCGTGACCTGCCCGACCGGGACGTCGTCGACGACGGCGGTCCAGCTCCGGATCTCGTGCGGGTGCTCCAGCCATGCCCGGGGATCGGCGATGCCCTCCACCGGGTATCCGTCGTGGGCGTGGACCCGCTCCAGTACTCCGGCGAGTGCGGGAAGGTCGCCGTCCTGGCGTTCGCGGACGGTGCGCACTGGCTCGGTCACTGGTCCTCCACCGGCATGTCGTAGTCGAGAGCGGAGTAGTCCGCGCGCATCACGAAGCGGGTCACCTCGAACGGTTCTCGGTCGGCGTTGATCCCGGTGTGCCACAGCTCGATCACCGGGACGCCGTCGGGGATTGTCATGCGCTGGGCCTCCTCGCGAGTGGGCATCCTCGCCGAGATCTCCTCGCGGACGTGGGTGATCACGTGGCCGAGGGCGGCGAACTGGCCGTAGATGCCCTCCGGACCGAGGTCGGCGGAGTGGCCGAGGGGGTTGCCCTCGACCAGGCTCCACGCGGCGTAGGTGACACCGATCTGCAACGGCTCGTCGTCGGCGAAGTACCAGTTCTCGCGCTGCACGACCGGGGTCCCGGGGTCGATCCCGAGCCGCTCGGCGACTTCCGCGGGTGCCTCGACCCTGGTGATGCGGGAGTCGACGTGCGGGGTCCGGCCCTGGGCGACGGCCTCGGCGCCGAACGGGCCGAGCTCGTTGGTGGAGCGCATCGCGGCGCTGTAGCGGCGGCGACCGAAGCGCATCCACCGCGGCTTGCTGCGGACGAACACTCCGCGGCCGTGGTGGGCGCTAACCAGGCCCTCGCGGCGCAGGGCGGCGATGGCCTCGCGGGCGGTGTTGCGGGCGGCGCCGTGCTGCTCGGCGAGCGCGCGCTCTGAGGGGAGCTTGTCGCCGGGCGGGTACTCGCCCGAGGTGATCGCCTCGCGCAGCTCGTGCGCGATGGCTCGGTAGTCGCTGTTGGCGCCCCGCGGCGCCCGTGCCGAAGACGTCATGTCTTCACGATAGCGAACTGGCCTGAGCCAGCCACTTGACCCGCTGGCTCAAGGCTGCTGTACTGGCTCAAGCCAGTGAGGCGACACACAACCAGGAGGTCAGTCATGGCGATCACCAACAAGTTCCCCGTCGCGATGGGCGACGTGTTCCCGCACGGCGCGTTCGTCGTCTCGGAGGTCGAGCCGGTGCGCGACTTCGACAAGTCCACGCCGGGGCGCCCGGTGCAGCAGCTCGACAAGGAGTCCGGTCTCCCGGTGTGGTCGGTGTCGGTCCTCGACGCCGACCCCGCTGCACGCCGGACGGACAAGACGGTGACGGTGAAGATCGCCGCGCCGCACCAGCCGGTCCCGCCCGAGGCCGCCGCGGGGTTGCCGTTCCGCCCGGTCGAGTTCGACGGGCTGACCGTGACGCCGTATGTGCAGGAGTCCGGGGGCCGGCCCCGGGTGGCCTACAGCTTCCGGGCGGCCGGGATGCGCGCTCCCGGGCACCAGCGTCCCGCCCCGGGCAAGAACCAGGACGCAGCCTGAGACGCGCTCTCGCCTGCTCTCGCAGGTGGAGGGGGGCCCGCTGCAACGGGCTCCCCCTCCGGATCTCCCTCACCTCACGCCCTAGCCAGGCATCAGAGTTCGGAAGGACACCGACCCTAGATGAACACCCAGCTTGTACCCGCCCCCACTGCCTCGACGGTGGTTCCGGTGGCCCTGCTCGTGGAGGCCGGCCTCCGTCGGGTCGCCGCCGCGATCCGCGATACCGCCCCGCCGCCGCCCGGGGACCCGCTCGCCCACGCCGCCCGTGCCCGTCGTCTGGCCGAGCTGCACTCGCGCCGGGCCCGCTGGTGGGCGGTGTTGGAGCGCAGCATCGTCGGCGACCACGCCATGCCACTCATCCACGCCCAGGCCGCCTACGCCGCCGTGACCGCCGCCGAGCGCGAGGCCCGGTTCTGGTCCGACACCGCCGCCGACTGGCAGGCCCGCGCCGAGCAGCGTCCGACCTCGGAGGTCGCGGGGGCCATGTCGAACTGGGCCGACCTCGGCCTGATCGAGCCGGTCGCCCCTGGCCTGCCCGGCGCCTCGGCGGTGGTGGCCCGATGAGTGCGGTGTCGTCCGGGCGGCCGGTGCTGCGGCTGGTCCCGATCACCGACCCGGCTGTCGTCGTCTCCGGGCCCGGGTGGCGTGACGACGCGGCGTGCGCTGGGTTGGACACCGAGCTGTTCTTCCCGGTCGATGACCGCGCCGTCTCGGTGGAGCCGCCGCGTCGGGTGTGCCGGGGCTGCCCCGTGCGCGCGGCGTGCCTGGCCGACGTCCTGGCCACGGAGGACCCGGCGCGGCGGTTCGGGATCACCGGCGGCACCACCCCGGCCGAGCGTCGGACCCTGCACCGCGCCGGACTCACCATCACCACCGTCCCCGCCAGCACGGTCCCGACGGCTGGGGGTGACGTCGCGTGAGCGCCACCGCGAAGCCACCGCGCCTGCCGCGGTGCGAGGTCTGCCGTGTCCCGCTGCATGAGCGGCCCGACCCGCGGCGCCGTCGGTGCGCCGACCACCTCGACCAGCTCGTCCTGGTCTCGCTCACCACCGTCCGCACCACCCGCCGGAAGGGGAACCGTCGATGATCACCACCACCACCGTCACCACCGTCACCGCCGTCACTCCGGCCGCCGAGGTGCCGCTGTCGTGGGAGCAGATCAGCATGGTCGGCGGCGCCGCCCTGGCAGCCGTGCTCTACGTGCTCTACCGGATCGGGCACTACCTGGCCCGGGTCCTGGAAGCCCTCGCCACGGCCGCCGTTGTGTTCGTCGCCCTCTACCTCGCCGCCAAGGGGATCGTCCTCGCGCTGGTGTGGGCGGTCCGGCACTGGCGCACCACCTCCACGGTCACGGTGGTGTCGGCGTGGTGCTGGTTCCTCGGCTGGGCCTCGCTGCTCGCCGTCACCCTCGCCCTGGCGGCCGCGCTGGGGCTGTGGCGGATCGCGGCGCCGCTGCCGTTCGACCACTGGGCGGGACGGCGGATCCGGTCGTGGTGGCAGCGCTGGGCCGTCTACGCCCCGCGGATGCCGCGCTGGCTGCGCTCCTGCAACCTGACCGTCCCCGACCGGGCCGGGGCCACGGTCATCCAGGTCAACCCGCTCCGACGGACCGCGACCGCGCCCCGGTCCCGGCCGCGCCGCGACCAGCTCCCGCGCATCCTGTCGGTGCGTTCCGGCCCGTCCTGGGACGAAGTGACGGTGCGTCTGGTGCCGGGGCAGACCCCGGAGGACTTCGACACCGCCGCCCGGGCGCTGGCCGTCGCTCGCGGGGTGAACCGCTGCCAGGTCCGCGAGCTGGGCCCGAACGTGGTGTCGATCGACTACCAGCGCCGCAACCTGCTCGACCGCGTCATCGACGCCCCGGCCCTCGACGCGATGGCCGGCCTCACCGGCGACGCGATCGACCTGGACCGGGTGCTGTCCGGGGCGACCGAGTACGGGACCGAGTGGCGGCAGTCGATCCGCGGCAGCCACACCCTCGTCGGCGGCGCCACCGGCGCGGGCAAGGGCTCCCTGATGTGGGCACCCCTGCTCTCGATCGCCCCTGCGATCCGGGACGGCCTCGTGCGGGTCAACGGGATCGACCCGAAGGGCATGGAACTCGCGTATGGCCGGCGACGTGTTCCACCGCTACGCCGTCACCAGCAAGGACGCTCTGGCGCTGCTCGACGACTTGGTCGAGCAGATGGAGACCCGCAAGCGCGAGCACGCCGGAACTACCCGGCTCGTCCCGATCACCGCCGAGACGCCGTTGGAGATCGTGGAGTTCGACGAGATCGGCGCCCTGCTGCGCTACGTCGGCGACCGCAAGACCCGGGAGGCGATCACCGAGCGGATCGCCTTGTTGACCACCCAGGGCCGTGCCCTTGGGTTCACCGTGCGCGGGTACGTGCAGGAGCCGACCAAGGACACCGTCCCGGTCCGGGAGCTGTTCCCGCGCCGCATCTGCCTGCGCGTGGCCTCCAAGTCCCACGTCGGGATGGTGCTGGGGGATCAGGCGTATGACCGGGGTGCGTGGGCGAATCGCATCGGGGAGTCCGAACCCGGCGTCGGCTACCTGTTCGGCGAGGGCGTCCGCGAACCCCTGCGGGTCCGGGCGTCCTGGGTGCCGGACGAGGCGATCAAGGCTCTCGAACGGTTCGTGACCGCACCCTCCCCGGACCCGGCCCGGCGGCCGGCGCCGGTGCTGCCGTTCCGGCCTGGCACACCCGCCCTGCCCGCCGGAGGTGCCGCATGACGGCCCCGGAGAGCCCCGCCGCCCCGATCGACCAGGACAAGCTCAGCCGAGCACAGAAAGCCATGCTGGCGCTGTCCAACGAGGTCGCCACGCAGCTCGCGGAAGACCACGGCGTCTGCGTCCGCCCGCTGGCCATGCGGCGGATCGACCAGAGCAGCGGGCGGGTCGACGTCGTCCCCGTCCCGTGCGGGTCGACGCGGGAGGACCAGTGCCGCCCGTGCGCGGAGAAGGCCCGACGCCTGCGGATGGTCCAGTGCCGCGAGGGCTGGCACCTCGAGGACGAACCGATCGCCAAGCCCGCTGACCCGACCGCCGCGCAGAAGGAGCTGATGACGGTCCGGGCGGACCTGCACGCCGCCTACACCGACGCCCGCGCCTAGGGCGACGAGGAGGAGTGCGAGGAGATCCGCGAGACCGTCGCCGAGGTCGACCAGGAACTACGCGCTCTCGGGGTCCGCGGGCGCCTGGCGCCGCTCGACCCGACACCACAGACCGTGCGCCGCTCGACCCGCCGTCGGCAGGACGCACCGAACCTGCCCCGCCGCCCGGTCGAGGACCGCACCCTCGGGCGGGTGTTCGGCGGCAAGTACCGGCCCTCCACGTTCCTCACCCTGACCCTGGACACCTACGGGCGGGTGGACAAGCACGGCGCCGCGCTCGACCCGGACTCCTACGACTACCGCCGGGCCGCCCGCGACGCGATCCACTTCCCCAAGCTGCTCGACCGGTTCTGGCAGAACACCCGCCGCTGTGTGGGCTGGGACGTGCAGTACTTCGGCACCGTCGAGCCGCAGAAGCGTGGGGCACCGCACTTCCACGCCGCCATCCGGGGCACGATCCCGCGCTCGGAGCTGCGGGCGATCACCGCCGCGACCTACCACCAGGTGTGGTGGCCGCCCCACGACGAGATCGTCTACAGCGGGGACCGGCTCCCGCGCTGGGACCACCACCACCGCGCGTTCGTCGACCCGCAGACCCGCGAGCCCCTGCCGACCTGGGACGAGGCCACCGACCCCGACACCCTGACCACCCCGGCGCACACAGTCGTGTTCGGGCCGCAGGTCCACGTCAAGGGCATCCTCGGCGGTTCTGAGGAGGCCGGCCGCCACATCGGCTACCTGACCAAGTACCTCACCAAGTCCGTCGGGCAGGCCGCGGGCCTCGACGAGTCCGCCACCGCGCGCCAGCGGGAGCACGCCCGCCGCCTGGCCGCCGAGCTGGCCGTCACGCCGTGCTCGCCGCGCTGCCCGATCTGGCTGCTCTATGGCATCGAGCCCAAGGGCGTCCGGCCCGGGACGACGCCAGGGCATTGCAAGGGCAAGGCGCATAAGCCCGAGCACCTCGGGATCGCCGGTCGCCGGGTGCTGGTCTCGCGCAAGTGGTCCAACAAGAGCCTGTCGGACCACCGGGCGGAGCGGACGGCGTTCGTTCGGCAACTCCTTGACCGCGCCGGGGTCCAGCCCGCCTACGCCGTCGACGACGGCCCGTTCGAGTGGCAGACCACGAAGCCCGGTGACACCGACGTGCCACCCCGGACCGTGCTGCTGCTCCACGCGATCAACCAACGGAGCCGATGGCGCGCGGACTACGACGCCGCCGTCCTCGCCACCATCGACGCACCACCCGACGACCGTTCGGCAACCGGGCCCGGCGACGCCCCGGAGGACCGTCGTGCAGCGTGAGCGACCGGAGATCCATCCGCTGTGGACGGCCGCTGAGCTGTCCCACTATCTCGGCGTTCCCGTCCAGACCCTCTACCAGTGGAAGTGGCTCGGCCAGGGCCCGCCCGTGCACAAGATCGGCCGCCACCTGCGGTACGACCCGTCCGAGGTGCGTGCCTGGATCGCCGCTTCCCGCTCGGAGGTGGCGTAGCCATGGGACACGTCGAAGACCGCTGGTGGCGCGAGGAGCGAGATCCCGCCACCGGCCGAACGGAGCGGCGCAAGACCGAGCGGTTCGGCCGTGGACACCGCTACCGGGTCCGGTTCCTCGACCCCGACGGCCGCGAGCGCAGCCGCAGCTTCCCGGACCGCCGGAAGCGCGCCGCCGACGAGTTCCTGGTCAGTATGGAGAGCGACAAGAGCCACGGCAGTTACATCGACCCGAAGGCTGGTCGGATCACCTTCGGCGACTACGCGGGCCGCTGGCTCGCCTCGCAGACGTTCGAGGCGTCGACCCACAACAGCGTGACGTGGAGGCTGAACGCGCAGATCCTGCCGTTCTTCGAGCGGCGCGAGCTGGGTGCCATCAGCCCGACCGACGTCCGCACCTGGATCCGCGGAATGCAGGATCGCGGCGTCGCCGAGAGCTACCAGGCCGGATGCTTCGCGCACGTCTCGTCGATCCTCACCGCGGCGGTCGACGACCGGCTCATCCGCGAGAACCCGTGCCACGCCCGGTCGGTGGTCCGGCCCAAACGCCCGCCGGTGAAGGTGATCCCGTGGTCCCGCCAGCGGGTGGACTCGATCCGGGCGGCGATGCGAGACCGACTCGCGATCTTCGTCGCGCTCGGCGCCGGGTGCGGGCTGCGCCAGGGGGAGGCGTTCGGCATGTCCCCGGACGACATCGACCGGAAGGCCGGCGTCCTGCACGTCGTTCGGCAAGTGCGCCTCGTCGACAGCCGACTCGTGTTCGCGCCGCCCAAGCGCAACAAGACCCGCGACGTCCCGATCCCGACCAGCGTGCTGGACCTGGTCGACGACCACATGAATCGGTTCCCGCCGGTGCCGGTCACGCTGCCATGGCGCACCCCGTCCGGCGAACCGACGACCGTCCCGCTGTTGATCACCGACGAGCGCGGGGGAGCGCTGCGGCGCAACCACTTCAACGAAGCCGTGTGGAACCCGGCCCGGAAGGCTGCCGGTGTCCAGAACCCGACCCGGCAGGACGGGACGCACGCACTCCGCCACTACTACGCCTCGGTCCTGCTCGACGCGGGGGAGAACATCCGGGCGCTCTCCGAGTACCTCGGCCACCACGACCCCGGGTTCACGCTCCGGACCTACACCCACCTGATGCCGTCCAGCTCGGCCCGCACCCGCCGCGCCATCGACGCCGCGTTCGGGGGCCGCGAGGATCGACCCGACGGCCCCGGGCCGGCCCAGAGCGATTCACAGGTCTCTGACCTGCGGTGACATCTGCATCCGGCTTACAGACCGGCTCGTCCGCACCCCAGCCTCCGACCTGCCGGTCGACCCGGACCGGCCGGGCTCAGGTCGTGGTCGGGGAGGGGCCGAGCGCGGTCCTGACCGCGAACCCGCCGAGCACGGTGCCCGCGACCCATCGCTGGACGGTCATCACCCGCGGTCGCGCGGCCAGGAACCCGGAAACCGATGCCGCGGTGAGGACGATCAGGCCGTTGACGGTGACGGCGACGGCGATCTGGACGGCCCCGAGCTGGAGGAGCTGGCTCCCGGTGGCGCCGTCGGCGGGAGTGACGAACTGGGGCAGGAGCGCGGCGTACATCAGCGCGATCTTGGGGTTCAGCAGGTTGGTGAGCAGCCCCATGCCGAACAGGCGGCGGTCGCGTTCGGGGGCGAGGTCGCGGGCCTCGAACGGCGATCGCCCACCCGGGCGCAGCATGCCCCAGGCCAGCCACGCGAGGTACAGCGCTCCCGCGATCTTGACCGTGGTGTAGGCGGCGGGGACGGCAACGAACAGCGCCGAGAGACCGGCCGTCGCGGCGAGGAGATAGCAGCCGAAGCCCACCGCGGTACCGGCCAGGGACACGAGCCCGGCGCGTCGGCCCTGCGAGATGGCTCGCGAGGTCAGGTACACCATGTTGGGTCCGGGCGTGAGGACCATGCCGAGGGCGATCACGACGACCCCCAGCGCTGCGGACGGTTCGATCACGGCGGCTCCCTACCGAGGGGTTCGTGACCGCGAGCCAAGCACGGCGGTGGCCGGGTGGACCAGGGGTGCCAGGAGTGGTCTGCGTCGCGCGAGGGGCCCCGATCCGCCCCGTGGGTGCTCACCCCCGGGGACGGCCCCGGCGGCCCCGCGCGATCGTCAGCGCCGCCTCGACGAGCTCGGGGTTGCCCGCCGCCACCCGGCCGTCGGGCAGCTCGCCGGTGTCCTCCAGGCCGATCCGGAAGCCGTGCCCCCGCTGCACGGCCTGCCGCAGCACCGGCCAGGTCGCGGCTCCCATGCCGTGCTGGACCTGTTCGAGCGCCACGCCGTTCTCCGCGAGCAGGGACTCCATCCGGACCGCGTGGTCGCACGCCGCCGACGGTTCGGGTTCCATCGGCTCGACCACGATCCGGACGAAGCGGTCGTGCCGCCCGCGCTCGAGGAACCGCTCGACGTCGGCGACGGAGAAGACGCAGGCCTCGACACCGACGCCCCGCGCGACGAGCAGATCGGTGAGCTCGGTGATGCCGTCCTCACCCTGGTTCGCCGGGACCAGGTCGGGGAGCTCGTCCCACGCCGCGACGGTGGCCAGCCGCCGCGCCGGATCCGGCTCGATCTGGGCGAACGTCGTCATGGAGACCGGGACACCGGGGCACCGGGCACGGACCGCGCGCAGCGTGCGGCCCACCTCCTGCTCGGCGAGGGTCTCGACCCCCTCGTCGTCGAAGGCGTGCAGGTGCAGCACGGTGGCGCCGGCCACCACGCAGGCCGCCGCGTCGGCGGCGATGTCGGCGGGGGTGCGGGGCATCGCGGGATGGTCGCTGTCGCCGTTGAGCGCCACCTGCACCGTGCGGGAGGACGGCGTCACCGGGCCGGTCGTGGTCATCGCGACAGCCTGTCACGACGCCCGGAGCCGGTCCCGGCCGCGGCGTCGCGAACCTGCCGGCCACCGCGGACCGGATCTGTCCTCGATCCCCGGGAGAGTCGTCCCCGACGCACCCGCACCCCCGGGAGGACCCGATGTACGCACCCGCCCGCCACGACGAGACCACCGGCCTGCTGCACTACGTCGACCAGCAGCTCGAGGCCCTGCGCTCGGCGCTGTACGGCCTCACCGAGGAGCAGGCCCGCGCCACCCCGTGCCGCAGCGCACTGTCGGTCGGTGGCCTGGTCAAGCACGCCGCCTACTGCATGCGCGGCGCGGTGCTCCGGCTGACCACCGAGGTCACCACCCAGCCCCTCGACGCGGCGGCGGTCGCCGGGTTCACCGGCAGCTTCGCGATCGGCGACGACGAGACCGTCGCCGGCACCCTCGCCGAGTTCGACCGCGCGCGGGCCGAGCTGCTCGCCGTCGTCGCACGGACCGACCCGGGGGCGGAGTCCACGGCGCCGCCCGCGCCGTGGCACGGGATCCACGACGCCCGCCCGATCCACACCCGCTTCTACCTGGTCCACCTGGTCGAGGAGTTCGCCCGGCACGCGGGGCACGCCGACATCATCCGTGAGCAGATCGACGGTGTGGCCGTCCCCGCGCTGGTGCTCACCCTCGCCGGGGCCCCCGCGAACGACTTCTTCACCCCGTACGAGGCCGCGCCGGGCACCGTGCGGGTCTGAGCGTCGCCGCCCGCGCCGCCGTGCGGGCCGAGCCGGGGATCGCCACCCGTCGGTGACGCGGGGGTATCCCCGCGCCGGGCCGGTCGTTGATCAGCACGGACCCGCGCGAGGAGGACGGATGCGTCGACGACGACGGAACGGGGCGGTCGCCGCGGCCCTGGCGGTCGCGGCCCTGGTCGGGCTCGCCTCGCTGCAGCCCGCCCTGGCGATCGGCCCGTTCGGCCCCTCGGGGCGGGTGACCGTCACCCCGGCGGCGTCCAACCAGTTCGCCGGCACCCTGGACGAGGGTTCCGGCAGCCGGGTGTTCACCGCGCGCCACGGCGCTCCGCCGAACGGCGGCACCGGCGCGCTGGAGCTGGGTACCCCCGCCGACGGCGACAAGACCCAGTACATCACCGACGAGGTCGCCGGCCCGTTGTCGCGGTTCACCGACACCAGCTACTGGGCGCTGCGCGACCCGGCGTCCCCCTCGGACGCGATGCCGTCGTTCGCGATCGCGGCAGACGTGAACGGCGGGACCCTCGAACCCCGCGACCTGTACGTGCTCACCTACCTGCCCGACCGGGCGCCCGCCGGCACCTGGACCCGCTACGACGTCGGCGCCGGCACCTTCTGCCTGACCCGGCAGATCGGCCGGGTGGACGCCTACCGGGAGTGCCGCGACGGCGGCGAGCAGCACACCCTGGAACAGATCATGGCCGCGTACCCGCAGATGACCGGGTACGCGGCCGGGTTCAACCAGGGCGGCGGCGACGGCGGGCTGGTCGGCGCGGTGGACCTCATGCAGGTCGGCGGGCGGACCTACGACTTCGAGCCCGCCTGAGCCACCCGGCCCTCAGCTCACGCAGAACTCGTTGCCCTCGGGGTCGCCCAGCGTGGTCGTGACCGGGCCCCGGTCGGCGGTCGTCCACAGCACCTGCGCCCCGAGCGCGACCAGGCGCTCCACCTCGGCGGGGGCGGCGTCCGCGCCGACCTGCAGGTCCAGGTGCATCCGGTTCTTGGCCGTCCTCGGCTCGGGGACGCGTTGCACGAACAGCCGGGGGCCCGCGCCGCGGGCGGCCGCGACGTCCCGGAAGCGGCGGCGGTCGCCGTCGTCGAGGACCTCCTCGGGCGTCAGGTGCCCGGCGGCGAGCAGCCCGTCGACGACGGCGGTGTGGTCCTCCACCTCGTAGTGCAGCGCCGCCGCCCAGAACCGGACCAGCGCGTGCGGGTCGGTGGCGTCGAGGACGATCTGCAGGGTCGGGGTCACGACGGCGATCCTCGCCCACGACGCGGACAACCGCGGTCCGCATCGACGGCCGCGGCTCCGGGGACGGCACTGCGTACGGCACAGCCGTAGGCTCGGCCGGTGCAGTACGACTTCACCGATCTGCGGCTGTTCCTGCACGTCGTCGCCGAGGGGTCCATCACCGGCGGCGCCGCGCGGGCGAACCTGAGCCTGCCGTCGGCGAGCGCGCGGGTGCGGGCCCTGGAACGCCACGCCGGGGTGGAGCTGCTGGCCCGCGAGCGACGCGGGGTGCGCACCACCCCGGCCGGGCGTGCGCTGGCCCGACACGCCCGCGACGTCCTGGACCGGGCGGCCCGCCTGGACGGCGCCATCGCCTCCTACGCCCGTCCGGTCAGCGCCCCGCTGTCGCTGCTCGCGGGGAGCTCGGCGATGCACGACCTGGTGCCGCGCGCGGTGACGGCGTTCCTGCTGGCCCGGCCGGAGTCCGACGTCGACGTCACGCTCCGGCGCAGCGCCGAGACCGCCCGCACCCTGCGCGACGGCGGTGCCGACCTCGGCATCGTGCTCGACGACGTCGCGGCCGCACACGGCCTGGCCGCCGAGCCGCTGTGCGACGACTCGCTGGTCGTGGTGGGCGCCCGGGACGGCGTCCTCGACGGGCGGACGACGATCGGGTTCGCCGACGCCGCCGAGCACCCGATGGTCGGGATGGCCGCGTCGGCGCCGCTGCAGCTCTCGCTGGACGCCCACGCGCGGGCTGCCGGCCTGGCCCCGCGCCACCGCACCCGCGCCGCCGACCTCGGGACGGTCGTGGCTCTCGCCGAGGCGGGCGCCGGGCTCGCCGTGGTGCCGCGCCGTGCGGTCGCGGTGCCGGCCCGCGCCGGGCGGCTGCAGGTGTGTGCCCTCGACGAGCCGTGGGCGCGCCGGGCGCTGACGCTGTGCCGGGGCGCGGCGCTGGAGCGTGGCTCGCCCGGCTGGCCCGCCGTCTCCGCGCTCGCCGATCACGTCCGGGCTGCCTCTGTCCCGGCCGAAGGCTGAGGCCGGAACTTCCGCATTGTCGTCCGAGGCCGGCGGGCCGATCCTCGTCCCATGCCCCCCGACGACCCGACCGATCCCGTCGAGCGGGCCCTCTCCGGTCTGCGACGGGTCGTCGTGCCGGCCGCCGCCGGGCTGCTCCTGCTGCTCGCGATCGCGCTGGGCAGTGCGGCCGAACGCGAGCTGGGCACGGCGGCGGGGGGTGACCTGCTGGCGGCGACCGTGCTGGCCGCCACCACCGGGCCGGGGCCCGCGCGGGTCGGCTGGACCGACGCCGACGGCCGCACGCACACCGCGACGGTGGTGCTCCGCGGCCGCGCCGACCCGGGCCGGACGGTCGGGCTGTGGCTCGGCCCGGACGGTGCGCCCGCCCTGCCGGAGCACCCGACCGGGATCCGCACCGCCGGGATCCTGGGCGCCGCGTCCGTGCTCGTCGTGGGCGGTGCGGTGCTGGCGGCGGTGTACGCCGGCGCCGGCGTGGCGGCCCGGGCGCGGGCCTCGGCACGCCTGGACCGGGAGTGGCGTGCGGTCGAGGCGCACTGGCGGGGGCCGGCCGGCGGCTGAGCCGGAACTGTCGGTGCCCGGGTGCAGCATCCGTCCCGACCCGCCGCCGAGCCCCGGAGGACCCCGTGGACCAGCCCGCCGCCACCGACCCCGTCATGGACGCCGTCGGCGCCGCCGTCGAGGCGGGCCGCGCCGGTGACCGGGCCGGGGCCCGCGCCCGGTTCGGCGCCCTGTGGGAGCAGGTGACCGCCGACGGTGACCCGTTCCACCGGTGCGCGCTGGCGCACTACGCCGCCGACGTGCAGGACGACCCGCACGCCGAGCTGGTGTGGGACGAGCGCGCGCTGGCCGCCGCGGACGAGCTGACCGACGAGCGCGCCCGGCGCCACCACGCGGGGCTGACCGTCGGCGGGTTCCTGCCGTCGCTGCACCTGAACCTGGCCGACGTGCACCGGCGCCTCGGCGACGACGACCGGGCGCGCCACCACCTGACCCTGGCCCGGGGGCGGGTGGGGGCGCTGCCGGACGACGGCTACGGGACGATGATCCGTGCCGGGATCGACCGCTGCGGCGAACGCCTCGACCGCGGGGACCGCGGGTGAGGGGGCCGGACTCAGACGACCGCGCCGTCGCCGGCGCGGCGCCGAGCCCGGTCGGCCTTCGACGGGTGCCGCCGTCCCGACTTGCCTACTGGCTGCTTCGCTCCGGAGGTCCGCGGCGCGGGCCCGGTCCAGCGCTGCTGCAGCAGGATCGACACCGGCCCGGCGACGACGATCGTCGACACCGTCCCGACCACGATCCCGACGATCAGGGCCAGCGCGAAGTCCCCGAGGGTCGCCCCGCCGAGGAACAGCAGCACGACCAGGATCGTCAGCGTCGAGATGCCGGTGTTCACCGTGCGCGGCAGCGTGGAGAGCACCGCCGACCCCACGACCTTGTGGAACGGCACCTTCGCGTTGCGTGCCCAGTGTTCGCGGACCCGGTCGAACACGACGACGGTGTCGTTGACCGAGTAGCCGATGACGGTGAGCAGGGCCGCGAGGAACACCCCGTCGGCGGTGCGGCCGGTCCAGGCGAACACGCCCACGACCACCAGCACGTTCGTCAGCAGCGCCGCGACCGCCCCGGCGCCGAGCGTCCAGCGGAACCGGAACGCCAGGTACAGGAACTGCGCGGCGAGCGCGACACCCAGCGCGATGATGCCACCGCGGGCCAGCTCGGCTCCGAGGCTGGGGCCGATGAGCTCGTCACGCAGCACCTCGGCGCCGCCGCCGGCACCACCGACGACCTCGCGCAGCTGCCCGACCTGGGCGTCGGTGAGGTCGCCCGAGCGCAGCGCGACCGCGCCGTCGCCGGTCTCGGTGACCGTGAGCCCGCCGATCCCGGTGGTGCCGACGGCCTCGCGGACCTGCTCCACACTCACCGGGTTCGACGTCGTGAACTCGACCAGCCGGCCGCCGGTGAACTCGACGCCGAGCTCCAGGCCGCGCACGAACAGGCCGGACACCATCACCACCACCACGACACCGGCGACCGCGAGGTAGCGCCCCGGCCGCCGCAGGAAGCCGGGGTCGCTCGCCTCGAGGCGGCGCCGGACCGGGCCGATCTCGGTGATACCGGTGATCCTCGGCCTGCGCTTCACCGCGGGGATCTTGAGCACGGCGAGGGTGAGCAGCCGCGAGAGCACCAGGGCGGAGAACAGCGACACGACCACACCGATGACCAGCGTGACGCCGAAGCCCCGGACCGGACCGGAGGCGAGCTCGAACAGCAGCACCGCGGCCAGCAGCGAGGTCACCGCGACGTCCCCGACCGCGGACAGCGAGTTCGCGTAGCCCATCTCCGAGGCGCGTTCCAGGCGTGGCTTGGCGGCGTACTCCTCACGGGAGCGTTCGGCGATCAGCACGTTCGCGTCCACGGCCATGCCGACCGCCAGGACGAACGCGGCCAGGCCCGGGAGGGTGAGGGTCGCGCCGAGCCCGGTCTGCACCGAGTAGGCGACGAGCGCGTACCCGCCGAGCGCGACGACGGCGACCAGCCCGACCAGCCGGTACACCACGATCAGGAACGCACCGGCGAGCGCGGATCCGATGATCGCGGCCCAGGCGCTCGCCGAGATCGCGTCCGCACCCAGGGTCGGGCCGACGGTCCGCTGCTCGATGATCTCCACCGGCAGCGGCAGCGCGCCGCCCTCGATCAGCACGGCCAGCTCGGAGGCCTGCTCGGGGGAGAAGTTGCCCGTGATCTGGGTCTGGCCGCCGAGCATGCCGACGTTGCACGGGATGTTCTCGACGACCTGCGGCGAGGAGATGACCTGCTCGTCGAGCACGATCGCGACCCGGCGCTGCGGGTCGCCGGACGGCGCGCACGCGGCCTGACCGGTGAGGGACTGCCAGCGGGCGGGACCGTCACCGTCGAAGTTGATGTTCACGATGTGCCCGACGCCCTGCGGGTTGGGCGAGGACATCGCCGAGCCCACCATGTCGCCGGTCAGCGCGGGTGGCCCGAGTTGCAGCGGCTGGCCCTGCTCGTCGGTGCCCGGTGCGCCCCCGGCGGCCGGGTCACCGACACCGAGGACCGGGTGCATGGTCAGCTGCGCGGTACGGCCCAGCGTCTCGGCCGCCTCGGCGGGGTCGGTCAGCCCCGGAAGTTCGACGATGATCCGGTTCTCGCCGGACCGGGCCAGGCTGGGCTCGGCCACGCCGAGCCCGTCGATGCGCCCGCGCAGCACCTCCAGCACGCGGTCGGTGGCCTCGCCGTCGGCGGCGACCTCGGGGGTGTCGCGGGTCTCCAGCACGATCTGGGTGCCGCCGCGCAGGTCCAGGCCCAGCGTGGGGGCGGTGGTGAGCGCGACGACGGAGGAGAGGACGAGCACGGCGAGCGCGATCAGCGCCCGCCAGAGAACGGGGCGTGGCTTCACAGGGGATCCTCGGCGGCGGGCGCCCCGGTCGGGACCGGGGCACGGCGGGGTGGAGCGGGAGGGCGGCGGACGCGGCGGACCGGCGGGGTCGTCCGGTCAGGCCCGTGGGGGTCCTCGCGACCCGATGTCCGCGCCGGTCCCGGGGCTCGGGGCGGTGGCGGGGATCCGGTCCGACGGCATCGGGCGCGCCGTGCGCCGTCCCGGCCGCGTCGAGGACCAGCACGTCCAGGGCGGGGCCGGGATGACCGGTCGCGTCCGGGGCGACCGGGCCGTCGTGGGCCGAGCGGCCGAGCCCCGCGGGCCGGGGTGCCTCGGCGGGCGCGACGTCCTGCCCGACCGACGCCGCCGCCGTGGCCGGCACGGCCTCGGCGGTCAGGGGCCCGGCGAGCGGGGCGAGCGCGGCGACCAGCGACAGCAGCAGCACCGCGACGAGGCGGCGGGCGGGGCTGCGGGTCGTGCGCACGAGAGGGTGATCCGTCCGGTTCGGGGGTTTCCGGGGGCGACGGTACCGGTCACCGCGGCGGCGCCACCGGCGCAGGGGTCGGGCTGGGGGGCGCGCGACCGTCCCGGTTCGGCACAATCGCGCTCGCACCACCCGGCGAAGACCCCGAGAGGACGACTCACGTGAGCACGGATCCGTCGACCAGCCAGAGGACCGACTCCGCGGAGACCGGTGGCGGCACGACCGGCGGCGAGACGATCGAGTTCCAGGCCGAGGCCCGTCAGCTGCTGCGGTTGATGATCCACTCGATCTACTCGAACAAGGACGTCTTCCTGCGCGAGCTGATCTCCAACGCCTCGGACGCGCTGGACAAGCTCCGCCTCGCGGCCTACCAGGACAAGGACCTGGGTGCCGACACCGAGGACCTCCACGTCGAGCTCGTGCCGGACGCCGAGGGCCGCACCCTCACCGTCCGCGACAACGGCATCGGCATGACCCGCGACGAGGTCGTCGACCTGATCGGCACGATCGCGCGGTCGGGCACCGCGGAGCTCCTCGCGAAGCTCAGGGAGGCCGGTGACGACGCCCGCCAGGAGCTGATCGGGCAGTTCGGCGTCGGCTTCTACTCCTCGTTCATGGTGGCCGACCGCGTCGAGCTGGTCACGTGCAAGGCCGGCGCGGGCGAGGGCGTGCGGTGGACCTCGACCGGGGAGGGCACCTACACGATCGAGCCGGTCGCCGACGCGCCGCAGGGCACGGCGGTCATCCTGCACCTCAAGGCCTCCGACGCCGAGGACCAGCTGCACGACTACGCCGACCCCTCGGTCCTGCGCCGCATCGTGAAGACCTACTCCGACTTCATCACCTGGCCGGTCCGCATGCCCGCCCAGGGCGTGGAGGAACCCGGGTCCGAGTCCGGGCCCGAGACGCTGAACTCGATGAAGGCGCTGTGGGCGCGCCCGCAGAAGGACGTGTCCGACGAGGAATACGCCGAGTTCTACCGGCACGTCAGCCACGACTGGCAGGAGCCGCTGGAGACGATCCGGCTCGCCGCCGAGGGCACCTTCGAGTACCAGGCGCTGCTGTTCCTGCCGAAGGTCGCACCGATGGACCTCTACATGCGCGAGGCCCGCCGCGGTGTCCAGCTCTACGTCCGGCGCGTGTTCATCATGGACGACTGCGAGGCGCTCGTCCCCGAGTACCTGCGGTTCGTCAAGGGTGTCGTCGACGCCGCGGACCTGTCGCTGAACGTGTCGCGGGAGATCCTGCAGCAGGACCGCCAGATCTCCGCGATCCGCAGGCGCCTGGTGAAGAAGGTGCTGTCGGTGATCGGCGCGCTGCGCGACACCGAGCCGGAGAAGTACGCCACCTTCTGGGAGCAGTGCGGCCGCGCGCTGAAGGAGGGGCTGCTCTCCGACGCCGACAACCGCGACACCATCCTCGGGGCCTCGGCGTTCGCGACCACCCACGACGCCGACGCGCCGACCTCGCTCGCGGCCTACAAGGAGCGGATGCACGAGGGCCAGGACGCGATCTACTACATGACCGGGGACTCGCGGACCGCGATCGAGGCCTCGCCGCACATGGAGGCCTTCCGGGACAAGGGCTACGAGGTCCTGCTGCTGACCGACCCGGTCGACGAGGTGTGGGTCGACGCCGTCGACGGCTTCGACGGCACCCCGCTGCGCTCCATCGCCAAGGGGCAGGTCGACCTGCAGACCGAGGAGGAGAAGGAGGAGGCGGCGGCGAAGCAGACCGAGTTCGCCGACCTCTGCACCTGGATGGGCGAGGTGCTCACCGAGGACGTCAAGGAGGTCCGGCTCTCCACCCGGCTGACCACCTCGCCGGCCGTCCTCGTCGGCGACGAGTTCGACATGACCCCGACCCTGGAGAAGATGTACCGGGCGATGGGGCAGGAGCCGCCGAAGGTGAAGCGGATCCTCGAGCTGAACCCGTCGCACCCCCTGGTCACCGGACTGCGCGACGCGCGGGCCGCCGGGAAGGACGAGAGCGGCACGGTCGAGCTGCTGCACGGCATGGCGCTGCTGGCCGAGGGTGGCGAGCTCGCCGACCCGTCGCGGTTCGTGGGGCTGCTCGCGGAGCGCCTGCAGCACTCGCTCTGAGCCGGGCGGCGTGGGGGACCGTGCCGCACTGATGGCCACGACACCTGAAGAACTGCTCAGGTGTCGTGGCTATGCTGTCGTGGTGATCGGGAACCCGCGCCGCTGGGCGCCGCTGCTCGCCGGGCTGGTGCTCCTCGCGGGGTGCGGCACGGGTGACCCGGGCACGTCCTCCGCCCGGGACGGCGGGGACGGTGACGGCGGCGCGGTCCCGGCCGCGGGAGCGGTCGCGAACTGCGGCGTCGACGTCCCGGTGCAGCGCCCGGAGCGGGTCGTCGCGATGTTCCAGAACGGCATCGAGGCGGTCCTCGCGCTCGGGGCGGGGGACCGGCTCGTCGGCGCCGCCTACCTGGACAACCCGATCCCGGCGCAGCTCGACGCCGACTTCCGGCCGGAGAACTACTGGCCCGAGGAGTACCCCTCGCGCGAGGAGGTGCTGCGGGTCGCCCCGGACCTGGTCGTCTCCGGCTTCACGGGCGCGTTCACCCGGGAGGGCCTCGGCACCCGCGCCGAGCTGGGGGCCGCCGGCGCGCGGACCTTCCTGTTCAGTGCCTACTGCCCGGACGTCGACGGCGGGAACCAGCAGAGCATCCGCGCCACCGACGTGTCCTTCGCCGCGGTCGAGCGCGACCTCACCGACCTCGGCCGGCTGCTCGGTGCGCCGGACCGCGCCGCCCGGGTCGTCGACGGCATGCGCGCCACCCTCGACGAGGTCGCCCGCCGGCTCGACGGCGTCACCGGGCGCCCGCGGGTGGCGATGCTCAACTCACCGGGCAGCACCGGCGAGCTGCGCGTCTTCGGCACGGGCGACGTCGCGACGACGATCATCGAGGCGGCGGGCGGGCGGCAGGCGTTCGACACCGTCGCCGGCCGGCAGCGCACCGTGTCGCTGGAGGGCGTCGTCGCGGCCCGTCCGGACGTGATCGTGATCCCGGCCTGCTGCGGGCGCGACGTCGGCCCGGAGGGTGCGGAACCGCTGGCCGAGCGGCTGCGGAACGACCCGGCCCTGGCCACGGTCCCCGCGATCCGCGACGGACGGGTGTTCACCACGACCTTCGCCGAGGTCAGCCCCGGCATCCGCAACGCCGACGCGGTCGCCGCGCTCGCCCGGCGCCTGCACCCGGACCGGTTCGGCGGCTGAGCGCCGGTCGGCCCCGTCGGTGCGGGCGGCGCGATCATGCTCGGCGCGGACGACGGCGCGCGGCACTGCCACGCCGGCCGCCGGCCCGCGGCGTCGTGACGCCGGCCGTCGGACGACGGTGCGCGACGGCTGTCACGCCGGACCACGGTCCGCGGCCCTGCCGCGCCGGACGAGGGGTGTGCGGGCGGCATCGGTGTCACTCCCGGCCGTCGTGGCGTCCCGGCGCGGGGAGAGTGCGGATCCGCCCGGCGCCGTTGCCGAGCGGACGGCCAGAACCGTAGCTGCTCCGCGCTGCCGGGGGCAGCAATCGTGCCCCGATCGTTGCTACGGGTCCTCGCACCCCGGAGGCAGCGCCGGGTTCCCGGGGCGCAACCCGTCGAGCAGCAGCGCCAGGTAGCGGGCACGCTCCTCGCCCGACGCCGTCGCCGCCGCGTCCGAGCCCTCGGCGACGGCGAGCGCCATCACCAGCACCGCCGCCAGGTCCCGGGGGGTGAGCTCCGGGCGGACCGCACCCGCCTCGCGCGCCCGGTCCAGCAGCCGGGCCAGGGTGCGTCCGTAGCGGTCGGCGGCCTCCACGTCGAACGCCCCGGCCTCCCGGGCCAGCTGCAGGATCGTCCGCCGACCGGCGATCGCCTCCACCGCCCGGCCCAGCGACCCCGCCAGGTCGGCCCACGGGTCGCCGTCCCCGGCGGCGGCGGTCGGCTCGATCTCGGCGACGAACACCTGGTCCAGCACCGCCCGCACCAGCACGTCCCGGGTCCGGAACCGGCGGTACAGCGTGGCGACACCCACCCCGGCCCGGCGGGCGATCTCCTCCAGCGGGACGTCCGGTCCGTCGGACTCGAACGCCGCGGCCGCCGTCTCGACGATCCTGCGGTGGTTGCGGGCGGCGTCCGCGCGCAGCGGCCGGCCTGCGGGGGAGCCGTCGAGCGAGGAGGCGGTCATCACTGCACGGTATCGCCCGCCCTCACCACGTCACCGGCAGCGTGTGCATGCCGTAGACGAAGTGGTAGGCCCGGAACGCCGCGTGCGGGACCGGTCCCGCCGGGGCGAGGGTGGGGAAGCGGCGGAGCAGCGCGGGGAACGCCGTCGCCATCTCCATCCGGGCCAGCGGGGCGCCGAGGCAGTGGTGGACGCCGTGCCCGAACGCGACGTGGCCGGCGGCGCCCCGGGCCAGGTCGAGCCGGGCGGGGTCGTCGAACCCGGCCGCCGGGTCGCGGTTGGCCGTGGGCAGCGAGCACATCACCAGCGACTGCGCCGGGATCGGGGTGTCGCGCAGCACGGTGTCGGTCGTCGTCACCCTGACCACCCCGGTGTGCACGATGGACAGCCACCGCAGCAGCTCCTCCACCGCCGGACGGGCCCGGTCCGGGTCGTTGCGCAGCAGCGCGGCCTGTTCCGGGTCCTCCAGCAGCGCCAGGGTGCCCAGCGACAGCATGTTCGAGGTGGTCTCGTGCCCGGCGACGAGCAGCAGCGACGCGATCCCGACCAGCTCGTCGTGGCTGATCTCCTCGCCGTGCTCGCGGATCAGCATGCCGAGGATGTCCTCGCCCGGGTCGGTCAGGGCGGCGTCGACGAGGCGCGCCATGTAGGCCCGGTTCTCCCGGCCGACGGCGAGCCGCTCCTGGATCGGCAGCGACACGTCGAGCAGGCGGGTCGAGCGTGCGGTGAACTCGTCCCGGTCGGTGTAGGGCACCCCGAGCAGCTCGCAGATGACCATCGAGGGCACCGGCAGGGCGAACAGCGACACCAGGTCGGAGCCCGGCCCGGCGGCCTCCAGCGCGTCGAGGTGGGTGTCCACGATCTCGGTGATCCGCGGCTCCAGGCGGGCCATCCGGCGCTGGGTGAACTCCCGGGTGAGGAAGCGGCGCAGCCGGGTGTGCTCCGGTGGGTCCTGCAGCAGCAGCTGCCCGGCCCGCATCTGCTCCTGCTCACGCTCCGACAGCGGCGGGGCGTCCGGGCGGGTGAGGTTCGCGCTCGCGGCGTTGGAGTAGGTCGCGGCGTCGCCGAGCACCTGACGCACGTCGTCGTAGCGGGTCACGAGGTAGGCGTCGGCGCCGAAGGCGGTGCGCACCCGGGCGATCTCACCCGAGTCGCGGATGCGCTCCAGCTCGGCGTCGGGCAGGAACCGGTCGCGCCGCATGTGCAGCGGGAGCGTGAAGTCCGTGGCGGTGTCGGTCATGGTGGGCCTCCGGGTCGCGGGCGCGTCGGCACCCACGATAGCCGGGAAAACGACAGTGCGCTCTCGTTTCGTGCGTCCTGTCCGGAACGCCCGGGATGCCCCTCGGAGCGGTGAGATCGGGCGAGCCGTGACAGGCTGCGACCGTCATCGGCGACGACCACTCCCGGGAGCCCTTCCGTGTTCCAGCAAGATCCTGAACCGCTCGGCAGCCTCTGGCTCTCCGCCCTCGTGGCCCTGCTCCCGTTGGTGGCGATCTTCGTGACGCTGGGTGCGCTGCGCTGGAAGGCGCACTGGGCCGGGCTGGCCGCACTCGGTGTCGCGGTCGTGGTCGTGGTCGCGGTGGCGGGGTTCGGGATGCCGGTGCACCTGGCCCTGCTCTCGGCCACCGAGGGCGCGGTGTTCGGGCTGTTCCCGATCATGTGGATCGTCTTCACCGCGATCTGGCTCTACCAGCTCACCGTGGCCGCCGGCCGCTTCGAGGACCTGCGCGCCGCGTTCGGTCTGATCTCCGACGACCCCCGGGTGCAGGCGATCATCATCGCGTTCTGCTTCGGCGGCCTGCTCGAGGCGCTGGCCGGGTTCGGCGCCCCGGTGGCGATCACCGGCGTCATGCTGATGGCGCTCGGGTTCTCCCCGGTCCGGGCCGCGGTCGTCGTCCTGCTGGCCAACACCGCGCTGGTCGCGTTCGGCGCGGTCGGCACCCCGATCATCACCGCGGGCACCCTGACCGGGATCCCGTACAACGAGATCGGCGCCGTCGTCGGTCACCAGACCCCGGTGCTCGCGTTCATCGTCCCGACCCTGCTGGTCCTGCTGGTCGACGGGAAGCGCGGGGTGCGTCAGGTCTGGCCGGTCGCGCTGGTCATCGGGCTCGCCTTCGCCGTCGCGCAGTGGCTGGCGGCCACCTACCTCTCGGTCGAGCTCACCGACATCGTCGCCTCGCTGGCCGGGCTGGCCGCCGGCGTGGTCCTGCTCCGCTTCTGGCAGCCCCGCGGTGGCGCCGAGGCGATGGAGACGCTGCGCATCGAGCGCACCGCCGACGCCCCCGCCGAGGACCCGGGCGGCGACGGCTCCGGGTCGGTCGCGACCGAGCAGCGCACCCTCGCCGAGCGCTCGCAGGCGCTGTCGGTCGGCCGGCTGTTCATGGCGTTCGCGCCCTACCTGCTGATCATCGTGGTCTTCTCGGTGGCGAAGCTGGTCGGCCCGGTGTCCTCGTTCCTCGCCGGGACCGACCTCAAGATCGGCTGGCCCGGCCTCGACGGGCAGGTCCTCGGCGCGTCCGGGGACCCGGTGTCGACCACGACCTACAGCTTCCAGTGGCTGTCCTCGCCCGGCTCGCTGCTGCTGATCTGCGGCATCGGTGTCGCGGTGATGTACCGGCTCACGCCCGCGACGGCGGTCCGGGAGTTCGCCGCCACCGCGTACAAGCTGCGGTTCGCCTTCCTGACCGTGGCCACCGTCCTCGCGCTGGCCTACGTGATGAACCTGTCCGGGCAGACGATCTCCATCGGCACCTGGATCGCCGGGACCGGCGCGGCGTTCGCGTTCCTCTCGCCGATCCTCGGCTGGCTCGGCACCGCGGTCACCGGCTCGGACACCTCGGCCAACGCCCTGTTCGCGACGCTGCAGCAGACCGCGGCCGAGCAGGCGGGCCTGGACCCGCACCTGATGGTCGCGGCGAACACCTCCGGCGGCGTCGTCGGGAAGATGATCAGTCCGCAGAACCTGACCATCGCCGCGACGGCCGTGGGCATCGCGGGCCGGGAGTCCGAGCTGTTCCGGCGGACCATCCTGTGGAGCGTCGGGCTGCTGGTCGTGCTGTGCGTGCTGGTGTTCCTGCAGTCGACCCCGGTGCTCGGATGGATGCTCCCGACCTTCTGACGCGCGCCGCCGGGAACCGGGGGGAAGGATCTCCCGGGTGCGTCTGACCGTCCTGCCCACCGCCGATCTCGGGTGCGAGGGGCTCCGGGCCCTGCGTGCCCTGCTCGACGCCGCGTTCCCCGCCGGGGCCGAGGGCGCCGGCGGGTTCGACGACGCGGCGTTCGACCACGCGCTCGGCGGGGTGCACGTGCTCGCCGGCCCCCGTCACGACCCGGTCGGGCACGCGGCCGTCGTGGGGCGTCGGCTGCTGCACGACGGCGTCGCACTGCGTACCGGCTACGTCGAGGCGGTCGCGGTGCGGCCGGGCCGCCAGGGCGCCGGGCTCGGCGGACTGCTGATGACCGAGGTCGGCCGGATCGTGCGCGGCGGCTACCGGCTCGGGGCGCTCGGCGCCGGCGCCCGCGCCGCCCGGCTCTACCGCAGGCACGGCTGGGAACCCTGGTCCGGCCCGCTCGCCGCGCTCACCCCGGACGGTGTCGTCGACACCCCGGCCGAGCGCGGTGCCGTGCACGTCCTTCCCGTCGATGCGCCGCTCGACCCGGCTCGTGCCCTGGTCTGCGACTGGCGCGACGGCGAGCTGTGGTGACGCCCGGCCGACCGTCCCCGGAGTGACGCGGCCGGTTCACCCGGACGTCGACCGGGAGTCGGGTGATCGTCATCCGGCGCCGGTGGAGTTCACCCGTGCAGCTGGCGGTGCTCGACCTGGCGGGTACGACGATGGCCGACGACGGGCTGGTGCTCGCCGGTCTGCGGGCCGGTCTGCGCGCCGCCGGGGTCCGGATCGACGGTCCCGGCTACCCCGCCCTCGACCGGCAGGCCCGCGCGACGATGGACCGCCCGGTGATGGCGGTGCTCGGTGAGCTGCTCGACGGCGACATGTACCGCGCCCGCCGGGCGCACACCGCGTTCGTCGAGCACCTGCACGCCGCGCTCGACGCGGGCCGGGTCCGGCCCGTGCCCGGCGCCGCCCGGACCCTCGACGCGCTGCGCGACGCCGGTCTCACCATTGCCCTGACCTGTGGTTTCGACCCCGAGCTGCGGGACCGGCTGGCGGTGGCGCTGGACTTCGCCGAGCGGGCGGACATGGTCCTGTCACCGGCCGACGTCGACGGCCGCGGCCTGCCGGAGCCGGACCTGCTGCACGTCGCCGCCCGTCGCGCCGGGACCGAGCCCGCCCAGGTCGCGGTGGCCGGTGACGCCACCGCCGACATCGATGCCGCCGTCCGGGCGGGTGCCGGGCTCGCCGTCGGCGTACGGGGCGGGGCGCACGGGGAGCTGCGGCTGCGTGCGGCCGGCGCCGACGCCGTCATCGACTCCGTCGCCGACCTGCCCGCGCTGCTCGGGCTCCCCAGCTGAGCCGGGGCGGCGTAACGTCCGTCCCGATCTTGGGCGGTCGTGGCGGGGACGGGGGTGGCGGCATGGCCCGACGCACGGTGGCGGTGGCGTCGCTCGGTACGGCACTGGCCCTGGTCAGCTACACCGCGCCACTGGCCACCCTGGCCCCGATCGCGGCCGACCTGGGCTCCTCGCCGTCGGGCCGGTCCTGGATCCTCAGCTCGATGAGCCTCGGGCTCACCGCGGTGCTGCTGACCGCCGGGACCCTCGCCGACCGGCTGGGCAGACGCGCGGTGTTCACCACCGGCGCGGTCGTGCTGGCGCTGGCCTCGGCGGGCGGGGCGTTCGCCACCGGCACCGCCGGGTTCGTCGCCGGCCGGATCGGGCAGGGTGTCGGCGCGGCCGCCGTCGTCGCGTGCAGTCTCGCCCTGATCGGGCACGCGCTGCCGCCGGGCCCGCGCCGCTCGGCCGCCACGGGGCTGTGGGGCGCGGCGCTGGCCGCCGGGATCGCGGCCGGCCCGCTGCTCGCGGGCCTGCTGCCGTGGCGGGTGCTCTACCTCGCCGTCGCGGTGGCCGGGCTGGTGCTCGCCGTCGCCGGCGCGACGCTGCTCACGGAGTCCACCGCCGGGCGTCCGCGCCCGGTCGACGTCGCGGGGATGGTGCTGCTCGCCGCCGGGCTGGCGGTGCTGCTCGCCGGTCTCACCCAGGCGCGGCGGCTGCCGGTCACCACCGCGACCGTCGTGCTGCTGGTCGCCGGCGCGGTGCTGCTCGCGGGGTTCGTGGTCGTCCAGTTCACCGTGGCGCACCCGATGGCGGGGCCCGAGCTGTTCCGCCACCCCGGGCTCGTCGCGGCGACCGTCGCGAGCCTGGTCACCGGGCTCGGCATCATCTCGCTCAGCTCCTACCTGCCCGCGCTGCTCGCCCCGGTCCACGGCACCGCGCCCGCGACGGCGGCGCTGCTGCTGCTCGGCTGGTCGGGCACCAGCATCGTGACCGCGCTGCTGACCCGCCGGATCAGCGAACGCGTCACGGGCGGGGTCCGGCTCGGTGTCGGGCTCCTGGTGATGACGGCCGGGCAGCTCGGGCTGCTCGCGACCGGCTCCGGGAACGGGGCGGTCCTGGCCGCGCTGGTCGTCGTCGGTGTCGGCACCGGGGTCGTGAACGCGACGCTCGGCCGGGAGGCGGTCGCCTCGGTGCCGCCGGACCGGGCGGGGACCGGCAGCGGCATCAACAACACCAGCCGCTACCTGGGGGCCGCCGTCGGCGTCACGGTGACCTCGGTGCTGACCTCGCCGGCGGGCGACGAACCGGTCCCGGTGCTGCTGGCGGGCTGGCACGTCGCCGTCCTGGTCGCGACCGGGTTCACCCTGCTCGGGGCGCTCGTGGCGCTGGCCTGCGCCCGCTCGGCCGCCCGCACCCCGGTACCGGCTCGGCAGGGGTGAGGACGGCGTGCGGGTGGGGGAGCGGGTCGCCGCCGCGCTGGCCGCGGGCCGCCCGGTGCTGGCGTGCGAGTCGACGATCGTCACCCACGGGCTGCCCGCGCCGCGCAACCTCGCCGTCGCCCGGGAGGCCGAGGAGCTCGTCGGCTCGCTCGGCGTCGTCCCGGCGACGATCGGGGTGCTCGACGGCGAGGTCGTCGTCGGGCTGACCGGCGACGAGCTCGCCCGGCTGGCGGGCGCCCCCGGCGTGGCGAAGGTGTCCGCCCGGGACCTGCCGGTGGCCGTGGCGACCGGCGCGAGCGGGGGCACGACGGTCGCGGCGACCGCGCACCTCGCGCACCGGGCCGGCATCCGGGTCTTCGCCACCGGTGGGCTCGGTGGGGTGCACCGCGGGGCCGCGCGCACCTTCGACGAGTCGGCCGACCTGCCCGCGCTCGCCGCGCTGCCGCTGGTCGTGGTCAGCGCCGGGGTGAAGTCGGTGCTCGACGTGCCGGCCACCCTGGAGCGGCTGGAGACCCTGGGCGTCACCGTCGCGGGCTACCGCACGCACGCCTTCCCGGGCTTCTACGTCGCGGACTCCGGCCACCGGGTCGGGCAGCGGCTGGAGTCCCCGGAGCAGGTCGCCGCGGCCTGGCGGGCCGCCCGCGACCTCGGGCTGCCGGGCGCACTGCTGGTGGCGAACCCGGTCCCGGCCGCCGAGCAGCTCCCGCCCGAGGTCCACGACGCCGCCCTCACCGAGGCCCTCGCGGCCCTGGACCGGGCCGGCATCGGTGGGCAGGACGCGACACCGTTCCTGCTCGCGCGGGTCCGCGACGCGACCGGCGACGCCAGCCTGGAGGTCAACGTCGCGGTGTACCGCCACAACGTGGCGCTGGGCGCCCGGATCGCCACCGCCCTGTCCGGGCGGTGACGACGCCGGTGACGCTCAGACGACGGGGGTGATCGCCCGCAGCGCCTCGGAACCGCGCACGGCCGTGGTCAGGTCGGCCAGCGCCCGCCCGTGCGCCGCCGCGAGCTCCGCGGACTGCTCGGTCAGGGTATTGCGGTCCACGTAGCCGGAGTGGTCGAGGTAGAGCCCGGGGGCCAGGACCTGCACGGCGAAGAACCCGGCCAGCACCGACCGCAGCCCGTCGACGGCCAGGAAGTGGTGCCCGCTCGCACCGGTCAGCACGACCGCGGCGGCCTTGCCCTGCAGCGGGGCGGTCTTCTCGCCCCACTTCCCGCGCTCGGTGGCCTCCAACAGCGCGCGCAGCGACGCCGTGTGCCCCGCCCGGTAGACCGGGCTGCCGAACACCACGGCATCGGCGTCGGCGAAGGCCGCGGTGACCTGGTCGACGGTGGTCTGCGACAGCTCGATCAGCTCGGTGTCGGCCCCGGTGCCGGCGAGGATCCCGGCGACGGCGGCCGCCGTGCGCCCGCCCGGCTCCGGCCCGGCGACGACCCCGATGATGCGACCCGCGGTGCCGGTCACGACGCGGCCCGCGGGGTGAGGGCGTAGGTGCCGCGGTGGAACAGCAGCGGCAGCCGCTGCGGGTCCGCACCGAGCGCGTCGACCCGCGCCGCGACGATCGTGTGGTCACCGCCGTCGTACTCGTTCCACAGGGTGCAGTCGACCCAGGCGCCGACGCCTTCGAGGACCGGCGCCCCGGACGGTGCGGCCGCCCAGGAGACCCCGGCGAACTTGTCGACGCCCGAGCGGGCGAACCCGGCGCTGTGGTGTTCGTGGTCGGCGGCGAGCACGTTGACGCAGAACCGGCCCACCTCGCGGATGCGTGGCCAGGTCGAGGACCCCCGCGACGGCGCGAACGTCACCAGCGGCGGGTCCAGCGACAACGAGGCGAAGGACTGACAGGTGAACCCGATCGGCCCGTCCGGTCCGAGGGCGGTCACGACGACGACGCCGGACGCGAAGGCGCCCAGTGCGTCACGCATGGTCTCCGGTGTCACCGGGGCGGCGGCCTGGGCGCCCACGGCCGGTCCGGTGGAGGAACGGGACATGACCCGACTGTAGGCGCGCCGTGCCGGACGGGACAACGATCACGGCCGGGGGTGGTGCGTACCACCCCCGGCCGCCGCCGTCGCGGGCCGGGCCGCCGCGCCGGCTCCGGAATCGATCCGGTAGAAACTCCTCTGCCGTGCACCCCGAACTCGTGGGGAGCCCCGGGGTGCCCGAGACGGCAACGGCCGTGCGGAGCGATCGCTCCGCACGGCCGTCCTTCACCGGGGGCCGGGTGGGGGGACGCCCGGCCGACCCGGATCAGCTCGCGTAGGCCCGCAGCTTGTCGGCGCGCTCGCCGACCCGCAGCTTCGACATGACCTCACGCTCGATCTGGCGCACCCGCTCACGGGAGAGCTTGAAGGCCCGTCCGATCTGGTCGAGCGTGTGCGGCTGGCCGTCGTCGAGCCCGAACCGCATCCGGATGACCTTCTGCTCGCGGTCCTCCAGGGTGGCCAGCACCCGGCGGAGGTCGTCGTGCAGCAGGCTCGAGATCACGGTGTTCTCGGCGTCGGTCGCCTCGGCGTCCTCGATGAAGTCACCGAGCGGTGCCTCCTCCTCGGACCCGACCGGCATGTCCAGGCTCACCGGGTCGCGGGCGTGGTCGAGCAGGTCCTGGATCTTGTGCTCCGGGATGCCGGACTCGGCCGACAGCTCGGCGTCGCTGGGCTCGCGGCCCTGGCGCTGGTGCATGTCCCGCTTGATCCGCGCCAGCTTGTTGACCTGCTCCACCAGGTGCACGGGCAGCCGGATGGTGCGGGCCTGATCGGCCATGCCGCGGGTGATGGCCTGGCGGATCCACCAGGTCGCGTAGGTCGAGAACTTGAAGCCCTTGGTGTAGTCGAACTTCTCCACCGCGCGGATCAGACCCAGGTTGCCCTCCTGGATCAGGTCCAGCAGCGGCATCCCACGGCCCGTGTAGCGCTTCGCGAGGCTGACCACCAGACGCAGGTTCGCCTCCAGCAGGTGGTTCTTCGCCAGCAGGCCGTCGCGGACCACGGCGCGCAGGTCGCGGCGGTACTGCAGGTCCAGCCCGTCCAGCGTGCCGTCCGCGGCGGCGCTGTCCAGCCGGTGCTGGGCGAACACGCCGGCCTCGATGCGCCGGGCCAGCTCGACCTCCTGCGCCGCGGTCAGCAGCGCGGTCTTGCCGATCCCGTTGAGGTAGACGCGCACCAGGTCCGCAGCCGGGCTCTGGGCGTCGAGATCCTCGGCCACGGCGGCGGCGGCACCGGGTACGGTGGTCTCCAGCGCGGTGCCGCCGTCGCCGTCGGACCGACGGCGGGAGCTACGAGCGACCTTGGGGGCGGTCCGCTTCGCGCCGGAGGACGACACGGTGGCGCGAGCGGGGGCCTCGGTCGTGAGACGCGGGCCGGGTACGGCCGCAGCGGTCGTGGTCACGGTCATGTGCATTTCCTCCCCTGCTCGGGCTGCGGCGGGCGATTGATGGGCCTCGCCGCTTGCCCTGTACGGAGTCAACGCATCCGTTCCGGGGATCGTTCCCGCGACGCGGCCCGCAGGCCGATGAATGTGCCTGCGGGGCCGTGTCGTCGGTCACATGCAGTTGCGGATCTCTCAGGGTCCTCTTAGAGGTCGTTTCAGAAGTCGGCGTGTCGGTCCTGTGTGGATCGGCGCTGGTAGCTGATCATGTCCGGTCGTGGCGCGGCGATCTTGTGTCGAGCGATTGGTGAGCGACGAGCTGTGGGCGCTGGTGGAGCCGCTGCTGCCCAAGCCGCGCAAGCACAAGCGGGGACGGACAGGCCGTCCGCGGGTGCCGGATCGGGCCGCTCTGGCCGGGATCGTGTTCGTGCTCAAGACCGGGATCAGCTGGAACGCGCTGCCCGCCGAGCTCGGCTGTGGGTCCGGAGTGACCTGCTGGCGGCGGCTACGGCAGTGGCAGCAGGCCGGGGTCTGGGCCCAGCTGCACCGGGTGATGCTCGACCGCCTCGCCCAGCAGGGCCTGCTGGACTGGTCGCGGGCGGCGGTGGACAGCGTGAGCGTGCGGGCCAAGCGCCGCGGCGAGGCCACCGGGCCCTCGCCGACCGATCGCGGGAAGGCGGGCAGCAAGTACCACGTGCTCTGCGACCGAGGCGGGCTCCCGCTGCATGCGCTGGTCACCGGGGCGAACACCCACGACAGTCGGATGCTCGCCCCGCTGCTGGACACCAACCCCGGCGTCCGCGAACGGGCGGGACAGCCGGGGCGTCCGCGACGTCGGCCGGACAAGGTGCACGCCGACAAGGGCTACGACTATCCCCGCTGCCGCCGCTACCTGAGTGGGCGTGGGATCGGGGTGCGGATCGCCCGGCGCGGGATCGAGGACTCCACCCGGCTCGGGCGGGTCCGCTGGGTCGTCGAGCGCACCATGTCCTGGCTGCTGGACTTCCGCCGCCTCGCGCTGCGCTACGACCGCGCCGAATCCACGATCACCGCGCTGTTATCGCTGGCCTGCGCCCTGATCTGCCACCGCCGCCTCACCAAGCCGAAGCCGAAGCCGAAGTGATGGTCGACCCAGCCCTCGCTGAGGCACTCGCCTACGAGGTCGGGGCCAGCGGCCGCCAGGCCAGCCACTCCAAGGCCCGGTCGGCCTCGTCAGGGTCGAAGCGGTGCGGGTCGAACGGCCCGCCCGCCCACTCCAGGCGCTCGGCGCGGTCGGGATGGTCAGGGTCGGCGAGCACGGCCTGGAAGTCCTCATACCCCCCGATCCCGCCGACGTCCTCGGGCGGGCACGCCCCCTGCCCGGCGACGCATCGCGGATAGCACACTCCCGGCTCGACGGCCGCGACCGCCTCGACGGTGATCTCGTGGGCCCAGTTGTCACCGAAGTCGTAGACGTAACCGAACCGGTCACCAGCCTTGACCAGCCGAAACAGCTTCTCTTTCGTCTCGTCGGCGACATCCTGTCCGGGCCAGTCCGGGTCTGGGATCCCGTAGCGGCGCCCGACGATCTCGAACTCGTGCAGATGAGAGTTCGTCCAGCCCATCACTGACTGCACCACCTCGTGCAACACCGCCAAGTCGACCTCGCCCGGCACCTGCACCCGACGCCGGACCGCCGGCACCACCTCGGTCAGGACGATCTCCAACTCGAAAATCTTCGTCTTCTCAGACACACGAGGCGCGACCATCAGCCGATGCTGCCAGCCCCGCCGTCACCGGCAGAACCGGGCCCACCACTTCTGAAACGACGTCTAAGAGGTCGCGCGGATTGGTCACAGCTTGGCCGCGGTCGAGTGTCTGGGGGCGAGGGCGGGTACGGGCCTGCCGATCATGAAGTTATCTACGCTTCGTGATCGTCTGGAGGCCGCGTGCCCACCCTGCCATCATGGCTGACCGAGCCGTTGTGGGACCAGTTCACCGCGCTGCTGCCTCATCGAGACGAGTTCGATCCCACCCATCCGCTGGGCTGCCATCGCCGCCGGATCGCGGATCGGATCGTGTTCGACAAGCTCCTGCAGGTACTGCGGTTCGGCTGCTCGTATGAGGGCATCGCTGACAGCACCTGCTCGGCGACCACCATCCGCGATCGTCGTGACGAGTGGATCAGGCTCGGGGTCTTCGCCCAGCTGCGTCGGATCGTCCTGGACGCCTACGACCGCATCGTCGGTCTGCTGCTGCACGACATCGCCGTCGATGGCGCCATCACCAAGGCCCCCGGCGGCGGCGAGGTCGCCGGTCCGTCGCCGGTGGACCGGCGCAAACAGGGTATGAAACGTTCGGTGCTCGTCGAGGGATACGGCATCCCGCTGGGCCGAGTCCTGGCCGGAGCCAACCGGCACGACTCCCCGCTACTGGGCCCCACCCTCGACCGCCTCGATGCTCTCGGCCCGCTGCCCGACGACATCACCGTGCACCTCGACGCCGGCTATGACTCCGGCAAGACCCGCGACACGCTGGCCGAACGAGGCCTGCACGGCGAGATCGCGCACAAGGGTGAGAAAGCGCCGATCCAGGCCACCCGCCGCTGGCACGTCGAGCGGACCAACGCTTGGCACAACAGCTTCAACCGGCTGCAGCGCTGCTACGAACGACGAGAAATCGTCGTCGACGCGTTCTTCGACCTCGCCGACACGATCGTCACACTCCGTAGCTTGATTCGGCAGGCCTGGACCACACACCGCTGGAACGCCCGACCTGCACGACGTCCATGATCACCAACCAATCCGCGCGACCTCTAAGCTTGGTTTTTAACCTGTGTGTTGTCGTCGCGCGGTGATGGTGCGGTCGCGTTTGACCGTTTTCCCGACGTCGTGGCTGGTCGGGGTGTGCCGGTTGCGGGAGCCGGGTGGGCGGCCGGGACCGGGTCGGCTGGGTTTCGGTGCACTGGCCGGGAGGACGGTCCGCGCGCGGATGTTCCGAAAGGCGCGGCGAACCCGGGCCGGGGTGAGCCGGGTGGGGGCGGCGGGTCGTTCCCAGGGGCGGCGTAGGTCGGCGGCCAGTGGTCGGGCCAGGCGGAGTTGGGTGTGGGAGGCGATGATCAGCCAGGTCCAGCGGTCGGCGGCTTCGGGGGTGCGCAGCTTCGGGGTTGTCCAGCCGAGGGTCTGCTTGAGCAGGCGGAATGTGTGCTCGAGATCGAATCTGCGGAGGAACGCCTGCCACCAGCGGTCCACGTCGGCGGCGCTCGCGTCGGTGGCGGAGCTCCATAGCCACACGGGCTTCGGGTCGCGGTCGCCGGGTAGGTGGTCGACCTGCAGCCGGAGCAGGGTGCCCTCGATGATCGGCAGTTCGCCGGCGTGGTCGATCCAGCACGTGCGCCGGGTCAGCCGGGGGTGGACCCGGTCCCAGCTGGTCGCGACGGCAGTGCCGTAGCGGGTGGTCTTGGTCGTCGTGGTGTGCACCGGTTCGATCCAGGTGGCGGGCCGGTTCAAGGCGATCTCCGGGCCGTGCTTGGGTGGGCGCCCGGTCGTGCCGGGCAGCCGTGGCGGCTTGGGCAGGCGCAGGACCCGGTCCGAGCGCAGTCGTCCGACCAGCTCGACGGGCAGATCGGCCAGTACGTAGGCGAGGCGGGTGATGTCGTATCCGGTGTCGGTGACGATCACGATGTCCGGGTCCCCGGGGCGCCAGTGCCCGGCGCTGGTCAGTCGCTCGATGACCGCGCGTAGCTGGGTGGCGGTCACCGCGGTGGCGTCGTCGGCCGGGCCGAGTCGAACCGCGTCCAGGACCGCCGTCCACGACGTCCGGCCCGTCTCCAGGGCGGCGACGAACGAGTATGGCCAGCCCGGGATCAGCTGCGCGTTGCCCTTTCCGCGTCCGTAGACATGGCAGAACAGCCGCTGATCGCTGGTCGTAGCGTCCGGGCGCAGCCACGGGCTGACATCCACGGCGAGCACGATCCGACCGTCGACGGCACGGGGCAACGGGAGACCGGCCAGCACCCGGCGCAGCCTCCGGGCGGAGATCCTGCCACAGGCCAACGCGTCGTACATCGCGCCGTGCCCGCGACGGTGCTCAGCCACCAAGGTCAGCTCCGGTAGCGAGCGAACCGGGCCGTCCGCGCACAACACGGCGTCGGTGAGCTCGAACAGCGCATCCGCTCGCGCAGTCAACGACGCGTAGAACTCCTGCCGAAACCCGGCAAGATCACCCCGCCCGACCGGAGTGTCACCGAGCACCACTGGCCCGGCAGAAGCCACACTGACCACCACGGCCACCGCTTTCGTCTTCGATGTTCTGTGGAAGGAACCCGAAGATGATCAAGCGGTGGCCGTACCCATGTCCCGCCGACACGCCGCCCGAACTACATCAACCTCCCAGCAGCAGCTCCGGAAGGTTAAAGATCAAGCTAAGAGGTCGTTTCAGAACGACTTGTCGAGTTTCCATTGACCCCTCGACGACAGATCAAACGGCAGGTCAGATAGCCGCTTGTCGTCTACAACAGACACGTCGACCTCGTTCTGAAATGACCTCTAAGAGCGTCCGGCAGTAGAGGTGGCCGTGTGTCGGTGTTGGTAGAGACACGGACCTGCAAGTGATCATGGGATTGCTGATGTCCTGATGATCGTGTGGAGAGTCCGTGCCTCTGCTGCCAGCATCTCTGATCGAGCCCTTGTGGGGCGAGTTCGCCGCTCTGATCGGGTCTGACCGGCCCGAGTTCGACCCGACCCATCCGTGGGGCTGTCACCGTCGCCGGATCTCTGATCGGGTCGTGTTCGACCACGTCGTTGCCGCTCTGGTGCACGGTAGTGGCTACGAACGCATCGCCACGCCGGGTTGCTCGGACCGCACCATCCGCCGCCGTCTCGATGACTGGGCCACCGCGGGAGTCAGCGAGGAACTGCTCCGCACCGCGCTGGCCGGTTACGACCAGATACTCGGCCTGGATCTTGACGATCTGGCGGTCGACGGATCGATCACCAAGGCACCAGGCGGAGGCGAGGTGGCCGGCCGCAGCCCTGTCGGCCGCGGCAAGCAGGGCACGAAACGGTCCGTGGCCTGCGATGACCAGGGCATCCCGCTGCACCTGGTCGCGGCGCGAGCCAACGACCATGACTCGCCCCTGCTGGAACCGACCTTGACCGGCATCGTGACGATGATCGGCCCGCTGCCCCGCCACCGCGACGCCCACGGTGGTGATCTGTTCCCGACCGTGCACCTGGACCGCGGCTATGACTCCGGCAAGACCCGTACTCTGCTGCACACCCTGGGCTTCACCGGCGAGATCGCGACCACGGGGGTCCCGGCTCCGATCCAGGCAGGACGACGGTGGCCCATCGAGCGCACGCACTCCTGGATGAACGGCTACGGCAAGCTGCGCCGGTTCACCGATCGCCGGAAGATCATCGTCGAGTTCTACCTCAACCTCGCCGCCGCGCTCACCGTGATCCGCCGGCTGATCAACCGTGCCCGCAGCCGCTACCGCTGGACAACCCGACCCACGACCCGTCGACTCCGATAACCATCAATTGCCGGGCGCTCTTAGAGGTCGTTTCAGAACGACTTGTCGAGTTTCCATTGACCCCTCGACGACAGATCAAACGGCAGGTCAGATAGCCGCTTGTCGTCTACAACAGACACGTCGACCTCGTTCTGAAATGACCTCTTAGAGGTCGCGCGGATTGGTCACAGCTTGGCCGCGGTCGAGTGTCTGGGGGCGAGGGCGGGTACGGGCCTGCCGATCATGAAGTTATCTACGCTTCGTGATCGTCTGGAGGCCGCGTGCCCACCCTGCCATCATGGCTGACCGAGCCGTTGTGGGACCAGTTCACCGCGCTGCTGCCTCATCGAGACGAGTTCGATCCCACCCATCCGCTGGGCTGCCATCGCCGCCGGATCGCGGATCGGATCGTGTTCGACAAGCTCCTGCAGGTACTGCGGTTCGGCTGCTCGTATGAGGGCATCGCTGACAGCACCTGCTCGGCGACCACCATCCGCGATCGTCGTGACGAGTGGATCAGGCTCGGGGTCTTCGCCCAGCTGCGTCGGATCGTCCTGGACGCCTACGACCGCATCGTCGGTCTGCTGCTGCACGACATCGCCGTCGATGGCGCCATCACCAAGGCCCCCGGCGGCGGCGAGGTCGCCGGTCCGTCGCCGGTGGACCGGCGCAAACAGGGTATGAAACGTTCGGTGCTCGTCGAGGGATACGGCATCCCGCTGGGCCGAGTCCTGGCCGGAGCCAACCGGCACGACTCCCCGCTACTGGGCCCCACCCTCGACCGCCTCGATGCTCTCGGCCCGCTGCCCGACGACATCACCGTGCACCTCGACGCCGGCTATGACTCCGGCAAGACCCGCGACACGCTGGCCGAACGAGGCCTGCACGGCGAGATCGCGCACAAGGGTGAGAAAGCGCCGATCCAGGCCACCCGCCGCTGGCACGTCGAGCGGACCAACGCTTGGCACAACAGCTTCAACCGGCTGCAGCGCTGCTACGAACGACGAGAAATCGTCGTCGACGCGTTCTTCGACCTCGCCGACACGATCGTCACACTCCGTAGCTTGATTCGGCAGGCCTGGACCACACACCGCTGGAACGCCCGACCTGCACGACGTCCATGATCACCAACCAATCCGCGCGACCTCTTAGTGAACGGCCCGGTCGGGCCGCGCCGGTCAGGGTGCCGGCACCCGCGGGGTGTCCCAGGGGTCGGACACCGCGCGGACGCTGCTGCGCCGCCGCGAGGCCTTGCCGGCTCCGGTGTCCTTCTTCGCCGGCACCGAGTGGCCGTACACGGTCTCCATCAGCACCGGCCAGTCGTGACGCAGTGCGTCGCGGCCCATGAACAGCCCCAGGTGTCCCGCGGTCGCCGTCCGGTAGGTGACGTCCTTGGCCGGGGTCCCCACCTTCTCCGCCGCGGCGAACAGCTGCGGGGCCGGGGTGATGTGGTCCGACGAGCCCGCGAGCAGCAGCAGCGGGCAGTCGATCGCGCCCATGTCCACGGCCCGGCCGTCGACGGTGAGCGTGCCCTTGATCAGCCGGTTCTTCCAGAACAGGTTCTCCACCAGCCACAGGTAGAACGCGCCGGGGATGTCCTGGGTGTACTTGAACCAGTCCTCGAACACCCGGTAGCGCTCGACGTGGGTGGGGTCGTCGATGTTCTCCAGCAGCTGCAGCTGGCGCGAGATCTCCGACTGCGGCTGGATCGAGATGAAGTTCGACAGCACCGCCGAGCCCGGCATGTTGCCCCCGCCCGCGGCGACCAGCGCCTTGTACGGCGCCATCCCCATCGTTCCCGCCATCAGCCGGGTGGAGGCGGCGATGACCGACTCGCCGGCGTGGAAGTCGATCGGCGCCCCGGCCAGCGTCAGGGTGTTCACCCGGTCCGGGTGCAGGGCGGCGTAGATCGTCGCGAGCCAGCCGCCCTGGCAGTCGCCCACCAGGTTGGCCTTCCCGCCCATCCGCCGGATGGACCGGTCGATCACCTGCAGGTAGTCGGTGATCGTCACGTTCTTCGTCGCCGTGGTCGCGGGCCGCCAGTCCAGCGCGTAGACCTTCGTCAGCCCGGACGCGCGGATCATGGCGATCTGGCTCTGCTGCGGCGAGTAGTCCACGACGGTCGAGGAGTGCCCGGCCTGGGGCGGCAGCACCAGGGTGGGGACGACGTCGTCGTCACGGTGCTCGGCGGCGGTGAAGTCGCGCAGCGACGCGAACGGGGTCGACAGCACGACCTCGTTGGCCAGGTGCCAGGTCGGCTCCCGGCGGTCGGCCATCGCGGAGATCCACAGCAGGCCGCGCCGGGCGGCGTCCCCGGGCCGGGCGATCCGCTGGACGGCGTCGATCCAGTAGGCGCCGGTGGCCCGGCCGACCTCGGCCACCACCTTGGTCAGGTTCCGGGTGTTGTACGACACGAGGTACCGGAGCGGGTCCGGCCGGTCGTCGCTCCCGGCGGCCGCGGCCACGGGAGTGTCGGGAAGGGCACGCGGTCCGTGCTCCCTGGCGGGTGCGGACCGTCGGGTGGTAGCCGTGCTCATGGGCCTCTCCCATCAACTCTGATGACCGGGGGCTATCCGGGTTACCGAACGGTAAAACGCGATCGGTATGCCAAGCAAGCGCTGGCCTACTCCGGAGTAGTGCTTGCTTCGCTTAGCGCAGGTGAGAGGCCTTACAGGAATCCGGGGCTGCCTACCGGTGAGTACGCGGTCACCATGTGTCCATCCCGTTGCGCATCCCGACATCCGGGGAGCGCGGGAACCAGGCACGGAGACCGGACCGGCCGTCAGGAGTGACGAACAGTGACCACGCAGCCCGTATCCCAGCCCGCGTCCGAGAACGGCAGCGCCGCCGCGTCGAACCAGGCCGCGGAGGTGCTGCGACGGCAGGCGGCCGGTCTCGTCCGGGACCTGCGCGAGCTCGCCAGCCCCGAGGGGCTGGCCGCGAAGGTCGACCCGGTCGGCTTCGGCGGGGCGCTCGGCGAGGCCGCCCGCTCGCTCGTCACCCGGCCCGGCGCGGTGCTGCGCACCGGCCTCGGCTTCGGCGTCGACTCGGCCAAGGCCGTGTCCGCCGCCGCCGCGCGCGCCGTCGGGGGCACGACCACCGGGCCGGCGTCGCTGCCGGAGAAGGACAAGCGCTACGCCGACCCGGCCTGGGAGGGCAACGCCTGGTACTACCTGGCGCGCCAGGAGCACGCGCTGCTCGCCGACCGGCTCACCGAGCTGTCGCAGGCCGCCGCCGTCTCGCCGACGGCGCGCCGCAAGCTGGACTGGCTGGTCGGGCAGATCGTGGAGGCGCTGGCCCCGTCGAACGCGATCGTGACCAACCCGGCCTGGCCGAAGAAGATCGTCGAGACCGGTGGGCTGAACATCGTGCGCGGCGCGCGCAACCTGCTGCGCGACGCCGTCCAGAACCAGGGGATGCCCCGCCAGGTCACCCCCGGCGCCTTCCAGGTGGGCAAGGACCTGGCGGTCACCCCGGGCCACGTGGTCTTCCGCAACCGGCTGATCGAGCTCATCCAGTACGAGCCGCAGACCGAGAAGGTCCACGAGATCCCGCTGCTCATGAGCCCGCCGTGGATCAACAAGTACTACATCATGGATCTCGCGCCGCAGAAGTCGCTGGTGGAGTGGGCGGTGCAGCACGGCCACACCGTGTTCATGATCAGCTACCGGAACCCGGACTCCTCGCTGGCCGACGTGACGATGAGCGACTACCTGCAGGAGGGCCCGGTGACGGCCCTGGAGGTCGTCCGCGAGATCACCGGGCGGGAGAAGGTCAACGTCGCCGGGCTCTGCCTGGGGGGCGCGCTGTCCGCGGCGATGACGGCCTGGCTGGAGGCCAAGGGCGACCAGCGCGTCCACTCGCTGACCCTGATGAACACCCTGCTGGACTACTCCGGTCCCGGCCAGCTCGGCGTGTTCACCGACGAGAAGACGGTCGACCGCCTCGAGCGGAGCATGCGCAAGGACGGGTATCTGCCCGCCACCAGCATGAAGACCACCTTCGACCTGCTGCGTGCCACCGACCTGGTGTGGAACTACGTCGTCAACGACTGGATGCTCGGCGAGGACCCGAAGCCGTTCGACATGCTGACCTGGAACTCCGACTCCACCCGCATGTCGGCCGCGATGCAGACCGAGTACCTGCGCACGCTGTACCTGGAGAACCGGTTCGCCGAGGGCAAGCTGGAGCTCGCGGGCGAGCGGCTCGACGTGGCCGACATCCGGCCCGACAGCTACATCGTCACCGCCGAGTCCGACCACATCGCCCCCTGGAAGTCGGTCTACACCGGCGCGTCCAAGCTCGGCGGCACCGTGCGCTTCGTGCTGTCCAACTCCGGTCACATCGCCGGCGTGGTGAACCCGCCCTCGCCGAAGTCGCGGCACTGGTTCTCCGAGAGCGACGCCCTCCCGGCCCGGGCCGAGGACTGGCGCGACGACGCCACCGAGCGCAAGGCCTCCTGGTGGGAGGACTGGACGCCGTGGATCGCCGAGCGCGGGGGCAAGCAGGTCGCGGCGCCCCGCACGATCGGGTCGGACGCGCACCCGCCGCTGGAGCCCGCACCCGGTCGTTACGTGCTGCGGGGCTGATCCGCCGCCTCGACCGGCCGCCACCCCGGGCGATCATCGCTGGTCGTCCGAGGTGCCTCGTGTCCGGTGTGGATGGTCGGGACACACGTCCATCGTGGACACGGCATCGGATGCGTGCGCAACCGCCGCGCGGCGGGGAGAATGCGGCGCCATGGACCGCGTACGTTCTGTGCCCGCGCGCCGCCGGCCGCCGCGTGGGTTCCCCCGGGCGGGTAGGCCGTGAGCCGGGCGGGGGAGACTCGCACGCACGGTGGGCGACGGGCGGCCGACGCCGGCGAGGAGCTGCGCGACAGCGGCCGTCGTGCCGCCGAGGAGGCCTGGAGCGCGCAGGTGAACGCGCTGGGCGGGTTCATCCGGGCGCAGCGGCAGATGGCCAAGCTCTCGCTGCGCGAGATGGCGGCGATGACCAAGGTGTCCAACGCCTACCTCAGCCAGGTCGAGCGCGGCCTGCACCAGCCGTCGCTGAAGGTGCTGCGCTCGATCGCGGACGCGCTGCACCTCAACACCGACCAGATGCTCAGCCGCGCCGGCTGGTCGGTCGGCGACCCGGAGGCCTCCGCCGAGGCCGCGCCCGCCGAGGAGGCCGCGCCCGCGGCGGGTGCCGGAGTGCCGCCGCCGGGGGTCGAGGCGGCGATCCAGGCGGACGGGCGGCTGTCCGCCGAGCAGAAGGCGGCCCTGCTCGGCGTGTACCGGAGCTTCCTCAACCGGGACTGACCAGCACTGCTTGACATACTTAACGGGCATGCGTAGTTTCTCTGGCATGCCGGGACGGTCCTGCGCGTCCCGGCCACGCCGAGCACCGTCCCCGGGAGGGAAGAACCGATGACCGCCTCCACCGAGCAGTTCGTCGACATCGCCAAGCGCGGCCAGGACCTGGTCACCGAGTCCGTCCGCGGCTGGACCGAGGCCGCGAGCGGTCTGGCCCGCCAGTTCGGTGCCGGCGACCGCCCGCAGCTGCCCGACGCGGGCGCCGCCGTCGAGCGCGTCTTCGACTTCTACGAGCAGGTGCTGGGTCACCAGCGCGAGTTCGCCCGCACCGTCGTCAGCGCCGGGACCTCGGTCCTCGACCAGGACACCGAGCAGGCCACCCAGGCCGCCGAGGCCGTGACCGAGCACGCCGGGCGCAGCACCGGGGACGCCGCGGAGAAGACCGCGCGGGCCACCCGCAGCGCGGCGAAGTGACCCGGCCGACGACTCGCTGAACGACGCGACGGCCCCGCCCGGCCACACCCGGGCGGGGCCGTCGCCGTGTGACGGGGCGGGGGTGTCCCTACCGGCGGGTCGGGGCGAGGCTGGCGGCATGAGCCCCCGCACCCGGCCCCGACGGATCGCCATCGCGCTGCAGGGCGGGGGCAGCCACACCGCCTTCACCGCGGGCGTGCTCGCCCGGCTGCTGCGCTCACCGGCCCTCGGCGCCGCCGACGACCCCGTCGAGCTGGTCGCGGTCTCCGGCACCTCCGGCGGCGCGATCTGCGCGCTGGTGGCGTGGGACCGGCTGCGCGAGGGGCAGACCGCCGACCGGCGCGAGGCAGCGGCCGCCGCGCTGGAGGCGTTCTGGGCCGACAACGCCGCCCGCGGCCCGCTGGAGCGCCTGGCCAACCTCGGCCTGGTCGCCGCGGGCGCGCTGCAGGGCCTCGGGCTCGTCCCGGCGGGCACCCCCTATCTGGTGCCCCGGCCGATCGACGGCACCCGCCAGTTCCGCGACCTGGTCGCCCGGCACGTGCGGTTCGGGCCGGACGGCGCCGTCGCCCCGGACCCCGACCCGGCCCGGCCGCTGCTGCTGCTCGGTGCCGTCGACGTGCTGACCGGTGGGTTCCGCGCCTTCTCCAGCCGCACCGACCCGATCACCGCCGACACCGTGCTGGCGTCGGCGGCCGTCCCGACCCTGTTCCGGGCCGTCCACACCGGCGGCGGCGTGTACTGGGACGGGCTGTTCTCGCAGAACCCGCCCACCCGGGACCTGCTCGACACCGACCCCGACGAGCTGTGGGTCGTCCAGATCAACCCGTCGCGGATCGACCGCGAGCCACGCACCCCGGTCGAGATCGCCGACCGGCGCAACGCCCTGGCCGGCAACCTCTCGCTGCACCAGGAGCTCGGGTTCGTCGAGACGATCGACCGGCTGCTGGCCGACGGCACCCTCGGCCCGGACTCGGGCTACCGGCAGGTGACCGTGCGGGTGCTGGAGATGCCCGCGAGCACGATCCGGTCCCGGCTGCTCGGGTCGGCATCGAAGATCGACCGCGACGTGGCCTTCCTGGAGCACCTGCAGCGCCGCGGCGCGGTGCAGGCCGAGCGCTTCCTCGGCGCACTCGCCCTCGAACGCGCCGTACGCGACCGCGACCCCGTCGCGCTGGCCGCCGCCGTCACCCCGGACGCGGTGCTGACCTCGACCGCCCCGTTCCGGGAGCGCGACCCCGCCGGGGTGCCCCTGCTCGCGCACGTCGACGCGCTGCTCGACGGCGAGGTCACCGTCGACGCCACCCGCAAGCAGGTCGCGGCCGAGACCGCCCGGTGGGCCGTGCGCGTGCACCGCGACGCCGGCACCGCCGACGGGATCGCCGAGGCCGACCTCGACGACGCGGGCCTGGTGACGGCGTTGCGGCTGGGCCCGCCGTCGCCCTGACCCGGTCAGAACGGGATCAGCGGCACCACGACGACCCTGGCCAGCAGCACGACCACGAACACGATCAGCACCGAGAGGTCCAGCCCGACCGCACCCATCCGCACCGGCTGCACCCGGCGGCGGAGCGGGGCGACGACCGGTTCGGTGAGGCCGTGGGTGATCCGGCGGGCGGTGTCGAGCACGGCGCCGCCCCGCCCGGACCCGAGCACCTCGATCCAGTCCACGACCACCCGGGCGATCAGGACGAGCTGGAACAGCCCCAGCAACCAGGACAGCAGAGACGCGACCATGCCCACATCGTCCCCTTTCCGGCTGAGAGTCCGGTGAGAGAACGCTGTGACGCGGTGACGAGACCGGCGCTCACACCTCGACCAGCACCGTGAACGGTCCGTCGTTGACCGACTCCACGGCCATCCGCGCCCCGAACTCGCCGGTCTCCACGGTCGCGCCGCGCCCGCGCAGCGCGGCCACGACGGCGTCGACGACCGGCTCGGCGTCCTGCGGGCGCGCGGCCGCCGACCACGACGGGCGACGCCCCTTGCGGGTCTCGCCGTACAGCGTGAACTGGCTGACGACCAGCAGCGGGGAACCGGTGTCGGCGCAGGAGGTCTCGGTCCCGCCGGGCCCGGACAGGATCCGCAGCTCGTGCAGCTTGCGGGCCATCGTCGAGACCGTGCGGTCGGTCGTCGCCGGGTCGGCGACGTCGTCGACGTGCACCCCGAGCAGCACGAGCAGGCCGGGACCGATCGCCCCGCGGACCCGCAGCGGATCCCCCTCGGGCGACTCGACCGTCACCGACGCCCGCCGCACCCGGGCGGCGACGGCCCTCATCCGACCGGCCCGGCGGGCGACGCCGCCGCGTCCCGCGCGGGCACCGGGTGCGGCCAGCCGTCCACCGGCTGCAGCAGCCCGTGCCGCACGAACTCGCGCACCGCGGGCAGGGTCGCCGCGGCCAGGGCGTCGGCCGGCAGGTCGTGGGCGTAGGACAGCAGTGCCAGCAGCTCCGAGAGGGGCAGCTCGCCGCGGCAGCCGGCCAGCAACGCCGCGGCCGGGCCGTCGACCGGGTGCTCCCAGCCGGGCCCGCCCCAGCGGCGCACCGTGCTCGACAGCGCGGCCCAGCCGCCATCGGGGTCGACCGAGGACGCCGACTCCAGCACCGTCTCCGGGGCGAGGAGCAGCCGCGCGCCGAGCAGGTCCTCGTCGCGGGGGTGGGCCCGCAGCCAGTCCACCCGGTCCAGCCAGCCCGTCATCTCCCGGCCCAGTCCCTCGCCCAGCTCCCCGGGCAGGTCCTCGACGACCACGGTGGGCTCGGCGTCGGTGCGGCGCAGCAGGAGGAACCCGAACCCGACCCCCTCGACCCTCTCGGCGGCCATCCAGTCCAGCCACGCCCCGGCCTGCGCCCGGGCGGCGGGGGAGGACGGGACCAGCCCGGCGTCGCGCTGCCAGGTGCCGACGTGCATCGCCGGGTCGACGACCTCGCGCTGCAGCACCCAGGCGTCGACGCCGTCGGGCAGCCAGGACCGCACCCGGTCCGGCCAGTCCTCGCCGCGCACGTGCAGCCACGAGCCGAGCAGCTGCGCCACGCCGCCCGGGTTGAGCAGCGCCGGCAGCTCACCCAGCAGCGCGGCCAGTGCGGAGTCCCCGGCCGCGCCGGAGTCGCGGTAGACGTAGTCCACCCGCGGCGGGCCCGGGACGAACGGCGGGTTGGACACCACCTGGTCGAAGCGCTCGCCGGCGACCGGGGCGAACCACGGCCCCTCGCGCAGGTCGGCCTCCACCCCGGACAGCCCCAGCGACAGCCGGGCCAGCGCCAGCGCGCGGGGCAGCACGTCGGTCGCGGTCACCCGCAGCGCGTGCCGCGAACCGTGCAGCGCCTGCACCCCACAGCCGGTGCCCAGGTCGAGCAGGGTGCCGACCGGACGGCGCACGGTCGCCGCGGCCAGCGTCAGCGACGCCCCGCCCACCCCGGTGACGTGCTCGCGGTCCTGCCGCGACGCCGGGGAGTCGATGTCGGACACCACCCACCAGTCCGCGCCCGGCTCCCCCTCGGCGGCGGGGCCCTCGCCGTAGGGGCGCACGTCCAGCGCGGCCCGGATGCCGTCCGGGGTGCGGCGCAGGATCCGGCCCGCCAGCAGCGGGTCCAGGTCGCCCAGCGCCGCGGTCACCGCGGGCTCGGGCTCGGTGTCCTCGAGCAGGAACAGCCGCACCAGGGTGCCGAGCTCGCCGCCGTCGCGGCTGGCGCGGGCGGCAGGCTCCGGCTCGCCGCGGGTCAGCGCGTCGTGCGCCGCGCGCCCGAGCAGGGACCGGACGCCGTCGGGGGTGTAGCCGGCGTCGAGCAGGCAGCCGCGGACACGGTCGATGTCGCCGGCGTCGAGATGGGGGAGCACCCCGCCATTGTCGCGTGCCATCCTGTGCGGCATGAGCGGGATCTGTATCGCCCAGGAACCGGAGGCCGACGCCCTGCTGGAGCGCGACCCCCTCGCCCTGCTGATCGGCATGCTGCTCGACCAGCAGATCCAGATGGAGGTCGCGTTCCGCGGCCCGCTGAAGCTGCACGAGCGTCTCGGCGGCCTCGACGTCCGGGTGATCGCCGACCACGACCCCGACGGGTTCGCGACCCTGGCCACCACCCCGCCGGCCATCCACCGCTACGGCGGCTCGATGGCCGGGCGGGTGCAGGAGATGTGCCGGGCGATCGTCTCCGACTGGGACGGCGACCCCACCGCGATCTGGACCCGCGACGAGCCCGACGGCCGCGAGGTGCTGCGCCGGCTCAAGGCCCTGCCCGGCTACGGCGAGCAGAAGGCGAAGATCTTCCTGGCGATCCTGGGCAAGCAGTACGGGGTCACCCCGGACGGCTGGCGCGAGGCCGCCGGGGACTACGGGAAGGACGGCACCCGGCTGTCCGCGGCCGACGTCGTCGACGGGCAGACCCTGCTCGAGGTCCGCGACACCAAGAAGGCGATGAAGGCCGCGGCGCGCGAGAAGAAGGCCGCTGCGGCGAAGTGACCGGCACCGGCGGCTAGCATCGTCGGTGTGCACAAGGTTCCGGAGGCGCTCGCCGGCGCACGCGTGATCGACCCGGACCAGGTCTGCGACGCCGTCGCGGTGCTCGCCGACTCGGGAAAGGTCGCCGAGGTGGCCACCGTCCTGGACGTCCTGGGCGAGGTCAACCGACTGTCGTTGCTGCTCGCGCTGCAGCACGCCGGGGACCTGTGCGTCTCCGACCTGGCGGTCGCGGTGGGCATGAGCGACTCGGCGGTGTCGCACGCGCTGCGGCTGCTGCGGGCCCACGGCATGGTCACCGCGCACCGCGAGGGACGCCTGGTCCGCTACCGGCTCACCGACGGCGTCGCCCGCCGCGTGCTGGAGATCGTCTCGGCGGTCGCGGTCGCACCCGGTGCGCTGCACGCCCACGGCGCCCAGGACGGGGAGGCGGTGTGACCCCCGCGATGATCGAGCAGGTCCGCCCGCCGGTGCCCGCGGAGAAGGTCGACCACGAGATCGGCAGGCTGCTCGACGCGCTGCAGTCGGTCTACGACGACGGCTGGTACCCCGAGCTGGAGGTCGTGCGTCCCTGGTCGACGCACAACCCGCGGATCTCCGGCGAGTTCGCCCGCCCGTGCGCGATCCGCCGCTACCTGCACCGCGAGCTGCGCGGCCTGCTCGCCGCCGGCGCCACCGTCACCGCCCGCGCGGCCCGCCCGGCCCGGGCGTTCACCGACCCCGAGTTCTTCGCCGCCCTCGACGAGGACCGCTTCGACCTGCGCGTGAAGAAGCTGTTCCTGTTCGGGCCGGAGCGGATGGCGCTCTCGCTCGACCGGCTCTCGCACTACACCGGCACCCCGGCCGAGTCCTTCCAGCGGCACGTGCTGTTCACCAACTACGCCATGCACGTCGAGTCGTTCCTGGAGCGCTTCCCCGACGCCGAGCGCCCCGACCGTGCGGGCGTGCAGATGCCCGCCTACCACCACCCGCGCCCCGACGGCGACGGCGTCAGCCTGGTCAACATCGGCGTCGGCCCGGCCAACGCCAAGACCGTCACCGACCACCTGGCCGTGCTCCGCCCCGACACCATGATCATGATCGGGCACTGCGGGGGTCTGCGGAACCGCCAGGAGCTCGGCGACTTCGTGCTCGCCACGGCCTACCAGCGCGCCGACCACGTGCTCGACGAGGTACTCCCGGCCGACGTGCCGGTCATCCCCAGCATCCGGCTCAACGGGTACCTGATGGACGCCCTCGGTGCGGCCGAGGCCACATGGCGGCCCGGGGTCGTGCACACCACCGACAACCGCAACTGGGAGTTCAACCAGGCCGCGACGCTGCACCGGATGCGGCTGGCCCGCGCCGTCGCCGTCGACATGGAGTCCGCGACGATCGCGGCCAACGGGTTCCGCTACCGGATCCCGAACGCGACCCTGCTGTGCGTGTCGGACAAGCCGCTGCACGCCGAGCCGAAGCTGGCCGGCGGGGCACGGGCGTTCTACGAGGCCAGCAAGCGCAAGCACCTGGGGATCGCGCTGGACGCGCTGGACCGGGTGCGCACCGAGCACCCCGACGGCCTGCCCGGCTCCGAGGTCCGCTCGGCCGACGAGCCGCTGCTGGGCAACGGTCCCGACGGGGCGTGAACCACTCCGGCCCCCGGCCCGTCGGTCGGGGGCGGTCGGGTCGGTGCCACCGGGACCGGTGCCGCCGGGGTCAGAGGCGCCGTGTGTACCCGGTCCGGTCGGGCTCGTAGCCGAACCGCGCCAGGAACCGGTGCGGGCCGTCCCCGGTGGCCTCCCCGGCCCGGGCCGCGACGGCGCCGCGGGCGCGGCCGTGCTCGTGCGCCCACTCCAGCAGCGCCGACCCGACCCCGCGCCGTCGCCACCCGACGGCGACCCGCAGACCCTCGACCTGCAGCCGGGGCGCGCCGCGCAGGCCGGGCCCGGCCAGGACCGTGAGCTGCACGGTCGCGACCACCCGGCCGTCACCGGCGCGGGCGACCGCCAGGAAGCGGCCGGGGTCGCGGTCCAGGGCGTCGAACGCCTCCTCGTAGGGCGCGAGGTCCGGGTCGTCGGCGGCGGCCCCGCCGTCCGACAGCAGCGCGACGACGGCCGCGACGTCGGCGCGCCCGGCCCGGTCGACGACCAGCCGGTCACCGGCCAGCACGACGTCGGTGCCTGCCGGTCGGGCCGAGGCCCGGACGCCGTCGACGACCCGGTCCAGCCAGGCCCCCACGCTCTCCCGGGCCTCGTCGGTGTCGGGGTAGCGGCAGCGCAGGTGCAGGCCCGCCTCGTCGAGGACGAACCAGACCATGACGCCGTCGGCGTCGCCCGCCGAGCTGACGTACTGCGCCTCCAGACCGGCGTGGTCGATGCGCACCGGCAGCCGTCGCAGGTCCAGCCAGGAGATCGCGAACATGCCGGGGGCCTCGGGCATCCCGCCCCACGGCGCCAGGACGTCCTCCAGCGGCCAGGAACCCAGCCGGACCGCCTCACGGACGGCGTCGGCGCAGGCCCGCGGGTCCGGGTCGCGCGCGGCGATCACGGCGTTGGTGATGAACCAGCCGACCGAACCGTGCCAGCGGTCGTCGTAACGGCTGTGCACGGGGAACACCGCCCGCAACGGCGCGTGCGCCAGCTCCCGGGTGGTGCGGGTCATGACCAAGGTGACCAGGGCCAGCGTCGACACCCCGGAGTCGCGGGCCCGGCGCTCGAACAGCGCGCAGGCGTCGACGCCGAGCACGTCGCGCACCTCGACGCGTTCCGGGGGAGCGGGGGTGAGCTCGCCGAGCGGCAGCGGGAAGCGGGGCATGACGTCGCCGCCGGCGGCCAGGATCTCGGCCCAGCGCTGCCGGACCTCCTCCGGCGCGGGCTCGCGGCCCGCGAGGGCGGCGGTGTGCTCGGCGAAGGGACGCACGGTGCCTGCCGGCAGCGTCCCGCCCAGTCCCTGCACCAGGTCGCGCAGCACCACCAGCAGCGACCACATGTCCACGTGGGCGTGGTCGGCGGCGACGACGAGCGTGGGCCGGTCCGCGGTGAGGATCACGCAGAGCCGGTGCGACGGTGCCGCGTACGGCGTGCAGCGTCCGTCGAGCATCCGGCGGACGGCGTCGTCGACGGACTGGCCGGGGGCGATCGGGTGGGTGACCCAGCGGCCGGGCCGCAGGTCCACCTCGTGCAGCCGGGGCCCGTCCGGGCCGGGGGAGAACACCGTGCGCAACGTCCCGTGCCGGCGCAGCACCGCGAGCCAGGCGTCGGCCAGCGCGTCCAGGTCGACCGCGGGCAGCCGGCAGGTGATCGCCATCCAGGACCCGGGCCGGTCGCCGCGGGCGACGTGGCGGCGCTGGTCGAACGAGACCGGGACCGGTGCGCCGGTCCGGCCGACGGTGACGTCGTAGCCGAGCAGCGTCCCGTAGGGGAGGCGCAGGTGCGTCACGCTCGTCAGCCGCATGGCCATAACCTAGGCGGGCGAAGATCAGGAGGCGTAGACCATGGGTACGTTCGGGATCGCCGGGGCGACACTGGACTTCGACGTCCGCGACGAGCCCGGCGGCCCGGCGGTGGTGGCGCTGCACGGCCTCACGTCCAGCCGCCGGCGCGAGTCGCTGATGCGGCTCGACGTCGCCTCCCGGGTCGAGGGCATCCGGCTGCTGCGCTACGACGCGCGCGGCCACGGCCGCTCGGGCGGCACCACCGACCCCGCGACCTACCGGTGGCCGGCGCTGGCCCGGGACCTGCTGGGGCTGCTCGACCACGTCCTGCCGGGCGAACGGGTGCACGGCGTGGGGCCGTCGATGGGTGCCGGGACGCTGCTGCACGCCGCGCTGGCCGACCCCGGCCGGTTCGCCAGTCTCACCCTCCTGCTGCCGCCGACGGCCTGGGACACCCGCCGGGCGCGGTCCCGCGACTACGAGCGGTCCGCCGAGGCGGTGGCGGCGCACGGGGTCGCCGCCCTCGACGCCGGCGCCGACGACGCCGACCTGCCACCGGCGGCCCGCGGCCGCCCGCACACCGACCCCGACGTGCGCGCCGACCTGCTGCCGGCGATCCTGCGCGGCGCGGCCACGACCGACCTGCCCGCGCCCGACGAGCTGGGACGGATCACGGTCCCGGTGCAGATCCTGGCCTGGACCGGGGACCCGGGGCACCCGGAGTCCACCGCCGCGACGCTGCGGGAGCGGCTGCCCGCGGCCGGGCTGTCCATCGCCGCGACCCCGGACGACGTCGTCTGGTGGTCACGGCTGCTCGCCGCCCGGCTGCGTCGCTGGGAGACCGTCGACCCGACCGTCGCCGGCGGTGCCGCGGGTGTGCGCGAGGCGACGGGCAGGCGCCCGCGCGGGGAACGCGCCGGGGTGTCACCATGGAAAGGGAGGTGGTTCGACAGTGGCTGACCAGCGACGCGAGGACCCCGTTCTCATCACGGACGCGCAGATGTCCTACGAAGAGGAACTGGAGATCCGCAAGCGGCGCTACAAGTGGACGATGGGCATGCGGATACCGTGCATGATCCTCGCCGGCGTCTTCTACCAGATCCCGTGGGTCGCGGTGACCCTGCTCGCGATCTCCGTGCCGCTGCCGTGGATCGCGGTGCTGATCGCGAACGACCGGCTGCCGCGCAAGGCGGAGACCCCCAACCGGCACCGGCAGGACCACCGGGCCATCGAGGCCCGGCCGCACCAGGTGATCGACCAGGGCGGCGACGCCCCCCGGGACCCCGGGGCCGGCCCGGACGACGCGCCCTCCCCGAACAGCACCGGGAGCAGCCCCGCGGGCGGTTCCGGGGCCGGTACCGGGAACGACACCGCCTCCCCGCCCTGAGCCCGGGTTCGGGCATCATGGGCGCCATGTCCACGACGACGCTGCCCGAGGTCGACACCCGGCCGGAGACCACCGACAAGACCGGTGACGACCGGCCGGACATGTTCCACTACGTCAAGAAGGACCGGATCGCCGAGAGCGCCGTCCTGGGGAACATGGTCGTCGCGTTGTGCGGCGAGACCTTCCCGGTGACCAAGTCGCCCAAGCCGGGGTCGCCGGTCTGCCCGCAGTGCAAGGAGATCTTCGAGGGGCTGCCGCCGGGCGGCGGCGACGGGGAGTGAGTCCCGGTCAGCCCCGGGCGAGCAGCAGCCGCAGCGGGGCGGAGCCGGGATCGCCGGGCACCGCGCGCAGCACGGTCTCGGTGACCATCCCGGCCGCACGGTAGAGGGTCAGCGCCGCGGTGTTGTCCGCGGCGACCTCGAGCCACAACCGGCCCGGGCCCGCCCACCCCGGCACGTCCGCGGCCGCACCGGGCACCCCGGCGACGGCGAGGGCCGCACCGAGCAGGGCCCGTCCGGCCCCGGTGCCGCGCCGTTCGGGGTGGACCACGAGCCGGTGCAGCTCGACGCCGGGTTCCGGTCCGCGCGGTGCCGCCAGCACCACGTAGCCCGCCGGCCCGGGCTCCCCGGGGCGGTCCAGGAGCAGGTGCCACCGCGCCGGGTCGGCTGCGGTGGCGTCGTGCCACTCCGGCCCGGTGGCGACGCCGATGTCGGGGGCGCCGTCGTCGAGCGTGGACAGCACGGCGGAGTCGGCCGGTCCGCGCCACGGGCGCACGAGGGCGGCACGCGTCGTGCGCGCGGGCGTACCGCGGTCACCGGTCGTCCGTGCGGGGGTCACCACCCGGCCATCGTGGCGCCACCCGGGCGGTCCCGCTCGGCCGGGGCCCGGGCGCCCGGTCAGGACCGCAGGAAGGCGTCGATCTGCGCGGCGAACGGCTCCGGGTCGAGCAGCAGCTCCAGGTGGCCACCGGGGTAGCGGCTGATCCGGGAGCGCCGGATCCCGCGGTGCAGCATCGTCGCGTTGCCACGCGGGACGATCGGGTCGTCGTCCCCGGCGATGATCAGGGTGTCCGCGGTGATCGCTGGCAGCAGCGGCAGGCTGGTCCAGCCCGACAGCGCCATCAGCTGGTAGTAGTAGCCGCGCATCGGCCCACGCCGGGCACCGGCACCGAGCGCCTCCGCCGCGCGTTCCGGGTGGTCGCGCAGCGTCCCGCCGTAGATGCGGGCGGCGACGGCGTCGACGTAGGTCGGGTCCTGGTGACGCTTCGGCGAGGTCATCACCGCCATCACCCGTGGCGAGGCCGGGATCATCAGCGCCCCCGGTCCGGTGGCGGCGAGCACGAGCTTGCGCACCCGGCGGCGACGGCTGATCGCCAGCTGCTGGGCCAGCATCCCGCCCCAGGAGAACCCCAGGACGTCGGCCTCCCGCACCCCCAGCTTCGTCAGCACCTGCCCGAGCCGGTGCGCCATCCAGGTCAGGTGGTACGGCATCCGCGGCGCCGCCGACCCGCCGATGCCCGGCGGGTCGAACCGGATGACGTCGAGGTCCGCGGGCAGCGCCGCGACCAGCGGGTCGAGCACGTCGGTGGCGGCCCCGATGCCGTTGCACAGCAGCAGCGGGGTCCGGCGCGCGCCCGGGCCGGAGGCGGGGCGGCGCACGACGCGCAGGGCACGACCGCCGACGAGCACGTCGTGCTCCTCGAGGCCGGCGCCGCCGACGGGACGGGAGCTGGAGGTGGTCATCGTCGCCGAGCCTAGGCGTCGCGGCCGGGCGGTGGGGTGCCGGAGCGCCCCGGGTGTGACGATCCCGGACCGACCCTCACACCGGGGCGGGCTCGCCCAGGTAGGTCCCGGGGGCGGGGAAGAGCGGGGGCAGGCGACGTCCGCCCAGCTCGGGGGGGGCGCGTCGCGCAGCGCGCCGGACCGCTCGACCAGCCACCCGGCCAGGTCGTCCCACCAGGAGCCCTCCACGGCCGCGGCGCCGGCCCGCCAGCGCTGCGCGACCCCGTCGCCGGTGGAGCACGGGGCGGCCCGGAAGCCGGTCGCCACCGACGGCGGTGCGATCAGCGCGCCGGCCTGGTCACCGGGGGCCAGCACGAGCCGGCAGCCGCCGCCGAGGCGCTGCGCGGTCCGGAACCCACCGGTCCAGGGCTGGACCGGGTCGTCGTCGGCCGCGACGAGGTAGCTGTCGCGGCGCAGCTCGGCGAAGCGGACGGGCGTGCCGAGCACCCGGACATCGGGCCGGTCCGGGGCGTCGGCGCCCGACGCCGCGGCCAGCGCGGCGAGGTCGGTGTGCAGCCCGGCGGGCAGTGGCAGCAGGTCGGCCACCCAGGCGCGCATCGCCCGCGCGGCCGGCCCGTGCAGCTCGGCGGCCCCGCCCCCGCGCGGCACCGACCAGGGCAGCACACGGTCCGGGCCGCGCCGCCACGCCCGGACCGCCGTCGCGCCGTCCAGGACCCCGTCGCGGGCGGCCCGCTCCGCGGTCTCGGACAGGGTCGCCGGGTCGGGGGCGAAGCCGGGCAGCGCGTCGGACTGGTCCAGGACGGTCGCGAGGTAGGCGACGGCGGCGACCCGGTCGTCCAGCCCGATCGCGGCCTGGTGGGCCTGCACCGCGGCGGTCAGCAGCCCCCCCGGTGCGCACCCCGAGCAGCGACACCCGGGGGGCGCGGGTGATGCGCCCGCAGGCGTCGACGGCGTCGAGGACGGCGGCGGCGTGCGCGTCGAGATCCCGGTCGGCGTCGGCGGGGCCTGCCGGGCGCCAGGACAGCGCGAACACTTGCAGGCCCTTCCCGAGCAGGTGCTCGACCAGTGAGTACCCCGGCGCGAGGTCCGCGAGCCAGTAACGGTGCACCAGCGGCGGCACGACCAGCACCGGGGTGTCGTGCACCCGCTCGGTACGCGGCAGGTACTGCAGCAGCTCGAACATCGGGGTGCGCAGCACGACCGCCCCCGGGGTGGCGGCGACGTCGCGGCCGGGGACGGGGCCTCCGCCGGCGTCCCGGGCCCCGGTGTCGAACGGCACCGGGGGCGTGTCGGCGCCGGGCGGGGTGAAGACCCGGTCGGCGACGTCGGCCGCGGCCGGCGGGGACGCGGGGTCCGCCCCGGCCGGGTCCGTGCGGGACGCGGGATCGGCCGGGGATGCGGGACCGGCGGGGGACACCGGGCCGGTCCCGGGCCCGGGGGGTCGCGACGGGCCCGTGGCCGCGCCCCGGCCGTGTCCGGCGACCGGGACCGCCCGACCATGACCGCCGCGCGGGAGGGGATGGGTGCCGTGCGCGGCACCGATCCCCTCGGACGCGGTGACCTCCGGCAGGGCGATCCCCGGCAGCAGCAGTGCGGTCAGCCCGGAGAGGGTGGCCCGCAGCCGCTCGGCGTCCGCGGCGGGCAGCGGCGCGTCCGGGCTCGCGACGGCGTCGTCGAGCAGCCCGCGGACCGCGCCGGTCGTCGCCAGCAGCACCTGGGCCGCACGCCGCGCCACCGGCGCGACCGGGCCCGCCGCGACCCCCGTCGCGAGGGCGGAGCGGCCCAGCCCCACCCGCCCCAGCTCGGCCATCCAGCCACCGCCGTGGCGCAGGAGCAGCAGGGGCCGGGCGGACACCGCGGCCGCCAGCCGCAGGCCCGCCGCGGGCAGCGCGAGGGGGCCTGCGTCGGCCGGGGTGCGGTCGTGCTCGCTCATCGGCTCCATCATCCCCACCGCCACCGGTCGTGGCGCGTTCACCCCGCCGTCGCACGGCGGTCAGGCCGGACCGGCACGGTGGCCCGGTCGCGGACGGCGCCGGTCCCACCGGCACCACGCCGCCCGGCCGGAGCCACGCCCGGACCGTCCACCCGTTCCACGGCCACGAGAACCCGGAGCCCGATGAGCACCGTCGCACCGTCCACCCCGTCGCCCCGGACGTCCCCGGCCGGGGCGGGGTCGTTCCTGCGGGAGTTCCTGCGCGACCCGCTGCGCACGGCCTCGGCGCTGCCCAGCTCCCGGACGCTGGCCCTCGCCGCGACCGCGCCGGTGCCCGGGACCGGGGACCCGGTCGTCGTCGAGCTGGGGCCCGGGACCGGGGCGTTCACCGATGTGATCGCCGAACGGCTCGGCGGGCGGGGCCACCACCTCGCCGTCGAGCTGAACCCGCGTCTGGCCGCGCTGCTGCGGGCCCGTCACCCGCGGCTCGACGTCGCCGTCGCCGACGCCGCGGAGCTGCCCGCGCTGCTCGCCGACCGCGGGCTCGGTGGGGCCGACGTCGTCGTGTCCGGGCTGCCGTGGGCGGCCTACCCGAGGGCGGAGCCGTGGCTGACCGACGTCGTCGCGGGCTGCCTGCACCTCGACGGCGCGCTGACCCAGTTCGGCTACGCGGCGACCCGGGCCCTCCCGCCCGCCCGCCGGCTGCGGACCCGGCTGGCCGCGGCCTTCGAGGAGGTCGTGCACGGCCGCACCGTGCTCGCCAACGTCCCGCCCGCATTCGTGCTGACCGCCCGCCGCCCGCGGCCGCCCCGGGGCTGACCTGGCCCGTCGCCGCCGGGGGAGGACGGGGCCCGCCCACCGGCCGACGACGGTGCGGCGCCCGGCTACCCTGATCCGCGCCCCGCAGCCGGGTCGGCGTCGACGCGCGGACTGCGGGGATCGCCGGTTCCCGCCCGGGAACGACCCACGGACCAGGGGAGACGTGTGTCGCAGACCCAGCTCGTGTCGCCCGAGACCCGCCCGCTGCGCGCGTGGCAGCGCAGCGCACTCGCCCGCTACCTCGCGACCTCGCCGCGGGACTTCCTCGCCGTCGCGACCCCGGGCGCGGGCAAGACGACCTTCGCCCTGCGCGTCGCCTCGGAGCTGCTGCGTGACCGGGTCGTCGACGCGATCACCGTCGTCACCCCGACCGAGCACCTGAAGTACCAGTGGGCCGAGTCGGCCGCGGCCGCCGGGGTCGCGCTCGACCCCGAGTTCCGCAACTCCGCGGGCGGCACCTCGCGGGACTACCAGGGCATCGCGATCACCTACGCCGGCGTCGCCGCACACCCGATGCTGCACCGCAACCGGACCGAGAACCGCCGGATGCTGGTGATCCTCGACGAGATCCACCACGCCGGGGACGCCAAGAGCTGGGGCGAGGGCGTCTTCGAGGCCTTCGAGCCCGCCACCCGGCGTCTCGTCCTGACCGGTACGCCGTTCCGCTCCGACGACAACCCGATCCCGTTCGTCGAGTACGTCCCCGACGCCGAGGGCGCCCCGCGCAGCCGCGCCGACCACCAGTACGGCTACGCGGAGGCCCTGGCCGACAACGTGGTCCGGCCGGTCGTCTTCCTGGCCTACTCCGGGACGTCCAACTGGCGCACCAGCGCGGGCGAGGAGATCTCGGCCCGGCTGGGGGAGCCGCTGACCCGCGAGCAGACCGCGATGGCCTGGCGCACCGCGCTGGACCCGTCCGGGGACTGGATGCCCGCGGTGCTCGCCGCGGCCGACCGGCGCCTGCAGAGCCACCGCGACGGCGGCATGCCCGACGCGGGCGGCCTGGTCATCGCCACCGACCAGACCGCGGCACGCGCCTACGCCGCGCTGCTGACCGGGATCACCGGCGTGCGGCCCGCGGTCGTCCTGTCCGACGAGGCGGGCGGCTCGGACCGGATCGCGGAGTTCTCCCGCTCCACCGAGCGGTGGATGGTCGCGGTCCGCATGGTGTCCGAGGGCGTCGACGTGCCGCGCCTGGCCGTCGGGGTCTACGCCACCAGCGCCTCCACCCCCCTCTACTTCGCCCAGGCGATCGGCCGCTTCGTGCGGTCGCGGCGCCAGGGTGAGACCGCGTCGGTGTTCGTCCCCAGCGTGCCGGTCCTGCTCGGCCTGGCCAGCGAGCTGGAGGCCCAGCGCGACCACGTCCTCGGCAAGCCGCAGCGTCCCGAGGAGGTCTGGAACGACGCCGAGCTCAACGAGGCCAACAAGGTCAAGGACGAGCCCGGCGAGCAGGAGCAGGCGTTCACCTCCCTCGGCGCCGACGCCGAGCTGGACCAGCTCATCTACGAGGGCGCGACCTACTCCGCCGACGAGGAGGACTACCTCGGGCTGCCCGGCCTGCTGGAGCCCGACCAGGTGCGCACCCTGCTGTCCCAGCGGCAGGCGGACTGGATCGCCAAGGGCTCGCCGCGCACCGGCGCCCAGGCCCGCGCGACCCCGGCGACCGAGCCCACCCCGCCGCCGCCCGCCGAGCGCGGGCAGAGCGTCCGCGAACGGCTGCAGACACTGCGCAAGGAGCTGAACACGCTCGTCGCGCTGCACAACCACAAGACCCGCAAGCCGCACGGAAAGATCCACAACGAGCTGCGGGCGCACTGCGGTGGGCCGCCGGTGGCCATGGCGACCATCGAGCAGCTCGAGGAACGCATCGCGACCCTGCGTTCCTGGCGCTGAGCGCCGCTCCGGCGGGCCGCCACGGCGCCGGCGCACCCGGAGGACGGCGCGGCGGCGCGGGCGCCGTGGCGGGCGGCTCGTCGCCGCACCATGGCCGGACCGCCGCACCATGGCCGGACCGCCGCACCACGGCCGGACCGCCGCACCACGGCCGGACCGCCGCACCACGGCCCTGACGACGCGCCGCCGGGCACGCGGTGCCGGGGTGCGCGCGCTGATCCGCTCGGCGCGCGCGTCCGGACACGCGCGGACCGCGGATCAGCGCGCGCACTCCGGATCACCGTGCGGGCGTCGCGCCGCAGCAGCGGTCAGGACGGGGCGGCCCGATCCCGGGCGGAGGTGGTGGGGCCGGGGACGGGCTCGTCGCCGTCGCGGGACCTCAGGGCCACGGCGAGGACCACCAGCGCGATCCCGGCGGCCTCCAGGGCCCCCGGGAGCTGCCCGAGCACGACCAGGCCCACCAGCGTCGCGGTGGCCGGCAGCAGCGCCAGCAGCACCGCGAACCGGGCCTGGCCGACCCGGCGCAGCACCACCTGGTCCAGCACGTAGGGGACCACCGAGCTCAGCACACCCAGCCCGACGGACAGGCCCAGCACCGACGGATCGGCGAGCGGCGCCAGGTTCGCGGCACCGAAGCCGGTCGCGGCGCCCGCACCACCGACGAACAGCAGCGGGACCAGCAGGACCGCCGCCACCGTGAACCCGGTCGCGAGGTCGTCGATGCCGGAACCGGCGCGCGCGACCCGCTTGCCGAGCAGGATGTAGGCGGCCCACATCGCCGCCGCGCCCAGCGCCCAGAGCACCCCGGCCGGGCTGCCGGACCAGCGGACGTCGGCGATCAGGAGCACGCCCGCGGCAGCGAGGCCGACCGCGCCGACGTCCCGGAACCGGCGCGCCGCCAGCGCCGCGACCAGGACGGGACCGGTGAACTCGATCGCGACCGTGGTGCCCAGCGGCAGCCGGGCGATCGCCTCGTAGTAGGCCACGTTCATCAGGGCCGTGGCCAGCCCGAACGCCCCCGCCCGCAGCAGGCGGACACCGCGCCAGGCGTCCCGGCCGGGTCGGCGCCAGGCGAGCAGCACGAGCGCGGCACCGATCAGCCGCAGCTCGGCGACCGCCGAGGGGGCCAGCCGGTCGAACAGCCCCACGGCGAGCGCGGCGCCCACGTACATCGAGGTCCCACCGGCGAGGAACAGCAGGGGAGCGGGGACACGGTCGGGGGACGGGCGGTCACTCACCCGGCCACGGTAGACCGCGACACACCGTATTTACCGCGGTGTGCTTGCACGACGGCCGTGTTCCCCGCATGATTCACACGCAGTCAACTTCATACGCAATCGGTCACCGCGGGTACATCGCGGCGTCACCGGCCCGCTCGGTGCACGCCAAACGTGACGGTCGTCGCGACGCATCCCGGGAACACGTACAGGGGCCTCGAGCGTCTGTACAGGTGTGGGCGAACCGCTCGTGCGGTCGTCACAGTGATACGGCGGCGAGCGCCCGAAGCCCGCCGCCGCGACGGAGGGAGACCGCTATGCAGCCCGAAACGCTGACCCGGCCCGAATTGACCCTTGCCGACCGTTGCGACCGCTGCGGTGCGGCTGCCAAGGTGCGCGCGATCCTGCCCTCCGGTGGGGAACTCCTGTTCTGCAACCACCACGGTCGTGCCCACGCCGACAAGCTGCGTGAGTCCGGGGTGCAGGTGCAGACCGGGGAGTGACACCCGGGGCGCCACCCGCGCCCCCACCACAGACCCGCGAACGGGGCGGGGATCCGATCGGATCCCCGCCCCGTTCGGCGTGTCAGGGGTCAGGACACCGGCGCGAGCGGCTCCGGACCGGTTCCCGGACCGCCCTGCGCGCCGGGGGACCGGGACGGAGCCGGGTCGGCGGGCAGCGGCGTGGCACCGGTGACGATGTCGGCGGCCCGCTCGGCGACCATCACCACCGGGCCGTACGTGTTGGCGTTGGGGACGTCGGGGAACACCGACGCGTCGACGACCCGCAGGCCCTCGGTGCCGTGCACGCGCAGCGTCGAGGGGTCCACGACGGCGTCGGCGTCGGTACCCATCCGCGCGGTGGAGGTCGGGTGCAGACCGTTCTGGGCTCGCCGGGACACCCAGTCGAGGATCTGGTCGTCGGTGCGGACGTCGGCTCCCGGGAAGGTCTCCCCGGCGTCGAGGTCGGCGAACGCGGGCTGGGTGAGGATGTCCCTGGCCAGGCCGACGGCCTCCACCCAGCGGCGCCGGTCGCCCTCGGTGACCAGGTAGTTCTGCACCAGGCGCGGCGGCACCGCGGTGTCCCGCGAGACCGCCTGCACCGTCCCGCGGACGTCGCCGGCCATCACCGAGACGTGCATCTCGTACCCGTGCCCGACCGGCGGGACGTCCGGCGCGAAACGCATCGCGACCGGCGCGAACAGCATCATCACGTCCGGGATGCCGCCCGCCATCGAGGTGGAGGCGAACCCGCCGATCTCGAAGTGGTTGCTCGCGCCGACCCCGGTGCCCGAGACGAGCCAGCGGGCCGCCGCGGCGGGCAGCCGGTGCGGTGCCCGCTGCGGGGCCAGCGAGATCGGCTGGGTGCAGGCGTGCTGCAGGTGCACCGCGAGGTGGTCCTGGAGGTTCGCGCCGACGCCGGGCAGCGCCACCCGGGTCTCGACGCCGAGGCCCGCGAGGTGCTCGGGGTCGCCGAAGCCGGAGACCTGGAGCAGCTGAGGGGTCGCGATGGAGCCGGCGGCCAGCAGCGTCTCGCCGGCGTCGACGTCGCGGATGGTGCCGTCCGAGGCGCGGTAGCGGACGCCGATGACCCGGGTACCGCGGGCGTCGGTGCGCAGCGCGCGGACCAGCGCGCCGGTGCGGACGGTCAGGTTCGGCCGGGACGCCGCGACCGGGTGCAGCCAGGCGTCGGTCGCCGAAAAGCGGCGCCCGCGCGAGATGGTGCGCTCGGTGCGCGAGAAACCCTCCTGGACCGGGCCGTTGGTCGAGTCGAGCAGCGCGTGCCCGGCCTGCCCGGCCGCGGCCAGGAAGGCCGCGTTGAGGGGGCCCGTCGCCGCGGCGCGCTCGAGGATCTGCGGGCCGTGACCGCCCCCGGGCAGCGGGGTGCCGTGCTCGGACATCCGGCGCTCGAGCCGGCGGAAGTACGGCAGCAGGTGCGCCGAGCTCCACTGCTCGCAACCGGGCTGCCGGGACCAGCGGTCGTAGTCACCGGGGTGGGCCCGCTGGTAGACCATCCCGTTGATGCTGCTGCTGCCGCCCAGCACCTTCCCGCGCGGGACGGCGATCCGGCGCCCGGCCAGGCCGGCCTCCGGCTCGGTCACGTAGCACCAGTCGTAGCGCGGGTTGCCCCACGCCTTGGACAGCGCCGCGGGCATCCGGATGATCGGGTCCCAGCGGTGGTCGGGACGACCGGCCTCGAGCATCAGCACCCGACGTGTGGGATCCTCGGTGAGCCGTGCGGCCAGCACCGCCCCCGCGGATCCTCCTCCGACGATGACGACGTCGTACCGGCCCATAACGTGCCCTCCACACCTGCTGTCGGGATTGCCCTGTTCGAGGGAGCAACCCCCCTTGCGTGGGTCACGGTACGCCGGGCCCACCGGCCCCCCACGCCACCCCCGTACGCTCGATCGCGTGAGGACGACCGAGCGCGCCGCGGACGACGGGAAGGAGTCCCGGGACGGGGCCACCGGCGACGCCGACGCCGCGCTGGCCACGCTCGCCGCCCAGTTGGAGACCTCGATCGCCGAGCTGTCCTCGGCCCGTGCACGGGTGGCCGAGCTGCAGGACCTGCGGGCGCAGGGGCTGAGCTGGCGGGCGATCGTCCCGCGCGAGGAGCGGCCGCTGATCGTCGCGACCCTCACCCGCACCCTCGACGGCCTGGGTGCGGTGGGCGGCCGGTTCCGCCGCGAGGAGGCGGTGGCGCTGCACGGCGAGGGCGAGACGATCGCCGGGATCGGCAGGCTGTTCGGGGTCAGCCGCCAGCGCGTGTCGGCCTACCTGCAGGAGCACCAGCAGCTCCTCGAACGAGCCGCGGGCCGCGACGGACACCGGGGGCGCTGACCCGGCCGCCGGGCGGGCGGCTGCGCCCCGAGGTGCGGCCGGGACCGGTCGCGGAGCGTCAGCCCTGCGCGGAGGGTCAGCCCTGGTCGTGGCGGCGGTGCCGGGCCTGGCGCTGGGCGGGCACCCGGGGGGTCACCGGCACGACGGGGGAGCGGCGGGCGGCCGGGATCAGCGCGGTGCGGTCGAGCGTGTCCGGCTGCTCCGGTGCGGCGGGGCGGGTGGCACGTCGCTGCAGCCGGGCCAGCTCGTGGACGTCGGTGAGCCGGGCGGCGAGCGCGGTGACCACCGGCGCCAACGCGACCACCAGCCGGTCGCCGAGCGGGTCGTCGGGGCCGCCCCGGGCGAACAGCTGCAGGGCCCCCGCGGTGCGCCCGGCGATCGGGACCGGCACCGACAGCGCGCGGACGAGGCCGCAGTCGGCCGCGGCGGCGGCCAGCCCTGGCGGACCCGACCGCGTCAGGTCCGGCGTGGTGAGGGCGCGGTCGCCGCGCTCGGCGGCGGGGCCGGGGCCGGCGTCGGCCCGGCGCTGCAGCTCGCCCAGGCGCAGGGCCGCGGTGTCGGAGGCGAACACCCGGCGGGCGTCCGGGTCACGGGGATCGGCGGGCTCGCGCAGCAGCAGGGCCGCACCCCCGACCCGGGCCGCGGGCACCAGCGCCACGCAGATCCCGGACAGCAGCGCGGCGACGTCGGCGTGCGCGACGGAGGTCCCACCGGCCTGCAGCGCGACCCGCACGAGTGCGGGCGCCGGGTCGGGCGACGGGCGCCCGGTCGGGCCGGAGGTCCAGAGCGAGGCCGCCATCTCGTCCCTTCCGCATCAGCTCCCCACGGACGGGGTTCGTGACACAGCGTCGCGGGTGTGGTGGCGAGGATAACGATCGTGAATGCCACTGCGGACGGCGGCCGGTCCGGCGCGCCGCGACGATCACCGCAGGTGACGGAGTCGGCGGCTCCGGTGACCGTGGGTGTCCACCCCGGTCCGGTGCGACGGAGGTCGCCCCGGCGGGACCGGCCGGGCCGCGTAGGGTGCGCCACGTACCGCGGGAGCCCGCGCACCGAGGCTGAGAGGGCGGCAGGACCGGCCGCCGACCGTTCGAACCTGATCCGGGTCACACCGGCGTAGGGAGGCCGCTCCGTGCTGTCACGTGTTCCCCGCCCGCTCGCCGTCGTCCTGGTGCTCGCGCTGGCCCTGTCCGGCTGTGCCGCCGGCGGCGGGTCCGGCGGTGGCGGACCGATCCGCGTCGCGCTGGACTGGACGCCGAACACCAACCACATCGGGCTGTTCGCCGCCCAGCAGGCGGGCTACTTCCGCGACGCGGGCCTCGACGTGGAGTTCCTGCCCTACAACCAGACCTCCCCGGACACCCTGGTCGACTCCGGCGCCGCGGACTTCGGCGTCGGCTTCCAGGACTCGTTCACCTTCTCCAAGGCCGCCGGGGCCGACATCACCTCGGTGATGGCGATCCTGCAGCACTGGGCCACCGAGATCGCCGTGCGGGCCGACCGCACCGACATCCGGCGGCCGCGCGACCTCGACGGCAAGGTCTACGCCGGGTTCGGCGGGCCGGGCGAGAACCAGAAGATGCAGGCCGTCATCCGGGCCGACGGCGGGCGCGGCGACTTCCGCACCGAGGTGCTGTCCACGGCCGCCTACGAGGCGCTCTACGCGGGCCAGGCCGACTTCACCGAGCCGTTCGTCAACGTCGAGGGCATCGAGGCGCAGCTGCGGGGTGAGCCGATCCGCACGTTCCGCTACACCGACTACGGCTTCCCGGACGCCTACAACGTGCTGCTGCTGGGCAACTCGACCTGGCTACGGGACAACCCGGACACCGCGCGTGCGTTCGTGCAGGCGGTCCAGAAGGGCTACGCCCTGGCCGCACGGGACCCGGCGACGGGCGTGCGGATGCTCGAGGAGGCCAACCCCGGGGCGTTCACCTCCGACGAGCTGCTCGACCGCGGCGCACGGATGCTCAGCGAGCGCTTCCTGCGCGACGCGCAGGGCCGGGTCGGCTTCCAGACCCCGCAGCAGTGGGCCGGGTTCTCCGGGTTCCTCTACGACACCGGCACCGTCGCCGGGCCGGACGGCGCCCCGGTGCGGGACGCGCCGGACTTCTCGACCTGGTTCACCAACGAGTACCTGGCACCGTGATCCGCCGGCTGTGGCCTGCCGTCGCACTGGTCGGCGCCCTCCTGGTCGTCTGGCAGGTGGCGGTCACCCTCGCCGGCACCCGCCCGCAGGTCCTGCCCTCGCCGCTGCGGGTGCTCGAGCAGGGCTGGGCGTTCCGCGCCGAGCTCTGGGCGAACACGCTGCCGACGGTGCAGGTGACGCTGATCGGCTTCTCGATCTCGATGGCGCTGGCCTGGGCGGCCGCGGTCGCCGTCGACTTCTCGCCGTGGCTGCGCCGCGCGCTGACCCCGCTGCTGGTGGCCTCCCAGACGCTGCCGGTGGTCGCGATCGCCCCGCTGCTCATCATCTGGTTCGGTTTCGGCCTGCTGCCGAAGGTCCTGGTCATCGCGCTGGTGACGTTCTTCCCGGTGGCGGTCGGGCTCATCGAGGGATTCGCCGCGACCGACCGGTCCGCGACCGCGCTGCTGCGCTCCATGGGCGCCTCGCGGTGGCAGCGGTTCCGCCACGTGCGGCTGCCCGGGGCGCTGCCCTCGTTCTTCACGGCCCTGCGCATCGCGATCACCTACGCCGTCACCGGCGCGATCTTCGCCGAGTACGTCGGTGCCCGCGCCGGCCTGGGGATCTTCATGCAGCTGCAGAAGAACCAGTTCCGCACCGACCTCGTGCTCGCCGCCGTCGCGGTCACCGCCGTGCTGTCGGTGACGCTGTTCGCCCTGACCTTCCTGCTGCAGCGCCTGGTCACGCCCTGGTACGTGGCCGACCACGACGGGGGCGGTGTGCGGTGAAGGTCGCCGTGCGCGAGCTGTCGGTGTCCTACGGCGACCTGCCGGTGCTGTCCGGGGTGAGCCTGGACGTCGCGCCGGGGGAGTTCGTGTCGCTCGTCGGACCGTCGGGCTGTGGCAAGTCCACCCTGTTCGGGGCGCTCGCGGGCATCCTCGACGGGGCGACGGTCACCGGCGGGATCGAGGTCGACGGCGGCCCGGTGTGCGGCGCCCCGTTCGGCCTGATGCCGCAGCAGGACCTGCTGTTCCCGTGGCGCACCGTCCTCGACAACACCACCCTCGGGCTGGAGATCGCCCGGGTGCCGCGTCGCGAGGCCCGGGAACGCGCCCGTGCGCTGTTCGAGCCGTTCGGGCTGGCCGGGTTCGAGGACGCCCGTCCGGCCGAGCTGTCGGGTGGCATGCGCCAGCGCGCGGCACTGCTGCGCACCGTCGTCGGCGGGCGCGAGGTGCTGCTGCTCGACGAGCCGTTCGGCGCGCTGGACGCGCTCACCCGGACCGCCATGCAGGACTGGCTGGAGTCGGTGCGCGCCCGCTACGGCTGGACCACCCTCCTGATCACCCACGACGTACGTGAGGCGGCCCTGCTCTCCGACCGGGTGCTGGTGTTCTCGCCACGCCCGGCCACCGTGGTGCGCGAGGTCGTCGTCGACGCGGTACGGCCGCGTCGCCGGACCGACCCGGCGCTGGCCGCGGTCGAGGCGGACCTGCTCGACACGCTGCGCGGCTGACCCGCCCACCCGGGGAACGCCCAGGCGGCGGGCACGAGGTCGTCGAGTCGCCCCGGCTCGCGGTCGTCCCCGGCTCGCGGTCGCCCCGGTGAGCCGTCGCCCCGGGCCGCGATTGCCCGGCCGCTGTTCCCCGGTTGCTGTCGCCCCTGTCCGCGGTCGCCTCGGGCCGCCGTCACCCCGGGCCGCCGTCACGGCACGATCCGTGGCCTGATCGACGCCGACCCGTGCGGCTGCGCAACAAAGTCGATGTTCGTGACCGGATCGTGATGCTCCGAGGGGAACTCGCTCGATTCAGAAGACTGTTGCCGGACCGGTGCGGACCAATAGGTTGGCGCTCGCAACATTCACCCGTTCGTGATCATGCGAGCGGTCCACAACGTGGTGGAGGGAGACCCCGATGGGGGCACGGAACACAGGGCGCGGGCCCCGGCTGCGCCGGGCGGTCGCGGCGGCGGGCCTCGGCCTGCTGCTGGCCGTCGCGGGCTGCGGTCAGAACAGCGCGGGCGGCGGCGCGGAGGCCCCCAGTGGCGGCTCCGAGGGGGCCGGTGGCGTGAAGGTCGGGGTGATCCTCCCCGAGACGGACTCCTCGGCCCGCTGGGAGGGCTTCGACAAGCCCATGCTGGACGCGGCGCTGCGCGCGCAGGGCATGGACCCCGACATCCAGAACGCCCAGGGTGACGAGCAGAAGTTCTCCACCCTGGCCGACGGCATGATCTCCAGCGGCGTCAAGGTCATGATCATCGCCTCGATCAGCAGCGACGGCGGGACCGCCGTCGCGCAGAAGGCCAAGGCCCAGGGCATCCCGGTCATCGACTACGACCGGCTCAACCTCGGCGGCGTCAGCGACTACTACGTCTCCTTCGACAACGAGAAGGTCGGTGCGCTGCAGGGCGAGGGCCTGGTCCAGGGGATCGGGAACAAGCCGGGTGCGCAGGTCATCGAGATCGAGGGCGCGCCGACCGACAACAACGCGACCCTGTTCTACAACGGCCAGCAGACCGTGCTGAAGCCGAAGTACGAGGCGGGCGCGCTGAAGCTCGTCCAGAGCCAGCCGATCGACAAGTGGGACAACCAGGTCGGTGGCACGACCTTCGAGCAGATCCTCACCGGCAACGGCGGCAAGGTCGACGGCGTGGTCGCGGCCAACGACGGCCTGGCCGGGGCGATCGTCACGGTGCTGGCCAAGTACGGCCTGAACGGCAAGGTCGTGGTCACCGGCCAGGACGCCACCGCCGACGGGCTCGCCGCGATCCTGCGCGGTGACCAGTACATGACGGTGTTCAAGCCGATCGAGCAGGAGGCCGAGGCCGCCGCGAAGCTGGCCGGTGCGCTGGCCAAGGGCGACACCGCGGGTGCCGACGGCGTCGCCACCCAGTCGGTCCAGGACCCGAAGGGCAACCGCGACGTCAAGTCGGTGCTGCTCGAGCCGCAGCTGATCACCAAGGACTCGGTCAAGAAGGTCACCGACGCCGGCTACGTCAAGGCCTCGGAGATCTGCAACGCCGAGACCCAGGCCGCCTGCGACCAGCTCGGCATCAAGTAGGACCCGCAGCCGGACCGGGCCGCGGCGGACACCCCGCCGCGGCCCGGCCGGCGCCCACGTGGAAGGTGCCCGAAGTGGCCGACCCCATCCTCTCCCTGCGCGGTGTGTCGAAGAGCTTCGGCGCCGTGCAGGTCCTCCACGACGTCGATCTGACCGTGCGCGCCGGTGAGGTCACCGCGCTCGTCGGGGACAACGGCGCAGGCAAGTCCACCCTGGTCAAGTGTGTCGCGGGGATCCACCCGATCGACTCCGGCGAGGTGGTGTTCGAGGGGGCGCCGGTGACCGTCGCCGGCCCGTCGGACGCCTCCCGGCTCGGCATCGAGGTCGTCTACCAGGACCTTGCGCTGGCCGACAACCTCGACATCGTCCAGAACATGTTCCTGGGCCGCGAGCGCGGCCGGTCCTGGATGCTCGACGAGGGCTCGATGGAGCAGGCCGCCCGCGACACGCTCGCGTCCCTGTCGGTGCGCACCGTCACCTCGGTGCGCACCCCGGTGGCGTCGCTGTCCGGCGGGCAGCGCCAGACCGTCGCCATCGCCAAGGCGGTGCTGTGGGACTCCCGGGTCGTGCTGCTCGACGAGCCGACCGCCGCCCTCGGCGTCGCCCAGACCCGCCAGGTGCTCGACCTCGTGCGACGGCTGGCCGAGCAGGGCCTCGGCGTCGTGCTCATCAGCCACAACATGGCCGACGTCTTCGAGGTGTCCGACCGGATCGCCTGCCTCTACCTCGGCCGGATGGTCGCCCAGGTGCCGACCCGCGAGGTCACCCACTCCGACGTCGTCCAGCTCATCACCGCGGGCCGCTCCGGCGAGCTCGGGCTGCCGCGGCCCGAGCAGGCGGTGAACTGATGGCCCCCCACCCCGACCCGTCCGGCCCCGCCGGCCCGGGAGGAGACACCGTGACCGATCGGACGCCCGCTCCCGAGCAGGAGCAGAGCGCCGCCCGCCGGGCGAACCCGGGCAACCGGGCCGCCGACTTCGGCATCGACACCACCGCCCGGACCACCCGGGAGGCGATCACGGCCTACCTGCGCGGGCTGCGCGGCGGCGACCTGGGCTCACTGCCCGCGCTGCTCGGGCTGGCCGCGCTGTTCGTGCTGTTCAGCGTGCTCGACTCCGGCGGCACCTTCCCGAGCCTGCTCAACCTCGCGAACCTGCTCCAGCAGGGCGCCGGCCCGACCATCATCGCGATGGGCCTGGTGTTCGTGCTGCTCACCGGCGAGATCGACCTGGCGGCCGGCACGGCGTCCGGACTGGCGGCGGCGCTGATGGCGCTGCACCTGATGAGCGACGGCAACGTGCTCGGGGCCACCGGCACCACCGTGTTCGTGCTGCTGGTGGCGGTGATGCTCGCGGGTGCCGTGCTCGCCGCGCTGGTCCGGGTGTGGGCCGGGTCGGTGATCAGCCTGCTCACCGCGGTCGTGCTGGTCATCGGGGTGCCGGCGAACGCGTTCACCGTGATGGGCCTCGCGGTCGGCGTCGGGGTGGTGATCGGCTGCCTCACCGGCTTCCTCGTGGCCCGGATCGGGATGCCGTCGTTCGTCGTGACGCTGGCGTTGTTCATCACCTGGCAGGGCGTGATCCTGCAGCTCATCGGCGACGGCGGCACCATCGCGCTGCGCGACCCCTTGATCAACGCCGTGGCGAACGGCAATCTCTCGGTCACGGCGTCCTGGGTGCTGTTCGTGGTCGCCGCCGGCGCCTACGCGACCGTCCAGGTGGTCCGGCTGCGGACCCGGCTGCGCGGCGGCCTGGTCGCGCCGCCGACGGGACTGGTCGCACTCAAGATCGGAGCGGTGGTGGTGCTCGGCGGGTTGGTGACCTTCGCGCTGGTCCAGGACCGCTCGCCCGGGGTCATCGCCATCGCCGGCATCCCCTATGTCGTCCCGGTCGTGCTGGTGCTGCTCGTCCTGGGCACCTGGGTGCTGGACCGGACCCGGTTCGGCGGCCACGTCTACGCCGTCGGCGGCAACCGGGAGGCCGCGCGCCGGGCCGGGATCGACGTCGCCCGCATCCGGGCGTCGGTGTTCGTCATCTCCACCGCCTTCGCCGCGATCGGCGCGATCGTCTACTCCTCGAAGATCGGGTCGGTGAACCCGGCGGCCGGTGGCGGCAACACCCTGCTGTTCGCCGTCGGTGCCGCGGTCATCGGTGGTACCTCGCTGTTCGGCGGCCGCGGGCGGATCAGCAACGCCGTCATCGGCGGGACGGTGCTGGCCACGGTGCAGAACGGGCTGGGCCTGCTCAAGCAGCCGGCCGCCGTCGTGTTCGTGGTGACCGGGCTGGTGCTGCTGCTCGCCGCCGGTGTCGACGTGGCCTCCCGGCGCCGGGCGGCGGCCACCGGCCGGTGACATGACCCAGCCCGGATCGGGGACCCGACCCGACGACGCGCGCCGGCACAACCGGGCCGTCCTGTTGCGCCGGCTGCACGTCGAGGGTCCCTGCACCCGCGCGACGCTGGCCGGCGAGCTCGGCCTCAACCGCAGCACGATCAAGGCGGTGGTGGACGGGCTCGCCGAGGCGGGCGTCGTCACCGAGGCCGTCCCGGCCCAGCGCTCCGGGGCCGGGCGGCCCTCGCTGCTGGTACTGCCCGACCCGCAGGCGGCGGTGGTGCTCGCCGTCGACATCCGGGTGGAGCAGGTGGCGCTGGCGATGGTCGGCATCGGCGGGCAGATCCTGGGCCGGCACAGCTGGAACCTGCACCGCACCACCCGGCTGCCCGGCGAGGTGATCACCCACCTCGCCGAGTCCGCCGCCCTGCTGCGCGACGAGCTGGGTGTCACCGAGCAGGCGGTCGGTGTGTCGGTACCCGGCGTCGTGCGGCGTTCGGACGGCCTCGTGCACGAGGCGCCCAACCTCGGGTGGCGCGACGTCGAGCTGGGCTCCCGGCTGGCCGCCGTCCTCGCCCGGCCGGTGCAGGTCGCCAACGACGCGGAGGCCGGGGCGCTCGCCGAGCACCTGCGCGGGATCGGCCGCGACGTCGCCGACATGGTGTACCTCTCGGCCGACGTGGGCGTCGGCGGCGGCGTGGTGTCCGGCGGGCAGCCGCTGCGCGGCACCGGCGGCTACGTCGGCGAGCTCGGCCACCTCATGGTCCGCCCGGACGGGCGGGAGTGCTTCTGCGGCTCGCACGGCTGCTGGGAGACCGAGGTGGGCGAGCCGGCGTTGTGCCGCGCGCTCGGCCTGCCCGAGGACACCCCGCGCGGGGTGCTCGTCGCGGAGCTGCGCGACCTGGCCGTCGTGCCGGGCCGGGCGGACCGGCTGCTGGCGGGCTACGCCGGGTGGATGGCCGCCGGGCTGGTCACCGTGGTGAACATGCTGGCCCCCGAGCTCGTCGTGCTGGGGGACCTGTTCGGTGCGCTGCCGCCCTCGGTGGTCGAGCGGATCGGGTCCGAGCTGCGCCGGCGCAGCCTGGTCAGCCGGGCCGCGGGCGGGACCCGGCTCGCGGTCTCCCCGCTCGGCCGCGACGGCGCGCTGGTCGGCGCGGCCGAGATCGCGTTCGAGCCGGTGCTGGCGGCGGTCTGAGGCGGTGCCGGGACCGGCCGGCACGGCCGCCGGCGCCCCGCGGGCTCAGGCCAGGTGGCCGGCCAGCTCGGACAGCGCCCCGACGGTGAAGGTCGGTGGCGTGAGGTACCCGGGCCAGGTGTCGCCGTGGCGGTCGAGCCAGGCCGTCGCCATCCCGGCACGGGCGGCGCCGTGGAGGTCCCACGGGTGCACCGCGACCATCACCGACTCGGCTGCGTCGACCCCGCAGGCCCGCAGCGCGTAGGCGTACGAGGCGGGGGCGGGCTTCCAGATCCCGGCGTCCTCCACCGACAGCACGGCGTCGAACTGCGCGCGCAGACCGTGGTCGCCGAGCAGCCGCTCGGCCACCGACGCGGCGCCGTTGGACAGCGTCACCAGCCGCAGCCCCGCGGCCCGCAGCGCCGCGACGCCGCCGTGGACGTCGTCGTGCACCGGCAGCTCCAGGAACCCGTCGACGACGTGGCGGGCACCCTCGTCGGGGTCGGCGACGCCGTGCCGGCGCAGCAGCCCGGCCGCGGTCGCCGTCGCCAGCTCGGCGAAGGTCGTCAGCTCCCCGCCCGCGGCCTGCGCCATGCCCTCGCGCAGGGTCGCGGCGAACCACAGCGGGCCGAGCCACTCCGGGGCGCCCAGCCCCGCGAACCGGGCACCCATCGGGCTCAGGTCCGACAGGGTCTCGTTGACGTCGAACACCACGGTCGAGATCGCCATCCGCCTACCCTGACGGGTGTGAGCGTTCCCCGCACGGTGCTCGTCCTCGGCGGCACGACCGAGGGCCGTGCCGTGGCCGCCGCGCTGGCCGGCCGGGACGGCGTCCGGGTCGTCTCCTCGCTGGCCGGGGCGGTGCGCAGCCCGGCGCTGCCCGAGGGCGAGGTCCGCATCGGCGGGTTCGGCGGCGCCGCCGGTCTGGCGGCGCACCTGCGTGCCGAGCGGGTCGGCGCGGTGCTCGACGCCACCCACCCCTTCGCCGCCACCATGACGGCGAACGCCGCCACCGCCTGCGCCGCGACCGGGGTGCCGCTGGTGGTGCTGCGCCGTCCGGGCTGGACGCCCGGGCCGGGGGACCGGTGGTACCGGGTCGGCTCGGCCGCGGCCGCGGCCGCCGCGTTGCCCGCGCTGCTCCCCGGGGCCGACGGCCGGGTGCTGCTGACCACCGGTCGCGGGGGGCTGGTGCACTTCGCCGAGGTCGACGCGGCGTTCTGGGTCCGGGCGGTCGACCCGCCGGAGGGGCCGCTCCCCGCCCGGTGCGAGCTCCTGCTCGACCGGGGCCCGTTCGCCCTCGACGACGAGCGCGCCCTGTTCGCCGCCGTCGACCCGCACGTGCTGGTGACCAAGGACTCCGGCGGTGCCGCGACGGCGCCCAAGCTCACCGCCGCCCGGGAGCGCGGGGTGCCGGTGGTGGTCGTCGACCGGCCGCCGCTGCCCGTCGGGGTCGCGGTGGAGTCCACGGTGGAGGCCGCACTGGCGAGACTGCTCGGTCCCTGACCGGCCGGGGCCGGGCCACCCGTGCGTCCGCCCGGCGTCCGGTGACCCTGCCGGGCCGCCGGGGGCGGGGCCCCGGGTGTCGAGCCGGTGGTGCCTGCCCTCAGTCGTCCCCGGCGTCGGTGATCGCCTCGCCGAGGCCGTTGAGCCAGGCGAGGTGGCTGCGCAGGGCCGCCCGCCCGGTCGGGGACAGTCGCATCCACGTCCGGGGGCGCCGCCCGACGGCACCCTTGCGGATCTCGAGGTAGCCGGCGTCCTCGAGGGTGTGGCTGTGCTTGGACACCGCGGAGTCGCTGACCCCGATCATGTCCCGCACGGTCTTGAACTCGACCCAGTCCGCCCCCTGGAGCAGCGCGCACAGGGCCAGCCGCGGACCGGTCTCGAAGATCGGCTGCCGTCCGGTCATCTCCTCGGGCGGCGCGCCGGTCACTGCTCGACCCGGCCGGTCGCGATGTCCTCGGCCATCTTCTGCCGGATCCGGTACTGACCGGCGAGGACGAGCGCGGCGAGCGGCACCAGCACGGCCATGGCGATCCCCGGCCGGTCGGCCCCGACGAGCGCGTACCCGGCGATCACCCCGACGACCGTGAGGGCCAGGACGCCGGCGTGCAGCCGTCGTGCACCGGGGTAGGCGGTGATGCGCCGCGGCAGCGCGACGCCCGACCGCCGGCGCGTGCGGATCGAGTACATCGCCGAGCCGAGGGCCACGACCAGCAGCCCCAGTGTCAGATAGGGGGTCACGGACGGGAGCGCCGAGACCCACACCGGGATCGACATGATCACGACCAGCAGGACCGAGTAGACGATCCAGTAGGACAGCGGGAACAAGGCGTGTGTGGCGAGCTTGCGACGCATCTCGGTGACCTGGTCGAGCTCGGGGTTGTGCGACATCGTGGGTCCCTCCGTTGTGCTTGCGATATGGAAAACATATGCAGGCTAGACAGGATTCGTCAACGGGACAGAAGTTTCGATGCCGTGGGGTGCCGCCGGGGAGGTGTCGCCGCCGTCGGCGGGCCGGTGGTGGTCGTGGACCGGCTCGTCGCCCCCCGCCGGGGTCGCGGCGGGCGGAGTCGGTGGGCGCCGTGCGGGTCCGGCCGGCGGGCGGCGGATCACCAGGGGACCGGCGTGCCGGTCCAGTCGACGAACGTGCCGGTCGGTCCCCCGTCGGGGGTCAGCAGGAGGGCGACGGCCCCGTCGGCGGCCTCGGCCGGATCGCCGCCCGAGGCCGCCGCACGGGCGTTGAGGTTGGTCGCCCGCAGGCCCGGGGCCAGGGCGTTCACCGGGATCCCGGCGTCGGCGAGGGCCTGGGAGTAGTAGACGGTGAGCGCGTTGAGCGCCGCCTTCGACGACCGGTAGGCGGCCGCGCCCCCGCCGCCGCGGTGGTCGAACTGCGGGTTCGGGCCGGTGCTCCAGGTCAGCGATCCGGTCCCGCTGGAGACGTTGAGCACGCGTGGGTGCGCCGACCGGCGCAGCGCGGGCAGGAACGCGTTGGTCACCGTGACCACGCCGAACACGTTGACCTCGTAGACCCGGCGCAGGTCCTCGGCGGTGCAGTCCACGGCCGTCGCGAGGTCGTCACCGACCCCGGCGTTGTTCACCAGCAGGTCCACCTCCGGGACCCCGGCGGCGGCCGCGGCGACCGAGGCCGGGTCGGTCACCTCCAGGTCGAGCGGCCGGGCGCCCGCGCCGAGGGCGGCCACGGCGGCCGCGCCGCGCCCGGGTTCGCGGGCCCCGACGTACACGGTCAGGCCTGCGGCGAGCAGTCCCCGTGCGATCGCGAACCCGATACCGCTGGTGGCGCCGGTGACGACGGCGACGTCGCCCGCGCCCGGTCCGTGTGCTGTTCCCATGACGTCTCCCGACTCCAACTCCAACGATGATGTTGGAAATGAGGCTACGCCGGTTCCGCTACCGTCCGGTCATGGCCTGGGACACCGAGGGCACCCGCCGCCGGCTCAGGGAGGCGGCCACCGCCGAGTTCGCCGAGCGCGGCCGCGAGGGCACCACCATGAGCCGCATCGCGGCGCGGGCCGGCATCAACAAGGAGCGCCTCTACAGCTACTTCGGCGACAAGGACGCACTGTGGGACCTGGTGCTGGCCGACCAGCTGGAGCAGCTGGCGGCCGGGGTCCGGGCGACCGGCACCGGGCTGGACGACCTCGGCGCGTTCGCCGGGGCGACGTTCGACCACCACGCCGAGCACCCGTGGCTGGCCCGGCTGCTGCAGTGGGAGGGCCTCGACGGCACCGGTCACGTCGCCGCGCGTGCCGAACGCGGCCGGCACTACCGGGAGAAGGTCGAGCGCGTCGCCGCCGCCCAGCGGGCGGGCACGGTCGACGACGGGGTCGACCCCGCCCACCTGGTCTTCGCCCTGATCGCGCTGGCCGCCTGGTGGCACACGGTGCCCCAGCTCGCCTCGATGCTCACCGGCGCCGCTCCGGACGACCCCGCCGAGCGGGCCGCCCGGCGGGCGTTCGTGGTCGAGGCCGCCCGCAGGCTCGGCGCGCCCCGCTGAGCGTCCCCGCCCGGGCGCACCGCGGACCGGGCGCGGGTCAGGGCAGCGCGACCAGGACCTCGCCCGGCTCCGGCGCCGTGCCCAGTGCGTGGGCGAGCCCGGCGAGCCCGGTGCGCCGGGTGACCAACCGGCCCGGGTCGAGTCCGCCGTCGGCGACGAGCCCCATCAGCGCCGGGTAGTCCGCGGCGGCCATCCCGTGGCTGCCGGTCACGGTCAGCTCGTGCGCGATCATCAGCGGCACCGGCACCACCGGCTCCCGGGCGAGCAGCCCGACCTGCACCAGCGTCCCCTGCCTGCGCAGCGACCGGACACCGAGGTCGAGGGCGTCCGTGCGACCGGCGGCCTCCACCGCCAGGCGGGCGCCGCCGTCGCCGACGGCCTCGCGCACCGCGTCCGGGCCGTCCGCGGTGTCCACCACCGCGGACGCACCCAGCTCGACCGCCCGGGACCGCGCCGCGGACGAGGGGTCCGCGACGACCGCCTCGGCGCCCAGCGCCGACGCGATCAGCACCGCGGCCAGCCCGACCCCGCCCGCGCCGAGCACCAGGACCCGCTCCCCGGCGGCCAGCCCGCCGCGCCCGACCAGCGCCCGGTGCGCGGTGGCCACCCGGCAGCCGAGCAGCGCCGCACCCGCCGCGTCGACCGCGTCGGGGACCGGTACCAGGTTGGCGTCGGCGTGGTGCAGCGCGACGAGCTCGGCGCAGGACCCGTCGTCGGTGAAGCCGGGCTGACGCTGGTGCGGGCACACCTGCGCGCGGCCCGCCCGGCAGTCCGGGCAGGTGCCGCAGCCGCAGACGAACGGGGTGGTCACCCGGTCCCCGGTACGGACCCGGCTCACCCCGGCACCGGTGGTGACGACCCGTCCGACGAGCTCGTGCCCGGGCACGTGGGGGAGCGTCACATCGCCGTCGTGCCCGGCCCAGGCGAACCGGTCGCTCGCGCACAGCCCGGTGGCCTCCACCCGGACGACCACCCCGCCGGGCGGCGCGACGGGGTCGGGCACCTCGACCACCCGGGGCTCGGTGCCGAACTCGGTGATCCGTACGGCGCGCATGCCGCGATCCTCCCAGGCCGGTCGTACTCGTCGCCCGAGTGGACGAGGTGGTCGGGTGTACGCCGCGATCCTGTTCGACATGGACGGCACGCTGGTCGCCTCCGACGCCGCGGTCGCCCGGTCCTGGCGCGCGGCTCGGGCTCACGACACCGGCCGGGCCACCACCGGGCGGGTCATGACCAGCAGCCCCGGACCGGGGGAGGGCTCCGCGACGAACCCGGTGCGGGCGTAGAAGGCCAGCGCGCGGGCGTTGCCCGGCTCCACCCTGAGCGACAGCGTCGCCGAGCCGTGCTCGCGGGCCGCCGCGTCGACGGCCTCGACCAGTGCGTCGGCGAGCCCGGTCCCGCGGAACCCGGCGGCCACCCACATGCCGTAGAGCTGCCCGTCGCCGTCCGGGCCGGGCCGCCAGCAGGCGGTGCCGACCGGGCGGTCGCCGTCGTCCACGGCACCGAACCGGACGTGCTCGGCCAGGACCACCCGCCAGGCAGCCGGGTCGAGGGCCGCCTGCTCGCGGTAGAAGTCGCTGTCCTCGCCGAACCCGTCCCGCACCGAGGCGAGCCGGGCCGCGCGGGCCGACTCCCAGTCGTCGGGACCGAACCGCCGCACCTGCAGTCGCACGGTGTGACGCTAGCGCGGAACCGGAACCGGTCAGGGTGTCGTCAACCGGCGGATCCGATCAGCCGGTGGTCGTCCCGCCGGGGCCGTAGTGGCGCGGGGTGAACACCACGGTCGTCCCGGCGCGCTCGACGGCGCGGGTCGTCGAGGACCCGACGACCACGAGGGTCCGCATGTCGACCAGCTCGGGATCCAGCGCGCCGAGCGTGGTGACCACGATCCGCTCCCCGGCGCCGCCGACGTCGCGACCGAGCACCACCGGGGTGTCCGGCGCGCGGTGCTCCAGGAGCACGTCCCGGGCGGCACCGACCTGCCACGGCCGTGCCTTCGACCGCGGGTTGTAGATCGCGATCGCCAGGTCGGCCGCGGCCACGGCACGCAACCGGTCCGCGACCACGTCCCACGGCTTGAGCCGGTCCGACAACGAGATCAGCGCGTGGTCGTGGCCGAGCGGGGCACCGGCCGCCGCGGCGACGGCCTGGGCCGCGGACATGCCGGGCAGCACCCGCACCGCGACGTCGTGGTACTTCGGCTCGGCGGCCACCTCCAGCACCGCCGTCGCCATCGCGAACACCCCGGGGTCGCCCGCGGACACCACGGCGACCCGCCGCCCCGACGCGGCCAGGTCCAGCGCGTGCGCGGCGCGCTCCGACTCGACCCTGTTGTCCGAGGGGTGCCGGGTCTGGCGCGGGTTGGGCGGCACCCGGTCCAGATAGGGGCCGTAGCCGACCAGGTCGTCCGCCTCGGACAGGGCGCGGGCGACCTGGGGGGTCAGCCAGTCCCGCCCGGCGGGCCCGGTCCCGACGACGACGACCTCCCCCGGACCGCGGACCGACCGCTCCTCGGCGGGGACGGCGCCGACGGCGCCGGCGGGCGCCTGGCCGTCCCCGGGGACCGAGGCGGCGACCTCGCCGGGCAGCAGCGCGATCGCGAAGTACGGCACGTCGGAGGCGTCGACGTCGGCGAGGGACCCGGTCCGCTGGCCCTCCATCGTGGCCCGCTCGACGTAGCGGGCCCGGTCCAGCACCCCGGCGTCGGACATCGCCTCGCGGACCGTGGTGAAGGTGCGTCCGAGCTTCATCACCGCCGCCGAGTCGGTGCCCGCGAGCCGCCGCGCCAGCTCCTCGCGCGACAGGGTGCCCGGCAGCACGGTCAGCACCTCGTCGCGCTCCACCAGCGGCTGGCCGATCGCCGCGGCCGCGCCGCTGATCGAGGTGACGCCGGGGACGACCTCGGTGCGGTAGCGCCCGGCCAGGCGCTTGTGCATGTGCATGTAGGACCCGTAGAACAGCGGGTCGCCCTCGGCCAGCAGCACCACGTCGCGGCCCGCGTCCAGGTGCGCGGCGAGCCGGGCCGCGGCCTCGGAGTAGAACGCGTCGATCGCACCCTGGTAGCCGCCGGGGTGGTCGGTGGCCTCGGTCGTGACCGGGTAGACCAGCGCCTCCTCGATCGCGGTGCCGGACAGGTGCGGCTCGGCGATCCGGCGGGCGATCGACCGCCCGTGCCGGGCGGAGTGGTAGGCGATGACGTCGGCGTCGCGGACCAGCCGGGCGGCCTTGATGGTCGTCAGCTCGGGGTCGCCGGGGCCGAGCCCCACGCCGTAGAGGGTGCCGGTCACGCCGGGCTCCTGCGGGGCACTCGCACGCTCGCCCACGCCGTGTTCCTGCGCTGCACTCGCACGCTCGCTCACGCGATGATCTCCTGCTCGTGGGCCAGCGCGTTCAGCGCCGCCGCGGTGATCGCCGACCCGCCGCGACGGCCGTGGACGACGAGATGCTCCAGGTCGGTGCGCTCGGACAGCGCGACCTTGGACTCGGCGGCGCCGATGAACCCCACCGGGATGCCGATGACCGCGGCCGGGCGGGGGGCGTCGCCGCGGTCGATGAGGTCCAGGACGTGGAACAGGGCGGTCGGGGCGTTCCCGATCGCGACCACCGCGCCCTCGAACCGGTCGGCGAGCAGCTCCAGCGCGGCGGCGGAGCGGGTGTTGCCGATCCGGCGCGCGTGGTCGGGCACCCGGGCGTCGCGCAGCACGCAGAGCACCTCGTTGTCCGCGGGCAGCCGGGCGGCGGTCACCCCGGAGGCGACCATCATCGCGTCGCACAGGATCGGGGCGCCGGCCCGCAGCGCGGACCGGGCGGCCGCGACCACGCCGTCGGAGGCCGCGATGTCCTCGACCAGGTCGACCTGGCCACAGGCGTGGATCATCCTCACGGCGATGTCGTCCACGCCGGGCGGGAGTCCGGACAGGTCGGTCTCCGCGCGGATCGTCGCGAACGAGCGGCGGTAGATCTCGTTGCCGTCGGTGATGTAGTCGTACCCGCTCAGCGGAGCTCCTCGGTCGTGATCGTGTGTCCGTCGATGACGTAGGTGTCCGGCCCGGTCGCGACGGCGTCGCGGTGCGGGGTGTGCGGGGCACCGCAGCGGCGACCGCAGCCGACGACGTGCACCGCCTCCGGCCCCGCGTCCGCTCGCGGGCCACCCCGCGCGACCAGCGCGAGCGCGTGGGCGCGGACGTCGGCCAGGGACCGGGCGCAGCCCGGCGAGCCCGCGCAGGCGCTGACCCGCAACGCCGGGTGCCCGGGGTCGACGACGAGCCCCGCCGCCAGCCGGTCCGCGGCACCGGGTGCGGGGACGGGCAGGACGAGGGTGCGCCACGGCGTGACCAGCAGCTCCGGGGCCCCCTCGGCGGCGAGGCGCTCCAGCTGTCCCGCCGACAGCGCCCCCAGGACCGGCGCGACACCCAGTGCCCCGCCGTCCGACGCGCCGACGAGCACGTCTCCGCCCTCCGGAGGGCGGAGACGTGCAGATCGATCGTCGTGTCGGGAGGGCGATGGTGTGTGGTCGCCCAGACGGGACGCGACGGCGGTCGCGGCACCGGGCAGCTCCGCGGCGCGCCAGGCCCGCGCGGCCGGGTCGGCGGCGTGCGCGGCCCGCACGTCGAGGAACGCCGTGGCCGCGTCGAGCAGCAGCCCGGGGGCCTCGGCGGGGGAGCAGGACACGCCGGTCGGGGTGTCTGCCACCAGGAGCTCGCCCCGGTCGGGGCCCTCCGCACGCCAGCACAGGTCGGGACGCTCGGCGGCGACGTCGCCGCGGCCGTCGTCGAGGGCGAACAGGAAGCGGCCGGGCAGCGCCGACAGGGCGGGGCGCGCGCACAGCCCGCGGTCCAGCGCCGCGGCCAGGCCGCGGACGTCGGCGAGGCCGCCGTCGAGGCCCGACAGCGGGGAGGCCAGCACGTTGCGGACCCGCTCGTGGGTCCGGGACGGCAGCAGCCCGGCCGCGGTCAGGTGCTCGACCGGGCGCGGGTCGGCCGGGTCGAGGCCACGCAGCTGGAGGTTCCCGCGCGAGGTCAGGTGGACGGTGCCGTCCCCGGCCTCGCGGGCCAGCGCCGCCACCGCGCGCAGCGCCGGCGCGCCGATCGTCCCGCCGGGGAGCCGGATCCGCGCCAGCGCCCCGTCCGCGGCCGCGTGCGGCGAGACCACACCGGGGCAGGCGTCGGTGCGGGTACGGATGGTCGGCGGCACGCCGGTCACTGTAGGCATCCGTGCCCGGCGGGAGGACCCGCCCAGGGCGGTGGTCACATCGCGTCAGGTGTTCAGGTCACGGCAGGTACCGGCGGGCCCCGGAGTACTCGGCGTCGAACCGCACCGGGCTGCCCCGGACCGGGGTGTCCGCGTCGAACGCCTCGATCATCGTGCCCGCCCCGGCGTACATCGCCACGTGCGTCGCGGGGGAGTTCCAGAACAGCAGGTCACCGGGCCGCAGGTCGGCGGGGTCGTCGACCGGCCGTCCGCCCCGCGCCTGGTCGGAGGCGTCGCGCCCGACGGTGATCCCGTGCAGGGCGTAGGACAGCCCGGTCAGCCCCGAGCAGTCCGGGCCGAACCCGGAGCGTCCGCCCCACAGGTAGGGGCGGTCCAGGAACAGCCGCGCGGTCGCGACCAGACCCTCTCCGGTCGGGGAGGGCGGGGCCCCTCCGCGCAGCTCACCCGCCGCCAGCCACGCCTGGTCGCCGCCGGGCAGCGCGACCCGGACCGCGTCGCCCGCCTCGCCGACGACCGGCAGCCGGGTGCCCACGCTGACCTCGCGCAGCCGCTCGGTGCGTGCCGGGTCGCGGTACAGCCACGCCGTCGCGACGCCGTCGACGGTGCCGGTCGGCGCCCCCGCGGCCAGGGCACCGAACGCCGGGTCGTCGACGAGCTGGGACGCGGGCACCCAGCCGGGGTAGCCGCGGTCGTCCTTGCCCGAGGGCTGGCCGGGGACGACGACGTGCGCCCAGCCGTCGCGGCGCTCGGTCACGGTCACCGGGGCGCCGAGCAGCGCCTGGGTCTGGGTACGCGAGGCGGTGGTCAGCTCACGACGGTCCGCGCTGCTCATCGACCCCATCCACGCCGCCGGGTCGGCGGGTGCGGCGACGGCGGCCCGGTCCCGGTCCCGGGGGCTGTCCGGGGAGGTCCACACGGTCGCGACCGAGACCGCGACGAACGTCCGCCCCGGTGTGTCGGCGGCGGGCGCGGCAGCGGCGCCGGGCACGGCAGCGGCGGCGGGCACGGCGGCGGCGGGCACGACGGCGCAGGCGAGCACCGCGGCGAACAGGACGGACAGGACACGGGGCACACCGGGCATTCTCGGCGGCCGGGGTCACCGGGGCAACCAGCCACACCGCCGGGTCACCGCGACGGGTGGAGTGGCCCCGGCCACACCGGTGGGTTCTGATGGTGCGGTGCGCCCCCACCGGATGACCGCGGCCGTCGTGACGGTGCTGGCCCTGCTGCTGGCCGGCTGCGGTGCGGGCTCCCGCACCCCGGCCGCCACGGCGACGCCGGTGCCGTGCGCGTTCCCGCCGCCCGCGCAGAGCCTCGACGTGCGGGTCCTGGCCTACAACTCCTCGGCCGTCGACCCGTTCACGAACACGATGGTGCGCAGCTGCTCGCGCGACGGCGTGACGTTGCGGCACGAGCCGATCGACTTCGCCGGCCAGACCCAGAAGACCATCGCGACGCTGTCCGGGCGCTACGGCACCTACGACATCCTCGAGACCTACGGGCTGGTCGTGCCGCAGTTCGCCTCGACCGGGAAGCTGCGCCCGCTCGACGACCTCGTCGCCCGGTACCGCGAGGAGTACGGCCTGGACCGGCTCAGCCCCGAGATGCTGGCGGCGCTGTCCTACGACGGGAAGCTCTACGGGCTGCCGACGATGGCCCAGCCGTTCACGCTGGTGTACCGCCGTGACGTGTTCGACCGGCTCGGCCTGGCCCCGCCGCGCACCTTCGCCGAGCTGCGCGAGGTCGCCGCCCGGGTGCAGCGCGACGGTGGGATCCGCTACCCGCTGGCGCTGCCGCTGCTGGCGAGCGCGGACATCGCCACCGCCTACGACGCCGCACTCGGCTCGCTCGGTACCGACTACGTGGACCGCGACACCGGTCGTCCGAACTTCGACACCCCGGCGGCGACGCGGGCGTTCACCGAGCTGCGCTCGCTGCTCCCGTTCATGGATCCGCAGGTCACGACGTTCGCCCAGCCGGCGGTGCAGCAGCAGATGTACAACGGGTCGGCGGCGATCGCGATCATGTACAGCGGCCGGATGTTCGACCTGGTCCAGGAGCGCAACAGCCGTTTCGCCCGGGACTTCGCGTTCTCGGCCCCGCCGTCGGTGGCCGGGGGCGACGTGCTCTACAACTCGCTCTCGGTCGACGGCTGGGCGATCCCGGCCAACACCGAGGTCGACCCGGACCTGCTGTTCCGGTTCCTGGCCGCGTCGGTCGGGCCGGAGTCGGCGCGCGCGGCCGTGCCCGCGGCGTTCCCGTCGCGGCTGGGCAGCGTGACGCCGGCGAGCAGCCCCTTCGCGCCCGCGCAGCTCGAGGCGCTGGAGAAGGCGCCGCCGCCGGAGCCGTTCCCGTGGACCTCGCGGATCTCGGTCGCGACCCGGCCGGTGGTGGCCGACGTACTGGCCGGGCGGGTTCCGGTCGAGCAGGGACAGCAGCGGATGCAGGACATCGCGACGGCGATCGTCGCCGAGTACCGGACCGTGGGCTGAGCAGGGCCCACCGCGCCCGACCCCTTGTCAGGGTCGGTGGCCGACTCTTAATGTATGCGTATGTACCTGACTGAAGCCGACCTCCGGCGTATCGGGTCGCCCGTCACCGTGGTGAAGGCGCCGGCCGTCGTCGACAGCGCGGACCTCCGCGACCCGGCCGTGGTGGCCACCGTCTCGGAGATGCTGCGCACGATCTCCGCGGGCGGGATGGACGCGGTCCTGCGCTACGCCCGCGAGCTCGACGGGTTCACCGGCACCGACCTGCTCGTCGGTCCCGCCGAGCTCGCCCGGGCCGGTGACGCGCTGCCCGCGGACCTGCGCGCGGCGCTGGACGCGGGGGCCGAGCGGACCCGCCGGTTCGCCGGGATGCAGCGGGCGCGGCTGCAGGACTTCGAGGCCGAGGTCCTGCCCGGGGTGGTCTGCGGGCAGCGTCTGGTCCCGGTCGGGAACGTCGGTGCCTACCTGCCCGCCGGCCGGTTCCCGCTGCTGGCCAGCGCCTTCATGACGGTGGGGGTGGCCGGGGTGGCGGGCGTGCCGAACGTCGTCGCGGCCACCCCGCCCTCGCGGGACGGGCGCCCGCACCCGGCCGTGCTCTACGCGGCGCACATCAGCGGCGCCGACGCGGTCTACGCCGTCGGTGGGGTGCAGGCGCTCGCCGCCATGGCGTTCGGGCTGCTCGACGGGACCCCGGCGGACATGATCGTGGGCGCGGGCAACGCCTACGTCGCCGAGGCCAAGCGCCAGCTCTACGGGCAGGTGGGCATCGACGTCCTGGCCGGGCCCTCGGAGGTCGCGGTGATCGCCGACGACACCGCGGACGCCGCGACCGTGGCCGCGGACCTGCTGGCCCAGGCCGAGCACGGGCCGACCTCGCCCGCGTCGCTGGCCACGACCTCCGAGCGGCTGGCCGACCAGGTCCCGCGGGAGATCGAGAAGCAGCTCGCGGGCCTCGCGACCGCCCCGATCGCCGGGGCCGCCTGGCGCGACCACGGCACGGTCTACCTCGCACCCGACCGCGAGACCGTCGCCCGGGTCATGGACACCCTGGCCCCCGAGCACCTCGAGGTGATCGCCGAGGACCTGGACTGGTGGCTGGAGCGGCTGCGCAACTACGGCTCGTTGTTCCTCGGTCCGCACTCGACGGTGGTCTACGCCGACAAGGGCATGTCCGGCACCAACCACGTGCTGCCGACGACGCGGGGTGCGCGCTACACCGGCGGGCTGTCGGTGGCCGGCTTCCTCAAGCAGCTGACCTACCAGCGCGCGACCCGGGAGGCGACCCGCGCCCAGGCCGAGCCGACGGTGACCGTGTCCGACTTCGAGCAGCTCGTCGGGCACCGCGACAGTGCCCGCATCCGGCTCGACGCTCTCCGGGGCTGATCGCGCATGCGTATGTACGACGGGCAGGCGGCTGCGGCCCGCGGCGCCCGCCCGCTCGTGGTCGCACTCGGGCTCGCGGTGGTGCTGCTGCTGGCCGGGTGCGGCGCCGGGTCGCGGACACCCGCCGCCACCGCCACGCTCGTCCCGTGCGACTTCCCACCGCCACCGTCGTCGGTGGACGTCAACGTCCTGGCCTACAACTCCTCGGCCATCGACCCGTTCACCAACTCGATGGTGCGCAGCTGCTCGCGCGACGGGGTCACGCTGCACCACGAGCCGATCGACTACGCGGGCCAGGCCCAGAAGACGATCGCGACGCTGGCCGGCCGCTTCGGCACCTACGACATCCTCGAGACCTACGGCTTCGTCGTCCCGCAGCAGGCCGCGACCGGCAAGCTCCACCCGCTCGACGACCTGGTGGCCCGCTACGGCGCGCAGCTCGACCTGGACCGGCTCAACCCGGCGATGCGCGAGGCGATGTCCTACGACGGCACCCTCTACGGCATCCCGATGCAGGCCCAGATGTTCGTCATGGCCTACCGCCGCGACGTGTTCGACCGGCTCGGGCTGACGCCGCCGCGCACCTTCGCCGAGCTGCGGCAGGTGTCCGAGCGCATCCAGCGCGACGGCGGCATCCGCTACCCGCTGGCGCTGCCGCTGCTGGCGAGCTCGGACCTCGCCACCGCCTACGACGCCGCACTGGGCTCGCTGGGCACCGACTACGTGGACCGCGACACCGGTCGCCCGAACTTCGACACCCCGCAGGCGGCGGAGGCGTTCGAGCAGCTGCGCTCGCTCGTGCCCTACATGGACCCGCAGGTGACGACGTTCGCCCAGCCCGCGGTGCAGCAGCAGATGTACAACGGCTCGGCCGCGATCGCGATCATGTTCAGCGGCCGGATGAAGGACCTCACCGAGGTGGAGAACAGCCGGTTCGCGGCCGACTTCGCGTTCGCCCCGCCGCCGTCGGTGGCCGGCGGCGACGTCCTCTACAACACGCTGTCGGTCGACGGATGGGCGATCCCGGAGAACACCGACCTGGACAAGGACCTGCTGTTCCACCTCGTCGCGGCCTCGGTCGGGCCGGAGTCGTCGCGGGCCGCGGTGCCCGGCGCGTTCCCGGCCCGGGAGGGCATGGTCACCCCGGACAGCAGCCCGTTCGCGCGGGCCCAGCTGGACTCGATCGGCAGGGCCTCCCCGCCGGAGCCCTACCCGTGGACGTCGCGGATCAGCAACGAGACCCGCCCGGTCGTCGCCGACGTGCTGGCCGGCCGGACGTCGATCCCCGACGGCCAGCGGCAGATGCAGGAGATCGCCACCGCGATCGTCGCCGAGTACCGGCGCTGACCCCTACCCACCACCCCACGAGAGCGAGGTGAGGCGATCATGCGCAGGCGCGAGTTCCTGGGGCTGGTCTCCCCGAGCCTGCTGGTGATGCTCGGCCTGCTGCTGTTCCCGCTCTACAAGACCGTGGAGTGGAGCCTGCAGCGGGTCAACTACGGCGAACCCGGCACCTTCCTCGGCCTGGACAACTACACCCAGGCCCTGTCCGACCCCCGGCTCGGGCGGGCGGTGCTGTTCACGGTCGGCCTGACCGCCGCCGTCGTCGCCGTCCTGCTGGTCGGGGGATACCTGCTCGCCGTGCTGGTCAACGGGCTCGGCCGGTCCCGGCCCTGGGTACTGGGGGTGCTGCTGGTGTCCTACGTCGTGCCGAACGTCGTCGGCGCCACGATGTTCTCCTGGCTCTTCGACTCCAACTTCGGCGGCGTCGTCAACTACCTGATCACCGAGCTCACCGGCGCCGAGATCCTCTGGTTCACCGAGCCGTGGGCGAACCGGCTCATGATCGGCCTGAACACCGTCTGGTTCATGCTGCCGTTCGCGATGCTGGTGATCCTCGCCGGGCTGCAGGGCGTCCCGGGGGAGATCGTCGAGGCCGCCCGGATCGACGGCGCCACCGGCTGGCGGGTGCACTGGCACGTCATCGTGCCGAGCATCCGGGGCGTCCTCACCTTCGTCTCGATCGTCTCGATCATGGACGTGCTGCGGACGTTCGACCAGCTCGTCCCGCTCTCGCCGCAGGCACCGCAGATCGGCAACGAGTCGATCATGCTCTACATCTACAACATCGCCTTCCAGGACGGCGGCCAGCAGCTGGGGCTCGGCAGCGCGATCAACGTGCTGCTCATCGTCCTGATCGTGCTGCTGCTCTCCCCGTTCATCCGGGACATGGCCAAGGAGGCTCGCCAGTGAGCACCGTGCAGACCGCCCCGCCGGCGACCACTCCCGGCCCGCCCGACGACGCCGGCGCCGCCCCGGCCCGCCGTCGTCCGCGCGGGCGGACCGTCCTGGTCGGCGGCCTGCTGCTGGTGATCTGCTGGGTGATGCTGAGCCCGGTGCTGTGGACGGCGATGTCGGTCACCAAGCCGACCGACGTCGCCTTCCTCGACCCGCCGGTGTTCACCTGGGAACCCACCTTCACCGCGTTCGTCGACCTGTGGCAGACCACCGAGTTCTACCGGTACCTGCTCAACACCCTGGTCGTCGCGCTGATCAGCACGGTGATCGCGCTGCTCATCGGCATCCCCGCCGCGTACGCGCTGTCGCGCTACCCGGGGTGGGTCTCGGTGGCGCTGCTCATCGCCGCACTGATCTTCCGCGCGCTGCCCCGGTTCGCGGTCGTGCTGCCGATGTACGAGCTGTCGCGCTCGCTGGGGATCTACGACACCACGTTCGCCGTCGCCGCCGCCCTGGTGGCGATCAACCAGCCGTTCTCCATCTGGCTGCTGCGCAACTTCTTCGCCGAGATCCCCAAGGAGCTCGACGAGGCCGCGATGCTCGACGGCTGCAGCCGGTTCCAGACCCTGTGGCGGGTCATGGTGCCGCTGATGGGGCCGGGGATCCTGACCGCGGGGATCTTCATGTTCCTGTTCGCCTTCCAGGAGTACCTGACGGCGAACGTGCTCACCGACGTCGTCGCCCGCACGGTCCCGGTCTTCATCGCCACCCAGCTCGGGCAGACCCTGCCGATGCTCCAACAGGCCGGTGCCGCCGCGATCCTGCTGACGCTGCCGGTGATCGGGTTCGCCTTCATCGCCCAGCGCTACCTCGTGGCGGGCCTGGGCGCCGGGTCGGTCAAGGGCTGAGCGGTGCCCGCGCCGCCGCCCCCGCCGCTGGTCCTGCTGCCGGGCATGAACTGCTCGGCCCGGCTGTGGGGCCCGGTGGGGGCCGGGGCGCTGCACCCGGTCCTGGACCGGCCGACCCTGTCGGAACAGGTCGAGGCCCTGCTCGCGGCGCTGCCGGAGCGGTTCGCCCTCGCCGGGCTCAGCCTGGGCGGCATCGTCGCGATGGCGCTGGCCCGGCGGGCCCCGGACCGGGTGGCCGGGCTGTGCCTGATGGCGACCAACGCCCGCCCGCCGACCCCGGAGCAGCGCGCCGGCTGGGACGCGGCGCTGGCCCGTCTCCACGACGGCGCCCCGTCCCGTGCCCTGCAGCCCCTGGACCTGCTGCTGCACGACCGGTCGCTCGACGACACGGCCCTGCGGATGGCCGACGAGGTGGGGGAGCGCCGGCTCACCGCCCAGCTGCAGCTGCAGGGCTCCCGGGTGGACGAGCGCCCCGGGCTCGCCGCGGTGACGGTGCCGACCCTGGTGCTGGCCGGCGAGCACGACCGGCTGTGCCCGGTCGCCCGGCACACCGAGATCGCCGAGCTGGTGCCCGGCGCCCGGCTGCACGTGCTGCCGGGCGCCGGTCACCTGCTCCCGGTCGAGGCGCCGGACACCGTGGCGACGCTGGTGGCCGGGTGGACGGCCACGGTGCACGCCCGGGAGCGGGCCCGGGCGGCGGACCGGCACTGACCGGGCCGGCCGCGCCCGGTCGCGGGCCCCGGCCGGGTCGGGCACCGGTGTCCGGCCGCACGATCGGCACGAGCGGTCCGCCCGCCGATCACGGTTCGGAGCCCGGTCCGCGCCGTGACCCCGAGCTCGCGTGCTGGTCCCGAGCGGGCCTGCTGATCCCGATCTCGCGTGCTGATCCGGAGCTCGCGCGGTGATCGGCTGTTCGCGCGCGTCGGGACGCGCGCGAGGTCCGGTTCTGCGCGCGCACCGCGGATCACCGCGCGACCGTCGGCACGCGGGGGAGCCGCGGTGCCCGGAGGCGGGGACGTGCCGAGCCCCGGCCCCGGGGCGTCGCGCCGCCGGGCCGGCCGCACCCGTCCGCGGGCCCGGCGTCGTTCGGGCCGGCCGCACCTGTCCGCGGGTCCGGCGTCGTTCGGGCCGGCCGCACCCGTCCGTGGGCCCGGCCCCGATCGGGCCGGCCGCACGAACGGCACGAGCGAGGGTTCCGGTGCCCGCAACCCTCGCTCGTGGTGGGCATGGCCGGAGCCGCCGCTTCCGGCGACGGCGCTCACCCCGTCGCCGCGGCCAGCTCCCGGAACGACGCCATCATCACCGCGGCCAGGTTGTAGACCACCAGCTGCGCCCCACCCGCGAACGACGCCGCGGCCGCCTCCGCCGACCCCGCCAGGTCGGCCCGGACGGCGTCCCGGACCGCCGGGTCGGTGCGCACCGCCGCCAGCAGCTCCGCGACGGACGGGTCGGCGTCGGTACGGGACGCGCCCAGGTCCGCGACGCCGACCAGCCAGCCGTCGACCCCGTCCACCCCGACGATCTCCCCGGCCCGTTCGAGGGCGCCCGGCGACTCCAGCATCGCGATCACCAGCACGTCCTCGCCCGCCGCCCGGTGCTCGTCGGCGGTGACGCTGCCGAACCGGCCGGACCGCGGGTACGTCGCGAACCCGCGCGTGCCGTGCGGCGGGTGGCGCAGCGCCCGCACCAGCGAGGTGGCCTGTGCGGCGTCCTCCACGTGCGGCGCGACGATCCCGCGGGCGCGCGCGCTGGGCCAGGTGGTGCTCGCCCTCCCCGGGCCGGACGAGCACCGGGAGCCCGTGCGCGTCGGCGTGCGCGATGTGGGTCCGGAGCATCCCCACGTCGGCCGGGCCGTGCTCGCAGTCGATCAGTACGAAGTCCAGCCCGGCGACGCCGAGCATCTCCACGACCTCCTCGCAGGGCATCCGCACCAGTGCCCCGGCGAGCCGCTCCCCGGCGGCGACCCGGGCCCTCACGCGACCATCCCCGCGGACAGGTCGACGTCGGCGCCGGACAGCCCGGGCATGGCGAGCATCGCGACGCCGGCCGCGCCCACCTCGTCGGCGGTGATCATCCGGCCGAGCGCGGCCCGTCCGACGAACGCGGCCCGCGCGGCGGCGACGTCGGTGCCGGTGCGCTCCGCCTCGAGGGCGAAGTTCCGGTCCATCCGGTCACCCTCGACCGGGCCGGGGGACAGGGCGTTCACCCGCACCCCGGCCGGGCCGGCCTCGAACGCGAGCGTGGAGGTCAGGCCGAGCACCGCGGTCTTCGAGGCGCAGTAGGGCGTGCGCCGCGCCAGCGGCCGCTTCCCCGACACCGAGGCCACGTTGACCACGTCGCCGTCGCCGCGCTCCAGCATCGGCGGCAGGAACGCCCGGCACACCGGGTAGGTGCCGCGCACGTTGACCGCGAACACCTCGTCCCACTCCTGCGGGGTGACCTCGACCAGCGGGGCGACCGGGCCGGCGATCCCGGCGTTGTTGACCACGACCGAGACCTCCTCGTCGGCGAGCCGGGCCGCCAGGTCCGCGACGGAGTCCGGGTCGGCGACGTCGCACACCTCGGCCCGGGCGGCGGGCCCGATCCGGGACGCGGTCGCGTCCAGGGTGCCGGCGTGGCGTCCGGCGAGCACCACCCGGGCGCCGGCGCGGGCCAGGTGCGACGCGATCGCCGCCCCCAGGCCGCTGCCGCCGCCGGTCACCAGCGCGGTGCGCCCCGCGACCGGCGCGCTCACGACCCGGCCACCGGTGTCGCCGTGACCTCGTCCAGCCAGCCGACGCGGTCCCCGCCGTGCCGCCAGGCCCGCAGGTCCCCGGAGCGGGCGTGGCCCTCGAACAGCTCCACCCGCGACGCCCGCCCGCACACCCGGCCCAGTTCCGCGCTCGCCGCCGGGTCGTGGACCTCCTGGTAGGTGCAGGTCTTGAGGTACTTCCCGACCCACAGCCCGCCGGTGTACCGCGCGGCGCCCAGGGTCGGCAGGACGTGGTTGGTACCGATGACCTTGTCGCCGTAGGACACGCAGGTGTTCTCCCCGAGGAACAGCGCGCCGTAGTTGCGCATGCGGTCCAGGGCCTCGCGCGGACGTGCGGTGAACACCTGCACGTGCTCGGCGGCGAGGTCGTCGGCGACGCGCCACATCTCGTCGGCGTCGTCACAGACCACGATCCGGCCGTGGTCGCGCCAGGCGGGGCCGGCCAGGTCGTTCGTGGGCAGCCCCGGCAGCAGCCGGTCGACCAGCTCCAGCACCGACCGGCCCAGCGCGGCGGAGGTGGTGACGAGCACCGCGGGGGAGTCCGGCCCGTGCTCGGCCTGGGAGAGCAGGTCGACGGCGACGGTGAGCGGGTCGGCCGTCGCGTCGGCGACCACCAGGATCTCGGTGGGGCCGGCGAACAGGTCGATGCCGACCTCGCCGAAGAGCTGGCGCTTGGCCTCGGCCACGTAGGCGTTGCCCGGGCCGGCGAGCATGTCCACCGGGGTGACCGACGCGGTGCCCAGCGCCATCGCCGCGACCGCCTGCACCCCGCCCAGCACGTGGATCTCGTCGGCGCCCGCCAGGTGCATCGCCGCGACCGTCGCGGCCGGGACCTCACCGCGGATCGGTGGCGTGCACGCCACCACGTGCCCCACCCCGGCCGCCTTCGCCGTCACGATCGTCATGTGCGCCGAGGCGGTCAGCGGGTACCGCCCGCCCGGCACGTACGCGCCCGCCGAGCCGACCGGGACGTGCCGGTGCCCGAGGACCACCCCCGGCAGGGTCTCGACCTCGACGTCGCGCAGGGACTCCCGCTGCACCCGCGCGAAGTTCCGGACCTGCTCCTGCACGAAGCGGATGTCGTCGACGACCTGCTGCGGCAGCGAGGCGACCAGCTCCTCGACCCGCTCGGGTGCCAGACGCTCCGGGGCGCGCCCGTCGAACCGATCCGCGTACTCCCGCACCGCCGCACCGCCGCGTCGCCGCACGTCGTCCACGATCGCCCGGACCCGCTCGGCGACGTCCGCGTCGCTGCGGCGCGGGGCCGCCCCCGTCGCACTCTTCAGTTCCTGCGCCATACCGCCCTCTCTTGGTAGCATACGTATGTGCTACGGGTCAGCAGTGAACGGCGGGGACGCGCCGCTGTCAAGGGCGCTCCCAAGGGCGCTCCCGGGGGCGCACTAGGCTCGGCGAGCGGTCGGGGGAAGGGCGGACATGGTCACCAGTCGCGACGTGGCGAAGCTCGCCGGTGTCTCGCAGCCGACGGTGTCGCGCGCCCTGACCGACCACCCCCGGGTGTCGGAGGCGACCAAGCGCAGGGTCCGCGAGGCCGCGCTGGCGCTGGGGTACTCGACCAACGCGATCGGCCGGGCCCTGTCGGTGGGTCGGTCCAACCGGATCGGGCTGGTCGTCGCCGACCTGGAGAACCAGTTCTACGCGAACATGATCGGCCCGCTGCACCACGAGCTGGAGGGGCTCGGGCACGAGCTGGTGCTGATCACCGAGTCCGCGGGCAGCGCCCCGCTGCCCGAGCGGGTCGCGGCGCACGGGCTGGCCGGGGTGGTGCTGTCCACGACGACGGTCGACTCGATCCAGCCCGCCCGGCTGCGCGACCGCGGCGTGCCCTTCGTCTACCTGAACCGGACCGCCCCCAGCGTGGCCGCCGACGCGGTGACCGTCGACCCCGAGCAGGGCGTGCGTGCGGTGGTGGGCGAGGCGGTGCGGCTGGGGCACACCCGGATCGGGGCGATCTTCGGCCCGCGCAACACCAGCACCGGTGAGCTGCGCGAACAGGTCGTCCGCACGGTGCTCGACGAGCACGGGCTCGCGCTCGCCCAGCGCGACGTCCTGCACGGCCCCTTCGACTTCGCGACCGGTCGCGAGGGTTTCCGCACGCTGCACGAGCGGGCCGGCGGACCGACGCTGCTGCTGTGCGGCAACGACGTCGTGGCGCTCGGGGTGCTCGACGCGGCGGCCGAGGCGGGTGTCCCGGTACCCGGGCACACCTCGGTGGTCGGTTTCGACGACCTGCCGACCTCGCGCTGGGCGCTGGTCCGGCTCAGCACCGTCGCCTACGACCTCGACGAGGTCGCGCGGGAGTCCGCCCGCCTGGTCGTCGCCCGGCTGACCGACCCCGATGCCGAGCCGCGGCACGTCGTGTACCCGACCCACTACGTCGCCCGCGCCACCGTCGCGGCGCCGCGGGCGTAGTCGCAGCCGTCGCCGGAAATCCCCGTGCGGCTCTTGCTGCCCGGTTGTGCATGCGCATACAGTGCGAGGCACGGACCACAGCGAGGAAGGACGACCATGGCGCTCGACCCGGTCGCGTATGAGCCCTACCACGACCCGGACGACTTCATCCGCGAGGTGACCGACCGGATCTGGGTCCAGCGGGACGTCTCCTACATCGTCGACAACTACGAGCCGGACTCGATCGTGCACGGCGGGCTCGGCACGGTCGTCGGTCGCGACGGGGTGATCGAGGGCAGCCTGATGCGCATCGCCGGCACCCCGCAGCACGTCGGCCAGGCGGAGGACGTGGTGTGGGAGGCCCGCGGCGACGACGCGTTCCTCAGCTCGCACCTGGTCTTCTCGGCCGACGAGATCCTGGTCGACGGTGTCGTGAAGCGGATCCGCAAGCGCACCATCGCCAACTGCCTGTACCGGCGCGGCCGCATGGTCGAGGAGTGGGTGGTCCGCGACGAGCTCGCGAGCTGCCTGCAGCAGGGCATCGACCCCGCCGCGGCGGCCCGGTCGCAGCGCTTCCGGGGCTACCAGGGCTCGATGACCGAGCAGCCCCCGAAGGACGTCCTCGCCGTCGGCGACAGCGGCCCGCGGCCGGACGACTTCCGGCCCGAGTGCGAGCGGGTGCTGGAGTTCATCGAGGAGGTCTGGAACTCCCGGCGCTACCAGAAGGTCACCGACTACATGCACCGGGACCTGTTCCTGCACACCGTCGGCGACCAGACCGTCGTGCGCCCGGACGGCTACCAGCGCGACCTGCTGGCCCTCGTCGCCCCGTTCCCGGACGCCCGGTTCGAGGTCCGTGACGTCCAGACCAACCACGCCGAGCGCTACGCGGGGCTGCGGATCGCGGTGACCTGGGTGATGCGCGGGACCTACCGCGGCACGCCCGCGTTCGGCCCGCTCACCGGCGGTGAGGTGGAGCTGCTGGGCGTCTCGCAGTTCCTGGTCCAGGACGGCCGCATCGTGAAGGAGGTCCGGGTCTTCGACGAGATCGCGCTGCGTGCGCAGATCGACGCCGGCCGGACCGAGACGTTCGACGACACCAACATCTACTGACCGGAGCACCGACATGCACGACACGGTGGTCAGCGCGGGCGAGCTCGCCCGCCGCACCGTCCGGCACGCGGACTGGGTCCCGTGCAAGGCCGCGTTCATCGACTGCCGCACCCCCGGCTCGGACCGCAAGGACAACTACTCCTTCATCGGCCCCGGGGTCACGCAGAACGCGTCCCAGCACATCAACCTGCGCGAGCCGCACGGCTTCAACCTGGGTGCGGCGGGCATGCCGCACGGCACCACGAACAGCCTGCACCTGCACTTCACCGCCGAGGTCTTCATCAACCTCGACGGCGACTACGAGCTGCGCTGGGGACCCGACGGCACCCAGGGCACCTACCGCAGCGTCGACGGCGACATCGTCTCGGTCCCACCGTGGATCTTCCGCGGGTTCACCAACGTCGGTGGGGACGACGGCATCCTGCTCACCGTCCTGGGCCGTGACGACACCGGCGGCATCATCTGGGGCCCCACGGTCCTCGCCGAGGCGGCGGGCCACGGCCTGCACCTCACCGCGGACAACCGGCTCATCGACACCGTCGCCGGGGACGCGCTGCCCGAGGACGTCGCGCTGATCCGGCCGATGGAGCAGGCCGAGATCGACCGGCTCGACGTCTACACCCCCGAACAGTTCCGCGGCCGTGTCGTGCACGCCGCCGACCGGCCGTGGGTCGCCGAGCCCTACCTGTGCTCGCGGCTGCCCGGCGGCGGCGCCGAGCTCGCCCCGGTCATCGGCTGGGGCACCGTCGAGAGCCGGGCCGCGGTGCCGCGGCTGCTCGACCCGCACGGCTTCGCGCTCGCGTGGCTGCGGGCCCTGCCCGGGGAGGGCGTGCTCACCCACCGCCACGACGCGACCCAGGTGCTCACCGTGAAGGCCGGGCACTGGGCGGTCACGCTCAACACCGGTGCCGACGCGCGCACCGTCGAGCTGGGCCCGCGGGACACGCTGTCGGTGCCGCCCGGCGCCTGGCGGTCGGTGACCGCGCTCGACGCCGAGGGCGGCCGGACCGCCACCCCCGGCACCGGAGAGCTGCTGGTCGTCACCGGTGGCGACGGCCGGACCCGGCCCGAGTGGGCGCGCGAGGTCGTGACCGGTGCCCGGGAGCGCGGGCGGGTCCTCGACGCCGACGGCTACCTCGCCCCGGCCGCGGTGCTGGTGTTCGCGGCCGAGGACGACTGAGGCCGGGCGGATGCCGGCGACGGGGCCCACCGGGCCGGTGACGGCGGGCTCCGGCGGGCCGGTGCAGGCGGGCCCCGGCGGGGCAGTGCCGACGGGACCCGCCGGGGCTGTGTCGACCGGCCCCGGCGGGGTGGTGCCGGGGCCTGCCGGGGCGGTGACGGTGGCGGCCTGCCGGATCCCGGCGCGGATCGACGCCCCGGACCCGGCGATCGCCGAGCGCGCCGTGCGCGAGGCGGTCGCCGGCGGCGCCCGGCTCGTCGTCCTGCCCGAACTGACCGTCTGCGGGTACGCCTTCGCCGACGCCGCCGAGGCGCGGGCCGCCGCCGAACCGGACGACGGACCCACCGTCGCCCGGTTCGCGACCCTGTCGGCGGAGCTGGGCTGCGTCGTCGTCGCCGGGTTCGCCGAGCTCGGCGCCGACGGCCGGGTGTACAACAGCGCCGTCGTCGTCGAGGACGGGGTGCGGCGCGCGGTCTACCGCAAGGTCCACCTGTGGGACCGCGAGCACACGCTGTTCACCCCCGGCGACGCCGCACCCCCGGTGGTCGCGACCGCGGCCGGCCGGATCGCCCCGATGGTCTGCTACGACCTGGAGTTCCCCGAGTGGGTGCGCCGCGCCGCGCAGGACGGCGCCGAGATCGTCGCCGCGCCGGTGAACTGGCCGTGGCGCCCGACCCCCGACGGTCAGGACCCGCTGGAGGTGGCGAAGGTCCGCGCCGTCGCCGGGGCGTACCGGGTGCACGTGGTCGCCGCGGACCGCTGCGGCACCGAGCGCGGGGTCACCTGGTTCGGGGCGCCGGTGATCGCCGACGCCGACGGGAACCTGCTCGCCGGGGCCGCCGGGGGAGCCCGGCGTGCTGCTGGCCGCGCTCGACCCGGCCGCCGCCCGCGACAAGCACCTCACCCCGCACAACCACGTCCTGCGCGACCGCAGGCCGCAGCTGTACCGCGAGCCCGACCCCCCACCGGAAGGACCACCACCATGGCCGGCGTGACCTACGACGCGGTGACGCGGCGCTACCCCGGGTCGACCCGGGCCGCCGTCGACGCCCTGGACCTCGAGATCGCCGACGGCGAGTTCCTCGTGCTGGTCGGGCCGTCGGGCTGCGGCAAGACCACCTCGCTGCGGATGCTCGCCGGGCTGGAGGACGTCGACGGCGGCCGCATCCGGATCGGCGACCGCGACGTCACCGGCGTCGCACCCAAGGAACGCGACATCGCCATGGTGTTCCAGAACTACGCCCTCTACCCGCACATGTCGGTCGCCGAGAACATGGGCTTCGCGCTGCGGATGGCGGGGACCGCGAAGTCCGAGATCGCCCACCGGGTCGCCGAGGCCGCGCGCATCCTCGACCTGGAGGCCTACCTCGACCGCAAGCCCAAGGCGCTGTCGGGCGGGCAGCGCCAGCGCGTCGCGATGGGGCGCGCCATCGTCCGCCAGCCGCAGGTGTTCCTGATGGACGAGCCGCTGTCCAACCTCGACGCCAAGCTGCGGGTGCAGACCCGCACCCAGATCGCGTCGCTGCAGCGCCGGCTCGGCGTCACCACCGTCTACGTCACCCACGACCAGGTCGAGGCCATGACGATGGGCGACCGGGTGGCCGTCCTCAAGGACGGTCTGCTGCAGCAGTGCGCCGCGCCCGGCGAGCTGTACGCCCGCCCGGCCAACGCGTTCGTCGCCGGGTTCATCGGCTCGCCCGCGATGAACCTGCTGAGCCTGCCGGTGACCGCCGACGGCGTCCGGCTGGGCGGCGTCGACGTCGCGGTGCCGCGCGGGGCGGGGGACACGGTCACCCTCGGGGTCCGCCCCGAGGACCTGCACCTCGCCGACGACGGCATCCCGCTGGACATCGACCTCGTGGAGGAGCTCGGCGCGGACGCCTACGTCTACGGCCGCACCCGCATCGACGGCGTCGAGCACCCCGTGGTCGCCCGGGTGGACGGGCGCCGGCCCCCGGTGCGGGGCACCGGGGTGCACCTGGCGCCGGACCCGGCGCGCACCCACCTGTTCGCCGCGGACGGGGCCCGGCTGGACTGACCACGGGAGCGTCCGGGCCGGGCGCCGCCGCCCGTTCCCGGCCGGGTCCCTGCTCAGCCCCGGTCCCCGGTGGCACCCACCCGTCGGTCCCAGCCGGTGCGCACGCCGTCGTCGACGGGGCGGGTCGCCAGCGACACCACGACGAACGCGACCAGCCCGGAGCCGAGCCCGGCGAACACCGGCTCGTTGGCGTAGAGGTCCCCCAGCACGAGCATCGTGCCCAGCGTGACGACGGTGCCGACACCCATCGCGGCCAGCGCCCCGGCCCGGGTCGCACGACGCCAGAGCAGCCCGCCGAGGACCGGGACGAGCAGCCCCCCGACGAGGATCCCGTAGGCGAGGGTGAGCGCGGCGACGACGTCGCGCAGCAGGCAGGCGATCCCGATCATGACGACGCCGAACACGGCCACCGCCCACCGGTTCCCGGACAGCTCGTCGTGCGGGCCGGCGCCGGTGTCGCCGTCCGCGCCGCCGTCCGGGCCGGTCGCCCCGGTGCCGCGGGCGGCCCGGCGGCGGCGCAGCGCGGCGAGCAGGTCCTGGTCGAACACGGTCGCCGTCGCGAGCAGCGCCCCGCTGGAGGTCGACATCACCGCCGACAGCGCCGCGGCCAGCACCAGCCCGGCGAGCACCGGGGGCAGTGCGGCCTCGACGACCGCGGCGAACGCGTCGTCGCGCTCGGCCAGGCCGGGTACGACCACCTGCGCCGCCGTGCCGATCAGGGCGCCGACGACGCCGTACGCCAGGCAGTACACGCCCGCGCCGAACCCGGCCCAGCGGGCGACGCCCGGGGAGCGCGCGGTGAACACCCGCTGCCAGATGTCCTGACCGATGAGCAGACCGAAGCCGTAGGTCACGAAGTAGGTGACGATCGTGCCGCCGCCGATGGTGGTGAGCGACAGCGCGTCGGCCGGGACCGCGGCGACCAGCCCCTCCCAGCCGCCCGCGCGCCAGAGCACCACCGGCAGGAGCACCAGGAAGATCCCGACCGTCTTGATCAGGAACTGGACGAAGTCGGTGAGGGTCACCGACCACATCCCGCCCAGCGTCGAGTACACGACGACGACCGCGCCGCCGATCAGGATCGACGGGACCCGGGGCAGGCCCAGCAGGACGCCGAAGATCGTCGCGTAGGCGATGGTCGAGGTCACCGCGAGCATCAGGGTGTAGGCCCACATGACGATCCCGGACGGGGCGCCGAGCCCGGTGCCGTAGCGCAGCTCCAGCATCTGGCCGACGGTGAAGACCCCCAGCCGCTGGATCCGTCCGGAGAACGCCAGCGACAGCACCAGGATCCCGGAGCCGATCGCGACGACCAGCCACATCCCGGACAGCCCGTACTGGTAGCCGAGCCCGACCCCGCCGATCGTGGAGGCGCCGCCGAGGACGACGGCGGCCATCGTCCCGGAGTACAGCCACGGCCCGAGCCGGCGTCCGGCCACCAGGAAGTCGGTGCGGTCGACGGTACGGCGGCGGCCCCAGAACCCGAAGGCGATCATGGCGGCCAGGTAGAGCACGACGACGGCGACGTCCATCGCCCTCACCCCTTCCGGTTGGCGGCGAGGACCGACAACAGCTCGTAGGCCACGTGGGCCGCGGCGATCCCGGTGATCTCCGCATGGTCGTAGGCGGGGGAGACCTCGACGACGTCGGCCCCCACCACGTCGACCCCGACCAGCCCGCGCAGGCAGTGCAGCAGCTCCCGGCTGGTCAGACCGCCCGCCTCCGGGGTCCCGGTGCCGGGGGCGTGCGCGGGGTCGAGCACGTCGATGTCGACCGAGACGTAGACCGGGCCGGTCCCGAGCCGGTCCCGCATCCGCTCGACCACGGCGGGCACGCCGTCGGTCTGGAACACGTCGGTCTCGATCACCTGGAAGCCGAGGACCTCGTCGTCGGCGAGGTCGTGCTCGCCGTAGAGGGGGCCGCGGATCCCGACGTGCAGGCAGCGCCGCGGGTCGAGCAGCCCCTCCCGGGCGGCGTTGCGGAACGGGGTGCCGTGGGTGATGTCGGCGCCGAAGTAGGTGTCCCAGGTGTCGAGGTGGGCGTCGAAGTGGACGACGCCGACGGGGCCGTGCGTGCGGGCCACCGACCGCAGCAGCGGCAGCGCGACGGTGTGGTCCCCGCCGAGCGCCAGCAGCGTCGTCCCGTCCGCACGCAGGCGGTCCGCGGCCTGCTCGACGGTGCGGATCGCCTCGTCGATGGAGAACGGGTTGATGCTGAGGTCCCCGGCGTCGGCCACCTGCTGGGCGGCGAACGGCGACACCCCCAGCGGTGGGTGGAAGGGCCGCAGCAGCTTCGACGCGGCCCGGACGTGGGCCGGCCCGAACCGGGCGCCGGGACGGTAGGACACCCCGGCGTCGAAGGGGAGGCCGAGCACCGCGACGTCGGCGCGGTCGACCTCGTCCAGCCGCGGGAGCCGGGCGAAGGTGGGCGGGCCGGCGAAGCGGGGGACGACGCTGGCGTCGACCGGGCCGACGGGCATGGCGGACCTCCTCGGGGGCGGGGTGGGGTGGGGCCCACGGTCGGGTACGGCAGCGGCGAACAGAAGTGACGAAACGTCGAAGATCGGAGAATGCTGGTGGACGTGATGTCCATCCCGCCCTCCGGGGTCACGCTGACGACCCTGCTCGGGGACCCGGCCCTGCGGCTCGGCCGCGCCGCGGTCGACGACGCCGACCTGGGTCTCGCGGTGACCGCCGCCGCGGTGTCCGAGCTGACCGAGCCGGGCCCCTGGCTGGAGGGCGGGGAGCTGCTGCTCACCGTCGGGTTCCTGCTGCCGGCCGACGTCGAGGGGCTCACCGGCTACTGCCGGCACCTGCGCGAGCACGGCGTGGCCGCCCTCGGGATCGGCCTGGGGGCCGACCTGCCGCACCGGCGCACGCCCGACGCGCTGGTCACCGCGGCCCGCCGGGCCGGGCTGCCGCTGCTGGCGGTCCCGGACGGGGTGCCCTTCGTCGCCGTCACCCGCGCGGTGTTCGCCCACCGCGACGCCGCGGAGCGGTCCCGCCTGCAGTGGGCGCTGCGCACCCAGCGGGCGCTGACCGCGGCCGCGGTGGTCCCCGGCGGGCCCGCGGCGGTCCTCACCGCGCATGCCGGGGCCACCGGACGGCCCGCGGTGGTCGTCGACCTGCTCGGACGGGTGCTCGCCGCGGCGCCGCCCGACGGCGCGGAGGCGCTCGCGGCCGAGCTGGCAGGCACCGTCGCCACGGTGCGCCGGCAGGGGCTGCTCGGTGCCGCGGTGGAGACCGCGGGCGGGCGTCGTCGTGAGGTGCACCCGCTCGGCTCGCACCGGATCCGGGCGCTGCTGCTGGTGGACGGCCCGGCCCGGGGCCGGCACTCCAACCAGGTCACCGGGGACCTGGTGTCGTTGCTGTCGCTGGACCTGGAGCGCCGCGCCGGGCTCGACGCCGCCGCCCGCCGCGAACGGGCCCGGCTGCTCGCGACCCTGGAACGCGGGGTGGTCGACGACGCCGTCGCCGGGCACGGGCTGGCCGCCGCCGACCTCGCCGCGGTGCTGCCCGACGCCCTGGTCCGGGTGGTCCGCGACGCGCCGGGCGCCCCGGCCGGGCGGGTCGAGCTGGCCGCACCCGCGTCGGCGCCGCTGGACACCGTGCTCGCGACGCTCGCGGCGGGCCGCCCGGCCGGGGTCGGGATCGTGGTGCGGCCCGGTGCCCTGGCGGTGTCGCTGCGCCAGGCCCGGTCGGCGCTGCCGGTGGCCCGGATGAGCGGGCGCCCCGTGCACGCCGCCGACGTCGCGTCGGCCCGGATGCTGCTCGCCCTGCTCGACCACGAGCGGCTCGGCGGGTTCGCCGACGCCGTCCTCGGCCCGTTCGACGCCGACCCGCGCGGCGCCGAGCTGCTGCGCGCGGTGGCGGCGTTCGTCGAGCACAACGGCCACTGGGAGGCGACGGCGACCGCGCTGGGCGTGCACCGGCACACCGTGCGGAACCGGATCACCGCGGCCGAGCAGGTCAGCGGACGACGCCTGTCCGCCGCCCAGGATCGCCACGAGCTGTGGCTGGCCCTGCAGGCCCGTGACCTCGGCCGGGTCGGTACGGACGGGGTCTCCCCGGGCGGGAGCGGCGCCGATCGGCTCTGATGGCGGGATGCGTACCCCCGGTTCCGCCGTCCTGGACCGCTTCGACGGCTGGATCTGCGGGCTGGGCACGACCTCGGGCAGGCGGATCGTGGTCGGCCACTGGCCGGACACCCCGCTGGGGGCGTTCACCGACGTCATGACCGAGTCCGCGGGTGGGCACCGCACCCTGCTCGCCCCGACCGGGGAGGTCGCGGAGTTCGTCGCGGCCACCTACTCCTTCGACGAGGTCCGCGTCGTCCCGGTCACCCACACCGGCCACGACGACCGGCGACGGGTGGTGGCCGGCCCGCTCGAGGTGAGCTGGCGGATCGGTGGACGCCCGCTGCTCGGCAGGCTGCTGCGCGCGGTCCCGGGGCCGCTCGCGGTGCACCCGCGGTGGCTGCGGGCGATCGACCCGCTCGCGCGCCGGGTCGTGCCCGGGGTGCGGACCGTCGGCAGTGCCGGCGGCGGCCGTCGCGAGTACTACGGCGCCCGCGACCTGCACCGCGTCACCGCCGCCTCGGCCCGCTGGGGCGACGGCGACTGCGGCGCACTGGCCCCGGTCGTCCCGCCGGTCCGGTTCGGGTTCGGCTCGGCGCCCGCCACACCGTCGTACGTGCGGATCACCACCCTGGTCGAGCGCTCCTTGACGTGACCCGGTGGCGCCACCGATGGTGACTGACGACAACCGAAGACGGCGAGCGGAACCCAGGAAGCCGGTGCGAGTCCGGCGCGGTCCCGCCACTGTGACCCCTCGCCCCGGCGAGGGGGAGCCAGACACTGCGCCCGTTCGCCGCGCCACCCCACCCGGGACGAGGATCCCGAGGAAGGTCCGTCGATGACGCGCGCCCACTCCGTCCCCGGAGCCGTCCGGTGATCCTGCTGCTGTCCACCTCGGACACCGACCTCCTGTCGGCCCGGTCCTCGGGCGCGGACTACCGCCTCGCCAACCCGAACCGGGTCACCCACGACGAGCTGGCGGCGATGGCCGATGCCGCCGACGTCGTGGTCGTCCGCGTGCTCGGCGGCTACCGCTACTTCGAGGAGGGGCTGGACCTGCTGCGGGCCCGCGCGACGCCGCTGGTCTGCCTGGGCGGCGAGATGGCCCCCGACGCGGAGATGATGGAGCTGTCCTCGGTGCCCGCCGGCGTCGCGGCGCAGGCCCACACCTACCTCGCGCAGGGTGGCACCGAGAACCTGGCGCAGCTGCACGCGTTCCTGTCCGACACCGTGCTGCTGACCGGCGAGGGCTTCGCGCCGCCGGTGGAGCTGCCGGAGTGGGGCGAGCTCCCGCTTCCCGCGACGCGGTCCGACGGGCCAACGGTGGCGGTGCTGTTCTACCGCGCCCAGTTCCTCGCCGGGAACACCCGCTACATCGAGGCGCTCTGCGAGCAGATCGCCGCGCAGGGGGCCCGCGCGCTGCCGATCTGGTGCGCGTCGCTGCGCCAGGCCCCGGCCGCGCTGCTGGAGCGGCTGCGCGAGGCCGACGCCATGGTCGTCACCGTGCTCGCCGCGGGCGGGACCAAGCCCGCCGGCGCCCAGGCGGGCGGCGAGGACGAGGAGTGGGACGTCACCGAGCTGGCCGCGCTGGACGTCCCCATCCTGCAGGGACTGTGCCTGACCAGCTCCCGCGCCACCTGGGAGGCCAACGACGACGGGATGTCCCCGCTCGACGTCGCCACCCAGGTCGCGGTGCCGGAGTTCGACGGCCGGCTGATCACCGTCCCGTTCTCGTTCAAGGAGACCGACGCCGACGGCCTGTCGGTGTACGTCCCCGACGACGAGCGGGCCGCCCGGGTCGCCGGGATCGCGGTGAAGCACGCTACGCTGCGCCGGGTCCCGAACGCGGACAAGAAGATCGTGCTGATGCTGTCGGCGTACCCGACCAAGCACGCGCGGATCGGCAACGCGGTCGGGCTGGACACCCCGGCGTCGACGGTGGCGCTGCTGCGCACCATGGCCGCGGCCGGCTACGCGGTGGCGACCGAGGGGGAGGCCGCGTTCCCCGGCGTCGAGTCCGGTGACGGCGACGCCCTCATGCACGCCCTGATCGAGGCGGGCGGGCAGGACCCGGACTGGCTGACCGAGGAGAAGCTGGCCGGGAACCCGGTCCGGATCTCCGCCGAGATCTACCGGCGGTGGTTCGACACGCTGCCGGCCGACTTCCGCGACGGCGTGGTCGAGCACTGGGGCGAGGCGCCGGGCGAGCACTACGTCGACCGGTCGCAGAACCCGGACGGCGACATCGTCGTCGCGGCGCTGCGGCGCGGGAACGTCACGCTGATCGTGCAGCCGCCGCGCGGGTTCGGGGAGAACCCGGTCGCGATCTACCACGACCCGGACCTGCCGCCGTCGCACCACTACCTCGCGGCCTACCGCTGGCTCGCCGCCCCGGCCGCCGACGGCGGCTTCGGCGCGCACGCGATCGTGCACATCGGCAAGCACGGCAACCTGGAGTGGCTGCCCGGCAAGACGCTGGGCATGTCGGCCTCCTGCGGCACCGACGCCGTGCTCGGCGACCTCCCGCTGGTGTACCCGTTCCTGGTCAACGACCCGGGGGAGGGCACCCAGGCCAAGCGCCGGGCGCACGCCACCCTGGTCGACCACCTCATCCCGCCGATGGCGCGCGCCGAGTCCTACGGCGACATCGCCCGGCTGGAGCAGCTGCTCGACGAGCACGCCAACATCTCCGCGCTGGACCCGGCGAAGCTGCCCGCGATCCGCCAGCAGATCTGGACGCTGATGACCGCGGCCCAGATGCACCAGGACCTGGGCCTGGAGCAGCGTCCCGACGAGGACGTCTTCGACGACATGCTGATGCACGTCGACGGCTGGCTCTGCGAGATCAAGGACGTCCAGATCCGCGACGGCCTGCACGTGCTCGCCCAGGCCCCGGCCGGGGAGCAGCGCGTCGACCTGGTGCTCGCGGTGCTGCGCGCCCGGCAGATGTGGGGCGGCGAGCAGTCCGTCCCGGGCCTGCGCCAGGCGCTCGGCCTGACCGAGGACGGCTCGGAGTCGAACGCCCGCACCGACGCCGTCGAGACCGTCGCCCGCGCCCTGTGCGCCGCGATGGAATCCCGTTCCTGGGCCCCGGACGCCGTCGACGCCGTGCTCGCCGAGCACCTCGGCACCCCTCCCGGCCCGCACGAGCGGGCCGTTCGTACGGAAGGTTCGGACGAGGGGCCCGCTCGTGCGACGGCGACGGCGGCGGCGGCGGGGCTCCCGGGGGCCGACGTCGACGCGGTGCGGGCGGTGCTGCGGTTCGCGGCCGAGGAGGTCGTGCCGCGCCTCGACGCCACCGCGCACGAGCTGGACCGGGTGCTGCACGCCCTGGACGGCGGGTTCATCCCGGCCGGCCCGTCGGGCTCGCCGCTGCGCGGGCTGGTCAACGTGCTCCCGACCGGGCGGAACTTCTACTCCGTCGACCCCAAGGCGGTCCCGTCGAAGCTGGCCTGGGAGACCGGGCAGGCGATGGCCGAGTCGCTGGTCGAGCGCTACCGGGCCGACCACGGCGAGTACCCGCGCAGCGTCGGCCTGTCGGTGTGGGGGACCAGCGCCATGCGGACCTCCGGCGACGACGTCGCCGAGGTGTTCGCCCTGCTCGGCGTCCGCCCGGTGTGGGACGACGCGAGCCGTCGCGTGCGCAGCCTGGAGGTGATCGACCTCGACGAGCTCGGCCGGCCGCGGGTCGACGTCACGGTCCGGATCTCCGGGTTCTTCCGCGACGCGTTCCCGCACGTCCTGGCCCTGCTCGACGACGCGGTGAAGCTGGTCGCCGAGCTCGAGGAGACCCCCGAGCAGAACTACGTCCGCGCCCACGTCGACGCCGACCGGGCGCGCACCGGCGACGACCGCCGCGCCCGCACCCGGATCTTCGGCTCGAAGCCGGGCACCTACGGCGCCGGGCTGCTGCAGCTGGTCGACTCCCGTGACTGGCGTGGCGACGCCGACCTCGCCGAGGTCTACTCGACCTGGGGCGGCTACGCCTACGGCCGCGGCCTCGACGGGGTCCCGGCGCGCGACGACATGGAGACCGCCTACCGGCGGATCGCGGTCGCGGCGAAGAACATCGACACCCGCGAGCACGACATCGCCGACTCCGACGACTACTACCAGTACCACGGCGGCATGGTCGCCACGGTGCGCGCGCTGACCGGCGCCGCGCCGGCCGCCTACGTCGGGGACTCCACCCGCCCCGAGGCCGTCCGCACCCGCAGCCTGCACGAGGAGACCGCCCGGGTGTTCCGCGCCCGGGTGGTCAACCCGCGCTGGATCGCCGCGATGCGCCGGCACGGCTACAAGGGCGCCTTCGAGATGGCCGCGACCGTCGACTACCTGTTCGGCTGGGACGCCACCACCGGCGTCATCGCGGACTGGCAGTACGAGACGCTCACCGCCGAGTACGTGCTGGACCCGGACAACCGCAAGTTCCTCGCCGAGTCCAACCCGTGGGCGCTGCACGGCATGGCCGAGCGGCTGCTCGAGGCCGTCGACCGCGGCCTGTGGGAGAGCCCGGAGAAGGCGACGCTCGACGCGTTGCGCCAGGCCTACCTGGAGTCCGAGGGCGACATCGAGGGCGAGGGCTGAGCCGCCGGGGCGCCACGACCCGCTCCTCGGCGGGTCGTGGCCCCCGGTCCTCGGCGGGTGGCGCCACGCACGGGCCCGGGCGTCCTGCTCCCGGCCGCGCCACCTGCTCACCGTGCTCGACACCTGGCGCGGCGACGTGGGCACCACCCCCGGCGCCGGTTCGACCGAGCGGGCGCCGGCCTCGATCCGGGCGACGGCGATCGTCGTGCCCGCCGGGAAGGACCTCCACCTCCCGCCCGAGGACGAGGCCCGGGCGGTCTCGCACGGGCGAGCGGGCACCGAGCTGCGCGTGATCCCCGGGGTGTCGGGGGCACGTCGCCGGCGGCGGGCGGAACCCGGTCGACACTGCCGTCGTCGACGGGGCCGTCGCCGAGCTCCTCGCCCGGCCGTCCGGTATCCGAGCCCGGCCGTCCGGGATCCGACGCCCGACCCTGCGGTTTCCGAGCCCGGCCGTCCGGGACCCGACGCCCGACCGTGCGGGACCCGACGCCCGGGATCCGTGCCCCGCCGCCCTGGACCGGTCCCGGCTCAGGGCGGTGGCACCCGCGTCCGCGACGCCGTCAGCGCCCCGGCGACGGCGGGCACGGCGACCACGACCAGCAGCACCGGCAGCGCGACGGCCGGTGACACCAGGGCCACCAGCAGCGCCCCGCCCAGACCGACGAACGCCGCCGTCGCGAGCTGGTCGAGCAGCTGTGCCGCCGAGGAGTGCGAGCCGACGTCGCGGGCGTCGGAGTGGGCGAGGGTCAGGAAGGCGATCGCGGAGAACGCCACGCCCATCCCGAGCCCAGACACGCCCCAGAACCCGATCGCGAGCCACCCCGGCAGCACCCCGGCGGCGACGGGGACGAGCGCGACCTGACCGGCGGCGATCGTCGCGAACCCGGCGCGCAGCATCACCGACCGGTCGGCGTCGGGACGGCGGGCCTGCCAGGCGGCGGCCGCCGACCAGCCCAGCGACGCGACGATCAACGGCGTCCCGGCGGCGGTCAGCGACCAGCCGTGCGTCGCGGTGAGCACCAGCGGCAGGAACGACACCACGGGGAAGAACGCCCCGGCGACCAGCCCACGGGCCGCGACGACGGCGGCGATGCCCGGGCGCGCGGTGACCGTGCCGCGGGGCAGGAGCCGTCGCAGCGACGGCACCAGCACCGCCACGGCGACGACGGCGGCCGTCGCGCCGCGGGCGTCGAGGGTCTGCAGCGCCCAGCTGAGCCCCGCGATGCCGATCGCCGCGCCCAGCGCCGCCGGCACCTGCCCCGCCCCGTGCCCACCCGCGACCGGCTCCGGCGGTGGCCGCAGCGCGCGCACCACCGGGGCGACGAGCACCAGGGCCGTCCCCACCACCGGCAGCAGGCCCAGGAACACCCAGTGCCACGACAGACGGTCGGTGACCAACCCGGCCAGCGGCGGCCCGACGAGCGCGGGCAGCACCCACGCCGAGGAGATCAGACCGAACACCGCCGGACGCGCCCGCGTGGGGTACACCTCGGCGACGAGCACGTACACCGCGACACCCTGCGCCCCGGCGCCGAGCCCCTGCAGGACCCGACCGGCGAGGAGCCCGCCCATCGTCGTCGCGAACCCGGCGACGAGCAGGCCCGCCCCGAACAGCACCGGCGCGACGACGAGCGGGACCCGCGGGCCCCGTACGTCGCACCAGCGACCGGCCGGCGACGGTGCCGAACACCGCGGCGGCGAGGAACAGCACGAACGGCCAGGCGTAGAGGGCGACCCCGCCCAGGTCGGCGACGACGGCGGGCATCGCCGTCCCCACGCCCATCGCCTCGAAGGCGGTCAGGCTGATCAGCAGCAGGATCCCGACGGTGGTCGGCGCGCGCCCGTGGGACCAGACCCCCGTCCCGTCCGACCGCGCCTCGACCACGGCGCCACCCTGCTCCCTCAACCCCGCTGCAGGTCAAGTCGATTCAGTGATCACCTCTCGTGATCGACAGACACGCTCCGTGTTTGCGGCTCACGCGATCGGGTATCCCGCGCCATGACCGACATCACAACGATCGTCCTCGTCGCCGTGGTGGTGATCGTCGTCGTCGTACTCGCCGTGGTCGCCGCGACGATGCTCCGCCGCCGTCGTTCGGCGCAGCTGCGCGACCAGTTCGGGCCCGAGTACGAGCGCACCGTGCGCCGCGCGGACGACCCCCGCGACGCGGAGAAGGAGCTCGCGCAGCGCCGCTCTCGGCACGATGCGCTGACCTTGCGTTCCCTCGGTCCGCAGGAGCGGGACGACTACCGCCGCCGGTGGCAGCAGGTGCAGGAGGGGTTCGTCGACGACCCGTCCCGGGCGGTGCACGACGCCGACGCGCTCGTCGCCGACGTGATGGCGGCCCGCGGGTATCCCACCGAGGACGTCGACCGGCGCGAGGAGGACCTCTCCGTCGCCTACCCGGTCGTCACGCAGCGCTACCGGGAAGCACGCGCGATCTCCCGGGAACACTCCGCCGGTCGGGCCGGGACCGAGGACCTCCGGCACGCGGTGACGAGCTACCGGGCGTTGATCGGCGCCCTGCTCGACGACGGCGACGGCACCGGTTCCGGCGGCCGTCCCGAGCACGACGGCCGCCACCGCCAGGGCGGACCGGACCAGGACACCCGACGGGAGACCACGGCATGAGCGAGCACCAGGGCAGCAGCAAGGCGGCCCGGCTGGCCGACTCGATCAAGGACGCGTTCACCGGCCGCAGCGAGGACGAACGTGACGCCGGCTGGGAGCGCCGGGAGGCGGCGGCCACGGCCGAGCAGGACGCGGGGGTCCCCGGTCGCGGGCACGACCCGGACACCCCGCCGCTGGCGGGCTCCGGAGCCGGTCCGGGAGACGCCCCCGGGGGTCGGCTGGCCGAGGACCGCGTGGCCGGCGGGGCCCCGCGGGCCGCCGCGGCACCCACCGCCGACCCGCGGGGTGACGCACCGGGCGGTGACCTGCCCGCAGCCGATCCCCGCGGTGGCGATCCCCGCGGTGGCGATCCCCGCGGTGGCGATCCCCGCGGCGGCGATCCCCGCGGAGCCGATCCCCGCGGGGCCGATCCGCTCGGCGCGGATCCGCACGCGGCCGCGCCGCACGCCGGGCAGCCCCGGGACCCCGGCGCGCGGGGTGCGGACCCGCGCGGCGGCGACCCGCTGACGGCCGACCCCCGGGACGGGCACCTGTCCGGCGGCGACCCCCGGGGCGGCTCGGGATCCGACCCGCGCGGACCCGGCACCGCACCCGGCGACCCCGGTGCGGCGGGTGGTCCCGGCCGGGGACCTGCCGCCGGGGGCGGGGTCCCGGCCGGTGGCGGGATCGGGACCGGCGCACCGGGTGCGGCCGCGCCGCCGCCCGGCGCCGCGACCGGGGCCCCCGGTGCAGCGGGGGGCGCGTCCGGACCCGTGGGCGGAGCAGCCGGAACCGCGGGCGACACCGGTCCTGTCGCCGTCGCGGGCGGAACCGCGGCCGGTGCGGCCGCCGCGGCGACCACCCGTGGCGCACCCGGTCGGGAGGAGGCGACGCCCGGCCCGGCCGGTGGTCGGCACCACGACGCGACACCGGGGCGCGACCACGGCGACCTGCGCGACCCCGGTGGGCCGGCCGGCGGCGCCGCCCCGGGGGCCGGTGCCGGTCCGGCCGCGGCCGACCCGGCGGCCGGCGGCTCGTCGCTGATCCCGGCCGACCGCGCCCGCGAGTACCAGGACCGCTGGTCGATGCTGAAGGGCGAGTTCGTCGACGAGCCCCGCCGCGCCGTCCACGGGGCGAACGCGCTGGTGGGGGAGATCCTCGACGAGATGGAGTCGCTGTTCCGCCGCCAGCGCGACGACCTGGAGGCCCAGTTCTCCCGCGACGACGCCTCGACCGAGGACCTGCGCCAGGCGCTCACCCGCTACCGGGAGTTCTTCGACCGCCTGCTCTCGCTCTAGTACCCCGGGCCCCACACCGCGCCGCACAGGTTCCTCCTCGCGCCGCACAGGGAGGAACCGGTGCGGCGCCCCGTGGACCGGTGCGGCGCCCCGTGGACCGGTGCGGCGCCCCGTGGACCTGTGCGGCGCACCGCGGACCCGTGCGGCGTCCGGCCGCGGGCCGCCCGGCCGGTCGCACGGCCGGGCCGGGCCGCCCGGCCGCAGCCTCCGGGTCGCTCAGCCCAGCGCGGGGACGATCGCCTCGACGAGGTGCGGGCCCGGCTCGGCCTGCGCCCGGCGCAGCGCGTCGAGCAGGCCCTCGGTGGTGGTGACCCGCTCGGCGGGCACCCCGAGCCCGGTGGCCAGCGCGGTGAAGTCCGGTGTCGGGTCGGACAGGTCCAGCATCCGTCCCGCCCGCCCCGAGTGGGCCGCCTCGCCGGCGCCGGTGCGGGCCAGCTCCACCCGCAGGATCGAGTACGCGGCGTTGTTGATCAGCACGACGGTGACGTCGAGCCGCTCCCGGGCCATCGTCCACAGCGCCTGGACGGTGTAGAGGGCGCTGCCGTCGGCCTGCACCGCCACCACCGGACGGTCCGGGGCGGCGACGGAGGCGCCGACCGCGGCGGGCAGGCCCATCCCGATCGCACCACCGGTCAGCGCGAGCTGCGTGTGCCGCGCCGCGGTCTGCAGCGACGTGCCCAGCGCCGCGGCCGCCGTCAGCGCCTCGTCCACCACGATCGCGTCCTCCGGCAACGTCGCGGCGACCGCCGCGCACAGGCCGCGGACGTCGAGCGGTCCCGGCGCGGGCTCCGGCGCCTCGTGCGGGGCGGGCACCGCGGCGGTGTCGCCGGCGACGGCGTCGGCCAGCGCCTCCAGCGCGGCCGTCGCGTCCGACGACGGGTCGGCCAGCCCGACCACGGCCGTGCCGTCGGGCACCAGGTCCCCGGGCACACCCGGGTAGCCGAAGAACGAGACCGGCGACCGCGTCCCGGCCAGCACCAGCGACGACGTGCCCGCCAGCTGCTCGATCGCCTGCTCGGCGAAGTAGGCGAGCTTGTCGATGCGGGTCCGCCCGGCGCCGGTCTCCCAGCACCGCGGGAAGGTCTCCACCAGCAGCCGTGTCCCGGTCGCGGCGCCGATGCGCCCGGCGGCCTCGACCCCGGCCGCGCTCAGCGCGGGCCCGCCCAGCAGCAGCGTCGCACCGGGGGCGCGCACGGCGTCCGCGGCCGCGGCGACCCGCGACGGGGCCGGCGGGAACGGCGTCGCGACCGGCAGCGGCGGGGCGAGCTCGGCCCCCTCGGACCAGGACACGTCGGCGGGCAGCACCAGCGTCGCGACCTGCCCGCCGCGCTCACCGGTCGCGGCGACGGCGCGCATCGCGTCGGCGGCGACGTCGCGGACGTCGCCGCTGGTGTGCACCCACCCGGACACCGTCCGCGCCACCGCGGTGATGTCGGACTCCAGCGGGGCGTCGAACCGGACGTGGTCGGTCGCGTGCCCGCCGACCACGCACAGCAGGGGCGTCCCGGCACGGCGGGCGTTGTGCAGGTTCGCCATCCCGTTGCCCAGCCCCGGTCCCAGGTGCAGCAGCACCGCCGCGGGCCTCCCGGCGATCCGCGCGTAGGCGTCGGCGGCGCCGGTCGCGACGCCCTCGAACAGGGCCAGCACCCCGCGCATCTCCGGCACCGCGTCGAGCGCCTGCACGAAGTGCATCTCCGAGGTACCCGGGTTCATGAAGCACACGTCGACACCGGCCGCGGTGAGCGAGCCGACCAGCGCCTCGGCGCCCCTCACGACCGGATCCCGATCTGCACAGTCCACATGCCACGAGTCCACACGATGTGACGTGTGCCCGCACGACCCGGTTCGAGTTGCGGCCCGCAGCGCCAGGACGCGGAATGAGTGACTGTGAGCGACGACCGCACCGCGCCCGAGGCGTACACCCCCGATCCGCGGCGCTGGCGGGCGCTGTCGGTCTGCCTGGTCGCCGGGTTCATGAGCCTGCTCGACGTGAGCATCGTCAACGTCGCGCTGCCCGCCATGCAGACCGGCCTGCGCGCCTCGGCCGCGCAGCTGTCCTGGATCGTGTCCGGCTACGCGCTGACGTTCGGTCTGGTCCTCGTGGCCTCCGGGCGCCTGGGCGACGACCGCGGCCGCCGTCGCATGTTCGTCACCGGCCTCGCGTTGTTCACCCTCACCAGCGCGGTCGCCGGGTTCGCACCGAGCGCGGAGGTGCTGGTCGCGGTCCGGCTGGTGCAGGGCGTCGCGGCCGGGCTGCTGTCCCCGCAGGTCGTCGGCTTCATCCAGGACCTGTTCCGCGGCCCGGAGCGGGGCTCGGCGTTCGGGATGTTCGGCGCCGTGGTCGGGATCTCCACCGCGGTGGGCCCACTGCTCGGCGGGCTGCTGCTGGCCTGGGCCGGCGACGCCGACGGCTGGCGCTGGGTCTTCTTCGTCAACATCCCGATCGGTGTCGTGGCGCTGGTCGCGGCGTTCCGCCTGCTGTCGGCCGACGCCGTCACCACGGGGGAGCGGCGCCCGCTGGACGTGGTCGGTTCGGTGCTGCTCGGCGTCGCCGTCGTCGCGCTGATGCTGCCGCTGGTGCTGGCCGAGCGGGACCCGGCGTCGGCACCGTGGTGGCTGGTCGCGGTGGCGGTCGCGGTGCTGGCGGTGTTCGTGGTGTGGGAGCGGCGGGCCAAGCGCGTGCACGGCCACCCGCTGATCGACTTCGCGCTGCTGCGGACCCGCGGCTACGCCGTCGGCGCCGCGCTCGGCACCGTCTACTTCGCCGGGTTCACCTCGATCTTCTTCGTGCTCACGCTGTACCTGCAGAACGGCCTGGGCTACACGCCACTGCAGACCGGCCTGACCATGACCTCGTTCGCCCTCGGCTCGGCGGTGACCTCCGCGCTGAGCGGGCGCCTGGTGGCGCGCTTCGGACAGCCGATGATCGTCGTGGGGCTGGCCACGGTGATGGTCGGGCTGGGTGTCACCGCACTCGTCCTCGCGGCGACCGCGCACAGCCCGTGGACCGGGCTCGCGATCGCCGGGCCGCTGCTGCTCGCCGGCGCGGGCGGCGGCCTGGTGATCGCCCCGAACCAGACCCTGGCCCTGTCGCAGATCCCGCACACCTCCGGCGGCACGGCGGGCGCGGTGCTGCAGACCGGGCAGCGGATCGGGACCGCGGTCGGCCTGTCCGCGGTCGGCGCGGTGTTCTTCGGGAGGCTGACCGCGTCCGGCGGCGACTGGGCGGACGCCATCTCGCACGGCCTGCTGATCACCGTCGGGCTGGTGGCGCTGGCCCTGGTGCTCGGTGTCGGCGACCTCGTCGCGGCCCGGCGTGCCCGGGAGCCGGGCACGCCGGTGACCACCACCGGCGGACGGTAGCGGTCAGGTCCGCGCGACGACGGCGGCGTCGTCGCGCAGTCCCGACCGCAGCGTCTCGGTCATCAGCCAGGAGCAGACCATCGACACCAGCGCGATCCCGACCACGTAGCCGGCGACGGCGTAGAGGGACCCGGTCAACGCGACGAGCGCGGTGCACAGCAGCGGTGCCAGTCCGCCCAGGATCGACGCGATCTGGTACGCCAGCGACGCGCCCGAGTACCGCATCCTGGTGGTGAACTGCTCGGCGAAGAACGCCGACTGCGGCCCGTACACCGCCGAGCGCGCCACCTGCACGATCAGCCCGCCCAGCAGGAACAGCCAGATGCTGCCGGTCGAGACCAGCCAGAAGTAGGGCACCGCGAACACCGCCAGCAGTGCCATCCCGCCGACGAACATCGGGCGCCGCCCGATCCGGTCCGACAACAACCCGAACGCCAGGATCAGCGGGATGTCCGACAGCGACAGCACCGAGTTCGCGGCGAGGATCGTGGTCCGGTCGTAGGACAGCTGCTGCGTGGCGTAGGTGACCAGCCAGACCGAGGAGACGTAGAACGTCGAGTTGGTCGCCAGGAACGACCCGGCCGCGAGCAGAATCTCCCGCGGGTAGGTGCGCAGCGCCTCCAGCACCGGCATCCGGTTCGCGGACTTCTCGTCCATCGCCTGCTGGAACACCGGCGACTCGTGGACGCCCAGCCGGATCCACATGCCGACCGCGATCAGCGCGATGCTGGCGAGGAAGGGCACCCGCCAGCCCCAGGCCAGGAACTGCTCGTCGGTGAGCGTCGCGGACAGGACCGCGAACGTCGCCGTCCCCAGCACCAGCCCGAGCGGGACGCCGACCTGCGGCCAGCTGCCGTAGAACCCGCGCCGGTGCGCCGGGGCGTGCTCGACGGCCATCAGCGCCGCCCCGCCCCACTCGCCGCCGACGCCGAACCCCTGCAGGAACCGCAGTGTCACCAGCAGGACCGGTGCCCACACCCCGAGGGTGTCGTAGCCGGGCAGCAGACCCATCCCGACGGTCGCGGCGCCCATCAGCAGCAGCGAGTACACGAGCATCGGCTTGCGGCCGACCCGGTCGCCGAAGTGCGCGAACACCGCCCCGCCCAGCGGGCGGGCGATGAAGCCGACGGCGAACGCGCCGAACGCGGACAGCGTCCCGGTGACGGGATCGACCGAGGGGAAGAAGACCTGGTTGAACACCAGGGCCGCGGCCGTGCCGAAGATGAAGAAGTCGTACCACTCGATGGTGGTGCCGACCAGGCTGGCGGTGGCGACCTTGCGGGACGACCGGAGCGTGGGTCCCGGCGACGCCGGCGGGACGGTGGGTGACATGCGTCACGACGCTAGGGCGCCGACCGATTCGTGTCGAGACGTACCGATGATCCTGTCGGATCCTGTCGGATCCTGTCGGATCCGGTCGTGATCATGTCGACCGGTGCTCAGTCGGGCCGGTGCCGCCCGGCCAGCACCCCGGCGACGAGCACCACGACCAGCCCGGCGAGCGGGACGACCAGCAGCCCGACCCGCAGCGACGTCGCGTCGGCGACCAGCCCGACCACCGGCGGCGAGACGAGGAACCCCACCCGCATCAGCCAGGTGACGATCGTCAGCCCGGTGCCCGGCGCCAGCCCCGGCAGGTGGTCGGCGGCGGTCATCGCGGCCGGGACGAGGGTCGCCACCCCGAACCCGGCGACGCCGAACCCGGCGACGGTGCCCGGCACCGACGGGAACGCGAGCGCGAGCCCCGCCCCGGCCAGCACCAGCCCGCCACCGGCGCGTGCGACGGCCCGCTGCCCGAACCGGTCGACCATCCGGTCGCTGACCAGCCGCCCGACGAACTGGCAGCCCTGCAGCGCGACGAAGCCGAGCCCGGCGACCGCCGCCCCCGCCCCGAGGCCCTGCAGGTACACCGCGGCCCAGGTGGCGCCGGAGTCCTCGACCAGCGTGCCGGAGATCGCGACCAGCCCGAACACGGCGAGCAGCGCCACGGTGCGGGGCGCGAGACCGCTCCACGGCCTGCGCGGCGGGGCCCCGGCGACCCCGTCGTCGGCCGGGCGGTCGTCGCCGTCGGCGCCGCGCAGCAGCAGCGGGTACACCGCGACCGCGATGATCACCGAGAGCAGCGACGACAGACCCAGGTGCACCGGCAGTGCCAGCCCGGCCCCGGCGGCGGCCGCGCCCATCAGCCCACCCACGACCGCGCCGACCGACCAGAGCGCGTGGAAGCCGTTGAGGATCGACCGCCCGTAGCGGCGCTGCACCCGCAGCCCGTGCGCGTTCTGTGCCACGTCGACGACCGCGTCCGACGCCCCGACCAGCAGCATCGCGGTGGCGAACAGTGCCCAGGACGGCGCGAACGCCACCAGCACGACGCCGAGCGCGATCACCGCCATCCCGAACGAGGCGACCTTCGCCGAGGTGAACCGGGCGATGAGCGGCCCGGCGGTCAACCCGGCCAGCAGCGCCGCGAACGGCATCGCGGCCACCGCCAGCCCGAGCTGGGTGTTGGACAGACCCAGGTCGGCCTTGATCTGCGGGAAGCGGGGCAGCAGGTTCGCGTACACCAGGCCGTTGGTGAGGAACACCAGGGCCACCGCCGCCCGGGCCCGTCGTTCCGTCCGGCCCGCCCCTACCGCCACCACCGGCCCATCATGCGGGAGCGGGCGGGCGCCCGCGGGCCGCGGGGTCGGGAGTGGCGTCCCGGCAGGCGCGGCACCGCCCGTCCGCCGGCGCGGCCGGGATCACCCTCGCAGCGAGTTGAGCTTCTCCGCGGTGCGCAGTGCCCCGGACACGCCCTTGTAGGCGCTGTTGCGGGCGCTGTCGCGGACGTTGCGCAGCTGCGCGCGCCGCTCGCGACCCGCGCTGCTCCACGCCAGCAGCGACCGGCCCCACGAGTCCTTCGCGAGCTCCTTCGCCCCGGCCTCGCGGGCCAGCAGCGCCCAGCGGTCGCCGAAGTCGTCCAGCCCGTCGCGGTAGGCGAACACCGCGGGCCGGACGTAGGCCATGCCCGGGTGCTGGCGGGTCATCCGCGGCGCGTAGTCGGCGATGACCTTGTCCAGGCACTCGAACCGGCGCTGGCGGTTGGAGCTGATCGAGCCGGTCCGCATCAGCCGCATGTCGAGCAGCCAGCGACGGGTGCCCCACATCAGCGGGTAGTTCGAGCCGGCGGCGATCCGCAGCCACATCTCGAAGTCGACCGCGGAGGGCAGCGAGCAGTCGAAGCCACCGACCTGGTCGAAGCAGGCCCGGCGGATCATCAGCGAGCTGCCGTTGTGCGGCGGGTTGTTCTCGACGAGCTGCTTGTCGATGTCGACCTTGCCCGTCGGCTGCCAGCGCAGCGCCACGACCTGGCCGGACTCCAGCATCACGCGGGTGTGGCAGTACGCCATGCCGACCCCGGGCGGGGCGGTGTGCATGGTCTCGAGCATGTGCGCCAGGAAGTCGGGGTGCCAGCGGTCGTCGCCGTCGAGGAAGGCCACGAACGGAGCCTCGCTGTCGGCCAGCGCCCGGTTGCGCGCGGCGCCGGACCCACCGTTCTCGACCTGGATCAGCCGGACCCGCGGGTCGCGCTCGGCGCGCGAGCGGACGACGGCGGCGGTGTCGTCGGTCGACCCGTCGTCCACGACCAGGTACTCGAACCGCGACTCGGTCTGCGCGAGCACCGAGTCGATGGCCTCACCGATCCACGGACCGACGTTGTAGGCCGGCGTGATCACGGTGACCAGGACGTGGGGGTTCCGCACGATCGGCACAGTCGGAGCTCCTTCCGGGGCGCGCCCGTCTTCGACGCCGTCGTCCCCGCATTCACCGTAGGGGGTGACGCAGAGCGTTCGGCACGCCCTCGAACGGGGCTCGTGCTGCGGGCATTCCTCGCGAATGGCAACGAGCGCGGACACCGTTGGTGACGTCGCTGTGGCGTACGGGGTTGCCTCGCCCCCGGATCCCGCGGTCCGGGGCCGGTGCGCCGGGTGGTGGGACAGGGTCGCTATCGTCCGGAGAATGTCGTTCGACGCACGGGTGATGCTGTCCCGACGGCTCCGGTTCCTGCCGCACCGCGCCTTCGCGATGGCCCATCACGCGCTGTTCCAGGGCGAGCTGACGACGTTCCGGCGGCCACGGACGTGGTCCCAGCTGCTCGCGAAGAAGAACCTCGACGACCAGCCGGAGCTGGTGCACGTCACCGCGGACAAGTACACCGCGCGCGAGCACGTGGCCGAGCGCATCGGTGCCGAGCACCTCATCCCGCTGATCCAGGTGGTCGAACGCGCCGAGGACCTGGACCTGGACGCCCCCGCGGGCCCCTACGTCGTCAAGGGCACCCACGGCTGCGACATGACGATCCTGGTGCGCCACCCGGCCGCCGCCGACCACGCGAAGATCCGGTCGACGGTCGCCCGCTGGCTGCGCACCGACTTCTTCACCCACGGCTGGCGGGAGCGTCCCTACGAGGGCCTCACCCCGCGCGTCGTGGTCGAGGAGATGATCGGCGACGGCACCAAGCCGCCCGCCGACTACAAGTTCTTCGTCTTCCACGGCGAGCCCGCGATGGTGGTCATCGACCAGGACCGGTTCGTCGCCCACACCTCGACGATGCTGCACCCGGACTGGGTCCCGTTCCGGATCTCCGGACGCTTCTCCCAGGCCGACGCCCTGCCGGAGAAGCCCGCGTCCTACGAGCGGATGCTGGAGATCGCCCGCGCGCTGGGCAAGGACTTCACCTTCGCCCGCGTCGACCTCTACGACGTGGACGGCCACGTCTACTTCGGCGAGATCACGCACAACCCGGGCGGCGGGCTCGTCCGGCTGCGTCCGCGCGCCTTCGACCGGGCCCTGGGCAACCTGTGGCGCAACGGGACGCCGATCCCGGAGAAGTTCATCCGGCGCTCCTGACCGGCCCTCGGGCCCACCCGGCTCTCGGCCGACCCCGGCACGCGGCTCCACCGGGGCGCACACGCATCGCTCGTGCATCCGGCTGCCTGTGTGTCCGGCGGCCCCGTGCGTCCCGCGGCCTCGTGCATCCTGGCGGCCTCGTCCATCCGGCGGCCTCGTGCATCGCGTCCGCCGCCCTGTGCGTCCGCCGCCCTGTGCGTCCGGTGGCCCTGTGGGTCCGGCGGCCCTGTGCATCCGGCGGGCCCGTTCACTCACCGGGCCCTCGCGCGCCCCGGCTCTGCGCGGCCCTCGCCGCCGCACACCGTCCGCCGTGCCGAGGCCCGACGACCCCGCCCCCGTTACCTTCTTGATCAAGCCCGCTGAGGGCTTGCAGGCCGCCGGCCGCGGTATGACTGACTGCCCCTGTCGCCCGATGATCTGGGGGGTGTTGTCGCCGTGGCCGGAGGGCGCCAACGACCGCTGATAGAGACCTGACCCGTGTGGTCTGCTCGTAACGTGGCTGCCGGCGCGGGTGCTCGTGGTCGGCCTGCCGCGACGAGAAGGGAGCGGCGGTTGCCCGATCCTGACCAGCACCCGACCGGGTTCGCGGTGTTCTGCGGCCTGGACGTGGGCAAGTCCGAACACCACGCCTGCGCGGTCGACACCAACGGGAAGCGGGTGCACGACAAGGCCCTGCCCAACGACGAATCGGCGCTGCGCACCGTGCTGTCCGGGCTGGCCGAGCACGGCGCGGTGCTGATGGTCATCGACCAGCCCGCCTCGATCGGAGCGCTGGCCATCGCCGTCGCTCGTGATCTGGGGATCACGGTGGCCTACCTGCCCGGGCTGGCGATGCGCCGCATCGCCGACCTGCATCCCGGGCAGGCCAAGACCGACGCCCGCGACGCCCACGTGATCGCCGAGGCCGCCCGGACGATGCCGCACACCCTGCGCCGGGTCGGCACCGACGACGAGACCCTCGCCGAACTCACTGTGCTCGCCGGTTACGACGATGACCTGGCTGGGCAGAGCACCCGGCTGACGAACCGGCTGCGCGACGCCCTGCTGCATGTTCATCCCGCCCTGGAACGCCTGCTCGGGCCACGCCTGGACCGCGGTGGCGTGCTCGACCTGCTCGCGGCCGCGCCCACCCCGCAAGCCCTGCGAGAGCTCGGCGCTGACGGGATCGCCGAGACGATGCGGGCCCGGTCGCCTCGACTGGCCCGCACCCTTCCCGCCCAGATCCTGACCTCGCTCGACGCCCAGAGCCTGACCGTTCCCGGCACGGCCGCGTTCGCCCGTGTCATCACCGGCGTCGCCGGGCAGCTGCGCCAGGTCCACACCGAACGCGACCAGCTCGCCGACGAGCTCGAAGCCCGCCTGGAGGCCCACCCTCTTGGACCGGTCCTGACCTCGATGCCCGGACTCGGGGTCAGGACCGCCATCAAGATCCTCACCATCGTCGGCGACGGCTCCGGGTTCCCCACCGCCGGGCACCTCGCCGCTTACGCCGGCCTCGCCCCAGTCACCCGCCGCTCCGGCACCTCGATCAAAGGCGAAACCCGATCCCAGCGCGGCAACCACGCCCTGAAATCCGCGCTGTTCCTGTCCGCATTCGCCGCCCTGGCCGACCCCGCCAGCCGCGCCTACTACGACCGCAAACGAGCCGCCGGCAAACGACACAACGCCGCCCTGATCTGCCTCGCCCGACGCCGCACCGACGTCATCTACGCCATGCTCCGCGACCGCCGCCCCTACAACCCGCCCACGGTCAACAACCCCGATCCAGAACTCGCCGCCGCTTGACGAACCCATAGAGACACCCCCCGCAGCCGGGAGCGGCACCCCACACACCGGGTCGCCGCACGTCGCCGCGGGTCCACACCCCTCGCCCGCGCCCACACCCGTCGCAACGGGTGTGGCCGCCCGCGAAGGGGTGTGGCGACGGCGCGCAGCCGGCCCCGGCCCCGGGGCGGCGCGGTGACCGTCGTCGAGGCGCCACCGGGGCCGAACCGTGCACACATCCCGCGACGACGGCGCCCGCCGCCGATCGATCAGTACCCGAGCGCTGTCGACGCCTGGTCGGACAGCACTCAGGTACTGATCGACAGGGTTGTCGCGGTCAGTCGCGGACGCGGGGGAACTCGTGGGTCCGGTCGTGCGGACCCCCGAGGGGTCGGGGGTCGTGCGGACCCCCGAGGGGGCGGGTGTCGTCGTCCCGGTCGAGCGGGTCCGTGTCGCCGGGGCCGGCGTCGCCGGGCGGGTGCGGGGGGACCGGCCGGCGCAGCCAGCGCACCACCGAGGGGGCGAACACGATGGCGAGGACCAGCTCGCCCGCGAGCCACATCCAGCCGACGGCGTCCACCCCGAGCGTGGGCGCGAGCAGCGGGATCCCACCCAGCACGATCGCGCAGTGCACCAGCTGCTGCACGGCCAGCGGGAAGGTGCGGTTCGCCAGCCGGGACTTCGTCATCCACATCGTCACGACGACGCGCGGGAACATCGACACCATCAGCAGCTGCAGCAGGGTCGTGGAGTTCTCCACGTACTGCGGACCGTAGAACCACAGCAGTAGCGGGGCGGCCAGCGCGATGATCAGCGAGGCGGGCCACACCAGCAGGCAGATCCGGCGCAGTACCGCGCGGGCGAACACGTGCGCGTGATCCGGGTTGCGGGAGCCCTCCACGACCAGCGCCGAGGTGATCGCCATGGAGAGCATGCTCATCGCGAGGAAGACGGTCTGGGCGGGCAGCAGGTAGGCGCTGGCCGCCTGGCTGATCGTCATCACGACCAGCACCGGCAGGAACGACGACATGGCCTGGTTGAACACCTGGCCCAGGTAGTCGCCGCCCATGTAGCGGGCCAGCGTGGCGCGGTCCGGGGCGCCCGCGTCGTCACGGTCCGCGGTCTCCGCGGTGTGCCGGGGCAGCAACCGTCGGGAGATGAGCAGGGTGAACGGCACCAGTAGTGCGATGACCGGCGCGCTCCACGAGGTGAACACGCCGTCGGACACCGAGGTGAACGCGACGACCACGAGCAGCCCGAGCTTGACGACGCCGTAGACGCCGTTCTCCAGCACCACCCACATCGCCGAGCGCAGCCCGGTGAGGACCTGGTCCTGCAGGTTGAAGATCGACCACGCGGCGGTGGACACGACGAACCACGCGGCGAAACCGGGGGAGACGTGCAGCGGGTCGCCCGGGGCGTAGGCGAGGTGGCAGTAGGTCATGACCGCCGCCGAGCCGACGACGGCCATCGCGGCGCTGATCCCGTACGCGAGCCGCACCAGCGAGCGTGAGTCGCGCCCGGCCGTCGGGAGGAAACGGATGAGGGCCTGGCCGAAGTTGAGCGAGGTCAGGACCGAGATCAGCATCATCAGGTTGACCATGGCGTTGCCACGGCCGACCTCCTCGGTGCTGAACACCCGTGCGGCGAACACCCAGTAGAGCAACCCGAAGCCGGAGTTGACGACGGTGTTGAGCATCAGGGCGTAGGCGTTGCGGTACAGCGGGTTGCCCATCTCGCGGCGGACCGAGCGGACCCGCCCGGCGACCAGCTCGCCGACGCTCATCGCGCACACCGCCGGTCGACGGCGCGCGAGGACCCGCTGAGTTCAGCCACACCTCCACGCTAACCAGGTGTCGACCGCCCGGGTGTCCGGGGGAGGGCCTGCGCACGCGGAGCGACCGCCCAGGACGGACACCGTGGACATACACGCCCGGTCGCGGTCTGCAACCCCTGCGCTACGGTGCATCCATCTTGGTGACGTCATGAACCGAAGGGGGTCCGCGTGCGTATCGCCTGCGCGGGAGGGGGGCCGGCCGGCCTCTACCTGGCCGTCCTCGCCACGCTCCGATCCGGTGGACGCGACGAGGTCGTCGTGTACGAACGCAACGAGGCGGGACGGACCCACGGGTTCGCCGTCACCTACGGCGAGGACATGCTCGACGACGCGTTCCGCAACGACCCCGAGGGCGGGGAGGCCCTGCGTCGCGCGTCGCGGCTGTGGAACGCCCAGGAGATCCGGGTGGGCGACCACCGCCCGGTCCACGTCGGCGGCAAGTACGGCTACGCGATCGCCCGGGTCGACCTGCTCGACGTGCTGGCCCGCCGGGCCGAGCAGCTGGGCGTGAAGATCGAGTACGGCTCCCCGGTCGAGCGCGACGCCCTCGACGCCGACCTCGTCGTCGCCGCCGACGGCGTCGGCAGCCGGATCCGCACGGCGCGCGCGGAGCACTTCGGGACCACCGTCGAGGAGGGCACCAACCCCTACGTCTGGCTCGGCGCCGACAGCGACTCCGACACCTTCGTCTGGGACTTCCAGCCGACCGACGCGGGCTGGATGTGGATCCACCTGTACCCGTCGTCGAACGGGGTGAGCACCTGCATCGTCGAGTGCGAGCCCGACACCTGGCAGGGGCTGGGCCTCGACCACATGTCCGGGGCCCAGGCGGTCCGGCTCGTGGAGTCGGTCTTCCACCGCACGCTGGCCGGGCGCCGCCTCATCGAGCCGCTCGGCGGGCTGGGGGACAAGCCCTGGCTGCGTTTCCGCGAGGTCCGGAACCGGACCTGGCGCGACGGCGACCTGGTGCTGGCCGGCGACGCCGCACACACCACGCACTTCGGCATCGGCTCGGGCACCGTGCTGGCCATGCAGGACTCGATGGGCCTGGTCGACGCGCTCTACGGCGTCGCGGGCCGGTCCGCGCCGGCCGACCTGACCCGGCTCAACGGGCGCGGGGCCGCGCTGTCGGCCTACGACGCGCGCCGGCGCGCCCAGATCGGCCCGATCCAGGACGCCGCGCGGCGCAACATGCAGTGGTTCGAGCAGGCCGGGCGCCAGCTCGAGCAGGTGACCGACCCGGTCGACTTCGCCTGGTCGCTCACCGACCGCCGGGGCGACATGGGGCGCCTCCACCGCACCCTGCACCGGGCCACCCAGGTGCCCGCGCTGCGCCAGGTGCGGCGCGGTCTGACCACCGCCCGGCGCGTCCGGCGGTCGAACCTGCGCGGTCGGCAGGGCTGAGCCCCGGCGCCGAGCCGCTCGCCGACCGTGGGCGCACCGTCACCGCCGGTGGCCGGACCCCACGGTCGGACCCGGTGTCCGGCCGGGTCCACCGGATTCGTAGGGTCGTTGCGTCGCAGCTCGATTCCATCCGATGGAGGTCCGGTGTGAAGATCGTGGTCGTCGGTGGTGGACCGGCCGGTCTGTACTTCTCGATCCTCGCCCGGCTGCGGTCGGGTGGGCAGGACGAGATCGTCCTCGCGGAGCGCAACGCGCCCGGCACCGCCTCCGGCTTCGCGGTCACGCTCGGCGAGGACATCCTCGACGAGCTCTTCCGCACCGACCCCCTCGGCGCGGAGCGGGTGCGCGCCGCGGCGCACGTGTGGGACTCCCAGGTCGTGGAGGTCTCCGGGCGGCCGGTGCACCTCGGTGGCCGCTACGGCTACTCCATCGGCCGCGCGCGGCTGCTGGAGATCCTGGGCGAGCGGGCCCGCCAGGTCGGCGTGAAGCTCCTGTTCGACACGGCCGTCGCCGCGGACGGGGACACCGCGGGCGACCCGCTGACCGCGGGCGCGGACGTCGTCGTCGCCGCGGACGGGGTGGGGTCCGCGATCCGCGCGGCCCGGGCCGACGCGTTCGGCACCCGGGTCGAGCACGGCTCGAACCGCTACGTCTGGTTCGGCACGAGCAAGCCGTTCCGGCCGTTCACCTTCGCCTTCGAGAAGACCCACGCCGGCTGGATCTGGTTCCACGCCTACCCCGCCGCGGACTGCGTCAGCACCTGCATCGTGGAGTGCACGCCGGAGACCTGGAAGGGCCTCGGGCTCGACACCATGGCGCCGCAGGAGGCCATGCGGATGCTGGAGGGCGTCTTCGCGCGCTCCCTGGACGGGCACTCGCTCATCGCCCCGCCCGGCATGGGGTCCTCGCCGTGGCTCCAGTTCCGCGAGGTGCGGAACATGTCCTGGCGCGACGGTAACGTCGTCCTCGCCGGCGACGCGGCCCACACCACGCACTTCGCCATCGGGTCGGGCACCGTGCTCGCCGTCGCCGACTCGATCGCGCTGGCCGAGGAGCTGTACCCGCGCGGCACCCGCGGCACCGACGACGTCGAGGCCGCACTCGCCGGGTACGACGCCCGCCGGCGGACCGCGATGGCGCCGATCCAGCGGATGGCCCGGGCCAGCATGGAGTGGTTCGAGACGGTCCCCGAGAGCCTCGACGGCGCCGAGGACGCGCTCGCGTTCTCCTGGTCGCTGCTCGACCGCCGGCACGACCAGGGCCGGCTCAACGAGCGTCTGCACCGCGCGACGCAGGTCGAGCCGGTCCGTCAGGTCCGCCGCAGGCTGACCGCGGCCCGCCGGGTCCGGCGGGCCCTGGCCCGCGGGGAGATCACCCCCCGCGAGGCCCTGCACCGCTGAGCCGCCCCCGGCGGGGCCGGCTCAGTCCCGGTCCCGCCCGGCGGCGGACTCCCGCGCCAGGAACGAGTGCGTGCGGCCGTAGACGGCGTAGACCAGCAGTCCGAGCACCAGCCAGCCGACGAACCGGATCCAGGTGTCCAGGTTCAGGTTGAGCATCAGGTACAGGCAGGCGACGGCGGTCAGCGCGGGCACGACCGGGGAGAACGGGACCCTGAACGGCCGCTCCAGGTCCGGGCGGGTCCGGCGCAGCACCGGCACCGCGACCGCCACGATGATCATCGCCGAGAGCGCGCCGATCGACACCATGTCGGCGAGTGCGGTGATCGGGGTGAACGCCGCGATCACCGCGCAGACGACGCCGCCGATGATCGTCATGCGGTGCGGGGTGCCCCACCGCGGGTGTGCGGTGCCGATGGCCTCGGGCAGCAGCCCGTCGCGGCCCATCGCGAAGCCGATCCGGCCGATCGTCACCAGCTCCACCATCATCACCGAGGTCAGACCGGTCACCGCGCCGAGCGCGATCAGCGCCCCCACCCACGGCAGCCCGACGCCGGCGAACGCCGACGCCAGCGGGGCTCCGGTGTCGATCTCGGTGTAGGGGACCATCCCGGTGAGCACCAGCGAGACGCCGACGTAGAGCACCGCGCAGACGGCGAGCGCGCCGAGCAGGCCGATCTTCAGGTCGCGGTCGGGGCGCTTCGCCTCCTCGCCGAGGTTGGCCAGCGCCTCGAAACCGGTGTAGGCGAAGAAGACCACCGCGGCCGCGGTGAGCATGCCGCCGACGCCGAACACGGTCGGTGCGAGCCCGAACACCCCGGAGATGATCGGCTGGGTGAACACCGAGCCGCCGTCGTCGGGGGCCTGGGCCGGCGGGATGAACGGCTGCAGGTTGGCCGGGTCGACGTAGAACACGCCGACCGCGAGGATCAGCACGCACACCGCGAGCTTCACCAGCACCAGCAGGTTGGTCAGCCGGGCCGACTGCTGGATCCCGGCGACGGCGACGACGGTCAGCACGGCGATGATCAGGACCGCGCCGACGTTGACGGTCGCGTCCTCCCCGAACCAGGCCGAGGGCAGCCCGAACAGCGACGTCAGGTAGCCCGACCAGCTGCGCGAGACCACCGCGAGCCCGAGGCCGAACTCCAGCAGCAGGTCCCAGCCGATGATCCAGGCGAACACCTCGCCGAGGGTGGCGAAGGCGTAGGTGTAGGCCGACCCGGCGGTCGGGACCGAGGAGGCCAGCTCGGCGTAGCAGACGGCGGCGAGCCCGGCGACGACCGCACCGATCAGGAACGACAGCGTCACCGCGGGGCCCGCGTGCTGCTGGGCCTCCACCCCGGCCAGGGTGAAGATGCCGGTCCCGATGATGATGCCGACCCCGAAGCCGACCAGGTCGCGGGCCTTGAGCGTGCGCTTGAGCGGGGTGCCCCCTCCGTCACCGCCACCGCCCGCGGATCCGTCACCGGACCTGCTCCGGGCCAGGATCCGTTCCACCGGCATCGTGCGCGTCCAGCCCACCCCGCCACCCCCACTCGTCGTCGGTCGGTCGATCGTTGCGGCACGGTATGTCGGCGGCGCGGTGCCCTGCCGGTCGGGGCGGCCGGAACCTGAAAATCCTGTGTGAACCCCGCGTCCTCCCTGTCCGGTTCGTCGATCGGCGGTGCACCATCGATGACGGGACGGCTGTCGGGTCGTCCACGACCGGAGAGGCCCGTGTCCCGACCTGCGCACCGCCCTCGGCGGTTCTCCCGCGCCCGCGCGCTGACGGCCGCGGTCGTGACGGCGGCAGTGGTGGTGGCGCCCGCGCTCTGGGGCGCCGCCGGTGCCGCCCCCGGCGGTGCCACCCCGCACCCCGCGCAGCACCAGAGCGCACCGACCGACGCCGACCCCGGTCCCCGCGCCCCCGCGCCCGACGCCGACGCCGACGGCTCCGGCGACGGCGACGGGACGCCCGGGCCGGGCACGCTGCGCGAGCTGCTCGCGGCGATCACCGGCTCGGCCACCGCCGACCCGCTCGACCTCGCGCCCGGAACGCTGTCGGTGGACCGGGAGGGCGAGGACGGCCTCACCGTCAACTGGGCCCTGCTCGACACCGGGGACGGCCGCTGGACCGGCTCGGCGGACGCGGCGACCGACCGGTCCGAGGCCGAGTCGACGATCAAGGCGTGGCTGGCGGCCGACACCCTGCGCGCCGCCGCGGGCCGCCCGGTGACGGCCGGTACGCGTGCCGACATCGCCGCCGCCGTCCGCGCCTCGGACGACGACGCCGCCGAGCGTCTCTACCGCGCGCTCGGCCGGGACGCGAGCACCGCGCGGCTGGGACCGGAGTGCGGGGTGGACGTGGCGACGTCGCGGCCGGGGTGGTGGTCCTACACCCAGCTCACCGCCCTGGACGCCGCCCGGATCCTGGCCTGCGTGCGCGACCGCGCGCCGGAGTGGCCCGGCGGCGAGGCTCTGCTCGCCGATCTCGACGCCGTCACCCCGGACGGTCGCTCGGGGATCCGTGACGTGCTGCCCGGTGCCGTCGCGGAGAAGAACGGCTGGGCCCTGCACGGTGCCGACGGGTGGAACGTGCACTGCGTCCTGGCCTGGGAGGACCGCGCCCTCGCGGTGCTCACCACCTATCCCGCCGAGCGGGGCGTCGAGTACGGCTGGGCCGTGTGCCGCGACGTCGCGGCGGACGTGCTCGCCGCGTCCTGAGCAGTGGTTTCGGCGTCCGCGACATCGGGGAACCGTTCGTCACCGAACCGACGAGAGGTGGACGATGACCGGCTTCTTCGGCCCCGGCGACCCCCGTGGCCCGGTGCACCGGATCGACCTGACGCGCCTGCTCAGCGGGGGCGCACGCGAGATCATGGCGCGCGCCGGCCAGGAGGCGATGGAGCGCGGCGACACCGACCTCGACGCCACGCACATCCTGCTGGCCTGCGCGCGGACCGGGACCACCCGAGCCTGGATCACCCGGGCCGGAGGGGATCCGGACGCCATCGCGCGGATCCTGGAGGAGCGGCTGCCGCGGCCGGGCAGCGGTGACCCGGATCCGGCGCGGCCGCCGTCGCTGACCCCGTCGGCCAAGCGCGCCCTGCTCGACGCCCACCAGGTCTCGCGCTCCCTCGGGTCCAGCTACATCGGCCCCGAGCACCTGCTGCTCGCGCTCGCCGCGAACGAGGACTCCGCCGCGGGCCGCCTGCTCGCCCGCTCCCGGTTCACCCCGGGCGCGATGGCACCGGGCACCCCGTCGGGGTCGCCGCAGCCGGGAACGGTGCCGACCGACGCCGCAGCGCCCGAGACCGGCACCCCGACCCTGGACCAGTACGGCCAGGACCTGACCGAGGCCGCCCGCGGCGGCCGTCTCGACCCGGTCATCGGCCGCGCGGACGAGATCGAGCAGACCGTCGAGGTCCTGTCGCGCCGGACGAAGAACAACCCCGTGCTGATCGGGGAGGCCGGGGTCGGCAAGACCGCCGTGGTCGAGGGGATCGCCCAGCGCATCGCCGACGGCGAGGTCCCCGACACCCTGCGCGGGCGCCGCGTGGCGCAGCTCGACCTGGCCGGGGTCGTCGCCGGGACCAAGTACCGCGGCGACTTCGAGGAACGGATGCGCACCCTGATCGAGGAGATCCGCGCGCACAGCGACTCGGTGATCGTGTTCGTCGACGAGCTGCACACGATGGTCGGTGCGGGCACCGGCGGTGGTGAGGGCGGCGGGGCGATGGACGCCGGCAACCTGCTCAAGCCCGCGCTGGCGCGGGGCGAGCTGCACGTCATCGGGGCGACCACGCTGGAGGAGTATCGCCGCTACATCGAGTCCGACTCCGCGCTGGCCCGCCGGTTCCAGCCGGTCCTGGTGCCCGAACCCTCGGTCGAGGACGCCGTCGCGATCCTGCGCGGTCTCGCCGACCGCTACGAGGCCCACCACCAGGTCCGCTACACCCCCGAGGCGCTGCGCGCCGCGGTCGAGCTGGCCGACCGCTACGTCACCGAACGGTTCCTGCCCGACAAGGCCATCGACCTGCTCGACCAGGCCGGTGCGCGGGTGCGGCTGCGGACCCGCACCCCGACCGTCGACCGGCGCGCGGTCGAGCAGCGCCTCGACGCGCTCACCCGGGACAAGGACCAGGCCGTGGCCCACGAGGACTACGAGAAGGCCTCCCAGCTGCGCGACGAGATCACCGCTGCGCGCGAGGAGCTGGCCGGCGACCCCACCGACCCCGAGACCCGGGCGCCGGTGGTTGGGGTGGAGGAGATCGCCGAGGTCGTGTCCCGCTCGACCGGCATCCCGGCCGCCCAGCTCACCGAGGCCGAGCGGGACCGGCTGCTCAAGCTGGAGGACGAGCTGCACCAGCGGGTCGTCGGGCAGGACGCCGCGGTCACCGCCGTCGCCGAGGCGATCCGCCGGTCCCGGTCCGGGCTCGGCGATCCCGACCGGCCGGTCGGCAGCTTCCTGTTCCTCGGCCCGACCGGTGTCGGCAAGACCGAACTGGCCCGCGCGCTGGCCGCCGCGCTGTTCGGCGACGAGGACCGCACCGTCCGCCTGGACATGAGCGAGTACGGCGAGAAGCACACCGTCGCGCGGATGGTCGGCGCCCCGCCCGGCTACGTGGGCTACGGCGAGTCCGGCGAGCTCACCGAGGCGGTGCGCCGCAGGCCGTACTCGGTGCTCCTGCTCGACGAGATCGAGAAGGCGCACCCCGACGTGTTCAACACGTTGCTGCAGGTGCTCGACGACGGCCGCCTGACCGACGGCCAGGGCCGCACCGTCGACTTCCGGCACACGGTGATCATCATGACCTCGAACGTCGGGTCCGAGCTGATCACCGGGCACGGCACCACGCTCGGCTTCGGCCCGGCCGCGGGGCCGGACACCACCGCCGCCGAGCGGGAGGACGCGGTGCTGCGCGACCGGCTCATGCCGCGGCTGCGCGAGGTGTTCCGGCCCGAGTTCCTGAACCGGATCGACGAGACGATCGTCTTCCGCCGTCTCGACGCCGACCAGCTCGCCCGGATCACCCGGCTGCTGCTCGACGACACCCGCGACCGGCTCGGCCGACTGGACATCGGCTTCGAGATCGGCGACGACGCCGTCGCGCTGCTGGCCGAGCACGGGTTCGCCCCCGAGTTCGGCGCGCGTCCGCTGCGCCGCACCATCCGCCGCGAGCTCGACAACCCGCTGTCGTCGATGCTGCTCGACGGACGGATCGGTGCGGGGGACACCGCACGCGTCGGCGTCGCCGACGGTGCCCTGACGATCGAGGCGGTGGCCGCCGCGCCGGCGTGACGGACCCCTCCACCGGTTATCGCATGCGTATATGTGCATGTATGGTGCGGGCATGGGGCACGGACACGGCGGCGGGTCGGGCCACGGGCACGTCGGGGCCGGTACCGACCGGCGCCGGCTGGCCACGGCGCTGGGCGTCACGCTGGTCACGGCGGTCCTCGGCGCGGCGGGTGCGGTGTACACCGGCTCGCTCGCGCTGCTGGCCGACCTCGGCCACCTGCTGACCGACGCGGGCGCCCTGGCCGCCGCGCTGATCGCGAGTGTGCTCGCCGCGTGTCCGGCGACGACGTCGCGGACCTACGGGATGGGCCGGGCGGAGGTGCTGGTCGCCGCCCTCAACGCGCTGACCCTCGTCGCGGTCGTCGTGTGGGTCGGGGTGGAGGCCGTGCAACGGCTGTTCTCGCCCGCCGAGATCCCCGGGCTGCCGCTGCTGGTCATCGGGGTGCTCGGGCTGATCGGCAACCTCGTGTCGCTGGCCGTGCTCGCCGGGGGCGACCGCGGCAACATGAACATGCGGGGCGCCATGCTGCACGTGCTCGGCGACGCGCTCGGCTCGGTCGGGGTGCTCGCCGCGGCCGTCGTGCTGATGACGACCGGCTGGCCCTACGCCGACACGATCGCCTCGCTGTTCATCGTCGCGCTGGTCCTCCCGCGCGCGGTCGCGCTGTTGCGCGAGGCGGCGCACGTGCTGCTGGAGGGCGCGCCCAAGGGGGTCGACGCCCAGGAGGTCAAGGCGGCGCTGCTGGCCGTGGACGGGGTGGCCGACGTCCACGACCTGCACGTGTGGGCGATCAACGACCGCACCCCCGCGATGTCGGCGCACGTCGTCGTCGACGAGGAGGTGTCCGCACACTGCGGGGACACCTCGGTGCTCGACCGGGCCGGGCACGTGCTGCGGGAGAGGTTCGGCCTCGACCACTCCACCCTGCAGGTCGAGCACGCCGCCCACACCGGGCACGAGAACCACTGCGGCTGACCCGCGGTGACCCACCGCCGTCCGGGGTAGTCCCCGGCATGCCGCACCTGTTCAGCCCGTACACGCTCCGGGGCGTGACCCTGCGCAACCGGATCGCGATGTCGCCGATGACGATGTACCGCTCGCGGGGCGGGCACATGGGTGACTTCCACCTGATGCACCTGGGTGCCCGGGCGGCGGGCGGGTTCGGTCTGGTCTTCGGCGAGCAGATCGCCGTCACCGCCGAGGGCCGCACCTCGGTGCACTGCGCCGGGCTGTGGGACGACGACCAGGTCCCCGGTCACGCACGGGTCGTCGCGATGGTCGAGGCGATGGGCGGTGTGGCCGCGGTGCAGCTCGCCCACACCGGGCGCAAGGGCAGCGAGCAGCTGCCGTGGGAGGGCAAGGCCCAGCTGCCGCCCGAGCACCCCGACGGCTGGCCGACCTCCGGGCCGTCACCGGTGCCCTTCGGCGGTCCGAAGCACGGCCACCCGGTGCACGAGCTCACCGTGGGCGAGATCCACGGCCTGCACCGCTCCTGGGCGGACGCGGCCCGGCGCGCCGCCGAGGCGGGCTACCGGTGGGTCGAGCTGCACTTCGCGCACGGCTACCTCGGGTCCAGCTTCTTCTCGCCGATCGCCAACCGGCGCACCGACGCCTACGGCGGCAGCCTGGAGAACCGCGCCCGGTTCCTGCTCGAGGCGATCGACGCCGTCCGCGAGGTGTGGCCCGAGGAGTACCCGCTCACCATGCGGCTGGGTGCCGACGACCTGCACCCCGACGGCACCCGGTTCGACGACGCGGTCACCGCGATCGGGTGGATGCGCGAGCACGGTCTCGACCTGGCCGACCTGTCCTTCGGCGGGAACACCCCCGACTCGCACGACGGCATGCGGGGTGAGCAGGGTGCCTGGGTGGAGCGCGCCCGCCGGATCCGCTCCGAGGTCGGGATCCCGGTCGCCGCGAGCTGGAACCTCAGGGTGCCGCGGACCGCCGACGACGCCGTCCGCTCCGGTGCGCTCGACGTCGTCCTGCTCGGACGGCCCGCGCTGGCGAACCCGCACTGGCCGGTGTGGGCCGCCCGCGAGCTCGGCCACGACGACCCGTTCTCCCTCGTCCCCGAGGACTACGCCTGGTGGCTGCGGACCATGCGTGGCCACGCGCCGAGCATCGGATGGCCGCAGCCGGCGCCGTGACCGCGTCCGGCTCCGAGCGGCACCGGATCGCCGCGGTCCGGGCCCGCACGCCGCGCGCTGCACCGATCGGCGCACCCCGCGCCGCCGTCCGGGTCCCCTCACGGCGGGGGCCCGCCCCGCTGTGAGGGGACCGTTACCGGACGGGAACCGCAGGTCATCCGGGCGTGACGGCGCCACGGAACGGTGGTGCACGACCGACCCCCGAGGAGTGACCGTGCCGGACCTGTTCAGCCCCTACACGCTCAAGGGCGTGACCCTGCGCAACCGCATCGCCATGTCGCCGATGACGATGTACCGCTCGACCGACGGCAGGATGAACGATTTCCACCTCATGTACCTCGGTGCGCGCGCCGCCGGCGGGTTCGGGCTGGTCTTCCCCGAACAGGTCGCGATCGCTCCCGAGGGCCGCACCACACCGCACTGCGCCGGGATCTACGACGACGACCTGATCGAGGGACACGCGCGGGTCACCGCGATGATCAGCGAGATGGGCGCGGTGCCGGCGATCCAGCTCGGCCACACCGGGCGCAACGGCAGCGAGCTCAAGCCCTGGGTGGCGAACGAGCTGGGCCGTCAGCTCCCGCCCGAGCACCCCGAGGGCTGGCAGGTCGTCGGCCCGTCGGACGTCCCCTACGGCTTCGGCAAGCGCCCCTACCCGGTGCACGCGCTCACCGTGGAGGAGATCAAGGACGTGCACCGGCACTACGCCGACGCCGCCCGCCGTGCCGCCGACGCCGGGTACCGGTGGCTGGAGATGCACTTCGCCCACGGCTACCTCGGCGCCAGCTTCTACTCCCCGCTGGCCAACCGGCGCACCGACGCCTACGGCGGCAGCAAGGCCAACCGGGCCCGCTTCCTGCTGGAGGCGATGGACGCCGTGCGCGAGGTCTGGCCGGAGGAGTACCCGCTGACCTTCCGCCTGGGCGCCGACGACTACCACCCCGACGGCGTGCAGTGGGAGGACTCGATCGAGGTGGTCGGGTGGCTCGCCGAGCACGGCGCCGACATGGCCGACCGGTCCTTCGGCGGCAACACCGACGACATGCGCGACCCGCACTTCCCGCACGTCTCGGCCTGGGTCGAGCGCGGCGCCCTGGTGCGCCGGGAGATCGGCATCCCGGTCGCGGTCAGCTGGAACCTCGGCATCCCCGCCAACGCCGACCGCGCGATCCGCGAGGAGAAGCTCGACCTGGTGCTGCTGGGCCGCCCGGCCCTGGCGAACGCGCACTGGCCGGTGTGGGCCGCCCGCGAGCTCGGCCACGACGACCCGTTCTCGCTGGTCCCCGAGGACTGGAGCTGGTGGCTGTCGAACTTCCGGGGGCACGACGCGAGCATCGGCTGGCCCGCCCCGTCCACCGGGCCGGAGCAGCACCTGCGCTCGGCCTGAGCGGTCACCGGCCGCGGCGTCGCCCCGCCGCGGCCGGTCGACCGGCTCAGCCGGCCAGGTGCGACCAGCGCGGCGCGAGGTCCTCCCAGGTGCCCTCGTCGGCGACCCGCCCGCGGTCCAGCACGACCACCCGGTCGGCCCGGGCCAGCGCCGCCCGCTTCGTGCTCGCGCCGACCACGGTGCTGCCCCGGCGGCGCAGCGCCGCCCAGAGCTCGATCTCGGTGCGGACGTCCAGCGCGGAGGAGACGTCGTCGGCGACGATCAGCTCGGCCCCGGTCGCCAGCGCCCGGGCCATGGCGACCCGCTGCACCTGCCCGCCCGACAGCCGGATGCCCCGGTGCCCGACGACCGCGTCCGGCCCGCCCGCGGCGGCGACGTCGCGGTCCAGGCGGGCGTCGTCGACCGCATCGACGACCGGCCGGTCGTGCCCGAGGGCGATGTTGTCGCCGAACGAGCCCGACAGCACCCGCGGGACCTGCCCGACGTAGGCGACCTGACCGGGACGCAGGAACGTCTGCGGGTCCTCCACCGCTCGTCCGTTCCACCGGATGACCCCCTCGTGCCCGACCAGCCCGGCCAGGCCCGCGAGCAGGCTGGACTTGCCCGACCCGACCCGGCCGGTGATCAGCACCAGCGAGCCCGCGTCGACGTCGAGGTCCACGCCCTCGACGCCGACGGTGCCGTCGTCGTGCACGGCGCTGACCTTCTCCAGGCTCAGCCGGTGCAGCGGCTCGCGGTCCACCGGCTCCGGGGCGGGCGCGGCCCCGGTGGTCAGGTCGACCCCGGGCGGCAGCCGGGTCAGGTCCGCCGGGCCGGCGAACGGGGCGACGGCACGCAGCCAGCGCCGCGCGATCGGGGCCTCGGTGACCGCGGCCGCGCAGACCTGCCCGAGGAACCCGGCCCCGTTCAGGGTGGTCGACACCAGCAGCGCCGTCGCCAGCGGCCAGGTCCCGGCCAGGTAGAGCGACCAGGTGAGCACCACCGCACCCTGCAGCAGCACCCCGGGGACGCCGTCGAGCAGGGTGCGCACCCGGTACTCGCGGACCGTGGCCCGCACCCGGTCACCGTCGACGCCGGCCAGGTGGGTCCGCAGAGCACCGGTCGCGGCGGCGAGCTTCACCGTGCGCACCGACTCCAGGACCGATCCCAGTGCCGTGCCGAACCGCGCCCTGGCGTCGGCGGCGATCCGCCCGGAGCGCCCCGCGAAGGGCGCCCCGACCGCCGCGACACCCGCGCAGACCAGCAGGAACCCGCCGATGACGGCGGCCGCGCGCACGTCGGCGGCCACCAGACCGGCCACCACGACCACGATCACCGAGTTGGTGACGTCGACCCAGCGGTCCACGTAGAGGATCATCCGGTCCGAGTCCAGCGCCCGGGCCACGACCTCGCCCGCGGGGGAGCGCGGCCCGCGCCGCTGCATGGTCTGGCCGCGGAGCACCCCGAGCCGCAGCCGCAGCGTCGTCGCGGACCACCAGCGCGGGTAGGTGCGGAACGCGACCGCGATCCACACCGGGAACAGCATCAGGACCACCGTCAGCGCGACGGCGGGCCCCCACGGGGGGTCACCGCCCTCCGCACCCGCGACGACGAGCCCCCACAGCCAGCCGGTGAGCACACCGGTGGCCGAGCCCAGGGTGGCGAGGGAGAACATCGCGCCGCCGGCCAGCCCCCAGCGCGGGTGGGCCAGCGCGAGTCGTACGACGACCCGCCACAGCGGGGGAGCGGGCACCGGGTCCGGGGGCGGCACGGCGCGCCGGGCGGCCCGGTGCAGCACCGGCGACCCCGGGTCGGCGTCCCCCGTGCTGTCGTCCGTGCCGCCGCCACCCCGTGCCGCGGCGGGTGCGTCGGCGTCGGTGCCCGCGTCGGTGCCGGTGTCGGTGCCGGTGCCGGGGAGCCCGGGCAGCGACCGGTCCGCGGCGAGCAGGTCGGCGTAGCGGCCCGGCTCGGTGGCGAGCGTCTCCCGCGCACCGTGCTGGACCAGCCGGCCGTCGGACAGCACCGCCACGGCGTCGGCGCGGCGGATCGTGGACAACCGGTGCGCCACGACGATCCCGGTGCGGCCCGCGAGCAGCGCCCGCGACGCGCGCGTCACCCGCTCCTCGGTGCGCGGGTCCATCCGCGCGGTGGCCTCGTCCAGCACCACGACGGCGACGTCGCGCACCAGCAGCCGCGCGAAGGCCACCAGCTGCTCCTCACCGGAGGACAGCGCGATCCCGCCCGTGCCGAGACGGGTGTCCAGGCCGTCGGGCAGCGCGTCGACCCACTCGTCGAGCCCCAGCGCCGCCGTCGCCGCCGCCACGGCGGTGCGCGGCACCGCGGGATCGAACAGGGTGATGTTCTCCGCGAGCGTCGCGGCCAGGATCTCGGTCCGCTGGGTGACGACGCCGACCGCCCGGCGCAGCCCGTCCAGGTCGAGGTCGCGCACGTCGACCCCGGCCAGGAAGACCTGGCCGCGCGGCGGTTCCACGGCGCGCGACAGCACCTTGGTGACCGTCGACTTGCCCGAGCCGGTGCGACCGAGCAGCGCGCACGTCGTCCCGGCCGGGACGGTCAGGTCGAGCCCGGCGAGGCGGAACCCGCCGTCGTACCCGGCGGTCAGGCCGCGCAGCTCCACCGGGGCGGGCCCCGGCGGCAGCGGACGCCCGCCCTCGGGCTCCCGTTCGGTCTCCAGCAGCGAGGAGACCCGGGTGAGCGCGCCCAGACCGGCCTGGATGTCGGGCATCCGGTCGACGATCGCGTCGACCTGGCCGACGAACGCGGTGGCCAGCAGCCACAGGGTGACCAGCGCGGCGATGCCGCCCGGGTCCCCGGCGACCAGCCACACACCGCCGAGCGCGAGCGCTCCGAGCAGCGCGTGCGCGACGGCGCCCGTCCGCAGCCCGAGCCGGGTGGCGATCCGGCACACCTCGTGCGTACGGGCGACGACCGTCGCGGCCCGGCGGGCGAACCCGGCGACCACGTGCGGCTGGCCCAGACTGGTGCGCACGTCGTCCTGCCCGGCGATCGACTCCTCCAGCTGCGCCGCGTGGTCCGACCAGGCCGTCTCCTCGGCGACCTTCGCCCGCGCGATCTGCGGCGTCAACGGCCGGGCCACCCCCACGACCACCGCGGCCACCAGCGGGAACACCACGAACGCCGGCCAGAACACCAGGCCGGCGACGATCCACGCGACGACCGAGCGCAGCAGCGCCCGACCGGTCTCCCAGCCGATCCGCCGGATGAGCTGGGCGAGCTGGCGGCAGTCGTCGTCGACCCGGTCGAGCAGCTCGCCGACCGCCTGGTCCTCCAGCGCGGGCAGCGGCTGCGCCAGCGCGGACGCGACCAGGTCCGCGCGGAGCGTGCCCTCCGCGCGCCCGACCACGCCGGAGAACAGGACCCGGCCCAGGGTGTCCAGCAGCGCGGCACCCAGCAGCAGCGCGGCCAGCGCGGCCACCAGCGTGACCGTCGGTCCGCCGACCACCGCCCCGACCACGGTCGCCGCCGACGCCTCCGCGACCGCGGCGACCACGGCGGCGGTCACCGCCACGACCGACACCGGTCCACCCAGCCGACGCCATGACAGCGCGCGCACCCCGACCCCCCGACACCGGCCGCGCTCCGGGATCTCCGGCGCCGCCGGTGATCGACGTTAACCGCGACCTCCGACAGAATCGCCCGGTTTTCCCGGCGCTGCCCCCGATCGCCGGGTCGAAACCGGATCGGGCCCAGGGCCACCCGAAGCGGTCGACAACGCCCCGAGGGGGCGCGGCCGGGACCGTCGTGTCCGCATGCTTGCCCGCAGCGACGCGCGAGCACGAGGGGGAACCATGGGACTCAGGGCGATCAGGTGGGCCGGGGGCGCGCTCTGCGCGGTGGCGGGGCTGGCGCTGACCGCGGCACCCGCGCTCGCCGAGGACGCACCCGTGCCGGAGCCGCCGACGTTCACCAGCACGCTCACCGCGACCCTCACCCCGGACGCGGTCCGGGCCGACGACGGCGCCCCGGTGCCCGGTCAGCAGGGGGCGAACGGGACGTTCACCCTGCGTCTGAACAGCGAGCAGAACATCGTCTGCTACGACATCCAGCTGACCGGGGTCACCCCGCCGTTCAGCAGCCCCGCACGGACCGCCACGCACCTGCAGGAGGGGCAGCCGAACGAGTCCGGCAACCCGCGGATGGTCTTCCCGGACCCGCAGGGCCCGCCCGGTGGACCGATGACCAGCAAGGGCTGCCTGCAGGGGCCGTTCACCACCGGCGTCGTCGTCGGCGGCGTCGACACCGGCACCGGGTTCACGGTCAAGGACCTGGAGGCCAACCCGGCCGCCTGGTTCGTCGACACCCACACCGAGCAGTACCGGACCGGCGCGGTGCGCGGGCAGCTGTCCAAGAGCGGCTGACGGCCGCGGCCGGCGCCCCGCACGGGCGCCGGCGCGGCCCGCGGGCGGGCACCGCACCGGCGGCGTCGACGACCGCCGGTCGCCGACGCCGTCGCGCGACACCGGCCTCGACGGGCCGATGAGTCCGGCGTCGGGGCGCGGTCGGAAGGGGGACGGACCCTCGACCCACTGCGGGAGGCACCATGACCGGAGCAGCCACCACCACGCCGTCGCCGACCTCGAGCGGGCACCTGCCGGTCAACGGACTGGACCTCCACCACGAGGTGTACGGCGAGCTCGGGACCTCGCCACCGCTGCTCCTGCTGCCGGGCGCGTTCATGGCCGCCGGCTCGATGGCAGCGTGGGCGGCCGGGTTCGCCGCCGACCGCACCGTGGTCGTCGCCGACATGCAGGGCCAGGGCCGCACGCCGGACGCGCCCCGCGCACTGTCCTACGAGCAGTTCGCCGACGACGCCGCGGCGCTGCTCCGCGGGCTGGGCGTCGACCGGGCGGACGTGCTGGGCTACTCCCAGGGCGGCGGCGTGGCGCTGCAGCTCGCGATCCGGCACCCGGATCTGGTCGGCAAGCTCGTCGTGATGGCCGCGACGTTCCGCCGGGACGGCTGGTACCCCGCCGTGCACGCCGCCGTCACGGGGATGGACGTGACGATGCTGGCCGGCACCCCCGTCGAGACGGCGTTCCTGGAGCACACACCGGACCCGGCCGCGTTCGCGGCCTGGGTGGAGAAGGTGAAGGTGCTCAACGCCGAGGACCAGCAGATCGACGACGCCCGGATGCGCGGCATCACCGCCCGCTCCATGGTGGTCGTCGGGGACGCCGACGGCGTACGACCCGAGCACGCCGTGGAGATGTTCCGGCTGCTCGGCGGCGGCGACGAACGGGCCGCCGCGACCGGGATGCTGGAGGAGGTCCCCCGGGCACGCCTGGTGGTGCTGCCCGCGACGTCGCACATCGGGCTGGTGGGGGAGACGGCGACCCTCGTGCCCGCGATCAGCGCGTTCCTCGACGATGCGGTGTCCCCGACACCGACCCTGTTCTGACCGGACGACGAGGGCCCCGCCGGATGCTCCGGCGGGGCCCTCGTCGTGGAACGGGTGGTGCTCAGTCCAGGTAGTCGCGCAGCACCTGGGACCGCGACGGGTGCCGCAGCTTCGACATCGTCTTCGACTCGATCTGACGGATCCGCTCCCGGGTCACGCCGTAGACCTGGCCGATCTCGTCGAGGGTGCGCGGCTGGCCGTCGGTGAGCCCGAAGCGCAGCCGGACGACGCCCGCCTCGCGCTCGGACAGCGTGGCCAGCACCGACTGCAGCTGGTCCTGCAGCAGGGTGAAGCTCACCGCGTCGACCGCGACGACGGCCTCGGAGTCCTCGATGAAGTCACCGAGCTGGCTGTCGCCCTCGTCGCCGATGGTCTGGTCCAGGGAGATGGGTTCCCGGGCGTACTGCTGGATCTCCAGCACCTTCTCCGGGGTGATGTCCATCTCCTTGGCGAGCTCCTCGGGAGTGGGCTCGCGCCCGAGATCCTGGAGCAGCTCACGCTGTATGCGGCCGAGCTTGTTGATGACCTCCACCATGTGCACCGGGATGCGGATGGTGCGGGCCTGGTCGGCCATCGCGCGGGTGATGGCCTGCCGGATCCACCACGTGGCGTAGGTCGAGAACTTGTAGCCCTTGGTGTAGTCGAACTTCTCGACCGCACGGATCAGGCCGAGGTTGCCCTCCTGGATCAGGTCCAGGAACGCCATGCCACGACCGGTGTAGCGCTTGGCCAGCGAGACCACGAGCCGGAGGTTCGCCTCGAGCAGGTGGTTCTTGGCGCGCTCGCCGTCCCGCACGATCCAGCGCAGGTCGCGCCGCAGCTGCGGGGACAGCTTCTCGTTCGACTCGAAGACCTTGCGGATGCGCTCGGCGCCGTACAGGCCGGCCTCGATCCGCTTGGCGAGCTCGACCTCCTCCTCGGCGTTGAGCAGCGCGACCTTGCCGATCTGCTTCAGGTACGCGCGGACCGAGTCGGCCGAGGCGGTGAGCTCGGCGTCCTTGCGCGCCTGGCGCAGGGCCTCGGACTCCTCCTCGTCCCAGACGAAGTCGGCCGACTTCTGCTGCGAGGCGCGGGTCGTCGGCGCGACCCGGTTCTTGCCGGTGTTGGTCTCGTCGTCGGAGTCGTCGTCATCGTCGTCGTCGGACGACTCGTCGGCGTTCTCCTCCTTGGCCGCCTCGGCCAGGTCGGCCTCGATGTCCGAGGCGTCGACCTCGCCGTCCTCGAGGACGACCTCCTCACCGTCGCCGTCCTGCTCCTCGCCGTCGGCCTTCTTGGTGGAGGCCTTCTTCGTGGCGGGCTTGCGCGGACCGGTCGCCGGGGCGGTCCTGGTCGCCGTGCCACCCGCCGCGGCGGGCTTGCGGGTGCGTGCGGCCGGCTTCTTGGCGGTGCCGGTCGTCGCCGACGCGGTGCTCGTGGTGCCGGAAGTACGGCGGCTGCGGGATGCGGTACCCGACGTCGGTTCGACGGTCGAGTCGCTGCGTGCTGCGGAGTCTGCGGCTGCCACCTGGGCCCTCTCGCTACGTGCGCTGGAGTCGTTACGCGGCCCGGTCGCGGCGCGCTCGTCGGGGGAGACGAGGCCACGACGGCCGGGATGTCCTGTCCTGCCACCGCCTCGGTCGCCGGCGTCGATGGTGGTCGCCGCGCGTCCCGGAGACGGGGTACGCGTTCCATTGTAACTGCGTACCGGCCGGGGGACGCACCTCACGCCGCCCCGCGCGTCCGAGGGACCCCGCACGTGGTCGGATGGGGCGGTGAGCCCGTACCGGAGCAGCGATCCCGCCACCCTGCGCGCCGTCGCCGAGCAGGTCGCGGCGGAGGCCGCGGAACACCTGCGCGGCCTGCCCGCGCCGCGGGACGACGGGGGCGCCGGGGGAGCGTCGACGGTGACCACGAAGTCCTCGCCGACCGACGTCGTCACCGCCTCCGACGCCTCGGTGGAGCGGTTCGTGCGGGACCGGCTGGCGCAGCTGCGGCCCGGTGAGCCGGTGTACGGCGAGGAGGGCGCGGGCGACGCCACCGCCGCGCGCTGGGTCGTCGACCCGATCGACGGCACGGTGAACTACCTCTACGGCCTGCCCTGGTACGCGGTCTCGATCGCCGCGGTCGTGGACGGCGAGGGCGTCGCCGGGGCCGTGTCCGAGCCGGCCTCGGGCCGGCTCTGGTCGGCCGGGCGCGGCCTGGGCGCGAGCCTCGACGGGCGTCCGCTGCGGGTCGCGGCGACCACCGAGCTGGGCCAGTCCCTGGTCGGCACCGGGTTCGCCTACCGCGCGGAGCGCCGCGCCCGGCAGGCCCGGATGGTCGCGGCGATGCTCCCCGAGGTCCGCGACGTCCGCCGGGCCGGCGCCGCGTCGCTGGACCTGTGCGCGGTCGCGGCGGGCTGGCTCGACGGCTACCTCGAGCACGGCTGCAACTGGTGGGACTGGGCGGCCGGAGCGCTGATCGCGGCCGAGGCGGGCGCCCTCGTGCACGTCGCGGGGACCCCGGGGGTGCCCGGCCTCGACGACGGCGACGCCCTCGGTGCGGACGTCACGCTCGCCGCCGCGCCCGGGATCGCCGCCGCACTGGCGGCGCTGGCCCGCCGCAGCGGCGCCGGCACCGTCTGAGCCGGGCGGCGGCGCTCAGCAGGCCGCCGCGCGGGCCTGGGCCAGCAGGCCCGGGTCCGCCCGCGGACCACCCTCGGTGCCCGGCGCGGACAGCTGGTCCAGCACGTCGCGGGCCGCGCGACCCGGCGCGACGTCGGTGAAGGCCGACCCGACGACGACGTCCACCACCGCCCCCTGCCGCTCGTCGCGGATCGGCTCGACGCAGGGCAGCGCGAGCGCCAGCGTCGACGCCGCCGCGGCCCCGGCCGGGCCGAAGCGCATCTGCCCGATGCAGTCCAGGTCCCCGTCGGGGAAGGCGGGGTCGTTGCCGGGCGTCCCGGCCTCGCCGAACTGCAGGTCCTTCAGCTCGGCCGACACCAGGTTCGCCTGCCCGCGCTGCCCGCCGGCGTTGAGGACCTGGAACCGGACGTCGTCCGGGGCGGCCGGGGGCTCGGCGTCCAGCTCGGCCCGGTCGATCTCGGAGCCGGCCAGGGTCCCCGACGAGGGGGCCGGGCAGTTCGTCGACGCCGAGCCGTCCGAGGCGGTGCCGAGCACGACCGACCAGGTGGCGACGGCCAGCACGGCCAGCAGCGCGGTGGTCAGCAGGATCGGACGGGTCCGGCGCCGCTCGTAGGGGCGGTCGGCGCGGGTGCGGCCGGGCAGCATCAGAACGAGCCCCCGTCCAGGACGTGGTGGCCCAGCGCGACCAGCGGGCCGACCGACCCGTCGAGTCCGTCGGCCATCTCCGCGGGCACGGAGCCGGCCCGGACCCTGGCCAGGATCCCGGCCAGCACGACGGCCAGCTTGAACGCCCCGAACCCGACGTACCAGGGCAGTGGGCCGGCGTCGAGGCCGGTACGCGCGGTGTAGCCCTCCACCAGCTCGCGGCGCGTCGGGAAGCCGGGCAGTCCGGTCGGGCCGGCCAGCGGCTGCGCCGCCGACCAGACGGTGTCGTCGCCGTCCTGCTTCCAGTAGACGAGCAGCAGCCCGAGGTCGGCCAGCGGGTCACCCAGGGTGGACATCTCCCAGTCCAGCACCGCGCGGATGCGCCCGGGGTCCTCGGCGTCGAACACGCAGTTGTCGAGCCGGTAGTCGCCGTGCACGACGGTGTGCCGCTGCGCGGCGGGCACGTCCGCGGCCAGCCGCTCGGACAGCCGGGTGAGCTCGGACTCCACGTCGGCCGCCACCGGGACCGGGTCGTCGCCGTCACGGGCGGTCGCCCACTGCGTGCCCCAGCGCCGGATCTGGCGCTCCATGAACCCGTCGGGACGACCGAAGTCGCCCAGACCCGCCGCGGCGGGGTCGACGGCGTGCAGCGCGGCGAGCACGTCGACCAGCGCGTCGCCCGCGGCGCGGCGCCGGGCGGGGGTCGCGGCCCAGCCGGCGGGCAGGTCGTCGAGCGGCACGACACCGTCGACGAGCTCCATCACGAAGCAGGGGGCGCCGAGCACGTCACCGTCGTCGGCCGCCAGCACCGCGGGGACGGGTACGGCGCTGGGCCCGAGCGCGGAGATCACACGCTGCTCGCGGCCCATGTCGTGGGCGGTCGCGGCGACCTCGCCGACGGGCGGGCGGCGCAGCACGACGGCACCGGCGGGGGAGGAGACCCGGTAGGTGAGGTTGGACCGCCCGGCGCCGATCGGGGTGAGCTCCGCCGAGCGCCACCGGTCGTCGCCGAGCGCGGTGGACAGCCACGCGCCGACCGTGGCGGGGTCGGCACCGGGCGTGGGCGTGCGGGCGCTCGTCGTCACACCGGGCGACACTAGTGCGCCCGGCGGCGGTGGCGCCCGGGCGACACCCGGCGTGATCGGGGGACTCGCTGCGACGCCCGCCGGACGCTGGGCTACCCTCCCCGCCGCCGGTGCCGGACCGGCCGCGACGACACGCACGACGGAGGAACCGTCCGCACCTCCGGGGACGGTGAGACCGGCGTCACTCCGGGAGCCGGGCACAAACCCGCCTCCCGCGACGTTCCTCAGCGGCACGCGACGACCAACCGATGCGAAGTACCGCTGCTCGAGGGCCGAATCGAGCAGCACGGACGTAAGGCAAGGGTGAGACCTGATGGCGACCGACTACGACGCCCCGCGTCGCAACGAGGCCGACGAGATGGCCGAGGACTCGCTCGACGAGCTCAAGCAGCGCCGCAACGAGGCGCAGTCCGCGGTCGTCGACGTCGAGGAGACCGACACCGCGGAGAGCTACGAGCTCCCGGGCGCGGACCTGTCGGGCGAGGAGCTGACGGTGAACGTCCTGCCCAAGCAGGCGGACGAGTTCACCTGTGCGAGCTGCTTCCTGGTGCACCACCGGAGCCGCCTCGCCAGCACCTCGGGCGGACAGTTCCTCTGCCGCGACTGCGCGGCCTGAGAGGGCCGGCACGACGGGAGGACCACGACGGGCCCCGGCGGATTCCGCCGGGGCCCGTCGTGCATCCGGGGTCGGCTGCGCGGGGTCAGCTCTGCTGGGGGTGCGGCGCCTGCGCGGCGATCGCCGCCCGCAGCGCGTCGGGACGGCGCGTGCTGAGCACCCAGTACGGCTCGTCCCGCCCGGTCACCTGGATCCGTACCAGCGGTCCCACCCAGGCCCGGTGCAGCACGTAGGCCTGCGGGTCGAGGTCGGGGCCCATCGCCTGCTGCTTGTCGGCCCGCGCGACGGTGTCGGTGACCCCGGCGGCGGACAGCGGCAGCCGGTGCCCGTTCGAGACGAGCACCCCGTCGCGGACGGTGGTGCGGCTGCGCCCCATCCACCACAGCACACCGACGCACAGCGGGATCATCGTCAGGTAGCCCAGCCACGCGCGCAGGCCGGGGTACCCCATGTGGATCTGCGCGCCCATCAGGGTGCCGAGCCCCACGGCGAGCAGGTACCACCACACCGGGACCGACAACCGCTCGTCGAACGCAGCAGGGCCAGCCGTCGCAGAGTCGGTCTCCGTCACCCGTTCGCTCACGGGGCCCAGGGTAGCGTCGCCCGCCGTGCCCGGTTCCGTGCCCGCTCCCCCGGACCAGCCGCCGGCAGCAGCGTCCGTGAACGTCCTGCTGACGCGGCTCGACCCCGACGTCCCCCACCCCGCCTACGCGCGGCCCGGGGACGCCGGCGCCGACCTCGTGACGACCACCGACGTGGTCCTCCGGCCCGGCCGGCGGGCGCTGGTCGGGACCGGGGTGGCGATCGCGCTGCCCGAGGGGTACGCCGGGTTCGTGCACCCGCGGTCCGGTCTGGCCGCCCGCTGCGGGCTGTCCATCGTCAACGCCCCCGGCACGGTCGACGCCGGGTACCGCGGGGAGATCAAGGTGTGCCTGGTCAACACCGACCCGGACACACCGGTGGAGCTGCACCGGGGGGACCGCATCGCGCAGCTGGTGGTGCAACGGGTCGAGGTGGCCCGGTTCGTGGAGGTCGCCGCGCTGCCCGCATCGGTACGCGGTGCCGCCGGTCACGGCTCGACCGGCGGGAACGCCGCGCTCGTCGCCGGGGGAGGGGACCAGTAGATGCCCGGACGCACGCGCGGTCGGATGTTCGACATCCGTCCCGAGGACGAGGTCGAGGACACCGGGACGGGCGCCTACCCGGGCTATCCCGGCTACGGCGACTCCGACATCGAGGACTTCGACGACTACGCCGAGCACTACGCCGAGCAGGACACCCGTCGCGGCGTCCCGCCGGTGAACGGCGGGGTCCCCCGTGGCCGCCCCGTCGCCGGTGCGCCGAACGGCGGGCCGCCCGCGCCGGGGCGCACCGGCTCCGGTCCGGTCGCCGGCCCCCGCCCGGTCCCGCCGAACGGTCGCCCGGCCGGTCCGCGGACCGGCGCCGGCCGGGCCCCCGTCCCCGACGCCGCCGCCGCGACGACGGCGGTCCGGGCGGTCGGCAGGGACACCACCGGCCGTCCCCCCGGACCCGGCGCCTCCGGGCGACTGCCCGCAGCCCCACCCGCCGAGCGCGACGACCGGGTCGCCCCGGACGGCCGGTGGGACGACGAGGAGCCGCCGCTGCTGTCGCACCGGGTGGAGGACGACGAGCTCGCCTACGCCCGCGACCGCACCCCGCAGGGTTTCGACGGTGGTGACCCGGACGACCCGTCCTGGGGTCGTCGCGGGTCCGCGTCCGCCACCGACGGCGCCGACGACCGCGCCGCCGACGAGTACGACGCCGACGAGTACGACGAGTACGACGACGGCGAGGAGTACGACGACGAGGACGGGTACGACGAGGACGAGTACGGCGTCGGCGACGCCCCGCTCTCGGTCCCGCCGCCCGGCAGCGGGGGCCGCCCGCTCGGCCCGGCCGACGTCGAGGAGCTCGACCCGTCGATGACCGACGCGCTGGCCCGCGTCGACCTCGGTGCCCTGCAGGTCCCGGTGCCCTACGGCGCCGAGCTGAAGCTGGAGCCCGCGGGCGCCGAGCGCCCGCAGGCCGTGCACCTGCTGCTGGCCGAGGGGCGGATCGCGGTGAGCGCGCTCGCCGCTCCGCGGTCGTCCGGGTTGTGGGCGGACCTGTCTGCCGAGATCGAGCAGTCGCTGCGCAAGGGCGGCGCCCGGGTCCGCAACGCCCGCGGCGACTGGGGCCGCGAGCTGCACGCCCGCACCGAGAACGCCGCCTCGGTGTTCGTCGGCTGCGACGGCCCCCGCTGGATGGTCTACGGCGTGGCGACGGCGTCGCTGGAGACCGTCGAGGCACTCGACGTGGAGCTGCGCCGTGTGCTGCGGGGGATCATCGTCGTGCGCGGGAAGTCGCCCTATCCGCCGCGGACGGTCCTGCCGCTGGAGCTGCCCGAGCACCTGCGCGAGCAGCAGCCCGAGGTCGCGCCGCAGAAGCCCAGCATCACCGTCTCGGTCCCGGCCCCCACCGGTGCGACCCCGCTGTCGTCGGGCGCCACCACCGGTGCGACCCCGGTGCCCTCCGGCCCGACCACCGGTGCCCGCCCGGCCCCGGTCGGGGCCACCGAGGAACCGGCGACGCCGGCGCAGCCCGCCCGTCCGGCCCGTCCGCGGCGCGCCGCCCCCGCCGCGGCCTCGGCGCCGCAGGCACCGGCCGGCCCGCGGGTCCCGCGCCCGGCGGGCGAGGACGCCGAGCCGCGGACCCGCGCACTGCCGCAGGTCCGCGGCTCGGCTGCGGCGGCCCCGGCCGAGCTGCCCGCGGAACGCACGGAGCTGACCCCGGCCGTGCGGGCCGCGGACCCGCCCGCCGGGCGGGCCGCGGCCACCGGCGCCCCGCCGGCGGGCCCCGGGGCCGACGCCCGGCCCGGGCGCCGTCGGGGACGCCCGGACCGGCCCGACCGCACCGGCGCGACCCCGCTCGGTGACACACCCGCCACGGACGCCCTCGACGGGGCGACCCCGACCGGCGCGTTCCCCGCGACGGGCCGGGTCGCGCCGGGCCCCGACACCGGGGTGCCGCCGCTGCCCGGGCGCACGTCGATCCACGCCCCGGCCCCGCTGCACGCGCCGACCCCGGCGGATCCGCAGGCCGGCCCGGTCCGGGCCCCCGAGCCCGCCCCCGTCGAGCCCCCGGCCCGCCGGGACCCGGCGGTGACCGCGCTGTCGGTCGCCGACCTGCTCGCGGGCGCCGACGACGACCGGTCCTCGACCCCGCTCACCGGGGCCGGCCGCGGCACGTCGACCGACGACGTCCTCGATGCCCGCACCCCCGTCCCGCACCCCGCGCCGGACACCGGGACCGCCGCGGACCGCCCCTCCCGGCGCGACCGCACGGCGGGTGCCGCCCGCATCGACGCCGCGGACCTGCTCGCCGGACGCGCCCGCGACACCTCCGCCGACCTGCCGGGCGCCACCACGCCGGCCGCCGGCGTCCCGGCACCGTCGGCGCGGCCCGGTGGGGCCATCGAGGACATCCCGCTCTCCGACGTCCCGCTGATGGAGGCCACGCTCGACCGCCTCCCGGCCCCGCCGGAGCCGGCCGCACCCGCGCCGACCCGTCGGCGCGGTGCCCGTCCCGTCGTGGACGGGGCCGACCGGGAGGGACCGGCCGACCGCACCCCGGACGACGACGGCTGGCTGTCCGCCGAGATCGCCGCCAGCCGCCGCTCCGGTCGGCACGGCGCGGGGGCGGGGACCTCGGTGGCGGACCTGCTCGCCGCCGTCGCCCTCGACGCCCCCGCCGGCGGCGGTCGCCGCCGCGACGACGCCCCGGCGGCCGGGAACACCGCGCAGGCGGACGGCCCGGGCCGGGGGAGCGGTCGTCGCACCGCCCCGGCCGCGGCGCCGCCGGACCCGGGCGGGGACGACCTGTTCCGGGCCCCGGCCGCCGAGGACCGGCCCTGGCACGGCGGCGGCCCCACCTCGGCCGACGAGGCCCGCAGCGCCCTGCAGGATCTGCTCCGCAGCGCCTCGGCCGACCGGGGGGACACCGGCGGGCCGGGCGCCGACCGGGCGGACGGGCACGGTGCGGACGGGCACGGTGGCGGTGTCACCGGCCTCGCCGACTACCGGGCGAGCCGGGCCGCGGCGGCCCGTGCCGCCGGGAACACCGGGAGCACCGGCCACCACGGGGACGCGACACCGGCGCCCACCGGGGGCGACCCCGGCACGGACCCCGGCGACGACGACGCCGAGGCGCTCGGCGGGCTCGACGGCCGGGCCGCGGGCGGGTCCGGGCTCACCGGCCGGTGGTCGTCCGGTCGGCGCGCGGGCGGCACCGGTCCCCGCGACCTGGGACGGCACCGCCGGGACTGAGCGGGTGGCACGGTGGGCGCGGTGTCCGGTACGCCCGGCCCGTGCCCGCCCGCCGACCATCCGGCGCGGTCCGCGAACCGGTCGGCGGCCGGGGAACGGGAGGTCCGAGCCGCCACGGGCACAAACCGGAGCGGCTGCGCGTTACGCTCTCGGCGCCACCACGACACCCTGTCGGGTCGCCACGCGAGTGCGGGTCACCGGAGGGTCCGGTGCCCCCGGGCCGGTACCGGATGCGGGCCGAGGAGAGACATGGGCAGCACGGATGGCGGAGCGTTCCGCCGGATGCTCCGCAAACTCACCAGCGACGTCGACGAGCTCGACGCACGCGATCTCGCCGAGGACGTCGAGGAGACCGGCGCACGGCCGGCCCGCGACTGCGCCTGCGGCGAGGAGGTGACGATGCTCGGGCGGATCCGTAGCGTCGACCTCTGTCCGCAGAGTGCCGACGCCACGCTCAAGGCCGAGCTGTTCGACGGCACCGACGGCGTCACCCTGGTCTGGATGGGCCGGCGCAGCATCCCCGGCATCGAGGCCGGGCGCACCATGCGGGTCCGCGGCCGGATCTCGGTCCGTGACGGACGCAAGGTGCTCTACAACCCGTACTACGAGATCTGCCAGGCGCAGTGACCCGCGGGACCCGCGCGGTCTGCCCCTGAGCCGACGGATCGGACCGGCTTGAACGACCACCAGCACGACGCCCCGACCACCCGGATGCCCCGGGTCACCGACCCGGACCCGCAGGACCGCACCGCGCCCCTCGGCCGGCCGGTGACGGCGCCGGCGCACGCCGCCGCACCGGAACCGGACCGGACCGGGGGACCGGCGGAGCCCGCCCCGGAGGCTCCCACCCCCACCCTGCTGGAACAGATGGGCGGGGTGACCGGGATCGTCGCCTCGAGCATCCCGGTCGTGGTGTTCGTCCTCGTCAACGTCCTGGCCGACCTGACGACCGCGCTGTACGCGGCGGTCGGGGCCGGTGTGCTGGTGCTGGTCTGGCGTCTGGTCCGCCGCGACCCGGTCATGCCGGCGATCTCCGGCCTGCTCGGGGTCGGGGTGTGCGCGCTGGTCGCGAGCCGGACCGGCGAGGCCCGTGGGTTCTACCTGCCCGGCCTGCTCTACAGCGGGGCCCTCGGCGTCGTCGCGCTGGTCTCGATCGTCGCCCGCTGGCCGCTGGCCGGGGTGATCTGGCACGGCATCAACGGCCACGGCACCGAGTGGCGTGCGAACCCCCACCTGGTCCGCGCGTACGGCTGGGCCACCGCGGTGTGGGCGGCGACCTTCCTCGCGAAGGTGGTCGTGCAGGGCGGGCTGTACCTCGCCGACTCCGAGACCTGGCTGGGCGTCGCCCGGCTCGCGATGGGCTACCCCCTGACCGGGGTCGCGATCCTGGCCACGATCCTCATCGTGCGCCGCGCCGAGCGCTCCCGGCCCGCCGCCACCGCCTGACGACCCGTGCCGGCGCGCGCGGACCCCGGGCCCGGGCGCCGGCACGCCCACCGGTCACATCAGGGCGGCGCGGATGTCCTCCTCGACCGCCGTCGTCGCCACGAACAGCAGCTCGTCCCCGCCCTCCAGGGCGTCGTCGGGCTGGGGCACGATGACCCGGCCGCCGCGCAGGATCGTCACCAGCGCGGAGTCCGTCGGTAGCTCCAGCACCCGCACCGGGCGCCCGGCCAGCGGTGTGTCCTCGGGCAGCGTCACCTCCACGAGGTTCGCCTGTCCCTGGCGCAGCGTGAGCAGCCGCACCAGGTCCCCCACGGCGACGGCCTCCTCGACCAGCGCCGCCAGCAGCCGTGGCGTCGAGACCGCGACGTCGACGCCCCAGTTCTCCCCGAACAGCCACTCGTTGCGCGGGTCGTTGACCCGGGCGACCACCCGGCGGACCCCGAACTCGGTCTTCGCCAGCAGCGACACCACCAGGTTGACCTTGTCGTCGCCGGTCGCGGCGATGACGACGTCGCACCCCTCGATGCCGGCGTCCTCGAGCGACGACAGCTCGCAGGCGTCGGCGTGCACCCACTCGGCCTCCGGGACCGCGTTCGGGTCGATGTGGGTCAGGTCGCGCTCGATCAGCATGACCCGGTGCTCGGACTCGACCAGCTCCAGCGCGATGGACCGCCCGACGGCGCCCGCACCCGCGATCGCGACCCGCATCAGTCCTCCTCGGGCGGCGCCGCGGCGGCCGCCGTCACGTCGCTGACCGTGCCCGAGACCGCCGCCACGTAGACGGTGTCCTCGTGCTGCACGGTGGTGTCCTTGGTCGGCAGCACACCGGTGCCGAACCGCACGATGAACGCGACCCGCGAGCTCGTCGCCCGTTCCAGGTCGCGGATGGGACGGCCCACCCAGTCCTGGTGCAGGGGCAGCGGGAGGACGGCCACGGTGCCGGTGGGCTCGCGCCAGGCGGTCGCGACACCGTCGGGCAGCAGCATGCGCAGCAGCCGGTCGGTCGTCCACGGGACGGTCGCGACCGTCGGGATGCCGAGGCGCTCGTACACCGCGGCGCGCTTGGCGTCGTAGATCCGGGCCACGACCTTGCCGACGCCGTAGCTCTCGCGCGCCACCCGCGCGGCGATGATGTTCGAGTTGTCCCCGGAGGAGACGGCGGCGAACGCGTCGGCGGAGGCCAGACCGGCCTCGTCGAGGACGCTGCGGTGGAACCCGAACCCGACCACCTGCCGCCCGCGGAAGTCCGGGCCGAGCCTGCGGAAGGCCTGCGGGTCGCGGTCGATCACCGCGACCTCGTGGCCGAGTCGCTCCAGGCCCGAGGCCAGGGACGCGCCGACGCGGCCGCATCCCATGATCACGACGTGCATGGCGTCAGGGGTCCTTCCGCCGGGTCGGGGAGCCCGGGATGTACGATTCGTTCCGTCTGTGCGGCCGGCGACGTGCACGTCGCCGACGCGGAGTGAACGCTATCGCGAAGCACGTCGGATCGGGGGGCATAGGCTGCGCCCCGTGTCCAAGCTCGCCGTCGCTCTCAAGCGGCTCGTGGTCGGACGACCGCAGCGCAGCGACCGCCTGACCAGCACCCTGCTCCCGAAGCGGATCGCCCTCCCGGTGTTCGCCTCCGACGCCATGTCGTCGGTCGCCTACGCCCCGGAGGAGATCTTCCTGACCCTGTCGGTCGCCGGGGTCGCCTCCTACGCGATGTCGCCGTGGATCGGTCTCGCCGTCGTCGTCGTCCTGCTGACGGTCGTCGCCAGCTACCGGCAGAACGTCCACGCCTATCCCTCCGGTGGGGGCGACTACGAGGTCGCGACGGTGAACCTCGGCAAGAACGCCGGGCTGACCGTCGCCAGCGCGCTGCTCGTCGACTACACCCTCACCGTCGCCGTCTCGATCTCCGCGGCGGCGGCCAACATCGGTGCGCTGGTGCCGTTCGTCGCCGAGCACAAGGTGCTGTTCGCGGTGTCGGCGATCGTCGTGCTCACCGCGATCAACCTGCGCGGCATCCGCGAGTCCGGCGCGGCCTTCGCGGTCCCGGTGTACGCCTTCGTCCTCGGCGTCGCGACCATGATCATCTGGGGGCTGACCCGGATCCTGGTGCTGGGCGACCCGGTGCGCGCCGAGAGCGCCGACCTGCACCTGGTTGCCGAGGGCGACGCGTTCACCGGCCTCGCGCTGGTGCTCCTCGTGCTGCGCAGCTTCACCCAGGGCGCGGCCGCGCTGACCGGTGTCGAGGCCATCTCCAACGGCGTGCCGGCCTTCCGCAAGCCCAAGTCGCGCAACGCGGCGACGACGCTGCTGCTGCTCGGCGCGATGTCGGTGTCGCTGTTCATGGGGCTCATCGCCCTGGCCCAGCTCACCGGGGTCCAGATCGCGGAGAACCCGGCGCGCCAGTTCCCGGACGCCCCGCCCGGCTACGAGCAGCACACCATGATCGCCCAGCTCGCCGACGCCGTGTTCGACAACTTCCCGCCGGGCTACCTGTTCGTCATCGTCATGACGGCGCTGATCCTCGTCCTCGCCGCGAACACCGCGTTCAACGGCTTCCCGGTGCTCGGCTCGATCCTGTCCCAGGACCGCTACCTGCCCCGCCAGCTGCACACCCGCGGCGACCGGCTCGCGTTCTCCAACGGCATCGTCGCGCTGGCGCTGTTCGCGGTCCTGCTCGTCGTCGGCTTCCAGGCCGAGGTCACCCGGCTCATCCCGCTCTATACCGTGGGCGTGTTCGTGTCGTTCACGCTCTCCCAGGCCGGCATGGTCCGGCACTGGAACCGGGAGCTCGCGCTGAACCCCTCGGTGCCCGAACGCCGCCGGATGCGCCGCGCGCAGTCGATCAACGGGTTCGGCGCCTGCATGACCGGTGTCGTGCTGGTGACGGTGCTGATCACCAAGTTCACCCTCGGCGCCTGGATCGCGATCGTCGCCATGGGCGGGTTCTTCGTGCTCATGCGGCTGATCCAGCTGCACTACGACCGGGTCGCCGCGGCGCTGGTCGCCGACGAGACCGACGACGTGCTGCCCTCCCGCAACCACGCCGTCGTGCTCGTCTCGACGCTGCACAAGCCGACCCTGCGCGCGCTGGCCTACGCCCGCGCCACCCGCCCGGACATCCTCGAGGCGGTGACGGTCAACGTCGACGACTCCGACACCAAGAAGCTCGTCGAGCAGTGGCACAAGCGCAACCTGCCGGTCCCGCTGAAGGTCGTCGAGTCGCCGTACCGGGAGATCACCCGGCCCGTGCTGGACTACGTCAAGCGCATCCGCAGCGACTCCCCGCGCAACGTCGTGGCCGTCTACATCCCGGAGTACGTCGTCGGGCACTGGTGGGAGCAGGTGCTGCACAACCAGAGCGCGCTGCGGCTCAAGACGAGACTGCTGTTCCAGCCGGGGGTGATGGTGACCAGCGTGCCGTGGCAGCTGCCGTCGTCGTCGCGCACGCGCGTGCTCTCGCCGCTGCAGGCACCGGGCGCGTCCCGCCGCGGCTACCCGGGACGGGAGCAGCTGCCCGGCGAGCGCCGCGACGGCGCGGGTGTCGGGACGGGTGGCGGCACCCCGTCCGCACCCCGGGTGACGAGGAAGGAGGACCGGTGAGCGCCGACACCGCGACCGACTGGACCGACCGCATGCTGGAGCTGCGGGTCGGGCCCGTCGCCCACGGCGGACACTGCGTGGCCCGCGACGGGGACGGCGGCCGGGTGGTGTTCGTCCGGCACGCGCTGCCCGGCGAGCTGGTCCGCGCGGTGGTGACCGACGACCCCGGCGGTGCCTTCTGCCGGGCCGACGCGGTCGCGGTGCTGGAGGCCTCCCCGGACCGGGTCGAGCCCGCCTGCCCGTGGGCCGGGCCCGGCGGCTGCGGGGGCTGCGACTTCCAGCACGCCGACCCCGCCGCGCAGCGCGCCCTGAAGACGGCCGTGCTGCGCGAGCAGCTGGAACGTCTCGGCGCCGGCGCGGCGGTGGTCGCCACCGCCGATCTCGCCTCCGTGGAGGTCGAGGAACTCCCCGGCGGTCCGCTCGGCTGGCGGACCCGGGTGCGGCTGGCCGTCGACGGCGCCGGTGTCCCCGGCCTGCGCGCCCACCGCAGCCACGACGTGTGCGAGATCGGTGACTGCCCGCTGGTCCCGGCGGGCGCGCTGCCCCCGGTGCTGGAGCGCCGCTTCCGGCCCGACTCCGAGCTCGACGTGACCGTCGTCGGCGACGGTGCGGCCCGGGTCGGGTCCGGGGCGACCGTGCACGCCGCGGGCCGCACCTGGGAGCTGTCGGCCGGCACGTTCTGGCAGGTCCACCCGGCGCTGCCGGACACCCTCGCCGGCGTCGTCCGGGACTGGGCCGACGCCCCCGTGGGCGGCGTCGCCTGGGACCTCTACGGCGGCGTCGGACTGCTCGGCTCGGTCCTCGCCGGTCAGGTGGGGGAGTCGGGCACCGTGCTGGTGGTCGAGTCGGCGCCGTCCGCGGTCGCCGACGGCGCCTCCGCCCTGGCCGACCTCCCGCAGGTCCAGTTCGTCCGCGGCCGCGCCGAGCGCGAGATCTCCCGCCTCGGCCCGGCCCCCGACGTCGTGGTCACCGACCCGCCGCGGGCCGGGCTCGGCAGGGCGGCGATCCGCGATCTCGCTGCCCGCGGCCCGCAGCGGGTCGTGCACGTCGCCTGCGATCCGGCCGCGCTGGCCAGGGACCTGTCGCTGTTCGCCGCGGCCGGCTACCGCACCGCGGCGCTGCGGGCGTTCGACGCCTTCCCGATGACCCACCACATGGAGGCCGCGGCGCTGCTGGAGCGGATCCCGCGGTGACCACCGTCGTCCAGCTCTCCGACCTGCACCTGGGCCGCGACGACGCCCCCGGGCAGGACGCGCTGCGGGCCCGCGCCGACCGTGCCGTCGCCGCGGTGCGGGCGCTGGACCCGGCACCGGACGCCGTGCTGGTGACCGGGGACCTCGCCGACGACGGCGACCCCTCCGCGTACGCGCACGCCGCACGGCTGCTCGACGGCCTCGACGCGCTGCACGTGCCCGGCAACCACGACGACCGGGCCGCGATGACCGCGGCGCTCGGCCCGGTCGGCGACCGGGTGCACCGCATCGGCGGCACCACCCTGCTCCTGCTCGACACCCTGGTCCCCGGTGCCGCGCACGGTGAGCTGTCGGCGGGGGCGGCGGCCCTGCTCGCCGAGGCCGCCGCGGACCCCGCCCCGCTGCTGGTGGCGCTGCACCACCCGCCGGTCGCCGTCGGGCACCCGCTGCTCGACGGGATCCGGCTGCGTGACCCCGGCCGGCTGGAGGCGGCGCTCGCCGCCCGACGGGCCCCGACGCTGGTGGTCTGCGGGCACGTCCACACCCCGCTGACCACGACCGTCGCCGGGCACCCGCTCGTGCTCGTTCCGTCGGTGGCACCCGCCCTGCGCTGGCCGGACGTGCCGGGGGAGGGCGGCTCGGACCCCGGGCCCGCCCCGGGCGGGGTGCTGCACATCCTCGGCGACGGGCCGGTGCGCAGCCGGTTCCTGCACTGGCCGGGGTGATGCGGGCCGGATGTCCGGACGCGGCGCTCACCCGCTAGGCTCCGGCGCAGCCGAATACGGCGGAATGCGCCACGCCCTCGTAGTCCAATCGGCAGAGACGATGCACTCAAAATGCATACAGTGTGGGTTCGAATCCCACCGAGGGCACCGGGTCGACGGCCGCGTCCGGGTGCGGCCGGTCATGGTCACCGACATCTGGACCGACACGGACGCGCCGGCCGACCTCGCCCGCCGCGTCGACGCCGGGACGCTGACCCCGCGCGTCCACGAGGTGCTGCGGCCGGAGCAGGCCGCGGACGCCCACCGGCTGCTGGCCGCAGGCGGGCTACGAGGGCGTCCGGTGCTGGACTTCTCCTGAGCACGGGCCCGCCCGCGAGCGCGCGGACCGTCGTCCGACCGGGCGGGTAACGCGGTCGACCGGGCGTGTTTCCGCACACGAAAGGCCGAAGTGAGTCGGTCCCGGCGCGGTACCGCCGGTAGTCTCGGGTTCCACCGCAGCACACCGCACCGATCGATGAAGGAGTTCTCCGGTGACCGACAACGTTCCCGCAGAGACGCCGGCCGAGGACGGCCCGCAGCCCGGGTGGCGGGTGCTGGTCGTCGAGGACGAGGCCCTGATCCGCATGGACCTGGCCGAGATGCTCTCCGAGGAGGGCTACCGCGTCGCCGGTGAGGCCGGCGACGGCGAGGCCGCGATCACCCAGGCCCGCGAGCTGAGGCCGGACCTGGTGATCATGGACGTCAAGATGCCCAAGAAGGACGGCATCGAGGCGGCCTCGGTCATCGTCGGCGAGAAGATCGCCCCGGTGGTCATGCTGACCGCCTTCAGCCAGCGCGACCTGATCGAGCGTGCCCGCGACGCCGGCGCGATGGCCTACCTGGTCAAGCCGTTCGCCCGGCACGAGCTGGTCCCCGCCATCGAGCTCGCCGTCTCCCGGTTCGCCGAGAAGAAGGCCCTCGAGGACGAGGTCGCGAGCCTCAACGAGCGCTTCGAGACCCGCAAGGTCGTCGACCGGGCCAAGGGCCTGCTCATGACCGCGCAGAAGATGTCCGAGCCGGAGGCGTTCCGGTGGATCCAGCGCACCGCCATGGACCGCCGCACGACCATGAAGGCGGTCGCCGAGGCGGTCGTCGAGGGGCTCGCGCCGGCGAAGACCCCCTGAGGTCCGGCGGCGGTCGACCACCGCCGCCCGGCACCGTCGCACCGGCCCCGTCGCGCACCGCGCGACGGGGCCGTCGTCGTGCGCGCCGGCTCCCCGGGGCAGGCCGCCGGTCCGTCCCGGCCCGCCGTACGCCGGCGGGGTGTCCTCCCCCCTTTCCGATGCACCACGACACGATTCCGGTAACCGAAAGTGCCCGTTCGGGCACCGGAAAAGATCCACTTGTGTCACGCTGGTGTCGCCGGATCACATTCCTGTCACGAGTGGTGATGAGGTCCCATTTCCTGGTTCGGGCGTACTACTTTTCCGCCATCCTCCCGCGCTGCTTCGGGCGGTCGGAGAACCGAAGGGGACTCGAATGACGCGAACTACGTGGCGACTCGCCGCCCTCGCCGGGGCGGCGTCGCTGGTACTGGCCGGATGCGGTGGTGGTGGGGACACCGGATCCGGCGGGGCCACCGGCGGCTCGGAGGAGCCTGCCGCCGCGGGGCAGGAATGCACCCCGCCGCAGGCCCAGGCGACCGGCACCCCGAGCACCGCGCCGCTGAAGATCGGCTCCCTGCTGCCGGAGACCGGCAGCCTGGCGTTCCTCGGCCCGCCCGAGTTCGCGGGTGTGGACGTGGCGGTCAAGGAGATCAACGACGCCGGGGGAGTCCTCGGCAACCCGATCGAGCACCTGCGCGGTGACTCGGGTGACGACACCACCGACATCGCGAACCAGACCGTCGACCGGCAGCTCAGTGCCGGGACGCAGGTCATCGTGGGCGCCGCCGCCTCGGGCGTGTCCAAGCTGGTGATCGACAAGATCACCGGCGCGGGCGTGGTGCAGTTCTCGCCGGCCAACACCTCCGACGAGTTCACCTGCTGGCAGGACCGCGGGCTGTACTTCCGCACGGCGCCGCCGGACGTCCTGCAGGGCCAGGCGCTCGCCCAGCTGATCACCTCCGACGGTGGCCAGCGGGTCGCGCTGCTCGCCCGCAACGACCCGTACGGGTCCGGGCTGGCGGCCAGCACCGAGCGCAACCTGGTCTCGGCCGGCATCCCGCAGGACCAGATCACCAAGATCATCTACGACCCGAACGCCGCGTCGTTCAACCCGGAGATCGACCAGGTCGCGCAGTTCAACCCGGACGCGATCGCGGTGATCGGCTTCGACGAGTCCAAGCGGATCCTGACCCGCATGAGCGAGGTCCAGATCGGCCCGGCCCAGAAGTCCGTCTACGGCACCGACGGCAACATGGGCAACGCCCTGGGCGAGGGGCTGCCCGCGGGGCTGCTGAACGGGATGAAGGGCACCCTGCCGCTCACCGAGCTGTCGGGCGACTTCCGGCAGCGGCTCAGCGCGCAGGACCCGAGCCTGACCGACTTCAACTACGCGGCCGAGTCCTACGACGCCGTGGTGATCTCGGCGCTGGCCGCCGAGGCCGCGAAGTCGACCAACGGCGCGGACATCGCGACCCAGATCAACGGGATCACCAAGGACGGCGAGAAGTGCACCGACTTCGCCGCCTGCAAGGCGATCCTCGACCGGGGCGGTGACGTCGACTACGACGGCGCCACCGGCACGCTCGACTTCACCGACGCGGGTGAGCCGGGCTCCGGTTCCTACGGTGTCCAGACCTTCGACGGTCAGAACACCATCTCCGACGACGTCACCTACGTCCGGGTCGGCGCCCAGAGCTGATCCGCGGCACGACGGGCGAGGGGCGGACCGGCAACGGTCCGCCCCTCGTGTCGTTCCCGGCCCCGTCAGGGCCTGCCGGGCCCGCCCGGGCGGTGGTGGCACGCCACCACGGCACGGCAGCGGCCCCCAGGACGGCGGTGGCCGCGAGGACGTGGCAGGCGGCTGCGGGGGACCGGCGGGCTCCTGGAGCGTCGGGCTACGAGGCCGGTGGGCGCCGAGGCCGGCGGGCCCTGAGGACGGCGGGCCCTGAGGACGGCGGGCCCTGAGGACGGCGGGCCCGGAGGACGACGGGCCCGGAGGACGACGGGCCCGGAGGACGACGGGCCCGGAGGACGACGGGCCCGGAGGGCGGCGGGCCCCGGGGCCGGCGGGCCCCGAGGACGGCGGCGCCGGACGCAGCGGCCCGGAGTCGGCGGCAGAGGAGGCGCGGCACGGCCCGACGGGGCGCCGCCCCCCCGAGACGACCTCGGGCCGGCCCGGTCGTCCCAGTACGGCACGGTCCGGCGCCCCGGTCCGACGACGGCGGCCCCGGCCGGAGGTGTGCTCCGGTCGGGGCCGCCGACGTGGTCGTGACGGGTCAGGTCACTTCTTCTCGCTGCTCCCGGCCAGGGTGCCCAGGTAGAGCTCGATGACCTTCGGGTCGTTCAGCAGGTCGCGACCACCGGCGGTGTAGGCGTCGCAGCCCTGGTCGAGCACGTAGCCGCGGTCGCAGATCTGCAGACAGCGGCGGGCGTTCTGCTCCACCATGATGACCGAGACGCCGGCCGCGTTGATCTGCTTGCAGCGGACGAACACCTCGTCCTGCAGCATCGGGGACAGACCCGCCGACGGCTCGTCGAGCAGCAGCACCGACGGTTCCATCATCAGCGCCCGCCCCATCGCGACCATCTGCCGCTCGCCGCCGGACAGCGACCCGGCCTTGATCTTCCGGCGCTGCCCCAGCATCGGGAACAGGTCCGCCACGACGTCGAAGCGGGCCGCGAACGACTTCGGCCGCAGGAACACCCCCATCTGCATGTTCTCCTCGATCGAGAGCGAGGGGAACACGTTGTCGCGTTGCGGGACGTAGCCCAGACCCCGGGTGACCAGCGCGTGCGCCTTGGCCCCGGTGATCTCGGCGTCGCGCAGCCGGACCGTGCCGCTGCGCACGGGGATGAGCCCGAACATGGCCTTGAGCAGCGTCGACTTGCCGGCGCCGTTCGGACCGATGATCCCGACGATCTCGCCCTCGCGCAGGAAGAAGTCGCTCCCGTTGAGGATGTCGACCCCCGGCACGTACCCGGCCACCAGCGAGTCGACCCGCAGGACGGCGCCCTCGGCGAGCCCGCGGTGGACCTCGGTGGTGGCCGCGTGCTCCGGTGTCATGACGTCCTCGGCGCCGGATTCCCGCTCGCTCATGTGCGCTTCCCCTCCTGGCCCGGGTGGGCCGGACCGGTGCCGTCCTCGCGCAGGGCGCCCTCCAGCTCGGCGGCCTCCATCTCGGCGACGATCTCCGCGGTCTCGCCGACCGGGTTGCCGTCCTCGTCGAACTCGAGGACCTGGTCGTGGTGCGAGCCGAGGTAGGCGTCGACGACGGCCTGGTTCGACGACAGTGCCGACGGCGGCCCCTCGGCGATGACCTGTCCCTGGGCCATGACGACGACCCAGTCGGAGATGTCCCGGATGACGTCCATGTCGTGCTCGACGAACACCACGCTCATCCCCTCGTCGCGCAGGGACTTCACGTGGCCCAGCAGGCTCTGGGTCAGCGCCGGGTTCACCCCGGCCATCGGCTCGTCGAGCATGACGACCTTGGGGTCCATCATCAGGGCCCGTGCCATCTCCAGCAGCTTGCGCTGTCCGCCGGACAGCGAGCCCGCCAGGTCCTCGGACTTGGCGTCGAGCTTGAAACGGGCCAGCAGCTCGCGGGCCTGCTCGGTGATCCGTCGCTCCTGGGCGCCCCAGCCGGTGAACAGTGCGCCGAGGAAGCTCTCGCCGCGCTGACCGACCGCACCCAGCTTCATGTTCTCCAGCACCGTCATGCCCGCGAGGGCCTTGGTGAGCTGGAAGGTGCGGACGACGCCCTTGCGGGCGACCCGGTGCGGCGGCAGCTTCTGCAGCGGGCTGCCCTCGTAGACCCAGGAGCCCGTGTCGGCCCGGTCGAACCCGGTCAACAGGTTGAACAACGTCGTCTTGCCTGCGCCGTTCGGGCCGATGAGGCCGGTGATGGCGCCGCGCTGGAACTCCAGGTGGGCCACGTCGACGGCCTTCAGGCCGCCGAAGGTGCGGGTCACGCCGTCCACGGTGAGCACCGGGTCCGGCTTGGCGACGCCCGGTTCCGGGGCGACGCCGGTCAGTGTCCGGCCCGGTTCGGTCCCGGTCCGTCCGGGGGTCGGGTCGTCAGCGGCCATCGCTCAGCACCTCCCTGCGGCGTCCGAAGATGCCTTGTGGTCGGAACACCATCATGAGGCCCAGGAACAGGCCGACCAGCACGAAGCGGATCGCGCCCACGTCCTGGGAGGAGATGAAGGGCAGCAGCGGTGCGTCCCCGGCGGTGGCCTGGCGCAGGAACGCATCGGCCACCGAGAGCAGGAACCAGAACACCATCGCGCCGATCACCGGCCCGAAGACCCGGCCCGCCCCGCCCAGGATCAGCGCGGCGTAGGCGAAGAAGGTCTGCGGCGGGGAGTAGAAGTCCGGCGTCAGCGACTGGGTCGCCAGGGCGAACACGATGCCGCCCAGTGCGCCGAAGACCCCGCCGAGGGCGAGCGCCTGCATCTTGTAGGCGAAGACGTTCTTGCCCAGCGCGCGGGCGGCGTCCTCGTCCTCGCGGATCGCCTTGAGCACACGACCCCACGGGCTGCGCACGAGCAGCCAGGTGAGGAGCACGCACAGCGCGACCACGGTCCAGCCGACCAGGATCGCCCACAGATCCGGCCCGCGCAGCGACAGCACCCCGAAGTCGTAGGTGCCGGTGCCGAACGGGTTGGCGCGGGCGAACGAGTCGGCGAACCCGGTCAGGCCCTGGGTGCCGCCGGTGAAGCCGGTCTGCGAGGTCGATCGGGTGATCAGGCGCAGGATCTCCGACGCCGCGATCGTCACGATCGCCAGGTAGTCGGCGCGCAGGCGCAGGGTCGGGATGCCCAGCACGAGCGCGAGCGCGACACCGCAGGCCATGCCGATGATCACGCCCAGCCACAGCGGGGCGCCGTAGTTCGCCACCGAGATGCCCATGCCGTAGGCACCGACCAGCGCGAAGCCGATCTGGCCGAAGTTGAGCAGCCCGGTGTAGCCGAAGTGGATGTTGAGTCCGAGGGCCAGCAACGCGAAGAAGATGGCCGAGGGACCGATCAGCTGTGAAAGCCCGACCGTGAGGAGCTGTCCGAAGTCGATCATGTCTGCCCCCTCAGCCGATCCGTGCCCGGGACCCGAGCAGGCCCTGCGGCCGGAACACGAGGATCACGATCAGCACGGCCAGCCCGCCCAGGTACTTGAGGTCCAGTGGCAGCACGAGTGTGGAGAGCTGCACGAGGATGCCGACGATCAGGCAGCCGAGCAGGGCGCCGTAGGCGGTGCCGAGCCCCCCGAGGATGACCCCGGCGAACATCAGCAGCAGCAGGCGGAAGCCCATCTCGTACTGGACGGTCGAGGACAGCTCCGACAGCGCGAACAGCACACCGCCGAGCGTGGCCAGCGCACCGCCGAGCATCCAGACGAACAGCACCACCCGGTCGACGTTGATGCCCGACGAGGCGGCGAGGTCCCGGTTGTCGGAGACCGCGCGCATCGCCTTGCCGATCCGGGTCTTCTGCAGCAGCAGTGCGACCCCGACGAGGACGACGACGGCGATCACGATCGCCGACAGGTCCTTGTCGGTCAGCGCGGCCGGGCCGTAGTTGCGCACGGTCTGCCCGGTGTAGTCGGCGAAGGACTCCGACCGGCCACCGAAGATGATCAGCACGAGGTAGCGCAGCGCGATCGACAACCCGATGGAGACGACCAGCTGGGCGATCAGGCCGGCACCGCGCCGGCGCAGCCGTCGCCAGATGCCGAGCTCGTTCGCGGCGCCCAGCAGGGCACCGATGAGCATCGCGACGATCGTCGCCGGGATCAGCTGGACGCCGCCGCCGACGTTGATGAACCAGGTGATGACGGCGCCGATGGTGACCATCTCGCCGTGCGCGAAGTTCGTGAGGCCGGTGGTGCCGAAGATCAGCGACAGGCCGACCGCGGAGATGCCGATGACCAGACCGAACCAGATGCCGTCGACGAGCAGCCGCAGGAAGGTCGCGAACCCGCCGGTGGCGGTGCCCTCGGCCTCGGCGCCGAAGCGGAACACCACGGTGTTCAGCGAGCCGTCGGTCACCTCGCGGGTGGTCTCGCCCTACAGGACCTCGGTGCCGGGCGGCAGCGAGGCCTCGTCGAGCCGGAACAGGTAGGAGCCGGCGCCGGGGACGGTCAGGGTCCAGCGGCCGTTCGCCTCGGAGCGGGTCTCACCGGCCGGCGCGCCGTCGCGCTCGGCGGTGATGCGCACGTTCGGCAGCGGCTGACCGTTCTGGTCCCGCAGGGTGCCGCTGACGTCGATGCCGTCCGACTGCTGGAACGGGGCGACGGCGCCGGGGGAGGCCGGTACGGGGCCGGCGGGGGCGGTCGCCGCGGCGGCCGTCCCGGACAGGGCGAGCGCGCCCAGGAGGGCGATGAGCAGGCCCACCAGCCACCGGGCGGTCGTGGGGATCGGGGAGGGCCGGGACGCACCGACGGGCGGGGTGGCCGCGCGATCGGTGCGCGGTCGGCGCGGGAGCGGGGGTGGTGACAACGTTCGTCCTCGGTGGGGTCGTCGGACACGACTCTGTGCGACACCCTGATGGGTGATGGGGGGAACGTAGCCGAGGAGAGAACTGGTACGGACGTCTCGGACGAGGACGTAGCCGAGACGTAACGCGACGGTGTCCCGCCGGGCGGGTGCGGTGCCCCGTAGGGCGGGTCCCGGCCGTCAGGTCACGGGCGGCCGGGTGTCCCGGTGCAGGCAGGTCAGTTTCGCGGTGCAGACGCGGCGGCCGTCGTCGTCGACGAGGACGATCTCGGAGGTGGAGGTCGACCGGCCGATGTGGACCGGCCGGGCGGTGCCGGTGACCCAGCCCGACGTGGCGGAACGGTGGTGGGTGCACGCCAGCTCCAGCCCGACCGGGAACCGGTCGGGCAGCGCGTGCAGCGCGGACAGCGTGGATCCGAGGGTCTCGGCGAGCACGCCGCTCGCGCCGCCGTGGAGGAGCCCGTAGGGCTGGCGGTTGCCCGCGACCGGCATGCGGCCGACCACCTCGTCGGGGCCGGCCCGCAGGATCTCGATGCCCATCCGGTCGGTGAGCTGTTCCAGGGCGTGCTCGGAGCTCAGCTCCGGCAGCTGGTCGGGAGTGATCGGCACCGGACGACCCTACGTCGGGCCCGGCCCGCGCCGGACGTGACGTCCCGGGTGGTCCTTGCCCACCCGATCGGGTGGATCTACCGTTCCGTTCCGGAACGATCAGTGGCGACGACGACCGTGATGCGAGGTGTGTCCGCGTGGGCGCGACGGGGCGGCGTGCGGTGTTGCGGGGAGCGTTCGGGCTGGTCGGGGCCGGGGTGGCCCTGCTCGGCGCGGGGGCCTGTGCGGCGGGGACGGCGGTGTCCGCCGGGCCGGTGGATCCGCCGGACCCCGGACCGCCGGACGCGGCAGGGGCACTGGCGAGGCTGCGGGAGGGCAACGCGCGCTGGCAGGAGGTGCATCCCGCGCACCCGCACGAGGGGGTCGAGGTCCGTACCGCGCTGGTCGGTGGTCAGCACCCGTTCGCGACCGTGCTGAGCTGCGTCGACTCGCGGGTCCCGCCGGAGCTGGTGTTCGACCAGGGGCTCGGTGACCTGCTGACCGTGCGCACGGCGGGGGAGGTGCTCGACGACGCCGTCCGCGGCAGCATCGAGTTCGGTCGCGGCGAGCTCGCGGTGCCGCTCGTGGTGGTCCTCGGTCACTCGTCGTGCGGTGCGGTGGCGGCCGCGGTCGACGCGGTGGACCGCGCGCGGACACCGCCGGGGCACCTCGCCCACCTGGTGGCGGCGCTGCGACCGGCGCTGCCGTCGTCGGGCACCCGGGCCGAGCGCATCGCGGCCGGGGTCGACACCCACGTGCGGCGTACCGTGGCCGCCCTGCGCCGGGACCCGGACCTGGCCGCGTCCGGGGCGGGCGCCGCGGCCGTCGTCGGGGCCCGGTACGACCTGGACACCGGCCGGGTGGACTGGCTCGAGACGCTCTGAGTGCGGGTCTGGTCACATCGCCGGGGGATGCGACGGCGTGCATGCTTGCCCGCCCCGTCCGTTTCGTCGATCTTGGTCGGGACGACGACCCGGACCGATGGGAGACCCGATGGCGAACGACAGCAGGCCGACCGCCGCCGAGGCGTGGCGGATGATGCTCGAGGGCAACGGACGGTGGCAGCGCGACGAGCGCGAGGACCCGCGGCGCTCGGCCGAGGAACGTGCCGCGGCCGTCGCCGGTCAGACCCCGGCCGCGATGATCCTGTCCTGCTCGGACTCCCGGGTCCCCGCCGAGCTGGTGTTCGACCTGGGCCTGGGCGACCTGTTCGTGGTCCGGACCGCGGGCCAGGTCGTCGACGACGCGGTGCGCGGCACGCTCGCCTTCGGCGCGGGTGCGCTGGGCATCCCGCTGCTGGTCGTACTGGGGCACTCCCAGTGCGGTGCGGTCAAGGCGGCGGTGTCGGTGGCCGGGGGAGCGCCCGCGCCGGCACCGTCCACGCTGGGTGCGCTGGTCGGCGACATCGTCCCGGTGTGCGAGGGGGAGGGCGACACGGCCGTGGCCGGAGCGGTCGACGCCAACGTCCGCCGGGTCGTCGCGCAGCTCACGGCCGACCCGTCGCTGTCCGGGGCGGTCTGCAACAACCACCTCACGATCGTCGGCGCCCGCTACGACCTGGAGACCGGAGCGGTCCTCGAGGTCTGACCGGGCTCAGCCCGGCCGGTGGGTCACGAGGATCGCGGTGCCGGGGAACAGCGCGCCGCGCAGCGGCGACCACTGCCCCCAGACCCGCTCGTGACCCTCCGGCCACTCCGGCTCGACCAGGTCGTCGAGCACCAGCCCGGCGGCGACGACGTCGCGGACCCGGTCCCCGAGCGTCCGGTGGTGCTCGACGTAGGTGGCGCGGCCGTCGCCGTCGACCTCGAGGTACGGGGTCCGGTCGAAGTAGGACTGGACGACCGTGAGTCCCTGCTCGCCGGGGTCGTCGGGGAACACCCAGCGCATCGGGTGGTTCACCGCGAACACCCAGCGCCCGCCGGGGCGCAGCACCCGGTGCACCTCGCGCATGACCCGGCCCGGGTCCGCGACGAAGGGGATCGCGCCGAACGCCGAGCAGGCGTGGTCGAACGTGGCGTCGGCGAACGGCAGGCGCTCGGCGCCGGCCTGCACGAGCGGGACCGGCAGGCCGAGCGCGGTGTTGAGCCGGGCCGCGTGCCGCAGCATCCCGCCGGAGACGTCGAGCGCGACCGGGCGCGCGCCGCGGCGGGCGAGCCAGCGGCTGCACGGGGCGGAGCCCGCGCCGACCTCCAGCACCCGCTTCCCGGCGAGGTCGGCGGGCGGGCCGAGCAGGCCGGCCTCGTCCTCGTGCAGGTTCTCCGGGCACCAGACGAACGCCTCGTCGCCGATGTCGGAGCCGTGCTCGGCCAGGTAGTCGTCGGCGTCGGCGTCCCACCAGCGACGCCCGGCCGCCTCGGACTCGGCGCTGCCGACGCGGCGCCGGGCGACGCCCGCGGTACCGACGGCGTCCTCGGCGGAGAAGTACTCGTCGCGGCTGCTCATGACCACCCGATCGTCGCAAGCGCGGGACCCCGCGCGGATGGCGGACCCGCATTGCCGGGGAGATCCGGGGCCGCGTAGCATTCTTCCCGCACCGTGGTCAACGTCTCGGCCGACCGCGCGGCGCCACTCCAGCGCCGGTGTCGCGGGTGTCCGTGCACGAGGTTCCCGACCACGGGAATCGACGCCAGAGGGTGACCGTTACAACGTCACAGCTACACGCACCAGAACCTGGGCGCGCTGCTGCAGCAGCGCCGACCGGGCCGACCCTGTCAGAGAAATCCATCGGAGCACCTCACTACATGTCCACCGACACCACCGCCGCCCCGACCACGCCGCAGGTCGCTATCAACGACATCGGGTCGGAGGAGGACTTCCTCGCCGCCATCGACCAGACGATCAAGTACTTCAACGATGGCGACATCGTCGAGGGCACCATCGTCAAGGTCGACCGCGACGAGGTCCTGCTCGACATCGGCTACAAGACCGAGGGCGTCATCCCCTCGCGTGAGCTGTCGATCAAGCACGACGTCGACCCCGCCGAGGTCGTCGAGGTCGGCGAGTTCGTCGAGGCCCTCGTCCTCCAGAAGGAGGACAAGGAGGGCCGGCTGATCCTGTCCAAGAAGCGCGCGCAGTACGAGCGCGCCTGGGGCACGATCGAGGCGCTCAAGGAGGCCGACGAGCCGGTCGAGGGCACCGTCATCGAGGTCGTCAAGGGCGGCCTGATCCTGGACATCGGGCTCCGCGGCTTCCTCCCGGCCTCGCTGGTCGAGATGCGCCGCGTGCGCGACCTGCAGCCCTACGTCGGTCGCAAGATCGAGGCCAAGATCATCGAGCTGGACAAGAACCGCAACAACGTGGTCCTGTCCCGCCGCGCCTGGCTCGAGCAGACCCAGTCCGAGGTCCGCAGCGAGTTCCTCAACCAGCTGCAGCGCGGTCAGGTCCGCAAGGGCGTCGTCTCCTCGGTGGTCAACTTCGGTGCGTTCGTCGACCTGGGCGGGGTCGACGGCCTGGTGCACGTCTCCGAGCTGTCCTGGAAGCACATCGACCACCCGAGCGAGGTCGTCGAGGTCGGCCAGGAGGTCACCGTCGAGGTCCTCGACGTCGACCTGGACCGCGAGCGCGTCTCCCTGTCGCTGAAGGCGACCCAGGAGGACCCGTGGCGCCTGTACGCCCGGACCCACGCGATCGGCCAGATCGTGCCGGGCAAGGTCACCAAGCTGGTCCCGTTCGGCGCCTTCGTCCGCGTCGAGGAGGGCATCGAGGGCCTGGTCCACATCTCCGAGCTGGCCGAGCGCCACGTCGAGATCCCGGAGCAGGTCGTCCAGGTCGGCGACGACGCGATGGTCAAGGTCATCGACATCGACCTCGACCGTCGCCGGATCTCGCTGTCGCTGAAGCAGGCCAACGAGGGCATGACGGTCGACACCGAGTTCGACCCGACCCGCTACGGCATGGCCGCCGAGTACGACGACCAGGGGAACTACATCTACCCCGAGGGCTTCGACGTCGACTCCGGCGACTGGAAGGAAGGCTTCGACGAGGCCCGCGCGGCCTGGGAGAAGCAGTACGCCGAGGCGCAGTCCCGCTACGACCAGCACATGGCGCAGATCCGCAAGGCCGCCGAGGCCGAGGCGGAGGGCGGCGACGACATCGCACCGGCGAACTACTCCTCCGGCGGTGACGACGACCGCTCCACCGGTGGCAGCACCGGCGGTGGCCAGGCCGAGTCGGGTGGCTCGCTCGCCAGCGACGAGCAGCTCGCCGCTCTGCGCGAGAAGCTCTCCGGCGGCGCCTGAGCGTCCCCTGCCGGTCCCGTACGGACCGGCACCAGCACCACACCGGGCCCCGGTGACCGTCACGGTCACCGGGGCCCGGCCCGTTCCCGGGCCCGTCCCGGAACGGGTGAACGACGGCCGAGGTCGCCCGGCGTGTCGGTGCGGACACGCCACGTCGAGATCACGGTTCGGCTGCGGTTGGTCACGGCACGCGCAGCGGCCCGGAGTCGATCTTCGGGTCGGCCTAGATTGGAGTCATGGCCGGCCGCACCGTCCGCCGGACGCGTTCCGGCGAGTCCCCGTCCCACGACCGTTCGACCCGGCGTCGCGGGCGGGCCGCGATCGCGGGTGTCCTGCTCGCCGCGCTGCTCACCGGGTGCGCCAGCGCGTCCGGGGACACCGGCATCGCGGTGCCGACCTTCCCGGACGAGCAGCAGGGCGCTGCCCAGGCCGGGCGGGGACCGATCCCGATCGCGTTGCCCACCGACTGCGCCCAGCTGATGGACCCGGAGCAGGCGGGCGCGCTGTTCGGCCAGGTGCTGGGGTCGGTGTCGGTGCAGTCCGTGCGCGGCGTACCCGAGCCCGCGGTCAACCGCACCGAGCGCACCGCCTGCACCTACCGGGCGGGCGGTCAGGCCCAGGCCTTCGGCGGGGCGCGCAACTCCGGCCCCGTGTTGTTCCAGCTCAACATCGGCCGGTACGGCGACACGGCGTCGGCGACCCGGCAGTGGCAGCTCAACACCAACGCCGAGCGTGGCTCGGCCACCGCGTCGCGCGACATCACCGTCGGGTCGGTCCCGGGGGTCCTGGTCGAGCGGCCGGACGAGACCACCCTCGCGCTGGTCTACGGCGTCGACACGCTCACCTTCATCCTGCCCGTCGCGGCGCCCGGGCAGACCCGGTCCGCGGCCGAGACCCTGCCCGACCTGGCGCAGCGGATGATCCCGGCGCTCACGCCGACCCAGCCGCCGTCCGCGCGCCCGACACCGACCGCTCCGCCGGCCGCGCCCGCCCCGCAGGCGGGCACCGGTGCCGCGGGCAGCGCACGCGGCACCACCTGAGCGCGCCCGGGACGCCCCGGTACGGCCCGCTACGGTGATCACGTGCTGCGGACAGGGCTGACCGGTGGAATCGGTGCGGGCAAGTCGACGGTCGCGACGCGGCTGGTCGAACGCGGGGCGGTGCTGGTCGACTCCGACGTGATCGCCCGGGAGGTCGTCGAGCCGGGTACCGAGGGGCTGGCGGCCATCGTGGAGGCGTTCGGCGGCGAGGTCCTCGACGCCGACGGCCGGCTCGACCGGCCCGCCCTCGCCGCGGTCGTGTTCGGTGACACCGGCGCCCGGCGGGTCCTCGACGGCATCGTGCACCCGCTGGTGCGGGCCCGCTCCGACGAGCTCGTCGCGGCCGCCCCGGCCGACGCGATCGTCGTGCAGGACATCCCGCTGCTGGTCGAGGGCGGGATGGCGGCGGCGTTCCCGCTGGTCGTGGTGGTGGGGGTGGACGCCGACGAGCGGGTCCGCCGGCTGGTGTCCGCGCGCGGGATGACCGAGCAGGACGCCAGGGCCCGGATCGCCGCCCAGGCGACCGACGAGCAGCGCCGCGCCGCCGCCGACGTCTGGCTAGACAACTCGGGCGACCCGGAGGACACCCGTCGGCAGGTCGACGCCCTGTGGGACGGGCGGCTGGCCGGGTTCGAGGAGAACCTGCGCACGGGCCGCCCGGCCGTCGACGGCCCGCCCCGGCTCGTCGAGCACGACCCGACCTGGGCGGAGCAGGCCCGCCGTCTCGCCGAGCGGGTCGCGCGCGCCGCGGGCCGGTCCGGCCGGGGGGTGGAACACATCGGGTCGACCGCCGTCCCCGGCCTCCCGGCCCGCGACGTGCTCGACCTCCAGCTGGCAGTGGAGGCGCCCGCCGATGCCGACGCGGTCACCGGCGCACTGGCCGCGGTCGGTCTCCCGGTCGACGACGCCGCCGTGGACCGGGCGGCGGGCACCGTCCGGGTGCACCGCTCGGCGGATCCGGGGCGCGCCGCCGTGGTGGCCGTGCGGGTGCAGGGCTCACCGGCGTGGCGGCACGCGATCGAGCGGCGCGACCGGTTGCGCGCCGACGCGGCGGCCCGCTCCGGCTACGCCGGGCACAAGCGCGCGGCGGCCGCCCGGCACGGCGACGAGCCGGACCCGCGCCACTACCGTGTGTACACGGCGTCGTGGGCCATCGACCCGGACGAGTGACCGGGCCGGGACCCAGATCACGCGGAACGTGACGATCGGGTCGCGGCGAACCCGTTTCTGTAACGCCGCACGCTCGTTGGTCGATCAGGCGGGGCAGAGGGTGTTCGTGCCCGGATCGGCTGCGGTACCTGCGGGTACCCGTCGAACGGGCAGGTCGCCCGGGTGATCGGCACCGGGCCGCGCGGCCCGGCGACGGCGACGAGAGGACACGGGGTTGAGCACCATGGCCCAGCGTTACGGGGCGGACGGCGGGTTCGTCGAGCCCGGGCGCGCGCCTGCGTTCCCCCACACGGACCACTACGGCGGCCCGGTCGCGCCGGAGGGACCGGGTGCCGGCGACCCGGACCCGTGGACCGGCGCGGAGTACGAGGCCGCCCCGATCAGCGGGGCGGTCGTCCGGCAGCACCGCACGCTCCCGCACGGTGAGCTGCGGGCGGACTTCGGCTCGCACCTCGAGGCCCACTACCCGCGGCTGGTCGCCCAGCTCTACGCGATCACGCTCAACCCGCACGACGCGCACGAGGCGGTGCAGGACGCCTACTCGCGCGCCTGGCGCCGCTGGGCCGCGCTGCGCGCCGAGCCGGCCGGCCCGGAGCACGAGGACGCGGCCGTCGGCTGGGTCCGGCGGGTCGCGATCCGCTCGTCGATGCGGGTGCGGATGCGACGCCGCCGGCGCGGACCGTCGCCGGAGGAGACCGACCCGCGCACCGGCGCGCTCCTCGAGGCGCTCGGGCGGCTCGCCGCCGTCGACCGCCGGGCCGTGGTGCTGCACCACATGGCCGGCCTGTCGACCGGCGCGATCGCCGAGCTCGAGCGGGTCACCGAGCACGAGGTCCGGCGCCGGCTCGTCCGCGGTCGCGAGGTCGTGACCGAGGGCATGGCCGAGGTGCTGGAAGAGATCATCGGACCGGCGGGTGGCGCGGTCGGGGGACCGCCGCCGGGTCACGTCGCGCCGCAGTACGACCTGCGTGGCGGGTACCCACCCGCCACCGAGGGGGGACGGGTATGAACGGGTTCGCCGACATCGACCGGGAGTTCCACCGGCTCGACGACGTCCTGGCGGCGGCCGTGCCGCTGCCGGCGGTCGACGACGTGATCTCGCGCGCCGCCGGCGCGCGCCGGGCCACCTCGGCCGCGGCCGCCGCGGTGCTCACCGTCGGCTCGCTGGGCGGGGTCACGGCCGTCGCGACCGCGGCCGCACCCGACGGCAGCTTCATCGGCCCGCCCTTCGCCATCGCCGCACCCCAGGCGAGCGGCCCCACCCCCGAGCCGGTGCAGAGCGGTGCCGCGAGCGGTGGGGACGGCAGCCTGCCGCCGGCGTTCGACCCGACCGTGGCGGCGACCCAGGGCGGCGCGCTGCCCGGCGGCGCCGGCGACCCCGCCGACCCGGGTCGCCCGGGCGTGCCCGGCACCCCGGGTGCGCCGGTCCTCCCGCCGCCCGGTGGCGGTGGCGAGCCCGGTGGCGGCAACCCCGGTGGCGGCTCGGGCGGTGGCGGGCAGACCCCGCCCACCGACCCCCGGCCGACCGACGAGGGCTCGCCGGAGCCGACCACCCCGAAGCCGCCGCCGACCACCACGCCGCCGCCGGAGACGACGACGCCGCCGGAGACGACGACGCCGAAGCCGACCGACGAGGGAACCCCGGAGCCGACGACCACCGCCCCGTCCCCGACGACGAGCAACTCGGCCGCGCCGACGACCACCTCGACCGAGCCCACGACGACCACGAGCACCACGACCTCGGAGACCTCGACCAGCGCCGTGGGCCTCGGCCCGGCGCAGTCCTCCGCGCTCTGAGACACCCGGGCCGGCCCCCGTGGCGGGCCCCGTGGCGGAGGGGCGGCGGCCCCTCTGCCCGGCCGGGCCCCGTCGGTCAGCCGGGAGCGTCCTCCGGCCGGTCCCGCGGCCCCAGGTCGACGCCCAGCGACGCCAGCCACGCCACGTGGTCGTGGTCGTGGCGCACCAGCCCGTCGAGGACCGCGTGCGAGCGCTCCAGCGCGTACTCGGCGAGGTCGGTCCCGACCAGCCCCTGCGCGACGGCGGCGACGAACTCGTCGAGGTCGATGACGTCGGTCCCGCGCCCGCGGCGCACCACGAGGTCCAGGTAGAGGTCGGTCATCCGCAGCCGCCTGCCCTCACGGGTGATCGCGGCGATGTCGACGTACACGTCCTGGTCGCGCTCGTGCCCGGGGCGCCACCGCCAGTCGGACAGGCACACGCCCAGCTCCGGCAGCACCCAGGTCTCGATCCACCAGGCGTTGGGCCGGGCCACGACGGGCCGGGACAGGTAGATCCCCCAGTCCTCCTCGCGCAGCGTGGCGATCTCGCGGTGGGTCCCCTTGGTGTCGACCTGGACGCCCCGTTCGGGGTCGAAGGTCTGTGTCTTGGGCG
>NZ_JAHLEL010000007.1 GCF_020131355.1 Pseudonocardia sp. ICBG1293
CGTCGCACCAGGAAGGCCGCCGTGGTGAGTGATTCCCGGGTCCGTCCCCCCTCTCGACCAGAGCGGGGACCCGCGAGTCTCACCCGCCCACCCACACCGGGCTCTCCGAGGAGCCGGGGGTGCTGGAGCAGGCCACCGCGCTGGACTCCGCGCAGCGCGCCGGGCAGGCCTCCGCCGCTGCGGCCGTCGCCGCCGAGGCCGACGACCATCCCGACGGCCCGGAGGGCGGGGACGGCGCACCGCCGGACCTCACCGCCGCCGCGTTCTTCGACTGCGACAACACGATGATGGTCGGCGCGTCGATCTTCCACTTCGCCCGCGGCCTGGCCGCGCGCAAGTTCTTCACCACCTCCGACATGGCCGGTTTCGCCTGGCAGCAGATCAAGTTCCGGGTGGGCGGCGCGGGAGGACAAGGGCGGCATCGCCGGGCACCGTGACACCGCGCTGTCGTTCGTCGCGGGCCGTCCGGTCGACGAGGTCGTCGCGCTCGGCGAGGAGATCTACGACGAGCTGATGTCGGACCGGATCTGGGCCGGCACCCGCGCCCTGGCCCAGATGCACCTCGACGCCGGCCAGCGGGTCTGGCTGGTCACCGCGACGCCGATCGAGCTGGCACGCATCATCGCCCGCCGGCTCGGGCTGACCGGGGCGCTGGGGACCGTCGCGGAGTCCGTCGACGGGCTCTACACCGGGCGGCTGGTCGGCGAGATCCTGCACGGCCCCGCGAAGGCGCACGCGGTGCGTGCGCTGGCCGCCGCCGAGGGGTTGGACCTGCGCCGCTGCACCGCCTACTCGGACTCGGTGAACGACGTCCCGATGCTCTCGGCCGTCGGCACCGCGGTCGCGGTGAACCCGGACTCCGAGCTGCGCGACGTCGCGAAGGCCCGCAACTGGCAGATCCGCGACTTCCGGACCGGCCGCAAGGCCGCCCGGATCGGGGTGCCGTCGGTGCTCGGGGCGGGCGCCGTCGCCGGTGCGGTGGCGGCCGGGATGGCCTACCGCAAGCGCTGACCGGTGCCGGCGTCCGCCGGCGGCGGCCCGGCGGACCCGGTGCGTGACCTGCTCTCCCGCGCCCACCACGCGGGCGGGCCGTCCCGGTCAGCCCAGGAACACGTTGCGCCGCTGGGACAGCAGCCAGTACAGCGTGTGCTGGATGGTCTCGCGGACCTGGTCGGTCAGGTTGAACACAAGCATCGGGTCGTCGGCGTCGGCCGGGGTGTGGTCGTCGGTCCGGATCGGCTCACCGAACTCGATGTACCACTTCGACGGCAGCGGGATCAGCCCCGCCGGGCCGAGCAGCGGGAAGGTCGGGGTGACCGGGAAGTACGGCGCCCCGAACAGCCGCGCCAGTGGCGCCAGGTCGCCGATCTTCGGGTAGATCTCCTCGGCGCCGACGATCGAGCACGGGATGATCGGCACCCCGGTGCGCAGGGCGGCCGAGACGAACCCGCCACGGCCGAAGCGCTGCAGCTTGTAGCGGTCCCGGAACGGCTTGCCGATGCCCTTGAAGCCCTCGGGGAACACGCCGACGAGCTCGCCGGAGGTCATCAGCCGCTCGGCATCGGGATTGCAGGCCAGGGTCGCGCCCGCCTTGCGGGCCAGCGAGCCGGAGACCGGCATGGTGAACATGAGGTCGGCGCCGAGCAGCCGCAGGTGCCGGTGCGAGGGGTGGTCGTCGTGCACGGCGACGGTCGTCATCACCGCGTCCAGCGGCAGCGTGCCGGAGTGGTTGGCGACGATCAGCGCGCCACCGGTCTCCGGGATGTGGTGGGTGCCGATGGTCTCGACCCGGAACCAGCGCTTGTAGAGCGGGCGCAGCGCGGGCAGCACCATCGCGTCGGTGAGCTCGCGGTCGAAGCCGAACTCGTCGACCGGGTAGTCGCCCGCGAGACGGCGACGCAGGAACTCCAGGACCTGCTCCAGCGCGGCCTCCCAGGCCGGCCCCTCGGCGTCGTCGGGTTCGGGTGCCGCGGCGACCGGCGCCGGACGCGGCTCGTCGGTCCTGGCGGGCCGGGCGGGCCCCCGGTTGCCCCGGATCGGGATCACCCGTGCCTCGGCCATGCCGTTCCCCTCCGTCGTCACCACCGCGGCCGCCCGACCGTGGTCGCTCGTGTGCCCGCACGCCGTCGTCCCGCCCCGTCACCGCAGCGACCGGGCCAGACCGAGACGCCCCGTTCCAGCGAGGCGATCCGCTCCGGGCCGAGCACCGGGGCCAGCGCCTTGCCCCGGACGAAGTCGTCGAACGCCTGCGTGGTCGTCCACCGCGGCACGAAGCCGAACTCGTCGATCAACCGGGTGAGGTCCACGACCCGGCCGAAGTTGAGGAAGCGCATCTGTTCCGGGGAGAAGTCGACGACCCGCGCGCCCCGCAGCACCCGGCTGACCGGGCCGACCGCACCGCTCGGGACCGGGACGGCGATCTTGCCGGCGCGCCGGATGGCCTGCGACAGCATCAGCACCCCGTGCGCGGCGACGTTGAACACACCCGGCAGCTCGTGGGTCGCGGCCCGCTCGAGCACGGCGAGGCCGTCCTCCTCGTGCAACAGCTGGATCCGCGCGTCGTAGCCCAGCACGGTGGGGACGACCGGCAGCGCGAAGTAGCGCGACAGCACGGTGTCCATCCGCGGGCCGATGAAGTTGGCGAACCGCAGCACCGTGGTCGTGACGTCCGGGCGGCGACGGCTGAACCCGCGCAGATAGCCCTCGATCTCCGCGGCGTCCTTGGCGTAGCCACCCGACGGCAGGTCCTTGGCCCCGGTGGCCTCGTCGAACACGGCCGGGTCGCGGGAGCTGGAGCCGTAGACCGCCGTCGTCGACTTGAGCACGACCCGACGCACACTCGTCGCCTTCTGGCACGCGGCGAGGAGCTGCATCGTGCCGATAACGTTCATCTCCTTCATCGTCGCCCGCCCGCCCGCGGAGGCGGGGCTGGCCGAGAGCGACGCGTGCACGACGGTGTCGACGCCCCCCGAGGAGATGACCTTCGCGATGAGCGGGTTGCGGATGTCGGCGCGCACGAACTCGGCGCGACCCATCCGCTTCAGCAGGTCCCGGGGCGGGGGGACGGTGTCCACGCCCAGCACCCGGTCGATGGCCGGGTCGGCCGCCAGCCGGGCCGCGAGGTGCCCGCCGAGGAAGCCGCTGACCCCGGTGACCAGCACGACGTTCGGGGTCGGCCGGTCCATGGGCGCTCCGTTCACCGGGTGCTGACGTCGGGACGTGCCGATCGTAGTCCGGCCCCGCCACACCGGGTGGGCACGCGGACACGTGAGGTGCGCGACGCGCCCTCCCGGGACGCGCGGCGCCACAACGACACCCGGCCGCGCACCCGCTCGGAGCGGGGGCGCGGCCGGTGCGCGAGTCACTTGCCGAGCTTGCGGCGCTGCACCCGGGTCTTGCGCAGCAGCTTGCGGTGCTTCTTCTTCTTCGACATCCGCTTGCGGCGCTTCTTGATGACCGAGCCCATGTGGGTGCTCCTCCTGTGTCGACGCAGATCGTCAGCGACCGCTCCACCGGGTGACCTCGGAGTGGGCCGCCCGCACGATCCGTGCACGCTGGCACGAGGCGCGGGCCGGGCGACGCCCGCCGGAGCGGGACGACGACGCGATGCGACCGGTGGGGGTCGGCAGCCGGTTCACCATTCTACCCGGGTGTACGGGCCGTCACCCCACGGGGGATCAGCCCGCGTCGAAGTAGGCGTTGCGCAGGTAGTCCTCGACCGCGCGCTGGGGCACGCGGAACGAGCGGCCGACCCGCGCCGCGGGCAGCTCACCGGAGTGGACGAGCCGGTACACCGTCATCTTCGAGACCCGCATCATCGACGCGACCTCGGCCACCGTCAGGAACTGGACCTGGGACGACCGCAGGGGCTCGGGACGTTCCGCCGCCATGGGGCACCGCCTTCCTCCCCCGAGACGGGTTCCCCGGTTCGCCCGGTGGTGGGGGATGCAGATGCATTCTAGCGGGGCTGATGTGACGATCGGTCCGCCGGAGGGGGGCCCGATCGTGCCACGGCGCGGCGCGTCCGGGTGACTTTGCGTCACACGATGCGCTGAACGAGGTACGACGGCCGGATCAGGCGCGACCGAGCGCGACCGATCGGTCGTGCGCGGCGGTGACCGCGTCGGCCAGGGCCGCGCGCAGGCCGTGCCGCTCCAGCTCGCGCAGTCCGGCGGCGGTGGTGCCGGCGGGCGAGGTGACGTTCTCCCGCAGCAGCGCGGGGTGCTCGCCGGTCTCGCGCAGCATCCGGGCCGCGCCGAGCGCGGTCTGCACGGTCAGCTCGGTCGCGTCCGGGCGGGTCAGGCCGAGGCCGACCCCTGCCTCGATCATCGCCTCGGCGACGAGGAAGAAGTACGCGGGCCCGGAGCCGGAGAGCGCGGTCGCGGCGTCCTGCTTCGCCTCGTCCAGGCGCAGCACCGCACCGACGGTGGACAGCAGCGCCTCGGTCTCGTCGAGGTGCGCGGCCGTCGCGTGCGCGCCCGGGGAGATCGCGCACATCGCCGCGCCGAGCAGCATCGGGGTGTTCGGCATGACCCGCACGACCGGCGTGCCCCCGGGCAGGGCGCCCTCGAACAGCGAGGTCGGCAGGCCCGCGCACAGCGACACGACGAGCGCGCCCGGCTCCAGCACCCCGGCGACCTCGCCGAGCAGCGTGACGACGTCCTGCGGCTTGACCGCGACGACGACCGTCCCGGCCCCGCGCACCGCCTCGGCGACCGGGGCCGCGGTGACGCCCAGCGAGGCGCTCAGCTCCTGGGCCCGGGCCGGGTACCGCTCCGCGACCACCAGGTCCTCGGCGTCCCGCCCGGCCGCCAGCAGCCCGCCGAGCAGTGCCTCGCCGATCCGTCCCCCACCCAGTACCGCGATCCTCGTCATGGGGCCAGGGTAGGAACCCCTCAGCGGGCCAGCGGGGCCAGGGCGAGCTGGCGGGCCTGGCAGACCGTGCGTCCCCGCGCGTCGACGACGGTCACGTCCTCGTCGAACTGGCCGCTCGACACCGCGCGGGACCGGGACTCGACCCGCAGCCAGCCCGGGGCGGGCCGGGCCCGCAGCAGGGCGGTGAGCTGCACCGTCGGCGCCCAGCCGAACGCCCCGCCCAGGTTGAACACGCTCGGGGGCAGGATGTCGCCGGACAGCAGCGCGAACAGCGCGTCCGGCTCCTCACCGCGCGGGCGGGCCCAGCCCGCCATCTCCGGCGGGCCGGTCTCGCCGCGCAGGAACGGCAGCGCGCCGCGCGGGTAGCGCAGCTCGCAGGCGGCGGCGAGCCCGCGCGCCCCGCCCTCGGCCGACGCCGGGTCGAGTGCGTCCGGGTCGGGTTCGGCGGCGAGCGCGGAGCCGTCGTCCAGGCGCGGGGCATCGGACGGCAGCACGCCCGCGGTGATCGTGGAGTGCAGCATGAGCCTGCCCTCCTGGTGCAGCCGCACCGCGACCGAGGACACCGTCCGACCGATCTTGAGCGGATCGGTCGTGATCTCGACCGGGCCCAGGTCGGGGGCGCGCAGGAAGTCCGCGGAACGCCAGCGGATCGGGCGCGGGTGCGTCGTCGGCGGCGAGCCGGGCCAGCCCGGCCTTGGCCATGAGCACCATCAGCAGACCGCCGAAGGCCTTGTCCCCGATCGCCCAGGTCCCGTCGAGCCGGGCGCGGAACCGGCCGTCCCCGAGGTCGGACAGGACGTGCGAGTCGGCGAAGGGCCGGGCCGTCGTGCTGCTCATACGGGCATGTTACCCACGGGTAGGGATGGCCGCGGACATCGTCGGTGTGAGGTGCAGCCGGGCGAACAGCAGCGACTCGGCGAGCAGCCCGGTGCGCTCCTGCCGGGTCCGGCAGCGCCGGGTCGACACCTCCAGCACGACCGTGCCGCCGGTCGCGGCGAACCGGGAGTCGGCCAGGCGCTGGCACACCTCGGCACACGGCTGCGCGCCGCGCCCGGGGACGAGGTGCTCGTCGCGTGGGGCGCCGGAGCCGTCGGTGAGGTGCAGGTGGGTCAGCCGGTCCCCCATCCGCTCGGCGAGGTCGAGCGCGTCGACGCCGGCGGCGGCGGTGTGCGACAGGTCCAGGGTATAGGCGCCGAACCCGATCTCCGTCGGGTCGTGGCCCAGCGCGTAGGGCACGGTGCTGATCGCGCCGCGGGTCACCGGGAACATGTTCTCCACCGGCAGCGTCACGTCGTGGACCTCGTGGGCCCGGGCGACCTCGTCGGCGAAGACGCCCGCGTAGCGGCGCTGCCAGCGGAAGGGCGGGTGCACCACCACGGTCCGGGCGCCCAGCCGGGCGGCCACCTCCACGGTGCGGCGCAGCCGGTGCACCGGGTCGGCGCCCCAGACCCGCTGGGTGACCGCGAGGCAGGGCGCGTGCACCGCGAGGATCGGCACCCCGTGGCGGTGGGCGAGCCGCTCCACCGCGCGCGGGTCCTGGCTGACCGGGTCGGTCCAGATCATGAGCTCGACGCCGTCGTAGCCCAGCTCACCGGCGATCTCGAACCCGGCGGCGACGCCCTCGGGGTAGACCGAGGCCGTGGACAGCGCGACGGGCGCCACCCGGGCACGGGCGACGGCGGACGGGCGCGACGGCGTCACGAATCGTGATGTCGTCGGACCGTCGCTCATCGTTACCGGTCCAACAACACCAGCAGAGCCGGGGACACGGTCAGCAGCAGACCGACCAGCGACCACACCGAACAGCGTGGTCTTCAGGTCGTCCTGACGCAGCAGGGCCCGCACACCGAGCACGAGGCCGATGGTGATGGCGACGGCGGTGAAGATCGCGACGATCGGCAGCGACGTCCACAGGAAGCGGAACAGCACCCAGATCGCCGCACCGGCGACGGCACCACCGATCCACTGGGCGATGACGACGGCCCAGGCCTGGCCGGTCCCGGCCCCACCGGCCGACGCGTCGTCGTCCAGGCCCGCGGGCGGCTGCGCACCGCTGTCGGCGACGGCCGCGCGGCGCCCGAAGCGACGGCGCGGGGCGTCGTCCTCCTCGACCGCGCCCGCGGCGAGCTCGCCGTGGTCCTCGTAGTCCTCGTAGTCCGGGTGGTCCTCGTGGTCGTCCTGCGGGTGCTCCGGGGCGAGCACGCCGGTCCGTCCGCCGTCGGGTGAACCGGGCCCGTGGTCCTGGCGCGGACCGGCACCGTGGCCGCGGTCCCGGTCGTCGTGGCCGGAGTCGCCGTAACCCCGGTCGTCGTAGCCCCGGTCGCCATAGCCGCGGTCGTCGTAGCCGCCGTCGTCGTAACCCCGGTCGTCGTAGCCACGGTCGTCGTAGCCCTGCCCGTCGCCGTGGTCCGGCCGGTCGGCGTAGCCCTGCCGGGCGTGGCCACGGTCGTCGTAGTCGTCGACGAACGGGTCGTAGGCGCCGGTCGGCGGCCCGGCGTCCGCCGGTCCCCGGACGCCCGGACGGTCCGTCCCGGTCGTCGTCGAGCGGCGGGGCGCCGAACTGGGTGGGCGGGCCGCCGTCGTCGTCCGCCGCGGGGGCCGGACGGCGGGCACCGAGCCGGCTGGTGGGGATCTCGTCGGGGCGGTCGTCGGCGGCACCGGGCGGGGGCCCGTAGGGCCCTGCCGGACGCGGCACGTCGCCGCGGGGGCCCCAGTCCTGGGTGGCGGGCCGTCGTCGTGGGGGCGGCCGTTCGGCGGGCGCACGGGCGCCGGCGCGACCGGTCCGGGGCCGGCGTTCCACGGGCCGGGGGGCGGGCCCTGGGGGCTGCGGGGCGGCGCGCCGTTCGGGGGCCGCCGAAGGCGGTGGCACCGTGCGGCGCGCCGCCGTCCGGGCCGCTGCCGTGCGGGCGGCCGCCGTTCGCGGGGCCGCCCTGGGGGGCGCGGCCGTTCGGAGCGTTGCCGTTCGGAGCGTTGCCGTTCGGGACGAACGGCTCCGGTGCCCGCTCCGACGGGTCGGGGCGGCGGGCCGGCGGGAACGAGGGGTGCTCGGCGGGAGGCGGCCCGTCGCCACCGCGCGGGGCGAACCCGCCCGCGCCCTCGGGCGGGCGGACACGGTCTGCGGCCGCCGGGCGGCGCGGCGGGGCCGCCACGTCGGTCCGGACCGGTGCCGCGGACGACGGGGCGCCGGAGCCCTCGTCGTCCTCCGCGGCGCGACGACGGCGGCGTCGTCCGGGCTGCTGGCCGCCGTTGGCGGCCAGGAGCTCCGCGACCGTCCGCTGGCGAGGCTCTCCGCTGTCCACACTCATCACGACCACCGTGCCCTGTGCGTTGTCAAGGGTCCAAGCCCGCCCGGGGATGTCTGCGCCGAGCGGTCGTCCCCGTTCGTCCCATCGAGCATGTCGAAGCGCCGGAGGATCACTCCCTCGCGCAGCGCCCACGGACAGATCTCGAGCTCGGTCACGCCGAGGCCGTCCATCGCGGCCTGTGCCACGACCGCCCCGGCGACGAGCTGGTGCGCCCGGCTGGCGCTCACGCCGTCGAGCTCGGCGAGGTCGGGGCCCGACATCCGGGTGATGAACGCCGACAGCTGGCGCAGGCCCTGCGCGGTGAGCGTGCGGCGGGCACCCGGCCCGGCGCTGGACGGGGCGGCACCGGCGAGCCGGGCCAGCGTCCGGAAGGTCTTGGAGGTGCCGACGGCCCGGTCCGGCCGGCCCGCGGCACGCAGCCGCCCCGCGACCGGGGCGATCTCGTCGCGGACCCGCTCGGTGAGCGCGGCGACCTCCGCGCGGGACGGAGGGTCGGAGGTGAACGCCTCGCGGGTCAGCCGGCCCGCGCCCAGCGGCACCGACGCGGCGACGTCGGGGGTCTCGTCGCGGCCCACCGCCAGCTCCAGCGAGCCGCCGCCGATGTCGAGCACCAGCAGCCGGCCGGCCGACCAGCCGCACCAGCGGCGGACGGCGAGGAAGGTCCAGCGGGCCTCGTCCTCGCCGGGGAGCACCTCCAGCGCCACCCCGGTCTCGCGCTGCACCCGGGCCAGCACCTCGGCGGAGTTCGTCGCGTCGCGCAGCGCGGACGTGGCGAACGCGAGGAGGTCGTCGCAGCCGGCGGCCCGGCCGTGTCGCGGGCCCGGTGCACGCTCTCCAGCAGGGCCTTCACCCCGTCGCGGCCCAGCGCACCCTTGCGGTCCAGGTGCTCGGCCAGGCGCAGCTGGTCCTTCTCCGACGACATCGGCCTCGGGTGGGCGCCCCGGTGGGCGTCCACCACCAGCAGGTGAACGGTGTTGGACCCCACGTCGAGGACTGCCAGGCGCACCCGGTCAGGTTACCGAGCCGTTATCGACGGCCGGGCAACCCCTTGCTCAGACGTCGAACTTGTAGCCGAGCCCGCGCACGGTGACCAGGTGCTTGGGCGTCGAGGGGTCCCCCTCGACCTTGGACCGCAGCCGCTTGACGTGCACGTCGAGCGTCTTGGTGTCGCCGACGTAGTCCGCTCCCCACACCCGGTCGATCAGCTGGGCGCGGGTGAGCACCCGCCCGACGTTGCGCAGCAGGTACTCCCAGCAGGTCGAACTCCTTGAGCGGGAGCGCGACCTCGTCGCCGTTCACCGACACGACGTGTCGTTCGACGTCCATCCGCACCGGGCCCGCCTCCAGGACACCGGTGCCGCTCTCGGTCTCGCCGCCGGCCTCCCCACCGCGGCGCAGCACCGCGCGGACCCTGGCGATGAGCTCGCGCGCCGAGTAGGGCTTGGTGACGTAGTCGTCGGCACCGAGCTCCAGCCCGACGACCTTGTCGATCTCGCTGTCGCGGGCGGTCACCATGATCACCGGCACCGCGGAGGCGGGACGCAGGCCGCAGAGTGCGCTTGCAGACGTCGGTGCCGCTGCAGCCGGGCAGCATCAGGTCCAGCAGCACGATGTCGGCGCCGTTGCGGTCGAACTCGCTCAGCGCGTCGTTGCCGTTGGCCGCGACGGCCGTGGTGAACCCCTCCTTGCGCAGCATGAACGCGAGCGGGTCGGCGAAGGACTCCTCGTCCTCGACGATCAGCACCCTGGTCATCTCATCCTCCGGTTCCGGCGGTCTGGGGGGAGCTGCCGGCGGCAGCCGCACCGTGCGGGGCGCCCGCCGATGCCCATCCGGGCGGGCAGACGCATGGTGAAGGTCGATCCGGTGCCGGGACGGCTCCACAGCCGCACCTCGCCACCGTGGTTGGCGCAGACGTGCTTGACGATCGCCAGGCCGAGACCGGTGCCGCCGGTGGCCCGCGAACGGGCCGGGTCGACCCGGAAGAAGCGCTCGAAGACGCGCTGCTGGTGCTCGGGGGCGATGCCGATCCCCCGGTCGGTGACCGCGATCTCGACCGAGCCGTCGACCGCCCGGCGGCTCACCGACACCGACGAGTCCGCCGCGGAGTAGGCGATCGCGTTCTCCAGCAGGTTCGTCAGGGCAGTGACGAGCAGCGTGCGGTCGCCGTCGACGACCAGACCCGACGTCTCGTCGGCGGTGATCTCGACGGCGTGCGACTCGGCGGAGGTGCGGCTGCGGGCCAGCGCCTCGGACACCACCTCGTCGACGTCGACCGCGGCGAGCGCCGGCAACCGTTCGGCGCCGGTGAGCCGGGACAGCGCGATCAGCTCCGAGACCAGGTTCCCCATCCGGGTGGCCTCGCGCAGCAGCTTGTCGCCGAACCGCCGGACCTCGCGGACGGCGTCCGGGTCGGGGTCGGCGCCGTCGGACGGCTCCAGGCCGTCGAGGCTGTCGAGCAGGGCCTCGGCGAGCAGCGCGACCGCACCGACCGGGGTCTTGAGCTCGTGGGAGACGTTCGCGACGAAGTCCCGCCGGGTCGCCTCCAGCCGGGGCCACCTCGGAGGTGTCGACGGCCTCGACCAGCGCGAACCCGTCGCCGAGGGAACGGATCCGGGCCTGCACCGCGACCGGGCCGCGGGGTGTGCGGTCCAGGCGGCGAGAGGTCGACGGTGTAGTCACCCGAGGCCAGGCGCCGGTCCCCGCCCCCTGGGCCGCCGCCGGCAGGCGGCCAGTGCGCGCGGGTCGAGCCGTTCGCCGCTGACGGCACCGAGGCCGACGGCCCGCGGGTTGTACAACAGCACCTCGCCCCCGGCCCCGACGACGGCGAGCCCGGAGCTCGACTGGCGGAACGTGCGGTGCAGCAGCTCGCCGAGGGTGGGTCCGTCGGCGGCCACGGGATCCGCCGGGGGGCGGCCGGTGCCGGGGCTGGGTCGGCCGTGCGACGGCCGTCGCGCCAGTGCCGCCCCGGCGGTGAGACCGAGGAGCAGGGCGAGGGCCGAGATCAGCCACGCGAGCGTGGTCACGGGTGCATGGTAGGCAGCCGGGGGTACCTGCTGACCAGCGCCGGACACCGGATGGTGACGCCCGCGACCCCTTCGCGCGACACTGTTCCGACCCCGTTCACCGTGGGTTCAACGAACCCCGTCCGGACCCCTCGTGTGCACGAACGGGCCCCTCGCACGAAAGGTTCGTACGAGGGGCCCGTTCGTGCGGACCGGGGCGTGCCGAGCGCAGGGGCGTGCCGGGCGCAGGGGCGTGCCGAGTGCGGGGGCGTGCGTGGACCGGGTGCCGGGCCGAGTGCGTGCCGGGAGAGGGGTGGGCGCGGTCAGCGACCCTGGTTCGCGACCCCGGCGATGGCCTCCTGCGCCGCGGTGGGGTCGAGGTAGCGCCCGCCCGGGTTCGTCGGCGCCAGGTCGTCGTCGAGGTCGTAGACGAGCGGGATGCCGGTGGGGATGTTGAGGCCGGCGATGTCGGCGTCGGAGATCCCGTCGAGGTACTTCACCAGCGCACGCAGCGAGTTGCCGTGCGCGGCCAGCAGCACGACCTTCCCGTCGCGCAGGTCCGGCACCACGGCCTCGGTCCAGTACGGCAGGAACCGGTCGACGACGTCGGCCAGGCACTCGGTCAGCGGGGCGTCGACACCGGCGTAGCGCGGGTCGGCGTCCTGGGAGAACTCCGAGCCCTTCTCGATGGGCGGCGGCGGGGTGTCGTAGGAGCGGCGCCAGAGCATGAACTGCTCCTCGCCGTACTGCTCCAGGGTCTGCTTCTTGTCCTTGCCCTGCAGCGCGCCGTAGTGCCGCTCGTTGAGGCGCCAGTCGCGCTTGACCGGGATCCAGTGCCGGTCGGCGGCGTCGAGGGCGATGTTCGCGGTGGAGATCGCCCGGCGCAGCAGCGAGGTGTGCACGACGTCCGGGGCGACGCCCGCCTCGGCCAGCAGCTCGCCGCCCCGGCGGGCCTCCGCCTCGCCCTGGGTGGAGAGCGGGACGTCCACCCAGCCGGTGAACAGGTTCTTCGCGTTCCAGTCGCTCTGACCGTGACGCAGCAGTACGAGGGTCGGCATGGCGGACAGCCTGCCACCTACCCGCGGGAAAGGTCGGTGAGCACGGCCCCGAACGTGTCGACCAGCACGTCGATCTCGTCGCGGGTGACGACCAGCGGCGGGGACAGCCGCACGGTGACGCCGTGGGTCTCCTTCGCCAGCACCCCGCGCCGGGCCAGCGCGACGCACACGTCGCGGCCGGTGCCGATCCGCGGGTCGACGTCGACGCCGAACCACAGCCCCACCCCGCGCACGGCGGTGACCCCGGTCAGTTCGCGCAGCCGCGTACCCAGGTGCGCACCGAGCTCGCGGGCCCGGGCCTGGAACTCCCCCGTCGCCAGCAGCGCGCACACCGCGGACCCGACGGCGGCGGCGAGCGGGTTGCCACCGAAGGTGGAGCCGTGCTCACCGGGGCGCAGCACCCCGAGCACGTCGCGCCGCCCGACGACGGCGCTGACCGGCACGATCCCACCGCCGAGCGCCTTGCCCAGGGTGTAGAGATCGGCGCGCACCCCGGACAGGTCGGTGCACAGCGTCGCCCCGGCGCGACCGAGCCCGGACTGGATCTCGTCGCAGACCAGCAGCACGCCACGCCGGGCGGTGAGCTCGCGGACCGCGCGCAGGTAGCCGGGCGGTGGCACGAGGACCCCGGCCTCGCCCTGCACCGGTTCGAGCAGTACCGCGACGGTGTCGTCGGTGAGCGCGGCGGCCAGGGCGTCGGCGTCGCCGTAGGGGACGCGGTCGAAGCCGGGGGTGAACGGGCCGAAGTCGTCGCGGGCCACCGGGTCGTCGGAGAAGGAGACGACCGTCGTCGTGCGGCCGTGGAAGTTCCCCCCGGCGACCACGATCCGCGCCGCCCCCGGCGCCACGCCCTTCACCCGGTAGCCCCAGGCGCGGGCGAGCTTCACCGCGGACTCGACGGCCTCCGCGCCGGTGTTCATCGGCAGCACGGCCTCGGTGCCGGTCAGCGTGGCGAGATCACGCTGGAACGCGGGCAGCCGGTCGTTGTGGAACGCCCGTGCGGTGAGCGTGAGCCTGTCGAGCTGGGCGTGCGCGGCCGCGGTGAGCGCCGGGTGCCGGTGCCCGAAGTTGAGCGCGGAGTAGCCGGCGAGCGCGTCGAGGTAGCGGCCGCCGTCGACGTCGGTGACCCAGGCGCCGTCGCCGCGGGACAGCACCACCGGCAGCGGTGCGTAGTTCGCCGCGCCGAACGCCTCGGCGAGCGCGATCTGCGGGTCGGTGCCCGGGACCACGGCGGTCACGACCGCAGCTCCAGCGTGGCGCACTTGATCCCGCCACCACCGCGGCGCAGCTCGGAGGTGTCGACGCCGACGGTGCCGAAGCCGCGCTCGGCGAGGTCGGCGGCGAACTTCTCCGCCTGCGGTGCGTGGACGACGGTGCGCCCGTCGGAGAAGCAGTTCAGGCCCAGCACCGACGCGTCGTCGTCGGACACGATCACCGCGTCCGGGAAGCGGAAGCGCAGCACCTCCTGGGAGGCGTCGTCGAACGCGGACGGCAGGTAGGCGACCGCGCCCGGCCCGCCCGCCGGGTCGAGCACCGCGAACGCCGTGTCGAGGTGGTAGTAGCGCGGGTCGACCAGCTGCAGGGACACGACCTCGCGGCCGAACACCTGCGCGGCCTCGGCGTGCGCGCGGGGGTCGGTGCGGAACCCGGTGCCCGCGTAGACGGTGTCGCCGACGAGCAGCAGGTCGCCCTCGCCCTCGTTGACGTGGAGGGCCTCGTGCACGGCGAGCCCGGCGGCGCGGAACCACGCGCCGTAGGCGGGCCCCTCGGCGGCACGCTCGGTGTGGCGGAACCGGGCGGTCAGCGCCGTCCCGTCGATCACGGTGCCGCCGTTGGCGGCGAAGACCATGTCCGGGTAGCCCGGCAGCGGGTCGACGAGCCGGACGTCGAAGCCCAGGTCGCGGTAGACCGCGTGCAGGGTCTCCCACTGGGCCAGCGCGACCCGGGTGTCGGTCGCCTGCTCCGGACGCATCCAGGGGTTGATCCGGTAGCTCACCGTGAAGTGCTCGGGGCGGCACATCAGCACAGAGGTCATGGGCCACAGCATGGCGCGCCGGGCCCGAGCGTTTCCCGGATTCCTGCACCCGATCCGCGCGTCTGCACCCCGTTCTACGCCGGTTCCGGGTGTCGCGCACTAGCATCCGGCGCCGTGGACGGGATCGACGCGATCGACCGCAGACTGCTGGACCTCCTCCGGGTCGACGGGCGCGCCGGCTGGGCCGATCTGGGCGCGCGGGTGGGCCTGTCGGCGTCGGCCGTGCGGCGCCGGGTGGACCGGCTGACCGCCCGGGGCGTGGTGCAGGGCTTCACCGTGCAGGTGGACCCCGACGCCGAGCAGACACCGGGGGTGGAGGCCTACGTCGAGCTGTTCTGCCGGGGCACGGTCGCCCCGGCCGAGCTGCAGCGGATGCTCTCGGCGGTCCCCGAGGTCGTCACGGCCGGAACGGTGACCGGTGAGGCGGACGCGCTGGTCCTGCTGCGCTCGCGCGACGTGCGCTCACTGGAGGACGCTCTGGAACGGCTCCGGCTGGCGGCCAACGTCGACCACACCCGCTCGGCCGTCGTCCTGACCTGGCTGGTGACTCGTTGAACTCTCACGCAGCGCCGGGTACCGTACTCGATTGAGAATTCAACCAAAGGAGTCGTCGTGCCCGTCCAGCGTCTCAACCACGCCGTCCTCTACGTCCGTGACGTCGCGCGCAGCGTCGAGTTCTACCGGGAGACCCTCGGCCTCCGCACCGTCGTCGAGATCCCCGGCGGTCGCGGCGCGTTCCTGCAGGCCGAGGGGTCGACCAACGACCACGACCTCGCGCTGTTCGGGATCGGCGCGCAGGCCGGCGCCTCCCGGGCGGGCCGCGGCACCGTCGGGCTCTACCACCTGGCGTGGGAGATCGACACGCTCGGCGAGCTCGCCCGGATCGGGGAGCGGCTGCAGGCCGCCGGTGCGCTGGTCGGCGCCTCGGACCACGGCACCACCAAGGCGCTCTACGCGAAGGACCCCGACGGCCTGGAGTTCGAGGTGTGCTGGCTGGTCCCGGCGGCGCTGGTCGACGGCGAGGACCACGACATGCGGATCGAACCGCTCGACATCGCGGCCGAGATCGCCCGCTACGGCGCGGACACCCGCGGCGGGGTCGGCGTCTCGATCCCGGCCTGAGCCCGGGTCAGCCCGGCTCGTTGAGGTCCACCCGGTAGCCCGAGCGGGACGAGAACTGGGCGGTGACCGAGAACCGGTCGCCGCGCACCAGGGTGTGCCGCCACTCCACGGGCCGCCCGGCGGACAGGCCGAGCCGCTCGATCGACAGGGCGGCGACGCCCTCGTCGATCCCGAGCAGCTCCCGCTCACCGCGGCCGGGCAGCACGGCGCGGATGTTCTCCATGCCGCCGTCGACGCGGATCCCGCAGCGGCGCCGGTACTCGGGATAGATGCCGGTGTGGGTGAAGTCGACGTCGAGCAGCGGCGCGGCCAGCTCCTCGGGCAGCCACACCCGGTCGACGGCGAGCGGCTCGGCGTCGGCCAGACGCAGCCGCTCCAGGTGCACCAGCGGGGTGGACTCCTCCAGCCCCAACCGGGCCGCGACCACGCCGTCGGCGCGGACCTCGAAGGTCCGCACCACGCTGCGCTGGGTGCGCCCGGCGGACTCGACGGCCACGTAGAGCGAGTAGGGCTCGTCGAGCGGCTGCTCGATCTCCGATCGCACGGTGGGACGGGCGACCCGCCCCCGCCCCGCGACGACGGCGCCGTCCTCCCGCAGCCGGCGCAGCGCCTCGCGCACGGTGTGCCTGCTGACGGCGTAGTCGGCGGCCAGCGTGAACTCGCCGGGCAGGGCCTCGTCGAACTCGCCGTCGGACAGCCGCCGCCGCAGGTCCGCCAGCAGCTGCTGCCACAGCGGCATCGCCCCGTTGCGGACCAGTGCTCGCGCCGTCATCGCCCCACCCCCTCTCGCGCGTGCTCACCGTAGGCGAGCACCGTGGGGTCACCGCACGGCGGCCCGCCCGCGACGCCGGGTGAGCAGCACGCCGACCAGCACGACCCCGGCCGCGATGAGCCCGGTCATCCCCAGCTCGAAGCGCGACCCCTCGCGGACGGCCATGAAGACGAGCACCACCGGGATCACGACGATCACCACCCAGGTGAGCCCCGGGTAGGCCCACATCCGCACCGGCATCGGGACGCCCTCGCGGTCCAGCACCCGGCGCATCCGCAGCTGGGAGACCGCGATGACCAGGTAGACCAGCAGCGCGATCGCGCCGGAGGTCGCGAGCAGCGCGGCGAAGACCTCCTCCGGGAAGGCGTAGTTCGCGACCACCGCGACGAACCCGACGAGCGTGGACCCGAGCACCGCGAACCGCGGCACCCCCTGGGAGGTGGTCCGGTTGACCAGGTCCGGGGCCTGCCCGCGACGGCCGAGCGAGAACAACATCCGGGACGCCGTGTACAGCGCCGAGTTCAGGCAGCTGGCGACCGCGACGAGCACCACGACGTCGACGATCAGCTTGGCCGACGGCACCCCCAGCACCTCCAGCGCCGCCTGGTAGGAGCCGACCTCGGGCAACCGCGGGTCGTTCCACGGCACGATCGCGACGACCAGCAGGATCGAGGCCAGGTAGAACACCGCGATCCGCCAGATCACCGAGCGGGTGGCCCGGCCGATGCCGCGGGCCGGGTCACCGGACTCCGCCGCCGCGATCGTGACGATCTCGGTGCCCATGAAGCTGAACATCGTCACCAGCACCGCGGCGACCACCGCGCCCGGCCCGTTCGGCAGGAAGCCACCCTCGGACACCAGCCGGGACAGCCCCGACACCGACGAGTCGTCACCGACGAACCCGGGCAGCAGGCCGAGCACCGCGAGCACGCCGACCACGATGAACGCGATGATCGCGATCACCTTCAGCAGCGCGAACCAGAACTCGAACTCGCCGTAGTTGGCGACGGAGAACAGGTTGGTCACCGTCAGCAGCACGGTGACGGCCAGCGCCCAGCCCCACTGCGGGATCCCGGGCAGCCAGGAGTTGAGGATGACCGCCGCAGCGGTGGCCTCCACCGGGATGACCAGCACCCAGAACCACCAGTAGAGCCAGCCGACGGTGAATCCGGCCCACGGCCCGATCGCCCGGTCGGCGTAGGTCGAGAAGGACCCGGAGTCGGGCTGTGCAGCGGCCATCTCGCCGAGCATCCGCATCACCAGCACGACCAGCGTGCCCGCGAACAGGTACGCCAGCAGCACCGCGGGCCCCGCGGTGGCGATGGCACTGCCCGAACCGATGAACAGCCCGGCGCCGATCACCCCGGCGATGCTGATCATGGTCACGTGCCGGTCGCGCAGCCCGGCCTTGAGCTCGCCGCCCGCGTCGACCCGGTTCTCGGTGTCGGTCACGGTGCCCCCTTCGTGGATGTGTGCACCGGCGGTGACCGATACGTTGCGCAATGATCACGTCTCGGTCCCCCGTTGTCACTCCCCCGGGGCACGACGGCCCGCGAGGCCATCCGTACTGCCCGGGCTGTCGGTCTGCCTGCCGTTCGGTGGGACGTCGCCGGTGGCGGTGTGGGGTCGGGTGGTGTCCGCACCCGCGCGCGGCCGACGTCCCCGACCGGTACGCCTAGCCTGGGCGGCATGGGATTCAGCGCGCAGCTGCGCGAGTCGACGTCGGCCGTCTGGGACGCGGCGGTCGGGCACCGCTTCGTCGACGAGCTGTGGGCCGGTGCGCTGGAGCGCGGCGTGCTGCGGCACTACCTGGAACAGGACCTGCAGTTCGTCGACTCGTTCCTCGCGCTGCTCGGCGCTGCCGTCGCGACGGCCGACCGGCCCGGCCCCCGGGTCCGGCTGGCCCGCCAGCTCGGGCTGGTCGCGGGCCCGGAGAACGACTACTTCGAGCGGTCGCTCGGCGAGCTCGGGGGGAACACCCGGCCGGAACGGGCCGCGCCGACCGTCGGGTTCGTCGACCTGATGGGCGAGGCCCGCGACGCCGGGTACGCCGAGGCGCTGGCGGTGCTGGTCGTCGCCGAGTGGCTCTACCTCGACTGGGCGACCCGGCCGGGTGCCACCGCCCCCGACGACCGGATCTCGCGCGAGTGGATCGAGCTGCACCGTGGCGTCGAGTTCGAGGAGTGGGTCGCGTTCCTGCGCGACGAGCTCGACCGCGCCGCCGAACGTCTCGACCCCGCCCACCGGGAGCGGGTGGCGGCACTGTTCGTGCGCGCGGTGGACCTGGAGCTGGCGTTCTTCGACGCCGCCTACCCCGGCTGAACCCGCACGACGGCCTTCACGACCTGGGCCCTGGCGACGACGACGCCCTCGCAGGACGCCGTCACCGAGGTGAACGCGGACCGCCCGGTGCGCCGGTCGAGCGTTCCGCGGAACGCGACCTCCCGTCCCCGCGGGGCCTGGGCGGGCAGCGTGACCGAGGTCGAGACCGACACCGCGTGCTCGGCCTCGGTGAGGTGCGGCAGGACGGCCAGCAGCGCGGCCACCTCCAGACCCACGGCCAGCGCACCGGCGTGCGCGCCGCCGGCACCCCCGTCGGCGAGCTCGTCGACGGTGAACGCGGTCCCGGCGGCGGGGTCGGCGTCGTCGAGGAGGCGGGCGCCGAGCGCGGCCTGGAGCGGGACGGCGAGGACGAGCGCGGCCCGACGGGCCAGGGCCGGTCCGGCCAGCAGTGGTGCGGTCACCGGGCCGAGTGTGCGCGCCGGGGGTGGCCGGACGCCGACGTCCGGGTGACGATCCGGGGTCCCCGGCTGCGAGGATCGCCGGCATGGGGGATGACCGACGGGCCGTCGTGGTGGGCGCCGGGATCGCGGGCCTGAGCTGCGCGGTGCGGCTGCGGGAGCGGGGCTGGTCGGTCCGGGTGCTGGCCGACGCGCCGGTGGAGGCGTCGACGTCGCACCTGGCCGCGGCCGTGTGGTTCCCGACCCGGGCCGGCCCCCGGGACAAGGTCCTGGACTGGGGCCGGCGCACCTTCACCGAGCTGGCCCGGCAGGCCGCCGACGGCGTCCCCGGCGTCGTGATGCGGGAGTCGCTGACCCTCTACCGGGCCGAGCCGGAGCCGCAGTGGTGGGCCGACGCGGTCGGTGACGTCCGCCCGGCCCGTCCCGGCGAGCTGCCGCCCGGCTACGCCCACGGGCTGCGGTTCGCGGTGCCGCTGGTCGAGATGCCCGTGCACCTGCCCTGGCTGGCGGCCGAGGCCGGCCGCCGCGGGATCACCCTGGAACGTCGCCGCGTGCGCTCGCTCGACGAGGCGGGCGCCGGGGCCGACCTGGTCGTGCACTGTTCCGGGATGGGCGCACGCACCCTGGCCGGGGACACCACGGTGACCCCGGTCCGCGGGCGGATCGTGCGCGTCACCAACCCCGGGCTCACGATGTCGGTCCGCGACGAGGCACATCCCGGCGGCCGGGCGTACGCGCACCCCCGCGCGCACGACTGCATCCTCGGCGGCACCCTCGACGAGGGGGTCTGGGACACCACGCCGGACCCGGTGGCGGGCGAGGCGATCCTGCGGCGCTGCCGCGACATCGTCCCCGCCCTGCGCGACGCCGAGGTCCTGGAGCACCTCGCGGGCCTGCGGCCGGCCCGTCCCGAGGTGCGGCTGGAGGCCGAGCCCGCGACCGCGGACCGGCCGCGGGTGATCCACGACTACGGGCACGGCGGCTCCGGCATCACCCTGTCCTGGGGCTGCACCGACGACGTGGCGGACCTCGCCGACGCCGCCTGACCGGGTCAGGACATCCGCGGCTGCCCGTTCGAGGCGGACAGCCCGCCGTCGACCGGCAGGTTCACCCCGGTGACGAACCGCGCGTCGGGCCCGGCGAGGAACGCGATCACGTCGGCGACCTCGGCGGGATCGCCGCCGCGGCCCATCGGGATGCGGTCGGCGAAGCGGGCCATCAGGTCCTCGTCACCGGTCATCCCCTCGGTCATCTCGGTGTGGGTGAGCGACGGGCTGACCGCGTTGACCCGGACCCCCTCGCCCCCGTGGTCGAGCGCCATCGCCCGGGTGAGGTTGACGACGGCGCCCTTCGCCGAGTTGTAGGCGACGTTGGCCCAGTCACCGCCCAGCCCGGACACCGAGGTCACGTTGACGATCGAGCCGCGGGTCGCGCGCAGGTGCGCCACCGCGGCGCGGGAGGCGAAGAAGACCCCGTCGACGTCGACGGCGTGCACGAACCGCCACTGCTCGGTCGAGGTCTGCTCCGCGGTGCCCGGGCGGGCGACGGCGGCGTTGTTGACGAGCGTGTCCAGCCGGCCGAACCCGGACGCGACCTCGTCCACGAGACGGGTGATCGCGTCCTCGTCGGCGGAGTCGGCGACCCGCACGTGCATCCGGTCCGCGGCCGCCGGGTCGGACCCGGCCACCACGTCGTCGAGCTTCTCCTTCGTCCGCCCGGTCAGCACGACCGTGGCCCCGTCCGCCGCGAACCGCCGCGCGGTGGCGGCGCCGATGCCCGAGCCCGCTCCGGTGACGATCGCGACCGTGCCGTCCTTCGTTCCCATGCCGGGCGGGTACCCGTACGGGCTCACACGATGCAGAAGTCGTTGCCCTCCGGGTCGGCCATCCACAGGTGGTCCACATGTGGAGAACCCGGGGACAGGTGCTCCTCGACGACCCGCGCACCCAGCCCGCACAGCCGCCGGGCCTCCGCGCCCAGCCGCTCGCCGCGCAGCTCGGCCGGCAGGTGCCGGCCCCCGGAGACCTGCAGGTCCAGGTGCAGCCGGTTCTTCACGGTGCGCGGCTCGTCGACCCGCAGGAACGAGATCCGTGGACCCGCGCCGTCCGGGTCGCTGATCGCGGCGACGTCGCCCCGCTCGGCGACGGGCACCTCGTGGTGGATCATCCACGCCTCCCAGGTCGCGAACCCGGTCGGCGGCGGGGCCGGGACGTACCCGAGCGCGGCGCTCCAGAACTCCGCGAGCAGGCGTGCGTCGGCACAGTCGACGGTGATCGTCCAGGGGGTCGCCATGGGCCGAGGCTACGGCCGGGCACCGACCGCGGGGAGCGAGCAGGTGCGCCGGGACCGGGCCGATCCCGGGGCCGACCGCGGACGTCCGCCCGGAGTGTTGCCGTACGTCCGGTTCGTGACGCAGTATGTTCGCCATGCCTAACTCTCGGACGATGCCGAGGCGAACACTCGGCGTCGCCCTGCTGGTCGTGGCGGTCCTCACCGGCGGCTGCACCGTCGCCGACCCCGGCCCCGGCGCGGACGACGACCCGCGCCCCCTGGTCCTCACCACGTTCACCGTGCTCGCCGACATGACCCGCGAGGTCGCCGGCGACCGGGTCCGGGTCGAGTCCGTGACCAGGCCCGGAGCCGAGATCCACGACTACGAGCCGGTGCCCGGTGACCTCGTGCGGGGCGAGGGCGCCGACCTCGTGCTGGACAACGGCCTCGGACTGGAGCGGTGGTTCGAGCGGTTCGTCGACCGGACCGGGGCGCGCTCGGCGACGCTGAGCGACGGTGTCGCCGTCATCCCGATCGCCGAGGGCGGGTACCGCGACCGGCCCAACCCGCACGCGTGGATGTCACCGCGTGCCGGGGTGCGCTACGTCGAGAACATCCGCGACGCGCTGACCGGCCTCGACCCGGCCGGACGTGAGATCTACGCCGCGAACGCCGCGGATTACGCCGAGCGCATCCGGGCCGTCGGCGACGACCTCCGCGCGCGCCTCGCGGGCCTGCCCGAGGATCAGCGGGCCCTGGTGACCTGCGAGGGCGCGTTCTCCTACCTGGCCCGCGACGCCGGGCTGCGCGAGGCGTGGCTGTGGCCGGTGAACAGCGACGCCGAGGGCACCCCGCAGCAGATCGCCGCGACCGTCGCCTTCGTCCGCGACAACGCGGTGCCCGCGGTGTTCTGCGAGAGCACCGTGAACGACTCCGCACAGCGCCAGGTCGCCGCCGAGACCGGCGCCCGGTTCGCCGGACCGCTGTTCGTCGACTCGCTGTCCGAGGCGGGCGGGCCCGTCCCGACCTATCTGGACCTGCTCCGCCACGACGCGCAGATCGTCGTCGAGGGCCTCACCGGGGACCGCCCGTGAGCGCGGTGCTCGAGGTCCGGGGGCTGTCGGTCCGCTACGGCGAGGTCACCGCACTCGACGGCGTCGACCTGGAGCTCGGCACCGGCACCGTCTGCGGGCTGCTCGGCACCAACGGGTCGGGCAAGTCGTCGCTGTTCCGCAGCGTGATCGGGTTGGTCCGGCCGGCCGCGGGGACGGTACGGCTGCACGGCCGGGACCCGGCCGTCGCCCGCCGGTCCGCGACCGTCGCCTACATGCCGCAGGCCGAGGCGGTCGACCCGGACTTCCCGATCCTGGCCCGTGACGTCGTGCTGACCGGGCGCTACGCCGGGATGGGGCTCCTGCGCCGGGCGCGCCGCCGCGACCGGGACGCCGTCGACGCCGCGCTCGACCGGGTCGGGATGACCGACCTGGCCGGTCGCCAGATCGGCCGGCTCTCCGACGGGCAGCGCAAGCGGGTGTTCCTCGCCAGGGCGATCGCCCAGGACGCGCCGCTGCTGTTGCTCGACGAGCCGTTCGCCGGCGTCGACCAGGCCACGAGCGAGGCCATGACCCGGGTGCTGCACGCCCTGCGCGACGACGGCCGCACGGTGCTGATCTCGACCCACGACATCGGCGGCGTCGACCGGCTCTGCGACCGTGCGGTGCTGCTGGCGACCCGGCTGCTCGCCGACGGGCCGCCGGCCGAGGTCCTCACCCCGCAGGTCCTCGGCCGGGTCCTCGGCGTCGGCGCCCCGGGGCGGGAGGCGTCGTGACCGCGTTCCTGCTGGAGCCGCTCCAGTTCGGGTTCCTGCAGCGCGCGCTGCTCGCCGCGGTCGTCGCCGGGACCGTCGGCGCGCTGCTGTCCTGCTGGCTGACCCTGGTCGGCTGGTCGCTGATGGGCGACGCCGTGTCGCACGCGGTGCTGCCCGGTGTGGTGCTCGCCTACATCGTCGGCATCCCCTTCGGGGTCGGTGCCTTCGTGTTCGGCGCCGGCGCGGTCGGGCTGATCGGTGTGGTGCGCCGCACGTCACGGGTCAAGGAGGACGCGGCCATCGGGGTGGTGTTCACGGTGCTCTTCGCGCTCGGTCTGGTCCTGCTGTCCCGCACCCCCAGCGACACCGACCTGATGCACATCCTGTTCGGCAACCTGCTCGGCCTGTCCACCGGCGACCTGGTCCAGATCGTCGTGCTCGGGGCGGTGACCGTCGCCGTCGTGCTGCTGCGCCACCGCGACCTGACCCTCGTCGCGTTCGACCGGGTGCACGCGCACGCCATCGGCATCGACCCGCGACGGGTGGAGGCGCTGCTGCTCGGCCTGCTGGCGCTGGCGGTCGTGGTGGCCCTGCAGGCGGTCGGGATCGTGCTGGTCGTGGCGGTGCTGGTCGTGCCGGGCGCGACGGCGTACCTGCTCACCGACCGGATGGAGACGATGCTGGTGGTGGCGGTGCTCGTCGCCGTCGGTGCGGGCGTCGCCGGGGTGTACGCGAGCTACTGGGCCGACGTGTCCACCGGCGGATCGGTCGTCCTGGGGCTGGGGGTGGCGTTCACGCTGGCCTACCTGTTCGGCCCGCGGCACGGGGTCCTCGCCCGTGCCGTCCGGGCGCGGCGCCCGGCCGCCACGCCCTCCTGACCGGTGCGGGACGGGTGCCCCGCCGCTACCGGTCGGCAGTGCCGGTGTCGGTTCCGCCGCGGCTCCGGGACCGCCGGCCCTCGGGGCTGGCGAGCCACAGCGCGACGTCGGTGAGCTTGAGGTTGGTCTCCTGCGAGGTCCGGACGAGCATCTGGAAGGCGTCCTCGTCGTCGAGGTCGAACCGCTCGATGAGGATGCCCTTGGCGCGACCGATCAGGTCCCGCGAGCCGAGGGCCTTCTCCATGTGGGCCGCGTGCGTCGCCCCGTAGAGCCGCAGCGTCGACTGCGCACCGAACAGCCCGGCCAGGGTGCGGGCGTTGTCGTCGAAGGCGTGTGGCTCGTGGGAGTAGAGGTTCAGCGCCGCCCGGACGTCCCCCTCGGTGGTCAGGTGGGTGGAGACCATCGACCGGTAGCCGTGGGCGACCGCCGCCGGCGCGAACCGGGGCCACCGCTCGCTGTCCGCGGCCCCGGCGAGGTCGGTCGCCGACACGATGCCGTCGTCCGGCGGCGACTCGACGGCGGTGACGCAGGGCCCCTCGCCCAGCTCCCCCTGGAGGTCGTCGAGCAGCCCGATCGCGGTCGTCGTGGGCACCCGCGATCCGACACGGGTGGCCTCGGCCATGGAGACCCCGCCGGCGTCGGCTCCGGGGACGGTCGCGACGGCCGCCTCGACGATTTCCCCGAGGGTCAGCTCGACGGCGCGCAGTGACCGCCGGGAGGCCAGATCGGTCGCGCTCCTGCGCAGGGCCTGGACGAGCTGGTCGGTGTGGTCCGGGAACATCGGTACAACCACCTGTTCCGTGCGAGGACGGTACGGGGTCGGCAGCAGGAGGCCCCTGTGCCGGGCGGCAGAGCCGGTGAGGCATGCGCTGCGCTCTACCCTCGCCGCATCGGGCCGGGACGCACATGGAACAGAGCGGATACCGGGACGCATGGCAGCGACGTCCTGCGCCCCGTATCGGACGAGGCCGAGCGTTCGACCTCGCCGACACCGTAACGTCTCCTGCTGCCCGGGGCCGGGTCGAACACGGCAGTGGACGGCACCGTGGCCGCCACGGAATCGACGGGGCCGGCGGGCACCCGGTCCGGGCCCGCCGGCGCCCCGGCAGGGTGTGCCCCCGCGGCCGGTCGCCGCTGCACCGGAGGCGCTACCGGTCGTCCCGGGAGGTCGGCGGCTCCTCGGCGGGATCCGGTGCGACGCCGGTGGCCGCAGCCGTGGCGGCCCACAACAACCGAGCCGACACGGGGTCCACCGCCGCCGCCGTCCGACGGGCGGGACCGGCCGGTCCACGGGACTCGAACACTCGGGTGGGACCCAGGTAGTCGGCGCCGTGCACCGGTCCGAGGGCGGCGGCCAGCTGGGGCCCGATCCCGGCGGACACCGGCTGCGAGGTGATGCGGTCCGGGAGTCTCAACAGGCGCGACCGCCATGTCCCACCCCGCGCCACGGCGTTGTCCAGCAGCGCCGATCTCGTCAGCCCCGGGTGCGCGGCGACCGACAGCACCGGATCCCCGGCCCGCCGCAGCCTGCGGTCGAGCTCCGCGGTGAACAACAGGTTCGCCAGCTTCGACGCCCCGTACGCCGCGGTGGGCGAGTACCGGCGGCGATCCCAGTGCAGATCGTCCAGGTCGAGTCCGCCGACACGGTGCGCCAGACTGGAGGTGGTCACCACCCGCGAGGGCCGCCCGGAGGTACCGGCGGCCCGCAAGGACGGCATCAGCAGCCAGGTCAGCGCGGCAGGACCGAGGTGATTGGTGCCGAGCTGGAGCTCGAACCCGTCGGCCGTCCGCTCGTGCGGACCCAACGAGACCGCCGCATTGTTGATCAGTACGTCGACGTGGTCATCGGTGCGGTCACGCACCTCGGCGGCCGCTGCGCGGACCGAGTCCAGGTTCGCGAGGTCGAGCAGTACCAGCTCGGCCGATCCCGGGCCCGCGGCGCGCACCCGTTCGAGCACCGCGGCCCCGCGGTCGGGGTCCCGCGCGGTCATCACGACCCGGGCTCCGGCCCGCACCAGCTCCTCGGACAGGGCGAGACCGAGACCGGAGGTCGTTCCGGTGACGACCACCGTGCGGCCGGCGGCACCGGACAGGAGGTCGGTGGACGAGGACGCAGGAGCGGCCGGACGACGTCTCGACGACGTCCGCCCGAGGACGGGGCCGGACGCGGACCCACCGTGGGACACCATCACGACGCTGCCGTCCCGGAGCTCATCGCGCTCGTCATGATGCCGAAGTTGCCGGTCATCCACAGCGGCGTCAGCCTCACCCCGGCGATCCGCCAGCCGTCCGCGGTCCGCTCGAACCTGTTCGTGTAGTAGCCGTGAACCACCAGGTCGCTGTCCCCCGTCGGGTTGGGCCGATGATGGCTCGCCAGCACGGAGGCCACGCAGGTGGCCCGGTGCTCGCCGTCGAACGTGATCACGTGGTTGGCGATCAGGTGCTGGGTGGCGGCGAACGACTCCATCCGGGGCGCGGTGGCCGCCACCCACTCGCCGGCCGGCAGCCGCACCGCGGGCCGGCCGAAGCCGTCGCTGAAGTCGATCTCGACCTCCGCGGTGAAACAGCTGCGGAACAGGTCCCAGTCACGGGAGTCGGTCCCGGTGGCGTAGCGCGTCTGGACCTCGACGATCGCGGCCCGGTCGAGCAGGCGTCGCACCGCCGGGGTGTCGTCCACAGATTCACATGACAGCGTCATATGAACTACTCTGACCTTCTCGCCTGACACTGTCAACTAGAATGGCGGACATGGTCAGCCGATCCGAGACAGCCGCAGCGACCCGGCGCTCACTGGTCCGCGCCGCGTCGGAGCTACTGGACGACGGCGGGCCCGAAGCGGTGACCCTGCGGGCGGTCGGCGCCAGGGCCGGAGTGTCCCGCGGCGCTCCGTACGGGCACTTCCCCGGCAAGGAGCACCTGCTCACCCAGCTGGCCGTCGACGCGTGGAGCTCGCTGGCCGACGAGGTGGACCGACTGCTCGCCGACGACGACCTCCCCGCGGGCGTCCGGCTCGAGAGCGCGGTACTGACGCTGGTCCGGCTCTGCCGCCGGCGACCGCACCTCTACATGTTGATGTTCAGCACCCCGGCGGACACCCCGGCAGCCGAGGCGGCCGCCGGCCGCGTGGAGGACCTGTTCCTCACGGTGGTGACCGACGTGGTCGGCCGCTCGGCCGCTCCCCGCTACGCGGCGCTGCTGATGTCGAGCGCCCACGGGATCGCGACACTGGAGCGGAGCGGACACCTGCTCAAGGACAGCTGGCAGATCGACGTGGACGGTCTCGTGCGGATGCTGGTCGACCTGATCCCGCCACGGGTCGACACCTGACCCGCGCCGCATCCGGGGACGACGGCGGTCCGACCGGCCGGTGACCAGCGACTCCGGCACCACCGTGCACACCCACCGACGGCGGGTGACCCCGCCGAGGGGTCGCACCGCCCGTCCGGATGGGTGGACAGCACTGCCGCCCGTCCGCTCCGACGGCGAGGTCCACGGCGGCGGGCCGCCTCGAGCCCGATCCGGAACTCAGGTCCCGAGCCGCTCCGCCGGCGTCTCCCCGCGAGGCGGGTAGGCCTCACGCATGCGGTGCAGCGTGCCCGTCACGACGGCGCGGACGTCCGGCTCCTGCAGCGAGGCCGAGGTCAGGGCCGAACCGAACGAGAAGCCTTCGACCAGGGTGAGCAACAGGAGCGCTTCGCGGTGCAGTGCCTCCTCGTCGATCAGGCGGTCGGCGAGGGCCTCGCGCAGGAGCGAGCGGATCACCTCCGCGGCCGCGACCGAGGTCGTGGCGACCTCGGTCGCGAACTGCGGGTCCGTGCGCGCCATGACGCGGTACTCGACGAGTGCGACGTTCTCCTTGCGCTCCTGCCCGCTGGTCGGCGCGACGAGGACGACCAGATCGGAGAGCCGGGTCGCCGGATCGCCGGAGAGCCCCGGGCTGCGGTGCTCGGCACGTCGGAGCAGGACGCCCAGCGTGAACGACATGACCTCCCGCAGGTTGTCGCCGAAATAGTGCCGGATGCTCCCGATGGCCAGACCGGACCGTGCAGAGATCCGCGCCAGGGTCACCGAGCGGAGGCCGTGGTCGGCAATCTCGTCGATCACGGCGTCGGCGACCTGCGCACGCCGGGCATCCGGGTCCACGCGTTTGGGCATGGCTGCACCGTATATCCCCGTTATGGCACAACCATGCTATATTTCTAGCATGTTCATGCTAGAAACCGGATCGGCCGGTCCACGACGACTGCGGCGGTCCGCCTCCCGCCTCGCCGTGGCGATGGCACTCACCCCCCTCCTCCTGGTCGGCTGCACCACGACGGCCCCGCCGGAGCCCGGCGGGCAGGCGGACATCGACGCCTACCTGACGCAGGAACTCGACTGGGGCGGCTGCGCGGACACCGCGACGAACGCGGTGGACGCAGAGCTCTTCGCGAACCCGGCACTCCAGTGCGCGTCGGTCGAGGTTCCGCTCGACTACGACGCGCCGGCGGGCGAGAGGGCACGGATCGCCCTCACACGTCTGCCCGCCCGTGGCGAGGCCGAGGGGTCGCTGCTGATCAACCCGGGCGGCCCGGGAGGATCCGGCACCAGCTTCGTGGCGTCCTTCGTGCCCCAGTGGCAGGAAGGACCCGTCAACGAGCGGTTCGACATCGTCGGCTTCGACCCGCGCGGGATCGGGGCGTCGACGCCGACGATCGACTGCTACACCGACGAGGAGTACGACGCGGGCGGTGTTCCCCGGTTCGGCGCCGTGTTCGACATCACCGGCGCCGAGCAGGCGGCCGGTCACGCGCAGCGCTGCATCGACGGCTCCGGCGGCGTCGAGAACCTCGCCAACGCCGGATCGACGAACGTCGTACGGGACATGGACGTCATGCGGGAGGTGCTCGGCGACGACCGGTTGACCTTCCTCGGCTACAGCTACGGCTCCGAGCTCGGCGCCATGTACCTCGCGGCCCATCCCGACAAGGTCCGGGCCGTCGTACTCGACAGCGCCGTCGGACCCGACTGGACACCGACCGAGCTCCGCCTCGCCCAGTTCACCGCCTCCCAGGCCCGCTTCGACGAGCTCGCCGCACTCTGCGCCGAGTCACCCGGCTGCGTCCTCGGGCCCGACCCCGCAGCGGCGAACGACCGCCTGCACGAGATCGTCGCGCCGCTGGTCGAGACACCGGCACCCACCGCCGACGGCAGGGACGTGAGCGTCTGGGACGCCTACCTCGGGATCACCGCGGGCCTGGCCGCGGAGGCCCACTGGCCCACGCTGATCTCCGCCCTGACCGCGCTCGACGCGGGGCGGGCCGACGAGATGCTCGCCCTGCGCGACAGCTTCTACAGCCGCACCCCCGACGGCGTCTACACCACCGACATCGACACGAACATCGCCGTGCGCTGCATGGACTGGCCCCGCCTGACGCCGGAGGAGCAGACCGCGCACGCACGCGAGGTCGCGGAGGTCGCGCCGATGTTCGATGTCGACGTGCTGACGGGCGGGACCTTCCACAGCGAGTGCGAGAGCTGGCCGGCGCCACCGACCCGCGACGACCCGTGGCTGCCCGCCGAGGTCGAGGGCCTTCCCGAGACGCTCGTCGTGGGGGTCACCGGTGATCCGGCGACGCCGTACGAGGGCAGCGTCTCCATGGCACGAACCCTCGACGCGAGCCTGCTCACCGTCGACGGCAAGCAGCACGGCGCCTACATCCTCGGTGGCAGCACGTGCGTCGACGATGCGGTCGATGCCTACCTCCTCGACCTCGAGACCCCTCCGGCCGACGCCCGATGCAGCCTCTGACCCGCCCGGGGCCACCCGACCGCCGGGCGGCGGCCGATGCCCGTTCCCGCAGACAGGAGGAGGCGCCGATGAGGCTCCGACCCGTCCGGCTCCACCAGGCACTGACCCGGACCGTCCACACGATCACGCTGCCGGAGCCCGGCGGCCGGGCCGTCTGGGCCGTCGAGACCCGCACCACCGAGGACCACCGGGCCCGGCTCTACCGGGACGGGCAGCGCGTCAGCACGGCCGAGATGCCCGCCGGCTTCACGGTCCCCGGAGGGAGGATCGAGGTCGACGCCGGGTTGTACGGCGTCACCCGGGTCCACCTCGTCCGCCCCGACGGGCAGGAACGCAGGCTCGCCCCGGCGCCGGGGACCCTGGAGTACGGGCGGGCGGTCCTGACCCGGGACCACCCACGCCTGAGCCGGGGCATCGCCGTCACCGCCGTGATGATCCTGCTGGTCAACCTCGTCCTGGCCGCACCGACATGGCTCGAGATGGTCACCTCGGTACCGGAGGTGGCAGCCCGGTTCGGGACGTTCACCTCACCGGTGCTCCTGCCCGGCTGGCTGCTCGCGACCCTCACGGTCGCCGGTGTCGTCGCCGCCATGGAACGAGCGATCACCTGGCGGCACCACCGCGTCGTCGACGCCGAGACCATCTGGACCTCGCTCTAGTCCGCCTCCGCCGGACCGGGTCCCCGTCACCGGACGCCACCGTTCCGGACCGAACCACTGCCCGAGGAGACACCCATGTCCACCGGCACCCCACCCCACCCCACCCCACCGCACCAGCAAACCCTCCGGCATCCCCCCGACCCTGGACGGGAGTCACACCGACGTCCTGGTGATCGGCGCGGGGATCTCGGGCATCGGCGCCGCACACCGGATGCGGACGGACTTCCCGGATCTCGGGTTCGTCGTCCTGGAGGCCCAGGACGACCGGGGCGGCACGTGGTGGACCCACCGCTTCCCCGGGGTCCGGTCCGACAGCGACCTGTTCACCTACGGCTACCGGCACAAACCCTGGCACGGACCGGCCATCGCCAGCGGCGATGCGATCCTCGGCTACCTCGACGAGGTCATCGCCGAGGACGGTCTGGCCCCGCACATCCACTACCACCACCGGGTCACGGCGCTGGAATGGTCGTCCGAGGACGACCGGTGGACGGCCCGGGTCACCCGCACCGACACCGGCCGGCACCTGCAGATCACCGCCGACTTCCTCTGGATGTGCCAGGGCTTCTACGACCACGACACCCCGCACATCCCGCACTGGCCGGGCCGTCGGCACTTCGAGGGCACGGTGGTGCACCCGCAGCACTGGCCGCGCGACCTCGACCCGACCGGCAGCCGCGTGCTCGTCGTCGGATCCGGCTCCACCGCGGCGACGATCGTCCCCGCGCTGGCCCGGCAGGCAGAACACGTGACGATGCTGCAGCGCTCCCCGTCGTACTGGCTGCCCGCACCGACGGTGCACGAACTCGCGACCCTGCTGGAACCCCTGGCACTGCCTGCCGAGTGGACGCACGAGATCATGCGCCGGGCCTACACCCAGCAGCTCGACCTGCTGGCCGATACCAGCCGGACCGACCCGGACTCGATGCACGAGTTCCTGATCGACACGATCCGGCCGTTGCTCCCCGACGACATCGATGTCGCGACGCACTTCACGCCGAGGTATCGGCCGTGGCAGCAGCGGATCGCCATCACCCCGGACGGCGAGTTCTTCACAGCGCTCCGGGAGGGCACCGCCTCCGTCGTCACCGACACGATCAGCGAGTTCACCGCCGAGGGCGTGCGCGTCCGTTCCGGCGAGATCGTCCCGGCCGACATCGTCGTCACCGCGACCGGGTTCGACCTGGCGGTCTTCGCCGGCATCCCGTTCACCGTCGACGGCGAACCGGTCGACTTCAGCACCCGCGTCACGTGGCGGGGACTGATGGTCAGCGGGATCCCGAACATGGCATTCACGTTCGGCTACTTCCGGCACAGCTGGACGCTGCGCGTCGACCTGGTCAACGACGTCGTCGCCCGCATCTTCGACCGGATGCAGGACCGGGGCACCGGCGTCGTCACCCCGACGCTGCGCCCGCAGGACGCGGACATGCCGTTGCTGCCCTGGATGCCGGAGGAGAACTTCAACGCCGGTTACGTACGCCGGTCGCAGCACGCGATGTTCCGGCAGGGCGACCGCGAGCCGTGGACCCACATGCACGAGTACTCCCACGACCGGACCGCGCTCCCGGCGGCCGACCTCGACGACGGTCTGCAGTACCGCTGACCCGGTCCACCGCCGGCTCCCGTCCCGACCCCGGGAGCGGCTGCGCGGTCCTGCGGCCTCGACCCCACCCGGATGGAAGGGCACATGACCTCGAACGATCCACCCGCCTCCGGGGCGCCTGACGACACCCGGGAGCTCGTCGCCGAGCTACGTTCCGCCGTCCGCACCGGCTCGGTGCACACCGCGGGCGCGGAGTTCACCCGGGCCACGACGCTGTTCAACTCCGCCGCTGAGACCGTCCCGCACGTCGTCGTCCGGTGTGTGAGCACGGCCGATGCACAGGCCGCGGTACGCGCCGCCCGCGGGCACGACGTCCCGATGTCGGTACGCGGCGGTGGTCACGACTTCTGGGGGCGTGGGATCCGGGCCGGTGGGCTCGTCCTCGACCTCTCCGGCATGCGGACCGTGGATGTCGACGCCGAGGCCGGGCACGCCGTCGTGGGGGGAGGTGCGCTGTCCTCCGATGTCGTGTCGGCCGCCGAACGGGTCGGGCTCACCGCCGTCACGGGCACCTCGGGAGCGGTCGGGATGATCGGGGTGACCCTCGGCGGTGGCTACGGCCCGCTGATCGGCCGGTTCGGGCTCGCGGCGGACAACCTGCTCGGTGCCGACGTCGTGCTCGCCGACGGCTCTCTCGTGCGGGCCGACGCCGAGCACCACCCGGACCTGCTCTGGGCGCTGCGCGGTGGCGGCGGCAACTTCGGAGTGGTCACCTCGGCGACGATCCGGCTGCACCCGGTACCGACGGTGGTGGCGGGCACCATCCTCTATCCCGCCACGCACACCTCTCGCCTGCTGTCCGACCTCGGCGCGATCCTGCACGGAGGACCCGACGAGCTGTCGGTCGACGTCGGGTTCCTCCCAAGTCCGGCCGGGGACCCCGTGGTCTACGTCGCCCCGACCTGGTCCGGCGACATCGGGCGGGGGGACGCCGAGAGCGGTCCGGTCCGCGCGCTGGCCCGTCTCGCGAGGCCGATGGCAGCCGAGATCGGTCCCGTGGCCCGCTCCGCGACCCTCGCGGCCACCGACGCGATGTTCCCCGTCGGCCGGCGGGGTGCGATCCGCACCCGGACCGTGCCCGACCTCTCCGAGCAGGTCGGCGCCCGCCTCCGGCACGGCGCCGGCACGTTCACCTCCGGGTTCTCGGCGGTCCTGGCGCACGACTTCCACGGGGCCGCCGCACGCCGGGATCTCGGCGCGACGGCGTTCGGGATACGCCGCCCCCACCGGATGATCGAGCTCATCGCATTGTGGGAGGGCGACCGCCGCGACGACGCTCGACACCTGGACTGGGTCGACGCGGTACACGAGGCACTGGCCCCGCACTCCCTGCCGGGGGGCTACGTCAACTTCCTCGGCTCCGAGCACGGAGGCCAGGTCGCCGAGGCCTACGGGACGAACGCACGACGACTTCTCTCGATCAAGTCGGAGCTCGATCCGGACTCGGTGTTCACCGCGACACCCCTGCCCGAACGCACCGACGCGTCCGCCCGGTGACGGTGGGAGCCCACCGGCTCGCACCACCCACCGAGGTCGGCCGGCAGGACGGCGACCGCCTCACACGGATGAGCGATCGACCGTCCACCCGATGGCTCGCACACGTGCACGAGGGGGCACGTGTGCGAGCCACCGCTGTGCAGACCCCGGTCGGGGCTCCACCGACGGCGCGGAGCCACCGCCACGTGACGGGCAACGGTTCGGCCACGGCGGCAGGTGTCGGAGGTCGGACTCCTCCGGGCGGTGACCCGGTCGCGGTGGACCGGGAGCCACGATCCCGGCGGGCTGCCGGGATCGGGCGGGAGTCACCGACGACGGCGCAGTGCCGGATCGAGCAGGGCGGGCGGTGTGTCGTTCTTCTCGCCGGAGGCCAGGTCGAGACCCGGAGCGACGATGCCGTCGATCGCGTCCAACACGTGGGCGGGCAGGACGGTGTCGGCCGCGGCGAGCTGGCTGGTCAGGTGCTCGACGGTGCGCGGTCCGATCAGCGCGGCGGTGACCGCGGGGTGCGCGGTGACGAACCCGAGCGCGAGCTGGATCAAGCTCAGCCCGGCCGCCTCGGCGACCGGGACGAGTTTCTCGACGGCGTCCAGACGGGCCCGGTTGTGCGGCAGCGAGACGTCGAATCGGGCCGCCATGAACTGCGAGCGATGGGTGGCGAGCTCGCGGCCCTCACGGACGGCACCGGACAGCCACCCCGACGACAGCGGGCTCCAGACCGTGACGCCCATGCCGTACTGCTCGACGACCGGGAGGACGTCCCGCTCGACACCGCGCTGCAGGATCGAGTAGCTCGGCTCCTCGACGGTGTAGCGGCCGAGACGGTGTTCGCGAGCGGCCCACTGCGCCTCGACGATGCGGTGGGCGGGGTAGGTCGAGGACCCGAAGTAGCGGATCTTGCCTGCGCGCTGCAGGTCGGTCAGCGCCGACAGAGTCTCCTCGTCGCCGGTGGTCGGGTCCCAGCGATGCACCTTGAACACGTCGACGTGGTCGACGTCGAGGCGGCGCAGGCTGTCCTCGAGCGCGGTGACCAGCCATCGGCGCGACGCCCCCTGCCTCAGGCCGCTCCGGTCCATCGGCAGCCCGGCCTTCGTGGCGAGCACGACGTCGTCACGTCGCCCGGCCAGCGCCCTGCCCAGCATCTCCTCGGCCTGCCCGGCCGAGTAGAAGTCGGCGGTGTCGACCAGATTCACCCCGGCGTCCAGCGCCGCGCCGACGATGGCCTCGACGTCGTCCTGGGTGGTCCGGCCCAACCGGCCGAAGTTCATCGTCCCGAGTGCCAGCGTGCTGACCGACAGGCCAGTGGTTCCGAGCGTGCGGTACTGCATGGTTCGTCCTGTTCGTGCCGCGCAGGCGGCGGTCTCTGCGGTGGGAGGGTCGAGGTCCCGTCGACACGGAACACCGTTCCGTATATTACGGAACGCTGTTCCGTTTCCGCAAGCCGTCGGCGCGGTGGTCCCCGACGGCCGGGCCGACGACGTCCGTGGAACGAGCGGCCACGACGGGTACGGGCTCGTCGTCACCCCGGCCCTCCGGCGCGACGCAGCCTGCTCCCGGGGAGCGACGGAGCATCCACTCCGGCTCGCGAAAAACACCTGGGATCCGCATGACCGCACGTCAGAATGTGCTCATGCCGAATCCACGCACAGTAGGACGACTGACCGGGTGGGCCTGCATCGTGATCGGAGGACTCCAGCTGATCGGAGGGGTCCGCGCGGAACCGGGCATGGCCACCGATCCCACCGTCGACTCGCACGTCCGGTTCATGGGGCCCGTCTTCGCGGGCTACGGGGTCGCCTGGCTCGACGCCGCGGCCGCCGACCGTCCGGACCTCCGTCGGATGCGGCTGCTGGCCGGACTCATGTTCCTGGGTGGCCTCGGACGGCTGACCACCCGAGCGACGCTGGGGCGCCCGCACCCGTTCCACGACGTGCTGCTCGCCGTGGAGGTCGCCGCGCCGGTGGTCGTGGAGGTGGCTGCACGCAGTCGTCCGGCCGATCGGTAGCCGCTGCTGAGCTTCCCGCGACGGCGTTGCGACTGGCGGCCGGGGACCGGGGACGGCGATCCTTCGCGACGTCCCCGAACCGGTCACCGACCATCGCGGACATCGCGGACGTGGTCGTAGACGTCTCCGGGCTGCCCGGCACGCACCCGCACCGACGACGGGACGGCGATGTCCCTGCATCGCCGCAGGTCACGGCGCCGTCCCCGGTGGCTGTGCGAGTCAGGCCCCCTGGTTCTCCCGGGTCACAGATCCTTGCGCACGGTCGTGGGCCTCGACGGCGCGTCCCGACGGACCGGCAACGACGTCGTTGCTCAGGGGCTCGTCCGCCGCGCCCGTTCCGTACAGGTTCCGTAGCTACCGCTCAGCGGAGTCACGGGCCGCTCGACCAGGTCGGTTCGACGCCCGCCGCCCTCAACTCGGCAAGGACCTCATCACGATCCTCCCGGACCTGACGCCGATCGGCCGCGGTGAGCCGGAACCAGGCCAGCTCGGTGACCGCCTGCCCGGCCATGTCCTCGCGGACTCCGAGAAGCCGCCCTACTGCCGCTCGCGCCTCGTACTTGTCCGCAGACGCCGCGATGACCGCCGAGACCTCCGCATACCGGTCCTGGGCCCTTGCGACAGCGTCGAGGATCTTCCACCGCTGCTTCGCCATCTCGATCTGGTGCGCCTGATCGACCGGGTCCATGACGCCGGCATCGCACTCGTGTCCACGCGCTCCGATGTGCTGGTGGCTCCTCCCGGCGCGGCCTCGTCCCTGCCGAGCCGGCGCGCCGTGAGGAGGTCACCGGCCCTGCCGCACTCCCCCGATCTCCGAGCGATGTCGGGTTCGGGCGGACCCCGAGGTCCTGGGCTTCCACCCCACGCATCGGGATGATGGCTGCATGGTTCGGTCGCATGTAGTCACCGGCGCCGGCCGTGGGGTCGGGCGCGCCATCGCCGAGAAGCTGTTGGCCGACGGCGACGCCGTTGTCATCCTGGAACGCGACCCGGCCGGTGCGACATGGCCCGAAGCCCACCCGGCCGGCCCCCCGGATCGCTGTCGCGACTGGCAGCGCCGACGATCCGACGACCACCGATCATGCCGCTGACCTCGCCCAGGAGATGGGCGAGCTGACGGGCTGGGTCAACAACGCTGCGATCTTCCGCGACGCCGATCTCCACACCACGGCCCCCGAGGACCTGGTCGCGCTCATCAGCGCCAACCTCGCCCCGGTGCTGGTGGGCTCGGCGACTGCAGTACGTCGCTTCCGGGAGCGGGAGACCGCCGGCTCGATCGTGAACGTATCGAGCCACCAGGCTCAGCGCGCTGTACGAGGTGCCCTCCCTTACGCCACTGCCAAAGCAGCGATCGAGGGCTTCACCCGCGCGGCTGCCGTCGACTACGGGGCTGACCGGATCCGGGTCAACGCCGTTGCCCTCGGCTCCGTCTCGACGGACCGATACGAGGAGTTGCTCGGCCGTCAGGACCCGGCTACCGCCGCCTCGACGCGTCGACAGATGGCCGAGATCCATCCGCTGGGGCGTGTCGGCCGCGCCGACGAGGTCGCAGACACCGTCGCCTACCTGTTGTCGCCTGCGGCCAGCTTCATCAGCGGCGTGATCCTGCCCGTCGACGGCGGACGAGCTGCCCGTGGTCAGGACCCGGAAGCACGCTGACGACTCATCTCACGGCGTTGTGGGCCGATGCCCGCACCATCCGGTCTGGTGCTGTTCACCGTCTACGCCACGTGCCGCGCCGGTCGACAGGACACCGACAACGACCGGATCTCCGGGCTGCTCGAATCATGAACCGGACCATCGTGCACCGTGGGGACAAGAGCTCACGATCGTGCCGCATCTGCTCCCTGAACACCCCCCGGGTCACCCGGCACGACCCCGCACCCCCACCGACGACGAGACGGCGCCGTCCCCGCATCGCTGCAGGTCACGGCGCCGTCCCGGTGGTCGTGCGGGTCAGGCCTTCTCGGTCTCCCGGGCCCGCAGGTCCTTGCGCAGGATCTTGCCCGAGGCCGACTTCGGGATCTGGTCGATGAACTCGACCACGCGCACCTTCTTGTGCGGCGCGACCTTCTCCGCGACGAAGGCCTTCACGTCCTCCTCGGTCAGGTCCTCACCCGAGGCCTGCTTGACCACGAACGCCTTCGGGACCTCCTCGCCGTCGGCGTCCTTGACCCCGATGACCGCGGTGTCGGCGATCTTGTCGTGGGTCAGCAGCAGTGCCTCCAGCTCGGCGGGCGGCACCTGGTAGCCCTTGTACTTGATGAGCTCCTTGACCCGGTCGACGATCGAGTAGACGCCCTCGTCGTCGACGACGGCGATGTCCCCGGTGTGCAGGTACCCGTCGGCGTCCTTGGTGGCGTCGGTCGCGTCGGCGTTGTTCAGGTACCCGACCATCACGTTCGGGCCCTTCACCCACAGCTCGCCGCGCTCCCCGACGACGACCTCCTGGCCGGACTCCGGGTCGACCAGCTTGCACTCGATGTTCGGCAGCGCGAAGCCGGAGGAGTTGAGGTCGAGGTCCCCGCGGTCGTCGGGCATGCAGTGGCTGACCGGGGACAGCTCGGTCATGCCGTAGCCCTGCAGCACGGTGCAGTCCAGCCGCTTGGCGACGGCGCGGCCGAGCTCGCCGTCCAGCGGGGCGGCACCGGAGAAGATCGTCTTCACGCAGGACAGGTCGAACTTGTCGATGATCGGGTGCTTCGCCAGCGCGACGGCGACCGGCGGCGCGATGTAGAGCCGGTCGACCTGGAGGTCCTGGGTGATGGTCAGGAACTGCTCGAGGTCGAACTTCGGCATGGTGACGACGGTGGCGCGCGCGTGCAGACCCTGGTTCATCATCACGGTCATGCCGTAGATGTGGAAGAACGGCAGGAAGGCCATGATCTTGGTCTGGCTGGTCACGTCGCCCATGACCTGGATCTGGAGCAGGTTCGACACCAGGTTGCGGTGGGTCAGCACGACGCCCTTGGCCAGACCGGTGGTGCCCGAGGAGTAGGGCAGCACCGCGGTGTCGGTGGCGGTGGTCGTCAGCTCGGGCGCCGGGGCCCCGGAGCCCACCAGGTCGCGCAGCGAGTCGTGGCCCTCGGTGGCGTCGATGGTGAGCACGACGTCCTCGGACAGCCCCGCCTCCTTCGCCCCGGCCACGGCACGGTCGAGGAACGGCGAGACGGTGATGACCATCTTGGCGCCGGAGTCCTTGAGCTGGTGGGCCAGCTCGCCCCCGGTGTACATCGAGTTCGCGCTGGTGACGACGGCGTTGGCCCGCAGGATGCCGTGGAACAACGCGGCCCACTGCGGCAGGTTCGGCGCGAACAGCGCAACGACGTCGCCGGTCCCGATGCCGCGCGCCGCGAGGCCGCCGGCGATCTTCTCGACCAGACCGTGGAACTCGGTGTAAGTCAGCTGGTCACCGGTGGTGCCGTCGACGATCGCCGGCGCGTCCGCCCGGTCGCCGAACCCCTCGGCGAACAGGAACTCGGTGAGCGAGACGTCGGGGATCTCGACGTCCGGGTACGGGCTGCGCAACGACAAGGTTCGCTCCTTCGCGAGGACCTGCGGGGACGGACGGCGCGGGGGTCCGGCCGGGTTCGGCGCCATGCTAGGCGCACGGCACACATGCCGTCGTCGTGACGTGGTGAAAAGTTACCCGCGGGTCACTGGAACAGGTGCTCGAAGGCGGCCAGGTTCGCGGTGGACTCGCCGTTCTCGCGGCGCCAGGCGTACTCGCGGCGGATGGAGGAGGCGAAGCCGAGCTCCAGGAAGGTGTTGAAGTCGCCGTCGGCGGCCTCGAGCACGGAGCCGAGCACCCGGTCGAGCTCGTCGGCGGTCACGGCATGGTGGGCCAGCCGCCCGACCAGGTGGATGTCGCCGACCCGGTCCAGGCAGTAGTGCACGCCGTAGAGCTTGGCGTTGCGCAGCAGCATGAACCGGTAGACGCCCTCGTGGTTCTCGTCGGGTCTGCGGCACACGAACGCCTGCACGGCCAGGGTCTGCTCGCGCAGGATCAGCCAGGTCTGGGTCTGGAGCCGGGCCTCGCCGGGCAGGGTGACCAGCCACTGTCCGGGTCCACGGTGGACGTGGTCGGCACCGGAGTCCGCCAGCGCGGCCCCGATCCACTGCTCCAGGTCGCTCATACGTCCCTCCGTCGCCGCGTCGCGAACTCGGTGCGGGCCTCGTCGTAGGCGCCCAGCAGGGCGTCGGTGGTGCGGTCCCAGGAGAACCGCTGCGCGTGCGTGGCCGCGGTCCGCCCCATCCGCTCGCGCCGCCCGGGGTCGAGCGCGAGCTCGCCGAGCGCGTCGGCCCAGTCGGAGATGTCGTGCCCGGTGACGAGCAGCCCGGACCGGCCCTCGGCGACCGCGACCGGCAGCCCGCCCACCCGGGTCGCCACCACCGGCGTGCCGCAGGCCTGGGCCTCCAGCGCGACCAGCCCGAACGACTCGTTGTGGCTCGGGACCGCGACGACGCCGGCCGCCCGGTAGACGGTCACCAGCTCGTCGCCGGCCCGCGGCGGGAGGAACCGGACGAGGTCGGTGATGCCCAGCTCGGCGGCCAGCTCGTGCAGCGACGTCGGCTCGGCCAACCCCGACCCGGACGGCCCACCCGCGACGAGCACGACCAGCCGTGCGCGCAGCTCGGGAGCCCGTGCGACCAGCTCGGCGGCGGCACGCAGCAGCACGTCGGGGGCCTTGAGCCGCTGGATGCGCCCGACGAACGCCAGCACCACCGCCCCGGCGGGCAGCCCCAGGGCGGCGCGGGCCGCCGCCCGGTCACCGGGCCGGAACCGGTCGGTGTCCACCCCCGGCGGGATGGTGACGGTGCGGTGCGGGTCGGCGTCGTAGAGGTCGAGCAGCTGCTTGGACTCGATCTCGGTGTTCGCCACCAGCCGGTCGGCCTCGGCGACGACCTGGTCCTCGCCGATCACCCGCACCCGCGGTTCGGGGGTGTCCCCGGCGGCGAGCGCCGCGTTCTTGACCCTGGCCAGGGTGTGCGCGGAGTGCACCAGCGGCACCCCCCAGCGGTCCCGGGCCAGCCACCCGACCTGCCCGGAGAGCCAGTAGTGCGAGTGCACGACGTCGTACCAGCCCGGGTCGTGCCGGGCCTCGGCCCGCAGCACCCCGGCGGTGAAGGCGCACAGCTGGCTCGGCAGGTCGTCCTTGCCCAGTCCCTCGAACGGGCCCGCGGCGACGAACCGGACGGTCGCGCCCGGCTCCAGCTCGACCGTCGGCGGCTGGTCCGACGAGGTGGCACGGGTGAAGATCTCCGCCTCGACGCCGCGGCGGGCCATCCGGATCGCCGTCTGTGCGACGTAGACGTTCATCCCGCCGGCGTCGCCGGTGCCGGGCTGCTCGGTCGGGGAGGTGTGCACCGACAGCACCGCGACCCGTCGGGGCAGTCGCTCGCTCACCCGAGCATCCTGACACGGCGCCGGAACGACAGCGCAGCCACCAGCGCCCGCAGCGGGTCCGTGGCGTGCCAGTCGTCGCCGCGGCCGGGCCAGGCCGGGACGCTCGCCGTCCCACCGCCGTCGAGGTCGACGACCAGCTCGGCGTGGCGGTGCAGCCGCCCCGGCGGCGGGGTCTCGCCCAGCGCGGCCAGCGCCAGGACCACCTCGGGATCGGCCGTCCACGGACCGGGGGTGCCGGTGCCGCGGACGGTCCCGGCGACCCGGTCCGAGGCCAGCGGCACGTCGAGCAGCTCCGCGAGGGCGGCGGGACCGTCCCCGCCGGGGACGGCCGGCAGCGCGTCCAGCGCCGGCAGCACCCACGGCGCGTCCAGGACCACCGCCCGGTCGGTCGGCGCGACCGCCCCGGCGACCGTCCGGACCCGGTCCGGCGGGTCGACGTCGTCGAGGTCCACCCGCCCGTCGGCGACGGCCGCGGCGAGTGCGGAGTAGGCGGCCGCGGCGACCTCACCGGTCACCGTGCGGGCCGGGTCGGCCAGCCGGTCGAGCAGCTCGGTGACCTCGTCCGGACCGTCGACGACGACCCGGTCCCGGACGCCGACGGCCGCGAGCACCGCGTCGTCGACGCCCGGCAGGGCCCGGACCTCGTCGTAGAGCCCGGTCAGCCCGGTCGCCGAGCGCAGCCGCCAGGTGCTCGGGAGCCGGCCGTCGAGGCGGACGTGGCGCGACAGCCACCAGGCGGTGTAGCCGGTCAGCACCGCGGCCCGGGTGTCGCGGTCGGCGGCGAGCAGGGCCAGCGCCGCGGGCCACCGGTCGTCGGCGACGAGGTCGAGGTCGCGGACGGCGGGCGGGGTGTCGCCGTCGTCGGGGTAGTGCTCACCGTCGTGCAGGACCTCCGGGTCGAACCCGGCGACCGTGAACCCGTCGAGCACCCCGGCGGCGACGAGCGCGGCGCGGGGGACGTCGGACCACTCCGGACCCAGCACGCCGACCGGGGCGGCCGGGTCGAGCAGGTCGCGCACGGCGGCGTCGGGCAGGACGAGCTCGTCGGCGCGGGCGGGGCGGCCGTCGTCGTCGGTGAGGGCCAGGGCACCGAACGGGGCCGGGCCCGACCGCGCACCGGCGCCGAGGCGCTCGTCCGGGGCGACGACGGGGCCGTCGAGCAGGGACAGGACTGCACGGGCCAGTGCCGTGGTGTCCAGGCCCGCCTCGGCGTCGTCGACGGACCGTTCGACGGCCGCGCGCAGCGCGGGCGCGGCGAGGAGGGTGTCGCGGTCGGCCTCGGCGGCGCCGAGGCGGCGCAGCAGGGGATGGACGGCGTCGGGGTGGGCGACGCGCAGCTCGGGGACCGCAGCGGCCGGGCCTGCCCCGTCGGCCAGCAGCACCGAGGCGGGCCCGGGCACCAGGCGGCCGTCGACGAGCGGGACGGGCAGCGCGCCCAGCTCGGCGGCCAGCCCGGGGACGGTGTCCACGGCGGGCGCGAGTGCCGCGTACAGGTCCCGCCACCGGCCCGGGTCCGCCTCGACGCCGGTGAGCCGCTCGGCCAGCGCGGCCGCGCCGACCCGTTCCACGCCGAGCCCGGGGGGCGGGACGGTCCCGGAGGACAGGAGCCGCGCGAAGGCCGGGTCGGTCGCGGCGAGCAGCTCGGGCAGCCCGTCGGCGGGCACGTCGAGCCACTCGGCCCGCTCCGGCGCGAGGAGGTCCTCCTCCCCCGTCGCGGCGGGGAGCCAGGCGGTGCCGGTCAGCGCCGCGGTGACCGCCTCGCGCAGGCGGCCGTCCAGGGGCGAGCGCGGGAAGCCCGGCTCCGGCACCAGGAGGGTGCGGTCGGCGGGGGCGACGCACCGGACGAGGGTGGCGTAGCCGGTCGCCGCGGCGTCGACGAGCACGTCGACGCCCGGGTCGTCGGCGCGGATCCGGCGGCGGTCCGGGTCCAGCGGGAACGGCGCGATCAGCCGGGCGGGCAGCGAGAGCTGCTCGGCGCTGCGGGTGGGGGCGTGCAGGACCTCGCCGCGGTCGGGCCCGAGCGGGGCGGGCCGGTCGCCGTGCAGCGGCAGCGCCCAGCGGACACCGGCGTCCCCGGTGACCAGCAGGTACCCGGCGTCGCCGACGCGCACCCGGCCGTCTCCGAGGTCGGTCCGGGCCACGGTCACCGCGCCCGCGGTGACCGACTCCAACCCGGGCAGCGCCAGCAACAGGTCCCCGGCGGCGCGGGCCAGCTCGTCGAGCAGGTCGTGCGGGTCGGTGCCGGGCCCGGGCCGGAGCCGGACCTCGGTGGCGAACCCAGGCGGCGGGGGCTCCTCCTCCGGCGCGGGCCAGGCCAGGCGCAGCACCGGGACCCGGGCGTCGCGGGCCAGCTCGGCCGCCGCGGCACCACCCAGTCGGGCCACCTCGACCGCGGTCCGGGCCGCGGAGAACGCGACGCCGCCGGCGGCGGTCACCAGGCGGGGCGCGGTGCACACGGCGAGGACCGCGGCGAACCCGACGCCGAACCGGCCGGTCGCGCCGCTCGCGTCCCGTTTGGCCGAGGCCCGCAGTGCGGCGAGCGCGGCGACCCCGTCGGCGTCCAGCGGGGCACCGGTGTTGGCCACCCGCAGCTCACCGTCCACCACGACGGCGCGGACCCGGCCGGGCAGCTCGGCGGCCAGCGCGGCGTCGGCGGCGTTCTGGAGCAGCTCGGCGACCCAGGTGTCGGCGTAGCCGCCGCGACGCAGGTCGTCCTCGGCGTTGACGTCCTCCCGGAACCGGGTCCGCGACGACGACCACGCCGCCAGGACCCCGGCCCGCAGCGCCGCCGTCCCGAACGGGTCGGTGCCGCCCGCGACGTCGGTACGGCTCAGGACCCGACCGGCTCGAGGTCGATGCCGTCGTCGTAGACCAGGGCCGAGACGTGGACCGGCGAGCCGGACGGCTCGGCGACCGAGGAGTGCGCGCCGCAGCCGAACCCGACGGCGACCACCTGGGCGTCGGCCGGGGAGGAGCCGTTCGCGCAGACCCCGAACACACCCTGCAGCGACCCGGCGAGCGGCACCAGGAACCCGCAGGTCCCGCAGGACGCCGGCGCGGACCGGGCGAGATCGGCGGCCGGGCCGCGCTCCCCGTCCTGCCAGCGCTCGGCGGCGGCGACCCGGCCCTCGAACGACAGCACCCGCTCGCGGCCGAGACCGACCTCGCGGGCCAGCGCGTCGACGGCCGGGTCCCCGGAGTCGACGTAGCCGGGCACCAGGCGCGGGTCGTCGGGCGGGGTGGGCAGGAGGTCGCCGGGCCGGAGGTCGCCGGGCTGCACGCGCTGGTCCCACGGCACCCAGTCCGGGGCGACGAGCGCGGTGGAGCCGGGCAGCAGCACCGACTCCGAGACCGTCACCGGACCGCTGCCGTCCGCGGCGGCGACGGTGACCGCCCAGCGCCAGCCGCGGTAGCCGGGCAGGTGCGCGGCGAAGGAGTGGGTGACCGAGCCGTCGTCCTCGACGGTCGTCCCCAGGTGCACACCGACCGCGGCCGCGGCCGCGGCCGCACCCAGCTCGTCGGCCGCCTCCTCGACGGCGGCGGCCCGTGCCTCGTCGACCGCCTCGGACAGGTGCGACGGCGCGGGGTCCTGCGGCGTGTCCGCCCGCTCGTCACCGGAGCCGCCGACCTCGACACCCACCTCACCAGTGCTCACCTCACCAGTGTGCCACCCGTGCCCGGGCATCCTGGGCGGGTGCCCGTCCGTCCGCTGCTGCGCCGCCCGTCCGTACCGGGTCTGCTCGTCCTGCTGCTCGCCGTGGCCGCCTGCGGGGCCGCCGCACCGGACACCGGGCTGCCCGCGCCGGGGGCGGTACCGGTGGTCCGGCCACAGGTCCTGGCCGAGGTCCCGCACGACCCGCGGGCGTTCACCCAGGGTCTGGAGCTGCGCGACGGCACCCTCTACGAGGGCACCGGGCAGGTCGGGGAGTCGCAGATCCGGGCGCTGGACCCGGCCACCGGTGCGGTGCGGGCGGCGAGCCCGCTGCCCCCGGCGTACTTCGGCGAGGGCATCACCGTCGTCGGGGACCGGATCTGGCAGCTGACCTGGCGCGACGGGGTGGCGGTCGAATGGGACCGGGCGACGCTGCGGCCGCGGCGCGAGGTGCCCGTCGACGGCGAGGGATGGGGGCTGTGCCTGCTGTCCGGTGCCGCGGGTGACCGGGTCGTGCGCTCCGACGGCACCGACCGCCTGGTCCTCCACGACCCGGCCGATCTGGCGGAGGTGGGCTCGGTGGCGGTCACCCTGGACGGCGCCCCGGTGACCCGGCTCAACGAGCTGGAGTGCGTCGGTGACCGGGTGTGGGCCAACGTCTGGCAGACCGACGACCTCGTGCGGATCGACCCGGCGACCGGTGCGGTCGACGCCGTCGTCGACGCGAGCGGTCTGCTGCCGGCCGGGCAGCGGGCCGGGGCCGACGTGCTGAACGGCATCGCCCACGTCGAGGGCGACGAGTACCTGCTCACCGGCAAGCTGTGGCCGACGACGTTCCGGGTGCGGCTGCCGGCGCCCCCGGCCTGACCCGCGCTGCGCCGGGCGGGTGACACCACCCGGCGGGACCGCCGGAACCGTCGGCACCCCCCTGCACAATGACGGCGTGGCACCGAACCCGTTCCGCAGCCGCCGCCGGGCGGCGGCCGGGTCGAGGCGTGGCCCGGACCCGCGCACCGCTCCGGTCACGACACCGGTCGCCTCGGACCCGGCGCTGCGCCGCGGGCGTCCCACCGGTGCCGCCACCGACGAGCTGCCCCGACCCGGGCCGGCCACGGTCCCCCGCAGGCTCACGGTCACCCGGGTCGCGGTGCACCGCACCCGCGAGCTGAGCGGGCGCGCGGTCGCGCTGTTCCGGCGCGCCGCGACCGCCGACGGCGCCGACCGGTCCGGGCTGACCGCACTGACCTACGCCACCATGCTGACCTACGCGCTCGACGCCGCGGTCGCCGTCGCGCTGGCGAACACCCTGTTCTTCGCGGCGGCGACGGCGGAGTCCACCGCGAACGTCGCCCTCTACCTGGCGATCACCGTCGCGCCGTTCGCGCTGGTCGCGCCCGTGATCGGCCCGGCGCTGGACCGGTTGCAGCGGGGCAGGCGGATCGCGATGGCGGTGTCCTGCGCCGGGCGCGCGGTGCTCGCCGTGGTGCTGGTGTTCCACCTCGACGACTGGCTGCTCTACCCGGCCGCGCTGGGGATCATGGTGCTGTCCAAGTCGTTCCTGGTGCTCAAGGCGGCCGTGACCCCGCGGGTGCTGCCGTCCACGATCACCCTGGCCACGACGAACTCCCGGCTCACCACGTTCGGCATGGCCGCGGGCGGCGTCGCCGGGGCCGTCGCGGGCGGGGCGGCACTGGCCGTCGGCGGGGCCGGGCCGCTCTGGTGGACCGCGGCCCTCGGCGTCGCGGGTGCGGTGCTCTGCCTGCGGATCCCCCGCCGGGTCGAGTCCACCGCGGGCGAGGTGACCGCGGCGGTGCCCGCCGCCCGCCCGGGCAAGCGCCGCTCCCGCGTCCCCGCCACCCGGGCGGTGCTCGTCGCGCTGTGGGGCACGAGCACGGTGCGGGTGCTGACCGGGTTCCTCACGCTGTTCGTCGCGTTCGTGGTGAAGGCCGGGGCCGAGCAGGCACCCGGCGGCGATCCCGCCGGTCAGCTCGTGGTGATCGGGACGGTCGGCGCGGCCGCGGGTGTGGGGCTGTTCGTCGGCAACGCGGTGGGGGCGCGCAGCCGCTTCTCCCGGGTCGAGCCGGTGGTGCTGGCCGCGGCCGCCGCGGTGGTGCTGGCCGCGGCGTCGGTGGCGGTGCTGCCGGGTGTGCCGACGGCGGTGGTCGCGGCCCTGGTCGCGTCCACGGCCAGCGCGCTGGCGAAGGTCTGCCTCGACGCGGTGGTGCAGCGTGACCTGCCCGAGTACGCCAGGGCCTCGGCGTTCGGGCGGTCGGAGACGGTGCTGCAGCTGGCCTGGGTGCTGGGCGGCGCGATCGGCGTCCTCGCCCCGCACGACACGTTCCGCACCGGGTTCCTGATCGTGACCGGGGTGGTGGCGGTGTTCGCGCTGCAGGCCGCGCTGGTGCGCCGCGGCACGTCGCTGGTGCCGGGGCTGGGCCCGCGCCCGGCCGCGGCCGGCTGAGGGCTCCCCGGCGCTCCGGAGCCGGATCCGTACGCTGGTCGGCGTGATCACCCGCCCCCGACCGCACCCCCACCGGTCCGCCGGTGTGCTCGCCGGGACCCTGGCCGCGGCCGCCCTCGTCCTCGCCGGGTGCGGTGGCACGGCACCGACGGTGACGTTCGACGTCGGCGGCACGTCGCTGACCGCGGCGCCCACCCAGTTCTGCGACACCGGCCTGCAGAACTGTCAGGACGACCCGAACGCCCGGGTCACCGCGCAGGTCCCGCCCGGGACGGAGGTCCGGATCACGGTGCCCGAGGAGGTGTCCTCCGCGCCCTGGCAGGTGGCCTACGCGTTCACCCGCGGCACCGACCCGACGCCGGTCCAGCAGCGCAGCGAGATCGCCGCACCGGGGACCCGCAGCGACTTCGCCCTCTCCCTGCCCGAGCCGGGCGACCGGCTCGTGACCGCGCAGGTGCAGGTGTTCGGGGCGCCGCCGTCGATCGACCCGGAGAGCACCGACATCCAGTTCCCGGTCCGCGCGACCTGGGTGCTGGTCGGCGAGCAGGGCTGAGCGGGCGCCGGTCCGGGTCTCAGCGGCCCGCGCCGAGCAGCCGGGCCAGCGTGGCATCGGACTCGGCCTGCGCGTCGCGGTCGTGGGTCGAGGAGAACACCAGCAGCTCGTCGGCCCCGGTGCGGGACACGAGGTCGTCGAGCCGGTCGGCGACGGTGTCGGGATCGCCGACCACCGAGTGGGCCAGGGCCCGGTCCATGGTCTCGCGCTGGCGGCGGGTCGTCGCACGGTGCGGGTCCGGCGGCTCCAGCGGCGGGAACTCGCCGGTGGTGCGCGCCGCCGCGTGCGCCCACGCCTCGGACAGCGCCAGTTCCGGGTCCCCGACGAGCACGTCCGCGGACACCACCAGGTGCGCCGCGTCCCCGGCCCGGTCGCGGTAGTCGGCCAGCGCCGCCCGGTCGTCGAGCACCGGCCCGCCGACCACGGCGGGCAGCCCCAGCTCCCCGGCCAGGCGCAGGCCCGCCCCGGTGGCCAGCAGGAACAGCGGGACGGCGTGCTCCAGCCGCGGCCGGGCGGTCACCGGACCGCTGCCGTCGAGGTAGGAACGGAGCTCGTCGAGGGCCGCGCGGAACGCGTCGTCGTCGGCCCCGGCGGCGCGCAGGGCACGACGGACCGGCTCGGTGAACCCGGGCGAGCGGCCGATCCCCAGGTCGATGCGGCCGGGGTGCAGCGCCTCGAGCAGCGCGACCTGCTCCGCGACGACGAGCGGCTGGTGGTTGGGCAGCATGATCCCGCCCGACCCGACCCGGATCCGCGACGTCGCCGCCCCCACCGCGGCCATCAGGACCGGCGGGCTGCCCGAGGCGATCCCGGGCACGGCGTGGTGCTCGGCCACCCAGAACCGGTGGTAGCCGAGCTGCTCGGCGCGCACGGCCCGCGCCACCGTCCCGCGGACCGCGGCCGCGTCCGGTTCCCCGGCCCGCGTCCGCGAGCGGTCCAGCATCGACAGGCGCACACCCGCCCCAACACCGCCCGTGCCCGCCGCCATTCCGCCGCGCCCACCGCGCACCGCGCACACGGAACGCCCGCGCGTGGCACCCCGCGACGCTCCGCGGCGCCCCACGCACGCGTCGCCGCGCACCACGCCGGGTCGCCACACCGCCCGGGGGGCCGGGGACGGGCGGGGCGAGAGGGTCAGCCGTCGAGGTCGCGGGCGACGGCCCGGACGACCTCGGCGGCGAGCTTGCAGGTCTTCCGGTCGGGGTAGCGGCCGTGCCGCAGCGCCGGCTGGATCTTGTTCTCCAGCAGGCCCATCATGTCCTCGATCAGTCCGTGCAGCTCCTCGGCGGGGCGGCGCGCGTTCTCCACCGCGGACGCCTGCTTCTCGACGATGCGCACGGACAGCGCCTGCGGCCCGCGGCGGCCCTCGGCCATCCCGAACTCGACCCGCTGGCCGGACTTGAGCGCCTCCACGCCGGACGGCAGCGCCGCCTTGCGCACGTAGACGTCCTCACCGCCGTCCTGGGAGAGGAACCCGAAGCCCTTCTCCGCGTCGTACCACTTCACCCTGCCGGTGGGCACCGTCGTCCTCGATTCCTGCTTGCTGTGTTGCTGCGTGCACGACAAACGCGCCCGGCCTCGCCGGACGCGCCGCCGCCCATGGATACGCCCCGACACCCGGTCGGGTCAGGCGTTTCGGACGCGGGCGGCATCCTCCAGATCGAGCAGCCCGACCGACTTCTCGCGCATCTCGACCTTGCGGACCTTGCCGGTGACCGTCATCGGGAACTCGTCGACGACCAGGACGTAGCGGGGGATCTTGTAGTGGGCGAGTCTGCCAGTGGCGAACTCGCGCAGTGTGTCGGCGGTCATCGCCGCGGCGCCGGGCCGCAGGATCACCCAGGCGCAGAGTTCCTCGCCGTAGCGCTCGTCGGGGACGCCGATGACCTGGGCGTCGACGACGTCGGGGTGGGTGTAGAGGAACTCCTCGATCTCGCGGGGGTAGACGTTCTCCCCGCCGCGGATGACCATGTCCTTGATCCGGCCGGTGATGTTGAGGTAGCCCTCGTCGTCCATCACGGCGAGGTCACCGGTGTGCATCCAGCGGGCGCGGTCGATGACCTCGGCGGTCTTCTCGGGCTGTTCCCAGTAGCCCAGCATCACCGAGTAGCCGCGGGTGCACAGCTCACCGGGCTCACCGCGGGGCAGGGTCCGGCCGGTCTCGGGGTCGACGACCTTGACCTCCAGGTGCGGGTGGACCCGTCCGACCGTGGACACCCGGCGCTCGACGGAGTCCTCGGCGCGGGTCTGGGTCGAGACCGGGCTGGTCTCGGTCATGCCGTAGGCGATGGTCACCTCGGTCATGCCCATCCGGTCCACGACCTGCTTCATCACCTCGACCGGGCACGGTGAGCCGGCCATGATCCCGGTCCGCAGGCTGGACAGGTCATAGGAGTCGAAGTCGGGGTCGTTGAGCTCGGCGATGAACATCGTCGGTACCCCGTAGAGGGAGGTGCAGCGTTCCTGCTGCACCGCGTGCAGGGTCGCCTTCGGGTCGAAGCCCTGGGCCGGGATGACCATCGTCGCGCCGCTGGTGGAGCAGGCCAGGTTGCCCATGACCATGCCGAAGCAGTGGTAGAAGGGCACCGGGATCGCGACCCGGTCGGCCTCGGTGTAGCCGCAGGTCGCGCCGACGTAGTAGCCGTTGTTGAGGATGTTGTGGTGCGACAGCGTCGCGCCCTTGGGGAACCCGGTCGTCCCGGAGGTGTACTGGATGTTGATCGGGTCGTCGGCGGTCAGCGACGCCTGGACCCGGGCCAGCTCGTCGCGGCGGGAGGCGTCCCCCGCGGCCAGTGCGTCCCACTCGGGGGAACCGGTGATCACCACGCGCTGCAGGTCGGGACAGTCCGCCCGGACCTCGGCGATCATCTTCTCGTAGTCGGAGGTCTTGAACGACGACGCCGACACCAGCGTGGAGATCCCGGCCTGGTTGAGCACGAACGCCAGCTCGTGGGTCCGGTAGGACGGGTTGATGTTGACCAGGACGACGCCGATCTTGGCCGTCGCGAACTGGGTCAGGGTCCACTCCGCGGTGTTCGGCGACCAGATCCCGACCCGGTCCCCGACGGTGAGACCGGCGGCGAGCAGCCCGGTGGCCAGGTCGTCGACGGCGCGCTGCAGCTCGCGGTAGGTCCAGCGGCGCCCGGTCTGCACCTCGACCAGTGCGTCGTTGTCGGGGACCCGGGCCACGGTGCGGTCCAGGTCGTCACCGATGGTGTCGCCGAGCAACGGGGTGTCCGAGGTCCCGGACGCGTACGACGGGACGGCGGGCGTTGCGGCGGGTGAGGTCACGACGTCGTACTCCTCGGGCGGTCCGGTGCTGGTCGTCACATCCTCGCCCGCCGACCGCGCCGTTGCCAACACCCGTCGGTCAGGACGAGGACAGCCGGCGCCGACCCGACTCGGCGACCTTCGCCGCCCCGCGCCGGGCCCCGTGGGCCGCGCGGCGCAGCGGCCGCGGCGACGGCTCGGGCCACGGCCCGACCGGTACGAGCACGCGCTCGGCCGGCGCGAACCCGGACGGGTAGCCGGGCACCCGCCAGGTCCCGGCCGGCGCGTCCGGCGGCAGCCACTCCGGACGCCACATGCCCAGGGCGAGGTCCAGGTCGGCGAGCCGGGGGGCGAGCTCGTCGGTCAGCTCGGTGCGCAGGTGTTCGGCCCACAGCCGGACCCGCAGGTCGCGCACCTGGTCGCCGGTGGTGACGAACGCCGTCGACAGCTCGGTGTCGGTGCCGCGCATCGACCGGGAGAAGAAGTTGGCCGACCCGATCGAGGCGAAGATGTCGTCGACCAGCGCGAGCTTGGTGTGGACGGTGAGGTCCTCGATCCGGTGCATGATCACGTTGCCGCGGTCGCCCGGGTCGAGCTGGTCGATCACCCCGCGCTGGACGTCACCGGTGACGCGGCGGCGGAACTTGTTCACCCCGGCGTCGACGGGGTCCTTGCGCCCCGAACAGACGAGCACGACCTTGACCCCGCGCGCGGCGGCGTCGCGCAGCAGTCCGTACAGCCGGAACGCCCGCCTCCCGCCCGGGACCTCGAAGAAGTACTGGTCCTCCAGGTAGACGTAGCGCCGGGCGCCGCGGATCGCCGCCGAGAGGGTGTGGAAGACCTCCTGCGCGCCGTCGCGCGGGAGCGCCGTCCAGTGCCGCCGGTAGAGCATCCCGAAGTGGTCGATCTTCCACGGCCGCAGCGAGCGCAGGACCTGGACCGCGGTCCCCGGGGCAGAGCGCGGCGGGGCGGGTGGCGACGGCGGCAGGTCGGCGGCGAACGGCTCGGGGTTCATCGGCTCCCAGTCGGTGGGCCCGACCATGAACCGGCGTGGCGGCAACGTGGCGGCCTCGGTCCACCGGGCGCGGTAGACCTCCCACACACGGGCGGCGCCGGGCCCGCGCAGTGCGGCGGCGCCGTCGTGCCAGCCCCAGCGCTCCTCACCGATGGACAGCCGGTCGTGCGGCTCGGCGTCGAACCGGTTCGCGGACAGGTCCAGCCCGCCGACGAACGCGGTCAGCTCGCCCCCCACGTGGGCTGCCACCACCTTCTGGTGGTGGCAGCCGATGCCCGATCCGGACCAGTCGAGCAGCACCCGCCCGGCCAGCTGGGGGCGGCGGCGCAGCTCCAGCGCGGCGAACGCGTTCGCGCGGAACGGCCCGATCGCCACCCCCGGCACCGAGCCGGAGAACACCGCCGCGGTGAGCAGCACGCGCACGTCGACGCCGGCGTCGACCAGCCGGGCGAAGCGGTCCGCGAGGGCCTCGTAGCCCTCCTCGTCCGGATCGAGGCCGTGCAGGTCCATGTCGGGTTCGAGGTTCAGCCCGGTGACCAGGACCGTGTCGCCGGGCCCCGCCCGGTCGAACAGGTCCCGCAGCCGGGCGAAGTAGTCGACGCCGTCGACGATGGGCTCCCACTCGGTGTCCTCGACGAACGTCGGGCACTCGGGGGTGGCCGGCGCGAGGTAACGACGGGTGAGGGACGCGAGGTCCGCGGGGGGCCGGCGGGACATGCGCCGGACGCTATCCGGCCCGCCGGGGGTCCCGCCTATCCTGCGGTCATGGCGCGCCCCGGCACCCTCGACCGGCTCTCCGCCGCGATCTCGGTGGCGGGCGCGGTGGTGGTCGGCGGATACTTCGTCGTGATCGGCGCACAGGCCCGTCAGCCGGCCCTGTTCGTGGCGGCCGCGGTGGCCGTCGTGGTGTTCGGGGTCCTGGCCCGGCGGTCGTGGCGGCTCGCGCAGCGGGCCGGGCACACGGCGGCGCCGGTTCCGGCGACGGCGGTCGTCGCACCGGGCGCGGGGGGTGCGACCTCGACGCTGCCGGACGCGGTGCGGGTCGTGCCCGTGCTGTCCGTCGAGGGACGTGAGCGGCTGGACCGGGTGCTGGACGTGCTGGTCGGGGCAGGGGTCCTGCCGGACGGGGTGGTCGACCCGGGCCTGCTCGCCGCGTCCGTCGCCGACCACGGCGAGCCGGTGACCAGCGGCACCGTGCTCGGTGCGCTCGACGGGGCGGGCCCGGACGGCTGGGACGCGCGCCTCGACCGCCACCCGGCCCAGGACGGCGTGCCCGCCCTGCCCGGCCCGGGCGGGCCGCGCCTCGCGTGGCTGTGGACCGACCGGACGGTGTGGGTCGCGGCCCCGGCCCAGGACCCGGCCGAGCTGAACGACCTGCTCGACCAGCCCGCGGACGAGCTGTGGGAGTGGGTCGACGAGGCGCGGGCCCGCGAGCGGGGGTGACCGCGGCGCGACCGGCGCTGCTCCCGGGCCCGCGGCGCGGCCCCGGGACCACGGGTCGCAGCCGCACCGCGACGACCGCGGAGTCGGCTGTGTGCAGCCGCCGTGATCACTATGCTCGACCGGGTGGCAGCGGACCCAGTGGTGATGTTCGGTTACAGCGCCGGTCTCGCGGCCCGACTGGACGCCTCGCTCGAGCCCGGTTCGGTGCTGGTGGTCGAGGAGCCCGACGTCGTGCACCGGCGGGACCTGCACCGGACGGTGACCGCGGTGTGCGTGGGGCGGATCGTGGAGTGCGAGTACCAGCTCGCCGGCCCGCTCGACACCGTCCTCGACACGCTGCCCCCGCCCCGCGCCGTCCTCACCGGGGTCGAGTACGGCGTGCGGGCCGCGGCGCGCGCGGCCGAGCGGTTCGGGCTGCCGGGGCAGGGCGCCGGCGCCGCGGAGCTGTTCACCGACAAGGCGCTGTTGCGTGCGGCGGCGGGACGGGCCGGGCTGCGCAACCCGCGCCACGTCGTGGCCCAGGACCCGGCCGCGGCCGCGGAGTTCGTGCGGACGGCCCCGCTGCCGTGCGTGGTGAAGCCGACTGCCCGGCACGCCAGCCTGGGGGTGCGCATCGTGCACGGGCCCGATGCGGCCGCCCAGGCCTGGGAGCAGGCGCGGGCCCCGGAGGAACCGCTGCTCGTCCCGGACCGCGGGATCACCTCGCAGGTGCTGGTCGAGGAGCTCGTGGTCGGCCGGGAGTTCAGCGTCGAGATGCTGGTCCGGGCAGGGGTACCGGTGTTCACCAACATCACGGCCAAGCACCTGCTCGCCGGTGACCACCCGGTCGACATGGGACACGACGTGCCGGCCGCGCTGTCGCCGCCCGAACAGGCGGCGCTCACCGGCGCGATGACCACCCTCATCCGCGCCACCGGCTACGGGACGGGGGTGCTGCACGGCGAGTGGATCGTCGACGCCGACCGGGTCCCGGTGCTGTTGGAGTGCGCGGCCCGCATGCCGGGGGACTCGTTGTGCGAGTTGATCGACCGGGCATGGGGGTTCGACGTCGCCGCCGCGTACCTGGAGCTGCTCACGGGGGGCATGCCCGCGGTGCCCGAACGGCCCGTGGGGGGTGCGGCGATCCGGTTCCTGGCGCCCGCCCCCGGCCGGGTCTCCGCGGTCCACGGCACCGACCGCGCCCGGGAGGTCCCGCACGTCATCGAGGTCGAGGTGGACGTCGTCGCCGGGGACCGCGTGCCGGAGCTGCACTCGTCGTGGGACCGCTGTGGGCACGTGGTGGCCGCGGCACCGACGCCGGCCGCGGCGGCCGCGGCGACGGCGGCCGCCGTCGCCGCGATCGGGATCGTCACCGAGCCGGGGCCCGGGTGAGGTTCAGCCCGGTCCCGCCGCGGGTGCGGTGATCGCGGCACGCGCGACGACACGGCCGACCAGCAGCGTCGTCAGGACCAGCACCCCGGCGCCCAGGGCGTAGGGCAGCGCGAGCGAGACCCGCGCGGCCAGCCCGCCCGCGACCGCCCCGATCGGGACGGCGCCGAGCGCGACCATGCGGAACGCCGCGACCACCCTGCCGAGCACGTCCGGTGGGGTGACCGCCTGCCGGACGGACTGGCCGAGCACGTTGTACACGGCGATGCACGCGCCGGCCAGTACGAGCGCCACCACCGCGATCGGCACCGTGGTGGCCACCGCGAACAGCAGCAGGGCTCCCGCCAGGACGACCAGCGCCCCGAGCAGCGCCGGACCGGGACGGACCGCCTGCGCGATCCGGGGGGCCGCCGCCGCCCCGCCGAGCCCGCCGAGCGCCAGTGGCGCGAAGAGCAGGCCGAAACCGACTGCGTCCAGCCCGAGCCGCTGGTCGGCGTAGACCACCAGCAGGCTCTCGACGGCGGCGAAGGAGATGTTGACCAGTGCCGTGGTGACGGTCAGGGTGCGCAGGAGCGAGTGGTGCAGGAGGAACCGCAGCCCCGACAGCAGCTCGGTGAACAGTCCGCCTCGCGCGCCGGTCGCGACGGGTGGCCCGGTCCGGCCGGCACCGCGCCGCAGCAGGGGCGCGAGCAGCAGGGCGCTCAGTGCGAAGCCTGCGGCGTTGCCGGTGAACGCCAGTGCCGCCCCCGCGGTGAACAGCAGCCCGCCCAACGGCGGCCCGACGAACTCGGCATTGACCGTCTGCACCATGACGATGCGCGAGTTGGCGCGTTCGAGCACCCCGGGCCCGGTGCCGGCCAGCTGGGGGACGCTGGCCTGGCTCCCCGTGTCGAACACCGTCTGGCACGCCCCGAGGGCGAGCCCCGCGACCACCAGCGCGGTGATCGTCAACGACGACGACGCCACCAGGGCCACGACCACCGCGACGACGACCACCCGTCCCACGTCGGCGGCCACCATCCCGGGGGTAGCGGTCCACCAGCACCCCGCTGGGCAGCCCGAACAGCGCCCAGGCGAGGAACGGGGCGGCCACGACGACCCCGATGACCGCCGGGTCGTCGGTGAGGGTGATCGCCACGAGCGGCAGCGCGGCCGCGTACATGCCGTTCCCGAGTGTGGAGACCGCCGTCGCGCCGAGCAGCCGCCGGAACGGCCACGGAGAGGCCGGAGCGGTCACCCGACGGGGTCCAGCGGCGTGCAGACGGCGTGCACGAAACCGGGATGGAACTCGACGACGTCGGCGGCCCAGCCCGCGGCGCGCAGCTGCGCGACCAGGTCGGCGACCTCGCGGAAGACCTTCACGATCCGGAAGGAGCGACCGTCGGCCAGCGTGCGGTGCACAGCCAGGTCGGGGACCTCGTCGTCGAACGTCTCGATCCGCCGCTCCACCCCGGTGACGTCGATGAACTGCACCGTCCCACCCGGCCGGACCGCGCCGCGCAGTGCCGCCCAGAACGGGCCGAAGCGCTCGTCCGGGACGTGCGCGAGCCAGTGGGCGAAGAAGACGTGGTCGTGGCGGCGGGCGGGACGCCAGTCGAACAGGTCGGCACGCTCGAAGCTGACGTTCGGCAGCTGCAGCCGCCCGGCCACCTCGATCATCTCGGGGGCGCCGTCCACCGCGGTGACGGTCTCGGCCAGCTCGCTGAGGTACCGGGTCCAGTACCCCGTCCCGCTGGCCAGCTCCAGCACGTCCCCACCGATCCCGCTGGAGCGCAGCCGCTGCAGTGCCGCGGGCAGCGCCGGCTGCATGTAGGGCGCGAACGTGTCCTCGTACTCGGTCGCCCGCTCGCGGTAGTAGGTCAGCTGTCCGGCGAGCAGGTCGGTGTGGTCGGTCATGGCACGCTCCTGGGTGGGGACGGTGGGCGGGACGGTCACGGCCTGCTCATCAGCGCGACGAGGGGCTTGGGCCGTAGCCCCATGCGGGTCTTGAACCGCTCGTTGAGCCGCCCGCACTCGGCCAGCTTCGCGCCGGAGGACCACAACAGCTCGAGCACCGCCCACCACAGCACCCAGTACGGGCTGAAGGTGAGATCGGGCCGGTCCCGGACGTAGCCGGCGGCCCAGTACTGCAGGCGGTCGTGCTCGCGGAAGCAGACACCCACACCGAGCGTCTCGCCGTCCTCGGCGACCACCTCGAGCAGGCGACAGGACGGCCCGACCCGGCGCAGCATCGCCGCCAGCCGGTCGGGGTCGTAGTAGCGCGGAGATCCCGCCCGCCCCGCCGTGGCGGCCACCAGCCGGAGCAGCTCGGTCAGCCGCGGGTGGTCGGGGCCGTGCTCGACGGTGCGGACACCCCGCTCCGCGGCCCGGCGCAGCTGACGACGCAGCTCGTGGCGGACGGGGCGACGCAACCCGGCCAGGTAGGTCTCGGGGTCCGGATGGTCCGTCGTCAGGAACTGCCAGCGCGGGACCAGGGTCCGCAGGTGCAGGCCGCGCTCGACGAGCAGCCCGACGGCGGGCGCGTCGGCCTCGACGTTGACGAAGCCCCACAACGGGCACCCCAGCTCGTCGGCCTGGCCGGCGACCGCGGACAGCAGCGCGTCCAGCGCGGCCGGTCCGCGGGTCAGCACCCGTGTGTCCGGGCAGTGCCACATCGCCGAGAGCAGCGCCTCCTGGCCCGGTTCCAGGCCGAGCAGTCCCAGCGGATCGGCCTGCCGGTACAGCGGCGCGGCGGCGGCCGGACCGTCGTCGTCCGCGATCTGCACGTACCGGGTCGCCGTGACGGCGGCCACCGGATGGGCCTCGTAGGCCTGCAGGAACGGCCGGTGCTGGAACAGGGTCGCGCCGGTGTGGGAACAGAGCGCGTCCCAGTCCGGACCCAGCTCGTCGGCCCGCGCGACCACCCGCCGGGTGAACCGCTCCGGGCGCGGTGCGGGCTCCGACGGCCCGGTCACCGCCGCGAGCGCCTCGACACAGGCGAGGACCTCGTCCACCGGGACGGGACCCATGTGCCCGATACGGACCACCTCGTCCTTCCAGCCGGCCCGTCCGGAGGAGACCCACGTGTCGTGCTCGGCGGCCAGCCGGGCGCGCACGGCCGCGGCGTCCCCCCCGTTACCTTCTTGATCAAGCCCGCTGAGGGCTTGCAGGCCGCCGGCCGCGGTATGACTGACTGCCCCTGTCGCCCGATGATCTGGGGGGTGTTGTCGCCGTGGCCGGAGGGCGCCAACGACCGCTGATAGAGACCTGACCCGTGTGGTCTGCTCGTAACGTGGCTGCCGGCGCGGGTGCTCGTGGTCGGCCTGCCGCGACGAGAAGGGAGCGGCGGTTGCCCGATCCTGACCAGCACCCGACCGGGTTCGCGGTGTTCTGCGGCCTGGACGTGGGCAAGTCCGAACACCACGCCTGCGCGGTCGACACCAACGGGAAGCGGGTGCACGACAAGGCCCTGCCCAACGACGAATCGGCGCTGCGCACCGTGCTGTCCGGGCTGGCCGAGCACGGCGCGGTGCTGATGGTCATCGACCAGCCCGCCTCGATCGGAGCGCTGGCCATCGCCGTCGCTCGTGATCTGGGGATCACGGTGGCCTACCTGCCCGGGCTGGCGATGCGCCGCATCGCCGACCTGCATCCCGGGCAGGCCAAGACCGACGCCCGCGACGCCCACGTGATCGCCGAGGCCGCCCGGACGATGCCGCACACCCTGCGCCGGGTCGGCACCGACGACGAGACCCTCGCCGAACTCACTGTGCTCGCCGGTTACGACGATGACCTGGCTGGGCAGAGCACCCGGCTGACGAACCGGCTGCGCGACGCCCTGCTGCATGTTCATCCCGCCCTGGAACGCCTGCTCGGGCCACGCCTGGACCGCGGTGGCGTGCTCGACCTGCTCGCGGCCGCGCCCACCCCGCAAGCCCTGCGAGAGCTCGGCGCTGACGGGATCGCCGAGACGATGCGGGCCCGGTCGCCTCGACTGGCCCGCACCCTTCCCGCCCAGATCCTGACCTCGCTCGACGCCCAGAGCCTGACCGTTCCCGGCACGGCCGCGTTCGCCCGTGTCATCACCGGCGTCGCCGGGCAGCTGCGCCAGGTCCACACCGAACGCGACCAGCTCGCCGACGAGCTCGAAGCCCGCCTGGAGGCCCACCCTCTTGGACCGGTCCTGACCTCGATGCCCGGACTCGGGGTCAGGACCGCCATCAAGATCCTCACCATCGTCGGCGACGGCTCCGGGTTCCCCACCGCCGGGCACCTCGCCGCTTACGCCGGCCTCGCCCCAGTCACCCGCCGCTCCGGCACCTCGATCAAAGGCGAAACCCGATCCCAGCGCGGCAACCACGCCCTGAAATCCGCGCTGTTCCTGTCCGCATTCGCCGCCCTGGCCGACCCCGCCAGCCGCGCCTACTACGACCGCAAACGAGCCGCCGGCAAACGACACAACGCCGCCCTGATCTGCCTCGCCCGACGCCGCACCGACGTCATCTACGCCATGCTCCGCGACCGCCGCCCCTACAACCCGCCCACGGTCAACAACCCCGATCCAGAACTCGCCGCCGCTTGACGAACCCATAGAGACACCCCCCCGGGCAGCCGGACGGCGGTGACCCCGGGCGAGCGGTGCTCCGGGGCCGGTACGACCTCGAACCCGCGCGAGGCGAGCGCCTCGTGACACGCGCGCGCGGTCCGCCGGTGCCGTTCCCACACCGCGGGCAGCCCCTCGTCGTGCAGCAGGTCCAGTGCCGCACCGAGGGCCCGCAGCTGGGGCAGCGCCGGTGTCCACGTCGTCGTCCGCTCGGTGGCGGAGTCGGCCGCGGCGGCGAGGTCGAGGTAGAACGCCCGCGACCCCGGGGTGCGGGCCCGCTGGAGGGCCCGCCCGGACACCGCGACCAGTGCCAGACCCGGCGGGCAGGCCAGCGCCTTCTGCGTGACGCCGACGGCGACGTCGAGCCCGAGCTCGTCGAACCCGATCTCGGTGGCACCGAGGCTGCCGACGACGTCGACGAGCAGCAGCGCGTCGCCGGCCCCGCGCACGGCCTCGCTCCACGCCCGCAGCGGGCCGAGCACACCCGTCGACGTCTCGCCGTGGGTGAGGAGCACCGCGTCGTAGTCGCCCGCCACGGCCGCGACGCGCGCGGGATCGACGACCTCACCCCACTCGCAGCTCAGCTCGTCGACCCGGGCGCCGGTGCGGCGGGCGATCTCGGCGAACCGCTGCCCGAAGTAGCCGATCTGCACGGAGAGCACCCGGTCGGCGGGGCGCAGTACCGACCACGCGGCGGCCTCCAGACCGCCGGTGCCCGAACAGGTCAGGACCAGCACGTCGCGGGTGGTCCCGAACACGGGTCCGAGCCGACGGGCGACGTCGGCGAAGTCCGACCGGAAGCCCTCCGAGCGGTGGCTCACCATCGGGGCGGTCATCGCCGCGAGGACCGCGGTCGGGACCTCGACCGGACCGGTGACACGGTAGTTACGCACCGGGCTCCGCCCTCTCCCTGAGTTCGGCGAGCGAGCGCCGCAGCCGGACACGGACCTGCTCGGGTGACAGGTGCACCGGGGTACCACCGACCCGTTCCGAGGCGAGCCCTTCCCCGACCAGGCGGTCGAGCAGCGGCTCGACCCGCCGGGCGGGCACCCCCGCGACGTCGCAGCGGGCGAGTACCCGGTCGAGCAGCGCCGCGACGCCTGCCCCACCGTCCACACCGAGGGCGTCCGCCGCGGCGGCGACCGCGGACCGGGGCACGGCCCGGCCCCGCGGGTCGCACACGGCGTCGCCCCCGGCCTCCACCACGGCAACGAGCCAGCGCAGCGTGACCGCGACCGCGTAGCCGTGGGGGAACCCGAGGTGCGCGGTGAGCGGGTAGGCCAGCGCGTGCGCCGCCGTCGTCCGGGTCCGGTCGATGGCCCGCCCGGCCAGGGTCCCGGCGTCGGACAGGGCCGCCCAGCCGTCCGGACGCCCCACGGCGGCCGGGTCGCCGAGCACCGGCGCGATCCGCTCGAGCGCGCGGACCGCGTCGGACCGCGACCCGGGACCGGAGCGGACCGACCACAACGACTCGATCGCATGCGCGACGGTGTCCAGCGCACCGCTCCACAACACCGCTGCCGGGCAGGTCGCGAGCAGCCCGGGATCGACGGCCGCCACCTCCGCACGGACCCGGTCGTCGTCGAGCGAGAGCTTGCGCGGACCGTCGTAGAGCGTGGCGAAGGAGGTCACCTCGCTGCCCGTGCCCGCCGTCGTCGGCACCAGGACCAGCCGGGGACGGTCCGCGGCGGGTCGGGTGCGCCGGGCGAGCACCGCGGCAGCGGCGTCCGCGTCACCGGGCAGCGCCCGGGCCGCCTTGGCGACGTCCATCGCCGACCCTCCCCCGATCCCGACGACGACACCGGCGCCGTGCCGCTCCCGCGCGCGGGCGGCCGCCAGCGCCTGCTGCGTGGTCGGGTTGGGGGTGAACGCCGAGAACGTCGCGGTACCCGCGGGCAGGAGGTCCGCGACACCCGCCCGGCGCAGGGCGGTCGGGGCAGCGACGACGAACGCGCGTCCGCCCGACAGCACGTCGTGCAGCCGGTGCAGCCGGTCGGCGCCCCGCAGCGCCAGCACCCGGGTCCCCGGCCCGACCGCGGTCACCTCGGCCCTCCCGTCGTCACCGACGCCGGTCGCCCGGCCGCGGCCCGGAACCGCTCCGTGAGCTCCGGGAGCCCGCTGCCGGAGCTGGCCCGCGGGTACACCTCGTCCGGCGTCGGCCGGACCCGCAGTACGCACAGCGCGGGGCCGGGTCCGGAGAGGGCCGCGTCGAGCGCCTCGTCCACCCCGCCGTCGGTCACCACCGTGGCGTATCCGAGGCCGCGACCCAGCGCCGCCCAGTCCAGGTGGCCGCTGGTGGAGCGCTGCGCCCCCGTCGACTCGTAGCACCCGTTGTCGACCACGACGTGCACGAGGTTCGGCGGGGCCTGGGCGGCGACGGTCGCCGCGGTGCCGAGATGCATGAGCAGGGCGCCGTCCCCGTCGAGGACGACCACCCGTTGCTGCGGCCTGGCCCCGGCCAGGCCCAGCCCGATCGCGGCCGCGTGCCCCATCGAGCCCTGCATGTAGAACGTACGGTCGCGGTCGCGTTCGTGGTGCGCCTGCCGGGAGAGGTAGCCGGTCGTGGTCACCAGCAGGTCCTCGTCGACGCGGTCCAGCAGGGCCGCGACCGCCCGGGCCCGCGTCGGTGCCCGCGGGTCGGGCTCCGGGCGCGAGGCGTCCGCCGCGGGTCCGAGGGCGCCCCGGGGCACCAGACCCACGAACGGCAGGCGCTGCGCCCGGGCCCGGGCGGCGCGGTCGAGGACGTCCCCGACCGGCAGCCCGACGCCCTCCGGGGCCGCACCGCCCGCCAGGACCGCGTGGGGCACCTGCAGTGCGTCCAGCATCGCGGTGGTGGCCGTGCCCATCGTCGCGTGCTGCTGCTCGTCCCCCGCGGGGTCGGGCCAGCCGCGCAGCGACATCAGCACCGTCACCGGGATCCCGCAGGCGAGCACGAGGCTGGTCAGCGGGTTCACCAGGTTGCCGAACCCGCTGTTCTGACAGAGCACGACTCCCGGGCGGCCGCCCAGCTCCCACCCGGCGGCGATGGCCAGCGCGGCGCCCTCGTCGGCGGCCGGGCCGAGGTCGCCCGCCCGGTCGTAGAGCTGCCACGGCCCGGCCAGGTGACCGCACGGCACCCCGGTGGCCCGGTCCAGACCCGCCGCGCGCAGGGCGTCGACCAGCTCCGCGGCCGGGACGCTCACCGCTCCCGCCCGAGCCACGTGTCGAGCTGGGAGATCGCGAAGATGTCGCGCACCGGCGCGATGTCCTGCTCGATCGGCCCCGAGCTGCCGTGCTCCAGCACGGCGGACCACGTGCTGCGCACCGCGCTGACCAGTGCCCGCAACGCCTGGTTGGCGTAGATGACCATGTCCACCCCCGCCTCCGCGGCGTCGGCGCTGTCCCAGGCGGCGTAGGTGGTGGGGACGACGACCACCGGGGCCCGGCGCTCCCACCGACGCAGGAACTCGATGACCTCCCCGGGGCCCGACGCCTTCGAGTGGATCAGGATCGCGTCCGCCCCCGCCTCGACGTAGAGGTGGCAGCGGCGCAGCGCCTCGTCGATGTCCTCACCGCAGATCAGGGCCTCGGTGCGGCCGATCAGCAGCGTGTCCCGCCTGCTGCGGGCCTCGGCCGCCGCCTGCAGCTTGCCCGCGAACTCCTCGGCGGCCAGCAGCTGCTGGCCGGCGCCGACGAAGCTGTTCCGTTTGGGGAAGACCTTGTCCTCGATGCAGACGGCCGCGATCCCGGCCGACTCGAACTGCATCATGGTGTAGGCGGCGTTGATGCTGCCGCCGAAGCCGGTGTCGCAGTCGGCGAGCACCGGCACCTCGACCGCGCGGTGCATCGCGGTCGACGCGGACAGGTACTCCGCCAGCCCGAGCAGGCTGACGTCGGGCAGGCAGGCCGCGGCGGAGATCCCGAAGCTGGACGCCCAGACCGCGTCGAAGCCGGCCTGTTCGGCGAGGCGGGCGGTCAGGCCGTCGTGGGCCCCGGCCACGCGGACGAGTCTGCGGTCGGCGAAGGCCTGCCTGATCCAGGCGGCGCGCTCCGCGCCCACCGGGCGTGGCGGTGACATGGTCATCGGTATGACTCCCGACGGTTGGGACGGCACCGCGGCGACGTGGTCGTCACCCGGCGATCTCCTGCAGGTGGGTGCGTAGCCGCTCCGCGGCCGACGCGAGCACGCCCGGTTCCGCGGCGACGCACAGCCGCAGGTGTCCGGGCATGCCGAAGGTCGACCCCGCGCGCATGCGGACCCCCGTGCGGTCGGCCAGCGCCGCACAGAGCGCGCGGTCGTCCCCGGCGCCGAACGCCCGGGACGCCAGCAGCCGGCGGGCGTCCAGGCACAGGTAGATCCCGGCGTCGGCGGGCACCACCTCGACACCGGGCACCGCCTGGAACAACGCCGTGGCCTCGGCCAGGGCGGCCGTGGAACGGCGCACCCGCCCGGTCACGTCCGCGGAGCGGAACGGTTCCGCGAGCGCCGCGACGGCGACGTCCTGGGCGGCCGTGCACACCGGACCGGTCACGTGTTCGGCGACGTCGTCGAGTTCCGCGGCCAGCTCGGGTGGCCCGACCACCCACCCGACCCGGAGCCCGGCGAGTGCGTGCACCTTGGACACGCCACCCACGACGACGGCGTCGGCACCGACGACGGCGAGGGGGTCCTCGGGGCCGGCGAAGGCGCCGTAGACGTCGTCCACCACGACGGTGATCCCGGCCTCGGCGGCCCACCGGGCGATCGCCCCCACCCGCTCCCGGTCCAGCACGGCCCCGCTCGGGTTGACCGGACTGGTCAGCAGTACCGCCGAGGTGGCGGTGGTGCGCGAGGCCTCCAGCGCGTCCACGTCGGCGCGCCAGCGGTCCGCCGGGTCGCCGGGCACCACGACGGTCCGGGCCCCGGCGAGGTCGAGGGTCCGCGGGTAGTGGCTCCAGTGCGGGGCGGGCACCAGCACCTCGCGGTCGCGGGCGACGACGGCCGCGGCGGTGAACAGGGCGGCCCGGACCCCCGGGGTGACCACGACCTGGCCGGCCCCGGTCGCCCGCCCGGTGCGCCCGGAGTACAGCGCGGCGACGGCACGGCGCAGCTCCGGTCGCCCGCCCCGCGGGGCGTAGGGCAGCGGGCCGTCGCCGGCGGCGGAGCGCATCGCCGCGCGCAGCGGCGGAGCGAGTGGGTCGAGGACCTGGCCGGAGGACAGGTCCAGCACCGCCTCCCGCATCGCGGACGGCGCGCTCACGCGTCGGCACCCGGGGCGCGACGGGCGACCGGGGCGACGCCGGTCCGCCCGGCGATGGCGTCGAGATCGGCCAGTATCGGCGGGAGCAGCGGGATCCCCTCGGCGGCACGGTGCGCCGTACTGCGCACCCGCCGTTCGCCGGGCAGCCGCACACCGGGTCCGCCGACCGCGGCCGGCAGCCCGGTGATCTCCGCTCCCAGGTCGGTCACGCGCGCGCCGATCTCGTCGGGCTCGCCGAACGCCGCCGGGTCCAGGCACAGGACGAAGTGGCCGAGGTCGGCCCCGTCCGGACCGTAGGTGTGGCGGCTCCAGCTGGCTCCCGCCAGCGGTCCGCACAGCAGCTCCACCAGCAGGCCCAGCCCGGAACCCTTGTGTCCGCCGAACTCCGGGCCCAGCCCCCCGAGCGGCACGAGAGCATGGCCGGCCCGTGCCTTGAGGCCGGCCACGAGCGCGGGGATGTCGGTGGTGGGGAGCCCGTCGGGGCCCATCGCCCAGCCCTCGCGCATCGGCGCGCCCTCCCGGTGCAGCCGTTCGAGCTTGCCCCGGGGGACCACGGACGTAGCCGCGTCGAACACGACGGGCCGGTCGCCGGCGGGGACCGCGTAGCTGATCGGGTTGGTGCCGAACATCGGTGCGGCCGCGCCGGTGGGCGCGACCTGGGGGGGTGGCGTTCGTCGTGACCAGGGCCAGCACCCCGGACCGGGCCGCCCGCTCGGCGAACCAGCCCGCGATGCCGATGTGGTTGCTGCGCCGCACGGCGACGGCGGCGCACCCGGTCTCCCGGGCCCGTGCGACGGCGTGGTCGACGGCGAACCGCAGAGTGGGCTGTCCGAGGCCGTTCCCGCCGTCGACGACGGCGACCGCGCCGGCGTCGCGCACGAGGGAGGGCACGGCGGTCCCGGAGATCGTGCCCGCCCGCAGTCCGTCGACGTACCGTCGCAGCCGGGCCACACCGTGGCTGTCCACACCGGCCAGGTCCGCCGCCACCAGCACCTCCGCGGAGACCTCCGCGTCCGCGCGCCGGGCTCCGGCGGCGACGAGCGTCGCGGCGGCGAACGACCTCAGGTCGGCGGCGTCCACCACCCGGGCGTCCGGGCGTCCCGTGTCGCCGGTGGTCCCCGTGCCGTCGGACGTCGTCGTACTCACCCGCTGCTCCCGTTCCTCGATGTCGTCGTGGCGGTCCCCGGTGCGGTGGACGTCGCCGGGGGCCGTGGCCGGGCCGCATGGTGGCGCCACACCGCCGCCCCGGCCGCGGCGAGGCGGTCGGGCAGGGTGGCGGCCCCGCCGGGTGCCAGCAGGTGGCGGTGCACGGCCGCGTCACGGCCGGAGGCGCCCGCCTCCTCCTCGAACCGGGCGGCGACGATGGCGGTCGGCCGACCGTGCTCCCGCCGTAGCGCGGCGACCGCGCCGGGCACCTTGCCGGTCCAGGTGCTCGCGTCCACCACACCCTCGGCCGTGACGACGAGGTCCGCGCCGGCCACGAGACCACCGGGGTCGGCCATGGCGAGTACGGCCAGCGTGCCGCCCGTCGCGGTGGCGGCGGCGACCGCGGAGAGCCCCACACCGATCCCGCCACCCGCTCCCCACCAGGGTGCGGCGCACCGCTCGTGCAGCTCGGCCGGTCCGCCCTGCGGGTCGGCGCGGGCGAGCAGCGCGACCAGGTGCGCCATCCCCGCCGCGGCCACCGGCCGCTCCGCGGCGCCGAGCCCCTTCTGCGCACCGAACCGCGCCGAGTTCGACGAGTACGTGGTGGAGACGTCGGCCAGGAACCGCAACCGGACCCCGGCCAGCAGGTCGCGGGCCGGTCCGAGGTCGACGCGCACGACCTCGTGCAGCGTGCCGGGCGTGACCGGCACGCTGCGGCCGGTCGCGTCCTCGAACCGCGCGCCGAGCGCCGCCAGCGCCCCCGCCCCGCCGTCGACGGTCGCGGTTCCACCGAGCCCGACCAGCACCTCACGGTGGCCGGCACGGACGGCGTCCGCGACGGCGACACCGACCCCGGCCGACGTCGACCGCAGGGGGTCGAGCGGGGTGCCGGCGAGCGCGGCGAGGCCGCAGCAGCGAGCACTCTCCACCAGCGCGGTCCCACCCAGCCGGAGCCAGTCCGTGGCCCGTGCGCGACCGAGTGCGTCGGGGACCTCCACCCGGCGTCGGGTGCCCCCCGTCGCCGCGGCCACCACGTCGAGCGTGCCGTCCCCGCCGTCGGCCAGTGGCAGCCGGAGCACCTCGGCGTCGGGAGCCGCCCCGGTGACGCCCCGGGCCAGCGCCGCCGCGACGCCCGGTGCGTCGAGGTGCCCCCGCATCGGATTGGGCGCGACGACGACGGCCGGTGCGCTCACGCCGGCCGCGGAGCTCGCCGGATCCAGGACCGGACCAGCAACCGCGGCCGGTCCGGCTCGTCGACGAACTCCGTCCGTCCGTGCAGCAGACGCAGGTTGTCGAACACGGCGAGTTCGCCCTCCTCGAGTTTGCCGACCAGCTGTACCGCGGGATCGGCCACCACGGCGTCGAGCGCGTCGAGGGCGCCGACCTGGTCCGCGGTGAGCTCCGGGACCCCGTCGTGGCGGTGCCCGATCTCGATGTAGCTGCGCAGGTAGCTGATGGACAATCGCCCGTCCTGTTCGAACAGGACGGGCTTGCGCACGGTCGGCGGGTCCCCCGCGTCCTCGTCGCCACGTCGGTCCACGTGGAACGACTCCCGCAGCGTCCGGATCACCTCCGGCCTGTCGGCCAGCCGGCGCAGCACGTCGTCGAGATGGACCGTGACCAGGGCGCCCCCGCGGCGGGACTGACGCACGCAGTAGAGGGTGAACAGGTCCGGCGCCGGCAGCGCCGCCTCGGCCCCGTCGGTGTGCAGGTCGCCGCCGAACCGGGAGTCCGAGTAGCGACCCCGCCTGCCCTCGCCGACGGCGGTGCTGCGGTCGCGGACCCGCCGCAACAGCTCACCCTCGCGGTTCTGCGGCCGGGCCTCCCCCAGCAGCGCCGACAGCCGCGCGATCGCGGTCGCGGCCGCGGCCTCGTCGGGGTCCAGCCCGGTCAGCACGAGTACCCCCGGTCCCTCGTCGAGATGGGTCCGGGCCAGCGCGCCCAGTTCGGTGCGTGCCGCGGCGACCGCGTCCGTGTCCGGCTCCGGACCACGCAGGACCGTGGCGAGCGCGGGGCCCGGGACGACCCGGGCCGGGCCGAACCCGTCCGTGGCCGACGGGTCGGCGGTCGGTGGACCGGCTCCGCGGATCATCAGCGCCCCCCGGCGATGTCGATGAACGAACCCGTCACGTAGGACGCCCGGTCCGAGAGCAGCCAGAGCACGGCCTCGGCGACCTCCGACGGCCGCCCCGGCCTGCCCAGCGGGATCGCCGGGGTCAGCCGGGCGAGCCGGTCGGGGTCCCCGCCGCGCGCGTGGATCCCGGTCTCGATGAAGCCCGGCCGGACGGCGTTCACGCGGATGCCCTCCGCCGCGACCTCCAGCGACAGGCCCGTCGTCAGCGTGTCGAGCGCCCCCTTCGACGCCGCGTAGTCGACGTACTCCCCCGCGGAACCCAGGCGGGAGGCGGCCGACGACACGTTCACGATCGCCCCGCCTCCGCCCCCGTGCGCCGTGGACATACGGCGCACCGCCTCCCGCGAGCACAGGAAGGGGCCGACCACGTTGGCGTCGAGCACCCGGCGCAGCCGGGCGCCGTCGATGCGCTCGACCCGCCCGCCGCCCTCCAGCACACCGGCGTTGTTGACCAGGGCGCTCAGCGGGCCGAGCCGGTCGTCGACGTCGGCGAACATCCGGACGACGTCGTCCTCGGACCCGACGTCCGCGCGCACCGCGATCCCGGAACCGGCCAGGCCGTCGACGACCTCCTCGGCCGCGGCCCGGTCGGCGTGGTAACCGACCGCGACCGCGTAGCCGGACTCGGCCAGCAGCCGGGCGGTCGCGGCACCGATGCCCCGTGCCGCGCCGGTCACCAGTGCGACCGGCTGCCCCACTAGATGTCCCCGTTCGCGTCGGCGATCATCTGCGCGGACCAGCGGCGCTTGAGGCGCAGGCAGGTGCGGTTGAGCAGGTCCAGCACCGGGTTGAGCGGCCGCAGCACGTCGATGATCAGCATGATCCGGGTGCCGGTGCTCTCGTTGTGGACCTCGTGGTCGAACGTGTCGTCGATCAGGATCGGACGTCGTTCGGCCCAGGTGTGGTGCTCCTGGCCGACCCGCAGCCGGGGCGGGTCGTCGACCGGGACGCGCAGCGGGAGGTGGTAGCGCAGGATCCCCGCATAGGGGCCCTCGTGGGCGGAGAGCCCGACGCCCGGCGGCAGCTGCGCCACGATCGCGTTGACGACGCGCGGAGTGCGCTCGGCGAAGTCGAGCAGCAACGGCACGTCCTCGTGCGCCCGGTCGTTGGCGACGCCGAGCATGTAGGCGTAGTACAACCGCCACCCGGTCGACACCTGGGCCGCCCGGATGGGATCGATGTCGCCGTACGGGGTCAGGTCGCGGATGCCGACGAGTCGGTCCACCTCGCCGCGGAGCTCGTCGAACCGGGCGACCAGCTCTGCGGACTCGGGGAAGGCGGGCAGCGGGTCGGTCATGATCGGTGGCCGGTTCGCGCCGCCACTGCCCCACAACAACAAGCGGTTGACAACATTTCGCACAAGTGGCTGGTTGACACTCAGAGAACCACGCACAGAAGTATGACTCCCTGATTCTTGCGGGATGTGCGGAATGGTGATCCGGGCCCGTCCGCGTTGCGACTGAATCGAGCCCCACTGATGAGTCATAATCTCCACACCGAGGGTGACTGTCAACCATCTGTCGTACGGTCGACGCTCGACGTCAACCCGGACGACACGGCACGGCCACCCGCCCGGGTCGTTCGCGACGCAGGTCGGTGCGGGTGCGGAGCGGAGTGACAGTGGTGATCGACAGGGGCCGGGTGCTCGTCGTCGGAGGGTTCGGGACCGAGGTCGTGGACGCCCTGGCGCGGCACGGGGCGAGGTCCGTCCTGCTGCAGCGCGCGGGCGCGACGACGGAGGGACAACGACGCCTCGCGGAGGAGGTCGTGGAGCTGCCCGATCTCACCGACAGGTCGGCCGTGGCGGCCGCCTGCGCCGCCGTGCACGAGCGCTCCCCGCTGAGCGCCGTACTGTCGCTCACGGAGTTCGGACTGGCCCCCGCCGCCGCGGTCGCCGCCGATCTGGGGCTGCCCACATTCCATTCCGAGGCCACCACGCAGGCATTGCGGGACAAATCCGAGATGCGCCGGATTCTGGCCGCGGCGGGCCAGGACATCGGTTTCTCCCGGGTGACGACACCGTCGGCCGCCGGCGCCGCCGCGGACGCCATCGGATACCCCGTCGTGGTGAAACCGTGCTCGTCGTGGGGGAGCCTGGCGGTCCGCCGCGCGAACGGCACCGACGAGGTGATCACCGCGGCCGAGGCGGTGCTGCAGGTGGCCGACGCCGTGCTCGTGGAGCGGTTCCTGGAGGGGACCGAGTACTCCGTCGAGGCGTTCAGCACGGCCGGCGAGCACCAGGTCGTCGCGATCACCGGCAAGCGCGTGGCCGATCTGCTCGAGATGGGGCACGTGGTCCCGGCGCCGATCGCGCCGGACGTCGCGGCCGAGGTCGTCGCGGCCGTGCGGTCACTGCTCGACGTCGTCGGCGTGCGCGACGGCGCCACCCACACCGAGGTGATCGCCGGGCCCGGCGGGGTGCTTCCGGTCGAGTCGCACACCCGGGTGGGCGGCGACCGGATCCCGGAGCTGGTCCGGCTCGCGACCGGGGTGGACCTCTACGACCGCGCGGCGGCACGGGTGCTCGGTGTGCCGGCCGGGCCGCCGCCCGCACCGCCCCGGAGAGCAGCGGCGATCGCGTTCTTCCACGCCGCCCCGGGGACGGTCCGCTCCCTCGGCGGCACGGAGGACGCCCGTCGCGCCGACGGCGTCGTCGAGGTGGACCTCGCGGTGGCCCCCGGGGACGTGGTCCGCCCGCTGGCGCACTCGTTCGACCGGTGCGGTCACGTGATCGCCGTCGGCGCCGATGCCGCCGAGGCCTCCGCCCGTGCCGAGCACGCCGCCGCACTGATCACCGTGCGGACCGACACCACCCGGGTGGCCGGGCCCGGCGAGCTGCGGGAACGACAGCGGAGACAGGCCGAGGGCCGGCGCTGAGCGCCGCCACCGGCGGTGCCACGCCCCTACAGCCCGCCGGTCTGCAGCAGCCGGTCCGGGGTGCCGCCGGTCCCGCCGCCCTCGATCTTCCCGGGGACGGAGTTGTCGACGATCCGCTTCTTGACGGTGGTGGCCGGCGCGTCGCCGCGGGCCTGCTTGTAGAGCGCCGCCACCCCGACCGCGAACGGGGCGGCCATCGAGGTCCCGCTGTAGGAGGCGGTGCCGCCGCCCGGGACCGGCGCGACGATCCGGGTGCCGGGTGCGTAGAGCGAGACGCAGCGACCGGTCGAGGAGTTCGAGGAACGCCGGTCCTCGATCGTGGAGTTGGCGACGACCAGGACGTCCTCGACCGCCCGGGGCAGTGCGGTGCAGTCGTCGCCACCGGTGTTGCCGGCCGAGGAGGCCGCGAACACCCCGGAGTCGATCATGCGCTGGACGGCCTGCCGGAGCATCGGCGAGCCGCCGTAGCTCCACGACATCACCGCGACCGACGGGCCGCGCTTGTTCTGCACCACCCAGTCCAGCCCGGCGAGCAGCGACGACAACGTCCCGGTGCCGTTGCAGTCGAGCACCTTCACCGCGCGCACGGTCGCGCCCGGGGCCACGCCGTAGTCCTTCGACGCCGCGATCCCGGCGACGACGGTGCCGTGCCCGTCGCAGTCGGAGTCGGTCCGGTCGATGGTGTTGACCTCCTGCTTCGCCCGGCCCCCGAACTGCGGGTGGCCCGCGTCGACGCCGGTGTCGAGGACGAACACGTCCACGCCGGCGCCAGTGGCGGTGTGCCGGTACTGCCCGTCCAGCGGCAGGTCCGGCTGGTCGATGCGGTCGAGACCCCAGTTGCCCGGCGCCTGCTCGGCCCCGGCGGGCGGCGCGACGGGCGCGTCCTGGTGGACGGCCTGCGGATCGAGCGGGGTGATCTGCCGGTCCTCCTCCACCCCGACCACGCCGGGCCGGTCACGCAGCTCGGTCGCCTGCGCGGGGGTGAGGTCCGCGGCGAAGCCGTGCACCACGCTGTCGAACGTGACCTTCGGCTCCACGCCCACTGCCTCCGCGGCGGCCCGCGTCTGCCCGGCCGTCGCGGTCTGCACCAGGTAGCCGGCGGGCGCGGACGGCGCGGACGGCACCGACACGGCGGCGGACGCCGACGGCGCGAGAGGTACACCGAGCGCGACCGCCAGGACACCGGCAGTGACCAGTCGGGCGGCGCGGGGACGCATGGGGCTCACAGACAGCGACGCTATGCGCCTGTGACGCCTGGTGCGAGAGACACGATGGTGGTCCGGGTGACACCTGGGACCACCCGGGTGACGGAGCGTTTCGGCACCGGCGGTGCGGGGACCACCCGCCGCCCGGGGTGTGACAGGCCCGCGACCTGCACGATCGGCGGATCGGCGGGCTCGTTCAGGCGTGCCGGCCGTGCACGGCGACCTCGGTCGCCTTCACCGCGAACCACACCTCGTGACCGGGCTCGACACCCAGTTCGGCGACGGCGGCCGGGGTGACGTCGGCGGCCAGCCCCGACACCCAGTCCGGCCCCCCGGCGACCGGCGCGGCCCGCAGCCGGACGGTGTCCCCGCGCGGCTCCAGCGCGGCGATCCGGACCGGGAAGACGTTGCGCGGGCTGCCCGCCGGCCGGCTCGCGTGCACCGCCACCGCGGAGGGCGGGAACACCGCGACCGCGGGCTCCCCCTCGGCGACCTCGACCGCGCGACCGTGGATCCCGACCCCGTCGCTGGTCCGCACCCCGGCGCCCTCGGCGGTGCCCGGCACCAGGTCCAGGCCGGCGATCCGGGCGGAGAACGCGCTACGGGGACGGGCCAGCACGTCGCGGACCGGTCCCTGCTCGACCACCCGGCCGCGGTCCAGCACGACGACCCGGTCGGCGAGCACCAGCGCGTCGAGCGCGTCGTGGGTGACCAGCAGCGCGGTCTGCTTGCCGTCGGCGATGACCCGGCGCAGCAGGGTGCGCATGGCAGGGGTGGCGTCGACGTCGAGCGCGGCCAGCGGCTCGTCGAGCAGCAGCAGTCCCGGCCGGGGCGCCAGCGCGCGGGCCAGCGCGACCCGCTGCTGCTGGCCGCCGGAGAGCTGCGCGGGGCGCCGGGCGGCGAGCTCGCCGACGCCGACGTCGTCGAGCAGGCCGCGGGCCCTGGCGTCGGCCGCGGCGCGCGGGGTCCCCTGGGCCCGCGGCCCGAAGGCCACGTTGGCCAGCGCCGACAGGTGCGGGAACAGCAGCGGCTCCTGGGCGAGCAGACCGACACCGCGCCGGTGCGGCGGCACGAAGGTCCCGTCGGCGGTGTCGAGCAGCGTCCGACCGTCGACGCGCAGGTGCCCGGAGTCCGGGCGCAGCAGACCGGACAGGACGCCGAGCACGGTGGACTTGCCCGCACCGTTCGGGCCCAGCACCGCGAGCACCTCCCCCGCGCCGACCGTCAGCTCCAGGTCCAGTGCGAACCCGTCGCGCTCCAGCCGCGCCCTCATGTCCACACCGAGCTCCACCGTGTCGCCGCCGCTGCTCATCCGCGGCCGTCCAGCCCGCGCGGGCGACCGACGACGATCACGACCAGCGACACGACGACGAGCAGCAGCGACAGCGCCACGGCCCCGGCGACGTCGGTCTCGCCCTGCAGGTAGACCAGCAGCGGCAGGGTCCGGGTGGTGCCCTCCAGGCTGCCGGCGAACGCGATCGTGGCCCCGAACTCGCCCATGCAGCGGGCGAAGGCCAGCACCAGTCCGGACGCCAGGCCGGGCAGCACCAGCGGCACCGTCACCCGGCGGAAGGCCAGCCCCGGCGAGGCGCCGAGGGTGGCCGCGGTCGCCTCGTAGCGCTCCCCCGCGGTCCGCAGGGCGCCCTCCAGCGACACGATGAGGAACGGCATCGCGACGAAGGTCTGCGCCAGGACCACCGCCGCGGTGGAGAACGGGATGAAGATCCCGAACACGGTGTCCAGCCCCTGCCCGAGCAGGCCGTTCGCACCGAGCAGGAACAGCAGCGAGAGTCCCCCGACGACCGGCGGCAGCACCAGCGGGAGCAGCACGACCGAGCGGATCCCGCGCATCAGGCGGGGCAGCCGGTTGATCCGGCCCCGGGCCAGGACCACCGCGAGCGGGCCGCCGAGCAGCAGGCACAGCGTCGTGGAGATCGCCGCGGTGAGCAGCGACAGGCGCAGCGCCGACAGCGCGGCCTCGCTGGTGAGCAGGCGGGGGGTCTGCGCCCAGTCGGCCTCCCACAGCAGGCCGAGCACCGGGAGCGCGATCACCAGGAACCCGATGCCCGCCGGGAGCCACATCCACACCGGCAGGCCGACGCCGGTGCCGTGGCGGTCGGCCGCACCCTCGCGACGCCGGGTCGGGGCCGGCGCGCGGGCGGTGCCGGCCCCGGGCGTCACAGGTGCCCGCCGGGCGTCTCCACCACCACGTTCGTCGACTTGATCACGGCCACCGCGAGCGCCCCGGGTTCCAGGCCGAGGTCGCGCACGGCCTCGCTGCTCATCAGCGACACCACGCGGTGCGGGCCGCACTGCATCTCGACCTGGGCCATCACCGTGTCGGCGAGCACCGAGGTGACCAGGCCGACCATCCGGTTGCGGGCCGAGCGCTGCACCACCGAGGGGTCCGGCGGGGCGGTCGCGTGGTCGCGGGCGAACTCGGCGAGCGCGGCGCCGTCGATGACCTTGCGGTTCGAGGCGTCGGCCTGCACCGGCAGCGTCCCCGCGTCCACCCAGCGGCGGACGGTGTCGTCGCTGACGCCCAGCAGTCGGGCGGCCTCGGAGATCCTGAAGTGCGGCACGACCCGGATACTATGGTCGCGCCTGCGGTGGTGCCACGGCGCGTCTCCCACCAGGACCGAGTTCGTGGTCTGATCGCCGGGTGGACTTCGCACCCAGCGCCGTGGCGGCCGACTACACCGCGCGCATGCGCGCCTTCCTGGACGAGGAGATCCTCCCGGCCGAGGCCTCCTACGACGCGTTCCGCGCCGAGCGACGCGGCACCCCCCAGGAGTGGGACCTGCCCCCGGTGGTCGAGGAGCTGAAGACCGAGGCCCTCGGGCGCGGCCTGTGGAACCTGTTCCTGCCGGACGTCTCGGGCCTGTCGAACCTGGAGTACGCGCCGGTCGCGGAGGTCTCCGGCTGGTCCCCGGTCATCGCGCCCGAGGTGATCAACTGCCAGGCGCCGGACACCGGCAACATGGAGATCCTGCACCTGTTCGGCACCGACGAGCAGAAGCAGCAGTGGCTGGAGCCGCTGCTCGACGGCGAGATCCGCTCGGCGTTCGCGATGACCGAGCCGGACGTGGCGTCCTCGGACGCCACGAACATCGAGACCCGGATCCGGCGCGACGGCGACGACTACGTCGTCGACGGCCGCAAGTGGTGGATCTCCGGTGCCGCCGACGAGCGCTGCCGGATCTTCATCGTCATGGGCAAGACCGACCCGGACGCCTCGACCCACCGGCAGCAGTCGATGATCCTGGTCCCGCGCGACACCCCGGGGCTGACGATCGAGCGGCACCTGCCGACCTTCGGCTACCAGGACCAGCACGGGCACTCCGAGCTGCATCTGGACGGTGTGCGGGTGCCGGCGACGAACCTGCTCGGCGAGGAGGGCGGCGGCTTCGCAATCGCCCAGGCCCGGCTCGGGCCGGGGCGCATCCACCACTGCATGCGGCTGATCGGCATGGCCGAGCGCGCGCTGCACCTGATGACCGAGCGCGCGCAGGCCCGGGTCGCCTTCGGCAAGCCGCTGGCCGAGCAGGGCGTGGTGCGCGAGCAGATCGCGCTGTGCCGCATGGAGATCGAACAGGCCCGGCTGCTGACGCTGAAGACGGCCTGGCTGATCGACGCCTACGGTGCGAAGGGCGCGGCCACCGAGATCGCCGCGATCAAGGTCGTCGTACCGCGGATGGCGTGCGCCGTGATCGACCGGGCGATGCAGGTGCACGGCGGCGCCGCCATGAGCGACGACACCCCGCTGGCCTACTTCTACGCCTGGGCCCGCGCCCTGCGCTTCGCCGACGGACCGGACGAGGTGCACATCCGGTCCGTCGCCCGGCAGGAGCTCAAGGCCCACCGGTCCTAGTCACGGTCCGCCGGCGACGCGGCGGGCTCAGACGTTGCGGGAGCGCAGGATCCAGTACTCGCCGATGCACCCGTCGGCCGCGGTGGGCGGGCATCCGGCGGTGCCCGCTCCCACCGAGTAGGTCTTCTCGCAGGTGAAGGTGAACCCGCTGAACGGTCCCCCGGCGGCGAGCTGCTGGCGCGAACCCTCGGCCTGGCAGGCGTCGTAGGAGGTGAACACGGGCGCGGGTGCCGCCGACGCGGCCGGGGCGACGACGACGGCGGCAGCCGCCGCGGCCAGCGCGGCGGGGACGAGCTTCGACAACATGGTCGACGACATGGTGGTTCCCTCCTGTACGGCGACCGGCCACCGGGCGACCGGCCACCGGGTGACCGGTCTGTTCGTCCTGGAGCCCGGGACGCTAGGAGGGACCCCTCGGGAGCCCTCCCGGGACCGCGGGCGGGACGTCTCGATGTCCCTGTCCTTTCGACTAGGTACAGGATGACTAGTTCCGCACCTGCGACAGCGTGGCCCCGGCCGCGTCCGCGGGTGCGGATCACGGTTCTGAGCTGCGGAAACCCGCCCTGGGCGGGCACGCACGACGGCGGCTAGCCTCGGGCCCATGACCACCGAGCTCGGCCTGCCGTCGCTGCGGGGCGGCACGTCCCGGGACCCGGCCCGACCGGCCGACCCCCGCCTCGTCGACGGGTTCGGCCGGGTCGCGACCGACCTGCGGATCTCGCTCACCGACCGCTGCAACCTGCGCTGCACCTATTGCATGCCCGCCGAGGGCCTGGACTGGATGCCGCGCGAGGAGCAGCTGACCGACGCGGAGCTCAACCGGCTGATCGCGTTGGCGGTGCGCGACCTCGGGATCGAGGAGCTGCGCTTCACCGGCGGCGAGCCCCTGCTGCGCAAGGGCCTGGAGGACATCTTCGGTGCCGCGTCGGCGCTGGAGCCCCGCCCGGACATCTCGCTCACCACCAACGGCATCGGGCTGGCCCGGCGGGCCGGGGCCCTGGCGGCGTCCGGGGTGAACCGGCTCAACGTCTCGATGGACACCCTGCGCCCGGAGCGGTTCGCGCAGATCACCCGGCGCGACCGGCTCTCGGACGTCATCGACGGGATGGCCGCCGCCCAGGCCGCGGGCCTGGCCCCGGTGAAGATCAACGCGGTTCTGCTGCGCGGCGTGAACGACGACGAGGCCGCCGACCTGCTCGAGTTCGCCCTGACCCACGGCTACCAGCTGCGGTTCATCGAGCAGATGCCGCTCGACGCCCAGCACGGCTGGCGCCGCACCGAGATGATCACCGCCGAGGAGATCCTGGCGCGGCTGGAGGAGCGCTTCGTGCTCACCCCGTCCGACGAGGACCGCGGTGGCGCGCCCGCCGAGCGGTTCGTGGTCGACGGGGGCCCCGCCACCGTCGGGGTGATCGCCTCGGTGACCCGCCCGTTCTGCGGGGCCTGCGACCGCACCCGTCTCACCGCCGACGGCCAGGTCCGCACCTGCCTGTTCGCCACCGGCGAGACCGACCTGCACGCCATGCTCCGCGGCGGCGCGACCGACGCCGAGATCGCCGACGTCTGGCGCGACGCGATGTGGGGCAAGAAGGCGGGCCACGGCATCGACGACCCCGGATTCCTGCAGCCCGCGCGCCCCATGAGCGCGATCGGAGGATGAGCATGACCCTGTCCCTGGAGACCAGGACCCTCACCGTCCGGTACTTCGCAGCGGCCAAGGCCGCTGCGGGGACCGGCGAGGAGACCGTGGAGCTGCCCGACAGCGCGATTGTCGCCGACGCCGTCGCCGCCCTCGGCACCGCGCACGGCCCTGAGCTGGCGCAGGTGCTGCTGCGGTGCAGCTTCCTGCTCGACGAGGTGGCGGTGCGCGACCGCTCCGCCGCGCTCGGCGGGGCGGCCACGCTCGACGTGCTGCCGCCGTTCGCCGGGGGCTGAGACCCGGCGCGTGCCCGGGGCGGCTCAGTCCTCGGGGACGCTCACGACCCGGCCGGACGGGACCCCACCGGCGCAGCTCAGCACCACGCGGACGTCCGGGACGTCGTCGCCGTCGAAGACCACCTCGGCCGGACCGATGTCGCTGTCGTCCTCGCGCTCCCAGCCCTGCGCGGGGTTGACCGACACGATCCTCGGCGTCGCGCCGTCGCAGCGGGCGAGGACGTTCCCCGCGCTCCCGGCCTGCACGACCACGGGCGGTGCCGCGGCGGGCGCCGGCCTCGGGGCGGGCGCCGGCGGCGCGGCCGTGGCGGTCTGCTGGGCCAGGCGGGCGTCCACCTGCTCGGCGCTCAGGGGCTGCGTCTGTGTGCCCGCCAGGTCGCTGCCGATGCTCCCGACGGCCGTCAGGCCCAGGAGCAGGGCACCGGCGGCCGCGGCGGTCCAGAGCACGATCTGCAGGACGGGGCGCGTCGGTCGTTCCACGCGCACAGCATGCCCCGGACCCCGGTTAACGGATCCCTAAGCCGACCACAAGCAACGGCCGGGCCCCCCACCGGCACGCCCGCGACGGATAGGTTCTCCCCCCGTGGCCCAGATCCTGATCGTCGAGGACGACCCCGGCATCCGCGGTGCACTGATCCGCGGGTTGACCGAGCGGGGGCACGCCGTCGACTCCGCACCGACCGCGATGGCCGGTCTGGAACACGCCGTCGGGAGACGGCCCGACCTCGTGGTGCTCGACCTCGGCCTGCCCGACATGGACGGCACCACCATGCTGCGGATGCTGCGCGGCGCCAGCACGGTCCCGGTGATCGTCGCGACCGCCCGCGACGACGAGACCGAGATCGTCTCCGTGCTCGACGCGGGCGCCGACGACTACCTGGTCAAACCCTTCGCCGCCGCGCAGCTCGACGCCCGGATCCGGGCGGTGCTGCGCCGCCTCGGCGACGGGGCGGGGGCCGATCCCACGGTCGTCGTCGGCGGGCTGTCGGTGGACCCGCGCTCGCGGCGCGCCGTGCTCGACGGCGCCGAGCTGGAGCTGACCCCACGCGAGTTCGACCTGCTCCACCACCTCGCCGCCCGCGCCGACCAGGTCGTCAGCAAGCGGGAGCTGGTCACCGAGGTGTGGCAGCAGCCCTACGGCGGCGCCGACAAGACCGTCGACGTGCACCTGTCGTGGCTGCGCCGCAAGCTCGGCGAGACCGCGCAGTCCCCCCGCTACCTGCACTCGGTGCGCGGGGTGGGGATCCGGCTGTCCGCGCCGGCGGGCCCCGCCTGATGCGACGGCGCATCCTCGTCCTGGTCGGGGCGACCGTGCTGCTGGTGCTGGTCGCGTTCGCGATCCCGCTCGCGACCCTGGTCCGCTCGGTCGCGGAGAGCTCGGCGGTGTCCGCGGCGACCGTCCAGGCCCAGGTGCTGACCCCCGCGGTGGCGGGCGGGGACCGGTCGGTGCTGGTCCCCGCCGTGCAGAACGCCGACGGCCGCGACGCCTCCGACGTCTCGGTGTTCCTGCCCGACGGCACCGTGCTCGGTGCACCGGCACCCCGCAGCCCGGTGGTCCGGCTGGGGCTGCTCGGGACGAGCGCCTCGACCGAGGCGCCCGGCGGGCGCGAGCTGGTGTTCGCCGTGACCGGTGCCGCGGACGGCAACGCCGCGATCCGGGTGTTCGTCCCCGACGCCGAGCTCACCCGCGGCGTGACCCGTTCCTGGCTGCTGCTGGGCGGGCTGTCGCTGGTGCTGCTGGCCGGTGGGCTGCTGCTCGCGGACCGGCTCGCGCGCACCCTCGTCGAGGCCACCACCGACCTGTCCGAGGTGTCCGAGCGGCTCGCGGCCGGGGACCTGTCCGCCCGCGCCGACCCCCGGGCCCCGGCGGAGCTCGGCGTCGTCGCCGGCGCGCTGAACGGGCTGGCCGGGCGGATCTCGGAGCTGCTGCGCGAGGAGCGGGAGAACGTCGCGGACCTCGCGCACCGGGTCCGCACCCCGCTGACCGCGCTACGGCTGGACGCCGAGGCCCTGCGCGACCCGGACGAGGCCGCGCGCCTGTCGGCCGGGGTCGACGGCGTCCAGCGCGCGGTCACCGGCGCGATCGAGCAGGCCCGGCGACGCGGCGGCACGACCCGTAGCGCGGACGCGGCGGCCGTCGTCCGGGAACGGGTGGAGTTCTGGCGGGTGCTGGCCGAGGACACCGACCGTGCGGTGACCCTGCACCTGGCCGACGGCCCGTTGCCCGTGGCCTGCGCGCCGGGCGACCTGGAGGCCTGCGTGGACGCGCTGCTGGGCAACGTCTTCGCCCACACCCCGGACGGCACGGCCTTCGGCGTGTCGCTGTCCGGCCGGACGGGCGGGGGTGCCCGGGTGGTGGTGCACGACGACGGCCCGGGGCTGCCGCCCGGCACCGACCCCACCTCGCGCGGGGTCAGCGGCGGAGGCTCGACGGGGCTGGGCCTCGACATCGCCCGGCGCACCGCCGACCACGGCGGTGGGGCGCTGACGGTGCACTCCCCGGCCGGGGGCGGGCTGCGGGTGGAGCTGGAGCTGGGGCCGCCCGCGGGCTGAGCGGGCACCGGTCTTGGGGTGCCCTTAGGAGTCGTGCAGCGCGCCGTTGATCGACAGCGCGGCATCGTCACCGGTGTCGGCACGACCCCTCCCGGAAGGACACCCCGATGCCCTCGAAGATCTCCGTCGCCGCCCTCGCCGCCACCGGCCTGCTGCTCGTCGGCGGCGGCGCCGCGTGCGCCTCGCCGGCCGAGGTCGCCGTGACCCCCGCCGCGCAGAGCGCCGCCGACACCGCCCCCGCACCGGGCGCAGGCGCTGGTGCCGCGGTGGACCGTGCCGCGGCCGAGCGGATCGCCGTCGAGCGGGCCGGGGGCGGGCAGGTCGTGGAGGTCGAGTTCGACCGCGCCGACGACGGCCGCGACGACGACTCCCGCTCCGACGGCCGCGACCACTGGGAGGTCGAGGTCCGCACCGCCGACGCCGGGCACGACGTCGACGTCGACGCCGCGACCGGTGAGGTCCTCGACCACGACATCGACCGGAACGACCGCACCGACGACGACCGCGACGACAGCTGATCCGGTCCGGGTGAGCCCTCAGGCCGGGGCGAGGCCGTCGCGCCAGTCCGGGTCGCCGGCCAGGACCGTGACCCCGACGGCCTCCTGGGCCAGCCGCGCCCCGGCCGCGAACAGGTCGCGGACGAGACCGCGCAGTCCGGCGTCGAGCCACTCGACGTCGCTGTGGTCCACCGTCCGCGCCGAGGCCGGGCGCCCGGGCCGCAGCAGCGCCCGGTACAGCCCGGTCGCGGGCCGCACCGGCGGCAGGCCGTGCGCCTGCGCGAGGTCGGAGGCGGCACGCGGGATCCGCAGCCCGGCGGCGTCCAGGTCGCCGAAGTAGCGGACCGCCGCGGGCGGGCGGGTGCGCAGGGCGAGCACGGACGCGGTGAACGCGTTCCCCGCGCCCCAGGCGAGCTCGCCGACCGGGCCGGGGGCGGGTTCCAGGGCACGGCGCAGCGAGTCCAGGGTGTCGGCGTTCTCGACCACGAGCAGCACCGGCCCGCCGCCGGGCAGCGGCTCGCGGTGCAGCGGAGGGACGACCCGGCGGGCCCGCAGGATCTCCGGGGTGAGGCCGCCGGGCAGCGGGCCGTCGAAGGCCTTCTCGTCGCCGGTGATCTCCAGCGCGCGCTCGCGCAGCGGGACCTGCACCGCACGGGACGCGTGGGCGAACAGCCACTCGTTGACCTGCAGCAGCACCGGCGACGGACGCCGCAGGGCCACCGCCGCGGACAGCTCGAGGTGCCACGGCCCCCGCTCGGCCGCGGCCGGGGCGGCGGCCGAGCGCGACCGGAGCAGCCGCACCGAGTTCGGCAGCGGCGGCACCCCGTCGTCGGTCCGGTCGGTCGGCTCCAGCACCCCCGCGGCGGCCAGCTCGGCCAGCGCCGCGGCGAGGTTCCGCCGGGCCCCGACGCTGCCGACCATCGTGGGGTCCGCCTGCAGGAACGCCGCGCGCAGCGCCGAGCGCGGGATCCGGGTCCGTCCGGTGGCCGCCAGCAGCTCGGCGAGCCGCTCCGCGACCGGCCCGGGCGAGGTCATCCGCCGGCCCCCGCGGGCGCGGTGTCGTCCGCACCGCCGGTTCCGGCGGCCACCGCGGCCTCGGGGCGGCGGTAGACGCGGGCCGCGGTGATCCGGCCACCGGGGGCGTCGGCGTCGGGCACGGACCGGGTGACCCGCTCGTCGACCGACAGGTACTTGCGTCCGGCGCGCAGGTCGGCGTCGTTGCGCAGTCGCACGAGCAGCGGGAACGACGACAGCGCGCCCGCGTCGAACAGCCCGGTCGTGTAGACCAGCTGCACCCCCAGGGCCTGCGCGACGCCGAACTGCAGCTCCAGCAGGTACCCCGCCGACGCCCGTCCGATCGGGTTGTCGAGGAACAGCACGCCCGCGTGCGCCCGCCTGCCCTGTCCGCGCTGGTGCGCCCGCAGCGCCGCCATCGTGCAGTACAGGACGATCGCCGCGGTCAGCTGCTGCCCGCCGGAGAACACGTCCTTGATCGCGGAGACGCGCAGCCGCTCGGTGCGCAGCACGGCGTCGGGCTTGAGCATCTCGACCCGGACACCCTTCGGCATCGCGGCCCGGACCCCGCGCAGCAGCATGGACATGCCGTCGCGCCGGTCCTTCGCCTTCCCGCCCGCCATGCCGGTGGCGGTGCGGTCGACGACGGCGCCGAGCTCGTGGCGCAGCGCCGCGTCGGGCAGCTCCTCGAACCGGATCCGCAGGAACTGCTGGCCCGACCAGTCGCCGAGGCCCTCGGGCAGCTGGGACAGCCGCTGCGCGAGCCGCACCGTGCGCAGCGCCTCGCCGACCATCCCGGACAGCCGGGTGACGATCCCCGAGCGGTGCCGCTCGATGTTGCCGAGGTCGTCGTCGAGGGAGCGCAGCCGCGGGCGCAGCGCGGCGATCCACTCCGCGGCGAGGCCGGGCATCTCCGACCGGTCGACGCCGCCGATGTGGCGGTGCACCGGGGAGCTCAGGGTCGCGAACCGCGGGTCCTGGGCGAAGCGGGCGACGGCGTCGACCCCCTCGCGGACCTTCTTCTCGGCCCGCGTCCGCTCGCCCGCCGCGTCGCGGACGGCGTTCTGGTGGCGCTTGAGCGCGGCCTGGGCGGCCTCGACGTCACCGTCGAACGGCACCCCGGACGGCTCGGGCGTCTCGTCCAGAGAGGACACGACCAGCCCGAACCCGCGGGCGAGGTCGGTGGCGGTGCGGTGGGCGTCCTCGGCGTCGGTCCGGGCCCGACGACGGCGTTCCAGGTCCTTGCCCGCCGCGTCCAGGTCGGCCGTGGCGCGGGCGACCAGCTCGCGGCCGTGCTCGGCGTCGCGGGGCGGGTCGTAGGGGTCGATCGGCCGCTCGCCGCCGGTGAACCGCTCCAGCTCGCGGCGGGCGACGGCCAGCTCGGTCGCGGCGTCGGCGCGGCGGCTCTCGGCCTCGTCGTAGGCGGTGCGGGCCTGCTCGGCGGCGGCGCGGCGGCTGGCGGCGTCGGCGCCGTCGGGGGTGTGCAGGAACGCCGTCGCGGCCTCGACGACGGTGCGCGGCAGCCCGTCGACGGCGACCCGCCGCTCCCGCGCGTCGGCCTCGGCCCGCTCCAGCGCACCGTGCAGGTCGGTGTCGACGGAGGCCGAGGCGTAGGCGTCGCGGGCCCGCTGGAACTCCTCGCGCAGCTCGGCCAGCGACGTCCCGGGGGTCCCCTCCGGCTCCCCGTCCTGCCCGCCGACCTCGTCGGTGGAGACCGGGAGCGCCGCGGCCTCGTCGCGCAGGGTCGTGCCGATGCCGCGCTGCCGGTCGCGCGTCTGCTGGGCGTCGGCGGCCTCGCGACCGGCGCGGTCGGCGGTGGTCCCGGCGGCGTCGGCCTCGTCGCGGGCCCGCGCGGCGTCGGCCTCCCCGGTGCGCATCCGCTCCTCGTGCGTCGCCCGGCGGGCGAGCTCGGTGCGCAGCGCGGCCAGCGCGTCCGCCCGGCGACGGGTGTCCCCGGCGGTGCGCTCCAGGCCGGGCCGGTCGACGGTCAGCCGGTCGGCGCGCTCGTCGAGGTCCTCGACCTCGGCGCGGGTCGCCTCGTGCTCGGCGACGGCGGCGGCCCGGGTGGTCTCCGCGGCCTCGGCGGCGCCGGTCAGGTCGGCGAGGGTGGGACGTCGGTCGCGCAGCGCGGCGAACCGGTCCCGCAGCCTGCGGTCGTCGTCGAGGACGGTCTCCAGCTCGGCGAGCCGGGCGGCGCGCTCGGTGGTCTCGGCGACGAGCCGGACCCGGACCTGCTCGGCGGCCTGTTCGTCGTGCAGTGCCGGGTTGGGCGGCACGACGAAGTCGATCCCGGGCGCCGCGTCGGCGTCGGCGCGCAGCGCGGCGGTGGTGCCGACCGCGACCAGGCAGGCCGGCAGCAGCCGTGCCGCGTCCAGCTCGGCGCGGGCCCGCTCGGCGTCGCGCGCGTCGTTGAGCAGCACCCCGCCCGCCAGGTGCGGCAGCCGCGCCAGCACGGTCTCCCGGTCGGGGGCGGGCAGCTTCGCCAGGTAGCGACGGCCGGACCAGGCGGTGATCCCGGCGGCCTCCAGCGCCGCGAGGACGTCCTCGATCTCCGTCGGGTCGGGCAGCAGGCCGCCGTCGCCGAGCGCGGCGAGCGCGCGTTCGTCGCGGCGCTGGTCGACGTGCAGGGTCGTCCGCTCCCGCTCGGCGCCGCGGATCGCGGTGGTCAGGGTGTCGACGACGAGGCCCGCGTCGGTGTCCGGGCGGATCTCGTCGAGTCCGAGCAGCTCCGCGGGCCGGACCTCCCCGGCGAGCGCGACGGCGTCGGCCTCCGCAGCGGAGCGCGCGGCCTCGGCGGTCGCGGCGTCGGCGCGGGCGGCGGCCGCCGCGTCCTGGGCGGCGGTGCGGCGGGCCTCGGCGGCCCGTCGCTCCTCACGGATCGTGGCGGCCGCGGAGTCGGCGTCGGCGAGCGCGGTGGCGCACCGCTCCGCCTCGGTCCGGGCGGCGGCCGCGGAGTCCTCGACGTCGGCGGCGGTCGAGCCCGCCTTCAGGTGCCCGGCGGAGACCGCGGCGGCGACCCGGGTGTCGAGGTCGTCGAGGTCGTCGAGGGCCTCGCGGGCGGTGGTGGCGGCGCTCTCAGCGCGGGCGGCGTCGGCGGTGCGGGTGACCTGCTCGCGACGGGCGGCCGCCGCGCGCTCCTCGGCGTCGGCGCGGTGTTCCTCCGCCGCGTCGGCGGCGGCGTCGGCCTCCGCGGCGACCCGGGCCAGCGCGACCGCGAGCGTGCGGGCGGCGTCCTGCCGGGCGGCGAGCGCGGGCCGGGCCTTCTGCTCCTCCTCCTCGACGCGGGCGCGCAGCCGCGCGGCCTCGGCGGCGGCGACGCGGTGCGCCAGGACCGGTTCGACGGCGTCGCGGGCCATCGAGACGGCCGACGCGGCGTCGCGCTCGCGGGTCGCCTCGGCCGCGGTCCGCTCGGCGGCCTCGACGGCGAGCCCCGCGGTGAGTCGGCGCAGCTCACCGACGGTGTCCTGCAGCCGCTCCGCCGCCCGGGCCGCGGACTGCTCGGCCTCGACCGCGCCGGTGGCCTCCTCGGCGGCGGTCACCGAGCGGGCCTCCTCGGCGATCCGGCGGGCCGCGATCCGGGACGCGGTCGCCGCCAGCTCGGCGCGCGCGACGGTCTCGGTGTCGCGGGCGGCGGTCGCGGAGGCCTCGGCGTCGACCATCGGCTCGAGCCGGGACAGCGTGCCGTCGACGAACTCCCGCTCGGTCTCCAGCTCCTCGCGCTGGGCGAGCCGGTCGGCGTACCCCGCGACGAGCTCGGCGACGTTCTGCGGCTCCGCGGGGTCGAGCACCGCACGGAGCAGGAAGTCGACGAAGGCCTCATCGGAGGAGAACGAGAACGCCTCGGCGGCCTCGCCCTCGCCGGCGTTCATGGCGCGCTGGTAGCGGAACAGCTCCGGGTCCAGGCCGACGTCGACGAGGTGGCGGGTCCAGTCCCGGTGCCCGGTCTCCCAGGCCAGCTCGGCGTCGGGGTGTTCGCGGTGCGCGGCCTGCAGGCGCTCGCGGAACGCGGCCAGGGTGACGCGGCGACCGTCGTGGGTGAAGGGCAGGTCGTCGAGCCCCATGCCGGGCACCGGCCGGAAGGAGAACCAGGCGTCGGCCAGCTTCTCGGGGTCGGTGGAGGCCACGTGCCCGCGCCACTCCGAGACCTTGCCGGTCACCAGCAGCCGCCCGGTGCCGACGTGCATCCACTCACAGACGACGTGCGCGACGTCCTCGGCCAGCACGAAGTTCTCCAGCACCGTGGTGCTGGTGGTGCCCACGACCTGACGTCGCCCGGGCAGGAGCACCGAGAAGATCAGCTTGAGCAGGACGGACTTGCCGCCACCGTTCTCCAGGAACAGCACCGACGCCGGCGAGGGCCGCCGCGGCGTCGTGCGGTCGAGCGCGTCCGGGGCGAACAGGTCCTCCTGCACGGCGACCTTCACCGGGGCCCCGACGCCCCGCAGGTCGAGCGCGACGTCCTGGTAGCGCGCGGCGGTCGGCCCCACCGAGAACAGGCGGACCCGGGTCAGCTCATACATCGCGGTCCTCCGTGGGGTGGTCGGTCGGCGGGGTGTCCGGGTCGGCAGGGTGTCCGTCCCCGGCCGCGTCGCCACCCCCTGCGCTGTCCTGTGCGACTTCGCTTACCGGGTAAGCGAACTCCCCCGTCCCAGCCCCACCGGCCGAGCCGACCGGGGCACCGGCCACGCCGGCACCCCCGGCACCCCCGTGCGCGAGCTCGCTTACCGGGTCAGCGAGTTCCACGGACGCAGCGTCATCGTCGGAGCCGACAGAGCCGACAGAGCCGGCCGGGTCGGCATCCCCACCGTTCCCTTCGACCTCCGACTCCGACGGATCGTCGAGGTCGGACGCGCTCCCCGTACCGGGCGTGCCCTGAGCACCGGATCCCGGCGTGTCGAACACGCCGTCGTGCTCGGTCACCAGCGTCCCGGCGGCGGTCGCGGCGGGCAAGACGTTCAGGGCCAGCAGCTCGTCGAAGGCCCGCTGCGCGGCGAGCTCGCGCACCTGGACCTGGTAGCGCGGTGTCGTCCGGTAGGCGCCCTCCGCGCCGACCGGCACGAGGAAGCCCTGGTCGGCGAGGAACCGCAGCGCCTTGCCGACGATCCCGCGGGTGGTGGACTCGCCGACCCGGCCGTCCTTCGTCGCGGTGGCCTCGGGGCGGCGCTGCCAGACCCGCCAGACCTCCTCCAGCTGCGGGGCGTCGGACTCGGGGTCGGCGGGGCCACCGGCACGCTCGTCGAGCACCCGGCACGCCTCCCGCACGGCACCGTCGACGAGCTCCACCGACACCCGGCCGACGTAGGAGTCGTCGCCCAGGTCGTCGGGGCGCGGGAAGGCCAGCGCGGCGACGGCGAGGTGCGCGATGCCGTGCAGGACCTTGTCCGCGCCGCGGTTGGCGAGGGTGGTGCGGCGGGCGTACTCGTCCATCCGGATCTCGAACACCGAGCCCTCGGTCGCGGCGAGCACGATGCCCGGACCGGTGTCGACGGCCAGCACGACCAGGCCCAGGCCGGAGGCGACGCGCTGGACGGTCGTGCGGAACTCGTCGTCCTCCCGGTAGCGGCGGACCAGGTCGGCGTAGTCGGGGTCGCGGCCGGGCAGCGCCTTGGGGCGCATGCCGTAGCCGACGAGGCGGGCCGCGGTCTCGGTGTCACTCATGTCTGCGCCGTCCGTCGGTGGGTCTGTCCGCCCTGTACACCGGCCCGTGCCAGCAGCAGGTCCGCGCCGCCGAACTCGGGGTCGTCGAGGACCGCCCCGTCGTCGACGGCGACCAGCACCGACGGGTCGCCCTGGGTCCGCGCCGTGGCCACCGCCGTCCCGACGGCGTGCATCGCGCGCAACGCGACCAGCTGAGGCAGGTCCGCGCCGGCCGCGCGGGCCTCCGCCAGCGCCGCGGACAGCCGCACCGGGTGTTCGACGTCCGCGGGCAGCACCGCGTCGGCCGCCGCCCAGGTGTCGACGCCGAACCGCTCGCGCGGCTGCGGTGCCAGCTCCGGCTCGGGCACCTCGGCCCCGAACGGGTCGCGGTCGCTCGGGGGCGTGAGCAGCGTCTCGACCAGCCCGCCCAGACTCGGCACCGACGGGTTCCGCACCCCGGCACCGGCACCGAAGTAGCCGGTCACCGGGTCGTGCGCGACCTCGACGGTCAACGCCAGCGACGGTCGCAGCAGCTGCCCGAACACGTCCACGGCGGCCCGCTTCGGCTTCCCGGAGAACTGCTGGCGGTCCTGCTCGGCGCGGAAGGCCGCCCCCGCCTCCTGCAGCCGTGCCTGCAGCTGGGTGTGGCGCTGGATGCAGTCGTCGACGACGGTCACCAGCTCCGCGGCCTGCCTGCGGCGTCCCGGCTCGGTCGCCTCGTCACGGGCGTCGGCGATGTTCGCCTTGATCATCGTCTCGGCGCGGTAGCGCGCCTCGATGTGGGTCAGCGCCTCGTCGAGCAGCTGCGGGACGGCGTCGAGCCAGTCGACCGAGCGGACGTCGCGGCGGGTCGCCTCCAGCTTGCGGCACAACGACTCCGCGTACTGGACGGTCCGGTAGCGGGCCTGCTCCGCGGCCAGCCGGGCGTCGCCGAGACGGCCGCGGACGATGAGCGTCTCCAGCTTGGTCTCGGCCGCCTCCTGCGCCGACTCGACGTCGGTGTCCAGCGCTCCGACCAGCACGTTGATCGCCTCGTCCGAGGCGCGCAGGTAGATCCCGCCGTCGGGGGCGGCGACCTCGACCAGCAGCTTGAAGTCGAACCGGCGGCGCACGTAGCGCCCGTCGTCGTCGGTCGTGCCGTACTCCACCGCGAACCCGCGGTCGATCGAGCCCACGTTGATCAGGTTGTCGATCACCCACTGCGCGACGCGGACGTACTCCGACCGCGGGGCCCCCGGCACCTGCGCGCCCACGAACGGCAGCAGCCGCCGCACCACCTCGGCGTGGTCCGCTCCGTGGTCGAAGTCCATGGCCAGGGTGACCTGGTCGATCGCCTGCAGCCCGATCTCGGCCATCTGGTAGCCGGTCGCGTCCCAGTCGAGCCGCCCCTTGCGGGCGTCGAGGTCGTGCAGCGGCGCCGTGCAGGCCAGGGCCTTCAGCCGGCGCGCCACTCCCTCGTCCGGGCTGATGGTCGACACCCCGACGACTGTAGTTCGACCGCTCCGGGCCCTAACGCCGCCTTAGGGCTCACGCAGCGCGACCTTGGGGCACACGGCGGCACAGTTCCCTCCAGCGTCCGGGTCACACCGACCCGGACCAGCCGGAACCTCTCGGAGGAAGATCACTGTGCGTACCCCGCTCACCGTCGCCGCCGTCGCCGCCACCGGGCTCCTGCTCGTCGGCGGGGGCACCGCTCTCGCGCTCGGGAAGGGCGGCGCCCCGGACGAGTTCGCCGTCGTCCCGACCGGTGCCGCGATCGCGCGCACCGCCGACCTGCTGCCCCCGGAGCTGCCCCGCACCGCCGCCACCGCGCCGGCGGCCCCTGCCCCCGCCCCGGCGCCTGCTGCGCCCGCGGTCGACCGCGCCGCCGCCGAGCGTGCGGCCCTCGCCGCCGCGGGCGGCGGGCGGGTCACCGAGGTCGAGTTCGACCGTGCCGACAGCGACGACGACGGGCACGACGACGACCGCGACGACGACCGCAGCCACGGCCGGGACCACTGGGAGGTCGAGGTCGTGAACGGCACCACCGAGCACGACCTCGACATCGACGCCGCCACCGGCCAGGTCCTCGACCACGACGTCGACCAGCACGACGGCGACGACGACGACCGGCACGACCGCGACGACGACTGAGCCGGCGCCGGGACCGGGGATCGGCGGGGCCCGGGTCACGGTGCCCCGCCGACCGGTGGTCAGCCGCGGCCCGCGGACCCGTCGGCCGCGGCCAGCACCGTCGCCCGCAGCAGCTCCCGCTCCCCGGCCGGGGCGACGGCGTCGAGCAGCTGGTCGAGGGTGTGGCAGAGCGTGTAGTAGCCGCTGAGGAACGAGACGGTCCACCCGTCGTCGAACGCGCGCACGTCCACCCCCCGCACCACCTCGTTCACGGCGCGGGCCGCGGCCCGCCGCCGGGGCAGCCCCACCAGACGCACCGCGTCCGGGTCGGGCGCGGGCTGCGGGCGTGGCGCGCGCGGACGGCCGAGCCACGGGTTCGGCGTGCTCATCGGGCCACCACCAGCGACGTGTACGACGGCCGGTCCGGTGCCGGCTCCGCCGCCAGCAGGGCGTGTGCCACCGCCCGCGCCGTCACCTCCGCGGCGGCCGCCTGCAGCGCGAACACCCCGGCGACGTCCGGGACCGCCCGGGTGCCCGTGGCCAGCGCGAACGCGCAGTCGCCGTCGCGGATCGTGTGCACCGGCGAGATCGACCGGGCCAGACCGTCGTGCGCCATCGTCGCGAGCCGGGTGCACCCCGCCTTGTCCAGGGTCGCGTCGGTGCCGACGACCACCAGCGTCGTCGCCGTGCCCAGCGGGTTCACGTGCCCCTCGTACAGCGCGGTGAGCCGCTCCGGCGGGGCCAGGGCCGGGGCCACCCCGGTGGTGAACTCCCCGGGCAGGCCGTGCCGGGCCCCGTACACCTCGCCGGTGGCCGGGTCCGCGGCCGCGCCCGCGGAGTTGAGGACGACCAGGGCCGCGACGGTGGTCCCGTCCGCCAGCACCGCGGACGCCGACCCGACACCACCGCGCAGCCCACCCGACACCGCGCCGGTACCCGCCCCGACCGAGCCCTGCGCGACCGGGCCGGCGTGGGCGTCGTCGTAGGCCGCCGCACCGGTCCCGGCCGTCGGACGCACCCGCGGGTCTCCGCCGCGCCCGAGGTCGAACACCACCGCGGCGGGCACGATCGGCACGACGGCGCCCGGCACCGGGAACCCCTCGCCGTCGCGCTCCAGCCGGGCCATCACCCCGGAGGCGGCGTCGAGGCCGAACGCGCTGCCCCCGGACAGGGTGACGGCGTGCACCCGCTGGACCGTCGCGACCGGGTCGAGCAGATCGGTCTCCCGGGTACCGGGCGCGGCACCGCGCACGTCCACGCCGGCGACCGCGCCACCCGGCGGGGCGAGCACCACCGTCGTGCCGCTGCGGGCGCCCGGCCCGCTCACGGCCGCGTGGCCGACCCGCAGGCCCTCGACGTCGGTCAGCCCGTTCCGCTCACCCGCTCGCACCGCACCATCCTGCCCCGCAACGCCACGGGCCGGCACCGCGGAACGCGGTACCGGCCCGGGACGACGTGCGGTCTCAGCCCGCCGAGCCGCCACGCAGGCGGCGGATCAGCACGACCAGCAGCACGAGCACACCCACGCCACCCAGGACCGGGGCGAGACGCTTCAGCACCGGCGCGCCGGCCGAGTCGAGCAGGTCGATGGCCTCGACCGGGCTGCTCTGCGGCTGCCGCGGGGCGGCGGGGCGCGGCGCGGCCTGCTCACCGGGGGCCGGCGGGACGGCCGGGATCGGGCTGGTCTCGTCGGCCGCGTGCTTCGGGCCGGCACCGTTCGACGACGCGGCGCCGGGACCGGTCAGCTTGTCCGCGACGCAGTTCGAGAACTGGCCGATGATCTTGTCGGCGACGTCGGTGATGACGCCCCGGCCGAACTGTGCCGGACGACCGGTGACGGTCATGTCGGTGACCATCGTGACCGAGGTCTTGTCCGGACCGTCGGCGACCATCGTGCCGGTCACGATGGCCTTGGCGGTGCCGTTGCCCCGGGCGTCGCGGCCGGACGCGTCGATGACGACCTTGTGGTTCGCGTCGTCGCGCTCGATGTAGGTGCCCTTGCCCTTGTAGGTGAGCGAGATCGGGCCGAGCTTGACCTTCACGGTGCCCTGGAACGAGTCGCCCTCGTACTCGGTGAGGGTCGCCCCGGGGAAGCACGGCGCGATGAGCTCCGGGTCGTTGAGCGCCTTCCAGGCGTCCTCGATCGGCGCGGCGACCGTGAACTTGTTCTCCAGCTGCATGTGTCTTCCAAGCCTCCTCGAACGAACACCGGCGCCGGTCCGGGGACTCCCGGGACCGGCGCCGGCGTCGGCGTGCTTCTGGGTTCGTCAGCCGGCGGCGGCCAGCACCGCACGACCGGTGAGCACCTTCGCCAGGTGCTCACGGTAGTCGGCGGCGGCGTCGGCGTCACTCGGAGCGGAGGTGCCCTCCAGGGCGTGCTCCGCCGCGGCCTTCGCGACGTCCGGACCAGCGGACTTGCCCACCAGGGCCTGCTCGACGCCGGTCGCCCGGACCGGCGTGTTGCCCATGTTCGTCAGGCCCACACGGGCCTCGGTGATCGTCCCGCCGTCCACCTTCAACGCGACGGCCACGGCCACCATCGACCACGCCTGGGCGACCCGGTTGAACTTCTCGTAGTGGCTCTTCCACCCGGTGTACTTCGGGAACCGGATCATGGTGAGGATCTCGCCCTCACCGATGGCGGTGGTGAAGTAGTCCTGGAAGAAGTCCTTCGCCGTGACCAGGCGGGTGCCGCCGGCACCGAGGATGACGAACTCGGCATCCAGCGCCAGCGCCGCGGCACCGAGGTCGCCGGCCGGGTCGGCGTGCGCGAGCGCGCCGCCCAGCGTCCCGCGGTGACGGACCTGCGGGTCCGCGACGGTCTCGGTGGCCCGGGCGATCAGCTCCACGTGGGTGTTCACCAGGTCGTTGCGCATGACCTCGTGGTGGGTGGCCATCGCACCGACCATGACGTACTGGTCGTCCTCGCCGATCCGCTTGAGCTCGGGGATGCCCCCGAGGTCGATGACCGTGCTCGGCGCCGCCATCCGCAGGCGCAGCACCGGCAGCAGGCTCTGCCCGCCGGCCAGGATCTTGGCGTCCTCGCCGGCCGACTGCAGGGCCGACACGGCCTCCTCGACCGAGGAGGGCCGGACGTAGTCGAACTTGGCCGGGATCACTGGACCTCTCCCTTGGGGTTGTTCGGGTCGATGGACCCGAGGCCGGCGCCGGGCGAGTGGGTGTCGCTCGGGGTCTCCTGCGGGTTCCTGCCCTTGGCCACCTGCAGGGCGCGCCACACGCGCTGCGAGGTGGTCGGCATCTCGAGCTCGTCGACGCCGAGGTGCCGGACCGCGTCCAGCACACCGTTGAGGATGGCCGGGGTCGAGGCGATGGTGCCCGCCTCGCCGACGCCCTTCACGCCGAGCGGGTTGGACGTCGCCGGGGTGGAGACGGTCTCGGTGGTGAAGCTCGGCAGGTCCGCCGCGGACGGGATCGTGTAGTCGACGAACGTGGCGTTGACCAGGGTTCCCTGGTCGTCGTAGTTCGCCTCCTCGAACAGGGCCTGCGCGATGCCCTGGGCGAGACCGCCGTGCACCTGGCCCTCGACGATCAGCGGGTTGATGACGTTGCCGATGTCGTCGACGCAGACGTACTTGCGCAGGTTCACCCGGCCGGTGTCGGTGTCGACCTCGATCGCGGCGAGGTGCGTGCCGTGCGGGTAGGAGAAGTTCTCCGGGTCGAACACGGCGTCGGAGTCCAGCGAGGGCTCCATGCCCTCCGGGTAGTCGTGCGCCATGAACGCGGCGAACGCGATCTCCTGGATGGCCTTGCCCTTGTCGGTGCCCTTGACCGTGAACTGGCCGTTGGCGAACTCGAGGTCGTCCTCGGAGGCCTCGAGCAGGTGCGCGGCGATCTTCTTCGCCTTCTCGATGACCTTGTCCGCGGCGTTGACGATCGCGACACCGCCGACGACCAGCGAGCGCGAGCCGTAGGTGTCGAGGCCCTTCGGCGCCACCTGGGTGTCGCCGTGCAGGATCTCGACGTCCTCGAACGCGACACCCAGCTTGTCCGCCACGATCTGCGAGAACGCCGTCTCGTGGCCCTGGCCGTGGGCGGAGGCACCGGTGGTGACCTCGACCTTGCCGGTGGCCAGCATCCGGATGCTGGCGGCCTCCCAGCCACCGGCGCCGTAGTCCAGCGAGCCGAGCACGCGGGACGGGGCGAGACCGCACATCTCGGTGAAGGTCGAGATGCCGATGCCCAGCTGGACCGGGTCGTTGTTCTTCCGGCGCTCCTCCTGCTCACGGCGCAGACCGGCGTAGTCGAACAGCTCCATCGCGCGCTGCGTGGCCTGCTCGTAGTTGCCGGTGTCGTAGGTCAGGCCCACGACCGTCGTGAACGGGAACTCCTCGTGCTTGATCCAGTTCTGCTCGCGCAGCTCCATCGGGTCGCGGCCGAGCTCGACGGCCAGCTCGTCGAGCATGCGCTCGACGGCGAAGGTCGCCTCGGGACGGCCGGCACCGCGGTAGGCGTCGGTCAGCGTCTTGTTGGTGAAGACGTTGGAGCAGGTGAACTTCAGCGCGGGGATCTTGTAGATCGCGTTGAACATGAACGCGCCGAGGATCGGCACACCCGGGCCGACGAGACCCAGGTAGGCGCCCATGTCGGCGTAGAGGTGCACGTCGAACCCGGTGATGGTGCCGTCCTTCTTGGCGGTCATCACGAGGTCCTGGATCTGGTCCCGGGCGTGGTGCGCGGTGAGCATGCACTCGCTGCGGGTCTCGGTCCACTTGACCGGCTTGTTCAGCTTCTGCGCCAGCAGGACGCAGAGCATCTCCTCGGGCAGCACGCCGATCTTGCCGCCGAAGCCGCCGCCCACGTCGGGGGCGATGACGCGCAGCTTGGACTCCGGCACCCCGAGGGTCACGGTGGTCATGGTGCGCAGGATGTGCGGCACCTGGGTCGCGGCCCAGATCGTCAGCTGCTCGCCGGTCGGGTCCACCACGCAGGAGCGGGGCTCCATGAACGCCGGGATCAGGCGCTGCTGGCGGAAGCGGCGGCGCACGACGACCGAGTCGCTGTCGGCCTCGGCGGCCTTGATCGCCTCGGCGACGTCGGCACCGGTGCCGGCGGCGGCGGAGTCGAAGACCCAGGTGGCGGAGACGTTGGTGCCGAGGTCGGGGTGGACCAGCTCGGCGCCGTCCTGCGCGGCGGCCTCCATGTCCAGGACCGGGTCGAGCGGCTCGTAGTCGATCTCGACCAGCTCGGCGGCGTCGCGCGCGGCGGCGGCGGAGCGCGCCACGACGACCGCGACGCCCTCACCGGAGAAGTTCACCCGGCCGACGGCGAGCACCGGGCGCTGCGGGGCCTTCTGGTCCGGGGTGATCGGCCACGCACACGGCATGCCGACCTCCTCCGCGCCGAGGTCGGCCGCGGTGTAGACGCCGAACACACCCGGGGCCTTCTCGGCCTCGGACTTGTCGATGGAGGTGATGGTCGCCCGTGCGATCGTCGACCGGACGACGGCGATGTGGACGGTTCCCGGCGGGGTGATCGAGTCGGTGTAGCGGGACCGGCCGGTGATGAGGCGCTGGTCCTCCTTGCGGACCCGGGCCTTGCCGATCTCGCCGGTGGTGGTGGGCTCGGCGGTCGTCGTCACGTCAGTTACCTCCCGCCACGGGGGCGGCCTGCTCGGTGGGCTGGGCCGCGCCCGGCTTCATGTTCTTCGCCGCGGTCTGGACCGCGCGCACGATGTTCTGGTAGCCCGTGCAACGGCAGAGGTTGCCCTCGATGCCCTCGCGGACCTCCTGCTCGGACGGGTCGGGGTTGTCCCCGAGCAGGTCCACCGCAGCCATGATCATTCCCGGCGTGCAGTACCCGCACTGCAGGCCGTGGCACTCGCGGAAGGCCTCCTGCACCGGGTGCAGCTGACCGTCGCGGGCGAGGCCCTCGATGGTGGTGACCTCGGCGCCGTCGGCCTGGACCGCCAGCACCGAACAGGACTTCACGCTCTGCCCGTTCAGATGAACCGTGCAGGCACCGCAGTTGCTGGTGTCGCAGCCGATCAGCGTCCCCGTCTTGCCCAGGGTCTCCCTCAGGTACTGCGCGAGCAACATGCGGGGCTCGACGTCGTCGGCGTAGTTCACGCCGTCGACGGTGACCCGGACCTCTGTCATGAACTCTCACTCCTCGTACGCGACCACGCACGCCGAAGCGCGGGGTCTGACCGGGGACTTCACCCGAGGAACGCCGTCCGCCGTCGCCTGACTCGCGACCACACCGGCGCGCCCGGAAAAGTTGCCGCACGTCTCGTGTGGCAGCGCCCACATCACACTCCCGATCTTCCAGGGGTGCAAGGAGCCGGGAACGGCCCGACGGGAGGTCGGATGGCGTGTTGCCGACGTCACGGCGATCGCCTGCCGCGCGCAACCGCAGCAGCGGAGAACGTGGGCGAGAGCCGCCCGCAGAATCGGATCCGTGACGCAACACGAATCACCCGTTCAGACCAACCCGGACGGAGTGGTCCGCTGTCGCAGGTCAGGGACAGCCTGACCTGCGTCAGCGTCGGGCGCCAGGCCCGGTCGGACGCAGCGGGGCGGTCGTGCGGTGCGTGACCGCCCCACGCCACAGCCCGGCCCCGTAGGCCAGGTCGTCGAGCCGGTGGGCGAGCAGGTGGGGCACCGGCCCGGTCCGGACGCGTGGGTCGCGGTCACGGTGACGCCACCAGTCGGCCAGCCCCTCCGCCAGGACCGCCACGACGACGGCCCGGCGGGCCCGCCGCGACACCAGGCAGGCCGCCGCGGCGACCGGCCAGAAGTGCCGGGTGAGCACCGACGCCGTCTGCCACAGGGCCCCGGACAGGCCGAGCACGGTCAGCAGGGCCGCCCCGCGTCGCGGGTGGTCGAGCCGCGGCAGCCTGCGGGCCAGCCGCTCGGTCGCGACCCCGGTGACGACGGCGGCGAGCGCCGTCGCACCCCGCCGCTGGAGGAGCAGGAGCACGCAGACGGCCGCCGTCCACGGCGAGAGGATCGCCGGGGGGACCGCTCCGGGGTGCCGGAGCGCCAGCGGCGCCGCCCCGGTGCCGTAGAACGCCTTGCGGCGGATCCACTCCACCGGGCGGGTGCGGTGGTCGTGGGCGACCCGGGAGCCGGGCTCGAACCGCATCGCCCAGCCCGCCGCGTGCAGGCGCAGGACGAGGTCGACGTCCTCGGCGACGTGCATCGCCGGGTCGAACGCGACCGCACCGACCGCCGACACCCGGACGAGCATGGCCGCGCTCGGGACGTACGCGACGCGCGACCGGGGCACGATCAGCGCCGGGTCGGGGCCCAGGTCCAGCGACGAGCGCACCGCCTCGTAGCGCCCGACCGCACCGCGCAGCCCGGCGCCGCGCTCCGGGTCCAGCGCCGTGATCCGCGGTGCGACGAGACCGACCGCGGGATCGGTGAGGTGGGCGAGCAGCGGGGGCAGCCAGCCGGGTTCGGGGACGACGTCGGAGTCGAGGAAGACCACGAACGGGGTGGTCGCCGCGGCCAGACCGGCGTTGCGGGCGGCCGCGGGGCCGCGTGGGGTCGCGTGCCGCAGCACCGTTCCCCCGGCCCGCTCGACGGAACGGCGCAGCGGGACCGGGTCGGCGGACCCGTCGTCGACGACGATCGGGCCGGCCAGCCCGGTCCCGGCCAGCGCGGTGAGCAGCCGGTCCAGCGGACGGTCCTTCACCGGGACGACGACGGTGACCTCGGCCGCGGTGACCGTGGCCGGCACGTCCGGGACGGGGTGGGCGAGCCCGGCGTCGAGCAGGGTCCGGGCCAGGGACCGTTCGGTGGGACCGGTGACCACCAGCGGTCGCCCCGGGCCGGGCAGCAGGCCACGGGCCCGCTCCGACAGGTGCATCAGCCGGGGCGGGGCGCCACCGAGCAGGGCCGCGCCGCCGTCGAGCCGCCGGGTGCGGCGGTCGAGCAGCACCCGGAAGCCCTCCGGGAGCCGCCGGTCCGCCGGGCCCGCGGGCTCCGCGGCGGGCGGGCGGTCGGGGTCGGTCCGGGCGGCGGTCACCCCGGTGAGCCTTCCATCCCCGGCGCCGGTGGGTCGACACCCGCACCTGCCCGATCGGCGTGGTCCGCGCGGCCGCGCCGGGGGCAGACTCCGGACCATGTCCGAGGTCATCCCCCGCTACGGCTCCGCCACGCTGGCCGACGTCCTGCCCGCACTGCTGCACGCCGTCGGTGCCCCGCTCGACGACCGGCCACCCGCCTTCGGGCTCCCGCCCGCCCGGGCCGCGGTGCTGCTGCTGGTCGACGGCCTGGGCCACGAGCTGCTGCACGCCCACGCCGCCGAGGCCCCGGTGCTGGCCGGGCTCGCCGACGCGGGTCCGCTGACCGTCGGCTTCCCGTCGACCACCCCGATCAGCCTGACCAGCCTGGGCACCGGGCTCCCGCCGGGCGCGCACGGCACGCTGGGGCTGCGGTTCCGGGTCGAGGGCCTGCTGCTCGACGCGCTGGGCTGGTCCTCGGACCGCCGGGACCTGCGGGAGACGCTCGTCCCGGAGCAGGTGCAGCCGGAGCCGACCGTCCTGGAGCGGGCCGCGGCCGCGGGCGTCGCGGTGCGGCCGGTAGCGCCGCTGGAGTTCCGGACCTCCGGTCTGACCCGTTCCGGGCTGCGTGGCGGGGAGTACCGCGGCGTCGCGGCGCTGGGTGACCTGGCCGCGGAGATCCTCGCCGGGGCCGAGGGCCCTGGCCCGCGACTGGTCTACGGCTACCACGCCGACCTCGACAAGGTCGGGCACCTGTACGGCCCGGGGAGCCCGGCGTGGCGCTGGCAGCTGCGCCAGGTCGACGCGCTGCTCGCGATGCTGCTCGAGGCGCTGCCCGCGGGCACCCTGCTGGTGGTCACCGGCGACCACGGGATGGTCACCGTCGACCGGACCGTGGACGCCGACGCGACGCCCGCGCTCACCGAGGGGGTGGCGCTGCTCGGCGGGGACCCGCGGGCCCGGCACGTCTACGCCGAGCCCGGTGCGGCGACCGACGTGCTCGCCGCCTGGCGGTCGGTGCTCGGCGACGACGCAGCCGTGGTCGGCCGGGAGGAGGCGGTGGCCCGGGGCTGGTTCGGCCCGGTCGAGGGCCGGGTGCTCGACCGGGTCGGCGACGTCGTGGCCGCGATGCACGGGACGGCCGCGGTGGTCCGCAGCGAGGCGGAGCCGTTCCTGTCGACCCTGCCCGGGCAGCACGGCTCGTTCACCACCGCCGAGCAGCTCGTTCCGCTGCTGGTGCACCCGGCGACGTGACCGCGCGCTACGCCGGCGGCGGGCGGAGACGTCCGGTGCCGGGGTCGGGGTCCCACGCCCCGACCGCGGCGGACGCCGTCGCCGTGATCGCCGCGAGCAGCCGCCGTCCCTCGTCGGGCGACGCCCCCGCCGGGTCGCCGAGCACGCCGTTCGGGCTGACGGCGCCGATCCCGCCGGCCCGCAGCTCGCCGATGACCTCGCGCAGCGGCCGGGTGTCGCCCGCCTCGGCGCGCTCGGTGCGGACCAGCTCCGGGCGGAGGTGGGTGAGCAGCGAGGTCTCGTAACGACCGGCGTGGGCGTCCAGCGGCACCCCGGGGACCTCGGCGACACACGACAGCCAGCCGGCGTCCCGGCCCTCGTGACGCAGCAGGGTCACCGCCGAGCGGAGCGCGGCCACGTTGCCGCCGTGCCCGTTGAGCAGCACCAGCCGCGACGCCCAGCGGCAGGCCGAGCGGCCGTACTCGACGAGCACGGTGTGCAGCGCGTCCTGCCCGATCGAGACGGTGCCGGGGAAGCCCTCGTGCTCGCCCGCGGCGCCGTAGGGCAGGGCGGGGGCGAGCACGAGCGCCGGGTCGGCGTCGTGCAGCGCGGCCGCGACGGCCGAGGCGACGGCGGTGTCGGTCCCCAGCGGCAGGTGCGGGCCGTGCTGCTCGGTGGAGCCGACCGGGACGAGCAGGGTGGGGGCCGCCGCCGGGTCGAGGTCGGGCCAGGTCAGATCCGCGAGGAGCACGGTCCCAGCCTGCCCGTCCGGGCCCCGGCCCGGTACAGCGCGGTCGGGTGCGCGCGACGGCGCCGGTCGGCAGCCGGTGCGCCACCCGCGGGCCCGGCGCTCCGGCCCCGGCATCCCGGTGGTTCAGCCGGCCGCCGTGGGACCTCGGCCCGGTGCCGGGTCGACGCGGTGGCCCTCGCGGAGCGCGGCGTCCACCCGGCGCGGCGCCAGCGCGTCGCCGATCCGGTGCACGGGCCACGGTCCACCGGCCAGCGCCTCCCACAGCCGGGTGTCGGGGACGGTGGCCGTCGCCGCGACGACCGCGCCCACCGCACGTCGCTCGGTGCGCCCGGTCGGGTGGTGCAGCAGCTCCACGACGCAGCCCCGGCCCGGGGACCCCCTCCGGCCGGCGCCCTGCCCGCCGGCGCTCTGCTCACCCCCGCGCAGCACCCGCAGCACGGCGAGGTCGGTGCGGCATCCGATCCCGGCGGCGTGCGCGCGGCGGCGGAAGCCCTCGCGGTCCAGGGTGAGCCCGAGATCCTGGCCGACGACCAGCGCCGGGGTGGCGATCTCGACGGTGTGCCCGCGGGCGGCGAGCAGCTCGGCGACCGAGGTGGCCTGGTGGAACCCGAGCTCGTCGACGACGAGCACGGGCCCCGCGGGGAGCCACACGCCGGCCAGGACGTCGTCGACGCTCGTGGTCGACCGCTCCGGGTCCCACGGCGGAGGGGTCGGGACGGACCCGGTCGCGACGACGACCGCGTCCGGGCCGAGGGCGTCGACGACGGCACGGTCGACGGTCGTGCCGTACCGGACCTCGACCCCGGCCGCGTGGACCTCGCGCAGCAGGTCGGCGACGACGTAACCGAGCTCGGACCGCCCCGGGGCCGCTGCGGCGAGGGCGAGGCGCCCGCCGGGTGTGGCGGCGCGTTCGGCGAGCAGCACCCGGTGCCCGCGTCCGGCGAGCGAGGCCGCTGCGGCGAGCCCGGCGGGCCCGGCCCCGACGACGAGCACCCGCCCCGGTCCGGGGTCGGCGGACCGCGCGAGCGGGACGAGCCGCTCGCGTCCCGCGGCCGGGTTGACCGCGCAGCCCAGCGGCAGGTTCAGCCCGACCCGGCCGATGCAGTCCTGGTTGCACCCGACGCACCGGCGCACCGGGAGCCCGGTGAGCGCCTTCGTCGCGAAGCCGGGGTCGGCGATCTGCCCGCGGGCGACACCGACGAGATCGCACTCCCCGCGTGCCAGCGTCGCGGCGGCTTCCCCGGGCGTGGTGAACCGGCCGACCCCGATCACCGGGAGGTCCGCCCCGGCGGCGCGGACCGCGCGGCGCAGGGTCGCGGCGAGGTGCCCGGCATAGCCCGGGCGGGTGTGCATGGACGGCTCGATCAGGTGCAGCGTCGAGGTGGCGACGCCGACCGAGGTGTTGAGGTGGTCGACCTGCCCGGTCGCGGCGAGGCGGCGGGCGAGGTCGGCGCCGTCGGCGGGGGTGATGCCGCCGTCGATCCGCTCGTCGACGCCGATCCGCAGGCCCAGCACCGCGTCCGCGCCGATGGCCGCGCGGACCGCGGCGACGACGTCGAGCACGAGCTTCGCGCGGTCGCGCCCCCAGGCGTCGGTGCGGCGGTTGGTGGCCGGGGACAGGAACAGCCGCAGCAGCGAGGCGTGCGAGCACTGCAGCTCGACGCCGTCGAACCCACCCGCGACGCAGCGCGCGGCGACGTCGGCGAAGGCGTCGACGATCTCGCCGATGCCTGCCGCGTCGAGCGCGGCCGGGACCTCGCGGAACATCGGGTCGGGCAGCGCCGACGGTCCGACGACGGCCGCCCGCGAGTACATCCCCGACCCCTGCGCACCGTTGTGGTTGAGCTGGGCGAGCACGAGTGCGCCGTGCGCGTGCACGGCCCCGGTGAGGGAGCGGTAGCGGGGCAGCACCGCCGGGTCGTGGCCGCGGATCAGCCGCTCGTAGGGCCGGTCGCCGGGGTGGACGGCGTGCTCCTCGGTGATCACCAGCCCGGCACCCCCCGCGGCGCGGGCCGCGTAGTAGGCGGTGTGCCGGTCGGTCGGCATGCCGTCCTCGGCGAAACCGGTGAGGTGGGCGGTGAAGACGATCCGGTTGCCGAGCGTGCGACGACCGAGCCGTACCGGGTCGCCGAGAGCGGGCGCCCCGGACGCGCCGGCCCGCAGCGCCGACCGGACGGCCCCGGTCCGGGGCAGGGACGCCGCCCCGTTACCTTCTTGATCAAGCCCGCTGAGGGCTTGCAGGCCGCCGGCCGCGGTATGACTGACTGCCCCTGTCGCCCGATGATCTGGGGGGTGTTGTCGCCGTGGCCGGAGGGCGCCAACGACCGCTGATAGAGACCTGACCCGTGTGGTCTGCTCGTAACGTGGCTGCCGGCGCGGGTGCTCGTGGTCGGCCTGCCGCGACGAGAAGGGAGCGGCGGTTGCCCGATCCTGACCAGCACCCGACCGGGTTCGCGGTGTTCTGCGGCCTGGACGTGGGCAAGTCCGAACACCACGCCTGCGCGGTCGACACCAACGGGAAGCGGGTGCACGACAAGGCCCTGCCCAACGACGAATCGGCGCTGCGCACCGTGCTGTCCGGGCTGGCCGAGCACGGCGCGGTGCTGATGGTCATCGACCAGCCCGCCTCGATCGGAGCGCTGGCCATCGCCGTCGCTCGTGATCTGGGGATCACGGTGGCCTACCTGCCCGGGCTGGCGATGCGCCGCATCGCCGACCTGCATCCCGGGCAGGCCAAGACCGACGCCCGCGACGCCCACGTGATCGCCGAGGCCGCCCGGACGATGCCGCACACCCTGCGCCGGGTCGGCACCGACGACGAGACCCTCGCCGAACTCACTGTGCTCGCCGGTTACGACGATGACCTGGCTGGGCAGAGCACCCGGCTGACGAACCGGCTGCGCGACGCCCTGCTGCATGTTCATCCCGCCCTGGAACGCCTGCTCGGGCCACGCCTGGACCGCGGTGGCGTGCTCGACCTGCTCGCGGCCGCGCCCACCCCGCAAGCCCTGCGAGAGCTCGGCGCTGACGGGATCGCCGAGACGATGCGGGCCCGGTCGCCTCGACTGGCCCGCACCCTTCCCGCCCAGATCCTGACCTCGCTCGACGCCCAGAGCCTGACCGTTCCCGGCACGGCCGCGTTCGCCCGTGTCATCACCGGCGTCGCCGGGCAGCTGCGCCAGGTCCACACCGAACGCGACCAGCTCGCCGACGAGCTCGAAGCCCGCCTGGAGGCCCACCCTCTTGGACCGGTCCTGACCTCGATGCCCGGACTCGGGGTCAGGACCGCCATCAAGATCCTCACCATCGTCGGCGACGGCTCCGGGTTCCCCACCGCCGGGCACCTCGCCGCTTACGCCGGCCTCGCCCCAGTCACCCGCCGCTCCGGCACCTCGATCAAAGGCGAAACCCGATCCCAGCGCGGCAACCACGCCCTGAAATCCGCGCTGTTCCTGTCCGCATTCGCCGCCCTGGCCGACCCCGCCAGCCGCGCCTACTACGACCGCAAACGAGCCGCCGGCAAACGACACAACGCCGCCCTGATCTGCCTCGCCCGACGCCGCACCGACGTCATCTACGCCATGCTCCGCGACCGCCGCCCCTACAACCCGCCCACGGTCAACAACCCCGATCCAGAACTCGCCGCCGCTTGACGAACCCATAGAGACACCCCCCCGCTCCGCCGGGCGTGGGCGCCCGGACCCCGCAGCGGTGCCGGGCGCGGCGGGCACCCCGGTGCCGGCGGGGTCGGGCGGGTCGACCGGACCGGTGGTCGCGGCCGGGCCGGGATCACCGGCCGGACCGGTGTGCCCGGCCCGATCCGCGAGCTCGGGGTACTCGGCCGGGCCGGCGTGTCCGGACGCGACCGTCCGGGCGTCCCCCGCGACGGCGAGCGCGGCGTGCCTCCCCTCCCGGACGGCCTCCGCAAGCGTCCGCGGCGCCACCCGGTCCCCGGCGACCCGGCAGCCCGGGGGCGCCGGCGGGGCGTCCGCCGGCAGTCGCGGACCACAGTCGACGACGGCCGCGCACGGCACCGTCGTCACGGCTCCGGTGTGGACGTCCACCAGCTCGGCGACCCCGTCCCGGACCACCCCCGGCCGGGTGAACAACGCCCGCCGGACCCCCGCCCGTTCCAGCCGGGCGTTGGCCGCGGCCAGGTCGCCGCAGCGGCCGAGCTGGTGCCCGGCGACGGCGTCCGGCATGGACAGGACCACCGGACGTCCGTTCGCGGCGAGCAGCTCCGCGACCCCCGGGCCGGTCCAGTCCCCGAGCGGGTCGACGACGAGCACCGGCGCGTTCCGCGGAACGCCTGCGGCGGCGAGCACCGCACCGACCGGGTCACGGTGCCCGACACCGGCGTCGTCGGATCCGCCGTGGTCCTCGTCCCCCCGATCGCGCCCCTGCTGGTGGTCTCCCTGCTCCACCGCGTGGTGCACCGGGCCGTCCGCGACGGCATCGCCGACGCCCGGGCGGTGCGGGACTCCTCCTCGGCCGCCGACCCCGACAAGGGCGGCTGACCGCGCGATCCCGGCGCACAGCTCCGCCGCGGTGAGCACCGGGACGTCCGTGTCGCGCACCGACGGCGACGGTCGGGAGCCCGTCGCGAGCACCACCGCGTCGCCCCGCGCCCGAGCCGCTCCGAGTGCCGCGGTGTCCACCTCGGAGCCGAGCACGATGCGGACGCCGAGCCGTCCGAGCTCCGCGGCCCACCACCGCACCGGCAGTGCCAGGCGCTCCCGGCCGGGCAGCACCGCCGCCGCGGGGAGCAGGCCCCCGAGCCGGTCGGTGCGCTCGTGGAGGGTCACCGGGTGCCCGCGCAAGGCCAGGGTCCGCGCCGCCTCCAGACCCGCAGGCCCACCCCCGACGACGAGCACCGGCCGCCGCGCCCCGGAGGCGCGTTCCGCGCGACGCCTCGGGTCGTGGTCGGGGTCGGGGTCGGTCCGTTCGTGCCCCGACCGGGGTTCGAGCTCGTCGCCGACGCGTGGGTTGCGGGGGTCCCGGGCGGCGGCGAGGGAGTTCGTGAGCAGGCACGGCCGGATCCGCTCCGGCGTCCCGGCCCGGGCCAGCGCGACGAGCCGTGGGTCCGCGATCTGCGCTCTCGTCATCTCGACGATATCGGCATCACCGCTGTTCAGGGCGCTCTCGGCGAGAGCCGCAGTGGCGACGCTGCCGGCTAGGACGACCGCCGCCGCCCCGCCGAGGGCGCGCCGCAGCTCACCGCACCGGACCCGCAGGAACGCCTCGGGGGTGTGCAGGTCCGGCCGGGTCGCCGCGACCGACAACGCGCTCCCGACGACGGGGACGAGCAGGTCCACCCGGTCGGCGACGGCCCGGGCGAGGGCGTGACCGTCCTCGGGCGTGATGCCGGCCCAGGGGGCGAGCTCGTCGACGCACAGCCGCAGCGACAGCAGGGGGCCCGGCCCGATCGCGGACCGGACGGCGTCGAGGACCTCCCGCAGCAACAGGGTGCGGTCGCGACCGTGGGCGTCGTCCCGGTGATTGGTCAGGCCCGAGCAGAACTGACGCAGCAGCGAGTGCTGACCGGCCGAGATCTCCACACCGTCCACACCGTTGTCCACAGCCGCCCGGGCCGCCGCGGCGAACCCACGGACCACCGCGTCGATCTCCGCGGGGCCCATCGCGACCGGGATCTCGCGGGACCCGACGTCGGGGACCGGCGACGGCGCCCACAGCGGATGCCCGGAGTGGGCGGAGCTGCCCTGTCCACCGGAGTGCGCGAGCCCGGCCAGCACGAGGGTCCCGTACGGCCGGCACGCCGCGACGACCGCCGCCCACCCCGCCGCGGCGGGCACCCGCACCGCGTCCCGGTCGCCGAGATGCGGCTCAGCGGGCTCCGGAGATCCACACCGCCCGCCGAGCTGCGTCTCGGCACGCGCCGACGCCCCTGCGGAGGCGGGCGACGCGGCCGGGGCGGCGAGCGGGAACGCGGCGGTGGCGTAGGCGTAGGGATGGTCCGAGGCGTGCACGGACGCGGGCTCGACCACGACGATCCCGGCACCCCCGGCGGCGCGGGCGGCGTAGTAGGCCACGTGCTCGGCCGTGATCTCGCGCGCGGTGTTGCCGAGGTTCGTCTCGTGCGACCCGAACAGCACACGCGACGGGGCCCGCCGACCACACAGGTCGACGGGCCCCGTCAGCGCCAGGTCCGTGGTCAGCTCCCCGCGACCGGCTGGGCCGCGGGTGCGGCCTCCGGTGCGAACCCGGCGAGCGGGTTCTCGTCGCAGGCCCGGTCCGGCCGGCGTGGCGGCGGGGTGAGCGAGAGCATCGTCGGCTGCTTCGGCGCCCGGGTGTTGCGCGGCGCCGAGCGCGAGTGGTCCACGTCGGACTTCGGGATGACCGTCCCGCCGTCGCGTGCGGCGAGCATGGACTCGCCGTAGCCCTGCACGCACTCCGGGTCCGGGCCGTCGAGCGGCAGGCCGGTGAAGAACTTCGCCGCCATGCACCCGCCCTGGCAGGTGTCGTAGTGCGAGCACGACGCGCACGCCCCGCCGGTCTGCGGCTGGCGCAGCTCGGTGAACAGGTCGGAGTGCTCCCAGACCTCCTTGAAACCGCCCTCGTCACGCACGTTGCCGGCCAGGAAGTTCTCGTGGATGGCGAACGGGCAGGCGTAGACGTCGCCGACCGGGTCGATCAGGCAGACCACGCGGCCCGCGCCGCACAGGTTCAGCCCGGGCAGGGCCTCGCCGAAGGCGGACAGGTGGAAGAACGAGTCGCCGGTCAGGACCTGGTCGCCGTTCGCCACCAGCCAGTCGTAGAGCTGCTTCTGCTGGGCCTGGGTCGGGTGCAGCTCGTCCCAGACGTCGGCACCGCGGCCCGACGGGCGCAGCCGGGTGATCCGCAGCTGGGCGCCGTACTTGTCGGCGATGGCCTTGAACTCGTCGAGCTGGTCGACGTTCTCCCGGGTCATCACGACCGAGATCTTCGGGTGCTTGAAGCCCGCCTCGGCGAGGTTCTCCAGCGCGGTGATCGCGGTGTCGAACGAGCCGGGGCCGCGCACGTAGTCGTTGACCTCGGCCGTCGCGCCGTCCATCGAGATCTGGATGTCGACGTAGTCGGTCGCGGCGAGCTGTGCCGCGCGGGCCTTGTCGAGCTTGACGCCGTTGGTGGAGAACTTGACGCCGACGTCGTGGGCGATGGCGTAGTCCAGCAGCTCCCAGAAGTCCGGGCGCACGGTCGGCTCGCCGCCACCGATGTTGATGTAGAAGACCTGCATGCGCTGCAGCTCGTCGATGACGGCCTTGGCCTCGGCGGTGCTCAGCTCGCGCGGGTCACGCCGCCCGGAGCTGGACAGGCAGTGCACACACGCGAGGTTGCAGGCGTAGGTGAGCTCCCAGGTCAGGCAGATGGGCGAGTTCAGGCCGTACTGGAAGTGGTCGACCAGCTTCACGGGCACCTCACTGTGGTGGTCGGCGGGGCGGGACTAGCGGGCGACGATCGTGTGGGACTGCAGCAGCCCGGCGAGGGCGCGCAGGTAGGCGTCGTGCTGCGCCTCGGGGACGTCGGCGGCCGCGACGGCCGAGCGGGCGTCCGGCTGGTTCTCCAGGTCGCGCACGACCGAGACCAGCTGGGGCGTCTTGAGGAAGGACAGCTTGCGGGTCACGAAGTCGTACACCAGGGCGCCGAAGGGCTCCGGACGCAGCGAGACGCTCTCGCTGAGCCGGTACGGCGCCGCGGGGTCGAAACCCCCCCGCGGCACCGTCCGGAACCGTGGTGTCGAGGGGCTTAGAGGTCGTTTCAGAACGACTTGTCGAGTTTCCATTGACCCCTCGACGACAGATCAAACGGCAGGTCAGATAGCCGCTTGTCGTCTACAACAGACACGTCGACCTCGTTCTGAAATGACCTCTTAGTAGACACCGCACATGCCGTCGATGGAGACCTCCTCGACGAGGGTCTCCTCGGTCAGGGCGTCGTCGTTCTGGTGCTCGCTCATGCGCAACCTCCGCTGGATCCGACTCTCGGCGAGAGAGGTGGTGAACCGCCCCGCCGGCCGGCGGTGGCAGCGGTTCGGACGCTATTGGCACCCGGTGCCGGAAATCAATACTCGGCGTCCACGCCCGTCCGATCGGACGGGCGGGCAGGCTGTCTCCCATGACGGTCCTGCTGCACCTGTGCACCCCCGGCGACTGGCGGGCCTCGCTCGCGACCGGGTCGGTCGCGCCGCCCTCGCTGCCCGAGGTGGGTTTCGTGCACCTGTCGACGCCGGAGCAGGTCGCGCTGCCCGCGCAGCGACTGTTCGCCGGTCGGACCGACCTGGTCCTGCTCGTGGTCGACCCGGCCCGGCTCGACGCGGCCGGGATCGAGGTGCGCTGGGAGCCCGGCGTGCCCGGCGACCCGGAGTCCCTGCGCTTCCCGCACGCCTACGGGCCGGTGCCGGCCGCCGCGGTGCTGATGGTGCTCCCCTACCGGCCCACCCCGGACGGCTTCACCGCACCGGAGGTACCCGTGCCCGGCGCGACGGCGCGGGCGATGGGGTTCGAGCCGTCGATGCTGCGCCGGGGCGCGAGCGCGGAGGAACCGGTGACCGGAGGTGTCGCGGTCCGGACCGAGGCCTGGCCCGCGTCCCGGATGCACAACCAGCTGCTGCTCGACCGGCCCGACCGCACCGACCCGGCCACCGTCCTCGCCGAGGCGGACCGGGCCCTCACCGCCCACGGGCTGCACCCGGGCGCGCTGCTGTGGGGCCCGGGCGCGGACGCACTCGCCGACGGCCTGCGCACCGCCGGATGGTCGATCGCGGCGAACGAGGCCATGACCGCCCCCACCGCGACCGACCCCACGACGACCGGCACGACCCCCGGGCCGATCACGGTCGCCGGGTCCGACCACGACGGGCTCCGCGCGTTCCGGCGGGCCGCCTGGGCCCGGGACCTGCCCGGTGCCGACGCCGGAACGCTCGACCAGCTGGTCGACCGCGACACCGGCGACGACCGGGTACTGGCCCTGCACCGCCTCGCCGTCGTGATCGACGACCGGGTGGTGGCCGCCGCGACCCTGCGCCGCGACGGTGCCACGGCCTGGCTCGACGCCCTGGAGACCGACCCGGCCCATCGCGGCCGCGGGTACGGCCGGGCGCTGCTGGCCCGTTCCCGCGAGCTCGCCGCCGAGCACGGCTGCGACCTGCTCGCGCTGGGCGCCGACCCCGCCGACCGGCCACGGGACTGGTACCGGCGCAGCGGGTTCACCCCGGTCGGCCTGCACGTCGAGGCCTCCGCCCCGCGCCGGTGACCCCTCCGGACGGAGGGGGTTCCTGCCCCGACGAACGACCCGGTGGTCAGGTACCCATCTGTAGCTGTTGCCAGTAAGAGCGTCCGGCAGTAGAGGTGGCCGTGTGTCGGTGTTGGTAGAGACACGGACCTGCAAGTGATCATGGGATTGCTGATGTCCTGATGGTCGCCTGGAGAGTCCGTGCCTCTACCTGCAACGACACCCCCACGACCTCATTTGCCGGGCGCTCTAAGAGGTCGCGCGGATTGGTCACAGCTTGGCCGCGGTCGAGTGTCTGGGGGCGAGGGCGGGTACGGGCCTGCCGATCATGAAGTTATCTACGCTTCGTGATCGTCTGGAGGCCGCGTGCCCACCCTGCCATCATGGCTGACCGAGCCGTTGTGGGACCAGTTCACCGCGCTGCTGCCTCATCGAGACGAGTTCGATCCCACCCATCCGCTGGGCTGCCATCGCCGCCGGATCGCGGATCGGATCGTGTTCGACAAGCTCCTGCAGGTACTGCGGTTCGGCTGCTCGTATGAGGGCATCGCTGACAGCACCTGCTCGGCGACCACCATCCGCGATCGTCGTGACGAGTGGATCAGGCTCGGGGTCTTCGCCCAGCTGCGTCGGATCGTCCTGGACGCCTACGACCGCATCGTCGGTCTGCTGCTGCACGACATCGCCGTCGATGGCGCCATCACCAAGGCCCCCGGCGGCGGCGAGGTCGCCGGTCCGTCGCCGGTGGACCGGCGCAAACAGGGTATGAAACGTTCGGTGCTCGTCGAGGGATACGGCATCCCGCTGGGCCGAGTCCTGGCCGGAGCCAACCGGCACGACTCCCCGCTACTGGGCCCCACCCTCGACCGCCTCGATGCTCTCGGCCCGCTGCCCGACGACATCACCGTGCACCTCGACGCCGGCTATGACTCCGGCAAGACCCGCGACACGCTGGCCGAACGAGGCCTGCACGGCGAGATCGCGCACAAGGGTGAGAAAGCGCCGATCCAGGCCACCCGCCGCTGGCACGTCGAGCGGACCAACGCTTGGCACAACAGCTTCAACCGGCTGCAGCGCTGCTACGAACGACGAGAAATCGTCGTCGACGCGTTCTTCGACCTCGCCGACACGATCGTCACACTCCGTAGCTTGATTCGGCAGGCCTGGACCACACACCGCTGGAACGCCCGACCTGCACGACGTCCATGATCACCAACCAATCCGCGCGACCTCTAAGACGTCGTTTCAGAAGTGGTGGGCCCGGTTCTGCCGGTGACGGCGGGGCTGGCAGCATCGGCTGATGGTCGCGCCTCGTGTGTCTGAGAAGACGAAGATTTTCGAGTTGGAGATCGTCCTGACCGAGGTGGTGCCGGCGGTCCGGCGTCGGGTGCAGGTGCCGGGCGAGGTCGACTTGGCGGTGTTGCACGAGGTGGTGCAGTCAGTGATGGGCTGGACGAACTCTCATCTGCACGAGTTCGAGATCGTCGGGCGCCGCTACGGGATCCCAGACCCGGACTGGCCCGGACAGGATGTCGCCGACGAGACGAAAGAGAAGCTGTTTCGGCTGGTCAAGGCTGGTGACCGGTTCGGTTACGTCTACGACTTCGGTGACAACTGGGCCCACGAGATCACCGTCGAGGCGGTCGCGGCCGTCGAGCCGGGAGTGTGCTATCCGCGATGCGTCGCCGGGCAGGGGGCGTGCCCGCCCGAGGACGTCGGCGGGATCGGGGGGTATGAGGACTTCCAGGCCGTGCTCGCCGACCCTGACCATCCCGACCGCGCCGAGCGCCTGGAGTGGGCGGGCGGGCCGTTCGACCCGCACCGCTTCGACCCTGACGAGGCCGACCGGGCCTTGGAGTGGCTGGCCTGGCGGCCGCTGGCCCCGACCTCGTAGGCGAGTGCCTCAGCGAGGGCTGGGTCGACCATCACTTCGGCTTCGGCTTCGGCTTGGTGAGGCGGCGGTGGCAGATCAGGGCGCAGGCCAGCGATAACAGCGCGGTGATCGTGGATTCGGCGCGGTCGTAGCGCAGCGCGAGGCGGCGGAAGTCCAGCAGCCAGGACATGGTGCACTCGACGACCCAGCGGACCCGCCCGAGCCGGGTGGAGTCCTCGATCCCGCGCCGGGCGATCCGCACCCCGATCCCACGCCCACTCAGGTAGCGGCGGCAGCGGGGATAGTCGTAGCCCTTGTCGGCGTGCACCTTGTCCGGCCGACGTCGCGGACGCCCCGGCTGTCCCGCCCGTTCGCGGACGCCGGGGTTGGTGTCCAGCAGCGGGGCGAGCATCCGACTGTCGTGGGTGTTCGCCCCGGTGACCAGCGCATGCAGCGGGAGCCCGCCTCGGTCGCAGAGCACGTGGTACTTGCTGCCCGCCTTCCCGCGATCGGTCGGCGAGGGCCCGGTGGCCTCGCCGCGGCGCTTGGCCCGCACGCTCACGCTGTCCACCGCCGCCCGCGACCAGTCCAGCAGGCCCTGCTGGGCGAGGCGGTCGAGCATCACCCGGTGCAGCTGGGCCCAGACCCCGGCCTGCTGCCACTGCCGTAGCCGCCGCCAGCAGGTTACTCCGGACCCACAGCCGAGCTCGGCGGGCAGCGCGTTCCAGCTGATCCCGGTCTTGAGCACGAACACGATCCCGGCCAGAGCGGCCCGATCCGGCACCCGCGGACGGCCTGTCCGTCCCCGCTTGTGCTTGCGCGGCTTGGGCAGCAGCGGCTCCACCAGCGCCCACAGCTCGTCGCTCACCAATCGCTCGACACAAGATCGCCGCGCCACGACCGGACATGATCAGCTACCAGCGCCGATCCACACAGGACCGACACGCCGACTTCTGAAACGACCTCTTAGAGGTCGTTTCAGAACGACTTGTCGAGTTTCCATTGACCCCTCGACGACAGATCAAACGGCAGGTCAGATAGCCGCTTGTCGTCTACAACAGACACGTCGACCTCGTTCTGAAATGACCTCTAAGAGCGCCCGGCGATTGATGGTTATCGGAGTCGACGGGTCGTGGGTCGGGTTGTCCAGCGGTAGCGGCTGCGGGCACGGTTGATCAGCCGGCGGATCACGGTGAGCGCGGCGGCGAGGTCGAGGTAGAACTCGACGATGATCTTCCGGCGATCGGTGAACCGGCGCAGCTTGCCGTAGCCGTTCATCCAGGAATGGGTGCGCTCGACCGGCCACCGCATACCGACCTGGATCGGGGCGGGCCGGCCCTTGGTGGCGATCTGTGCGTCGAACCCGAGTCGTTCGAGCAGATCGCGGGTCTTGCCTGAGTCATAGCCCCGGTCCAGGTGCAGGCACGGTCGCTCGGGCAGCGGCCCGATCATGTCGTAGATCCCGATCAGGGTCGGTTTCAGCAACGGCGAGTCGTGGTCATTGGCGCGGGCGCTGATCAGGTGCAGCGGGATCCCCGCACCGTCGCAGACCACGGAGCGTTTGGTGCCCTGTTTGCCCCGGTCGACCGGGTTACAGCCGGCGACCTCGCCACCGCAGGGAGCCTTGGTGATCGCTCCGTCGGCAGACAGATCGTCGAGGTCGAGACCGATCATCTAGTCATAGCCGGCCAGCGCGGCCCGAAGGACCTGCTCCCCGACGCCAGCGGCGGCCCACTGGGCGAGACGGCGGCGGATCGTGCGGTCCGAGCAGCCGGGGGTGGCAATGCGTTCGTAGCCGCTGCCGTGCACCAACGCCGCGAGCACGTGCTCGAACACCAGGCGGTCGGGGATACGGCGGCGGTGACATCCCCACGGATGGGCCGGGTCGAACTCCGGGCGCCGCTCTGCCTCGATCAGGGCAGCGAACTCGACCCAGAGGGGGTCGATCAGCGATTCTGGCAATAGAGGCACGGACCCTCCAGGCGACCATCAGGACATCAGCAATCCCATGATCACTTGCAGGTCCGTGTCTCTACCAACACCGACACACGGCCACCTCTACTGCCGGACGCTCTAAGAGGTCGTTTCAGAACGACTTGTCGAGTTTCCATTGACCCCTCGACGACAGATCAAACGGCAGGTCAGATAGCCGCTTGTCGTCTACAACAGACACGTCGACCTCGTTCTGAAATGACCTCTAAGAGGTCGCGCGGATTGGTTGGTGATCATGGACGTCGTGCAGGTCGGGCGTTCCAGCGGTGTGTGGTCCAGGCCTGCCGAATCAAGCTACGGAGTGTGACGATCGTGTCGGCGAGGTCGAAGAACGCGTCGACGACGATTTCTCGTCGTTCGTAGCAGCGCTGCAGCCGGTTGAAGCTGTTGTGCCAAGCGTTGGTCCGCTCGACGTGCCAGCGGCGGGTGGCCTGGATCGGCGCTTTCTCACCCTTGTGCGCGATCTCGCCGTGCAGGCCTCGTTCGGCCAGCGTGTCGCGGGTCTTGCCGGAGTCATAGCCGGCGTCGAGGTGCACGGTGATGTCGTCGGGCAGCGGGCCGAGAGCATCGAGGCGGTCGAGGGTGGGGCCCAGTAGCGGGGAGTCGTGCCGGTTGGCTCCGGCCAGGACTCGGCCCAGCGGGATGCCGTATCCCTCGACGAGCACCGAACGTTTCATACCCTGTTTGCGCCGGTCCACCGGCGACGGACCGGCGACCTCGCCGCCGCCGGGGGCCTTGGTGATGGCGCCATCGACGGCGATGTCGTGCAGCAGCAGACCGACGATGCGGTCGTAGGCGTCCAGGACGATCCGACGCAGCTGGGCGAAGACCCCGAGCCTGATCCACTCGTCACGACGATCGCGGATGGTGGTCGCCGAGCAGGTGCTGTCAGCGATGCCCTCATACGAGCAGCCGAACCGCAGTACCTGCAGGAGCTTGTCGAACACGATCCGATCCGCGATCCGGCGGCGATGGCAGCCCAGCGGATGGGTGGGATCGAACTCGTCTCGATGAGGCAGCAGCGCGGTGAACTGGTCCCACAACGGCTCGGTCAGCCATGATGGCAGGGTGGGCACGCGGCCTCCAGACGATCACGAAGCGTAGATAACTTCATGATCGGCAGGCCCGTACCCGCCCTCGCCCCCAGACACTCGACCGCGGCCAAGCTGTGACCAATCCGCGCGACCTCTAAGAGCGCCCGGCGATTGATGGTTATCGGAGTCGACGGGTCGTGGGTCGGGTTGTCCAGCGGTAGCGGCTGCGGGCACGGTTGATCAGCCGGCGGATCACGGTGAGCGCGGCGGCGAGGTCGAGGTAGAACTCGACGATGATCTTCCGGCGATCGGTGAACCGGCGCAGCTTGCCGTAGCCGTTCATCCAGGAATGGGTGCGCTCGACCGGCCACCGCTTACCGACCTGGATCGGGGCGGGCCGGCCCTTGGTGGCGATCTGTGCGTCGAACCCGAGTCGTTCGAGCAGATCGCGGGTCTTGCCTGAGTCATAGCCCCGGTCCAGGTGCAGGCACGGTCGCTCGGGCAGCGGCCCGATCATGTCGTAGATCCCGATCAGGGTCGGTTTCAGCAACGGCGAGTCGTGGTCATTGGCGCGGGCGCTGATCAGGTGCAGCGGGATCCCCGCACCGTCGCAGACCACGGAGCGTTTGGTGCCCTGTTTGCCCCGGTCGACCGGGTTACAGCCGGCGACCTCGCCACCGCAGGGAGCCTTGGTGATCGCTCCGTCGGCAGACAGATCGTCGAGGTCGAGACCGATCATCTAGTCATAGCCGGCCAGCGCGGCCCGAAGGACCTGCTCCCCGACGCCGGCGGCGGCCCACTGGGCGAGACGGCGGCGGATCGTGCGGTCCGAGCAGCCGGGGGTGGCGATGCGTTCGTAGCCGCTGCCGTGCACCAACGCCGCGAGCACGTGCTCGAACACCAGGCGGTCGGGGATACGGCGGCGGTGACATCCCCACGGATGGGCCGGGTCGAACTCCGGGCGCCGCTCTGCCTCGATCAGGGCAGCGAACTCGACCCAGAGGGGGTCGATCAGCGATTCTGGCAATAGAGGCACGGACCCTCCAGGCGACCATCAGGACATCAGCAATCCCATGATCACTTGCAGGTCCGTGTCTCTACCAACACCGACACACGGCCACCTCTACTGCCGGACGCTCTAAGAGGTCGTTTCAGAACGACTTGTCGAGTTTCCATTGACCCCTCGACGACAGATCAAACGGCAGGTCAGATAGCCGCTTGTCGTCTACAACAGACACGTCGACCTCGTTCTGAAATGACCTCTAAGTCGCAACAACCATGGTTGTGCTCGTCCACCGGCCGACGACGTCGTCGAGGAGAGCCAATGGCCATCGAGCTCAACCAGATCTGGGACTTTCCGATCAAGGAGTTCCACCCGTTCCCGCGGGCGCTCCTGGGGGTGGGCGCACACGACATCCTGGGGGTCGAGGCGAAGAACCTCGGCATGACGCGGGTGCTGTTCGTGACCACCGGACTGCGCGGTTCCGGGATCATCGAGGAGCTGAAGGGCAAGGTCGAGTACCAGGGCGTCGACGTGGTCGTCTACGACCAGGTCGAGTCCAACCCCAAGGACTACAACTGCATGGACGCCGCCGCGCTCTACACGAGCGAGGGCTGCGACGGCATCATCTCGATCGGCGGCGGCTCGTCGCACGACGCCGCGAAGGGCGCCCGCGTCGTCATCGCCCACGACGGCCGCAACATCAACGAGTTCGAGGGCTTCTCCAAGTCCACGAACATGGAGAACCCGCCGCACATCGCGGTCTCCACCACGGCCGGGACGGGGTCGGAGACCTCCTGGGCCTACGTCATCACCAACACCAGCGACATGGCGAACCCGAAGAAGTGGGTCGGCTTCGACGACGCCGTCGTCACCACCCTGGCGCTGGACGACCCGCTGCTCTACTACAGCTGCCCGCAGCACTTCACCGCCTACTGCGGCTTCGACGTGCTGGCGCACGGCTCGGAGCCGTTCGTGTCGCGGCTGGACTTCGAGCCGTCGCTGGGCAACGCGCTCTACTCGATCGAGCTGGTCGGGCAGTACCTGCGCGAGGCCACCTACGAGCCCCGCAACCTGCAGGCGCGGTCGAAGATGATGCACGCGCAGTACATCGCGGCGCAGGCGTTCAACTCCGGCGGCCTCGGCCTGGTCCACTCGACCTCGCACGCGGTGTCGGCGTTCTTCGACACCCATCACGGCCTCAACAACGCGATCGCCCTGCCCCGCGTCTGGGAGTACAACCTCCCGTCGCGCTACGCGCGCTACGCCAAGATCGCGACCGCGCTGGGCGTCGACACGAAGAACATGACCACCGTGCAGGCCGCGGACGCCGCGGTCGAGGAGGCCATCCGGCTGTCGAAGGACGTCGGCATCCCGGACAACTTCGGCGTGCTGCGGTCCGACAGCTACGACAAGAACCGGATGAACACCGGCCGGTACGCCGGGGTCGGCGACAAGATCCCCACCGACGGCGACACCGTCCACCGGATCGCGGAGCACATGATGGGCGACTACTGCACCCCCGGCAACCCGCGCGAGTGCACCGTCGAGGCGCTGGTCCCGCTGGTGGACCACGCGTTCAACAAGTCCTACTAGGACACGCACCCTCCCGCCGCCGCGCCCGGGTACGAGCCCCGGGCGCGGCGGTCCCTGCGCGCACGAGGAGCCCCGTGTTCGACAGCCCCGAGACGCTGGCCGACGCCCTGGCCGGCGTGAACTACGTCATCGATCCCGAGTTCGCCGTGGTCGTGCACCTGGCCACGGCCCTGGAGCGGCCGCTGCTGCTGGAGGGACCCGCCGGCGTCGGCAAGACCGAGCTCGCCAAGTCCCTGGCGGCGACGAGCGGGCGGACGCTGGTCCGCCTGCAGTGCTACGAGGGTCTCGACGACGGCCGCGCCCTCTACGAGTGGGACTACGGCAAGCAGCTCATGCACGTCCAGATGCTGCGCGACCGGATCGGCGAGCTGCTGTCGGGCACGGCGACGATGGCGGAGGCCTCGGCACGGCTGCGCGCCGAGGACACCGGCCTCTACACCGAGGACTTCCTCTCCGCCCGGCCGCTGCTGGAGGCGGTGCTCTCCCCCGACCCGGTCGTGCTGCTGGTCGACGAGGTCGACCGCACCGAGGAGTCGATGGAGGCGCTGCTGCTGGAGGTGCTCGCCGAGCGCCAGGTCACCGTCCCCGAGATCGGCACCTTCACCGCCCGCTCGACCCCGTGGGTGGTGCTGACCTCCAACGACACCCGCGAGCTGTCCCCGGCGCTCAAGCGTCGCTGCCTGCACTACCAGGTGGACTTCCCGACCCCGGAGCGCGAGACCGAGATCCTGTCCCGTCGCGCCCCGGAGGTGGCCGAGGAGGTCGTCACCGACGTCGTCGAGCTCGCCCGGCGACTGCGGGAGCTCCCGCTGCGCAAGTCCCCGTCGATCTCGGAGGTGATCGACGCCGCCCGGGCCGCCGCCGTCCTCGGGCTCCGGTCGGGCGGGGAGCTGGAGAAGGTGCGACCGGCGCTGCTCGCGGCGCTGCTCAAGTACGGGTCGGACCGCGAGCTGGCGCTCGTCCGGCTCGACGGCGCCACCCGCGGCACCGACCCCGGCGACGAGGCCGGGGACGCGGCCGGCCCTGGCCGGGTCGGTCACCCGGGCCGCCCGGCCGACACGACCGCCGGAGCCTTCGGCAGGGGCCGCGCGTCCTCGGCGGACGGCCGGGCGGGCACCGGCTCCCGTGCGCTCGCCGACCGCGCCCGCCGCGGCCGGCGATGACCGGCACCGCGCAGCGGCTGCTGGCGGTGGTGTCGGCGGCGTTCTGCCGGGTGCTGCGCACGCAGCGGGTGCAGGTCTCGCCCGCGGAGGCGATCGAGGTGCACCGGGTGCTGGCGATGGTCGGCGGCGCCGACACCGCACGGCTGCGGGCGTCGCTGCGCGCCGTCACCGTCAAGTACGGCCACGAACGCGACGGCTTCGAGCACGCCTTCGACGCGTTCTTCGGGCTGCTGCCCGAGGACGACGGCTGCGGTCCCGGCGGCGGCCCGGGCCTGCGCGGACCCGCCGCCGAGGGGCTGCCCGGCGACCTGGAGCTGACCGAGGAGGACGACCCGCTCGGCCGCTTCGCCGACTACGACCCGGCGGCCGCCGAGGTGGGTGACCTGCTCGACGCGCCGGAGCAGGAGAAGGGATTCAACCCGCACCGCGACGACGAGGACGTCTCCCTCGGCGGGTCCGACAAGGACCTGTCGGTGTCCTCGGGCGACGACCGGGGGCGGCGCGGCACGACCTACACCGTCGACCTGGAGCGGGCCGGGGCCGCCGCCGGCCGGGAGCTGACGTCGGGGGCGAGCGCCCCGGTCTCCGGCGAGATCGACTTCGACGACCCGGAATCGGTCCTGGCCTGGCTCGCCGCCTTCGACCCGCACGCCGTCTACGTCGACGGCCCCGCCGGTGAGGAGCTGTCCGCGGTCCAGCTGGGCAGGCTCGTCGAGGCGATCACCGAGTTCGTGACCCGGCTCGCCGAACGGACGCGGACGGGCCGGGAGCGACGGCCCGACCCGGACGACCCCGGCTCCGGCGCACCGGAGCGGGCGGACATGGCCCAGGCCTGCCACGAGCTGCTGCACCGGATGCGCGGCGCCCCCCGGCGGGTCCCGCGCGAGCACGCGCACGGCCCACTCGACGTGCGGCACACCGTGCGGCGCAGCATGCGCAGCGACGGCGTCCCGTTCCACCTCTACCACCGCGCGACGGTCCCGGACCGGGTCCGGCTGCTGGTCGTCGCGGACGTCTCGCTCTCGGTCCGCTCGATCACCGCGTTCGTGCTGCAGCTGGCCCGCACGCTGCACCGGCAGGCCTTCCGCTGCCGGGTGCTGGCCTTCACCGACTCCCCGGTCGAGGTCACCGACCTGCTGCTGGGTGCGCAGGACGACCGCGCACTGGCCGCCGTCCTCGCCGCGCCGGGGATCGACCTCGACGCCACCAGCGACTACGGCCGGGTGCTGCGTGAGATCGGCGACCGGTTCACCGACGCCGTCGACCACCGGACCGCGGTGCTGTTCGTCGGCGACGGCCGCTCCAACGGGCTCCCGCCGGGCACCGCGGAGCTGGAACGGCTGGCCCGCCGGGCCCACCGGATCGGCTGGATCACCCCGGAGCCGCAGCGCTACTGGGACCAGGCCTCGTGCGCCATGCACGACTACGCCCGGGTGCTCGACCACGTGCTCGTGGCCCGCGACGCCGACGAGCTGCGCGCCGGTGCCGGAGAGCTCGGCCACGCCCTGTCCTGAGCACGGTGCCGGGCGACGACCCGGGCGCGGCGGTCACCCCTGGCCCAGCGAGCGCCGCGGGATGTCCGGCGCGGCCGGGCCGGCAGCCGTGCGCGGCACCGCCCGCGCGAAGGTGACCACGGCGTCGGCCAGGTCGTGCAGGCGCTCGCGGACACCGTCGTCGGTGAGCTCACCGCCGGTGAAGTGGGTGTTGTTCGCGTACACCGCGCCCGGCACCGCCCACGCGCGGAAGAACCCGACGAGCGGCTTGAGCTCGTGCTCGACGGCCAGGAAGTGGTGGTCGGTGCCGCCGGTCGCGACGAGCCCGACGGGCTTGCCCGCCAACGCGTCGTTGGGCAGCACGTCGAACAGGTTCTTGAGCCTGCCGGTGTAGCTCCCCCGGTACATCGGGGTACCCACGATCAGCGCGTCCGCCGCGACCACCCGGTCGATCACCGCACGGGTGTCGCCGGTGTAGTCCGCGGGGTCGCGGCCGTCGGAGAACACGACGTCGCGCTCGCGCAGCTGCAGCAGCCCGGCGGTGACGCCGTCGTGCCCGCCGGCGCGGTGCACGGCGACCCGGAGGAGCAGCGCCGTCTTCGACGGGTCCGAGGGACTGCCGGAGATCGCCAGGAGATCCATCTCCGGGACCCTAGACGCGGCCGGGTCCGGTGGCCGGGCAGCCGATCGGCCACCCGGACGACCCGCAGGTCCTCCGGGTGGGTCCGCACGGCGAGCCGGGTGCCCGGGCGCTCCCGGCGCCCGGCACCCTGGAGGGGTGTCCGTGTCCCGACGCTCGTTCCTGCGCGCCACCGGTACCGTCGCCGCGCTGGCCGGGGTACCGGCGCTGGCCGCGTGCGGCGCCCCGGCCGACGTCGCCACGACCCGGCTGGTCGTCGCGTTCCCCGGGTCCGGGCCGCTCGGGGCGCCGGACCCGCACCGGGTGGAGCGGCCGGTGGACCGGGCACGGGCCGCGGCCGTCGCGGACACCCTGCTGGTGTGGGACCAGGAGATGCGTCCGGCCCCGCACCTGGCCGCGTCCGTCGGCCCGGACCGGACCGGCACCCGGTGGCGGGTCCGGCTGCGGCCCGCCGTCGCCCACGACGGACGGCCGATCACCCCGGCCGACGTGCTCGCGTCGCTGCGCCGGGTGGCCGACCCGGACACCGGGGCGACCGCGGGCCCGCTGCTGCGCACGCTCGACCCCGCCGCCAGCCGGGTCGTCTCCCCGACCGAGCTGGAGCTCGTGCTCGGCGCGCCGGACTTCCTGTTCCCCCTGGTCCTGGCTGCGCCGGGCACCGGGATCGTCCGCGATGGGCGCGGCGAGCTGCCCGTCGGCACCGGCGCGTTCCGGTTCCTGCCCGGCTCGCAGGACGCGCTGTACCGGCACGACGCGCACTGGCTGGGCGCGGCACCGTCACCGGCCGTGGAGTTCGTGGTCGACGACGACGAGGAGAACCGCTACCAGTCGCTGATCGACGGCTACGTGGCCTACGCCCACGACCTGTTCCCGCACTCCGCCCGCCGGATCGCCGGCCGCACCGGCACCGCAGTGCTCACCGCCCCGGGGTCGGTCACCCGCTTCCTGGAACCCCGTGGCGGGGCGTTCGCGGATCCGCGGCTGCGCGAGGCCGTCCGGCTCGGCATCGACCGCCGGGAGCTGGTGCGCACCGTCCTGCTCGACCTGGGCGACCCCGGCGACGACCTGTTCGGAGCCGGTCTGGCCTTCCACCCCGCGGAGGTCCCCCCGGTGGTCCGGGACCTCGACCGGGCCCGATCGCTCGTCGCCGACGCCGGTCTCGACGGCTCCCCGGTGCCGCTGGTGTTCGACCCGTTCGACCCGCTGTCGCACCCCGCGGCGCCGGTCGTCGCCGAACAGCTCGCGGCGATCGGGCTGCGCGCCGAGCCGCGGGAACCCGGTCCGCCGGACACCGGACCGGCCCCGGGGATCGCCTTCGTCAAGGTCGCCGCGCACCCGGTCCCGCTCCACCTGCGCGCCGTCGCGGACGCGGCCGGGGTGGACGACACGGACGGCCCACCGGGCCCGGGCGGTGCCCGGGCCGGACTCGCCGCCCTGGTCGGAGCGGCCGCCGCGACCCCGGACGAGCGGGTCCGCGACGACGCGCTGCGCCGCGCCCTGCTGCTGACGCGCGAGAACGGCACGGTCTGGTCCTCCGGCCACGAGACCGCGGGGATCTCCGCCGACCTGACCGGAGTCCGTGCCGCCCGCCCGGACACCGGGGACTGGGCCCGGTTCCACCGCGCCCGGATGGGCTGACCCTTCGGGCAGCGGTCTTGTTGCCAGGAGGATGCAGATGCCTGCATCCGTCTTGAAACCCCTCGACGACTGTGGTCCCGTTCAGGTGATCATGTGACCTCGGGGGGATGACGTGCTGCGCGCGTTCGGTGAGCTGACCGTGCCGAGCCGGCTGCTGGTGGTGAACCAGTTCGGCATCAACCTCGGCTTCTACCTGGTCCTGCCGTTCCTGGCGACCTACATGGGCAGCCTCGGGTTCGCCGCCGCGACCATCGGGCTGGTCCTGGCGCTGCGCAACCTCTCCCAGCAGGGGATGTTCCTGGTCGGCGGGTCGGCCGCGGACCGGATCGGCTGCCGACCGATGATCATCCTCGGGTGCGCGCTGCGGATCCTCGCGTTCGGGCTGTTCGTCGTCGTGGACGACCTGCCCGGGCTCGTCGTGGCCGCCGTCCTGACCGGTCTCGCCGGCGCCTTCTTCAACCCCGCGGTGCGGGCCTACCTGATGCACGAGGCCGGGGACCGCCGCGCCGAGGTGTTCTCGGTGTTCAACGTCTTCGGGCACGTGGGCGCGCTGGCCGGGCCCCTGCTCGGCGCCGCGCTGCTCGCCGTGGACTTCCGGCTCGTCGCCGGCGTGGCCTGCGCGGTGTTCACCGTGCTCACCGTCGCGCAGCTGTTCGTCCTGCCCGCGCGGCCGGTCGAACCGCAGGACCGCGGAGTGATCGGCAGCTGGGGCGAGGTCGTGTCGAACCGGCGGTTCCTGCTGTTCGCGCTCGGGGGCGCCGGGTACTTCGCCCTGTTCAACCAGCTCTACCTGGTGCTGCCGGTCGAGGCCGAGCGGGTGTCCGGGGTCACCGGGGCGGTCAGCGCGGTGTTCGTCGTCTCCACCCTGGTGGGGATCGCCGGGCAGGTCCGGATCACGGCGTGGTGCCGGGCCCGCTGGTCGGAGGGCCGGTCGATGGCCGTCGGCCTGCTCCTGATGGGCACCGGGTTCGTCCCGATCGGCGTGGCCGCCCCGTTCGTCCCCACCGCGGCGGCCGGGGAGTGGACCGCCGCCGGACTGCTCGCCGTCGCCCCCGTCCTGGCCGGCACCGTGGTGTTCACCGTGGGGATGGCGATGACCAGCCCGTTCTCGCTGTCGCTGCTGCCCCGGGTGGGCAGCGAACAGCTCGCCGGCACCTACTACGGCTGGTACTACCTCGTCTCCGCCGTCGTCGTCGCGATCACCAACACCGCCGTCGGCGAGCTGCTCGACCGCTTCCCCGACGGGTCCGGCCGCTGGGTCCCGTTCGCCGTCCTGCTCGCGATCGGCGCCGCGGGGGGCGCGGTCATCGCCGGAATGGCGCGCACCGGCCGTCTCGAGCCCCGTCCCGTCCCCACCACCTGAGGAACCCCCGTGCCGATCAGTCGCCGCCGTCTCCTCGGCGCTGCCGCCGCGCTCGCCGCCGTCCCCGCCCTCGCCGCCTGTGGCGGCGGGTCGGGCGGGGGTGGTGAGCGGCTGCGGGTCGCCTTTCCCGGCGGGGGGACGCGTGAGTCCCTCGACCCGCACGTCGTGCCGCAGTTCGTCGACCAGGCCCGGGCGAAGGCCTGCTTCGACACCCTCACCGGCTGGTCGCAGCAGATGACCGCGCAACCACGGCTGGCCGAGTCGATCGAGCCCGACGCGACCGGCACCCGCTGGCGGATCCGGCTGCGCGACACCACCTGGCACGACGGCCGTCCGCTGACCGGGGACGACGTGCTGTTCACCCTGCGCCGGATCGCCGACGACGCGACCTCCGCGACCGCGGCCTCGCTGTTCGCCACGGTCGACCACACCGCGAGCACCGCCCGCGGGCGGGACGCCGAGATCGTGCTCTCGGCGCCGAACTTCCTGTTCCCGCTGTCCCTGGGCGCCCCGGGGACCGAGATCGTCCCGGCCGGCACCACGTCGTTCGCGAACCCGGTCGGCACCGGGCCGTTCCGGTTCGTCTCGTTCGAACCGGGCGGCCCCGCCGTCTACGCCCGCAACGACGCCTACTGGGACGGCGCACCGCCCGCACCGGAGCTGGAGTTCACCCCCATCGACGACGAGCAGGCCCGGCTGGGCGCGCTGCTGTCCGGGCAGGTCGCCTACGCCCACGACCTGCGCCCCGCCGCCGCCCGCCGGCTCGAGCAGCAGGGCGGGCGCGCCGTGCTGCTCTCGGCGCCGCAGTCGACCACCCAGTTCCTCAACCTGCGGGTCGACCGGCCCCCGTTCGCCGACCCGCGGGTGCGCGAGGCCGTCCGGCTCGGCATCGACCGCGAGGCCCTGGTCCGGATCGTGCTGCTCGGCACCGGGCGTCCCGGGAACGACCTGTTCGGCGGCCCCGACCTGCAGTACTTCCCCTCCGGGGTCCCCCAGCTCACCCGGGACGTCGAGCGGGCCCGTTCCCTGGTCCGGGAGGCCGGCGCGCAGGGGGCCGCCTTCGCGCTGCAGTCCTCGGGCAGCGACCCCAACTTCGGCCCCGCCGCGACGCTGGTCGCCGAGCAGCTGAACGAGATCGGGCTCCGTGCCACCCCGCGGACCCTGGACCCGCAGACCTACTTCGTGACCGTCCGGACCGAGGGGGTCTCCTCGTTCACCCGGACCGGCACGCTGCCCATCCCCGACTACATCGGACGGCGCAGGCTCACCGGGTCGAACGAGAACCAGTACACCGGCTACCGGGATCCGGAGATCGACCGGCTCTACGCCGCCGCGGTCGCGACACCCGACGACGCCGAGCGGGCCGCCCACCTGGAGCGGATCCAGACCACCCTGCGGGCCGGCTCGGGGGCGCTCGTGTGGGGCACGAGCAACTGGAACGTCGGCGTCGCCGACGGCGTGACGGGCATCGCCGAGGCCCGGCCGAACAGCCTGCTCTGGGCCCGCTTCGACAAGGCCGCCGCCGGGTGAGCAGCACCGCGCCCGCCCGGCAGCGGGTACGCGGTGTCCGCGCCGCCCGCCGGGCCGGGGTGGCGGCGGCGCAGCTGGCCGCGGCGGCGCTGCTGGTGTTCGCCCTCACCACGCTGCTGCCCGGGGACGCCGCCGAGATCGTCCTGGGGCCGGACGCGACCGACAATCAGGTCGAGCGGCTGCGCACCACGCTGGGGACCGACCGGCCGCCGGCCGAACGCCTCGGCGACTGGGCGGGTGACCTGCTGCGGGGCGACCTGGGCACCTCGCTGGTGACCGGCAGGCCGGTCGTCGACGAGCTCGTCGACCGGCTCGGCACCACGGTGCTGCTCGGCGGGCTCGCCCTGCTGGTGACGGTCCCGCTCGCGGTCGCGATCGGGGTGCTCGCGGGACGTCGGCCCGGCGGTGCCGGCGACCGGGTGTCCACCGGCGTCGTCGCGGCGCTGCAGGCCGCCCCGGAGTTCGCGCTGGGCCTGCTGCTGGTCGGGCTGTTCTCGCTGCAGCTCGGCTGGCTGCCCGCCACGGCGGGCGGCGGGTCGCTGCTGACACCGGCGGTGCTGGTGCTCCCGGTCGCGGTCCTCGTCTCCGCGCAGCTGGGACGGCTGTCCCGGCAGGTCCGGCTGGGCGTGGTGCAGACCGACCGGTCCCCGCACGTCGCCCACCTGCGGCGGCTCGGGCTGCCCGAGGGCGTGGTGCTGACCCGGCACGTGCTACCCGGCGGTGTGGCACCCGCGTTGCAGCAGCTGGCCCGGGTCGTCGACGGGATGCTCGGCGGCGTCGTGGTGGTCGAGGCGCTGTTCGCCCTGCCCGGGGTCGGTGCGAGTTTCGTGCAGGCCGTGCAGCTGCGCGACCTGCCGCTGGTCCAGGGCTACGCCCTGCTGTTCGCGGCCTCGACGATCGGGGTCAACCTCGTCGTCGACGTCGTGGCGGCGCGGCTCACCCCGGTCCGCGAGGAGGCCCCGTGACCGTGCTCGCCCTGGTCCTGGTGGGTGTACCGCTGGTACTGGCCCTGGCCGGGCCGCTGCTCGCGCCGCTGCTGGGCGGGGGCGGGCCCTCGCCCGGGGCGCTGCTGCCGCCGGGGCCCGGCCACCCGCTGGGGACCGACGCCCTGGGACGCGACGTGCTCGGTCTCGCCCTCACCGGCGGCACGACGGTGGTGCTGCTGACCGTCGGGGCGCTGGCCCTGACCTACCTGGTCGGCGTCCCGCTCGGCCTGGCCCTCGCCGCGGCGACCCGGCACCGGGTCGCCGCGCTGTCCCAGCGGCTGCTGGACCTGCTGCTGGTCCTGCCCTCGCTGCTGGTGCTGCTGGTGCTCGCCGGGACCGGGCGTCGCGGGATCGGGTGGCTGCTGGCGGCCGCCGCGCTCGTCCAGCTCCCGGCCGTGGTCCGGCTCGTCCGCGGCGCGGCCGCCGCCCCGGCCCGCCGGGTCGCACTGGAGACGATGGCGTTGTCCGGCGAGCCGTGGTGGCGGATCCATCTGCTGGAGACCGGGCGCTTCGTCTCCGGTGCGGTGCTCGTCGACGCCGGCACCCGGGCGGTGCTGGTGCTGACGCTGCTCTCGAGCGCGAACTTCCTGGGGGTCGGGCTGCCCCCGGACACCGTCGACTGGGCGGTGGTGATCGAGCAGAACACCGCGTCGCTGTTCCTGGCCCCGGCCGCGCTGCTGGTGCCCGCGGTCCTGCTGATCTCCCTGGCCGCTGGGGCGAACCTGCTGGTGGACCGGATCGCCGACCGGACAGGGGCGGCCTCGTGACCCCGGTCCTGCGGGCCGCGGGGCTGTCCGCACGTACCGCGGACGGCGCCGTGCTGCTCGACGGGGTGGATCTCGAGCTGGCCGCCGGCGCGGTGCTCGCGGTCGTCGGGCCGTCCGGGGCGGGCAAGTCCACGCTCGGTCTCGCCCTGCTCGGCGAGGCGAACCCCGGGGTCGGCCTGGCCGGCTCGGTGCGCGCCAGCGGCACCGAGCTGCTCGGCCACGACGCCGCCGGGCTCCGGAGCGCCCGGGCGGGACGGGTGGGACACCTCCCCCAGCACCCGGGCACCGTGCTGGACCCGGTCCGCCGGACCGGACCGGTGCTCGACGAGCTCGCCGCGGCCGCCTGCACCGGGCGGTCCGGGCCGCCGCGGTGGCCGACGCCGTGGACCGGGCCGGGCTCGGGGCCGAGCCCTGGCTGCTGCGGCGGTTCCCGCACCAGCTCTCCGGCGGGCAGCAGCAGCGCATGGCGCTGGCCCAGACCCTGGTGACCCGACCCGGCGCGGTGGTGCTCGACGAGCCGACCACCGGCCTGGACCCCGCCACCCGGGGCGCCGTCCTCGACCGGCTCTGCGTCCTCGCCCGGGGCGGTACGGCCCTGGTGCTGCTCACCCACGACCTCGACGCGGTCGCCCGGATCGCCGCCGCCGGGCCCGCGGTGCAGGTGCTGCGGCTCGACCACGGACGGGTTGTCCGTCGCGGCCCGGCCGGTGGGCGGGCCGATGCCCCGCGGGCAGGGGGCGCGCCGGCCGGGGACGGGGACGCCCGGCTCGCCGTGCGCGGTCTCACGGTCCGGAGCGCGTCCGGGGTGCCACTGCTGTCCGGTGTGGACCTGACCCTGGGGCGGGGAGGGTGCCTGGCCGTCGTCGGGCCGTCCGGCGCGGGCAAGACCACGCTGGGGCGCGCGCTCGCCGGTCTCGCCCCGCACACCGGCCGGGTGCTGGTCGACGGGGCGGTGCCCGCGCGACGGGCGGTGCAGTACGTCCACCAGGACTGCCGGTCGGCGTTCCTGGACCACCGGTCGGTCCTCGACCAGGTCGCCCGGCCCGCGGTGCTGCTGCACGGCTCCTCCCACGCGGACGCGCGGGCCGGGGCGCTGGCACTGCTCGACCGGCTGGGTCTGGCCCGGGACACGGTCGCCCGCCGCCCGGGCGGGCTGTCCGGCGGGCAGCTGCAGCGGGCCTCGGTGGCCAGGGCCCTGCTGGTACGACCGTCGGTGCTGGTCGCCGACGAGGCGACCTCGGCGCTGGACGGCGGGCACCGGCGGCTGCTGCTCGACGAGCTCGGGCGCGCCCGCCGGGAGGAGGGTCTCGCCGTCGTCCTGATCAGCCACGACCCGGTGACCGTGGCCGCCGCCGACCGGGTGCTCGCCCTCTCCGGGGGACGGGTGGCCGCACCCCCGGGGCCGACGCCCGGGGCCTGAGTCCCCGGGCGCGCGGGGGCCGTCGGCCCGGTCCGCGCCTGCGGCCCCGCCGGCGCGACGGGTCAGGCGCCGGCGTGCTCGCGCAGCAGTGCCGCGGTCTCCCCGGTGACCTCGGCGTGCAGCCGGCAGTGCTCGTGGTGGTCGGCGTGCGCGCCGCAGGCGGCCGAGCTGGCCTCGCAGGCGAGGGCGGCGGCCGACGCGGCGGCCTCGGCGACGGCCTTGTCCCCGGTGCGGCGGCCCAGCACGCGGGCCGCCGCCGAGCACAGGTCCGCACAGTCCAGGGCGAGCAGGACCTCGCGCTCCATCCCGCCGGTGGCGGCCATGGCCGACGCGCAGGCGGTACTCGCGCGCTCCGCGTCGTGCAGCTTCTCGACGACCGCCGCCGGGGTGCTGACGCCCGCGGCCTGAAGGACGTGGTGGCTCATCGCCGTTCCTCTCGTCGGGGTGGTCGCCGCAGCCGGTCGGCGCGACGCCGGGTCCGCCCCCCGGGTTCCCCGTCCGGACCCGGCCCACCCCTGCCGGCCGGTGGTCGTCGGCCCTGCGCCGCGGCCGACGTCCCGGGGACACCGGCGGTCGAACGACACATGAACATCTCGTCAGATGTGCCGTAGTGTCCGCCGCATGTCCGCGCTCCCCTCCGTCACGGTCTGCCGCGGCTGCTGCTGCGGCTCCGGTCGCAAGCACCCCGGCCTGGACCGTGCCCACCACGACGGGCTGCTCGACCTGCTCATCCGCGACACCGCAGGACACGCGACCCTGCGGACCAGCGAATGCCTCGGCCCGTGCGCCGACTCCGACGTCGTGGTGGTCGCGCCGGCTCCGGCCGCCCGCCGGGCCGGCGCCCGGCCGGTCTGGCTGCGTGCGGTCCTCGATGCGGCGACGACCGACGCCGTCACCGGCTGGGTCCGGGCCGGTGGGCCCGGGGCGGCACCCCGCCCGGCCGTCCTCGACAAGCACGTGTTCGCCCCCGGCCCGCGTGCCACGGACACCGGACGGGCCGCCGGATGACCCCACCGGCACTGTCCCGGCGCCGGGTGCTGACCGGCGCGCTGGGCGTCGCTGCGCTCGCGCTCACCGGCTGCTCCGGGGCCGGGACGGGCGACGGGCGCCTGCGGGTGGCCTTCGCGACCGGCGGCTCGCGCGAGTCGCTGGACCCGCACGTGCTGCCGCTCTACGTCGACCAGGCCCGGGCCAAGGCGTGCTTCGACACCCTCACCGGGTGGTCCCAGGACATGACGCCCGAGCCGCGTCTGGCCGAGTCCTGGGAGAGCGACCCGTCCGGGCGGCGCTGGCGGATCCGGCTGCGCACGGCCCGCTTCCACGACGGCTCCCCGCTGACCCCCGACGACGTCCTGGCCACCGTGGCCCGCATCCGCGACCCCGCGACGAACGCCGTCGCCGCGGCCCTGTTCCGCGACCTCGACGCGGCCGCGTCGCGCGCGGTGTCCCCGGACACGGTCGAGCTGGTGCTGTCCCGGCCGAACACGCTGTTCCCGCTGGCCTGGGGCGCGCCCGGTACCGAGATCGTGAAGGCCGGGACCACCTCGCCCGAGCGTCCGAACGGGACCGGGCCGTTCCGGCTCGCGTCGTTCACCCCGGGCGGCTCGACGCTCTACACCGCCTCCGAGGACCACTGGGACGGCGCACCCGGCGTGCGCGAGCTGGAGTTCCTGCCCGTCGACGACGAGGCCGCCCGGATCGGCGCGCTGCTGTCCGGCCAGGTGCACTACGCCCACGACCTCACCCCCACCGGAGCCGCCCGCCTCGACGGCGAGCGGCGCGCGTCGGCACTGTCCGCGCCCGCCTCGGCGAGCCAGTTCCTGGTGATGCGGGTGGACCGCCCGCCGTTCGCCGACCCGCGGCTGCGGGAGGCGGTCCGGTTCGGCATCGACCGCGAGGAGCTCGTACGGGTCGTCCTGCTGGGCCGCGGCCGGGTCGGCGACGACATGGTCGGCCTCGGTCTGCGCTACCACCCGGCCGACGCGGAGCCGGTGGCCCGCGACGTCGCGCGGGCCCGCGCCCTCGTCGAGGCCGCGGGCGCCCGCGGGACCGCGGTCGAGCTGCAGACCAGCGGTGCCGACCCGACCTTCGACGCCGCCACGGCGCTCGTCGCGCGGCAGCTGGGCGAGATCGGACTGCGGGTGACGGCGCGGCCGCTGCCGTCGGCAGGATACTTCCGCGCGATCCGGCAGCAGGGCGTCTTCTCCCAGAACAGCACCGGCTCGCTGCCGATCCCGGACTACGTCGGACGCCGGATGCTCACCAGCACCCCGACCTACGACTTCACCGGGTACCGGAACCCGGAGATCGACCGCCTCTACCACGCAGCCGTCTCCACCACCGACGAGACCGCACGGGCCGAGGCGTTCGCCCGGATCCTGGGGCTCCTGCGGGACGACTCGGGCGCGCTGGTGTGGGGCGTGCGGGACTGGAACGTCGGCGTCGCGGCCGGGCTGACCGGGATCGAGGCGGCCCGGCCGAACACGTTCGCCTGGGCGAACTTCGCCCGCGCCCGGCTCGGGTGATCAGCGGATCGCGACCAGGGTGCGCCGGTCCAAGGTCTGGGTGAGCGTCGCGACCTCGGCGAACCCGGCGCCGGACAGCGCCCGTTCCCAGGCGGGCAGGGACGACCCGCCGGCGACCCGGTCGGCGAAGCGGCGCTCGCGTTCGGTGAAGCCCGCCGCGAGCGCGGGCTCCTCGGCGAGCGCGTCCCACCAGGCCCGGAAGTCCTCGCCGGTGGCCAGTCCGCGGTCGGTGCGCTCACGGCGCAGCGCCACGGTCAGCTCGGCCAGCCGCGGGTGCGCCGGGTCGGTGAGCAGGGTGTCGACGTCGACGAACACCCCGCCCGGGCGCAGCACCGACGCGAGCCGGGCGGCGAGGCCGGGCAGCGCGTTCTCGGGCAGCCAGTGCAGTGCGGTGGCGGAGACCGCGGCGTCGAACGGCCCACCGACGGCGCCGGTCCAGCCGGGACCGGACAGGTCGGCGTCGACCCAGCGGACCCGGTCGCCGGTGGTGCGCCGGGCCAGCTCCAGCATCACCGGGTCCATGTCGACCCCCACGATCTCCGCGTCGGGGAACCGGTCGGCCGCACGGGCCGCGAACGACCCGGGCCCGCAGGCGAGGTCCAGCACCCGGGCGGGGGCGCCGACGAGCCGGTCGACGGCGTCGAGCGCCAGGGCGAACAGCTCCTCGCGGTCGGGGACGTAACGCTCCTGCTGGGTGTCCCAGCGCCGCAGCCAGTGCTCGGCGTCGAGGTCGGTCCCGACCGTCACGCGGCCTCCTGCACCTCTGTGGCAACAACGGGTCCGACCGTAGCCCGCCGGCCACGGCGACGGAAGGCGGCGACGATCCTCACCCCGCGTCACCCGTCCGCGCGGGCACGCCGGGCGGTTCCCCGGCCGGGGCGGACGGCGCCGCGCCGCTGACCGGCGGCGTTCACCGTGCGTGAGCCTCCTACCCGGAAAACCCGAACAGATAGGGGCTCGCCCGGTTCGCAGCCCCAGATGTAGTGTCCGGGGCGCTGGTGGTTCACCGGCCCGCACGGGCCGGTGAGGCAAGAGGGAACCCGGTGGGAATCCGGGACTGCCCCGCAGCGGTGAACGGGAACGACCGCCGTCAACAGCACTGGGAGTGATCCCGGGAAGCGACGGCCAGTAGGTGTGAGCAGTGCGCCCGTGAGTCCGAAGACCTGCCGCCGGTGCGTGCGCCGTCCGGCGTGCGCTGCTCCGGGGCCTCGTGGGACGGCGCCAGGGTGTGGTGGGCCGCCGACGACACGGGACCCGCCGCCTCCTCCCTCGCACCACGCCCGCCCCGGAGTGGACGGCGACTCGCGAGGAGAGAGCCCGTGACGGCTTCCACCGCTGCACCGGCAGCAGCACCCCCGGCCCTGCGCGTCATCCGGCGCGACGGCTCGGAGACCGGGTTCGACGCCACGAAGATCTCGGTGGCCACGACCAAGGCGTTCCTGGCGGTCGAGGGGGACCCGGGCGCGGCGTCGTCGCGGCTGCACCACCTCGTGGCCGGGCTGACCGACCAGGTCGTCGCGGCGCTGACCCGGCACCCGGCGCACGCCGTGCACGTCGAGCAGATCCAGGACCAGGTCGAGCTCGCCCTGATGCGCGGCGGCCACCACCAGGTCGCCCGCTCCTACGTGCTCTACCGCGAGCAGCAGGCACGGGCCCGGGCGCGCGACGGCGGGGACCGCGCCCCGGGCGCGCCGGTCGTGCACGTCACCGGCCCCGACGGCAGCCGCACCCCGCTGGACCGGGACCGGGTCGCCGCCGTGCTCGGTGAGGCGTGCGAGGGCGTCGCCGACGTCGCGCCGGAGCCGGTGCTCGCCGAGCTGGACCGCACCGTCTACGACGGCATCACCGCCGACGAGCTGGCCCAGGCCCTGGTCCTGGCCGCGCGCACCCTGGTGGAGCGCGAGCCCGCGTACTCCCTGGTGGCGTCGCGGCTGCTGCTGGACCGGCTGCGCACCGAGGCCGTCTCGCACCTGGCGGGCACCCGGGAGACCCCGGACCACGCGACGATGACGCAGCAGTACGCGTCCTACACGAAGGACTACCTGCGCCACGCCATCGCGATCGGCCTGGTCGACCCCGAGCTCGCGACCTTCGACCTGGACCGGGTCACCGCCGCGATCCGGCCGGACCGCGACCTGGAGATCGGCTTCCTCGGCCTGCAGACCCTCTACGACCGCTACTTCCTGCACGACCGCGGCGTGCGCTTCGAGCTGCCGCAGGCGTTCTTCCTGCGGGTCGCGATGGGCCTGGCGGTGCGCGAGGTCGACCGCGAGGCCCGTGCGGTCGAGTTCTACGAGCTGCTGTCGAGCTTCGACTTCATGGCGTCCACCCCGACACTGTTCAACTCCGGCACCACCCGGCCGCAGCTGTCGTCCTGCTTCCTCACCACCGTCGACGACGACCTGGAGTCGATCTTCGGCGGGTACCGGAACAACGCGCTGCTGGCCAAGTACTCCGGCGGACTCGGCAACGACTGGACCCCGGTCCGCGGCCTCGGGGCGCACATCCGCGGCACCAACGGCGTCTCCCAGGGCGTCGTGCCGTTCCTCAAGATCGCCGGGGACACCGCCGTCGCGGTCAACCAGGGCGGCAAGCGCAAGGGCGCGGCGTGCGCCTACCTGGAGACCTGGCACGTCGACATCGAGGAGTTCCTCGACCTGCGCAAGAACACCGGCGACGACCGCCGCCGCACCCACGACATGAACACCGCGAACTGGGTGCCCGACGAGTTCCTGCGCCGGGTGCAGGCCGACGCGCAGTGGACGCTGTTCTCCCCGGACGAGGTGCCCGACCTGCACGACCTCTACGGCACCGCGTTCGCGCAGCGGTACCGCGAGTACGAGGCGGCCGCGGCGCGCGGGGAGATCCGGGTGCACCGCACGGTGCGCGCGGTCGAGCTGTGGCGCCGGATGCTGACCATGCTGTTCGAGACCGGGCACCCGTGGATCACGTTCAAGGACCCGTGCAACCTGCGCAGCCCGCAGCAGCACGCCGGGGTGGTGCACTCGTCGAACCTGTGCACCGAGATCACCCTCAACACCCGCGCCGGCGACGAGGGCGAGGTCGCGGTCTGCAACCTCGGCTCGGTCAACCTGGCCGCGCACGTCACGCGCGACGGGCTCGACACGGACAGGCTGCGCGCCACGGTGACCACCGCGGTACGGATGCTCGACAACGTCGTGGACATCAACTTCTACACGATCCCCGAGGCCCGCCGGTCCAACCTTCGCCACCGCCCGGTCGGCCTGGGCCTGATGGGTTTCTCCGACGCGCTGTTCCTCCAGCGCATCGCGCCCGGCAGCGACGCCGCGGTGGAGTTCGCCGACCGCAGCGCGGAGGCGCTGTCGTTCCACGCGATCACGGCCTCGTCGGACCTGGCCGCCGAGCGCGGCCGCTACGCCAGCTTCGAGGGATCGTTGTGGAGCCGGGGGATCCTGCCGCTGGACTCGCTCGCGCTGCTGGCCGAGGCCCGCGGCGAGGGCGAGCTCGACGTCGACCGGTCATCCACCCTGGACTGGGCCGCGCTGCGGGACAAGGTCGTCTCCCAGGGGATGCGCAACTCGAACGTCCTCGCGATCGCCCCCACCGCGACCATCTCGAACATCTGCGGGGTCGGGCAGTCGATCGAGCCGATCCACCTCAACCTGTACGTGAAGTCCAACATGTCCGGCGACTTCACGGTGATCAACCCGCACCTGGTCCGCGACCTCAAGGAACGCGGGCTGTGGGACGAGGTGATGGTCGCCGACCTCAAGTACTTCGACGGGTCGGTGGCCGAGATCGACCGGGTCCCCGCCGACCTCAAGGAGCTCTACGCGACCGCGTTCGAGATCGAGCCACGCTGGCTGGTGGCCGCCGCCTCGCGCCGGCAGAAGTGGCTGGACCAGGCACAGTCGCTGAACCTCTACCTCGCCTCCCCCAGCGGCCGGGCGCTCGACGAGCTCTACCGGCTCGCCTGGCGCTCCGGGCTCAAGACCACCTACTACCTGCGGACCCGCGCGGCGACGTCGGTGGAGAAGTCCACCCTCACCGGCACCGACGGCCGGCTGACCGGTGTCCCGAGCACCCCGGCCCCTGCCCCGTCGCCCGCGGCCGCCGTGCCCACGGCCCCCGCCGCCGGGCCCGCCACGGCCGTCCCCGCCACCGGCGCCCCCGACCTCGACCCGGGCCGCGCCTGCTCGGTCGACGACCCCGACTGCGAGGCCTGCCAGTGACCACCGTGCAGCCCACCGGACACCCCGGCGACGCCAGCGGCCTCGGCGAGATCGCCCGCGGCGCCGCCCCGATCGACGCCGACGACAAGCGCATGATCAACGCGCGCGCCGACGTCAACCAGCTCCTGCCGCTCAAGTACACCTGGGCCTGGGACAAGTACCTGGCCGGCTGCGCCAACCACTGGATGCCGACCGAGGTCGCCATGCAGGCCGACATCGCGCTGTGGCGCTCCCCCGGCGGCCTCACCGACGACGAGCGCCTGATGCTCACCCGCAACCTCGGCTTCTTCGCCACCGCGGAGTCGCTGGTCGCGAACAACATCGTGCTCGCCGTCTACCGCCACCTCACCAACCCCGAGTGCCGCCAGTACCTGCTGCGGCAGTCGTTCGAGGAGGCGGTGCACACCCACACGTTCCAGTACGTCTGCGAGTCCCTCGGTCTCGACGAGGGCGAGCTGTTCAACGCGTACCGGACCGTCCCGTCGATCACCGAGAAGGACGCCTGGGCGCTGCGCTACACCCAGGCACTGTCCGACCCGGACTTCCGCACCGGCACCCCGGAGAACGACCGCGCGTTCCTGCGCGACCTGGTCGCCTTCTACGTGGTGTTCGAGGGCATGTGGTTCTACACCGGGTTCGCCCAGATCCTCGCGCTCGGCCGGCGCAACAAGATGGTGGGCATCGCCGAGCAGTACCAGTACATCCTGCGCGACGAGTCGATCCACCTGAACTTCGGCATCGACTGCATCAACCAGATCAGGATCGAGAACCCGCACCTGTGGACCGAGGGGTTCGTCGCGGAGATCCGCACCATGCTGCGCGAGGCCTGCGAGCTGGAGGTCGCCTACGCCCGCGACACCATGCCCCGCGGGATGCTCGGGCTCACCGCCGAGTCCTGCGAGCGGTACCTGCGGTTCATCACCGACCGGCGCGCCGAGCAGATCGGGCTCGCCCCGCTGTTCGGGGAGCCGGAGAACCCGTTCCCGTGGATGAGCGAGGCGATGGACCTGCGCAAGGAGAAGAACTTCTTCGAGACGCGGGTGACCGAGTACCGCACCGGGGGCTCACTGGACTGGGACTGACGGCAGGGGCGGACGGGCAGGCCGAGGCCGGCCCGTCCGCTCGTCCGTCCGGCCCACCTCCGCGCGGGCCGGGGACCCTCCGGGCACCGCCGCGGGAGCAGCCGCCGTCACCGCCGGCCGGGGCCGCCTCCCACGCCCCGTGCCGGTGGCCGGGTGGATCACGACCGGCCCGGTGGTGCCGAACACCGGCCGGACCTCGCGATCGGGCCGACCGCAGGCCGGCTGTGTCGACCGCGTCGCGGGTCCGCCCCGCGGCCGGGGTCATCCAGCGTTGCGGTCGCCGCTCGGATCGAGGAGGCCGTCGGCACCGGTACGTCCGCGCCAGGCGTCGAGCACCGCGCGGTCGGCCCCGCCGGCGACGGCGAGCACCCGCAGCGCGACGGCCTGCGCGGCCCGGCCCGGCGCCGTCGCCGGCCGCGGCCCGGGGGCCTCCCCCGCCGCGACCGCCCGGACGACCCCGGCGGTCACCGCCCCCTGCTCCGGGTCGCCGAACCGCTCCAGCAGACCGTCGAACGCGGCCGCCCGGGTCGGGTCGAACGGGATCGGACGACCGGTGAGGTCGGCGAGCGGGTGCGCGGGGTAGAGGTGCGCACACGGCAGGTACCCGGTGGGCACCGGGACGGTCGCCGCGTGCGTGCGGCCCTCGCGCAGCACGTGCGGGAGCAGGTGGGTGTGCGGACCGTCCGGCGAGCGGCCCTCCGGCGGCGGGATCGCGGCGTACACCTCCACCCGGCCGAGCGCGGTGGTGAACACCCGGTGCGGGCCCGCCGCGACCAGGGCGGCGGTCAGCGCCCCGTCGAGCGGAGCGCCCGCGGCGCGGTGCAGCAGGCCGAGCAGCTCCGGGTCGGCCGTGCGGACGCAGGCGTCCACGGTGGTCGTGCCCAGCCCCAGGTCGACCAGCACGGCGTCGCGGTCGGCCTGCCGCAGGGCCGCGCGATCGGGCCCGAGCAAGGTGACGGCGGTCCGGGCGGCGCCGCGCGCCGCGGCCGCGGGCAGGCAGAGTGCGACCGCGTGGTTCCAGTGCTCGTGCGGGCCGACCGGCGTCCGGTAGGCCAGCGGGCGGGTCGCCGGGTGCGCGTCGATCCGGATCCCGCCGCGCGGGGTCACGACCGTGCCCGGCCCGGACGGTCCGACGGCCTCGTCGGGGGTCCGCACGAACTCCGCGATCGCGCCGGGCGCGCCCATGCTCCAGCCCGCGTACGGGTCGGCCAGGTACGCGCCCAGCAGCCCGGCCGTCTCGTCCGCGTCGCCCCTGTCGCCCACGCCCCTCACCCTGCCCCTCCGACCGGAGGGTTCACACCCCGGTCGCACAGTGATGGCAACAACAATCTGGAGGCATCGTGGACGAGCACCCGCACGACGGCCCGGAGTGCGCCGGCTGCGACTGGGAGGGCAGACCGGAGGCCTACCGCTGGTTCCCCGAACTCGGCAGGCCCCTCGAACCGGCGGGCGCGCGCGGGCCGTCCCGGGCGGCCTGAGCTCACCGCGCTCCCACCCGTTCCCACCGGCGTCCCCACCACAGGGCCGCCCCGGCCGTCAGCACGACCGCCGACGAGGGCACCAGCACCACCTGCGGCGCACCGAACAGGTACTCGCGGCCCTCGGCCACCATCGCGCCCCACTCCGCGGTCGGCGGCTGCACGCCGAGCCCGAGGAACGGGAGTCCCGAGACGGTGAGCAGGGTGCTCGCGAAGCGGACGCAGGCGTGCGCGGCCAGCGGCGGGACGAGGTTGCGCGCGACGTGCCGGGTCAGGATCCGGACGGGGCCCGCACCCAGGGCGACCGCAGCCGTCACGTACTCGCGCTGCCGCTCGGCGAGCGCGAGCAGGTAGGCCTGCCGGGCGAACGGCGTCCAGGCGATCACCGTGACCGCGACGAGCAGCGACCCGACGCCCGGGCCGAGCGCGACGGCGGCGAGCAGCCCGAACAGCACCACCGGGATCGCGGCCAGGACGTCGACCACCCGCATCGCCGCCCGCCCGACCGGGCCCGCGACCGCGGCGAGCGACCCGACGGCGACCCCGACCACCCCGGTGACCAGCACCGCCGACAGCGCCAGCCCGACCGTCAGGCGTCCACCGTGGACGGTGCGCGCGAGCAGGTCCCGGCCCAGCTGGTCGGTACCCAGCGGATGCGCCGCGGACGGGCCCGCGAGCATCCCGGCGAAGTCCACGGCGTCCGGGTCGGGCAGCGGCACCGAGAGCAGGCCTGCCGGAACGAGCATCGGCACCGGCCCCACCACGAGCAGGGCGGCCACCCCGGCAGCGGCCCACCAGGGCGCAGGCCCCCGGAGCCTCACCGCGACCCCGCCGAGCGCAGGACCGGGTCCAGCGCCACCGCCGCCACCTCCACGAGCACCCCCGCGACCACCGCGACCGCGACGACGAGCAGCGTGCCCGCCTGCACCACCGGCAGGTCCTGCGCGACGACGGCCCGGTGCAGCAGCCGGCCCAGCCCCGGTATGCCGAACACGACCTCGACCACCACCGAGCCCCCCAGCAGACCGGCGACGAACATCCCGGCCAGCGCGGTCACCGACGTCGTCGCGAGCCGGGCACCGTGCCGCCAGAGGACCCGGTGCTCGCCGAGTCCCTTGGCCCGCGCGACGAGCACGTGCGGCCGGGTCAGCACTCCGGCGGTCTCGGCCCGGACGAGCTGTGCGGCGAGCGCCGCCGGGCAGGCGGCCAGGGTCAGCACCGGCAGGACCAGGTGTGCCGGGTCGCCCCAGCCCAGCGCCGGCAGCGCCCCGGCCCACACCGCGAACACCAGCACCAGCCACGGAGCGAGGACGAACTCCGGGACCGCGACCCCGGCGACGGTGCCCGCCCCCAGGATGCGGTCGAGCCGTCCGCCGGGCCGGCGGGCCGCGTAGGCCCCGGCGGGGACACCGACGGCCGCCGCGAGCACCAGCGCGAGCACCGCGAGCAGCCCGGACACGGCCGCGGCGTCGGCGACCTGCCCGGCGACCGGGGTCCGCGCCACGTAGCCGAGGCCGAGGTCGCCGCGCAGCACCCCGCCCAGCCAGCGCAGGTACTGCTCGGTCACCGGCGCATCGAGCCCCAGGGACTCCCGTAGCCGGGCCTCGGTCGCGGGGTCCGGCACCGCCTCGGCGCTGCGGGCCCGCAGGACCGCCCGCGCCGGGTCGACGCCGACCAGCCGCGGCAGCGCGAACACCAGCACCGACGCGGCCAGCAGCACCAGCCCGACGACGAGCAGCCGGCGCAGCAGGAGCCCGATCACCCCGTCGTCGGGGAGAGCTGCGGCAGCACCGGGCGGATCTGCAGCGGGTCGGGGACGAAGCCGGTCGCCCCGCGCAGCACGGCGGTGTCGAGCGGGTGCACGACCATGACGCCGACGGCGTCGCGGGTCAGCATCGCCGCGGCCTCACGGAACATCTGCTGACGGGCCGCCGGGTCGACGGTGGTGGTGAGCCGGTCGACCAGCGCGTCGTAGGCGGGACTGCAGTACTGGTCGATCGCGTAGCTGCCCTCGCAGGTGTAGTCCGAGGTCAGGGTGCTCGCCGCGTCCGGGAAGTCGGACAGGTAGCTGCGCGAGTTGAGGAACATGTCGTAGTCACCGGCGAGGACCCGCGGTTCCTGGGCCTCGTAGGTACCGACGGTGATGTCGACCCGCACCCCGGCGGCACCGAGCATCGCCTGGATCGCGTTCGCCAGCGCCGGCAGCTCGGGCCGGTTCGGGAAGGTCCACAGCCGCACGGTCAGCGGGTTCTGCTCGGTGTAGCCGGCCTCGGCGAGCAGCTGCCGGGCCCGGACGAGGTCGGCGCCCGGCGGCGGAGCGGTCCCGCCCCACGGCACGGCCCCGCCGAACAGGTCCGCCGCGGGCGCGGCCCCACCGGCCAGCACCTGCTGCGCGAGCACCGGGCGGTCGATCGCGGCGGTGACCGCCTGACGGACCCGCAGGTCGGAGAACGGTGCCGCGGACTGGTTGAGCTGCAGCGGCACGGTGCGCGCGTTCGGGTACTCGACGACCTCGGCGCCGGCCGAGCGGACCTGGTCGAGCTGGGCCTGCGGCAGTCCCTCGGCGAACTGCACGTCACCGGACCGGATCGCGAGTGCCCTGGCCTGCGGGTCCTCGACGTAGCGGACGGTGACCCGGGCGGCGCCCGCCGGTTCGCCCCAGTAGTCGTCGTTGCGGACCAGCTGCGCGGAGTCCGAGCCGCTGACGGAGTCCAGCACGAAGGGACCGGTCGCGGTGCGCAGGTACTCCGGCGCCCCGCCGCCGGCGTACGCGGCGGGGGCGAGGATGCCGAGGTTGCCGCTGGACAGGCGCAGCGGCATGACCGGGTCGGGCTCGGTGGTGGTGATGCGCACGGCGTCCGGGCCGTCGGGGGCGACGGCGAGGCCGATGTCCCGGATCGCCCGCGGCGGGGCCTCGACGCCCGCCACGTGGCGCAGCGCGGTGACGACGGCGTCCGGGGTGAGTGGGGTGCCGTCGTGGAACCGGACGCCGGAGCGGAGGGTGAACCGCCAGGCGTTGCCCTGCTGCTCCCAGGCCGTCGCGAGCATCGGGGCCGGACGCGCGTCGGCGTCGACCGTGGTCAGGGTCTCGGCGACGCCGAGGGTCTGCAGCCGCGCGCCGTCGTCGGCGTCGAAGGCGTAGTCGGCGCGTGGCGGGAACTGCAGGGCCACCGTCAGCTCACCGGCCGGGTCCGGCGTCCCGCCGGAGCCGCCACCTGCCCCGCAGCCGGCCAACACCAGGGCGCAGGCCACGAGCAGCGAGGCCGTCTTCCGTGTGATCACCCTCCATGCCTACATCTGAGCACCTGTTCACTCAATACGGCGTGAGGAACCCCTCCGCCTCCGCACGAGCGGGCCGTTCGTACGAACCTTTCGTACGAACGGCCCGCTCGTCACCGCTGGCCCGGGTGGCCGGCGCGGGGTGGGCTCAGCCGGTCGTCGCCCGGTCCCGGACCCGGCGGGCCGCGGCGACCAGGTTCGTCAGCGCCGCCACGGTCTCCGCCTCGCCGCGGGTCTTCAGCCCGCAGTCCGGGTTGGCCCAGAGCCGGTCCGGTCCGATGTGACGCAGCGCCGCACCGAGCTGGTCGGCCAGCTCGTCGGTGCCCGGGACCTCCGGTGAGTGGACGTCGTAGACGCCCGGGCCGAGCCCACGGGGCACGCCCGGCCCGAGGTCGGCCAGCACCTCCATCCGGGACCGGGCCGCCTCCACCGTGGTGACGTCGGCGTCGAGCCCGTCGATCGCGCCCACCACCTCGCCGAACTCGGAGTAGCACAGGTGGGTGTGGATCTGGGTGGCGTCGGCGACGGCGCCGACGGCCAGCCGGAACGCGTCGACCGCCCAGTCCAGGTACGCGGGCCGGTCCCGCTCGTGCAGCGGCAGCAGCTCGCGCAGCGCGGGCTCGTCGACCTGGATGATCCGGATCCCGGCGGCCTCCAGGTCGCCCACCTCGTCGCGCAGGGCCAGGCCCACCTGCCGGGCGGTGTCGCCGAGCGGCTGGTCGTCGCGCACGAACGACCAGGCGAGGATCGTCACCGGCCCGGTCAGCATCCCCTTGACCAGCGTGTCGGACAGCGACTGCGCGAACTCGGCCCACTCCACCGTGATCGGCCGGGGCCGGGACACGTCCGAGTGCAGGATCGGCGGGCGCACGCACCGCGAGCCGTAGGACTGCACCCAGCCGTGCTCGGTGGTGGCGAAGCCGTCGAGGTTCTCGGCGAAGTACTGGACCATGTCGTTGCGCTCGGGTTCGCCGTGCACCAGGACGTCGAGCCCGATGGTCTCCTGCAGCCGCACCACGCGGACGATCTCCTGACGCATCCGCTCGGTGTAGGTGCCGGTGTCGATGGCGCCGGAGCGGTGCGCGGCCCGGTCGCGCCGGATCTGCCCGGTCTGCGGGAACGAGCCGATCGTCGTCGTCGGGACGACGGGCAGGCCGAGCGCGTCCCGCTGGACCGTCGCCCGGCGCTCGCCGGGACCGCGCCGGTAGTGGTCCGGACCGAGCGCGTCGAGCCGGGAACGGACCTTCTCGTCGCGGCGCGCGGTGACGGCGACCCGGTCCCGGGTCGCCCGGGCGGCGGCGAGCTCGGCCGCGACCGCGTCGGGTCCCTCGTGCAGGGCCCGTCCCAGCACCACGACCTCGTCGACCTTCTGCCGGGCGAACGCCAGCATGTCGACGACGTCGGCGGGCAGCCCGGTCTCGGCGGCCAGGTCGTAGGGGACGTGCAACAGCGAGCACGACGTCGAGACCTCGACCCGCCCCGCGACGCCGACCAGCCGCCCGGCCGTCGCCAGCGCCCGATCCAGGTCGGTGCGCCAGACGTTGCGACCGTCGACGACCCCGGCCAGCACCACCTTGCGGTCCAGTCCCGGGACCGTCGGGTCGAGGGCGTCGAGGTCCGCGCCGCCCGCGACGAGGTCGAGGGCCAGCCCCTCGACGGCCGTGGCGGCGAGCACGGGCAGCGCCGGGCCCAGCTCCCCGAAGTAGGACGCGACGAGGATCTTCGGGCGCCGGGTCGCCGAGGCGAGCCGGTCGTAGGCCCGGCGCAGTGCCGCGACCTCCTCCGGGGTGCGGTCGGCGGAGAAGGCCGGCTCGTCGAGCTGGACCCACTCCGCGCCCGCGTCGGCGAGCTCGACGAGCAGGTCGCGGTAGACCTCGACCAGCGGGGCGAGCAGGTCCAGCGGCCGGAAGCCCTCCGGCGCCCCCTCGGCGGGCTTGGACAGCAGCAGGAAGGTCACCGGCCCGACCAGCACCGGGCGGGTGGTGACGCCGCCGCGCAGGGCCTCGCGGAGCTCCTCGAGGGCCTTGCGGCTGCCCGGCGCGAGCCGGGTGCCGGGGCCGACCTCGGGAACCAGGTAGTGGTAGTTGGTGTCGAACCACTTGGTCATCTCGCAGGCCGGGGCGCCGGTACGGCCGCGGGCCATCGCGAACAGCCGCTCCAGTGGATCGGTGACGCCCGCGAAGCGCTCGGGCACCGCCCCCACCGCCAGCGCGGTGTCCAGGACGTGGTCGTAGAACGAGAACGTGTTGCCGGGGACCTGGTCGAGCCCGGCGTCGCGCAGCCCGGTCCAGGTCTCACGGCGCAGCCCGGCGGCGACGTCGTGCAGCGCGGACGCGTCGGTCCGCCCGGCCCAGTAGGACTCGGTGGCCCGCTTGAGCTCCCGGCCCGGCCCGATCCTCGGGTAGCCGAGCACGGTCGTGCCGATGCTGCTGGTGGAAGACATGCTCACGGCCCTCTCTCCTCGCGAGTGCGGTGGAGGACCCGTCGCCGGCACGGTGCGCCCGCGACCGCCGGGCACGTCGGTGCCCGGCGTCCGCCCGACCCTCCCGCGAGGCCACGGATCCGCGCACGCCGGACGGCGCACGCACCGGCGGCAGGTCTTCGGACTCACGGGCGCACTGCTCACACCTACTGGCCGTCGCTTCCCGGGATCACTCCCAGTGCTGTTGACGGCGGTCGTTCCCGTTCACCGCTGCGGGGCAGTCCCGGATTCCCACCGGGTTCCCTCTTGCCTCGTGACGCCCCGTTCCCGGGCCGCCACGAACCGTCGGCGACCCGACACTACCCCGGGCCCGGCCGGACGGACTGTTGCCGATCGCTCCTTGTTGCCATATCTTGGCAGTACTACCACGCCCTCCCCGGTCGCCGGGTCGAGGGCGACCTCACCCTGCGCCCCTCCGTTCGGAGGGGGAACCTGCCCGGTCTCCCGAGGGGTAATGGCGATCACCCCTGTGCCCGCGGCCACAGGGGTCCTAGCGTGCGGTCTCGACCCATCCACCTGCCTCAGAAAGGGCTGACATGCAGGTAGACGAGCTGCTCAAGCCGTTCCCCATCAAGGAGTTCCACCCGTTCCCCCGTGCGCTCATGGGTCCGGGGTCGCACGAGCTCATCGGCCCGGAGGCCCTGAAGCTGGGCTTCAAGAAGACCCTGGTCATGACGTCGGGCCTGCGTGGCACCGACATCGTCCACAAGATCGTCGAGTCGATGAAGTACCACGGCCTCGAGGTCGTGCTCTACGACAAGGTCGAGTCGAACCCCAAGGACTACAACGTCATGGACGCTGTGGGCCTCTACCAGCAGAACAACTGCGACTCCTTCGTCTCCATCGGCGGCGGCTCCTCGCACGACGCCTGTAAGGGCGCGCGCATCTCGGTCGCGCACGACGGCCGCAACGTCAACGAGTTCGAGGGCTTCAACAAGTCCGAGAACCCGGCCAACCCGCCGCACATCGCGGTCTCCACCACGGCCGGCACCGGCTCGGAGACCTCGTGGGCCTACGTCATCACCGACACCACGACCGACCCCGACAACCCGCACAAGTACGTCGCGTTCGACGACGCCTCGGTCACCACCCTGGCGATCGACGACCCGGTGCTCTACTACGACTGCCCGATCGACTACACCGCGCAGTGCGGGTTCGACGTGCTCGCGCACGCCTCGGAGCCCTACGTCTCGCGGCTGGACTTCCAGCCGTCGCTGGGCAACGCACTGCACGCGATCAAGCTGACCTCGCAGAACCTGCGCAAGGCGGTCTGGAACGGCCAGGAGCTCTCCGGCCGCGAGGGCATGATGTACGCGCAGTACATCGCCGCCCAGGCGTTCAACTCCGGTGGTCTCGGGATCATCCACTCGATCAGCCACGCGGTGTCGGCGTTCTACGACACCCACCACGGCCTGAACAACGCCATCGCGCTGCCCCGCGTGTGGGCGTTCAACATGCCCGTCGTGTACGAGCGCTTCGCCGACATCGCCGAGGCGATGGGGGTCGACACCCGCGGCATGACCAAGCCGCAGGCCGCCGACGCCGCCCTGGCCGCCTCCATCCGGCTGCTGCGCGACGTGGGCATCCCGGAGAAGTTCGCCGACGTCAAGCAGGACACCTACTCGAAGAACCGGCTGGGCATCGGCCCGACCAAGTTCTACGAGAACGCGCCCACCATCGTCGGTGACGCGGCCAACGTCGACCGGATCACCAACCACGTCCTCGGCGACGCCTGCACCCCGGGCAACCCGAAGGAGTGCACGTTCGAGACCGTCCGCCCGGTCGTCGACCACTCCATCAACGGTGACCTGGACGACCTGCTGACCTGATCCGCAGGTCAGGACGTCCACCGTCGCGCCAGCGGGCCCAGCCATCCGAGGTGATACTCGGATGGGTGGGCCCGCTGGCTGCGGCCCCGCACTTCTCCGCACCAGAGCCGGTGCGGCCCGCGAAGGAGATACCCGCGTGTCCGAGGCTGTCGTCCCCACTGTCACCGAGGCGGCGGACGCCGTCGCCTCCACCGGCCCGTTCGAGTCCGTCGAGCAGGTGATCGAGACCCTGCGCGAACAGGGCTACATCGCCGACACCCGCCTGGCCACGACGGTGTTCCTGCTGACCCGGCTGGACAAGCCGCTGCTGCTGGAGGGCCCCGCAGGCGTCGGCAAGACCGAGCTGGCGAAGATGCTCGCCGTCGCCACCGGGCGCCGGCTGCTGCGCCTGCAGTGCTACGAGGGCCAGGACGAGACCAAGGCCCTGTACGAGTGGGACTACGGCAAGCAGCTCATGTACACCCAGATCCTGCGGGAGAAGATCGGGCAGCTCGTCGAGGACGCGCCCGATCTGGCGTCGGCGGTCGACCGGATCGGCTCGCAGGAGAGCGTGTTCTTCTCCGAGCGCTTCCTCGCCCCGCGCCCGCTGCTGGAGGCCATCCGCTCCGAGCAGCCCGTCGTGCTGCTGATCGACGAGGTGGACCGCGCCGACGAGGCGCTGGAGGCCGTGCTGCTGGAGACCCTGGGCGAGTTCCAGATCTCCGTGCCCGAGATCGGCACGTTCGTCGCCGAACAGCGCCCGTACGTGCTGCTGACCTCCAACAACACCCGCGACCTCGCCGCCGCGCTCAAGCGGCGCTGCCTGCACCTGTTCCTCGACTACCCGTCGGCCTCCCGCGAGCTGGAGATCGTGAAGTCGAAGAAGACCGGGCTGTCGGACCAGCTGGCCGAGGAGCTCGTGAACGTGGTGCGCGGGCTGCGCGAGCTGGAGCTGCGCAAGTCGCCGTCGATCTCGGAGACCATCGACTGGGCGCGCACGCTGGCCGTGCTGGGGGTCGACGAGCTGAGCTCGCAGATCCTGTCCGACACCGTGTCGGTCGTCGTCAAGTACGACAAGGACGTCAAGAAGGCCCTCGACGCACTGCCGCGGCTGGTCGACCCGAACGCCGTGGTCCCCGAGCACGGACACGGGCACGGCCACGGGCACGGGCACGGCCACGGGCACGGGCACGGGCACGGCCACGACGGGGACCACGACCACGACGGGCCCGCGGCCCCGGCGCCGAGCGCCCCGGCCGCCCGCGTGGACGACGACCACGACGACGGCGACGTCGACGGACGCGCCAAGCGGGCCGCGAAGGACCAGGCGGGACGGCACGGCGGCATCTACGGCGGCCTGCCCGGCGGGGTCGCGCCGCCGCCGTCGGCGATCCGGAAGGTCTCCCCCGGCCAGGGCACCCGGTCCTTCGGCGGCTCCCGCAAGCGCCCGGTCTGATCGGGGCCCGGCGTGGAAGCGAGCATCCACCGTTTCGTCCGGCTGCTGCGGATCCGGTCGGTGCGCATCTCGGTGTCCGAGGCGCTCGACGCGATGGCCTGCGCCGCCCAGCCCGGGGTGCTGTCCGACAAGGCGGTGCTCAAGGAGGCGCTGCGCATCGCGCTGATCAAGGACCGGCGTGACGAGGCGACCTTCGACGAGGTCTTCGACCTGTTCTTCGCGCTGGTGAGAGTGGGTGAGTCCGACACCGGCCACGGCCACGGCCACGGGCACGGCCACGGGGACCTGAGCGACGACACCCCGCTGGAGAACTTCACGCTGTCCGAGGAGCCGTCGGAGACCCCTCAGGAGGGTCACGACCACGGCGCCCCGGTCGACATCAAGGAGTTCTTCGACCCCGAGGACCTGGCCGAGCAGTACAACCTGCACCAGGAGGCCAACAAGATCGACATGGCCTCGATGACGGACGAGATCGTGCTCTCCAAGGAGCAGGCGGGCGACGCCACCGAGGGCCAGCGCGTGCAGATCGAGACCGACCGGTTCTCCGGCGGTGGCCGGCCGGGGGACATCTCCCAGCAGCAGGGCACCAAGGTCGACGCCGACCTCTCGGTCGCCCAGCAGGACGCGCTGCTGGGCTGGCTGAACTCCGAGGAGGACCGGCTGTCGGAGGAGGAGCAGGGCACCGAGGACGACGCCGCCGCGCTGCGCCGGCGCCTCACCGGAGTGCTCGACAACCTCCCCGAGCTGCTCAAGGCCCACCTGGAGAAGCTGCTCGCGATCGAGCAGCGGATCGTCGAGGGCCACGACGACGCCGAACGCGTCGCCGAGGTCGACCGGGCCAGCGAGACCGAGCGCATGCAGCTGGAGGACTCGTTGCGGCGGCTCGCGAAGTCGCTGCACGGCGCGCTGACCCACCGCAGACGGGTCTCGCCGCGGGGCCGGATCGACTCGGCCCGCACCATGCGCAAGAACATGCGCTACGACGGCGTCCCGTTCTCCCCGGTCACCGTGCAGCGCCAGGAGGACAAGCCACGCCTGGTGGTGCTGGCCGACGTCTCGCTGTCGGTGCGCGCGACCGCGCGGTTCACCCTGCACCTGGTGCACGGGCTGCAGGACCTGTTCGGCCAGGTGCGCTCGTTCGCGTTCGTCGCCGACCTGGTCGAGGTGACCGACCTGTTCGCCGACCACCCCGTCGAGCACGCCCTCGGGCTGATCTTCGGGGGCGACCAGCTCGACGTCGACGCCAACTCCAACTACGGCCTGGCCTTCGGCCAGTTCCTGGAGGACCACGGCTCGGCGGTCACCCGCCGGACCACGGTGCTGGTGCTCGGCGACGGCCGCGGGAACGGCAACGACCCGAACATGGAGGCGTTCGTCGAGATCACCCGGCGGGCCCGGGAGACGATCTGGCTGACCCCCGAGCCGCGGTACTCGTGGGGACTGGGTCGCTGCGACCTGCCCGCCTACGCCGAGTACTGCGACCGCGTCCGCGTGGTGCGGGACCTGTCCGGTTTCGAGGCGACGACCAACGAGATGGCGGGCGAGCTGATCGGCCGCTGACCCCGGCCCACGTCCCCCGGCCCACGTCCCCGGTGTGCACGAGCGGGCCGTTCGTACGAACCTTTCGTACGAACGGCCCGTTCGTGCGACACCCCGGTTGCGACACCCCGGTGCGACACCCCGGGTCAGCGCTCGACGACGATCTTCCCGACGGTGCTGCCGGACTCGATCAGCCGGTGTGCCTCCCGGAGCGACGCGGCGGTCAGGCCCTGCAGGCGCCGCGTCTCGGTGGTGCGCAGCTCGCCGGCGTCGACCAGGCGGGCGACCTCGTCGAGGATCTCCCGCTGCACCGTCGAGGTCGGCTCGGACAGCGGCCGGGTGAACATCAGCTCCCAGTGCCAGGCCTGCGACTTCGTCTTCAGCGGCAGGGTGTCCAGTCCCTCCGGCTCGTCGATGGCGACGACGATGCCGCGCGGGGTCATGAGCTCGGCGTAGGCCTCGACGTTGCCCTCCGAGACCGGCGAGAACACGTACCGGACGCCGTCCGGGGCGGCCGCACGGACGGTCGCGACGAGGTCGTGGTGGTCGGCGATCGCGTGCGCGCCCATCGTGCGGGCCCAGTCCGCGGACTCCGCCCGCGACGCGGTGCCGACCAGGGTCAGCCCGGTGCGGCGACCGAGCTGCAGGACCATCGAGCCGACGCCGCCCGCGGCGGACACCACGAGCAGGGTGCCGGTGGACTCCGCGGTGACCCGCAGGTGGTCGTGCAGGCACTCCCAGGCCGTGAGCGAGGTCAGCGGCAGCGCGGCCGCGGCGGCGAAGTCCAGGCTCGAGGGCTTGCGGCCGACGATGCGCGAGTCGACGAGCTGACGGTGGGCGTTGCTGCCGGGCCGGTCGATCGCGCCGGCGTAGTAGACCTCGTCGCCGGGGGCGTACCCCTGTACCGACGCCCCCACCTCCACGACGACGCCCGCCGCGTCGAAGCCGAGCACCTTCGGCCCGTCGGCCGGGTCGAAGGAGGCGCGGACCTTGCGGTCCACCGGGTTCACCGAGACGGCGCGGACGTCGACGAGCAGGTCGTGCGGTCCCGGTTCGCCGACCTCGATCTCCGAGTCCACCAGTGCCTCGGGGTCCTCGATCGGCAGCGGGCGGGGTGCGACGACGGCGGGGACGAGAGCCATGATCGAACGCTAACCGGGTGGGCGTCCGGCCGCGCGCCGCACCCGGCGCCCGGGATGGGCCGTTCGGCCCATTTCGGACCGCACCGGGGCCGTCCCACGTATCATGGGCCTCCTTCGGAAGGCGGGCCGTGTGGTGGGTGAGGGTGGGCTGGTCGTCCGGGCCGTCGGGCGGGTGTGCACGGCACTGTGGGGCTACACGCCCGGGGTGATCCCCGCGATGGTCGCCGCGATGGGCAGCGGTCCCGCGCTGCGCTGGTTCGCCGCGAACTTCCCCCGTTTCCTGGTCACCCTGCGCGTGCTGGGCCCCGTGCGCACCCACCTGGCCGGCCTCACGATCTCCCTCGCGAACGGGTGCGTGTACTGCGCCTACGGCCGGGCACACGCCCTGGAGCTCATCCACCTGCGCGACCGGGACCGGGTGTTCCCGCTGGACGCCCGCACGCTGGACGACTGGGCCGGGCTGTCCCGGCGCGAGATCGGGCTGCGCCTGCGCGCCGTGCTCGAGGAGGCCGGGATGCACGCCGAGGTGATCTGGGTGGACCGCACCCTGGCCCTGCTCGACGGTGCCCCTCCCGTCGACGCGGACGAGCGCCGGATCGCCCACCTCTGCCGGATGGTCGGCACCATGAACGCAATCGCGGTCGCCGCCGGGACCGTCCCGGACGGCGCCCACGACCCGGTCAACAAGGACGCCGCGCTGAAGGCCCGGCTGCTCGCCGCGCAGAACGCCTGAGCACCCGCCCCCACCGTCCGGACGGGCAGGTGCCCCGCGATCGGACGTGGTGCGGTGCGCCCGCGACCACCTAGCGTGGAGCAGCCACCGCACGCACAGGAGCGTCCATGATCGGAACCGACCGGCTCTCCAACGACCTCGCCGGCTGGCTGGACCGCACCCTGGTGCAACCCGGGATCCTGCCCGCCGAGCAGCTCGAGGAGGCGTTCGTCGCCTGCGTCGCGAGCGCGGCGAAGGACCCGGAGCAGCCCGACGACGCGTGGCTCGCGTTCTACCGCAACACCCTCGACGCGCTGGCCGGCGACCCCGAGCCGGGCGGCACGAACGCCGAGATGGCCCCCGTGCACGCCCACGCCCGCTCGCTGGTGCTGGGCGGACAGGTGCTGGAGCTGGGCTGCTGCTTCGGGTTCCTGTCGCTGCAGCTGGCCCGCGACGGCCACCGGGTCACCGCGACCGACCTCACCGGCGGCACCGTCGACCTGCTGACCCGGATGGCGCCGCAGCTGGGCGCCGACCTGGAGACCCACGTCGCCGACGCCCGCGCCGTCGCCCTGCCCGACGACAGCGCGGACACCGTGTTCGCCGTGCATCTGGTCGAGCACCTGTCCGAGGCCGAGGGCGACGAGGTGGTGGCCGAGATGCTCCGCCTGGCCCGCCGACGGGTGGTGGTCGCCGTCCCCTTCGAGGACGAGCCGAACCCCGCCTGGGGGCACGTCCGGGTCTTCGACGAGCGCGTGCTGCACCGGATCGGTGAGCGCACCGGCCGTCGGTTCAGCGTGTCCGAACACCACGGGGGCTGGCTGGTGATCGACCTCTGATCAGGGCGTGGGTGAGCGCCTCCAGCGGTCCGCGGTCGTGCCGGCGCAGCCACCACCCCGCCGCCGCGGCCGACCCGGCGACGACGAGGGCCCACACCGCGACGACGGCGCCGGTCCGCAGCGGCGCCGCGACACCGGAGAGCGCCCCGGCCAGGCCGAGTCCCCAGGCACCGAAGAGCACCGCCGCCACCACGTTCTGGCCGACGTAGCAGGTCATCGCGGTCCGGCCGAGCGCGGTGAGCCCGCGTCGCCCCGGCCCGGCCGGGCCGCGGAGCCGGGCCAGGACCTCCGGGACCAGACCGAGCAGCCCCAGTGCGACCAGCGGGGCCACCAGGTAGCGCTCGACGAGGAACCACGGGTCCCCGCCGAGCGTGGTGAGCAGGGTGAGGACCGTGCCGGCCGCACCGGTGCCGATCAGCCGGCGACGCAGGGCGACGGCACCGTCGTCGAACAGGCCTGCGCGCAGCAGCGCCGAGCCGGCCAGGAACAGGACCACCGCCGACGGGACGATCAGGACCAGCTCGACCCGGTACAGCAGCGGGTCGGTCAGCCGTGCGACGACCTGCCCGCTCCAGGTCTGCGGGTACGGCGGTACCGGCACGTCCGCGCCGGTGGCCCCGGTCGTCGCGACGGACGCACCGCCCACCAGCAGCACCGTGACCGCAGCGGCGACGCAGGCCGCCGCCGTCCGTACCCGCGCCGACCGGCCCACCAGCCACGCGACCAGCACCGAGGCGAGGGCGTAGCCCATCAGCACGTCGAACTCGAAGACCAGCACGTAGTGCAGCAGGCCCTCGGTGAACAGGATCGCGGCACGGGCGAGGTAGCGGCCGGGCCACCGCAGCCCCCGCCGCACCGCGGAGCGGTACTGCAGCTCCATCCCGATGCCGAACAGCAGCGTCAGCAGCGCGAGGAACTTCCCGTTCGCGACGGCGCGCAGCGCGGTGTCGAGCCACCAGCCCTCGGTGAACCCGGCGAACACCGCACCCGGGCCGCGGGGATCGGCGAACACCCAGACGTTGGTCGCGAAGGTCCCGGCGATCGCCAGGCCGCGCAGGACGTCCGGGGCCGCGAGGCGGTCACCGGGCACCGGAACGCTCCCGGTCGTCCTCACCGGGGAACACGGTGGCCCACAGCGGCCCGGCCACGAACCAGATCCCAGCGACCAGCGATGCCGTCGCGAGCCAGGACCACATCGGGTCCTGGGGCCAGGCACCCGGCTCCGGGAACGGTCGGCCGCCGGCGACCGACAGCAGGACCAGCACCGCGGCCGTGATCACCCAGGCGGCGACGACCTTGCCGTACTCGCGCCACTCGTGGCGCATCCGCGCACCGCCGCCCCGCGGCGGGCGCACGGGGGCGGGCCCGCCGGCGAAGCGGTGCGCGAACCGGACGTCGGCCCACCGGACCAGCGAGTGCCCGAACGCGACGGTGATGCCGAGGTAGAGCGCCGCCAGCCCGTGCACCCGCGACGGCTCGCCACCGGTGGCCAGGTCCAGGGTGGACGCGGTGACCAGCACCAGGTCCATCAGCGGCACCCCCAGCAGCAGGACGGCCCCGAGTGCGCGGCGGCGCAGCAGGTAGCGCGCCCCCAGACCGGCCAGCAGGAACACCCAGAACCCGACCTCGGCACCGACGATCAGCCACAGCAGCGGCTCGGCGAACAGCGACTCCCCCATGGCCGCTGATCCTGCCGCCCCCGTCGCGGCGGCGCGTCCGGCGCGCGACCGATCCGCGTGTACCACCTTCGACGGACGCAGCAGGGGCCCCGGACGTGCTGGGATGGGGTGTGATCACGTACCTGGTGAACCGCGACGGCGGCGCACCCTCGGTGCATCGCGACGCCGGGACCGGTGTCGTGTGGTTCGTGGTCGGGCTCCTGCTCATCTGGGCGCTGCCCGACGCGGGCATCGCCCCGGCGGACGCAGGGACCGGGCCGACGGCGGTGTCGCTGCTGCTCATGGGGCTCGACTGCGCCGCGGCGACGATCCGCCGGGTCGCCGTACCCGCCGGGCTCCTGGCCGGCACGGCGGTCCTGCTCACGGGCCCCGTCCTGGGCACCCGGACCGAGATCGGGACCGTGCTCGTGTTCACCGACCTGCTGTACTGCGCCGTGGTGTTCCCGCCGCGGCGCACCGCGCGTGCGGTGGCCGTCGCCGCGGGCGGGAACGCCACCCTGCTCGGCGTCGCGGCCCTGCTGGTGGCCGGCGCCCGCGCCGGCACCTACCTCGTGCTCAACCTGACGCTGGTCGTCGGACTGCCCCTGGTGTGGGGGCTGGAGGTGCGCCGGTTCCGGGACCTGGCCGCCGTCGAGCGGGAGCGGGCCGCGGACGTGGCGCGGACGGCCTCGCGGGAACGGGACGCCGCGGTCGCCGCGGAACGGGCCCGGATGGCCCGCGACCTGCGCGACGTCGTCGCCGGGCGGCTGTCGGCGATCGCGTTGCAGTCCGAGGCCGCGCTGCAGCCGGGGGCCGAGCCGGCCCTGGTCCGGCGGGTGCTGGGCACGGTGCGGGAGTCCGGTGTCGCCGCGCTCGGGGAGATGCGCACGATGATCGGGCTGTTGCGCGACGGCGACACGGCCGACCCGCCCGGAGCGCCCGCCCGGCTGTCCGAGGTCGACGCGCTGCTCGACGAGGCCCGTGCGGCGGGCCTGTCCCCCACCGTCCGCGACGGTCGCGGGGACTCACCGCTGCCCGCTCCGGTCGACCTCGCCGGGTACCGGATCGTGCAGGAGTCGCTGACCAACGCGGCGAAGCACGCCCCCGGCTCGGAGGTGACGGTGAGCCTGGCCCTGGACCCCGGGCACCCGGCCCCACCGCACCGCCCCGGCGCGGCCCCGCGCGGCCCCGGGGCGGGCCCCACAGGCCACGCCGAGGACCGGCTGCTCGTCGAGGTGCGCAACGGTCCCGGCCGTCGCCCCGCGGCGGGACCGGGCATGCACGGTGGCACCGGGCTCGACGGCCTGCGCGAGCGCGCCCGCGCCGTCGGCGGCACCCTGCAGGCGGGCCCCGACGGCGACGGCTGGCTGGTCCGGGCCGGCCCCCGACCACGACCAGGAGGTGCCGCGATGAGCGTGCGGGTGGTCGTCGCCGACGACCAGGAGGCCGGCCGCACCGGCCTGATGCTGATCCTCGGGTCGGCACCGGACATCGAGGTCGTCGCCGAGGTCGCCGACGGGCTCTCCGCGGTCCGGGCGGCCGACGAGCACCGCCCCGACGTGGTGCTGATGGACATCCGGATGCCCGGTATCGACGGCATCGAGGCCACCCGGCGGATCCTGGCGTCCGGGACGGCGCAGGTCCTGGTGCTCACCACGTTCGACCTCGACGAGCTCGTCGACGGTGCGCTGGCGGCCGGGGCGGCGGGGTTCCTGCTGAAGTCGGTCGACGCGGCCCGGCTGACCGACGGCGTCCGGTCGGTGGCCCGCGGCGAGGGGGTGCTGGCACCGGAGGTGACCCGGCGGGTGATCCGCCGCTACGCGGGGGCCCCGCGGCCGTCGTCGGTACCGGGGCTGGAGCTGCTCACCGCACGGGAGGCCGACGTGCTCGCCGGGCTGGGCCGCGGGCTGTCCAACGCCGAGCTGTCCGCGGAGCTGGTCATCTCGGAGGGGACGACGAAGACGCACGTCTCACGCGTCCTGGCGAAGCTGGGGCTGCGCTCGCGCACCCAGGCCGCGATCGCCGCGCAGGAGGCCGGGCTGGTCCGCCCCGAGCCCTGAGACACCGGCGGCCCGCGTCCCGGGAGGGGACACGGGCCGCCGGTGCGCGGCTCAACGCCTGCCGTGCGCGGTCTCCAGCGCGCGGCGGGTCAGCACCTGCACCAGGTGGGTGCGGTAGGCGACCGACCCGTGGGTGTCGGCGGGCGGCTCGGCACCCTCGGCGGCCAGCGCAGCGGCCTCGGCGATGCTCTTCCCGGCCCGGAGCGCCTGCTCGGTCGCGGACGCCCGCAGCGCGGTCGACCCCATGTTGACCAGGCCGATCCGGTCGTCGGACACCGCCACGGCGACGATCGCCCAGTCGTTGCTGCGCCGGGTGAACTTCTCGTAGGCCCACCCCTTGTCGCCGCAGCGCGGGATCCGGATCTCGACGATCAGCTCGTCGGGCTCGCGGACGGTGGTGAACACGCCGGTGTAGAACTCGCCGATCGGCACCGAGCGCTTCCCGCGCGGCCCCTGCAGGACGACAGTGGCGTCCAGCGCGAGCAGCGCGGCGGGCAGGTCCGCGGCCGGGTCGGCGTGCGCGACGGTGCCGCCGAGCGTGCCGCGGGCCCGGATCTGCGGGTCACCGACGGTGCGGGCGACCGCTCCGAGCAGCGGCACCTCGGCCGCGACCTCGGCGGAGTCGACCACGTCGCGGTGCTTGGTGCCCGCACCGACGGCGAGCTCGTCGCCCTCGACACGGATGTAGGACAGCTCCGGGAGCCTGCCGATGTCGATCAGGAATTCCGGCGCGCCGAGGCGCACCTTCATGACCGGGATCAGCGAGTGGCCGCCGGCCAGGACGCTGGCGTCCTCGCCCTTCTCGGCGAGCAGCGCGATGGCGTCGTCGAGGGTGTCCGGGCGGGCGTAGTCGAACGCGAGGGGGATCATGCGCCGGCCTCCCCGCGGGAGAAGCCGGGCGCGGTGCGCAGCGCGTCGGCCTCGGCCTCGGCCTTCTGCGCGGCGTCCGGGTCCTTGCCCGCGGCGACGAGCACCGCGCGCACGATGTTGTGGTAGCCCGTGCAGCGGCAGAGGTTGCCCTCCAGTCCCTCGCGGACCTTCCGCTCGTCCAGGTCGTCGTCGTGGCTGATCAGCGACACCGCGGACATGACCATGCCCGGGGTGCAGAAGCCGCACTGCAGCCCGTGCTCGGACCGGAACGCCGCGGTGACCGGGTGCTCGGGGCGGCCCTCGGCGGCGCCGTCGAGCCCCTCCATGGTGGTGACCGACTGCTGGTCGGCCTGCACCGACAGCACGGTGCACGACTTGACCGCGTCCCCGTCGAGCAGCACGGTGCACGCGCCGCAGGACGTGGTGTCGCAGCCGATGTTGGTGGCCTTCAGCCCGACGGTCTCCCGCAGGTAGTGCGCGAGCAGCTGACGGGGCTCCACGTCGGCACTGGTGGGCTCACCGTTGACGGTGATCTCGACCTTCACTTGGAGGCCTCCTGGATGGCTTCCCAGACCCGCATCGGGGTCAGGGGCATGTCGATGTGCGTGACGCCGAGGTGGGACAGGGCGTCGATGACCGCGCTCTGGGTGGCGGGGGTGGAGCCGATCGTCCCGGCCTCGCCGATGCCCTTGTAGCCCATCGGGTTGACCGGCGTCGGGGTCGTCATCTCGACCAGGTCGAAGCTGGGCAGCTCGGCGGCCGACGGGATGCCGTAGTCGGCGAAGGTGCCGGTGAGCGGCTGCCCCTCCTCGTCGTAGACGACCTCCTCGAGCAGCGCCTGCGCGATGCCCTGGGCGATCCCGCCGTGCCGCTGACCGTCGCAGAGCAGCGGGTTGAGGATGGGTCCGGCGTCGTCCACGGCGACGATCTTCTCGACCGTCACCTTGCCGGACTCGGTGTCCACCTCGACGACGCAGACGTGCGCGCCGAACGGGAAGGTCGGCTTCTTGCCGTCCCAGGTCGTGTCGACCTTGAGCTGCTCGGAGGCGGCCAGCTCGGCCAGGGTCACCGACTTCGCGCCGGGGACACCCCTGACGGTGATCGCGGCGTGCTCGGGGTCGAGCTCCAGGTCGTCCACGCCCGCCTCGAGCAGCTCCGCGGCGCGCTGCTTGGCCAGGTCGACCAGCTCGGCCGAGGCCTGGTGCACCGCGACGCCACCGGTCTGCAGCGAGCGCGACCCCATGGTGCCGCCGCCGCGCGGGACGAGGTCGGTGTCGCCGTGCTTGACGGTGATCTTCTCGATCGGGACGCCGAGCTGGTCGGACGCGAGCATCGCCCACGCCGTGGCGTGGCCCTGCCCGTGCGGGGACGTGCCGGTCAGCACGGTCACCGAGCCGTCCGGGTGCACCTCCACCGACGCGTCCTCGGCGAAGGCGCCGCCACCGGTGATCTCGACGTAGGAGGAGACGCCGATGCCGAGCTGGCGGGCGTCGCCGGACTCCCGGCGGGCCTTCTGCTCGGCGCGCAGCCCGGCGTAGCCGGACTTCTCCAGGGCCAGGTCGATGGCCTTGGCGTACTCGCCGGAGTCGTACTCGACCCCGCCCTTGGTCTGGAACGGGAACTTGTCCGGGGCGACCACGTTCAGCTTGCGGACCTCCGCCGGGTCCTTGCCGATCTCGGCGGCGAACAGGTCCATCGCCCGCTCGATCGCCGCGGTCGCCTCCGGTCGCCCGGCGCCGCGGTAGGCGGCGATCGAGGTCGTGTTGGTGACGACGGTGCGCGCGCGGGAGTCGACGTTCGCGATGTCGTAGGTGCCGGGCGCCATCATGCGGGTGAACATCGGCAGGAAGGTCCCGAGGCGCGGGTAGGCGCCCAGGTCCTGCACGACGTCGATCCGGTAGTGGGTGACCCGGCCCTCACGGGTGCCGCCGATCGTGACGGTCTGGCGCTGGGCGCGGCCCTGCACCATGCCGGTCATGTTCTCCGAGCGGGACTCGTTCCAGCGGACCGGGCGGCCCTGCCGGCGTGCGAGCCAGGCGACGAGACCGAACTCGGGGTCCGAGCCGATCTTCGCGCCGAAGCCGCCGCCGACGTCGGGGAGCACGACCCGCACCTTGTCCTTGTCCAGGCCCAGCCAGCCGGCGATCTCGTCGCGGCCGCCCTGGGCGTTCTGGTTGGACATGTAGACGGTGACGTGGTCGCCGTCCCAGACGGCACTGGCGGCGCGGGTCTCCAGCGGGGCCGCGGCCAGCCGCTGGTTCACCAGGTCCCGGGAGACGACGACCTCGCAGCCGTCGAAGAACGTGGCGTCCTGCTCCTCGTCGTGCCCGTAGGCGGCCGCGGTGTTGGTCCCGGCCTCGGGGAACAGCAGGGTCTCGTCACGGACCGCGGCCAGCGGGTCGATCACGACGTCGAGGGGCTCGTACTCGACGTCGACCAGCTCGGCCGCGTCCTCACCCTGGTAGAACTCCTCGGTGAGGACCGCCGCGACCGGCTCGCCGACGAACCGCACGCGGTCGGTGGCGACGAACGGGCGGGTCATGGCCTTGTTGGCGCCCGGGAACAGCAGCGCCGGGGCGATGTCGAGGTCGGCCCCGGTGACGACGGCGACGACGCCGGGCGACGCGAGCGCCGCCGAGGTGTCGATCGAGGTGATCGTCGCGTGGGCCAGCGGGGAGCGGACGAGCGTCAGGTGCAACGCCCCGGTCAGCCGCTCCTCGGTCAGGTCGTCGGTGTAGGTCGCGCCGCGCGTGAGGAAGACCGGATCCTCGGTGCGGACGACGCGGGTGCCCAAGATGCTCATCGCGCGGAAGCGTATACACCTCCACCGGCAAGTGCGATGCAGACCACAGCGACCGATCCCCAGGTCAGGGCACCCTTCGCGGAGCGACGCGCGAGCCGGGATCCGCATCTGCGGCCCGCCGGGGCCCGGTCGTTCCCGACCTCGGATTTGTTGAGATCGCATCCATCTCGCATCCAAGGGGGCGCGCAGGGTCAGTCGTCCTCCTCCCACCACGGCCGCACGGCCCACAGCGGGGACACCGGGCCGTGCCCGGCGCCCAGCGGGTAGGCGTGCCGGACCGCCTCGACGATGTAGCGCTTCCCGAAGCGCACCGCCGCCTCCAGCTCCATCCCGCGGGCGAGCCCGGACGCGATCGCGGCGGCCAGGGAGTCCCCGCCGCCGTGGGTGTGGCCGGTGTCGAAACGCGGGCCGGGCAGCTCGACGACCGTGTCGCCGTCGTAGAGGAGGTCCAGGCAGCCGTCGGTGTCCTCGGCGAGGTGGCCGCCCTTCACCAGGACCGCGCGCGGGCCGAGCGCGTGCAGCGCCTTCGCCGCGGCGTACTGGCCCGCGCGGTCGTGCACGTCGTGCTCGACGAGCAGCCGGATCTCGTCGAGGTTCGGTGTGACCAGCGTGGCCCGCGGGAACAGCGTGTGCCGGTAGGCGTCCAGCGCCTCGGCGGCCAGCAGCGGGTCCCCGTGCATCGAGGCCGCGACCGGGTCGACGACCAGCGGCGTGGCCCGACCGGCGCCGATGTCGCATCCGTCGCAGGCCCGCGCGACGGTCTCGATGATCTCGGCGTTCGCGAGCATCCCGGTCTTCGCGGCCTGCAGCCCGATGTCGGAGGCGACCGTGGCGATCTGCCCGGCGATGGTCTCGACCGGGACGGTGTGCACGCCGGTGACCCCGACCGAGTTCTGCACGGTCACCGCACAGACGGCGAGGCAGCCGTGCACCCCGCAGGCGGCGAAGGTGCGCAGGTCCGCGGCGATGCCCGCGCCACCGCCCGAGTCGGTGCCCGCGATCGTCATGACCCGGGGCGGGGTGGTGCCGACGGTGGGCTCCATGGACGTGTCCTCCCTGGCCGGCATTACCCGGCCGGTACGCGGTCGGCGACGCCGGTCCCGGTGGGACCCGGCCGCCCTCTCAGCCCGCCTGTTCCGCGAGCTCCCGCGTCGTGCGTGGTCGCCGACGACGGTAGACGGTGCCGGGGCCGCGGGTGGGATCCCGCGGCCCCGGCGGGGCACGCCCCGGTCCGGTGCCTCAGTCCGCGGTGGCGATCGGCAGGTACACCCGGCCGCCCTCGTCGCGGAACTCCCCGGACTTCTCCGCCATCCCGGCCTCGATCGCCTCGACGCTGGTCAGCCCGTGCGCCTCGGCGTAGTCGCGGACGTCCTGGGTGATCCGCATCGAGCAGAACTCCGGCCCGCACATCGAGCAGAAGTGCGCCGTCTTCGCGGGCTCGGCCGGCAGCGTCTCGTCGTGGTAGGCGGTCGCGGTGTCCGGGTCGAGCGAGAGCGCGAACTGGTCGCGCCAGCGGAACTCGAACCGCGCCGCCGACAGCGCGTCGTCGCGGGCCTGGGCGTGCGGGTGCCCCTTGGCCAGGTCCGCGGCGTGCGCGGCGATCTTGTAGCTGATCACCCCGACCTTGACGTCGTCGCGGTTCGGCAGCCCCAGGTGTTCCTTGGGCGTGACGTAGCAGAGCATCGCGGTCCCGGCCTCGGCGATGCGGGCGGCGCCGATCGCGGAGGTGATGTGGTCGTAGCCGGGCGCGATGTCGGTGGCCAGCGGGCCGAGGGTGTAGAACGGCGCCTCGTCGCACCACTCCTCCTCCAGCCGCACGTTCTCGACGATCTTGTCCATCGGGACGTGGCCGGGGCCCTCGATCATGACCTGCACGTCGTACCCGCGCGCGATCCGCGTCAGCTCGCCGAGGGTGGCGAGCTCGGCGAGCTGGGCCTCGTCGTTGGCGTCGGCGATCGAGCCGGGGCGCAGGCCGTCGCCGAGGGAGAACGTGACGTCGTAGCGGCGGAGGATCTCGCACAGCTCGGCGAAGTGGGTGTACAGGAACGACTCGGTGTGGTGCGCCAGGCACCACGCCGCCATGATCGAGCCGCCGCGGGAGACGATCCCGGTGACCCGCTTGGCGGTCAGCGGGACGTGCCGCAGCAGCACCCCGGCGTGCACGGTCATGTAGTCCACGCCCTGCTCGCACTGCTCGAGCACGGTGTCGCGGTAGATCTCCCAGCTCAGCGCGGCCGGGTCCCCGTTGCACTTCTCCAGGGCCTGGTAGATCGGCACGGTGCCGATCGGGACCGGGGAGTTGCGCAGGATCCACTCGCGCGTCTCGTGGATGTCCTTGCCGGTGGACAGGTCCATCACGGTGTCGGCGCCCCACCGGGTCGCCCACACCATCTTCTCCACCTCCTCGGCGATCGAGGAGCTCACCGCGGAGTTGCCGATGTTGGCGTTGACCTTGGTGAGGAACCGCTTGCCGATGATCATCGGCTCGCACTCGGGGTGGTTGCGGTTGGCCGGGATCACCGCGCGGCCGCGGGCGACCTCGGCGCGGACGAGCTCGGCGTCGCACTGCTCGCGGACGGCGATGTAGGCCATCTCGGGGGTGACGATCCCGGCCCGTGCCCAGGACATCTGGGTCCCCGGCTCCCGCGACCCGACCCACGGCTCCCGCAGCCGGGGCAGCCCGGCGTGCAGGTCGACGGTCGCGTCGGAGTCGGTGTACGGGCCGGAGGTGTCGTAGACGTCGTGGTGCTCGCCGTTGGAGAGCGAGATCCGCCGGACCGGGACGGTGATGCCGTCCGGGCCCTCGATCCAGGCCTTGGCCGAGCCCTGGATCGGGCCGGTGGTGACCTGCTGCGGACGCACTGGTGCCGTTGTCATGACGGTCCTCCCTGGCCGGCATTACCCGGCCGGTTCTGCGGTCGGCGACCGGCGAGTCGCCCTCTCAGCCCCGCGCGACGGAGCTCCCGCGTGTTCAGTTGGTCGTGCACCGGCACCGTAGGCACCGTCCGGCGACGAACACCAGCCCCTCACCCGGCTGCGAGGAATGATCACCGGTGGTATCGGGTTCTCCACCGGTATGACGCAGAACGCTGAGCTCTCCCCGACCGACTGGGTCCGCGAGCAGACCGAGAAGATCCTCGAGAACGGCACCACCGAGGGCGTCACCGTCATGGACCGCCCGATCGTGCTGGTCACGACCACCGGCGCGAAGTCCGGCAAGAAGCGCTACGTGCCGGTGATGCGCGTCGAGCACGGCGGCTCCTACGCGATGATCGCCTCCAAGGGCGGCACCCCGGAGCACCCGGCCTGGTACCACAACGTGGTCGCGAACCCGCAGGTCCAGGTGCAGGACGGCACGCAGACCGGCACGTTCGTGGCCCGCGAGGTCACCGGCGACGAGCGCCAGGAGTGGTGGGACCGCTCCGTCGAGGCCTACCCGCCCTACGCCGAGTACCAGGAGAAGACCTCCCGGGTCATCCCCGTCTTCGTGCTGGAGCCCGCAGGCTGACCCCCGCGGCCACCCGCGCGCCCGACCCCCCGGTCCGGGCGCGCGGGTGTGTCCTCAGGCCGCGACGACGCCGTGCGCGGGCTCGATGCGCCCGGCCCGGCGCACCGGCCCCACCGAGGCGGCCACCGCGACCGCGACGACGGCCGCGGCCAGCCCGGCGAGCTGCCCCACCGGGACCCCGGCGGCCGGCACACCGATCCCGGTCGCCGCGAGCGCCAGGACGCCGTAGGCACCGCCCAGCACCACCCCCAGCACCGCCGCGACCGCGCCGGCCAGTGCCGCCTCGGCCGCGACCGCGCGCCGCGACGCGGCCCGCGACAGCCCGAGCGTGCGCAGCAGCGCGATCTCCCGGGTCCGCTCGCTGACCGACAGCGCCAGGGTCACGCCGACCCCGACGACGGCCACCAGCAGCGTCACCCCGACCAGGCCGAGCCCGACCCCGCGCACCGCGCCGACCGCGGTCTCGGTCTGCTCCCGCATGTCCGCGACGAAGGTCGCCGACGCGTCACCCGCGCCCCGGGCCACCGCCGAGCGCACCGCGACCGGGTCCGCCCCCGGCACCGGCTCGACGAGCACGACGCCGTCGGACACCCGGGCCGTCAGCTCGGGGGCCGCATCGAGCCGGGCCGCGAGCACACCCGTGTCCCCATCCACGCCCCCGGGGAACACGACGACGTCGGCCGGGTAGTTGCGGTCGATCGCGTCCCGCGCGTCGGCCGACGCCCCGGCCACCGCGACCAGCAACGCGGCGGTCAGCCCCACCCCCAGCGACAGCACCGTGGTCATCGCCGCGGTCCGCCGCGACATGCGCCGGGCGTTGCCGACCGCGATCCGGCCCGGCGCCCACCGTGCGACCAGCGGTGCCACCGCCCGTGCCGCGCCGGACACCACGAACGGGCCGGCCACCACGAGCGCGGCGAACACCAGCAATCCGGACAACGCGGCCAGCGCGGTCCCGGGGAGGGCGTCGCCGACCTCCACCGCGACGGCGGCGAGGCCCCCGGCGGCGAGCAGGGCGAGCGCGGCGAGCGGCAGCCGGACCCGTGCCCGCGGGGCCCGGGCGCCGGTCGCGTCGGCGGCCCCCAGCGCGACCACCGGCGGGGTCCGCCCGGCGGCCAGCGCGGGGGCCAGCGCGGCCAGCACCGTCACGACGGCGGCGAGCAGCACGCAGCCCGCGAGCCGTCCCCACGGCACCACGAGCGCCGGGGCGTCCGTCCCGGACGCCCCCACCACGGCCAGCACCGCCCACCCCCCGGCGACGGCGAGGGCCGCTCCCCCGATCCCGGCGACGAGCCCGGTGAGCACCGCCTCGGCCAGCACCGAGCGCGCCACCTGCCTGCGGCTCGCGCCGACGCACCGCAGCAGTGCCAGCTCCCGGGTGCGGCGGGCCAGCACGATCCGGAACGTGGAGGCGACGACCACCGCCGCGGCGACCAGCGCGAGCCCCACGAACACCGACAGGCCCGCCAGCAGCGCGTCGGCCGACGCCGATGCCGACGCGAGGTCCGCGTCGCGCTGCTCGTCGGCCGTCGTCACCCCGCCGACCCCCGGCACCGCGGCCAGCGCGGCCGGGTCCGGGTCGCCCGCGACCGCGATCCGGGACCCGGAGAGCCCGGCGGCGGCCGGGTCGTCGTCGGACAGGACGAGCATGTCGTTGCCCTCGTACCGCAGCGGCACGACACCGGTGACGGTCAACGTCCGGCCGCCGACGCCGACGGTCGCGCCGGGCCCGAGCCCGGTCCGTTCCGCGGTGCCCGTCCCGAGCAGCACCTCCCCCGGCCCGGTGGGCAGCCGGCCTGCGGTCGGCGGGTCCAGGGTGTGCAGCGGCCCGGTCATCGGGTCGGTGGACAGCACCCAGCTGCCGCTCGCGGCGCCCGCGTCGACCGACACGAGCCCGGAGCGCGACGCCGACACCGCGTCCACACCGGGCACCGCCCGCAGCCGCTCGACGACGGCGCCGTCCCCCGTGCCGTCCCCCGCACCGTCGGTCCGCACGCTGAACGAGGCCCCGGCGGGCACCGAGGACAGGTCGCCGGTGAGGTCGCCGCGCAGGGTCGCGGTGAGGATCACCGCGGCCGCGGCGAACACCGTCGCCACCAGCACGGCGAGCCCGGTCAGCAGCAGCCGGCGCGGGCTGCGCCGGGCGCCGGCGAGCGCCGCGCGGGTCGCCGGGTTCACCGGGCCACCGGACCGGTGATCGTGACGTCGGCGGTCGCCGGGTCGTCGGCGCCGGTCAGTGCGCCCATCGCGGACAGCACCCGGTCCGGGGTGGGCCGGTCCAGCCGGCCCGCGGCGCGGCCGTCGCGCAGCAGCAGGACCTGGTCCGACGCGGCGGCGGCCAGCGGGTCGTGGGTGACCATCACGACGGTCTGTCCGTAGTCGTCGACGCAGGCCCGCAGCAGCCCCAGCAGCTCGCGGCCCGAGCGGGTGTCGAGCGCACCGGTCGGCTCGTCGGCGACGACGATCTCCGGTCGGCCCAGCAGCGCCCGGGCCACCGCGACGCGCTGACGCTGCCCACCGGACAGCTCCGAGGGCAGGTGGGTGAGCCGGTCGGCGATGCCGAGACGCTCGACGAGCTCGGCCCGCCACGCGTGGTTGGGCCGGCGCCCGGCCAGCGAGGCGGCGAGGTCGATGTTCTCCCCCGCCGTGAGATGGCCCAGCAGGTTGCCGTCCTGGAACACGAAGCCCATCCGGTCGCGGCGCACCCGGGTCAGGGCGGTGTCGGTCAGGCTCCCCAGGTCGGTGTCGCCCAGCAGCACCTGCCCCGACGTCGGCCGGTCCAGCCCGGCCAGGCAGTGCAGCAGCGTGGACTTGCCCGAGCCGCTCGGCCCCATCACCGCGGTGAACCGGCCCGCGGGCAGCCACAGCGTGATCCCGTCCAGCGCCCGGACCGCGGCCCGGCCGTTCCCGTAGGTGCGGACCAGGTTCACCGGCGCGGCGGCGACCCGCGCTGGCACGTCGGCCGGATTCCTCAACCCCTCGATCATGACGGCCACGGTGCCGTCGGGAGGGGGTCCCCGACATCGGCCCGTGGTAGGGGCTTCCCCGGACGGGTCGTCGTACTTCCGACCGAGGTCGACGGATCACGGTGCGCCCTACCGTGAGCCCCATGAACGCCGGAACACGCCGCGGCCGGCCCCTCCTGGCCGGGTTCGAGCTGCTCGCCTACCTGTTCTGGGCGGGGTGCGACGTCCTGCTCGGCCTGACCATCGGACCGGTGGTGCCGAGCGGCGCGGTGTACGGCCTGCTCGTGGCGTGCGTGGTGCTCCTGCGGTACCGGCCGGGCACCCGGCCGGGCCCCGTCGCGGTCGTCGCGTTCGGGCTGTCCGCGGGCGGCTCGGTCGCGGCGGTGGTGACCGGCGGGATCCCGTTCGTGTCGCTGACCGAGCTGTTCGCGCTGGCCGTGGTCACGGTGTCGACGGTGCGGACCGCACCGGTCCGGGGAGTGCTCGCGACGGCGGCGGTCTCGCTGTGCGTCATCGTGACCATGCCGCTGCTGCGTGTGCCGGGCGTCGACCGCGAGGTGTTCGCCAGCATGACCGTGGTCGGCTGGGCCGGCACGATGGTCGTCGCGACCGCGGCGCGCGAGCTGTGGCAGCGCCGCTCGGCCCGGCTCGCCCAGGCCCGCAACGACGAGCGCCTGGAGCTGGCCCGCGAGCTGCACGACACGGTCGCCCACCACGTCACCGCGATCGTGGTGGCGGCACAGGCCGGGGTGGTCGTCGCGGGCAGTCGCCCCGAGGAGGCAGGCCGGGCCCTGGAGGCGATCGAGCGGGCGGGCGCCGAGGCCCTCGACGGGATGCGCCGCATGGTCGGGGTGCTGCGCTCGGGGGCCGGGGACGACACCGGCGACGGCGCCGAGCGCACCCCGGGGCACGGCCTCGACGACATCGACGACGTCGTCGCCCGCTTCGACCCCGACGGCGGCCGGACCCGGTTGGAGGTCGCGCCCGAGGTGCGGACGGCCCGGCTCGGCCCGGCCGTCGCGGCGACCGCGTTCCGGGTGGTGCGCGAGGCGCTGACCAACGTGCACCGGCACGCACCCGGCGCGAGCAGGGTGTCGGTCGGCGTGCACCTGCAGGCGGGCAGGCTGGTGACCGTGGTGCACAACGACGGGACCGGTACGGAGAACCCGCTGCGCGACCCGGGCGGGTACGGGCTGGCGGGCATGCGGGAGCGGGTGGAGGCCCTCGGCGGGTCGCTGCACGCGGGCGCGGACGGCCCCGGCCGGTGGATCGTCGTCGCCGAGGTGCCGGTCGGGGGCGGCCGGTGAGCGCGATCCGGGTCCTGCTCGCCGACGACCAGGAGATGGTGCGCACCGGGTTCGGGCTGATCCTGTCCGCCGAGGACGGCATCGAGGTCGTCGGCGAGGCCGCGACCGGCACCGACGCCGTCGCACGGGCCCGGGAGCTGCGCCCGGACGTGGTGCTGATGGACGTCCGGATGCCCGGGATGGACGGCATCGCCGCGACCCGCGCGCTGGCCGCGGACCCCTACCCGCCGCGGATCGTGGTCGTCACGACGTTCGACCTGGACGAGTACGTCTACGGCGCGCTGCACTCGGGCGCCTGCGGGTTCCTGCTCAAGACGGCGGGCCCGCGGCTGCTCGTCGAGGCGGTGCGGGCCGCCGCGGCGGGCGACGCCCTGGTGTCGCCGTCGGTCACCGTGCGGCTGCTGGAGCGGCTGACCGAGCCGGAGCCGGCCCGTGCCGACGTCCACGCGACCCTCTCACCGTGCGAGCTGGAGGTGGTGAAGGCGGTCGCCCGGGGCCGGACGAACTCCGAGATCGCCGGGGACCTGTTCGTGTCGCTGTCCACGGTGAAGACCCACATCGCCAACATCGGGTCCAAGCTGGACGCCCGCAACCGGGTGGAGATCGCGGCGTGGGCGTGGGAGAACCGGCTGGTCGAGTAGCCGGGATCAGGCCCGCGCGGCGGGCCGGGCGACCGGGACGAGCGGGCGGCGGGGCGCCGGGACCCGCAGCGCCGCGGCGACGTCGCCCAGCGCCTCCGGGTACGCGGCGGGCGCGACCGGCAGCGGCGCGACCGTGTCGTCGGACAGCGGGGCCGGTGCACCGGGGTGGGCGGCGTCGCGCTCGGACGCGCGGGCGTCCCACAGCTCGAACAGCGGCTGCGCGGCCATCACGAGCAGCACGGCGAGGACCGGGAGGACGGCGAGGATCGTGAGCACCATGGCGTCCACGGTGCCCGCCCGGGGTGGGTCCCCACATCGGCCGCGGGGCCGGTTCTCCCAGGTCGACCCCTAGTACCCGGGTATGAGACCCCGGTCCGACCTCGGGGTCGTCCCGGGGGCTCAGCCCCGCGGGACGTCCTCGGCGTCGACGGCCGACGGGTCCCAGGAGTCCGAGGGTGCCCCCCAGCCGTTGCGCTTGAGCATCTTCTTCGCCGCACGCTGGTGGCGGCCCATCAGCCGGTCCAGGTACAGGCGCCCGTCGAGGTGGTCGGTCTCGTGCTGCAGGCAGCGGGCGAAGAAGCCACGCCCCTCGTGGACGACGGGCTCGCCGTCGAGATCGGTACCGGTGACCCGGGCCCACTCCGCCCGGCCGGTCGCGAAGTTCTCGCCGGGCACCGACAGGCAGCCCTCCTGGTCGTCGTCCGGGTCCGGCATGACCTCCGGGATCCCGTCGGTCTCCAGCACCGGGTTGACCACCAGCCCGCGCCGCATCGTGCGGGTCTCCTCGTCGGGGCAGTCGAAGACGAACAGCCGCAGGTCCACCCCCACCTGGTTGGCCGCGAGGCCGACGCCGTTCGCCGCGGCCATCGTCTCGAACATGTCCTCGACCAGCGTCCGGACCGAGTCGTCGACCGTCTCCACGGGGCGGGTGGGGGTGTGGAGCACCGGGTCGCCGACCATGCGGATGCGCAGAACCGTCACCGGAGCAGGGTACGGTCGCCGCCGGACGTGACCCGGCCGGGCGGTTCCGTCTCCTCGACCCGCCCTCCAGGCGCGTCGCGCCCCGGCACCGTCGGTCCCCTGTGGTTGAATCCGCACCGCGAATGACAGACGTGTCGTTCGTCGTCGTGGGGCCCGGGCGGGGCCGCCGCAGCACGAGATCGTCGTCCGCTCGAGGAGCGTGATGGAGTCCGCCGGGTCCCTGCCGGAGCGCCGCGGAGCGCACCGTCGCACCGCTGCCGCGTCCCCCCGCGAGCTCGACCGTCGCGAACGCGAGATCCTCGCGTTCGAGGCCCAGTGGTGGAAGTACGCGGGCGCCAAGGAACAGGCGATCCGCGAGCTGTTCGACATGTCGGCCACCCGCTACTACCAGGTGCTGAACGCCCTGGTCGACAAGCCCGAGGCGCTGGCGGTGGACCCGCTGCTGGTCAAGCGCCTGCGTCGGCTGCGTTCCAGCAGGCAGCGCACCCGCGCCGCCCGCCGCCTCGGCCTCGAGCCCTGACAGCCAGGAGGTCACGATGACCGCACCCGCGTCCGGTGGACAGTCACCGCTGAAGATCGCCGGAATCGCGCTGGTCGGCGTCGGTGTGGTCGCCGCTGTCGTCGGCCTGATCGGCGTCACCGGTGGTGGCGAGGACGGCGGCAACCAGGCCGCACCCCCGCCTCCGTCGGCGTCGGCCGAGCCCGCCCCCGCGCCGGGCCAGGACGGCACCGACGGCGCGACCCCCGGCGACGGCACCGAGCCCGGCACCGGTGCCACGCCCGCACCGGGCACCCCCGGGGAGGTCTCGCCGTTCACCCCCGGAGCACCCGGCACCCCGGGCTCCCCCGGGTACGACGGCGCGGGCCCGGCCGTCGCCCCGCCGCCGGCCCCGGCCGGCCCGGGCGCGGCGGGCCAGGGCGGCTCCGGGCCCGGCGCGGCGGGCGAGGGGTCCGCGGTCGCGGCCCGTCCGGTCGTCCGGATCTACAACAACTCCACCGTCCGCGGCCTCGCCGAGAAGGCCGCCGGGGAGTTCCGCTCGAACGGCTGGACCGTCTCCCAGGTGCAGAACTACTCCCAGGGCGTCATCCCGACCACGACCGTCTACTACCGGCAGGGCACGGCCGAGAAGGCCGCGGCCGAGGAGATCGCGACGAAGTTCGGCATCCGCGCCGAGCCCCGCTTCGACGGCATCCAGGACGCGACGCCCGGCGTCATCGTCATCGTCACGCGGGACTTCTCCGCCGCCTGACCCGACCGACCGCGACGGCCCCGGACGAATCCGTCCGGGGCCGTTCGCCGTGCTGCAGGCGTGCCGTGCTGCGGGGTGCCGTGCGGCGCGGTGCCCCGTCCCCCGCGGTGGGTCAGCCGTCGCTGCGGCGGCGGGCGTAGGCCTCCAGCTCCGCGACCTGTGCCGGGTCCAGCGACGCCCGCACCGTGCGACGTGCCGTGGCCAGGTGCGCGGCGGTCACCTCGCCGGCGTCGAGGGACTCGCGCAGCGCGGTCAGCGCGGCCTCGCGCAGCAGCGCGGCGCAGTCCGCGGCCGAGTAGCCGTCCAGCTCGGCCGCGAGCGCGCCGAGGTCGACGTCGTCGGACAGCGGCACGTCGCGACCGGCCGCGCGCAGGATGTCCGCCCGCGCGTCGGCGTCCGGCGGCGGGACGAACACCAGCCGCTCCAGCCGGCCCGGGCGCAGCATCGCCGGGTCGATCAGCTCCGGCCGGTTCGTCGCCCCGACCACGACGACCTCGCGCAGCGGCGTCGCCCCGTCCAGCTCGGTCAGCAGCGCGGCGACGACGCGGTCGGCGACCCCGGCGTCGGTGGAGCCGCCCCGGCGCGGGGCGAGGGCGTCGACCTCGTCGAGGAAGATCAGGGCGGGGGCGGCCTCGGCGGCCCGGCGGAACAGCTCGCGGACCGCACGCTCGGACTCGCCGACGTACTTGTCGAGCAGCTCGGCGCCCTTCACCGCGAACACGTTCAGGTCGCCCGACCCCGCCAGCGCCCGCGGCAGGAAGGTCTTGCCGCCGCCCGGCGGGCCGTAGAGCAGCACCCCGCGCGGGGCGTCGACCCCGAGCCGGGCGAACGAGTCCGGGTGGCGCAGCGGCCACAGCACCGCCTCGGTCAGGGCCGCCTTGACCTCGGTCATGTCGCCGACGTCGTCGAGGGTGAGCCCGCCGCTGCCGAGGGTGCCACCATCGGACAGCGAGATCGGGCGGACCGAGCCGACGGCGTCGAGCAGGTCGGACTGGTGGACCTGTTCGGTGGGCTCGGCGCCGCTGCCGCGCAGCGCCGCGCTCACCGCGGCCTCCCGGCGGACCGCGGCCAGGTCCGCGACGACGAAGCCGGGGGTGCGGGCGGCGACCGCGCCCAGGTCGACGTCGTCGGCACGGGGGACGTCGGCCAGCAGCCGCTCCAGCAGCGCACGCCGGGTCGCGGTGTCGGGCAGGCCGACCGACAGCTCGCGGTCCACCAGGTCGGGGGCCCGCAGCCGCGGGTCCAGCGCCTCCGGCTCGGCGCTGGTGACCACGAGCGCCGGCCCGCCGGGCGCGGTCGCCGCGCGCAGCTCGTCGAGGACCAGGGTGGCCAGCGGCGGCGGGTCGGCGGCGGGGAGCAGGGCGTGCGCGTCGTGCACCAGCAGCACCGCGGGACCGTCGGCACCCGTCGCACCGGACCCACCGGTGCGGGCCCGGGCGATCGCCGCCCGGACCCGCTCGGCCGCGGCGGCCGGCTCGACGGCGGCGACGGCCGGGGCGACGAGCTCGACGCAGCGGACACCCGCGGCCGCGGCGGCGCTGCGCACCAGGGTGGCCTTGCCCGCGCCCTCCGGCCCGGAGACGAGCACGCCGAGACGCGCGTCGCCACCGAGTCGGGTCAGCAGCTCCGGACGGCGGAACATCAGCTCGAACCAGTCCAGCAGCCGACGGGCGACGGCCTCGTTCGCGGCGAGGTCCTCCAGCGGCAGCACGGGCTCCCCGGCCACGGCGGGCGCGTCCGGCGCCCCGGCATCCCCGGTCGCCGGCGCGGCGACGCCCGCGTCGGGTCCGCCGCCGGGGCCCGCGGTGCCGGCCCCGGGAGCGGCCGGGGCCGCGGAGCCGCCCGGTCCGGCGGCCGCCGGGCCGGGGACGCGGGGCGGGCCGGGAACGGCCGGGTCGGGGTCGCCGGTGTCCCGGCCGCCCTGCCAGCCCACCACCGTCGAGGGCGCCACCACGACCGGACCGGCCGGGTCGGCGACCGCGACGGTCAGCAGCTCCGAGGTCCACGTCCCGCCGACGGCCGCGGCCAGCGCCCGGCGCACCGAGCGGGCGTCGGAGCCCGGCGCCGGGGCGATGTCCTGCGGGAGCAGCGAGACGGCGTCACCGCGCACCAGGACCTTGCCCATCAGGGCCAGCCGCAGGGTCGCCGGTGCGACCGTCGCGCCGGTCAGCGCGGACCCGATCAGGCGCACCTCGCGGGCGGCGGTGACCGGTGCCGGCGCGACGACCACGGTCGCCCCGTCGGTCAGCCCCGCGTTGGACAGCGTGACGTCGTCCAGCCGGGCCTGGCCGTGCGGGTCACCCGGCTCCCCGGCGACGGCGAGCGCCGCGGTGACCCGGGACCCGCTGAGGGTCACCGCGTCCCAGGAGCGCAGGCCGAGCGCGGCCAGCACCTCGGGGTGCAGCCGGACGACGCCGCGGCGGGCGTCGGCGGCCGCGGGGGCCAGTCGGGCGACGAGCTCCAGCACGGGCGTTCCTCCGGTGGGGTCGGGTCAGCGACGGCGCAGGCCGAGGCGGCGGCCGGAACCGCGGGGCGCGGCGGCGACGCCCGGCCCGCGCGGGTCACGGACGGCGCCCCGGTCGCGCAGACCGTCCCGGCGGGCCTCGCCCTCCGGGTCGAGCCGGCGCCGGACACCCCGTGCGACCGCACCGGCGCGGCCGGCGACCCGGCGGCGCAGCGGCGGGCGCAGGCCCAGCCTGCGGGCGGAGCGGGCCGCCCGGGCCACCGCCCGGCGCTGGCGGGTCGGCACGTCCCACGCCTCGGGGTGCCGCGAGAGCCAGCGGTAGCGGTAGGCGGTCCACGGCAGGAGCAGGAGGTAGGCGACCCCCGCGACGGCGATGCCGAGGAACGGGATGGTGATCAGGACGGCGACGACCGCGGCCACCCCGACGAGCAGCCAGCGGGTGGTGCGCGGGGACACCCGGACGGTCTTGAGCGACAGGGTCGGGATGCGGCTGACCATGAGCCCTGCCGTGACGAGCGCCCACGCCGCGACGAGCGGGCGCTCCGACCACCAGCCCTGGCCGAAGTGCAGCCACAGGTAGATCGGGATGCCCGCGGTCAGCGCCGCGGCGGGTGCCGGGACCCCGACGAAGAACTCGCGGGCGAACGGCGGGGCGCTGTCGTCGTCGATCAGGGTGTTGAAGCGGGCCAGGCGCAGCGCCATGCAGACCGCGAACACCAGGGCCACGATCCAGCCGGCCCGGGTGCCCTCGAACGCCCAGATGTAGATGACCAGGGCCGGGGCGACCCCGAAGGAGACCAGGTCGGCCAGCGAGTCCAGCTCGGCCCCGATCCGACTGGAGGCGTCGAGCAGCCGGGCCAGGCCGCCGTCGAGGGCGTCGCACAGGGCGGCCGCGAGCACGGCCACGATCGCGAAGTCGAAGCGGGACTGGAGCGCGAAGTAGACCGCGGTCAGGCCTGCGCAGAGGTTGAGGACGGTGACCGCGTTGGGCAGCAGCCGCACGCCGGCGGGATAGCCGCCGGCGGGGCGGGTCATCCCCACGACGTCAGTGCTCCGCCGGCCCGGCCACCAGGCCGAGCACGGTCTCCCCGCCCACGGTCCGCTGGCCGGGGCGGACCAGCGCGGTCGTCCCGGGCGGGAGGTAGGTGTCCACCCGCGACCCGAACCGGATCAGGCCGAACCGCTCGCCCGCGGCCACCTCGTCGCCGTCGCGCAGCGCGCAGACGATCCGGCGGGCCAGCAGGCCCGCGATCTGCACGACCCCGACCCCGACGCCGTCGGCGCGGACCACCGTGATCGCGTTGCGCTCGTTGTCCTCGCTCGCCTTGTCCAGGTCCGCGGACAGGAACGTGCCGGGCGAGTACTGCACCCGTGCGACGCGCCCGTGCACCGGGACCCACTGCACGTGGACGTCCAGCACGGTCAGGAAGATCGAGACCCGGGTGTGCGGGACGCGCGGCAGGTCGAGCTCGGCGGGCGGGACCGTGACCGTGACGGTGGCGACCGCGCCGTCGGCCGGGGCCAGCACGGCGTCGGTGCGCAGCGGCGGGGTCCGGACCGGGTCGCGGAAGAACAGCGCGGTGGCCGCGGTGGCGAGCAGGCCCGGCAGGGTGCCGCGGCCGGTGAGGGCGCGCACCCCCGCCGCGGCGAGTGCCACACCGGCGACGATGGGACGTCCGCCCGGGTGCATCGGGGGGATCGCGTCCCGGACAAGTCGTGCGAGGTGGGTCGGGGAGGTGCCGGTTCCTTCGGCCATGGTGGGTCGTCGGCTCCTGATGCTCCGGTGGGGGATCACCAACGCTACGCGGGGGCCGTGGGCGGCCCTCCGGCGGGACGACCGGGACACGCCGAGGATCCGTGGGTCCCCGTGCCGGGACCGGGCCGGTGGCAGGATCGGGGATTCGTGCCCGGCACCGGTCACTCGCGGAGCGCGATCCCGCGAGCCAGGTACGGGGCCATGAAAAGGGCCGGGGCCGTCGTCCCCCGAGACGACGACCCCGGCCGTGGAACCGCTCGTCCGCTCCCCAGCGACGGGCGGTGGGTCTTGTGCTGTAAAGGGTCTACCCCTTCACACTGGAAAGTATTCCTCTCCGACGACCGGCAGTCCAGATCACGATGGATGTCCGCCGTGATCTACCTCTTTCGGCCGAACGGTCACCCCGTACGACGTCGCGCGCGGTGAGATCGTTGCCCCGACTGCCTATGAAACACCTCACACTTTCGGCGCAGCGACACGTCCGCGCGAGTGGCGGGACCGTTGCAGAACGCAGTCCTCCCCGGCGACCCCGGAGCGTCGTCGGGCCCCGGCGGGGGCCCGGTGGCCGGCCGTCGACGCCGCTCGGCTCCCCCGCGTACCGCTCGGCGCGCGCCGGGTCACCGGGTACGGATCACGGCGAGTCGAGCAGCCAGACCGCGACGGGGTCGCCGTCGGCCACGGCGGTGGCGTCGGCCGGCAGGTCGATCAGGCAGTCGGCCCGGGCGAGTGCCGCGATCAGGTGCGACCCGGTGGAGCCGACCTCCGACACGGTCCCGGCGGCCGCGTCGAGCAGGCCCCGCCGGAACTGGCGGCGCCCGGCGGGTGAGGACAGCGATCCGGCCAGCCGTGCGGTCACCACCGGCCGCGCCGGCGCGGGGTGCCCGGCCGCCGCGCGGAGCGCGGGCCGGACGAAGACCTCGAACGACACCTGCGAGCTGACCGGGTTGCCGGGCAGGGTCACCGTGGCGACCCGGCTCCCGCCCAGCTCCAGGCGACCGCAGCCCTGCGGCCCGCCGGGCTGCATCGCGACCTTGCCGAACTCCACCCCGTGACCGGTCATGGCGTCCTTGACGACCTCGTAGGCGCCCGCGCTCACCCCGCCGGAGGTGAGCACCAGGTCCACACCCTCGCCGACCCGCTCCGCGAGCACGGCACGGAAGCGCTCGACGTCGTCGGGGACGAAGGACAGCTGCTCGGCCGTCGCGCCGGCCTCCCGGACCGCGACGGCGAGCATCGTGCCGTTGGACTCGTAGATCTGCCCCGGCTCCAGCGTGCCACCCGGCGCGACGAGCTCCGACCCGGTGGACAGCACCAGCACGTGCGGCCGGCGGCGCACCGGCAGCTCCGCCCGGCCGACGGCGGCGGCGAGACCGATCTGGGGTGCCGCGAGGACCGTCCCGGCCCGCAGCACGACGGCACCGGACGCGGCGTCCTCACCGGCGCGGCGGACGAACGCCCCGGGCCGGGGGGCCTCGCGGATCCGGACGCGCTCGACGCCACCGTCGGTCTGCTCGACCGGCACGATCGCGTCCGCCCCCTCGGGTACCGGGGCCCCGGTCATGATCCGGGCGACCGTGCCCGGCGCCAGCACGGGGACGTCGGTGCGCCCGGCCGGGACGTCGGCCGCGACCGGGAACTCCGCGGGGGCGTCCTCCGACGCGCCGGCGAGCTCGGCGGCGCGGACCGCGTAGCCGTCCATCGCGGAGTTGTCGAAGGGGGGCAGGGCCACCCCGGCGGTCAGGTCCTCGGCGAGCACCCGGCCGCTCGCGGCGGCCAGCGCGACCGACTCCGTGCCGGTCGGCGGCAGCAGGGCCGCGACCGCCGCGGCGTGCTCGGAGACGGTGCGCGGACCGGCCTGCGACCAGGTGCTCATGGGCCCATCCTGCCCGCCCCCGCGCGACGCCCGCAGCCGGGCGGGCCCGCTTGCACTCGGCACGGGCGAGTGCTAGAAACGGGCTCAGCATCCACTGGCACTCGTGTCCGTGGAGTGCCAAGGTCGGGTCGGTGAGTCCGGCGCAGGGTTGCCGGGCGTCCGTCGCGGGCACCGCATCCGATCACTCGACTCACCTCTATCGGAGGGCAACACCCCCATGGCGAAGCAGATCGCGTTCGACGAGGAGGCCCGTCGGGGCCTCGAGCGGGGCATGAACACCCTCGCCGACGCCGTCAAGGTGACGCTGGGCCCCAAGGGCCGCAACGTCGTGCTCGAGAAGAAGTGGGGCGCGCCGACCATCACCAACGATGGTGTGTCGATCGCCAAGGAGATCGAGCTCGAGGACTCCTGGGAGAAGATCGGCGCCGAGCTGGTGAAGGAGGTCGCCAAGAAGACCGACGACATCGCCGGTGACGGCACCACCACCGCCACCGTGCTGGCCCAGGCACTGGTCCGTGAGGGCCTGCGCAACGTGGCCGCCGGCGCGAACCCGATGTCGCTCAAGCGCGGGATCGAGAAGGCCACCGAGGCCGTCTCCCAGGCGCTGCTGAAGTCCGCCAAGGAGATCGAGACCAAGGAGCAGATCGCTGCCACGGCCTCCATCTCGGCCGCCGACCCGCAGATCGGTGAGCTCATCGCCGAGGCGATGGACAAGGTCGGCAAGGAAGGCGTCATCACGGTCGAGGAGTCGCAGACCTTCGGGCTCGAGCTCGAGCTCACCGAGGGCATGCGCTTCGACAAGGGCTACATCTCGCCCTACTTCGTGACCGACGCCGAGCGCATGGAGGTCGAGCTCGAGGACCCCTACGTCCTCCTGGTCTCCTCCAAGATCTCGACCGTCAAGGACCTGCTCCCGCTGCTGGAGAAGGTCATGCAGTCGGGCAAGCCGCTGGCGATCATCGCCGAGGACGTCGAGGGCGAGGCCCTGGCCACCCTGGTCGTCAACAAGATCCGCGGCACCTTCAAGTCCGTCGCCGCCAAGGCCCCGGGCTTCGGTGACCGCCGCGAGGCGATGCTGGCCGACATGGCCATCCTGACCGGTGGCGAGGTCATCTCGGAGAAGGTCGGCCTCAAGCTCGACACCGCCGACCTGTCCCTGCTGGGCACCGCCCGCAAGGTCGTCGTGACCAAGGACGAGACCACCATCGTCGACGGCGCCGGTGACGCCGACCAGATCGCCGGCCGGGTCAACCAGATCCGTGCCGAGATCGACCGCACCGACTCCGACTACGACCGCGAGAAGCTCCAGGAGCGCCTCGCCAAGCTGGCCGGCGGCGTCGCCGTCATCAAGGCCGGCGCGGCCACCGAGGTCGAGCTCAAGGAGCGCAAGCACCGCATCGAGGACGCCGTCCGCAACGCGAAGGCGGCCGTCGAGGAGGGCATCGTCGCCGGCGGCGGCGTGGCGCTCATCCAGGCCGGTGCCGGCCTGTTCGAGGGTCTCGGCCTGGACGGCGACGAGGCCACCGGCGCGAACATCGTGAAGGTCGCGCTGGAGGCCCCGCTCAAGCAGATCGCGGTCAACGCCGGTCTCGAGGGTGGCGTCGTCGCGGAGAAGGTCCGCAACCTGCCCACCGGTGAGGGCCTCGACGCCGCCACCGGTGAGTACAAGGACCTCGTCAAGGCCGGGATCATCGACCCGGCCAAGGTGACCCGCTCGGCGCTGCAGAACGCGGCCTCGATCGCGGCCCTGTTCCTCACCACCGAGGCGGTCATCGCCGACAAGCCGGAGAAGGGCGGCGGCGCCCCCGCCGACCCGACCGGCGGCATGGGCGGCATGGACTTCTGATCCACGCCTGCTCACGCAGCAGCATCGTCCGCGGGGGCGGTACCGGTTCGCCGGTGCCGCCCCCGCGGCGCGTCCGGGGTGGCCCGGGGTGGCTCAGCCCAGCTCGTCGACGACGGCGCGGGCACGCTCCCGCAGCGCCGTCCGCAGCTCCGGCGGCTCCAGCACCCGCACCCCGGGCAGCAGCGGCCACAGGACGTGCGCGGCGTGCGCCGGGTCCCCGAACGCCGCGACGACCTCCAGCTCCCCGTCCTCCTCGCGGACCTCGACGGTGCTGACCGCGCCGAGCACCTCCCGCCGTTCGGCGGGCAGCCTCAGCCGGACCCGGATCCCGGGCAGCCGCGCGCGGAAGTCCGCCCGCCTGCGCAGCCACAGCTCCTCCAGGTCGACGCCGTCGGGCCGCTGCGCGGGCTCCGCCAGCGGCTCGGCCGCCTCCACCCGGGAGATCCGGTACGTGCGGTCCGCACCGTCGCGCAGCGCGAGCAGGTACCAGTGGCCGGAGGCCTGGACCAGGCCCACCGGGTCCACGACCCGGTCGGTGACCGTCCCGGGCCCGGCCCCCGGGCGGGTACCCGCCCGGTAGCGCAGCCGCAGCCGTACCCCGCCGAACACCGCACGCTGGGCCGCGGTGAGCACGCCGGGGACGGAGCCGTCGACGGGATCGCGGAGCATGCCGCCGTGCCGGACCAGGACCCGCCCGGCCGCGCCGTCGGCGCGGTCACGGGCCGCCTCCGGCAAGGCCGCGACGATCTTGCGCATCGCCGAGGCGAACTCCGGGCCGAGGCCGAGCGCGCCGGGCGTCGACGCCGTACCGGAGCCGAGCAGGGCGACCGCCTCGCCCGGGGTCAGGCCGGTCAGGTCGGTGGTGAAGCCGGGCAGCAGCGCGAACCCGCCGTGCCGGCCGCGCTCGGCGTAGACGGGGACGCCCGCGGCCGACAGCGCCTCGACGTCGCGCAGCACGGTGCGCTCGGAGACCTCCAGCTCGCGGGCGAGGACCGCGGCGGTGGTCAGGCCGCGGTGGCGCAGCAGCAGCATCAGGGAGAGCAGGCGGTCCGCGCGCACGGTCGTGAGAATGCCAGGAAAGCCTGACAGAAGGTGTCGTGTTTCGCGGTCAGGGTGGCGCCATGACGACGCACACCACGCAGTCCCCGCCCGCCGCCGACCCCCGCCCCGCCTGGTTCGCCGCCCTCGACCGGGTGAGCGGGCTGGTCCGGGCCGTGCCCGCCGACCGGCCGGCCGACCCCACGCCCTGCGACGGGTTCGACGTGCGCACCCTGATGGCGCACCTGGTCACCACGCTGCGCCGGCCGGCCGCGATGGCCGCGGGCACCGACCCGATGGCCGCGCCGCTGGTCAGCGAGGACGTCCTCGACGACCCGGCCGCCGCGTACGTCCGCGAGGCGTCCGCGCTGCGCGCCGCCTGGTCCGGTCCCGCGGGCGACGCGCTCCTGGACCGGGTCCACCGGCTGCCCTTCGGTGAGGTCCCCGCCCGCGTCGCGCTCGCGGTCTACGTCAACGAGACGCTCGTGCACGGCTGGGACCTGGCCGTCGCGACCGGGCAGGACCCCGAGGGCGACCCGGAGCCGGCGACGGCGGCGCTGCGGACGGCGCAGAGCTTCCTGCCCGCCGACCGCCGGGGCGGGCCGGTCCCGTTCGGCCCGGTCGTGGAGCCCCGACCGCAGGCCGGCCCGACCGAACGGCTGGCGAACTGGTCGGGCCGGGAGTCGGCCGGGTGGGTGGGTGGGCCGCCGCGGCGTCGCGGCTCCCCCTCGTGCACCGCGACGCCGGCACCCCGCCACCGGGCTCAGGCGACCGGCGCGATCAGCCAGGCGGCGAGGTAGACCAGCGCCGCCGCGCCACCGGTCAGCAGGGTGAGGGCCAGGACCGCGATGCGCAGCAGCGCGGCGTCGACGCCCAGGTCGGCGGCGAGTCCGCCGCAGACCCCGCCGAGCATCCGGTCGGTGCCGCTGCGGCGCAGCCGGAACGCGGCGACGCGGTCGCCGATCCCCGCCGCGCGCGGCCCGGACCCGGCGCCGCCGTGCGGGGCAGCACCCGGCGGGACCGCGCCGTACGGGGTGCCGGCGGCAGGGCCGTCCTCGGCGGGACCGGCCCCGTCCGGGGTGGTCCCCGCGGCTCCGGGACCGGATGCGGGCGGGCCGAGCGGGTCGGGGCCGGTCGCCGCGTCGACGGCGGGGACCCGGTCGGTGACCGGGCCGGGGTCGGTCGTGGCGGTCGTGGCGGTCGTGGCGGTCCCGGTGGCCGTCTCGGGGGCGTCGGTCCCGGTGGTGCTCGCTGTGTTCTGCATGCCTCCAGGCTGTCGCCCCGCGGGCCGCTCTCCCTCGGGACGAGCCCGGAGGCCGACCCGGAACCGACCGGGGCGCGCCTCAGGGGCGCGGGCACCCCGGGCCCCAGGTCCGCGGCCGTCCGCCGGGGGAGGGCACCCGGGCGGGGTACCGGCCGGACCGCGCGGCCCGGGGGTCTCAGCCCGCGTCGGGCAGCGCCGGGCCGAGGAGGTCGTCGGCGTCGACGATCCGGTAGGCGTACCCCTGTTCGGCGAGGAACCGCTGCCGGTGCGCGGCGTAGTCGGTGTCCACGGTGTCCCGCGACACCACCGAGTAGAAGTGCGCCTGCCGCCCGTCGTTCTTCGGGCGGAGCAGGCGCCCCAGCCGCTGGGCCTCCTCCTGCCGGGACCCGAACGTGCCGCTGACCTGCACCGCGATCGTCGCCTCCGGCAGGTCGATCGAGAAGTTCGCGACCTTGGACACCACCAGCGTGTCGATCTCGCCGTTGCGGAAGGCGTCGAAGAGCTTCTCCCGCTCCTTGTTGCGGGTGGAGCCCTGGATCACCGGGGCGCCGAGCTTCTCCCCCAGGGCGTCGAGCTGCTCCAGGTAGGCGCCGATGACGAGCGTCTGCTCGCCCTTGTGCCGGTCCAGGATCGCCTGGACGACGTTCAGCTTGGTGTTCGCCGTCGACGCCGTCCGGTAGCGCTCCTCGGAGTCCGCCGTCGCGTACGACATGCGCTCGGCGTCGGTGAGCGTCACCCGCACCTCGATGCACTCGGCGGGCGCGATCCAGCCCTGGGCCTCGATGTCGCGCCACGGGGCGTCGTAGCGCTTCGGGCCGATCAGGGAGAACACGTCGCCCTCGCGGCCGTCCTCGCGGACCAGGGTCGCGGTGAGGCCGAGCCTGCGGCGGGACTGCAGGTCCGCCGTCATCCGGAAGACCGGGGCGGGAAGCAGGTGCACCTCGTCGTAGACGACCAGGCCCCAGTCACGGGAGTCGAACAGCTCCAGGTGCTTGTACTCGCCCTTGGTCTTGCGGGTGACGACCTGGTAGGTGGCGATGGTGACCGGGCGGATCTCCTTCTTCTCGCCGGAGTACTCGCCGATCTCCTCCTCGGTCAGCGACGTCCGTGCGATGAGCTCGCGCTTCCACTGCCGCCCGGAGACGGTGTTGGTGACCAGGATCAGCGTCGTCGCGCCGGCCTTGGCCATCGCGGCGGCACCGACCAGCGTCTTGCCCGCGCCACAGGGCAGCACCACCACGCCCGAGCCGCCCTCCCAGAACCCGTCGACGGCCTGTTGCTGGTAGTCGCGCAGCGACCAGCCGTCCTGGTCCAGGGCGATCGGGTGGGCCTCGCCGTCGACGTAGCCGGCGAGGTCCTCGGCCGGCCAGCCGACCTTGAGCAGCGCCTGCTTGAGATGACCCCGCTCGGACGGGTGTACGATCACGGTGTCGTCGTCGATCCGGGCGCCGAGCATCGGGCTGATCTTCTTCTGCCGGAGGATCTCCTCCAGCACCGCGCGGTCCAGCGCGGTCAGCACGAGCCCGTGCGCGGGGTGCTGGGACAGCTGCAGCCGCCCGTAGCGCCCCATGGTGTCGACGACGTCGACCAGGAGCGGCTGCGGGACCGGGTAGCGGGCCCAGCGCACCAGCGCGTCGACGACCTGCTCGGCGTCGTGCCCGGCCGCGCGCGCGTTCCACAGGGCCAGCGGGGTGACCCGGTAGGTGTGGACGTGCTCGGGAGCCCGCTCCAGCTCGGCGAAGGGCGCGATGGACGCGCGGGCCGCCGCGGAGTCGGGGTGGTCGATCTCGAGCAGCAGCGTCTTGTCGGATTGGACGATCAAGGGGCCGTCGGTCACGGAACGAATCCTCTCGAGGCCGGAGAACGGAGCGGTACGGGTCCGCCGGACGCCGAGCGGAGACGAGCGGTCGGCGTGTGTCACGTCACGTGACCGTGGGGCAACCGGCCCTACGCCACTCGGGAGACGAGGGTTCCGGGGGCTAGACTCGGCAGCCGTCCGTCACGCACAGACGGGACCCGACACGATCATATCCGCCCGACTCCCCCGGGACGCGGCAACCGCCGCCCCGTGTCGGTCGTGATGTGGCCGAGCGGTTCCCGTCGTGACCCCGAAAGGCGCACCGGACCAGCTGATGCTCCCCGACCTCGTGCCCGCCGCGCCGCCCGTCCCCGGACCGGAGACCGACAGGGAGATCTCGCCGTGACCACCGTGACCAGCACGGAACGCCCGAGCACGTGGTCGGAGCGTCTCGACCCGCGGAACTGGAGCCTGGTCGCCAAGCTGGCGGTCGTCGGCCTGGTGCCCACCGTCCTCGCGCTGTCCATCGGCGCCGTCCGCGTCGTCGACCAGGCGAACGTGGCCGAGGAGCTCGGCCGCGGGAGCGGCCTGGTCGACGTGCACCGCCAGATCGAGACGCTGACCGGCGCCCTGCAGGACGAGCGCGACGCCGCGGTCCGCTTCGTGGCGGGCAACCGGCTCGGTGACCGGGCCGCCGTCGACCGGGCGCAGGCCACGACCGACCAGGCGCTGCAGGCGACCACGGCGGGGCTCGACACCGCCGAGCAGCAGGCCCCCGACCTGGCCACGGCCCGCCGGCAGGCGGACACCACGTTCGGCCAGCTGCCGGTCATCCGGTCGCAGGTCGCCGAGGGCCCGACCCCGGCCGCCGACCTCACCGGCCGCTACACCGCGGTCGTCCAGCGCACCCTGGGGCTCGACCGGGCGCTGGTCGGGCGGCTGCAGACCGCGGACACCGCGGGACTGACCACCGCGATCGCCGCCGGGTCGAGCGCCCGCGAGGCCCTGCAGCTCCAGCGCACCGTCATCGGCGGCGCGCTCGCCGCCGGGACGCTGGAGGAGCAGCAGCGCGCGCAGGCGACCGGGGCCGAGGCCTCGTTCCAGGCCGCGGCGGGCGACTTCCAGTCCTCGCTGACCCCCGAGCAGGCCGAGTCCTTCGGCAACATCGGCGCCGGCCAGGCGAACGCCGAGCGCAACGCACTGCGCGACCAGGCGCTGTCGGTCCCGCCGGGGGTCGCCCCGCCGGTCGACCCGAACGCGTGGGACGCCGCGGTCGACCGGTCCGTCGGCGCGGTCGACCAGTCCACGGCCGCCGCGGAGCAGGCGTTCGTCGACGGCCGGGCCGCGGCCGCGGAGCAGGCGGGCAACACCGCGGGCCTCAACTCCGTGCTGCTGATGCTCACGATCCTGCTGACCGCGGGCGTCATCCTGCTGCTGGGCCGCCAGATGGTCCGTTCGCTGCGCCTGCTGCGCAGCTCGGCGCTCGAGGTCGCGGAACAGAAGCTGCCCGCGGCGGTGCAGGGCATGCGGTCCGGGCAGGCCCCGAACGCGCTCGTCGAGCCGGTCCCGCTGGACAGCCGCGACGAGATCGGTCAGGTGGCGCGCGCCTTCGACGCCGTCCACGGCCAGGCGATCCGCCTCGCCGCCGACCAGGCCGCACTGCAGCAGAACGTCAACTCGATGTTCGTCAACCTGTCCCGCCGCTCGCAGGCGCTGGTCGAGCGCCAGCTGCAGCTGATCGAACAGCTGGAGAGCGACGAGCAGGACCCGGACCAGCTGTCGAACCTGTTCCAGCTGGACCACCTCGCGACCCGTATGCGCCGCAACAGCGAGAACCTGCTGGTCCTCGCGGGCACCGACCTGGCGAAGCGGAACGTCGCGCCGGTGCAGGTCGTCGACGTCCTGCGGGCCGCGGTGTCGGAGGTCGAGCAGTACCAGCGGGTCATCGTGCAGACCCCGCCGAACGCCACGATCGCCGGCCGGGCCGCGAACGACCTCGTCCACCTGCTCGCCGAGCTGCTGGACAACGCCACGAACTTCTCGCCGCCGGACTCGCAGGTCGTCATGTCGACGACCCGCACCGCCGACGAGTCGCTGCTGATCGAGATCTCCGACCGTGGTGTCGGCATGATGGACTCCGAGCTGGTCGACGCGAACCAGCGCCTCTCCGGCCCGGCCGAGGTCGATGTGTCGGCCTCCCGGCGGATGGGTCTGTTCGTGGTCGGCCGGCTGGCCGCACGGCACCGCGTCGGCGTCCGGCTCGCCTCGGCCGCGGTCGGCGGCGGCTCCGGCGGGCTGAGCGCCTCGGTGACCGTCCCGCCGCAGCTGGTGCCCTCCGCGCAGCTGCCCGAGCAGCGCCGTGACGGCGACCCGGGCGCCTGGGGCGGCCCGCCGCCCCAGGGCGGTGAGCAGCAGGCGCCGCCGCAGCCCGCCCCGGCGCTGACCGGTGGCGGCGCGCCCGACGAGCCCCGGCCGGACTCCCCGGTCGCGGTGAACGGCAGCGGTCGCGGTGGCTCGCTGCCCTCGATGGTCGCGGGCTCCGACGGCCCGATGACCCCGACGTTCGAGACCGGCGCACCCTCGTCCACGGGAGCGCGCAACGGTTCGGGGTCGGGCCTGCCGACGCGCCGTCCGGGCTCGTCGCTGACGAAGAACGCAGCCCCCGGCGACGCCGGCGGGCAGCCAAGCGACGGGCCGGCGCCGACCCTGAACGGGTCCGCCCCGCAGGGGCTGTCGGCCTTCACGTCCTCGCCGGACGGGGCTGACGACGGCCGCGCACCGGCCGACGTCTTCACCCCGGCCGACGGCGACACCGCCCGCGGCGCCGAGGCCTTCCGGGGCGGCGGGTCGGTCCCCTCCGGCAGAGGTGACGGCCCGTCCGGCGACGACGGCGCGGTGTCTCCCGGGAGCACCGGGACGTCCGGCACCGCCGACCGCGGCGACGGCGCCGACGACAGTGACCCGGCCCGGTCCGGCGGCGCCCCGGCCCCGTCGGCCGCTGCGGCACTCGGGCTGACGGGTGCCACCGCGGCGGCCGCCGCGGCCCGTGCCCGCGCCGACCGGGACTCCGACGACACCGTGGTGCTGGACCGCGCGATCGGCGACGGGCCCGAGGACACGACGACCGGCGCCATCGGCTCCGCCGCCGTCGGCGGCGCGGTCCTCGGCGGCGCGGCCCTCGGGGGCGCGGCCGTCGGGGCCGGTCGGGACGGGGACACCGGCCCGGACACCACCGGGTCCGACACCGGGAGCACCGGATCCGCCGGCGACGGCGGGGACGCCCCGGACGACGGCGACGACGCGGTCGCCGACCCCGAGACCGCCGCGCTGCCCACGATCCGGCCCTCCGGCCGCGCGCCCATGGGCGGGCCGCTCCCGGCCCGCACCAACGGGTCCCGGCCCACCCCGTCGCGACGCCCGGTCATGCCGGCCCGCGGCGCCGGGCCGGACCTGCCGACCCGCGGCCCCGGACGTCAGGGACCGCCTCCGGCACCGGCCCGCGGCCCGCAGCAGCCCACGCCCCAGCGGGCCCAGCAGTTCCCGGGCACGCCCCCGCGCCCGGACCCGCAGCAGGGTGACCCGCAGGAGCGTCCGGGCCGGCAGCCGTCGCCGGGCACGCCTGCGCCGCTGCCGAAGCGCGAGGGCGGCCGGGCCGCGGGTCCGGCACGTCTCGCGGCGGGTGCCGCGGGCTCCTCGCAGGACGAGCTGTTCGCACCGAAGGTGCCCGTCGAGGGTGACCGGGGCCGGCTCCGGCGCCCCGGGGCGGTCGAGTCACCCCGGTCCCAGGCCGGGTTCGACATGGGTCAGACCACCCCGATCTTCGACGACATCGCCTCGGCCTGGTTCCGGTCGAACCGTTCGGTGCCGGTCCGCTGGCAGGACGGTTCCACCCCGAACGGCGGCGCCCCGAACGGTGGCGCCCCGGACGACGTCGACCCGACCACGGTCTCCGCCGGGGGCGACGCCACGCCGCCCCCGTCCGGCTTCGCCTCTCCCGCCGACGACGTCTGGCGGCAGGCCCGCGAGGCCACCGACGGCGACGAGTCGGAGACAGCCGGTGACGACCTGACGACGGCCGGACTGCCCAAACGACGCCCGCGGGCGCGACTGCTCCCGGGCAGTGCGGCAGGATCGACCGTGCTCAGCCCCGCTCCGGCGGAGCCGAGGGACGCCGAGAGCGTCCGTGGCCGTCTCGCCAGCTACCAGCAGGGCGTGCGCCAGGGCCGGGAGAGTGCCTCCGGGGTCCGGCGCAACGCACTGGCCGGCACGACCGGGACGGTCGACGGCGACCCCGACCGGCACGACCCGCACGACCAGCACGACCGGCAGGGCATCCGTGCCCCGCAGGACACCACCGCGACCGGCACCCCCGAGCCCGCCGCGGACCGACCGAACTCGTCCGACCCCGAGGAGAACCAGTGAGGGCACCGCAGGCACAGCCCAGCCAGAGCCGTTTCGGCTGGCTGGTCACCAACTTCGCGGAGCGCGTCCCGGGTGTCGCGCACGCCATCGTGGTGTCGACCGACGGGCTGCTGCTGACCGCGTCCGACCGGCTGCCGCGCGACCGGGCCGACCAGCTCGCCGCCGTCGCATCCGGTCTGGTCAGCCTGACCCAGGGCGCCGCGCGCTGCTTCGACGCCGGTGGCGTCGTGCAGACCGTCGTCGAGATGGACCGCGGGATCGTGCTGCTGATGTCGATCAGCGACGGCTCCTGCCTGGCCGTGCTGGCCTCGCCGAGCTGCGACATCGGCCTCGTCGGCTACGAGATGACGTTGCTGGTCGACCGGGTCGGCCAGCTGCTCACCCCGGAGCTGCGCGCGGAGCTGCAGGGCTCGTTCGGGCCCTGAGCCCACGACCCCGGACCCCAGGACGCGTTACCGTCATGCACCCCATCCCAGGATCGACCAGAGCGGGTGAGATCCGATGACCCAGGACCCGGGTGGACACGGCCCCGAGCCGACGTTCGCCGACGTCATGAACGGGTTCAGCCTGGACTCCAAGCGCAAGCCGAGGAAGCGCCGATGGGGGCGCGACCGTCCGGAGGACGACGTCGAGCCGGAGGACGCCGGCACCGGGGCCCGGGTCCCACCGCCGGGACCGGCCGAGGTGACCGGCCCCATCGGCGGGTCGGCGGCCTACGGGCTGCCGCCCACCCCGGACGAGCTGGAGGCCCGGCGCACCGGTGAGCGGCCGGACCGGCCGACGCCGTACCCGGCACAGAACTCGGGGCCGAGCCCCGCGCACGACCCAGTGGCAGCGCCGCCGCCGGTGCCCCCGTCCGCGGGTGGCGCCTCCTTCGTCCGGCCCTACGCCTGGACGCGGGGACGGACCAAGTCGGGCTACGAGCTGGCCGTCGAGACCCTGGTCTCGGTCAGCAACCGGGCCCGCAGCCAGCTGGAACGGCTGCCGATGGAGCACCGCTCCGTCGCCGACCTGCTGCTCGAGCAGACCCGCTCGGTGGCCGAGGTCGCGGCGTTGCTGTCGCTCCCCCTGGGCGTCGCCCGGGTGCTGCTCGGGGACATGGCCTCGAACGGCACGGTGACCGTTCACCAGACCGCGAGCACCCCCGGCAACGCGCCGGACCTCGCGCTGATGGAAAGGGTGTTGAGTGGACTCCGTCGGCTCTAGGCCACAGCCGCCCCAGCCCGCGGCCGGGATGGCCCGTGCCGCGACGATGTCGGCCAAGATCGTGGTGGCCGGCGGGTTCGGCGTCGGGAAGACCACCTTCGTCGGATCGGTCTCGGAGATCATGCCGCTGACCACGGAGGCGGTGATGACCGAGGCGAGTGCGTCGCACGACGACCTCTCCGCCACCCCCAACAAGCGGTCCACGACGGTCGCGATGGACTTCGGCCGCGTCTCGCTGGACTCCGACCTGGTGCTCTACCTGTTCGGCACGCCCGGCCAGCAACGGTTCTGGTTCATGTGGGACGACCTGGTCCGCGGCGCGATCGGTGCCGTCGTCCTCGTCGACACCCGGCGCCTCGCCGACTCGTTCGCCGCGATCGACTTCTTCGAGGACCGTGGACTGCCCTACGTGGTGGGCGTCAACGCCTTCGACGGGCAGCTGCAGCACACCCTCGACGACGTCCGTGAGGCGATGTCGATCGACCCGGCCGTCCCGATGGTCGTCTGCGACGCCCGGCACCGCCAGTCGACGAAGGAGACCCTGATCGCGCTGGTGCAGCACGCGATGCACCAGCGGATGGCGGCCGGCGCCCGCTGACCCCGGACCCGGCGGCGCCGGCACGAGGAGTGCCGGCGCCGCCGAGGTCGTGCGCCCGCGGGCTCAGTCCCGCCCGGCCGGCTGCTCCGACCCGGCGTCCACCGGCGCGATCGAGGTGATGCGGTGCAGCTGGATGCGGCGGAGCTCGCCGTCCAGCGCGTCCCGGCCCTCGACGTACCCGCCGCCGACGGAGACCGGCGCCAGCACCCGGTCCCCGGCGACGCCGTGCGCGTCGACGTAGCCGATCCACACGGTCCGGCCCTCGCGCACCGCGTCCTGCAGGGACGCGAGGTTCCCGGTCGCGCCGGTCGCCTCACGGCGGCCCGCGACGCTGTCGCGCACCCCGGCCAGGCGGTCGCCGGCCCGCAACCGCTCGACGATCTCCTCCGCCCGCCGGGTCGGGGAACGGTCGACCACCCGGCCGGCGTCGCGGGTCCCGCGCCGCAACCGTGGCTCGGTGCGCCGCCCCTTCGGACCGAGGTCGACGACCGCGCCGCCCGCGTCCTCCGCGGCCGGGCTGAACCCGGCCGCGCGCAGCCCGTCCAGCACCTCGGCCAGCGGCAGCGAGGCGACCACGACGGTCGGCGCGATCCGGCGCAGCCCCAGCTCCTCGGCCGCGGGATGCGCGAGGACCTCGGACAGGAGCACCTCGTCGTCGGAGCGCAGGAAGCAGCTGACCGCACCGCCGCGCAGCCTGCCGTGCCGGCGGGCGACGTCGTCGACGAGGTAGGTCAGGGTCTGCGGGACCGGGGTGCGCGAGCGCGCCTCGAGGATCGCGCGGACGTCGTCGGCGGTGCGGCCGGTGTCCAGTGCCCGGCGCAGGCTGCGCTCGGTGAAGCGGTAGACCGTCGCGCCGCCCGCCGACTCGACCTCGGCCAGGATCGCCAGCTCGTGCGCGAGGTCGGCCGACAGCCGTCCCGGCGCGACGGCCGTCAGGTCGGCCTGCAGCAGGATCTCCTCCACCGGGGCGGGCAGCGCCGCGTGCAGCGCGGCGGCCAGCTCGGTGGGGTGCCGGGTGGGGTGTGCGGGATCCGGGCGCAGGGCCGGGTCGAGCAGCACCCGTCCGGCCGTGGTGAGCGCGTCGAGGGCGACCACACCGACCGTCGTCGCCTCGGCGACCGTCCAGCCGACCGTCTCGTCGCGCAGCCGACCGCCGCGCCGCGGGGCGTGCCAGGCCAGCAGCCGCGCCAGGTCCTCCGGGGACCCGACCGAGGTGCCGGGCGCGAGGTCCGCGAGCGCGTCCAGGACCCGTCGGCGGTCCCGTGCGGCCGGGGGCCTGCGAGGGCCGTCGGACAGGGCGGTGATCGGCTTGCCGGTCTCGTCGCGGCGCCCCACCAGCCCGGGCAGCCGCGGCAGCTCCAGCCACGCCTGGGCCAGCACCGCCCAGCGCGACTCCTCCCGGCCGGTCCCCCAGACGTCCCAGGTGGTGGTGGGCAGCCACTCCGGTGCCACCGACTCGGTCGAGCCGACGAGGTCCGCGGCGTGCAGGATCTCCAGGATCAGCGCCGCGGTCGGCTCGTCGGTGTCGGCCGCCTTCGCGGCGCGCTTGAGCTCGCGCACGCCGAACCCGCCCGAACGCAGCACGGGCACCGACTCCCGCGCCAGCCACTCCAGGAGCAGGTCGGTGCGGCGCAGGAACTCCAGCGCGGCCCCGGCTCCGGTGCCGTCCACCAGGGCGGTCTCCCGCGAGCGCAGCGGTACGTCCGGCCGGGACAGGTCGAGCGGACCCATCGGTCGGTCGCCGCGCAGGGCGAGCGCGACCTGGCGGGGCAGCTCGACGGTGTCGGCGTCGCGGCGGACCAGCAGCCCCTTGGCCACCAGCGACCCGACCGGCCCGGCGGCGCCGTTCGGCGTGCGGGAGCGTCCGACCGGCGGGCCCTGGGCGAGGACCTCGAGGACCTTGCGCTCGTCCTCCTCCGCCCCGGCGAGCAGCGCGTCGAGCTCGGAGCCCGCAGCGGGCCCGGTGGCCGGGGCGCCGAGCCCGGCGGGCCACGGCCCGGCGACGTCCGCGGCCGCGGGGACCACCGACACCGCGTCGTCCGGGCCCCAGGCCAGCGCCCGGTCGCGCAGCGCGGCGAGGCCCTCGGCGAGGGTGGCCGCGTCGACGTCCTCGCCCAGCCAGCCGCGCAGGCCGGTACCGGGCGTCGTCGCGTCGGCCGGGGTCTTCCACGCCGTCGCCAGCACCAGCGCGTCCAGCACGGTCAGCGCGACGGTGCCGAGGTCCTCGCACGCGCGCTGGACCGACGCCCGGATCGAGGCGCGGGTCGCGAGCACGGTGAGGTCGCCGGGGGGCGGGACGGCGAGGTCCGGACGCGCGCGCAGCAGCGCGGCGAGGAACCCGTCGTCCTGCCCGCGCAACCACTCGACCAGGGACGTCTGCATCATCGCCAGAGTAGTCCGACGGCCGGAGACGCACCGGGGCGGACAGCCGCGTCCGCGTCCGCGATACTGGGTGCACCGAGACCGTCGGTCCCGCCCGGGACCGGACGACGACGCTGGAGGACGCGATGGCCGCCAAGCCCGCCAACCAGGACCGGATCCACCCGGAGTGGCCGCACTCCGAGGACGGGGACCACCCGGTCACCGAGCTCCTGGGCAGCGTCCAGGGAAACATGTCGCCCTACGGTGACATCGAGTTCCCGGTCGCCAGCGTGCCCTACGAGCACCCGGTCACCGAGATCAACCGCTGACCGTGGTCGCCGGCCTGTTGCTCGCGGGCGGCGCCGGGCGCCGCATGGGCACCCCGAAGGCGCTGGTCCGACTGCACGGTGAGCCGCTCGCGGTACGCGCGGTGAAGGCGTTGCAGGCGGGCGGGTGCGGCCCAGTCACCGTCGTGCTCGGCGCCCGCGCCGACGACGTCACCGACGTGCTGCGCGCCGCGGGTCTGGGCACCGACGGCAGTGACGTCGGTGTCGTGGTCGCCGAGGACTGGGACGAGGGCATGGGCGCCTCGCTGCGGCGCGGGCTGGGGTCGCTGACCCACCTGCCCGGCACCGGTGCGGCGCTGGTGCACCTGGTCGACCTGCCCGGCATCGGACCGGAGGCGATCCGCCGGGTCGTCGCCGGCGCCGAGCCGTCGTCGCTGCGGCGGGCCGCGTTCGACGGCGTCCCCGGGCACCCCGTCCTGCTCGGGCGGGACCACTGGTCCGGTGTGGTCGCGCTGTCCTCCGGGGACTCCGGTGCCCGCGACTACCTGGCCGGCCGCTCCGACGTGGAGCTCGTCGAGTGCGGCGACGTCGCCGTCGCCGACGACGTCGACACCCCGGGGCAGCTGCGCCGCCTCGCCGGTACCTGAGCCGGTCCCGACACACACGCGCCCCGGTCCCTCCACGAGGGACCGGGGCGTCGTCGTGCCGGGATCAGGTGTTGATGACCTGGCCGGGGGTGATCAGGTGCCCTGCGCCGAGGCCCGGGTTCTTGGCCAGCAGGTCCTTCCAGTTCGCGATGCCGTGCGCGGCCGCGATCCGGCCCAGGGTGTCTCCCGACTTCACCGTGTAGGTGCCACCGGAGGACGCCGCGGGGTCGCGGACCCGGACGCGCCGGTCTTGGCGGAGCAGGACGGCCAGGCGTTCCAGCCCTGGGCGGCCAGCACCTTCTCCGCGACGGCGATCTGCTCGGCCCGGGACGCCTGGCGCGCCGACGTGGCGTACTCGCCACCGCCGAAGGCCTTCCAGGTGGTCGGGCTGAACTGCAGGCCGCCGTAGTAGCCGTTGCCGGTGTTCGCAGCCCAGTTCCCGGTGCTCTCGCAGTGTGCGAGGGAGTCCCAGGTGGAGTCGGTGGCGGCGTTCGCGGTGCCCACGACCGCCAGCATCGGGGCGCCGAGGACGGCGCCGGCGACGGCGGTCCGGGCGATCGTGCGGCCGGCGGTGCTCGGTTTGCGGTGTTTCCCACGGTAACGAGGCATGGCTGGCTCTCCCGCGTGACGCGTCCCGAACCGCACCCGGGGAGTGGGTGCCCGTTCCGGCGGCCGGGGGAGCGGCCACCGATCCGTCTGTCGATCGGCCCTGTCCCACGGGATACCTCGGGGGCCGGTGGACCGCCGGACAGGGAGCGTTGCGGCACCGGAGCCCGGCCGCATGGGGGAGTCGGCCGAGCCGTGATCGAAGGTAGGTCACGTCAGGACGACGCGAAAGTCGACGGCGACACGGCGTGGCGTCGGACGTACCGGACACATGATGTTCGGGCAATGCGTTTGCGCAGGTGAAGAGCCCCGATCACGAACGAGAAACGTTCGTGCAAACAGTGCGATCGGTTCCACAAACGTGATACCGATCACATCTACTAGCCATCCGGGGCCCCGTCCCGTGCACACGGAGTGGTGGGGGCCACCGGGGGACCCACCCGTACTGTCGGGGGCGTGACCACCGAGCACAACCGGCCCGGACCCGCTCTCAGCCACGTCGACGACGCCGGGGCGGCCCGGATGGTCGACGTCGCCGACAAGCAGCCCGGCCGCCGCACCGCCGTCGCCACCGGGACCGTGCACACCACGGCCGAGGTCGTGCACCTGCTGGAGACCGACGGCCTCCCCAAGGGCGACGCGCTCGCCACGGCCCGCATCGCCGGGATCATGGGCGCCAAGCGCACGCCGGACCTCGTCCCGCTCTGCCATCCGATCGCGATCAGCGGGGTCACCCTGGACCTCGCCCCCGCCACCGACGGCGACACGGGCCGGATCGCCATCCGCGCCGAGGTCCGCACCACCGACCGCACCGGGGTGGAGATGGAGGCGCTGACCGCGGTCGCCGTCGCCGGGCTCACCCTGCACGACATGATCAAGGCCGTGGACCCGGCCGCCGTGCTCGACGCCGTGCGCGTCGAGCGCAAGGAGGGTGGCAAGACCGGGCTGTGGGAGCGCGGGGCATGACCGCCGCACGCACCGCCCGGGTGGTCACCGCCTCCAACCGCGCCGCCGCCGGTGTCTACACCGACCGTGGCGGGCCACCGATCGTCGCCTGGCTGCGCGAGCGCGGCTACGACACCCCGAACCCGGTCGTCGTACCGGACGGGGAGCCGGTCGGCGAGGCGCTGCGGGCCGCCGTCGCCGACGGGGTCGCGGTGGTCGTCACCACCGGCGGCACCGGCATCTCCCCCACCGACGCCACCCCCGAGGTCACCCGGGCCGTGCTCGACCACGAGATCCCGGGCCTGGCCGACGCGATCCGCCGCGCCGGGGAGGAGAAGGTGCCCACCGCGGTGCTCTCCCGCGGGCTGGCCGGGGTCGCGGGCCGCACCCTGATCGTCAACCTGCCCGGCTCCCCGGGCGGGGTGAAGGACGGCCTCGGCGTGCTCGCCGGGGTCCTCGACCACGCGGTCGACCAACTGCACGGAGGAGACCACCGATGACCGATCCCGCGACCACGCGGACCGCGACGGTCCTGCGTGCGGCCGTCGGCGAGGAGCCGCTCGACGTCGACGAGCACGCCCGCCTGGTCGAGCACGCCGCGGCCGGCGCGGTCGTCACCTTCGCCGGCGTCGTGCGCGACCACGACGGCGGGAAGTCGGTGCACGGGCTGGAGTACAGCGCGCATCCGACGGCCGCCCGGATCGTCGCCGAGGTCGCCGAGCAGGTGGCCGCCCGCTCGCCCGGCGTCCGAGCGCTCGCGGTCAGCCACCGGGTCGGCCCGCTCGACATCGGCGAGGTCGCCCTGGCCTGCGCCGTCGCCGCCGAGCACCGCCGCGAGGCGTTCACCGCCTGCGCCGAGCTGGTCGACGAGGTGAAGCGGCTGCTGCCGGTCTGGAAGCACCAGCGTTTCGCCGACGGGTCCGACGAGTGGGTCAACTCGACCTGATCCCGGGGGGCGTCCCCGCAGCACGGAACGGCCCGGGTCCCCTCCCCACACGGGGAAGGGGACCCGGGCCGTCGTCCGCCGGGGCGGGTGCTGGGGACACCGCGCGCCCCGTCCCGTCCGTCCCGGATGGCGGTCCGGGCGGACGGAGGGATCAGCCGAGGTCCAGGACCTGGCCGACCGAGATCGCGTTCACGTTGCCGATGCCGTTCGCGGCGGCCAGCTTCGCGACCGAGGTGCCGTGCGCGGCCGCGATCCGGCCCAGCGTGTCGCCGGACACGACGGTGTAGCCACCGGCGGCCGGGGCCGCGGCCTTCTTCTTCGGCGCGGCGGCGGGGGCCGACGCCTTCACGCGCTTGCCCGTGTCCGCGCTGTGCCCGGTGATGCCCAGCTTCTTCGAGCAGGACGGCCAGGCGCCCCAGCCCTGTGCGGCCAGCACCTTCTCGGCGACGGCGATCTGCTCGGAGCGGCTGGCGTTGGCCGCCGAGCCCGATCCGCCGTAGGCGGCCCAGGTGGACGGCGAGAACTGCAGCCCACCGTGGTACCCGTTACCCGTGTTGATCGACCAGTTGCCGCCGCTCTCACACTGCGCGAGCTGGTCCCAGACGCTGTCCGGGGCGGCGTTGGCGGTACCGGCGATCGTGGCCGTCGCGCCGACCGCGACGACACCCGCCGCAGCCATGCGCAGGAGACTTCGGCCCTTGGGTCCCTTGGTCATTGCTTCGCTCCCCACCGCGCCGGCCCGAGGACACGCACACTCCGCGCAGGTGGTCCCCAGGGCACAGGTGTGCCCGCCGTGTCGTCGCAGGTGCGTCGATCGGGACCGGGGAGCGACGTCCGTGACGCCCGCGGAGGTGGTCTCGCTCGTCCCCGTCCCGTTCCGTTTCCTCGACGGACCGGACAGCCGCGGGACGGGGGTGGTTCGGCGCGGCGGGTCCGGATGTGTGGCTCGTTCAGGTGGCCGCTCCGGTGGACCGGCCGACGAGAAAGGTGAATGCGCGGAAAGAATTCGTCAATGAAGGACCCCGTGAGCGGAATCACTGTAACAACGATGTAATTATCAGATCTACCCTAAATGCACTGGTCAACGACGTCACATCACGGACCTATCACGCGGTCGTGAACATTTCTGATCCGGAAGCACATCGAACCTTCCGGGCCCCCCGTTCGTCTCCACGGGGAGGTCCCGGACCCGCCCGCGCGGTGAGGAGGGGCCCTCCTGCTGTGGCCGCGTTCACCGCCCGTCCTGCATGCTGGTTCGGTGAACGAACCCGCACCCGGCCCCGGGAGCCCGGCCGAGCTCGCCGGCGCGCTGCGCGCCACCGGCTACCTCGCCGACGACGGTCTCGCGACGGCGGCCTTCCTCGCCCTGCGCATGAACCGTCCGCTCTTCTGCGAGGGCGAGCCGGGGACCGGTAAGACCGCGCTGGCCCAGGCACTGGCGACCACGCTGGACGCGCCGCTCATCCGTCTGCAGTGTCACGACGGCATCGACGCAGGCCAGGCCCTCTACGACTGGGACTTCCCCCGTCAGCTGCTGCACCTGCGCACCCTGGAGGCGGCGAGCGGTCGTGACGGGTTCGACCCCGACGCGGTCGAGGCCGGCCTCTACGACGAGCGCTTCCTGCTCGCCCGCCCGATCCTGCAGGCGCTGCGCACCAGCCCGTCGGTGCTGCTCATCGACGAGATCGACCGCGCCGACGACGAGTTCGAGGCCTTCCTCCTGGAGGTCCTCACCGAGCACGCGGTGACGATCCCCGAGCTCGGTGAGGTCCGCGCCGCGACGCCGCCGGTCGTCGTCCTCACCTCGAACCGGACACGGGAGGTGCACGACGCGCTCAAGCGGCGCTGCCTCTACCTCTGGCTGGAGCACCCGAACATCGAGCGCGAGATCGAGATCCTGCACTCCCGGCTCCCCGAGGTGCCCGAGCGCCTCGCCGCGTCGGTGGCCCGCGCCGTGCAGAAACTGCGCCACACCGACCTGATCAAGCCGCCGGGCGTCGCGGAGACGCTGGACTGGGCACGGGCCCTGCAGCTGATCGGCGCGCGGCACCTGGACCCGGAGTCGGCGGCGCGCACGCTGGGTGCCGTCCTGAAGTACCGGGAGGACGCCGACCGGGTCCACAAGCAGCTCGACACCCTGCTGGCGTCCTGACCCGGCCGCGATGACCGTCCCCTCGAGCCCGTCCCCGGCGGCCCCGCCACGGCCCCCCGCGGCGGAGCCCACCGGCACCCCCGACGAGCTGCTGACCGGATTCGTCGGGTTCACCGAGGTCCTGCGCGCAGCCGGGGTCGCGGTCACCCAGGACCGGGTGACCGCCTACCTGCAGGCCCTCGACACCCTCGACGTGACCGACCGGGACCAGGCGTACTGGGCGGGCCGGTTCACGCTGTGCGCCGACCCCGACGACATCGTCCGCTACGACCTGGCGTTCCCGTCGTGGTTCGAGCCGACCAGCAACCGCCCGTCCAGCAACCGCGACGACCGGCCGCCGGCACCGCCGAAGCTGGCCGCCCTGCTGCCCGGGCGTGAGGGCGGCGAGGACGACTCCGACGACGCCGACGGCCCGCAGATCAAGGCCGCCGCGACCGGCGCGGAGATCCTGCGCAACCGCGACCTCGGTGAGCTCTCCCCCGCCGAGCGGGAGCACCTGCGCCGGCTGATGACCCTGCTGGAGCCGGAGCCGCCGACCCGGGCGTCGCGGCGCCGGCGCCGGAACACCCGCGGCGAGGCCGATCCGCAGCGCACGTTGCGGGCGGCGCTGCGCAACCAGGGCGAGATCTTCCGGCTGGCCCGCCGCGACACCTCGCGCCGCCCGCGCAAGGTCGTCCTGCTCGTCGACGTGTCCGGTTCGATGGAGCCCTACGCGGACGCGCTGATGCGCTTCGCCCACGTCGTGGTGCGCCGCTCGCCGCGCTCGGTCGAGGCGTTCACCCTGGGCACCCGGCTCACCCGCATCACCCGTGAGCTGCGGCTGCGCGACCCCGAGCACGCGCTGCGCGCCGCGGGCAGGGCCATCCCGGACTGGTCGGGCGGCACCCGGCTGGGCGAGGTGCTGCAGGCCTTCGTGGACCGCTGGGGGCGCCGCGGGGCGGCCCGGCGGGCGGTGGTCGTCGTCTTCTCCGACGGCTGGGAACGCGGCGGCACCGAGCTGCTGGGCGCCCAGGCCGAACAGCTGTCCCGGCTGGCCCACCGGCTCATCTGGGTCAACCCGCACGCGGGCAAGGACGGCTACGCCCCGGTCCAGGGGGGAATAGTCGCGGCCCTTCCGCACTTGGACGACCTGCTGGCCGGGCACAGCCTGGACACGTTGGAGAAACTGCTCGAGGTGGTGCGCAATGCGTGACGTGATCGACCAGCTCGAAGGCTGGTGGAAGAACGGGGAGCCGGCCGCGCTCGCGACGGTGGTCGGTACCTTCCGGTCCGCTCCGCGCCAGCCGGGGGCCTCGATGCTCGTCGGGCCGGCCGGCGAGGCGGTCGGCTCGGTCTCCGGCGGCTGCGTCGAGGGCGCGGTCTACGAGCTCGGGCAGCAGGTGCTCTCCGAGGAACGGCCGGTGCTGCAGCGCTACGGCGTCTCCGACGACGACGCCTTCGCCGTCGGGCTGACCTGCGGCGGCATCCTCGACATCTTCGTGGAGAAGGTGACCCCGGAGACCTACGCGCAGCTCGGCCGGATCGCCGAGGCGATCCGCGACGAGGACCCCGTCGCGGTCGCGACGGTCGTCGCGGGCCCGTCGGAGCTGCTCGGCAGGCGGCTCATCGTCTGGCCGGACCGCACCGAGGGCGGCACCGGCTCGGACCGGATCGACGACGCCGTCCGCGACGACGTCCGTGGTCTGCTCGACTCCGGCCGCAACGCGACGCTGACCTACGGCGTCCACGGCGAGCGTCGCGGGGAGGGGCTGCAGATCTTCGTCGAGTCGTTCGCCCCGCCGCCCCGCATGATCGTGTTCGGGGCGATCGACTTCGCCGCCGCGGTGGCCCGGATGGGCAGCTTCCTCGGCTTCCGGGTGACCGTCTGCGACGCACGCCCGGTGTTCGCGACGGCCAGCCGCTTCCCGGGGGCCAACGAGGTCGTCGTGGAGTGGCCGCACCGGTACCTGCAGGCGGAGGCCGATGCGGGCCGGATCGACCAGCGCACCGCGCTGTGCGTGCTCACCCACGACCCGAAGTTCGACGTGCCGCTGCTGGAGGTCGCGCTGCGGCTGCCGGAGGTCGGCTACATCGGGGCGATGGGGTCGCGACGCACCCACGACGACCGGCTCGACCGGCTGCGGGAGAAGGGCGTCACCGAGGCCGAGATCGCGAAGATGTCCTCGCCGATCGGGCTGGACCTGGGTGCCCGCACCCCGGAGGAGACCGCCGTGTCGATCGCCGCGGAGATGATCGCCCAGCACTGGGGCGGCGAGGGTGTCCGGCTGGCCGAGCGCGAGGGGCCGATCCACGCGTCCTGAGCTCCTGCGCTTTCGGCCAGGTCGCGGCCGGTGGGTGTACCGGCTCCGACCTGCGGTCACGCCCGCCGTCCGCCGATCGAGCGGGACCGGGGAGGGGGTGTCCCTGTACCGTGGGAACACGCTCGTGACCGAGCCGCTCGTCGCCGTCGTCGAGCGGGCAGCCGACAACGTGCAGCAGTAGGAGGAGGGCAACGTGGTCCTCACCGGTTCGACCGGCTCCGTCGCCCCCGACCACGGGCAGCGCGGCACCGTGCCACGCGAGACCGTTCTCGTGCTGCACGGGCAGACCGGTGCATCCGGCGTCGAGCAGGGGTACACCGTCCGCGCGGCGCACGCCCCACGCTCGGCACGGCCCCGGTTGTCGAAGTTCCACGCTCCCGAGATCGTCTTCGGGTCGGACTCGTTGCCCGAGACGGCGTACGCCGCCCTGCGGCTCGGAGCCCGCAGGCCGTTCGTCGTGACCGACCCCGGTGTGACCGAGGCCGGCTGGCCCGCCGAGCTGCTGCGGCACCTGCGCGCCGCGGGCCTGTGTCCGCAGCTGTGGAACGAGATCACCCCGAACCCGAAGGACCACGAGATCCAGGCCGGGTTCGAACGGTACGAGAGCTCCGGCTGCGACGTGGTGATCGGGATCGGTGGCGGCTCGGTGATCGACGCCGCGAAGGGCGTCGCGCTGCTCGCGGCGAACGGCGGCACGATCCTCGACTACGAGGGCATCGACCGGATCGCCCATCCGATCCCGCCGCTGGTGATGGTGCCCTCGACCTCCGGCACCGGCGCGGACGTCTCCCAGTTCTGTATCATCACCGACACCGAGCGCCTCACGAAGATCACCATCATGGGCCGGGCACTGGTCCCGGACGTCTCCGTGATCGACCCGCGGTTGCTCGTCACCATGCCCGACTGGCTCAACGCCGCGACCGGGCTGGACGCGCTGACCCACGGCATCGAGGCGTTCGTGTCGCTGGCCCACGGCCCGCTGACCGACACCCACGCCCTGCACGCCGTCGCGCTCGTCCACGCCAACCTGCCGACCACGATGATCCGCCGCCACGACGACGACTCCCGCACCGCGATGGCGCAGGCCGCGCTGGAGGCCGGCCTGGCGTTCACCAACGCGATCCTCGGTGCCACGCACGCCATGAGCCACCAGGTCGGCGGCATGCTGGACCTGCCGCACGGCCTGATCAACGGCGTGCTGCTGCCGCACGTGATCCGGTTCAACGGCTCGGCCTCCGACGCCGACGCGGCGCGTTTCGTCCCGATCGCGCAGGCCATGGGCCTGCCCGCCCGGCCGGGGATGCCCGGCGACGAGGCCGTGGACATGGTCGCGACCGAGGTCCGCAAGCTGGCCGACGAGGTGGGCGTCCCGACCGGGCTCGCGGCGATCGGGGTGCGGGAGGCCGACGTCCCGCGGCTGTCCCGGCTCACCCTCGGCGACGCCTGCCTGACCACGAATCCCCGCACGGCGAGCGTCGAGCAGATCGAGACCCTGTTCCGGGAGGCGTTGTGACGCCCGCACGGAGGCCCCCGCGGTGACGGCCGCCGCCCGATTCCCGCGTCGGCGCACCCCCGCACCGCTCTCGTCGACGGCCGCCGGGGGCCGGGGACGCCCCGACCTCGATCAGCTCACCGGCCTGCGGACGGGCAAGCCCTCGTTCTACCCGGAGTACCGCGAGGGCGCCGAGCGGCTGCGCCGGGTGATCGTCGCGCTGGACCGGATCTCGGCCGCGCTGGTCCGCACGATGGAGGGCTCCGAGGCGCTGGTCCGCGCGGTGGCCGACGCCGCGGCCGACCACCTGTCCGCGGACTGGGTGGTGCTCGGGCTCGTCGACGGCGAGCTGCCCGACGCCGCGCCCCGCCACATCGTCCTCGGGCCGGACGGCGTCGAATGGGGCGACCTGGCGTCGGTGCCGGAGCGCGTACGCCGGCACGTGGAGCGGCTGCACGCCGGCGACGGGCACCACCAGCACGACGACGGGTCCCGCCCCCGACACCTGCACGTCCCGATCCGGCTCGACGGCCGCACCGTCGGCGGGTTCGTCGCGTGGACACCCCCGGAACGCCACATCGACGACACCGACCACTCGGTGCTGCGCATCCTGGCCGGTCAGACCGCGTCGGCGCTGCAGAACTGCGCGCTGCTGGAGCGGGCCGAACGGCTGCACGCCCGCACCGCCGCGCAGGCCGAGGACCTGCGCGTCCGCAACGACGAGCTGATGCTGACCCAGCAGGCGCTCGGCGCGGCCCGCCAGCGCGAGGTCCTCGACAACGAGCGGCACCGCATCGCCCGCGAGCTGCACGACAGCGTCACCCAGTACGCGCTCTCGGCGGGGATGCACATCGAGCTGTGCCGTTCGGAGGTCGCCGACCCGGACCTGCTCCACCACCTCGACATCGCCAAGGACCTGACCCGCCGGGCGGTGGAGCAGCTGCGCTCGGCGATCTATGCGCTCAACGACGACGACCACGCCGACAAGGACCTGCCGTCGATGCTGCGGCAGCTGTCCACCGTGCACATGCCCGACGAGCTCCGGGTCGAGGTGACGATCGGCGGGACCCCGGTCCCGCTGCCCCACGAACACGAGCAGTCGCTGTTCCGGATCGCCGGCGAGGCGCTGTTCAACACGGCGATGCACGCGTCGGCGTCGCGCGCGGTGGTGCGGCTGGCCTACGCCGACGGCCGCGCCCGCCTGTCGATCTCCGACGACGGCGGCGCCTCCCCCGACCAGATCCGCCGCACCCTGCGGGCCGCGTCGGTCCGCGGCCCCTCGGGAGAGCACCGCGGCCTCGTCAACATGGACGCCCGCGCGCGCGAGATGGGCGGGACCCTACGGTTCCGCCGATCGCGGATCGGCGGGCTGCAGGTGCAGGTGGACGTCCCGATCGGGGCGCCGGGGAAGGAGCTCGGATGAGCAGCGGCACACGGACCGCCCCGGGCGGTCGCAACCACGTGCCGGCACCCGCCGGACACGTCCCGGGCGGCACCGGCCGGACGGGCGGGCACCCCGCCGCCCCCCGCCCCCCGCTCGGGTCCCGGCACGGCGGGCGTCGCAGCGCGACCGATCCGGATCGTGCTGGTCGACGACCACTCGATCATGCGTCAGGGACTGCGCGCGGTCCTGGAACGCGAGGAGGACCTGCGCATCGTCGGGGAGGCGGGCAGTGCGCCGGAGGCGTTCGCGGCGGTCGCCACCGGCAGACCGCAGGTGGTGCTGCTCGATCTGAAGCTGGCGTCGGGACCGCAGACCGACGGTCTCGAGGTCTGCCGCAAGCTGTGCGCCGACCATCCCGGCATCGGGGTGCTGGTGCTGACGACCTTCGCCGAGGACCGCCTGGTCGTCGAGTCGGTGCAGGCCGGCGCCCGGGGCTACGTGGTGAAGGACGTCGACACCACCGAGCTCGTCCGCGCCATCCGTGCGGTGTCCCGCGGGGAGAGCGCGTTCGACGCCCGGTCGGCGTCGGCGATGGTGCGGTCGCTGTCCGGCGGGATGCCCGACCGGGAACGGCTGACCGACCGCGAGCTGGACGTGCTCCGTCTGCTGGCCCGCGGGCTGTCCAACCGCGCCATCGGCGCCGAGCTGTTCATCTCGGAGACGACGGTCAAGTTCCACGTCGGCAACCTGATGCGCAAACTGATGGTGTCCCGGCGCGCCGAGGCGGTCTACGCGGCCACCAAGCTCGGGCTGCTCTGGCCCCACGCCGGACGAGGCCGGGGCGCCCGGCTCCGCAGCGGAGCTGTCAACGGGTGGCCTGGAGGGTGACGCTCAGCGGCACGTCGGGCAGGCCGCGGTCCACGTGCCACTCGCCCGCGTCGTCCTCGGTCGTCCGGCCGGGCAGCGCCTCCCACGGGACGGTCCGTGCTCGGTGAGTCCGGTGAGGGTCGGCCCCTGGTCGAGGAGCGCGGTGACGATCTCCCCGAGACCGTGGTTCCACTCGTGGGTCGCGGCCGGCGGACGGGAGGTGGGGACGTAGCTGCTGTCGTCGTCGAACCGCACCACGCCGGAGAGCCGGCCGGGATCGGCGACGAGCGCGTCCACGCCGTAGCCGGGGCTCTCCGCGTGCAGCGGGGCACGGTCGTCCCAGGAGGCGCGGTTCAGGGCGGGTGAGCGGTCCACCCGCGCACCCCGGCAGGCGCGGCCCCGCGCGGCGACCGGACTCCGGCCACGGTAGACAGGGCCGATGCGCTGGTACGCCGAACGTCCCGACCGGATCGCCCGCCAGGTCGTCGCCGACGTCGTCGCCGTGCTCTGGACGGTGGTCGCCGTGACCGCCGGGGTGGCCGTGCGCGACGGGCTGTCCGCGCTGCGGGGCCCCGGGGACTCGCTGGTCGTCGTGGGCGGGCGGGTCTCGGACACCTTCACCGGCGTCGCGGGGGCGGTCGGGTCGATCCCGTTCGTCGGGTCCGACCTGGCCCGCGCGCTGGACCCGGCCGCGGGGGCGGGCACCGAGCTCGTCACGGCGGGACGGGAGTTCGGTGACGCCGTCGGCTCCTTCGCCACCGGGGCGCTGGTCGTCGTCCCGCTGGTGCTGCTGCTGCCCGTCCTGCTCGGCTGGCTGCCGCTGCGGCTGCGCTACGCCCGGCGGGCCGGGGCGGCCGTCACCGCCCGGGGTACCGCGCCGGACCTGCTGGCCGTGCGGGCGCTGTCCCGGGTGCCGGTGGCACGGCTGGTGCGGGTCGCACCGGACCCCGCGGCGGCGTGGCGGTCCGGTGACCCCGCCGTCGTGGCGGCGCTCGCCGCGCTCGAGCTGTCGGCGCTGGGCCTGCACGCCCGTCCGCGCGGCTGAGCGACGGCGCCCCGCGGGTCGTCGGTGCGCGCGGGACGGCACAGCGGGCGACGACACGGCCCGGCGACGACGCGGTCCGCGGTCCCGGTGGCCCCGGGAGCGGGGTGCGAAGCTGTCGACCATGCCGCTGTTCGCCCTGGAGGGCCTCCGCCCCACCGTGCACCCGGACGCCTTCGTCGCCCCGACGGCCACGCTCGTCGGCGACGTACGCGTCGAGGAGGGTGCCTCGATCTGGTACAACGCCGTGCTCCGCGCCGACCTGGGGCCGATCGTCGTGCGGGCCGGCGCCAACGTGCAGGACGGCTCGGTGCTGCACGGCGGTGACGACCCGGTCACCGAGATCGGGGAGGGCGCCACGATCGGGCACCTCTGCGTGGTGCACGGCGCCGTGGTCGGGCCCCGGGCGGTCGTCGGGAACGGCAGCACCGTGCAGGACGGCGCCCGCATCGGCGCGGGAGCGATGGTCGCCGCCGGGTCGACGGTCGCACCGAACTCCGAGCTGCCGGCGGACCGGCTGATGCTCGGCTCCGCGGCGAAGGAGCGCGGTGAGCTGTCCGAGCAGGCCCGCTGGTGGGTCCGCACCAACCCGGACTTCTACCGCGCGCTGGGTCGGCGCCACGCCGACGGCGTCACCCCCGCCTGAGACCTCGGTGCGCGTGCCCCGGCACGCGCACCGTCGGTCAGTCCTCCCGGTCGGGGGAGCTCGCCTGCGCCCGGTAGCGGCGCGGGATCCGGCCGGCGTGCCGGGCGTCCCGTCCCGCCTCCACCCCACGGCGCATCGCACGCGCCATCCGCTCCGGGTCGGCGGCACGGGTGACGGCGGTGGCGAGCAGGACGGCGTCGCAGCCCAGCTCCATCGCCAGCGCCGCCTCCGAGGCGGTACCGATCCCGGCGTCGAGCACGACCGGGACGCCCGCGGCGGCCACGATCATCTCGATGTTGTGCGGGTTGCGGATGCCCAGCCCGGTGCCGATCGGTGACCCGAGCGGCATGACCGCGGCGCACCCGACCTGTTCCAGGCGACGGGCGAGGATCGGGTCGTCGTTGGTGTAGGGGAGCACGGTGAAGCCGTCGTCGACGAGCTGCTCGGCGGCGTCGAGGAGCTCGACCGGATCGGGCAGCAGCGTCGTCTCGTCCGCGACGACCTCCAGCTTCACCAGGTCGGTCTCCATCGCCTCGCGGGCCATCCGCGCGGTCAGCACGGCCTCGGCGGCGGTCCGGCAGCCCGCGGTGTTGGGCAGCACGGCGATCCCGAGGCGGCGCAGCAGGTCCAGCAGACCGGTCCCGCCCGCGACGTCGACGCGGCGCAGCGCCACCGTCGTCAGCTCGGTGCCGGACGCGACCAGCGCCCGCTCCAGGACCTCCAGGTTCGCGGCCCCACCGGTGCCCATCACCAGCCGCGAGCCGAACAGGTGGTCGCCGAACGCGAGCTTGTCGCTCTGCACAGCCATGCTCATCCTCCCTGTACCGCGGTCAGGACCTCGACCCGCGCGCCGTCGGCGGGGTGGTGCCCGGCCCACGACGTGCGGGGCACGACCTCACCGTCGACGGCGACGGCGATCCCCCGCTCCGGCAGCCCGGCCGCGGCCAGGATCCCGGCGAGGTCGGCGCCCTCGTCGACCTCACGGTGCTCGCCGTTCAGCACGATCCGCATCAGTGGTTCCCTTCCTCGCGTGCCCCGGCCGCAGCCGGGGCGAACCGGCGCGGGTCCGCCGCCCGGACCGCCTCCGGCACGTCGTCGCCGCGCAGCAGTGCCGCGACGGCGGCCGCGGTCACCGGCACCAGCAGCATCCCGTTGCGGCCGTGGCCGGTGGCGGCGATCAGCCCGTCGGGCCCGGTGCGCCCGATCAGCGGCAGGTTGTCCCGGCTGCCCGGGCGCAGCCCGGCGGCGGTCTCGGTGAGCGCGTACTCGGCGATCCCGGGCAGGATCCGCTCGGCGTCGCGCAGCAGGTCGCGCACCCCACCGACGGTGACGGCGGTGTCGAAGCCGTTCTCCGCCGTGGTGGCGCCGACGACGAGGTCGCCGTGCCCGGGCAGTGTCCGCGGCACCGCGTACACCGCGCGCCCGTCGACGAGCGCGCGCACCGTCCGGGTCGGCGGCGGCAGTGCCCCCGCGCGCCGGGTCAGCCGCAGGATCTCGCCCTTGACCGGGCGGACCAGCCCGTCGAACACCGGGTGCAGCGACGACGAGTGCGCCCCCGCCGCGACGACGACGGCGTCCGCCCCGACCTCGGTCCCGTCCGCCAGCCGCACGCCGGTGACGCGGGAGCCGTCGTCGCACACGCGGGCGACCGCGCGGTCGGAGACGACGACCCCGGCCCGGCCGGTCGCCGCCGCCAGCGCGGCGAGCAGCCGCCGGTTGTCCACCGACGGGTCGTCCGGAACCGACAGGCCGCCGCGGACCTCGGGCCCCAGCGCCGGTTCGAGCCGGCGCAGCTCGCGTCCGGTCAGCCGGTGCACGTCGCGGCCCAGCGACTCCAGGTAGTCCGCGAGCGCGGTCAGCTCGGCGCGGTCCCCCGACCCGGTCGCGGCGACGACGGTGCCCTCCGGGTGCAGTCCGGCGTCGGTGCCGGCCTCGGCGGACAGGGCCGCGGCGAACTCCGGCCAGCGGGCGACCGAGTCCAGCCCCAGGGCGAGCAGGTCCTCCTCCCCCGGCCAGGCCTCGGTGACCGGGGCGAGCATCCCGCCCGCCACCCAGGACGCGCCGCGGCCGGGCGCCGGATCGAACACCGTCACCGTCCAGCCGTCGCGGGCCGCCGCCCGGGCGACCGACAGGCCGACGGCCCCCGCCCCCGCGACGACCAGCCGTCCGGCACTCGCGCTCATCGGGTCCACCTCACTCCCTGCGCCGGCATGACCCGGATCAGGTTCGACGGTCGGGACCGCGTCTCGGGTCCCCTCTCAGCCCGCTGCCCGGGCTCCCGTGGTTCGTCGTCGTCCGGGGCCCAGGCTACGCCGTAGCCTGCGAGCCGTGTCCGACACCGATACCCGTCCCGGCAGCGGCGACACCCGTCGCGCGCGGCTCGACCGTCTCGACCGCGCCCGCCTCTACCTGTGCACCGACGCCCGCACCGCACGTGGTGACCTGGCGGAGTTCGCCGACGCCGCCCTCGCCGGCGGGGTCGACATCGTCCAGCTCCGGGACAAGGGCGGGCCGGACGGACCGCTCGAGGCGAGCGCCGAGCTCGCCGCGCTGGAGGTGCTCGCCGACGCGTGCCGGCGGCACGGCGCGCTGCTCGCGGTGAACGACCGGGCCGACGTCGCGCTCGCCGCCGGTGCCGACGTGCTGCACCTCGGCCAGGACGACCTGCCGGTGGCGTGGGCCCGCCGGGTCGTCGGCGACCAGGTGCTGGTCGGCCGGTCCTCGCACAGCCCGGACGAGACGCTGGCCGCCGCCACCGAGGACGGCGTGGACTACTTCTGCGTCGGCCCGTGCTGGCCCACCCCGACCAAGCCCGGCCGCCCGGCGCCCGGCCTGGACCTGGTCCGGACCGTCGCCGGACGCGCACCCGCCCGGCCGTGGTTCGCCATCGGCGGCATCGACGGCGACCGCCTCGACGCGGTCCTCGACGCCGGTGCGGACCGGATCGTCGTCGTCCGGGCGATCACCGAGGCCGAGGACCCGCAGGCGGCCGCGGCGGCCCTGCGGGCCCGGCTGCGCTGAGCCGGGCCCGGCACGGGCACCGGTGCCGCGGGTCAGTTCTGCGAGCCGGGTCCCTGGCCGCCGGAGCCCTGCCCGACCTGGTCCTGTCCGGACCCACCGGAGTCGGGCTGGCGGGTCGGCAGGACCCGGTTCAGCCCGTCGCGCAGCGGGTCGGACGAGCCCGCGCCCTCCTCGCCGGTCTCCCGGTCACCGGAGCTGGTCGTCGACTCCGACGTGCTGGTGCCCGACTCCTCGGTGGAGGTGGCGCTCGACGACGTGGAGGACCCGTCGGTGCCGCCGTCGGTGCCGCCGTCGGTGCCCCGGTCCTCCTCCTGCGCGGGCGGCGGACCGCCGCGCACGACGCTGCCCACCGAGGTCCCCGAGGAGCCGGACAGCGACGAGCCCTTCACGAACTCGATGCCCGAGATCAGGAACATCGACACCGCGAAGGTGACGACGCCCAGCACCGCGGACACGACGACCGTCTTGCGGGTCACCCGGACCCGGCGGAACCGGCTCGGGCCCGTACCCGCGGCCCGGGTGGTGCCGCCCGGGCGCTGCCACGGGTCGAGCAGCACGGTCTCCTCGCCGGTGGGTCCGGCGCCCCCGCGGCCCGCACCGTCCTGCGCGGCGGCCGCGGTGCCCTCGGCGACGCCCCTGCCGCGCCGGGTCGCCTTCTCCTTCAGCTCCAGGGCCTTGTCCTTGCTGACCTCGAGCGAGCGGGTGAACAGCGTGGTGGCCAGCGTCGAGATGATCGAGCCGAGCGCCGCGCCGATCACCGTGCCGACCGCGCCGAGGAACGAGCCGAGCACCGCCGTGACGATCGCCGCGCCCGCACCGGCCGCGATCTTCGTCGGGCTCAGGTCGGCCTTGACGCCGCTCGCCTTCGTCGTGTCCGCCGAGCCGTCGCCCGGGCCGTCACCGGGTCCCGCGGACCCGCCGGGCCCGTTCGGGCCGCCGCCGACCGGGCCCACCGGGCGCCCGGGACCGGCCGCGCCGGTGGTGTCCGGCGCCGGCGGCAGCACCCGGGTGCGGGGACGCCCACCGGGCGGGCCTCCGTCCGGGCGGCCGGGTCCCGGCACGACCGGGCCCGCCGGACGGCCACCGGGCGGGGTCGCTGTGGTCCGGCCCCGGGTCGTGCCCGACGGCGGCTGCGGGCCCCGGCCCCGTGGGTACGGGGCGGGTGCCCGGTGCGCTGCCGGGGCAGCCGGGGGGCGTCGGGAGCGGCGACCGGACGACCGGCGCCGGGTCGGGGAGCGGACGGCTGGGCGGGGGTGCGGGCCGGGCCGGGGACGCCACGGGGGGCGTCGCCGGAGCCGGGCTCCGGGGGGCGCTGGTGTGGCATGGCTCCTTGCAGAGTTCGTCGGTGCGACTGCTCGCCCCGGGGGAACGTCCGGGAGGCCACGATTGCGCCGGACGATCACCCGAAGTGGTGACCTTCACACGACCGAGCGGAGGTCACGGGAAGATCACGATTTTAGCGTCACGGGCCGTCCGGGTCCGTCACCGGGGGTGACGGATGCCCGGGTGATCGCCCGGCAGCGCCGTACGCAGCAACGGCCACGACACGAGCACGCTCAGCCCGACCAGCACCGGGCTCAGCACGGTCCGCGCGACACCCAGCAGCACCACCTGGTCGGCCGCCCACAACGGGAGGAACACCGACAGCCGGACGACGTACTGCGCCACCCACGCCCACGACGCCCGCTGGTACCCCCGGAGCAGGTCCGGGTCACGCCGCCACCGCGTGCGCTGCCCCAGCAGTCCGCCGACGACGACCCCCAGCAGCGGCCACCGCACGACGATCGAGATCGCCCAGACCAGCGCGCTGCCGACGTTGGACACGATCTGGACCAGGAAGAAGTCCGACGCCCGCCCGGTCACCAGCGCGATCCCGGCCGCGACGACGACCCCGGCCAGCCCGAACAGCACCGCGCGCGGCCGCCGGCCACGGCGCAGCCGCCACCCGGCCACCCCGGCCCCGGCGACGATCGCCGCGCCGGCCCCCCAGTTGATCGGGAACGCCGAGCCCGCGGCGCCCGCCACCACCCAGGCGAGCACGAACGCGACCACCGGTATCGAGGCGTCCACGGCACCGGCCCGGCCGCCGAGCAGCTCGGCGAGCCCCGGGTCCTCCCGGGCTGCGGTGTGCGGAGTGCGATCGGTGCCCACCCCACTGAGGGTGCCCTATGTCGCGCGCCGGGTCGACGGATCCGATTGGCGGACAGCCCCGAGCAGGGTGATCATCGCCGTAACGCCGGACATCGTTGCGGTGAACAATGGACAAGGTACGCGGAGGACCGGGGACGAGAGGGGGCCGTGCGATGCACCAGCAGACGCACCGACAGCACCGGAGCTACGTCGCGATCGGCGACAGTTTCACCGAGGGTCTGGACGACCTCACCCCCGACGGCCGGGCACGCGGCTGGGCCGACCGCGTCGCCGAGACCCTCGCCCACCGACGCCCCGGCTTCGGCTACGCCAACCTCGCCGTCCGCGGCAGGGTCCTGGACCAGATCGTCGCGGAGCAGATCCCGCTCGCCGAGCGGATGCGCCCCGACCTGATCACCTTCTGCGCCGGTGGCAACGACATCATCGGCTGGTCCTGCGACGTCGACGACCTCGCCGCCCGCTTCGACGCCGCACTCGGCAGGCTGGTCGCCACCGGCGCGGAGGTGCTCATCTTCACCGGCTTCGACCTGCGCCGGATGCACCCGTTCATCCGCAGGCTGCGCGGCCGGATCGCCTGCTACAACGAGGACATGCGGGCCGCCGCCGAACGGCACGGCTGCCGCGTCGTCGACCTCTGGGCGATGGACTGCCTCGCCGACCCGCGGGCCTGGGGCCCGGACCGGCTGCACCTGGTCCCGCACGCGCACGAGCGGGTCGCCTGGCGGGTGCTGGAGACCCTGGGCGAGCGGGCCCCCGACTGGCGGGGGCCGTGGCCCGAGCCCGAGGGCGGACCGGCCCCCTGGACCGCGCGCCAGGCCGAGGACCTGCGCTGGGTCACCCACCACGTGATGCCGTACCTGCGCAAGCGGCTGCGCGGCGCCCGGACGTGGGACGAGTACCACGCCAAGCGCCCGCGGCTGGCCCCCCTGCAGGACGCCTGAGCCGTCCGGCGCCGTCCCGCGGGGCCCGCGGGACGGCGCCGGCACGTTCAGCGGACCGGGCTGTGGTCCCGGGCCGCGATGTGGGACGGCCGCGGGCGCGGCGCGGAGAACGGCGCCGTGCACGCGTTCTCGCCGCTGTTGAACACCAGGAAGATGTTCGAGCGCGGGTACGGGGTGATGTTGTCGCCCGACCCGTGCAGGCAGTTGGAGTCGAAGAACGTGGCGCCGCCGGCGTCGCCGGTCATCATCGCGATGCCGTGCCGCTGCGCCAGCTTGGAGATCGAGGCCGCGTCGGGGGTGCCGATCTCCTGCTCGGTCAGCGAGCTGAGGTGGTTGTCCTCCGGGGTCTCACCCACGCACGACACGAAGGTGCGGTGCGACCCGGGCATGATCATCAGGCAGCCGTTGAACGGGTGGTTGTCGGTCAGCGAGATGGAGCAGCTGACCGCACGCGGCCCTGGCATCCCGTCCTCGGCGTGCCAGGTCTCGAAGTCGGAGTGCCAGTAGAAGCCCCCGCCGCCGAGTCCGGGCTTGTAGTTGATGCGGCTCTGGTGGACGTAGACGTCGGAGCCGAGGATCTGGCGGGCCCGGGACAGCACCCGCTCGTCGTGCACCAGCCGACCGATCGCCTCGGACATGCGGTGGACCTCGAAGATCGACCGGACCTCGTCCGAGGACTTCTCGACGATGCAGCGCTCGTCGGCGCGCACCTGCGGATCGGCGGCGAGCCGGTCCAGCTCCGCCTGGTACTCCGCGACCTCCTCGGCCGTCAGCAGGTCCGGCACCTGCACGAAGCCGTCGCGCTCGTGCGCCTCCAGCTCCTGGGCGCCGAACATGCCCGCGCTCGCCCGGTCGCTCCAGACCGTGGGCTCGGCGCGGTCGATGAAGGCGGGGGTGTTCGAGACGCGCGTGGGGTAGCGGTCTCCTGCGGCGCGCACGAGACGCGGTGCGTCGTTGCCGACCAGTGCGGTCATGGACCCTCCTGTGAGTCGCTGTGGGTTCGGTTCCCCTTCGGATGAGATGTCGTGTGAACGACCGCGAGGGGCGTTCCCGCTGTCACACAGCGGAAACACCCCTCGCGATGTCGATCTCGGGACGGAGGTTCAGTCCTCCGTGACCAGCGGGTACACGCCGTTCTCGTCGTGCACCTCGCGACCGGTCACCGGCGGGTTGAACACGCACACGCAGGTGATCTCGGTCTTCGGCCGGAGCTGGTGCTTCTCGTTCCCGCTCAGCACGTAGATCGAGCCCGGCTTGAGCTGGTACGTGACGTCGTTGTCCTTGTCGTAGAGCTCGCCCTCACCGGAGGTGATGAAGACGGCCTCGATGTGGTTCGCGTACCAGAAGTCGTTGACCGTCCCGGCCTTCAGGGTGGTCTCGTGCACCGAGAAGCCGACCTTGTCGTTGGCCAGCACGATGCGCTTGCTGCGCCACTGGCCGTTCTCGGACTCGACGTCCCGATCGGTTCCGGTGATCTCGTCGATGGTGCGGACGATCATGTGGGTATCAGCTCCCGATGACGGTGCGGACGGACTCGGCGATGATCCCAAGACCCTCGTCGAGCTCGTCGTCGGTGGTCGTGAGGGGCGCCAGGAGCTTGAGGACCTCGTCGTTCGGCCCGGCGGTCTCCAGCAGCAGGCGGTGTTCGAAGGCCTTCGAGGCCACCTTCTCGGCGAGCCCCTCCCCCTCGAACTGGATGCCGCGCGCCATCCCACGGCCCTTGGTGAACATCTCGGTGCCCTGGTTGTCACCGATGATCTTGTTGAAGGCCTCCTCGACCTTCTCGCCCTTGCGCAGCGTCTCCTTCTCCAGCGTGTCGTCGGTCCACCAGTTGCGCAGCGTGTGCGTGGCGGTGACGAACGCGGGGTTGTTGCCGCGGAAGGTGCCGTTGTGCTCGCCCGGGCCCCACTGGTCGTACTCCGGCTTGATCAGCACGAGCGCCATCGGGAGGCCGTAGCCGGAGATCGACTTGGAGATCGTGACGATGTCGGGCTGGATGCCCGCGATCTCGAAGGAGAAGAACGGGCCGGTCCGGCCGCAGCCCATCTGCACGTCGTCGACGATCATGAGGATGCCCTTGCGGGTGCACAGGTCCCGCAGGCCCTGCAGCCACTCGATGCGCGCCGGGTTGAGCCCGCCCTCGCCCTGCACGGTCTCGACGATGACCGCGGCCGGCTCGTTGAGGCTGGAGCCGGTGTCGTCGAGGACCTTCTCGAACCACAGGAAGTCGGGCATCTTGCCGTCGAAGTAGTTGTCGAACGGCATCGGCGTGGAGTGCACCAGCGGGATGCCCGCGCCGCCGCGCTTCATCGAGTTGCCGGTCACCGACAGCGCACCCAGTGTCATGCCGTGGAACGCGTTGGTGAAGTTGATCAGGGCTTCCTTGCCGCTGATCTTGCGCGCGAGCTTCAGCGCGGACTCGACGGCGTTGGCGCCGGTCGGGCCGGGGAACTGCACCTTGTACTGCAGGTCGCGCGGCTTGAGGATGACCTCCTCGAAGGTGCTGAGGAACTCACCCTTGGCCGAGGTGTACATGTCCAGCCCGTGGGTGATGCCGTCACGGGTCAGGTACTCGATCAGCGGCTTCTTCAGCACGTCGGGGTTGTGCCCGTAGTTGAGCGCACCCGCCCCGCCGAAGAAGTCGAGGTACTGGTTGCCGTCGACGTCGGTCAGCCGGCTCCCCTTCGCCGTGTCGAAGACGACGGGCCAGTTACGGCAGTAGCTCCGGACCTGGGACTCGAGATCTTCGAAAACGGTCATGCTTCACCCTTGTCTGCTGCGATCGGGCCGATGAGGTAGAGGTCTTCCGGCTCGTGGGAGTCACCGAGCAGGTCCGGACCGAAGAGGTCCTCCCGCTCGATCGTCGTGCCGTGGCGCTCCGCGAACTTCGTGAACAGCCGGATGGACGAGGCGTTGTCCGGCGTGATGGTGGTCTCCATCCGCTCGACACCCGCCGCCGCGACCGCCTGGTCCCAGGCGGCGTCCAGCATCCGTCCGGCGAGACCGGCTCCGCGTGCCACCGGGTCGACGCACACCTGCCAGATGAGCAGGGCGCCGTTCTCCGGACGCAGGTAGCCGGTCACGTAGCCGACGGCACGGCCGTCGTCGCGCCGGGCGATGACCGAGGTCCGCGCGAAGTCGCGGCACCAGAGCACATAGGCGTAGCGGGAGTTCGCGTCCAGTGTCCGCGCCTCCACGGCCAGCCGCCACATGTCCACCCCGTCCGCCGGGACCGGGGAGCCGATCTCGTACGTATGGTCGCCATCGGCGTCGGCCGCCGGGGCGGGTGCGCCGGGCGCGGCGTCCCCGTCCGGAGCCGTGGACGCCCGAGGAGGAGCCTGTTCGGGAGCGGTCATGACTGGCGAGATTAGTGCCGCCCGGCGGTCGTCGCAGCCGCTGAGGCCGGGCACCGGCCCTCGGGGCCATGATCCACGTGACCGGGACCACAGGAGCGTCCGACGCTCCGGCAACCGGTGTCCACCCAGGAAGACACCGTGATCACCGGCCGGCCCGAGGAGTCCCGGAGGGCCCCGAGGACCCGGCCGGGGCCCCCGACGTGGCGCTCACCACGCTGCGCCACCACCCGGCCGCACATTCGGCCAATCGTGCGGATGCACTTGCATCTGCACCGTTTCGGGGTGACGATGGCTGTTCCGTCGAGTCGTGCCCGGAGGAGCTGCCGTGTCGGTGACACCCGCCAGTACGCGCCCCGTGGCCGTGGTGACCGCGCCGGAGGAGGAGCAGACCGTCACGGTCACCTGCGCCCGCGACAGCCGCAGCCACGTCGTCGCACAGGCGGTGCTGGCCGACTCCCTCGTCGCCGGGACCGGTCACTGCACCGCGCTCTGCGGGCACGTGGTGCTGCCCGCCTCGCTGGCCTCCCCGCCCGGGGACGGATGCCTGCTGTGTGCCGAGACCTCCGGGGCGGGGCGCCGTGCCCGCCGCCGCGGACGGATCGGCTTCGGACGGTCGGCCCGCGCCGCCTCCTGAGCGCCGCCGCCGACCGCCGACCACACCGCCGGTCCGTTCCCCACCGCCGGCCGGGCCCCGACCCGCGCCGGTGGCCCCGGTGACCCGGCTCCGGGTCACCGTCCGCCGGACACGTCGAGCACGGCTCCGGTGACGTAGCTGGCCTCGTCCGACAGCAGCCAGGCGATCGCCGTGGCCACCTCGTCGGGGTGACCGGCGCGCCCCATCGGGATCGACGGCGCCATGCGCTCGATCCGCCCCGGCTCACCGGCGCGGGCGTGGAAGTCGGTGTCGAGCAGGCCCGGTCGCACGGCCGCCACCCGGATCCCGTCCGCGGCGACCTCCTTCGCCAGCCCGACGACGAGCGCCTCGACCCCGGCCTTCGCCGCCGCGTAGTCGTTCCACTCGTCGGGTGAGCCGAGCACCGCCGCGCGGGAGGTGACGTGCACGAGCACCCCGCCCGCCCCGCCGTAGCGGGTGGACATGCGGTGCACCGCCTCGCGCGAGCACAGCAGTGCCGCGCGCAGGTTGAGCGCGAGGACCTCGTCGATGCGGGCGTCGCTCATGTCCTCGAGCCGCTGCTGCGAGGGGGCGCCCCCGGCGTTCGCGACCACGCCGGTCAGCGGCGACGGCATGGCCGAGGCCGCGTCGAACAGCTGCTCGACGCCCTCGGTCCGGGTGACGTCCGCGGCGACCGCGTCGGCGTGCACCCCGGCGGCCCGGCACTCCGCGACGACGGCCGCGGCGTCCTCGGGCGAGGCCCGGTGCCCGACGAGGACGTCCTGACCGCGCGCGGCCAGGAGCCGGGCGGTGGCCGCACCGACCCCCGGCTGGCCCCGGTCACGAGCACCGTCATGCGTGGTCCGTCATGCCTGGTCCGTCATGCGCCCGGCGGTCAGGCCCGGTGGGTCTCGGGGCCGGGCTCGGGGCGGGTGGCGCCCTCCGGCTGCCGGGTCCCCGGGTCGCGGACCTCGGCGTCGGCGCGGGTCGCGCCGCCGGGGCCGATCTCGCCGGGACGCTCGTCGTCGTCGCGCAGGCCGCGCATCTCGCTCTTCAGGATCCGGCTGGACCGGCCGACCGACCGCGCCATCTCCGGCAGCTTCTTCGCGCCGAACAGCAGGACCAGCACGACCAGGACGATCAACCAGTGGGTGGGGCTCAATGCGCCCATGACAGCCTCCTCGCTCGCCGACGGGATCAACGAACGACCCGGCGCCGGGGTTCCCTCCCGCGGCGAACAGACTCCCACAGCGCACGGAAACTGATCGCTCGGTCACTCACCGTTGATCCGGTGGCGACGATCGGGTTTGGATGACCGTGACACCGTGGGCGGCACCGGCGCCGTCCGGGCACGAAGGAGCTGATCCGTGCAGCCGACCGCACTCGCGGCCCCGCAGGAGCTCGACCCGGTCGACCTGGCCCGCTACCCGGTGCACGAACCGGGCTCGTCCGGCTGGCGGGACGCGGTCCGCCGGGCCAGGGCCCAGCTCGCCTCCGACGGCTGCGCGGTGCTCCCCGGGTTCGTCCGGGCCTCGTGGCGGGACCGGCTGCGGACCGAGGGCGAGGCGGTCGCCCCGCTGGCGCACCACGAGACCGCCGTCGTCAACGTCTACAACACCGACCCCGACCCCGCGCTGCCCGCCGACCACCCGGCGCGCGTGCCGCTGGAGCGGGGCAACGCCTTCGTCGCGCGGGACCGCATCCCGGCCGCCGCGGTGATCCACCGGCTGTACCCGTCGCCGGGGTTCCGGGCGTTCCTCGCCGCCTGCACCGGGGTGCCGGAGCTGTACGAGCTCGCCGACCCGCTGGCCGGGCTGTGCCTGAACGTCGTCGGCGACGGCCGCTCGCACCCGTGGCACTTCGACACCAACGAGGTCGCGATCAGCCTGCTCACCCGGGCGCCCGAGGCCGGCGGTGTGTTCGAGTACTGCCCGGACATCCGCGACGCCTCCGACGAGCACACCGCCGACGTCGCCGAGGTGCTGCACGGGCGCGGCGGCGACCGTGTACGGCGGCTGGTGCTGCGCCCCGGTGACCTGCAGCTGTTCCGCGGCCGGTACTCGCTGCACCGGGTGACCGAGGTGCACGGCGGTACCGCCCGGCACACCGCGATCTTCTCCTACAGCACCCGCGCCGGGGTGGTCGGCAGCGCGGTCCGCACCCGCCAGCTGTTCGGCAGGACACTGTCCGAACACGGGGGGGCGCGCACCGTGCGCGTGGACGGGCTGCTGGACTGATGCCCGTGACCACCACGTTCGCGGCCGACGACGACCTGCCGAAGGTGCCGCTCCCGACCCTGTCCGCCTCGGTCGACCGGTTCCTGGAGTGGTGTGCCCCGCTGCTCACCCCCGACGAGTACGCCCGCACCCGGACCGCCGCCCGTGAGCTCCTCGCCGAGGGCGGGCCCGCCTCGGTGCTCCAGGCCGACCTGGAGCGGTTCGACGACGGCGCCCACAGCTGGCTCGACGAGTTCTGGCCCTCCCGCTACCTGGGCCGCCGCGACCGCATCGCGCTGAACGCCAACTTCTTCTTCCTGTTCGGGCCGGGCACGACGACCGACCCGTGCGAGCGGGCCGCGCAGCTCACCGTGGCCGCGCTCGGGCACAAGGCCGACCTCGACGCCGGGACGTTCCCGCCGCTGCTCAACCGGGACGTCCCGCAGTCGATGGACCAGAGCCGCCACATCTTCTCCACCACCCGGATCCCGGGTGACCCGCAGGACACCGTCCGCACCCCCTACAGCGACGGCTGGCCCGGTCCCTCCACCGAGCGGCACGTCGTGGTGCTGCACCGCGGCCGCATCCACCGCCTCGACGTGGTCGGCCCGGACGGCGACGCGCACACCGTCGAGGAGATCGCCGCCGCCCTGCGGGAGATCCGCGACGGGAACCCCGGCCGGACCGCCACCGGTGACGCGGTCGGCGCGCTGACCACGCTGGCCCGCGCCGAGTGGGCGTCGGTGCGCGACCGGCTGACCGGGCTGGACCCGGTCAACGCCGAGGCCGTCGATCTCGTCGAACGGGCGCTGCTCGCGATCTGCCTCGACGAGACCGACCCGGCCGACGAGCAGTCCGCCGCGCGGACCCTGCTGGCCGGGGACGCCGGCGACCGGTGGTTCGACAAGGCGCTGTCGCTCGTCGTGCTCGCCGACGGCACCGCCGGGGTCAACATCGAGCACTGCGAGCTCGACGGGACCACCGTCCTCACCCTGGTCGACGCCATGTTCGCCGACCCGGTCGAGGTGCACGCCGAGCGGATCGGCGCCCGGCCCCACGGCGCGCCGCCGCACGCCGAGCTGCGGTTCGTCCTGGACGACGACCTGCGCGCCACCGTCACCCGCGCGCACGACGAGTTCGCGGCGTTCCTCGACGCCACCGCCACCGGGCTGGTCGCGTTCGACGACTTCGGCGCCCGCGACGCGAAGGCCCTGGGGTGCTCCCCGGACGCCTTCGTCCAGGCCTGCTACCAGATCGCACACCGGCGGGCCAAGGGCGTCACCGGCGCCACCTACGAGTCGATCGCGACCCGGCAGTTCCGGCGCGGACGCACCGAGGCGATGCGGGTGATCACCCCCGAGATGGTCGCGTTCGTCGACACGATGGGCGACCCCCGGGCGTCCGACGCCGACAAGGTCGAGACCTTCCGGGCCGCCGCCGCGGCCCACGGTGCCCGCGCGAAGCAGTGCCAGCAGGGCGACGCTCCCGAGCAGCACCTGTGGGAACTGGACTGGATCCGGCGTCGCCGCGGGGCGGAGCTGGGCGTCACCGACCAGCTCGCGGTGTTCGACTCCCCCGGCTGGACGATCATGCGCGACGACTGGCTGTCGACCAGCTCGGCGCCGTCGGACAACATCCGGTACTTCGGCTTCGGCTCGACCAGCTCGCGCTGCATCGGGGTCGCCTACGTGCTGCTGCCCGACCGCTTCCACGTGCACCTGTCCACCCCGGCCGACCAGGCCGAGGGGATGCACGCGTTCGCCCGCGAGCTGCGGACGGCGGTGACCGAGCTGCGGAACCTGCTTGCCTGAGCGGGTTCACTGGTGCGGTGGAGCGTTTCCTCGTCACCGGCAGTTCCGGGCACCTCGGTGAGGCCCTGGTCCGCACCCTGACCGACGACGGGGTGCCCGTCGTCGGCCTGGACCGGCGGCCCTCGCCGTGGACCGCGGTCGTCGCCACGCTGACCGACCGCGACGCGCTGCGCTCCGCCCTGCGCGGGGTCACCCACGTCCTGCACACCGCGACGCTGCACAAGCCGCACGTCGGCTCGCACACCCGGCAGGATTTCGTGGACACGAACGTGTCCGGCACCCTCGCGGTACTGGAGGAGTCCGCCGCCGCGGGGGTACGGGGCCTGGTGTTCACGTCCTCGACCAGCGCCTTCGGCCGCGCACTGACCCCGGAGCCGGGCGGGCCCGCGACCTGGATCGACGAGACCGTGGTGCCCCGGGTCCGCAACGTCTACGGCGCCACGAAGGTCGCCGCCGAGGACCTGTGCGAGCTGGCCGGCTCCGACCCCGGGCTGCCGGTGGTGGTGCTGCGGACCTCGCGGTTCTTCCCCGAGGCCGACGACCGCGACGAGGTCCGTGCCGCGCACGACGACACCACCCTCAAGCTGGTGGAGTTCTGCCACCGGCGGGTCGACGTCGCCGACGTCGTGTCCGCCCACCTGGCCGCGGCCCGGCGGGCACCCGGGCTCGGGTTCGCCCGCTACGTGGTGAGCGCGCCGACGCCGTTCCACCGGTCCGACCTCGCCGAGCTGGGCAGGGACCCCGCCGCGGTGCTGCGACGACGGGTCCCTGCGCTCGCCGCACTGCCGGCCGTCCGGGGACGCCCGGTGCCACCGGTGGACCGGGTGTACAGCGCGGCCCGGGCGGTGGCCGAGCTGGGCTGGACCCCGGTCTGGGACGTCGCCGCCGTCGTCGCGCGGGTGCGGGCCGGCGGGCCGCCACGGAGCCCGCTGGCCGACGTCGTCGGGGCGAAGGGGTACCACGATTCCCCGACCGGGGTGTACACCCGGTGATTTCACCTCGCCGGACCGGGTGACGCTGGGCCGTCAGGTCTAACGCAGTGGGTACGACCGGCGGTAGAGGTGACACAGCACGTGTCGCCGACCGTGACGCCGTACCCCGGAGGTCCTGCCATGACCGGCCCGCAGCACCGACCCAGCCCCGGCCCGCGCGGTGCCGACTCCGACCGCGCCCGGCCCTCGCCGCGTCCGCGGCACGGGTTCGACGACCACGAGTTCCCGGAGGACTCCTACCAGGGGGGCTACCCGGACCTGCGGGCGTCGCGGCCGGTGGAGCGGGCGACGCCCACCGACCCGGAGGGCTTCGGTGAGCTCTACGGGGGGACCGGCCCGCAGCCGTCGGTGGGAGGGGGCGGGTACGCCGCACCGATGCGCTACGAGGGCTACGGCGCCCCGGTGCCCGCAGGCGGCTCGCAGCAGGCCGACGACGGTCCCGACGACGGTGGGTACGGCGCCTACGGCCGGGCCGCCCACCGCCAGCCCGAGGAGCCGGCCACCCCGACCCGGGCCGCCTACGGCGAGTACGGCGACCCCGCATCGCGGGGCGGGACCGCGATCGACGGTGGCCCGCCCTACCCGGACACCCCCGACCCCGACCCGGGCGGCTCCGGCGACGCCGCGACGTCCGGGCCCGACCCCGGCCACGGCGAGACGGGCGCGACCGCGGTCGCCGAGCGCACCACCGTCGGCGCCGGGGCCGGGGCCGTCCCGGCACCACGGGCCCCGGAGGCCGACCGACGTCGTCCGGCGACGGTGGCCGAGGCCGCTGCGGCCCGGTTCGGCGCGTCCGGCCGGCCGGCCGACCCGGCGCAGGCCGAGCTCGCCGAGCGGACCGGCCCCCCGGCCCGCGCGACCGCCCCGGCGGGTCCGGGCGTCGAGGCGACCGGGCCGCTCGGCACCGCGCCCCGCGCCTCGGCCGCGCCGGCCGCGGTGACCGTCGCGAAGGACCCGACCGCGCTGACCGTGCTGCGGGTCGTCACCTACCTGCTGGTGTCGCTGTCCTGCCTGGTGTTCCTGGCCGGCGCGGTCTACGGGCTCCTGACGTTCCTGGAGCTGCGCGGGGCCATGGGCACCTCGCCGCTGTTCGGGGGCGGCACCCCGTTCGGGGGCTACTGAGGGCGCCGTCGGGCGCGGTCCTCAGGTGCGGGACAGGACCTCCCGCAGCCGCCGTGCGAACACCGGCACCTCCTCGACGAACCCGACGTGCCCGCCCGGGAACGGCTCCGGTGCGCGGCCCAGGGCGTCGGCGAGGGCCCGTGAGGTGAGGTCGCAGAGCTGGCCCGCGGACGCCTCACCGATCCCGACGGCGACCCGCACGCCACGGAGCCGGTCGAGGTCGGGGACCCACCGCACCGTCGCGGCCATCTCGTGCAGGAAGAAGTGCCGCTCGTCGGCGGCCTGCCGGGCGGTGGCGCTCCCGTCCGCCGCGGGCAGCGCGGTGCGCTCGGGCACCTCCTCCGGTGCCGCGGTGGGCAGCCCCGCCGAGGCCAGGAAGAGCCCCCAGGCCGCTGCGGACCCGTGCTCGCGGTAGGCGCTCGGTCCGGGTACGCCGCTCGTCGGCGTCGGGGAGCAGCTCCTGCAGCGGCGGCTCGTGCGCCACGACGACCCCGACCAGCTCGGGTCGCTCCTGGGCGAGGGCCAGCGCCACGACCGCCCCGCCGCTGGAGCCGAACACCGTCGCCGGGGCACCAGCGCCGACGTGCTCGACGAGGGCCGCGAGGTCGGCGGCGCGCACCGGGACCGGTGAGCCGGCGTCGGGGTCCCCGGCGACGCTGCGGCCGGTGCCGCGCGGGTCGAACGTGACGACGGTGTGGTCCCCGGCGAACGACGAGGCCAGCGGCCCGAACGGCTCGGCGCCCATCGGCGACCCGGCGAGGACGAGCAGCGGGCCGGAGCCCCGCACGTCGAAGGTGATGCGGGCGCCCGGCCGGTCGAGCAGGTCGGTGCTGACGGCGGTGGACATGGCGGCTCCCCGGGTCCGTGGGTGTGCCTGCGATCCTGGCCGCCGCACGGGCCGGTGTCACCGCCGTAGGCTGGAACGGACTCCGACGGAACGGACGAAGCCCCCGTGAAGACCCGCATCGCCCCGGCAGTGGGCGTGCTCCTCGTGCTGGCCCTGCTCGTCGGCGGGCTGTCCTGGTTCGCCGGGTCCCGTGGGTTCACCCCCGACGACCTGCGTGACCTGGTCGACCCGCCGCCACCCGAGCAGTGCGACCGACCCGACCCGACGACCGCGGGCTGCCTCACCCCGTCGGCACTCCGCCTGCACGACGCCCTCGTGGAGCGGTTCGGCGAGCCCGGCCCGTCGGCTCCGGTCCGGGCGATCACCTGCTGGTCGGAGCACGCGTGGAACCCGTCGAGCGACCACCCCGCCGGACGGGCCTGCGACGCGTTCCCGGCCGGCTACGGTGAGTTCCCCGCCGGGCAGGACCTGGAGGACGGCTGGGCGGTCGCCACCTGGCTGCGGGACAACGCCTCCGAGCTGCGGGTCCGCTACGTCATCTGGCAGGGCCGGATCTGGTACCGCGGCACCGGGGACTCCGGGGAGGGCCGGGAGAACTGGGGGCGGCCCTACAACGGCGGCGGGGTCTACGACCCGGAGGACGCCACCGGCGGGCACTTCGACCACGTCCACGTCAGCGTCCGCCGGTGAACACCCCGCTCACAGCACGTGGTGGCCGTACATCTCCCCCAGCGGGTCGGCGATGAGCTCGATGCGCGCGCCGTCGGGGTCGCGGAAGTAGACCGACACGCCCGAGTGCACCTCGTGCTCCACCCCGGCCTCGGTGAGCCGGGCGACGAGCTCGTCCCACCGCTGCGGCTCGACGCTGATCGCCATGTGGTGCAGCCCGCCGAGGACCTCGGCGTACGGGCCGACGTCGAGACCCGGGAAGTCGAAGAACGCGAGCAGGTTCCCGTTGCCGATGTCGAAGAAGAAGTGCGACGAGCCCGGGTAGTCCCGGTTCTCGATCAGCTCGGTGAGCGGGAAGCCCAGCACGTCCTGGTAGAAGCGCACGGTCCGCTCGACGTCCGAGCTCACCAGCGCGGTGTGGTGCAGACCGCGCGCGGTCGAGGCCGGCCGCTCCCCCGCGGGCTTCAGGTGGGCGGAGCGGATGCGGTCGCGGGCGGCGTCGAGGGCGGCGGTGTCGCTAGGGGTACCGGTGTCGGTCATCGTGGTCAGCCCTTCAGCAGTGCGGTGAAGTCGGGGACGTCGGCGAACAGGTCGGTGCGGGTGGCCGGCGGCCGGGCGGCGACGGCGTCGGCCAGCTCCCCCGCGGCGCGCCCGACACGGCTCTCCAGGGAGGTGCCCACGTCGGTCGCGCCCCAGTCCTCGGGCGCGGCGAACACCGCAGTCGGGACCGTCGCGGCCCGCAGGTACGCGAACAGCGGGCGCATCGCGTGCTCCAGGGCCAGCGAGTGGCGTGCCGTGCCGCCGGTCGCGGCGAGCAGCACCGGGGTACCGGTGAGCGCGTCGCGGTCCAGCACGTCGACGAAGGTCTTGAACAGGCCGCTGTAGGACGCCGAGAAGATCGGGGTCACCGCGACGACGGCGTCGGCCGCGGCCACGGACTCCAGCACCGGCGCCAGCGCGGTGTTCGGGAACCCGGCGACCAGGTGGTCGGCGAGGTCGCGGGCGTGCTCGCGCAGCTCCACCACCTGCACCTCGGCCCGCTCGCCACGGTCGGCGAGCGCCGCGGTGACCGCGGCGGCGAGCCGGTCGGCCAGCAGCCGGGTCGACGACGGCGTCGACAGCCCGGCACTGAGCACGACGATCCTGCGTGCGGTCATCATGCGACCTCCTGCTCCTGCGGTGCGACGGCCGCGTCACGGGCGGCGACCAGCGAGGCGTGGGTCGGCGCGTCCGGGACCCCCGGCGCGCGCAGCGCGGCGAACTCCTTGCGCAGCACCGGCACGACCTCCTCGCCCAGCAGGTCGAGCTGCTCCAGCACGGTCTTCAGCGGCAGGCCCGCGTGGTCGATGAGGAACAGCTGGCGCTGGTAGTCACCGACGTAGTCGCGGAACCCGAGCGTCCGCTCGATGACCTGCTGCGGGCTGCCGACGGTCAGCGGGGTCTCGCGGGTGAAGTCCTCCAGCGAGGGCCCGTGGCCGTAGACCGGGGCGTTGTCGAAGTACGGCCGGAACTCGGCCACCGCGTCCTGGCTGTTGCGGCGCATGAACACCTGGCCACCGAGGCCGACGATCGCGCGGTCGGCCGGTCCGTGACCGTGGTGCTCCCAGCGCGTGCGGTAGAACTCGACCATCCGCTTCGTGTGCGACGCCGGCCAGAAGATGTGGTTGTGGAAGAAGCCGTCGCCGTAGTAGGCGGCCTGCTCGGCGATCTCCGGGCTGCGGATCGAGCCGTGCCACACGAACGGTGCGACGCCGTCGAGCGGGCGCGGGGTCGAGGTGAAGCCCTGCAGCGGGGTGCGGAAGTGCCCCTCCCAGTCGACGACCTCGGTGTCCCACAGCTTCCGCAGCAGCGCGTAGTTCTCGACCGCCAGGTTCAGGCCCTGGCGGATGTCCTGGCCGAACCACGGGTAGACCGGGCCGGTGTTGCCGCGGCCGAGCATGAGGTCGACACGCCCGCCGGCCACGTGCTGCAGCATCGCGAAGTCCTCGGCGATCTTCACCGGGTCGTTCGTGGTGATCAGCGTGGTCGAGGTGGACAGCTGCAGGGTGTCGGTGACGCCCGCGAGGTAGCCGAGCGTGGTGGTCGGCGACGAGGAGAAGAACGGCGGGTTGTGGTGCTCGCCGATCGCGAAGACGTCCAGGCCGACCTGCTCCGCGTGCCGGGCGATGGTCAGGACGTCCTGGATCCGCTGGGCCTCGGTCGGCGTGCGGCCGGTCGTCGGGTCCGGCGTGACGTCGCTGACCGTGAAGACTCCGAACTGCACGGCTTCCTCCCTCTGTTCGTCGACGACTCAGTGGTTGATCCGTCATCTACATCTTGCAGCAACATAGGTGATGCGTCAACTATTCCGGTAGGGTGGGGCCCGTGACACGGTGGCTGGACGAGAGCGAGCAGGCGGCCTGGCGAGGGCTGCTCCGGATGCAGGCACGCCTGCAGGGTGAGCTGCACCGGCGGCTGCAGGCCGGGTCGGGACTCTCGCTCACCGACTTCGACGTGCTGGTGGCGCTGACCGACCGGCCCGACGAGCGGTGCCGGGTGCTGGAGCTGGCGGTCGCGCTGGAGTGGGAGAAGAGCAGGCTGTCCCACCACCTGGCCCGGATGCAGAAGCGCGGCCTGGTCGGCCGCGAGGAGTGCGACGACGACGGCCGCGGCAACTACGTCGTGCTCACCGAGGCGGGCCGGGCGGCGATCGAGGCTGCGGCGCCGGGGCACGTGGAGACCGTGCGCGAGCTGGTCTTCGACGCGCTCTCCGACGACGACGTGGCCGCGCTGGCCCGGATCACCGCCGCCGTCCAGGCCCGGTTCGACGGCCGCGGGCCCGGCTGAGCGGTCCGGCACCGGGGCCCGGGACGCGTTCCGCGGAACGCGGTCCGTGCGTCCCACCGCGTTCCGCGGAACGCGGTCCGGCGCGCCCCGCCCCCGTTCCGCGGAACGCACGACGGCCCGCACCGGGAGGACCGGTACGGGCCGTCGGGACCGGGAACGCGGGCGAGGGCGCGGGTCAGGGCACCAGGATCGCGCGCCCTCTGACCTTCCCCGCGTCGAGGTCGTCGAGCGCGGACTGGAAGTCCTCGAGCGCGTAGGTCGTCGTGTGCAGGGTGACCCGGCCGCGTGCGGCCAGCTCCATCAGGTCGCACAGATCGTTGTAGGACCCGACCAGGTTGCCGACCACGTTCACCGCGGCCGAGATCAGGTCGATCGTCGGGACGTCGACGTTCTCCCCGTAGCCGACGACGTGGTAGTCCCCGGCGCGGCGGGTCATCGCCAGGCCCTGCGCGGTCGACCCGCCCTCGCCGACGAAGTCGATGACGGCCTCGGCGCCGTTCCCGCCGGTGAGGGCCAGTACCTCGTCGACCTGGCCGCCGTCGGCGACGATGCCGTCGTCGGCGCCGATCTCCAGCGCCAGCTTCACCGCGTCCGGGTTGCGGTCGAGGACCACCAGCCGGGCCGGTGTGAGCGCCTTCAGCACCTGGATGCCGATGTGCCCGAGCCCGCCCGCGCCGATGACCACGCAGGTGTCGCGCGGACCCAGACGCCGCGACGCCTTGGCGGCCGCGTGGTAGGCGGTGAGCCCGGCGTCGGCCAGCGCGGCGACGTCGGCGGGCTGCAGCGACGGGTCGAGCTTCACCACGCTGCGCGCCGAGGTGCGCAGGTACTCCGCGTACCCGCCGTGGGTGTCGATGCCCGGGAACGCCGAGGCGGTGCAGTGCACGTCGTCGCCGGAGCGGCAGGCGCGGCACAGCCCGCAGGTGGCCAGCGGGTGCAGGATGACGCCGTCGCCCTCGGCCACGTGCGTCACCGCCGACCCGACCGTCTCGACCCAGCCCGCGTTCTCGTGGCCGATCGTGTACGGCAGCGTGACCTGTGACTTCTCGGCCCACTGTCCTTCGAGGACGTGCAGGTCGGTGCGGCACACGCCCGCCCCGCCGATCCGCACGACGACGTCGAACGGGTCCACGACCTCCGGCTTCGCGACCTCGGTCAGCTCCATCGGCCGGTGGTAGCCGACGACCTGTACTGCTCTCACGGACGGGATCCCTTCGTGGTGTCCCCGGAGACCGACTCCGGGTAGCGGGTCTTCAGCAGCCCCCGGCAGAAGTGCGCGTTGCCCTCGATCGAGATCCGCACCGAGCGGGCCATCCGCAGCTTCAGCGGGACCTGCTCGGCCGGGTACGGGACGCCGTCGTGCCCGACGAGCACCGGCAGGTGCCCCGCGGTGCCGAGCCCGATCGTCGCCCGCCGGCGCAGCAGCGCGTCGGTGGTCGGGCCCGCGGGCAGGTCGGCGAGGGTGACGCCGTGCAGGGTCTCCGGCTCCCGGTCCGGGTCGCGGCGCAGCAGCCCGGTCAGCGACCGCTCCATCGCGGCGGCGTGCGCCTTGCGCCGGAAGGTGACCCGCAGCCCGTCGAGGTCGGAGTCGGCCTCGTGCCGGAAGGTGCCCTTGTAACCGGCGTCGGCGGCCAGCCCGGCGTTGATCAGGTCGGAGTCGTGGTGGTCGTCGAGCTCGACGGTCACCGCGGTCGTCCAGTCCAGCGCGGTGAGCACGTCCTTGGCGTCGGAGCACATCAGGTACGCGAAGTTCGGCGCGCAGAACGCGGTGGGCAGACGCAGGTGCACGGTGACCCGGTCGCCGTCGACCTCGAGGGAGCGGACGAACTCCAGGTCGGTGATCGGCTCGTCCAGCTCGGGGTCGACGACGGCGTCGAGCGCCCGGAACGCCTGGTCCGTACGCGAGGTGCGGGCGAGGGCGGGGGCGCTCACGACGCCACCGGGACCTCGGTCGGGGTCTCGTCGCGCAGCGCCAGCTCCGCGGGGACCTCGATGTCGTACATCGTCGCGGCGTTGAGGCCCAGGATCTTCTTCTTCTGGGCCGTGGTCAGCGGCGCGTACTCCGACAGCTCCTCCGGGATCTCGAAGTCCACGAACCGCTCGACCAGCCAGCGCGGGGTCCAGATCGCGTAGTCGCTGGAGAACTGGATGCGGTCCTCGCCCAGCCAGTAGAGGAGCTCACCGATGATCTGGCCGAAGTACTTGGGCCGGGTGTGGATGAACGGCATCGCGACGGCCAGGCCGGCGTGCACGTTCGGCTCCTGGGTGGCGATCCAGCAGAAGTCCTCGAGGCGCGGCAGGCCGCAGTGCTCGACGACGAAGTTCAGGTCGGTGAAGTCGGTGGCGACCTTGTCCACGTCGGCGACGTCGAACGCGTCGCGGTCCAGCGGGCGGATGGTCGGGCCCTTGTGGATGTGGATGTTGCGGATCCCCAGCTCCTGGGCCGCCTCGAGGTACTTGTACGACCAGTGGTCGTCGAGCTTCCAGCCGCGGGACTCGCCGTGCCACTCGGCGGTGTAGAGCTTGGCGCCCTTCAGCCCGAAGCGCTTGGCGTCCTCGCGCAGCTGCCGCAGGCCCTGCTCGCCGTTGCGCGGGTCCCAGTGGTGGTTGTAGGTTAGCTTGTCCGGGTGGGCCTGCGCGAGGGCGAAGGCCTCCTCGGTCTGGCCGAACCCGTTGGCGTAGAACTCACCCAGGTACGCGGGCTGGAAGACGGCGTGGTCGACGTGGCCGTCGGTGAACAGGTCCTTCATCAGCCGCTCGCCGCCCTGGTAGAGGTAGTCCTCGTAGGGCCAGACCTCGGACTCCGGGCTGAGGTTGCGGTGGTAGTCGTAGAAGCAGTCGATGAACTGCCTGCCGTGGATGTTGCGCTGGTTCTCCGGCCGCGCGTCCCACAGCGCCACGTGGGCGTCCACGATGAAGTAGGACTCACCGTTCTTCGAGTACATCGTCGTCCTCTCGGTCGCGGCGAGGTGGTGGACACCCCGCGACTGCGCGGGGTCGGTGGTCCCGCGTCGGGGGCCGAAACTAGGAACGGCGGCGGCGCTGCGGTGGTGATCACCGTCTCAACCTGAGACGCGACGCCGTCGCACCGGCGTCGCAGGTGTGACACCGTCGTGAGCAGCAGGTACGAGGAGGTACGCGCGATGGGGCAGTCACTGGCTCCGGCCCGGATCTCGGCGTCCTGGGCGCGCAGCGAGACCTACGGCGCCCCCACCGAGGCGGTCGACCCCGCATTCACCGGCGCCGTCGACGACGGGTCGCTGTTCGCCCGCTGCGGCGGCGAGGTGCTCGCCGGGCTGCACGAGGGCCTGCCCGGGGAGCCGATCTCGCTGATGCTCACCGACGCCGACGGCATCGTCGTGTCCCGGCTCTGCGACGAACGCGGCCTGACCGACGCGCTGGACCGCACCTACCTCGCCCCCGGGTTCGCCTTCGGCGAGCGGGAGGCGGGCACCACCGGGCTCGGACTGGCGCTGGCCGACCGGGTCCCGTCGCTGGTCCGCGGCGACGAGCACTACTGCACCGGGCTGTGGGGCTACACCTGTGCCGCCGCCCCCGTCCTCGACCCGGTCGACGGGTCGCTGCTCGGCAGCATCAACCTCACCACCTGGTCGCAGCGCTCCGACGGGCTGCTGCTCGCGCTGGCCCGCACCGCGGCCGGGCAGACCTCCGCGCTGATGCTCGCCCACGGACGCGGTGCGACCCCGCGTCCGGCGCCCCGCGGCGAGGTGTTCCGGGTCGCCCCCCAGCCCACCGGCGGCACCGCCGAGCTGGGCCGCAGCTGGTCCACCGCGCTGGACGAGGTGCGGGCGGCGCTGCGCGAGGGTGCGCGGGTCGGGGTCGTCGGCGAGCCCGGTGCGGGCAAGTCCGCGCTGCTCGCGGCGGCCCTGCGCACCGTCGCGCCGCGGCACCGGGTGCTGCACGCCCGCCCGCCCGCCGCCGAGGACGCGGTCTCCTGGCTGTCGCTGTGGTCGCCCGAGCTGGGCAAGGACGACACCGCGGTGATCGCGGGCCGGGTGCACGCGCTGCCCGCTCCCGTCGCGACCCGGCTGGCCGCGCTGGTCCGGTCGCTCCCGCAGTCGACGCTGGCCGTCACCGCGGGCGGCGTCGAGGGGATCCCGGACGCGCTGTCGCGGCTGCTCGACGTCGTCGTCGAGGTACCGGCGCTGCGCCACCGGCCCGAGGACGTGCCGGTGCTGGCCGCGCACTTCGCCCGCGACGGGGTGAGCTTCACCGACGCCGCCGCCCGCGCCCTGCGCACCCACACCTGGCCGGGCAACGTCGAGCAGCTGCGCCGCACCGTGCGCGACGCCTCGGCCCGCAGCAGCGTCGTCGACGTCCGGCACCTGCCACCGGAGCTGCTCGCCACCCGGTCCGGGTCGCTGACCCGGATCGAGTCGCTGGAGCGCGACGAGCTGGTCCGCTGCCTCACCGAGCACGGCATGAGCGTCACCCGGGCCGCCGAGACGCTCGGCATCAGCCGGGCGACCGCGTACCGCCGGGTGCAGCGGTACGGGATCACACCCCCGCGCTGAGCGCAGCGTCGTCCCCGGTCACGGGCCCCCGTCCGGTCCCGACGGTCCCGGACCACCCGGACGGGGGACGCGTTCACCGGACCGGGGCTACCGGTGGCCGCCCACACGGCGGACGCGGCTCGCCCGGACCTGCCGATCACGGTCCACGGTGGGACGATCGGTGTGCCGGGCAACGACGCCCCGGAGGACCCGGCGGCCGGCCCGGCCACGGGGCTCGGCACCGCCACCCGGCGACGCGGTCACCCTCGGTCACGGGGAGCGCGCGTCGCGCGACGACGGCGGGGCGCCCGCCGCCCGGTGCGGCACACAGGGCACCATTCGATGGAGTACCTGACGGGAGGCGTTCGTGTTCGGACTCGCGGACACCGTGGCCGCACTGCTGGCCGCGATCCCTGCTGCCCCCGTCCGGTCGCTCCTCGTGATCGGGGTCGGGGCGTTCCTCGAGGGTCCGATCGTCACCGTCGCCGCCGCCGCGCTCGCCGGGGCCGGGCAGCTGCCCTGGTGGGGGGTGTGGCTGGCCGCGCTGGTCGCCGACGTGGTCGGGGACACCGCGCTCTACGCGCTGGGCCGCAACGGCGACCGTCCGGCCGTCGCCCGGGTGCTGAACCGGCTGGGACTGACCGAGGAGCGCCGCGAGGTGCTGTCCCGCGAGGTCCACACGCACCTGCCACGCATCGTCATCGGGGCCAAGCTCGTCGACATCGGCGCCATCCCCGCCTACCTCGCCGCCGGGCTGTCCAAGGTCGGCTACCGCCGCTTCCTGGCCTGGATCATCCCCACCACGGCGGTGCGCGCCGCGGTACTCGTCGGGATCGGCTACGCGGCCGGGGACCGGCTCGCCACCGACCTGGAGTCGCGGCCCTGGCTGCTGGTCGTCGGCGGGATCGCCGTCGGGCTGTCCCTGGTGCTCGGACGGACCGCGATCGTGCGGGCCGCCGGCTCGCGGCGACGGGCCCACGCCCGGTCCTGACCGGCCGGGGATCACCCGCCCAGCAGCGACCGCAGCACCGCCGGTGCGTCCGACGGTCCGGCGACCGGCGCCCACCGCGCGTTGCTGCGCGCGGCCAGCTCCGCCGCCTGCTCGTGGTCGGACTCCGGGGCCAGGATCAGCAGCTCCGGCACCCGCTGCGCCGCCGGGACCGGGTCCTGGTCGTCGGTGGCCCGGCAGTCCGAGAGCAGCACGACGATCCGCCGCTCCGCGCGCGTCCGTTCCAGCTGCGCGGTGGCCGCCCTCAACGCACCGGACAGCGCGGTCACCCCGTGGCCGCGCAGACCCAGGACCCGGTCGACGACCGCCGACGGCGGACGGCTGGACCCGATGTCGCGCAGGACCCGGGTCTCGGCCGCGAACGACAGCACCGCGTGGTCACCGGGTGCCCGGAACGCGCAGGCCGCGGCGGTCAGCGCCGCCGCGGCGAGCCGGTCCCCGCCCATCGACCCGGACGCGTCCACCACCAGGCACAACGCGAGCGCGGGCCGCGCCCAGGTGCGCGCGGTCAGCTCGTCGAGTCCGACCGGGCGCCGCGCCGCGCGGGCCTCGGCGACCGCGCCCAGCGAGGCGTCCAGGTCCAGGTCGCCGCCGCGGTCGGCCGGGACCGCCCGCAGCCTGCCGATCCCGCGCCGGGTGACCCGGCCGGACCGGCCGATCTCCAGCACGACCCGGCCGGCCAGCCTGCGGGCCGCCGCCCGCAGCGCCTCGTCGGTGGCCTTCCCCATGTCGACGAGCAGGATCAGCGTCTCGTCGGGACGCTGCGCCAGCGCGGCGTCGAACGCGTCGACGTCGAGCACCCCGACCTCGGGCGAGATCTCGGTGAACCCCGGGTGGCCCGCCAGGGAGCTGCGGGCCACCGTGCGGTCCTCCGGGCGCGCACGCGGCCGGGGCGGACGGGACGCACCGTCCGCGGGTCGGGGACCGCCCGCCGGAGGCGGGCTCAGGCTCCCCCCGACGCATCACCGCCGTCCGGGGCGTCGGCGTCCGCACGCGGCTCCTCGCCGAACTCGGCCCGGTACAGCTCGCGGACGATGTCCTCCGCGGTGCGCGAGCCGGACTCGGCCGTCCGGATCCGCCCGGACAGCGCGACCAGGGCCGCGTCGAGCCCGGTCCGCCAGTCGGTGGTCTCCCGGCCGCGGCGGGCGGCCAGCGCCGCGGAGATGCGGACGATGTCGATCGCGCCGCGGACCGAGGAGCCCACGTGCACGTCGGGGTGCTCGCGGGTGCGCCGGACCAGGGACACGACCTTCGCCCGCCACTGCGGGTCGACGACCGGGCCGCGCAGCTCCACGACGGCGGTCTCGTCGGACGCGGTCTGGTAGCCCATCGCGATCCGGCACACCCGGTCGTAGACGGCGGAGGAGATCCGGGCGGTGCCGACGGCGTCGAACGGGTTCATGGCGGCGACCAGGCGGAAGCCCTCGTCCGCGACGATCCGGCCGAACCGGGGGACGTGCAGCTCGCCCTCGCTCATCACGGTGATGAGCACGTTGAGGGTCTCCTCCGGGATCCGGTTGATCTCCTCGACGTAGAGCAGCGCCCCGGAGCGCAGGGCCTCGGCCAGCGGCCCGTCGACGAAGGTCTCGGCGGTGTAGCCGCGGTCGAGGACCTGGGCCGGGTCGAAGTGGCCGACCAGCCGGGCGGGGGTGAGCTCGGCGTTGCCCTCGACGAACACGAAGGGCAGGTCCGCCTCCACCGCGACCGAGCGCAGCAGCGTGGTCTTGCCGGTGCCGGGCGGCCCCTCCAGCACCACGTGCGCGCCGGCCTCCAGCGCGGCGACCAGCAGCTCGACCTCGTGGCCGCGGCCGACGACGGGGGTCCCCGCGGGACCGGCCGCAGCCGGTCCCGCGGGGTTCGTGACAGACCCCATCAGTGCTCGTGGACGAGGACGCCGCGGACGTTCTTGCCGTTCAGCAGGTCGTCGTAGCCCTCGTTGACCTGCTCGAGGGTGTAGGTCCGCGTGATGATCTCGTCGAGCTTCAGGTCCCCGCTCTGGTACAGGCCGAGGATCTTCGGGATGTCGACGGTCGGGTTGCAGTCGCCGAACAGCGAGCCCTTCACCGTCTTCTTGAACAGGGTCATGATCGAGCCCGGCAGCGTGACGTTGGTCGTCGAGAGCTTGTTCAATCCGGTCAGCACGACGGTGCCGCCCTTGCCGGTGTTCTCGAACGCCCCGGTGACGATCTCCTCGGTCACGATGCCCGCGGTGACGATCGTCTTGTCGGCGCCGTTGCCGTTGGTCATGGCGCGGGCCAGGTCACCGGCCTCGGCGGCGGTGGCGACGGCGTGCGTGGCGCCGAGCTCCATCGCCTTCTCCCGCTTGTTGGCCAGCGGGTCGACGGCGATGAGGTTCTTCGCCCCGGCGTAGCGGGCGCCCTGGACGGCGTTGATGCCGATGCCGCCGACGCCGGCGACGATCACCGTCTCCCCCGGGCGGACGTCGGCGGCGTTGACCGCGGAGCCCCAGCCGGTGGGCACGCCGCAGCCGACGAGCACGGCCTTGTCCAGCGGCAGGTCGTCGTCGACCTTGACGACCGAGTTCTGGTGGATGGTGGAGTACTGGGAGAACGTGCCCAGCATGCACATCGCGCCGTACCGGCCCCGCGGGCCGGTGAACGGGAAGCGCTCACCCGGGAGGTAGCCCTCCAGGATGGTGGCGCCCATGTCGCAGATGGCCTGCTGCCCGGTCGAGCACCAGCGACAGGTGCCGCAGTTCGGGATGAACGAGCAGACGACGTGGTCGCCCGGCTGCACCCGGGTGACGCCCGGGCCGACGGCCTCGATGATCCCGGCGCCCTCGTGCCCGAGCACCATCGGCAGGCGGGCCTCGAGGTCACCGTGCGCGATGTGGACGTCGGAGTGGCACAGCCCGGCGTGGGTGTAGCGGATGAGGACCTCACCCTGCTGCGGACCGTCGAGCTCCAGCTCCTCGATCTCGATCGGCTTGCCGGTCTCGTAGACGACGGCGGCCTTGGTCTTCATGCGACACGCTCCTTCGCGCGGGCGGGGTGAGGACTGCGGCCCATCCTCTCCGGCGCACCGGTCGGTGACGTGTTCCACATGTGGACACGTGCGTACCCGGTCATGCGTGGTCCAGGCCGAGCGCCCGGATCCGCCGGTACAGCGTGGTGCGGGAGATCCCCAGGGCCAGCGCCGCCTCCCGCTTGTTGCCCCCGGCGGCGGCCAGTGCATGCCCGATCGCGGCCCGCTCCGCGCGTTCGCGGCCGCCGAGGCGCGCCGCGCGCGGGCCGCCCACGAGATGGGCGGGCAGGTCGGTCACGTCGATCCGCCGGGTGCCCGGCAGGTTCGCCAGCTCCGACACCACCCCGACCAGCTCGGTCAGGTTGCCCGGCCAGGCGTAGGACGACAGCGCCGCGGCCGCGGACGGGGTGAGGATGAGCTCGCGGCCGGGCCGCAGCTGCTCGGCGGCCCGCGCGACCAGCTCCGGGATCTCCGCGCCCCGTTCGCGCAGCGGCGCGGGCTCGACCCGGTGCCGGCACCGGGCCAGGAGCCGGGACGCGGCGGGCGGGAGCTCCGCGACCGGGCAGGAGGTCAGCACGAGGCGGGTCCGGACGTCGCCGTGCAGCAGCGGGCGCAGTACCGCCCAGAGCTCGTCGGGCAGCACGTGCACCTCGTCGACCACGACCGCGGGAGCCCCGGCCTCGACGAGCGCGGCGAGCCGCGCCGCCCAGTCCCGGGCCGGGGCGGTGAGCGCCTCCGACGCCGGCAGCACGACCGGGTCCTCGACCCCGAGCAGCCGGCGGGCCTCGGTGCTGCGACCCGTCCCCGGCTCCCCCGCGACCAGCACCGGCCAGCCGGTCACCGCCGGGCGCGGGCGGCGCACCAGGGGCCCGCGGGACGCGGGCCGGACCGGGGCCAGCTGGAACAGGACGCCCTCGGCGGTGTCGGCGACGGTCTCGGCACACACCCGGATGCCGGGCCCGTCCGGGATCTGGAGGACCCGGGTCAGCGGCCCGTTCTCGACGACCTCGGTGCGCAGCGCGGCGAGGACGTCCATTCCGCCGGGGCCGAGCACGGTCACCGCGCTGCGGTTGGTGAGCACCACCTCCGGGCCGAGCACCGCGATCGGGTCCGTCCGCCGCCGGGTGGCCTCCTGGAAGGCGAGGAACAGCCGCCGGTCGTCGTCGCGGGCCGCCTCCACGATGCGCGCCTCGATGTCGCGCGCGGCCCGTGAGAGCAGCGGCCCGAACAGCGGGTTCGCCCGACCGCCCTGCACGGTGATGTCGAGGACCCCCTCGGTCCGGCGGCGCAGCGGGTGCCGGATCGGGTGGCCGAAGCAGCTGAGGCGGCGCAGACCGGTGAGGAAGTGCTCCTCGCCGTGCACCGCGACCCCGGCGCCGGTCGCGGCCGCGGTGCCGATCCCGTTGGTGCCGAGCGCGGACTCGTCCGCCGATGCGCCGACGACCAGCCCGATGTCGTCGAACGCGCGGCCCAGCGCGCGGTCCCCGCACCAGATGTCGAGGATCCGGCAGTCCGTGTCGGCCAGCTGCACCGAGAACGGTTCGTCGGCGAGCTCCTCGGCCAGCGCCCGCAGCACCGGCTCCGCGGCGACCGCCAGCCGTCCGGCCCGGTCGACCTCGGCGATCCCGGCGCCGCCTCCGCGCTCCGGGTCGACCCCGGCCATCCGCGCGCGGTGCCACGAGGACGCGATGTCCGCCCGTCCCGGCGAGCCGCCGCCGGGCGCCGTGTCGGTCGCCATCGACCGCACCTCCCCGATGATCGTGACAGGTGTCACGGACACTACCCCGCGCCCGGGGCGCCCCGGCCGGCGTCGCGGGCCTGCCCGGCATGATCGGACGGCATGAGCCGACGCGTGCACGCGTTCTGCGACGACGCCCTGGGTGACGACGACGCGGTGTCCCTCGCCGCCCGGCTGCGCCGCCGCGAGGTCTCCGCGGCGCAGCTGCGGGCCGCCGTCGCCGGCCGGGCAGCCCGGGTCGACCCGCAGCTGCGGGGCCGGGCCCTGGACCGCACCGGGTCACCGGTCACCGGGGACCCCGACGGGCCGTTCGCCGGGGTGCCGACGCTGGCCAAGGACAACGTCGAGGTCGCCGGGTGGCCTGCGGGACACGGCACCCGGGCGTTCACGCCGTCGCCGTCGCGCGCGCACGCCGAGGTGACCCGCCAGCTGCTGGCGACCGGGCTCGACCTGGTCGGCACGACCCGGATGCCGGAGTACGGGCTGAACGCCTCCACCGAGTTCGCCGAGGACGAGCCGGCCCGCAACCCGTGGGACCCGCGGTACTCCTGCGGCGCGTCCTCGGGCGGCGCGGCCGCGCTCGTCGCCGCCGGGGTGGTGCCGCTCGCCCACGCCAACGACGGCGGCGGCTCCATCCGCATCCCGGCCGCGGCCTGCGGGCTGGTCGGTCTCAAGCCCTCGCGCGGGCGGCTCGCCCCGAACGCGGCCGGCGCCCGGATGCCGATCGACCTGGTCGCCGACGGCGTCGTCTCCCGGTCGGTGCGCGACACCGCCGTGTTCCTCGCCGGCGCCGACCGCGCCCGGCGCAACCCCGCACTGCCGCCGCTGGGCGTGGTCGAGGGACCCGCCCGGCGACGGCTGCGGGTCGGGGTGGTGCTGGAGTCCCCCACCGGTGCCGCGGTCGACGGCGACACCCGCGAGGCCGTCACCGCGGTCGCGGAGCTGCTCGCCGGCCAGGGCCACGAGGTGTCCGAGGCCGTCACCGGGGTGGGGACCCGGTTCGTCGAGGACTTCCTCGACTACTGGGGCCTGCTCGCGTTCTCCGTGGTCACCGGCGGGAGGCTGCTGCACGGTCGCACCTTCGACCCGCGCCGGCTCGACGCGCTCACCCACGGTCTGGCCGACCACTACCGGCGTGCCCTGGCCCGCACCCCGGTGTTCCTGCACCGGCTGCGCCGGGTCGCGGCGACCCACGCCGAGCTGTTCACCCGGCACGACGTGCTGCTGTCCCCGGTGCTCGCGCACACCCCGCCGGAGATCGGCTGGCTCGCGCCGACGGTGCCGTTCGGACAGCTCGCCGCGCGGCTGCTCGACTACGTGGCGTTCACCCCGCTCGCCAACGTCGCCGGGGCGCCCGCGATCGCGCTGCCCGCGGGCGCGACGGCGGGCGGGCTCCCGGTGGGGGTGCACCTGGAGGGGACGGTCGGCGACGAGCGGACGCTGCTGGAGCTGGCGTAGGCGATCGAGGCCGACCGCCCCTGGCGGCGCATCCAGGACTGAGCCGCTCAGACGTTGCCGCGGCGCTCCTGCTCCCGCTCGATCGCCTCGAACAGGGCCTTGAAGTTCCCCTTGCCGAAACCCAGCGACCCGTGCCGCTCGATCAGCTCGAAGAACACCGTGGGCCGGTCCCCGACCGGCTTGGTGAAGATCTGCAGGAGGTAGCCGTCCTCGTCGCGGTCGACGAGGATCCCGCGGGAGGCGAGCTCGGAGACCGGGACGCGCACCGAGCCGATGCGGGCGCGCAGCTCCGGGTCCGAGTAGTAGGCGGCCGGGGTATCGAGGAACTCGACGCCCCGGGCACGCAGCACGTCGACGGTGGTGAGGATGTCGTTCGTCGCGAGCGCGAGGTGCTGCACGCCGGGACCGCGGTGGAAGTCGAGGAACTCGTCGATCTGGGAGCGCCGGGTGCCGGGACTGGGCTCGTTGAGCGGGAACTTGACCCGGTGGTTGCCGGAGGCGACGACCTTGCTCATCAGCGCGGAGTAGTCGGTCGCGATGTCGTCGCCGATGAACTCGGCCATGTTCGTGAAGCCCATGATGCGCCGGTAGAAGTCCACCCAGGTGTCCATCCGGCCGTGCTCGACGTTGCCGACGACGTGGTCGAGCGCCTGGAACAGCCGGCGCGGCGCGCCCTCGGGGCGGACCACGGCCGAGCTGCGCGCGACGTAGCCGGGCCGGTAGGGGCCGGTGTAGCCGGACCGGTCGACCAGGGTGTGCCGGGTGTCGCCGTAGGTGGCGATCGCCGCGGTGCGCACGGTGCCGTGCTCGTCGCTCTCGTCGTGCGGCTCGACCAGCACGGTCGCGCCTGCGGTGCGGGCGTGGGCGATGCAGCGGTCGACGTCGGGGACCTCCAGCGCGATGTCGGCGACGCCGTCGCCGTGGCGGCGGTGGTCCTCGGCGAGCGGGCTGTCCGGGTCGACGGCGCCGCGCACCTCGAACCGGACCGCGCCGGACCGCAGCACGAAGGCGTGGTGGTCGCGGTTGCCGGTCTCCGGGCCGGAGTACGCGACCAGCTCCATCCCGTACACGACCTGGAACAGCTGGGCGGCGGCGGTGGCGTTGCCGACCGTCCACACGACGGCGTCCCAGCCGGTGACCGGGAACGGGTCGGCGGAGTCGTCGTGGTCGACCAGCCCGACGAGCCGGCGCAGCGCGTCGGCGTCGAGTTCGGCGAGCTTCTCCGCGTCGGTGAGGATGTCCATCACTGCCCTCCGGTCAGGGTCCGGGAGGCGAGCGTCTGCGCCGCCTCGACGGTGGTGACGCCGCGGGTGCGGGCGTCGGCGAAGATCCCGGCGAGGGTGTCGCCGATGGCCTCGGTGCGGTCGGCGACCCGCCGGGCGTCCCAGCCGAGGACCTCGCGGCCGACCAGGTGGATCGCACCGCCGGCGTTCGCGACGAAGTCGGGGGCGTAGGTGATCCCGCGCCGGCGCAGGACCTCGGCCGCGTACGGGTCGGCGAGCAGGTTGTTCGCCGCGCTCGCGATCACCGCGGTGGGGACCGTCGCCGCCACCTCGGCGGTGACCAGCCCGCCGGTCGCGCACGGGACGAGCACGTCGCACTCGCGGGTGGTCACCGCGCCGGTGTCGACGACCTCGGCGCCCAGCTCGTCGGCGGCCGCGGCGCAGCGGGCCGGGTCGACGTCGGTGACGATCAGTTTGGCCCCGGCGCCCGCGGCGAGCCGGGCGACGTCGGCACCGACCGCGCCGAGTCCCTGGACGAGCACCCGGAGCCCGTCGACGCCGTCGAACCCGGCCTCACGGGCCCCCGCGCGGATCGCGGCGAACACCCCGAGCGCGGTCATCGGCCCGGACGAGCCGGGCCCGCCCGCCGCGACCGAGCGGCCGAACACGTGCGGGGTCAGCCCGGCCAGCACGTCCATGTCGGCGGAGCTCGTACCGATGTCCGGGCCGGTGGTGTAGTTCCCGCCGAGCAGCTCCAGGTTCGCCGCGTGGAGCTCCAGGATGCGCTGCCAGGTGGCGTCGTCGAGCTCGGCACGGGGCGCCGGGAGCGCGATCACCGACTTGCCGCCGCCCATCGGCAGGCCCGCGGCGGCCATCTTCGACGTCATGGCGCCGGCCAGGCGACGGGCGTCGGCGACGGCGACGTCGGGCGAGGGGTAGACCATCGCGCGGGTCCCGCCCGACGCCGGGCCGAGGCGGGTCGAGTGCACCCCGACCACGAACCACGCCCCCGTCCCCCGGTCGTAGCGGACCGAGGTCAGTTCGCCGTCCCACTCGGGCAGAGCCATCCCGCGCCTCCATCGACTCGTCGGTGTACAGCGAGCACACCCCACGAGTCGATATCTGCGCAACTGGCCCACCATCGTCTGGGCCAGGGCGCCAGATCGACCGGACGTCCGCCGGACAGACCTGGTCAGAACGTCCAGGAGACCGCTGTCACTCCCGGGGCCGGTCGCCCGCGTCCGTAACCTGGACCGGTGACGACCAGCGACGCCCCGACGCCCGCGGACCTGCGCGGCAGGCCCCGCCCCCCGGGCCACCCGCGGACCGCGCCGCTCGACCCGGCCGTCCTGGACCCCGGGCGTGCCGCGCTGCACGCCCGGATCGCGACCGGACCGCGCCGCGCGCAGGCCCGCGTCCCGCTCGTCGACGACGCCGACCGCCTTCTCGGGCCGTTCGCGACGATGCTGTTCTCCCCGCGGATCGGCGACGCCGTGCAGCAGGTGGGCGCGGCCCTGCGCACCGACGCCGACCTCCCCCCGCGGCTGCGCGAGCTGGCGGTGCTCGCCGTCGCCGTGCACCACGGGTCGGCCTTCGAGTGGTCCGCCCACGAGGGGCTCGCCCGCGACACCGGACTGTCCGGGGTGCAGCTGCAGGCCCTGCTCGACCGTGGTGTGCCCGGCGGCCTCGACGAGCCCGAGCGGATCGCGCTGGCCACCGTGCGGGCGCTGCTCACCCGGCACGACCTCGGTGACGGCGCGTACGCCGAGGCGACGCGGGTACTGGGCCGGGACACCCTCGCCGCACTGGTCTGGCTGACCGGGTACTACTCCATGCTGGCCACCGCGCTGGCCGTGTTCCGGCCGGAGTGAGGCCGGGTACCCGCACGAGGAGGGGAGGTCCGCGATGAGCACCGCACCGAGCACCGCACCGGACGGGGTGCGCGTGGCCACGGCCATGCACACCTTCCCCAAGACCTGTGGACCGGCGACGACCGTCGCGCAGGCGTGGGCGGCCTTCGAGCGGCCGAAGGTGCACTCGCTGCTGGTCCTCGACGGGGGGCGGCTGCTCGCCGTGGTCGACCGCGCCGACCTGGCCGGTGCCGGACCGGACGAACCCGCCGCGGCCGTCGGCACGCTCCACGGACGGGTCGCCCGGGCGGGCGACGACCTGGCCGCCACCTGGGCCACGATGGCCGACGCCGGCCGTCGGCGGGTCGCCGTCGTCGACGACGACGGCGGTCTGCTCGGGCTGCTCTGCCTCAAGCGGCACGGCCGCGGGTTCTGCTCCGACGCCGGCATCCAGGCCCGGATCGACGAACGCGCGGCGACCCGCGACCGTCCGTGAGCCCGCCCACCGCGGGGAACACCACCCGGCGCGCCGGACGCTGTACCGGCTGACCACCTCCGACGCCGTCGTCGGCCACCCGCCGTCGAGAGGACCCCGTCCCCGGTGACCCACCCCGATGACACCGTGCTCCTGGACGGCGGCGTCGCGATGCCCCGTCTCGGGTTCGGCGTGTCCGAGTCCCGCGACGCCCGCGCCGCCGTCTCCGAGGCGCTCGCGCAGGGCTACCGCAGCATCGACACCGCCGCCGTCTACGAGAACGAGGCCGGTGTCGGCGCCGCGCTGGCCGCGTCCGGCCTGGCCCGCTCGGACGTGTTCGTCACCACCAAGGTCTGGAACGTCGACGGCGACCGCTCCGACGCACTCGACGCCGCGCAGCGGAGCCTGGACCGGCTCGGCCTCGACCACGTCGACCTGCTCCTCGTCCACTGGCCCAACAGCGACCTCGGGCACTGCCTGTCGACCTGGGAGGCCATGGAGCAGCTGGTCGCCGACGGCCGCACCCGCGCGGTCGGGGTCTCGAACTTCCGGCCGTCGCACCTGCGCAGGCTGCGCGCGCTCGGCGGTCGGCTCCCCGCGCTCAACCAGGTCGAGCTGCACCCCCACCACCAGCAGCCGGAGCTGCGCGCGGTGCACGCCGCGCTGGGCATCGTCACCGGCGCATGGAGCCCGCTGGGGCGCGGCGCCGTGCTCGGCGAGCCGGCGCTGACCCGGATCGCCGACCGGTACGGCGTCACCCCGGCCCAGGTCGTGCTGCGCTGGCACCTGCAGCAGGGCACCGTCGCCGGCCCGAAGTCCGACGACGCGGGACGCATCGCGGCCAACCGCGACCTGACCGGGTTCACCCTCGACGACGCCGACCTCGCCGCCGTCGCCACGCTGCAGCGGTCCGGCGGGCGAGGCCGGATCGGGCCGGTCGCCGACCGCGTCGACCGCATCGCCTCCTGAGTGGCGTGCGTCACGTCCGCGTGAGGAATCGCGGCGCGCGCCCTCTCACGACCAGTCCATCGAGGAGGTAGTCGTGTCGTTCACCGACAAGGTCCGGAACAAGACCGAGAACGCCGTGGGCGTGGCCAAGGAGAAGACCGGCGAGGCCACCGGCGACCGCGAGCTGCAGGCCGAGGGCAAGGCCGAGCAGTCGAAGGCCGCGCTGAAGGACGCCGGGGAGAAGCTGAAGGACGCCGTCGGGAACGTGAAGGACGCGCTGGGCGGCTCGAAGAGCTGACCGGGACCCACCGTGACGGGGGCGACCGGCAGGCATGCCGGTCGCCCCGAGCGGGAACACCGCCGGTGTACCGAGCCGGGTCCGACGCCGTACCGGGCTCCTCCCCCCACGTCACGGAGGAACCATGAGCACCGTCAAGCTCGCGATCGTCTACTACTCCGCCACCGGCACCGTCGACGCGATGGCCCACCGGGCCGCCGAGGCGGGCGAGAAGGCGGGCGCCGAGGTGCGCCTGCGCCGCGTCGCCCGCGAGGCGACCACCGGCGAGCGCGAGGCCACCGAGGCGCAGTCCGCGCACGCCGAGGCCGCCCCCGAGGTCCCCGCCGCCTCGGCCGAGGACATCGTGTGGGCCGACGCCGTCCTGTTCGGCTCGCCCACCCGCTACGGCAACATCGCCGGGCAGCTGAAGACCTTCATCGACTCGCTCGGCCCGCAGTGGGGCCAGGGCCTGCTCGCCGACAAGGTGTACGCGGGCTTCACCGCCAGCCAGACCCTGCACGGCGGCCAGGAGTCGACCCTGCTCGCCCTGTACAACACGATCCACCACTTCGGCGGCATCGTCGTGGCCCCGGGCTACACCGACCCGACCAAGTTCGTCGACGGCAACCCCTACGGTGCCTCGCACGTGACCGGCGCGGACAACGACGCCCCGCTCGGCGACGCCGACAACGCCGCGCTCGACCACCTCGCCACGCGTGTGGTCACGGTCGCCGGGCGGCTCCGGGACTGAGGTCCGGTCACGGCACGACGAGCACCTCGACCTCGACGCCGGGCACTCGGTGAGCGGGTCGTCCCGCCGGGTCCGGCGTCCGGTTCGTCGGTGTCGTCGAGCCGGACGTCGCCACGGGCGCGCCGGCGCAGGACCTCACGGCGTGTCCCCTCGGCCCTCGGAGCGGTGCAGGGTCGCGAAGGCGCCCCGGTGGTAGAGCAGCGGCGGGTGGTCGGTCACGTCGAGATCGCGCACCGCGCCGACGACGATCGTGTGGTCACCGCCGTCGGGCTCATCGTGCAGGTCGCAGTCCAACCAGGCGGCGACCCCGGCCGGACGCGGGCGCCCGTGCGACGAGGGGGTCCAGTCGAGACCGGCGAACTTGTCGGTGCCGCTGCGCGACATGGCCAGCGCGACCTGCTCCTGTCCGGCGGCGAGCACGGCGACACCGAACCCACCGGCGGCGCGGATCCGCGGCCAGGTGCTCGAGCTGCGCGCAGGGGCGAGCAGTACCAGCGACGGGTCCAGCGACAACGAGCTGAACGACCGACACGTCAACCCGAGCGGGACCCCGTCCGGGCCGAGCGCGGTCACCACGGTGATGCCGGAGCAGAACGCGCCCAGTACCTCCCGGAATTGCCGCGGATCGATCACCGCGCTCATCGGGTCCGCTCCTCGCGCAGGGCGCGGCGCAGGATCTTCCCGGTCGCGGTCTTCGGGATCTCCGGGACGACCTCGACGATCCTCGGATACTTGTAGGCCGCCATCCGCTCCCGCGCCCAGGCGATCAGCTCCTGCGGGGTGGGGGCGTCGGTGGTGCCCGGCCGGAACGCGACGACGGCCTTGACCGTCTCCCCGCGACGCTCGTCGGGGACGCCGACCACCGCCGCGCCGACGACGGCGGGATGGGACAGCAGGACGTCCTCCACGTCCCGCGGCCACACCTTGTAGCCACTGGCGACGATGACGTCCTTCTTCCGGTCGACGACGTAGAACCAGCCCTCGCCGTCGACGAACCCGACGTCCCCGGTGCGCAACCATCCGTCGGTGAACGTCGCGGCGGTCTCCTCGGGACGCTCCCAGTAGCCGGGCACGACCCGGCTCCCCCGCACCAGCAGCTCCCCCACCCCGGACTCGTCGGGGGCGTCGATCCGGGCGGCGCAGTCCGGGACCGGCCTCCCGACCGACAGCGCACCCGAGCGCGGGTCGACCGGGGCACGTCCGCCCACCGGCACCGCGTGGGTGGGTGAGGTGGTCTCGGTCATCCCGTAGGCGTTGTGCACGTAGAGCCCGGTCGCGGTCTCGAACTCCGCCACCACCGCCGGCGCGATCGGCGCCCCGCCCGAGGCGACCGCGGTGAACGAGGAGAACAGACCCCGCGGATCCGCATCGGACCGGCACAACGCCATCAGCGCGGTGATCGCCGCGACCGTGAACGACGGCCGGGTCGCCCGCACCACCTCGGCGACCACGGCGGGGTCGAACCGGTGGGCCAGCACCAGCGGCACACCGGACACCAGCGCCGCGGCGATGTGCCCCGACAGCCCCGTGACGTGGAACAACGGCGCGATGCCCAGCACCGCGCCGGGGGCGGCGATGCCGTACCAGTCGCGGTAGGCGAGCCCACCGGCCAGCACGTTGGCGTGGGTGTTGCACGCCCCCTTCGGTGTCCCCGTGGTCCCCGAGGTGTAGGTCAGCACCGCGACGTCGTCGGGCCGCGGCGCGTGTGGCGGCGGCACCTCGCCGTCGTGTGCGGCGAGCACCGCGGCGAGATCGCGCGTGCCGTCCGGGACCGACCGGACATGGCCGTCCGGCCGCGACGACGGGGCGTCGTCGAAGGGGTCGGTCGTGACCACCCCGGTCACCGTCGAGCCCTCCACCGCCGCGGCGCCGTGGATGCGGTGCAGCTCGGCCAGCGCCACCAGTACCCGGGCACCCGAGTCGTCCAGGATCAGCCGGACCTCGCGGGCGGTCAGCATCGGGTTCACCGCCACCGCGGTCGCGCCCGCCTTCCACACCGCGAGCAGCGTGACCACGTACTGCGGGTCGTTCTGCAGGTAGAGCGCGACCCGGTCGCCCGGACGCAGCCCGTCGGCGAGCAGCGCGGCGGCGAACGCGTCGGAGCGGCGGTCCACCTCGGCGGCGGACAGGTCACGCCCGGGGCAGCGCAGCACCGGGTCGCCGGGGGTGTCGGCCGCCGTCCGGCGGAACGCCTCGAGCACCGACGTGGGGCGTGCGGTCACACGGTCCTCCTGGGTGGATCGGTCTGTTCGGTACGTGGGCCCGCCGGGTCGAGCGGGCTATGATCGGCCCCACACGGAGTGGTGTGCGGGGAGGTGCGACGAGATGCGTGCCGTGGCGGCGTCGACGTTGTCCGCCGGCCAGCTGGGTCAGGTCTTCGCCGTGCTGGAGCGGGTGGACCGTGCGCACGACGTGGCCGGTTTCGCCGATGCCACGCTGGAGGCGCTGGGATCGGTCCTCGGCTTCCGCAACACCACGTTCTTCGTCGGCTCCACCTACGGCGGGCTGTTCCGGGACCCGGACCCGCTGCTCAACGGCCACCAGCGCACGTTGATCCGCGAGTACCGGGACCGCTGGGAACGCCACGACGTGTTCGCCCGCCCGCGGGAGGCCGCCGTCCTGCACCGCACGCACGCCACAGCGGTCGACGCCAGCGAACCGGTCGGTGCCGCCGACCGGGCCTACGTCGACTGGCTCGCCCACCACGGCCTGGGGAACATGGCCGCTGTGCGGGTCGGGCCGGGTGGCCGCGAGGCCCTGTTCGGCATCTTCGGCCCGCCCGGGACCGTGGGTCCGCAGGAGCTCGCGGTGCTGCGGCTACTGGGCCGCCAGCTCGACGCCGTGGCCCGGCACCTGCCGGACCGGGTGCCGTCGGCCGCGACGCCGCTGCCGCCGCGGCTCGCCCAGACCGCGGACCTGGTGCGGCGCGGCATGACCAACGCGATGATCGCCCGGACGATGGAGCTGTCCGAGGACACCGTGAAGAAGTACGTCAGCCGGCTGCTGGAGCGGACCGGCGCGCAGAGCAGGACCGAGCTGGCCCTGCTGCTGCGCGACGGCTGACCGCTCCCGTCTCAGCCCAGCGCCGCGAACAGCGGGGCGAGCTGCGCGGTGTCGACGTACTCCTCGATCCGGGTGACGCGGCCGTCGTCGCCGGTGTGCACGACGAGCACCGCGGGCGCCCGGAACACCCCGCCGTCGGGCAGGGTCCCGCGCAGCGTGTACTGCGCGACCGACACCGCTCCCGCGTCGTGGGTCCGGACCTCGGCCATGCCGAAGTCGGGTACGACCCGTCGGATGGCACGGACCGACTCGACGGTGTCCGGCACCGTCGGCGCCTCCACCCCGTCGAACGAGTGCCAGGTGACGGCGCCGGGGGCGAACAGGCCCTCCCCCGGGTCGAGGGTCGTCAGCGCGTCGACGACGCGGGCGGCCGCCGTCACCGGGTGCGCTCCTGCTCGTACTTCTCCGTCATGTGGGCGACGGCGTCGAGCTGTGCCTTCGAGTGGCCGTCGCGCACCTCGGACGCGAGGCGGGCCGCGTCCACCGTCGGCCGGGCCTGGCCCTGGAAGTGCGGGGCGACCTCGCGGGCGAACAGCTCGAAGGAGCGCTTCGTCGCCGTCGGGTCGGCCCAGTCGTGCCCCATGAGCAGCAGGCTGCCGAAGCCGCCCGCCTGGTCGACGAGGCGCTGCACCTGTGCACGGGCCTGGTCCGGGGTACCGATGACGCCGATACCCGCCTCGTTGATGAACTGGATCATCTCCTTGACGTTGTCGCCGGAGACGGCCATCTGCGGGAAGGCCGCGACCTTCTGGAAGTAGCCGAACCAGTGCTCGATGCCGTACTCGACCTCGCGGTAGGCCTCGTCCTCGGTCTCGGCGAGGTGGAACGGGCTGACCAGCCGCCAGCCGGAGCGGTCGACCTCGGTGCCGGCTGCGGCGGCCCGCTCCTCCATCACGCTCCAGTGGTGGGCGAGGGCGTCGAAGCCGTCCGCGGACAGCGTCGCGCCGATGCTGAGCAGGCCCAGGCCGTGCGTCCCGGCGAGGCGGGCGCCGGTCGGCGAGGCGACCGCGGCGACCGCGACGTCGAACAGCGGGTCGGAGTAGGGGGCCAGCTGCAACCGGGCGTCGAACAGCGAGTGGGTGGGGGTCTCGGCCGTGACGCTCTCCCCGCGCAGCAGGCGGAGGATGATGTCGAGGTTCGTGCCGAGCAGCTCCCGGGTCTGGGTCGGGTTCAGCCCGATCATCGCCGAGTCGGTCGGCAGCGAGCCGGGCCCGACGCCGAGCATGGCCCGGCCGCGGGTCATGTGGTCGAGCTGCACCATGCGGTCGGCCACCCACAGCGGGTTGTGGTACGCGATCGAGGTGACACCGGTGCCCAGCTTGATCTGCCGGGTCCGCTGCGCGGCCGCGGCGATCATCAGCTCCGGGGACGCGTAGATCTCGCTGCCCGCGGAGTGGTGCTCGCCGAACCACGCCTCGTCGTAGCCGAGCCGGTCCAGGTGCTCGATCAGCTCGAGATCCTGTTCGAACAGCAGGGTCGGGTTGAGACCGGGGGCGTGCACGGGCGCGAGGAAGATGCCGAAATTCAGCCTGGCCATCACAGGGACCTCTCGTCGGCGGCGCGCCGTCGCGCCGCACCTCGGTGACGTCGTCAGGAGCCCACCGTGCTCCGGGCGGCGGTCGCCGTGCGAGTGCACAAAAGAGGACGCCGGGACGTCCTCCTCCGTGCACTCCCCACGCGGGCCGGGGCGGGCTAGCGTCGCGCGCATGTACTTCCGGATAACCCCCGGCGACGTCGAGCTCGTCGACCCGGCCGACGTCCGCGCCTTCCACGTGGTCGCCCCGGTGGACCTGGGCGAGGACGAGCTCACCGACACCGTGCGCCGCACCGGTCTCGGCGAGGTCGACGACGGGCACGTCCTCGTACGGGTCGACGCGGTCCGCAGGCTGGCCGCCGGGCGGGTGGGCCCAGGCTGGGAGGACGACCTCGCCGGCATGCTCGGCTACGCCCGGAGCAAGGGCTGGCTCTCCGACGACGGCCGGACGGTGCGCGCGCACGTCGAGCGCGCCTGAGGCACGTCCTCCTTCGTGCACTGTCCCCCGGCACGCCGGCGGTCCTAGCGGCGGCGACATGACGGACTTCTCGGGCACCGTCGCCCTGGTCACCGGGGCGGCATCGGGCATCGGCGCGGCGATCACCGCCCGTCTCCACGCGGCGGGGGCGAGCGTCCTGCTCGCCGACCTCGACGCCGATCGGCTCGCCGCGGGCCCCTCCGGCGAGCGGCTGCGCACCGCGGTCACCGACGTGACCCGGGCGGGCGACGTCGAGGCCGCGTGCGCCACCGCCGTCGAGGCGTTCGGCGGGCTGGACCTGGTGTTCAACGTCGCCGGGGCGGCGCGGCTGGGCACCGTGCTCGACGGCGGCGAGGACGACTGGCGGTCCACCGTCGACCTCGTCCTCGGCGGCACCTACCTCGGCATCCGGTACGGCGGCCGGGCGATCCGCGAGACCGGCCGCGGCGGCGCGATCGTGAACATCTCCTCCTTGAACGCGCACGTCCCGCTCTACGGCGGTAGCTCCTACGCGGCGGCCAAGGCCGGTGTGGAGATGCTGACGAAGAACGCGGCGCTGGAGCTGGCCCGGCACGGGATCCGGGTCAACGCGGTGCTGCCCGGCCTGGTCCGTACCCCGCTGACCACCGGCTGGTTCGACGGAGGCCCGATCGAACGGGACTTCACCGCACGGATCCTGGCGGGCCGCCCGGCCGAACCGGACGAGCTGGCCGGGCCCGCGGTGTTCCTGGCGGGTCCGGACGCGTCGTACGTCAACGGGACGAGCCTGGTCGTCGACGGCGGATGGGAGATCACCAACTACCCCGACATCTCGGCGGCCGTCGGGGCGTAGGCCATGGCGGGCGCGGGCCGTCGCTACCGCTGCGGCAGGGCCACCGAGGACGGGGTGTCCGGCCCGGACAGCACCTCGATCCGGGCACCGTCGGCACCGGGGACGGGGCCGGTGGCCCGGGGGTCGTGGCCGGTCACCGTGACCTGGACCCGGTGCCCCGCCGGCACCCGGTAGGCGGTCGGGAGCATCGCGAAGTGCAGCCGCACGGCCTCCCCCGGCTCCACCGGGGCGGCGTCGGCGGCGTACGCGCGGTGCCACGGGACGCCCTCGGGCAGGGTGTACGCGGGCGGGTGCTCGGCGCGCAGGGAGATCCGCTGCCGGCCCTCGGTGATCACGGTCGTGCGACCGTCCGGCGCGACCTCCTCGAGGTAGGCGAACACGTCGCCGTCGGCCCGGTCGGTGCGCACCGTCAGGTCGGCGACCGGGGCGCCGGTCAGCACGGTGTCGCGGTCCAGGACCGGTCCGGTCCAGCTCGTCCCGCTCCCGGGGACGTGGCAGGGCTGGACGGTCGCCCCGGAGCCGGGATCGGTGGGGCACTCGGCGCCGGTGTCGACCGTGACGCCCCGGGCGCCGGGGGCGGCGGAGCCGAGGACACCGTCACCGCCGAGGGCGGCGGGCCGTGCGGCGATCCCGGCGGGCGGCCAGCTCGGCGCGGACTCCCACTCCAGACCCGTCGCGTCGGCGGTGTCCGACGACGGGGTGGCCCAGTGCACCGGTGGCTCGTCGGCGATGCCGGTGTCGATGCCCTTGAGGTGCTGGTCGAAGAACCGGTGGGCCTCCTCCACCAGCGCGAACCCGGCGTTCTCGCAGTGCTTCCAGGGGCCGATCAGCAACCGGGACCCGGGCACGTTCAGCAGCGCGGCGACGCCCTGGCCGCGCAGCTCGTCGCGCCACCCGCCGATGACGTAGACCGGTACCCCCGTGGAGCGGATCTCGTCGGCGTAGGTGCCGACGCTGCCCTCGGACCAGAAGCGCGACTGCGTGGCCGCGGTCCGGCTGTCCCGGTACGGCATGCCGCGCCACATGTCGGCGAGCGGTACGGCCTTCTGGTGCTCGATCGCCGCCTCGCGCAGCAGCACCTTGTCCTCGTCACCGTCGATCGGCGCGTTCGCCAGGTCCTGCTCGACGGTGCGCGACGGGCCGAAGCCCCACTGCGCGGAGATGCCACCGGCCCGCCAGGCGTCGTACTTGTCCCAGGAGAAGCACCCCGCGAGCACCGCCCGCAGGTGCGGCGGGCGCACGGTCAGGGCGTGCATCGCGGCGTCTCCGGTGTTGGAGCAGCCGTAGACCCCGACGTTGCCGTCCGACCAGGGCTGCGCCGCCAGCCACTCGGTGATCTCGTAGGCGTCGCCGGCCTCCAGCCGGTCGTTGTAGCCGCGGCGTACCCCGAAGGACTGGCCGTTGCCGCGCCGGGCGACCTGGGCGACGACGTAGCCGTGCCCGGTGAGCGAGGGCATCGTCTGGATCCCGCCCGTCGCGGGGCCGGCACCGTCCTCCGGCTTGCGCTCGGTGGACAGGCTGTGCTGCCACAGCACCGGGAACGGCCCCGGCGCCGGTCGGCCGTCCACCGCGGGCCGGTCGAGCCGGACGGCGAGCCGGGTGCCGTCGCGCATCGGCAGCAGGAAGGACTCGCTGACCTGCTCGGTGAAGCCGGGTTCCGGACGGTACGAGCCGAGCGAGGAGGCCGTGGCGTCCCCGTCCGCCCGCGGGACGACGAGCACCGCGAGGGCGACGGCGGCCGCCAGGCCGAGGGCGACGAGTGCGGACACGAGCAGGGTGCGGCGGGATCGTCCGGGCATGGTGGGGCCTCCGTGCAGCGGTCGGTGGTGCAACGGGTGGTGGGTGCGGCGCACGCGGTGCGGCTCAGGGGGCGGGCGCGGCCTCGCCGAGCGGGGTCTCGCGGATCCCGGCCACGGCGACCAGGGCGAGCACCGCGACCGGCAGGGTCGCCAGCACGGCCAGCTGGAGCCCGTGGGTGTAGGACGCCCGGACGGCGTCGGCCAGCGGCGCGGGGAGGGCGGCGACCTCGGCGGGCGTACCGAGCAGCCGGCGGACGCCGTCGTCCCCGGCGGGCAGGCCCGCGGCGGCGAGTGCGCCGGGCAGGTCGCTGCGCAGCCGCGCGGTCAGCACCGCACCGAACGCGGCGACGCCGACGGCGCCGCCGAGGGTGCGCGCGAACGTGGCCGAGGACCCGGCGACCCCCACGTCACCGGGTCCCACGGCGTCCTGTGCGGCCAGCACCAGCACCTGTTGGGTCAGACCGGTCCCGGCGCCGAGCAGCGCCATCCCGGCGGCCACCTGCCAGGCGGGGGTCGCCGGGGTCAGCGGCGCGAGCACGGCCAGCCCCACGACGAGCAGCGCGCAGCCCGCCGTGGGGTAGCGCTTCCAGCGGCCGCTGCGCACGACCAGCCGCCCGACCACGGCCGAGGCGACGATCATGGTCCCCACCTGGGGCAGCATCAGCAGACCGGCGGTCATGGCGTCGTGGCCGTGGACGACCTGCAGGAACTGGGGCAGGTAGATGATCCCGCCGAACATGACCGTGCCGACCAGCAGGCTGGCGGCGCAGGAGATGGTGAAGGTGCGGCTGCCGAACAGCCGCGGCGGCAGGACCGGGTCGGCGGCACGGCGCTCGCGCAGCACCGCGAGCGCACCGGCCGCCCCGACCGCGAGGCCGAGCACCACGGTCGGCGGGGACATCCACGGCCAGGCCACCCCGCCTGCCGACAGGAGCAGCACGAGGCCGCCCGCGGCCACGGCCAGCAGGGCCGCCCCCAGGTGGTCCAGCGGCGCGGTCCGGCGGGCCGGGCGGCGGTCCGGGGCGAGCCGGACGAGCGCGGCGGCGGCGATCGTCACCGGCACGACACCGAGGAAGCACCACCGCCAGCCCGGCCCGCCCGGGCCGACCAGCAACCCGCCGAGCAGCGGCCCGGCGACCGACGCCGTGCCGAAGGACAGCCCGAACCAGCCGGTGTAGCGACCCCGCTCGCGTGCCGGCACCAGCACCGCGACGAGTGCGTTCGCGCAGGCCAGGATGCCACCGGAGGCCGCGCCCTGGACGGCGCGACCGGCGATCAGCCACCCCATCGACGGGGCGAGCCCGGCCGCCAGCGACGCGACGACGAACAGCGCGATCGCCGCCAGCAGCACCGGCCGCGGGCCGCGCCGGTCCGCGAGCTTGCCCCACACCGGCGTCGCCGCGGCCATCGTGAGCAGAGCGGCCGCGGCGACCCAGGCGGCACGGTCCTGCCCGCCCAGCTCACCGGCGATCGTGGGCAGCGCGATCCCGATGATCGTGTTCGTCAGCGAGCCGGTGAACAGCGCGACCAGGGCGCCGGCGAGCACCGCGGGGGTGGACGGCCGGGGGACGCCCACGGCGGCGGGGGCCGGCGCCTCAGCCATCGGTCCGGGGCAGCACCTCGTCCTGCAGCCACCCACCGACCGCCGCGTCGAGGTGACCGGGCCCGGTGCCGCGGTCGTCGACGTTGTCGGCGTGCAGCTCCAGCACCGGGATCCCGGCCGCGCGCAGTGCCCGGGTGGTCGCCCAGCTGCCCCGGGCGTCGTCGGACACCAGGTGCACGACGCCGTCGACGCCGTGCGCGCGGGCCTCCTTGACGTACCACTCGGCCGACCAGGGCGGCGTGTAGAGCTGGTCGGAGAACGCCGCGAACCGGGCGGCGAGGGTGCGCAGCGGGTCGTCGCCGTAGCGGACGTAGCCGTCGGCGGCGATGGCCAGGTACATCGACCACACGAACACCGCGCCGTACCGCTCCTGGATCCGGCGGAACAGGTCCAGGTCGAACCACAGGCCGCGGCCGACCCACATCAGCCGGGCCCGCTCGTGGTCGGCGACGGCCGCGCCGGCGGCGATCCGGTCCGCGACCTCGTCGTGCAGCCTGCGGGCCGCGTCCCGCGCCCACACCGTGCCGCGGTGCCACTGCGGCACCATCACGGCCGGGATGGAGTCGGTGACCGCGACCGGGCACGGACGCGCCGCGGCGATCAGGTCCCGGGTGCGCCGGTTCCACTCCTCCTGCTCGTTGGTGAGCGCCAGCACCTCGGCGAAGCGCCGTTCGGGGAACCGACGCCCGGTGGTCTGCTCCAGGAACCGGATCAGTCCCTCCAGCTCACCGACCATGAGGTCCAGGCGGTCGGTCCCGACCGCCTCCTCCCAGCGGTGCGGCATCAGCTCCCACCAGCGCTCCGGGACGGTGTCGGCGGCCGCGCTCTCCAGCGGGAAGAAGGTGACGCCGGGCCGCGAGCCCCAGACGTCGAAGATCTTCCGCGAGGCGTCGCCGGTGGTCTCGGCGAGCACGATCGAGGGCATCGGGAGCCCGCCCCACGGCGCGCTCGCCGGGTCCGGGTCGAAGGCGCTGCCGAGCGCGGTGGAGCTGTACTGCTCGGTGTAGTCGGGGTAGCCGCGCTCGCGCAGGCGGGCGAGGTGGTCCTGGGTGCGCCGCTTGGCGGAGACGATCGACGCCCACCACTGGTTGACCACGTACGGGATCCCCATCGCACGGAACACCTCCTGCGGGGCGTCCGCGTTGACCAGGGCCAGCGGGGCCCCGGGGAGGTGGTCGCGCTGCAGCTCGGCGAACCACCGGCGCTGGTACGCCGTCGCCTCGGCCGCGCTGGACAGCCGGCCCGTCCGGGCCGGGGCGCTCACGCCGCGACCGCCGGGCGGCGCAGGTCGGCGAGGGCCCGGTCGAGACCGTCCGGGTCGATCCGGCCGTAGGGCTGGCGCTCCAGCAGCGCCGCGGGCACGCCGGCGGCGGCGCGTTGCGCGGGCCAGTCCCACGGCGGCGCGTCGTCGTGCTCGCGGACGTAGCCGAGCAGCCCCTCCGCGGCCCGGGCACGGATCCGGGCGGCGGTGTGCGCGGCCCGCTCCGCGATCGAGGACCGCGGCGCCGACGGACCGTTGGCCTGGTACCTCTCCGCGAGCGCGAGCTCCAGCCCCGCCGGGTCGCTGGGGACGCCGACGTCGACCGCGACGAGCAGGTCGCCACGGTCGTGGTCCTCACCGACGACGAGCAGCCCGGCGGACTCCAGCGTCGCGTAGACCGACGGCTCGTCGTGCGCGGAGCCGGTGACGTGGACGGGGTGCCCGGGCCGCGGGTCGCGCACGGGCAGCTCCTCGGCCAGCGCCGTCAGCAGCTCCGCGGCGCGGGCGGGCGGCAGGGCGCAGGCCGCGTCGACGACGCCGAGGAACTCGGTGCCCGTGAGCCGGCGCGTGGAGCGCAGGTCCCCCAGGCCGCGCAGCAGGCCACGCACCCGGTCGGGCGCCACGACGGCGGCGGCGAGCGCGTCGTCGCCGACCGGGCGTCCGGAGCGCTCGCCCAGCCAGGTCCGCAGGCCGCGGACCTTGGCCCGGACGTAGCGGGTGGTCGTGCGGTGCGGCAGGTGCAGGACGTCGACCAGGTGCACCGGGGGCAACGCGACCGACGGCTCGACCCGGCGCAGCTCGCGGAGCACGTAGAACAGCCGCAGCGAGGCCTCGCAGTCCCGCGAGACGACGAGCACGTCGAGCGGGCCGTACGCCCCGTCGAGCAGCCGGGTCAGGACCGAGTGGGCGACCGGGTCGAGTCCGCCGCCGAGCAGGCGCCGTCCGGCCGAGGCGTCCTCCACCGGCGAGCCGGACAGCCGCAGCGGGCGGTAGCCGGCGGCGGTGAGCAGCTCGACCGGCACGTCGGCACCGACGTGGCCGGCGACCGGCCGGTCGTCACCCGCCCCGGAGCGGGCGGGGTCCAGCAACGCAGCGAGGGCTGCGGACATGGCGATCCTCCGGGTCAGATGACGGCGTCGGCGGCGAGTGCGGCGACGTCGTCGGCGTCGTAGCCGAGCAGCTCGCGGTACACGCGGTCGTTGTGTTGGCCGAGTACCGGCGCGGGGCCGTCGAGCCCGACGTCGGCACCCGAGAACACGATGGGCATCCCGGTGGCGGACAGGTCCGCCACCGCGCCGTGCCGCGGGTGGGTGGGCGGGACGACCTCCCGGCGCTCGCGCACCAGCGGGTCCCGGACGGCCTCCAACGGGTCGCGGACCTCCGCCGCGGGCACACCCTCGGCGGTGAGCCGGGCGATCACCTCGGCCCGGGGCAGGTCCCGGCACCAGGCGGCGATCAGGGCGTGCAGCTCGTCGGCCCGCTCCACCCGGCGGTCCCGCGTGCGGTAGCGCTCGTCGTCGACGAGGTCCGCGCGCCCCATCGCGCGCAGCACGCCGCGGGCGAAGGCGTCGGTGGGGGCGCAGAGCGCGACGTGGCCGTCGGCGGCCGGGAGGATGCCGAACGGGGCGAGCCGCGGGACCATCGCGCCGGTGCGCTGCTCCAGGCCGACGGCGTCGTAGGCGTCGAACGGCTCGCAGGCCACGAGCGAGGTGAGCGCGCCCAGCATGGAGACGTCGACGTGCTGGCCGTGTCCGGTGCGCTCGGCCTGCAGCAGCGCCGACACCGTCCCGACCACGGCGTACAGCGGGGCGAGCAGGTCCCCGATCGGGAGCCCGAACCGCACCGGGTCGCCGCCGGGCTCGCCCGCGGTCATCATCACCCCGGACAGCGCCTGGATGATCGCGTCCATCGCCTTGCCCGACCCCGGACCGCCCTGGGCGCCGAACCCGCTGATCGAGGTGTACACCAGCGCCGGGTTGATCTCGCGGACCGCGGCGTAGTCGATCCCCAGCCTCGAGGTGACCCCCGGGGAGTAGTTCTCGACCAGGACGTCGGCGTGCCGCACGAGGTCGGTGAACACCGTCTTGGACCGCGGGTCCTTCAGGTTCAGCGTCACGCTGAGCTTGCCGCGGCCGCGCAGCAGCATCGACACCGACATGTCGTCGTCGTGCAGGCGGGACAGCGCCAGGCCGTCCCGGCCCAGGTAGGGGGCGTTGTTGCGGGAGGTGTCGCCGCCGGTGGCGGGGTTCTCCACCTTGATCACGGTCGCGCCCAGCCCGGCCAGGAGCAGGGTGGCGTAGGGGCCGGCGAGCGCGGTGGTCAGGTCGATGACGGTGCGGCCGGCGAGCGGCTGGTCGGTCGCGTTCTCGGTCACGCTGTCTCCTCGGACGAGCCCGCCCCGGCGACGAGCCAGTCGTCGCCCCGGCGGACCAGGCGGGCACCCAGCCGGGCGCGGGTGGTGATGTCGCGGACGTAGTCGACGACGGGCGAGTCCGGGCCCTGCGGGACGGGGCGGCCCGCGTCGTCGATCCGGCAGGGGACGATCCCCGCCTCGACGAGCCCGCCGCGGTCGAACCGGCAGGTGGCGACGACGGTGTCGCGGCTCTCGGGGTGGAAGGGGTAGAAGGGCATGTCCGGGTCGGGGGCGAAGCCGTACAGCTCCGTGCGGCGCCGCGCCCACGCGTCACCCACGCGCTGTCCCCGCCGGACGCCGGGGTCAGCGCGTGGGTGACGGTCACGAAGTTGCCGAGCCCGTGGAAGATCGGCTTCCCGCGCCATACCTCGATGCCGCGCAGGATGTGCGCGTGGTGGCCGAACACGGCGTCGGCCCCGGCGTCCACGGCGGCCCTGGCGACCGGCGACTCGTACATCGCGACCGCGGCCGGGGTGTGGCCGACGCCCTTGTGCAGCGCGACCAGCACGACGTCGACCTCGGCGCGCAGCCGTGCGACGTCGTCGGTCATCTCCTCCAGCGACTCGGGGTCGGCGAAGGTGTAGACGCGCGGCGGCCCGCCGGGGCTGGCGTGGTCGAGCTCGTAGTGGGTGAGCACCCGGACCGGGGCGCAGCCCGCCTTGCGGGAGGTCGCCCAGGACTCGCGCGGACCCACGCAGTTGTAGGACAGCACCCCGATCCGCAGGCCGCCGCGCTCGACGACGGCGGGCGCGCGGGCCTCGGCGAGGTCGGCGCCCGCGCCCGCGGTGAGCAGCCCGGCCCGGCGCGCGTGGGCGACGGTGTCGGTCACGCCGACCTCGCCCGCGTCGAACACGTGGTTGCCGGCCAGGGTGACGACGTCGAACCCGGCGTCGGCCAGCGCGCCGAGCGCGGCCGGGTCGGCCGGCGGCGCCGGCACGTCGGTGGACACCTGCGCCGTGGTCGTGGAGTGCGGGACCTCGACGTGGCCGACCGTCAGGTCGGCGGCGCGGAGCAGCGCGGCGGACGGCGCGAGGAAGGACGCCGGGTCGGGCTCGTCGAGGATCAGGTCCCCGACCGAGGCGACGGTGACCGATGTCGGGGTGCTCATGCGGGGACCTCCCGGGTGTGGCGGGACAGGAAGGCGCGCAGCCGGTCGCTGGACGGGTTGCCGAAGACCTGCGCGGGCGGCCCGGTCTCGACGACGCGGCCGGCCTCCATGAACACGACGCGGTCCGCGACCTGGCGGGCGAAGGCCATCTCGTGGGTGACCACGACCATCGTCAGGCCGTCGGCGGCCAGCGTCCGCAGGACGCCCAGGACCTCCTCGACCAGCTCCGGGTCGAGCGCGGAGGTGGGCTCGTCGAACAGCAGGATCCGCGGCCGGGTCGCCAGCGCACGGGCGATCGCCACGCGCTGCTGCTGCCCCCCGGAGAGCTGGCGCGGGTAGTGGTGCAGCCGGTCGCCCAGGCCGACCCGCTCCAGCAGCGCGACGGCGTCGCGACGGGCCTGGTCGGCGGAGCGGCCGTGCACCCGCCGCGGCACCTCGGTGACGTTGCGCAGCGCGTCGAAGTGCGGGAACAGGTTGAACTGCTGGAACACCATGCCGATCCGGCGGCGCTGGGCGGCGACGCCCTTCGGGGTGAGCGGACGCAGCCCGCCGCGGTGCTCCTCGTGGCCGAGGAGCTCACCGTCGAGGTACATCCCGCCGGCGTCGAGGGACTCGAGCTGGTGGACGCAGCGGACCAGGGTCGACTTGCCCGACCCCGAGGGGCCGATCACGACGACGACCTCCCCCTCGGTCACGTCGAGGTCGACGCCGTCGAGCGCGGCGTGCGACCCGAACCGCTTGGTCACACCGTGCAGGTGCAGGACGGGGCTCACGAGGCACCTCCGGCCGCGGCCGTCCGGACGTGCCCGCGGGCGAACCGGCGCTCCAGCCGTCGTTGCGCCACCGTGAGCAGCGTGACGACGGCCAGGTACCAGATGCAGGCCACGAGCAGGTTGGGGACGATCTCGTAGGTCTGGTTGTAGATGATCTGCACCGCGTTGAGCAGGTCGTTCATCGCGATCACCGACACCAGCGCGGTGCCCTTCACGACCGTGATGAACTGGCTCCCCGACGGCGGGATGATGACCCGCATCGCCTGCGGCAGGACGATCCGGAAGAACGTCTGGGCCGGGGTGAAGCCCATCGCGGCCGCGGCCTCGCGCTGCCCGTGGTCGACACCGAGGATCCCGGCGCGCACGATCTCGGCCATGTAGGCGGACTGGACGAGCGAGAGCCCGATCACCGCCGCGGTCAGCGGGGTGATGACGTCGTTGGCGTCCCAGGACACCAGGGTCGGTCCGAACGGCAGGCCGATCGAGATCCGTGGCACCAGGTAGGCCAGGTTGAACCAGAAGATCAGCTGGACCAGCGGCGGGATGCCCCGGAACACCCCGACGTAGACGGTGGCGGCCCAGCGGACCGGCCCCAGGTCCGACAGTTGTGCGGCGGCGAGCAGACCGCCCAGCAACGACCCGATCACCATCGCGGCGACCGCCAGCAGCAGCGTCGTGACCAGGCCCCGGAGCACCGCGGGGGCGAACAGGTTGGCGGCGACGACGTCCCACTGGAACCGCTCGTTGCCGACCAGGAAGACGGCGATCCGGACGACGACCAGGGCCAGCAGCAGCGAGGCGACCCAGCGCCACGGGCGGAACCGGGGGCGGGCGGTCGCGACGTCGTGCGTCCCCGGGCCGGTGGTCGACGGCGGCGCGGTGACGGTCACGGCGTGGTCCCCGCGTTCAGCTCCGGCGCCGAGACGGTCACGTCGTCGAGACCCCAGCGGGACATGATTCCGGCGTAGGTGCCGTCCCGGAACAGCTCCTCGAACGCCCGCTGCAGCACCGGCCCGAGCTCCTCGGACTTCGGGACGAACAGCGCGAGCTTGTCGACGGTGGCGCCCTGCTCCCCGGTCTGGGTGACGTAGGTGTAGACGCCCTGCTGCTGCGCGGTCACGTCGATCGCGGCCGCCTGGGTCATCCCGGCGGCGTCCGCCCGGCCGGACCGGGCGGCGAGCAGGGTGGCGTTGGTGTCGGCCAGCCCGATCGAGGTGACCGCCGGGCGGCCGGTGCGGGTGCAGTACTCGGAGAGCAGCCGCAGCTGCTCCTCGACGACGCTCGCGGTCGTCACGGCGACCCGCCGGCCGCACAGGTCGTCGGCGGCGCCCACGTCCAGCGGCGAGTCGGCGGGGACGACATAGGACGTCCTGGTGGTCATCCAGGTGACCGTGTCGAACTGCCGCTCGCGCTCGGCGGTGACCTTCACGGGTCCGTTGAAGGCGTCGTAGCGGCCGGCCAGCATCCCCTGCAGCGCGGCCGGGAGGCTGTCGACGACGACGGTCTCGGTCCGGACGCCGAGCACCCGGGCCAGGGCGTCCTGGAAGTCCCGGTCGATCCCGGTGATGGTGCCGTCGCCGGCGACCGTGCGGTACGGCGGATGCGAGTCGCCGGCGAACCGGATGACGCCCGCCTCCTTGACCGCGTCGGGCAGTGCCGCGTGCAGCTCGGCGTTCGCACCGGGCGGCAGCGGGGCGTCCGCGGGGTCCCCGGACCCCCCGGTCCCACAGCCGGCGAGCAGCAGCACCGAGGCGGACAGGACGCCGAGACCCAGGACACGGGGGCGGCGTGGACGGGTGTGGCGCATGGCGAGGTACTCCCTGCGTTGGGTCGTGCCATGTGGGGCCGGTCGGCGGTTCACGATCATTGCCGACGTCGACAGCGACGAGCGTCGCATGAGGTGTCGTCTATGACAACACCCGCTTTCCGCTCTGCGGAAGACCGACCGGCGACACGTACGCTCCCCCGCGGGAGGGATGTCGATGCCGGACGACGGGCGCACGCGGGCGGAGCCACAGCTGCTGCTGACCTCGCTGCTCGGTGACTACTGGTACTGGCGCGACGAGCACATCCCGTCGGCCGCGCTGGTCCGGCTGCTCGCCGAGTTCGGGATCGGCCGGGAGAACGCCCGTGCGGCGATGCGCAGGCTCGCCGCCAAGGGGCTGCTGACGACCTCGCGCGCCGGCCGGACCACGGCCTACGGCATCCCGCCCCGGACCAGCGACGTCATCGTGGACCGGACCCACCGGATGCTGGTCTTCGGCGCGTCCGCGCCGGACTGGGACGGCCGGTGGACCGTCGTCGCGTTCTCGGTGCCCGAGCAGGAACGCGAGATCCGCACGGCACTGCGCTCCCGGCTGCGGGTGCTCGGATTCGCCGCCCTGTACGACGGCCTGTGGGTCTCCCCGCACGACCTCGCCGGATCCGCCCACGACCTCGTCGCCGAGCTGGGCATCGGCCGGGCCACGGTCCTGCGGGCGACCGAGGTGCCCGGCGGGCCGCACGGCGGCGGGCCCGCGTCGGCGTTCGACGTGGACGGCCTGGCCGCCGAGTACGCGGGGTTCGTCCGGACCTACGCGCCACTGCGCGACGGTCTCGCCGCGGGCCGGATCGGCCCGGCCGAGGCGCTGCGCATCCGCACCGAGCTGCGGGTGGCGTGGCACACCTTCCCCGAGCGCGACCCCGACCTCCCCGCGGTGATGCTCCCTGCGGGGTGGGCCCGACCGCAGGCGCAACAGCTGTTCGTCGAGGTCTACGACCGGCTCGGACCGCTGGCCGAGCACCGGTTCCGGCAGGTGCTCGCCGAGGTCGACCCGGGTCTCGCCGGGCTGGCCTCGCACCACGACAGTGCCCGCATCGCGCGCCTGTACTCCGAGCTCGGTGACCGCAGGGCCCGGGGCGACACCCCGTTCGAGCAGGCGGTCCGCGAGCGCAGGCTCGACGAGGTGCGGCGCGGCAGGCCGTCGGTCTGACGAGGCGCTACCCCAGCAGCGCCCGGATCCGCTCCGGGGCCGGCCCGTCCGGCTCGATGACCACGACGGCGTCGTCGAACCCCGCGTCGGCGTAGCGGTGCAGTGTCTCGCCCAGCCGTCCGAGGTCGGCCCCCGCGGGGACCGGCAGGGCGTAGGCGACCGCGCGCCGTCCGCCGGCGGCCCGGTAACGGCGCAGGGCCTCGGTCATCTCCTCGGGGGTGGTGCGGTAGCCGGAGGCGAGCCAGCCGTCGAAGCCACGGGCGGCCTTCTCCACGTTCGCACCCCACGACCCCAGCAGCAGCGGTGGCCGGACGGACGGGGGGTCGGCGAGCCGGGCGTGCTCGTCGCCACCGCGTTCCAGCAGCTCACGGAGCCGCACCGCGTTCTCGTCGAACATCCGGAAACGGGTCCGGTGGTCCCGGTCGAGGGCGGCGTAGTCGTCACGGGTCGAGCCCGGGCTGATGCCGAGGGCGAGCCGGTCCCCGCAGACCGCCTGCAGCGACAGCATCCGGTGCGCCAGCTCGGCGGGATGGTGCAGCGGGACCTGCACCGTGCCCGTCGCCAGCCCGACGCCCTCGGTGGCCCCGGCCGCGACGGCGAGCGCCACGAACGGGTCGGGCACCAACCGGCCGCGGCCGATGATCTCCGGGGCCCACAGGTGTGCGAACCCGGCGCCGGCGAGCCGCCGGGCCCACCCGGCGACCGGGTACGGCGGCGCGTCGGACAGGTGCGCGAGCGTCGCGCCGAGGAGCACCGCTACCCCCGCCGGTCCGCGGCGAACCGGGCGTACCAGCGCAGCGCGTCGGGGTCGTCGACCGAGGCGACGTTCGCAGCCTGCTCCAGCGGGCGGCCCGCCATCAGCTTCTTGATCGGGACCTCCAGCCGCTTCCCGCTCAGGGTGTGCGGCACCGCGGGCGCCTCGACGATCTCGTCGGGGACGTGCCGGGCCGTGAGCCGGCCGCGCAGCGTGGTGACGATCTTCTTCCGGAGCTCGTCGTCGAGCGGGTGGCCCTCGGCGGGCACGACGAACAGACCCAGCCAGTACTCGTCGCCGGGCAGGTCGACGCCGACGACCAGGGCCTCGGTGACCTCCTCCATCGCCTCCAGCACGTCGTAGAAGTCGCCGCTGCCCAGCCGGACGCCCTGCCGGTTCAGTGTCGAGTCCGAACGGCCGTGGACGGACACGCTGCCGTCGCCGTGCACGGTCACCCAGTCCCCGTGCCGCCACACGCCGGGCCAGGTGTCGAAGTAGGAGTCGGAGTAGCGCTCGCCGTCCGGGTCGTTCCACAGGTACACCGGCATCGACGGCATCGGCTGGGTGACCACCAGGTCCCCGACCTCGTCGACGACCGGGTTGCCGTCGTCGTCCCAGGCGGCGCAGTCGACCCCGGCCAGGCGCCCGCCGATGCGGCCCGCCCGCACCGGGGAGTACTCGTTCGCGCCGACGAAGGATCCCGAGATGTCGGTGCCGCCGCTGGTCGAGTCGATCCGCAGGTCCGGCGAGACGTGCTCGTACAGCCAGTCGTAGCCGCTCGGCGGCAGCGCCGAGCCGGAGACCATGACGTGCCGGACCCGGGACAGGTCGTGCTCGGAGCGCGGGGACACGCCGGTGCCCGCCGTCGCCGTGACGACCGCCGCCCCCATCAGGACGACGTCGGCGCCGGTACGGGCCGCGATCTCCCAGACCGCACCCGGCGGGTGCCCGGGGCTGCCCTCGTGGAGCACGATGCTCGCGCCCCGGGTCAGCGCGCCGAGCTGCATGTTCCACAGTGCCCAGCCGGTGGAGGTGTAGGTGTACATCCGCTCGCCCGCGCGCAGCCCGCAGTACAGGCCGGACCACTTCAGCCCCTCGAGGGTGATCCCGCCGTGGCCGTGCACGAGCCCCTTCGGCAGGCCGGTGGTGCCGGAGGTGAACAGCACCCACAGCGGGTGCGAGAACGCCACCTGCTCGAACTCCGGCTCCGCGTCGACGGCCAGCAGCTCCTCCCAGGCGACGGTGCCCTCGGGAGCGGGCCGGTCGAACACGTACGGCACGTGCACCACGTGTCGCACGGTCGGCAGCTCGGCCCGGAGCCGGGCGACGACGTCGGCACGGTCGACGACCCTGCCGTTCCAGTGGTAGCCGTCGGCCGCCAGCAGGACGGTCGGTTCGAGCTGCGCGAGCCGGCCGATGGTGCCCTCGGCACCGAAGTCGGGCGAGCAGCAGGACCAGACGGCACCGACCGCGGCGGCGGCGAGCAGGCCGATCACCGCGTGCTCGGTGTTGGGCAGGTAGGCGCAGACCCGGTCCCCGGGCTCGACGCCGGCACGGCGCAGCCAGCCCGCGGTGGCCGCGACCGACCGGCGCAGCTGCGACCAGGTGATCTCACGTGCGGGGGTGCCGCCCTCCTGCACGCACACCAGGGCGGTGTCGTCGTCGGCGCCGTGACGCAGCGCGTGCTCGGCCCAGTTCAGCCGCGCCCCGGTGAACCACCGGGTGTGCGGCATCGGGTCGGCGGTACGGACCTGCTCGTAGGGCGCGGACAGGGTGACGTCGAAGTACTCGACGACCGAGCGCCAGAACCGGTCGACGTCGTCGACCGACCACACCCACAGGGCGTCGTGGTCGTCGAACGGGCGCCCCTCCCGCTCGGCCAGCCAGTCCAGGTAGGCGCGCAACGCGGATCGCTCGATGCGCTCCGCCGACGGGCTCCAGAGGACGTCGGTCATCGGTGTCTCCTCCGTGGGGGCGTCCCGCGCGTCGGCGGGCCCACCCGGGGAGGTGGACCCGCCGACGCGGTGCTGCGGTGCGGTGCCGCGGTCAGCCCGCGGCGCGGGGTCGCCGGGGGGCACCCGGCTCGGAGCGCTCAGGAGGCGAGCACCTTCGGCATGATGTCGTTCTTGATCCGCTTGAGGTCGTCGAGCGTCTTCGACACCGGGACGTCGGCGAACGGCGGCCAGATCAGCGGCATGGTCATGCCGGCCTCCTTGTACGCCTTGAGCCGGTCGGTGAGCTGCTTCTCGGTGCCGACCAGCAGGTTGGACGCGACGCCATTGACGGTCTGGTCGACCTCCTCGTCGGTGATGACCGTCCAGATCATCGAGCAGATCTCCAGGTCCTTGGCCCGCTTCGGGCTGCCGATCTCCTCGAACTGCTCATCGATGGCGGTGATCCACCGGGCGAGGCCCTCGGGCGAGTCCTGGATGCCGATCCAGCCGTCGAGGTCGTACTTGGTGATCCGGCGCGCCGAGCGCAGCGGGTCCTTGAGGCCGCTCATGAAGATCGGCGGGCGCGGGTCCTGCAGCGGCTTGTGCCCGAAGCCGCAGGCGTCGAAGTCGGCGAACTCGCCGTGGAACTCGTAGTGGTCGGCGCCCTTGTCCCAGATGCCCTGCATGATCTCGATCGACTCGCGCACGTGCTTGTGGCGCTTCGGGAAGATGTGCGCGGCGCTCGCGGCGGCGAACTCCTCGGGCATCCAGCCGGACCCGACGCCGACGTTGAGGCGGCCGCCGGACAGGTGGTCGATGGTCGCCAGCTCCGCGGCGAGGACGCCGGGCGAGCGGAACGGGGTGTCGATGATGCTCATGCCGATGCGGACCTTGGTGGTCTTCGCGGCGAGCCACGGGATGAGCGGGTAGCCCTGGAACCACCTGCCGCGCGAGGACACCGGCAGCGCGTTCGGCAGCCCGTCCATCATGCCGAAGGAGTACTGCAGCTCCTGGCGGTCGGACTTCTCCGGGACGACGATCCGGTCGAGCGTCCACACCGAGTCGAAGTCGAGCTCCTCGGCGAGCGCGGTGAGGTCCTCCAGCTCCTTGACCGTGACGAGGTCACGGAAGTTCGGAAGGTACAGAGCGAGCTTCATGTGATGCTGCCTCCTTGCGGCATGACAGTGTCGCGAACAGCGTCACGGACGGGAGAGTGTGATGCGGATCTCGTTCTTGAGAACCTTACCCACAGTCGAGCGCGGAAGATCGGTCCAGAGCTCGATCTGCTTGGGGGCCTTCACGGAACCGATGCGCGCCTTGACGAACGCGACCAGCTCACCGGTGCCGATCTCGACACCGGGCCGGGGCTGGACCACCGCGGTGACCCGTTCGCCCCACTTGTCGTCGGGCAGCCCGACGACCGCGCAGTCCCGGACGGCGTCGTGCGCCATCAGGGCCTGTTCCACCTCGGCGGAGTAGACGTTGAACCCGCCGGTGATGACCATGTCCTTGGCCCGGTCGACGATGTACAGGAAGCCGTCGTCGTCGAGCCGGCCGATGTCGCCGGTGTGGTGCCAGCCGTGCGCCGACACCTCCGCGGTCGCCTCGGGGTTGCGGTGGTAGCCCGCCATGACCAGCGACCCGCGCACGCAGATCTCGCCGCGCTCGCCCCGTGCGACGGGCTGCCCCTGCTGATCCAGGATCGCGACGGTGACCAGCGGCGACGGGCGCCCCGCCGAGGACAGCCGCCCGGTGTCGATGCTCCCGTCGGGCCTGCGGTGCTCGGCCGGGGACATCGTCGAGATCATCATCGGTGCCTCGGACTGGCCGAACAGCTGGGCCATCGGCCCGATCCGGTCCAGCGCCTCGGTCAGCCGGGCCACCGACATCGGGGCCGCGCCGTACCAGAAGCACTGCAACGACGACAGGTCCGTCGCGTCGAGCGCCTCGTGGCCGAGCACCATGTAGATCAGCGTCGGCGGCAGGAACGTGTGGGTGACCCGGTGCGTCTCGATCAGCTGCAGGAACCGGCCGACGTCGGGCTCGGCCATGACCACGACCTCGCCGCCGCGGGCCATGACCGGGAAGCACAGGACCCCCGCGGCGTGGGTCAGCGGCGCGAGCGCCAGGTAGACCGGCCGCTCGTCGAACGGGTAGCTCATCAGGGTGATCGCCGACATCGTCTCGACGTTGCGGTCGGTCAGCAGCACACCCTTGGGACGTCCGGTGGTGCCGCCGGTCCCGACCAGCGCGACGACGTCGTCGGGCGGGGCGGCCTCGGCGGGCGGGTCGTCGCGGGCGGCGGCGAGCCAGGCGTCGAACGCCTGGGCGCGGCCGTCCGGCCCGGCCTCGCCGAGGCGCACGAGGGTGGTCAGCTGCGGCAGGTCCGGCGCGATCTGCGCGACCAGACCGTCGAAGGAGGGCTGGTAGACCAGGGCGACGCAGTCGAACAGGTCGAGCAGCTCGGCGGTCTCGCCCGCCGCGTTGCGCGGGTTGATCGGGCACCACACCGCGCCGGCGCGGGCGATGCCGAACACGCAGGAGAAGGCGGTCGGGTCGTTCGCCGACAGGATGCCGACCTTGTCGCCCGGGGCGACGCCGGAGCGCCGGAGCGCCCGCGCGACGGAGTGCGAGAGCTCGACGACCTCGCCGTAGGTCAGCGACGTGCCGTCCAGGGTCAGGCAGGGCGCCGCGGGATCGAGGGAGGCGCCCTTGTCGAGGTAGAAGGTCAGCGACATCGCAGCTCCCCGGACTCGCACCGTTGCGGACAGCGACGACCGTGGCGAAAATCTGGACAGTTGTCAAGATTCTGCTGTCCACCGCCGGACCGATCGTGCACGACAGAACGCTCGGGCGACAGGGGCCGTCGCCGTGCGCGCACGACGACGGGCCGGGAGCGTGGTGCGCTCCCGGCCCGTGCGGGTCGGTGGGGCGGCGGTCGCCGGAGGGTCAGCCCTGCCCGGTCAGCGCCCCGGCCAGCGGGCCGAGCGGCGGCGCCCACTCACGGATCTCGGCCCGGGCGACGACGCCCGCGGTGCTGAACGGGTCGTTGTCGACGATGCGCTGCACCGCGGCCCGGTCCTCCACCCGGAAGATCAACAGCCCGCCCGGGTCCTCGCCGGGCGCCCAGGCGCCCGCCGCCAGCATCGTGCCGTCCTCGCCCAGGGGGCGCAGGTAGTCGCGGTGCGCGGGGCGCGTGGCGTCCCGCAGCTCGGTGTCGTCGGTGTAGGTGTAGATCAGCGCGAAGGTCGTGGCCACGCCGGGATCCTCGCATGCGCAGGCGTCGGCAGGCCGCTGCGCGCACCGCCCCCGGCAGGCGCGGATCGTCGTCCCGGGAGCCCTCCCGAAGGAGGTCCATAGCATCGGCAACCGCCTCCACCGCCCATCTCGGGACGGAGGAGACCCGCACCCACGAGTGAGAGGACACCGCCATGAGCCGGAATCGATCGACCCTGCGATCGGCGACGCTGGCCGCCGTGTCGATGACCGGGGCCGCCGCACTCTGCCTCCTCGGCACCGGGGTGGCCCAGGCAGGTGAGCACGTCGAATCGGCCGGGACGTTCCAGAGCAGGGCCGCCTGCGAGTCGGCGATCGCGTCCTTCACCGCCACACCGGTCGGCGGGAAGTACGTGTGCGTCTCCAACGGCAACCCGGCCTCCAGCGCCGAGCCGACCTACACCGCCTACTACCACTACTGGGACTGATCACGACGCGGTGGGGCCGACCGCCCACTGCCGGGCACGACGCGTCCGACCGGTGGGCGGGTCCGGCTCGGAAGGCCGCCGCGGCGGCCTCGACGACGATCCGGCCCCTGCTCGCCGGTGCCACCGGACACGCCGACCCCGCGGTCGCCGGAGGCCGTCCCCGCTACAGCTCGAGCTTGAAACCGACGTGTGTCGGGGAGAACCCGAGCTTCTCGTAGAACCGGTGGGCGTCGGGTCGCTGCGCATCGGAGGTCAGCTGGACCAGGTGAGCGCCGCAGCGGCGGGCCTCGGAGACGGCCCACCGGAACAGCTCCGTCCCCAGGCCCGTCCCCCGTTCGTCCGCGTGCACCCGGACTCCCTCGATCTGCGCCCGGACCGTCCCGCGGCGGGACAGCCCGGGGATGATGGTCAGCTGGAGGGTTCCGATCACGGCGTCGTCGCGGGTGGCCACCACCAGGTGCTGGTTCGGGTCCGGGTCCAGGGCGGCGAACGCCGTCCGGTAGGGGGCCAGGTCGTCGGGCGACTCCCGGGCCGCCCCCAGTACGTCGTCGGCCAGCATCGCCACGACGGCGGGCAGATCGTCGACGGTCGCCGGTCGGAGGACGAGCTCACCGATGGGGATCACCCTGCCCTCGGATCGTTGCGGAACACCGACCGGGTCGGCACGCGGCGCTCGCCGGGCGCCACATCCGGCCCGGAGCGGCGGGACGGGCACCCCGACGTCGCAGCATACGGAGAGGACCGCACGTCGCTCCCGAGATCCGCCCGGTGACCGGCCGGGAGGATTTCGGACGTGCCGGACCGTCGAACGGGCGAGAGGCCGGCAGCGGTGCGGGCGGCATTGCTCGTCGCGGGTGTGCCCGGGGGCCACCCGGTGATCGGGAGAAGAGGGCGTCTGCAGTCCCTCGACACCGTGGGCCCGCTACGAGCGTCGCCGGAGTCCCTGGATCGCGAGGAACAGCGCCGAGCCGAGCACGACCAGCCCCCCGACCGCCACCTGCCGGACCCACCGCGACTCGTAGCCGTACAGGACGTAGGCACCGACCAGCAGGAGAACACCGATGACCGTGAGGGCAACGAGGGTCACCCGGGACACCGCGGCTTCTCCACCGACACGCACAGCTGGACCGTACCGCGCCGGGAGGAAAAGGACGTTGCTCGACCGCACCGACCGATGGTCACGCGACAGTGCACGGCGTTCACGACGGGACCTCCGCCTACGCTCGACCCGGCCCGCCCGTGGGAGCCTCCCCGCCCGGCGAATGGCGACGAGCACCAGTCGTCGGAACGACTGTCCGACCCCACCCGATGGTCGGGCGACCCACCTGTGACGCGGAGGACCGTCGACGTCCGGGCTCTTCATGCCGAATCCGATCGCGCGATTCGCGGACGCAGAACGCCGGTTCGCGGCACGCCCTCCGGCCATCGACGGTCGGGGCTCCGGCAGCGGTCCCTGCGGTGCCCGAGCTCGATCGTCCGGTTCCGGGCGGGACCAGGCGACCACGGGCGTGCGAGGCCGGGCGGAACACGCCCGGAGCGTGCAGGCGGAGCGCCGAGTCTCCGTCACCCCGCAGGCGAGCTGCCGGCCGGGCGGCGTCGGCCGGAGGCTCGCGAGGTGAGCGTCCACAGTGCTCAGTTCTCCCGTTCCGACGACGCTCTCGCCGGGTCCGGCGTGCTGATCAGAGGCCGCAGCGTGTCGGCGAAGACGGCCGTGACGGCGGCCGCGTCGACCTGCTCCGGGTCGATGGCGTGTTCCAGCAGCAGACCGAGCCGCAGCGACTGGAGAGTCAACGCCACCTGCTCCGCAGGAACCGTGAACTCGACACCGAGATCGGCACCGGCCTCGGCCAGCACGTCGGTCAGCTCGTCGCGCAGCGCGCGGCGGACCTCGACGTAGACCGCGCGGACCTCCGGATCGCGCGCGGCCTGCTGGGCGATCTCGACGAGCAGCCTCGTCCACACGTCCTGCTCCACGACGCTGCGCGCGAACACCTCCGCGGCGTCCTCCAGCGCCCGCTCCGGGCGGCTCCTCGCGCGGAACGTCGTCGCTGCCGCCGAGAACCGGGTGCGCACGTGCCGTTCGATCAGCTCGGCGAGCAGGGCGTGCTTGCCGGAGAAGTTCGAGTACACGGCACCCTTGGTGAAGCCTGCGACACGGGCGATCTCGTCCAGCCCGGCGGACTCGTACCCGCGGTGGGCGACGACCTCCGCCGCCGCGTCCAGCAGTCTCCGACGCACCTCGGCGCGTCGCACCCGGGGAACCGGCTCGGCCATGCGGGATCCTCCTAACCAGCAGGGACGCGGGTGAGCAACCGCCAGGACAGCATGCCCAACAGCAGCAGGGCCGGTGGCCCCAGCACGACCTTGGCGGCTCCCAGCGCGACGACCATGTTGGTGGAGTACAGCGGCATCGCCACCGCGAGGCGCGCCAGGCCGAATCCGGCCCACAGCAGTGTGACAGTGCGGTGCCTCGACACGTCGTCGGTCACGCCGGCGAACCGCTCGAGCCGCATCGTGATCGGGCGGTTCACCACCAGGGAGCCCGCGCACACCAGCGCCAGGGCGATGTTGAACAGCAGCCAGTTCAGGAAGTAGTCCCGGCCCTCTCCGGTCACCGTGACGACGGCCGCCTGCACCAGCACCACCCCGAACGCCGCGACGACGACGGTGGGCCGTTGACGCCGCGTCACGCGGAGGATCGCCAGCGCCGAGCCGGCGGCGACCGCCGCGATCACTCCCGCCTGCACGCCGGACAGCCCGTTGCCGACGAGGAACGCCACGGTGGGCACCGCGGCGTCCGCCAGATGCCGCCGCATGTCGTGGGGGCGGACGACCGGGCGTCCGTTCTGACAGGGGGGCATCGGCCATGGCCGCACGATACTCAGTGGTACTGGATACGTCGAGGTACTCGATACTGCTTGGTATCGAGTACCGTCCGATGCGGTGCCCCGGCGTCGGCTGCCCGGGGAACGCGCTTCGCCACAGGAGGACCGGCAATGGATCGGGAGCAGGACACCGGCGGATCGGGTGCGGACGAGGCTCCGGTCCAGGCTCCGGTCGAGGCCGGGAGGCAGGACAGGCCGTCCTCGCGGCGATCCCTGCTCAAGCGGGCCGGCACGGGCGTGTTGTTGGTCGGCGCCGGCGCCATCGGCGTGCGGATCGCGGACTCCGTTCTGCGGCCCGCGACACCGCGGCGTGCCGGGTTCCCGGCTGCCGGCCCGGTTCGCATCGACGACGTGACGGTCGTGGATCCGCTGGACGGCTCCCGAGCCGCGGGGATGTCGATCGTCGTCCGCGACGGACGGATCGAGTCGGTGTCACCGACCGGGACGATCCCGGTCGACCAGGGCGTACGGGTGGTCGCCGGGGCGGGGCGGTTCGCGGTGCCGGGGTTCAACAACATGCACACTCATGCACTGCAGGCGGAACGTCCCGAGCTGGCGCTGGCGACGATGCTCGCCGAAGGGGTCACGGGCATGCGCCAGATGGAGGGGTCGGCCGAGCTGTTGCGGTACCGCGCCGAGCAGCGTCTGCCCCTGACGCCGAGGGCGCCCGGTCTGCTGGCCATGCCGGGCGATCTGCTGCTGCCCTTCAACGCGCGGTCGGTGGAGGGGGTCCGCGAGGAGGTCGCCCGGCAGTGGGACCAGGGGGCGGACTTCATCAAGATGATCATGACGGAGCGGGAGGTGTTCTTCGCGGCCGTGGCGGCGGCCCACGAGCACGGGCTGCGCATCGCCGGGCACCTCCCACCGTCGGTCACGATCGACGAGGCGTCCCGGGCCGGCTTCGACTGCGTCGAGCACCTCGGCACGGGCACCAACCTGTGGATCTCCTGTTCCCGGGACGCGGACGCACTCCGGAAGGAGAAGGACACCGGTCTGCCCGCACCCTCGTGGGTGGCCGGTCTGCCCTTCGCGGGTGACGTCTTCACGAGGATGAGGAAGGGGGCCCTGACCGGGAACGCGTCCGTCACCAGCGAGGCCGACGTCCGCCTGTTCGCGCGCGCCCTCGACACGTTCGACCCCGACCGGGCGCGGGACCTGGCCGCGGTCCTCGTCGAGAACGGCACCTGGCAGTGTCCGACCCTGGTCCAGCTCCGCGGGCGGTACCTCGCCGACGACGCCGTCTACCGGACCGACCCGTGGCTGGAGACCATGTCCGCCGAGGACCGGGGCAGGTTCCTGGCCACGGTCGACGAGTTCGCGGCCCTCCCCGCCGCCACCAGGGAGACGTTCCGCCGCAACTACGAGCGCACCGTCGAGACGGTGGGCATCTGGCACCGGGCGGGAGTGCCCGTCCTCGCCGGGACCGACGGTGCGGGCCGCGCTCAGGGGAACTCCCTCCAGCTCGAGTTCCGGGAGCTGGCCAAGGCCGGCCTGTCGCCGCTGGAGGTGCTGCGGTCGGCGACCACCTCACCGGCACGCCACCTCGGCCGCACCGGCCGGATGGGCCGTATCGCCGGGGGCATGGACGCCGACCTGGTGCTGCTCGACGCGGACCCGCTCGCGGCGGTGGACAATTTGGCCTCGATCTCGCTCGTCGTGCGCGGCGGACACCCCTTCACCGCGGACGAGCTCGCGGACGGCATCGACGACCTCGCGGGTCAGGGTCGTGACCGGTCGGCACTCGACATCCCGGCGATGCCCCTCGGTGGCTGCTGCTCCTGACCGCGGCCCGCCCTGCGCCGCCCCGCGTGCCCGCGCCCTGGCCACCCCCCGACCGGAAGGGCACCCGGGCGACCGAGACGTATCACGGCATCAGGTTCATCCTCGCCCACGCCGTGCCGCGTCGTGGCCGTCGACGGTCCGGGGACCGCGGACCGGGTGTGGAGCCGGAGGTCGGGATCGAACCGACGACCTACCGCTTACAAGGCGGTTGCTCTACCACTGAGCTACACCGGCGAACCCGTCCAGCCTAACGCTCCGCCCGGGCCGCAACCCTCCCGGCCGCCGACCGTCGCACGGTGTGAGGTCACCCGACGCCCCGGCGCCGGGCCGTGGCCCGCCCCTAGCCTGGTGGGCGACGCCAGACCCGCACGACGGATGGAGGGATCGTGGCCGAGGAGACGCCGACGGCCGACCGGTTCGCACGGCGACTGCGCGGCGCGCTGCGGCGTGACGCGAAACGGCTACTCACCCCGGGTCCGTCGACGGTGCCGATGCTCATGCTCGGCCCCCAGGTGCCCGACGACGCTCGCGTGCAGGAGGTCCTGGACCTCTGCATGCGGATCGGCGAGATCGCACTGTCGTCGGGCGAGTCGGTCGACGAGGTCACGGCGACGATGCTGCGGCTGGCCAACCTGGCCGGGCTGCCCGCGGTCGACGTGGACATCACGTTCACCTCGATCACGATGTGCTGCCACCGGGGCAACGCCGCCCAGCCGGTCACGACGATGCGCCTGGTCCGCTACCGCACGCTCGACCTGTCCCGCCTCGCCGAGACCGAGGAGATCATCCGCGAGGTGGAGGCGGGCCGGCTCGACGTGCGGGCGGCGTCGTCGAAGGTGTCGGAGGTCGTGCGGCACCCGCACCCGTACCCGCGCTGGGTGGCGACGTTCGGCTGGGCCGCGCTGGCCGCGTCGATCGCCCTGCTGCTCGGCGGCGGCCCGCTCACGGCGACGACGGCGTTCGTCACCACCGCGATCATCGACCGGATCGGCCGGATACTGGCCCGCAGCGGGGTCGCGGCGTTCTTCCAGCAGGTGGTCGGCGGCTTCCTCGTCACGGCGTCGACGGTCGCGCTGGTGCAGCTGGAGGTGTTCCCGCCGGGCACCCGGGCGTCCTACGTCGTCGCGGCGGGGATCACGGTGCTGCTGTCCGGGCTGAGTGTGGTCTCGACCGTGCAGGACGCGCTGACCGGTTACTACCTGACCGCGGCCGCGCGGATGGTGGAGATCTCGCTGCTGTCGGCGGGACTGCTGACCGGCGTCGTGCTGGGCCTGCAGCTCGGGCTCGCGATGGGGACCCAGATCGAGGTGTCCGGGGACCTGCCGTCGGGACCGGGCCAGTTCGGGCTCTCGCTGGTCGCCGGTGCCCTGGCGGCGGCGTTCTACGCGCTCGCCGGGTACGCACCGTTGCGGTCGTTGCCGATCGCCGGCGCGGTCGGCGCGTCGAGCTGGCTGGTCTACGGCCTGCTCACGCAGAACGCCGGGCTCGGCCAGGTACCCGCGACCGGTGCCGCGGCCCTGGTCGTCGGGCTCGCGGCGGGCCTGCTGCGGCGCGGCACACAGACCCCGCCGATGGTCGTCACCCTCGCCGGGGTCACCCCGCTGCTGCCCGGTCTGGCCGCCTACCGCGGCTTCTACCAGCTGGCGATCGAGGGGCCGTCCGAGGGACTGGTGACGATCACGATCGCGCTGGCCGTCGGTCTGGCGCTGGCCGCGGGCGTCGCCCTGGGGCAGTTCGTGGCCAGCCCGCGCCGCCGTCCCGAGGACCGGCCCGGCGGGGCCGAGAGCTCCCCCACCGGCGCCGCGGCCGTCGGCGCCCCGGTGCCCGACACCACGGCCGACGGCGCCGATCCGAAGTAGGGTCGCCCCAGGGGTCGAGCGTCGAGGAGGACATGTGTCCACAGAGGAACCGGTATCGGCGGCGGATCTGGTGGTGGTGGCCAACCGGCTCCCCGTGGACCTGGAGCGGCACCCGGACGGCAGCACCAGCTGGCGGCGCAGTCCGGGCGGCCTGGTCACGGCGCTGGAACCGACCCTGCGGGCCAGGGAGGGCGCCTGGGTCGGCTGGCCCGGCGTCCCGGACGCCGAGGTCGAGCCGTTCGCCGAGGACGGTCTGTCGCTGTTCCCGGTGACGCTGACCGCGCAGGAGGTCACCGACTACTACGAGGGCTTCTCCAACGGCACGCTGTGGCCGCTCTACCACGACGTCGTCGCGCCGCCGCAGTTCCACCGGCACTGGTGGCGCGCCTACACCGCGGTGAACCAGCGTTTCGCCGAGGAGGTCGCGAAGGTCGCCGCGCACGGCGCGACGGTGTGGGTGCAGGACTACCAGCTGCAGCTCGTGCCGGGACGGCTCCGCGAACTCCGCCCGGACCTGCGGATCGGCTTCTTCCTGCACATCCCCTTCCCCCCGATCGAGCTGTTCCGCCAGCTCCCGTGGCGGACCCGGATCATGGAGGGGCTGCTCGGCGCCGACCTCGTGGGCTTCCACACCGACGGCGGCGTCCGCAACTTCCACTGGCTCGCCCAGGAGCTCGCGGGCGCCTCCCCCGCCCGCGACCCCGAGGTGATCCACCACGGCGGTCGCCGCATCCGGCTCGGCGCCTTCCCGATCTCGATCGACTCGCACCGGCTCGACGAGCTGGCCCGCACCCCCGAGGTGGAGAAGCGCGCCGCCGAGATCCGCGAGGAGCTCGGGAGCCCGGAGAAGATCGTGCTGGGGGTGGACCGGCTCGACTACACCAAGGGCATCGACGTCCGGCTGCGCGCCTTCCACGAGCTCCTGGAGGAGGAGCGGGTGTCCGTGGACGACGCGGTCATGATCCAGCTGGCGACGCCGTCGCGCGAACGGGTCGAGCACTACCAGCAGATGCGTGCCGACATCGAGCAGGCCGTCGGGCGGATCAACGGCGAGTTCGCGCGCGTCGGGCACCCGGCGGTGCACTACCTGCACCGCTCGCTGCCGCGCGAGGAGCTGGCCGCGTTCTTCCTCGCCGCCGACGTCATGCTCGTGACCCCGCTGCGCGACGGCATGAATCTCGTCGCCAAGGAGTACGTCGCCTGCCGCCCCGACGAGGGCGGCTGTCTGGTGCTGTCGGAGTTCGCCGGTGCCGCGATCGAGCTGACCAGCGCCCTGCTGGTGAACCCGCACGACACCGACGGGGTCAAGGAGGCGCTGTACGCGGCGCTGACGATGAACGCCGAGGAGGGCCGGAAGCGGATGCGCACGCTGCGCCGCCAGGTCCTCGACCACGACGTCGACCGCTGGGCCACCGGGTTCCTGGAGGCGCTCGGGATCCGGGTCGGGCAGTGAGCCCCGACGCTGCCGTGGCGGAGCTCGCCGGGGTGGCGCGGCTGCTCGTCGCGCTCGACTTCGACGGCGTGCTGGCCCCGCTGGTCGACGACCCCTCGGCCTCGCGGCCGCTGCCCGCCGCGGCCGCCGCCGTCCGGCGGCTCGCCGCGCACGACGCGACGACCGTCGTGATGCTGTCCGGCCGGGGCCGTGACGACCTCGCGAGGGTCTCCGGGTTCACCCCGCCGGTCGGGCTGGTCGGCAGCCACGGCGCCGAGTACGACGACGAGCTGGCGGCCCTGCTCGGTCGCGGCGGCCTGCTGACCCCCGAGCAGGAGCACCGTCGCGCCGCGCTGCTCGACGGCCTGCGCGCCCTGGTCGAGCAGACCCCGGGCGCCCGGCTGGAGACCAAGCCCGCCGGCGGCGCGGTGCACGTCCGCGGCATGGACCCGGCCGCCGGGGCGGCCCTGCTGGAGCGGGTCGACGCCGAGTGGGCCGGTGACGGTGTCGACGCCGTCGCGGGCAAGGACGTGCTGGACCTGGCCGTCGTGGAGACCACGAAGGGGTCCGCGGTGGAGGCGCTGCGGGCGGCGCTGCACGCGGACGCGGTGCTGTTCGCCGGCGACGACGTCACCGACGAGACGGCGTTCCGGGTGCTGGGCGACGGCGACGTCGGCATCAAGGTCGGCGACGGCGACACCGCGGCCCGGTACCGGGTCGCCGACCCGCAGGAGATGGCCGCGGTCCTGCAGCGTCTCGCCGCGCTGCGCACCGGGGCCTGACCGGGCCGGAGCGGGTCAGTCGAGGTCGGCCAGCGCGGCCGGGGGCTCGCGGCACGGGTCGTCGCCGGCGGGCAGATCGGAGGCGTTCCCACCGATCCCGAGTCCCTCGGTCGCCGCGAGCCCGCCCATCTGGGTGTACCAGCGCGGCGCGCGCTCGCGGGCGTGCCAGTAGCCCTTCGCGCTGATCCAGCCGCGCTCGCCGGGGTCGGCGACGCCGTTGCCGTTGGTGTCGCCGAGGAACCGCATGCCGCCGCCGGGAGCCCGCTCGACGTGCAACGGGGACGGCAGCAACCCGATGAGCTGGGCGGACTCGTCCACGCTCAGCGACCGGCTGGACTTGCCGAAGTAGTACCAGGACGCGGCACAGACGCCGTAGACACGCGGCGCGAACTGCGCGACGTTGACGTAGATCTCCAGGATCCGGCGCTTGGACATCACCAGCTCCATCGTCTCGGCCGGCGGGATCTCCAGCGCCTTGCGCACCGGTTCCAGCGGCGGGTACCGCCCGGCCCACAGGAACAGGTTCTTCGACGTCTGCTGGGTGATGGTCGACCCGGACGGGTCGTCGGCGCCGTCCATGTAGGCCTGCACGCGCGCCCACTGCATCCCGTAGTCGACGGCGAGCGTCCGCTCCGGGAACTGCTGGTCCTCCTGCCCCATGACGACGATCAGGAAGTTGCGCGAGACGTGCTCGGCGTCGGTCCACTGCGCGACCGTCGGTCCGAAGTTCCACAGCCGGAACATCGTGTACGGCGGGTTGACCAGGGTGAACAGCAGCACCAGGACCAGCGGGACGGCCTGGGCCACCAGCGCCCACCGCAGCAGCCTGCGCAGCCGGGCCCGGGTCGAGGGCGGCGGGGTGCCCGGCGGCCGCTGCGGCCGGAGCCGGCGCACCCGTTCCCGCAGGGCCGCGATCTGCGGCCCGATCGCGCGGCCCGGAGCCCGCCCGGACTCCGGGCGGGGCACCGCGCCCGCACCGCGGCGCGGGGGCGGGCCGGTCCGTCGGGCACCGCGTCGTGTGGGCAGGGGGCGCTGGGCGGGGTGGAGCGCCTCCGGAGCGGACGCCTCCTCCCGCTGCCGGTCGGCGTGCACGCGGTCGCCGGGCGGGGGTGGGACCGGTTGCGGGGCGGCCGGGGGGAACGGCGAGGCACGGCGGGGCGGGGCGTCCCGCGGTGTCGGCGGCGCGGGCGGCGCGGACCGTCCGGCGGGCGACGCCGCCGGGCCGGCCGGCGACGCCGCTCCCCGGCCGCCGACGTGCGGTGGTCCCGCCCGTCCCGGGCCGCGCCCGTCCGACGGCGCGGGCCGGGCACCGCCCGGTCCCACGGGGCGCGCAGCACCCGACCCTGCGGGGCGCGCCGCACCCGGTCCTCCGGAACGCGCCGCACCCGGTCCCCCGGGACGCGCGGCCCCCGGACCCGCCGGACGGTCCGCTCCCGGGCCCCGGACACGATCCGCACCCGGTCCCGCGGAACGCGCCGCGCCCGCTCCGCCGGGGCGGTCCGCCTCCGGGCCGGCGGGGGGTGCGGCACCGGCGGGCGCGCGCCGTCCGGTCCCGCCGGCCGGGGCGGACCGGGCTGCGGCCCCGCCGGACGCGGCGCGGCGGGCCGGTCCGCGGACGGCGGGGAGGCAGGGGGCGCGGCAGCGCGCCCGGGCGGCGGGTTGCGGCGCGGGCGTCGGGGCGGGCCGGCGTCGTTCAGTGCAGCCTCCCCCTCGCCCCGGTCCGGCCACCCGGACGGGCGACCCGGCCCCGACGATACCGACGGGGTGGGGAGGACCGTGGCCGGTCCGGGGTCAGCGCGGCGGGCCGCAGGCCGGGTCGACGGCCTCGAGCACCTCGACCCGGTCCCCGACCGCGATCTCCGCGCCCGGGTCGTCCGGGATGAGGTTGACGCCGAACCACACCTTGCCCCCGAACCTCCGGTGCCGGGCCAGGGTCGCCATCGGCTCGCGCCCCTTCGCCGCCGTGTCCGGGTCGACGGTGGTCAGCACGCAGCGGGCGCAGCCCTTGGCCACCCGGAACCCCACGGCGCCGATCCGGATGCGGCGCCAGCCGTCCTCGGCCCAGGCGGGTGCCCCGTCGACGACGAGGTTCGGCCGGAACCGGCCCATCGGCAGCGGTGCCTCCGCGGCGTTCGGGCCGTCGGCGACCAGCGCGTCCAGGGCGTCCAGCGATGCGCCGGAGGCGAGCAGCAGCGGGTAGCCGTCGGCGAAGGAGACCCGGTCGTCGGCGCGGGAGAAGTCCGGGTCGGGACGGCGCCTGCCCGGGTCGTCGAGATGGATCAGCCGCACCGGGGCGCCGAGCAGCTCGGAGAACCAGGCGTCGGCCTCCGGGCCGGCCGGGACGCCCGCGGTGTCCCAGCGGTGCACCCGCGCCGGCACCGGGGCGCCGATCGGCACCGGCACCGTCAGCGGCGGGAGGCCGGGCCCGGTCAGGCGCAGGCCGTCGGCCGCGGGGGTGGGGTCGACGAGCACGAGGCGCGGGTGGGTACGCGCGGTGACCGTCGCGCCGTCGTCGCGGACCAGCATCCAGCGCCGGTCCCCGGCGAGACCGGCCCGTTCGACGACGGCGCGGGCGACAGCGGTTCCCCGGCAGGATTTCACCGGATACCGGTGCAGCCCGGTCAGGGTCACCATCCGGAGAAGAACTCCCCGGACTGGCGCAGCTCGCGGGTGGTCGCTCCGACGATCAGCTCCGTGGGGAGCGTGACGTACTCGGGTACGTGCCGGTCGCCGCGCTCGAGCAGCAGCCGACCCGCTTCGAGACCCTTCTCCCGGAACGGCTGGCGGACGGTGGTCAGCCCGGCGCGCTCGGCCTCGGGCACGCCGTCGAACCCGGCGACGGAGAGGTCCTCGGGCACCCGCAGCCCGCGGTCGCGGGCCTCGCGCAGCGCTCCGAGGGCGAGGATGTCGGAGGTGCACACCAGGGCGGTGATGCCGGGGTGGGACTCCAGCAGGGAGGCCACGCCGTCCGCGCCGGCGTCCAGGGAGTGCTCGAAGCGCTCGATGACCGGGACCCCGGCCCAGTCGACGCCGGCCTCGGTGAACGCCGCCCGCAGCCCGGCGAGCCGCTCGCGCTGCACGGCGTAGGAGCTGCCCTCCTGACGCGCGATGTCGGCCGGGCCGTCGTGCCGGTGCGACGACAGGCGCATGCAGAGCACGCCGACCCGGCGGTGACCGAGCTCGACGAGGTGGCGCCCGAGCGCGAGGGTCCCCGCGCGGTCGTCGACGCCGACCCGGTCGACGCCGGTGATCCCGGTGGGCTGGTCGCAGACGACCGTCGGCACCGGCCGCTGCAGGACGGCGCGGAAGTGCGGATCGTCCTCGCTGACCGAGTAGACGACGAACCCGTCGACCCCCGCCTGGAACACCGCGTCGACGTCGGAGTGCTCCGGGCTGACCGGGACCAGCAGCAGCCCGGTCCCCGCCTTCTCGCACGCGAGCGCGAGCCCCTCCAGGAACCCGGTGGCGCCCGGGTCGCGGAAGGCGTAGCTGAGCGCCTCGGTCAGCAGCAGGCCGACCGCCCCGGCACGGCGGGTGCGCAGCGATCGGGCGACCGGGTCCGGGCCCGGGTACCCGAGCCGGCGGGCCGCCTCGAGGACGCGCTCACGCAACGGCGCGGACAGCTGGTCGGGCCGGTTGTAGGCGTTCGAGACGGTCGTCCGCGAGACCCCGAGCTCGGCGGCCAGCGACGCCAGCGTCGCCGGACGCCGCGGATGCTGGGGGCCGGTCATTCCCCGAACGGTAGCGGCGCGGTCACGCAGGTGAAAGCCCGCCCCGACCGGCCGCGACGACGTCACACGCCGTGCCGCGGTCGCGCCCCGCGTGCAGCGGTAGAGTGAATCTGAGAATGATTTCCAATAAAACTATGCTGATGTGTTGATGGGAGTTCCGTCCGTGTCCCGATCCCCGCTCCGCCCGGCCGCGCTCGTGGCCGGGCTGGCCACACTCGCCCTGGGCCTGACCGCCTGCGGCTCCGGCCAGGTCGACGCCCCCACCAGTGCCGACACCCCCCAGGTGGCGATCGTCGCCTCCACCGACGCCTGGGGCGCGGTCGCCCGCGCGGTCGGCGGCAACTACGCCCGGGTCCAGTCGGTCATCAGCTCCCCCGACGTCGACCCGCACGGCTACGAGCCCACCCCGCAGAACGCGGCCACCGTCGGCGAGGCGCAGCTGGTGCTCATGAACGGCGGCGGCTACGACGCCTTCATGACCGACCTCGTCGCCGCGTCCGGCAACCAGGCCCCGCTCGTCGACGCCGTCGAGGTCTCCGGCATCGAGGGCGCCCAGGAGGCCGCCGCGGACGACCACGGCCACGACCACGCCGCCGAGGGCGCCACCGAGCCCGCCGCCGGTGCCGACCACGAACACGAGCACGGCTCGTTCAACGAGCACGTCTGGTACGACCCGGCCGCCGTCGGCCGGGTCGCCGACCAGCTCGCCGACCAGCTCGGCCGGATCGACCCGGGTGCCGCGGACTACTTCCGCACCAACGCCGAGACGCTCCGCGGTGGCGTCGCCCAGCTCACGTCGAAGGCCACCGAGATCGGCCGCGCGCACCCGGGAGCCCGGGTCGCGGTGACCGAGCCGGTGCCCGCCTACCTGCTGGAGGCCGCCGGGATCGCGAACGCGACCCCGCAGGAGTTCTCCTCCGCGGTCGAGGAGGGCACCGACCCGCCTGCCGCCGTCGTCGCGCAGACGCTGGGGCTGTTCACCGCGCAGCCGCCGGTCGACGCGCTGGTCCTCAACAGCCAGACGACCTCGCCGACCACCGACCAGGTCCGCGACGCCGCCCAGAAGGCCGGCGTCCCGGTGGTGGAGATGTCGGAGACGCTGCCCGCGGGCACCACCGACTGGGTGCAGTGGATGAACGCCAACCTGGACGAGCTGTCCGCGGCGCTGAACCGCTGACATGGGGTCCTCGCAGCAGTCCGCGCTGTCGTTGCGCGGAGCGGGCCTCCGCTTCGGGGACCGGACCCTGTGGTCGGGCCTCGACCTGGACGTCGCACCCGGCGAGTTCGTCGCCGTGCTCGGTCCGAACGGGTCCGGCAAGACCACGCTGATGCGCGTCCTGCTCGGGCTGCTCGGGCTGTCCGAGGGGACCGTGACCGTCGGCGGGCACACCCCTCGGCGCGGCAGCCCGGAGATCGGCTACGTCCCGCAGCAGCAGCCGCTCGACCCGGACCTGCCGCTGCGCGGGCGCGACCTGGTCGGCCTCGGGCTCGACGGACACCGCTTCGGTCTCGGCCTGGGGCGGCGGCGCGAACGGCGCGAGCGGGTCGACCGTGCGCTGGCCCAGGTCGGCGGCACCGGCTACGCCGACGCCCCGGTCGGGCGGCTGTCCGGCGGCGAGCAGCAGCGGCTGCGGGTCGCGCAGGCGCTCGTCGGCGACCCGGCCGTGCTGCTGTGCGACGAGCCGCTGCTCAGCCTGGACCTGTCCCACCAGCGGATCGTGACCCGGCTGATCGACGAGCGTCGCCGCGCGGCGGACACCGCCGTGCTGTTCGTGACCCACGAGATCAACCCGGTGCTGCCGCTGGTGGACCGGGTCCTCTACCTCGTCGACGGCCGGTTCTCCATCGGCACCACCGACGAGGTCATGACCTCCGCGACGCTCTCGCGGCTCTACCGCACCGACGTCGACGTCCTGCGGGTGCGCGACCGGCTGGTCGTCGTCGGGGCCGAGGACACCCCGGTCCCCCGGGACGGGCACGACGCGCACGGCGTCGCGGTCGGGGGTGGCGCGTGACCGAGGTCCTGGCCCGGATCCTCGACCTGTCCGGCACCGGCGCCCTGCTGGGCTACCCGTTCGTCCGCAACGCGCTGATCGCCTGCGCGGTGCTGGGGCTGGTCGCCGGGCTGCTCGCCCCGCTGGTCGTGAGCCGTGGGATGGCCTTCGCGGTGCACGGCACCGCCGAGCTGGCCTTCACCGGCGCCGCGGCCGGGCTGCTGCTCGGCGTCGCCGTCGGGGTGGGGGCGGTGGTGGGCGCCGTCGTCGCCGCGGTGATCTTCGGGGTGCTGGGGCTGCGGCAGCGCGAGCGGGACTCCGCGATCGGCGTGGTGATGGCGTTCGGGCTCGGCCTGGGTGTGCTGTTCCTCGCCCTCTACGACGGCCGGTCCTCCAACCGGTTCGGCCTGCTCACCGGCTCCATCGTCTCGGTCGACCAGCAGAACCTCTGGGTGCTGGGGATCGTCGCGGTCGTCGTCCTCGCCACGCTGGCCGTGCTGTACCGGCCGCTGCTGTTCGCCAGCACCGACCCCGACGTCGCGCTGGCGCGCGGTGTGCCCGTCCGCACGCTGACCCTGGTGTTCGGCGTGCTGATCGGCCTGGTGACGGCGCTGGCCGTGCCGATCGTCGGCGCGATCCTGGTGCTCTCGGTGCTGATCGTGCCCGGTGCCGCGGCGAACCGGGTCACCGCGAACCCGCTGCTCGCGACGGTCGTCGCGATCGTGATCGCGGAGGTCGCGCTGGTCGGCGGGACGATCCTGTCGCTGGCGCCGGGGCTGCCGATCTCGGCCTACGTGGCGACCATCGGCTTCGTCGCCTACCTGCTGTGCCGGCTGGTCGGACGGCTGCGCGGCCGGGGCGCCGTCCGGGCCTGACCTCCCCCGTCGTCGCACGAACGGGCCCCTCGTACGAAAGGTTCGTACGAGGGGCCCGTTCGTGCAGGGAGGGGGCGCTCAGCGGTCGACGCGACGGCGACGGGCCACCTCGGCCAGCACCACACCGGTGGCGACCGAGGCGTTCAGCGACTCCACCCGGCCGGCCAGGGGGATCGACACGGTCACGTCGCAGGTCTCGCGGACCAGCCGGGACAGCCCCTTCCCCTCCGAGCCGGTGACGATCACCAGCGGCCCGGTGGCCAGGTCGAAGTCGTCGAGGGAGACGTCGCCGTCGGCGGCCAACCCCGCGACCATCAGCCCGGCGGAGGCGTACTCCTGCAGGGTGCGGGTCAGGTTCGTGGCACGCGCGACCGGGACCCGGGCCGCGGTGCCCGCCGAGGTCCGCCAGGCCACCGCGGTCATGCCCGCGGCGCGCCGCTGCGGCACGACGACGCCGTGCCCGCCGAAGGCCCCCACCGACCGGACGACCGCACCCAGGTTGCGCGGGTCGGTCACCCCGTCCAGCGCGACGGCCAGCGCCGGGCGCCCGGAGTGCGACGCGGCCTCGAGCACCTCGTCGGGGTGGGCGTAGGCGTACGGCGGCACCTGCAGCGCGAGGCCCTGGTGCAGCGCCCCGCCGCTGATCCGGTCGAGGTCGTTGCGCGGCACCTCCAGGATGGAGATGCCCCGCTCCGCGGCCAGCGCGACGGCCTCGGTGACCCGGTCGTCCGCGGACATGCCGGTGGCCACCTGCAGCGCCGTGGCCGGGACGCCGGCCCGCAGGCACTCGACGACCGGGTTGCGACCGAGCACGGTCTCCGGGGTCTCCCCGTCACCGCGACGGCCCGCCACCGGGCGCCGGCGCTGCTGCTGCTGGTCCTGGGCGGCACGGCGCGCGGCCGCCCTCGCCTTCGGATGGCCGGGTCGCATCTCGCCGGGCGGGGTCGGACCCTTGCCCTTCAGCGCGCGCCGGGGCTGACCGCCGGAACCGACGACCATGCCCTTCTTGGTGCCTTCCTTGCGGATCGCACCGCGGCGCTTGGAATTGCCTGCCATGAGTTCTTCGAGTCCTAAGCGTCTTTGAGAGTCCAGGTGGAGCCGCCGGCGCCGTCCTCGACGGCGATCCCGGCGGCGAGCAGCTCGTCGCGGAGCCGGTCGGCGGTGGCGAAGTCACGTCCGGCGCGCGCGGCCTGGCGGCGCTCCAGCATGGACTCCACCAGGGTGCCCAGCGCCTGCCGGGCGGCGTCGCCCGACTCCTCCGCCACGCCGCCGGCGGCGAGCGGGTCCAGGCCGAGCACCTCGGTCGTCGCGCGGACCGCGGACGCGGCGCGCAGCGCACCCGTCCCCGCCGTCGAGGGGGTGTGCTCAACATCGGTCTGGTCCAGGACGTGGCCACCTGGGACACCGGGCAGGGCCACAACGGACACCGGTTGGTCGCGTTCCAGCCCGCCTACGACACCCTGATCCGGCGGGAGCCGGACGGGACCTTCGTCCCGATGCTCGCCGTCGGATGGGGCTACACCGACGGCACGAACACGACGTTCTCGCTGCGGATCGGGAGGGCGTCACCTTCAGCGACGGGACCCCGGTCGACGCCGCGGCGGTGGCGGCCAACCTGGAGCACTTCCGGACGGCGAACGGCCCGCAGGCGGTCCAGCTGGCCGACGTCGCCGAGGTCCGCACGCGCGGCACCGACCGGGTCGAGATCGAGCTCGAGCGCCCGAACCCGGCGCTGGAGTTCTACCTGAGCCAGGCCGCCGGGATGATGGCCAGCCCGGCCGCGCTGGGCGACCCCGCCCTGGACCGGGTCCCGGTCGGGGCGGGGCCCTACGTGATGGACGCCGCCGCCTCGGTGCCCGGCGACCGGTACGTCTTCCGGGCCCGCCCGGACTACTGGGACCCGGCGCTGCAGAGATTCGACCAGGTCGTGCTGAAGGTCCTGACCGACCCGACCGCGCGGATCAACGCGCTGGTCTCCGGGCAGATCGACGCGACGCAGATCAGCCCGCGCAACATCGCCCAGGCGGAGAACGCAGGCCGCGAGATCGTGAGCTGGGACGCGAACTGGGCGGGCCTGCTGCTGTTCGACCGGGACGGTGCGATCGCCCCGGAGCTGGCCGACGTGCGTGTCCGCCGGGCCATCAACCTCGCGTTCGACCGGGAGGTGACCATCGAGGGGGTGCTGAACGGCTACGGCACGCCGACCAGCCAGGTCTTCGGCGAGGCCAGCACGGCCTTCGACCCGGCGCTGGACGACCACTACGGCTACGACCCCGTCCGCGCCCGTGCGCTGCTCGCCGAGGCCGGGTACCCCGACGGCTTCTCGATGACCATGCCGCTGTCGACCGGTCTCAACGAGTTCATCCCGTTCATCGTGCAGCCCCTGGCCGACATCGGGATCACGGCCCGGATCGAGTCGGTGCCCGCGCAGTCGTCGCAGGCCGCGATCGGGAGCGGGCGCTACCCGGCCAGCTTCTTCGCGATCTTCCAGGGGCCGACCTGGGTGGCGGTGGAGCAGCTGCTCGTCCCGCAGACCCTCTACAACCCGCTGCGTTCCCGGGACCCGGCGCTGGACGCGATGCTCGACCGGGTGCGGGCGGGCGGCCCGGACGCCGACGACGTGGCGAGACAGATGGCCCGCCACGTCACCGAGCAGGCCTGGTTCGCCCCGTGGGCCCGGATCGGCACCACGAACGCCATCGACCCGGAGCGGATCGCGGTCGAGCCGCAGATCGGCCAGGTCATCCCCTCGATCTACAACTACCGGCCGGTCGGCTGACCCACGGCCGTCGCACACCAAGGAGGACGCGGTGCTGCTGTTCCTGCTCCGCCGGCTGCTGTCGGGCGCGGTCGTTCTCGCCGCCGTCTGCTGTCTGGCGTTCCTGCTGCTGTTCTTCTCCACCGACGACGTCGCCTCCACCATCCTCGGTGAGCAGGCGACCCCCGACCAGATCGCGGCGAAGAACGCCGAGCTCGGCCTGGACCGGCCCCTGCTCGAGCGGCTCGCCGAGTGGTGGGCCGGCGCGCTGACCGGTGACTTCGGTGCGTCCTGGTTCAACAACGAGACCGTGGTCGCCGCGCTCGCGGCCCGGCTGCCGGTCACCCTGGCCGTCGTCGCCGTGGCGATCGTCGCCATCGGGGTCATCGCGACCGCGCTCGGCACGACCGCCGCCGTCCGCCGCGGCCGGGCCGACCGGGCCGTGCAGATCGGTGCGGCCATCGGCGACGCACTGCCCAGCTTCCTGATCGGACTGCTGCTGGTCAGCCTGTTCGTGGTGGCCCTGCCCTGGTTCCCGGCCGTCAGCACGATCGCGCCGGGGTCCGGGATCGGCCCGTGGGTCGCCTCGCTGACCCTGCCGATGATCGCGCTGCTGATCAACGGCGTCGCGGCGTCGGCCCAGCAGGTGCGCGGCGCCGTGCTCACCCAGATGTCGCGCGACCACGTCCGCACGCTGTGCAGCCGCGGCCTGCCCGAACGCGAGATCCTGGTCCGGCACGTCCTGCGCAGCGCGGCTCCGGCCGGGCTCACCGTCCTGAGCCTGCAGTTCATCGGCATGTTGAGCGCCGTGGTCGTGCTGGAGCAGGTCTTCGCACTGCCCGGGGTCGGGACGCTCGCCGTGTCGGCGACGACCATCGGTGACCTGCCGCTGGTGATGGGGGTGGTCGCCTACACGACCGTGATCGTCGTCGTGGTCAACCTGCTGGTCGACGTGGCCAACGGCTGGCTCAACCCGAAGGTGCGTGTCGCATGACCGAGCACACCGGATCCACCGTCCCGCCCGTCCCGGCGTCGCCGGCCCCCCGGGGGCGCGGCGGTGAGGTCGCCCGGCGGCTGCTGCGCAACCCGCTCGGCCTCACCGCGTCGGTCGTACTGGGCCTGATCGTGCTGGGGGCGTTGCTCGCCGGCGTCCTCTCCCCGTTCGACCCCACCTACGCCGACATCCGCAACATCCTGGCGGGCAGCTCACCGGACCACCCGCTGGGCACCGACAGCGGCGGCCGGGACGTCCTGAGCCGGCTGCTCTGGGGCGGGCGGACGACGCTGCTGGCGGCGCTGCTGTGCGCCGGCGTCGCCATCGCGGTGGGGGTGCCCGCCGGGCTGCTCGCCGGCTACTTCGCGGGCGGGATCGACGCCGCGGGGACCTGGGTCACCAACATCGTCCTCGCGCTGCCGTCGATGATCGTCCTGCTCGCGATGCGGGCCGCGCTGGGACCGTCGGTGTGGATCGCCATGGCCGTCTTCGGGGTCATGCTCGCGCCGGGGTTCTTCCGCCTCGCCCGCACCGCGGTCCGCGGGGTGCGCGCCGAGCTCTACATCGACGCGGCGCGGGTGTCGGGCCTGTCCGACGCCCGCATCCTGCGCCGGCACGTCCTCTCCGTGGTCCGCGCCCCGCTCATCATCCAGGGCGCCCTGGTCTGCGGGATCGCGATCGCCGTCCAGTCCGGGCTGGAGTTCCTCGGCCTCGGTGACGCCTCGGTGCCCACCTGGGGCGTGATGCTCAACGAGGGCTTCCGCAGCGTGTACGACGCGCCGATGACCCTGCTGTGGCCGGCGCTGGCGATCGCGGTCACCACGAGCGCGCTGGTGCTGCTGGGCAACGCGCTGCGTGACGCGCTCGAGGACCCGGCCCGCGCCGGGTCCGGCGGTGCGGGTGCGGCCGCCGCGGTCCGGGACGCGGTCGCGCGGCGCCGGTCCGGCTCCGCCGGCGCCGTCCCCGACGGGGGCGGGCACCTGCTGGAGGTCCGCGACCTGCGGATCGCCTACCCACAGGGGGACGGGACGACCAGGCAGGTGGTCGACGGGGTGTCGTTCACCCTCGACCGCGGTGAGGTGCTCGGGGTCGTCGGGGAGTCCGGCTCGGGCAAGTCCCAGACCGCGTTCGCGGTGCTGGTGCTGCTCCCGGGCGACGCCCTGATCACCGGCGGCACGATCCGGATCGACGACGAGCTCACCGTCGGCCCCGGTGACGTCGCCGTGGACCAGGGCCGGCTCGCCCCGTTGCGCGGCCGGCGGATCGGCTACATCCCGCAGGAACCGATGAGCAACCTCGACCCGGCGTTCACCGTCGGGTACCAGCTGACCCGGCCGATGCGGCACCTGCTCGGTGTCCCGCGCGCCGCGGCCACCGCCCGGGCCGAGGAGCTGCTGCGCAGCGTGGGGATCACCGACCCGACCCGGATCATGCGGTCCTACCCGCACGAGATCTCCGGCGGCATGGCCCAGCGGGTGCTGATCGCCGGCGCGATCTCCTGCGAGCCGGACCTCGTGATCGCCGACGAGCCCACCACCGCGCTCGACGTGACCGTGCAGGCGGAGGTGCTCGACGTCCTGCGCGACCTGCAGCAGCGGCTGGGCCTGGCGGTCCTGCTGGTCACCCACAACTTCGGCGTCGTCGCCGACCTCTGCGACCGCGTCGTGGTCATGCGCGACGGAACGGTGGTGGAGTCCGGCGACGTCCGCACGATCCTGCGCGAACCCACCGACGGGTACACGGCCTCGTTGCTCGAGGCGATGCTCGCCGACAAGCCACCGCGGGCCCGGCCGCTCGCGACTGTGGCGCCGGACCGGAGCCCGGCGCGGACCGAGAACCAGGGGAGCACCCGATGAGCCCGACGATCGACGGCGGCGCGCTGCTGCGTGTCGAGGACCTGGTGGTCGAGTTCCGTGCGAAGCGCTTCGGCCGCGCCTTCCGCGCGCTGCACGGGGTGTCGCTGCACGTCGCGGCCGGTGAGACGCTCGGCCTGGTCGGCGAGTCGGGGTCGGGCAAGAGCACGATCGGCCGGGCCGTCCTCGGGCTCGCCCCGGTCTCCGGGGGCCGCATCGTGTTCGACGGCCGGGACATCTCCGCCGCCGACCGGGCCACCCGTCGCGTGCTCAGCCGCGACCTGCAGGTGGTCTTCCAGGACCCGTACAGCTCGCTCAACCCGGCGCTGACGGTCGGGGACACGCTGTCCGAGCCGCTGCAGGTGCAGGGGATCGGGGGCGCGGAGGCCCGGGACCGGGTCGCCGCGCTGCTCGACCGGGTCCATCTCCCGCGCGACGCGATGCACCGGCTGCCCCGGGAGTTCTCCGGCGGTCAGCGGCAGCGGATCGCGATCGCGCGGGCGCTCGCGCTGCGCCCGAAGCTCATCGTGTGCGACGAGCCGGTCAGCGCGCTCGACCTGTCGACCCAGGCCAGGGTGCTCGACCTGTTCCTCGAGCTGCAGGAGGCGACCGGGGTCGCCTACCTGTTCGTCTCGCACGACCTGGACGTGGTGCGCCACATCAGCCACCGGGTGGCCGTGCTCCACCGCGGCGGGATCGTGGAACAGGGGGAGGCGTCGCAGGTGACCCGCGAGCCGGCACACGACTACACTCGGGCCCTACTGCTGGCCTCACCGGTGCCGGACCCGGACCGGCAGGCCGAGCGACGGGCGCGGCGCCGGGAGGCGGCGGCGGGGTGAGGCGGGCGAGGCCCGGTCGTGCACCGGTGGGCGTCGGCGGCGGTCCGTCACCGGCCCCCCACGGGCGACGGCGGCCCGCTGTGCGCCGCGACCATCCAGCTGTGCCCGAACGGATCGGCCAGCCGCCCGGCCCGCCCGTAGGGATGGTCGGACACCTCGAAGACGACGGTGCCGCCGCTCCCGACCATCGCCGCGGCGACCGCGTCCGGGTCGTCGACCTCCAGCGCCAGGATCACCGCGCCGGGTCCGTCCGGGGCCGGGTCGGCGGCGTCGCCGTCCTTGACGGCCCACTCCGCACCCCCGGCCCGCAGCAGGGCGTGCACGACCGCCCCGGAGCCGTCGGTGTGGCGCTCCACGAGCTGCGCGCCGAACGCGGCCCGGTAGAAGTCGATCGCGGCGTCGGCGTCGGCGACGACCAGCCGCGGGTACATCCGCTGAACAGCCATGAAGGACACCTTGCCGCCCCGGCACCGCCCGTGTAGTGGACGAATCGGAGGCCCGTACCCTGGTGACGTGAGCCTCAGACTTCTCGACTCAGCGACCAGGGAGCAGCGCGCCTTCACGCCGCTGCGGACCGGAGCCGTGTCGATGTACGTCTGTGGGGCGACGGTGCAGGGCCTCCCGCACATCGGTCACGTCCGCTCGGGCCTGAACTACGACGTGCTGCGCCGCTGGCTGGCCCGGTCCGGCTACGACGTCACGCTGGTGCGCAACGTGACCGACATCGACGACAAGATCCTCCGCAAGGCCCAGGCCGCGGGCCGTCCGTGGTGGGAGTGGGCGGCCACCCACGAGCGCGCCTTCACCGCCGCCTACGACGCGCTGGGCTGCCTGCCGCCGTCGGTGGAGCCCCGGGCGACCGGGCACATCACGCAGATGGTCGAGCTGATCGAGCGGCTGATCGAGCGCGGCCACGCCTACCCCGCCGGCGGCGACGTGTACTTCGCGGTGCGCACGCTGCCCGACTACGGGTCGCTGTCCGGCCAGCGCGTCGACGACGTGCACCAGGGCGAGGGCGACGGCGGGCACAAGCGCGACGCGCTGGACTTCACGCTGTGGAAGGCCGCCAAGCCCGGCGAGCCGAGCTGGCCCACCCCCTGGGGGAACGGGCGTCCCGGCTGGCACCTGGAGTGCTCGGCGATGGCGACCGCCTACCTCGGGCCGGAGTTCGACATCCACGGCGGCGGCATGGACCTGGTCTTCCCGCACCACGAGAACGAGCGGGCCCAGAGCCACGCCGCGGGCGACGGCTTCGCCCGCTACTGGCTGCACAACGCCTGGGTCACCATGGGCGGGGAGAAGATGTCGAAGTCGCTGGGGAACACCCTGGCGATCGAGAACCTGCTCGAGCGGGTCCGCCCGGCCGAGCTGCGCTACTACCTGGTCGGTCCGCACTACCGGTCGGCGATCGAGTACTCCGACGCCGCGCTGGACGAGGCCGTCGCCGCGTACCGGCGGATCGAGTCGTTCGTGCACCGCGTGCGCGAGCGGCACGGCCTGCCCGAGGTCGCCGCCGAGCTGCCCGGCGCGTTCACCGCCGCCCTCGACGACGATCTCGGCACCCCGCTCGCGCTCGGCACCGTGCACACCCTGGTGCGCGAGGGCAACACCGCCCTCGACGGCGGGGACGCCACCGGTGCGCTGCGCGCCGCGTCCGCGGTCCGCGCGACGACCGAGGTGCTCGGCCTGGACCCGCTCGCCGCCGGCGGCGTGGCGGAGGAGTCGGGCGACGCCGCCCGGCAGGCGCTGGGCACCCTGGTGGAGTCCATGCTGGAGCGCCGCCAGGCCGCGCGCGCCGGACGTGACTTCGCCACCGCCGACCGGCTCCGCGACGAGCTGCTCGCCGCCGGGATCGCCGTCGAGGACGGCGCCGGCGGCTCCACCTGGACTCTCAAAGACGCTTAGGACTCGAAGAACTCATGGCAGGCAATTCCAAGCGCCGCGGTGCGATCCGCAAGGAAGGCACCAAGAAGGGCATGGTCGTCGGTTCCGGCGGTCAGCCCCGGCGCGCGCTGAAGGGCAAGGGTCCGACCCCGCCCGGCGAGATGCGACCCGGCCATCCGAAGGCGAGGGCGGCCGCGCGCCGTGCCGCCCAGGACCAGCAGCAGCAGCGCCGGCGCCCGGTGGCGGGCCGTCGCGGTGACGGGGAGACCCCGGAGACCGTGCTCGGTCGCAACCCGGTCGTCGAGTGCCTGCGGGCCGGCGTCCCGGCCACGGCGCTGCAGGTGGCCACCGGCATGTCCGCGGACGACCGGGTCACCGAGGCCGTCGCGCTGGCCGCGGAGCGGGGCATCTCCATCCTGGAGGTGCCGCGCAACGACCTCGACCGGATCAGCGGCGGGGCGCTGCACCAGGGCCTCGCGCTGCAGGTGCCGCCGTACGCCTACGCCCACCCCGACGAGGTGCTCGAGGCCGCGTCGCACTCCGGGCGCCCGGCGCTGGCCGTCGCGCTGGACGGGGTGACCGACCCGCGCAACCTGGGTGCGGTCGTCCGGTCGGTGGGGGCCTTCGGCGGGCACGGCGTCGTCGTGCCGCAGCGGCGCGCCGCGGGCATGACCGCGGTGGCCTGGCGGACCTCGGCGGGCACCGCGGCCCGGGTCCCGGTCGCGCGTGCCACGAACCTGACCCGCACCCTGCAGGAGTACGCCTCCGCCGGGCTGATGGTCGCGGGGTTGGCCGCCGACGGCGACGTCTCCCTCGACGACTTCGACCTGGCCACCGGGCCGCTGGTGATCGTCACCGGCTCGGAGGGGAAGGGGCTGTCCCGGCTGGTCCGCGAGACCTGCGACGTGACCGTGTCGATCCCCCTGGCCGGCCGGGTGGAGTCGCTGAACGCCTCGGTCGCCACCGGTGTGGTGCTGGCCGAGGTGGCCCGTCGCCGTCGCGTCGACCGCTGAGCGCCCCCTCCCTGCACGAACGGGCCCCTCGTACGAACCTTTCGTACGAGGGGCCCGTTCGTGCGACGACGGGGGAGGTCAGGCCCGGACGGCGCCCCGGCCGCGCAGCCGTCCGACCAGCCGGCACAGCAGGTAGGCGACGAAGCCGATGGTCGCCACGTAGGCCGAGATCGGCAGCCCCGGCGCCAGCGACAGGATCGTCCCGCCGACCAGCGCGACCTCCGCGATCACGATCGCGACGACCGTCGCGAGCAGCGGGTTCGCGGTGACCCGGTTCGCCGCGGCACCGGGCACGATCAGCACCGAGAGCACCAGGATCGCGCCGACGATCGGCACGGCCAGCGCCGTCACCAGGCCGATCAGCACGCCGAACACCAGGGGTCAGCGGGACGGGCACACCGCGCGCCAGCGCGACGTCGGGGTCGGTGCTGGCGAACAGCAGCGGCCGGTACAGCACGGCCAGCGTGGCGAGGACGACGACCGCGACGATCCCCAGCACCCAGAGGTTCTGCTGGTCGACCGAGACGATGGAGCCGGTGAGCAGGCCGAACCGGTTGGAGGACCGGCCGTCGTAGAGGGCGAGGAACAGCACACCCAGGCCGAGCCCGAACGCCATCACCACGCCGATCGCGGAGTCCCGCTCGCGCTGCCGCAGCCCCAGCACCCCGAAGATCACCGCGGCGACGACGGCGCCCACCACCGCCCCCACCCCGACGGCGACGCCGAGCAGCAGCCCGGCCGCGGCGCCGGTGAAGGCCAGCTCGGCGGTGCCGTGCACCGCGAAGGCCATCCCACGGCTCACGACCAGCGGGGCGAGCAGCCCGGCGACCAGCCCCAGCACCGCGCAGGCGATCAGCGCGTTGCGGACGAACGGGTAGCCCAGCAGGGCGCCGGTGCCGGACAGGTCGAGGATCCGGGCCAGGACCTCGGTCACGCGCCACCCCCGACCGCGACGCCGTGCGCGTCGTGCCCGTCCCGGGGGACCGGGGTGTCCTCGGCCCGACGACGACCAGCCGGTCGCGCACCCGCAGGACGTCGACGTCGGTGCGGTAGAGCCGCGAGAGCGTCGCGGAGGTCATGACCTCGTCGGTGGTGCCGATGGAGAACCGGCCGTCGACGAGGTAGAGGACCCGGTCCACCAGCGGCAGCACCGGGTTGATCTCGTGGGTCACGAACAGCACGGCGGTGTCCGCCGCGCGGCGACGCTCGTCGATCAGCCGGGTCACGATCCGCTGGTGGGACAGGTCCAGGCTGAGCAGCGGCTCGTCGCACAGCAGCACGGCCGGGTCGCCGACGAGCGCCTGCGCGACCCGCAGCCGCTGCTGCTCGCCGCCGGACAGCCGCCCGACCGGGGCGTCGGCGTAGCCGGTGCCGCCGACCTGGGCCAGCGCACGGTCGACCCGCTCGCGCCGTTCGCGCCGCCGCCCCAGGCCGAGACCGAAGCGGTGTCCGTCGAGCCCGAGGCCGACCAGGTCGCGCCCGCGCAGCGGCAGGTCCGGGTCGAGCGGCTGCTGCTGCGGGACGTAGCCGATCTCCGGGCTGCCGCGCCGAGGGGTGTGCCCGCCGACGGTCACGGTCCCCTCGGACAGCCCGAGCAGCCCGAGCAGGACGCGCATCAGCGTGGTCTTGCCGGACCCGTTCGGACCGAGCACGGCGACGAACTCGCCGGGTGCGACGTCCAGGTCGAGGCCCGACCACAGGGTCCGGTCCCCGAAGCGGAGGCCCGCTCCGCGCAACGACAGCGCGGACTGCTGCGAGGACCCCATGTCAGCGGTTCAGCGCCGCGGACAGCTCGTCCAGGTTGGCGTTCATCCACTGCACCCAGTCGGTGGTGCCCGCGGGCAGCGTCTCCGACATCTCCACCACCGGGACGCCGGCCTTCTGGGCGGCGTCGCGGACCTGGTCGGTGGTCGGCGAGGTCGTCTGGCTGTTGAGGACCAGCGCGTCGACCGGCGGCTGCGCGGTGAACAGCCCAGCGTCTGCGCGACGACGGCGGCAGGCGGGTCGGTGCCCTCCTCGACGCGGAGGAGAACTCCTGCGGGGTCGCGTTCGCGATCCCGGCGGCCTCCAGCAGGTAGGCGGGCACCGGCTCGGTCACCGCGACCCGGGCTCCCGGGTGCGCGCGGCCTCTCGGTGGCCTTCGACGTGAGCTGGGCGACGCCACCGCGGAGCGTCTCGGCGTTGGTGCGGAAGTAGTCCGCGGCACCCGGGTCGATCCGGCCGAGCTGGTCGGCGAGCTGGTCGGCGACCCGGCCGACGGCGGCCGGGTCGTACCAGACGTGCTCGTTGAACGAGCCGTGCTCGTGTTCGTGGTCGGCACCGGCGGCGGGCTCGGTGGCGCCCTCGGCGGCGTGGTCGTGGCCGTGGTCGTCCGCGGCGGCCTCCTGGGCGCCCTCGATGCCGGAGACCTCGACGGCGTCGACGAGCGGGGCCTGGTTGCCGGACGCGGCGACGAGGTCGGTCATGAAGGCGTCGTAGCCGCCGCCGTTCATGAGCACCAGCTGCGCCTCGCCGACGGTGGC
>NZ_JAHLEL010000008.1 GCF_020131355.1 Pseudonocardia sp. ICBG1293
ACCTGCCGCACCTGTTCGCCGCGGTGCTCGCCTCGGTCGGCGCCGGGGAGCAGGGCGACGACCTGGCCCTCACCCTGTCGGCGAGCTCGTTCGCCGACGGCACCCGGGTCGCGGGCACCCGGCCCGAGCTGGTGCTCGCGATGTGCGAGGGGAACCGCGGCGCGCTGCTCGCCGCCGTCGACGACGCCCTGGGCCGGCTCGGCGCGATGCGCGGGGCGCTCGCCTCGACCGGGGGGCTGGCCGCGACCGTGCGCTCCGGGCACGAGGCACGGATGCGCTGGGCCTCCACCCGCGAGCCGCTGGAGGTACCGGTCGATCTCGGCGCCCCGGACGTCTTCGCCGAGCTGCGCGAGCTGGGCCGCCGCGGCGACGTCGTCGAGCCGGTGAAGCGCTAGAGCGTCACCCGGGAGGCGATGCCCGGGTAGCCGAGGACGAAGCCGTCGTCGTCGACGGTGATCTCGGCGGTGAACGACCCGGCGGCGAAGCCGACCACGGCGGGCGTCCCGGGGGCACCCGCCGACACCGTCCGGTAGGTCTGCTCGGTGTTCTCGACGGTCAGCGTCGGCAGGTCGACGAACACCATCGGCAGCACGTGCTCGGCGGGCTCGCGGTGCAGCGCGAGGCGGCGGACCGGCAGCGCGTTGAAGACCGGGCTGAAGGCCAGGTCGACGTCGCGGGCGCCGCCGAAGTGGCCGCGGCTGCCGCCGGAGCCGTCGTCGACGAGCCAGACGCCGTCGGTGCTGCGCGACAGCGTGAGCTGCTGCTCCCCCTCGGCGGTGGCGACGTCCACGGCGAGCCGCGACAGCGTCCCGTCACCGGCGACGACGAGCCGGTAGGACGCCGTCAGCACCCCGCCCGCGCCACCGCGGATGATCCGGCCGACGGCGCGGAAGCCACCGCCGTGGGACGTGACGCGCGCCGACTCCATGCCCGCGGCGCCGTCGGTCTCGGGGTCGGACCGCCAGGTCAGCATGACCGCCACGCGCGTCACCTCCGGGTCGTCGATGTCGCGCACACCGAACCACACCGTCACCGGTGCCACCCGAACGGGTGATGATGGCGGGTGGTCAGCCCGGTTCGCGACGCACGTCGTCGGCGTCGACGTCGTCGCGGATGCCGCGGAACACCGGCTGCCGCAGCCGGCCCGCCGCCGTCCACCCGAGGTGGGCGACCTCGACGACGACCGCCGGGGAGCACCAGTGCGCACCCGTGGCGTCCACCCGGGGCAGGACCTGCGCGAACGGGGATCCCGGTGCCGCGGTCAGCCGGGCGGTGAGCAGCTCCTGCACCGCCGTCCCGGCCAGCCCGGACCCGACCCGCCCGGCGAACTCCAGCCCGTCCGGACCGGGGACGCCGAGCAGCAGCGCGCCGATCCGCCCCGCGCCCCCCGGTCCCCCGCCGCGCTCGGGCTTCCACCCGCCGACCACGCAGGACTGGGAGTGCCGGTGGGCGATCTTCACCCAGTCCGGGCTGCGTCGTCCGGGCCGGTACCGCGAGGCCTCCCGCTTGGCGACGACGCCCTCCAGCCCGCGCGACGCCGTCACCTCCAGCAGCGCGGCCCCGTCGGGGTAGCGCGGCGAGGTCTCGACGTGCGCGGTGGTGGCGAGGTCGAGCCGCTCCAGGGTCGCCCGGCGCTCGGAGAGCGGGCGGTCCAGCAGCGGCACCCCGTAGAGCCGCAGCACGTCGAACACCATGAACGTGACCGGGCGGCCGCCCGCGGGCCCGTGGATCCGGTGGGCGAGCGCGGCGAAACTGGGGACGCCGCCGTCGAGCAGCACCACCTCGCCGTCGAGCAGCACGTCCGGGGCCAGGTCCACCAGATCGGACAGTTCCGGGAAGTTCGCGGTGACTTCACGGCCGGAGCGGGTACGCAGTCGCAGTGCCGGCCCGCCGGCGCCCTCGGTGACGTCGGCCAGCACGCGCATGCCGTCCCACTTGACCTCGTAGGACCAGCCGGCACCGGTCGGGAGCGGTCCGGGGGTGGCGAGCATGGGCTGCACACCGTCATGCTGTCACCGCGACTCGCGCGAGGGGGGACCACATGCGGGCGATCTGGAGCGGTGCCGTCTCGTTCGGGCTGGTCAGTGTGCCGATCAAGGTCTACTCGGCCACGTCGAACCACGACGTGCGGTTCCATCAGGTGCACGGCGAGGACGGCGGGCGCATCCGCTACAAGCGGACCTGCGAGGTGTGCGGCGAGGAGGTCACCTACGCCGACATCGTGAAGGGCTTCGAGACCCCCGACGGCGAGCTGATCACCCTCGACGACGGCGACCTCGCGTCGCTGCCGGTGCGGACCGGGCACGAGATCGACGTGATCGAGTTCGTGCCGAACGACCAGATCGACCCGATGCTGTTCGACAAGAGCTACTACCTCGAGCCGGAGACCAAGGCCGCCAAGCCCTACGCCCTGCTGCGCGAGGCGCTGGAGGAGACCGACCGCACCGCGGTGGTGAAGGTGGCGCTGCGTCAGCGTGAGACGCTCGCGCTGCTGCGGGTGCGCGGCAAGGCGATCGTGCTGCAGACCCTCATCTGGCAGGACGAGATCCGCGAACCGGACTTCGACATCCTGGACAACGACGTCGACCTCAAGCCGCAGGAACTGAAGATGGCCTCGTCGCTGGTCGAGAGCATGGGCGCGGACTTCGACCCGTCGGAGTTCCACGACGAGTACCGCGACGCCATGGCCGACCTGATCGAGGCCAAGAAGTCCGACGGCGACGCCCGCCCGGCACCCGCCGCGGAGGCCGCCGACGACGGCGGGGACTCGATGAGCGACCTGCTCTCGGCGCTGCAGGCCAGCGTGGACGCGGCCCGGTCGACGACGTCGGGCTCGGGGGGCGCGTCCGGGTCGTCGCGTTCCCGGTCCTCCCGCTCGTCGTCCGCGAAGTCCGGCTCCGGCTCCGGCTCCGGCTCCGGCTCCGGCTCCGGCTCCGGCGAGAAGAAGACCCCGGCCCGGCGGTCGTCCACCCGCTCGACGACGGCGGAGAAGGACGACGCCGCCACCGGCACCGACGACGCGAAGCCCGCCAAGCCGGCCACCCGTCGCCGGTCGACGAGGAAGAGCGCCTGAGCGGCGCCCCGCTCAGGGTCCGAAACTGGACTCCGGCGGGGCCTGGTCGTTCTGCAGGGCACCGAACAGCGCCTGGGCCCGCGACCGGTCCCAGCGCAGGTTCGACCCGCCCGCGCTGCCACCGATCGGGACGGTCGTCTGCACCCCCTCACCGCCGGAGACGCCCCTCATGCCCCAGGCCAGGCCGGCCAGGTTCCAGATGTGGTCGGAGTCGTCGACGCTGATCGTGCCGGTCACCGCGGACGCCAGCGGGACCATCCGGAACGGGTTGACCAGGGTGAGCGGGCTCGTCGCCTTCCCGAGCAGCGCGGACAGGAACTCGCGCTGCCGCTGGACCCGGTCGAAGTCCGATCCGGGCGTCGCGCGGGTGCGGACGTAGCCGAGCGCGGTCGTCCCGTCGAGCTCCTGGCAGCCGGCCTGGATGTCCAGCCCGGCCTTCGGGTCGTCGATCGCGCGGGGGACGCACATGTCCACCCCGCCGACGGCGTCGACCGCGCCGACGAACCCTCCGAAGCCGACCTCGACGTAGTGGTCGATCCGCAGGCCGGTGGCGCCCTCCACGGTCTGCACGAGCAGCTCCGGACCACCGAACGCGAACGCCGCGTTGACCTTGTTGCTGCCCCGTCCGGGAATCGGGAGGTACGAGTCGCGCGGGATGGAGACCAGCACGCTGCCGGAGCTGCCGGTGTGCAGCAGCATGATCGTGTCGGTGCGCTGGCCCGCCGCGTCGCCGGTGGCGAGGCGCTCCTCGTCCTCCGCGGAGAGCCCGTCGCGGCTGTCCGAGCCCACGATCAGGTAGTTCGTCCCCGACGACGACGCCGAGGAGTCCGCGGGCAGCGCCTGCACCCGGGTCATGTTCTGGTCCAGGTAGACGCCGAACCCGACGAACGCGACCAGCAGCAGAATCAGCACCGCCTTCCAGCGCCCACGGCCTGCCCGGCGGACCCGGCGCCAGTCCGGCATCGACGGGCCGCGGGTGACCCGGCCGTCACGGGGCGCCTGCGACGCGGGATGCACACCGGCCCCGGCCGCACCGGCGCCCGCTCCGGCGGGACGCGGCAGGGCGGACCCGCGCGGCGGCACCGGGGCGACCCGGGTCCGTGGCGGCGGCGCGGCCGCACGGCCGGGCGGCGGCCTGCGCAGCGGTCCGCGCCCGCCGCGCCCCGGCGGGGTGCCCGCCAGCTGCTGCGGCGGTGACGGCGGCGGGAGCGGACGGCCCCCGTGGCCGGGCAGCGGGTCGCGGGGCTGGCGGGTCCAGCCGGGACTGCCGGGCCGCGCGGGCCGGCCGCCGCGCGGCGGCTCGCCCTGCGGCGGACGCCCGCCCGCGGGGGGCGGGCCGCGGAAGTCTCCGGCCATGCCTGTCCCACCCTCCGATCGGCCCGGGGTCAGGGCACCGGTGGCCGACGATACTGGGCGGGGGTGCACCGAGCGGGCCGGACGCCGTGCCGGTCCCCCGCACCGCTGCTCCCGGGGGGCTCCGGAGCGCTCCGCACCTCGACGGTGACCCCGGGAGCAGCCGGAGGGCATGATCGTCGTCGATGGACCTTCCGCTGTACGAGGACGACCTGGACGCCGACGGGGTGATCCGGGCGTCGGCGATCACCCCGCACCGCCCGGACATGCCGACCGCGGCGGTGCTGTGCTGGTTCCCCGAGGTCGTCGAGGACCTCGGGACGCGCTCCACGGCGGTGACCGTGCTGCGCAGCGAGCTCGGCCGCAGCCCGGTGTGGCGCACGACCGGCCCCGGCGGGACACCGGTGGCGGTGCTGCACCCGGGCGTCGGCGCGCCGCTGGCGGCGATGTTCCTGGAGCACCTCGCGGCACTGGGGGTCCGCACCGTGGTCGGCGTCGGCGGCGCCGGGGCGCTGCGGCACGAGCTGACGCTGGGGCACGCGGTCGTCCTGGGCAGCGCGCTGCGCGACGAGGGCACCTCCTTCCACTACCAGCCGCCGTCGCGGACGATCGACGCCGACCCGGACGGGGTCGACGCGCTCGTCCGGGTGCTCGACGACGCCGGGGTGCCGCACGTCGTGGGGCGGTGCTGGACCACCGACGCGGTGTTCCGGGAGACCCCGGCCCGGGTCGCACGGCGCCGCGACGAGGGCTGCGCGGTCGTCGACATGGAGGCCTCCGCGCTCGTCGCGGCGGCCCGGCGGACCGGGGTCGGCTACGGCCAGGTGTTCCTCGCCGCGGACTCCCTCGCCGGGCCGGAGTGGGAGCACCGCGGCTGGACCGACGCCCGCGAGGCCCGGGCGGGCCTGTTCGGCCTGGCCCTGGCCGCCGCCGAGGTCTGGGACGCGGACCGCACGGCCGGGCACGGGCCGACGGGCCGGGCGGGCGGGGGACCCGCCGCGCACCCGGCGGGCGGGGCCGGGACGCCCTAGCGTCTGCGGGCATGCGCGTCCTCGTCACCGGCGGTGCCGGCTTCATCGGGTCCCACGTCGCCGACCGGTTCGTCGCGGACGGCCACGAGGTCGTCCTGCTCGACGCGCTGCTCCCGCAGGCCCACGGCGGCGAGGCCCCGGAGCTCGGCCACGAGCTGATCCGCGGCGACGTCCGCGACGGCGAGACCCTCTCCCGGCTCCTGCCCGGGGTCGACGCCGTCTGCCACCAGGCCGCGATGGTCGGGCACGGCGTCTCCCCCGCCGACGCGCCCGACTACGCCTCCCACAACGACCTCGGCACCGCGGTGCTGCTGGCGCAGATGCACGCGGCGAAGGTCGACCGGCTGGTGCTGGCCGGGTCGATGGTCGTCTACGGGGAGGGCCGCTACGACTGCGCCGACCACGGCGTCGTCCGGCCCGGGCCGCGTGCGCACGACGACATCGACGCGGGCCGCTACGAGCCCCGCTGCCCGGAGTGCGGCAAGGACCTCGAGTCCGGTCTGGTCCCGGAGTCCGCGCCGGTCGACCCGCGCAGCACCTACGCCGCGACCAAGCTCGCCCAGGAGCACCTCGCGAGCGCCTGGGCCCGCCAGACCGGCGGCACCGTGTGGTCGCTGCGCTACCACAACGTCTACGGCCCGCGGATGCCCCGCGACACCCCCTACGCGGGCGTCGCGTCGATCTTCCGGTCCGCGCTGGAACGTGGCGAGGCACCGCGGGTCATGGAGGACGGCCGGCAGCGGCGGGACTTCGTGCACGTCACCGACGTCGCCGCGGCCAACGCCGCCGCGCTCGTCGCCGACCCGGAGCCGACCGGGTTCGGCGCCGCGAACGTCTGCTCGGGCGAGCCGCACACCATCGGCGACCTGGCGGCCGAGCTGGCCCGCGCGATGGACGGCCCCGAGCCGGAGATCGTCGGCGGCGCCCGCCCCGGCGACGTGCGCCACGTCGTCGCCGACCCGGCCTTCGCCGCGGCCCGGCTGGGCTTCCGCGCCCGGACGAGCTTCACCGACGGGGTGACCGCGTTCGCGACCGACCCCCTCCATTCGCCGATCACCACGAACCGCTGAAGGACGCGATCCGAACCCCTGGCGGGACCCTCCCGCATTCGGCGGGCGGAGACCCGGCCGAGAGGTGAAGATCGCGACGTGCACCCGGAGATCGTGCTGCCGTGCCTCGACGAGGCGGAGGCGCTTCCGTATGTCCTGAAGCGGATGCCCGACGACTGGCCGGTGATCGTCGTCGACAACGGGTCGACCGACGACACCGCGGCCGTCGCGCGCGGGCACGGGGCACGGGTCGTCGTCGAGCCGCGGCGCGGCTACGGCGCGGCCGTGCACGCCGGGCTGGAGGCGGCTACCGGGGAGCTCGTGGCGTTCCTGGACGGCGACGGGTCGCTGGACCCCGACGTGCTGCCCGGCATGGCCGAGACCGTCACGTCCGGCCGGGCCGACATCGCCGTCGGACGACGGGTGCCGGACACCGTCGGGGTGTGGCCGTGGCACGCCCGCGCGGCGAACGCGGTGATCGCCGGGATGCTGCGCGGCCGCGGTGTCCCCGTGCACGACATCGCCCCGATCCGGGTCGCGCGCCGGCAGGCGCTGCTGGACCTCGGCGTCGAGGACCGGGCGTTCGGCTACCCGCTGGAGCTGCTGCTGCGGGCGGGCCGCGCGGGCTGGCGGTTCGACGAGATCCCGGTCGCCTACTCCCGGCGTGCCGGCGGGCGGTCCAAGGTCTCCGGCTCGGTGAAGGGCACCGTCCGCGCCGGGCGCGACATGGTCCGGCTGCTGCGATGACCGCCCCCGTCACCACCGTCGTCCTGGCCAAGGCCCCCGTGCCGGGGCGGGTCAAGACCCGGCTGTGCCCGCCCGCGACACCGGAGCTCGCCGCGGCGATCGCCTCGGCGGCGCTGCTCGACACCCTCGACGCGGCCGCCGGGGTGCCCGGCGACACCGTGGTCGCGATGACCGGGGACCGGGCCGCCGCCAGCGGCGCGGCCGAGCTGGACGCCGCGCTGGACGGGCTCGCCGTCGTCGCGCAGTGGGGGGACGGGCTGGCCGCGCGGATCGCCGCCGCGCACGCCGACGCCGCCGCGCTGCATCCCGGCCGGCCGACCCTCCAGGTCGGTATGGACACCCCCCAGGCCTCGGCGGAGCTGCTGTCCCGCTGCGCGGACCGGCTCGCCGAGCCGGGTGTGGACGCCGTCCTCGGTCCCGCCACCGACGGCGGCTGGTGGGTACTCGGTCTGCGCGACCCGCTCGCCGCCGTCGCGCTGCGCGAGGTGCCGATGTCGACCGCCGAGACCGGCGAGCGGACCCTGGACGCCCTGTGGGCCGCCGGGCTGCGGGTGGTCCTCGTCGAACCGCTGACCGACGTGGACACCGCCGCCGAGGCGGTCGCCGTCGCCGCCGGGCTGGCCGGGAGCCGCTTCGCGGGCGCCGACGCCGAGCTGACGCTCCGATGTCCGGAGGTGTCGGTGTGACCGTGACCGCCGCGGGGTTCGACATGCCGCTCTCCGGGGCCCCCTCCCGGCTGCTGTGCGACGACGGCACCGAGATCGCGCTGGACGTCGACCGCTGGGCCGACCCGGCGGGGGGCTGCGACGACTGGCTGCTGCGGCACTGCGCCGGCCCCACCGTCGACCTCGGGTGCGGGCCCGGCCGGCTGCTCGTCGCGCTCGCCGCGCGCGGGATCGCGGCGCTGGGCGTCGACGGCTCCCCGGTCTCGCGGCTGCTCTGCGCCCGCCGCCACGTCGCCATGGTGCAGGCGGACCTGTTCGGCCCGTTGCCCGGTGAGGGCAGCTGGTCCCACGTGCTGCTCGCCGACGGCAACCTCGGCATCGGCGGCGACCCGGCGGCGCTGCTCGCCAGGGCGGCCCGGCTGCTCGCCCGGGGCGGGACGATGCTGGTGGAGGCCGATCCGCGGCCCGAGCACGCCTGGCGCGGCACCGCGCGCGTGCTGTCCGCCGGCGGCGCGGGCGAACCCATCCCGTGGGCCGCGCAGGGTGCGGTCCCCCTCGCGGTCACCGCCGGGTGCGCCGGTCTGCGGGTGACCGACGTGCACCTCGGCGCCCGGGTGTTCCTGGAGCTGACCGGGCCGTGAGACGCGTGGTGCGGTGGCGCAGCCCGATCCGTGGCCCCTGGCTGACCGCGATGTTCGCGCTGCCGCTGCTGGTGAGGCTGCCGGTCGTCGCGTTCACCGGGCTGCTCGACCGGCTCGCCTACGGCCGGGAGCAGGCCATCCCGGCCGCCGACGCCGTCGGCGGGCTCCAGCTGCCGTGGTGGGACTGGCCCGCGTCGCCGGCGTGGCTGTTCCGGCTCACCGAGGGCCTGCACGTCGGTCTCGGCATGGTGCTGGTACCGCTGGTCCTGGCGAAGCTGTGGTCGGTCATCCCGAAGCTGTTCACCGCGCCCGAGCGCAACCCGGTGAAGCTCCTGGAACGGCTCTCGCTGGTGCTGCTGGTCGGCTCGATCCTGTTCCTGATCGTCACCGGCCTGCTGAACGTGCAGTACGACTACGTGTTCGGCTTCTCCTTCTACGACGGCCACTACGCCGCGTCCTGGGTGTTCCTGGCCTCGTTCGCGCTGCACGTGGTCACCAAGCTCCCGACGATGGTCCGCGCGCTGCGCAGCCGGTCGCTGCGCACCGAGGTCACGACGCCGCTCGCCGCCACCCGTCCGGAGCCGGCGCACCCGCTGGTCGCACCGGACCCCGACCCGCCGACGATGTCGCGGCGCGGCGCGATCGCGCTGGTCGGCGGCGGGATGGTGTTCGTCGCGGCGCTGACCGTCGGGCAGTTCACCGACCGGTTCCGGGCGACGGCGCTGCTGCTGCCCCGGGGCCGGACGACGGCGCCCGACAGCACCGAGCGGGGCGGGCCGAACGACTTCCCGGTCAACCGCACGTTCGTCGCGTCCGGGATCGCCGCGGCCGCCGTCGGCGAGGCCTGGACGCTGACCGTGAGCGGGGGCGCGGCTCCGGTGGTGCTGGACCGGGCGGCGCTGGCCGCGCTCCCGCAGCACACCGCGGAGCTGCCGATCGCCTGCGTCGAGGGCTGGTCGACCTCCCAGGTGTGGACGGGTGTACGGCTCACCGACCTGGCCCGCGCCGCGGGGGTGACCGACCCGGAGACCGCCGAGGTGCGGTCGGTCGAGGTGGGGAGCCCGTTCGCCCGGTCGCTGCTGAACCGGGCCCAGACGCTGTCCCCGGACTCGCTGCTCGCGCTGCGGGTCAACGGCGCGGAGCTCTCCCCCGACCACGGGTACCCGGCGCGGCTGATCGTCCCGGCGCTGCCCGGGGTGCACAACACCAAGTGGGTCGCGACGATCGGGTTCTCCCGTGCTGCTCCTCGGTAGCCGTCTGCTCGCCGCCCTCGGCTGCTTCGCGCTCGCCGGGTGGGCGGTGTACGCGATCGTCGGCGGATCCCCCGACCTGGTCACGATGGCCTGGTGGTTCGTCGGGGCGGTCCTGCTGCACGACCTGGTGCTGTTCCCGCTCTACGCCACCGGGGACCGGCTGCTGCTGATCGTGCTGCCCCGCACCCGGGTACCGCTGGTCAACCACGTGCGGATCCCGGCGCTCGGCTCCGGCCTGACCCTGCTGATGTTCCTGCCCGGGATCATCCGGCAGGGCGCGGGGAGCACGCTGAACGCGACCGGGCTCGACCAGGAGCCGTACCGGATGCGGTGGGTGTGGCTGACCGTCGTGCTGTTCGCGGTCTCCGCGGTCGTCTGGACGGTGCGGACGCTGCTCGCCCGCCGGGCAGTATCGGGCCATGGGCGAACCCGTCTTCGACAAGCGTGACCAGCTCGACACGGTGGCCGCGGGCCTGCTGGAGGGCGAGCGGATCATCGCCGTGTACGACGCGATCGGCGTCGGCACCGGGTTCCTCGGCCTCACCGACCTGCGGGTGGTGCTGCAGGACAACTCCTTCGCCGGCAAGCGCACGGCGATCACCTCGATCCCCTACGGCCGGATCTCCTCGGTCTCCTTCGTCGCCGACCGGAACGTGCTGGGCCGGTTCGCGAGCTCCGGCCGGATCGCGGTCACCGTCGGGACGGCCGTGCACGAGGTCGCCTTCCGCGGTGACGACAAGGCCCGCCACGCCCACGACGTCATCCTCCGGTACCTGACCCGGCCGTGACCGGGGGCACGCTCGGCGGCGGCCGCCCGGCCGGGTTGCGACACTGGGGCCATGAGCACCGGCACCGTCCCGCCCGCCAGCACTCCGGAGCCCACCGACGTGCTCGTCGTCGGGGCGGGGCCCGCGGGGTCGGCGGCGGCGGCGTGGGCGGCGCGGCAGGGACTCGACGTCGTGCTCGCCGACTCCGCGACCTTCCCGCGGGACAAGGCCTGCGGCGACGGCCTGACCCCCCGGGCGATCGCCGAGCTGGGTCACCTCGGCCTGGGTGAGTGGGTGGCGGGCCACGGCACCAACCGGGGTCTGCGCGCGCACGGGTTCGGCCAGGTGCTGGAGCTGCCGTGGCCGGGTGGGTCGCTGCCGGCGCACGGCTCGGCGATCCCGCGCACCGAGCTGGACGCGGGCATCCGCCGGGTCGCCCTCGAGGCGGGCGCGGTCCCGATGGAGGGCGCCAAGGCCGTCGACGTGACGTTCTCCGGTGGCCGGGTCGACTCCGTGCTGTTCGACGACGGCCGCACCGTCCGGTGCCGCAGGCTGGTCGTCGCCGACGGGGCCCGCTCCACGCTCGGACGGGTGCTGGGCCGCGAATGGCACCAGGACACGGCCTACGGCGTCGCCGCCCGCGGCTACATCACCTCCGACCGGCACGACGACCCGTGGATCAGCTCGCACCTGGAGCTGCGCGGCGAGGCCGACGAGGTCCTGGCCGGGTACGGCTGGCTGTTCCCGCTGAACGACGGCCGGGTCAACATCGGCGTCGGCACCCTGGCCACCGACCGTCGGCCGGCCAACATCAGGCTGCGCGGCCTGATCGACCACTACGCGAACGCCCGTCGCGGCGAGTGGGGGCTCGGCCGGCGGGTGGAGCTCGTGCGATCGGCACTGCTGCCGATGGGCGGGGCCGTCTCCGGTGTCGCCGGGCCGAACTGGGCGCTGGTCGGCGACGCCGCGGGCTGCGTGAACCCGCTCAACGGGGAGGGCATCGACTACGGCCTGGAGACCGGCCGGCTGGTCGCGGAGCTGCTCGCCTCCGGTGCCGACCTGGACCGGGCCTGGCCCGCGACCCTGCGTTCGCACTACGGCCTGGCGTTCTCGATCGCGCGGCGGCTCGCCGGGCTGATCACGATCCCCCGGCTGCTGCCGCTGGCCGGGCCGATCGGGATGCGCTCGCAGGCGCTGATGACGGTCGCGCTGCGGGTGATGGGCAACCTCGTCACCGACGCCGACCGCGACCTCACCGCCCGCGCCTGGCGGGCCGCCGGGAAGCTGTCGGTCCGCCTGGACGACCGGCCCCCGTTCCCCGCCGCCGACCTGCGCACACCGGCCCCCGTGCGCTGACCCCTCCGGTCGCAGGATCACCGGGTGGTGGCAGCGCGCCGCCCACCGGGGTGACCGGTGCCGGACGGTACGGTCCCCGCCAGGAGTTCCGCCACGGCGGCGGACGGCCGGTGCGCGCGCCCGCGGCCCGGCGGCACCAGCAGACCGGGAGGGCCCGTGACCCGCGGCGACGATCCGGAGCGCACCCGCAGGGACGCGTCCGACCCGTGGCGGACGGGGAACCGCCGGCAGCGGCCGCCCGGCGGCCCCGCGCCCGACCCGACCCGCCGCGTCGGCGGGGCCCGGCCCGCGCCCCGGCGCGCCGACGACGACCCGGCGACCCGCAGCAACGCCCCGGACGCCACCCGCCGCGTCGGCCCGCCCCCCGGTCCCGGACGTCCGGCGCCCGGCGGTCCCGGCCGCCCCGGTCCCGCGGACGGCACCCGCCGCCTCGGACCCGGCGAGGGCCCGACCCACCACCTGGGAGCCCCGCCGACCGCGGCGTACGGCGCGCCCCGACCGCCGCGGCCGGACGCGACCCGGATGATGCCGGCGCCGATCACCGAGCCCGAGCTCCTGGGCGGCCGGTACCGGCTGGAGGGGCTCCTCGGCCAGGGCGGGATGTCCGACGTCCACCGGGCCACCGACACCCGTCTCAACCGGCCGGTCGCGGTGAAGATCTTCGGTGCGGCCGACGACCCGACCGCCGACCAGCGTTTCGAGCAGGAGGCGCAGGTCATGGCGAACCTGCGTCACCCCGGGCTGGTCGCGGTGCACGACTTCGCCGTCGAGGCCGACCGCGCCTACCTGGTGATGGAGCTCGTCGACGGGCCGACGCTCAAGGACGTCATCGCGGCCGAGGACCTGCCGCCCGAGGACATCCGCCGGATCGGCGCCGAGGTCGCCCAGACCCTGGCCTACGTCCACTCCCAGGGCGTCACGCACCGCGACGTCAAACCGTCCAACATCCTGGTCGACTCCGACGGCCGGGCCCGCCTCGCCGACTTCGGCATCGCCGCCCTGCTCGGCGCCGACGGCCACACCGCGGCCGGCGAGATCATCGGGACACCGGCCTACCTGTCGCCGGAGCAGATCCGGGGACACCAGGTCGGGCCGCCGACCGACGTCTACGCACTCGGTCTGGTCCTGCTGGAGGCCTGGACCGGGCGGCAGGAGTACCAGGGCCAGGGGCTCCACGGCGCCGCCGAGCGCGTGAACCGGGCCCCGGTGGTGCCGGCGGACGTGCCGGAGCCGCTGCGGACCGCGATCGCGCAGGCCACCTCCACCGACCCCGCGCGACGCCCGGACGCCCGCCGCGTCGCCGAGATCCTGGCCGAGCCGACCGCGGTCGCGACGCCGGTCGAGCCGGAGCCGGAACCCGGGCCGCGCGATCTCGGTTCGTCGGGGATCGGGAAGTGGATCGCGCTCGGTGCACTGCTCGTCGCGCTGCTGGTGCTGCTGCTCGGGTTCCTGCTGTTCGGCAACGACGACTCCGACACCCAGGCCCCGCCGGCCACCACGTCCGCCGCACCGACCACGACCGAGCAGCCGACGACCGTGCAGCCGACGAGCGAGACCACGACGGGCAGCGACGACGGCGGGTTCAACCTCCCCACGAACATTCCGATCCCGACGAACATCCCCATCCCGACCGAACTACCCACGAACCTGCCGATCCCGACGAACCTGCCCGACCCCGACCAGCTCGGTCAGCAGGCGGAGGGCTTCTGGCAGTCGATCCAGCGCTGGTGGTCGGGCATCACCGGGAACTGACGTGACCCGTCCGACCCGGTGCGGCGCGCGCCGGGCCGGACGGGGACCATCGGGGGTGACACGGGCGCGGTGGGCGCCCGGCGACCACCTGCGGAGGGGTTGTTCTCGGTGAGCGCGAGCACGGAGCAGGCGACGACCGACGCGGCCGGCGGTGCGCAGCCCGCGCCACCTGTGCCCGCTCGGCGCGACCGCCGGGGCCCGCTCACCGCGTCCACGGTGGCCCTGGTACTGCTGTGCGCGGGCGCCGCCGTCGCCCTCTCCGTCGGTGACGACGGCTTCTGGCGGCTGAGCGGGCTCCCGGTGCCCGAGCCGGGGCTCAAGGCCGCGACGGTCGTCGCGAAGGTCCTGGCCGTCGCCGCGACCGCGCTCGCCGCCGGGTCGCTGCTGGTCGGCGGCCTGGTCGCGGCCCCGCAGGGGTCCGGGACGGTCGACGTCCACGGCTACCGCGCGCTGCGCCGCGGCACCCTCGCGGCCACCGTCGCCGGGATGTCGGCGATCGCCGCGGGCTGGCTGTCGGTGGCGGACATGACCGGCAACTCCGCCGGCGTCCTGGCCTCGGCAGGCCCGTTCGGGTGGCTGGGCGCCGCCGCCACGATCGAGGAGCCGCTGGGCTGGGCGCTCGCCGGGGCACTGCTGCTGCTCGTCGCCCTGGGGTCGGCGTTCTCGCTGAGCTGGAAGGCCGCCGCCGCGCTCGGCCTGCTCGCGGCCGTGACGATGGCGCTGCCCGCGGCGGTCCACCCGGCCGCGACCGGTGCCGGACACGACTGGAGCGGCGACGCGAACGTGCTGCGTGCCGTCGCCGGGACGGCGTGGCTGGGCCTGGTCGCCGCGCTGGTCGCCTTCCGGGTGCACGGTGGCGGGCTCGCGGGACGCACCGCGGGCCGGGTCCGCGGGCTGCTCGCCGTCGGCGGGGTCGTCTACCTCGTCGGTGAGATCGTCTTCCAGGCGGTGGTGACCGACGCCGGGCCGCTCGGCGGGTCGGCCTACGTGCGGGTCGCCGTCGTGGTCGCGGTGCTGCTCGCCGCCCTCGTCCCGCTGACCGCGCTGCTGGCCCGCGGGCTCGCCGCACCCGCCGGGCCGCTGCCGGGCCGGCTGCTGCCGGTCGTCGCGGTGCTGGGCGCGGCGGTGGGGACACTCGGCGTCGCGAGCATCCGGCTGGTCCCGCCGCGGTTCGTCGTCGCCGACGACTCGGCCCTGCAGACCCTGATCGGCTGGGACGTCGTCCGGCCGTTCTCCGCGCTCGCGGTGCTGACCGACTGGCGCTGGAACCTGCTGTTCGGCACCGGCGCGCTGGTGCTGGCCGGGCTGTACCTGATGGCGGTACGGCGGCTCGCGTCCCGCGGGGTGGTGTGGCCGGTCGGGCGCACCGTCGCCTGGCTGCTGGGCTGCACGACCCTGCTGCTGGCGACGTCGTCGGGGCTGGGCTTCTACTCCCCGTCCATGTTCAGCGTCCACATGATCAGCCACATGACGCTGAACATGCTCGCGCCGATCCTGCTGAGCCTCGGCGGCGCGGTCACGCTCGCGCTGCGGGTGCTGCGCCCCGCGGGCCGTGGCAACCCGCCCGGCCCGCGCGAGTGGCTGCTCGCGGCGGTGCACTCGCGCGTCGCGAAGGTCATGACCCACCCGGCGTTCGCGGCGGTGCTGTTCGTCGGCTCGTTCTACGTCCTGTACTTCACTCCGCTCTTCGACGGGGCCCTCCGGTTCCACTGGACCCACCAGCTGATGAACCTGCACTTCGTGCTGGTCGGCTACCTGTTCTTCTGGCCGCTGATCGGTGTCGACGCCGCGCCGCACCGGCTGCCGCACCTGGGCAGGCTCGCGGTGATGCTCGCGACGATGCCGTTCCACGCGTTCTTCGGGGTCGCGGTGATGAGCTCCTCGACGGTGCTCGGGGAGAACTTCTACCGGCAGGTCGGGCTGCCGTGGCTGGACCTGCTCGACGACCAGCGCACCGGCGGCGGCATCGCCTGGGCGACCGGCGAGATCCCGATGCTGCTGGTGATGGTCACGCTCGTGGTGCAGTGGTCGCGCGACGACTCCCGGGAGGCGACCCGCAAGGACCGGCAGGCCGACCGGGACGACGACGCCGAGCTGAAGGCGTACAACGCCATGCTGGAACAGATGCGCCGGGGCGGTTGACCCCTCAGCCGGGCAGCGCCGTGCCGTCCGGCTCGGCCGCCCGCACGGTCACACCCTGCTCGCGCAGCCGCGCGGCCGCGCCGGCGGGCAGCCCGGAGTCGGTGACCACCGCGTCGAAGTCCGCGAGCCCGGCCACCCGGAAGGTGCTCACCGCGCCGAACTTGTCGGAGCCGGACACCAGGTAGGAGCGCTCCGCGGACGCCATCGCTGCCTGCTTGACCGGCACCTTCGCCTCGACCGGTGTGGTGCTGCCGCGCACGTCGTCCCACGAGCTCGAGGAGATCAGCGCGACGTCGATGTTCAGCTCGCGCACGGCCCGGGCGGTCCGCTCGCCGACGGTGGACCGGTTGCCGCGGTCGACCCGGCCCCCCAGGTGGTACAGCTCCAGCCCCGGGTGGTCGCTGAGCAGGACGGCCGTCGTCAGGTCGTTGGTCACGACCGTCAGTCTGGTGTGGCCCCACAGCAGGGTCGCGACCTGCCCGATCGTGGTGCCCGCGTCGAGGTAGACGACCTGGTCGTCGCCGATGAGGCGGACCGCCTCGCGGGCGATGGCGCGCTTCTCCTGCGGCCGGACCGACACCTTGGCGCGGTAGGTCGGCTCGCTGTGCAGCCTCTCCACCGACCGGACCCCGCCGGGGACCGACGACACCCGGCCTTCCGCCTCCAGCGTGGCGATGTCCCGGCGCACCGTCATGTGCGACACGCCCAGCAGCTCGACGAGCTCGCGGACGGACAGCACACCCGCTCCGCGCAGCTCGGTCAGCAGCCGTTCGCGACGCTGGTCGGGGATCACCGAGCCGCCTCCGGACACCCTGTGTCGTACTCACCGATGGACCCGCGAACGATAGCGCATGTGCCAGTTCGTGAACATTATTGACTCTGGTGTGAACAGCCGTGCTAGCGTCCGCCGCGCCGGGCGGTCGTCGACAACAACGCCGTGCTGTCGCCACCGGCGTTCGAGGAGGTCGCATGCCCCCGTCCGGAGCACCACCGGTGCGCTACGCGCTCACCGGCGCACGGGGCGGCTTCGGCCGGACCCTGCTCGCCCAGACCCGGCACACCCCGCGGGTCGCCCCGGACGCGCTGTGCGACCTCGACGTCGACGGCACCGTCGCGATGTGCCGCGAGCTCGGCTTCCGCGCCGACGACCTGGCCGTGTGCCGCACCGCCGACGAGGTCGCCGCCCGTCCGGCGGGCACCGTCGCCGTCGTCCCCGACCTGGCCCTGCTGACCGGGGCCGGGCACGACGTGCTGGTCGAGGCCACCGGCAGCCCCGCCGCGGGGTACCGGGCCGCCGTCGACGCGCTGGAGCACGACCGGCACGTGGTGATGGTGTCCAAGGAGGTCGAGACGGTCGTCGGCACCGACCTCGCCCGGCGCGCCGCCGACCGCGGTCTGGGCTACGTCCCCGGTGCCGGGGACCAGCCGGCCAACCTCGTCGGCTGGTACGCCCGCACCCGCGAGCTCGGCCTGGAGGTCGTCGCGGCGGGCAAGTCGGGCGAGTACGACCTGGTGCTCGACCCGGCGACCGGCCGGCTGACCCACCTCGACCAGCAGATCGACGTCGCCGACCCGGAGCGTCTGCTCGCCCCGCCGGAGCCCGGCGGGGTCCGGCGCACGCTGGACGCGCGCGCCGACGCCGTCGCCACGATCCGGCGCAGCGCGGCCGCGGACCTGTGCGAGATGGCCGTCGTCGCCGACGCCACCGGGCTGGTCCCCGACGTCGAGACCCTGCACTACCCGGTGGCCCGCGTCGCCGAGCTCGCCGACGTCTACGCCCGGGCGCAGGACGGCGGGGTGACCGGCCGGACGGGCGTGGTCGACGTGTTCACCGTGCTGCGCCGGCCCGACGAGGCCAGCTTCGCAGGCGGGGTGTTCGTGGTGGTGCGCACGCACGACCCGGTGACCTGGGAGACGCTGTCGGGCAAGGGGCACGTCGTGAGCCGCGACGGGCGCTACGCCTGCCTCTACCTGCCCTACCACCTGATGGGCGTCGAGACCCCGCTGTCGGTGCTCGCGGTCGCCGAGCGCGGTGCCGCGGCGGCGCCCCCGGGCCGCGGACGCCACGTCGTGCTCGCCGGTCGGGCCCGGACCGGTCTCCCGGCGGGCCGCACCCTCGCCATGGGCGGGCACCACCACGACGTCGACGGGGTCGCCCCCGTCCTGTTCGCCGCGGCGCAGGCACCCGACGACGTGGCCCCGCTCTACCTGGCCGCGCACGCCAGGCTGGCCCGGGACGTGCCGGCCGGCGCGCCGGTGCGGATCGGTGACCTCGCCGACCCCGACCCCCACCTGCTCGCGGCCTGGCGCACCGGCGCGACCTGCTGACCCCGCCCCCTTCCCGGATCGGATACATCGTCGTGTCGGACATCTACGTCCTCAGCGCGTTCCTGCTCGCGCTCGTCGTGCTCGTCCTGTTCATCGCCCGCTTCAAGGTCCATCCGGTCGCGACGCTGTTCGTCGTGGTCGTCGCGCTGGGCCTGGCGCTGGGCATGGGCGGGACGGGGACGATCGACCTGGTCACCGAGGGGTTCGGCAGCACCCTCGCCAGCGTCGGCCTGCTGGTGATCTTCGGCTGTGTGCTGGGGAAGATGCTCGAGCTCTCCGGCGTCGCCGAGGCCATCACCGAACGGTGCCTGCGGCTGTTCTCCGAGCGGAAGGTCCCCTGGGCCGTCGCGCTCGCCTCGTCGGTGGTGGGCATCCCACTGATCGCCGACTCCGTGGTCGTCATGCTCATCCCGATCGTCTCGGCGCTGGCCGCCCGCACCGGGATCTCGATGATGAAGCTGGGCCCGATCCTCTACATCGGCGCCTACGTCATGACCTCGGTCGTGCCGCCCGGGCCGGGCCCGCTGGCCTCCGCCGCGCTGCTCGGGGTGCCGACCGGCCAGGCGATCCTGCTCGGCCTCGCCGTCGGCGTGCCGGGCATCCTCGCCGCGACCCTCTACCTCACGACGATCCGCACCCACGTCGACCCGAAGCCCGAGTTCGTCGAGCACCTCGCCACCGGTGGGAGCGGACCCTCCGGCGACACCGCCGTCACCGAGCGGACCGCCGTCCGCGGGCCGTCGCTGATCGCCTGCCTGACCCCGATCGTCGCGCCGATCGTGCTGATCAGCGGCGCCTCCCTGCTCGGGCCGCTGATGACCGAGGGCAACCCGGTGCGCGGGGTCCTGGAGTTCGTCGGCGAGCCGACGATGGCACTCTTCCTGGCCTGCGTGCTGTCCCTGCCGCTGTTCCGCGGGCGCTGGCGGGACAAGGAGACCCTGACCGACCTGTTCGAGAGCGGCCTGCGGATCGCCGCGATGCCGCTCGCGCTGACCGGTGTCGGCGGGGCGCTGGCGGCCACCATCCGGGAGACCGGGGTGGCCGAGAGCGTGGCCGAGGGCGTGCAGCAGATCGGCATCTCGCCGATCGTCATCCCGTTCCTCGTCGCGGCCGCCGTGTGCACCATCACCGGGTCGAACATCCTCGGTGTCATGACCGCCGCCGCGATCATGCAGCCGCTGGTGGACGTGCTCGGCCTCGCCCCGATCGCGATCTACCTGGCCTGCGCCACCGGCGCCCAGATCATGAAGCACGCCAACTCGTCGGGCTGGTGGGTCACCACCACGCTGTCCAACATGACCGTCGGCCAGGGGATCCGCTCGATCGGCGTCGCCTCGGTGATCTCCGGGGTGACCGGCTTCGCCGTGCTCAACGTCCTGATCGCCGTCGGTGCCGTCTGACGCCCCCCGCCCCCACCCCAGGAGGACGACCGTGACCACCATCGGCGCCATCGCCGACGACCTGACCGGCGCGACCGACCTCGCGATCGTGCTGACCACCGCGGGGTTCCGGACCGTGGTCGTCCCCGGCGAGGCGGTGTCCGGCGGGCTGCCGTCCGCCGCGGACGGCACCGACGCGGTGGTCGTCGCGCTGAAGAGCCGGACCGCCCCGCCCGCCGAGGCCGTCGCCGCCTCGCTGGCCGCACTGGCGGCACTGCGGGAGCACGGCTGCGACCGCGTCCTGTTCAAGTACTGCTCGACGTTCGACTCCACCCCCGACGGCAACATCGGACCGGTCGCCGACGCCCTGCTCGACGCGCTCGGCGCACCGTGGACGGTGGTCGCCCCCGCGTTCCCCGCGAACGGCCGGACGGTCTACCGCGGCCATCTGTTCGTCGGGGACGACCCGCTGGACGAGTCCCCGATGCGCGACCACCCGCTGACCCCGATGCGCGACTCCAGCCTGCCCCGGCTGCTCGCCCCACAGGTCCGCGGCGGCGCCGGGGCGGTGGGCCTGGTCGGGCTGCCCGCGGTGACGGCCGGACCGGCCGCCCTGCGCGCCGCGCTGGACGAGCGGGCCGCCGCCGGGGCCCGCCACCTCGTCGTCGACGCCGTCCGCGACGCCGACCTGGTCACCCTGGTGGAGGCCACCGCCGACCTGCCGCTGCTGACCGGGGGCAGCGCGGTCGCCCAGGGACTCACCGGGCCGCACGCGGCCGCGGAGGCCGCCGTCCCCGCCGCCGGTGACGGTCCCCGGGTGGTCCTGTCGGGCAGCGCGTCGCAGGCCACCCGGGCCCAGGTCCGGGCGGGTGCCGCCGCCGGGGCCGGGATCCGGCTCGACCCGGTCGCGCTGCGGCGGGACCCGTCGGGCACCCACCGCGCCGTCGCCGGGCAGGTCCTCGCCCACCCACCCGCGGACGGTCCGGTCGTGGTCTACGCGACCGGCGACGACGGCGACCTGTCCGGCCCCGAGGACGCCCCCCTGTTCGAGGAGGCGCTCGGCGCCGTCGCCCGGCTGCTGGTGGAGCACGGCGTGCGGCGCCTCGTCGTCGCCGGGGGTGAGACCTCCGGAGCCGTCGTCGCGGCGCTCGGGGTCCGCGGGCTGGTCGTCGGTCCGCGGCTCGACCCGGGCGTCGCGTGGGCCAGGGCGGAGCGCGGCGACGGTGAGGAGCCGCTCGGGCTGGTCCTCAAGTCGGGCAACTTCGGTGGTCCGGACCTGTTCGTCCGGGCCTGGGACGCGGCGCCGGACGGAGCGGCGTGAGCGCCGCGCCGCTCCCCCCGCACCTGCTCGCGGCCGCCGAACGGGTCTGTGCGGCCGGTCGGCAGGTCGTCGCGGCCGGGCTGAGTCCCGGCGCGTCGGGGAACCTGTCGGAACGGGTCGGGGACCTGGTCGTCGTCACCCCGACCGGGCTCGGACTCGGGGAGCTGGAGCCCGACCTGCTCGCCGTCGTCGACACCGCCGGGGTGCCGGTGGCCGGGTCGGGGCCGTCCAAGGAGGTCCCGCTGCACCTGGCGCTCTACCGGCGCGAGCCCGAGGTCGCCGCGGTGGTCCACCTGCACTCGCCGTGCGCCGTCGCGGCGTCCTGCCTGCCGCCCTGGTCCCCGGCCTCGGCGCTGCCGCCGGTCACGCCGTACTTCGTCATGCGGGTCGGCCGTACCCCCCTGGCGCCCTACGCCCCGCCGGGCTCGGCGGAGCTCGCCGCGAGCCTCGACGGTCTGCCGGGGCGGTTCACCGCCGCCCTGCTCGGCAACCACGGGTCACTGACGGGTGGGCGTGACCTGGACCGCGCGGTCGACGCCGCCGTGGAGCTGGAGGAGGCCGCGCGGGTGACCGTGCTGCTGGGCGGCCGCGAGGCCCGGTGGCTCGACGACGGGCAGGCCGCCGAGCTGGCCGGGCGGTACGGCACGCACTGGGTGCACGGGGCCTGATCCGGACGCCCGGTCTGTTCCGCCGGACGATCCGATGGGCCGACGAGCGTTCCGTAGCGAAACCTGGGGGCATGACCGACACCCTCGTACCGACGACCCGCCCGGAACGCACCGCGTGGGGCGCGGTCGCCGTGATGGCGATGACGAGCTTCGTGCTCGTGCTCGCCGAGTTCCTGCCGCCCGGCCTGCTCACCCCGATGGCCACGGCGCTGGGGATCTCCGAGGGGCAAGCCGGTCAGGCCGTGTCGGCCACGGCGTTCGTCGGGCTCCTCGTCGCCCCCACGATCGGGGTGCTGCTGCCCCGGCTCGACCGCCGGACCCTGCTGACGGCGCTCGCCGCGGCCGCCGCGGTGTCGAACCTGGCCGTCGCGGTGGCGCCGAACTTCGTCGTGCTGCTGCTGGCACGGCTGCTCCTCGGGGCCGCGATCGGCGGGTTCTGGGCGATGTCGCTGGCCGTCGCGGCGCACCTGTCCACGCCCGGGCGGCTCGGCCGCGCAGTGATGCTGGTGAACACCGGGACGACCGTGGCGACGGTCGCGGGGGTCCCACTGGCCGTGTTGCTCGGCTCGGTCGCGGGCTGGCGGGCGGTGTTCGTGGGCGTCGCCGCGCTGTCCGCGGTCACCGCGGTGGCGATCCGCTCGGCGCTCCCGGCGGTGGCCCCGGACGCCTCCGACGGCGTGCGCCCGCTGCTGGACACCCTGCGGGCGCCGGGCATCGCGCGGGGGCTGACCGGTCACGTGCTCACCGTCCTGGGGCACTTCGCCGCGTTCACCTACGTCCGACCGGCGCTGGGGACCGTCCCGGGACTCGACGCCGGCGGGGTGGCCGTGCTGCTGGCGGTGTTCGGCGCGGGCGGTGTCGTGGGCAACGTCGTCGTCGGGCTGGTGGTCGACCGCCACCTGCGGGTCGTCCGCTACGCGGTCCCGTCGACGCTCGCGCTCGGGGTCGCCGCGGTGGCCGTGTTCCCGACGGTGCTCCCGGTGGTCGTCGCCGGCGTGGCCGTCTGGGGGCTGTCGTTCGGAGCGTGGCTCACCGTCGTGACGACCTGGATCGCCCGGGTCGTCCCGAGCCGCATGGAGGCCGGGGGCGGCCTGCTCGTCGCGGGGTTCCAGCTCGCCATCACGGTCGGGGCCGCTGCCGGCGGGCTGCTCGTGGACGTCCTCGGTGTGACGACCACGCTGGCCGGTGCGGCCGTCGCCGCCGCGGTCGGCGGGCTCGTCTTCGGCTCCGCCCCGCAGGACCCGCCCTACGGCGCCGATGCGGGCGCGGACCGGACCGACGACCGCCAGCAGGAGGGCGACATCCCGGACTCCCGGCGGAACGCCCTGGCGAACCCGAGCTCGGAGCGGTAACCCACCCGGTGGGCGACCTCGGCGACCGTGGCGCTGCCGTCCGCCAGCAGTGCCCGGCCGGCGTCGACCCGGGTGGCGACCAGGTAGCCCGCCGGGGTCCGCCCGACGACCTCGGCGAACCGGGCCGCGAAGACCGCCCGCGACATCGTCGCCTCCCGGGCCATCCCGGCGACCGTCCAGGGTCGGGCCGGGTCGGCGTGGATCGCCCGCAGGGCCCTGGCGATCCGGGGGTCGAGCGCCGAGGCGAGCCAGCGGTCGGTGCCGGTCGGCTGCTGCTCGACCCACATCCGCACCGCGGTCACGGCGATCGTCGTGGTGATCCGGCTGCAGATCACGGTGTCACCGCTGCGGACCCGCCCGCCGACGGTGCTCCACCCGCACTCCATCCCGCGGACGAGCGTCGCCATGCCGGGCTCGGCGGGCCCGAACGCGCGGGCGACGAGCACCGACGGCAGCGCCGGGTCACCGTGGGCGCGCGACGGCGGGGCGGCGAGCACGGCGGCGGTGAGGTCCGCCCCGTCCTCGCCGCGGACCGTCAGGTCGGCCCGGTGCGGGACCAGCACGAGGTCGCCCGCCGCGACCGGGAGCCAGCAGCCCGTCGCCGTCCGGACCGCGGCGCGCCCCTCGTGCAGGAACACGAACCCGGCGGTGTCGTCGAGCACCGTGGCGCTTGCGCCGTCGGTGACCCGGGAGCGGCGGGACCGTTGCAGTGCCCACTCCATGCCGGCCAGCATCCTGTCGAGGCGGGTGTCGATCGCATCGGGCACACCCCGATCAGCCCCACCCCCGACCGCGGTATTCCGCCACCGGCGCCCCGTCCACACCCGCCGGCGGCGGTCCACACCCGCTGCAACGGGTGCGGGGACCGGTCAGGGGGTGTGGACCGTGGGCTCGACGTAGTCGGTGGTCTCCTCCCCGACCGGGGACCGGGTCCCGCCGAGGGTGCCGTCGGCCCAGCTCGCCGCCTTCCGCAGCCGCAGGCTGTTGGTGACCACCAGGAACGACGACAGGGCCATCGCTGCTCCGGCCAGCAGCGGGTTGAGCAGTCCGGCCACGGCGATCGGGATCGCGGCGGTGTTGTAGCCGAACGCCCACCACAGGTTCCCGCGGATGGTGCCCATGGTGGCGCGGGCCAGCTCGACCGTCGCCGGGAGCACCCGCAGGTCGTCGCGCACCAGCACGACGTCGGCGGCCTCCAGGGCGACGTCGGTGCCCGAGCCGACCGCGATGCCGAGGTCGGCCGCGGCGAGCGCGGCGGCGTCGTTCACGCCGTCGCCGACCATCGCGACGGTGCGGCCCTGCGCCTGCAGGGCGCGGACGTGGTCGACCTTGCCGTCGGGCAGCGCCCCGGCGACGACCTCGGTGATCCCGCAGGCCCGGGCGACGGCGTGCGCGGCGGCGGGCCGGTCACCGGTGAGCAGCACCGGGTGCAGCCCCATCGCGACCAGCTCGGCCACCGCGACCGGGGCGGACTCCTTCACCGGGTCGGCCAGCGCGACCAGGCCGGCGAGGGCGTCGTCGACGTGCACGGCGACGACGGTGTGCCCCGCCGCCTCCCACCCGGCGAGCCGCCCGGCGAGCGCGCCGGTGTCCTCGGGGGGCCGCCCGACGGTGACGACGCGGCCGTCCACGGTGCCGTGCGCGCCGAGACCGGGCAGCGCGACGAAGTCGTCCACCGCGGGGACGTCCGGCCGGGCGTGGCTGCGGATCGCGGTGGCGATCGCGTGCTCGGAACCGCTCTCGACGGCCGCGGCCCGCGCGAGCAGCTCGTCCCGGTCGCCGTCGCCCGCCACCGCGACGTCGACGACGGTCATCCGCCCGGTGGTCAGCGTCCCGGTCTTGTCGAGCACGACGGTGTCGGCGGCCCGGGTGGTCTCCAGCGCCCGGTGGCCCTTGACGAAGATCCCCAGCTCGGCGCCGCGGCCGGTGGCGACCATCAGCGCGGTCGGCGTCGCCAGCCCCAGCGCGCACGGACAGGCGATGATCACCACGGCGATGGCGGGTGCCAGCGCACCGGCCCAGCCCGCACCGGCCAGCAGCCAGCCCCCCAGGGTGAGCAGCGCGACCACCAGCACCACCGGGACGAACACCGAGGAGACGCGGTCCACCAGTCGCTGCGTCGCCGACTTCTCGGTCTGCGCCCGCTCGACGGCCGCGATCATCCGCGCGAGGCGGGTGTCCGCGCCGACCTGCTCGGCGACGACGACCAGCCGTCCGCCCGAGGCGATCGTGCCGCCGGTCACGGCGTCACCCGGCCCGACCTCGACCGGCACCGGTTCGCCGGTCATCGCGCTGGTGTCGACCGTGGCCCGCCCGGTCTCGACGACGCCGTCGGCGGCGACCCGCTCGCCCGGCCGCACCAGGAAGCGGTCACCCACCCGCAGCCGTCGCACCGGGACCCGGGACTCCGAGGTGCCGGACAGGACCGTGACCTCGTCGGTCTCCAGGGCGGCCAGCGACCGCATGACACGTCCGGCCGAGCGACGGGCGCGGGCCTCGAAGTACCGCCCGGCCAGCACGAAGGTGGTGACACCGGCCGCGACCTCGAGGTAGAGCGGCCCGGACGGGTGCAGCACCGCGTCCCACCCGGTCAGGGTGGTGCGGGTGTCGAGCAGGGCCATCTCCCCCAGCGACCAGGCCGACGCCGAGACCACGCCGAGGGAGACGAGGGTGTCCATCGACGTCGTCCCGTGGCGCAGGTTGAGCACCGCGGTGCGGTGGAACGGCCATGCCGCCCACCCGACGACGGGCAGCGCCAGCGCGACGACCACCCACTGCCAGTAGGGGAACCGCAGCGACGGGACCAGCGACATCGCCAGCGAGAGGTCGGCCAGCGGGATGAACAGGATCAGCGCCACGGCCATCCGGGTCCGCAGCCTGCGCAGCGCGGTGTCGTCGGAGGTGGCCTCGTCGCCGGTGTCGGTCGGGCGGATCTCGGTGGCGCCGTAGCCGGCCTTGCGGACCGTCTCGACCAGGGTCGTCACCGGGGTCGCCGACGGGTACCGGACCAGCGCGCGCTCGGTGGCCAGGTTGACGGTCGCGTCGACGCCGTCGAGCTTGCCCAGCTTGCGCTCGACCCGTCCGACGCAGGCCGCACAGGTCATCCCGTCGATCTTGAGCTCGACAGTACGGACGTCCGTCTCCCCCGCGGTCCGGTCCACGGCGCTGTCGGTACTCACGACCCCATGGTTCTACACGCGATCGAAGATGCGCCACCCGGGCTCCTGACCTGCGACGGACCGGTGCCCCACCGAACCGTTGCACGGCGACAGGGCGTACAACTGGTCGTCGGGAGAGGGGTCACGCAGACGTCCGAGGAGGAACCCTGATGGCCACCGGGAAGCGGAAGGCGGCGGCGAACCCGCTCACCGCGAGGAAGGGACCGTCGCAGTTCACGGTGATCGCGCTGGTCGTCGTGGTCGCCTTCGCCGCGCTCGTCGGCGCCGGCGTCTACTGGAAGAGTTCCGGTGGTGGCGTCGCCGTCCCGGCGAACGCGACCGCGCAGGGCGTGACCGTCGGCAACGAGGCGGCCCCGAAGACGCTCGACGTCTATCTCGACTTCCAGTGCCCGATCTGCAAGCAGTTCGAGGCGCAGGCCGGACAGACCCTCGACCAGCTCGTGTCCTCCGGCCAGGCGAAGATCGTCTACCACCCGATCGCGATCCTGGACCGGGCCTCGTCGACCCGGTACTCGACCCGTGCGGGGGCCGCGGCCGGGTGCGCGGCCGAGGCCGGGGTGTTCCCGCAGTTCGAGAAGGAGCTCTACGACAACCAGCCCGCCGAGGGCGGCGCCGGGCTGCCGGACGAGCAGCTGGTCGCGCTCGGACAGAAGGCCGGCGCGGGCGGCGACTTCGCCCGGTGCGTCGACGACCAGCGCTACGCGCCGTGGGTCGCCCAGATCACCCAGCAGGCGCTGCGCGACGGGGTGTCCGGTACCCCGACGGTCAAGGTCGACGGCACCCAGGTCGACGCGACCCCGCAGGCCGTCGCGCAGGCGGTCGCCGCGGGCTGAGGCCCCGGTCGGCGGCGCGGTCAGCCGGTCGCGCCGCCGGACCGCCACGCGGCCACGGCCGCGGTCACCTCGTGCCCGCGGGAGTGCGTGAGGTCGCGGTCCCGGTACGTCGAGCGGACCCGGTGGGCGACGACCGCGGCCAGGCCGTCCAGGTAGCCGCGCCCGCCCTCGTCGAGGGCGCGCCGCTCGTCGTCGTCGAGCTCCAGGAGCACCGAGTACCCGACCGGGCCGTGCGAGCAGTTCACGTCCAGGTAGGTCCCGGCGCCGTCGCGCAGCAGGAACCAGGCGCGCGGCTCGTGGTCGACGACCTGCATCACGACACCCTCCTCCGGTCCGGACTCCCGTCGCCGGGCGGTCCACCCGGCCGGGGCGACCCGGCCCGTCCCGCTCCGACGTCCACCTGCGCCGACGACCGGTGGCCTGCCGTCGGGTTCCGCCGACCGGTCAGCCGGGACGCCGGAGCGGGCAGTCCGGCCGGGACAGCTCGTGAGGACCGGTCGGCGCTCCTCCCGGCGGTGCCGGCGTTCACGGGCGACCCGCTTCCACTGGCGTCGCTGGTTCTCGGTGTCCAGCGACATCCCGATGAGCACGGCGAACCAGAGGAGGGCGAGGACTCCGCCGAGGAGGACCAGCGAGGTGGTCATGGTGTGCCACCCCCGCTCCGGTGCGGCGGGGTGGGGATCTCGGAGCCGTGCGTGGTGCCGTCATGGTCGTGCATGGCGCACCCCCTCCAGCGGTGGTGACCGCTGTCCAGGACCTGGGAACCGAGTATGCGGCGCGAACGGCCATGTGCACCAGATGGAAATGCAAGACTTCGTCTGCAATTGCAGAACGACTACGGTGGTCCGGAGCCAGGCTCGACACGCTCGTGATCATGAGGAGGTCGGGGATGACCGTGACACACGGCCCCGTCGTCATCCGCCGCCGTCTGGGCTGGGCCCTCAAACAACTACGGGTGCGACGGAAGAAGCAGCTGGGCGACATCGCGAAGCTCCTGGAGATGTCGGCATCGAAGCTCTCGCGCATCGAGACGGGCCAGGTGGAGCCCAAGTACCGCGATGTCCGGGACCTGCTGGAGATCTACGACGCCTCACCGGAATCCCGGGAACAGCTCCTGGCCTGGGCGACCGACGCGAAATCACCCGGATGGTGGCAACCGTTCAACTCGACCGTCGCCGTCGCCGACCTCGACATGTTCATCTCGCTCGAGTCCGAGTCGGCCACCGAGCTGATGTTCAGTACGCCGATCACGGGCCTGCTCCAGACCGAGGCCTACGCGCGGGACATCCTGTCCGACGCGTTCCCCGCGGCATCGGCGGCCGAGCTCGACAGGCTGGTCGAGATCCGGATCGGCCGGCAGGCAGTGGTGGACCCCGCCCGCCGGGACGCACCACCCCTCACCCTGCACGCCGTCATGGACGAGAGTGCGCTGCACCGAGGGCGCGATCGTGCTGTCCTCCGCGAGCAGGTACGACACGTCCTGGAGCGGTCCGAGCAACCGAACATCGAGGTCCAGATCGTGCCGTTCACCGCCGGGTACACGCGAGCGGTGAGCACTTTCGCGATCTTCGAGCCTCGCGAGACCACATCGGACTGGACCGTGGTCAACGTGGAGAGCACCGGCCACGACGCCTACTTCGACACGCCGGTCGAGGTGGACACGTACCGATCGATCTGGTCGGACGTACTGCGGGGAGCGCTGTCCCCCCGGGCGAGCCGCGACCACCTCGCAGCCATCGCGGGCTGAAACCTCAGGGATGCAGGACCTGCGAGTCGAACTCCCCCGCCTTGACGCCGGCCACGAAGGCATCCCACTCCGCCGGCGTGAAGGCGATCGGCGTGGCGGCGGTGTCCAGCGTGGAGGCGACCTCGACGCGCCCGTCGGCACTCCGCGCCACGGCGACACAGCCGCCGTCGAGGCAGAACGAGCTGGTTCGGAAGCGACTGGGCAGCGACACGACACTCTCGATTCGTCCGGTCCCACGACCCGCCGGGCATCCACACGGGTCGGATTCGCGCCGAGGCTAGTGGGTGGTGCATCGCACGTTCCACGCACCCCGGAGACCCGATCGGGCGGATCCCACGTCCGGTGACGCGACGACGTCGCACCACCCGCTGCGGAGCCCGGACCGATCGCTGCTCCGCCGCGGTCCCGGCAGGTCCCGACACGTGCGGGACCCGCGGACGGCGCTGGCCCGTCAGCGCCGTCCCGTCAGCGCCGTCCCGTCAGCCCTGGGCGGCGATCTCACCCGGCGTCGTCACGACCCGGTTCTCCGCCCGCCGGATCAGCACGATGCCCCCGAGGATCAGCACCCCACCGGCGACCTGGACCAGGGTCGGCACCTGGGCGATCAGCACCCAGGCCGCGAGCACCCCGAACATCACCTCGGACAGCCCCACGAACGACGCGATGCGGGTATCGAGACGCCGGATCGCGATGATCCCCGTGAGGTACGGAAGGGCCGTCGCGAGCACGACGAGCATCCCGAGCAGCACCGGCCAGGGCACGTCGACGCCCGCCAGCCGGCCGCTGGACTCCCCCACCCGCCAGGGCGTGATGCCGAGCAGCCCGGTCACGGTGAGCGTCACGGCGCCGACCAGCATCGCACCGGAGATCATCAGCAACGGCGGGACGCCGCCCTCGTCACCGCCGCCGGGCAGCAGGAAGTAGACGCAGACACAGACCCCCGCACCCAGGCCCCACAGGATTCCCGTCAGGTCGACGGCCCGGCTCCCGAACGGGTCGACGACCAGCACGAGTCCGGCCAGCGAGACCAGGCAGCCGGCGAGCGTCACCGCGGCCGGGGTGCGCCGGGTACGCACCCAGGTCCAGCCGACGAGCAGGACGGGGGCGAGGAACTCCAGCAGCAGGGCGACGCCCACCGACAGGTGCTGCAGCGCCTGGAAGAAGCACAGCTGCACACCGGCGACGGCGGCCAGGCCGTAGAGCAGGACCTTGCGGGCGTTCGGCGCGCTGAGCGGGTACCGGCGGAGCATCACGACCGTCACCGGGAGCAGCAGGACGGCGGCGCCCGCGATCCGCAGCAGGGTCGTCAGCCCGGGTGACCAGCCCGCCTCCAGGAACGCCGCACCGAGCGGTCCGGAGAAGCCGTAGGCGGCGGCCGAGACCAGCGCCCACACCAGCCCGCGGACCATGTGATCCCGTGTCACGACCGAAGCACCCATAGACTGCTGACAGTAGGAACCGACCATGTCAGGGGTCAACATGGAATTCGCCCATGACACCCAGGTGCTGCTCGCGGCGGCCGCGGCGCTGGTGAACACCCGCCGGGCCGAGCCGGACCCGCTCGACGACGTGCCCGGCTTCGCCGGGTGGCTGGCCGGGCAGCCGTACTCCGGGCGCCGGTCCGGCTCCGACGACGAGCGCCGGGCGGTCCGCGCGCTGCGGGAACGGCTGGCCGGGCTCTGGCCCGCCCCCGACGGCGACGGTCCGGACCGCGACGGCACCGTCGCGCTCGTCAACACCCTCCTCGCCGAGACCGACGCCCGTCCGCACCTGGCGCGCCACGACGGCTGGGACTGGCACCTGCACGTCACCCCGCAGGACGCGCCGCTGGCGGACCGGATGGGCGCGGAGATCGCGATGTCGGTCGTCGACCTGGTGCGCGGCGACGACCTGTCCCGGCTGCGCCGCTGCGCTGCCGACGACTGCGACGCCGTGCTCGTCGACCTGTCCCGCAACCGGTCCAAGCGGTTCTGCGACACCGGCAACTGCGCGAACCGGGCGCACGTCGCCGCCTACCGCGCCCGCCGCGCCACCCGCACGTCGTAACGCCCCCGCCCTCGCACGAGCGGGCCGTTCGTACGAAAGGTTCGTACGAACAGCCCGCTCGTGCGACCGGGAGGGGCGAGGGCGAGGGGGGCGAGGAGGGGTGAGGGGGCGGGCGAGTCAGGTCAGGGGCGCCAGGTGCTCGGCGAGCAGGGCGTTCACCTCGTCGGGACGCTCGTAGTTCAGCAGGTGCGCCGAGTCGGGGACCTCGGCGTAGCGGGCACCGGGGATCGCGTCGGCGATCTCGTGCAGCGACGACGGCGGCGTCGCCGGGTCGTCCGCCCCCGCCACGACGAGGGCCGGCACCGACACCGTGCCCAGCTCGGCGCGGATGTCGAAGGCGCCGATGGCGGTGCAGCAGGCCGCGTAGCTCTCGTCGTCGGTGGCGCGCAGCATGTCCAGCAGCCGCTGCTCACCGGCCGGGTCGCGCTGCGCCCAGGTCTCGACGTACCAGGTCCCGGGCCGGGAGCCGACCATCGCGGCCGTGCCGTCGGCCCGCACGGTCGCCGCGCGCTGCGGCCACGAGTCCGGGTTCGGGAAGCGCGCCGCCGTCGCCAGGACCGCGATGCTGCGCACCCGCTCCCCACCGTGCACGCCGAGCCACTGGCCGATCGCCCCGCCGATCGAGACGCCGGCGTAGTGGAAGTCCCCGATCCCGGCGGCGTCGGCGGCGGCGAGCGCGCCTCGGCCGAGCTCGGAGATCGTGAGGTCACCGGTGGCCGGCGCCGAGTCGCCGTGGCCGGGCAGGTCGAACCGGACGCAGCGGAAGCGGTCGGACAGGGCCGCCACCTGGGCGTCGAACAGGTGCAGGTCGGTCCCCAGCGACGGGCCGAACAGCACGGCCGGTGCGTCGGCCGGACCGTCCACGACGTGGTGCAGATCGAGTGCCATGCGCCCATCCTGCACCGGCTGCGGATCGGGGCCGGGATTCGTAGGGTCACCGGGTGGGACGTGCGTCACCGGAGCCGCAGCAGAGAGGACCGTCCATGGCCGAGCTCGAGACCTTCAGGATGCTGATCGGCGGGGAGCCGGTGGACGCGGCGTCCGGCCGGACCTTCGAGACGCAGAACCCGTTCACCGGCCGGGCCTGGGCGACGGTGCCGGACTGCGGCCCCGACGACGTCGACGCCGCCGTCGCCGCCGCCCGCACCGCGCTCGACGGCGAGTGGGGCGCGATGACCCCGTTCGCCCGCGCCGCCTGCCTGCGCCGGCTGGGCGACCTGATCACCGAGAACGCCGAGGCCCTGGCCCGGACCGAGGTCGACGACTCCGGGAAGCTGTACCGGGAGATGATCGGCCAGCTCAACGGGCTCGGCGGCTGGTACCACTACTACGCCGGGATCGCCCCGACCATCGAGGGCCGCCAGATCCCGGCACCGAACCCGAACTACCTGGTCTACACGCGCAAGGAGCCGGTCGGCGTCGTCGCGGCGATCACGCCGTGGAACTCGCCGCTGCTGCTGATGACCTGGAAGGTCGCGCCCGCGCTGGCCGCGGGCTGCACGATCGTCGTGAAGCCGTCGGAGCACTCGCCCGCCTCGACGCTGAAGTGGGCCGAGCTGATCGAGCAGGCCGGGATCCCGGCCGGGGTGGTCAACGTCGTCAGCACGAACGACCGGGACACCGCCGCGCACCTGGCCGGGCACCCGGGCGTCGACAAGGTCGCGTTCACCGGCTCCACCGCGACCGGTCGGTCGATCGCGAAGGCGGCCGCTGCGAACCTGAACAAGGTCACCCTGGAGCTGGGCGGCAAGTCCCCGCAGGTCGTCTTCCCCGACGCCGACCTGGAATCGGCCGCGAACGGGATCATCGCCGGCGTGTTCGCCGCGACCGGCCAGACCTGCATGGCGGGGTCGCGGCTGATCGTGCACGCCGACGTCCACGACGAGCTCGTCCGGCTCATCGCCGAGCGCGCGGCGACGATCACGCTCGGCGACCCGAACGCCGAGGACACCGAGATGGGCCCCGTCGCGAACGGGCCGCAGTACGAGAAGGTCCTCGGCTACCTGGAGACGGCGAAGGCCGAGGGCAACACCGTCGCCCACGGCGGGGCCGCGGAGTCCGGCCTCGGCGGCTACTTCGTGCAGCCCACGGTGATCACCGGGGTGACCCCGGAGTCCACCGTGTACCGGGAGGAGGTGTTCGGCCCGGTGCTCGCGGCGCTGACCTTCACCGACGAGGACGAGGCCGTGACGCTCGCCAACGACACCCCGTACGGCCTGGCCGGTGCGGTGTGGACCAAGGACGTGCACCGCGCACACCGCGTCGCCGGGCGGATCAGGGCGGGCACGGTGTGGATCAACGCCTACCGGGTCGTCGCGCCGAGCGTCCCGTTCGGTGGGTTCGGGCAGTCCGGGCTCGGCCGGGAGAACGGCGTCGCGGCCGTCGAGGAGTACCTGGAGAACAAGTCGGTGTGGGTGGAGCTGTCCGGCGGCACCCGCGACCCGTTCACCCTCGGCTGAGGCGGTCGGGGTCCGGGGTCTCCTCCCAGCCGAGCCGATCGGTCCAGCTCTCGCCCCGCTCCGCGCGCCGTGGGGCGGGGACGCGGGCGGCCGGGGTGTCGGTACGGGTCTCGGACGTGTCCACGGGGGCCTTCCGTCGGCGGTGTGCACCACCGTGCCCGGGGTCGAGGTCCCGGGCACGGCGGTCCTCCGGCACCGCGGCCAGGACGCGCGGGTCCGGCGACGGGGAGCGTCGCCGGATCCGGCGGCATGTCGCGCGGCGCGGAAGTCGGGGGAGCGACCACGGAACCGGTGCGGACCGCACGTTACGGACCGGTGGGCGCCGCTTCTCCCGAGCTGAGACCCCGACCGGTGGACGGACCGGCGAACGCGACGGGCGGGAATGCGTTCGGCCGTCCGGGCCAGCCGGGCCCCTCGTTCGCCCGCGGGGCTCTCAGCGGGCGGCCCGCTCTCCCGGGCGAACGTGCGGGCAGAGCTCCCGACCCCCGGCGAGCACGACACGGTGCGGGTCCGCGGGACCGGCCCCGGTCCCGCGGGGTGCCGGTCAGGCCGGCACGATCCGCCCACCCTCGACCCGCACCGGGCGCGAGGTGAGCGGGGCCGTCGCGGGGCCGTCGAGCGGGGCCCCGTCGGAGACGGCGAACAGGCTGCCGTGGCAGGGACAGGAGATCCCGGCCCGGGAGACCTGGTCGACGAGACAGCCCTGGTGCGGGCAGGTCGCGTCGAACGCCAGGACGGTGTCCGCGTCCGGGCGGGTCACGACGATCCTCTGTTCGGCGAAGACCCGGCCGCCGCCGACCGGGACGTCGTCGACGGCGGCGATGCCGGCCGGCGCCGCGGCGGCGCTGCTGCCCGGGGCGGCCGCCGACGGGGCGGGGGTCGTCGGCGCGGGCGCGGCGGGTGCCGTGTCGCGCGGGGTTCCGTAGGTGGCGCAGCCCGCGGCGCAGCAGGCCACGGCAGCACCGGCGCCGGCGAGGAGCCGGCGGCGCGGGATCGGGGACACGGGGGACCTCCGGGGACGGTGGGGCGGTCGGGGATCAGAACGACAGGCCGTGGCCGGCGAAGAACCACAGCGCCGAGGTCAGCCAGACCCCGGCGAGGACGGCGAGCAGTAGACCGCCCGCGACCGCGAGCAGCCATCCCGGAACGCCGGGGCGGCGCAGGAGCAGCATCTTCGTGACGAACGCGCCGTAGAACAGGCAGCCGAGCGCGGAGTGGAGCAGCGCCGACGTCGTCGCGCCGGACCAGCCGAACGCGTAGAGGCACTGCACGGCGACCGGCACGGTCACCAGCACCGCGGCCCGGCCCGACCAGCGGTGCGCGACCGCGGTGACCGGGTCGGCGTAGCCGCGCACCATCATCCGGCCGGTGACGCCCTGGACGACCGCGAGGACCAGGGCGGCCGAGCCGAGCCACGCCTTGGCCGCGGCGCCGCTGGAGAAGCCGGCGAGGTTGACCGCGACGCCGGTGCCGACGTGCTGGCGGGCCCAGACGCCGAGCGCGACCGCGACCAGCGACCCGACGACGACCGGGATCGCGACGACCCGCCACGACAGGCCCTCCGCCGGGACGGCGGCCTCGGAGCCCCGGTCGGTGTCCGGGCGGCGACGGGCGCGCGCCGGGTGGGGTGCCGTCGCACGGGACCGGCGACGGCCGGGGCCGCGCCGCTCGGGCCTGCGGCCCGGGGCGTCGTCCCCGTCGGCCCGGTCGCGGACGGCGGGGCGTGCGGGGCGCTCCCGGTACGCGGCGGCCGGGTCCTCGGCCGGGGTGCCGGTGCCGACGTCGGCACCGGCGTCGGCGGGGTCGCCCGTCCGGTCGTAGCGGCCGGGTTCGGCGTAGCCGGCCAGCGGTTCGTAGGAGTCGGGGTGACCGGCCGAGCCTGCCGGTCGGCCGTGACGGTCGGCGTCGTCGGACCGGTGCAGCCGGTCCGCACCGGCGCGCCGGGGGCCGCCGGGGGTGCTCCCGGCCCAGGCGGTGTCGTCGGCGCCGGCGGACCATCCGGACGGCGGGACGTCACCGGCGGCCCGGCGCGGGCGGCCGGGACGCGCGGCCCCGGCGTCCCGCGCCGGGCGGCGCGGCGTGGTGACCCCGTGGGCGCCCGAACCGCCGCCCGGGGGCGGGGTGAGCGGGCCGGTCGGGGTGAACAGATCCCTCGCCACGGCGGCACGGCGACGGTCGGCGGTGCCCGCCCACCGGTCCGCGCCGCCGTCGGGGTCGTGGTCGGGTGCCCACGACGGCTCCGGGACGGCGACCCAGCCGCCGCTGTGCTCGGGGCCGCGGGGGGCCGGATGTCCGCGGAGACCGGGGCGAACCCGACCGGGTCGGTGAGGTCGCGGTCCGCGTGCCGCGCGCGGGGGGACATCAGTACCCACCGCCGTAGCCGCTGCCGCCGGTGGACGGAGCCGGCGCCTCGGCGGGTGCGGGGGCCGGTGTCGCGGCCGGGGCCGGGTCGGACGCGTCGGTCCGGGCCGCGGTGAAGTCCCAGACCCTCCCGTCGGCGCGGGCGGTGCCGGTGGCGACGCCGTCGGCGACGGCGTACTCGACCTCCGCGCCGTCCTTCCCGGTCAGGCGGGTGGTGCCGCCGGGGGTTGGCAGGGCCCTTCGTCCAGGACTCGATGCCGCGGTTGTCGCAGACGTAGGCCGTCACGGCGCCGTCGGTGACCCGGATGTCGACGGTGACCTTCCCGTTCGTCGACCGGCCCTTGTAGACGACCGTGCCGGTCGCGGCCGGTGCCGGGGAGGCGGTCGGAGCGGGCGCCGCCGGGAGGGCGAGCGAGCCCGCGGCCTTTTCGACGGCGGCGGGGGCCGCCGCGGGCAGCGGTTGCGGTTCCGCGGTGAGCACGACGTTGGCCGTCGCGGCCCCGGCGGCGACCGCGCCGACGGCGACCATGGTCAGGAGGGGTCCGGAGAGTCGCACGTCAGCCCACCTCGATCCGGACCGAGTCGAACGCGGGCGTCTGGTCGGCCCGCTGCATCATCGGGGTGCGGTGCGACCCGTCGCCCGCCCACGACGAGCACTGCAGCTCCCCGGTCTGCTCGACCCCCGGCACGTCGATGGTGACGCTGTCCGGCCGCGCACCGCCGCCGCCGTCCTCGGTGGCCTCGAAGAACAGCGGGTCGGGCGCGGAGTCCGGGGCCTCGCCCGGATCGGGCAGGATCCGGCAGGCGGTGTGGAAGTGGCCGCGCTGGAGCCCCTCGCCGTCCAGCAGGGAGGCCTCCGCGTAGTAGCCGCCCTCGGCGGCCGGGAGGAACCGGTCGCGGACCAGGTTCCGCGTGCTGACGGTCAGGCGGAACGCCTCACCGGGCCGGACCGACGTCGGGGCCTGGGTGATCAGCAGCGACGGGCTGCGGTCGGCGTCGGCGACCTCGCCGAACGCGGTGGACACGCAACGGGGTGCCTTCTGGAAGCCGTCGTGGGCGGTGAGCCGGCTGCCGGAACAGTCGACGGCCAGGATGTCGAGCGCCGACGGCGCGCCGCCGGAACCCTGCCCGCCGGAACCCTGCCCGCCGGCCCCCTGCCCGCCGGAACCCTTGCCCCCGGAGCCCTGTCCGTCGGAGTCCGTCCCGCCGGGATCCTCCGCCGGAGAGTCGTCGCCGGACCCGGAGCCGCCGGACCCCGAGCCCGACCCCGATCCGGAGCCCGGGTCCGAGCCCGACCCGGAGCCCGAGCCGCCGGATCCCGTGTGCCCGGAGTGGTCGTGTCCCCCGCCCCCGGACGAGAAGGACCCCCCGCTCCCGGAGGACGAGCCGCCCGGGGCGGACTCCCCGGCGGACGCGACGTTCGACGGCCGGCCGCCCCGGTCGGCCGAGGCGGCCCCGGCGGCGTAGGCGGCGGGCCCGGCGACGAGCAGGCCCAGGGCGAGCGCGGTGACCGCGATCGTCCTGCTGCGGCTGGTGGTGGATCTCATCGGTATCGGCTCCTCGGGGCGGTGCGGTGCGCTCCGGTGGTGCGGGAGGGCGGCGCTCCGGTGTCGGTGTCCTGATCGAGGTCGTGGGGTGTGGCGTCGACGGGGTCGGGCTCGGGATCGGGCCGCGGCCGGACGGGTGGCACGTGGGCCAGCTCCTCCCAGGGGTCGGGCGGGCCGACCGGCAGGGCCCGCCGGGCGCCGTCGCCGGGACGACGCGGGGCGGGGACGAGCGCGGCCGCCGGACCGGGGGCGGGGCGGCCGCGCCGGTGCAGCGTCATGAGCAGCCCGCCCGCCGCGAGCAGGGCGACCCCGACCACCAGCGCCGGGACGACGACGTCGGACGCAGTGCGGGTCCCGGCCGGCACCGGGTCGGGCGGGGCGGGCAGCGCCGCGTAGTCGACGAGGCCGGTCGACTCGAGGTAGCCGATGTGCCGGGTGACGTACACCGATGCCTCGTTCGCGAACTGCCGCATGAGCTCGTTGCGGGTGCCGACCTTGACGTCGGTGATCACCGGCAGGACCGAGCCGTGCGCGGCCCGCAGGATCTGCACGAACTGGCGGTCGTAGTCGGTCCCGGTACGGGCGGTCAGGTCGTTCATCCAGCCGATCTGCTGGTCGTTGGGCCTGCTGGGCAGCAGCACACCGAGCTGCTCGGCGGTGGAGCGGACCAGCTCGTCGAGGTCGTGGTGCTCGACGCCGAGCTTGCGGGCGACCTCGCGGACGGCGGGCGCGGTGGCCTGCTGCTCGCCCTGCTGCCCGGTCGGGGCCTCCCACAGTCCGGCGAGGCGCACCTTCTGCAGCAGGTCGCGGTCGGCGGGGCCGAGCGGGCCCCACCGGGTCTGCGTCCACCCCTCCTGCTGGTCGGTGGCGGCCGAGGTGGCCACCCAGTACTGCGCGAGCACGACGGCGACGACGGCGGCCAGCGCGGCGAGCACCGACCAGCGGAGCGGGCCGGGGATCCGGCGGGACATGGGTTCTCCTCCCCTTCTCAGACCTGGGCGAACTGCTCGGTGTGCACCCGGTCGTCCGGGACACCGAGCGCGGTGAGGGTGGCGAGGACGTCGCCGACGAGCTGCGGCCGGCCGCAGACGAAGTAGTCGAGCCGGCGGGCCGGGTCGTCGAGGTCGGTCAGTACGGCGGCGAGCAGTGCGGTGTCGATCGGCCCGGTCGCCCCGGACCAGTCCGCCGACGGACGGCGCAGCACCTCCGTCACCTGCAGGTCGACCAGCGTGCGCAGGTGCGCGAGCTCGGCCCGGAACAGCAGGTCGGCGCGGTCGCGGGCGTGCACCACCAGCCGGTACGGCCGCCGGTCGCCGCGGTCGGCGGCGGTGCGCAGCATGCTCATCATCGGGGTGATGCCGACCCCGCCGGCGATCAGCACGAGACCGGTCGAGGGCACCGAGTCCGGGGTGAACGAGCCGTACGGGCCGTCCACCCAGACCGGGTCGCCGCGGCGCAGCTCGCGCAGCCGTCCGGCGAAGTCGCCGGTGTGCCGGACGGTGAACTCGACCCGGCCGCGGTCGGACGCCGACGAGGCGATCGTGAACGGGTGTTCCTCCACCGACATCCGCTCCAGCCGCAGCCAGGCGAACTGGCCGGGCCGGAACCACGGTCCGGCGTGCCGCCCCGGCCGGGCCAGGACGAGCGTCGACACGGTGGGGCTCTCCGGACGCACGACGTGCACCCGGAACTCGCCGGTCGCGGCGCGGGCGCCCCAGCGGAGCACCAGCACCGCGACCAGGGCCAGACCGAGCCCACCCAGCACCGGCCCCATGACGGCGTCGGTCACCAGGTTGTTCAGCCACAGCACGTGCAGCGACGACGCGCCGACCACGACCGCGGCCAGGCTCAGGTGCAGCCAGCGCCACACCTCGTGCGAGCCGGACCGCACGCCGCGCAGGGCGAGCACCAGCAGCACGACGACCGCGAGGGTCGCGAGGGTCGCCGCCTGCCCACGGGCCGGTGCCGCGAGCGGCACGAGCAGCCCGACGCGTTCCGGGTGGTCGGCCACGACGCAGGCCAGGTGCAGGGCGACGAGCACCCCGGCGAGCACCCCGAGCCTGCGGTGCAGGCCGAGCAGGGTCTCCAGGCCGAGTGCGCCGGAGAGCCCGCGCACCCGGGACGGCAGCACCGCGACGATGACCATCGCCGACAGCGCGAGCAGTCCGGTGAGCACCGAGAGCTGGTGCAGCAGTGGCTGCGGTCCGGAACGGAGCATCCAGATCAGCGACGGGCCGACGAGGACCGCGACCAGCACGGATCCCCACACCGTGCGGGCGCGGCGATGCGCCAGCCAGGCGTCGGCGGGCGGCGGGGAGTCCCGCCGCAGGGGTGCGGTGACCGGATGCGGAACCGGGCGGGTCACCGGTCCCCGGGCACACGCCCGGCCGGTGCAGGTGCCCGCGGTGCACGCGGGTGGGGGGTGTGGGGGCCGCGGACCGCCGCGGACCGGCCTCGGGCCGGTCGCGGGTGCGACGCTACGGTCGGGCGGACGCCGGGGGCGCGTCCGCGCAGGACGGGGCGGGTCATCGGATCACTCCGGTTCGTGGAGCCGGCCGGGCGGGGAGCCCCGGCCACCGCCGCAGCGTCCGAGGGGGAGCGGGCCGCGGTGCGGTGACACGAACATAGGAATCCCACCGGGGCGGGGTTGCGTTCCTGAGAGCGCCCACCGCCGTCCGGTCGTCGCCGTCCGGCGGGCGGGGTCCGGTCGCTCCGGTCGGAGTACGGGCGTGCGACCAACCGGCCCGGCGACTCTCAGGAACACCGCGTGCACCGTGGGCGACCACCGCTGGTCCCGCCCGGTCGTCCTCCGGCGGCGCGGGCGCGCACGCCCGGCGGCCCGGAACCGGTTCCCCCGGGCGCTGTGGACGCCGGCGGTCCCGCTCCGGAGTCCGGGGCGGATCGGCCGGTGGTCGGCCGGGAGCTGCGACCCGGCGGCCGCGGGCCTGCTCGGAGAACCACGACGGCCGCGCCCGCCCACCACGGGACGGACGCGGCCGGTGGAGGAACCGTCAGGCGGAGACGCGCTCCGCCGCCCGGACGCCCTCGGCGAGCTCGCGGGCGAGCGTCTCGACCGCGGACGGCCCGCCGGACTCCAGGGCCTGCACGAACGCGGTCCCGACGATGACGCCGTCGGCGTAGGAGGCGACGTCGGCCGCCTGCTCTGCGGTCCGCACCCCCAGCCCGACGCACACCGGGAGGGTCGCGACCTCCCGGGCACGGGTGACCAGGTCACGGGCCTCGACCCCGACCGAGCGGACGCCGGTGACGCCCATCAGCGACGCGGCGTAGAGGAAGCCGCGGCTCGCGCCGACGGTCATTCGCATCCGCTCGGGGGTGGTGGTCTGGGCGACCAGGAAGACCCGGTCCAGGTCGTGCTTCTCCGACGCGGCGAGCCACTCGTCGCAGTCGTCGGGGAGCAGATCGGGCGTGATCAGACCGGAGCCGCCCGCCGCGGCGAGGTCGGCGGCGAACCGCTCGATGCCGTAGCGGTCGATGAGGTTCCAGTAGGTCATGACCAGCGCCGGGGCACCGGCCTCGACGACCCCGCGGACGGCGGTGAACGCGTCCCGGGAGCGCGCGCCGTTGTCCAGCGCCTGCTGGGTGGCACGCTGGATGACCGGGCCGTCCATCAGCGGGTCGGAGTAGGGCAGTCCCACCTCGACGACGTCGACGCCACCCGCCACCATCGCCCGCATCGCCTCGACCGAGCCCTCGACGGTCGGGTAGCCGACCGGCAGGTACCCGACCAGTGCGGCCCGGCCCTCGGCCCGGACCGCCTCGATCCGCTGCGCCACGCTGGCCATCAGACCGCTCCGTCCGTCACGGCGTTGCCCTCGTCGTCGATCAGCTGGAAGTACTTCGCCGCGGTGTCCACGTCCTTGTCGCCACGACCGGACAGGTTCACCAGCACGACCTTGCCCTCGCCCAGGCGCTTCGCCTCGCGCAGCGCACCGGCCAGCGCGTGCGCGCTCTCGATGGCCGGGATGATGCCCTCGGTGCGGCACAGGAGGCGGAAGGCCTCCATCGCCTCGGCGTCGGTGACCGACTCGTAGCGGGCGCGCCGGAGGTCGTGCAGCCAGGAGTGCTCCGGGCCGACACCCGGGTAGTCCAGACCGGCCGAGATGGAGTGCGAGTCGCGGGTCTGGCCGTCCTCGTCCTGGAGGATGAAGCTGCGCGACCCGTGCAGGACGCCGACGTCGCCGCCGCCGATCGACGACGCGTGCCGCGGGGCGTCGACGCCGTCGCCCCCTGCCTCGAAGCCGACGAGCTCGACGGAGGTGTCGTCCAGGAACGCGTGGAAGATGCCCATCGCGTTCGAGCCCCCGCCGACGCAGGCGCAGACCAGGTCGGGCAGGGCGCCGGTGAGGTCCTGGACCTGCTGCCGGGCCTCGACGCCGATGATCCGCTGGAAGTCGCGCACCATCGCCGGGAACGGGTGCGGACCGGCGACCGAGCCGATGAGGTAGTGCGTGTCGGCCACGTTGGTGACCCAGTCGCGCATGGCCTCGTTCATCGCGTCCTTGAGAGTCCGCGTGCCCGAGGTGACCGGGCGGACCTCGGCGCCGAGCATGCGCATCCGGGCGACGTTGAGCGCCTGGCGCTCGGTGTCGACCTCGCCCATGTAGACGACGCACTCCAGCCCCATCAGGGCCGCGGCCGTGGCCGAGGCGACGCCGTGCTGCCCGGCTCCGGTCTCCGCGATGACCCGGGTCTTGCCCATGCGCTTGGTGAGCAGCGCCTGACCCAGCACATTGTTGATCTTGTGCGAGCCGGTGTGGTTCAGGTCCTCGCGCTTGAGCAGGATGCGCGCGCCGCCGGCGTGCGCGGCGAACCGCGGCGCCTCGGTGACCAGGCTCGGGCGGCCCGAGTAGGTGCGGTGCAGCTCGGCGAGCTCGGCCTGGAAGGCCTCGTCGGTCATCGCTGAGTGGTAGGCCTGCTCGAGCTCGTCCAGCGCGGCGACCAGCGCCTCCGGGACGTAGCGGCCGCCGAAGCGGCCGAAGTACGGGCCGGTCTGGTCGACCAGCCGCGCCGTGTCCCCGGCCGGGGGAAGGGCGGTGTCGGTCACGAGTACTCCCTGACGGATCGAGGACCCCGATCTCGGGCCGCCGCCGGGCGGGGATGCGCCGGGAGATCGGGCGGTCACGACGGTACACCGGGCCCACGGCACCGGACCCGGCACCGGGGGCTCTCATATATCAGCGCCCCGGTGCCGGGGGCGGGCCTCAGACGAAGCGCGGGCGCCCCGCGACCCAGCCCAGCACCATCTCGACGACGATCACCCCGCCGAGCAGCACCAGCGACGGCGTCCAGGAACCGGTGACACCGTGCAGGATCCCGAACAGGAACGGCCCGGCCGCACCGATCAGGTAGCCGAAGCCCTGCGCCATCGCCGACAGGTCGGTGGTCTCGGCGGCCTCCCGGGTGCGCAGCGCGATGACGCCGAGGCCGAGCGGGAACACCGCCATCCCGGTGCCCAGCAGGACCGTCCACAGCCACGGTGCGGCGGCCGGGGCGATCGCGAGCCCGGTGACGGCGACCAGCGAGCAGCAGGCGAGCCCCACGATCCAGCCCGACTGCGAGGGCCGGTTCAGCGCGATCGGCGGGATGACGAAGGCCAGCGGGATCCCGATCAGGTTGATCAGGGCGAGCATCAGGCCGGCGTCGGTGCGGGTGACCCCGACCGACACGAACAGCTCCGAGAGCCAGCCCATCGCGACGTAGGCGACGCAGGCCTGCAGCCCGAAGAACGCGGTCACCGCCCAGGCCAGCGGGCGGCGCACCATCGGACGGCGCTCCCCCGCGTCCGCGGCGCGGACCACCGGCTCCGGCTCACCGTGCCGGGCGCCCGCGACCCACACGACCAGGGCGGCCAGGGAGAGCAGCGCCCACGCCCCGACCGCGCCCCGCCAGCCGCCGAGCAGCGGCTCCAGCGGCGGGGTGAACGCGGCGCCGATCCCGCCGCCCGCGGCCAGCGCGGCGGTGTAGACGCCGGTGACCCGGCCGACGGCGTGCGGGAAGGACTGCTTCACCACGACCGGGATGAGCACGTTGCCGATCGCGATGCCCGCCGTGGCCACGAAGGTGCCGCCGAGCACGACCCAGGGGCCGTCGACGACGCGCAGCACGAGTCCGGCGGTGAGCACCGCCATCGCGAGGCCGATCGCGCGGGCCATGCCCAGACGGCGGGCCAGCAGCGGGGCGGCGATCGCGGCGAGACCGAAGCAGATGGTGGGGGCCGCGGTGAGCACGCTGGCCCAGACCGCCGAGGCGCCGAGACCGTCGCGGACCTCGCCGAGCACCGACGACATCGAGGTCACGGCCGGGCGCAGGTTCGACGCGGCGAGGGCGACACCGACCACGAGCAGTGGCGTCCCGACGAGGGCGCCCCGGCGCGACGGCCCCGTCCCCTCGGCCCGTCCGGTGGCGATGATCTCCTCCGCGCGTGTCTCCTGCTCAGCAATGCTCACGAAACGGTATTGTTACAGACGTAGGATGTTCGGATGGAAGGATGATCCGGTGCCTCTCGTCACAGCGCGCCGCGGTGGCCTGGTCGACCAGGTCATCGACCAGCTCCGTTCCGCCATCACCGGCGGGGAGTGGCCGGTCGGTGGACGGATCCCCCCCGAGTCGGAGCTGGCCGCCTCGCTCGAGGTCGGCCGCAACACCGTCCGCGAGGCCGTCCGCGCCCTCGCCCACGGCGGCCTGCTGGAGGTGCGCCAGGGCGACGGCACCTACGTGCGGGCCACCACCGAGCTGTCCGGTGCACTGCGCACGCTGTGCGGCCCGGAGCTGCGCGAGGTGCTGGAGGTCCGGCGCACCCTGGAGGTCGAGGCGGCCCGGATGGCGGCCGCCCGCCGGACCGACGCCGACGTCGCAGGCCTGCGGGCCGCACTGGCCGAGCGCGACCGGGCGGTCGCCGCCGTCGCCGAGCGCGGCCGGCGCGGGGAGCGGCCCGACGCCGCCGACCTGGAGCGCGCGGCCCGCGCGGACACCGACTTCCACGTCGCCGTCGTCCGGTGTGCGGGCAACAGCCTGCTGGTCGAGCTCTACCGGGGCGTGGTGGAGGCGGTCGCGGACAGCGTGAAGACCACGATGCCCGGCACCGCGGGCACCGAGGACGACATCTCGCACACCGGGATCGTCGAGGCCATCGCCGACGGCGACGTGGACCGCGCCGCCCGTGAGGCCGGGGACTTCCTGGACCGGCTCATCGCCGGTCGCCCGGCCGGGCCCGACCGGGCGACCGGGCCGGGGACCGGGCCCCGTCCCACCGACTGACCCGGCGGCCCCGGCCGTCCGGCCCGGGCCGCCCGTCGTCGGGCGGGGTCCGTCCGGCGAGCCGTGTCCGGCCGTCCGGCCGTCCGCCCGGCGCGACGGTCCCGAGCCGGTTAGCCTCCTGCGCCGGACCCGTCCCCGCCCCCGATCCGACCTCGAGGAGTGCTCCGGCGTGCTGAAGGGCTTCAAGGAATTCCTGCTGCGTGGCAACGTGATCGACCTGGCGGTCGCCGTCGTGATCGGTGCGGCGTTCACCGCCGTGGTCACCGCGTTCACGAAGGCGTTCCTGGAGCCGCTGCTGCGGCTGTTCTCCGGCGGCGAGAACGCCGTGCCCCCGGGCACGATCCCGCTGACCGACGAGGTGCAGCTCGACTACGCGAGCTTCCTCAACGCCGTCATCACCTTCCTGATCACCGCCGCGGTCATCTACTTCCTGGTCGTCTTCCCGATGAAGTGGCTGCAGGAGCGCCGCAAGCGTGACGCCGGGGACCCGGCCCTGGAGACCGACCTCGACCTCCTCAAGGAGATCCGCGACCTGCTCCGCGACCAGGCCGAGCGGGACCGCGAGCGGGCCGCCGCCCCGGCGCCCCGCCGGGCCGCCGACGGCGTACGCGCCGCCGATGCCGCCCGGCCCGCCGCCGGGCCGGCCGACGCCCCCGCCGCAGCCGCCGCCCGGCCCCGTCGAGGACGGCCACCCCGAGCCCTACCCGGACACCCCGCGGCGCTCCCGGCACCGCGGCTGAACGCTCACTCCGGGTCGTTGCGCGGCGGCCCACCGACCCGGTACGGCGTGGTCACCCCCTCGTACATGAGGTGCGCCACGAGCCCCTCGGACGGGTGCGTCAGGTTGTGGCAGTGGTCCATCCAGACCCCGGGGTTGTCGGCGACGAACGCGATCTCGTAGCTGTCGCCGTCGGCGACGTCGAGCGAGTCGACCCACCACGGGCTGCCCGTCGCCGGCACCCCGTTGCGGGACAGCACGACGGCGTGGTGCCCGTGCAGGTGCATCGGGTGGACCTCGCCGCCGGCGTTGGCGATGCGCATCCGGACCACGTCACCGGTGGCCACCATGAACATCGGCACGTCGGGCCACATGTGCCCGTTCACCGTCCACCACAGACCGGGCACGCCGTCGACGAAGCCGGGGCGACGGCCGATGTCGTAGTCGAAGCGGCGGTCCACGGCCACCGGGTCGAACCCGAGCGGCGCGGGCGTGCCGTAGCCGAGCGGGTCGAGCGTCCGGTCCGGGCGCGGTGCCGACGCCGGACCGGGACCGGCACCGAGGACGACCGCCGCGTTCCCGCCGATCTCCACCCGTGCGCCGCCGGGCGGCACCGCCACCTCCAGGTCCAGCCGCTCGCCCGCGGTGAGCAGCACCGACTCGCCCGTCACCGGCGACGGGTCGTGCACCTCGGTCCCGTCGATCGCGACCAGGCGGTACGGCGCCCCGGTCACCCACGCCGAGGTCGGCCCGTTGTCGGTGTTGACCATCCGCACCCGGACCCGGGTACCGGCCGCGACGGGGACCGCCAGCACGGCGCGACGGCCGTCGAGCAGCCGGACCCCGCCGTACAGGTGGGCCGCGGCGATCACGTCGGGACCCGCCGGGGCGGCCCGCGGCTCGACGACCAGCACCCCGTACAGACCGCGCTGCACCTGCTCGTTCGCGACCTGGTGGGAGTGGTACCAGTAGGTCCCGGCGTCGCGGGCGGTGAAGCGGTAGACGAACGCGCCACCCGGCCCGACGGCGTCCTGGGTGACGCCCGCGGTGCCGTCGTCGCCGTTCGGGACGTCGACACCGTGCCAGTGCAGCGTGACGCCGTCCGGTACGTCGGCGTTCACCAGCCGCACCTGCAGCACGTCCCCCTGGCGGATCCGGATCACCGGGCCGGGCGAGGTCCCGTTGAGGGTGTAGCCGTCGAGCGTGCGGCCCGAGGGCAGCCCGATCGCCTGCCTGCGGGCGGTGAGCGTCAGCGACACGGCGGGGGCGGCCGTCGAGGTCTCGCGCAGGGTGTCGACGCCCGCCCCGTGGTGGTCGTGCCTCTCCGGGGCCGGGGCGCCGCCACCGGTGTCGACGTGGCCCATGTCGGTCACCGCGTACGGGGTCGGCAGCAGGCTCCCCCACCACAGCCCGCCGATCGGGGCCAGCAGGGCGAGCGTCGCGAGCACCGCCACCAGCACCCGACGCCGACCGGACCGCGGCGGGGCGGGCGGGCCCGGCGGCGCGGGCGGCCCGTCGGACGGCCCGGGCGGCAGCTCCGCCTGCGGACCGAGCGGCCCACCGGGCTCCGGCGGTGCCGTGGGGGCGGGGCCGGGCGCCGTGGGAGCGGGGTCGGCGGAGATGGCGGCGGTCCCGGGCTCAGGCGACCGGCTCGCCGGCCGTCGCGGCGGCCCGGGACCGCGCACCGGCCCGCTGCCCGGCGACCACCGCGCAGGCGAACAGCGCGAGCGCGCAGAGCCCGTGCACCGCCCCGAGCCCGGTCACCGAGTGCCCGAGCACACCCAGCAGGACCTGGAGCACGACCAGCCCGACGACGGACCCCGCCCACCTCACCCCACCCGGCACGCGGGCGAAGAACGCGACCACCAGCAGCGCCAGCGCGAGCACCGGGACGACGATCTGCCCGTTGACGCCGTGCAGCGCGAGGCCGCCGACCCCGGCGAAGTCGGTCGTCTCGCTCTCCATCCCGGCCTTGTCGAGGACTCCGCCGCCCTCGATCCAGGTGGACAGGCCGAACACGGCGTAGGCGATCGCGGCGGCCTGGACCAGGACCTCCAGGGCGACGAGGAACGCGATCACTCGGTAGGCGGTAGGCACGGCGACCTCCGGCTCGTCCGGCGGACGGATGGACGACGCACAGTGAACGCCGGGTGAGCCCCGTCACACATGCTCAATCGAGATGAAACAGTCCACGCTTTCGACTCGACACGGCACGAACCCCCCAGCAGGCTGAGCCGGTCGCGGGCGGTACGGGCCACCGCGGAGGGGAGCGCACCACGATGGCGGACGCCACGACGTCGACGGCCGAGGACGGGCCCGCGCTGAAGCGGGTCATGGGGCCGAAGCTGCTGCTGCTGTTCATCATCGGCGACATCCTGGGGACGGGCATCTACGCCCTGGTCGGCCAGGTCGCCGAGGAGGTCGGCGGGGCGGCGTGGGTGCCGTTCCTGGTCGCCTTCGCCGTCGCCATGATCACTGCGTTCTCCTACCTGGAGCTGGTCACCAAGTACCCGCAGGCGGCCGGCGCGGCGCTCTACACGCACAAGGCCTTCGGCATCCACTTCCTCACGTTCATGGTCACCTTCGTGGTGATGAGCTCGGGGATCACCTCGGCCTCGACGGCGTCCCGGGCGTTCGCCGCGAACCTGAACGAGGGCTTCGGGCTGGACCTGGGCAACGGTGGGATCGTCCTGATCGCGCTCGGCTTCATGCTGCTGGTCGCGCTGGTCAACTTCCGTGGCGTCGGCGAGAGCGTGAAGCTCAACGTGGTGCTCACCCTGGTCGAGCTGTCCGGGCTCCTGCTGGTGATCCTGATCGGGATCTACGCCATCGCCGGCGGCGACGCCGACTGGTCGCGCGTGGTCGCCTTCGACACCCCCGAGGACAAGGGGGTGTTCCTCGCGGTCACCTCGGCGACCTCGCTGGCCTTCTTCGCGATGGTCGGCTTCGAGGACTCGGTGAACATGGCCGAGGAGTGCCACGAGCCGCGCCGCATCTTCCCCAAGATCATGATCACCGGACTGACCGTCACCGGGATCATCTACGTGCTCGTCGCCATCTGCTCGGTGGCACTGGTCCCGGTCGGCCCGCTGGCGGCGAGCGAGACACCGCTGGTCGAGGTCGTGCGCGCGGGCGCTCCCGGCATCCCGGCGGACCTCGTGCTGCCGTTCATCTCGATGTTCGCCGTCGCCAACTCGGCACTGATCAACATGCTGATGGCCTCGCGGCTGCTCTACGGGATGGCCAACCAGGCCGTGCTGCCCAAGCCGCTGGCCCGGGTGCACCCGTTCCGCCGCACCCCGTGGGTGTCGATCATCTTCACGACGCTGATCTCGTTCGCGCTGATCTCCTACGTGTCGCTGGACTCCGACTCCGACGTCGTCTCCGCGCTCGGCGGCACGACCTCGCTGCTGCTGCTCGCGGTGTTCACGATCGTCAACGTCGCGGTGCTGGTGCTGCGCCGCGACCGGATCCCCGAGGACCACTTCCGGTCGCCGCCGGGGTTGCCGGTCGTCGGCGCCGTCGCCAGCCTGTACCTGGTCCTGCCGTTCTCCGGGCGGGACGCGATCCAGTACGAGCTGGCCGGGCTGCTGCTCGTGCTCGGGCTGGTGCTCTACGCGATCACGCTGCTGCTCAACCGCAGGCTCGGGGTGAAGAGGGCGACGCTGGACCCCTCGAAGCTGGACGGCTGAGCCGCCCGCTCACGGCCGCAGGACGATCTTCCCGACCTGGGAGCCGGACTCCAGGTGCTCGTGCGCGGCGACGACCTGGTCGAGCCCGTCGAAGACCCGGTCCACCTGCGGTGCGAAGTCCCCGCCCCGCATCCCCGCGACGACGAAGGCGGCCGCCCGGCGCAGGCGCTCGGCGTCGCGGGTCATCGCGAACAGGGTGAACGAGCGGACCACGAGGTCGGGCAGCGTCGCCGTCGGGAAGACCGTCGGCTCGCCGGAGAGCCTGCCGTGGATGACGATCGTGCCGTCCGGGCGGACCGCGTCGGCCATGGTCTCGACGGCAGGTCCGGCGACGGCGTCGAACACGACGTCCAGGCCCCGTCCGCCGGTGATCTCCCGGCAGCGGTCGACGAGGTCCTCCTCCCCCGTCGCGACGACGTGCGCGGCGCCGGCGTCGAGCAGTGCCTGCGCCTTGGCACGGCTGCGGCTGGTCGCGATCGGGACGGCGCCGATCCGGTTCGCGGTCGCGATCGCGGCCAGCCCCACGCTCGACGACGCCGCCGTGACCAGGACGTGGTCGCCCGGCTGCAGCACGGCCGGGCGCCGCGCACCCGGCTCGAGCAGCCCCGCGTAGGCGACCAGGAACGGCATCCAGGTCGCCGCCCCGGTGACCGCGTCCACCGGCCGCGGGACGAGTGCGCGCGCCGGGACGAGCGCGTGGTCGCCGTAGACGGTGTGGTCGTTCATCGAGAACGCCGGGACGACGCTCACCGGGTCCCCCACCGACCAGCGGCCGGCACCGGGGCCGACGGCGGCCACGGTGCCCGCGGCCTCGTAGCCCAGACCGGCCGGGAGCCGGGTCGGCTCGATGTACTCGACGCGCCGGAACATCGACTCGGCCCGGTTCAACCCGATCGCCTCGACCGCGACGACGACCTCCCCCGGCCCCGGCTGCGGCACCGGCTCCTCGACGACCGTCAGCACCTCGGGACCGCCGAGCTCGGTGAAGCGAACGACCCTGTTCATGGCCGCCACCCTGCCGCCCGCCGGACACGCGCCGCCCCCTCCGACCGGAGGGGTTGCACTTCCCTACTTTCACTAGTTAACTAGTGAAAGTAGGAATCAGGCGACACCGAGGGGGAGACACGACATGCACGCACGACGCACGATCATCGGGATCCTGGCCGCCGCGATCGCGATGGGCGGCGCCACCGGCACCGCGCTCGCCGACCCGGTCACCATCGACCCGACACCCCTGACGGTCACGTCGGGCCACGGACCGGTGGACGTGACGGTCCTGGGCCCCCACGGGAGCGGGTACTCCTTCACGCTTCCCGCCGGAGGCCGGAGCGACATCCCGACCGAGGGCGGCGGCTACGAGCGGATCGTGGTCAGCGAGAACGGGGTGACCATCGGCGAGCGGACACTGCTCAACCCGGATCTGCGCACCTACTGCGACGTCCGGCCCGCCACCGAGGAGACGCGCCTGAGCTGCGGGATCATCGCCTGAGCCACGGCCTGCGCTCCCCGGGCGGAGGGGATCCGGGGAGCGCAGGCCGTCCGCCGGGCCGGGTGCCGGTGGGGGATCGGCACCCGGCCCGCATGATGTGGCACCACCGTCCGGAGAGGAGGCACCGGTGATCGAGTACCGGATCGACCGGCGCTCCGGGGTGGCTGCGTACGCACAGATCGTCCGGCAGACGCGGGAGGCGCTGCTGCTGGGCACGCTGCGGGCCGGGGACCGGCTGCCGACGGCCCGTGAGGTCGTCGAGGCCACCGCGATCAACCCGAACACCGTGCTCAAGGCCTACCGGGAGCTGGAGCGGGACGGGCTGGTCGAGGCGAAGCGCGGTGTCGGGACCTTCGTCCGCCCCGACGCCACGGCCTCGGGGCCCGCCACGAACTCGCCGCTACGGGCCGAGCTCGAGGACTGGGCGGCCCGCGCCGTCACGACCGGGCTGTCCCGGGAGGAGGCCGACGCGCTGGTGCGTGCAGCCCTCGACCGGCACTACGACCGAGGAGACGCATGACCACCGCCACGACCGATGCGGTGCGCACCTCCGGGCTCGGCCGCCGCTTCGGCGGGACCCCGGCGCTGCGCGACTGCTCGCTCACCGTCGAGCCCGGCTCCGTCGTCGCCCTGACGGGCGCGCCCGGCGCCGGGAAGTCCACGCTGCTCGGCCTGCTGGCCGGGCTCGACCTCCCGACGGAGGGCACCGCCGAGGTGCTCGGTGCACCGGTGCCCACCGGCGGGCCGCACCCGGCGGTCGGCCACCTGGCTCCGTCGAAGCCGCTGCCCGACGACTTCACCGGCGCCGAGACGCTGCGGCTGGGGGCGGCGCTCAACCCCGGCCGCTGGGACGACCGCCGGGTCGCCGACCTCACCGGGCAGCTCCCGGCGGAGCGCCGGACGGCGGCGCTCTCGAGCGGGCAACGGGCGGTGCTCGCGCTCGCCCTCGTCCTGGGCCCCGGGCCGGACCTGCTGCTGCTCGACGAACCACTGGCCGGACTCGACCCGCTGACCCGCCGCCGGGTGCTGGCCGCGGTCACCGCGCACGTCGCCGGCACCGGGACGACCGCGGTGCTCGCCTCGCACGAGGTCGAGGACCTGCAGGACAGCTGCGACCGGCTGCTGTTCCTCGACCGCGGGCGGGTCCTGATCGACGCCGACATCGACGACCTGCTGGCCGAGCACCGGATCCTCGACGGTCCGGCCGGGGACACCGGCTGGCCGGACGACCACACCGTCGTCGAGCAGCGGGTGCACGGTCGTGGGCAGACCGTCCTCGTCCGCGGCCGCAGCCGGCCGGAGCCGCCCGCCGGGTGGCGGGCGCACGCCCCGGGGTTGCTGGAGGTGGTCGTCGGTCACCTCCGCGCGGCCGCCGGGCGGGAGGGGTCCCGATGACGTGGGGCGTCTGGCGCACCCACCGCGGCGCGCTGCTCGTCACCGCCGGGCTGGGGGTCGCACTGTGCCTGGCGCTCGTCGTGCTGGCCGCGGTGGACGCACTCGACACCGTCGCCCGCGACCCGTTCGGGGTGATCGAGAACCGGGTGTCGGACGTCACCGGGTACCTGGTGCTCGCGGCACCGGCCCTGGTGGGGGCGTTCCTCGGGGCTCCCCTGCTGGCCGGTGACCTGGAGCGTGGCACGCACGTGCTGCTGCTGACCCAGTCCGTGTCCCGGCGTCGCTGGGCGGGCTCGGCCCTGCTGGTCGGCGGGGGCGTCGCCGTCACGACCGTGGTCACCGCGGCCGCGGTGTACGCGGGTCTCGCCGCGACCGAGCCCTGGCACGACGCGCGCACCGTCGCCGCGACCGGGCTCGTCCCGCTCGCCCGCACCCTGTCCGCGCTCACGATCGGTGTGCTGACGGGGCTGCTGCTGCGCCGGGTCCTGGCCGCGTCCGTGCTGACGCTCGCGACCGTCGTCGTGACCGAGGTGGCGATCACGGCCCTGCGTGGCCACCTGGTCGCGCCCCGGCTGCGGACCGGCCCGCTCCCGCTGGGGGGTTCCTCGGGCGCCGGGGAACAGCGTCTCGACTCCGGCTACACCCTGACCGGTGGTGGCCTGCGCAGCGGTGCGTCCGGCACCGGCTGCACCCAGGACGACGTCGCCTGCCTGCGGGCCGCGGGCATCGACGGCAACTACGTGCTCGTGCACCCTGCGACCGACCGCTGGCCGCTGCACTGGGCGGAGGTCGCGCTGCACCTGGTCCTGGCGGCCGGCGCCGCCGCATGGCTGTTCGCACGACTGCGCCGGCCACTGGGCCGGTGAGCCGCCTGCGGGTCAGAGCGCGCGCAGCCGGCCCGCCAGCTCACCCTCGAAGAACGCGAAGAACTCCTCGACGTCCGGTCCGGCGCTGATCAGCGCCAGCCGGTCGTAGCCGGCGTCGGCGAAGCCCCGCACCGTCTCGACGTGGGTCTCGACGTCCGGGCCCGCCCCGAACGCCTCGGCCATGTCCTCCGTGCGCACGAAGGCCGTGGCCGCCTCGAAGTTGCGTACGTTCGGCAGCTCGGACTGGATCTTCCAGCCGGTGGGGCCGAACCGGAACAGCCGGTGCGCGGACTCCAGCGCCGCGTCGACGGTGCCGGCGTAGGCCAGCGGGACCTCGGCGTAGCGGGCGCCGGTGCCACCGGCGGCGGTGTAGGCCTCGATCAGGTCGGTGCGCGGCTCGGTGACGAACAGGGCGTCCCCCAGCTCGCCGGCGATCCGCGCCGCCTTCGGCCCGCCCGCGGCGACGGCGATCTCCGGCAGCGTCTCGGGCAGGTCGAACACCCGCGCGTCCTCGATCGACAGGTGCGTGCCGCGGTAGGTCCGGTAGCCGCCGGACCAGAGCAGCCGGATGATCTCCAGCGCCTCGCGGAACATCTCGTGCCGCACGCCGACGACCGGCCACGGGTGCCCGGTGACGTGCTCGGACAGCTGCTCGCCCGAGCCGACGCCGAGGGTGAACCGGCCCTCGGACAGCAGCGCGGTCGTCGCGGCCGCCTGGGCGATGATCGCCGGGTGGTAGCGGATCGTCGGGCAGGTCACGCCGGTGGCCAGGCCGATCCGCTCGGTCCGCATCGCGATCGCGGCGAGGATCGACCAGGCGAAGCCGGAGTGCCCGTGGCTCTCCAGCCACGGGTGGTAGTGGTCGGAGATCTCGACGAAGTCGAAACCGGCCTCCTCGGCCCGGACGGCCTGGCGGACCATCTCCTGCGGCGAGTAGGCCTCGGCGAAGAGCTTGAAGCCGATCTGCACGACGGGTGTCCTCTCCTCGGGTGTGCCCGGTGGGTTCCCCCGGGGTCCCCGATCACTCCTGCGGCAGCAGGACGATCTTCCCGGCGGTGTGCCGCCGCTCCAGCTCGGTGTAGGCGTCACGGACCCCGTCGAGCGGGAACCGGTCGGCGATCGTGACCTCCAGGGCGCCGTCGGCGACGAGCGCGCCGAGCGCGGCGAGGTCGTCGCGCCCCGAGGCGTCGGCGGTGCCCCGGGTGGCCGCACCGTGGGTCCGCGCCCCCTCGACGTCGATGATGGTGTTGATCCGCTCCGGGGCGATGCCGAGCTCGCGGGCGAGCGCGACGTAGCCGCCGCCGTACAGGTCGACGAAGGCGTGCACCCGGTCCGGCACCGCGGCGCGCAGGTTCGCCAGCGTCCGTTCCGGGGTGTCCCCGTAGGCCACCGGCGTCACGGCCATCTCGCGCAGCCGCGCGTGGTTGCGCTCCGAGGCGATCCCGACGACCTCCACGTCGCGCAGTGTCAGCAGCTGCACGGCGATCTGCCCCACCCCACCCGCGGCGCCGGAGACGAGCACCGTCTCGCCCGGCTGCGGGTCCACCGACGCGACCGACGCGACCGCAGCCGTCCCGGCGACGTAGAGCGCGCCTGCCGTCACGGCGTCGAGCCCGGCCGGGCGGCGCAGGACCTGCTCGGCGGGCACGTCGACGTGGGTGGCCTGGGAGGCGCGGTCGTCGGTCCAGCCGAAGACGTCGTCACCCGGCTCGACGTCGGTGACGCCCTCGCCGACCGCGGCGACGACCCCGGCCCAGTCGCTGCCCTGCCCGCTGGGGAACGTGCTGGGCCAGGTGTCGGCGAAGACGCCCTCGCGCACCGCGGTCTCACCCGGGTTGATCCCGGCCGCGTGCACCTCGACCAGGACGCGACCCGGGCGGGGATCGTCGAACCCGACGCCGGTCACGTACAGCTCGTCGACACCGCCGTACCGGTCGAACCGCACGGCCCTGCCCTCGCGTGTGCTCATGTCGGGCAGCGTTCCCGCTGTGCCACCGGCTGCACCGATGAGCCGGGTCACACCGTCGGGTGCAGCTGCGCGGAGCCGCCGGTGACCGTGCGCACGCCGCCCTTGAGCACCCAGCGGACCGGTGCGAGGGACGCGACCGCCGTGCCCGGGTCCGGCGCGTCCAGGCAGACCAGGTCGGCCGGGGCGCCGGCGACGACCCCGGTGGTCCGGGCCGGTGCGCCGAGCACCCGGGCCGCCCGGGGCCCCACCAGGTCCAGGCAGGCCGCCAGCTGCTCGGGCGACGCCTGGTGGGTCAGGTTGGCGTAGAGGTTGGCCATCCGGACCAGCGAACCGGCGCCGTAGGGGGTGAAGGCGTTGCGGACGTTGTTCGTGGCCACCGCAGCCGCCGCGTCGCGTTCGACGAGCCGGTCCAGGACGACGACCCCGCGCGGGGCACCGGCACCGGTCCGCCGCCCGGTGAGGAACAGGTCGGTCGAGGGCAGTGCGACGACGCCGACACCGGTCCCGGCGCAGCGGTCCAGCACCGCGGCCCGCCGGTCCGGCTCCAGGAACGACCAGGCCGTCCCGTGGCCCGCGGTGACCCGTCCGCCGAGCCCCGCGCGTTCGGTCAGCGCGCACAGCGTGCCGATCAGCGCGCCCTCGGCGGTCCCGTCGAACAGGTCCAGGTGCAGGTCGACGTCGGCGTCGTGGTCGGCGGCCAGCCCGAACACGCGGTCCAGCTGACCCGCGGGGTCGTCGTCGGCGTAGGGGGCACCGCCCACGACGGTGCGCCGACCCGCCGCGCGCGCCTCGCCCAGTGCCTCGTCGAGCAGCCGGGCGGTATCCGGTGAGCCGGTCAGGCCGTCCTGGGCGAACACGCAGATCTCGACGTCGACCGCCCAGGCCCAGTCGGCGGCGGCCCGCAGCACCCCCTCCAGCCCACGCCGCCCGACCGTCGGGTCCAGCTCGACGTGGGTCCGGATTCGGGTGGTGCCGTGCGCGACGCAGGACGCCAGGACGGCCCCGGCACGGGTGGCGACGTCGTCGACGGTGAAGTCCGCCTTCATCGCCGCGGTCTCGGCCATCGCGTCCTCGACCGTGCCGCCGGACCAGGAGCAGCGGTCCGCGGTCAGTGCCTTGTCCAGGTGCAGGTGCGCGTCGACGAGGCCGCCCACGACCAGCCGGTCCCCCGCGTCGATCCCGGGCAGCCCGTCCGGCACCACCCCGCCCACCGACCGGATCCGGCCGCCGGCCAGCACGATGTCGACGGCCCCGTCACGGCCGGGGACGCGGGCACGCCGGACGACGGTGACGGCCGGGTCGGGGGTCGCCGGTGCGGCGCAGGTGCTCACCCGGTGAACACTGTCTCCCCCGCCGGGATCCCGCAGGTCGACCGGTGGACAACCGGCCGACGCCCGGTACGGTGATCCCATCATCGACGCGGCCGCACCGTCCCGGGCTCGCGGCCCCGCCCCATCCGGCAGGCGGGGTCGTCGACCCGTCGCGCCCGCGGTCGGCGGGTCGTCGTGACCACGGCCGAGCCCGGGCGCCGGCGTCCGGCGCACGCCGGGAGCTGGCCGGAGCCGCTCTCACGGGTCAGCCTGCGCGAGCACAGCCCGGTGCCCGGGGTCACCGTCCTCGAGGTGATCGGTGACGTCGACCTCGCCGAGGCCGACGCGATCCGGGTCCGGATGTCGGAGATGCTGCACCAGACCCGGCCCGCGAGGGCGTTGCTGGACCTGTCCGGGGTCGGTTTCCTCGGGTCGCACGGCCTGACCGCCGTGGTCCGCTCCTCCCGGGCGGCGGGCGAGGCCGGGGTCCGCCTCGACGGGGTGACCGGGCCGGGCAACCGGGCGGTGATCCGGCCGGTGCGCATGACCGGGCTCGACCAGGTCATCACCTGGTACCCGGACCTCGACACCGCCCTGGGGGCCTGAGCCGGTCGTGCACGGGCGGCACCGATGACCCGGCCGGTCGCCGTCGTGTTCGCCGACGCCTGGACGAGGCCGTCGGCGCAGGACCACACCGACGACACCGAGGCCGTCGCCGACCTGCTGCGCCGCAGCGGACACGGGTTCGACGTCCGGACCGCCGGTCCGGCGGGCGACCGCCCGTTGCGGGAGGCACTGTCCGATCCGGACACGGTGCTGTTCGCCCACCCCGGCGCCTCCGGCGACGACGAGGCGGCGTTCCGCAGGCTGCGAGCCGACAAGGGGGCGATCCGCCGGTTCGTCCGCGGTGGCGGGTGCTACCTCGGGGTGTGCATGGGCGCGTTCCTCGTCGAGCGCGGTTTCCTCAACCTGGTGGACGTCGCGGTCGACGAGTACTGGTCCCGTCCGGGGGCCGATCCGGCCACCCCGGACCCGGCCCTGGTGACGGTGCGGTGGCGCGGGGCGGAACGGCGGATGTACTTCCAGGACGGTGGGGTGATCCGGCCGACACGCAGGGTGCTCGCCGACACCGAGATCCTCGCCACCTACGCCGACGGCACCGTTGCAGCGTGTGTCACCCGTTCCGGCGACGGAGCGGTCGGCATCGTCGGTCCGCACCCGGAGGCCCCGGCGTCGTGGTTCCACGACCACGGGGTCGAACTGCCGGCGGATCACGATCACGACCTGGGCGACGACCTCGTCGACACCCTGGTGAGAGCGGTACGACGGCCGTCGTCACGGTCCTGACGACGAGCTCGTCACCGGTGGCTACGCAGTCCGACCGTTCGGGGTTCACCGGTTTGCGAGTGATGATTGCCACGCTCTACCTGCACTTTTTCCACCCCGACGAGGGGGTAGGCCGGAGACATGTCCGACGTGTCCAACCGATCGGCCCTCACCGGTGGGGCCGGTGGCGGCGACGACCGCGCCACGCAGCCGGGGCAGCCCCAGGTGATCCGCCGGGACCTGCCGTACCGCCCCTCCCCGACCCGACGGCCGGTGCCGAGTCCCCGTCGTCGGGACAGCCGTCCGCTCGACGACCGCGTGCTCGTCCCCGGCGCCTCCCTGGAGGCCTCCCGGGCGCGGCCCGGCGAGCAGCTCGCCGAGGTCTTCGAGGAGGCCGTCGACCACCACCCGGGCTCCGTCGCGGTCGACACCGGCGACGCCGTGCTGACCTTCGCCGAGCTCGACGCCCGCGCCAACCGGCTCGCCCGGCACCTGCACGCGCGTGGCACCGGCCCCGGTGACGTCGTCGGGCTGCTGCTCGACGACCCGGTGGAGAGCTACACCGCGATGCTCGCGGTGCTCAAGGCCGGCGCCACGTTCGTCCCGATGGCCGCGGGATTCCCGGCCGACCGGGTCGCGTTCATCCTCGCCGACTCCGAGGCCGGGCTGCTGCTGGTGACCGACAGCGCGCTGGCGAAGGTCGGCGGGCCCGTGCGGGGCGACGTCGAGATCCTCTCCGTGACCGGAGCCGCGGCCGCCGCCGTCGCCGTCCGCTCCGGCGAGCGCCTGGGCCCGGACACCCGGCGCGCGCCGGAGGGCGACCACCCGGCCTACCTGATCTACACCTCCGGCTCCACCGGCCGCCCCAAGGGCGTCGTGATCGGGCACCCGGCGATCTGCAACTTCGTCCGGGTGGCGGCCGCCGAGTACGGCGTGCGCGCAGACGACCGCATGTACCAGGGGCTGACCCTGGCCTTCGACTTCTCGGTCGAGGAGATCTGGACGTCGTTCCTGACCGGTGCCACGCTCGTCCCGAAACCGGCCGGCGTGTCGCTGGTCGGCGAGGACCTGCACGACTTCCTCGTCGAGCGGCGCGTCACCGCGATGTGCGTGGTGCCGACGCTGCTCGCCACGGTCGAGGCCGACCTCGACGCGATCCGGTTCCTGCTCGTCTCCGGTGAGGCCTGCCCGCAGGACCTGATCCGGCGCTGGTGGACCCCGCAGCGCCGCTTCCTCAACGTCTACGGGCCCACCGAGGCCACCGTCACCGCGACCATGGCGGTGGTGCACCCGGACCGCCCGGTCACGATCGGGACGCCGCTGCCGACCTACGCGGCCCTCGTCCTCGACGCCGCCGACCCCACCCGGGTGCTGCCGTTCGGCGAGACCGGGGAGCTGGCCGTGGCCGGGGTGGGCCTGGCCGACGGCTACCTCAACCGCGACGAGAAGACCGCCGAGGTGTTCGTGCCTGCGCCGGTCGACCTGCCGAACAACCCGTCCGGACTGATCTACCGCACCGGCGACCTCGCACGGATCAACCCCGGCCGCGAGATCGAGTATCGGGGCCGCATCGACCTGCAGGTGAAGGTGCGCGGCTACCGCATCGAGCTGTCCGAGATCGAGGCCGTGCTGCAGGACCACCCGTCGGTCGCGATGGCCGTCGTGGACACGTTCGAGCCGACGTCCGGCACGAAGGAGCTGGTCGGCTACTACAGCCTGGTCCGCGGCGCCGAGCCGCCGACCGATCTGCGGGCCCGTCTGCAGGACCGGCTGCCGTCCTACATAGTGCCCGCCTACCTCGAGCACCTCGCGGTCATCCCGATGACCACCAGCGACAAGGCCGACCGCAAGAACCTGCCCGCCCCGACCGGCAGCCGGGTCGCCGCCACCGGACCGGTGGTGGGCCCGGCGACCGACGTCGAGCGCGGCCTGGTCGCCGAGCTCGCCTCCGCGCTGAGGGTGGAGGCCGCCGAGATCTCGGTCGAGGCCGACTTCTTCGACGAGCTCGGCGCCACCTCCCTGCTGCTGGCCGGATTCGCCGCCGCCGTGCGCCGCCGCGACGACCTGCCGTCGGTGTCCGCCCGCGACGTCTACCGCCACCCCACCGTGCGCCGGCTCTCCGCCGCGCTCGGCGACGTCGCCCCGACGGCGGCGGCGGAGCCGGTCGAGCCGGTGCGCGCCCGTCCGGTGGCGCACGCGCTGACCGGGGTCGCGCAGCTGCTGTCGCTGCTGGCATCGGGGTTCGCCGCCGCCGCGGTGCTCGTCCTCGGCTACCGCTGGGTCTCCGCCGCGCCCGACGCGTGGGCGCTGACCGGACGGGCGGCGATCTGGTCCGGCGGGGTGCTCCTCGGTCTGGTGCTGCTGCCCGTGGTCGCCAAATGGACGCTGGTCGGGCGCTTCCGCGAACGCCGCATCCCGTTGTGGGGTGCCGCCTACCTGCGGTTCTGGGTGGTCTCGACGCTGATCCGCACCAACCCGATGGCGCTCGCCGCCGGTACCCCGCTGTACACCGCGTGGCTGCGGCTGCTCGGAGCGCGCATCGGGCGCGGCAGCGCGCTGTTCGGTGCCGTCCCGGTCGCGACCGACCTGGTGCGCGTCGGGGCCCGCACGATCGTGCACCCCGAGGCGTCGCTGCAGGGCTACCGGGCGGTACCCGGCGCGCTGGAGTTCGGCCCGGTCGGCATCGGCGACGACTGCGTCGTCGGCGAGGCCGCCGTCCTCGACATCCGGACCTGGATGCAGGACGGGTCGCAGCTGGGCCACGCCTCGGCACTGCGTCCCGGCAGCACCGTGCCCGCCGGCCGGGTGTGGCACGGCTCGCCCGCGGTCCGTCCGACTCGGACTACCGCGGGCCCGCGGCCGTCGGGGCGGGACGGCTGCGCCGGGTCGTCTACTCGGCGGTGTTCGCCGGACTCGCCTGGGCCCTCGCCACGGCGGTGTCGGCACTCGTCGTCGCCGCGTTCGCCCGCTTCGCCCCGCGGGTGGCCGGGCTGATCGGGCTGACCGGTACCGAGATGGGCGCGCACTGGTGGTTCTTCCTGGTCGGCGCCGTCGCGGTGGTGGCGCTGGTCGTCCTCGCGCTGCTGGTGGGCGTGCTCGCGGTACTGACGCTGCCGCGGCTGGCCGCGCTGTTCGTGCCGGTCGACCGGACCTTCCCGCTCTACGGCGTGCGTCACGTCGCCCAGCAGATCGTGACCGGCGTGTCCAACGCGCGCTTCCTGGTGCTGCTGCTCGGCGACAGCTCGTTCATCACCGGCTACCTGAAGGGCCTGGGCTACGACCTGGACGACCTGCGCCAGACCGGGTCGAACTTCGGCACCCAGCTCCGTCAGGAGTCGCCGCGGCACGCCCGCGTCGGCACCGGGACGATCGTCTCCGACGGCCTGCGGATGATGAACACCGAGCTGTCGCACGACTCGTTCCGGATCCGCCCGGTGCGGCTGGGCCGGGACAACTTCGTCGGCAACGACGTGCACCTCCCGCCGGACGCCCGGATCGGCGACGACGTGCTGCTCGCGACCAAGGTCATGGTCCCGGTCGACGGTCCGGTGCGGACCGGGGTGGGACTGCTCGGCTCCCCGCCGATGGAGATCCCGCGCACCGGCACGGGACCGCACCCGAACCACCCGGCGACCGACGAGGAGCTGGCCCACCGGCTGCGGTCGAAGAACCGCTACAACGCCTCCACGGTGGTCGTCACGGTGCTGCTGCGCGCGCTCGGCGTCGCGGTCGCGCTGGTCCCGCTCGGTGTCTCGGTGGCGCTGTGGCCGGTGTGGGGCCTGTGGGCCCTCGGCCCGGCCGTGTTCCTCGGACCGCTGCTGCTCATGGTGTGGTCCGCACTGCTAGAGCGCGCCACGCTCGGCTTCCGCGGCCTGCAGCCGCGGACGGCGTCGATCTACGACCGCTACTTCTGGTTCCACGAGCGGCTCTGGAAGCTCTACGTCCGTCCGGTGCTGGCCGGGACCCCGATGCTCGTGTGGCGCAACCGGCTCGCCGGGCTGACCGCCGGCAGGCGGGTGTTCGACGACGGCGCTGCCCTCCCGGAGAAGAGCCTGGTCTGTCTGGGCGACGACGTGGTGCTCAACGCGGGGTCGGTCCTGCAGTGCCACTCGCTGGAGGACGGCCGCTTCGAGTCCGGCCGGATCCGGGTCGGCGACGGCGTGTCCGTCGGCGTGCGGGCGTTCGTGCACTACTCCACCGACCTCGGCGACGGCGCGACGCTGGCCGCCGACTCGTTCCTGATGAAGGGTGAGCAGGTGGGCCCGGGCGAGCGCTGGGGTGGCAACCCGGCCGAGCCGGAGGCCGACGACGCGCCGGTGCCCGACCACCGGTCGGCGGCGGCCGCGGAGCTCCCGGTCCCGGTCTCGGTCGTGCCCGTGCTGACCCAGCCGTTCACCGAGGAGGTGTTCCTGTCGCGGGTGCAGCAGTACCTGGAGCTGCACGACGTCGCCTGGGCCACCAACGCCTCGGTCGCGGTCCTCGACACGCTGGCCCGCAGCCTCGGGTCCGACGCCCGCGACGATCTCGCCCGGCACCTGCCGTCCGGGCTGCGGGCCCAGGTCCCGTCGCTGACCGGGTACGGCTCGCGACCCGGCCAGCACGCCGTCGACGACTGACCCGACGACCCCGGAAACCGGTTGTGCACTATTGACGACACCCCCTCCGCAAGGGACCGTGAACCGGTCCCGACAACGGAGTTGGAGTGACGTCATGCCCGAGCAGACCCTGTACGACCGCCTCGGCGGCATCTACGCGATCGCCGGGGCGGTCGACATCCTGGTCGACCGGCTCTTCGCGAACGCCTCGGTCAACGCGAACGAGGGGGTGCACGCCCACCACGGCGTGCCCGCCAACGCACCCGGCTACAAGTTCCTGGTGACCGCCTGGTCGGTCCAGGCCGCGGGCGGGCCGCCCTGCTACCCCGGCCTGGACATGGTGACGGCGCACGAGAACCTGGCCATCACCGACGAGCAGTTCGACGCCGTGGCCCTGGAGATCTCCTCCACGCTGAACTTCTGCGGGGTGCCCACGGCCGAGCACACCGAGTTCATGGAGATCATCGAGCGCTACCGGCCCGAGGTGGTGCGACAGCAGCCCTCGGCCGCCTGACCGGCCGGTCCCGGGGCGTGCCCGCCGCACCCCCGGGACCGGTCAGCGGCGGGCCGCGAGACGCACCAGGACCAGCGCGGGCCCGGACGGCGCGCGGCCCCGCCGCCACGCGGCGCGCAGGCGTCGCTGCAGGTCGGCGCCGCGCACCGGGACCGTGCGCAGGGTCCCGGCCGCGACCTCGGCCGCGACGGCCAGGCCGCTGATCACCGCGGGCCCGGCACCGCCCGCGACCGCGTTCTTGATCGCCGTCGTCGACCCGAGCTCCAGCACCGGCGGGGCGAGCGCCCCGAGCGCGCGCTCCAGGAACTCCCGGGTCCCCGATCCCGGCTCGCGCGCCACCAGCGGGGTCGTGGCGAGCTGCGCGGCCTCGACCGCGCGCCGGCGGGCCCAGGGGTGGTCCGGCGCGACGACGAGCGCCAGCCGGTCCCGGCCGACGACCTGCCCGTCGAGGTCCGCGGGCAGGTCGGGGCCCTCGACGAACCCCAGGTCGGCGTCGCCGGAGCGGACGTCGTCGACCACCTCGGCGGTGTTGTGCGAGGTCAGCGTGACCGCGGTGCCGGGCAGCTCGGCGCGCAGCGCCACCAGCCAGCGGGGCAGCAGGTACTCCGCGACCGTGAAGCTGGCGGCCACCCGCAGCCGGGCCGCCCGGTCCGTGCGCAGCGCGGCGACGCCCTCGTCGAGGGCGTGCGCGGCGTCCAGCACCGCCCGTGCCCGCTCGACCACGAGCGCGCCGTCCGGGGTGAGCCGGGTGCCGCGCGGCGACCGCTCCAGCAGGGTCAGCCCGAGCGCGGCCTCCAGCGTCCTGACCCGGGCGCTGACCGCGGCCTGGGAGATGCCGTGGGCCGCGGCGGCCCTGCCCATGCTCCCCAGGGTGGCGACCGAGACCAGCAGGTCGTAGGGCACCAGGTCGGCGACGCGCGGGGACAGGGTCACAACCTCCGATTGTGACTCCGCAACCCGGCGCCGGGTACCGGCGGGCCCCCGACCGGCCGACCGTGGAGGCATGACGACCCACCTCCGGCCCCCGGCCGCGGCCGCCCCGCAGGCGCCGCACGCGTTCGCCCGCCTCGGGCTGCTGCGCGAGCTCGACACCCCCGGCGACGCGGTCCGCTCGTTCGGGCCGAACTGGTTCGCCGCGGTGATGGGCACCGGGATCGTCGGCGGGGCGGCCGCGACGCTGCCGGTCCAGTCCCCGCTGCTGACCGCGTGGGCGACCGGGGTGTGGTGCCTGGCCTCGACGCTGCTGGTAGTGCTCGTGGCCGCGACGGTGGCGCACCGGGTGCGGTTCCCCGAGCGGGCCCGCGCGCACGCCGCGGACCCGGTGGCCGTGCAGTCCTACGGCGCGGTCGCCATGGCGCTCATGACGGTCGGCGCCGGCGCGGTCCAGTTCGGCCCGGCCGTGCTCGGCGCCCCGGCCGCCCTCCTGACCAGTGGAGCGCTGTGGCTGACCGGGACGGTGTTCGGGCTGGTCACCGCGGTCGGCGTGCCGTATCTCATGATCACCGGACACCGCATCGGACCGGACGCGGTGTCCCCCGCCTGGCTGCTGCCGGTGGTGCCCCCGATGGTGTCGGCCGCGGACGGTGCGCTGCTCGTCGTCCACCTGGCACCGGGCCCCGGCTGCACCACGCTGCTGCTCGCCTGCGTCGCGCTGTTCGGGATGAGCCTGTTCGCGACACTGGCCCTGCTCCCGCAGATCTGGCACCGGCTCGTCGTGCACGGCCCCGGCCCGGCGGCGGCCGTCCCCACCCTGTGGATCGTGCTCGGCCCGCTGGGCCAGTCGGTCACCGCGGCCGGCCTGCTGGCGGACGCCGCTCCGGGCAGCCTGCCGGAGCCCTACGCGTCCGCGGCCCCGGTGGTCGCGGTGGTCTACGGCGTCCCGGTCTGGGGGTTCGCGATGCTGTGGCTGGCGCTGGCGGCCGCGGTGACGCTGCGGGCCGCCCGTCGGGGCCTGCCGTTCACCCTGGGCTGGTGGAGCTTCACCTTCCCGGTGGGGACCTGTGTGACCGGCACCAACCTGCTGGTGGCACGGCTGGGGACGCCGGCGCTCGCCGTCGTCGCGGTGGGGCTGTACGCGCTGCTGGTGGTCGCCTGGCTCGTCGTCGCGACCCGCACCGTGCACGGCGCGCTCGTCCGCGGGAACCTGCTGGACCCCGCGTGAGGCGTCTCAGCGACGGGGGTCGCTCCGGTCGGGGGACCCGAGCAGGTCGAGCTGGTAGCCGTCGCGGGTGGCGAAGTCGGCCCGCAGCACGAAGCGGTCACCGCGCACCAGCGTGCGTCGCCACTCCACGGCGCGGCCCTTCGCGCTGCCCAGCCGCGACACCGAGAACGCGGCGGTCGACGGGCTCCCGCCCAGCAGCCGGTGCTCGGCCGGGGTGGGCAGGAGCGGCTGGATCGTCTCCTCGCCGCCGGTCGGGACGACGCCGCACAGCTCGGCGTAGCGCTGGTAGAGGGCGACGCCGGTGAAGTCGGCGTGCAGCAGGGGGGCGGCCAGGTCGTGGGGGAGCCACACCCGGTCCAGTGCGAGCGGCTCGCCCCCGGCCAGGCGCAGCCGTTCCAGGTGCACCAGGGGTGTCGACTCCTCCAGCCCGAGCCGCGCCGCGACGACGCCGTCGGCGCGCACGTCCAGGGCCCGCACGACGCTGCGTTGCTCCAGTCCCATCGCCCGCACGGACTCGTGGATGCTGTAGAGCGCACCCAGGCGCTGGGCGGTCTCCACCGGCGCCGCCTGGCGCGAGGGCCGGCCCCGCGTCCCGACCACGCGGCCCTCGTCGCGCAGCACCTTCACCGCCTGGCGGACGGTGTGCCTGCTGACGCCGTACTCCCGGCCCAGGGCGAGCTCTCCGGGGAAGCCGCGGGTGAAGGCGTCGGAGTCCAGCCGGCGACGCAGGTCCTCGAGCAGCTGTTCCCACAACAGCCGCCCCGGTTCGCGGCGGAGCACGGCCGGTCCCGGCCCCGGACCGCGCTCGGCGGCGCCCACCCCGTGACTGTACGGACCGGGCCGTCACCGGGCGGCGGGCGACCGGACCGGGGTCAGGCGACCGACCAGGTGCACGCACCCGTGAAGACGACCGACTCGCCGTCGAGGATCCGAGCGGCGGCCGGACCGTGCAGGACCCCGCGTGACACCTCGGTGCCGTCCGCTCCACTGCGGGTGTAGCCGCACTCCCGGCCCGGGCCGGGCCCGTCGGTGCTCCAGGTGCCCGGGACGAGGTCGAGTCCGGCCCGGTACACGCCCTCGACCGCCACCCGCACCGGGACGGGTGCGGGCCGGTGGACGGCGGTCGCCTCGGCCCGGTCGTCGCCGTGCACGAACGCCGCGGCCGGCACCGCGGGCACGACCAGTGCCAGCAGCACCCACGGCCAGAGCACGGTGCGCCGGCCCGCTGCGGCCCGCTCCGCGTAGTACCGCCCGTACGGTCCCGTGCCGTCCATCCACCCGCCTCACGTCCGACGTCGCTCTGGTGATCGAAGCGGATACCCGGGAGTGTTACGACCCGTCCCGGATCGTGGACGGTCCCACCGTCACCCGCCCGTGCTGGAATGGCCCGATGAGCACCGGCCGGACCTACGCGGGCGCGTCCGCGTACGACCGGGCCGAGGACCGTCGCCGACGGCTCCTCGACGCCGGGCTGCAGGTCCTCGGCACCGACGGCTACCGGGCGGCCACCGTGCGCCGGATCTGCCGGGAGGCACGCGTCGCCGACCGGTACTTCTACGAGTGCTTCGACGGCACCGAGGCGCTGCTGCTCGCCGTCTACGCCGGGTGCACCGCCCGGCTGCGCGACGCGGTGCCCCCCGCACTGGCCGCGGCGCCCGGCACCGACCCGCTCACGCTGGCCCGGGCCGGTCTCGACGCGTTCCTGCGGGTGGTGGAGGACGACCCGCGGCTCGCTCGGGTGGTCTGGTTCGAGGTGCTCGGAGTGAGCCCGGAGGTCGAGCGGATCTCGCTGGAGACCATGTCCGGCTTCGGACGGCTGCTCCTGGCGCTCACCGCGGACCACGGCGCCCCCTCCCCCACCGACGCCACCGACGCCACCGACGCCACCGCCACCCGGCTGCGCGCCGACGCCGTCATCGGCGGGATCAGCCACGTCGTCATGACCTGGACGACGAACGGCTTCGACCCGCCCCGGGAGCGGGTCACCGACGCGCTCGCCCTCTTCCCGGTGGGCGGCACCGGACTCGGATGACGCCCGTCACCCCGCCATGTGGAATCACGTGTCATCGGATTAGGGTCGCCGACCACACCCCGCTCGTGAGGAGCCGACGATGAAGTCCTTCACCGGTCGTACCGCCGCGATCACCGGAGCCGGCTCCGGCATCGGGCGCGCACTGGCCCTGCGCCTGGCGGGCGACGGATGCCACCTCGCCCTGGCCGACCGGGACGCGGCGGGCCTCGCCGGGACCGCCGCGCTGACCGGGCCGCAGGTGCGGGTCACCACCACCGAGCTCGACGTGGCCGACGAGAAGGCCGTGTACGGCTGGGCCGACGCGGTCGTCGCCGACCACGGCGCGGTGCACATGATCGTCAACAACGCCGGCGTCGCGCTGTCGGGCACCACCGGGGCGCTGTCCCTGGAGGACTACCGCTGGATCATGGACATCAACTTCTGGGGCGTGGTGTACGGGACCAAGGCGTTCCTGCCGCACATGGAGGCCGCGGGCACCGGCCACGTGGTCAACCTGTCGAGCATCTTCGGCGTCGCCGCGCAGCCCCTCATGAGCGGCTACAACGCGAGCAAGTACGCGGTGCGCGGGTTCACCGAGTCGTTGCGCCAGGACCTCGAGCTCACCGGGTCGCCGGTGTCCGCGACCTGCGTGCACCCCGGCGGCATCCGCACCAACATCGCGAAGGCCGCCCGGGTCGACGACAGCGTCGCCGCCGCCACCGGCCGCCCGGCCGCCGACGCCACGGCCGAGTTCGAGCGGATGCTCACCACCACCCCGGACCGGGCGGCGAAGACCATCCTGGACGGCGTGCGGCGCAACCAGCGCCGTGTCCTCATCGGACCGGACGCCTGGGCCATCGATTCCATGGTGCGGCTGCTCCCGACCACCTACCAGCGGATCGTCACCGGGGTCGTCCGCTCGCGCCGCGGGAGGGGCTGAGCCGGGGCGGCCGCCCCGATAGGGTCGTGGCGTCGGGTGATCCCCGGCACACGACCCGAGGAGCCCACCCATGAGCCCCGAGCAACCACCCGTCACCGCGTTCGGCCCGGACTTCCCCTTCCCCTACGACGACTGGCTCGCCCACCCGGCCGGTCTCGGCCGGGTCCCGCCGGAACTGCTGGGGAGCGAGGTCGTCGTCGTCGGGGCCGGGATCGCCGGGCTCGTCGCCGCGTACGAGCTGATGCGCATCGGGCTGCGACCGGTCGTGTACGAGTCCTCCCACCTGGGCGGACGGCTGCGCTCGCAACCCTTCGAGGGCGCCGACGGCATCGTGGCCGAGCTGGGCGGGATGCGGTTCCCGCGCTCGTCGACAGCGTTCCACCACTACGTCGACCTGCTCGGGCTGACGACCGCGCCCTTCCCGAACCCGCTGACCGAGGCCGCCGGCAGCACGGTGATCGACCTGCACGGGCGGACGTACTACGGCCGCACCCTGGCCGACCTGCCGCCGTTCTTCACCGAGATCGCCGACGCCTGGGCGAGCGCGCTGGAGGAGGGTGCGGGCTTCACCGACCTGCAGCAGGCGATCCGCGAGCGCGACACCGCGCGGGTCCGGGCGCTGTGGGCCGAGCTGGTCCCGGTGTGGGACGACCGCACGTTCTACGACTTCGTGTCCACCTCCAAGGCGTTCGCTGACCTGTCCTTCGCCCACCGCGAGGCGTTCGGACAGGTCGGCTTCGGGACCGGCGGCTGGGACTCCGACTTCCCGAACTCGATGCTGGAGATCCTGCGGGTGGTGCTAACCGGCTGCGACGACGACCAGCTGCTGGTCGTCGGCGGGGTCGAGCAGGTCCCGCAGGGGCTGTGGACGCGCACCCCCGAGGACCTCGTGCACTGGCCCGCCGGGACCAGCCTGTCGTCGCTGCACGGCGGGGGGACCCGGCCGGGCGTCGCGCGGCTGCACCGGCTCGACCCGGACACGATCCGCGTCACCGACGTCTACGGCGGCACCCGCGACGTGTCCGCCGTGCTCACCACCTGCCAGAGCTGGCTGCTCTCCACCCAGATCGACACCGACGAGTCGCTGTTCGGCCAGGAACTGTGGATGGCCCTGGACCGCACCCGCTACATGCAGTCGACCAAGACGTTCGTGATGGTCGACCGGCCGTTCTGGCGCGACGTCGACCCGGCGACCGGGCGCGAGGTCATGTCCACGACGCTGACCGACCGGCTCACCCGCAGCACCTACCTGTTCGACAACGGTCCGGACCGGCCCGGGGTGATCTGCCTGTCGTACTCGTGGATGAGCGACTCGCTGAAGATGCTGCCGTACCCGGTCGAGAAGCGGGTCGAGCTGGCGCTGGGCGCGCTGCGGAGGATCTATCCCACCGTCGACATCGGAGCACACGTGATCGGCGACCCGATCACGGTGACCTGGGAGTCCGACCCGCACAGTCTCGGCGCGTTCAAGGGCGCCCTGCCCGGTCACTACCGCTACAACCGGCGGATGTACTGCCACTTCGTGCAGGACGACCTGCCCGCCGCCGAACGCGGCATCTTCATGGCGGGCGACGACGTGTCGTGGACCCCGGCCTGGGCGGAGGGGGCGGTGCAGACCGCGCTGAACGCGGTCTGGGGGATCGTCGCGCACCTCGGCGGGTCCACCCCGCCGGAGAATCCCGGCCCCGGGGACCGGTTCGCCGAGCTCGCCCCGCCCGCGCTGCCCGACTGATGCGCGTCGCGCTGCTGCAGACCGCGTCCCGGCCGCGGGACGTGGCCGGGAACCTCGACCGGCTCGCCGAGGCGTGCGCCGGCGTGGACGCCGACCTGCTCGTCACCCCGGAGATGTTCCTGACCGGGTACGACATCGGCGCCGACGCGGTGGCCGAACTCGCCGAACCGGCGGACGGGCCGTCGGCGGCCGCGGTCGCCGAGATCGCCCGGTCCTCGGGGACCGCGGTGCTCTACGGCCACCCACGACGCGACGGCACCCGGGTCAGCAACGCCGTCGCGCTCGTCGGGCCGGACGGTACCCGGCTCGCCGGGTACCGCAAGACCCATCTGTTCGGGGAGCTGGACCGGGCCGGCTTCACCGCCTCGGACACCCCGCCCGCCGTCGTCACCTGGAACGGCTGGGGCCTGGGCCTGCTGATCTGCTACGACGTGGAGTTCCCCGAGACCGTCCGCGCGCTGGCCCTGGCCGGTGCCGACGCCGTGCTGGTGCCGACCGCGAACATGGCCGCCTACGACCACGTCCCCGAGGTGCTCGTACCGGCCCGGGCCCGGGAGAGCCAGGTGTACGTGGCCTACGCGAACTGGTGCGGCTCCGAGGGGTCGCTGACCTACGGCGGGCTGTCCTGCGTCGCCGGACCGGACGGTGCGGTGGTGCGGGCGGGTCGGGCCCCGGAGCTGCTGGTGGCCGAGCTGGACCGGGGGGCGCTCGCGGTGTCCCGGCGGGCGAACCCGTACCTGGCCGACCGACGTCCCGACCTCTACGGCTGAGACGACCCCGGCCGGGGGCCCGCCAGCAGGATCCACTCCAGCCGCCCGCCGGGCCCCGGCGCGAGCACCTCGACCCGGTGGGTGTGCCCGCGCGCCACGTGCACGGCCTCGTCCGCGGCGAGGTCCACCGTGGGCCCGCCGGATGCGACTCCCACCCGGGCCCGACCGGCGAGCACGACGAGCAGCCGGTCGCACGCCCCGGCCGGCGCGTGCCACGGCCCGGCGCCGCCGGCGAGCGCGAAACGTTCCAGCGCCAGGTCACCGTAGCCGTCGTCGCGGTCGACGAGCAGGCGGCGCGACACCGGGTCCGGTTCGGGAGGACGCCCGGGTCCCGGGTGCGTGCCGATCGCCGCGGCCATGCGAGTGCCTCCACTCATCTGAGCGGTCCGAACATCACCGAGTAGACGATCCAACGGCCACGACGTCAACATCAGCGACGGATACACCCGCTACGGTGCTCAGATGAGCGCTGACGACGGATTCGCCTGGGGTCCGGCCCGACGCGTGCTCGCGGCCGAGGTGGCCGAGCAGGTACTGGTGCACGGACGGTCGCGGATCGCGGTCGGCACCGAGCTGGGACTGAGCCGGTTCCAGGTCGCCCGGCTGCTCGACGCGGCCCGCGAGCACGGGCTGGTCCACGTCGCCGTCGACCCGGGACCCGACCTCGACGCCGCCCGGTCGGCCGCCGTCCGCACCGGATACGGGCTGCGGCGGGCCCTGGTCGCCCGCGGCGACGGTAACGACGGCGGGGTGCCCGCACTCGCCGCCGCACTGCTCGCCGAGACCGTCGGCACCGGTGACGTCCTGGGGCTGGCCTGGTCCCGGACGGTCAACGACGTCGTCGGGCTCCTCCCCCGGCTCGCGCGCTGCACCGTCGTGCAGCTGTGCGGGGCGTACTCGTTGCCCTGGCGGCGCGACGGTTCGGCCACCGCGGTGTTCCGGGCCGCCGCACTGTGCGGCGGCGACGCCTACCCGATGTACGCCCCCCTGCTCCTGCCCGACGCCGACACCGCCCGCGCGGTCCGGGCGCAGCCGGGCGTGGCCGACGCGCTGGCCCGCTGCGCCGCGCTGGACACGGCCGTGGTCGCGATCGGCGCGTGGCGGGCCGGGCACTCCACCGTGCACGACGTGCTGACCGCGCCCGAGCGACGACGGCTGGCCGAGGACGGAGCCGTCGGCGAGGTCGTCGGGCTGCTGGTCGACCGGGACGGCCGGGTCCTCGACAACGGTCCGGCGCACCAGCTCGTCGCCGCCGGGGAGGCGGACCTGCGCGCCGCGGACGACATGATCGCGCTGGTCAGGGACCCGGAGCGGGCCGCGGCCGCGGCCGCCGTGCTGCGCTCGGGTCTGGTCGACACCCTGGTGTGCGACGCGGCGACGGCCGACGCCCTGCTCGACGGGGGCACACCGTGATGCCCGTCCGGCGCCGACCGCTCACCAGGCGCCGGGCTCGACCTGCGCGGTCATGTCCCGCCACGCCACCGGCTCACCGCAGTGTGCGCAGCGCAGCCGTGGCTCGGCGGGGTGCCCGCAGCCGCGGTGCACCAGCCGGACCGGCGGGACGTCGACGGCGTACCGGTCGCCCCAGTTCATCAGCGCCACCAGCACCGGGTAGAGGTCGGCACCCTTGGCCGTGAGCCGGTACTCGTGCCGGACCGGACGCTCCTGGTAGGGCACGCGGTCGAGCACGCCCTGTTCCACCAGCACACGCAACCGGTCGTTGAGCACGTTGCTGCCGAGACCGAGCTTGTCGCGGAAGTGGTCGTAGCGGCGCTCGCCGCGGAAGCACTCGCGCAGGATCATCATCGTCCACCGCTCGCCGAGGACCGCCCAGGTGCGGGCCACCGAGCAGTACGCGGCACCGAGCTCGTCGTGCTTCACAGCGCCCGATACTAAGAGGTCATTTCAGAACGAGGTCGACGTGTCTGTTGTAGACGACAAGCGGCTATCTGACCTGCCGTTTGATCTGTCGTCGAGGGGTCAATGGAAACTCGACAAGTCGTTCTGAAACGACCTCTAAGAGCGGGCGGCGATTGATGGTTATCGGAGTCGACGGGTCGTGGGTCGGGTTGTCCAGCGGTAGCGGCTGCGGGCACGGTTGATCAGCCGGCGGATCACGGTGAGCGCGGCGGCGAGGTTGAGGTAGAACTCGACGATGATCTTCCGGCGATCGGTGAACCGGCGCAGCTTGCCGTAGCCGTTCATCCAGGAATGGGTGCGCTCGACCGGCCACCGCATACCGACCTGGATCGGGGCGGGCCGGCCCTTGGTGGCGATCTGTGCGTCGAACCCGAGTCGTTCGAGCAGATCGCGGGTCTTGCCTGAGTCATAGCCCCGGTCCAGGTGCAGGCACGGTCGCTCGGGCAGCGGCCCGATCATGTCGTAGATCCCGATCAGGGTCGGTTTCAGCAACGGCGAGTCGTGGTCATTGGCGCGGGCGCTGATCAGGTGCAGCGGGATCCCCGCACCGTCGCAGACCACGGAGCGTTTGGTGCCCTGTTTGCCCCGGTCGACCGGGTTACAGCCGGCGACCTCGCCACCGCAGGGAGCCTTGGTGATCGCTCCGTCGGCAGACAGATCGTCGAGGTCGAGACCGATCATCTAGTCATAGCCGGCCAGCGCGGCCCGAAGGACCTGCTCCCCGACGCCAGCGGCGGCCCACTGGGCGAGACGGCGGCGGATCGTGCGGTCCGAGCAGCCGGGGGTGGCAATGCGTTCGTAGCCGCTGCCGTGCACCAACGCCGCGAGCACGTGCTCGAACACCAGGCGGTCGGGGATACGGCGGCGGTGACATCCCCACGGATGGGCCGGGTCGAACTCCGGGCGCCGCTCTGCCTCGATCAGGGCAGCGAACTCGACCCAGAGGGGGTCGATCAGCGATTCTGGCAATAGAGGCACGGACTCTCCAGGCGACCATCAGGACATCAGCAATCCCATGATCACTTGCAGGTCCGTGTCTCTACCAACACCGACACACGGCCACCTCTACTGCCGGACGCTCTAAGAGGTCGCGCGGATTGGTTGGTGATCATGGACGTCGTGCAGGTCGGGCGTTCCAGCGGTGTGTGGTCCAGGCCTGCCGAATCAAGCTACGGAGTGTGACGATCGTGTCGGCGAGGTCGAAGAACGCGTCGACGACGATTTCTCGTCGTTCGTAGCAGCGCTGCAGCCGGTTGAAGCTGTTGTGCCAAGCGTTGGTCCGCTCGACGTGCCAGCGGCGGGTGGCCTGGATCGGCGCTTTCTCACCCTTGTGCGCGATCTCGCCGTGCAGGCCTCGTTCGGCCAGCGTGTCGCGGGTCTTGCCGGAGTCATAGCCGGCGTCGAGGTGCACGGTGATGTCGTCGGGCAGCGGGCCGAGAGCATCGAGGCGGTCGAGGGTGGGGCCCAGTAGCGGGGAGTCGTGCCGGTTGGCTCCGGCCAGGACTCGGCCCAGCGGGATGCCGTATCCCTCGACGAGCACCGAACGTTTCATACCCTGTTTGCGCCGGTCCACCGGCGACGGACCGGCGACCTCGCCGCCGCCGGGGGCCTTGGTGATGGCGCCATCGACGGCGATGTCGTGCAGCAGCAGACCGACGATGCGGTCGTAGGCGTCCAGGACGATCCGACGCAGCTGGGCGAAGACCCCGAGCCTGATCCACTCGTCACGACGATCGCGGATGGTGGTCGCCGAGCAGGTGCTGTCAGCGATGCCCTCATACGAGCAGCCGAACCGCAGTACCTGCAGGAGCTTGTCGAACACGATCCGATCCGCGATCCGGCGGCGATGGCAGCCCAGCGGATGGGTGGGATCGAACTCGTCTCGATGAGGCAGCAGCGCGGTGAACTGGTCCCACAACGGCTCGGTCAGCCATGATGGCAGGGTGGGCACGCGGCCTCCAGACGATCACGAAGCGTAGATAACTTCATGATCGGCAGGCCCGTACCCGCCCTCGCCCCCAGACACTCGACCGCGGCCAAGCTGTGACCAATCCGCGCGACCTCTAAGACACTTTTCGAGTCCAACGAGGTTGCAGGGGGCACGAGCGCCCCGTTATCGTCGAACTCGATTCGGGTCCCACCACGGAGGTCGACGATGCCCTACTACCGTTTCACCGTGCCGACCGGGAACGCGACGCTGGCCCGCCGCGCCGAGGTCGCCGCGGCGGTGACGAGGGTCCACAGCGAGGTCACCGGTGCCCCCGCCCGCTACGTGCACTGCACCTTCACCGAGGTCCCGCCCGGCAGCGTCTTCGTGGCCGGGGAGCCGGTGGAGGGCCCGCGGATGGTCGGCCTGATCCGCGAGGGCCGCTCGGCGGAGGTCCGCGCGCAGCTCCTGCACGGCATCGCCGACGCCTGGTGCGCGATCACCGGGGACGCGAAGGGCGACGTCGCGATCTTCCTGCACGAGGTTCCGGGCGCGAACGTCCTGGAGGACGGCGAGATCCTCCCCGAGGCGGCCGACGACCCGGTCGCCGCGCACGCCTGAGCACGCGTACCGGGCCGGTCCCCGCGGCACGGGGACCGGCCCGGCGCGGTCAGGCGCCGGTCGCGAGCCGGTTCTCCGCCGATGCCAGCGGGTCGTAGCTCGGCTCCATCAACATCTCGTGCAGGTGCCGCCGGCGCACGCCCATGTTGCCGCCGTCGTAGACGGGGAAGCACAGGACGTCCTGCATGATCCCGGCGATCGGGGTCTCGGTGGTGTAGGCGTCCACCCCGACCAGGCGCATCGCGTCGTAGACGACGTCGACCGACCGCTCCGAGGCGTAGATCTTCGTGATGTTGGCGAGCTCGCGGTCCTTGCCCCCGGTGCGGTCGAAGTGGTCGGCCGCCTTCCACGACAGGTAGCGGGTCGCCTCGATACGGATCTTGATGTCGGCGAGCATGTAGCCGGCGTTCTGGTACTCGATGACCGGGTGCGGGCCGGAGCGGCTGTCGGTCCTCGCGAACTCGTAGGCGTAGTCGAAGGCCGCCCGCATCCGCCCGACGCAGGCCGCGCCGATCGGCGCGCAGGTCCAGGTGAACGCGGTCTTCACCATCTCCATGCCGTCGCCAGGGCCACCGATCATGTTCGCCAGCGGGACCCGGACGTCGTGGAACTCGACCCGCGGCGAGTTGGTCGCGCGGTGACCGATGGTGTCGAGCATGCCGGTGATCTCCACCCCGGGCGTGCCCCGCTCCACCACGACGATCGCGAGCGACTCCTGCGGCGGCAGTGCGGGGTCGGTACGACAGACCACCGAGATGAGGTCGGCGCCGCGGCCGTCGAAGCCGGAGCCGTTGGTGGTGTAGTGCTTGGCGCCGTTGAGGACGATCTCGTCGCCCTCGATCCGGGCGAAGGTCTGGATACCGACCTTCGGGTCGGGCGAGTCGTAGTTCGCCCCACCGGTGACCTCGGTGTACGCGATCGCGGCGAGCTTGGGCTCGGACCCGCAGAACGCGGGCAGCCACCGCTGCTTCTGCTCCTCGGTACCGAAATGGACGATCGGGTGCAGCCCCAGGCCGGTGCCGAGGATCGCGGAGGCGACGTTGACGTCGACCCGGGCGATCTCCTCGACGGCGAGCACGAACTGCAGCGAGGTGAACTTGCCGCCGCCGTACTCGGCCGGGATGAGCGCCTTCACGAACCCGGCCTCGGCCATCTGCCGGTAGAACGGCTCGATGGCGTAGAACCGGTCCGCGGGCTGCGAATGCGGCGCGATCGCCGGCTCGACGCCGGTCAGGACGGTGTCGGCGAACTGCCGGGCCTGCTCGCGCAGGGCCAGCTGCTCGGCGTCGAGGGAGAAGTCCAGTGTCATCGTCGAATACCTTCCGGTCGGGCCCCGACCCGACCGGGGGTCAGGGACGCGACGCGATGGTGGCCGCCACGGGGCGCCCCGGGATCGAACCGGTGCGCAGGGCGGCCGGTACCGGCGTGCACGGTCCGTCCGGTGCGCGGTCACCGAACTCCGACGGCAGGCAGCCGTGGTGGGCGCGGAAGACCCGGTTGAGGTGGGACAGGTCGGCGAAGCCCCAGCGGGCGGCGAGCGCGGTGAGGGTCCCGCTCCGCGACGGGGCGGTGAGCTCGCGGGTGCACCCCTCGACGCGCAGGGCCATGACGGTGCGGGAGAAGCTGCGGTCGGTGCCCTCGTAGAGCTGGTGCAGCTTGCGGACCGAGATGCCGAAGCGGGCGGCGACCGCGCGGGCGGAGGTGTCGCCGGTCCGCAGGTGCGTCGCGAGATGGCGGTTGACCGCGGCCCGCAGACCCGCGTCGAGGTCCGCGCGTCCGGTGTCGCGCAGCGCCTCGGAGCCGCCGGCCGCGGCGGCGAGCAGCGTGGTGAACGCGGTGTCGGCGGCGTCCGCGCCGGCCGGGTCGAGCGCGTCGAGGCCGTTCCAGGTGGACAGCATGGTGGAGGCGACGATCCGGGCCATGCCGGGCGCGGTGCCGTCGCGGGTCGTCGCGGTGGCGCCGTCGAGGTCGGCCACCAGCGGCAGCAGCCGGGCGCGGGGCACCCGGAACGACACGCAGCGCCACTCCTGGGACCGGTCGTCGGCGACGAACTCCAGCCCGTACTCGCGGGTGGTGTCGAACAGGGCGAAGCCGCCCGGCCCGACGACGCAGCGACGCCCGGCCTGGGTGCCGATGCAGTGGCCGCTGATCTGCAGGTTCACGAACACGTGGTCGGTGGCGGTGCGCCGCACCTCGGCCGGGCCGTGGGTGATGAGCTGGGTCGCCGACGACACCTCGGCACAGTTGGTCGCGGTGAGCCTGCTGGACCGCACCCAGCTGCGGATCTCGTGCGCGTGCGCACGGCCCGTCCGCCGGGCCCCGGGCAGCTCCGCGGCGAGCGGGGTGAACGCCTCGCAGATCACCTCGCGCCAGTAGCTGAACTGCTCGCCGGCCGGGCGGTCCTGCGTCGTTCAGTAGCGCACTCGGGGCCTCCTCGACAGCTCGCATCGGCTCCGTGGGCGTCGTCGCCGTGAGCCGGGACACTATCGCGGTGGCGCCTCGGAACCCAGGTCCCGGCGGGGGTGCGCGGGAGTGACCGAAGCATGACCGCTCCCGGGCACATCGGTGTTTCCGCCGGTGAACTCCGGGTCACGACCCGGCTCGCGGCTCAGCAGGGCCGCGGGCCGGCCGGCCCGACCGGGCCGGTGACCGGGCGCAGATAGGCATCACCGCCGGCCCGCGCGAGCGCCGCGCAGGCGTCGCCACGGTCGGCGAACGGCCCCAGGTAGGAGACGTAGATCGGGTTGCCCGCGTCGGTCCGGGACCGGAAGGGGACGCAGCTGCCGTCGGCGAGCAGGTAGTTCGCGCCGGGGTGGGCGCGCAGGTGCTCGGACACGTCCTCGCGGTGGCGCGCGGGGTCGACCGCCGCGCCGACGACGACCAGGTCCGCGGGCGAGCTGCAGGTGACCGGCGCGATCGGGCGGGCGAGGCGCAGGTCGCCGTCGGGCAGGGCGGTCGTGACCTCCGCCGGCTGCACGGTCCCGGCCGTCTCCGTGCCGGTCGTCCCCGTCCCGCCCCGTCCGGACGGGGCGTCCGCGGCGGCGGTCAGCAGCGCCCACGTCGTCCCGAGCGCGACCGCCGCCCCGGCCAGGCAACCGGCGATCAGGACCGGTAGCCGTCGCCCGCGGCCACGGGGTGCGGCACCGGTCCCGGGGAGGACGGGCGCGGTCGCCCGGAGGGTCGGGTCCGGCACGGGACGGTCCCCGGCGAGGGCGTCGACCGCGGCCGCTAGTGCGCCGGCGGTCGGGAACCGGCCGGCGGGGTCCTTCGCCATCCCGCGGGCGACGACGTCGTCCCAGCCGGGGGCGAGGCCGGGCCGACGCCCGGTCACCCGGGGCGGCGGGGCCATCAGGTGCGCGGTGAGCACGGCGGCCGGGTCCGCCTCCGGGAACGGCGTGCGCCCGGTCAGCATCTCGACGAGCACGCAGGTCAGGGAGTAGACGTCGGCGCGTCCGTCGACCGGCGCGCGCCCCGCGAGCCGCTCCGGGGCGAGGTAGGCGAGCGTGCCGACGGTGGCGCCGGTCTCGGTGAGCGCGGTGTCCGGGTCCGGGCCGACCGCGCGGGCGATGCCGAAGTCGGTGAGCGAGGTGAAGTCGTCCCGGTCCTCGACGACGAGCAGGTTCGCCGGTTTCACGTCCCGGTGCACCAGGCCCGCGGCGTGCGCGGCGTCGAGGGCGTGCGCGGCCTGGCGGACGATCCGGGCGGCCCGGTGCGGCTCCAGTGGCGCGCGCCGGGCGAGGACACGGGCCAGGTCCTCGCCGTCGACCAGGCGCATCGACAGGTAGAGCCGGCCGTCGACCTCACCGAACCCGTGGACCGGCACGACGTGCGGGTCGCGCAGCTCGAACGCCGCGCGGGCCTCCCGCCGGAACCGCTCGACGACGACCGGGTCCCCGGCGAGACGGGCGGGCAGCACCTTCAGTGCGACCTCACCGCCGTGGCGGCGGTCGTGGGCCCGCAGCACGATCCCCATCCCCCCGGCCCCGAGCCGTCCCCAGATCTCGAAGTCACCCAGCACCGCACCGACGGCCAGGTCCTCGTCCATGAGCGCACCCCCTCCCGCGTCGTGGTGACCGTTCTACCGGCCTGCGGGGTCCCGTCGATCCGCAGCGCTACGCAGATCCGGCCTCGGGGCGCACCGTGACCAGCAGCGCGGGGTGGTCGGTGGTCCCGCCGAGGTCGATCACCCGGGTGCGCGCCGCGGCCGCCGCGGGGATGACGACGACGTGCTGGACCCCGTCGTCGGCGGCCGGCGCCGACCCCGGGGGCAGACAGGACCGCAGGTCGGGGTCGTCGGCGGCCCCCAGGTTGAGGTCGGCCCCCACGACGACCGGGCCGGCGTCGGCGCGGGACCGCAATCCCGCGACGACGGTGTCGAACAGGTACCCGCACTGGGCACGGGTGACGGCGCGGTCGGTGTAGGCCAGGTGCGAGGTGCAGACCCCCAGCGGGCCGCCCCCGGTCGTCGTGTCCAGGCAGAGCCAGGCACGCTCCTCGGGGTCCCGCGGGTCCTGCGCCGGGTGGATCCCGGCGCTCGCCACGGTCGACGGGGCACGCGAGACCACGCCGATGCCGTACTCGTCACCGTTCGCGCAGCGGTACGGCGCGCCGGTGTCGCGCTCGCGCGCCGGCTGGAAGGCCGAGGACGTCGACGACCCCGGCGCGGCCCCGGCGAGCGCCCGCTCGATCCGCTCGACCCCCGCGCGGCACACCTCGTTGAGGGTGACCGCGTCCGGCATCTCGGTCCGTACGAGCTCGGCCGCGGCGTCCACGGCCCGCCCGGTGTAGCAACCGGCGATCCCGCTGTCGCACAGGTTCATCTGGACGACCGTCACCTCCGGTGTGTCCGGCGGGCCGGGCGACGCGGGAGCCGCGGCCCCGGGCGCGCAGGCGACCAGGAGCGGGAGCGCCCCGGCGACGACGGCCACCCGGCGACGACGGGCCCGCGCGGAGGGGTGACGGCGACCGGGCACACCCCCATGATCCGCCCGAACCGGACGAACCGCATCCGGGCCCGCCGTTTCCCGCGCCCGCAGCGTGGTACCCGGTCCCACGCCGTGCGCGACACCCCCCCGCGGTGGCGCAGGACAGCGGTGACGAACGAGTCGAGGAGGCACTCATGGGAGCGGACGACAAGGTCGACAACAAGACCGAGGAGCTCGCCGGCAAGGCCAAGGAGACCGTCGGCAAGGTCACCGACGACAAGGAGCTCGAGGCCCAGGGCCAGGGCGACCAGGCGAAGAGCAACCTGAAGCAGGCCGGGGAGAAGGTCAAGGACGCCTTCACGAAGGACTGACCCGGCTCCCGCCGGCGCGACGCCTCGGCCCCGGTCACGACGTGACCGGGGCCGAGGCGCGCTTGCGAGGGGTCGAGTCCGTGCCCGGCCTGCCCGGCCTGCCGGGCCGCGGGCCGCCGACGGTGACCGGTCATCGACGGGCGGTCGAGGTGATCCCGCCGTCGACGGCGATCTCCGCGCCGTGCAGATGACCGGCGGCGTCGGAGAGCACCCAGGTGATCGCCGCCGCGATCTCGTCCGGGGTGCCGGGGCGACCGGCCGGGGTACCGGCGGTCATCGCGGTGAGGACCTCGTCGTCGGCGGCATTGATCGGCGTGCGGGTGGCGCCCGGGGAGACCGTGTTCACCCGGACCCCGCGCGGTCCGAACTCCGCGGACCAGCTGCGGGCGAGCTGGATCTCGGCGGCCTTGGTGGCGGAGTAGAGGCCGACGAACGCATGTCCGATGTGGGCCATCCACGAGCCGACGACCACGATCTCACCACCGCCCCGCTCCGCCATGGCGGGCGCGAGGGCCGCGGTCAGCACGTGCGGGGCGCGGATGTTGACCGCGAGCGTGGCCTCCAGGTCGGCGTCGGACAGCGACGGGGTGTCGACCGGCGGGCAGAGCGCGGCGTTGTGGACGAGTACGTCGACGTGCCCGTCGAGGGCGTCGGTGGCGGCAGCGGCGAAGGCACGCAGCTCCCCGGGGGAGCCGGTGAGGTCGGAGGGCAGGAAGCGCGTCCCCAGCTCGGCAGCCAGGACGTCCCCGCGCTCGCGGTCGCGGCCGGTGACGAGGACGCGCACGCCGGCGACGGCGCGGAAGCCGGCAGGGTGGTGGAGGGCCAGCCGATCCGGGCCCGGGCACGAGAACGGCCCCGACCGTTGGTGCTGGTCGGGGCCGCGTCCGGAGGTGTGCGCCCGAAGGGATTCGAACCCCTAACCTTCTGATCCGTAGTCAGATGCTCTATCCGTTGAGCTACGGGCGCGTTGCTGTCTCCAGCGTAACAATGTTCAGTTGTCGGCCGGCGACCGGTGTCCCCACCGCCGTGCCGGTGCGGAGGCTCCGGGATTTGAACCCGGGATGGGGGGTTACCCCAAACCGCATTAGCAGTGCGGCGCCATAGACCAGACTAGGCGAAGCCTCCCCGGTGCCTGACGGCCACCAGCGAGGACAACATTACACGGGCGTTCCGCCCCTCTCGAACCGGGGTCCCCCGGGCAGCGGGACCCCGGTCCGGCACAGCTCAGGTCCCCGCGAGGGCCACGAACGGGGTCAGCGCGTCCGGGTTCTGGAGGGCACCGGCCGACACCGCCTTCTCCGGTGCGGTCCCGGAGAGGATCTTCTTCACCGGCACCTCGCACTTCTTGCCGTTCAGGGTGCGCGGCACCGCGTCGACGACCACGAACCGGTCCGGCACGTGCCGCGGCGAGAGCTCCTTGCGCAACAGCGAACGCAGGGTCGGCTCGACGTCGTCGAGCACGACGCCGTCGTCGAGCACGAGGAAGCAGAGCAGTGCACCCTCCTCCCGCTCGCCCAGCGCGGTCGTGTCGATCACCAGGGAGTCGGCGACACCGTCGACGTTCTCGACGACGGCGTAGAAGTCCGCGGTCCCCATCCGGACCCCACCGCGGTTGAGCGTGGAGTCCGAGCGGCCGTAGATGACGTAGGAGCCGCGCGGGGTACGACGGACCCAGTCGCCGTGGCGCCAGTTGCCGGGGAAGTCCTCGTAGTAGGACTCGCGCAGCCGGGTGCCGTCCGGGTCGTTCCAGAACCTGACCGGCATCGACGGCGTGGGCGTGGTGATGACGAGCTCGCCGACGTCGTCGAGCAGGTCGGTGCCGTCCTCGGCCCAGGAGCGGACGTCGGCACCGAGCGCCGCGCAGGACAGCTCCCCCAGCCACACCGGCACGGTCGGGGCGCTGGTGAGGAAGGCGGCGCACACGTCGGTGCCGCCGGAGACCGAGCAGATCTGGATGTGCGACCCGGCGGCCTCGCCGATCCAGCGGAAGCCGTCGACCGACAGCGGGGCACCGGTGGAGCCGAGCGCGCGCATCGCGGAGAGGTCGTGGCCGTCGCCGGGGCGCAGACCGGCCTTCATGCAGGACTGCACGTACGGGGCGGAGACGCCGAACAGCGACACCCGGTGCCGCGCCGCGAGCGCCCACAGCGCGCCGAGGTCCGGGTGGCCGGGGCTGCCGTCGAACATCACGACCGTCGCCCCCACCAGCAGGCCGCCGATCAGGAAGTTCCACATCATCCAGCCGGTGGTGGTGAACCAGAAGAACCGCTCCCCGGGGCCGAGCCCGTGCTGCAGGCGCATCGCCTTGAGGTGCTCGACGACGATCCCGCCGTGGCCGTGCACGATGCCCTTGGGCAGGCCGGTGGTGCCGGAGGAGTAGAGCACCCACAGCGGGTGGTCGAACCCGACCGGGGTGAACTCGAGCGGGCCCGCCTCGGCGGTGAACTCGGCCCAGGTCGTCGTCCCGTCGAGGGTGGCGTCGCGATCGAGGTAGGGCACGAGCACGGTCGCCCGCAGCGTCGGCAGCCGGCGCTGCAGGTCGGCGACCTTGTCCCGGACGTCGAAGCCCTTGCCGTTGTAGCGGTAGCCGTCGACGGCGACGAGCACCGCGGGCTCGATCTGGGCGAAGCGGTCGTGCACCGCGCGGGCGCCGAAGTCCGGCGAGCAGGACGACCAGATCGCGCCGAGGCTGGCCGCGGCCAGGAACGCCACCAGGGTCTCGACGGAGTTCGGGGCGAGCGCGACGACCCGGTCGCCGTGGCCCACCCCGGCCCGGACGAGCCCGGCGCGGGCCCGGGCGACCTGGTCGCGCAGCTCGGCGTGGGTGACGGTGCGCTCCAGGCCGTCCTCGCGGGCGAACTCGACGGCGACGTCGTCGTCGGCGCGGCCCGGGCCCGGGGTCAGGGCGTGCTCGGCGTAGTTGAGGGTGGCGCCCGGGAACCACTGCGCACCGGGCATCCCCCAGGAGCCGAGCGTCGCCGTCGGCTCGTCGTGGAACAGCACCCCGGAGTACTCGGCGACAGCCGACCAGAAGCCCTCCAGATCGGTCACCGACCAGGTGTGCAGCTGTGCGTAGTCGGCGACGTCGGACAGCGGGGCGCCCCGCTCGTCGCGCGCCCAGGTCGCGAACCGGACGATCTCGGTGTCCGGCACCTGCTCCGGGTCCGGGCTCCACAGGAGCTCGGGGGTCTCCGGGTCGGTGACGGTCTGCGGCGACGGCACAGGCGACATGACCCGAGCATCCCCGACCGCCCCGCCCCCGCACCAGTGGCCGGACCCCACTGCGGGCCGGCCGGGGAGGGGCCCGGGCACAGGACCGGTCAGGCGGGCAGGCCCGCGAGCGGGGGTGCGAGCCGGGCGAAGCCCTCCTGGCGTTCGTAGGGGAAGTGCGGGTACGGCGCGGGGCGCCGGGACACCGCGTCCAGACGCGCGAGCTGGTCGTCGTCGAGCCGCCATCCGACGGCGCCCAGGTTCTGCTCGAGCTGCTCCAGGTCCCGGGCGCCGAGGATCACCGAGCTGACAGTCGGCCGGGTGGTGAGCCAGTTCAGCGCGATCTGGGGCACCGTCGCACCGGTCTCGGCGGAGATCGCGTCGAGCACGTCGACGACGTCGTGGAGCAGGTCGTCGGGCACCGGCGGACCCGCCTCGGCGGTGGCGTGCAGGCGGCTGCCCGCGGGCAGCGGGGCGCCCCGGCGGATCCGGCCGGTCAGCCGTCCCCAGCCCAGCGGGCTCCAGACCAGCGCTCCGACGCCCTCCTCCTGCCCCAGCGGCATCAGGTCCCACTCGTAGTCGCGTCCGACCAGCGAGTAGTGGACCTGGTGCGCGACGGGCCGCACCCAGCCGTGCCGGTCGGCGAGGTCCAGGGCCCGCACGAGCCGCCGCCCGGGGAAGTTGGAGACGCCGGTGTAGCGCACCTTCCCCGCGCGGACCAGCTCGTCGAGGGTGGAGAACGCCTCCTCGGGCGGGGTGCCTGCGTCGTAGGCGTGCAGCTGGAACAGGTCGATGCGGTCGGTCCGGAGCCGGCGCAGCGCGTCCTCGACGGCCCGGATCAGGCGCGGCCGCGAGGTGCCGGCGTCGTTCGGGCCGGGGCCGGTGGGCAGGCCCGCCTCGGTCGAGATCAGCACGTCGTCGCGGCGGTGCGCCACGGCCGCACCGAGCACCTCCTCCGAGGCTCCCGCGGAGTAGACGTCGGCGGTGTCGAACAGGGTCACCCCGGCGTCGAGGCAGCGGTCGACCATCCGGCGCGCGCCGGCGACGTCGACCGACCCCCACGCCCCGAACAGCTCGCCCCGCCCGCCGAAGGTGCCCGCGCCGAGGCTCAGCACCGGTACCCGCAGCCCGCTGCGCCCCAGCCGTCGGTACTCCATGACCGTCTCCCCTCTAAGAGGTCGCGCGGATTGGTTGGTGATCATGGACGTCGTGCAGGTCGGGCGTTCCAGCGGTGTGTGGTCCAGGCCTGCCGAATCAAGCTACGGAGTGTGACGATCGTGTCGGCGAGGTCGAAGAACGCGTCGACGACGATTTCTCGTCGTTCGTAGCAGCGCTGCAGCCGGTTGAAGCTGTTGTGCCAAGCGTTGGTCCGCTCGACGTGCCAGCGGCGGGTGGCCTGGATCGGCGCTTTCTCACCCTTGTGCGCGATCTCGCCGTGCAGGCCTCGTTCGGCCAGCGTGTCGCGGGTCTTGCCGGAGTCATAGCCGGCGTCGAGGTGCACGGTGATGTCGTCGGGCAGCGGGCCGAGAGCATCGAGGCGGTCGAGGGTGGGGCCCAGTAGCGGGGAGTCGTGCCGGTTGGCTCCGGCCAGGACTCGGCCCAGCGGGATGCCGTATCCCTCGACGAGCACCGAACGTTTCATACCCTGTTTGCGCCGGTCCACCGGCGACGGACCGGCGACCTCGCCGCCGCCGGGGGCCTTGGTGATGGCGCCATCGACGGCGATGTCGTGCAGCAGCAGACCGACGATGCGGTCGTAGGCGTCCAGGACGATCCGACGCAGCTGGGCGAAGACCCCGAGCCTGATCCACTCGTCACGACGATCGCGGATGGTGGTCGCCGAGCAGGTGCTGTCAGCGATGCCCTCATACGAGCAGCCGAACCGCAGTACCTGCAGGAGCTTGTCGAACACGATCCGATCCGCGATCCGGCGGCGATGGCAGCCCAGCGGATGGGTGGGATCGAACTCGTCTCGATGAGGCAGCAGCGCGGTGAACTGGTCCCACAACGGCTCGGTCAGCCATGATGGCAGGGTGGGCACGCGGCCTCCAGACGATCACGAAGCGTAGATAACTTCATGATCGGCAGGCCCGTACCCGCCCTCGCCCCCAGACACTCGACCGCGGCCAAGCTGTGACCAATCCGCGCGACCTCTAAGCGTCCGGCAGTAGAGGTGGCCGTGTGTCGGTGTTGGTAGAGACACGGACCTGCAAGTGATCATGGGATTGCTGATGTCCTGATGGTCGCCTGGAGAGTCCGTGCCTCTACCTGCAACGACACCCCCACGACCTCATTTGCCGGGCGCTCTAAGAGGTCGTTTCAGAACGACTTGTCGAGTTTCCATTGACCCCTCGACGACAGATCAAACGGCAGGTCAGATAGCCGCTTGTCGTCTACAACAGACACGTCGACCTCGTTCTGAAATGACCTATAAGAGCGGGCGGCGATTGATGGTTATCGGAGTCGACGGGTCGTGGGTCGGGTTGTCCAGCGGTAGCGGCTGCGGGCACGGTTGATCAGCCGGCGGATCACGGTGAGCGCGGCGGCGAGGTCGAGGTAGAACTCGACGATGATCTTCCGGCGATCGGTGAACCGGCGCAGCTTGCCGTAGCCGTTCATCCAGGAATGGGTGCGCTCGACCGGCCACCGCTTACCGACCTGGATCGGGGCGGGCCGGCCCTTGGTGGCGATCTGTGCGTCGAACCCGAGTCGTTCGAGCAGATCGCGGGTCTTGCCTGAGTCATAGCCCCGGTCCAGGTGCAGGCACGGTCGCTCGGGCAGCGGCCCGATCATGTCGTAGATCCCGATCAGGGTCGGTTTCAGCAACGGCGAGTCGTGGTCATTGGCGCGGGCGCTGATCAGGTGCAGCGGGATCCCCGCACCGTCGCAGACCACGGAGCGTTTGGTGCCCTGTTTGCCCCGGTCGACCGGGTTACAGCCGGCGACCTCGCCACCGCAGGGAGCCTTGGTGATCGCTCCGTCGGCAGACAGATCGTCGAGGTCGAGACCGATCATCTAGTCATAGCCGGCCAGCGCGGCCCGAAGGACCTGCTCCCCGACGCCAGCGGCGGCCCACTGGGCGAGACGGCGGCGGATCGTGCGGTCCGAGCAGCCGGGGGTGGCAATGCGTTCGTAGCCGCTGCCGTGCACCAACGCCGCGAGCACGTGCTCGAACACCAGGCGGTCGGGGATACGGCGGCGGTGACATCCCCACGGATGGGCCGGGTCGAACTCCGGGCGCCGCTCTGCCTCGATCAGGGCAGCGAACTCGACCCAGAGGGGGTCGATCAGCGATTCTGGCAATAGAGGCACGGACCCTCCAGGCGACCATCAGGACATCAGCAATCCCATGATCACTTGCAGGTCCGTGTCTCTACCAACACCGACACACGGCCACCTCTACTGCCGGACGCTCTAAGAGGTCGTTTCAGAACGACTTGTCGAGTTTCCATTGACCCCTCGACGACAGATCAAACGGCAGGTCAGATAGCCGCTTGTCGTCTACAACAGACACGTCGACCTCGTTCTGAAATGACCTCTAAGAGGTCGCGCGGATTGGTCACAGCTTGGCCGCGGTCGAGTGTCTGGGGGCGAGGGCGGGTACGGGCCTGCCGATCATGAAGTTATCTACGCTTCGTGATCGTCTGGAGGCCGCGTGCCCACCCTGCCATCATGGCTGACCGAGCCGTTGTGGGACCAGTTCACCGCGCTGCTGCCTCATCGAGACGAGTTCGATCCCACCCATCCGCTGGGCTGCCATCGCCGCCGGATCGCGGATCGGATCGTGTTCGACAAGCTCCTGCAGGTACTGCGGTTCGGCTGCTCGTATGAGGGCATCGCTGACAGCACCTGCTCGGCGACCACCATCCGCGATCGTCGTGACGAGTGGATCAGGCTCGGGGTCTTCGCCCAGCTGCGTCGGATCGTCCTGGACGCCTACGACCGCATCGTCGGTCTGCTGCTGCACGACATCGCCGTCGATGGCGCCATCACCAAGGCCCCCGGCGGCGGCGAGGTCGCCGGTCCGTCGCCGGTGGACCGGCGCAAACAGGGTATGAAACGTTCGGTGCTCGTCGAGGGATACGGCATCCCGCTGGGCCGAGTCCTGGCCGGAGCCAACCGGCACGACTCCCCGCTACTGGGCCCCACCCTCGACCGCCTCGATGCTCTCGGCCCGCTGCCCGACGACATCACCGTGCACCTCGACGCCGGCTATGACTCCGGCAAGACCCGCGACACGCTGGCCGAACGAGGCCTGCACGGCGAGATCGCGCACAAGGGTGAGAAAGCGCCGATCCAGGCCACCCGCCGCTGGCACGTCGAGCGGACCAACGCTTGGCACAACAGCTTCAACCGGCTGCAGCGCTGCTACGAACGACGAGAAATCGTCGTCGACGCGTTCTTCGACCTCGCCGACACGATCGTCACACTCCGTAGCTTGATTCGGCAGGCCTGGACCACACACCGCTGGAACGCCCGACCTGCACGACGTCCATGATCACCAACCAATCCGCGCGACCTCTAAGGAACTCTGGTTCCGTTAGAAGCTAGCACGCCAAACGGGACCCCGGTCCCGTCTGTGGCTAGAGTGGGCCCCGTGGCGCCGGAGATGAGCAGGCCGGGGTGCAGGACCGCGCGGGTCCGGTCGGCCGTGCTGGCAGCGGCCGGCGACGCCCTGATCGAGCTCGGCCCGACCGGCCTGGACCTGTCCGAGCTGGCGCGCCGGGCCGGGGTCGGCAAGACCACGGTCTACCGGCGCTGGGGCAGCGTCGCCGCGGTGCTCGAGGACATGGTGTCGGACATGGTCGAGACCTCCGCGCCGCGCGCGGACACCGGCTCGCTCGACGGTGACCTGCTCGCCAACGCCGAGCTCGTCCGCGCCACGCTCGCCGACCCGCGCCAGGGCAGGCTGTTGACCGCGCTGATCTGTGCCGCCGTCGGCGACGCCGGGACCGCGCGGGCGCTGCGCCGCTTCTACGACGCCCGCACCGCCGCCTGGGAGCCGTGCGTCACCGACGCGACGGACCGCGGTGAGCTCCCGGAGGGCACCGACCCGGCGGCGGTGGTGCGGGCGGTCTCCGCCCCGCTCTACCACCTGCTCCTGACCCGCGGCGCACTCCCCGACGCCGACGACGCGCGGCGGGCCGCCGCCGTCGCCGCGGCGGCCGCCCGGTCCGGGGCGTTCGTCAGCGCAGGTGCGCGTCGAACCAGTTGAGGACCCGCTGCCACGCCTCGGCGGCGGAGCCCGGGTCGTCGTCGAAGCGATAGCCGGTGCTCGGGTAGACGACGACGTCGGTCGCCTTCCCCGACGACGCGGCGGCGTCGCGCAGCCGCCCGACGGCGTCGGTGTCCGACGCCTCGGAGTAGATGCCCAGCCAGGGACAGGTCAGCTCCGGCGCGGTCTCCACCAGTGTGGGCAGGCTGGACCACGGCGAGGACTCGATCCCGCTGCCGGCCACGGTGATCGCCGCACCCAGGGTGCGGTTCGCCGCCACGTGCAGCGCGACCGTGCCGCCGAGGTCGAAGCCGAGCACGCCCATCCGGTCGGCCTCGAAGCCCTGGTCGCCGAGCCAGCCGAACGCGGTGTCGCAGTCGTCCATGACCTGGCGCGGGTCCAGGCTCCCGACGTGCTCGGCCACCGCGGCCTCGGAGCCGTCGGCGAGGTCGCCACCGGCGTCCGCGTCGCGGTAGAGGTGCGGCGCGACGGCCAGCCAGCCGTCCGCGGCGAGCCCGGTCACCAGCAGCCGGATCGAGTCGGTGACCCCGCGCGCCTCCTGCAGCACCACGATCCCGCCCCGGACGGCACCGTCGGGTTCGGCCACGGTCAGGCGCAGCTCGCCCCCGTCGGTCAGCGGCACGCCCTCGGTCCGGACAGCGGTGGTCGTCATGGCGTCACTCAACCAGAGCACCGGCCCGCGTTTCGACCCCCGACGGATACCGTTGCCGTCATGACGCTGATCCGCCCCGATCTGGACACCCTGCCCGCGTACGTGCCGGGCCGCACCGTCCCCGGGGCGATCAAGCTCGCGAGCAACGAGGTCGCCGCGCCGCCCGCCCCGGCCGTGCTGGAGGCCATCGCGCGTGCCGCCGCAGGTGGCAACCGGTATCCGGATCTCGGCGTCGTCGAGCTGACCGGTCGCCTCGCCGACCTGTACGCCCTCGACCCCGAACGGGTCGCGGTCGGCTGCGGCTCGGTGACGCTGTGCCAGCAGCTCGTACAGGTCACCTGCCTCGGCCCCGGCGACGAGGTCCTGTTCGCCTGGCGTTCGTTCGAGGCGTACCCGATCGTGACCCGGATCGGGGGGGCCGAGGTGCGCACCGTCGGGCTCGACGCGGACCACCGGCACGACCTGGACGCCATGGCCGCCGCCGTCACCGAGCGGACCCGGCTCGTGTTCGTGTGCAGCCCCAACAACCCGACCGGGCCCGCCGTGCACCGCGACGAGTTCGTCCGTTTCCTCGCGGCCGTGCCGTCGGACGTGCTGGTCGTGCTCGACGAGGCCTACGCCGAGTACGTCACCGACCCGGACGCCGTCAGCGGCCGCGCGCTGCTCGACGAGCACCCCAACCTGGTCGTGCTGCGCACCTTCTCGAAGGCCTACCGGATGGCCGGGCTGCGCGTCGGCTACGCGCTCGCCTCCGTCGAGGTCGCGACCGCGCTGCGCAAGGTCGCGCCGCCGTTCGGGGTCAGCTCGGTCGCCCAGGCCGGCGCGATCGCGGCGCTGGAGCACCGCGAGGAGATCCTGGCCGACTGCGCCGCCGTCGTCTCCGAGCGCGACCGGGTGGCCGCCGGGCTGCGCGGGTCCGGCTTCACCGTGCCGCAGACCCAGGCGAACTTCGTGTGGCTGCCGCTCGGGGACCGCGCCGCCGCGTTCGCGGCACACTGCGGCGAGCGGAAGGTGATCGTGCGCCCGTTCGCCACCGACGGGGTGCGGGTCACCGTGTCCACACCGGAGGAGAACGACCTCCTGCTCGACGTGGCGTCGTCCTTCCGTTCCTGAGAGCCTCGGCCCCCGGCTCAGCCGTCGAGCTGGTAACCCGTCCCTCGGATGGTCCGGATCCGTTCGGGGCCGATCTTGCGCCGTAGGTAGGACACCTAGACCTGGACGAGGTTGGCCGACACCGGTTCGGTCCAGGCCCGGCGGCCCAGGTCGTCGAGCGTGACCGGTGCACCCGCCTGCTCGGCCAGCGCGAGCAGCAGCGCGTACTCGGTCGGCGACAGCGCGACCCGGCGGCCGTCGACGAACACCTGACCGGCGTCGACGTCGACCGACAGGCCGCCGTGCCCCAGCACGGTCGGCGCGGGCAGCCCTGCGGCGGCGCGCAGCCGGAGCCGGATCCGGGAGGCGAGCTCGTCCGGGACGAAGGGCCGGATCAGGAAGTCGTCGCGGTCACCGCGCAGCATGCCGATCACCCCGGCCCGCCGCTCGCGCGGCACGACCGTGATCACCGGGGTCGGCGGCGTCTCGGACTGCACGGCACCGAGCAGCACCGACGGCTCGGGGCCCGGCAGCTCCATGTCGAGCACGAGCAGGTCGGCGCCACGGGAGCGCAGGGTGTCCAGCAGCTCGATCCCGTCGGCCACGACGACGAGGTCCACGCCCTCGGCGGCGAGGTCCTGACGGAGTCCGCGGCCGAGCGAGGCGGTGCCCGCCGACGGCGGCAGCGCGAGCAGCACGCTGAGCGCGCGCATCTCGGTGCGCGGGGCGGGGATCGGGAGGGACGGCGAGACGGGGGGAGCGTGATCGTTCACAGGTCCTGCGGAGGTCGGGGAGCGGGGAGCTCGGAAGATCGTGCGGGGAGCACCGGGGAGGCACCGCCACTGTTCCTCGACCGGCAGCCCGTCACAATCGGCTAACGGTGCGATGTGCCGGGACCGTCTCCCCCATGTGGGTGATTATGAGAGTCCCACTGCTCTGTCCGGCCCAGCGTTAGTACCGAAATGGCGGGATCCTGCTCTTCGGCGCTCTCCGTCGACCTGTCGGCGCGGAGACGCAACCACCCTTCTCAGCGAGGGTGTTCACACTCGGTCACTGTACCTAGAGTCCCTCCTCATGCGACGGAAGAGTTCCGCTGCGGCTGATCAGGTCGACCCCCGCGACCTGATCGCGCGACTCGCCGCCGAGCACAGCTCCCCCTCTGTGCCGTCTCCCCGGGGCAGGCATGCCGTGTCCTCCGCCCCGGCGGAGGACACGGCCCGATCCGCCGTACCCACGGCAACCCTGCTCGAGGACCGGGTGAGCGCCTCCGGGCGGCACCGCGTCCTCGACTCCGAGCACGACGACACCGGTGCCGCCGTCACGGCGCACTCCCCCACCGGTGCCGCGCACGGCCGCACCACGGCCTCCACCGGCGCCGCGACGGCCGACGCCGAGCGGATCTCCTGGGCCGACACCGCCGAACCCGGCGCGTGGGCGCCGGGCAGCCGCACGACCGGCACCGGGGCCCACGCCGTCACCGGGACCGGGGCGCACGCCGTCACCACCTCGGGGGCGCACACCGTCGCGGAGACCGCCACGACCGCCGGGGACACGGCGACCACCGGGACGGGCGCGCACGCCGCGCCCACCGAGCGGACGCCGGGCCGCCGCGCGCGGCGGTCCGCGTCGTCGTCGGCAGCGGGGCTGTCCGGGGCGGAGCTGTTCGGCGGGGCGCCCTCGGCCGGGACGACCCCGCGGTCCGAGGTGCCCGCGCCGCGCGCGGAGATCACCGGCGGGGCCATCGCCGGTCTGCACGAGCCCGACGGCCCGGGACCGGGGACGGGCTCGGTCGTCGCGATCGACCGCTCGCGCCCCGCCCGCTCCCGCGTCCGACGGTTCGCCCCGCTGGGCGTCGGCGCCGCCGCGGTGCTCGCCGCGACGATGGTGCTGACGCTGCTGCAGCCCGGCACCGGGGACCCGTCGCTGTCCGCGGCGCTGGTGAACGACCCGTCGCGCCGGTCGGCGTCGGACACCACGCTGTCGGCCGGGCCGGTACTGGCCAACGGGGGCGGTTCCGCACTCGGCGACGCCGCCCAGGGCGCGTCCGGCCAGATCGGTCAGGCCGTCGCCGCGCAGGAGGCCGCCGAGCGTCGTGCCGAGCAACGCCGCCGCGAGGCCGCCGAGCGGGCCCGCGCCGCCGCGAACTCCGGCGGCGCCGGGGGCTCCGGCGAGTCCGGCGGGTCCCCCGCCGCCGGCCCGATCGGCGGCGCCGTCCAGGTCGCCGGCGACGGCATCCAGGCCGCCCTCAAGATGGGCTGGCAGGCGATCGGCGGCGACGAGTTCCTCGGGTCCACCCTCGGCAGCGACTGGTCCCCCTACAACGGCGAGGGGCACGACGGCCAGGGGCGTCGCACCTCCGACGCGATCTCGGTGGAGAACGGCAACCTGGTCATCCGCGGCGACTCGCAGGGCAACACCGGCGGCATGGCCTGGGGCGCCCCGCAGAAGTACGGCAAGTGGGAGATGCGCGCCCAGTTCCCGAAGGGCGACAAGCAGTACCACCCCGTGCTCCTGCTGTGGCCGAGCGAGGTGTCCTGGCCGGAGGGCGGTGAGATCGACTTCGCCGAGACCACCAGCGCCAGCGACGACGTGTCCTTCTTCCTGCACTACGGCAGCTCGAACTCGCAGAAGGACGCCAAGAAGCAGATCGACATCACCCAGTGGCACAACTACGCCGTGGAGTGGACCCCGAACGCGATCGTGGGCTACATCGACGGCGTCGAGTGGTTCCGGTCCGAGGACCCGAACACGTTCCCCCCGGGGCCGATGCACGCCACGATCCAGCTCGACTACTTCCCCGACGGTGGTTCGCCCGAGCCGTCGGAGATGCGGGTCGCGTGGATGCGCCAGTACCAGTAACCCCCACCGGGTGATCACCACGACCGCCCGCCGCCCGGCGCTCCCCACCGGACGGCGGGCGGTCGTGTGTTCCGCGTCAGCCGGTCAGGCCGCGCCGGGCCAGCAGCGGGGCGATCTCCGGGTCGCGCCCGCGGAACGCGCGGTAGGCCTCCATCGCGTCGACGGCGCCCCCGCGGGAGAGCACCTCGCGACGGAACCGGTCGCCGTTCTCCCGGCGCAGGCCGCCGTGCTCGCCGAACCAGGCGACGGTGTCGGCGTCGAGCACCTCGGCCCAGATGTAGGAGTAGTACGCCGCCGCGTACCCGCTGCCGCCGAACACGTGGTTGAAGTAGGTGCTGCGGTAGCGCGGCGGGACCAGCGGGTGCGCGGCACCGACCGCCTCCAGCGCCTGCTGCTCGAACGCGAGCACGTCGGTGATGCCGGCGGCCTCGGCCGGGGACAGGCGGTGCCACGCCTGGTCCAGCAGCGACGCGGCCAGGTACTCCGTCGTCGCGAAGCCCTCGCCGTACCCGCGTGCGGCCTGCGACGCGGCCAGCAGCTCGGCCGGCAGCGGCTCGCCGGTCACGTGGTGACGGGCGAACGACGTCAGGACCTGAGGATCCTCCAGCCACATCTCGTTGACCTGGCTGGGGAACTCGACGAAGTCGCGCGGCACCGAGGTGCCGGCGAACGTCGGGTACTCCACCTCGGAGAACAACCCGTGCAGGGCGTGCCCGAACTCGTGGAACAGGGTGCGGACCTCGTCGAGGGTGAGCAGGGCCGGCTCCCCCGCCGGGGGCTTGTTCAGGTTCAGCGTGTTCAGCACGACCGGCCGCGTCCCGAGCAGCGACGACTGGTCGACCAGTGAGTTCATCCACGCCCCACCGCGCTTGGACGGCCGCGCCCACAGGTCGGCGCCGAACAGCCCGAGCGGTTCGCCGTCCGCGTCGCGGACCTCCCACCAGCGCACGTCCGGGTGGTAGGCGGGCAGGTCGGTGCGCTCGGTGAAGGTGATCCCGTACAGCCCGGACGCCGCGCGGAACACCCCGTCGGTGACGACCCGGTCGAGCTCCAGGTACGGACGCAGCGCGGCGTCGTCCACCGAGTAGCGCTCCCGGCGGACCCGCTCCGCCTCGAAGGCCCAGTCCCACGGCTCCAGGTCCCCCTCGACCCCGCGCGCCAGCTCGGCGGCCTCGGCGTCGGCGTTCGCCACCGCCGCCGGGACCAGCGACTCCAGCATCGCCGCGGCGGCCGCGGCGGTACCCGCGGTGGAGTCGTCGATGACGTAGGAGGCGTGGTCCGGGTAGCCGAGCAACGCGGACCGCTCCGCGCGCAGCCGCACGATCGCCAGCACGATGTCGCGGGTGTCGTGCTCCCCGGCCTGCCCGCGGGTGGTCGAGGCGTGGAACAGCTCCTCGCGCAGCGACCGGTCGGTGAGCACCGCGAGCGCGGGCTGCGCGGTCGGCAGGATCAGGGTGATCATCCAGCCGTCGGTGTGGCCACGCTCGCGGGCGGCGGAGGCGGCGGCCGAGATCGCGTCCTCGGACAGGCCGTCGAGCCGGGACCGGTCGGTGACGTGCACGGCGGCGGCGTTCGCCCCGGCCATCAGCGCCGCACCGAACCGGGTCGTGAGACCGGACAGCTCGGAGTTGAGCCTCCGCAGCCGCTCCTGCTCCACGGCGCCGAGGCGGGCCCCGGCCCGCACCATGTCCCGGTGGCGGCGCTCCAGCAGCCGCAGCGACTCGGCGTCCAGCCCCAGCTCGTGGCGCCGGGAGTGCAGGGAGTCGATCCGGGCGAACAGGCCCGGGTCCAGCGCGATCGCGTCGGCGTGCGCCGCCAGCATGGGGGCGACCTGCGCCTCGATCTCGCGCACGGCGGGCGAGGAGTCCGCCGACACGCGCGTGAAGAACAGCCGCGCCACCCGGTCCAGGGTGGCACCGGAACGTTCCAGGGCGACGACGGTGTCGTCGAACGTCGGCCCGCCGGTCCCCGCGACGATCGCGGCCACCTCCGCGCGCTGCTCGGCCGTCCCGGCCTCGAACGCGGGCAGGTAGTGCTCGTCGGTGATCCGGGAGGTGTCGGGGAGACCCCACGGCAGCGCGCTCGGGGCGAGGAACGGGTTGCTCATGTGCCGACCCTACGGCCGGGGCCCGTCAGGAACCGGCCAGCTCGCGGCGCATCGCGAGCCGGGGCCACACGTCGAGTCCGCGGGCGGCCTCGTGCTCCCGGATCGCACGCAGCCCCGGGCCCGGCGCGATCAGCTCCCGGAAGCCGAGCCGCACCCAGTGCGGGCCGTTCCAGGGCACGTCCCGGTAGGTGGTCAGGGTGAGCGCGGGCAGGCCGCGGTCGCGGGCCCAGCCGGCGAGGTGCTCGACCAGTCCCTCCCCGATCCGCCGCCCACGCTGTGACGGCAGCACCGACACCTGCTCGACGTGCGCGCAGCCGTCGACGAGATCGGCGAGGAGGTACCCGACCGGCGCGGCGCTCCTCCCGGTGCCCGGGCTCGTTCCGCCTGCGCTCCTCTCGGTGCCCAGGCTCGTTCCGCCTGCGCTCCTCTCGGCCACCCACGCCCGCCCCGCCACGACGTAGGCGGCCAGCACCGCGGCCGGCGGCGGCTCCTCGTCGGCGATCACGTCGAGCCCGATCGCCCGGAACGGCTCGCCCGCCGCGCGCTCGATCTCCCGCAGGGCGGGGATGTCGGCGGCGCGGGCGGGACGGATCACACCGCGGGATCCTCCACCACCGCGCGGATGCGTTCCAGGGTCTTCCGCATCCCCTCGCGGTTGGTGCGCCCACGGGCCCGTCCCAGCAGTGCCCAGTAGACCCGGGTGCCGGTCGAGGGCTCCAGCCGGAAGGACTCGGTCACGTCCGTGCCGTCGCCCGCCGGGACGAAGCGGTAGTGCCAGTGGTTGATCGGGCGGCCGCCCAGCAGCACGACGAAGCCGAACTCCGAGCCGGGCTCGCAGGCGGTGATCCGGCACTCCGACCAGTAGGTCGGGCCACGGCCGTTGCGGACGACCTTGCCGCGGAACCGCACCCCGACGGCCGGGCCGGTCGCACCACCCAGCCACTGCGCGTCGACGGTCTCGGGCGAGAACCGGCCGGTGTTGCGGACGTCGGAGACCAGCTCCCAGATCTCCCGGGCCGGTGCCCGCATGTGCAGGGTGACCTCGTCATGCATCGGGTGTCGCCTCCTCGGTGCCGCACACCAGGTCGGCGGCGCGCTCCCCGATCATGATCGCGGTCGCGGCCGGACCGCGCCGCGGCACGCGGGGCAGCACGGAGGTGTCCGCCACCCGGAGCCCGGTCAGGCCGTGCACCCGCAGGTCCGCACCGACGACGGCGTCCGGCCCGGTGCCCATCGCGGTGCTGCCGGACAGGTGCACCGAGGTCGTCAGACGGTCGCGGATCCAGCCGTCGAGCCGGGTGTCGTTGCCGAGCTCCCACCCGGCGGGGCCGCCGTCGTCCGGGCCGGCGCGGTCCCACCCCGCGGCGCGCAGGATCTCCGCGGCGATCCGCACCGCGGCCCGCATCCGGTGCCGGTCGGACGTGGTGCGCAGGTAGCGGAAGTCCAGCCGGGGCGGATCGTCGTGGTCCGGGGAGGTGATCGCGAGCATGCCGAGGCTGTCCGGGCGCTGGACCGCGCACATCAGGTGCGCGGGCCCCCCGGGCGCGAACGGGTGCGCGAACAGCAGGATCTCCAGGTCGCCGGCCGGGTCGGTGCCGGAGTCGAGATTCAGCGCGGCCTGCGGGGCCACGGCGTCGGCAGGCGGGTCGGGCAGCCCGCTGCGCAGCGGGAGGAACACCGCGGGGTGGTCCGACCAGCCCCGGCCGACCCCGGGCAGCTCGTGCGCGACGGCGACGCCTGCGGTCCGCAGGGTGTCCTCCGGCCCGATCCCGGAGCGCTGCAGCAGCGCCGGGGTGCCGACCGCGCCCGCGGTCACGACGGTCTCGGCCGCGTGCAGGGTCCGCCCGCCGACGCGCACCCCGGTGACCCGGTCGCCGTCGAGCACCAGGGTCTCGACCGGGGTCCCGCCGAACACGGTCAGCGCGTCCTTCCACTCGGCGTCCCCCCACGGCGGCGGCAGGTAGGCGGTGGCGGCGCTGACCCGGCGACCGTCGACGGCGTTGGTCGGGACCGGGCCCGCACCGGGCGGACCGCCGGCGTTCTTGTCCGGCTCCTCGGGGTGCCCGAGGGCGAGGCAGGCCGCCAGGAACGGATCGGTCGTCGCGGCCCGCAGCCGCCCCGACGGCCGGGAGATCCGCAGTGGACCGGAGTCACCGTGCCGGTCGGAGGTGCAGAAGTCGACGTCGCGCTCCAGCCGCCGGTAGTACGGCAGGACGTCGTCGTAGGACCAGCCGGGGACGCCCCAGTCGGCGAAGTCGGCCGGGACGGCCCGCACGAAGTAGCCGCCGTTGATCGCGCCGGACCCGCCCAGCACCCGTCCGCGCGGCACGGTGCTCTCCCGGCCCTGACACAGCGTCGCCCGGTAGGCCCAGTTCAGGACATGGCCGGGGGCCGTCGCGGCGAGCGAGGCGATCGGGGTCGAGTCCGGGGGGACGACGACGTCACCCGCCTCGACCAGGGCCGTGCGCACCCCGCGCTCGGCCAGCCGGCCCGCGAGGGTGCACCCCGCGGACCCCGCGCCCACCACCACCACGTCGAACCCGTCGGTCATTGCTGTCAGGATGCCTCACGTGACCGACGCTGCACGTGACCTCGCCTCGTTCCTCACCGCGAGCCCGTCGCCGTACCACGCGGTGGCCGAGGCCGTCCGGCGGCTGGCCGCGGCGGGGTTCACCGAACAGCGCGAGGACGAGCCGTGGTCCGACGGCCCCGGCGGCCGCTACCTGGTCCGCGACGGCACGATCCTGGCCTGGTGGCAGCCCGCGTCCGGGGCGGGTTCCCCCCTGCGGATCTTCGCCGCGCACACCGACTCGCCTGGGTTCAAGGTCAAGCCCAACCCCGACGTGGGCACCGCCGGGTGGCGTCAGATCGGGGTGGAGGTCTACGGCGGCGCGCTGTGGAACTCCTGGCTCGACCGCGACCTCGGCCTGGCCGGTCGCCTCGCGTTCTACGACGGCCGGGTCGTCCCGGTCCGGGTCGACCGGCCGCTGCTGCGGATCCCGCAGCTGGCGATCCACCTCGACCGCGGCGTCAACCAGGGCCTGACCCTGGACCCGCAGCGACACCTGCTGCCGATCTGGGGGCTCGGCGACCCGGACGGCGGCGACCTCGTCGAGTTCCTCGCCGTGCAGGCCGACGAGGACCCCGAGGACGTCGCGGCGCACGACCTGTTCACCTACGACCTGACCCCGCCGGCCACCCTCGGCCGCGACGACGAGCTGCTCGCCGCCCCGCGGCTGGACAACCTGGCCTCGGTGCACGCCGGGATCAGCGCGCTGCTCACCGCGGTCGAGCGGGGCCCGGGCACCGTCCCGGTGTTCGTCGGGTTCGACCATGAGGAGATCGGCTCGGCCAGCGCGACCGGCGCCGCCGGGCCGTTGCTGGAGACGGTGCTGACCCGGCTCGCCGGGGGGTTCGACGCGCGGCACGCGGTGTTCTCGCGGTCGCGCTGCCTGTCGGTGGACGTCACGCACGCCGCGCACCCCAACCACCTGGACAAGCACGACCCGGACCACCTGTCGGTGCCGAACCGGGGACCGTCGCTGAAGGTCAACGCGGTGCAGCGCTACGCCACCGATGCGCCGGGTGCGGCCGCGTGGAAGCGCGCCTGCCGCACCGCGGACGTATCGAACCAGGTGTTCGTCTCGAAGAACACGGTGCCGTGCGGGTCCACCGTCGGGCCGATCATGGCGACCCGGCTCGGCATCCGGACGGTCGACGTCGGCATCCCGGTGCTGTCGATGCACTCCGCCCGCGAGCTGTGCGGGACACACGACCCGGGCCTGCTGGCGCGGGCGGGCATGGAGTTCCTGACCGACGCGACCTGACGCCCCGGTCAGCGCAGCACGGGCTGCCCCGGCAGATAGGCGTCGCTGTCCACGATCCGCGATCCCAGCGGCAGCAGCGACACCGGGATGAGCTTCAGGTTCGCCCAGGCCAGCGGCAGCCCGATGATGGTGACGGCGAGCGCGAGCGCGGTGACGACGTGGCCGAGCACCAGCCACCAGCCGAACAGCAGGATCCACAGCACGTTGCCGATGGTCGACGCCGCCCCGGCCCGCGGGTCACGCACGACGTCACGTCCGAACGGCCACAACGCGTAGAGCCCGATCCGGAACGACGCGATCCCGAACGGGATGGTCACGACCAGCACGCAGGCGACGACTCCCGCGGCCAGGTAGGCGAGGAACAGCCAGAAGCCGGACAGGACCAGCCAGATCACGTTCAGGACGAGGCGGAGCATGGGATCCAGCATGCCCGAGGTGTCCGTTTCCGCCCTCCGGGATGTTCCGGAGGCCGACCCCGGGTTCGGTGATCGACGTGCGCTCGCGGCCCGCGCGGGGTGTCCTGGACCACATGGTGGATCACGGTCTGTTCGGCCCCCGCTCGGTGACCTGGCGGGTGCATCTCGAACCCGTGATGTGGGTCGCCGGGATGCGTGCGCTGCTGCTCCAGTCACTGGACCCGCGGGTGATGCGCGGGACGTACCAGAACTCCGCGCTGTTCGACCCGAAGAAGTCCTACGCGCGGTTCCGGCGGACCGTCGAGTTCGTCGGGGTCCGCACGTTCGGCCCACTCGCCGACGTCGACCGGGCCGGCGCCCGCGTCCGGCGGCTGCACGCCGGGCTGCGCGGACACGACCCGGACAGCGGGGAGAGCTACCGGATCGACGCCCCGGAGGGCCTGCTCTGGGTGCACGCCGCGGAGATCGAGTCCTACCTCGACGTCGCCCGCCGCGCGGGCCTGCTCGACGACGACACCGCGGACACCTATCTCGCCGAGAGCGTCCGCGCCGCCGAGGTGGTCGGCATCGACCCGGCCACCGTGCCGTCGTCGGTGGCGGAGATGGCCGACTACATGGCCTCGGTGCGTCCCCGGCTGCGGATGACCGACGAGGCCCGGCGCGCGGCCGGGAACCTGTTCGCCCCGCAGGGCGCGGCACCACTGCCGGTGCGGCTCGGCATCGCGGGCCTGTCCACGCTCGCACTGGCCACCCTGCCGCGGTGGGCACGCCGGCTGTACGGGCTGCCCGGTCTGCCGACGACCGACTGGTCCACCACGCTCACGCTGCGCGGGCTGCGGACCGCGAGCGGGGCGCTGCCGGACGTCCCCGGGCCGCCGGAGATCGAGGAGGCACGACGGCTGGTGCGCAGCGCTCGCGCGAGCGCGGCAGCCGGGTGACCGCGAGGGGGACGGCGCCGCGGCCCCGGCCGCGGCTCGTCGTGCCGCATCGTGGTGACGCCGGACGGGCGACGCGCGGCCGGGACGGCTGCGCGTTCCGCGGAACGCGTCCGACCCGGCACGACGACCCCCCGTCCGCCCCCTGCGGCAGCTCCCCCGGCGTCACGTCCGGCCCGTGATCTCCTCGACGACGCTCTCCCCGGTGCCCGGGCGGGACTCCCAGGCCCAGGTCTCGTGGGAACGCAGCCGGCCGTCGTCGAGGACCTCGAGGCGGGCCTCGCAGCGACCCGAGCTCGACCCGCCGTCGGTGGAGACGTGCACGTAGCGGAAGCGCAGGACATCGCCGTCGCGGGTGCCGGCCAGACGGCCCAGCCGGACGGCGCCACCGGCGTACTCGGCCCAGACGAGACCGTCGGCCTCGTGATAGTCGAAGACGGTGCGCTGCCCGACCTCGCCGTCGCCGGAGTTGTGCACGCCGGCGAACCGGCGGCCGTCCACGCTGGGTGCGCTGCTCACCCGGACACCCTGTCACGGAGGATGACGACCGTGGAGTTCCCCGAGACGCGTCGTACGCCGCTGGTCCGGACGTGCACCGACACCGGCGAGGGCCCGTGGAACGAGCTGCTCGGGACCCTGCGGGCGACGGGCACGTCGTTCGACGTCGTCATGGAGGACATGTTCGACGGCTGGTCGGTGGAGCGGGTGGTGACGTTCGCGCTGGAGGACGGCCTGCCCGCGCGGCACCCGCTGTTGCTCGTCGTGGACGAGCGGGCGCTGGCCGACCACGACTGCCCGGTCGTCCTCGCCGACCTACGGGGTGAGCCGGGCCGGACGTTCCGGATCGCCGCCGCGGTGCTCTCGGGCTTCCCCTCGCCCCGCGCCGGGTTCGCCGACCACGCCGACCACGCCGAGCTACAGCCCGACCGGACGTTCCGCGGGTTCTGCTGAGGGCGCGTCCCGCGGGAGGCGGCCGGGCCGGCTCAGACGCCGGTGCTCCCGTCGATCCGCTCCCGGACCAGGTCGGCGTGCCCCACGTGGCGGGCGTACTCGGCGATGACGTGGGTGAGGATCCAGGCCACCGACACCGCGTTCCCGCCGAGGGATCCGGTGCCGTGCGGGCCGGCCGCCCCGACCACCTCGCGGGCCCGGTCGACCTCCTCCTCCCAGGCGGCACGGGCCTCGGCGATGCCCGCGCTGCCGAGCTCGAACCCGCCGTCGTGGCCGGTCCCGGGCTCGCGCGGGTACAGCGGCGGCACGTCCTCCCCACCCAGGACCTGCCGGAACCAGTTCCGCTCCACGGCCGCCAGGTGCTGCACCAGCCCCAGCAACGTCAGCGACGACGGCGGCACCGACGCCGTCCGCAGCTGCTCGTCGGTCAGGTCCGCGCACTTGCCGACCAGGGTGGCCCGGTAGAAGTCGAGCCAGGCGGTGAGCGTGGTGTGGGTGTCGGCCTGCATCGGCGGATGCGTGCGGTCGGTCATGCCCGCGATCGTGGCAGCAGGGCCCGACACTTCCGCTCCCGGACGGACGGTGGTCCACTGCCGTCGTGACCGACACCCCGCCCACCGTGGTCCGCAGCAGCCGGGAGATCGCCGCCGACCCCGCGACCATCTTCGAGCTCATCGCCGACCCCGCCCGTCAGCCCGGGTGGGACGGCAACGACAACCTCGCCGAGGCCGCCGCCGGCCAGCGCGTCCGCGCCGTCGGCGATGTCTTCTCCATGCTCCTGACCCAGGGGAGCACGCGGGAGAACCGGGTCGTCGAGTTCGCGGAGGAGCGGCTGGTGGCCTGGCTGCCCTCCGAGCCCGGCAGCCCACCACCGGGGCACCTGTGGCGGTGGGAGCTGGAGCCGGTCGACGCCGGCAGGACCCGCGTGACCTGCACCTACGACTGGTCCGGCCTCGACCCGGACGACGCGTTCCGCCAGAAGCGGGCCCGGGCCACCACGGCGGACCGGCTCCGGGCCTCGCTCGACCGCCTCGCCGTCGCCGCCGAAAAGATGTGACGTACGACACTTCACCCGGACGAGCGATCATGGAAAGGTGCCCACCTGGCGGCATGGATGCCGAGCAGGTGATCACCGTACTGGCCGAGTTCCCCGACACCCGCATCGTCGAGGGCAACGGGGACGCGTTCGCGATTCACGACCCGGACCACGACTACGCGCAGCGGCCCCGACAGGGCTGGGCGACCGTGGTGCGGTCCGATGTGAACGACACCGCGTCCGATCTCGACCGTCCCGGGGCGTTCCGGCTCAACATCGGGCTGCCCACCGCGCGCTACCGGGAGCTGTTCCCGACCGACCCGGGCATCGACCCGACGAGCCGCGACGTGGTGTTCCCGCACCCCGTCTACGCGGCCTACCACTGGGTGGCGGTGGTGGAGCCGGACACCACCTGGCCGCGGGTGCGGGAACTGCTCGACGTGGCGCACGACTTCGCGGTCCGCAAGCACGGGAACGCGGTGCGGCGGCGGGGGTGACCGGCGCGCCGTGACGGCTCCGTCGACATTCACGGAGCGACGTCCACCGGAAGGCGTCACCACTCGACCTGCCGCACCATGTGGAACAATTTCCGGAGGAGGGCGCCCGTGACCTGGAGTATTCGCGAACTCGCCGCCGCAGCCGGAGTCACCCCACGCGCCGTGCGGCACTACAACGACATCGGACTGTTGAATCAGCCAGGACGGTTACCGAACGGGCACAAGCGCTACGGAACGACCCACCTCGCTCGACTCCGTCAGATCAAACATCTGACCGACCTCGGCTTCGATCTGGCTCGGATCGCGGCCATGAGTCATGCGGACCCCGCGGCACTCGCGAAGACGCTCGATGGCGAGCTGGCAGCCACGATCCGGAGGCTCCAGGAGGCCCGGACCGAACTGGACCGCATGCTGCACGCGGGCCCGACGGTCGACTTCGTCGCGCCGGCCAGCGCGCAGACCCTGACCCGGGCCGATCGGTCCTTCGTCGTCGTCCTGTCCCGGGTACTCGGCCCTCGGCAATGGCGTGCCTACACCGACATGATCTCGAGCCTGCCGCCCGACCCCGCCGGCCGCGAGTTCGAGCGGTTGGCGGCGGACGCCGACGAGCGGACCCGGCGGGATCTCGCCGGGCGGATGGTCGGCTACGTCCGAGAGATCCACCGCCGACACCCCGACCTCATCCATCTGTATGCCGACGCGCCCCGGGGAGGCCGGATCGCACGGCGCGCCGTGGCCGTCGCGGCGAGCGAGCTGTACAACCCTGCACAGCAGGAGGTGATGGCACACCTCAGGGCCGCTTCCACGGACATGTCACCGTGATCTCTCGTGCTCATCGGCGTCCGTCCGGGACGACGGACCACACTGCCGCCGGAACGGCCCGGCCGGTGAGCGCCGCACGGGGACCAGCGCGTCCACGGTGAGCTCAGGGCGGCAGCTGCCTCAGGGCGCCATCCCGGCCACCAGCAGGGCAGCACCTTGTGCGAACACGTTGTTGACCACGTGCACCACGAATCCGGGCCAGACAGATCCGCTTCGTCTGCGCAGCTCTCCGGCGACCACCCCGACGATGAGTCCGGTGACGAGTACGGCGTTGACGCCGTGCACGACAGCGAAGACGACAGCACTACCGACAACCCCGATCAGGGCTCCGTAACGCAGGAGAACAGTGGTGACGACCCCACGAAAGACGAGTTCCTCGCCGAGCGGGGTGAGGACGGCGATGAACAGAAAGGACAGGACGACCGACAGGAGACCCGCACCACCGGCATCCGCGTAGGCCTGTTGGACGTTCTCCGGCTGGATTCCCACAGCATAGAGAACAACTGCCAGCAATCTACTGAGGACGAAGGTGAGTACACCACCGGCGACACCCAGCAGGATCCACCGCATCGAGACGCCGACAACACCGAAATACGCCACCGCGCGCACGCGAAGTGCCACTGCCACCATGAACCCGGCGATGCCGGCCAGTCCGGACAGTGCACTGAGGAGTAGCCCGCGGGCCAGCGGCGGCAGACCGAGTGGCTGGATCGCATAGCCCACGCCGTAGGCGACCAGGGCGAAGACGGCGACCGCAAGGACGAGCTCACGCCATCCGGGGCCGGGTCGGCGGCTGGTCGAAATGACCGTCGGATTCTCCGACATCATGGTTTCCTTCTGTTGTCAGCTGCATCGACGACCGCACGATCGCGATGTCGGGTGCCCTGTGGGTCTGCGCCCGTTCTCCCGGGGACCGCCATGCGGTGGGCAGACCTGGGCTCGGCCCGGGTGGGTCGAGGCGTCGGCCCGCGGTATCTCTTCACTGCGCCGCCGGCGACCTCGCGGTGCACGGCGACATCGACCTGGCGCATGGGCCCTGCGGGGTGACGCCGAGGACGACCCCGAAGCGCCCGGCGCCGAGTCAGCTCCGGCGGACGGCGGCGCCCATGTCGACCGGGATGACGGAACCGGTGGTCCACCGGGCATCGTCGCCCGCCAGGTACACCACGGCCCGGGCGATGTCCTCCGGCTCCAGCCACTGCTCGTTCATCGGTGACACGGCCCGGAAGACCTCGAGGCAGTCATCGACGGTGGGCTCGGCCAGATCCGGGCGGAAGAGTCGGAGCTGACCCGAGTTCTGGGTGACCATCGGCGTGTTGACGATCGACGGGGCGATCACATTCACCCGGATCCGATCGGCCGCCACCTCGTTCGCCACAGAGGCGGCCAGCGCGATGACCGCCCCCTTCGTCGCGACGTAGTCGCTGAGGCCGGGCGCGTTCTTCAACGCCGCCGCCGAGCTGGTGATGATCACCGAACCGCCGCGGCCACCGGCCCGGATGTGTGGGAGTGCCGCCGCGAGGGTGTTGAACGTCCCCGTCAGATTGACGCCCACGACGTCGTCCCACCTGTCGGTCGGAATCTCCCAGACGTTCGCGGCGGGAGGCGAGACACCTGCGTTGGCGACCACCACGTCCAGGCGGCCCAACTCGGCCACCGCGTCCGCGAGCAATGCCTGGAGACCCGGACGGGCCCGGACGTCGAGAGCGGCGAGGATCGCCCGGCGACCCTGTGCCTCGATCTCACCTCGGACCTTGTCCAGGTCCTCCGTCGTCGACATGGGGTAGTCCATCGTCGAGACGGGCGCAGCCCGGTCGACGCCGATGATGTCGACACCTTCCTGCGCGAGAGCCAACGCATGGGCCCTGCCCTGGGCACGTGCGATGCCGGTCACGAAGGCGACCGATCCCCTGAGCGGCATGTGCACTCCTGTTCCGTGGCGTCGGTGAGGGTGCTCGTCCGTCGGACGAGGCGTTCCGTGGCCGTGCCACCGATGACGCAGCGGTGATCGAAGTACTTGACGCAACGGCACAGTCAAGGCCGCAGTGGTCGATGTCGCCCGGAGCACAGCGCGCTCGGCGGACGAGCCGCGACGTGGTGTTCCCGCACCCCGTCTACGCGGCCCACCACTGGGTGGCGGTGGTGGAGCCGGAGGCGACCTGGCCGCTGGCCCGGGAGCTGCTCGACGTGGCGCACGACTTCGCGGTCCGCAAGCACGGGAACGCGGTCCGTCGGCGGACGTGACCGGCGCCCCGACCGGGCCCGATCCGCCCGACCGACGGGGCGCCCCGCGTTCCGGACCGTCCCCACGGGGCCGGCCGCCGCCGGACGGGGTCGTCATCGGCGGCGCCGTAGGGTGGGAGCGGTCGGGGCGCCACACCCCGCGGACACCAGGAGGCGAGGCATGGCCGCGGACGTCGAGGGCATCTCGACACCTCTCGCCCGGTCGGCCTACGTCGCGATCCGCGAGGGGATCATCCACGGCGTCCACCCCCCGGGCAGCCGCCTGCGGGAGCGCACTCTCTCCGAGGACCTGAACGTGTCCCGGGTCCCGATCCGTGAGGCCCTGCGGCAACTCGAGCTCGAGGGATACGTGACGACCTCGCCCCACCGCGGGGCACTGGTCCGGCAGCTGACGCTCCGGGACGTCGCCGAGCTGTTCGACGTCCGCCTGTCGTTGGAGGTCCTCGCCGCCCGCCAGGCCGCCCTGGCGGTCGCCGAGGGCCGAGCCGACGACACCCTGCGCGGCGTGCTCGCCGAGGCGGACCGGGCCACCCGGGCCGGCGACGAGGACGCGATCCGGCAGGCCAACACGAGCTTCCACGCCGAGACCATCGCCATGACCGGCAACTCGCTGCTGATCGCGACCATGACACCCCTCCTGGGTCGGATCCGCTGGCTGTTCGCCCTCACCGCCGACCGCGATCCGCACGTCGAGTACGGCGAGCACGTCGCGCTCTGCGACGCCATCTACAGCGGCAACGCCGACCTCGCGGGCGCCCTCGCCTTCGCCCACATCGAGCACGGACGGGCGCCGTCGCTGCGCGGTCTCGCCGCGGTCCTGCCCGCGGACTGACGCCGCGGTTCGTATACCAAATCTGCCTGCATCGGCGCGAAGTCACGCCTTTGACACGGCGCGACACGTGCTGGAAACTCTTTTCGTATACCAATGAGGTCGTTCGTCGCTCGGCCCCCGCCCTCCTCGATCAGTCGGGAGGACCTGTCCATGCGGAGCTCAGACCCATGAACCCTCTCCAGACCCCTGCACCGTCCTCGTCCGGCACGGTGGCCGCGACGCTCGACCGGGCGGGCTTCACCCGCGCCCAGTTCTGGGTGCTCATGATCATTCTCGCCGGCATGTTCTTCGACACGCTCGAGCAGAACTCCGTCGGCGCGATGGGGACCAGCCTCAAGCTCGCGCTCGGCATCTCCGACGCCCAGCTGACGCTCATCAACACCGCGACCGTGCTGGGTGGCCTGGTCGGCCGGCTGCTCGGCGGATGGCTCGCCGACCGCTACGGCCGCCGCCTGTCCCTGTCGTTCAACCTGCTCGTCTACAGCCTCGGCGGCCTCGTGAGCGCGGTCGCCCTGAACTACGAAATGCTGCTGGCCAGCCGGTTCATCGTCGGCATCGGACTCGGCGGTGAGTTCACGATCGGGATTGCGATGCTCTCGGAGATGGTCGCGACCCGGCGACGGGGCGCCCTCGTCGCGGTGCTGAACATCGGCTCCGGCGGCGTCGGGAACTTCCTGTCCTACGGCCTGTTCTTCCTGCTCCTCGGCCCGCTGGCCCCCGCCCTCGGTGGCGACGGACTCGCCTGGCGCTGGACGTTCGTCCTGCTCGCCGCTCCTGCGCTGCTGGTCGTGGTCTACCGCCGCCGGCTGCCGGAGACCCCGCGGTTCCTGCTCTCCAAGGGCCGCGTCGACGAGGCGAACAGGTCACTGGCGATCCTGACCTCGTCGTCACTGAGCCCGCCGACGACCACCCCGACCGGGCCCCTCACCACCGACGACATCCCCGTGCGCCAGCTGCGGTCGTCCCCGGCCGCCGTGTTCGCCCGCAGTGTCCGGGCCCGCACCGCGGCGATCGGGACGGCGTCCTGGATGGCCTTCGGCGCACAGGTCACCCTCAACTTCCTGATGCCGACCCTGCTCGTGCAGCGCGGCTACTCCATCTCCGAGAGCCTGCTGTTCACCATGATCATGAACAGCGGCTCGCTGCTCGGGGCGTGTGACGCCGCGCTGCTCGCCGGCCGGGTCGGTCGTCGCGTCGCCGTGGGGGGCGCCGGGGTCCTGGGATGCCTCACCGCCGTCGCGTTCGCCGTGTTCGCCGACAGCACTCCGCTCATCCTCGTCCTGGGGGCGCTGTTCCAGTTCTTCACGATGATCACCAACACCACGCTCGCCGGGTGGTCGCCCGAGCTCTATCCGACGGCGATCCGCGGCAGCGGGACCTCCATCGTCAACGGCATCGGCAACATCGCGGGCGCGGTCATGCCGTTCCTCGCCGTCGTGCTGTTCGCCCGGTACGACATGGCCGGGGTCTTCGGCATGGTCGCGGTGATGTACGCCCTGCTCGTCGCGGCCTCCCGGTTCGCACCCGAGACCCGGGGCAGCTCGCTGGAGGAGATCAACGAGAACGTCGCGCCCGCCGCCGACACCGGCACCCCGTCCCGTCGCTGACGACGACGCACGACCAGAAGGAGCACCGATGGACACCCTGACCATCTCCGCGACGGCCAACGGCCTCAACTACCTGCCGGAGTACCTCGCCGACACCACCGGCGTGTTCGCCGATGCGGGGCTGGAGGTCACCGCGGTCGCCTGCGACCCCTGGACCGGGGTGCTGGACGACCTCGAGTCGGGCGCCGCCGACATCGCGCTGGGCGGCTTGTGGGTGCCGGGCATGTACGCGGGCACCCCCCGCGACCTGACCGTCGTCTGCCAGCTCAACCACCAGGCCCCGAAGGCGATCGTGCACCGCGGCGCACCCCGCTCGTTCACCTTCGACGACCTGCGCGGCGAGGTCGTGCTCGCGCCGGGCATCGGCGGGAGCGCACCGTACGCCGTCACCGCCGGGCTGGCCCGCGAGTCCGGAGTGGACCCGTCCGGGATCACGTTCCTGCGCGACCTGTCCACGCCGATGTTCGTCGAGCTCTTCCACGCGGGGCTCGGGGACGCCATCGTCCTCGACCTCGTCACGGCGCTGGAGGTCGAGGCGACCGGCGTCGGGCCCATCGTGTTCCGCAACCTCGACGGCGGCGGGGTCATGCCGAACAGCGTCTACTACGCCCGCACCGACCGCGTCGACGAGCTCCGCGACCGGCTCACCCGGTTCACCGCCTGCATCGACGCCGCGATGACCGCGCTGCCCGGCACGCCCGCCGACGTCGTCGAGTCGATCCTCACGACCCGCTGGCCCAGCCGCGACCTCGCGATCCTGCGCGACGCCGTCGCCGCCATGACCGCGAGTGAGCTGTGGTCCACGGTCGCGATCGACCCCGCGGGCAGCGACCGGTGGATGCGGATGATCGCCGAGGCGTCGATGGTCTCCCGGGCACCGCGCTACGACGAGCTGACCGACGACTCGTTCATGAAGGCCTTCCGGTGACCCTGATCCCCGTGGAAGCGCCCCCGGAGGGCGCGGTCGACCTGGGCGAGCTGATCGACGCCGTCCGGGCCCTGCACGTGGACCTGACACTCGGCGACGCCGAGCAGCCCGTCCCCGCGGTCGTGGAGACCGGCCCGTCGACGGTGCTCCTGCCGATGGTGGCGACGTCGCGTCGTCTCAGCCTCACCGTCGTCAAGGTCCTCACCGACGCGCAGGCCGACGGGCCGCTCCAGCAGTCCACGGTGCTGCTCCTCGACGCCGCGACCGGGACCAGGCTGGCTGTGCTCGCCGGCGGACCGGGCACCAGGATGCGGACGGCGGCGGCCAGCGCCGTCGCCACCGACGCGCTGGCCCGTGCCGACAGCAGCGTCCTCGGGCTGGTCGGCGCCGGGCCCCTGGCCGTCGAGCACGTCGCGGCGATCCGCCGGGTCCGGCCGATCGACCACGTCGTCGTGTGGTCGAGGACCGCACGACGCATCGAGGAGTTCCGGCGCGCCCTGCGGGCCCGGGAGCGGGCCGACGGCAGCCCCCCGGTCGGGGTCACGGTGTCCGCGGACGTCCGTGGCGTCGTCTCCGCGGTCGACGTGCTGTGCACACTGTCCCCCGCCCGGGAGCCGCACGTGCACGGCGCCTGGTTCGGCCCCGGTCTGCACGTCAACGCCGTGGGGGCGCCACCGCGACCCGACCACCGCGAGATCGACGGCGCGGCCCTGGCCCGGGCGCGGGTGGTGGTCGACTCGCGGGAGGTGCAGCTGCGCAAGTCCGGCGAGGTGCTCCTGGCCCTCGACGAGGCCGCCGTCACCCTCGAGGACGTGGGGCTGGAGCTGGGCGAGGTGCTCACCGGCGCGCACGGTCGGCGCCGTCCCGACGAGATCACCCTGTTCGAGTCGGTCGGTCTCGCCCTCCAGGATCTCGCCTACGCCGCGTTGGCCACGGGACGCCCGGTCGTCGCCCGCTGACCCGGGACGGCGGCCGTCCGCTCCCCCCACGTCCGCCACGGTCGTGGTCGGGACCTCGGGAGCCGCGTCATCGCGCGGTCACGTTCCCCACCTGGGTGCCGCCGACGACGATGACGTGCGGGGTACCGCGCGACGCCGACTCGCCCACCCTGTCGTGGACGGTGCCCACCGCGGTGCGCACGTCGGTGAGGTCCACCGTCGCTCCCGCCGGCAGCCGGAGGTCGACGTTCCCGACGACGAGGTCCACGTCGACGACGACCTCCCCGGTGACGAAGCGCGCGCGGCGCATGTCGAGGCGGGCATTGCCGAACCAGGACCGCACGACGACGCGCGGCGGGACCAGCCATTCACCGGTACGACGAAGGTCGCCGGCGGTGTTCGTCAGTTCGAGCACGTCACGTGTGGGCACGGCGTCCAGCGCGCCCGGGAGATCCAGCACCACGCTGTTCAGGTCCGCCCGGGTGACCGCGGCCGACACGGCCGCCAGCCGCTCGGCGAGCTCCGTCCCGTCGAGCCGGCCTTCGAGATGGTGCCGGTTGAGCAGGGCCGAGATGTGGTCCCGCTCGGCGTGGGAGACGCGGAGGTCCTGGGCGGGGACGGGAGCGTCGGGGCTCTCGTGTGCGGTCATGCGATCGACCGTATTGCTCGTCGCCGGCGAGCGGCTCGGGGTTCCTCCGGAGCGCGGGTCAGGGGCTGCCCGGGAACGACCGTCCAGAACTCGCAGGCACCGCCCCGGTCGCCTCGCTACCGTGCGGGCCGTGCAGGTGACGATCGTGCCCTACGCCGTCGACCACCGCCCGGCGGTGCTCGAGCTGTCGATCAGGGCGTGGGAGCCCGTCTTCCCCGGGATCGAACAGGCCGTGCCGCCGTTCGTCTACCGGTCCTTCTACCCCGACGGCTGGCAGGCGCGGCAGCTCGCCGACCTGTCGGCGGTGCTCGACGACGAGCCGGACTCCGTCGACATCGCCGTCGTCGGCGAGCAGGTCGCGGGATGGGTCTGCACCCGGCTGCATCCGGAGGACGACATGGGCGAGATCTACGTCCTGGCCGTCGACCCGCTCCAGCAGCGACGGGGAGTCGGCACCGCTCTCACCGAGCAGGCGTTCGCCCGTGTCCGCGCCGCGGGGCTCCGCATGGTCATGGTCGAGACCGGCGGCGACCCCGGCCACGCGCCGGCACGCGCCGCCTACGAGTCCCTCGGGTTCGTCCAGTGGCCCGTCGCCCGATACTTCCGAGATCTGCGCGGGTGAGGCCGTCCACCGGCTCACTACTCCGAGGGTGGCAGCGTCCGGCCCCTGCTCGACGTGACCGAACGGCGGTCATCGGTGTGACGGGCTGGTCGGACACCGCGATGGCTGCGCGGCCTCAGCACCTCACCCCGGCGGTGCGGAGGGACGTCGTATCACCGGAACTGCAACCGCCGCGGGCAGGGATGGCGGAAGCGGGGGGATTCGAACCCCCGGTCCTTTCGGACGCCCGCTTTCAAGGCGGGTGCATTCGGCCGCTCTGCCACGCTTCCGCAGGGAGGGTAACGGGGCCCGCTCAGCGCTCCGCGCGGTAGTAGGTGACCGGCCCCATCCTCGTGGACCCGGGACCGACCACCGCCGCGTCGATGAACCCCGCAGCGGCGAGCAGCTCCGGAACCGGCGGCGCGTCGTGCCCGTGGCCGTGGCCGTGGCCGTGGCCCCCGTGGTCGCCGTGACCGCCGCGCCGGGAACGGCGGTGGGCGGGATCGAGGCGGGCCAGCAGCGACAGCACCCTGGTGACGCCGTGCATCCGCCCGCCGGTGCGCGGGTCGTGGTCGAGGTCGACCAGGTGCAGGCTCCCGCCCGGTGCCAGGACGCGGTGAGCCTCCCGCAGCGCCGCGGCCCGGGCGTCGGCGGCGACGTGGTGCAGCATCAGCGAGGACGGGACCCGGTCGACGCTGCCGTCGTCGAGGGGCAGGTCCTCGGCCACACCGACGTGCAGCTCCAGCTCGACGCCGGCCTCGGCGGCCTTGCGACGGGCCGTGGAGATCGCCTCCGGGTCGGGGTCGACGCCGCGCACGGTGGCCGTCGGAACGGCCTCCTTCGCGCGCAGCAGGACGTTCCCGGTGCCGCAGCCGATCTCCAGCACGCGGTCCCGCGGACCGATGCCGGCCTGGGCCAGCAGTCGCCAGTACATCGGGACGGCGCCACCGAGCCGGGCCACCGTGTCGTAGCCGGGCAGCAGCCACGAGCTGACGAGCGCGGGCGTGTGGGCGTGCGTGGTCATCGGTTCCCCTCGGACGAACTTCGTGTTCATCATCCACTCTTGCTGGCGTTCCAGCTGCCCACCAGGCACGATCCATGGGCGTGATGGGACGAACTTCGGATGTCCCGCTCGTCGGCTTCGCCCACTCGCCGGTGCCGATCTCGGTACAGCACGTCGACGGGTCGGGAGTGACCCTGCCGCGGGTGCGTGGCGCGCACGCACACGACTTCCTGATGCTCGTCCACATCGTGCGCGGTGCGTGCGAGTACCGGGTCGACGGACGCACCTGGGACCTCCGCGAGGGCGACGCGTTCGTGATCGCGCCCGGTGCGGTGGTCGACCACGCCGCGGAGAGCACGGGGCCGCCCGGGGAGCTGTGGTCGGTCCTGTTCCCCGCGGAGGCGGTCGCGCCCGCGTCCTGGCGGGACCATCCGCTGCTCGCCCCGTTCGTCGGACGCCACCGCGGCGGCGGGCAGCGGATCGCCGTCCCGTCGGCCGACCGGGCGACCTGGCGGAGCCGTTTCGCCGATCTCGACGACGAGCTGTCCCGTCGCCGCGACGGCCACGCCGAGGCCGCCCGCGCCCACCTCACCCTGCTGCTGGTCGCGCTCGGCCGGCTCGTCGACGACGTGCCCGCCGAGTCCGGTGACCCACTGCTGGCGGCGGTGTTCGCCCTCGTCGAGGAGCGGTTCGCCGGGCCGCTGTCGCTGCGCGACGTCGCCGCGGTCGTCGGACTCACCCCCGGGCACCTGACGACCGTCGTGCGGCGCGGGACCGGACGGACCGTGCAGCAGTGGATCACCGAGCGGCGGCTGCGGGAGGCGCGCCGGCTGTTGACGTCCACCGACCTGCCGGTCGCCGACATCGGGGTCCGCGTCGGCTACCCCGATCCCGGCTACTTCGCCCGACGCTTCCGTGCCGCCCACGGCAGCGCCCCCGCGACCTGGCGCGCGGGACCCGCCACCCCCTGACGGGTGGCGGGTGACGTCCGCGCCGGTGCGGTCCGGCGCGATGTGGTGGGATTCCCCCGGTCTCATCTCGGGAGGACGACGTGCGGTTCGACGAGAACGCCCGGCTCGACACGTCCGGCGTGGACGACCTGCGCGGGTCCGGCGGCGGCCGGGGCGGCGGGGTCGGCGGCCGGGTGGCCGGTGCGGGCGGCGGTCTGGGCCTCGTCGGCGTCATCCTCTACCTGCTCCTGTCGAACTTCGCGGGCGTCGACATGTCCGGGATGGGGGCGGGCGGCGGCTACCCCGGACTCGACCAGGTCGGCTCCGGCCAGACCGCGGACAACTCCTCGCTGCAGCAGAACTGCGCCACCGGCGAGTCGGCGAACACCTCGACCGACTGCCGCGTCGTCGCCGTCGTCAACTCCCTCGACGACTTCTGGGCCACCCAGTTCACCTCCGGCTTCACCCCGCCGCGGACGAACTTCTTCTCCGGCGGGGTCAGCACCGACGGCTGCGGCTCGGCGACGTCGGACAGCGGGCCGTTCTACTGCCCCGCCGACTCCGAGATCTACATCGACCTCACCTTCTTCCAGGAGCTGCAGACCCGCTTCGGCGCGCAGGGCGGGCCGTTCTCCCAGGCCTACGTGATGGCCCACGAGTACGGCCACCACATCCAGAACCTGACCGGCACCAACCGCCGGGCGGGCAACGACACCGGCCCCACCTCGGGCTCGGTGCGCCTCGAGCTGCAGGCCGACTGCTACGCGGGCGTGTGGGCGAACCACGCGACGACCACGCCCGGCCCGTCGGGCAGGCCGCTGATCAGCGAGCTGAACCGGTCCGACATCGACGCCGCCCTGGACACCGCGTCCCGGATCGGCGACGACTACATCCAGTCCAACCTGGGCGGCGGCCGCGTCGACGAGTCCCAGTTCTCGCACGGCAGCTCCGCGCAGCGGGAGAAGTGGTTCACCACGGGGCTGCAGAGCGGCAACCCGGACGCCTGCGACACCTTCGCCGCGCGCAGCCTCGACTGAGACCCCGCCCGGGAGCCCGCTAGGGGCGCAGCCGACCCAGCTGGTGGTCCAGCACGGCGAGGGCACCGGCACCGTCGGTACCGCCCAGCAGCACCGACTCCGCGAGACCGCCGGCCAGCGCGAGCAGCACGACGGCCTCGCGGTCCGGGTCGAGCGCGGCGAGCTCGCCGCGGTCACGGGCCGCGGCGAGCCGGTCGGCGACGGCGTCGTGCAGGAGCCGGTCGCCGGCCCGGTAGGTCTCGCGCAGCCGCTCGTCGCCGAGGGACCGGATGAGGAAGGCGGAGCCGACACGGGCGTCGGCGCGGGCCTCGTCGTCGAGCGGGAGCAGCGCGCCCAGCAGGACGCGGACCTCCTCCAGCGGCGAGGACGGCGCCGCCGTCGCCATCCGCGCGCGCACCCGCTCGTCGACCCGCAGCCGCAGCTGCTGTGCCGCGAAGTCCAGCAGCTCGTCGCGGGAGGCGAAGTAGTGCTGCACCCGCCCCTTGGACACCCCGGCCTCCTGCGCGACCCGCGCCAGGCTGACCGCCTCCAGACCCTCCGCGGCCGCGATCCGCCACAGCGCCCGCGCGATCTCGTCGCGCCGCAGGCCGTGGTCGACCACCCTCGGCATCGCCCACCCCGTTCCGATCCGATCGGCTTGCGAAAAACGCCGCCCGCTTTTACAGTCCGATCGTATCGTAAAACAGGGGGACCGATGCGCACCGGACACTTCACCAGCACCGCGGCCCGCGACCGCTTCCGCACGCTGCACCGCACCGTCGTCGCAGGGCTGGGACCGACGACCGGCAGGTACATCGACACGAGCCACGGCTCCGTCCGGGTCCTGACCTGCGAGGGACCGGCCGGGACGCCGCTCGTCCTGCTCCCGGGCGCGGGCTCACCGGGGGTGAGCTGGGAACCGAACGTGCCCGCGTTGCGCCGGCTCGCGACCGTCCACCTCGTGGACCCGCTCGGCGGCCCGGGGGCGAGCGCCCAGGACGTGCCGATCCGGAACCTCGCCGACCAGGTCCGCTGGCTGCGCGACGTGCTGGACGCGCTGGGACCGTGCCACCTCGTCGGGACCTCGCTCGGCGGCCGCCTCGCGTTCGAGGTCGCCCTCCGCGCGCCGGCCGGGATCCGGACGCTGACCCTGCTCGACCCGGCCGTCACGTTCGCCCGCATCCCACCGGGGACCGTGGCCGCCTCGCTCGGAGCGCTCCCCGGCGCGCCGGCGTGGCTGCGCAGGCGGTTCGTCGCCCGCCTGGGCGACGGTGCCGACGTCGGCGACGACCCGGTCGCCCGGTTGATCGAGGCCGGCCTGTCCGGCTACGCCTCGGCGGTGCCGCACCCGTCGCTGCCCTCGGCGCGCGACGTGGCCGCGGTCGATGTCCGCACCCTGGTGCTGCTGGGCGGGCGCAGCACGATGCTCGACCCCGTCCGCGCCCGGGAGCGGGCCGCGTTGCTGCCCCGCGGCACCGTCGAGGTGTGGCCGGACGCAGGCCACGCGCTGCCCGGCGAGTTCCCGGAGCGGGTCGCCGAGCGCCTCTCGTCACTGGTGGCGGCGTGAGCCGCCGGGAGCTCGTGACGACGGTGCTCGCCGACCTCGTCGCGCCGCTGGTGGTGTTCTACGGCCTGCGCGCCGCCGGCGCCGACGCGGTGACCGCGCTGCTCGCCGGGGCCGCGGTCCCGGCGGCGCGGGCGCTGTGGGTGCTGGCGCGTGACCGGCGCGCCGAGTGGTTCGCCCTGCTGGTGCTCGCGCTGTGCCTGGCGAGCGCGGCGACGGCGCTGGTCGGCGGGGACGAACGGGTCCTGCTCGCCCGCGACGCCCTGGTCACCGCCGCCCTCGGCGCGGTCCTGCTGGCGAGCGTCCCGACGGCCCGTCCGGTGCTGTTCACCGTCGGGCGGCTCACCCTCACCGACGCCGGCCACAGTCCCGACGAGTGAGACCGCCGCTGGGCGTCGCCGGCGCGGTTCCGTGGGATCTGGCGGTGGCTGACGGCGGGCTGGGCGGCCGGGCTGTTCGCCGACGCGGCGCTGCGGGTGCTGGCCGCGTACACGTTGCCGGTCGACGTGGTGCCCGCCGTGCACGCCGTGCAGTGGTTCGCCGTGCTGGCCGTGCTGCTCGTCGCCGGGCAGGTGTGGCTGCGGCTGCCCCGGCACCGCGCGCTGGTCTTCAGCTGACCGGGGGCTCCGCGGCGAGGAACCCCGCCAGGTCCGCGGTGTAGCCCTCGACGACCGGCTCCCACCCGGGCCGCACGAACGCATCCCGGTCGAGGCGTACCCGGTACTCGGTGACGCGCTCGTCGTCGTGCACGATCGTGGCGGTGCCGTCGTCGCGGTAGCCGAGCCGGGCCGACACCGCCGCGGACCGCGCGTTGCCCGTCAGGTACTCCGAGCGCGCCACCAGTGCCCCGAGGTGGTCGAAGGCGAACGCCAGCACCGCGGCCCGCATCTCGGTCCCGTACCCGCGGCCCTGCGCGTGGCGCACCAGGTACGAGCCGGTCGAGACCTCGCGGCGCACGCCGAACCGGTCCCCCACCACGTCCTGCAGGCCGACCACCCGGTCCTGTGCCCGTACGACGAACGTCAGCGTCCACCACTCCGGTGACGCCCTCGCCCGGTTCCCCCAGAAGTACTGCACCATGCCGCGCCCCAGGTGGCGCGGGTCAGCCCGGGTCCACGGAATGCGGAACGGCATCTCCGACGACGGGTGGATCCCGCTCGCGTGGACGGCCGCGACCAGCTCGCGCAGCGACACGTCGTCCTCGGTCCGCAGCTCCAGGTGCGGGGTCCGCAGCACCAGCCCGGCCATCGGCCACGGGTCGGGCACCGGGTCGATCGGCGCGGGCAGCACGTCCATCGGGCGATGATCCTCCGATCGCCGACGACGGCGCCACGGAATACCGTCGCGGGCATGTGGGCGATCACCCTGAGCGAGTACGGCGGACCGGAGAACATGACGTGGGCGCAGGTGCCCGACCCCGAGCCCGCACCGGGCGAGGTCGTGCTCGACGTCGTGTCCTCGGCCGTCAACCGGGCCGACCTGCTGCAGGTCCAGGGCAACTACCCGGTCCCGCCGGGCGCCTCGGAGATCCTCGGTCTGGAGTGCGCGGGCCGGATCGCCGCGCTCGGCGAGGGGGTCACCGGCTGGTCGGTCGGTGACGAGGTCTGCGCCCTGCTCGCCGGTGGCGGCTACGCGACGAAGGTCGCCGTCCCGGCCCCGCAGCTGCTGCCCGTCCCCGAGGGCGTCTCCTTGGAGGAAGCCGGCGGCCTGCCGGAGGTCGCGTGCACGGTCTGGTCGAACGTGTTCCTGGAGGGGCGTCTCGCCGAGGGTGAGACCTTCCTGGTCCAGGGCGGCTCGTCGGGCATCGGGACGCACGCGATCCAGGTCGCCAAGGCGTTCGGCGCCCGGGTCGCCGCGACCGCGGGGCACGCCGACCGGCTGCAGTTCTGCCGCGACCTGGGCGCGGACATCGTCATCGACTACCACGACGACATCGCCGAGGCGCTGAAGAAGGCCACCGACGGCCACGGCGCCGACGTCATCCTCGACAACATGGGCGCCAAGGGCCTGACGAACAACCTGTCCGCGCTCGCCCGCGACGGCCGCCTCATGATCATCGGCATGCAGGGCGGGGTGAAGGCGGAGCTGAACATCGGCGCGCTGCTCGCCAAGCGCGGGCACATCTCGGCGATGGGCCTGCGCGGACGACCGGTCGAGGGGCCGCACTCCAAGGCCGAGGTCGGCGCGGGGGTCGCCGGGAACGTGTGGCGGCTGTTCGCCGACGGCCGCGTGCGGCCGGTGGTCTTCGAGCGGTTCGCGATGTCCGACGCGGCCGAGGCGCACCGCAGGCTCGACGCCGGTGGAGTGACCGGCAAGCTCCTCCTCGTGAACTCCTGAGCGGGCGGGTCCAGAATGGCGGGCATGAGCGACGAGCAGGAGACACCCGGGGACCGGGTCGTGGTGGTCGGCGCCGACGGGCGTCCGGTGGGCATGGCGTCGGTCCCGCAGGACGACGAGGCCCAGAGCCCCGCATCGATGGTCGAGCAGCCCGCGAAGGTCATGCGGATCGGCACCATGATCAAGCAGCTGCTCGAGGAGGTGAAGGCCGCGCCGCTGGACGAGGCGTCCCGCGAGCGGCTCAAGGAGATCCACGAGAACTCCGTCAAGGAGCTCGAGGAGGGCCTGGCGCCGGAGCTGCGCGAGGAGCTGCAGCGGCTCAGCCTCCCGTTCACGGCGGACAAGACGCCGTCGGAGGGCGAGCTGCGGATCGCCCAGGCCCAGCTGGTGGGCTGGCTGGAGGGGCTGTTCCACGGCATCCAGACCGCGCTGTTCGCCCAGCAGATGGCCGCCCGCGCGCAGCTGGAGCAGATGCGTCGCGGACTGCCCCCCGGTGTGGGTGGCGCACCCGAGCAGGGCATCCCGGAGGGCATGGGCCGGGGTACGGGGCAGTACCTCTGAGGTCGGTCGCCGCGCGCCGTCGACCTGCGGTTTCGGTCGCGCTCGGCAGGGGGCTCCCCTGCCGGGCCGCGCCGGGGGCCGTGAGTACCCTCGTCGGGTGGCCGTGACCGTGACCGACGAGCCGGGCGACGTCGTCGACCCGTCCGAGGTGTCGAGCCCGCGCAGCTGGAAGCGGGCCTTCGCGGACCTCGCCCAGGGCTGGCGGCAACGGCCGCTGTGGGGCTACCTGGGCTGGCAGGACATCAAGCAGCGCTACCGGCGCTCGGTCCTGGGACCGCTGTGGATCTCGATCAGCATGGGCGTCATCGCGCTCGGCCTGGGGATCCTCTACTCGGCGCTGTTCCAGATCTCTCTGGCGACCTTCCTCCCGCACGTCGCCGTCGGGCTGCTGATCTGGAACTTCGTGTCCGGCTGCATCCTCGAGGGCAGCGAGGTCTTCATCGCCAACGAGGGCCTGATCAAGTTCCTCCCGGCACCGCTGAGCCTGCACATCTACCGGCTCGTGTGGCGGCAGACGCTGTTCTTCCTGCACAACCTGGTCGTCTGGGTCGTGCTGATGATCGTGTTCCCGCACCCGCTGGGGCTGTCGTCCCTGCTGGCGGTCCCGGCGTTCGTGCTGCTGGCGGTGAACGGGGCGTGGGTCGCGATCCTCGCCGGGATCCTCGCGACCCGGTTCCGGGACATCCCGCCGATCATCGCCAGCGTCACCCAGCTGGTCTTCTACCTGACCCCGATCGTCTGGTCGGTGGACATCCTCAGCGACAACCCGGCCGCCCGCGAGCGTGCCCAGCTGGTCGAGCTGAACCCGGTCTTCCACTTCGTCGAGATCGTGCGCCAGCCGCTGCTCGGCCAGGAGATCGTCGGCCGGTACTGGCTGGTGACCGGCGTGATCACGCTGGTCGGTTGGACCGCCGCGCTGATCTGCCTGCGCAACTACCGCTCCCGCGTCGCGTACTGGGTGTGAACCTCTGTGACTGAACCCCGCATCCGGATCGACGCCGCAGGCGTGGACTTCCCGATCTTCGACGCCAAGACGCGCTCGCTGAAGAAGGCCGTCCTCGGCAAGGCGGGCGGCCGGATCGGCACCGACGCCAAGGTGCCGATCATCGAGGCGCTGCGCGACATCACCGTCAGCCTGGACAAGGGCGCGCGCGTCGCGCTGGTCGGGCACAACGGCGCCGGCAAGTCCACGCTGCTGCGGCTGATGGCCGGCATCTACGAGCCCACCCGCGGCCGGTCGCTGGTCCGCGGCAAGGTCGCGCCCGTCTTCGACCTCGCCGTCGGGATGGATCCGGAGATCTCGGGCTACGAGAACATCCTGATCCGCGGCCTGTTCCTGGGCATGACGCGCAAGCAGATGGAGGCGCGGATCGACGACATCGCCGCCTTCACCGAGCTCGGCGACTACCTGGAGATGCCGCTGCGGGCGTACTCCACGGGCATGCGGGTGCGGCTCGCGCTCGGCGTCGTCACCTCGATCGACCCCGAGATCCTGCTGCTCGACGAGGGCATCGGCGCCGTCGACTCGGAGTTCCTGAACAAGGCCCGCGACCGGCTGCACGAGCTCGTCGACCGCTCCGGGATCCTCGTGTTCGCCTCGCACTCCGACGAGTTCCTCGCCGACCTGTGCGACACCGCGCTGTGGATGGAACACGGGACGATCAAGGAGTACGGCCCGCTGCACGAGGTCCTCGACCACTACAAGGGGCGGACCCCGTCGTGACCGGACCGCTGCCGCCCGGCTCGGTCGTCGGCGTCATCGTGACGCGCCACCGCGCCGACCTCCTCGTCGACTCGCTCGCGGCGATGGCGAAGCAGACCCACCCGCTGGCCCACCTGATCGTCGTCGACAACGGGCCGGACCTCCCCGCGCGCGACGCCGTCGAGGCCGTACCGCTGCCGACGACCTGGCTGCCGTCGTGGTCCAACCTCGGCGGCGCCGGCGGCTTCGCCCTCGGGATGCTGCACGCCCTCGCGATGGGCGCCGAGTGGATCTTCCTGGCCGACGACGACGGCCACGCCGCCGACGAGTCCACCCTGGCGACCCTGCTCGACGTCGCGGAGCGGCACGGGCTGGCCGCGGTGTCGCCGGTGGTGGCCGACAAGGCCTCGCCGGACCGGCTCGCGTTCCCGCTGCGCCGCGGCGTCACCTGGCACCGGTCCCGCTCGGCGCTGGGCACCGACGACCTGCTCCCCGGCATCGCCTCGTTCTTCAACGGCGCCCTGTTCCGGGCCTCCACCCTCGAAGTGATCGGGGTGCCGGATCTGCGGCTGTTCGTCCGCGGCGACGAGGTGGAGATGCACCGCCGGATGGTCCGGTCCGGGCTGCCCTTCGGCACCGCGCTGCAGGCCACCTACCTGCACCCCTACGGCTCCGACGAGTTCAAGCCGATGCTCGGTGGGCGGCTGCACGCCCAGGACCCGGGCGACGCGGTGAAGCGTTTCTACACCTATCGCAACCGCGGCTACCTGATGTCCCAGCCCGGGATGCGGAGGATCGGCCTCCTGGAGCTGCCGAGGTTCGCCTGGTACTTCCTGGTCACGAAACGCGACCCACGCGCCTTCCGGGACTGGCTCTCCCTCCTGAGACAAGGCCGCAGGGAACAGTTCCACCGCGCCCCCTGAGCATCCACACCCCGTGACCGTCATCCACACCTGTTGCAGCAGGTGTGGATGACCGAGAACGGGTGTGGACGTGCTGTCCACACCCGGTGGAGTTGTCCACAGGCCGGTGATCCGGGGGCGGTGCTCGCCGGGGTCGGCCAGGGTCGTCGGTATGACGCGCGAGGTGCTCCCGACCGACGCCCACGGGCTGGTGCGGCGGGGCGTGCTGCGTGACCAGGGTTTCTCCGACGACGAGATCGACCGGCTGCGACGCACGGGTGTCCTGACCGGTGTGCGGCGTGGGGTCTACCGGCTCGCCGGTGGGGAGGGGCCGGACTCCGCCGTCGTCGACCACGTCCTGCGGGCCCGTGCCGCCGCGCCGGGGCTGTCGTCGGAGGCGGTGTTCGGCCACGTCACCGCGGGAGCACTGCTCGGCCTGCCGATCTGGGCCATCCCGCTCGACCGGCTGCACGTCGTCCGGTCCCGGCCGACCGGGGCCCGGACCCGCGGGGACCTGGTCGTGCGGAGCGGGACACTCCTCCCCGACGAGATCGTCGACGTCGACGGTCTGCGCGTCACCGGTCCCGCCCGCACGCTCGTCGACCTGGCCCGGTCGGTGCCCGCCGAGGAGGCGCTGGTCGTCGCGGACGGGGCGCTGCAGGCCGGGGTCGTCGCCGGACGCACGGGACGCCGTCACCCCGGCGCGACGACACCCGCGGAGATCACGACGGCGCTGAGCAGGGCCGGGAGGTCGAACGGGGTGGGAGCGGCACGCCGGGGCCCTCGCCCTCGCCGACCCGGCGAGCGAGAGCCCCGGGGAGACCCGCAGCCGGCTCCGCATGCATCTGGCCGGCCTGCCGGTTCCGGTGACGCAGTGGCGCATCCCCGGGACGCGCTATCGCGCCGACTTCGCCTGGCCGGATCGCGGGGTCGTCGGCGAGTTCGACGGCCGGACGAAGTACGGACGCACCCTGCATCCCGGTGGAGACGCCGCCGAGGCGCTCTGGGAGGAGAAGCGCCGGGAGGACCGCATCCGGCGCACCGGGCTCACCGTCGTCCGCTGGACCTGGCAGGAGATCAGCGGCCCCGGCCCGCACGGCATGGTCGCTGCCCTCCACCGGGCGCTCCGGGCCTGACGGACGCACACCCCCTGTCCGGTCCGCACACCCCTTGCAACGGGTGTGGATACGAGGGTCAGTTCTTGAAGATGACCCAGCGGAGCATGACGAAGTTGATCGCGGTGGCGGTGCCCTGTGCGACCAGCCAGGCGAGGCTGGTGTCGTAGGTCAGCGGCGGCAGCAGGTGCAGGACGAGGGAGTTCATCCCGACGTTCACCGCGAAGGTCGTGCCGTACAGGGCCACGAAGCCGGCGAACCTGGCGCGACCCCCGGTGTTCGCGCCGGTGAAGGTGAAGCGCTTGTTGAGCAGGTACGCCGTCGTCGTACCGAGGATGAAGCTGATGCCCTTCGCGAACGGCACCCACAGGCCCGCGTTCAGCAGCAGGTGGTAGACGCCGAAGTCGACGATCGCGGAGAGCACGCCGATCGCGACGAAGCTGCCCAACTGCCGGACGAGGCCGAGGCGCGGAGCCGGGGTGTCGGCCGGGCCGGTGGCCGGGGGCTCGGCCCGGGTGGGCTCGGTGGCGGTCACCCGTCGAGGGTAGCGGCGCGTGCCGCAACGACCGCGTCGACCCACCGGAGCGCAGGTCGTGCCCCGTCCGCCTGCAGATGTGCTGCCGGCCGTGGACAGGGAGACCAGCTTTGCAGTACAAAGTTACTGACAGAGTAAACCAGTTGGCACCGGAGGGCACCGTGCAGGACCGTGCGAGAACCGACGTCGACGACCAGCCGCCGCGCTCACCGGCCGACGCGCTCGCGATCATCGAACGCGAGCAGGCCCGGCAGATCCTCTTCTATCTGATCTGGGGCGCCGCCTGGGCGGTCATCGGGCTGTCCTGGTTCGCGAGCGGGACCGGCGCGGTCACCGCGACCACCGCGGGCGTCCTCACGGGGCTGGCCATCGTCGGTGGGTCGGTGGGCAGCGGCGTGGTCGGCGCCCGGATGGGCCGCGGCGTCACCGGGCCGAGCCGGGTGCACGGCGCCCTCTACGGCTGGGTCTGGCCGGTGGCGATGGTCGGCGTCGTCGCGCTGGTGATCGGCCTCGGCCGGCTCGGGGCGCCGGTCGGCTACGCCATGCCCGCGCTGTTCGTGTTCGTGACCGGTGGGCTGTTCGCGGTCGGGGCGGCGGTCTGGCGCAACGTCCCCGACTACGCCCTCGGACTCGGCCTGCTGGTGCTCGGGGCGGCGCTGCCGTTCGTGCCCGCGCCGTGGCACGCGCTGGTGCTGGCCGTCGTCGGTGGGGGCGCCCTGGTCGCCACCGGGCTGTGGACGCGGGCGCGGGCGGCCCGGTGACCGAGCTCGACCCCGTCATCCACGCCCAGGCACGGCTGCGGGTCACCGCCACCCTCGCCGCCCTCGACGACGGCGACCGCATGACCTTCCCGCGCCTGCAGGAGCTGCTCGGCATGACCGCGGGCAACCTGTCCACCCACCTGCGCAAGCTGGAGGACGCGGGCTACGTCGCGATCACCAAGACCCACCAGCGGCGCACCCCGGTGACCTTCGTCGAGCTGACGAGAACCGGTCGGCGGGCGTTCGAGGACTACACGGCCGCGCTGCGGGCGCTCCTCGACCCGGCCACCGACCCGTCGGAGGTGCCCTCGTGACCGCACCGGTGGAGCTGCGCGGAGTGACCCGCCGCTACGGCGACACCGTCGCCCTCGACGACGTCGACCTCGTCCTGGAGCCCGGCAGCCTCACCGGCCTGCTCGGCCCGAACGGCGCGGGCAAGTCGACACTGGTCAACCTCGTGTCCGGGCTGCGTCGACCGGACACCGGCACGGTGCGGCTGTTCGGCGGGGACCCGCGCGACGCGGCGAACCGGGTCGCGCTGGGCACCACCCCGCAGCAGATCGGGCTGCCGGACACACTGCGCGTCGGGGAGATCGTCCGCTTCGTCGGCGCCCACTTCCCCGACCCGGTCGGGGCCGGGGAGCTGCTGGAGCGCTTCGGCCTCGACGGGCTGGAACGACGCCAGGCGGGCGGGCTGTCCGGTGGGCAGAAGCGCCGCCTCGCGCTGGCACTCGCGTTCATCGGCCGGGCTCGGCTGGTGCTGCTCGACGAGCCGACGACCGGCCTGGACGTCGAGGGCCGACGCGCCTTGTGGGACACCGTGCGCGCGTTCCACGCCGGCGGCGGGACGGTCCTGCTGACCACCCACTACCTGGACGAGATCGAGTCGCTGGCGGAGCGGGTCGTCGTGCTGGCCGGCGGACGGATCCGCGCCGACGGTGACGTCGACACGGTCCGCAGCGCCGTCCGGGGCGGCCGCGTCGCGTTCCGGATCGCGGCGAGGCCCGGCTCGTCGGCGGGGTGCGCCCCGGGCACCGCCGCGGTGCCGGACGACCTGCCCGGCGTGGACCGCGCCGAGGTCGACGGCGACCGCGTCGTGCTGCACACCGCCGACGCCGACGAGCTCGTCCGCGCCCTGGTCCGCCACGACGTCCCGTTCACAGACCTCGCCGTGTCCCGGGCCTCGCTGGAGGACGCGTTCTTGACCCTGACCGGGGGCCCGTCGTGAGCATCGCCGCAGCGCACGCCCGCTACCTGATCCTGGAGCAGCTGCGGATCCCCGTCGCGGTGCTGTCCACCGCGCTGTTCCCGGCCCTGACCCTGTGCTTCTTCGTGTTGCCGTTCGACTGGGGCGACGACCCGGCCACAGCGACCCGCGCCATCGCCCAGCTCGCACTGTTCGGCGTGCTCAGCGGGTTCCTGTTCACCTTCGGCGTGGGCGTGGCCGACGACCGCGAGAAGCCGTGGGACCCGTACCTGCGGACGCTGCCGGCGCCGCCGTCGGCCCGGGTCCTCGGGCGACTCGCGGTCGGGGCGCTGTTCGCGCTGCTCGGGATGCTGCCGGTGGTCGTGCTGGGGGCACTGCTCACGCCGGCGTACGTGGAACCGGCGCGGCTGCCGTTCGCGTTCGTGACGCTCCTGGTGGCCGGGCTGCCGTTCCTGCTCGGCGGGCTCGCGATCGGCTACTCGCTGCCGACCAAGGCCGCGCTGCCGGTGACCCAGCTGGCGTTCTTCCCGATGGCCTTCGGCGGCGGGCTGCTGCTGCCGCCGGAGCTGTTCCCCGGCTGGCTGGCCCGCGCGACCGAGGTGCTGCCCACCCGCGGGGCCCGGGACCTGCTGCTCTGGTCGCTCGGCGGGCCGGTCCCGAGCAGCCTGGCGCTGGGCGCGTTCGCGGTGTGGACGGTCGGGCTGGCGCTGCTGGTGGGCTGGGCGTACCGCCGCGACGAGGGGCGCCGCTTCCGATGAGCCCGGCGCTCAGAAGTGGCGGCCGGCGAAGGTGTAGCGGGTCCGCACCGACACCGACCCCGCTGCCGTGCGGCCGTACACCCGGAAGTGCGGACGGCCGTGGACCGCGCGGCTGGGCAGCTTCGAGCGGACCGAGCCGTACTGGGAGACGAGGCCGTCGACGTCGGCGGTGGCGTTCTCCGGGACGAGCAGCCGGGCCGAGCCGGCGCCGAGCTCCAGCTCGATCTCGACGACGGGCAGGGGCAGCCGCGCGTCGCAGAAGTCCAGCAGCACCGCACCGAGGGAGGTCTGCACCCGCAGCCGGGCCGGGACCACCCAGTCGCCACGGCGCTTGACCCCGCCGACGCCACCGCGCAGCACCGTCGGCGGACCGACGGGGGTGGCGAGGACGTCCGCGGACAGGTTCAGCGGGTCACCGGGCAGGTCGGACAGCACCGGCACGAGGTCGGAGCCGAACCGGGCTCCGTAGACGACCGACAGCCGCTCCTGCAGCTCGTCGACCGAGATGCGGCCCTCGGCCATCGCGCGGTTGAGCCGCTCCGCGACGCGTTCGCGGTCGGCGTCGGAGATCCTGATCTCGTGGCTCCCCGGACCGGTCACCCGTCCAGCCTAGATCGGTCAGCCGACCGGGGCCGTGCCGGGCAATCGGAACAGCCAGACCCCGCCGTCGAACCGGCCGGGGTCGCCGGTGACGCGCCGGGTCCAGGCCAGCGCACGGGCCTCGTCGCCGCCGGCGTACCCGGGGACGACGGCGACCGCGGTGATCCTCAGCTCGCGCAGCTCGCGGTGGGCGGCGGCGGTGTAGTCGTCGCTGGGGTCGTTCTTGCCGTCGGCGACCCACTGCGCGCCGATCTGGTAGCGGTTCCACCGGGACTGGATCGCGACGTCGTCCTCGGGGTCGGAGGCGATGAAGTAGCCGCCCCGGATCCGGAAAGCCGGGCCGGAGGCGGTCTGCCAGCGCAGGCCCTGCGCGCCGTCGTCCCAGGCGGCGGTGATCCGCGGGTAGATCTCGACCACGTCGGACGGTCCCAGCGGCGCCGCGCCGGCGGCGAAGAACTCCGGCACCGGGGCCGGCCGGACCTCCTGGGCGTCGGCCGGCAGCCAGGACACGACCGCCAGCCCGGTCAGCGCGACGGCGCCGACGGCGGACGCCGGGGTGCCGAGCGGCATCCGGTCCACCCAGAGCGCGACCACGACGGCGACGCAGAGCGCCGTCACCACCTGGATGCGGACCGGCTCGACCTCCGACAGCAGCGGGACCTCGGCGAACCCGAGCCAGGGCAGCAGGATCTCCGTGTACTCGCCCAGCAGCACCACGCTCGTGCCGAGCGAGGCGACCCAGGACAGGAGCCCCACCGCGGCGACGACCCGCAGCGTGGTCGACCGGACGACCAGCACGGCGACGACGACCAGCGCCAGCACGGCGAGCCCGACGTAACCACCCTGCTCGCCGATGTGGCCGCCGAGCTCGGTGTCGACGCCGTCGGGCGTCGCCCGGACGGCGGTCAGCCGGGTCGGGACCAGCAGGTTCGCCAGATCCGCCCCGGTGGCGTGCACGTTGCGGATCGCGCCGCGCGGCCGGCTCGGCCCGGCCAGCACCAGGTACAGCGGGTAGGCGCCCAGCACCACGAACACCCCGACGCAGGCGAGACCGGCCCGGACCAGCCCGGGCAGGTGCGCGCGGACCCGGCGCGGGAAGCGCAGCGCGAGCAGCACCGCGGTGACGACCAGGAAGATCACACCGATCGCGAGGGTCTGGGTGTAGAGGACGAGCTGCCCGACCAGCGCGAGCCCGGTCAGCGCCCCCACCCGCCACGGCCGGCGCAGCGGCCCGCGCGCGAACAGATGGTGCGCGAGGAGCAGGAGCAGCGGCGGCAGCACCGACCACGTGAGGTTCAGGTGCCCGGCGATCGCGTGCGCGAGGTGGAACGGGGAGAACGCGTACAGCGCACCGGCGATCCCGCGGGCGGCCCAGCCGCGGCCGGTCCGGCCCACGTACGGGCCGAGCGCGGCGACCAGGACCAGGCCGGAGACGACCGGACCGAGGACCAGGCCGACGTTGAACGCCGTCACCGATCCCGCGACCAGGGTCACCGGGGCGAGCGCGAGCGCCAGCAGCGGCACCGCGGTGTTCCACAGCGCGTTCAGCCCGTACGGCCAGTGCATCCAGTCGGTGACCAGCGGGTTCTCCCCGTGCGCCACGGCGTGCGGGAACCAGTGGATCCACCACGCGAACATGTCGGCGTCGGCGGTGACGTGCCCGATCAGCAGACCGCCCGGGTCGGCGAGCACCCGGCGCTGCAGCCACAGCGAGACCAGCAGGTAGCCGAGCGCGAGCAGCACGTACGGCACCGCCGTCGCACCCCGGCGCCGCGCCGGTGGCAGCGGGAGGCGGGCCTGCCGCTCGTCGAGCACCCGCCCAGGGTCGCACCCGTCGCCGTCGGTGCCCCTCGCTACCCTGGCGACGATGACGGACACGACCGTTCCCAGCAGCACCAGGACCGACGCCCCGGCGCGGCGGACCGCGTCCCTGCACGGCTGGGGACGGACCGCACCGACGACCGCCCAGCTCGTCACCCCGCGCGACGCCGAGGACGTGGCCGAGGCCGTCCGCACGGCGGGCGAGCGCGGCGTGATCGCCCGCGGGCTCGGCCGGTCCTACGGCGACCCGGCGCAGAACGCGGGCGGTGTCGTCCTCGACATGCCTGGTCTGAGCCGGATCCACGCCATCGACCCGGACTCCGGCGTCGCGGACGTGGACGCGGGCGTCAGCCTGGACCAGCTCATGCGCGCCGCGCTGCCGCTCGGGCTGTGGGTCCCGGTGCTGCCGGGCACCCGCCAGGTCACCATCGGCGGCGCGATCGGCGCCGACGTGCACGGCAAGAACCACCACACCAAGGGCAGCTTCGGCAACCACGTCGAGTGGCTGCAGCTGGTGACCGCGGACGGCTCGGTCCGCGAGCTGACCCCGTCCGGACCGGACTCCGCGCTGTTCTGGGCGACCGTCGGCGGGATGGGCCTGACCGGCGTCATCGTGCGGGCGAAGGTCCGCCTGCACCGGACCGAGTCGGCGTACTTCGTGGTCGACACCGACCGCACCGACGACCTCGACGGTCTGCTGGAGCTGCTCACCGACGGCTCCGACGACACCTACGGCTACTCCGCCGCCTGGTTCGACACCACCGCGACCGGGGCCCGGATGGGCCGCTCGGTGCTGACCCGTGGCTCGCTCGCGACCGTCGACCAGCTCCCCGCGAAGCTGCGGTCCGAGCCGCTGAAGTTCGCCGCGCCGCAGCTGCTGACCTTCCCCGACGTCTTCCCGAACGGGCTGGCCAACAAGCTGTCGCTGACCGCGTTCTCCGAGCTGTGGTTCCGTAAGGCCCCGAAGCGCCAGCGCGGCTCGGTGCAGAACATCACCGCCTTCTACCAGGTGCTCGACGTGTTCGGGGACTGGAACCGGGTCTACGGCTCGAAGGGCTTCCTGCAGTACCAGTTCGTCGTCCCGATGGGGGCGGAGACCGAGCTGCGCCGCATCCTCGAGAAGATCGCGGCGTCGCCGCACAAGTCCGGGCTGAACGTGTTCAAGCGCTTCGGCGCGGGCAACGACGCACCGCTGTCGTTCCCGACCAAGGGCTGGACGATCACCGTCGACTTCCCGATCGCGAACGGGCTGTCCCGGTTCTGCACGGAGCTCGACGAGATGGTGCTGGCCGCAGGCGGGCGGCTGTACCTGGCGAAGGAGTCGCGCACGTCGCCGGAGGCCTTCGCCGCCGGCTACCCGCGGTTCGCCGAGTGGAAGGCGATCCGCGACGGTGTCGACCCGGCCGGCGTCTTCGCCTCCGACATGTCCCGCCGCCTCGCACTGACCCTCTGACGTCCGGAGCCAGCACCATCATGATCGACGCAGTCGGCAACCCGCAGAGCATCCTGCTCCTCGGCGGCACCTCCGAGATCGGCCTGGCCACCGTGCGCGCGTTCGCCGCGGACCGCCCGTTGCGGGTCGTGCTCGCGGCCCGCCCCGGCCCCCGGCTCGACGCCGCCCGCGCCGAGCTCGAGGCACTCGGGTGCGGCGTGGAGACCGTCGAGTTCGACGCCACGCGCATCGAGACCCACCCCGAGGTCGTGAAGAAGGCCTTCGCCGGCGGGGACATCGACGTCGCCGTCGTGGCGTTCGGGCTGCTCGGCGACAACGAGAAGGCCTGGACCGACGTCGGCCACGCCGTCGAGCTCGCGCAGGTCAACTACACTGCGACCGTCTCCACCGGGGTCGCGCTGGCCGAGCGCTTCCGCGAGCAGGGCCACGGCGCGCTCGTCGCGATCTCCTCGGTCGCCGGGGAGCGGGCCCGCCGCTCGAACTTCGTCTACGGCTCCACCAAGGCCGGGATGGACGCGTTCTACACCGGGCTCACCGAGGCGCTGCGCGAGTTCGGCGTGACGGTCACGATCGTCCGGCCCGGCTTCGTGCACTCGAAGATGACCGAGGGGCTCGACGCCGCACCGCTCGCCACGACACCGCAGGCCGTCGCCGACGTGATCGTCGACGCGGTGCGGACGGGCAAGGAGCTGGTCTGGGCACCGGCGCCGATGCGCTTCGTGATGAGCGCCCTGCGCCACGTGCCCCGGCCGCTGTTCCGCAGGCTCCCGATCTGATCCGCGAGGCGGCCTACCAGCCGTCGACGTGTAGGACGGTGTCGAGCGGCTGGCGCTTCGCGGGCCTGAACGTGTCACCGGTGTAGTACGCGACCGGCAGCAGGACGCCCTGCAGCACGTCGTCCGGGATGCCCAGGAGCCCGGCGATCTCCTTCTCGTACTGCAGGTGCAGGGTCGTCCAGGCGCTGCCCAGGCCGCGGGCGCGCAGGGCGAGCTGCAGGCTCCACGCCGCCGGCAGCAGCGAGCCCCACATCCCGGCCTGGTTCGCGGCCGGCAGCTCGGCCTTCGCGTTCATCGCGGCGATGATCAGCACCGGGACCTCGCCCATCCGGTCCGCGAGGTACTGCGCGCTGTCGGCCACCCGGAGCTGGGTGGCGTCGCGGTCGGCGTCACCGCTGGAGCGGGTGGTCGGGTACTGCGAGGAGTTCCGGTAGGCGGTGAACGCCGTGCGGTAGTACTCGCCGACCGCCCTGCGCTTCTCGGGGTCGGTGAGCACCAGCCAGTGCCAGCCCTGCTGGTTGGAGCCGCTGGGGGCCTGCAGCGCGACCTCCAGGCTGTCCCGGACCACCTCCAGCGGGACGGGGCGCTCCAGGTCCAGGCGCCTGCGGACCGATCGGGTGGTGGTGAGCAGCTCGTCGGGCCCGAGGGGCAGCACATCGCTCATGCCCCGCACGCTACGGTGCCGGCGGCCTCCTCGCGATGATCACCGCGCGCTCCCCCGATCCGGCCTCGCAGGTGAGCCGCCCCGCGGACCGTTGCGCGCGGGTCGCGGCCAGCCGCGGGTCGGCCCAGGTGGGGATGCCGCCGTAGGGGCCGCGGGTCAGCCCGTCGGAGCCCTCGCGGACGATCTCGAACCCGGCGGCGACGAGGATCTCCCGGATCCGCAGGTGCCCGCGCGGGACCCGGGGCGGCACCCAGCGGGCGCCGGCGAGCTCGCGGCCCCGGCCCTCGGCGTCCGCGGCGACGACGAGCGCGTACCCGCCCGGTTCGAGCGCCCGGAACCAGCCGTCCGGGCCGAGGTCGCCGGCCGGCCTGACGCCCGGGAGCCGGTCGAGCACCTCCACCGCGGTCAGGGACGCGACCGGGCCCGGCAGGGCGTCGATGCTCAGGTGCACCGGGCACCCCGGCGCGCCCAGGCGCATCGCCTCGGCCTCGGCCTCGGCCTCGGAGCCGGCCAGCCCCGAGACGGGGCCGAGCCGGGCCAGGCCGGCGAGCAGGGCCCCACCGGCGCCCGCGACGTCCAGGTAGGGGCCGCCCCCCAGGTGGTGGCGGGCCAGGCGCAGGTACCACTGCAGCGCGGCCCGCTCCGGCGGGACGGCACCGGCGGGCTCGGGAAGGTCGGCGAGGGGCGGGGTCGTGGGGATCATCGGTCCATCACGTCGGTGGGCGGGGCCCGTCCTGGGTCGCGACGGGCGGTCCCCCCATTGTCACCGACGCGGTGCCCGCCCCCCGCGGGCACCGGCGTCGCGGCCGGCCGCGACGCGGTCCGTCGGTCTCCGCGCCCTCCCCCGCGGCGGCAACCCGCCGATGACGGCGGCCGGCGGGGACGACCGTGCCCCCGGACCACGGTCGTGGTCCGGGGGCACGCCCGGTTCCCCGCTCCCCAGCGGTGTCTCAGGCCCCGTGCGCCGGCTTGTTCCGGCGACGACGGGCGGCGGCCGCACCCGAGGCGGCGACGATCGGTGTGGCGGCGCTGGCGTGGGCGTCGTCGCGCCGCCGCCCGGCCCGGCCGCAGTTCTCGGCGCCGGACCGGGTGCCGGGCAGGGCCGACGCGGAGCGGATCGCCCGCGGCGCGGGGACGACACCGCGGTCGTCGGCGAGGTCGCGGGCCGCGAGGTGCAGCGACCGCAGCCGCTCCATCCGGTCGACGCCGGACGTGGCACCGGTCCCCTCCAGGACCGGGGTGAACAGGTCACCGCCGGCACCGTCGCTGCGCGTCCGGGAGACGGCGACGAGGTCGGCCGCCACGTCGCTGCGTCCCGCACCGTCGAAGTCGGCGGCGCGGGCCGCGGCCAGACGCTCCAGCACCCACCGGGCCGAACCGGCCGGGGCCGGGACCGCGGTCTCGGCCGCCGCGGGGATGTCGGCGGGGTCCGCCTCGGGGCGGCGCGGCGACCGGGTGGGTGCCGCGGGCGCCGGCACGACGACCGGGTCGGCCGGGGCGGGCTCGGACGCCGGCGCGGTCGGCTCGGGCTCCGCGACCGGCGCGACCGGGGCCGCGATCGGCACGGCCGGTGCGGGCGGGGCCGCGATCGGTGCGGGCGGGGCCGCGACGGGCCGGACGACCGGCATGGCGGCGGTCCGGGCGTCGTCGGCCGGGGTCTGCTCCGATGCCGTGGTGGGCGTCCAGCCCGAGGTCGTGGCGACGGCGGGGCCCGCAGGCCGCCGGGGCACCACCGGCAGTGACTCGGTCACCGGCAGCACGTCACCGGCAGGCTCGGCGCCGGCCACCGGCCGGGGAGCGGGCCGCGGAGCCGTCCGCCGGGCCGGCACCGCCGGGGCGGGAGCGGCGGCCGGGGCGGGAGCGGCGGCCGGGGCGGCGGACACGACCGGGAGCACCGAGGTCACCGGCTCGTCGGCGACCACCGGCAGGACGGAGGTCTCCGGGTCACGGCGCGCCTCGTCGTTGTCCACGAACCGCCGGGGCGCCGGGACCGGGTCGGGGGTGACGACCGCCTCGACCGCCTCGGGGGCGGGCCGGGTCCGGCCCCGCATCCACCGGCGCGCGGGACGTTCGACGAGCGAGTACAGCAGGTGTGCCACGGGCAGAGTCCCCACGAAGACGGTGAGCGCGATCAGGTGCCCGGTCTCCCCGCCGCGGGGGAGGACACCGGAGTCGCTCAGGAACCAGAAGATCTCGAACATCGGGATGTGGACCAGGTAGAGGGCGTAGGAGATCCGCCCTCCGTGCACCACCGGGCCACGGGTCAGCAGGTGGTGCACCGGTCCGCGGTCGGCGAGCGCGAGGGCCCCGACCAGGACCGGGAAGGTGACGACGGCCAGGCCGTGCAGCCCGCCGCCGGCCACGGACCCCGCCAGCAGCACGAACGGCACCGTGGCGACGGTGAACGTCGCCGTCGCCGAGGCCGCGGAGCGGGTCCGTTCGGTGTCGCGCAGCCGCCGCACGGCCAGCATCGCCAGGACACCGGCGGAGAACCCGCCGAGGATCCGGACCAGCCAGCTGTACGGGTAGTAGGGCGACCCGACCACGAGGAACGCGGCCGCCATCGGCGCGGTGCACAGCAGCGACCCCGCCGCCAGCACCGCGAACGGGAGGTTGCGGAGCCGGAAGAAGCCGAGCGCCAGCAGCGGGAACAGCAGGTAGGCCAGCCACTCGGCGCTGATCGACCATGTCGGCCCGACCCAGGACGCGCCGTCGAGGTACTGCTCGTCCCACATCTGGACGAGCAGCAGCTGCTCCAGCCACGCGCCGACGCCGAACGACGGCTGCACCGCCTGGTAGGCGACGTCGGTCGTCGACCCGAACACCAGCCGCGCCACGAGCCACGCACCGAAGAGGTGGAACACCACCGCGTAGGCGGGCCACATCCGCGCCGCGCGGGCCCGGACGAACCCGCCCGCCTCGCGCAGACGCAGCCGCGGACCGAGCTGATCCAGATAGGTCCAGGCGATGACGAAGCCGCTCAGGACGAAGAACAGGTCGACCCCGAGGGCACCCTGCGTGATCAGTGGCCCGAGCCAGCCGTTCACCGTCTCCACCCCCGCCATCGGGGTGAAGTGGAAGTGGAAGGCCACCACCCAGAGCGCGGCGACGATCCGCAGCCCGGTCAGCGCGAGCACCTCACCGCCGCCGGCGGATCCACATCGGACGGACGCGCCCACCTGTTCGGGGGCGGTGCCGCCGTCGGCGGACGCGACGGCGGCCGGGTCGTCGGCCGTCGTTCGCGAATCGGTGCAGATGCTCACACCGGGGCCAACGAGACGAGATCACCACCGTCACCGGTGACACCCGAACAGTGCCCGAATGTCGCAGCTGGTAACACGCAGTGATCAAAACGCGGAGTGACCGACCTGAAGACCCCGGGCGGGTGCACTACGCCGGACGGGTGGACGGTCCGGGGTCACGGGGGGATCACAGTTGATCACCGGGTGGCGTCTAGCCTCGGTCGTGTGCTGACCGCCGACACGGAGGCCGATCCCCGTCCGGGACCCGGCCCCACCGACCGCCGGTCGCGTCCGACCGACCGCCTCCTCGCCGCCGTGCTGGGCCTGTTGTCGGCGGTGCTGGCGCTGTCGATCCCGTTCCTGCCGGTCGTGCAGAACACCGCGACCGTCACCTGGCCGAACGCCACGACCGGGACCGCGCCGCTGAACGCCCCGCTGGTCGCCTACCGGCCGGAGAGCCTGACCGCGGTGGTCGGCTGCGACGCGATCCGCAGTCTCGACGACCGGTCCCCCGGCCGCGCGACCGTGCTGTCGACGACACCCGCCGGTGCCCCGGACGGCGACACGGTCGGGCTGCGCGTCGCCGTCGCCGACGGGGTGGTCACCCTCGACAACCGTGGCCAGCGGATCGCCACCGCGCCCCTCCCTCCCCCGGGCGCGCCGTGCACGCTCACCTTCACCTCGGACTTCGGTTCCACGACCGCGACGCTGGGCGGGACCACGCTCTACGAGTTCGCCGGCGACGGCCGTCCGCAGCTCACCGGGATCCACTCCGACCTCGACGCGGCACTCGACCCGATGGGCGGCACGAGCGTCCGGTTCGACACCGACAACCGCTACGACACCGACGCCTCGACGCTCAAGCTCGTCGCGGGCGCCGTCGCGATCGTCGCGCTGTTCGGGTCGCTGTTCTTCCTGCGCCGGACCGACGACGCCGACGCCCGGCGCGTCGTGCACGGCCGCCGGCTGGCGCGACGACTGCGCGGGCAGGACGACCTGCGCGACGCCGTGGTCGTCGGCGTGCTGGTCGTCTGGGCCCTGATCGGGTCGATGACCAGCGACGACGGCTACATCCTCGACATCTCCCGGGGCAACGACACCGCCGGCTACATCGGCAACTACCACCGTTGGTTCGACGTGCCCGAGGCGCCGTTCGGCTGGTTCTACCAGCTGTACTCGCTGTGGAGCGGGGTCTCGGAGTCGGTGCTGTGGCTACGGCTGCCGGCGCTGGCGATGGGCGTCGCGTCCTGGTTCCTGATCAGCCGGGCACTGCTGCCGCGCCTGGGCACCCGGGTCCGGCGCAGCCGCTCCGCGGGCTGGGCGGCGGCCGGGGTCTTCCTCTGCTTCTGGCTGCCGTTCAACAACGGGCTGCGCCCGGAGACCGTGGTCGTGATCGCGGCGCTGGTGTCGTTCGTGATGCTGGAGCGCGCGCTGGCCACCCGGCGACTGCTCCCGGTCGCCGGCGCGCTCGCCGCGGGGGCGGTCGCGGCGACGCCCACCGGCCTCATCGCGCTGGCCCCGTTCCTCGCCGCGGCCCGACCGCTGCTGCGGCTGTTCACCGAGCGGGTCCGCAGCACCGGCTGGGCGGCGACCTTCGGACCGCTGCTCGCGGCCGGGCTGATCGTGCTCACCGCCGTCTTCGGGGACCAGACCCTCGCCGCCGTCACCGAGGCCACCCGGGTCCGCCAGGACATCGGCCCGAACCTGCCCTGGTACCAGGAGCTGGCCCGCTACGACCTGCTGTTCAGCGACAGCCGCGACGGCTCGCTGCAGCGTCGCTTCCCGGTCCTGCTGCTGTGGCTGTGCATGATCGTGTCGACGATCGTGCTGCTGCGACGGGGCCGGATCCCGGGCGCCGCCCTCGGGTTCGCCCGGCGGCTGCTCACCAGTACCGCGCTGTCGTTCGCGGTGCTGGCCCTCACCCCGACGAAGTGGACGCACCACTTCGGCGCGTTCGCCGCACTCGCCTCGGGCGTCGCCGCGCTGGCCGCGCTCGCGACGAGCACCGGGGTGCTGCGCTCGCGGCGCAACCAGGCGCTGTTCCTCGCCGCGGTGCTCGCGGTGACCGGACTGGCCTTCCGCGGACCGAACACCTGGTGGTACGTCTCCAACTGGGGCGTCCCCTGGTTCGACAAGCCGGTGTCGGTCGGGGGGATCCAGGCGACCACCGTGCTGCTGGTCCTGGCGTTCGTGTCGCTCGTCGTCGCCGGGGTGGAGCACCTGCGCTCGACCTCCGGGGTGCCGCGCCCGGTGCGACGGACCCTCGGCCGACGGCACGGCCGCATCGGCACCGCCCGGCCGTCCGGCTCGGGTCGGCGCCGATCGCGGTGATCTGCGCGCTCATGGTCGTGTTCCAGGTCGCGTCGCTGGCCAAGGGCATGGAGAAGCAGGCGGGCTCCTACTCCCTGGGCGCCGACGTGCTCACCGACCCCACCGGGTCGCGCTGCGGGCTCGCCGGGCGCATCCAGGTCGAGACCGACCCGGCCGCGAACGTGCTCCCGGCCGCTCCGGAACCGGCCGGCGTCACCGATCCCGGCCCGCTGACCGAGGGATTCACCCCCGACGGCCTGCCCCCGACCGGGCCGGGCTCGCTGCGTGACAACACCGGCGACGGCGACGACCGGCCCGGCGTCACCGGCACCGGCCCGCTGGGCGGGCCGGTCGTGGGCAGCTGGTCGCCGGACCCGGAGAACGTCGGCGACTACCGCTCGGTGTGGCACGCGCTCCCCGCCGCGGCCCGGGACGGCGCCGCCCCGCTGGTGCTCGGCGTCGCCGGGACGATCGGCGGCGGCAACACCGTGACCCTGCAGTTCGCCCGCGACGGCGCGCTCGTCGACGAGATCGAGCCCGGTGGGGCCGTCAGCAGCACCTCGGACTACTCCGGCGGCGCCTCGGGTGGTCAGGCGTGGCGGGACCTGCGCGTCGACCTGGCGGGCCGGCCCGCCGCCGACGCCGACCGGGTGCGGGTGGTCGTGTCCGACCGCAGCATCGGCCCCGGGTCCTGGGTCGCCGTCGCACAGCCGCGGGTGCCGCAGCTGACCCCGCTGACCGCGATCGCCGCGGGCGGCACCGCCTACCTGGACTGGGCCACCTCGTTCGTGCACCCGTGCGTGACCCGCTTCGGCGTGCACCGGGGCATCGCCGACGTGCCGGTGTTCCGGATGCTCGCCGACCCGCAGCAGCGCACCGTCGCTGACGAGTGGGGCCGCAGCCGCTTCGGCGGACCGCAGGGCTGGCTGGTCCGGACCGCCGCCCAGCGCTACGCCCCGACCTACCTGCCCGGCGCGTGGGACTTCGACTGGGGCCAGGTCCGGCTCGTCGAGCCCTACGACCCGCGGGCCGTCCCGGCCCCGGTGCAGGAGGGCGACCGGACCCTGTGGGGATGGCAGCAGGTCGGGCAGGCCGGGGCCCCGGCCCCGGACCCGGCGCCGCTGCCGGGCTGAGCCCCCGGCAGACTCGTCGTGTCCGATCCGAGAAGTGAGGCGAAACGAGAGCCATGCTGGACACCGCCCGGCCCCTCCGCGGGGGCGAGCCCGCGCCCGCCGACGACCCTGCGGGCGGGACCCGCCCCGGACGGCTGGTCGTGCAGCGTGGCCCCTTCACCGGGCCGACGCACCTGGTGCCCGAGGACCTCTACGCCGAGGTCCTGCGTGGCGCCGCCCGCCGCGAACGGGACCTGATCGAGCTGGTCCCGGCCACCCACGTCACCACCAACACCTACTGGGGGCGGCTGCACGCCACCTACTGGCAGCGCTGGACCGCGGTCCCCGAGGTGCGGGTGACCCTGCGGGCCGCGGGCCGTGGGCGGGTGTGGCTGATGGCCTCGGACACGAACAAGGTCGCCCGCGCCGTCGCCACCACCGGCGTCGACGGCAGCGGTGTCCTCGAGCTGACCGGGGCGATCGACCGCTTCGTCGACGGCGGCGGGCTGTGGCTGGAGTTCGCGACCGACACCGGCACGCTGACCGTGTCCGACGTCGAGTGGACGGTCGCGGTGCCCCGCCCGCCGCGCCCCACCTCGATCACGATCTGCACCTACAACCGCGTCGAGGACTGCCTGAACACGCTGCAGGCGCTGCTCGACGACCCGGCCGCGCTGGCCCGCGTCGGATGCGTCCGGGTGGTCGACCAGGGCAGTGACCCGTTGGAGTCGCGCGACCGGTTCGCACCGCTGGCGGCCGCCTTCGGGGACCGGCTCGCCTACCAGCGCCAGCCCAACCTGGGCGGCGCCGGCGGGTTCACCCGCGGCCTGTACGAGGCGACCGCGGGCGATCCGGCCGACGACCACGACGTCCTGCTCATGGACGACGACGTGCTGCTCGACCCGGAGATCGTCGTGCGGCTGACCGGGTTCGCCGCCTGCACCACCGCACCGACGATCGTCGGCGGGCAGATGCTGAACCTGCTGCACCCGGGCCACGTCCACATCACCGCCGAGTACGCCGAGCCCGAGAAGCTGCGGGTCGGCAAGCCGGTGCCGGGCGCCCTGGAGGAGGGCTTCCTCCTCGGCCGCGACGAGCGGCTGCTGCCGATCGTGCAGGAGCAGCGGGTCGACACCGAGTACAACGGCTGGTGGTCCTGCCTGATCCCCGCGCCGGTGGTGCGGGCGATCGGCTACCCGCTGCCGCTGTTCTTCCAGTGGGACGACGTCGAGTTCGGCTACCGCGCCCGCGAGCGCGGCTTCGCCACCGTCTCGCTGCCCGGGGCCGGCGTGTGGCACGCCGACTTCGGCTGGAAGGACTGGGACGAGTGGCACCGCTACTTCAACCAGCGCAACGGCCTGATCACCGCGGCCCTGCGGACCGGCTTCGACCGCCGCACCGTGTCCTCGACCGTCGTCGAGCTGCTGGCCCAGTACCTGGTCGCGATGCAGTACGGGCTGGCGGCGACGCTGCTGACGGCGGTCGAGGACTTCCTGCGCGGCCCGTCGGTCCTCGACGACGGCTCCGCCTCCGCGGCGGCGGAGATCCGCCGGATCCGGGCGGCCTATCCCGAGACCACCGCCGTGCCGCTGGCCCAGGCCGGGCTGGACGTGCGCGAGTCGGTCGTGCACCTCGCCGGGGGCAAGCCGTCGAAGATCGTGCGGACCTGGGTGAAGCGTGCCCTGCTGCAGGCCACGGGCCGGGTGCCGTTCCGCTCCGGGATGGTCCCGGCCGGTGAGGCGCACTGGTGGCACGTGTCGTTGTTCGAGCGCGCGATCGTCACCGACATGGCCGAGAACGGCGTCCGGATCCGGACCCGCGACCACCAGCGGCTGCGCGAGCTCACCACCCGCGGGGTGCAGACGGTGCGCCGGCTCTGGAACGAGGGGCCGCAGGTCGCCCGGGACTGGAACGCCGCGGAGCAGCGGCTCACCTCGCGGGAGACGTGGGCCCGGCTCTACGACGCGGGCTGACCGGCCGCGGGAGCCACACCCCTCCGCGGTCGTCCACACCCGTTGCAACCGGTGTGGACGACCGGGAACGGGTGTGGACGCGCCTCAGCCGAGGAAGTCCCGTCCCGTGTAGTCCTTGTCGGCCAGGGTGGGCAGGCGTTCCCAGCCCCAGCGCCGCTGGCTGCCGACGGTGAGGTCGTAGCCGTCGGTCGGGTGCTCGTAGCGCACCCGCTCGACGTGCGCGGGCGCGAACATCGCGCGCCCGCCGGGCGGGTCGAGCCGCGCGGGCAGCTCGTCGAAGGTCGCGGTCCGGTCGATCCCGGCGAGCGTGCCGCCGTTCGCCGGGAAGAACGCGGTGGTCTCGGTCGCGCCCTCCAGGTCGTCCCCGGTGCGCAGCCGCCAGACCGGGGTCTGCGCGATGCCGTGGCGCACCACGATCTGGTCCTGGCAGGGCCACAGCACCGCCGAGGCCTGGTCGGCGAACACCGGGGCGTCGCCGAGCACCGCGCGGGCGGGCAGGTCGCGGGCGGGCCGCGGCGCACCGACGGCGAGCCAGGTGTCGGGGCCCTCGGTCCGGTCGTCGACGACGAGCCGGACCCGGTCCGCGGGCCCGGGCAGGGCGACGGCGACGTCCCGCCACCGCGCGACCTTCTCCCCCGGCAGCTCCACCTCGGCCGTACCCGCTCCGGTGACGACCTGCACCGTCGCACCGCCGCTCAGATCACCGGTCAGCGGCAGGAGCAGCCGTGTCGTCCCGGCCGGGACGGTGAACCAGCCGGCGTCGAGGGTGCCGGTGCCCGCGTCCTCGGTGTGCCAGACGGGGCCCGGGATCGTCGGGCGGTCCGGGGGCGGGCCCTCCCGCATCGCGCCGGTGAGCCGCGGTGGGTCGCTCGGGGGCACCGGCGGTGCCCCGTCGCCGACGGTGACCGACAGCGCGTCGGCCAGCCCGCAGCCGTCGCCGGTCAGCATGGCCAGGTTCATCGAGGCCACCGACGCACCGGGGGCCTGCTGCACCGGGGCGAGGGCGAACACGGCCAGCATCAGCGCCACCCCGCCCACGGCGGCGGTGCGCAGTACCGCCCGGTCCGGCCGGGGGGTACCGCTCCGCCGCCGGGCCCACCAGAGCGCGGCGGCGACCACGACCAGCCACACCAGCGGGCTGCGCAGGTACAGCGGCCCCAGGTGCGGAGCGAGGACCTGCTGGTGCACGGGGGCGTCGAGGACCGAGTGGTTGCCGAAGGGCTGGCCCCAGTCGGAGAACGGACGCCACAGGTTGGGGCCCGCGTAGACCACGGCGGCGACGACGGCGAGCAGCGCCGTCCCCACCGCGACGAGCCGGGCCGGGGCGCGGCGCGGCAGCGGTCCCCGGGCGAGCGCGATGCCGAGCAGCAGCGTCGCGGGGGCGGCGACGGCACCGAAGTGGTTGACCCACTTGGTCGGGCTGACCGCGACGGCGACCAGCCCCAGAGCGGTCGCCGCGAGTGCGAACCCCAGCGCCGAACCGAGCGGGCCGCCGGTGCCGCGCCGGGTCGCGAGGCGCACCGCGCCCAGCGCGACGACGGCGACGGTCAGCAGGACCGGCAGGCGGCGCCCCCAGGTGCCCTGGTCGTCGGGGCCCAGCAGGTTCGCGTAGTGGACGAACTCCGCGTACCACTGGTACTGGAAGTAGTACCAGCGGTGCACCGCGAACGACTCGCGCACGTCGGCGAGGGTCTGGTCGGCCAGCCCGAGCGGCACGATCACGCTCGCCGCGGCGAGCGCGACGGCGACCGTCGCGAGCCGGGTGGCCCACCGGGCGTGCACGAGGTGCCACCACACCGGTGGCAGCGCGAGCAGCAGCGGCATCGCGGCGACCAGCGCGGTGGGCGCGGTCGTCACGCCCACCACTGCGACGACCACGGCCGGTGCGAGCAGCCCGACCGCCCCGGTACGCCGGGCGGCGGCGACGAGCAGCAGCACCCCCGCGGCGGCCGCGGTCCCGGCGGGCTCCGGGCGCAGCGCGATGCCGTAGGGCAGGAACCAGGCCAGGTGGGCGACGGCGAGCGCGGCGACCACCCCGGGCCGGACGCCGACCCGACCCGCGAGCGCGGCGAGGGTGTACCGCAGCAGCACCCAGGTCAGCAGGCCCAGCACGACCGGCACCACGCGCAGCGGCCCGAGGCCCCAGCCGACCAGCGACCCCCACCACTGCAGCAGGTACTGGCTGGTCGTGAACGGTGCCTCGGTGACGTCGAACTGGTAGATCGCGTTGCCGATCGTCCCGGTCTGCGCACCCTGGCGGGCCATCAGCGCGTACCAGGAGTCGTCGATGTTGAGCGGCCCGAGCACCGCCCAGGCGCAGCTCACGACGAGCACGACGAGGTCGGCGACCCCCGGGCGGACCGGCGCGTCGAACACCCGGCGGGTGCCGGTCCAGGTCCGTACCGCGACGGCGAGGGTGGCGGCCAGGGCGAGCAGGTGCGCGACCAGCAGCGACACCTTCAGCGGCGACGGCGACGACGCGTAGCGCGCATCGGTGTGCAGGGTGACCGCGAGCCCGGCCGCGGCGGGCCCGGTGACGTCGGTGGCGAGCTCGGCGACCTGCGGCGGGGCTACGTCGAGGCGGTCGGCGAGGACCGCCCCGTCGCGGGCGAGGACGGTGCCGCCGTCCGCGGAGGTCACCTCGAAAACACAGCCCGACGCGGCGGGTGCGGTGGCGAGCACCCGGTCGCCGGTGCGCAGCGTGAGCGTCCCGCCGGACACGCTCGCGACGAAGCCCGGCGCGGTCACCGGGTTCTCCTGCGCGGCGGGCATCGTCCGCAGCACATCGCCCTCGCCGAGTGCGGCCGCCGCGGCGCACGGGACGGTCGCGGAGAACTCCAGCGGCCGGTACGGCGCGAGCGGCAGCACCGTGCTCGCCGGTGCCTGGCCGGCCCGGGGCCAGGTGACGACCGGGTCCTCGGCGTCGACCGGGGCGAGCGCGGCGGCGAGGCCGAGCAGGCAGGTGACGACGCCGAGCAGGAGCAGCAGCGGCCCCCGGCGGGCGGGGCTCACTCGAAGATCTGCTTCCAACCGTCCTTGCCGGTCAGCACGGGCGCCGCCGCCCGGTAACGGGCGCCCAGGCCCTCCCAGTCCGCGGCGACGGCGCGGTGCAGCCGGAACGACTCCGCGACCATCTCCTTGAACATCGCCGGGTCACGACGGCGGAAGGTGACCCCGCGGCCGTCCGGTGTGGACACCGTCGCGGAGTCCAGGCCGGCCAGCACGAACCACTGGGCGTTGCGCCACGGCACGTTGCGCTGCGGGCGCTCGCGCAGCGCCGGGTCCGGGGTGCGCAGGTTGCGCAGGACCCCGCGGGCGAGACCGACCGCGGCCTTCGCCCGGCCCACCGGGGGCTTCGGGAACAGCTGCGCGCCGAGCGCGTCGAGGTCGGCGAGCGGCACCTCGGTGGCGGACTCGAGCGGGCGGCCGTCGTCGTACTGCGCCCGCAGGGTCCGGATCTCGTCGAGCACCACGGGCAGCTTCGGGAACAGCGCCTCGGGCCCCGCCAGGAAGTCGGTGAAGCCCTTGATCTGCAGCGCGACCGCCGAGTACTCCATGAGCATCAGGTGACGCAGGGTGCGCTTGAAGGTCTCCTTCAGCATCGCGCGCGGGTCGTCGGGGCCGTGCAGGGCCGCAGCGACGAGCCGGTTGCGGTAGTGGAAGTAGGCCTGCCAGTCCGAGGAGTCGTCCTTCTCGATGAAGGACATGTGCCAGATCGCGACGCCCGGGACGGTCGCGGTGCGGAACCCGGCGGCGCGGGCGCGCAGGCCGTACTCGGCGTCGTCCCACTTGATGAACAGCGGCAACGGCAGGCCCAGCTGCTCCGCGGCGCGGCGCGGGATCAGGCACATCCACCAGGCGTTGTAGTCGACGTCGACGCGCCGGTGCAGCCAGCGGGTCTGGCGCAGGGTGCGGGCGGCGAGGTCGTGGTGGGCCTCGGTCTCCGGGGCGGGGCGCCACAGGAACTGGTTGCGGTCGACGACCTCGCCCATCGTGGACAGCTGCGAGCGCGCCTGCAGCGACAGCATCTGCCCGCCGACGAGCATCGGCTCGCGGGCGAACCGGCTGAACGCGACCGCGCGCAGCACCGACTCGGGCTCCAGCAGGATGTCGTCGTCCATGTAGAGGATCTGCTCGCAGTCGATCCCGCCCGCGTGCGGGCCGGTGCCGTGCAGGACCTCGTACATGATCCGGGCGTAGCCGCCGGAGCCGCCCAGGTTCGGCTGGTCGATGATCCGCAGCCGGTCACCGAGCGCGGCCGCGGCCTGCTCGTAGCCGGCCTCGTCGCGGACCTTGCGGGTGCCCTGGTCGGGCAGGATCACCGCGGTGATCGCGTCGCGGACCTGCGGGTCCTCGCCGAGCGCGGTGAGCGTGGCGACGCAGTCGGCCGGCCGGTTGAACGTCGGCATCCCGACGACGACCGCGGCCCGGCCGGGCGCGTCGTGCGGGGCGTGCCAGCCGCCGCCGTGCAGGGTGAGGTCGGCGTCGTCGGTGGACAGGTCGAACCAGTACCAGCCGCCGTCCTCGAAGGGGCGCAGGTCCAGCTCGAGGGTGACCCGGCGACGGCCCTCGACGACCTCGCCCGCGACGACGATCTGCGACCCGTCGGCCTTGGTCCGGTACACGTCGACGCGGCCCGAGCCCTCCAGGTCCAGCCGCAGCTCGATGCTGGTGAGCGTCGACCAGGCCCGCCAGTAGCCCGCGGCGAAGGCGTTGAAGTAGGCGCCGAAGGAGACCTCGGTGGCCGCGGGGACGGTGACGCCGGTGCGGTCGAGGATGCGGGTGCGACGGCCGCCGATGGTCGACACGGTCAGCGAGAGCGGACGCGCCCGCTCGTCGGCGAGCGGCTCGACCGGGGTGAGCGTGGTGCCGGGGCGCTCGTCGAGGTAGAGCGCGCGGACGGCGGTGGGGTCGGCGGGCCGGGGCAGGACCACCCGCTGCAGCAGCGTCTCGCCGCTGGTCGTGGCCGGGGTGGTGGGGAGGGACACCTGACCTCGCTGGTCCGTCGTGGTCATCGCAGGAGCTGCCTCTGTCGTCGCGGGGGGCGCTGAGGTCCCGGGCGGCGGCGCTGCCGGTCCGCCCGGGTCCGGGTGGAGTCGTGCGCGAGCGTAGCCGCGCACGGTGCGGGAGCCGGGAGGCGGGCGGGCGCGGCGGGTGAGCGGTGTGGAACGCCCGGTTCTCCGACCGTGCCGGACCGGCGACATGGACGAACCGGCCCTGCGCGCGGAGGCCGCAGCCGTGCTGCGCTCCCGCGGTGCGCGGTTCGGGTTCGTCCACGGCAGCCGGGCGGTGGGCGGCCGGGCGCGGGTGGCCCGGCTGCTCCGGTCGGTGGCGGCACGGCTCTGAGTCACCAGGCCGGGGCGAGGATCTCCCGCACGTCGTCCTCGGTCGGAGTCCGGGGCGCATTGGCCGTCACCGGGTCCACGACGGCGGCGGCCGCCAGCACCGGCAGCAGCTCCCGGTCCACGCCGAGATCGTGCAGCGGGCGCCGGACACCGATGCCCTCGACGAGCGCGGCCATCCCGGCCACGGCGTCGCCGGTCCCCAGCGCGGCTCCGGCCCGGGTGTACGCCTGCGCCGCGGCGTCGGCGCTCCAGCGCATGACCTGCTCGTTCACCGACGCGAGCGCGACCCCGTGCGGGGTGCCGGTGTGCGCGGTGACCGCGTGCGCGATGCCGTGGACGAGGCCGAGCCCGGACACGGTCAGCGCCTGGCCCGCCAGGTGCGCGCCGAGCAGCAGCCTGCCCCGTGCCTCCAGGTCGGCGCCGTCGTCGACGGCGACCGGCAGCCACCGGCCGACCAGCGCGACCGCCTGCGTGGCGGCGGCCTCGGAGACCGGGTTCGCGCCGCGGGAGGCCAGCGACTCGACGCCGTGGACGAGCGCGTCGAAGCCGGTCGCGGCGGTCGCGGCGGGCGGCAGGCCGACGGTGAGCTCCGGGTCCAGGACGGCGACGCGCGGCCGCACCGAGGCGTGTCCGAGGTAGATCTTGCGCCGGGCGCAGGTGTCCTCGACGACGCCGAACCCGTTGGTCTCCGCGCCCGTCCCGGCCGTGGTGGGGACCGCGACCAGCGGCAGCCCGGGGGTCGGGGAGGACCAGAGGTCGTCGGTGGCGCGGGCGCCGTGGTGGGTCGCGAGCAGCGCGATGCCCTTGGCCGCGTCGAGCACCGACCCACCACCGATCGCGACGACCACGCAGGAGCCGAACGCGCGCAGCGCCGTCGCGCCGTGCTCGACGGTCGTGGTCGACGGGTTGGGGCCGACGCCGTCGAACACCTCGGTCCACAGCCCGGCCGCGGTGAGGTCGGCGACGACCCGGTCGACGACACCGGTGGCGCGCAGACCGGCGTCGGTGACGACGAACACCGCCGCCCCGCCGAGCCCGTCGACCAGCGCGGGGACCCGCGCGACCGCCCCGGGACCGAACTCCAGGGCGCAGGTCGGCTCGACCGTGAACCCGCTCACCGGACCCGCCATCGTGCGATCGCCTCCTCGTCGAGGGTGCACCCGAGGCCGGGGGCGCCCGGGACCGCCAGCAGACCGTCGTCGCCGACGGTCAGGGGCTCCGCCAGCGGGAAGTCGCGACGCTGCGGCGTCCAGTCCGGCGGGTCGTAGGGGAACTCGAAGTACGGTCCGCCACCGACACCGGCGCTGACGTGCAGGTTCGCGAGCACGCCGATGCCGTTGGTCCAGCTGTGCGGGGTGAAGGCGCGGTGGCGCAGCAGGGCGAGCTCGGCGAGGGTGCGGACCCGGCTCATCCCGGCCGCGAGGACGACGTCGGGCTGGTGGACGTCGAGGACGTCGTCGTCGAGCAGGCGCAGCAGCTCGGGGAAGGAGCGCTGCATCTCCCCCGCCGCGATCCGCAGGCCGGGGTTGTCGGCGCGCAGGGTGCGCATCCCGTCGGCGTCGGCGTAGGGAAGCGGCTCCTCGACCCAGAACACGCCCAGGTCGGCGAGACGGCGCACGAGGCGCCGGGTCGCGGCGAGATCGGTCGCGGGGGCGACGTCGCCGGCCATCCGCCAGGCCTGGTTGAGGTCCACCATGATCGCGAAGTCGTCGCCGAGCGCCTCCCGCACGGCGGCGACCGCGCCGACCCCCTCCTCGACCCGGTCCCGGTCGATCCGGATCTTGACCGCGCGGAAGCCCTCCTCGGCCACCCGGTGCGCCACCTCGGCACGCTCGGCCGGCGGGCGCAGCACGCAGAACGACGCGTAGGCGGGCACCGCGTCGTACGTGCCGCCGAACAGGGTCGCGACGGGCAGGCCGGCGACCTTGCCCGCGAGGTCCCACAGCGCCGCCTCCAGCGGCCAGTAGTGGCCGCCGTGCAGCGCACAGGTCTCGATGACGCGGACGTGGCGGGCGATCGCCAGCGGGTCGGTCCCGACGAACAGGTGCCGGTAGGCGTCGAAGCCGTCCATCGTGTCGCCGGAGCCGATGCCGACGACACCGTCGTCGGTGTGGACGCGGACGATCGTCGCGTCGAACACGGTGCGGGGCTCGGGGTCCCAGGCGGCGCGCAGCGGCGGGTCCAGCGGGAGCCGCACCCGGTCCAGCGTGACGTCGGTGATCTTCATCGGGTCCGGGATCGTATCGGGAGCGTGGGTCCGGCCCGGGGCGCGATCGGGGGCGGTACGCCCCGAGCCGGTTGACCGAGGAATCTAGGAAGTCCCGCCGGCCGCGGCCAGGGGCCGCCGGGAATCGAGATCATGGTTGCGCTCAGGGCAACCGCGGCTAGCGTCACGGTGTGCACAACGGCTACGGGCTCGGCCGCGACGTCGGTCTGCTGGAGGTGCTGGCCTCCGACGGGGCCGTGCGCACCGGCGGGCTGGGGGTCGCCGCCGTCGCCCGGCTGACCGGGCGGGAGAAGAGCCAGGTCTCGCGCGCGCTGCGGGCACTCGCCGACGCCGGGCTGGTCGAGCGGGACGCGGACACGCTCGTCTACCGGCTGGGGTGGCGGCTGTTCGCGCTGGCCGCGCGGGGTACCGACAGCCGGCTGACCGCCGTCGCGGAGCCGGTGCTGCACCGGCTGGCCGCCGAGACCGAGGAGACCGTGCACCTGTGCGTGCTGCGCGACGACGCGCTGCTGACCGCGCGGACGGTGTCCGGGCACTCGTTCCGGACGACCGGCTGGGAGGGCAGGCGCGCGCCGCTGGCGTGCACCTCGGCCGGCCGGGTGCTGCTGTCCGACGCGACGCCCGACGAGCTGTTCGTACGTTTCGGCGCCGTCGAGGACCTGGTCCCGGACTACCCGCACTCGCGGGTGCGGACGGTCCCGCAGCTGTGGCGCGCCGTCCGGGAGGCCGCCGAGCGCGGATGGGCGGAGTCGCACGAGGAGTTCGAGCCGGGGGTGTCGGGGGTGTCGGCCGCCGTGCGCGACTTCCGCGGGCGGGTCGTCGCGTCGCTCAACGTCTCCGCACCCACCGCCCGGCTGGACGGCCGGTTCGACGCGACGGGCCGGGCGACGGCGGCCGCCGCGGCGGCGGTGTCGGCGGAGCTGGGGTGGACGCCGGGGCGTCCCTCGCCGTGATCACCGGTCGTGGAGCGGGCGGCCCGCCTCGCGGAGCTGCGCTCCACGACCGGCGATCACGGACGTGGGGTGATCAGTCCTCGGCCTCGGTGCCCGACAGCGGGCGCCCCTCGGTGAGGTGCGGGACGAGCCGGTTCTCGTACATCGTCAGCGCCGACCCGATGGCCATGTGCATGTCGAGGTACTTGTAGGTCCCGAGCCGCCCGCCGAACAGGACGTTGCGGTTGGCGGTCTCCTTGCGGGCCAGCTCGCGGTAGCGCTCCAGCTTCGCGCGGTCGTCGGGGGTGTTGATCGGGTAGTACGGCTCGTCCCCGGACTCGGCGAAGCGCGAGTACTCGCGCACGATCACCGTCCGGTCCTTCGGGTAGTCCCGCTCGGGGTGCATGTGCCGGAACTCGAGGATCCGGGTGAAGGGGACGTCGGCGTCGTTGTAGTTGATCACCGAGGTGCCCTGGAAGTCGCCGGTCGGCTCGACCGACATCTCGAAGTCCAGGGTGCGCCAGCCGAGCTCGCCCTCGGCGTGGTCGAAGTAGCGGTCCAGCGGGCCGGTGTAGACGACCGGGACCTCGGGCGGCAGCTGGTCGCGGACCGCGAAGAAGTCCGTGTCCAGCACGACGTCGATGTTGTCGTGCGCCGCCATCCGCTCCAGCCACGCGGTGTAGCCGTCGGTCGGCAGCCCCTCGTGGGTGTCGTTGAAGTAGCGGTTGTCGTAGGTGTAGCGGACCGGGAGCCGGGTGATGATCGAGGCGTCCAGCTCGGTGGGGTCGGTCTGCCACTGCTTGGCGGTGTAGCCCTTGACGAAGGCCTCGTAGAGCGGGCGTCCGACCAGCGAGATCGCCTTCTCCTCGAGGTTCGCGGCCTGCCCGGTCTCGACCTCCGCGGACTGCTCCGCGATCAGGGAGCGCGCCTCGTCGGGGGTGTGCGCCTTCCCGAAGAACTGGTTGATCAGCGCGAGGTTCATCGGGAACGCGTAGACCTGCTCGCCCACCCGGGCGAAGACGCGGTGCTGGTAGTTCGTGAAGCTCGTGAACCGGTTGACGTAGGCCCACACCCGCTCGTTCGAGGTGTGGAACAGGTGCGCGCCGTACCGGTGGATCTCGATGCCGGTCTCCGGCTCGGCCTCGGAGTAGGCGTTGCCGCCGATGTGGTCCCGGCGCTCCAGGACCAGGACGCGCTTGCCGAGGCCGTCGGCGACGCGCTCGGCCACGGTGAGTCCGAAGAACCCGGACCCGACGACGATCAGGTCGTAGCTGCTCAGGTCGTAACCGTTCAGGTCGGCACTGTCGACGCTCACGGCCATCGAGGGTAGGGCAGGCGTGATCCGGGGCACCCGGCGGCTTCGGTACCCTCGCAGGCAGGTCGGAGAAGCGGACGTATCCGGCACCGTCGTGGTCCGAGGAGAAGATGGCGTGAGCTGGCTGTCCGCCGTCCCCCTCGTGCTGCTGGCCGCTGCCTGGGTCACGCTGCCGGGGCTCGTCGTGGGCCTCGCCGCCGGGCTGCGCGGCATCGCCGCCTGGGGCGCCGCCCCGATGCTGTCGGTCGGCGTGATCGCCGGGTCCGCGGTCGGCGCGAGCATGCTGGGGGTGCCCTGGAGCGGGGCCGCCCCGGCCACCGCGGCGGTGGCGTTCGCGCTGCTGGTGGTCGGTGTACGACGGCTGGTGCTCCGCCGCCCGCTGCTGCCGCGGCCCGCCGCGGTGCGGGCCACGGCCGGGCGGTCGGCCCGGGCGCTGCTCCACGGCGGGCCCGACCGGCGCTGGACCGGGCTCGCGGCGCTGACCGGGCTGGTGACCGCCGGGGCGCTGGGGTTCAGCGCGGCCGTCCGCGGGATGGACCGGCCCGACGCCCTGTCCCAGACCTTCGACGCGAACTTCCACTACAACGCCGTCGCCCGGATCCTCGCCACCCACGACGCCTCGTCGCTCACTGTCGGCGGCCTGGTGAACTCCCCCGGCTTCTACCCCGCCGCCTGGCACGCCGTCGTCTCGCTGGTGGCGCCGCTGGCCCCCGGGCCGGGCGGGATCGTCGTCGCGTCGAACGCGGTCGCGCTGGTCGCCACGCTGCTGGTGTGGCCGCTGTCGGTGCTGTTCCTGGTCCGCACCCTCGTCGGGCGCTCGGCCGGTGCGGCGCTGGCCGCGCCGGTGCTCGCGCTGGGGTTCGTCGCGTTCCCGTGGACCCTGGTCACCTACGGCGCCCTGTGGCCGAACCTGCTGGGGGTCTCGCTGGTGCCGGCCGCGCTGGCGGCGACCGCACTCGCCGCGCGCCCGGGGCTCGGGCCGGACCCGGTGTCACCCGCCCGGCCCGGCCCGTACCCGCCGGGCCGGGTGGCGCGCTGGTTCCCGGCCGTCGCCGCCGTGGTCGCGCTCGGGTTCGCGCACCCGAACGCGTTGTTCGGGGCCGTGGTCGTCGCGGTGCCGCCGATCCTGTGGGGGCTCGCCGGCGCGGTCCGCCGCGGGCTGCGCGGCGGCGCGTGGCCGACCGCACGGGTGGCCGTCGCGGTGCCGGTCGTGCTCGCCGCGCTCGGGGGCGTCGGCTGGTTCATGTTCGTCTCCCCCGTCCTCGACGGGATCCGCGGCTACTACTGGGAGCCCGAGGTCTCGGTCGCCGACGCCGTGTGGAACGCGGTCCTGCACGACCCGGACGGCGACGCCCCGGCCTGGTCGGTCGCGGTGCTCGTCGTCGCCGGTGCCGTGTGGGCGCTACGACGCACACGCACGTCCTGGCTGGTCCCGGCGCACCTGCTGGTCTGCGCGCTGTACGTCGTCGGCGCGAGCACGTGGTCCTCGGTGTGGACCGGGGTCTGGTACAACGACGCGCCGCGGATCGCCGCGCTCGTCCCGGTGACCGCGGCCCCGCTGGCCGCGCTCGGCCTGGTCGCCCTGTGCTCGCTGGCCCGCACCGTCACCTGCCTGGTCCGTGACCGCCTCACCCGGGCCGCGCCGGCCGTCGCGGGACTCCCCCGGCCGCGGGCCGCGGTGCTCGTCGCGATCGGGGTGATCGCCGTCGTCGTCACCTCGGGTGGTCTCTACCAGCGCTCGCACATCGACTCGCTCGCCGCGATCTACCAGACGCCGGAGGAGGTGCTGGTCGGCCCGGAGCAGGCACGGTTCCTACGCGAGGCGGGTGACCTGCTGCCCTCGGACGCGGTGGTGGCGCAGAACCCCTGGGCCGGCACCGCGATGCTGTGGCCGCTCACCGAACGTCAGGTGCTGTTCCCGCACCTGACCGGGGTGTGGTCACCGGACCAGCGGATCATCGCCGAGCGGCTGCGCGACGCGTCGAACGACCCGGCGGTGTGTGCGGCCGTCGCCGAGACGGGTACCGGGTACGTGGTCACGGCGCCGCCGACGTTCTGGCAGCCGGACCCGCTGGCCCTGCAGTGGCCCGGCCTCGACGACCTCGCCGACGCCGACGGGTTCGAGCTCCTCGCCCGCGACGGCGACAACGCCCTGTGGCGGATCACCGCCTGTGACGCGGGCCGCGTCGTCGGATCCTGATCACCCGGTCGGGCACGGGACCGGCGGGGCCGTCCGACCGCCGGTAGTCTCCGAGTCCGGCCAGCGCCGGGGGATCGGGTCCGGTGGGTCGTCGACGGCTCCGGGTCCGACCCGGTGCCGGGAGAGGAGCCGCGACCTCGATGGCCGGACCCACCTGGCTGTCCGCGCTGCCCACCGCGCTCGTCGCGGTGTTCTGGGTGGTCGGGCCCGGTCTGCTCGTGCTGCGGGCGTCCGGGGTCCGCGGGGTCACCGCGTGGGGTCTGTCCCCGCTGGTGTCGACCGCGGTCGTCTCGTCCTCGGCCGTGCTCGCGCCGCTCGTCGGGGTGCGCTGGGGGCCGTGGGTGCCGCTGGCCGCGGTGGTCGTGCTCGCGCTGCTCGGCGGGCTGTTCCGGGCCTTCGTCGCCCGCCGCCCGGCCGGCAGCGCGCTGCACCGGGGCTGGCGGACGGCGCTGCGGTCGTGGGCCCCGGGACGGCGGCTGCGGGCCTCGCTGGCCCGCCTCCGCGCCCCGAAGGGACAGTTCGCCAAGCGCCCCGAGCCGATGACGACGGCGATGCCCCAGGTGTGGCGGACCTCCGCCCAGCGGGCGGGCACCGACGGGCGCCGGGCCGGGGCGGCGGCCGCGGCGGGCGTCGTGGTCGCGGCCGGGCTGGCGTGGTGGACGGTGGTGCTGGGATTCGGCCCGGTGGACGGCCTGTCCTCCACCTACGACGGCGTCTTCCACTACAACGCCGTCGCGCACATCCTGCAGTCCGGCGACGCGTCGTCGCTGACGCTGGGGTCGCTGACGAACCCGTCCTCGGCGGTCGCGCTGTACCCGGCGGGCTGGCACGACCTCGTGTCGCTGGTCGCGATGCTGTCCGGCAGCGGGGTGCCGGTCGCCACCAACCTGACCGCCTGGGTCGTGGCCGGGGTGGTGTTCCCGTTGTCCGCGGCGGCGCTGAGCCGCCAGGTCATGGGCCCCTCGTCCGGTGCCGCCCTGGTCGCCCCGGTCCTCGCGACCGGGTTCACCGCGCTGCCGTGGGCGCTCATGTCGTTCGGGGTGCTGTGGCCCAACCTGCTGGGGCTCGCGCTGCTGCCCGGGTACCTGACGCTGCTGCTCGCCGTGGTCGGGGTGGCCGAGCGCAGCGTGATCGGCGCGGGCGGCGCGGCGGCCACCCTGGTCCTGACGTTGCCCGCGCTCGGGCTCGCCCATCCGAACGCGCTGTTCAGTCTCGCCGTGCTCGGCCTGTTCCCGGTGCTCTGGGGGATCGGCGTGCTGGCCCGGCGACGGCTGCTCACCCGCCGGTTCTGGCAGCCGCTGCTGGCCGCGACCGGCGTCGCCGGGATCGTCGCCGCGGTCCTGTGGTTCATGACGGCCTCCCCGCTGACCGCCGGGGTGCGCGGCTTCGACTGGCCCGCGTTCACCGACGTCCCGACCGCGATCGGGCAGGTCGTGCTCAACGCGCCGAACGGCCGGCCGGACCTGGTCGTGCTGTCGGTCCTGGTGCTGGTCGGCGCGGTGGCCGCGCTGCGGCACGTCGCCACGTCGTGGCTGGTGCCCGCGCACGTCGCCTCCGGCGCGCTGTACGTGCTGGCCGCCGCGAGCGACGGCGAGCTGTCCGCCGCGCTCACCGGGGCCTGGTACAACGACTCCTACCGGCTGGCGGCGATGGTGCCCGTCACCGGGTCCGCGCTCGCCGTGATCGGGCTGTGCGCCGTCGCGGCGGGCGTGCGACGGCTGCTGCTGTGGGCCCCGCCCACCGCGACCCTCGCCCGTCGCCGGGTGGTGGCGCCCGCCCTCGCGGCGGCGCTGCTCGCGGTCGTCGTCGCCGCGACCGGCGGGATGTCGATCGCGACCCACGCCGACGTGCTGGCCGGGCCGTACCAGCGGCCGGCCGACGCGATCCTCGAACCGGGCCAGCGCGAGTTCCTCGAGGAGGTCGGCCGGATCGTCGGCCCCGACGACGTCGTCGCCGCGGACCCGTTCACCGGCAACTCCCTGCTCTTCCCGCTGACCGGTCGCCGGGTCCTGTTCCCGCACCTGATCGGCAACTGGACCCCGGAGCAGATCCTGCTGGCCACCCGGTTCCGCGACGTCGGGACCGACCCGACCCTCTGCGCCGCGGCCGGCGACCTGGGCGTCGACTGGCTGCTGACGGGCCCGATCACCTTCTGGCCGAACCACGGCGGCGCCCGCTGGTACCCGGGGCTGCACGACATCGCACCGGTGCCCGGGTTCACGCTCGTCGCGGCGGGCGGCGGCCAGGAGCTGTGGCGGCTGACGGCCTGCACACCGGGCGCGCCGGCCGCTCCCGAGGCCCAGGCGTTCGCCCCGCCCGGTCCGGACGCCGTGCGGCCGTCCCCGTACGGTGGGTGACCCCCCGACGCCCTCGACGGAGCCCACGTGACCGAACTCCCCGAGTACGAACGCTCCCTGCGGATGGTCGAGCGCCGCAGGCTCGCGACCGGCTTCGCGAAGCAGATCGCGATCACCACGGAACCCGCGCTCGACGTGCCGTTCCGTGACGCACGGGTGGTCGATCTCGGCTGCGGCTACGGCTACACCGCGCTCGAGCTCGCGGGCCTGTGCCGCGAGGTCGTCGGCATCGAGCCGAACGCCGCGCTGGCCGCCGAGGCGACCCGGCTGGCCCGCGAGGGGGTGCGGACAACTTCACGTTCCGTGTCCAGGGCATCGGCGACTTCGGGCACGGCGACGACGCGGGCACCTTCGACGTGGCCGTGCTCGACAACGTCCTGGAGCACCTCGACGACCAGCCCGACGCGCTGGAGCGGATCGCCTCCTGCCTGCGTCCCGGAGGGGTCGCCTACATCCTGGTGCCGAACCGGTGGTGGCCGATCGAGGCGCACTACTCGCTGCCGTTCCTGGCGTGGCTGCCGTTGCCGCTGGCGACCCGCTACCTGCGCTGGTCCGGGCGCGGCAGCGACTACACCGACGCCAGCTACGCGCCGAGCTACCTGCGGCTGCGCAGGCTGCTCGCGCGGCGCCCCGAGCTCGACGCCCGGTTCACCGTCCCCGGCGACGTGAGCCTCGCCGAGGGCGGCGGCTCGCGCCTGTACTCGCTCGGGGTCTCGGCGCTGCGCCGCTTCCCCCCGTTGTGGGCGATCTCCAAGGCCTTCCTCGTCGTCGCCGTGAAGAAGCGGGACTGACCGTGGCGCGACGGCTCCTCGCCGCGGCCGACCTGGTCGCCGGCCCGGTCGTCGCCGTGGGGGTCGTCGCCGCGGGGCTGCTGCTCGCCGACCGGATCACGGTCCCGGCCGGGTCGAACGTCGGGCTGGCCCTCACCGCGACCGGCGGCGCACTCGTCGCCGTGGTGCTGGCGGCCGCCGCGTGGAGCAGGTCGCCGCTGGTCGCCGCGCCGCTGGCGTGGGTCGGCCTGGCCGCGCTGCCCGCGCTGCCGCTGACCCTGTTCCTGGTGAACACCCCGCACTACCTGTTCGGGGTCGGCGGGGACCAGCAGTTCCGGGTCGCGTTCCTGACCCGTTTCGCCGACTCGGCCCGGCTCGCCGACTTCGCCTACGCGGACGTGCCGCCGTACTACCCGGCCGCGTGGTTCTGGGTCGGCGGGCGCCTGGCGTCGCTGCTGGGCGTGGAGGCGTGGGCGTTCCACAAGCCGTTCTCGATCGCGACGATGGCGGTCGCCTCCGTGCTGACCTACGCGCTGTGGGCGCTGGTCACGACCCGGGCCCGGGCGGTCGGTGCGGCCGTCGCGACCACGCTCGCCGGGTCGGTGACGCTCGCGGCGTACTCCCCCTACTCGTGGCTGACCGCGGCGCTGGTCGCACCGCTGGCGGTGCTCGGGGTGCGGCTGGTGCGCCGGAGCGGGAGCTGGGTCCGCACGGCGCTGCCGGTCGGTCTGGTGCTCGGGCTGGCCGCCGTCACCCACACCCAGATCCTGGTGTTCGCCGGGTTCGTGCTGGCCGTGCTCGCCGTCGACGGGCTGCTCACCCGCGCCGCCCGGCCCGCGCGGCTCGCGGTGACGGTCCTCGTCGTGCTCGCCGCTGCCCTGCCGCTCACGCTGGTGCACTGGCTGCCGTACCTGCTGGCGTCGGTGGGCGAGCCCACCTACAGCGCCGGGCAGCACTTCCTCGCCGAGGCGGGGTCGCGCTGGCCGCTGCCGATGCTGGAGGCGACCCCGGTCGGCGCGCTGTGCCTGGCGGGCACCGTGTGGGTCGTGGCGCGGTTCCGGACCTCCTCGGTCGCCCGCGGGCTCGGCGTCACCGTGGTCTGCGGCTACGCCTGGTACCTGCTGTCGACGGTCGCGCTCGCCGCGGGCACCACCCTGCTCGCCTTCCGGATCCAGCCGATCCTCACGGCTGCGCTGGCCTGCGGGGCGGTCTGGGCCGCGGCCGAGGTCGGCCGGCGGTGGCGGCCCGCCGTCGCCGCGGCGCGGACACGTCGGTCGCCGGTTCCGGTGGCGGCGGTGACGACGATCCTGGCCGCCGCGGTCGTCGTCGGGCAGGTGCAGTCCGTACCGCAGGACTACGCGTGGACCGGTGCCGCCCAGGACTACCGGCCCGACGGCACCCGTCCCGACGGCAGCCGCGACGAGGCCGACGCCGACGCCTGGCTCGGCGAGCTGCGAACGACGATCGACGGCCTCACCGGTCGTGCGCCCCGCGAGGTCGTCGTGGCCGGGGCGAACCGCACGCTGCTGACCTACACGCCGTACTTCTCGTTCCAGGCGTCCCAGCCGCAGTACGCGAACCCGCTCGCGGACTTCCCCGCCCGCACCGACGAGCTGCGCCGCTGGGCCGGCGCGGCCGGGCCGGAGCAGCTGCTCGGGGCGCTGGACCGCAGCCGGTTCCGCGCCCCGTCGGTGTTCGTCCTGGAACGGGCCGCGGACGGGACCCTGCGGCTGCCGCTGGCGCAGGACCGGTTCCCCGACCCGCGCCAGGGCACCGACCCCGCGGTGTTCGCCCCGCAGCTGTTCGACGACCCGGCCTGGCAGCGCCGCGACGTCGGACCGTACGCGGTACTGGTCCGCGCCGGGGTGCCGCCGGTGCCGTGACGGGCAGGCTCAGACCTCGACGACGGTGACCACGTTGCCGTCCGGGTCGCGCAGCATGAACAGCCGCGGCGCGCCGGGGATGTCGTCGGTCGGCAGCGGCTCCAGGTCGGCGACGCCGAGCTCGGTCAGCCGGCCGTGCTCGGCCGCCAGGTCGGAGGTCTCGACGCCGATGGCACTCCCGCCGGGCTCGTCGTACATCGGGGGGTTCAGCGCGAGCCGCGCGGTCGAGCCGGGCGGGGCGACCTCCAGCCAGCGGTGCTCGCCGTGCTCGCCGAACCGGGTGTCGCCGCGGACCTCGAAACCGAGGACCCGGGTGTAGAAGTCCAGGGCGGCATCCTGGTCGGCGACGGTGAACATGACGACGCCGATGTTGTTCAGGGTCGTGGGGCGCTGCGTGGGGGTGCTCATGCCGACTACGACCGCGGCGGGGGCCGGGACTCATCGGTGCGCGAGAATCGCGCGCATGTCGACCGCGACCGACGACCGCGACACCGCGGGCCCCCCGGACGAGGGGTGGCCCACGGGACGCCGGCGCGACCCGGTCGCCCGCACCCGCCGGTGGGTGGCCGACCGGCCGGTGCTGCTGGCCGCGGCGCTGGCCGCGCTCGCGGTCGGGGTGTGGGCCTGCTGGTCGGTGACCGTCGACGACGCCTACATCACCTACCGCTACAGCGCGAACCTCGCGCACGGCTTCGGGCCGACCTGGAACCCCGGCCAGGACCCGGTGGAGGGCTTCACGAACTTCACCTGGATGGTCTGGCACGCGCCGTGGGTGTGGCTGGGCGTGCCGCTGCCGGTGGTGTCCAAGCTGACCGCCGCCGCGTGCGCGGCGGCGATCGTGTGGGTGCTGGTCACCGAGCCGCGCACCCGGGCCGGCGCGGTGCTCGCGGCCGGGTCGTTCGTGCTGTTCCTGCCGACCTGGGTGCACGTCGACTCCGGGCTGGAGACGGCGCCGTTCGCGCTGGTCGTGCTGCGGGCCGCCGTCCTGGCGGCCCGCCTGCTGCGCGACTGGCACGCCACCGTCCGCTCGTGGGAGATCCCGGCGCTGCTCCTGCTCGCGGGGACGCTGCGCCCGGACGGCGTGCTCGGGGTGCTGCCCGCCCTGGCCGTGCTGCTGTGGGTGCGCCGGGCCGACCGTGCGGTGTGGGCGGCGACCACGGCCGCCGCGGTCGCCGGGGGGCTCTATCTGGCCGGGCGGTGGGCGTACTACGGGCACCTGCTGCCTAACACCTTCTACGTGAAGGTCGGCGTCGAGGCGAGCACCGACGGTCGCTGGATCGAGACGACGGCAGCCTCCCTGCTGCCGCTGCTGGCGTTCGCGGTCGCCGCGCTGCTGCGGTCCCGCACCGCAGCCCCGGCCGCGCTGGTACTGGCGAGCTGCACCGCACTCTGGATCATCCCGGCGTTGTCCGCGCCGGCGATGGACTACCTGTCCCGGTTCGCCTGGCACGGGTTCCCGATGCTCTGCCTGGCCGCGGCCTGGGCCCTGGACGGCGTCGAGGCACGGCGGGTCGCGGCGGCCGCCGCCGCGGTGGGCGTGGCGTGGACGACGGCGGCAGGCGTCCTCGCCCCGGACGCCCGGACGCTGGTCAACTACGGCGACGACCTGCGGCGCGCGCACGTCGCGATCGGGCTCGCGCTCGCCGACACCGACCTGCCCGCCGACCGGCGGACGCTCGCCGTCACCGACGCGGGTGCGATGCCGTACTTCTCGGGCTGGACCACGACCGACTACATCGGTCTCAACGACGAGCGGATCGCGCACGGGGCGAACCCGACCGACGTACTGCTCGCCGACGACCCCCAGGTCGTGGTGGTGACCAGCTCGTCGCCGCAGCCGCCGCCCGGGTCGTGGCGGACCGACCTGCCGCGGGTGCTCGCTGGGCGCGAACTCGTCGGCGTGGCGCACATGCGCCCGGAGTACTTCCAGCTCGTGTTCGCCGAGCCGGACGTCGCCCCGCAGGTCCGCGCAGCGCTGGACCGACGCCTCGCCGAGGGCCGCGCGGTCACCGACGACCGGCTCGACCCCGGCTACTCGCGCTGGCTCGGGCGGATCCTCGGGATCAGCTGACCCGGCCGACCAGGTGCGCGGCCAGCGCCCGTAGCGCGGCGGGGTCACGGCGCAGCGCAGCACCGGGCAGCTGCACGGCCGCGTTGAGCCGCGACGACCCGTGCCACCGGGCCGCCCGGGCGGCCCGCGGCATCCCGCGGTCCTCCATCCGGGCCGCCTCGGCGGCGAAGTAGCGGCGCTCCTCCGCGAACCGGTTGCCGGCCGCCGCGCCGGAACCGGAGTCGCTGGAGCGGTGCCTGCGGTAGCGGAAGCAGACGTGGTCGTCGACGACCATCGTCGCGCCGTCGGCGATCACCGCCACCGGCAGCGCGAGGTCGAACACGTCGGCCGACCCCGGCAGTGCGACCCGCTGCACCGCGTCGGTCCGCCAGCACAGCGACGGGTTGTACAGCCAGTTGCCGCGCAGCAGGCTCACCAGCAGGTCCTCGCCGCCGACCGCGCGCGGGCCGCTCCCGGACGGCGCGAGCAGCGCCTTGACCCGGTCCGCGAGCGGGCGGACGGGGCGGTCGTCGGCGTCGATCACCGCGACACCCGGCTGCACCACGGCGGCGTCGGGCCACCGCTCGTGCAACGCCAGGACGGTGTCGAGGTAGTCGGGCTCCATGAGGTCGTCGGCGCCCATCATCACGAAGAAGGGGCGCTCGACCGCCTCGATGCAGTGCCGGTTGTTCGGCTGCGCACCGAGCCGCCGCGCGTTGCGGCGGTAGCGGACACGGTCGTCGCCGAGCGCGGCGAACCAGGGGCCGATCGTGTCGTCGGGGTAGCCGTCGTCGACGACGGTCAGCCGCCAGTCGGTCCGGCGCTGCTCCTGCACGCTGCGGACCGCGCGGCGCAGCAGCCCGGGGTCGCCGTAGAAGGGCAGCATCACGTCGACCGACACGCACCGACGGTAGCGAGCGGCCGCCTGGCTAGGATCACCCGGCCTCACCGGCCACGACACCAGCCACGACCCGGAGCACGGCGATGGACATCCAGAACCACTACTACGGCCACTCCGCCGTCCTCGCCGCCCATGCCGGTCTGCCGAGGCCCCGGCACATCGCCGGGCTGCTGCAGCACGGCTGGACCGCGGTCAGCCCGGTGGCGGCGCACTTCGCGGACTTCCCCAAGGTCGGCACCGACCCCCGGCAGCGACGGCTGCTGGTCTGGTCGCACGCCTGCCGCGGCTGGTCCCCCGCCCACGAGGACCGCGAGACCACCCCGGTCGGCGCCCCGGTCCTCTACCTGGAGCAGCTGCTGCGCGCGCGGGGCTGGCGGCCGACCGAACGGATCGGGCCGGTGTTCGTCCCGTTCCACGGCACCCGGCTGGTCCGGGTGACCGGCGCACACGCCGACCTCGCCCGGCACATCGCGAAGGTCGACGGCCCGTCGACGGTGTGCCTGCACCACGAGGACATGACCGACCCGGAGATCACCACCGCCTGGCGCGAGGCCGGGCACACCCTGGTCACCGCCGGGCGCCGGGACGACCCGCACTTCCTGCTGCGGATCATGCACCTGGTCGGGAACGCGAGCCGGGTGTCGTCGAACCGGCTCTCGACGGCCGTGCTGTACGCGGCGGCCGTCGGCACCCCGGCCGCGGTGTGGGGCGACCCGCTGACGTTCGGGGCGCAGTCGTCGTCCGCGGTGGACGAGCTGCGCGCGACCTGGCCGGAGTTCCACACGGCCGACCCCGCCGACGGTTCCCGCCCCGAGGACGGCGCCGCGGCCGACGCCGCCGCCACCGCGCTCGCCCGCCGCGAGCTGGGCGCGCAGCACCTGCTCGACCCGGCCGGGCTGCGCCGGGTGCTGGGCTGGGGCCGCACCCCGAGCGTCGGACCGGGCCTGCAGTACTACGCGGCGTCGCCGCTGGCGAAGGCGGCGATGGTGCTCGGGCTGACCCGGCGCTCCGCGGCGAGCACGCAGGCCATGTCGGCGGGCAGTGCGAACCCGCTGCTGTGGCTGCGCCACCCGCTGGCCGCGCTGCCGAAGCCGCTGCCGCGTGGCCTGCCCACCCCGGTCGCGACCGAGGAGCCCCTCGACGCCTGACCGTGACCGCGGGGAGAGGCGTGCCGGACGCGCGGGCCACCCGCACGCCGCGCCCCACTCCCGGTGATCAGGACGGGCGGAAGATCCGGCGGACCAGCACGAGCAGCGCGACGCCCAGCGCCGCGGCCAGCACGAAGCGCACCGTCAGCCACAGGACGCCGTCGGCGGGCAGCAGGACCCCGGCCCCGCACACGACGACCCCGGCGGCGAGCGGCCCGGCCAGCACCGCCTCCCGCCAGCGGGTCGGTGACACCCGGCGGCGCAGCAGCGACGTCCCGGCGGCCAGCGCCAGGTAGATCAGCGGGAACCCGGCGGCGACGGCGGTCAGCGAGCCGGTCCCGGCCAGCAGCACCGCCGCGACCAGCCCGAGCACGAGGCTGACCGGGCTCGCGAGCGCCAGCCCACCGCTGCGCCCGGACGCGAAGACCAGGTGCACGTTCGCCAGGTAGACGACGCTCACCACGGCGCCGAGCGTGGCGACCGCGGCCACCGGCACGAGGTCGGCCGGGGCGAACGAGGCCGGGGCGAGGATCCGCAGCAGGAACGGGGCGAGCAGCGCGACACCGCCGGACAGTGCGGCGGCGACGGCGCCGACGTCGCGGGCCGTGCGTTCCAGGGCAGCGCCGCGGGCCTGCGGCGCGGTCCGGTAGATGACCGGCGCCCAGGCGTTGTTCAGCGCGGAGACGATCATCGCCGGGGCCGAGCCGAGGAGCAGCGCGATCTGCATGCGGCCGCCGTCGGCGACGCCGAAGTACCGGTTCACGATCAGGACCAGCGCGTTCTGCACCAGCAGCAGCGCGACCAGGTGCGGGACGGCGGGCAGCCCGATCCGCAGCGCCCGGGCGAAGTCCCCCCGCGCGGAGTGCGGCCACGACCAGCTCTGCGCGCTGCGGGGCCGGCCGCCGCGCAGCGCGAGCACGAGCCCGGTCACGGCGGCGGCGAGGTAGCCGAGCAGCAGGCCGAACAGGTAGTCGTCGGCGTCGCTCGCCCGCCAGGCGACGAGCGCGAGCCCGGCGAGCGGGCCGCCGAGCGTCGCGACCCCGGACATGACGACGAAGGGCACCGGCCGGTCCTGCACCCGCAGGAACGCCTGGGCGTTGAGCACCACCACGAAACCGGCCGCGGCCAGCCCGGCGAAGACCAGCCCGACCCGCCAGGGCACCGACAGCACCGGCATGCTCCACCACGGGCCGGCCAGCACCGCGGCGACCACGACCACCAGCGAGAGCGCGCTGCCCTGCAGCACCAGGGCGCGCGCGCCGTCGGCGCCGGAGCTCTCCAGGATCCCGTGCCGGGTGATCGACGACGCCAGCCCAAACCCGACGACCATCGCGCCGACCTGCACGAGGATCAGCCCGACCGCGACGACGCCGTACTCGGCGTCGCCCAGCAGCCGGGTCACGAACGGGGTGACGACGACGTTCGCCAGGATCGGCGCGACGCTGCCCAGGGTGTAGAGCGAGCCGCGCCCGAGCACCTCCCGGCTGGCGTCCACGCTCACGCCTCCCTCACACCGAGTGCCCGAGGAACTCCCGGACCAGGGCGGCGACCCGGTCCACGTCGGCGTCGGTCAGGTCCGGGAACAGCGGCAGCGAGATCTGCTGGGCGTAGTACGTCTCGGCGTTCGGGCACAGGCCGCGGCGGTACCCGAGATCGGCGAACACCGGGTGCCAGTAGGCGGGGACGTAGTTGACCTGCACCCCGATGCCGTGGTCGCGCAGGTACTCGAACAGCGCACGCCGGCGGCCGTCGAGCACGCGCAGCGGGTACAGGTGCCACGCCGGGTCGGCGCCGTCGCGGCGCGCCGGGGTCCGGACCTCGGGCACGTCGACGAGCGCGGCGTCGTAGCGGGCGTGGATCTCCGCGCGGCGACGGCGGAACGCGTCCAGGCGCCGCAGCTGCGACGACCCGAGTGCGGCGAGCAGGTCGGGCAGCCGGTAGTTCAGCCCGAACGCGTGCACCTCCTGGTGCCACGGACCCTCGTCGGGGAACCGCTGCGCGTCCTTGTCGCGGACGAGACCGTGGTTGCGGAACGAGCGGGCGCCCGCCACGAGCTCCGCGCGCGGGGACACCACCGCGCCGCCCTCGGCGGTGGTCAGGTTCTTGGTCGGGAAGAAGCTCAGTGTGGTCAGGTCGGCCAGGTCCCCGACCGGGCGGCCGTGCCAGGTGCCGCCCACGGAGTGCGCGGCGTCCTCCAGCAGCAGCGCGCCGGCGTCGTGCGCGACCGCGCGCAGCGGGTCGGCGTCGATCGGGTGGCCCGCGTAGTCGACCCCGGCCACGACGGTGGTGTTCGGGGTGAGCGCGGCCTTCGCCGCGTCCGGGTCCAGGTTGCCCGTGTCCTCGCTGACGTCGGCGAACACCACGTCCGCCCCGAGCAGCGCCGCGGCGCTCGCCGTCGCGACGAAGGTCAGCGGGGCGACCACGACGTCCTGGCCCGGGCCGACCCCGGCCGCCGCGTAGGCGACGTGCAGCGCCGCGGTCCCGCTGGTCACGGCCACCGCGGGGTTCCCGCAGACGGCCGCGAGGTCGTCCTCGAACCGGGTCACGGCGGGGCCGGTGGTCAACCAGTCGGTCCCGAGGACCGCCGTGACCGCCTCGACGTCGGACGACGAGATCGACTGCCGGCCGTAGGGGAGCATCAGTCGAGCGCCTCGACCATCGCGCGCAGCTGCTCGGGCGAGAGCCACAGGTCGTTGGTGTCCGACCGGTAGGCCTGCCCGTCCGGGACCGGCTCGCCGTCGGCGGGCGAGGTGTAGCCCCAGCCGGCGATGTAGGGCTCGACGACGTAGCGGTCGGCCAGCTTGAGGGTCCGCCGCGAGTCGTCGGCGGCGATCATCTCCTCGTGCAGCTTCTCCCCCGGCCGGATCCCGATCTCGTGGGTCGCGGCGCCGGGGGCGATGGCCTCGGCGAGGTCGGTCATCCGCATCGACGGGATCCGCGGCACGTAGAGCTCGCCGCCCTGCATCGCGTCGAAGGAGTCGATGACGAACTGCACCGCGTCCGGCAGGGTGATCCAGAACCGGGTCATCCGCTTGTCGGTGATCGGCAGCGACTGCCCGTCCGCGGCGAGCTTCTTGAACAGCGGCACCACCGAGCCGCGGCTGCCGAGCACGTTGCCGTAGCGGACCACGGCGAACCGGGTCTCGTAGGCGGCGGCGTAGTGGTTCGCGCTCACGAACAGCCGGTCGGCGCACAGCTTGGTGGCGCCGTAGAGGTTGATCGGGCTCGACGCCTTGTCCGTCGACAGCGCGACGACCTTCTTCACCCCGGCGTCGATCGCGGCCTCGACGACGTTCTGCGAGCCCTCGACGTTGGTCCGGATGAACTCGAACGGGTTGTACTCGGCGGTGTCCACCTGCTTGAGCGCCGCGGCGTGCACCACGTAGTCGACGCCGTGCATCGCGCGGCGCAGGCGCGGCTGGTCCCGGACGTCACCGAGGAACCAGCGCAGCCGCGGGTCGTTCTCGAACAGCGAGCGGCACTCGTACTGCTTCAGCTCGTCACGCGAGAGGATCACCAGCCGCCGCGGCTCGTAGCGGTCGAGCAGGGTGCGGACGAAGGCCTTCCCGAAGGACCCCGTCCCGCCCGTGACCAGGACCGACGAGCCCTTGAGTACCGACATCACGCCTCCAGATCTGCGGAATTTCTTCCGCCCGGCATGATGGCACGCGCTCAACCGGACGAATCGAAGCAGGTACGGGTGCGGGTCAACGCGGTCATCCAGGCGCGGACGGGGTCGACGCGGCTCCCGGGCAAGGTGCTCACCGATCTCGGCGGCACACCGGTGCTCGACCGGGTGGTCGCGGCCGCCCGGGCCGCCGAGGGCGTCGACCGCGTGGTCGTCGCGACCTCGACCGCCGCGGGCGACGACGCCGTGGCCGAGCGGGCCGCGGCGCTCGGCGCCCCGGTGGTGCGCGGCTCCGAGGACGACGTGCTCGCCCGCTTCGTCCAGGCCGCCGACGAGCACCCCTGCGACGCCGTGGTGCGCCTGACCGCGGACTGCCCGCTGCTCGACCCGGCGCTGGTGTCGCTGGTCGCCGCGACCTGGCGGGACGCCCCGGACCACGACTACGTCGCGACCACCCTGGTGCGCACCCTGCCCCGTGGCCTCGACGTCGAGCTGGCGCGCACCGGTGCGCTGCGCGAGCTGGCCGGCACCGCGACCGGCTACGACCGGATCCACGTGACGTCGGGCCTCTACGGCGCCCCGGAGCGGTTCCGCTGCCTCGGGCTCGTCGTCGCCCCGGCGGCCGACGACCTGCGCGTCACCCTCGACACCGCCGACGACCTGCACGCCCTGCAGGGCCTGGTGGAGGCACTGGGCGGCCGGAGCGACTGGCGGTCGGTGGTGGCGGTGCTGCGGTCGCGACCCGACCTGGTGGAGCGCAACGCGCACGTCCGCCAGAAGCCCCTCGCCGAGGGCTGACCGTGCGTCTGCTGCTGCGTTGCGACGCCGGACCGTCGACGGGGGTGGGGCACGCCGTCCGGTGTGCCGCGGTCGCCGAGGCCGCGGTGCTGTCCGGGCACGAGGTGTCCTGGTCGGGACGACTCGACGGGCTGGACTGGCTGTGGTCCGGGCTGGTCCGGGAGCCCGGACCCGTCCTGCCCCCGGCCGACACCGCAGGCGAACTCGCGGCGCTGGCCCGTGAGCACCGGATCGACGCCGTGCACGTCGATCACTACCTGCTCGGCGACGACCTGCGGCCGGCCCTGCACGACGCCGGGATCGTGCTGTCGACGGTGGAGGACTTCGCGACCGGCCGTCGCCCCGGTGACGTCGTGGTCGACCCCAACATGGGGGCCGGGGACCACCCCCGCCCCGACGACGGCTCACCCGTCCTGCTCCGCGGACCCGGCTACGCGCCGCTGCGGCTGGCGGCCCGCCGCGCCCGCGCCCGCCGGGCCCTGCGTGCCGCCGACACCCCGGACGCCGGGCCGCCCCGGGTGCTCGTCGTGATGGGGGGCACCGACGCCGCCGGGCTGCTGCCCCGGGTGGTCGCCGCCCTCGCCGCCGCGGACGCCCCCGCCGCGGTCGACGTCGTCGTCCCCGGCGGGCGGCCCCTCGACCTGCCCGCAGGCGGGCCCGCCACGTTCCGCGCGGTCCCGCCGCTGTCCGACCTGCCCGCCGCGATGGCCGAGGCCGACCTCGTCGTCAGCGCCGCCGGGACGACGGTGTGGGAGCTGTGCTGCGTGGGCGTCCCGATGGCGCTGGTCCGGGCCGCGGACAACCAGACCGAGGGTTACCGCACCGTCGTCGACGCCGGTGCCGCCGCCGGGCTGGGCGGGACCCGGGACCTCACCGACCCGGCGGGAGCCGCGGCCGTGTTGCGCGCCCTGCTGACCGGCCCGGACACCCGCGCCGCGCTCGCCGGGCGGGCCGCGACCGTCGTCGACGGCGAGGGCGCGGGCCGGGTCGTGGACGCCCTGGCCACCGCGGTGGGCACGTCCTCCGGCCGGGAGGCACGCGTCGCCGCCGAGGAGCGGGTGCTCGCCGGGGTGCTCCGCGCCCGCCGCGCCCGGCCGGACGACGCCGAGCTGCTCCTGGCCTGGCGCAACGACCCCGGCACCCGGCGCTGGTCGCGCAGCCACGACGAGGTCGGCCTCGCCACCCACCGCCGCTGGCTCACCGGCTCGCTGGAGCGCGACGACCGGCTGCTCCTGGTCGTCGACGACGCCCGCGGCCCGGTCGGCACCGTCCGCTGGGACCGCGCGGACACCGCCTGGGAGGTGTCGATCACGGTCGCGCCGGAACGCCGCGGTGCGGGTCTCGCCGGGCCGCTGCTGCGGGCCGGCGAGGACGCGCTGCGCGCCCGCGCCGGCGCCGGGACGGCGGTGACCGCCGTCGTGCACACCGGCAACGACGCGTCGGAGCGGCTGTTCGCCCGGGCCGGTTACGCCGACCCCACCGCTCCCGACGCCGACGGCTTCCGGACGCTCCGCCGCACCCTGTGAGCCCGCGCGCGGTGATCGGCCGGCGCCCGCTCAGCCGCCCACGGTCGCGGCCCGCGGGGTCACCGGCCGGTTCACCGGGTAGGCCGGTTCCCGCCCGGTGAGGACGTCGATGACGTTCTGCGCGGTCTTGGTGCGGATCTCGGCCTCCGAGTCGACCGAGTACCACGCGCAGTGCGGGCTCAGCAGGACCGAGTCGAGTCCCCGCAGCGGGTGGTCGGCGGCCAGCGGCTCGCGGTCGAAGACGTCGAGCCCGGCACCGGCGATCCGGCCGTCGCGCAGCGCCCCGACCAGGGCGGCCTCGTCGACCACCGGCCCCCGCGCGGTGTTGACCAGGTAGGTGGTCGGCTTCATCGCGGCGAACGCCGCCGCGTCCACCATGCCGGTGGTCGCCGCGGTGAGGGGAGCGTGCACGGACACCACGTCCGCCCGGCGGTAGAGCTCCCCGGGCGCCACCAGCTCGACCCCGGCGGACGCGGCGACGGCCGCGTCGGCGTACGGGTCGCTGGCCAGCACACGCATCCCGAACGCCTGCATCTTGGCCGCCAGGCGCTGCGGGATCCGGCCGAACCCGACCAGACCCAGCACCCGGCCGCGCAGCCGGTGGAGCGGTCCCGATGCCGCGTAGTCCCAGCCGCCCTCGCGCATCGACCGGTCCTGGCGGCCCAGACCGCGGGCGAGCCCCAGGATCATCGCCGCGGCGTGGTCGGAGACGTCGTCGAGCGAGCCGTCGGGCACGTTCGCGACCAGGATGCCGGCCTCCGTCGCCGCGTCGACGTCGATCGTGTTCAGCCCGATCCCGTAGCGGGAGATGACCCGGGTCCGGGGCAGCCGGGCGATCACCTCGGCGGTGAGCTGGGCGTACTGGTTGATGATGCCGTCCGCGTCGGCGCAGGCGGCCACGATCTCGTCCGGGGTACGGGTGCGGGCGGCGACGAACCGCAGCCCGGCCTCCTCCACGAGGGTCCGCTCCAGCTCGAGGTCGGGGAACTCGTAGTCGGTGACGACGACGGTGGGCACAGCGGTCACGCTCCGAAGGAGTGGTCGAGGTCCTGGTGGTGGGCGAGGTCGACGACGCGGGAGAACTCGTCGTAGGTGTGCCGGGCCGGACCGCCGGCGAGCGACCCGACCGCGGCGAGGTCGGCGAGCGCGTCGGCGGCGGCGCGGGTGGCGGCGAACAGGGTGGTCACCGCGTAGAGCACCAGGTCGAAGCCCAGCTCCTGCAGGTCCGACGCCGTGAGCCGGGCGGCGTCGGTCCCGTCGACGAGCGAGACGACCTTCGGCCCCGGGACCCCGGCGGCGATCTTCTCGACCTCCGCGACGGTCTTCACACCGTCGACGAAGACGAGATCGACCCCGGCGTCGGCGTAGCGGGCGGCCCGCTGCAGCGCCTCCTCGACGCCGGCCGGCTGCAGCGCGTCGGTGCGACCGATGATCACCAGGTCGTGCTCGCCGCGGGCCCGGACGGCGCAGCGCAGCCGCGCCGCGTTCTCCTGCGCGTCGATCAGCCGGACACCGGCCATCTGGCCGCACCGCTTCGGCGCGACCTGGTCCTCCAGGTGGATGGCGGCCACCCCGGCCTGCAGGTGCTCGTGGACGGTGCGCTCGATGTTGGACGGACCGCCGTAGCCGGTGTCGGCGTCGGCCACCACCGGGATCCCGACGGCCCGGGTCATGTTGCGGGCGTGCTCGGTCATCTCGGTCTGGCCGAGCAGGCCGATGTCGGGGGTGCCCAGGCGGCTGGCGGTCGCGCCGAAGCCGGTCAGGTAGACGGCGGGGAAGCCGGCGGCCTGCACCAGGCGGGCGGTCACCGAGTCCGCCGCACCGGGGGCGAGCACGATGTCCGGCCCGGCGAGCAGGCGGCGCAGCGTGGCGGCGGGGCTGGGAGGCATGGTGGGTCTCCGATCCGGGTGGGGTCAGGCCGCCGTGACGGCGGTGGGCGTCGTCGCGGCCGTGGGGCGCTCGATGCGCCAGGCCAGGACCGCCGAGACGAGGCAGCTGAGCAGGAGGTAGCCGGCGACCAGGTACCAGGAGCCGCCGGTCGAGGCGACCAGCGCCGCGGCGATGAAGGGGGTGAAACCGCCGGCGATCGCGCTGGCGACCTGGTATCCGACCCCAGCGCCGCTGTAGCGGAACTCCGCGCCGAACATCTCGGTGAACAGCGGCTGCTGCACGCTCACCGCCATGTCGTGCGCGATGTTGAAGAGGATCACCGCGAGCAGCGCGACGGCGATCTGCGAACCGCTCTCGATCGCCAGGAAGAACGGCACCGCCGCGAGCACGCCGACGACCGACCCGGTCAGGTAGATGCGGCGTCGGCCGAACCGGTCCGACAGCCAGGCGAAGGTGGGGATGGACACGATCCCCAGGGCACCGACCAGCAGACCGACGTTGAGCATGAAGTCCTTCGAGAACCCGTGCTCGTCGGAGGCGTAGCTGACCGCGAACGTGATCACGATGTAGCCGGAGACCAGCTCGACCAGGCGGAGCCCGAAGATCCGGCCGAAGGCGCCGGGGTGGCTGCGCAGCGCCTCCAGCAGCGGGACCCGGCGGCCACCCGCGACCCGCTCGGCCCGCTCCACGCGCTCGGCGACCTCCTCCGAGTCCTGGACCCGGGCCCGGACGACGAGCCCGACCAGGACGAGCAGGACGCTGGCCACGAACGGCACCCGCCAGCCCCACGCCAGGAACTGCTCGTCGGTGGTGACGGCACGCATGAGCAGGATCAGGCCGGTCGCGATGATCAGACCGACGGAGTAGCCGACCTGCACACCGCTGCTGTAGAGCGCCCGCCGCTTCGGCGGGGCGTTCTCCACGGCCATGAGGGCCGCGCCGCCCCACTCGCCACCCACCGCGAAGCCCTGCACGGCCCGCAGCACGACGAGCAGGAAGGGCGCCCACCAGCCGATCGAGTCGTAGGTCGGCAGCAGACCGATCAGCGTGGTCGCCGAGCCCATCAGGATCATGGTCATGACCAGCATCTGCTTGCGGCCGATCCGGTCACCGAAGTGACCGAAGACCACGCCGCCGAGCGGGCGGAAGAGGAAGCCCACCCCGAAGGTCGCGAACGCGGCCAGGGTGCCGGCCACCGGGCTGATCCCGGGGAAGAACTGGGAGTTGAAGACGAGGGCGGCGACCAGGCCGTACAGGATGAAGTCGTACCAGTCGATCACCGCCCCGGCGAAGCTGCCGAAGGCGGCCCGGCGGGCCCGGCGGTTGTCCTCGGGACTGAAGGTTGCGGCGTCCATGCCCCATCCGTTCTCACAGCCACGCCATCGTCGGCGGGCGGATCGTCGTCGTGCACCCGGGCCCGGTGCTGCTCGACGGCGACACGGACGACGGGATCATCCCGCCGGGCTACTGAGACCCTAGATAGCCACCAACTAGGATGCACGTAGTGATGCGATGATGGGGTCCGGTACCGGCACCCACGGTCACCGCGGTCGAGCAAGGGACACCAGCGATGCCAGCGCGACGCCCCGACGGTTCCGGATCGTTGGCCGCCGACGTCGCCGCCCGGCTCCGCACCGCGATCATGGACGGGGCCTTCGAGCTGGGCGAGGCCCTGTCCGAGGACCTCGTGTCCTCCGCGTTCGGAGTGTCCCGGACCCCGGTCCGCGAGGCCCTGAAGACGCTGCGCACCCAGGGACTCGTCGAGATCGTGCCGAAGTCGGGGACCTACATCTTCCGGCCGAGCGTCGAGCAGCTCCACGAGCTGTGCGAGTGCCGGCTCCGGCTGGAGTGCGCGGCGGCCGAACTCGCCCTGGAGTCCGACGCCGAGCGACTGCGGTCCACGTTGGACGGGCTGCTGGTCCCGATGCGCGAGGCGCTCGACGCCGCCGACTTCCTGCGCTACAACCAGCTCGACGCGCAGTTCCACCTGGCGTTCCTGGACTGCTGCGGCAACCGCTACCTGCGCAGCGCCTACGACCTGATCTACGCACAGATCTCGGCGATCCGGGTGCACCTGTCGGTCCGGACCGCGGGCGCCTTCGACGAGTCGATGCGCGAGCACCACGCCGTGGTGGGGCTGGTCGCCGACCACGACGTCGCCGGCCTCGTCGCCGTGCTGCGACGGCACATCGACCGGGCCAAGCAGGTCTACGCGACCTCGCTGCAGGAGCGGGAGCGCAGCTCCCGGCTCAGCCGCGGGCAGCGGATCCGGCACAAGCTCTCGCTCTGACCCCGGCCGACCCGGCGGTCACCCGGCCCGGGGTGATGCCGCGCGCAACAGCTGCCGGGGGGCGGTACCGGTGGCCTACCCTTCGCGCGTGTCCGGATCCCGTCCCGCGCTCCCCGCCGCGGACCTCGCCCGCGTGGTCGTGTTCGCCGCGTTCATCGCCGTCCTCGGGCTGTTCCCCGGCTTCGCCGGGGTCGCCGGGGTCGCCGGGGTCGCCGGGGTGCCGATCGTCCTGCAGAACGTCGGCCCGATCCTGGCCGGCGTGATCCTCGGGTGGCGGCTCGGCACGGCGTCGGTCGCGCTGCTCCTGGTGCTCACCGCGGTCGGGCTCCCGCTGCTGTCGGGCGGCCGCAACGGCGCCGCGTTCTTCGGGCCCAGCGGCGGGTTCCTCGTCGGCTGGCTGCTGTCCGCGCTGGTCGCGGGCCTGGTCGTGACGCGGTTCCGGTCGCGGTCGCTGCCCGTGCTGCTGCTGGCCTGCGTGGCCGGGCTGCTCGCCGACTACGTGATCGGCATGCCCTGGCTGGGCGTCTACATCGGGGACGTCACCGGCGGGATCGTGCAGTCCCTGGTCTTCGTGCCCGGTGACCTGGTCAAGATCGTGCTGGCCGCGCTGGTCGCGTCGCTGGTGCACCGGGCCCTGCCGGACCTGCGGCCGGTCCGGTCCGCGTCGTCCGAGCCCCGGGTCCGGTGAGCGGGACCGGCATCGACTCCCCCGGCGTCGACCCCCCCGACCACGACGACGGCTCCGCGCCCGTCGTCCCCGCTCCGTGGCTGCCCCGGGGGCTGGCCGACGCCGTCGCCGTCGCCGGGGAACGCCTGGCCCGACTCGGCGTGCGGGCCGGGGAACGCGTCGTGCTCGACACCCCCACCCGGGCCCGGTGGGCGGTCCTGCCCCACCTGCTCGCCGCGGACCGGCTGGGCGCGGCGTCGCTGCTGGCCGACACCGGCTGGACCGTCCGGGAACGCGCCGCGGTGCTGGCCGACGCCGCGCCGCACCACGTCGTCGGTACCGACGGCCGGGCCGCGACCGCCGAGGGGGGACCGCGGACCCCGGGGCTGTTCCTGCTCCCCACGACCTCGGGGAGCACGGGCGTCCCCAGCGTGCTCGGCCGCGACCGGCGCTCCTGGCGGATCGGGTTCGACCTCCTCGGCGGGCTGCCGGGCCCGGTCCTCGTGCCGGGGCCGCCGTCGTCGACGCTGTACCTGTTCGGGGCGCTGCACGCCCTGCACCACGGCCTGGGCCTGGTCACCCGCGGCCGGCTCGACCCGACCGACCTGCCCGACGGCGGTTCGGTCCACCTCGTCCCCGCCCAGCTCAGCGCGCTGCTCGACGAGCGGGAGCGCCGTCCGGGCGGTCCGGTGCCGCGGGTCGTGGTGTGCGGCGGCGCGCACGTCGCGCCCGGGGTCCGGGAGCGGTGCGCCCGGCTGCTGCCCACCACCACGCTGCTGGAGTACTACGGCTCGGCCGAGCACTCGCTGATCGCCACCCGCCGCGACGACGGCCCGCTGCGCCCGGTCGAGGGCGTGCGGCTCGCCGTGCACGACGGCGTGCTGTGGGTGGACAGCCCGCAGTCGGTGCGCGGCCGGTTCACCCGCGGCGTGCTCGAACCGGCCGCCCCCGGACCGACGACCGTCGGGGACCGTGCCGAGCTCACCGCCGACGGCGGTCTGACCGTCCTCGGCCGCGCCGCCACCACCATCTCCTCCGGCGGGACGCTGGTCGCCGCCGAGGAGGTCGAGCAGGTGCTGCGGGGAGTCCCGGGGGTGGACGACGTCGTCGTGGCCGGGACCCCGCACGCGTCCCTGGGCATGGTGGTCACCGCCGTGGTCGAGGCCCGCGACGACGTCCCGGACCGGCGCGCCCTGCGGGCCGCGGCCCGGACCGCCCTGTCCCCCGCGAAGCGCCCGCGTCGCTGGCTGGTCACCCGCGCACTGCCCCGGCTGGGATCGGGCAAGCCCGCCCGCGCCGCCGTCGACGCCGCCCTGCACGACGGCAGCCTGGACGCCGTACCGCTCGGGGACCCGGAGTGAGCGGCCCCGACGACGCCACCCCGGTCGTCGTCGCCGCGCGACGCACCCCGATCGGCACCGCGGGCGGGTCGCTGCGGGCGGTGACCGTCGACGCGCTCGCGGCCCCCGTCCTCGCGGCGCTGGCCGGGACCCTCGGCGGCCACGTCGACGACGTGCTCCTCGGCAACGTCTTCGGCCCCGGCGGCAACCCGGCCCGGGTCGCGGCGCTGGCCGCCGGGCTCGGCGACGACGTGCCCGGCATGACCGTGGACCGGCAGTGCGCGAGCGGGCTGTCCGCGATCCTCGCCGCCGCCGCGGCCGTCCGCGCCGGCGACGGTGTCGGGTACCTGGCGGGCGGTGCCGAGTCCCCGTCGACCGCGCCCACCCGGACCCGGGCCGACGGCACCGTCTACACCCGTGCGCCGTTCGCCCCGGCAGGCGATCCGGATCCGGACATGGGTCCGGCCGCCGACGACGTCGCCGCCCGGGCGGGTCTGTCCCGCGCCCGGCTCGACGCGTTCGCCGCCCGCAGCCACGCCCGCGCCGTCGACGCGCAGCGGGCGGGCCGCTTCGACGACGAGCTCGTCCCGGTCGCGTCCCGCACCGCCGACGAGCGTCCCCGCGAGCGCTTCACCGCCGACCGCATGGCCCGGTTCCGGCCCGCGTTCACCCCCGGCGGCGCCCACACCGCCGCGAACTCCTGCGGGGTGAACGACGGGGCCGCCGCCGTCGCCCTGGTGCCCGAGTGGCGGCGGCGGGAGCTGGGCGTGCCCGGGCTCGCGCTGGTCTCGGCCGCCACCCGCGGCTGCCCGCCCGCCGACCTCGGCCTCGGCGCCGTCCCGGCGCTCGCCGCACTGCGCGACCGACCGGCCGCCCCGGACGCCGTCGAGTTCACCGAGGCCTTCGCCGGACAGGCCCTGGCCTGTCTCGACGCCGCCGGGATCGACGAGCACCGGGCGAGCCCGGACGGGGGCGCGATCGCCCTGGGCCATCCCTGGGGCGCCTCGGGCGCGGTGCTGGTCGTACGGCTGTTCCACCGGCTCGTCGTGCAGGGCCGCGGCGAGACCGGGCTGGCCGCGCTGTCCTCGGGCGGCGGCCTCGGCGTCGCGACGAGCTGGCGGGTGGTCCGGTGATCGGGTTCTCGGGCGTCGGGCACCGCTACGGCGAGCGCACCGTGCTGCGGGAGGTGACCCTCACCCTGCCCGAACGCCGGATCGGGCTGGTCGGCGCGAACGGCTCCGGCAAGTCCACCCTGGCCCGCACCGTCAACGGCCTGGTCACCCCGATCGAGGGCACCGTGACCGTCGACGGCCGCGACCCCGCCCGCGAGGGCGCCGCCGTCCGCCGCCGGGTCGGGTTCGTCTTCTCCGACCCGGACTCCCAGATCGTCATGCCGACCGCGGGCGAGGACGTCGCGTTCTCGCTGCGCCGTACCGTGCGCGACCGCGCCGAACGCGCCCGGCGGGCCGAGGCGACGCTCGCGGAGTTCGGGCTCGGCGACCACGTCGAGCACCCCGCCCACCAGCTCTCCGGCGGCCAGAAGCAGCTGCTCGCGCTGGCCGCGGTGCTGGTGCTCGACCCGGACGTACTGGTCTGCGACGAGCCGACCACCCTGCTCGACCTGCGCAACCAGCGGGCCTTCGCCGACCGCCTCGCCGGGCTGCGCCAGCAGGTCCTGCTCGCCACCCACGACCTGGACCTGCTGACGGGGTTCGACCGCGTCGTCGTCCTCGACGGGGGCCGGGTCGTCGCCGACGACGAGCCGGGCCCGGCCGTGGCGTACTACCGCAGGCTCTGCGGCTCGTGACCCCGCTCGGTCTCTACTCACCGGGCACCAGCCCGCTGCACCGGGCGCCGGCCGGGCCGTCACTGCTCGTGGTGCTGGCGCTCGCGGCCGGGACGGTGCTCACCGGCGACCCGCGGGTGCTCGGCGCGCTGTGCGCCCTCGTCGCCGCCGGGTACCTGCTCGCCCGCATCCCGTGGCACCGGGTCCGGCCGGTGCTGCGCACGCTGGCGCTGCTGGCACTGCTGCTCGGCGCGGTGCAGTGGTGGCTGATCGGCCCGGAACGGACGCTGGTGGTGGTGCTGCGCCTGGTCGCCGCGCTGGGCGCGGCGACCCTGTTCACCCTCACCACCCGGGTGGACGACCTGGTCGGTGCCGTGGAACGCGGTCTCGGGCCGCTGCGCCGGTTCGGGGTGGTGCCGGAGCGCCTCGGTCTTCTCGTCGGACTGACACTCCAGTCGATCGCCACGCTGTCCGGCATCGCCGGGCAGGTCCGGGAGGCGGCGAGGGCCCGTGGGGCGGAGCGGTCGCCGACGGCGTTCGCGGTGCCGTTCCTGGTGCGGACACTGCGGCACGCGGACGCACTCGGAGAGGCCCTGGCGGCGCGCGGGTGGGGCGACGACGAACCCGACGACCGACCCGGATCACGAAAGATGGACTAAGAGGTCGCGCGGATTGGTTGGTGATCATGGACGTCGTGCAGGTCGGGCGTTCCAGCGGTGTGTGGTCCAGGCCTGCCGAATCAAGCTACGGAGTGTGACGATCGTGTCGGCGAGGTCGAAGAACGCGTCGACGACGATTTCTCGTCGTTCGTAGCAGCGCTGCAGCCGGTTGAAGCTGTTGTGCCAAGCGTTGGTCCGCTCGACGTGCCAGCGGCGGGTGGCCTGGATCGGCGCTTTCTCACCCTTGTGCGCGATCTCGCCGTGCAGGCCTCGTTCGGCCAGCGTGTCGCGGGTCTTGCCGGAGTCATAGCCGGCGTCGAGGTGCACGGTGATGTCGTCGGGCAGCGGGCCGAGAGCATCGAGGCGGTCGAGGGTGGGGCCCAGTAGCGGGGAGTCGTGCCGGTTGGCTCCGGCCAGGACTCGGCCCAGCGGGATGCCGTATCCCTCGACGAGCACCGAACGTTTCATACCCTGTTTGCGCCGGTCCACCGGCGACGGACCGGCGACCTCGCCGCCGCCGGGGGCCTTGGTGATGGCGCCATCGACGGCGATGTCGTGCAGCAGCAGACCGACGATGCGGTCGTAGGCGTCCAGGACGATCCGACGCAGCTGGGCGAAGACCCCGAGCCTGATCCACTCGTCACGACGATCGCGGATGGTGGTCGCCGAGCAGGTGCTGTCAGCGATGCCCTCATACGAGCAGCCGAACCGCAGTACCTGCAGGAGCTTGTCGAACACGATCCGATCCGCGATCCGGCGGCGATGGCAGCCCAGCGGATGGGTGGGATCGAACTCGTCTCGATGAGGCAGCAGCGCGGTGAACTGGTCCCACAACGGCTCGGTCAGCCATGATGGCAGGGTGGGCACGCGGCCTCCAGACGATCACGAAGCGTAGATAACTTCATGATCGGCAGGCCCGTACCCGCCCTCGCCCCCAGACACTCGACCGCGGCCAAGCTGTGACCAATCCGCGCGACCTCTAAGAGGTCGCGCGGATTGGTTGGTGATCATGGACGTCGTGCAGGTCGGGCGTTCCAGCGGTGTGTGGTCCAGGCCTGCCGAATCAAGCTACGGAGTGTGACGATCGTGTCGGCGAGGTCGAAGAACGCGTCGACGACGATTTCTCGTCGTTCGTAGCAGCGCTGCAGCCGGTTGAAGCTGTTGTGCCAAGCGTTGGTCCGCTCGACGTGCCAGCGGCGGGTGGCCTGGATCGGCGCTTTCTCACCCTTGTGCGCGATCTCGCCGTGCAGGCCTCGTTCGGCCAGCGTGTCGCGGGTCTTGCCGGAGTCATAGCCGGCGTCGAGGTGCACGGTGATGTCGTCGGGCAGCGGGCCGAGAGCATCGAGGCGGTCGAGGGTGGGGCCCAGTAGCGGGGAGTCGTGCCGGTTGGCTCCGGCCAGGACTCGGCCCAGCGGGATGCCGTATCCCTCGACGAGCACCGAACGTTTCATACCCTGTTTGCGCCGGTCCACCGGCGACGGACCGGCGACCTCGCCGCCGCCGGGGGCCTTGGTGATGGCGCCATCGACGGCGATGTCGTGCAGCAGCAGACCGACGATGCGGTCGTAGGCGTCCAGGACGATCCGACGCAGCTGGGCGAAGACCCCGAGCCTGATCCACTCGTCACGACGATCGCGGATGGTGGTCGCCGAGCAGGTGCTGTCAGCGATGCCCTCATACGAGCAGCCGAACCGCAGTACCTGCAGGAGCTTGTCGAACACGATCCGATCCGCGATCCGGCGGCGATGGCAGCCCAGCGGATGGGTGGGATCGAACTCGTCTCGATGAGGCAGCAGCGCGGTGAACTGGTCCCACAACGGCTCGGTCAGCCATGATGGCAGGGTGGGCACGCGGCCTCCAGACGATCACGAAGCGTAGATAACTTCATGATCGGCAGGCCCGTACCCGCCCTCGCCCCCAGACACTCGACCGCGGCCAAGCTGTGACCAATCCGCGCGACCTCTAAGAGCTCGCGCGGAATGATCACGGGTTGGTGGCTGAGGTGTGTCCGGTGACATGGACGGGCACGGGGCCTCCGATCATGAAGGTGCTTACGCTTCGTGATCGTTTGGAGGCTCTGTGCCCGCCCTGCCATCCTGGCTTATCGAGCCCTTGTGGGACCAGTTCGCCGCGCTGTTGCCTGGCCGGGAGGAATTCGTGCCCACTCATCCGTGGGGGTGTCACCGCCGCCGTATCCCGGATCGGATCGTGTTCGACAAGCTCATCCAGGTTCTGCGGTTCGGCTGCTCCTATGAGGGAATCGCCGACACCACCTGCTCAGCGAGCACTCTGCGGGCCCGCCGCGACGAGTGGATCGGTCTCGGAGTCATCACCCAGCTGGCCCGCATGGCCCGCGACGGCTACGACCGCATCGTCGGGCTGGCCCTGGACGACATCGCCGTCGACGGATGCATCACCAAAGCTCCTGGTGGCGGCGAATCCGCCGGCCCATCACCGGTTGACCGGCGCAAACAAGGCCTGAAACGCTCGATGCTCGTCGAGGACAACGGGATCCCCCTGGGTCGAGTGCTAGCCGGGGCCAACCGGCACGACTCCCCGCTACTCGGTCCGACACTTGACCGACTCAACGAACTCGGCCCGCTGCCCACCGACATCACCGTGCACCTCGACGCCGGCTACGACTCCGGCAAGACCCGCGACCTGCTCGCCGACCGCGGTCTACACGGCGTCATCGCCCACAAAGGCGAGAAAGCGCCGATCCAAGCCACCCGACGCTGGCACGTCGAACGCACCAACGCCTGGCACAACACGTTCAACCGGCTGCAACGCTGCTACGAACGCCGCACCGCGGTGATCAACGCCTTCTTCGACCTGGCCGATGCCATCATCACCGTGCGTCGCCTCATCCGCTGTGCCTGGACCACCCACCGCTGGGACACCCGACCCACCCACCGACCATGATCAACACATCATTCCGCGCGACCTCTTAGAGGTCATTTCAGAACGAGGTCGACGTGTCTGTTGTAGACGACAAGCGGCTATCTGACCTGCCGTTTGATCTGTCGTCGAGGGGTCAATGGAAACTCGACAAGTCGTTCTGAAACGACCTCTTAGAGGTCGCGCGGATTGGTCACAGCTTGGCCGCGGTCGAGTGTCTGGGGGCGAGGGCGGGTACGGGCCTGCCGATCATGAAGTTATCTACGCTTCGTGATCGTCTGGAGGCCGCGTGCCCACCCTGCCATCATGGCTGACCGAGCCGTTGTGGGACCAGTTCACCGCGCTGCTGCCTCATCGAGACGAGTTCGATCCCACCCATCCGCTGGGCTGCCATCGCCGCCGGATCGCGGATCGGATCGTGTTCGACAAGCTCCTGCAGGTACTGCGGTTCGGCTGCTCGTATGAGGGCATCGCTGACAGCACCTGCTCGGCGACCACCATCCGCGATCGTCGTGACGAGTGGATCAGGCTCGGGGTCTTCGCCCAGCTGCGTCGGATCGTCCTGGACGCCTACGACCGCATCGTCGGTCTGCTGCTGCACGACATCGCCGTCGATGGCGCCATCACCAAGGCCCCCGGCGGCGGCGAGGTCGCCGGTCCGTCGCCGGTGGACCGGCGCAAACAGGGTATGAAACGTTCGGTGCTCGTCGAGGGATACGGCATCCCGCTGGGCCGAGTCCTGGCCGGAGCCAACCGGCACGACTCCCCGCTACTGGGCCCCACCCTCGACCGCCTCGATGCTCTCGGCCCGCTGCCCGACGACATCACCGTGCACCTCGACGCCGGCTATGACTCCGGCAAGACCCGCGACACGCTGGCCGAACGAGGCCTGCACGGCGAGATCGCGCACAAGGGTGAGAAAGCGCCGATCCAGGCCACCCGCCGCTGGCACGTCGAGCGGACCAACGCTTGGCACAACAGCTTCAACCGGCTGCAGCGCTGCTACGAACGACGAGAAATCGTCGTCGACGCGTTCTTCGACCTCGCCGACACGATCGTCACACTCCGTAGCTTGATTCGGCAGGCCTGGACCACACACCGCTGGAACGCCCGACCTGCACGACGTCCATGATCACCAACCAATCCGCGCGACCTCTTAGAGGTCGCGCGGATTGGTCACAGCTTGGCCGCGGTCGAGTGTCTGGGGGCGAGGGCGGGTACGGGCCTGCCGATCATGAAGTTATCTACGCTTCGTGATCGTCTGGAGGCCGCGTGCCCACCCTGCCATCATGGCTGACCGAGCCGTTGTGGGACCAGTTCACCGCGCTGCTGCCTCATCGAGACGAGTTCGATCCCACCCATCCGCTGGGCTGCCATCGCCGCCGGATCGCGGATCGGATCGTGTTCGACAAGCTCCTGCAGGTACTGCGGTTCGGCTGCTCGTATGAGGGCATCGCTGACAGCACCTGCTCGGCGACCACCATCCGCGATCGTCGTGACGAGTGGATCAGGCTCGGGGTCTTCGCCCAGCTGCGTCGGATCGTCCTGGACGCCTACGACCGCATCGTCGGTCTGCTGCTGCACGACATCGCCGTCGATGGCGCCATCACCAAGGCCCCCGGCGGCGGCGAGGTCGCCGGTCCGTCGCCGGTGGACCGGCGCAAACAGGGTATGAAACGTTCGGTGCTCGTCGAGGGATACGGCATCCCGCTGGGCCGAGTCCTGGCCGGAGCCAACCGGCACGACTCCCCGCTACTGGGCCCCACCCTCGACCGCCTCGATGCTCTCGGCCCGCTGCCCGACGACATCACCGTGCACCTCGACGCCGGCTATGACTCCGGCAAGACCCGCGACACGCTGGCCGAACGAGGCCTGCACGGCGAGATCGCGCACAAGGGTGAGAAAGCGCCGATCCAGGCCACCCGCCGCTGGCACGTCGAGCGGACCAACGCTTGGCACAACAGCTTCAACCGGCTGCAGCGCTGCTACGAACGACGAGAAATCGTCGTCGACGCGTTCTTCGACCTCGCCGACACGATCGTCACACTCCGTAGCTTGATTCGGCAGGCCTGGACCACACACCGCTGGAACGCCCGACCTGCACGACGTCCATGATCACCAACCAATCCGCGCGACCTCTTATGAGCGGGGTGCGTGGGCCAACCGGATCGGTGAAGACGAGGCCGGGGTCGGCTATCTGTTCGGCGACGGCATCCGTGAACCCCTGCGTGTCCGGGCCGGGTGGGTGTCTGACGGCGCGGTGAAAGACCTGGAGGTCTTCGTCACCCGCACCGTGTCGGGGACCGGGGTGGCGCCGGTGCTGGCCCTGCCCGACCCGACCGTCAACCACCGCGAGATCGGGGATGCAGCATGACCAACGCCGACACCGACAGCGCGACGGGGCGGGAGCCGATCGACCAGGACACGCTCAGCCGCGTCCAGAAGGCGATGCTGGCCCTGTCCGACGACGTCGCGGTCCAACTGGCTGAGGACCACGGGGTGTGTGTGCGTCCGCTGGCGATGCGCCGGATCGACCAGTCCAGTGGTCGGGTCGATGTGGTGCCGGTGCCGTGTGGGTCAACGCGGGAAGACCAGTGCCGCCCGTGCGCGGAGAAGGCCCGACGGCTGCGGATGACCCAGTGCCGCGAAGGCTGGCACCTGTCTACCGAACCCGCCGTCACCCCTGCTGATCCCACTACCGCGCAGAAGGAGTTGATGGCCGCCCGCGCGGACTTCCACGTCGCCTACACCGATTCCCTCGCCGCCGGTGATGATGCTGAGTGCGCCGAGATCCGCGAGATCGTCGAGGACATCGACACCGAGCTACGAGCCCTCGGTGTCCGGGGACGGTTGGCACCGCTCGACCCGCGACCCCAGACTGTCCGCCGTACTACCCGTCGTCGTCAGGACGCCCCGAATCTTCCCCGGCGCCCGGTGGCCGACCGCACGATCGGACGGGTGTTCGGCGGCAAGTACCGGCCCTCGACCTTCCTCACCTTGACCCTGGACACCTACGGCCGTGTCGACGGCCACGGCGCCGCTCTGGACCCCGATACCTACGACTACCGCCGCGCCGCCCGGGATGCGATCCACTTCCCGAGGCTGCTGGACCGGTTCTGGCAGAACACCCGCCGGTGTGTCGGCTGGGACGTGCAGTACTTCGGCACCGTGGAACCCCAGAAACGCGGCGCCCCGCACTTCCACGCCGCGATCCGGGGCACCATCCCCCGCACCGAACTGCGCGCGATCACCGCCGCCACCTACCACCAGGTCTGGTGGCCCACCCACAACGAGATCGTCTACACCGGGGAGAAGCTCCCCCGCTGGGACCACCGACAGAAAGCCTTCGTCGACCCCGACACCCGCGAGCCCCTGCCCACCTGGGACGAGGCCACCGACCCCGACACGCTCACCACGCCCGCCCACACCGTGGTCTTCGGCCCGCAGGTGCATGTGAAGGGCATCCTCGGCGGCACCGAAGAAGCCGGACGCCACATCGGCTACCTCACCAAATATTTGACCAAAAGTGTCGGTCAGGCCGCCGGACTCGACGAGTCCGCGACGTCTCGTCAGCGGGAGCACGCCCGCCGCCTCGCCGCCGAGTTGGCACAGACCCCGTGTTCGCCGCGCTGCCCGATCTGGCTGCTCTACGGCATCCAACCGAAGGGCGCCCGCCCGGAGATGACCCCCGGGCACTGCACCGGCAAAGCACACAAGCCCGAACACCTCGGCATCGCCGGACGCCGCGTCCTGGTCTCCCGCAAATGGTCCAACAAGTCCCTCGGTGATCACCGTGCGGACCGGACAGCTTTTGTTCGGCAACTCCTCGACCAGGCCGGGATCACCCCCGCCTATCCGGTCGATGACGGGCCCTTCGACTGGGAACCGACCAAACCCGGTGACGCCGATGTCCCACCCCGCCCCGTCCTGCTGTTACATGCGATCCACCAACGCCAACGATGGCGCGCCGACTACGACGCCGCACTACTCGCCACCACTGACGGACCACGACCCGACAGCCATTCGGCAACTGATGATCTTGCAGCGTGAGGGGAAGCCGATGACTACCTACCTGACGGTCGTGGAAGCGGCCGAGCATCTGAACACCTCGGTTCGCTTCGTGCGTCGGCTCGTCGCCGACCGCCGGATCGCCTTTCACAAGGTGGGCACGCACGTACGGATCGCGGTCGCTGATCTGGAGGTGTTCGTCCAGGCGAGCCGTGTGGAAGCCATCACATACGAGGGAGTGCGACGTGACGTGAGCGGTGCTGCTTGATGCCGAACACGAAGGGGAGTCGCCGCCGCTTCGGTAGTGTCCGCAAGACGCCGATCGGTGAGTACCAGGTCAGCTACCTCGGCCCCGACCGCCGCCGTCACTTTGCCCCTCACCGGTTCAAACGAGAGCGCGATGCCGACCGCTGGCTCAACAAGGTTGAAGCCCTGATCGTTGCAGGCGACTGGACGAACCCGGAATGTGGGAGAGTCCCGCTCGGGGACTACGCGGAACAGTGGATCAGTCAGCGTCCGGCGCTCCGACCTCGCACCGTGGAGCTGTACCGGTGGTTGCTCCGGCGCTACATCGCTCCAGAGATCGGAGCCGTGCCGATCGCCGGTCTGACGAGCGCGGCTGTTCGGCAATGGCGTTTGGACCTGCTCACCAAGCGCGGCGTGTCCGAGACCAGTGCGGCGAAGGCCTACCGGCTGCTGCGCGCAGTGCTGAACACTGCTGTGGAGGAGGACAAACTACTCACCGCGAACCCGTGTCGCATCCGTGGCGCCGATCGGGAGAATCGGGACGAGCGGCCGGTCCTGACAGTGGCCCAGGTTTTCGCGATCGCGGACGCCATGCCGAACCGCCGGTGGCGAGCAATGATCCTCTTGGCCGCGTTCGCGTCGCTGCGCTGGGGCGAGACCTCGGCCCTGCGTCGTCAGGACATCGCGCCCGACGGCAGCATGCTCCGGATCGCGTTCGCGTACTCCGAGGTCCGAGGCAAAGGACTCGTTCTCGGCCCACCCAAGTCCCGCGCCGGGGTTCGCACGGTCGCCGTGCCCTCCGCGATTCAGAACGATCTTGTCGACCATCTGGCCAAGTTCGTCGATATCGGTCCCGATGCGTTGCTGTTCACCGGGGTACGCGGTCGGGCGCTTCATCGTGGCGCGTGGGGTCAGCGTGTGAAGTGGCCCGAGCTGATGCGCACGCTCGGCATACCCGGTGTCCACTTCCACGACCTGCGGCATGCCGGAAACATCTGGGCATCGAAGGCCGGGATGTCGACCAAGGACTTGATGGCGCGGATGGGGCACGACGACATGCGCGCAGCGCTCATCTACCAGCGCGCGACCAGTGATGCCGACCGGCTCATAGCGGACCGTCTCTCGGCCCTTGTCGACGAGCACCGGCGCAATGGTTGACCTGTGCTTATTGCTGGGCTGTTGCTACAGTTACCGATGATCCCTAAAACGACGAAGGCCCAGCTCCGGTGTGGACACCGTACGAGCTGGGCCTTCGTGTTCTGAGCGGATGACGGGAATCGAACCCGCGTATTCAGCTTGGGAAGACCACGATCGCGCTTGCCGCCCTGGTCAGGCCTGAGTTGCACAGGTTTAGAGGTCGTTTCAGAACGACTTGTCGAGTTTCCATTGACCCCTCGACGACAGATCAAACGGCAGGTCAGATAGCCGCTTGTCGTCTACAACAGACACGTCGACCTCGTTCTGAAATGACCTCTTAGTGCCCCGGCGCGGTGATGGTGGGGAGCCGGTCGAGAATGGCACGCGCGCCGCTGGTGATCTGCGGGGCGGCGGTGATCGGGTGACCGCCGACGTCGACTCGGACGGTTCGTAGTGGGCGCAGGGCTGTGACCAGCTTCTTGATGGTCACGCCTGCCGCGTCCTGGAGGTGTCGGGAGACCGCGAGGGCGGCGAAGACGACGGTGAGGTGGGCTTCGATGGCGTCGCGTTCGCGGTGGAAGATCGGTCGGGCTCGCAGGTCGGACTTGGCCATGCGGAAGCTGGCCTCGACCTGCCACAGGTCGTGGTAGGCGGCCACGACCTTGTGCCCGTCCATGGTGGACTCGGCCAGGTTGGTGACGTAGCCCTTCAACCCGGCGAGCTGGCGGGCGCGTTCGACCAGGCCCCAGTCGACCTCGGTGCCGGTGGAGGCGATGCGGACGAAGCGGTCCTTCTTCAACGGCCGGGTGCCGGCGGCGACCTTCTCCGCGCGGTCGACCATGGCGTTGATCGCCCGGTCATCGTGTTTGTGGCGGGCGAAGCGGTACTGGTAGACGACCCGCCGGCTCCGTTTCGCCTTCCCTGTCCCCATGTCGCGGCGCGACTCCAGGACCTGGCCGTCGTCGAAGGCGTTGCCGTGACGCTCGACGTGCGCGGCCAGATCGTAGGGCGCCTTGCTGATCCTCGACCCCACGATGAAGGAGAACCCGTTGTCCTCCAACGCGTTCAGGTTCGACGCGGACAGCATTCCGGCATCGGCGACGACCACCATGTCCTTCACGTCGTGCCGTTTGCGGAAGTCCTCCAGAACGGGTAGCAGAGTGGTCGTCTCGGCCTTGTTGCCCTCGAAGCAGCGGACCTCGAGCGGGAACCCGGACGGGTCGACGAGCAGCCCGACCTGGATCTGCGGGTCGACCCGGCGTTCCTTGCTCATCCCTACCTTGCGCAGCGTGTCCTCGTGCTCGACCTCGAAATGCAGCGTGGTCACGTCATAGAGCACCAGCGACGCCGCCCCCACCCGCGAGGCCACGGTGCAGGCGGCGGCCAGGACGGCCCGGTAGTCCTTGTCGCTGCAGCGGCGCAGCGCCGCGGTGAAGGTGTTGCGATGCGGCGCGACCACCCCGAGTTCATCGAGGACCCCGACCGCGGCAGAGGTGCTGGTGGGCTCCACGATCCTGGCGAGCACGAGCGCCCGGAACACCTCGTCGGCGAGCTGGTCGAACCCCAACCGGCGGTAGGCATCGCACAGGACGTTCCACAGGACCTCGCTCGCCGACCCGGTCACGACCGCGCCCGCCGCGCCCCCGGTGGCAGGGGCGTCGAGGTCGAGGGCCTGCTGACCTGCATGGATGCGATCCCGCGCTGAGGCGATCAGCACTGCGAGCTCGGCGTCATCATGAGCGGAACCGACGTGGGCGACGATCCGCCGGACCCCGTGGCGCTTCTCCACGATCTGCACCGCCGTCGCCCCGGACGCCGTCTTCACCTTCCGGACGAACACCACCCGAGACTACCGATTAGTGCCCCAGATCCCGACCCCACAGCCCGCTGACCAGCAACGACACCTCACAACCCCCGACTACCTGTGCAACTCAGGTCTGGCGGTCGACGGATCGATCACCAAGGCACCAGGCGGAGGCGAGGTGGCCGGCCGCAGCCCTGTCGGCCGCGGCAAGCAGGGCACGAAACGGTCCGTGGCCTGCGATGACCAGGGCATCCCGCTGCACCTGGTCGCGGCGCGAGCCAACGACCATGACTCGCCCCTGCTGGAACCGACCTTGACCGGCATCGTGACGATGATCGGCCCGCTGCCCCGCCACCGCGACGCCCACGGTGGTGATCTGTTCCCGACCGTGCACCTGGACCGCGGCTATGACTCCGGCAAGACCCGTACTCTGCTGCACACCCTGGGCTTCACCGGCGAGATCGCGACCACGGGGGTCCCAGCTCCGATCCAGGCAGGACGACGGTGGCCCATCGAGCGCACGCACTCCTGGATGAACGGCTACGGCAAGCTGCGCCGGTTCACCGATCGCCGGAAGATCATCGTCGAGTTCTACCTCAACCTCGCCGCCGCGCTCACCGTGATCCGCCGGCTGATCAACCGTGCCCGCAGCCGCTACCGCTGGACAACCCGACCCACGACCCGTCGACTCCAATAACCATCAATCGCCGGACGCTCTTAGAGGTCGTTTCAGAAGTCGGCGTGTCGGTCCTGTGTGGATCGGCGCTGGTAGCTGATCATGTCCGGTCGTGGCGCGGCGATCTTGTGTCGAGCGATTGGTGAGCGACGAGCTGTGGGCGCTGGTGGAGCCGCTGCTGCCCAAGCCGCGCAAGCACAAGCGGGGACGGACAGGCCGTCCGCGGGTGCCGGATCGGGCCGCTCTGGCCGGGATCGTGTTCGTGCTCAAGACCGGGATCAGCTGGAACGCGCTGCCCGCCGAGCTCGGCTGTGGGTCCGGAGTGACCTGCTGGCGGCGGCTACGGCAGTGGCAGCAGGCCGGGGTCTGGGCCCAGCTGCACCGGGTGATGCTCGACCGCCTCGCCCAGCAGGGCCTGCTGGACTGGTCGCGGGCGGCGGTGGACAGCGTGAGCGTGCGGGCCAAGCGCCGCGGCGAGGCCACCGGGCCCTCGCCGACCGATCGCGGGAAGGCGGGCAGCAAGTACCACGTGCTCTGCGACCGAGGCGGGCTCCCGCTGCATGCGCTGGTCACCGGGGCGAACGCCCACGACAGTCGGATGCTCGCCCCGCTGCTGGACACCAACCCCGGCGTCCGCGAACGGGCGGGACAGCCGGGGCGTCCGCGACGTCGGCCGGACAAGGTGCACGCCGACAAGGGCTACGACTATCCCCGCTGCCGCCGCTACCTGAGTGGGCGTGGGATCGGGGTGCGGATCGCCCGGCGCGGGATCGAGGACTCCACCCGGCTCGGGCGGGTCCGCTGGGTCGTCGAGCGCACCATGTCCTGGCTGCTGGACTTCCGCCGCCTCGCGCTGCGCTACGACCGCGCCGAATCCACGATCACCGCGCTGTTATCGCTGGCCTGCGCCCTGATCTGCCACCGCCGCCTCACCAAGCCGAAGCCGAAGTGATGGTCGACCCAGCCCTCGCTGAGGCACTCGCCTACGAGGTCGGGGCCAGCGGCCGCCAGGCCAGCCACTCCAAGGCCCGGTCGGCCTCGTCAGGGTCGAAGCGGTGCGGGTCGAACGGCCCGCCCGCCCACTCCAGGCGCTCGGCGCGGTCGGGATGGTCAGGGTCGGCGAGCACGGCCTGGAAGTCCTCATACCCCCCGATCCCGCCGACGTCCTCGGGCGGGCACGCCCCCTGCCCGGCGACGCATCGCGGATAGCACACTCCCGGCTCGACGGCCGCGACCGCCTCGACGGTGATCTCGTGGGCCCAGTTGTCACCGAAGTCGTAGACGTAACCGAACCGGTCACCAGCCTTGACCAGCCGAAACAGCTTCTCTTTCGTCTCGTCGGCGACATCCTGTCCGGGCCAGTCCGGGTCTGGGATCCCGTAGCGGCGCCCGACGATCTCGAACTCGTGCAGATGAGAGTTCGTCCAGCCCATCACTGACTGCACCACCTCGTGTAACACCGCCAAGTCGACCTCGCCCGGCACCTGCACCCGACGCCGGACCGCCGGCACCACCTCGGTCAGGACGATCTCCAACTCGAAAATCTTCGTCTTCTCAGACACACGAGGCGCGACCATCAGCCGATGCTGCCAGCCCCGCCGTCACCGGCAGAACCGGGCCCACCACTTCTGAAACGACGTCTTAACGCGTTCGGGTGGTCACATCGCGTTGCGGTAGATCAACGCTGCGTAGATGTCGGCAGATCAGGACTCGACCGCGGGACGACGGGCGTGCAGCCCCTCCTCCAGAGCGGTGGCGACCTCGGCCAGGTCGGCGAGCAGGTCCTGCATCCGATCGGCGGAGATCCCGACCGGCGCCGCGGCCAGCACCCAGGCGTCCTCGGCCCACAGCAGCTCGACGTCCTCGCCGACCGCGTCGCTGGCGTCGGCGACCCGCGGGGTCAGCAGCGGGCGGACGGCGTCGGCGTCGCTGACGAAGGCGTAGCGCTCCCCGACCGGCTCGAGCAGGTCCAGGCCGGCGTCGTCGGGCAGCGGCGCCGACGGCAGGCGCAGCTCGACGGCGGCGGGCAGCGACTCGTGCACCTGCACCGCGCACAGCACCGAGCTGATCCGGCCGGCCTGCTCGTGGTCGAAGGCGTAGGCCTTGCGCGGGCCGTCCGGCGTCGGGACGTCGCCCGAGACCAGGTTGCGGGCCACGCCGGGACCGCCCTGGTGGATCGTCCCGTAGCGCCAGCGGCTGGGCAGCACGGGATCGGACTCGAGGTACTCCCACTCCCGCATCGACGCCCAGCGGCGGCGGTCCCGGGTCGCGCCCCCGCGGAACCGGTCGAACAGCAGCAGACCGACGCCGACGACGATCGCGACGAGGGCGATGACGAACCAGACCGACATGCCGGGCAGCGTAGTCCCGGCAGCCCCCGTGCAGTGGTAACGCCACGGCACGGACGTGCACGTTCGGCCCGGTCGGGGAGCTCAGCCGGGGGACTGTCCGTCCCACTCCGCCGCCGTGGCCCGGCGGGCCGCGTCGTTCTTGCCGTGCTCCAGCACGATGTCCTGCCCCCGGGTCACCGTCTCCTCGACGACCTCCCGCGTCGCCGGCGTCGCCATGCCGGGCAGCAGACCGGTCCGCATGGTGTCCTCCAGCCTGCGTGCGACCGCGCTCGCCTTCTCCAGCAGAGCGACGACCTCGTCGACCCGGCGCACGACGGTGCGGGAGAGGTCGACGGCGTCGAGGACGAGGACCGCGATGCCGACCGGAGCGGCGAGCCGGCGGTGACGGCCGCACCCGCGGCCCACGCGAGCAGCTTCGGGACCAGCCACACGACGAACTCGGCGATGAGGTCACGCACGATCGCCCGCTCGGTGCCGACGACGGACGCCGAGGTCAGCACGACGTCGGCGACGCCGTGGGCGGTCTCGGACAGTCGTCGCGCGGCCTCGACCCGGGTACCGGCTGCCCCGTGGAACGCGTCCCCTGCGGTCCCGGTCCAGGCGTCCGGGGCCGCCAGGACGGTCTCGATCTCCGGCAGGAGGGTGGCCAGCTCGCGGGAGATCTGGTGCCAGTCCTGCGCCCGGGCCTCGATCTGGCGGGCGTCACCACAGAGCCGGTCGAGGGGCTCGCGCAGGAAGGCGAAGTGCTCGATCGCCCATCCGACCCCGGCCGTCCCGAGCTCCTGCAACGGGTCGGCGACCATGCCGAGCGCGTCGAGCCCGGCCACGGTGGCGGCGACGCCGACGCCGTCCTGTTCCCCGGCCGCCTTCCCGACGTCCTCGATCGAGGAGAACACGCCCGCCCCGTCGAGGGGGCCCGGCCCCTCGACCTCCACCGGCGCCGTCACCGCGGGCCACCGACCGGGGCCGGGGCGGGAGCGGGGTCGACGTCGAGAAAGGTCGCGGTCGTCCGGAGCTCGGTGTCGAGATAGGCCGCGGCGGCGTCCCGGGCGGCGGCCGCCAGCTCGTGCAGGCTCCCGGAGAGCGCGTCGAGCGCCTCGACACCGGCCCGCATCGCCGCGGTGGCGTCGGCGGCGAAGAACGCCCCGACGACGCCGTAGGCGCCGCTGTCGAGCTCGGCCGCGGAGGGGCGCATCCCGGCGACGGCGGAGCCCGCGTCGTCGAGGACGCCGGCACCGGCCGAGACCGTGTCGGGGACGACGCGGAAGCCCGCGGAGGTCACCGCCCGCCCTCCGCCGTGAGCGGCGCCATGATCCGCTCCACCTGCGCGGCCGCATCGGCCGCGGCCTCCCGGCTCAGCCGCAGGACCGTCTCGGCGAGCCGGGCCCGCGGCATCTCCTCGGCACGCACGCCGAACTGCAGGTCGGACAGGCTGCCGGACGGGTCGACGGTGACCACGACCGCACCGTCGCGGGTGCGTGCGGTCGCGGTCACCGTCGCGACCCGGTCCCGGGCCTGCTCGGCCCGGACCCGGATCGTCTCGATGCGGGTGCGGTACTCGTCCAGCCAGGTCCGCCCTGCGGTCGGCTGCTCGGCGGTGAAGGGCTCCATGGCCGGAGACCATGGCGCGCACCGCCGGGGCCCGTGGGCGAACCGGTGGATCAGTTCGCGATCGCGACCGCCGCGGCGTCGGCGCCCACCGCCTTGCCGACGACCAGGCCGCCGGTGCCGCCGTCGGCCGACGGGTCCAGGTCGACCCGGACCGTGTCGCCCTCGCGGACACCGCCGGACAACAGCTCGCGGGCGAGCTGGTCGCCGATCGCGGACTGCACCAGCCGGCGCAGCGGTCGCGCACCGTAGACCGGGTCGAACCCGTTCATGGCGAGCCACTCGCGGGCCGCGTCGGAGACCTCCAGCGACAGCCGCCGCCTGGCCAGCCGGCGCCCCAGCACCCCGACCTGGATGTCGACGATGTGGGTCAGCTCCTCGGTCGACAGCGCGTGGAACACCACGACGTCGTCGAGCCGGTTGAGGAACTCCGGCTTGAAGTGCGACCGGACGACCGACATGACGGCGTCCGTGCGCCCCTTCTCGTCCAGCGACGGGTCGGCGATCGCCTGGCTGCCCAGGTTGGACGTCAGCACCAGGATCGTGCTGCGGAAGTCCACCGTGCGGCCCTGACCGTCGGTGAGCCGGCCGTCGTCGAGCACCTGCAGGAGCGTGTCGAACACGTCCGGGTGCGCCTTCTCGACCTCGTCGAGCAGCACGACGCTGTAGGGCCGCCGCCGCACCGCCTCGGTGAGCTGACCGCCCTGGTCGTAGCCGACGTAGCCGGGAGGGGCACCGACGAGCCGGGCCACCGAGTGCTTCTCGGAGTACTCGCTCATGTCGATGCGGATCATCGCCCGCTCGTCGTCGAACAGGAACTCGGCCAGTGCCTTGGCCAGCTCGGTCTTGCCGACGCCGGTGGGCCCCAGGAACAGGAACGACCCGGTGGGCCGGTTCTCGTCCGCGACGCCCGCACGGGCGCGGCGCACCGCGTCGGACACGACGCGCACGGCCTCGGCCTGGCCGACCACCCGGTGGCCCAGCTCGTCCTCCATGCGCAAGAGCTTGGCGGTCTCGCCCTCCAGCATCCGGCCGGCGGGCACGCCGGTCCAGGAGCTGACGACGTCGGCGACGTCGTCGGGCCCGACCTCCTCCTTCAGCATCACGTCGTCGGCCCGCTCGACCGTCTCGGTGGCGGCGGCGAGCTCCTTCTCCAGCTGCGGGATGCGCCCGTAGCGCAGCTCCGCGGCCCGGCCCAGGTCGCCGTCGCGCTCGGCCCGCTCGGACTCGCCGCGCAGCTGCTCCAGCTGCTCCTTGAGCTCACGGGTGACGTCGATGGCGCTCTTCTCGTTCTGCCAGCGCGCGGTCAGCGCGGCCAGCTCCTCACGCTTCTCGGCCAGCTCGGCGCGCAGGGCGACGAGGCGGTCCCTCGACGCCGCGTCGACCTCCTTGTCCAGCGCCATCTCCTCGATCTCCAGGCGGCGGACGGCCCGCTCCACGGTGTCGATCTCCACCGGACGCGAGTCGATCTCCATCCGGAGCCGGGAGGCGGCCTCGTCGACGAGGTCGATCGCCTTGTCCGGGAGGAACCGGGCGGTGATGTAGCGGTCGGACAGCGCGGCCGCGGCGACCAGCGCGGCGTCGGTGATGCGGACGCCGTGGTGCACCTCGTAGCGCTCCTTGAGCCCGCGCAGGATGCCGACGGTGTCCTCGACGGACGGCTCGCCGACCAGCACCTGCTGGAAGCGGCGCTCCAGGGCCGGGTCCTTCTCGATGTGCTGGCGGTACTCGTCCAGTGTGGTGGCGCCGACCATCCGCAGCTCACCGCGGGCGAGCATCGGCTTGATCATGTTTCCGGCGTCCATCGCGCCCTCACCGGACGCTCCGGCGCCGACGATCGTGTGCAGCTCGTCGATGAAGGTGACGACCTCGCCCGCGGAGTCGGTGATCTCCTTCAGGACGGCCTTGAGCCGCTCCTCGAACTCGCCGCGGTACTTCGCGCCGGCCACCATCGACCCCAGGTCGAGGGAGACGACCCGCTTGCCGCGCAGCGACTCGGGCACGTCACCGGCCACGATCCGCTGGGCCAGGCCCTCGACGATCGCGGTCTTGCCGACACCCGGCTCGCCGATCAGCACCGGGTTGTTCTTGGTGCGCCGCGACAGCACCTGCACGACGCGGCGGATCTCGGTGTCCCGGCCGATGACCGGGTCGAGCTCGCCCTCGCGGGCGCGGGCGGTGAGGTCCTGGCCGTACTTCTCCAGTGCCTGGTAGCTGCCCTCCGGGTCCGGGCTGGTCACCCGGGCCGAGCCGCGGACCCTGCCGAACGCCTCGCGCAGCGCGTCCGGCGTGGCGCCGTGGCGCGCCAGCAGCTGGGCGACCGGGCCGCCGGAGCGTGCGAGGCCGACGAGCAGGTGCTCTGTGGAGACGTACTCGTCACCCATCTCGGTGGCGAGCTGCTGCGCCGCGGTGATGGCGGCCAGCGCGTCCCGGGACAGCTGCGGCGCGCTCACCGACGATCCCGCCGCCGACGGCAGCCGGTTGCCCAGTGCGGTCAGCTCGGATCGGACGGCGGACGCGTCCGCGCCGACGGCGGCCAGCAGCGGCGCGGCGATGCCGTCGCCCTGGGCCAGCAGGGCACCGAGCAGGTGGGTCGGCCCGACGTCGGGGTTCCCGGCCAGCGTCGCGGCCTGGACGGCTGCGGAGATGGCCTGCTGGGTACGGGTGGTGGGGTTGAAGGAGTCCATGCTCCGCGTTCCTCCCGGTCCTTCTGAGGTAGTGGGTCCGTGGTGGGGGCGGCACCCCGGGCCGCTGCTCCACAGTCTGCCCGGTCGACGCGCCTCTCGACAGGATCAACCGCAGAAAAGTTGAGTCCATTCCGCTCAACACGGAAGTTTTCCCGGGAACGACCGCGGCCCGCCCGGAGGGTTCCGGACGGGCCGAGGAGTGGGGCGGGTGGTGGGGGCGGCGCGGCCCGAGGGGTGCCCGCGGTCGGGCTCAGCGGCCGGACGGGCGGCGCCGCAGCGTCCGCGAGGCCCCCGCGCCGAGATGGGTCGTGCTCGGGAACCGGCGGCGGGCGGGCCGCGGCACCTGCGGCTCGGTCCCCCGGGCGCCGAAGAAGTCGCCACCCTTGCGGGCCGGGTCGTCGGTGCCCCAGGCACGCCGCTGAGTCACCCGCTCCATCCGCGGGATGTGCTTGCGGCAGTGGATGTAGGCCTCCTCGACGTCGACGACCACCCAGCGCTCGGCGCGGCGACCCGCGGCGTGGTCGCGGGCCCCGCCGGGATAGGCGGCCCGGAAGGCGTCGTCGTCCATGACCCGTGCACGGCCGTTGACGTGCAGCCCGATCAGCGACTCGGTGAAGTCCACCATCAGGATCCCGACGTGCGGGTTCTCCACCAGGTTGCCGAGGCTGGCGTACACCCCGTTGCCGCGGTACTCGGGGTAGGCCAGCGTGTACGGGTCCAGGACGTGCAGGAACCCGGGCGGGCCCGCCCGCAGCGAGCTGTCGCACTCGCCGTGCGCGTCGGACGTCGCGACGAACGCCATCTCCATCCGCCCGACGAACTCGATCATCCGGGGCAGCAGCCGGTCGCGGAGCTGGTCGTCGTAGAACCGGTCGGCCCGGTCGGTGCTGCCCACCTCGGCCTGCAGCGCGTGCTCACCGGCCGAGCCGGGCCGGTGCGTCACCTCCGCGCCACCGACCACCTCCGGGACACCGACCGCGCCGGCGGCGGACGTGTCGCGCTCCGGGGCCTCGGGGACGGGGACCGGCGACCCGGCCGGACGGTCCCGTCCGGGGAGGACGACGGCGGGGGTTCGCAACGGCACGCGACAACCGTGCCATCCGGCGCGGCCAGGACCAAACGATCATCGCTCCGACCGGCCGGGGGACACGCCACGTCGGCATTCCGCGCGATGGGCGCTATCCTGACCACGGCGCCACCCACGCCATGACGAGTGACTGCCGTCCCCGAACGGATGATGAGTGACCATGCGTGCCCGCTCACCACACCCTGGTGAGTCGGTCGGCGTACGCCGTTCCGGCGGATGGAGTCGTTCGCGTACCCTAACCGGCGGAACACGGGCGTCGACGCCCGGTGTCACCGCGGCACGGAGCACGACCGAGGAGAGTGTCCGCCAGGCATGACTGCTGACCAGCTGATCGCCGGCGACGTCGCCCCGCCGCGACGCCCCGCCTCGGAGGCGGCCCGCACCGTCGAGCTCATCCGGACCAGCTTCGCCCTCGTCGAGCCGGAAGCCGAGGAGATCGGCAAGCACTTCTACGCCACGCTGTTCAGCGCGGCGCCCGAGACGCGCGACCTGTTCCCCGTGAACATGGAGGTGCAGCGCAGTCGGCTGCTGCGCGCCCTCGTGCACGTGGTGCAGATGGTCGACCAGCCCGACGACCTGGTCCCGTTCCTGCAGCAGCTGGGCCGCGACCACCGCAAGTTCGGCGTGCTGTCCCAGCACTACGACGCGGTCGGCACCGCGCTGCTCTCGGCGATCGCCACGTTCGCGGGCGACAACTGGGCCCCGGAGATAGAGAAGGCCTGGGTGGGCGCCTACGGCATCGTCTCCGACGCGATGCAGCAGGCCGCCGCGGCCGAACGCGGTCCGGCCTCCTGGCTGGGCCGGGTCGTCGAGCACCGCCGGATCGGCTGGGACCTGGCCGTCGTCACCGTCGCCACCGACCAGCCGGTGCCCTACCAGGCCGGGCAGTACGTCTCGGTGGAGACACCGCACCGCCCGCGTCTGTGGCGCTACCTGTCCCCGGCGAACGCCCCGCGCCGCGACGGGACGATCCAGTTCCACGTCCGCGCGGTCGAGGGCGGCTGGGTCAGCCGCGCGATCGTCGCGCACAGCCGGGTCGGCGAGACCTGGCGGATCGGCTCGCCGATGGGCCGCATGGCCGTCCCGCAGAACACCCGGCGGGAGCTGCTGATGGTGGCGGGCGGGACCGGCGTCGCCCCGATGAAGGCACTGCTCGACGAGGTGGGCAGGCGCCCCCAGCCGCCCCGCACCCAGGTGTTCGTCGGCGGTCGCACCTGGGACGACCTGTACGACTTCACCTCGCTGCGCAAGCTGTCCTACAACTACCCGTGGCTCGACGTGATCCCGGTCGTGGAGTACGAGGACGAGCCCTCCGGAGCCGAGACCGGCACCCTCGCCGACGTCGTCACCCGGTTCGGCGCGTGGAGCGACCACGACGTCCTGGTCTGCGGGTCGCCGTCGATGATCCGCTCCACGGTGTCGCGGATGCTGGTCGCGGGTACGCCGCTCGACCGCATCACCTACGACCCGTTCACGATGGACTGAGCGGGCCCGCACGCCACGGCGGCCGTCCTCCCGCACCGGGAGGGCGGCCGCCGTCGTTGCGGGGCGCGGTCAGAACGCCTCGGTGGTGCGCACCGACAGCACGTGCAGCTCACGGCGGCCGGTGAACGCGTCGCGCCCGTGCAGGAAGCGGTAGTTGTCGAGGACCAGCAGGTCCCCGCTCTCCAGCCGGAACCGCGGCGCCGCGTCGAACGCGGTGGCGAGCAGGTCGGCGTAGTCCTCGATGTGGGCGAGGTGGCTGTCCCAGTACGGCTCACGGGGGACCGGCAGTGCGTAGTCGCTCGCCCGGACGGCACGCCGGCCACCACGGGTGTGCTCGACCATGCGGCGCAGCAGCGGGGTCGACGGCACACCGCGCGGCGGGTTCGTCCGGCTGCCGAAGAAGTCCACGTCGCAGCCGGTCAGGAACCCGTGCAGCGACGGGTGCTCGGTCGCGAGCCGGTCGGCCAGCGCGTAGCCGTCGACGAGCACCGAGTCGCCCCCGGACGGCGCCGGGGACGTGCAGTGCATGAACAGGAAGTCCTCGTCGGGGTCGCGCAGCCGTACGGTGCGCCCGTGCACGTCGGCCTCGAGGAACGCGCCGTCGTTGTGCAGGCCGAGGACCGGCGAGTCGGTCCCGCCCTGTGGCCGGATGCCGAACAGCTCGCGCAGCCGCCCGCCGAGCAGGGTGGCCGCGGCGACGACCATCGCCTCCGGGTCGGGGCCCGCGCCGGGGATCCGGACGACGCCGTCGCGGGCCAGCACCTCCCGGGCCTCGCCGAGCGCCGCCGCGCGGGGCACGACCCCGGTCTCGTCCACCAGGCTCTTGAGCTCCGGTCGCGCCTCGCCCCTGCGCCGTCCGTCGGTTCCGGTCATCGCCACGACGTACCTCCTGCCGTTCGTCCGTACTCGCAGCAGTCTGGCACGAACGAAGCGATGTCAGAACTGTCCGGTCGGACCGGTCGTCCACCGGCGTTCCAGCCCGCGGCCCAGCGAGGTGACGAGCAGCGCCGTCCCGACGACGGCCAGCGCCGGCAGCAGGACGAGCTGCGGGGCGTTGAACAGGAACTGCCGCCCGTCGGCGAGCATCGCCCCCCACTCCGGGGTGGGTGGCTGCGGGCCGAGCCCGAGGAACGACAGCCCCGCCACGGTGAGCAGGACGTTCGCGAACCGCAGGCACAGGTGCGACAGCAGAGGCCGGGCGAGGTTTGGCAGGACGTGCCGGAAGGCGATCCGCAGCGGGCCGGCGCCGACGGCGACGGCTCCCTCGACGTACTCGCGGGCGCGTTCGCGGACCACGAGCTGGTAGGTGAGCCGGGCGAACGGCGTCCAGCCCGCGATGACGATCGCGACGAGCAGCGACCACACGCCGGGGGCCCCGCCGGAGGCGGCGACCACGACGAGCCCGATGAGCACGGCCGGGATCGCGACGAGGACGTCGATCGTGCGCTGGAACAGCTGCCCGAGCGCGCGCCCGCACCAGGCGGCGAGCACGCCGAGGACCGTCCCGATCCCTGCGCACAGCGCCAGCGCGACCAGGGTGAACCCGACCGAGAGCCGGGCCCCGACGGCGAGCCGGGCGAGCACGTCCCGGCCCAGCTGGTCGGTGCCGAGCGGGTGCGCGGCCGACGGTCCGGCGAAGCGGTGGGACAGGTCGTTGGCGACCGGGTCGAGCGGCAGCAGGGCGACCACGACCAGCAGCCCGAGCAGGGTCAACGCCCCCACCTGCAGCAGCGCGGCGCGCCGGGCCCCGCGCGCGGGGACGCCCGCCGGGCGGGCCAGGACGGACGCGGTCACCGGACGGCGCTCCGGGCGACCGGGTCCAGCGCGAGCGCGAGCAGCTCGGCGAGGATCCCGGCGACGGCGGCGACCAGGACGATCGCCAGCAGCCCGGCCTGCACGACCGGGAGGTCCTGGCCGAGCACGGCGTCGTAGAGCAGGCGGCCCAGGCCGGGGATCGCGAACAGCACCTCGACCACCACCGAGCCGCCGAGCAGCCCTCCGAGGAACAGCCCGGACAGCGAGGTCACCGAGGTGAGGGCCAGGCGGCCGCCGTGCCGCCACAGCACACGGGTGTCGCTGATCCCCTTGGACCGGGCGACGGTGACGTGCGGGCGGGGCAGGGCGTCGACCGTCTCGGCGCGCACGAGCTGGGCCGCGAGCGCGGCCGGGAACGCCGCGAGGGTGAGCACCGGCAGCACCGCCTGGTCCACCCGGCCCCAGCCGGTGGCGGGCAGGACCGGCACGGTGACGGCGAAGGCCAGCACCAGCGCCGTCCCGAGGACGAACTCGGGGACCGCGACCCCCAGCACCGAACCGGTCGTCAGCACCCGGTCGAGCCGGCCGCCGGGGCGGCGCGCGGCGCGCACCCCCAGGGGTATGCCGACCAGCGCCGCGAGCACCAGCGCGGCGACGGTGAGGGTCAGCGACACCCCGAGCGCCGGCCAGAGCAGCCCCGACACCGGGGTCCGGCTGGTCCAGGAGATCCCGAGGTCGCCGCGGAGCAGCGCGCCCGCCCAGCCGGTGAACTGGTCCCACCAGGAGCCGTCGAGGCCGTACTGCTCCCGCAGTGCGTCCAGCACGACGGGGTCCGGATCGGACTCCCCGGTCCGGCTGCGCAGGATCGCGAGCGCGGTGTCCTGGCCGGACAGCCGCGGGAGCAGGAACACCAGCACGGCCGCGGCCACGGCGACCAGCGGCAGTGCCAGCAGCCTGCGCGCGACGAGTGCGGTCACTCCGTGGTCGCCAGCCCGGGGACGACGAGCGACTTCGCCAGCGGGTCGACGGTGTACCCGGTGACGCGGTGGCCGACGCCCCCGGCGTTGGTGTGCACCAGCGGTACCCCGACGACGTCGGCGTTCAGCCGGGCCGCCGCGTCGGTGAACACCTTCTGCCGCGCCGCCGGGTCGGTCTCGGTGCCCAGCGGGGCGAGCAGGGCGTCGAACTGCGGCGAGCAGTAGTGGTTCAGGTTGTAGGAGCCCTGGCAGGTGTAGTCGCTGGTCAACGTGGCGCCGGCGTCCGGCACGTCGAGCAGGTAGCTGCGCGAGAGCAGGTACATGTCGAAGTCACCGGCGAGCAGCTGCGGCTCGCGGGCGTCGTAGTCACCGATCCGCACGTCCGCCTCGATGCCGACGCCGCGGAGCATCTCCTGGACGGCGGTGGCCAGCGTCGGGAGCTCGGGGCGGGCACCGTAGGCACCCAGCTCGATGCGCAGCGGGTCGTCCGGGCCGCGGCCCGCCTCGGCGAGCAGCTGCCGGGCACGCGCCGGGTCGGCGGGCGGCGGGGCGTCCTGGGAGCCCCACGCCACGGCCGGGCCGAACAGCTCGGAGGCCGGGACCGCCGACCCGGCGAGGGCCTGCTCACCGAGGGCGGTGCGGTCCACGGCGGCCGCGACGGCCTGACGCACCCGGATGTCGGCGAACGGGGCACGGGACTGGTTGAGGATCAACGACGCGGTCCGCGGCGCGGCGACGGTCTGGTTCACGTACTCGTCGCCGGTGAACTCCAGCGCGCTGGCCTCGGGGAGCTCCTGCGCGATGTCGGCGTCGCCGGCCCGCAGGGCCAGGGCCCGGGCGGCCGGGTCCGGCACGAAGTTCGCCGTCACCCCGGCGAGCAACGGGCGCTCGCCCCAGTAGCGGTCGTTGCGGGCCAGGGTGACCGACTGGGTGCCGTTCACCCCGGTGATCGTCATCGGGCCGGTGCCGGTCTCCTGTACCGACGGCGGGGTGGCCCGGTACGCCGACGGGGCCAGGATCGCGGTGTTCGCACTGGACAGGCGCAGCGGCAGGATCGGGTCGGGATTCGTCGTCGTGACCCGCACGGCGCCCGCACCGTCCGCGGCGGCCTGCAGCCCGATCCCCCGCACCGGCCGCGGCGGCGCGGCGACGCCGGCCACCCAGTTCAGGGCGGTCGCAGCGGCCTGCCCGGTGAGCGGCTCGCCGTTCTGGAAGGTCACCCCGGGGCGCAGCTCGAACCGCCAGGTCCGCGGGTCGGCCTGCTGGGCCCACGCGGTGGCCAGGGCGGGGCGCGGCCGGCCGTCCGCCCCGGATGCCACCAGGGACTCGGTCACACCCAGCTGGGAGACCACGAACGCGTCGTCGGTGTCCACCCCGTAGCCGGCCGACGGTCCGAAGGCCATCGCGATGGTGAGCCGGCCGTCCGGCACGACCTGGCCGGTCCCACCGCCGGACCCACCGCAGGCGGTGAGGATCGCGGCGCTCACCGCCAGGGCGGCGGCGACCCACGATCGGGAACGACGGGGTGCTACGACGGCGCGCGCGGCGGGCATTGCGACCTGTCCTCTCCGGCGCCCTCGACCGTGTGTCACCCGGCGCCCGGAAGATCTTCGGTAAGCCTGTACACACGGTCAAGCATCTTCATGCATGCGCATATGTTGTTACTGCCATCGAGTCGCGACTGCCCTGGACGACCTGGTACCACTTCGTGGTGCTCCGCAGCCTGCTCCGCCGCCCCGCCGATCCCGAGTCGGATCCGCGGCCCACGGCACCGCTGCGCGCGGGCCGCTGGGCGGACTTCCGCGCGCTCCCCTCGGTGATGAAGCTGCTGATCAGCACCCAACTCGCCTTCAACGTGGGCTTCTACATGGTGCTGCCGTACCTGGCCACGCACCTGGCCGAGGATCTCGGGCTCGCCGCGGCAGCCGTCGGGCTCGTGCTGGGGCTGCGGACGTTCAGCCAGCAGGGGCTGTTCGTGATCGGCGGGACCCTGACCGATCGGTTCGGTGCGAAGCCGGTCGTCCTCGTCGGGTGCGCGCTGCGCGTGACCGGATTCATCCTCCTCGGGGCCGCCGGCACGCTGCCCGCGGTCATCGGCGGGGCGCTCCTGACCGGGTTCGCGGCCGCCCTGTTCTCGCCGGCCGTCGAGTCGTCGCTCGCGCGCGAGGCCGGGGAGCGGGAACGCGCCGGGGAGGGCCCGCCGCGGACCGAGGTGTTCGCGATGTTCGCCGTCGCCGGACAGGTCGGGACGGTCACCGGGCCGCTGGTCGGCACCGCGCTCATGCTGGTCGACTTCCAGCTCGCCTGCCTGGTCGCCGCCGTCGGATTCGTGCTGGTGGGGCTGGCGCACTGGCGCTGGCTGCCGTGGCGGGAGGCCGAGCAGGCCGGTCGGCCGATGCTCGCGGGCTGGGGTGAGGTGCTGGGCAACCGTCGTTTCATGCTGTTCGCGGCCGGCTACTCGGGCTGGCTGCTGTCCTACAACCAGCTGTACCTGGCCCTTCCCGACGAGCTGGAGCGCATCGGCCGCACGGCGGCACTCGGCTTCCTGTTCGTGCTGATGTCGGTGCTGGTCATCACCCTGCAGATGCGGGTGACGACGTGGGGCCGACGGATCGGTGCGGGCCGCTCGGTGGTGCTCGGGTTCGGTCTGATGGCCGCGTCGTTCACCGTGGTCGCGGTGGCGCGGCTGCTGCCGGACCCGCCGGGCTGGTGGGCCCTGGCCCCCGCGGTGTCGATGGTCGTGCTGCTGACCTTCGGCGAGATGTTCGCCGTGCCCGTCGCGCAGGACCTGGTGCCGCGGCTGGCCGGGGAGCGCAGGCTGGGCGCCCACTTCGGGGTGCTGGCCTCGTTCGGCGGGCTGATGGTGCTCGTCGGCTCGACCGGCGTCGGCGCGCTGCTGGACCCGGCCTTCCCGCCGGTGCTGCCCTTCGCGGTGCTGGCCGCGGTCCCGCTGCTGGGCGCCGTGGTACTCGGGCTGCTGGCCCGCCGCGGGGTCCTGACCGCGGCCTGAGCCCACGGCTCCCCGGGGCGGCCCCGGGGAGCCGTCGCACCCCGGGCACCCGTCGTAGGGGCTGCAGCGGCGCCCTCCGGGCTGCGACAGCGCGCAGCGGGGGCCGCGTGGGACTCAGCCGCCGCGCGTGAGACTCAGCCGTCGTCGGCCGGACGCCACCGCACGACGGCCTGGCGGCGGTCCACCGGCACGAGGTCGCGCCGGTAGGAGCGGTGCACCGCGGCCGTGGCCTGCGCGGCGGCGGCCCGGACGGCATCGAGCTCGGCGGTGACCTCGTCGAGGCGTGCCGAGAGCTCGTCGACCATCTGCTCCAGCTCGATGATCCGCTTGACGCCCGCGAGGTTGACGCCCTCCTCCTGGGAGAGCCGTTGCACCTCGCGCAGCAGGGCGATGTCGCGCTGGGAGTAGCGGCGGCCACCGCCCGCGGACCGGCCCGGGCTGACCAGGCCGATCCGGTCGTAGCTGCGCAGGGTCTGGGCGTGCAGGCCGGACAGCTGTGCCGCCACCGAGATGACGAACACCGGACTGTCGTGTGCCACGTCGACGGTCAGCGGTTCCTCCCCGTCCCGGGGGGTGCGTCGTCCGGCCACCGCCATCACCTCCTGGTGCTACCGAGCAGATCGGCCCGGGGGTCGAACGACGACGTCGCCTCGGCGTAGCCCTCCAGCGCGCTCGTCGCCGCCTCGTCCAGCTTCTGCGGGACCGCCACCTCGACGGTGACCAGCAGATTGCCCTTCTTCCCGTTCCTGCGTTCGACCCCGCGACCCGCCACCCGGAACGTCCGGCCGCTGGCGGTCCCCGGCGGGATCCGCAGCGAGACGGTGCTGTCGAGCGTGGGCACCGTCAGGGTCGCACCCAGGACCAGCTCGGGGAAGGTCACCGGCACGGTGAGGGTGAGATCGTCGGCGTTCTTCGACGACCGACCGAAGATCCGGTGCGGGGTCACGCTGACGGTCACGTACAGGTCCCCGGCCGGGGCGCCACCACGCCCGGGCTCACCCTGTCCGGCGAGCCGGATCTTCTGTCCGTCGTCGACGCCCGCGGGCACCCGGATGGACAGCGACCGGGTCCGGGTGGACACGCCGTCGCCGTGGCACTCGGGGCACGGGTCGTCGATGATGCGGCCGGTCCCGCGGCAGTCGCGGCACGGCTCGGAGAACGAGAACGCGCCCTGGCTGCGGTTCACCAGGCCCTGACCGGAACAGGTCGGGCAGGTGCGCGGGGTGCTGCCGGGCCGGGACCCGGTGCCGCCGCAGCGCTCGCACCGCCCGGGCGAGGACAGCTTGATCGGCACCGTCGCGCCGCGCACGGCGTCGTCGAAGGAGATCGTCAGACTGCTCTCGACGTCCTGGCCGCGGCGGGCTCCGGCCGTGCCGAACCCGCCCGCGCCGCCCGCGTTGTTGCGCGCGGTACGGCCGAAGATGTCGCCGAGGATGTCGCTGAAGTCGCCGCCCCCGGCACCGCCCGAGCGACCGGCCTGGCCGAACAGGTCGTTGATGTCGAAGCCGCCCTGGCCCGCGCCCCCGGGGCGTGCACCGCCGGGGAAGCCCCCGCCGCCGCCGAACCCGCCGAAGCCGCCGCCACCCGCGAACATCGCGCGGGTCTCGTCGTACTCCTTGCGCTTGGACTCGTCACCCAGGACGCCGTAGGCCTCGGAGACCGACTTGAAGCGGGCCTCGGCCTTCTCGTCGCCGGGGTTCGCGTCCGGGTGCAGCTCGCGGGCGAGCTTGCGGTACGCCTTCTTGATCTCGTCCTGGGACGCCGTCGAGGAGACGCCCAGCTCGCGGTAGTAGTCCTTCTCGATCCAGTCGCGCTGGGTCACTCCGCCCCCTTCCCGTTCACACCCGCGGTGCGGCGGGAGACCCGTGGTCTCCCGCCGCACCGCGCGGTCACGTCCCTACCCGGCCCGGTCAGGCCGGGTTCTGCGGCGCGCCGTCGCCGGCGTCCGCACCGCCTTCGGCGGCCTCCGCCCGTGCCTCGGCCGGTACCTCGGCCTCGGGGCGGTCCTGCACCGTCACCATCGCCGGCCGGAGGACCCGGTCGGAGATGCGGTAGCCGCGGCGCAGCACCGCCGACAACACGGTGACCGTCGGGCCGGAGCCCTCGGCCGGCTCGTGCTGCACGGCCTCGTGGAGCTGCGGGTCGAAGGCCTCGCCCTCGGCCCCGAAGGGCTCGAGGCCGATCTTCGTCAGCACCGCGGTGACCTTGTCGGCCGCTGCCTTGAACGGGCCCGTGAGGTCGCCGTGCTGCGCGGCGCGCTCGAAGTCGTCGAGCACGACCAGCAGGTCGCTCGCGAAGGAGACCTTCGCGTCCACCTTGGTCTGCTCGCGGTCCCGGTCGGCCCGACGCCGGTAGTTGGCGTACTCGGCGCTGACCCGCTGCAGGTCCGCGGTGCGCTCGGCGACCTCGGCCCGCAGCTTCTCGACCTCCGGGTCCTCCCCGTCGGCCGGGCCCGCGACCTGCTCGTCGTCCCCGGCCGGGGCCGCCGTGTCGGCGGCCCCGGTCGTGTCGGCGTCGGGACGGACCTCGCCGGTCTCCGGGTCCACCTTGCGGCGGTCCCGGAACGTCACCGGCTCCTCCTGCTTCTGTTCGTCTGCCATGTCGACCGTCCTGTCGTCCCGTGGATGGCCGCCGGCCGTCACTTGTCGCCCTTGGCGTCCTTGTCGTCGTCCACGATCTCGGCGTCGACGACGTCGTCCTGCGGGTCGGAGCCACCGGCCTCACCGGCACCACCCGCGGCACCCGCACCCGCGGCACCCTCGGCACCGGGCTGCGAGTAGAGGGCGGACCCCATCTTCTGGGACTCGGTGGCGAGCTTCTCCATCGAGGACTTGATCGCCTCGTGGTCAGTGCCCTTCAGCGCCTCCTGGGTCTCACCCAGCGCGGCGTTCACCGAGTCCTTGACCTCGGACGGGAGCTTCTCGTCGTTCTCCTTGACGAACTTCTCCGTCTGGTAGACGAGGGTCTCCGCCTGGTTGCGGGTCTCGGCCTCCTCGCGACGCTTGGCGTCCTCCTCGGCGTGCGCCTCGGCCTCCTTGACCATGCGGTCGATGTCGTCCTTGGACAGCGCCGAGCCGCCGGTGATCGTCATCTCCTGGCTCTTGCCGGTGCCCATGTCCTTGGCGGACACGTTGACGATGCCGTTGGCGTCGATGTCGAAGGAGACCTCGATCTGCGGGACGCCGCGCGGGGCCGGCGCGATGCCGGTCAGCTCGAACATGCCGAGCTTCTTGTTGTACGCGGCGATCTCGCGCTCGCCCTGGAAGACCTGGATCTGCACCGACGGCTGGTTGTCGTCCGCGGTGGAGAAGATCTCCGAGCGCTTGGTCGGGATCGTGGTGTTCTTCTCGATCAGCTTGGTCATGACGCCGCCCTTGGTCTCGATGCCCAGGGACAGCGGGGTGACGTCGAGCAGCAGGACGTCCTTGACCTCACCGCGCAGCACACCGGCCTGCAGGGCGGCGCCGGCGGCGACGACCTCGTCCGGGTTGACGCCCTTGTTGGGCTCCTTGCCGCCGGTCAGCTCCTTGACGAGCTCGGTGACGGCGGGCATCCGGGTGGAGCCACCGACGAGCACGACGTGGTCGATCTGGTTCACCGAGATGCCGGCGTCCTTGATGACCTGGTTGAACGGGTTACGGGTGCGGTCCAGGAGGTCCTGGGTGATCCGCTGGAACTCCGCGCGGGACAGCGTCTCGTCGAGGAACAGCGGGTTCTTGTCCGAGTCGACCGTGATGTAGGGCAGGTTGATGCTGGTCGACGACGAGCTCGACAGCTCGATCTTCGCCTTCTCCGCGGCCTCGCGGAGCCGCTGCATCGCCATCTTGTCCTTGGTCAGGTCGATGCCCTGGGAGGACTTGAACTTGTCGACGAGCCAGGTGACGATCCGCTCGTCCCAGTCGTCGCCACCGAGGTGGTTGTCCCCGTTGGTCGCCTTGACCTCGACGACGCCCTCGGCGATCTCCAGCAGGGACACGTCGAACGTGCCGCCACCCAGGTCGAAGACCAGGATGGTCTGCTCCTTGTCGCCCTTGTCGAGCCCGTAGGCCAGCGCGGCCGCGGTCGGCTCGTTGACGATGCGGAGCACGTTCAGACCGGCGATCTGGCCGGCCTCCTTCGTCGCCTGGCGCTGCGCGTCCTCGAAGTACGCGGGCACCGTGATGACGGCGTCGGTGACCTCGTCGCCCAGGTAGGCCTCGGCGTCCCGCTTCAGCTTCTGCAGGACGCGGGCACTGATCTCCTGCGCCGCGAAGGTCTTCCCGTCGATCTCCGGCGTCTTCCAGTCGGTGCCGATGTGGCGCTTGACCGAGCGGAACGTGCGGTCGGAGTTGGTGACGGCCTGGTTCTTCGCCGACTGACCGGTGAGAACCTCGCCGTTGCGCGCGAACGCGACGATCGACGGAGTGGTGCGGGCACCCTCCGAGTTCGCGATCACCGTCGGCTCGCCACCCTCGAGGACGGCGACGACGGAGTTGGTGGTCCCGAGGTCGATACCGACCGTACGAGCCATGGTGACTGCCTCCGAGATGTGTGGGTATGAGTGCTTCCGGCTCAAGTTGTACCAGGCCGGGGAGCGCCGCGTGCATCGCCCTTGAGTGGGTCCTGCTCAACTTGCTCTCATGGGGCTCAACGGGCGACCCGGAAGACTTGTTCCCGGGGGACTCCACTTTTATCCACGACGTCCGCGTGCAGCTCGAACGGCCGTCGACGGGGGTGGGGCGGGCTAGCCTGTGGGCTGCTCGTTCGTCCTCGGAGGATCACCGTGCTCGGACCTGTTTCCCGTCGGGCAGCCGTTGTCGCCGCACTCATCGGCTTCGCACTCCCGCTTGCCGGCTGCGGTTCGCCCCCCGGTTCCGGGTCCCCCACCACCACGGCACTCTTTCCGCCTCGTCCGGTGACAGTCGACGTTTCCGGCCTACACCCGTGCGACCTCGTCGACGGCACACGGCGCGCCGAGTTCGGCCTGGACGCGGGACGGCCCGGCGAGGTGACGATCGACGGCAAACGGTCCCCCACCTGTACGTATCTGGGCCGGACACCGAAGATCGATTCCAGCGTTCAGTTCCTGCCGATTCCTGCAACCGACCTGGCCCGGGCGCCAGGGACCGAACTCGGATCGCTGGGTGGATACGGGGTGGTGCGTTCGCTCGACTCCTCCGTCTCGCTCCCGGGTTGCGACATCATCGTCGACATCGCCGACGACACGTCCTTGCGAACGCAGTCGCAGGCTCTTCCGGCGAACCTGCGTAGCGCAGATTCGAACGACGACGTTCTGTGCGACCGTTCCCGGGATCTGGCGAACGCGGTCCTGGAAGAACTCGCGGACCACTGACGGAGGGCGTCGACCGACGTTCGCTCGCGCGAACCTCCCCCCGGAAAGAGCTGTCACGGAGCGACGACGTCTCTAACGTCCAACCATGTCCATCGGGCCGTCCGAGACCTCGTCGACCGTTGACCCCGCACTGCTGAGCGTTGACCCCGCACTGCTGAGCCAGATCTCCCCCACCACCGTGCTGCAGGTCGGGGAGGCTCTGAACCGTCAGATCGACGACATGCGGTCGGCTCTCATCGGGGCACGTACCCGGCGGGTCGACCGATGCGGGGCCGACCCCATATCCGATCTCGCCACCCCTGCCTTCGATCGCAAGTTCCAACAGATCCTCGAGACACACGCAGCTCACCAGGACGAGCTCGAACAGGTGGTCCGTGCCCTCCGGGCAGTAGCGGAGTCCTATCAGCTGAACGAATCCGACATCGAGAGGACGTTCGGCGCGAAAGAGTCGGGCGAGACCTGATGGCTTTCCACCAGCACGTCAACTTCGCCGCCAGAACCCTGCGGGAGAAGTACGAGTGGGTCGTGGGACAGCCCGGTTCACAGGCCGTCATCGACGCCGCGGCCGCGCTCCGTGCCGCCGACGACGACCTGCGCCGCGCCTCCGACGACGCCCGTCGTCGCATGGCCGAGCTGGGCATCTCCTGGCAGGGCCCCGCCGGGGCCGCCGCCCAACAGTCCCTCGACGGCCTCACCACCTCGATGATGTGCACCGCCCCCCTCACCGCGAACGGCGCGACCCAGCTGGACGCCTACGGACAGTCCTTCGACCGCACCCAGGCCGCCATCGCCGCGCTGGACCCCACTCCGCCCGGTGTCTTCACCAGCGGCGCCCGCAACGCCCACCTGCTGGTCGGCGCACCGTTCGTCGGTCTCGGTGCCGCCGTGACCGACTACGTCAGCTCCCTGGAGCGCGACCAGCGGCACAGCGAGGAGGCCGACCGTGCCCTCCAGGAGCACCTGGACACGGCATCGGCGATCGACGACCGCTTCCTCACCGTCGACCCCGCCTCGGCGCAGACGATGGGCCCGGGCGGCCCGCCGACCGGCGCCGGTGCGGCGGGCGGACTCGCGACCGTCGCGGACCGGGCCGGTGGCGGGGACACCGGCCCCGGCGGGGGAGCGACGGGGACCGGCACGCCACCGCGACCGGGCGGCGGGGCACGGCCCGGCACCGGTGCGCCCGACGGGCCGGGGCCCGGCGGAGCGCCGACCGGCGGACCGGGACCGGGCTCTGCCGACCCCGGCAGCGACCCCGGATCCGGCCGCGACCCCCGTCCCGGCGATGCCCCGGGGCCCGGTGGTCGCCCCGGCGAGGACCCCGGACCCGGCCGCGGCCCCGGTGCGGCCCCCGGCCCCCCGGACACCGGGGCCGTCACCCCGGGCCGGGGCGGGGGCGTCGAGACCTCCGGGCCGGGCGACGTCGTCGCACCCCAGGACCTCGCCCCACCGACCACACCCGTCCCGGACCCCCACCGTCCCGCGGTGCCCCCGCCCCCGGCCCCGGCGATCACGGCGACGGTGCCCGGGCCCGACCCGCTCGCCGCCCGCGCCGACCTCGGACGGCGTTTCGGTGAGCAGGCCCGGGCACAGCCACTCCTCCCACCCTCCGCACGCGGTCCCGGGTACGACGGCGGCCGCGGTCCCGGCGGGACGGGGTCCGGCGGGGCCCGGCCGCACGAGCCGTTCGGCACCGGCCACCGCACCGACGCGGGCACCCGGGGCGCGGAGTCGGCGTGGACCGGCCGCGGTGGGGAGACGGCCACGCGCGGCGCCGGCCCCGGCGGCTTCGGCCCGGTGGCCGGCGGCGCCGGCAGCCGGGACACCCTCGACCACCGCAACCGCTACGTCGTCCCCACCGACGGGGTCTTCGCCATCGAGATCGCCGCGACCGACGCCGTCCTGGCCCCGAGGAGCCCCACCGATGATCGACTGGCACCGCGCCACCGTCCTCACCGCCGCCGAGTTCGACGTCGCCAGGGACCTGCTCGACCTCGGTCGCAACCCCGCCGTCCTGGAGCTGCTCAGCCCCGGGTTCACCGACGTCGAGCGGGCCCGTGTCGTGCGGGAGTGCCTCGACACCCTGGCCTCGCGCGGTCTGTTCACCGGCACCGCGTTCGGGCCGGACCTCGTCGACGACCTGCGCACGGTCGTCGCACCGGAGTTCCAGCACGACCTCGTGGTCGCGCCGCCGTCGTGGCAGCGGGCGCTGGTCGCCCGGCGGGCCGGACGCGCGGTGCTGGCCACCCGGATCGGCGACGACGTCGCGCTGGTCCGTGTCCTCCCCGACGACGCGTCGGCCGTCCTGGTCGAGCTGCTCGGCGAGGTCGTGCCCGGCCCCGGGGCCGGGGTGCGGATCCCCGTCGCGGTGCTGGGCGAGGCCGCCGAGCGCTCCGGCGGCGACGCCGACCGGCTCGTCCACGAGCTCCTGCGGCGGGGCTGCAGCGCGGCCGAGGCCGAGATGCTGCGGCGGATGGGGCAGGTCGCGGGCGTCGCCCAGCTCGGCGCCGGCCGCAGGGGACCCGACCCGTGCCGCGCGCCGGGCGTCCTGCTGGTGCACGCCACCGCGGACGGCTGCTACGCCCAGCGGCGCCCGACCCCGGACGTCGTCGGCGGCCCGCTCCCCGACGACGCCGTCGTGCAGGCCGGTCCGGCCGACCCCGCGTACCTGGTCCGTGAGCTGGACCGGCTCGCCGACGCGGCGCAGCGCCGACGCGCACCGGTCGGGACGCACCGGGCCTGGTGAGGGCAGCCGGGACGTCGCTCACCGGGTGAGCGACGTCCACGGGGGAGGTACCCCTGCCGCGCGTCGAGATGCAGCTCGGCGGGCCGTGCGGACCGACGACTCCCGCTGAGGTGCATCTCGGCGACGCGGGGCGCGGGGCGCAGGACGCGGTCAGCGCAGGACGACGGTCCCCCGCGGCACCTGTCCCGCGGACGCAGGCGGCACCGTGTCCGGCACCTCCACCCGGACCGGCAGCGACCCGGGGACGACCCGGTCGTCGGCATCGCGGTACTCCAGGTCGCCCTCGGGACCCAGCTCGGTGACGTAGCCGTGCACGGCGAGCTGGGCGTCGTCCAGCTCGGTCAGGGGTTCGGCCCGCACCGCGGACACCGCGTACTCGGGCCAGTCGACGCCGGGATAGGCGTCGTGCAGGTCGGCGAGCAGCCCGACGAAGACCTGCTGCCAGCGCAACGGCATCGACTGGGCCAGTGACCGCGGCACGACCAGGTGGTCGGGGCAGGCACCGGGCGCCGCGGAGTCGAGGTAGTCCGAGAGCGGGGAGCGCATGCCGCCCATGATGGGACGTCGCGCGCACTTTCCGGTGTCACGACACCGAAAACCACTCACGAGCGCGACGCGCCTCAGGCGGGGTTGGGCGTGGTCCCCGGCCGGGTGGCGAGCGGGACGAGATCGCCGAACTCCCACGGCACCGGCTGCACCCGGACCGGGAAGTTGCGGTTGGGCGCCTCGACCATCCTGCCGTCGCCCAGGTACATCATCACGTGGTAGATCGTGGTCGGGTCCGACGTGTCGTGGGCGTAGAACAGGAAGTCGCCGGCCTGCATGTCCCGCACCGGCAGGTGCCCGCCGGAGTTGTACTGGTCGCGCGACACGCGCGGGATGGTGACGCCGGCCGCCCGGTACGAGGCCTGCAGCAGGCTGGAGCAGTCCCAGGCGTCGGGTCCGTTGGCGCCCCAGACGTAGGGCTTGCCGAGCTCACCCAGCGCGAAGCCGATCGCGGCGCCGGCGACACCCGGGGGCAGCGCGCCGGTGGTGCCGGGGGCGCAGCCCGTGGGGTTGGCGACGTCGCCGATGTTCTCGACCAGCGACGCGGCCAGGCCCTCCCACTTGGCGTAGGCCTCGGGGAACGCCGAACGCTGCACCGTCTGGGCGGCCTTGGTGACGGGCATCGAGTCCCAGCCCGGCACCTCCATCAGCCGCTCGTAGAAGATCCGGCTGCTGTAGGCGGGGTCGGTGACCTGCGCGGGCGTGCCCCACCCCTGCGAGGGCCGCTGCTGGAACAGCCCCAGCGAGTCCCGGTCCCCGTAGTCGATGTTCCGGAGGGTCGACTCCTGCATCGCGGTGGCCAGCGCGACCAGCCAGGCCTTCGGCGGGAGCTGCATGTCCTTGGCGACCGAGATGATCGCGGCGGCGTTCTGCCGCTGCTCGTCGGAGAGCGTCTCGAAGGTGGCTCCCCCGCCGCCGCGGCCGACCGTCGCGGTGGAGATCCCGGTGTCGCACCAGGCGACGTTCGACCGGCCGCCGCCCAGGTTGGGGCTGAACGCCAGGAAACCCACGGCCAGGAACAGCACCAGCGCCATGCCGATCGCGACGAACGGCAGCAGCAGCCGCAGCGGCCGCAGCGCACGCGTCAGCGGGGTGCTCATGCCCGGTCGTAGCGGGACACCTTCCAGCCCGCCTCGGTGTCGACGACCAGGATCCGCAGGGTCAGCGTGTCGGTCGGCACGGTGACCTCGACGCTCTTCGGCGCGACCCGGGTCGGGGTCGCGGGCCCGGTGACCCGGGAGGCGGGCACGTTCGACGGGTCGACACCGGCGAGCACCCCGAGGAACTCGTCGGTCGTGTACGGCCGCAGCCCGGCGACCCACTGCTGCCCGGTGATGCCCTCGGGGTGGTTCACCCAGGCCGACGCCCACACCCGCGCCGCCTCCAGCGCCGGGCGCGGTGCCTGCGACACCGGGAGCGCCTCGGGCGTCAGCTCGGGCACCGGCGGCAGCAACGTCGGGGTGGGCGTCGCCGAGACGCCCGACGAGCCGCTGTCCCACCGGTTGTCACCGGAGCCGCCCCCGGCGACGAGACCGCCGGACGTCGCCCCGCCCGAGCCCCCGAGCGAGACGAGGCCGAACAGCAGCCCACCCAGGACCACCACGGTCACGGCGAGCCGGGCGGGGGAGCGCAGCGGCCACTGCCACACCGCGCGGTAGGCGCCGGCGCGGCCGCGGGAGGACCTAATCGGCACGGTCGCCGCCGGTGCGGGCCGCCCGCGGGCGGTAGATCTTGTAGACGGGGACGCCGTCGACGAGCTCCGGCGTCACCGGGGCCGGGTCGCCGGGGCGGCGGGGTCCCGAGTCGTCGCGCCGGTAGATGGAGCGGTCGTCGACCTCGCCGGGATCGACGCGGGGGGCGAACCCGGTGTCCGGCCGCCCGGACACCCCGACCGGCAGTGCGCCACGACGCGGCTCGGCGATCCGGGCCGCCTGCGGCGGGGACGCGTCGGGCGCCGCCCGACGACGGACCCGGGCCCCCGGCCCGGCCACGGTCTCGGCCTCCGGGCGCGCCGAACCCGGGTCGCCCGGCCCACCGGAGCCGCCCCGCTCGGACCACCAGCGGGACTGGCGCTCGTCGGCGTCGTTCGGGCCCCGCACCCGGTTCCACACCCGCGAGACCGGACCGCCGTTGATGCCGGGGACGATGCCGCCGAACTGCTCGCGGGTGAGCGTCACCATCGACACCAGCCGTCGGAAGGGGCGCGCGACCGCCCACAGCACGAGCGTGACCACCCCGGTGACCAGCAGCGCGAGCCACAGATCGACCCCGGACCCGGGGGCGAACAGCGACACGACCAGCAGGGCGTGCAGCCCCGCCAGCGCCCCGACGACGAGCGTGTTCACGATCGCCGCCCCGCCGATGCGCAGGATGGCCGGGATGACGTCCGGTTTCAGCAGCGCGACGACGGCGATCGCCGGTGCCGTCACCACCATCAGCCGGATGATCAGCAGCGCGACCAGCACCAGGATCTTGGACAGCAGCTGGAACAGCGCGATGCAGGCGGCCTGGATCAGCGCGAGCGTCCCGGCGCCGATCCGGCTGCCGGAGGCCCCGGTGAAGTACGGGTAGCGGTCGCCCATCCGGTCGGCGATCGCGGCGTACTCGCCCTTCTTGCGCTCGGCCGTCTCGGAGGTGTCCTGGCCCTGGTCGATCTCGTCGATGGTGAACGCCTGGGCCCGCAGCAGGTCCCGGCCCAGCTCCTGGGCCTGCGGGACGTCCGGCGCGCCGAACGTGCCGCGCAGCCAGTTCTGGTAGGCGACCTGGTCGACGAGCACCGTCGGAAGGGTGTCGCGGGTGCCGAGCCCGACCTGCCCGGGGAAGCCCTCCTGCATCTGTGTCACGCCGTCGAGCAGCAGGTTGTCCGCCGCGCGCGACCAGTCGACCGGTGCGAGGTAGGCGGCGGAGCCGATCATCAGCGCGAGGACCGCGATGCCGGTGCGCTGGGCCTGCCGGGCGAGGTCGCCGCGCATCGCCAGCAGCAGCACGATGATCGCGAACCCGAGCAGGCCGAGACCCACCCAGGTGGTGAACACCGTGTCGTACATGGCCCGGGTCGCGGTGGTGATGACCTGGTCGAGCGGCTCGAACAGGGCTCCGCCGTCGGCGATCAGGTAGTGCGCCCAGTTCACCCCGCCGACGGTCAGCTTGGCGAGGTTGAAGACCTGGTTGCCCAGCCAGGTGTCGGTGGTGACCGACGGGTTCAGCACCCCCGACGCCGCGCAGCCCAGGTCGTAGTTGTGCCAGACCAGGCCGGCGTAGCCGACCTCCTCGTAGACGCTGCCCGCCTCGCCGTGCAGCGCCGTGGGCCGGTCCAGCGAGCCGACCAGCCCGGTGCCCGGGCGGTCCGGTTCCGGCGGGGTCTTGCAGTCCAGTGCCTGGGCCATCGCCGGGGAGCCGAGCAGCAGGGTGCCGCCGGCGATCGCGGTGACCACCAGGACCGCCGTCCGGCGGCGACGACGACGGGTGACCACGGGGGTCTGCGGCGTGCGGGCGCGGCGGGTCCTGCGCACCGAGACGACCACGGCGGCGGCCAGCACACCCAGGACGACCCAGATCCCGGCGCCGCCCGAGGGGTCCAGCCCCGCCGTCACCGCCCCGCCCCGTCGTCCGGACCGGGCCCCCCGGCCGGGAACGGGCCGTCCACCTGGGCCGGTCCGTGCCCGTTGCGTGCGGCGGCGGACCCGTTCGGGTGCGGGCCCGCGTCGCCGTCGTGGGCGGGCTCGTCGACCACCCAGTCGTCGTCGAGCTCGTCGAGCAGGTCGAGCTGTTCGTCGTCGTAGAGCTCCGCGCGCCCGACGGCGGCGTCGGTCGCGGCGACCGACACGACCTGCACCCCGCCCGCGCGCGCTCCGCCCGGGGCCAGGACCGGGTCGGCGTCGCCGGGACCGATACGGGTGTCGGTGGTCAGGTCGATCTCGTCGCCGTCGAGGTCGGGCACCGCCACCGGGGCCGGGGTCCGGCGCGCGGGCAGCGGGCTCGGCTCGTCGGGGGCGGTCATCTCGGGGTGCCCGGGCGCGGTGAGGGCGGGGCCGCCGGGCCGGGGCGCGGCGACGCGGGCGGCGTCGGGGTTGGTGTCGAGCGCCTCGCGGACGTGCTCCAGGTGCGGCGCCTCCAGGTCGATGCGGACCTTCTCCACACCGCCGTGGCCGTCGGCGAAGACGAACTGCCGGGGGGCGTCGTCGGGCCGGTCGTCGTGGCGGGGGCGCGGGGACAGCGTCCCGAGCATCTCCTCGTAGCCGACGTCGGTGGGCACACGCAGCAGCCGCAGCGCCTCGGACTGGGCCTCCTCGTCGTCGGTCCGGCCGACGAACACCGCGTTGACCAGCGATGCGAAGCCCGACACCCGCAGCAGGTCACCCGCCAGCTGGGAGGCGAACAGGGCCCGGACGTTGAACTTGCGGGAGTCGCGGGCGAGGCGGTCGATGAGCACCTTGCCGGTCGGTACCTGGGACAGGAAGTGCGTCTCGTCGAGCGCGACGCCCTTGCGCAGGTTGCGGTCGGCGTCGTAGATCGTGCGCTGGGTCAGCCAGGACGCCAGGTTCAGCAGCTCGACGCCGAGCGACTCGTTGTCGGTCCACTCCTCGCGCGGGCTGCCCGGGCGCGGCAGCGACAGGCCCTGCATCGTCAGCACGGTGAGCCGGTAGTCGCGGTCGGCCTGCCAGGGGTCGTCGCGGGTCTCGTCCGGGAACAGCAGGGCGGCCTGGGGCAGCTCGCGCCGCTCGTCGAGGAAGTCCGCGACGACGCCGGCGTGGTCCTCGCCCTCGCCCGCGTGCCGGCGCAGCGCGTCGATGACCATGCCGGGGTGCCGGTCGGGCGAGCCTCCGACCTCGCGCACCGCCCGGAGCAGCACGATCCGGGTGTGCGGCTGACGGGCGATCTCGTACGGCAGCAGACCGGACAGCACGTCGAGCACCAGGCGACGGCGGGTGGCCGCGGCCAGCGACCGCTCCCGCTTCCAGGCGCGCTCGGGGTCGTCGTCGTCGAGGAAGTGGTCCGGGCGCGGCTCGGCCACCACCCGGTAGGGGTTGAGGATGCCGGGGTCGGCGCGGAGCAGGTTGATGTGCCGGGAGAACGGCGCCAGCTCCGGCAGCCGGGTCAGCTCCGCGAGCGGGCCGGACGGGTCGAGCACCGTCCAGCGGGCCCCGGCACGCAGGGTCTTGTAAACGACCAGACCGGTGAGGAACGACTTGCCCGATCCCAGACCACCGACGATCGCGGTCAGGCCGGACGCGCGGCGGACCTCCTGGGCCAGCCACGGGTCCCAGGCCACCGGGCGCCGGGTCGCGGTGCACGTCTCGCCGAGCATGATCCCGCGCCGGTCGCCCACGCTGGCCGTCGCGGCCGGGACCGCGGCCGCCGCCCAGGTGACCGACCCGCGTCGCCGGTAGGCCGTCGCGGCCAGCGGCTCGCCGGGGATGAACTCGCGGGCGTAGCGATACTGCGCCTCGGGGTGCTCGATCTGGACCTTCGGCCGGTACAGGTCCACGACCTGCTGGGCGCGGGTGGTGGCCTCGGCCTCGTCGCGGCCGGAGACGGCGATCCGCCACCAGCCGTAGAGGCGGGTGTTGAGCTGGGTCAGCCCGGTGGTGAGCTCGTCCTCGACCTCGAGGACCCGGTCGGCCTGGCGGGCCAGCGACATCGGCGGGTCGAGGTCGTGGTCGTGGGTGTAGTGCCGGATCTGGCTGCGCACCTTGCCCATCTGGCGCTGCAGCTCGCCGGTGACGTCCTCCGGGCGGCGCACGTAGATCCGCGCGGACCACTCCACCGGGAACGGCAGCCGGTCGGAGTGCTGCATCCACGGGTCGTCGATCTCGGGGATGCGCAGGCCCTCCATCAGCCCGACCGAGAGCACCGCGACGTTGCGGGTGACGGTCTGGCTGCGCATCCGCCCGACGACCTGCACGGTCGGCGCGTAGGGCTCCTGGTGCAGGTCGACGCCCTCGGTGAACGCGGCGAGGTCCTCCGGCTCCCAGGTCGAGACCCCGCGCGGCACCGACGACAGCCCGCGCGGCGCGGGCAGCCCGAGCGCGACCGAACGGTGCATCAGCCAGGCCATGTCCTCCGCACCTGCGGGGACGGCGTCGAGCCCGGACCCGGCGACGAGCACGTCGAGATGGTTGATCTCGGTCTCCAGCGCGGCGAGCTCGGCCTTGACCGCGGACGGCACGAGCCGGTCCAGGACGGGTGCGGCGCGCTCCACCCAGCGGTCGAACAGCCCGCGGCCGGACACCTCGATGCCGAGGAAGACCTCCTTGTCGGCCATCGACAGGCCCATCAGGTGGCGCTGCTCGCCCTCCAGGAAGCCGTCCCAGCCGAGTGCGCCGGGGACGTCGGGCATCCGGCCGATCGCGTTCTGGTCGAACGACTCGGCCCACATGTGCACGGGGTAGGGCCGGGTCGTGACCCGCAGGTGCAGCCAGCGCCCCTGCAGCTCGCCGAGCTGCGCGGCGATCTGGCGGATCAGCACCTCGCGCTGGTTGTCGCTGCGGAAGCTCCACGCCTGCGCCGCGAGCCGGTACCAGGCCATGACCTGGCCGTTGGTGCGGGTGATGTGGCCGTCGATCGAGCGCAGCGCGATCGACGGGGTGTAGTCCGAACCGCCCTCGCCGGCACGGGCCCGGCCGCGCCGCGCCCTCTGCCGGGGGGTCCGCTCAGGTGCGGCCACGGTGGCCACTCCGGCGCCACGGGTCGGGACGGCTGGTGCGCGCGGGGACGCTCGTGCCGCGGCCGCCACCACCGCCGCGGGCCCGGCGGAGACGGCTGCGCCGCGGCGCGCTGCCGGGCTCCGGCAGCGGCGGGACCACCCGGACCGGGGCCGACGCCGAGCCGGGTCCCGGGACGGTGGCGGGTGCCACCTCCACGACGGTGCCGGCCCCGGGACGCGGGGTGGCCCCGGTCCCGTCCAGCGAGCGACGGCGGGGGGCACCGAGGGTGCGGCCCCGGCCGCCCGACGACCGGCTGCCGGGGTGGGCGCGGGTGGTCTGGACGCGCACGTGCGACGCGCGCACCGAGCCGCCCGCCGCCTTCCGTCCGGCCCGCGGACCGGTCACCTCGGCCCAGAACTGGCCGAGGACCTGACCGAGCGGCCGCTCGTAGTCGATCTTCTTACCGAGCAGGCGGGTGATCGCGACGGTGCCGACGAGCGCCCACGCCACGGAGAAGAACTCCAGGCCGATGCCGAGCCGGCGCTGGATGAACATGATCAGCATCATGACGAGCAGACCCACGCCGTAGCTGACGTAGCGGGCCCGCCAGGGGAACGTGGCCCGCGGCGGCCCGAGCCAGACGGCGTCGACGCGGTACACCTCGTCGTCCGTGCGAACGAGCACGGATCAGCCCGGGGTGACGAGCAGGTTGGCCAGTGCCTGTCCGATGGCCGGACCGCTGCCGGTCACGGCGATGCCCAGGGCGATCAGACCCACCAGCAGCCCGATGCTCCGCCGGGCCACGCCCGCGTTGTCACCACGACCACCGATCCACAGCAGGATGACGGCGATCGCGAGCAGAATCAGCGGCACGATGTTGTTCGTGATCCAGTCGCGGAGGTTGACCGTGGTCAGCTGTCCGCCCTGGGCGAGTACCAGCTGGATCGCCTCGTACGAGGTCTTCACAGCTCCTCCTTGCGGCAGTCCACTTGTCCCGGTCGCTCCCGCAGGCGAGTAGACCACGAGACCCGTACGGGATCCTAGGGGCTGAGCCACCCGGCCCACGCGCGCGCCACGCTGCGCGATCGGGTCGACACGGTCGGACCAGCGCCGACGGGCGTGACTCGCATCTCCCCGACATCCCGCCCCTGCCCCGGGATGTCATGGTCGGTCTTGGCTACTGTTCGGTAACACGCGCGGCCGACCCACGGTGAGGTCGGGCAACCCTCGGCCGGGCGCACTACCCTTCGCCCGACCGTCGTCGCGCCCCACCACACCAGCGCGACGACGAGGTCCGAGGAGGCACTGCGATGGAGAGGCCCGCCCCGTCCCGGCGGCACGGTATGCCGTGCGCCCGTGGCCGCGCCCGCTCCGTCGCACCAGCCCCGGTGCCCCACCGGACCGGTTCACCGTTTCCCGTCCCGTTCCGTCACGGCAGCACCACGCTCCGGCAGGGACCGCTGGGTGTTCTACAGGGAGGTTCCTCCAGATGACCTGGGTGCAGTACACGCTCGGCATCGTCACCGTGCTGTCGGCGGTCGTCGCCGTGGCCCTGGTCGCGATGACCGTGACCCGGATGGTGAAGATCATCCGACTCGGTGAGTCCGACCCGACGCGGACCGGTCCGTTCGGGCCGCGGTTCGCGACCATGCTCAAGGAGACCCTGGGCCACACCAGGATGCTCAAGTGGACCAAGGTCGGTGTCGTCCACTGGCTGGTCATGGTCGGCTTCGGCGGCCTGTTCCTGGCCCTGATCGAGGCCGTCGTCGAGGTCTGGAACCCGACGTTCCACCTGCCGTTCATCGGCGAGTGGTCGGTGTACTCGCTGTTCGTCGAGATCCTCGGCATCGGCACCGTGGTCGGCATCGGCGCGCTGATCGTGATCCGGCAGCTGAACAACCCGCGCTTCCAGGGCCGGATGTCGCGGTTCTACGGCTCCAACATGGGGCGCGCCTACTTCGTCGAGGGCATCGTGTTCCTCGAGGGCCTGGGCATCCTGGTCGTGCGCGGCGCGAAGATCTCCCTCGGCGCGTTCGACGTGCCGGTCTGGTCCGCCCCGGTCTCCTACGCCCTGTCGGCGATCCTGCCCGCATCGTTGACCCTGGTCACGGTGTTCGCCGCGGTGAAGGTCCTGTCGGCGACGATCTGGCTGATCGTCATCGCCGCGAAGCCCACGATGGGCGTGGCCTGGCACCGGTTCACCGCGTTCCCGAACATCTACTTCAAGCGCAACGACGACGGCTACAAGGCCCTCGGCGCGACCCGGCCGATGATGAGCCAGGGCAAGCCGCTGGACCTGGAGGAGGCCGACCCCGACACCGACACCTTCGGCGTCGGCAAGGTCGAGGACTTCACCTGGAAGGGTCTGCTCGACTTCACCACCTGCACCGAGTGCGGCCGGTGCCAGTCGCAGTGCCCGGCGTGGAACACCGAGAAGCCGCTGTCGCCGAAGCTGCTGGTCAACGCCCTGCGTGACCACGCCTACGAGAAGGCCCCGTACCTGCTCGCCGGCGGCAGCCGCGACATGGCGGTCGACGAGGTCGGCATCACCGGTGAGGGTGCCGAGGAGCGGCTCAAGGCCATCCCGGTCGACGCCCTCGAGGCCGCGGGCCGCCCGCTGGTCGGCCCGGAGGACATGGGTGGGGTCATCGACCCGGACATCCTGTGGTCCTGCACCACCTGCGGTGCCTGCGTCGAGCAGTGCCCGGTCGACATCGAGCACGTCGACCACATCATCGACATGCGCCGCTACCAGGTCCTCATCGAGACCGAGTTCCCCACCGAGCTCAACTCGCTGTTCAAGAACCTGGAGAACAAGGGCAACCCCTGGGGCCAGAACGCCAAGGACCGTCTCGAGTGGACCAAGGGCCTGGGCTTCGAGGTCCCGGTCGTCGAGAGCGAGCTCGACGCCGACACCGAGTACCTGTTCTGGATCGGCTGCGCCGGCGCGTTCGACGACGGCCAGAAGAAGACCGTCCGGGCCACCGCGGAGCTGCTGCACCGCGCCGGGGTGAACTTCGCCGTCCTCGGCTCGGGCGAGACGTGCACCGGTGACCCGGCGCGCCGCTCGGGCAACGAGTTCGTGTTCCAGATGCTCGCCCAGCAGAACGTGGAGACCCTCAACACGGTCTTCGAGGGCCGCGAGACGGGCACCCGCAAGATCGTGACGACCTGCCCGCACTGCCTCAACACCCTGGGCCGGGAGTACCCGCAGCTCGACGGGCACTACGAGGTCGTCCACCACACCCAGCTGCTCAACAAGCTGGTGCGGGAGAAGAAGCTCGTCCCGGTGTCCGCCCCGGCGGGCGAGGAGACCGGCCCGGTCACCTACCACGACCCCTGCTACCTGGGCCGGCACAACGAGGTCTACGAGGAGCCCCGCGCGCTGATCAACGCGACCGGCGCGTCCGGGACGACCACGCTGACCGAGATGCCGCGGCACGGCGACCGGTCGATGTGCTGCGGCGCCGGTGGTGCCCGGATGTGGATGGAGGAGCGCATCGGCAAGCGCATCAACTTCAGCCGCGCCGAGGAGGCGGCCGAGACCCTGACGAAGGCCGGTGGCGGCTCGGAGCCCTCCGGCACGCTGGCGGTCGGCTGCCCGTTCTGCCGCACGATGATGACCGACGGTGTGAACCAGACCGCCGGCGAGGCCGTGCAGGTCCAGGACGTCTCGCAGATGCTGCTCACCGCGGTCAGGCGGGGCGACCCGGCGCCGGAGCCGGCGGCGGCGGCCGAGACCACCGCCGAGGACGCGCCGACGACCGGGACCCCGGCCGTCGCCACGCCGGAGGCGGAGGTGGCCGCGGAGGCGGCCGAGCAGGACCCGGCAACCCCGGCCGGGTCGGACGGGGCGGCGAGCACCGGTACCCCCGCGTCGTCGGGGAACGGGGCGCCGAGCGGGTCGAGCAACGGGTCGTCGCCCGAGGAGGCGACTCCGGAGCGCTCGAACGAGAACTGACCGATCACCGACGACGGCCGGGTCCCCTCAGGGGCCCGGCCGTCGTCGTGCGCGGGGTCAGCAGGGGGCGAAGGCGCTGACCTGGAACGTCGTCTGGGTGGTGCGGGTCAGGACGACGCTGCCGAGCCCGGGCGCGGCCGCGCCCCAGGCCGAGTCGCAGGCGTCGACGGTGGTGGTGGCGCCGACCGCCACCACCGGGTCCGGACGCCGGTCCGGGACGGTGACCGGCGCCCCGGCGGGCACGCGCCCGTGCAGGACGGCGACGGCGTCCTCGCAGCCGGCCGCGCCGGTGGCGGCCCGGAGCTGGTCGAGCGCCGCCGGCTGGACGAGCCGGCAGACCCGGGCCGGGTTCGGCGAGGAGACCCCGGTGTCCAGCGAGACGAGGGCGAGCTGCGGGCGGGCGACGCCGAGGTCGGTGCGGAACTGCGCACCCGCCTGCGCGTCGACGCGCGCCCGGTCGTCCCGGATCTCCGCCGACCGGAACGAGTAACCGACCCCGGACACGACGAGCAGCACCACACCGGCGGCGAGCACGGTCCACCGCGGCAGGAGCAGCACCCCCGCGACGATCACCCCGACCGACAGGGCCAGCGCCCACGCCCAGGGGTTCTCCCGCGTCCCGTTCACCAGGGCCGCCACCAGCACGACCCCGGCGACGTGCGGGGCCCAGCCCTGCAGCAGCCGGTCCAGCCGCAGCAGGGCGAGCAGGACCAGGGTGGCGAACCCCAGACCGACCGGGACCCACCAGCGGTCCGGCTCGTCGAGGAAGGGCAGCAGCAGGACCGCGGCCCCCGCGAGGCCGAGCGCGGTGGCGCCGCGGACCGTGCGGGGACGCAGGCGCCGCCACGGGGCCCAGGGGTCCCGGTCGTCGGTCCCCCGCTCCGCCGGTGGCGGATCCGCGGGAACGGGCCGGCGGGCGAGGGCACGCGAGCCGGGGTCCGGCGCGGGGGTGCTCTCCTGCCCCGGAGGCCCGGACGGCGACACGACCAGCTCCGTGCCGGGATGCGGTGGGGTGCCGGTCCCGGGGCGCGCCGGGCCCGCGCCGGGTACATCGGCGCAGCTCGCGGTCGCGCCGGGTCCGTCCGCTCCGGGTGAGCCGGGTCCGGCCGTGCCACGCCCGGTCGTGTCGGGTCCGGTCGTGTCGGGTCCGGTCGTGTCGGGTCCGGTCGTGTCGGGTCCGGTCGTGTCGGGTCCGGTCGTGTCGGGTCCGGTCGTGTCGGGTCCGGTCGTGTCGGGTCCGGTCGTGTCGGGTCCGGTCGTGTCGGGTCCGGTCGTGTCGGGTCCGGTCGTGTCGGGTCCGGTCGTGTCGGGTCCGGTCGTGTCGGGTCCGGTCGTGTCGGGTCCGGTCGTGTCGGGTCCGGTCGTGTCGGGTCCGGTCGTGTCGGGTCCGGTCGTGTCGGGTCCGGTCGTGTCGGGTCCGGTCGTGTCGGGTCCGGTCGTGTCGGGTCCGGTCGTGTCGGGTCCGGTCGTGTCGGGTCCGGTCGTGTCGGGTCCGGTCGTGTCGGGTCCGGTCGTGTCGGGTCCGGTCGTGTCGGGTCCGGTCGTGTCGGGTCCGGTCGTGTCGGGTCCGGTCGTGTCGGGTCCGGTCGTGTCGGGTCCGGTCGTGTCGGGTCCGGTCGTGTCGGGTCCGGTCGTGTCGGGTCCGGTCGTGTCGGGTCCGGTCGTGTCGGGTCCGGTCGTGTCGGGTCCGGTCGTGTCGGGTCCGGTCGTGTCGGGTCCGGTCGTGTCGGGTCCGGTCGTGTCGGGTCCGGTCGTGTCGGGTCCGGTCGTGTCGGGTCCGGTCGTGTCGGGTCCGGTCGTGTCGGGTCCGGTCGTGTCGGGTCCGGTCGTGTCGGGTCCGGTCGTGTCGGGTCCGGTCGTGTCGGGTCCGGTCGTGTCGGGTCCGGTCGTGTCGGGTCCGGTCGTGTCGGGTCCGGTCGTGTCGGGTCCGGTCGTGTCGGGTCCGGTCGTGTCGGGTCCGGTCGTGTCGGGTCCGGTCGTGTCGGGTCCGGTCGTGTCGGGTCCGGTCGTGTCGGGTCCGGTCGTGTCGGGTCCGGTCGTGTCGGGTCCGGTCGTGTCGGGTCCGGTCGTGTCGGGTCCGGTCGTGTCGGGTCCGGTCGTGTCGGGTCCGGTCGTGTCGGGTCCGGTCGTGTCGGGTCCGGTCGTGTCGGGTCCGGTCGTGTCGGGTCCGGTCGTGTCGGGTCCGGTCGTGTCGGGTCCGGTCGTGTCGGGTCCGGTCGTGTCGGGTCCGGTCGTGTCGGGTCCGGTCGTGTCGGGTCCGGTCGTGTCGGGTCCCGTCGTGTCGGGTCCCGTCGTGTCGGCACGGACGGCGGCCTCGCCGGGACGGGTCGGGTCCGGACCGGCGTCGTCCGGCCGGGGTGGGGTGGCGCGACGGACGCCGCGGTCGGGGCGTCCGCTCCGGCGACGGCCGGTGGCCCACGGGTCCGGGGAGCTGCGGTCGGCGTCCATCTCCCCCAGGGTAGCGACGCCGTCACCCCCGCGGGGCGACGAGCTCAGTCCCGCCGGGTGTCGGTGCGGTGGAAGTTGCGGAACGCGCGCGACGGCGTCGGACCCCGCTGGCCCTGGTAGCGCGACCCGACACCCTCGGTGCCGTAGGGCCGCTCGGCCGGGCTGGACAGCCGGAACAGGCACAGCTGGCCGATCTTCATCCCCGGCCACAGCGTGATCGGCAGGTTCGCCACGTTGGACAGCTCGAGGGTGATGTGACCGGTGAAGCCCGGGTCGATGAACCCGGCGGTGGAGTGGGTGAGCAGGCCCAGGCGCCCGAGCGAGCTCTTGCCCTCCAACCGTCCGGCCAGGTCGTCGGGCAGCCCGACCCGCTCGAACGTCGACCCCAGCACGAACTCGCCGGGATGCAGCACGAACGACTCGCCGTCCGGTGTCTCCACCGGCGTCGTCAACTCGTCCTGCTGCTGGGCGGGGTCGATGTGGGTGTAGCGGGAGTTCTGGAAGACGCGGAAGAACCGGTCCAGCCGGACGTCGACACTGGACGGCTGGAGCATCTCGACGTCCCACGGGTCGAGAACGAGCCGGCCGGACTCGATGTCCCTGCGCAGGTCACCGTCGGAGAGCAACACGCCGACACCCTATCCAGGGCCGGCGGTCACGCCTCCGTGGACTCCTCGGAGTCCGAGTCCACCTCGCCGGGGCTGTGCCGGCCGCCGCCCACGAGGTCGTCGGGCAGCTGGGGAGAGCGGGTCAGCCCGAACATCCAGGCGATCGCCTGCTCGGCGCGGGCGGCCTCGAAACCGTCCGACGCCGCCGCGCGGCGACCGTGGTCGCCGTCGAGCACCTGGGCGACGGCGCCGGCCGCGTCGTGCGCGGCGATGCTGCGGATCGAGTCCCCGGGCTGCGGCACGTTCGGCCCGTCGACCAGGACCGCCAGGGTGCCGAGGCCGGGAGCGTCGACGACGAGCTCGTGGTCGTCGCTGACCAGGACGGTCGCCGCGGCGAGCACGGCCAGCCGGTCGGGCAACGCGGGCTCGGGCACGACCGTCACCCGGGGGTGGGCGCCGAGCGACTGCGCCGTCTCCGCGGCCGCGAGGGCGCCGAGGAGCACGATCTCGATCCGCGGGTACCGCTCGAGCAGATCCGCGACCCCGCGCAGCACCGGCGACGACGACGCCCGCGCCAGGTCGACGACGATCAGCCTGCGCTGCGCGTCGTGCACCCGCTCCAGCGCACCGACGCAACCCTGGTGCTGCGGCCCCGGCAACGAGTTGATCGTGTCGCCGATGGTCAGCACGTTCGGACCGAGCGGGCTGCCCAGCGCGGAACCGCTGGTGGTGAGGAACAGCGAGGCGAGCTGACCGATGACCCGCCGGTGGGCCTCCTGCGGGAACGGGCACAGCAGGTCGTCGGTGCCCATTCCGGCCTGCATGTGCACGATCGGGATCCGGCGCCAGAACGCGACCGTCGCCGCGACCTGCGCCGCCAGCCCGCCGCCGTGGACCAGCACCGCGGACGGGTCCTGGTCCACGAGCAGCTGGTCGAGCCGGGTGAACAACGCCGCGGCGACGTCGGCCATGCCGGGCCCGGTGTCGAGCGGCAGCAGGATCGTGATGTCGGTGGGGACGCCGAGCGCCTCGAACGCCTCGTGGACGGCCATCGGGTCCGGCCCGGTGGCGACGGTGATCCCGCGGATGCGGTCCGCCGCCGCGACGGCCCCGGCGACCGGGGCGAGCCGCGCGACCTCCGGACAGCTACCGGCGATGAGCAGGACGTCGTGCTCGTGGCCCGGCGGGAACCCGGCCGCGTCGCCCGACATCGGGTCGAACACCGTCATTGCAGTCGCCTTCCGGTCGAGGTCTGACCGATGGTGACGAGTGTGCGCGGGGCGGACCGCCCGGTCGAGATACACGCGCCCGGTGGTCGGTTCGTGCGACGACCGGGCGGGAGAGGTCCGTGACAGGTACGCGGACCGTGGTGCTAGGGTGATCTCACGTCGTGCGGATGTAGTTCAATGGTAGAACATCAGCTTCCCAAGCTGAATACGCGGGTTCGATTCCCGTCATCCGCTCCACACACGAAGGCCCAGGTCAGAGAGTGTCCACGCTGGACCTGGGCCTTCATCGTATTCAGACCCACTTGGCCCTTGGGCCATTGGCGGGCCATTCAGCCGACCGGAACCCGGCTGCCTGGGGGGGCCGTCCTCGTCGTCTTCCTGGTCGTCGCTGTCGATCTCTCGGCCCTCGACGAGCGCACTCAACCGATCCGCGATCCGCTGGTCCGCCTCACTCGTGGCCCGCTGGTAGATCAGGGCCGCGCGCATGTCGTCATGGCCCATCCGCGCCATGAGGTCCCTGGTGCTGGCGCCGGTCTGCGCGGCGAAGAGGTTGCCGGTGTGTCGCAGATCGTGGAAGTGCAGCCCGGGGGCGCCGAGCTTCCGGACCGTCTCGGGCCACTTCGTCAGGTTGTTGAAATGTGCCCGCCGCAGCGCCCCACCCTTCGGACCGGTGAAAACCAGCGCATCCGAAACCGGCCCGACGTAGATCATCAGGTGCTTGACGATCTCAGGCCGGATGACCGGCGGCACAGAGATGGTGCGGACACCGGCCCTTGACTTGGGCGGGCCGACGACGATCCCTCGGCCCACGACCTCCGTGTGCGCGACGGTGACCCGAATCCAACTGCCGTCCGGTGCAATGTCACCGCGCCGGAGAGTGGACACCTCGCCCCAACGCAGGGTGGCGAAGGCCGTCACCAGGATCATCGCGCGGAGTCGACGGTGTCGCATGGCGTCGGCGAGCTTGAAGACCTGCGGAACGGTGAGCACCGGGCGTTCGGCCGGATTCTCCCGGTCAGCGCCGCGGACCCTGCAGGGGTTGCGAGAGATGACCCCGTCTTCCTGGACCGCTGTGTTCAGGACCGCCCGGAGCAGCCGGTACGATTTGGCTGCGACCGACTGTGAGACGCCCGCAGCCAGGAGATCGGAGCGCCACTCCCGAACCAGCGACGTACTGAGGTCGCCGATCATCACCTCGCCGAGGCGCGGAACGACGTGCTTCGTGAGCAGCCACCGGTAGAGTTCCACCGTTCGCGGACGCAGTGACGGCCGCTCGGTGATCCACTTAGAGGTCGCGCGGATTGGTTGGTGATCATGGACGTCGTGCAGGTCGGGCGTTCCAGCGGTGTGTGGTCCAGGCCTGCCGAATCAAGCTACGGAGTGTGACGATCGTGTCGGCGAGGTCGAAGAACGCGTCGACGACGATTTCTCGTCGTTCGTAGCAGCGCTGCAGCCGGTTGAAGCTGTTGTGCCAAGCGTTGGTCCGCTCGACGTGCCAGCGGCGGGTGGCCTGGATCGGCGCTTTCTCACCCTTGTGCGCGATCTCGCCGTGCAGGCCTCGTTCGGCCAGCGTGTCGCGGGTCTTGCCGGAGTCATAGCCGGCGTCGAGGTGCACGGTGATGTCGTCGGGCAGCGGGCCGAGAGCATCGAGGCGGTCGAGGGTGGGGCCCAGTAGCGGGGAGTCGTGCCGGTTGGCTCCGGCCAGGACTCGGCCCAGCGGGATGCCGTATCCCTCGACGAGCACCGAACGTTTCATACCCTGTTTGCGCCGGTCCACCGGCGACGGACCGGCGACCTCGCCGCCGCCGGGGGCCTTGGTGATGGCGCCATCGACGGCGATGTCGTGCAGCAGCAGACCGACGATGCGGTCGTAGGCGTCCAGGACGATCCGACGCAGCTGGGCGAAGACCCCGAGCCTGATCCACTCGTCACGACGATCGCGGATGGTGGTCGCCGAGCAGGTGCTGTCAGCGATGCCCTCATACGAGCAGCCGAACCGCAGTACCTGCAGGAGCTTGTCGAACACGATCCGATCCGCGATCCGGCGGCGATGGCAGCCCAGCGGATGGGTGGGATCGAACTCGTCTCGATGAGGCAGCAGCGCGGTGAACTGGTCCCACAACGGCTCGGTCAGCCATGATGGCAGGGTGGGCACGCGGCCTCCAGACGATCACGAAGCGTAGATAAGAGGTCGCGCGGATTGGTTGGTGATCATGGACGTCGTGCAGGTCGGGCGTTCCAGCGGTGTGTGGTCCAGGCCTGCCGAATCAAGCTACGGAGTGTGACGATCGTGTCGGCGAGGTCGAAGAACGCGTCGACGACGATTTCTCGTCGTTCGTAGCAGCGCTGCAGCCGGTTGAAGCTGTTGTGCCAAGCGTTGGTCCGCTCGACGTGCCAGCGGCGGGTGGCCTGGATCGGCGCTTTCTCACCCTTGTGCGCGATCTCGCCGTGCAGGCCTCGTTCGGCCAGCGTGTCGCGGGTCTTGCCGGAGTCATAGCCGGCGTCGAGGTGCACGGTGATGTCGTCGGGCAGCGGGCCGAGAGCATCGAGGCGGTCGAGGGTGGGGCCCAGTAGCGGGGAGTCGTGCCGGTTGGCTCCGGCCAGGACTCGGCCCAGCGGGATGCCGTATCCCTCGACGAGCACCGAACGTTTCATACCCTGTTTGCGCCGGTCCACCGGCGACGGACCGGCGACCTCGCCGCCGCCGGGGGCCTTGGTGATGGCGCCATCGACGGCGATGTCGTGCAGCAGCAGACCGACGATGCGGTCGTAGGCGTCCAGGACGATCCGACGCAGCTGGGCGAAGACCCCGAGCCTGATCCACTCGTCACGACGATCGCGGATGGTGGTCGCCGAGCAGGTGCTGTCAGCGATGCCCTCATACGAGCAGCCGAACCGCAGTACCTGCAGGAGCTTGTCGAACACGATCCGATCCGCGATCCGGCGGCGATGGCAGCCCAGCGGATGGGTGGGATCGAACTCGTCTCGATGAGGCAGCAGCGCGGTGAACTGGTCCCACAACGGCTCGGTCAGCCATGATGGCAGGGTGGGCACGCGGCCTCCAGACGATCACGAAGCGTAGATAACTTCATGATCGGCAGGCCCGTACCCGCCCTCGCCCCCAGACACTCGACCGCGGCCAAGCTGTGACCAATCCGCGCGACCTCTAACTTCATGATCGGCAGGCCCGTACCCGCCCTCGCCCCCAGACACTCGACCGCGGCCAAGCTGTGACCAATCCGCGCGACCTCTTAGACGTCGTTTCAGAAGTGGTGGGCCCGGTTCTGCCGGTGACGGCGGGGCTGGCAGCATCGGCTGATGGTCGCGCCTCGTGTGTCTGAGAAGACGAAGATTTTCGAGTTGGAGATCGTCCTGACCGAGGTGGTGCCGGCGGTCCGGCGTCGGGTGCAGGTGCCGGGCGAGGTCGACTTGGCGGTGTTGCACGAGGTGGTGCAGTCAGTGATGGGCTGGACGAACTCTCATCTGCACGAGTTCGAGATCGTCGGGCGCCGCTACGGGATCCCAGACCCGGACTGGCCCGGACAGGATGTCGCCGACGAGACGAAAGAGAAGCTGTTTCGGCTGGTCAAGGCTGGTGACCGGTTCGGTTACGTCTACGACTTCGGTGACAACTGGGCCCACGAGATCACCGTCGAGGCGGTCGCGGCCGTCGAGCCGGGAGTGTGCTATCCGCGATGCGTCGCCGGGCAGGGGGCGTGCCCGCCCGAGGACGTCGGCGGGATCGGGGGGTATGAGGACTTCCAGGCCGTGCTCGCCGACCCTGACCATCCCGACCGCGCCGAGCGCCTGGAGTGGGCGGGCGGGCCGTTCGACCCGCACCGCTTCGACCCTGACGAGGCCGACCGGGCCTTGGAGTGGCTGGCCTGGCGGCCGCTGGCCCCGACCTCGTAGGCGAGTGCCTCAGCGAGGGCTGGGTCGACCATCACTTCGGCTTCGGCTTCGGCTTGGTGAGGCGGCGGTGGCAGATCAGGGCGCAGGCCAGCGATAACAGCGCGGTGATCGTGGATTCGGCGCGGTCGTAGCGCAGCGCGAGGCGGCGGAAGTCCAGCAGCCAGGACATGGTGCGCTCGACGACCCAGCGGACCCGCCCGAGCCGGGTGGAGTCCTCGATCCCGCGCCGGGCGATCCGCACCCCGATCCCACGCCCACTCAGGTAGCGGCGGCAGCGGGGATAGTCGTAGCCCTTGTCGGCGTGCACCTTGTCCGGCCGACGTCGCGGACGCCCCGGCTGTCCCGCCCGTTCGCGGACGCCGGGGTTGGTGTCCAGCAGCGGGGCGAGCATCCGACTGTCGTGGGTGTTCGCCCCGGTGACCAGCGCATGCAGCGGGAGCCCGCCTCGGTCGCAGAGCACGTGGTACTTGCTGCCCGCCTTCCCGCGATCGGTCGGCGAGGGCCCGGTGGCCTCGCCGCGGCGCTTGGCCCGCACGCTCACGCTGTCCACCGCCGCCCGCGACCAGTCCAGCAGGCCCTGCTGGGCGAGGCGGTCGAGCATCACCCGGTGCAGCTGGGCCCAGACCCCGGCCTGCTGCCACTGCCGTAGCCGCCGCCAGCAGGTCACTCCGGACCCACAGCCGAGCTCGGCGGGCAGCGCGTTCCAGCTGATCCCGGTCTTGAGCACGAACACGATCCCGGCCAGAGCGGCCCGATCCGGCACCCGCGGACGGCCTGTCCGTCCCCGCTTGTGCTTGCGCGGCTTGGGCAGCAGCGGCTCCACCAGCGCCCACAGCTCGTCGCTCACCAATCGCTCGACACAAGATCGCCGCGCCACGACCGGACATGATCAGCTACCAGCGCCGATCCACACAGGACCGACACGCCGACTTCTGAAACGACCTCTTAGAGGTCGCGCGGATTGGTTGGTGATCATGGACGTCGTGCAGGTCGGGCGTTCCAGCGGTGTGTGGTCCAGGCCTGCCGAATCAAGCTACGGAGTGTGACGATCGTGTCGGCGAGGTCGAAGAACGCGTCGACGACGATTTCTCGTCGTTCGTAGCAGCGCTGCAGCCGGTTGAAGCTGTTGTGCCAAGCGTTGGTCCGCTCGACGTGCCAGCGGCGGGTGGCCTGGATCGGCGCTTTCTCACCCTTGTGCGCGATCTCGCCGTGCAGGCCTCGTTCGGCCAGCGTGTCGCGGGTCTTGCCGGAGTCATAGCCGGCGTCGAGGTGCACGGTGATGTCGTCGGGCAGCGGGCCGAGAGCATCGAGGCGGTCGAGGGTGGGGCCCAGTAGCGGGGAGTCGTGCCGGTTGGCTCCGGCCAGGACTCGGCCCAGCGGGATGCCGTATCCCTCGACGAGCACCGAACGTTTCATACCCTGTTTGCGCCGGTCCACCGGCGACGGACCGGCGACCTCGCCGCCGCCGGGGGCCTTGGTGATGGCGCCATCGACGGCGATGTCGTGCAGCAGCAGACCGACGATGCGGTCGTAGGCGTCCAGGACGATCCGACGCAACTGGGCGAAGACCCCGAGCCTGATCCACTCGTCACGACGATCGCGGATGGTGGTCGCCGAGCAGGTGCTGTCAGCGATGCCCTCATACGAGCAGCCGAACCGCAGTACCTGCAGGAGCTTGTCGAACACGATCCGATCCGCGATCCGGCGGCGATGGCAGCCCAGCGGATGGGTGGGATCGAACTCGTCTCGATGAGGCAGCAGCGCGGTGAACTGGTCCCACAACGGCTCGGTCAGCCATGATGGCAGGGTGGGCACGCGGCCTCCAGACGATCACGAAGCGTAGATAACTTCATGATCGGCAGGCCCGTACCCGCCCTCGCCCCCAGACACTCGACCGCGGCCAAGCTGTGACCAATCCGCGCGACCTCTTAGAGGTCGTTTCAGAACGACTTGTCGAGTTTCCATTGACCCCTCGACGACAGATCAAACGGCAGGTCAGATAGCCGCTTGTCGTCTACAACAGACACGTCGACCTCGTTCTGAAATGACCTCTTATCCGCATAGGTGCCCAGCGGAATCGCCGCGCGCAGCGGGTCCGTCCACTCACCGCGTACCATCTGCGACTCGACCACGACCAGCCACTGCTCGGCGTCCCTCCTGCTCGGGAACGTCCGAGGAGCTGACCGCATCCGACCGTCCGGACCGTGGAAACGAGCCTGCCACCGCCCCGACGAGCGTTCACGGACGTTGCCGAAACGTCGGCGACCAGACTTGCCCGCCACCTACGCAACCCCGCCCAGGTTGCGCCGGATGCTGGCCACGGTGATCGCCTCAACCCGTCCGGCCCGCACGAAGTGCTCCAGGTCGACGACCGCAATCCGGACGTGGCTGCCGACCTTGTGGAAGGCGATACGTCGCTCGGCGACGAGGCGCCGGACGAACCGGACCGAGGTGTTCAGGTACTCCGCCGCCTCGACGACGGTCAGGTATCCGCTCACAGCCGGGGCTCCTCACGCTGCCTGGTCGGTAGTTGCCGAACGTTCGCCGTCGAGTGGTGAATTACCAGTTGCCATCAACGCCGCGTCGTAGTCGGCGCGCCATCGTTGGCGTTGATGGATCGCGTGTAGCAGTAGCACGGGGCGGGGTGGGACGTCGTTGTCGCCGGGGCGGACGGGTTCCCAGTCGAAGGGGCCGTCATCGACCGGGTAGGCGGGTGTCACTCCGGCGTGGTCGAGGAGTTGTCGAACGAACGCGCTCCGGTCGGCGCGGTGATCGGAGAGGGACTTGTTGGACCATTTACGCGACACGAGGACGCGGCGTCCGGCGATGCCGAGGTGTTCGGGCTTGTGCGCTTTGCCGGTGCAGTGACCGGGTGTCATCTCCGGGCGGGCGCCCTTCGGCTGAATGCCGTAGAGCAGCCAGATCGGGCAGCGCGGCGAACACGGTGTGATCGCCAGTTCGGCGGTGAGGCGGCGGGCGTGCTCGCGCTGGCGGGCGGTGGCCGACTCGTCGAGTCCAGCGGCGTGGCCGACGGACTTGGTCAAATATTTGGTCAGGTAGCCGATATGGCGTCCGGCTTCTTCGGTGCCGCCGAGGATGCCTTTGACGTGGACCTGGGGGCCGAAGACCACGGTGTGGGCAGGGGTGGTCAGGGCCTCGGGGTCGGTGGCCTCGTCCCAGGTGGGCAGGGGCTCGCGTGTCTGCGGGTCGACGAAGGCTTTGCGGTGGTGGTCCCAGCGGGGGAGCTGGTCCCCGCTGTAGACGAGTTCGTCGTGGGGCGGCCACCAGACCTGGTGGTAGGTGGCGGCGGTGATCGCGCGCAGCTCCGTGCGGGGGATGGTGCCGCGGATCGCGGCGTGGAAGTGCGGCGCACCCCGTTTCTGCGGCTCGACGGTCCCGAAGTACTGCACGTCCCAACCCACACAGCGCCGCGTGTTCTGCCAGAACCGATCCAGCAACTTCGGGAAGTGGATCGCATCCCGGGCAGCGCGGCGGTAGTCGTAGGTATCGGGGTCGAGGGCGGCGCCGTTGCCGTCGACACGCCCGTAGCTGTCGAGCGTGAGGGTGAGGAATGTGGAGGGCCGGTACTTGCCGCCGAACACCCGCCCGATCGTGCGGTCTTCGACTGGGCGGCGGGGAAGATTGGGGGCGTCTTGGCGACGGCGGGTGGTCCGGCGGACAGTCTGGGGTCGCGGGTCGAGCGGTGCCAACCGTCCCCGGACACCGAGGGCACGGAGTTCGGTGTCGATGTCCTCGACGATCTCGCGGATCTCGTCACACTCGGCCTGGTCGTTCTCGGACAGGGCGGCGGTGTAGGCGGTGTGGAAGTCCGCGCGGGCGGCCATCAACTCTTTCTGCGCGACGGTGGGGTCAGCGGGAGCAACGCTCGGTTCGTTCTCCAGGTGCCAGCCTTCGCGGCACTGGGTCATCCGCAATCGTCGGGCCTTGTCTGAGCACGGGCGGCACTGATCTTCCCGGGTCGACCCGCACGGGACGGGGACGACGTCGACCCGGCCGCTGCACTGGTCGATGCGCCGCATGGCCAGAGGGCGGACACACACCCCGTGGTCCTCGGCGAGCTGGACCGCGACGTCATCGGACAGGGCGAGCATCGCCTTCTGCGCCCGGGTGAGTGTGTCCTGATCGACCGGCTCCCGCACCGTCACGCTGTCGGTCACGGTGTCGGCGCTGTCGGTGTGAGTGTCGGTGGTGGTCATGCGGCATCCCCGATCTCGCGGTGGTTGACGGTCGGGTCGGGGAGGGCCAGGACCGGCGCCACCCCGGTGGTCGGGGAAGTGCGGGTGACGGTGTGGGTGACGAAGGCTTCCAGGTCTTTGACTGCGCCGTCAGACACCCACCCGGCCCGGATACGGAGGGGTTCGCGGATGCCGTCGCCGAACAGGTAACCGACCCCTGCCTCGTCTTCGCCGATCCGGTTCGCCCACGCACCCCGGTCGTAGGCGTGATCACCGAGGACCATCGACACATGAGACTTCGACACCACGCGCAGGCAGACCCGGCGGGGGAACAGCTCCCGCACCGGCACGGTGTCCTTCGTCGGCTCCTGCACATAGCCGCGCACGGTGTAGCCCAACGCCCGACCCTGGGTGGTCAACAGGGCGACGCGGTCGGTGATCGCCTCGCGGGTCTTGCGGTCCCCGCCGTAACGCAGCAGCGCACCGATCTCGTCGAACTCCACGATCTCCAACGGAGTCTCGGCCGTGACCGGAACGAGGCGGGTCGCCCCAGCATGAGCGCGCTTGCGGGCCTCCATCCCCTCGATGAGGTCATCGAGGAGGGCGAGGGCGTCCTTGGAGGTGACGGCGTAGCGGTGGAACACTCCGCGCCCGTAGGCCAGCTCCATGCCCTTGGGGTCGATCCCGTTGACCCGGACCAGACCGTCACGGATCGCCGGGGCCACCGACACCAGCGGCGCCCACATCAACGAGCCTTTCCCCGCACCGGTCGCCCCCGCAGCTAGGGTGTGTCCGCCGATCAACGACTGGTGCCAGTCGGTGCCGTACTCGGTACGACCCGACCACACCCGCGACAGATCAATCGCCGACCCGTCCAGGTCGGACAGGGTGTCCAGGCCTGGGGCGCGGACGATCCCGGCCAGCAGGTTGCGGCGCTGGAAATCGATCGACACCACATTCGGGGACAACTCCCGGACCTGGCACCGCCGCACTCCGCGTGCGACCGCGAGGGCGCGGGTGGCGGTGTCGAACTCTTCCGGGGTCTGCCCGGGCACCAGCCGGAGGCGGACCTCGTCCCACGACGGCCCCGACCGCACCCCCAGAATCCGGGGAAGCTGATCAGCCACCGGCCGTGACCGCGACACCGTTGGGATACGGCGCAACGGATTCACCGCCATGACCGTCGTCCCCACCCGGTCGGGGACTGTCAGGTTGCAGGAGCGCAGCCAGCGCGGCATCCGAGGCGCATACAGCGCCCAGCGCAGCCACCACCCCCGAAGACGACGCCCGGCGTGACGATCGAACGACAGCATCGATGTCCACCGCCACACTCCCAACACGGCGGCGACCGTCGCGATGGTGATCACGAGTGAGGGCCACCCGAGCAGCGAGCACCACACCACAGCGACCGCAGCGGTGATCGTGGTGCGCCAATGCCTGACCACCCACACCACGAGGATCACCGTGGCCTTGCCCGCCAGCCAGACGGTGACGAACACGATCGCGATCGTCGCCGCGCCTTCGGCGATGCGGCCGAGGAACTGCCCCAGCCAATGCAGACCGGCGAGCACCAGCACCGTCGCCAGACCGGCAACAACGAGAGACCCTGTCGTGCTCATCACCGGTCTCCGCGCTGTTCCGGGGAACGACGCGGCCCTACGACGACGGGTACGGGAACCAACACGAGCTGCCCACGATGATCACCACACCGCCGCACGCCCTCACCAGAGGTCTCGCTCAGCGGGATCAGGCACACCTCGCACCACACCGTGTCCTCCCCGGTAACGACACCGGTGGTCGTGTCGGGGCTCATGCCGCCCACCCCGACACCTGCGACGCCGGAGCCGCAGCCCGGCGGGCAGCGCGATACAGGCGGTACCGCTCCACCGGAGTCGTCGCGCCGACCACCCCGAATCGGCGTACCGGGTCCTCGACGACCAGAGCCTCCGCGAGACACTCCCGGCGGACCCGGCAACCAGCGCACACCCGCAGGGCAGGCTCAGCGGCCTCCGGACGAGTGCCAGCAGGGAAGAACAACTCGGTGTCCATCCCGCGGCACGCCGCCGTCTCGCGCCACCGGTGATCTTCAGTAGCCGCAGCGAGCCGGAGCCGCGCAGCAGGGGATAGAGAAATCTCGGTGTTCATCTATGCTCGGTGTCCTTCCGAGTCGATCGAGTGCCTGACAGGGCCACAACACAAGGCGAGGAAGACCGGTGGGGGAACCCGGAGCCAACGGGCTCCCCCACCAAACACAGCCGGTCAGGCAGCGTCCTGGTTCTTGCTCGCATGCCCACGCTGCGGACCCGGCGCGCGCATCCCCGCCGCGCGAAAGCTGTAGGCCACACGCGGACGGCCCCCCGTCTCCTGCACGTACGGGGTCACCGTGAGCTCGTCGAACTCCACCGGACGAAACGGCAACCCCGCAGCGATCTTCACCACCACCGTCTTCTCCGACCGCCGCGCCTCCGGGTCAGCGTCCAGCACCGACACCGACCACACCGGCAACCCCGACTCCTTAGAGGTCGTTTCAGAAGTCGGCGTGTCGGTCCTGTGTGGATCGGCGCTGGTAGCTGATCATGTCCGGTCGTGGCGCGGCGATCTTGTGTCGAGCGATTGGTGAGCGACGAGCTGTGGGCGCTGGTGGAGCCGCTGCTGCCCAAGCCGCGCAAGCACAAGCGGGGACGGACAGGCCGTCCGCGGGTGCCGGATCGGGCCGCTCTGGCCGGGATCGTGTTCGTGCTCAAGACCGGGATCAGCTGGAACGCGCTGCCCGCCGAGCTCGGCTGTGGGTCCGGAGTGACCTGCTGGCGGCGGCTACGGCAGTGGCAGCAGGCCGGGGTCTGGGCCCAGCTGCACCGGGTGATGCTCGACCGCCTCGCCCAGCAGGGCCTGCTGGACTGGTCGCGGGCGGCGGTGGACAGCGTGAGCGTGCGGGCCAAGCGCCGCGGCGAGGCCACCGGGCCCTCGCCGACCGATCGCGGGAAGGCGGGCAGCAAGTACCACGTGCTCTGCGACCGAGGCGGGCTCCCGCTGCATGCGCTGGTCACCGGGGCGAACGCCCACGACAGTCGGATGCTCGCCCCGCTGCTGGACACCAACCCCGGCGTCCGCGAACGGGCGGGACAGCCGGGGCGTCCGCGACGTCGGCCGGACAAGGTGCACGCCGACAAGGGCTACGACTATCCCCGCTGCCGCCGCTACCTGAGTGGGCGTGGGATCGGGGTGCGGATCGCCCGGCGCGGGATCGAGGACTCCACCCGGCTCGGGCGGGTCCGCTGGGTCGTCGAGCGCACCATGTCCTGGCTGCTGGACTTCCGCCGCCTCGCGCTGCGCTACGACCGCGCCGAATCCACGATCACCGCGCTGTTATCGCTGGCCTGCGCCCTGATCTGCCACCGCCGCCTCACCAAGCCGAAGCCGAAGTGATGGTCGACCCAGCCCTCGCTGAGGCACTCGCCTACGAGGTCGGGGCCAGCGGCCGCCAGGCCAGCCACTCCAAGGCCCGGTCGGCCTCGTCAGGGTCGAAGCGGTGCGGGTCGAACGGCCCGCCCGCCCACTCCAGGCGCTCGGCGCGGTCGGGATGGTCAGGGTCGGCGAGCACGGCCTGGAAGTCCTCATACCCCCCGATCCCGCCGACGTCCTCGGGCGGGCACGCCCCCTGCCCGGCGACGCATCGCGGATAGCACACTCCCGGCTCGACGGCCGCGACCGCCTCGACGGTGATCTCGTGGGCCCAGTTGTCACCGAAGTCGTAGACGTAACCGAACCGGTCACCAGCCTTGACCAGCCGAAACAGCTTCTCTTTCGTCTCGTCGGCGACATCCTGTCCGGGCCAGTCCGGGTCTGGGATCCCGTAGCGGCGCCCGACGATCTCGAACTCGTGCAGATGAGAGTTCGTCCAGCCCATCACTGACTGCACCACCTCGTGTAACACCGCCAAGTCGACCTCGCCCGGCACCTGCACCCGACGCCGGACCGCCGGCACCACCTCGGTCAGGACGATCTCCAACTCGAAAATCTTCGTCTTCTCAGACACACGAGGCGCGACCATCAGCCGATGCTGCCAGCCCCGCCGTCACCGGCAGAACCGGGCCCACCACTTCTGAAACGACGTCTTAGAGGTCGCGCGGATTGGTTGGTGATCATGGACGTCGTGCAGGTCGGGCGTTCCAGCGGTGTGTGGTCCAGGCCTGCCGAATCAAGCTACGGAGTGTGACGATCGTGTCGGCGAGGTCGAAGAACGCGTCGACGACGATTTCTCGTCGTTCGTAGCAGCGCTGCAGCCGGTTGAAGCTGTTGTGCCAAGCGTTGGTCCGCTCGACGTGCCAGCGGCGGGTGGCCTGGATCGGCGCTTTCTCACCCTTGTGCGCGATCTCGCCGTGCAGGCCTCGTTCGGCCAGCGTGTCGCGGGTCTTGCCGGAGTCATAGCCGGCGTCGAGGTGCACGGTGATGTCGTCGGGCAGCGGGCCGAGAGCATCGAGGCGGTCGAGGGTGGGGCCCAGTAGCGGGGAGTCGTGCCGGTTGGCTCCGGCCAGGACTCGGCCCAGCGGGATGCCGTATCCCTCGACGAGCACCGAACGTTTCATACCCTGTTTGCGCCGGTCCACCGGCGACGGACCGGCGACCTCGCCGCCGCCGGGGGCCTTGGTGATGGCGCCATCGACGGCGATGTCGTGCAGCAGCAGACCGACGATGCGGTCGTAGGCGTCCAGGACGATCCGACGCAGCTGGGCGAAGACCCCGAGCCTGATCCACTCGTCACGACGATCGCGGATGGTGGTCGCCGAGCAGGTGCTGTCAGCGATGCCCTCATACGAGCAGCCGAACCGCAGTACCTGCAGGAGCTTGTCGAACACGATCCGATCCGCGATCCGGCGGCGATGGCAGCCCAGCGGATGGGTGGGATCGAACTCGTCTCGATGAGGCAGCAGCGCGGTGAACTGGTCCCACAACGGCTCGGTCAGCCATGATGGCAGGGTGGGCACGCGGCCTCCAGACGATCACGAAGCGTAGATAACTTCATGATCGGCAGGCCCGTACCCGCCCTCGCCCCCAGACACTCGACCGCGGCCAAGCTGTGACCAATCCGCGCGACCTCTAAGACGTCGTTTCAGAAGTGGTGGGCCCGGTTCTGCCGGTGACGGCGGGGCTGGCAGCATCGGCTGATGGTCGCGCCTCGTGTGTCTGAGAAGACGAAGATTTTCGAGTTGGAGATCGTCCTGACCGAGGTGGTGCCGGCGGTCCGGCGTCGGGTGCAGGTGCCGGGCGAGGTCGACTTGGCGGTGTTGCACGAGGTGGTGCAGTCAGTGATGGGCTGGACGAACTCTCATCTGCACGAGTTCGAGATCGTCGGGCGCCGCTACGGGATCCCAGACCCGGACTGGCCCGGACAGGATGTCGCCGACGAGACGAAAGAGAAGCTGTTTCGGCTGGTCAAGGCTGGTGACCGGTTCGGTTACGTCTACGACTTCGGTGACAACTGGGCCCACGAGATCACCGTCGAGGCGGTCGCGGCCGTCGAGCCGGGAGTGTGCTATCCGCGATGCGTCGCCGGGCAGGGGGCGTGCCCGCCCGAGGACGTCGGCGGGATCGGGGGTATGAGGACTTCCAGGCCGTGCTCGCCGACCCTGACCATCCCGACCGCGCCGAGCGCCTGGAGTGGGCGGGCGGGCCGTTCGACCCGCACCGCTTCGACCCTGACGAGGCCGACCGGGCCTTGGAGTGGCTGGCCTGGCGGCCGCTGGCCCCGACCTCGTAGGCGAGTGCCTCAGCGAGGGCTGGGTCGACCATCACTTCGGCTTCGGCTTGGTGAGGCGGCGGTGGCAGATCAGGGCGCAGGCCAGCGATAACAGCGCGGTGATCGTGGATTCGGCGCGGTCGTAGCGCAGCGCGAGGCGGCGGAAGTCCAGCAGCCAGGACATGGTGCGCTCGACGACCCAGCGGACCCGCCCGAGCCGGGTGGAGTCCTCGATCCCGCGCCGGGCGATCCGCACCCCGATCCCACGCCCACTCAGGTAGCGGCGGCAGCGGGGATAGTCGTAGCCCTTGTCGGCGTGCACCTTGTCCGGCCGACGTCGCGGACGCCCCGGCTGTCCCGCCCGTTCGCGGACGCCGGGGTTGGTGTCCAGCAGCGGGGCGAGCATCCGACTGTCGTGGGTGTTCGCCCCGGTGACCAGCGCATGCAGCGGGAGCCCGCCTCGGTCGCAGAGCACGTGGTACTTGCTGCCCGCCTTCCCGCGATCGGTCGGCGAGGGCCCGGTGGCCTCGCCGCGGCGCTTGGCCCGCACGCTCACGCTGTCCACCGCCGCCCGCGACCAGTCCAGCAGGCCCTGCTGGGCGAGGCGGTCGAGCATCACCCGGTGCAGCTGGGCCCAGACCCCGGCCTGCTGCCACTGCCGTAGCCGCCGCCAGCAGGTCACTCCGGACCCACAGCCGAGCTCGGCGGGCAGCGCGTTCCAGCTGATCCCGGTCTTGAGCACGAACACGATCCCGGCCAGAGCGGCCCGATCCGGCACCCGCGGACGGCCTGTCCGTCCCCGCTTGTGCTTGCGCGGCTTGGGCAGCAGCGGCTCCACCAGCGCCCACAGCTCGTCGCTCACCAATCGCTCGACACAAGATCGCCGCGCCACGACCGGACATGATCAGCTACCAGCGCCGATCCACACAGGACCGACACGCCGACTTCTGAAACGACCTCTAATACTCCAGCCGCACTTCGTTAGCTGAGCTGTCTTCGTCGTCGATAGTGGCTTTCGCGGGCTCGGTGTTGGTGGCGACGTCGCCAGGTCGACCAGGCCCAGCACGGCGCCTGGGTGGGAATGTGGATCAGAGGTGCCAGGAGACGTCGGATCTCGGCGAGGGTGAGCGGGATGAGCCCGTGATCAGGTCTTTTGGGGCGATCGCCGCGGTGACCGAGAGGTAGGCGTGGGCGAGAATAGCCAGGGTGACGTGGCGGTACCAGGCGTCGTAACGCCGCACTTGATAGTGGTCGAGCCCGACCTCGTTCTTCGCGGTCTGGAAGCACTCCTCGATCGCCCACCGCGTGCCGGCGACGCGGATGAGATCGTCGTCGGTGGTGCCGGGCGGGCCGGCGCACAGGTAGTAGGCCAGATCGGGCTCCTCGCCGGCGGAGAGCTGTGTGTCGGTGAGGATCTGACGTCGGACCAGTAGCCATCGGCCCCATCCGGCCGGGGCGTTCTCGGGCGGATACAGCGAGGCCACGGCCCAGTCGTAGAAGCGTTCTCCCTTCACACCCGGACCGGCTGAGCGGCGCTTCCACGCCCGTCCGGGAGCGCGGGCGACCAGGTCGTCGGCCCGTCGTGAGCCGCTGATCTGACAGATGTCGGCGTCCAGGGACAACGGGACGGACTGGCTGCGCGGAACCGCGACGACGTAGCCGATCCGGCGCTGCTCGCACCAGGTGCGGAACTTGTAGTCCTGCCCGTATGCCTCGTCCGCGGTCACCCATCCTGCGGGAACCCCGGCATCGAGGGCACGGCCGAGCATTTCCTTGGCCAGCGTGGCCTTGGTGGCGAACTCGATCTCCTCAGGCACCGCCGCGGCTCGGCAGCGTTCCCGATCACCGGTCCAGGACTTGGGCAGGTAGAGCTCGCGGTCGATCAACGTCCGGCCCTTGCTCGTGGCATAGGCACAGAAGACTCCGAGCTGGCAGTTCTCCACCCGCCCGGCAGTGCCCGAGTACTGGCGCTGCACCCCCGCCAACTTCGTCCCCTTCTTCAGGAACCCGGTCTCATCGACGATCAGCACCCCACCGGACTCGCCGAGGTGCTCGACGACGTAATCCCGCAGGTCATCACGGACACCGTCGACATCCCAGGTCGCGGAGTTGAGCAGCCGCTGCATCCCATCCGGAGTCGTGTCACCGGCGACCTCGGCCAGCGTCCACCCGTTCTTCCCCGCCAACGGCGCCAACAACCCCCGCACATACGCCCGCGCCCGACGCCGCGGTTCCGTCCGGAAGAACCGGCCCGCCACCAGCCCGAACAGCCCATCCAGGCCACCGGCCCACGCCTCGAGATCCTCCTCCACCTGCACAAGATCGAAGCTTAGCGCACATCAACATCACAAACTGCGGCTGGAGTACTAAGAGGTCGTTTCAGAACGACTTGTCGAGTTTCCATTGACCCCTCGACGACAGATCAAACGGCAGGTCAGATAGCCGCTTGTCGTCTACAACAGACACGTCGACCTCGTTCTGAAATGACCTCTAAGCCTGATCGCCGAGCACCATCGACACATGGCTCTTGGAGGCGACGCGCAGGCAGATCCGGCGGGGGAACAACTCCCGCACCGGGACGGTGTCCTTCGTCGGTTCCTGGACATAGCCGCGCACGGTGTAGCCCAGGGCGCGGCCCTGGGTGGTGAGCAGGGCGACGCGGTCGGTGATCGCCTCGCGGGTCTTGCGGTCCCCGCCGTAACGCAGCAGGGCACCGATCTCGTCGAACTCCACAATCTCCAACGGCGTCTCCGTGGTGATCGGGACCAGTCGGGTCGCCCCGGCGTGCTCGCGCTTGCGGGCCTCCATGCTCTCGACAAGATCATCGAGGAGGGCGAGGGCGTCGCGGGAGGTGACGGCGTAGCGGTGGAACACCGCTCGCCCGTAGGCCAACTCCATGCCTTTCGGGTCGATCCCGTTGACCCGGACCAGGCCGTCACGGATCGCCGGGGCCACCGACACCAGCGGCGCCCACATCAGCGACCCCTTGCCCGCGCCGGTGGCCCCCGCGGCCAGGGTGTGCCCGCCGATCAGCGACTGGTGCCAGTCGGTGCCGTACTCGGTACGACCCGACCACACCCGCGACAAGTCCACCGCCAACCCGTCCAGATCAGATACAGCGCCGAGACTCGGGGCGCGGACGACCCCGGACAGCAGGTTGCGGCGCTGGAAATCGATCGACACCACATTCGGTGCGAGTTCGCGGACCTGACAACGCTGCACCCCCCGTGCCACGGCCAGGGCACGGGTGGCGGTGTCGAAGGACTCCGGGGTTTGCCCCGGCACCAGCCGGACCCGGACCTCGTCCCACGACGGCCCCGAGCGCACCCCGAGGATCCGGGGAAGCTGATCGGCCACCGGCCGCGACCGGGACAGGGCCGGGGTACGACGCAACAGATTCACCGCCGCGATCGGTGCCCCCACCCGGTCGGGGACCGTGAGGTTGCAGGAGCGCAGCCAGCGGGGCATCCGAGGCGCATAGACCGTCCAGCGCAGCCACCAGGCACGAAGGCGCTGCCCGGCATAGCGATCGAACGACACCAGCGAGAACCATCGCCACACCGACAGCGCAAGGACCGTCGCAGCACCGGTGACCACCAAGGAGGGCCCACCGAGCAGCCAGCACCATCCGACGACACCGACCACCGTGGTCGTGGTGCGCCAGTGCCGGGCCACCCACACCGCGACAATCACCGCGGCCTTGCCCGCCAGCCACACCGCGACGAACACAACCGCGATCGTCGCCACGCCCTCGGCGATCCGACCGAAGAACTGCCCCAACCAACGCAGACCAGCCAGCGCTACCAGCGTCACCAGCCCGGCCAGGACCAGAGAACCCGACGTGCTCATCGACGGCCCCCGGCCTGGTCCGGGGAACGACGCGGACCCACGACGACCGGCACCGGGACCAACGCGAGCTGATCCCGATGATCACCACACCGACGCCCGCTCTCCCGGGGTACATCGCTCAACGGGGTCAGGCACACCTCGCACCACACCCCAGTGACGACACCGGTGGTCGTGTCAGTGCTCATGCTGTCGGGATTCATGCCGCAGCCCTACCCGGCAGGGAGGTGACAGCGGCTGCGGTGCGGCGGGCAGCGACACGAGCCGTGCGATGCAGACGGTGCCGCTCCGCTGGGGTCGTACCCCCGACAACACCGAAGCGGCGGGCCGGGTCCTCCACCAGCAACGCCTCCACCAGACATATCCCACGAACCCGGCAGCTGCGGCACACCTCCAACGCGGGCTCGGCAGCCTCCGGACGAGCGTCGGCGGGGAAGAACAGCTCGGTGTCCATCCCACGACACGCCGCGGCCGCAGCCCACCGGCGACGTTCAGCACCGGTCAGAGCCTGGAACACAGGTACAGGACGGACTGGAAAAATCTCGCCGTTCATCTAGAATCAGCGTCCTTCCACGTTGGTTTCAGGTTGATCAACTGCCTGGCAGGGCAGCAACACACAACACGGAAGCCCCCCCGTGGGGGAGCCCGCCACTAACGGGCTCCCCCAGACACGAGCCTTCGCAATCCAGATCAGGCAGCGTCCTGAGCCTTGGCGCCATGTACCCGCTGCGGGCCCGGGGCGCGCATCCCCGCCGCCCGAAAGCTGTAGGCCACACGGGGGCGACCACCGGTCTCCTGCACGTAGGGGGCCACAGTGAGCCCGTCGAACTCCACGGGTCGAAACGGCAACCCCGCAGCAGCCTCCGGCGGCACCGGCTGATGCGACGCAGCGATCTTCACCACCACCGTCTTCTCCGAACGACGGGCCTCCGGATCGGCGTCCAGCACCGACACCGACCACACCGGCAGACCAGACTCCTTGTCCACCTGCTGCACCGGACGCCCCGGCGACGACTTGTCGAAATCCCGCACCGCCTCCACCTCCGACACGATGAACGCCCCCTGCGGGAACACATCACCCATCGCCACCACGAACCTGTTGCTGCGTGCCATCAGGCACCTCCTTGATCATTGATTAAGATCAGAGTAGATCGACCTGTGTCAGTATTCAATCCTCCGCTCGAGTGACCTATGTCGGCCTAAGCTGGAGTACAGTAGCCTGGAGCTGTGGATCCCATCACGAGCCTCGCCGCCTACCAACAAGTCGCAGAGGCGATCAAGGCAGAGATCAGGTCCGGCCACCTTCGCCCCGGCCAGCGACTTCCGAGCAACCGAGCGCTCTCCAAGCAGTACGAAGTTGCTCTCGGCACTGCACAGAAAGCGCTGAAGATGCTCGAAGATGGCGACTGGGTCACCACCACACCCGCAGTGGGCGTCTTCGTGGCGGCCACACCCGGGCACGAAGATCCGTCTACCACTCAGGCTCTTGCAGGTCGCGTCGAGCAGATCCAGGACGCGCTCGAATCCTTGCGGGAACGAGTACGTCGCCTCGAACGAGGAGATCGATAAATGTCATGCAACAATCTTGCATGCACCATCAACTGCCACGGCAGTGTCACGCTGGGTGTCAAGCCGGTGACACGGTGATGAGCGGTCGTCACCAACGCATCACCTAGCACCACTTCCGAGACAGCGAGACAAAGGAGGTCACTAGTGTCGCGTAAACGATGTTCTTTGACCGGGTCGGCAGTGGTTGAGTAGGTGGTCTGCGGGTTTGGTCCAGATGAACGGGTGGCAGCGTTCGTTCCAGCCGTCGATGAACCGGCCGATCGCGCCGATCAGTTCTCTGACGCTGCCGAAGCTGCCACGGCGAATGGCCTGGCGGGTGATGACCCCGAAAAAGACCTCGACCATGTTCAGCCACGATCCCGAGGTCGGGGTGAAGTGCAGGGTGATCCGCGGGTTGCGGGCCAGCCAGGCCTTCACTGCGGGGTGCTTGTGGGTCGCGTAGTTGTCCACCACCAGGTGCAGCTTGCGCCGCGGGTAGGCCTTCGCGACCTGCTTGAGGAACCGCAGGAACTCCTGATGGCGATGCCGCGGCAGGCACGCCTGCTCGACCCGCCCGGTCGCGACCTCTAACGCCGCGAACAGCGTGGTGGTGCCGTGACGGACGTAGTCATGCGTCCGTTTCTCCGGGATACCGGGCATGATCGGCAGGATCGGCGCTGTCCGGTCCAGGGCCTGGACCTGGGATTTCTCGTCGACGCAGAGCACGACGGCCTTGTCCGGCGGGTTCAGATACAACCCGACGATGTCGCGGACCTTGGCTTCGAGCTCGGGATCGGTGGAGAACTTGAACGTCTCGGACTTCCACGGCTGCAGCCCCCACCGCCGCCAAATCTTGCCGATCCACACGTGGGAGATCCCGAGCTCGGCACCGAGCAGCCGTGACGACCAGTGCGTGACTCCGAGCCGCTCAGGCGGCGGTTCCAGCGTGGCGAGCACGACCGCGACCTCGTCGATCACCGGCGGCCGGCCCGCCTTGGGCCGGTCGGCCAGCCCGGCGATCCCCTCAGCGGCGTAACGCTTCTTCCACCCGATCACCGTCGCCTTCGACGCCCCGACCAGTGTGACGATGTCCTTGACCGCCACCCCGTCCGCGGCCAGCAACACGATCCTGCCCCGTCGGGCCAGTCCCGCCGAAACCGACGAGGAACGCAGCCAGGACTCCAACACCTCGCGGTCGGCGGCCGGAACGTCCACGGTCACAGTCAACGGCACAGCTCATGATCCCGTAAACCAGCCCGTGAGTAAAGTAACCTAGTTACCGCAACACTAGTGTCCAGCAACACTCCAGAGTGGGCGCGACGTATTCGCGCCCTTCGCGAGGCCCGTCAATGGTCGCAAGCTGAGGCTGCCGAGCAAATGCGGCGCCACGCCACTGCCCCTCTGCCCGGCCCCGATCACTTGCTACGGCGCTGGAAGGCGTGGGAGCGTGGAGAAAACCGTCCCAGCCCCCACTATACCCCTCTAATCTCCGCGACACTGCAAACCGTCTCCACCTCACTGTTTCGCGTCGAGGAAAACTCTGAATCGAACACTGCGATCATCAACGCAACCGGAATGGACACGATGGAGATCGTGTCGAGGCTCCAAGAGTCCTCAGTCAACGCTGCGACCATCAACGCCCTTAAAATAACAGTCGATCGCCTCTGCTCCGAGTATGCACACAGTCGACCCGGCGAGCTCCTCACGGAAGGTCGCCAATGGCTACGGCGCATCGTTGAAATGCAAGAGGGCCGACTCAGTTTCAGTCAGAGGCGCGAGACTCTAGAATTGGCCGGATGGCTCGCACTGCTCGTCGGCTGCCTTGAATACGACATGGGCGACAAGCGGGCAGCCGAGGCGACCCGCCGCGCAGCACTCCACCTCGGCCAGGAAGTCGAGAGCGCCGGAGTCTTGGGCTGGTCCCACGAGATGCGAGCCTGGTTCTCGCTCACCTCCGGGGACTACCGAGGAGTTGTCGCAGCAGCACGGTCTGGAGCTGAAGCAGCGGGCAATCATTCGGTCGTAGTCCAGCTCGCTGCTCAAGAAGCCAAAGCTTGGGCGCGCATGGGAGGCCGCAAGGAGATGGACACTGCGCTTGAGCGCGGGCGAGTGCTCCTGGAATCGCTGCCCTACCCGGAAAACATCAACAACCACTTCGTTGTAGACCCTCTGAAGTTTGACTTTTACGTCATGGATTGCTACCGGAAAGTCGGAGAGGATAGGCTCGCAAGCGCGCTCGCGGACGAGGTAATACATGGTGCTGTTGATTTCAACGGAGCCGAGCGAGCGCCGATGCGCATAGCGGAAGCCAAAGTGACTCTCGGGGTCGCAGCTGCACGGGCCGGCGACCTTGAAGGAGCCATTCTCCTCGGTCGCCAGGCTCTCAACGGCGAAAGGAAGTCGCTCCCCTCCCTCGCGATGGTCTCCCAAGACCTCGCTGGCGTCCTCGCAGATCGCTTCAGTAACGCCCCGGAGGCGGCTTCCTACCTCGACCAGCTCCAGGAGATAAAGCGTAACCCCTGAGCATATTTCAGGACAGAATCCCACGGTCCTCGGTCCCCGACTTCAGCTCCTGATGACACACCGCAACGTCGCAATTGAGCGCACCGTACGTAGCTTCTCGTCATGCGCAGCATTGCCGAATTTGCCTTTAGAAGATCAAGGCGCCGCCTCCGGCGGCGCGGGGGCGGCCACGCCGCCCCCGCCGCTCGCTCACTACACCTCCGGCCCGTTCGCGGCGGCGGGTTCGGCTACCCGACCCCAAACCGCCACGCAGGCGCCTGAACCCCCAGAAAGACACCCCGGCACACCTGCACCATGGACACCGCCGACGATGGCACTGCACCCAGCTCCACGCCGCACTGGTCGTCGCGCCGACGTCGATGCCGGACGGACCGTCGTCCGACTGCTCTGAGAGCCAGGCGTGCCACCCGGGATGCCTCCGGCGGCCGGGCTCCGCCCGGACCCAACACGGCTCGGAGATCAGGGGGAGTGCGGCAGGGCTGGTGATCTCCTCACAGCGCACCGAGACGGCAACCAGGTCGAGGGGGTGGGGTGCAAGGCTGGAACCCGTACCTTGCACCCCACCCCCTCGACCTGGCAGGGACAAGCCTGCGCCGCGAGGAGATCACCAGCAGGAGCCGACGTGGTACAGGAGAACCACCCCGTAGGGATCAGCAACGTAGCAACAAGCCAGCAACAAGCAGGGGTCAGCGACGGTCAATCCGGGGCACCGCTGACCGAACCGATCCCCAGGTCAGAGCTATATTTGGAATCGTTTCCGCCGCTTCCCAAGCTGAATACGCGGGTTCGATTCCCGTCATCCGCTCCAGACACGGAGGCCCAGGTCAGCGGCAGATTCACCGCCGAGCCTGGGCCTTCGTCGTGTCCGGGGAACGATCCCGTCCCCGTGCGAACGGACGACGCTCGATCATGGGGTCAGAGCGCGCGCGGCACGTCCCCGCGGGAGACCCACCAGGCCCCGATCCCGGCCGCGGTGAGCAGCGGGACGAGCACGAGCACCGCGGGACCGGCGAACACCGCGACCACGCCCAGGGTGACCGCCGTGGTCCCGGCACCGAGGCCGCTGGCCACGGCCAGCGCCGTCGCCCGCTCGCCGACCGGCTCCCCGGCCACCCAGGACAGGGTGCGGGCCACACCGGCGACGAACAGCGCGAGCACGATCCCGGCGACCACCGCGGCCGGCGGCAGCGCGGCACCCGCCGCGAGCACGACCGGGATCGCGAGCGCGGTCAGGACGGCGGACAGCAGGGCATGCAGGGATCGCCGCAGCGGCGGGACGGGGGGTGTCACGTCTCCCTATTGTGCAGGGTCTGACCTGCGGTTTCGATGTAACCTGCGCGACCCTCAGCAGAGCCGGGCCGCGTAGCCGGCGCCGTAGTACTCCTCGATCTTCTCCAGCGGCTCGTCGGGGCGGGCGAGCCGCTTGGCGAGCTGCGCGGTGGAGGGCAGCGCGTCCGGCGCGGGCCAGCTCGTCGTCGCCCACAGCTCGGAGCGCAGGAAGGCCTTGGGGCAGTGGACGTAGACCTGCTCGATCGCGACCTCGCAGGCGAGCAGCGGCCGGCGGCCCTTCACGGCGAGCTCGTCGAAGTACGGCGCGTCCCGGACGAGCCGGGCCCGGCCGTTGATGCGCAGCGTGTCGTTGCGGCCCGGCACCAGCAGGATGACGCCGACGTGCGGGTTCTCCAGGACGTTGCGCCAGCCGTCGACGCGGCCGTTGCCGGGCCGCTCCGGGATCGCGACCGTGCGGTCGTCGACGACGTGCACGAAGCCGGCCGGGTCGCCCTTCGGGGACACGTCGCAGGTGCCGTCCCGGCCCGACGTCGCCAGCAGCAGGAACCGGGACTCCGCCAGCCAGGCGCGGTGCACGTCCACGAGGTGGTCGCGCTCCTTCGCCAGCGCGGGCGCGACGGGCTGCCCGGTGATCTCCTGCAGCTCGGCGAGGGTGCGGATCTCGGTGCCGTGCGCGTCGGAGGTCATGGACCGACGGTAGGCGCGAGCCGGGGCGGTGCCCAGACGATTCCGGTCACGGACGTCCGACGGCGGCCCGGCGGGCCGAGCGCCCGTCCGGGACCGGACGGACCCACCGGCGAGGCGCCGGCCCACCGCACGGGCGGCAGGAGGGCTACGGCAGGAGGGCTACGGCAGCACCGGTCAGCCCAGCACCGGCGTCATCCCCGGCTCCCGCCCGGTCCCGGCCAGGGCGAGTGCGGTGTCGTCCTCCCAGCCCGCGACGGCGTCGGGACCCGCCAGCCGGGTCAGCGTCTCCCGCACCACCGCGAGTCCCGAGGCGGGCGGTGCCGGCGCGTCCGGCAGCGCGACGGTCATGTCGAGATGGTGCACCACGACCTCGACGACCCAGGTGCCGACGAAGTCCCCGACCTCGAGGACGTGTCCCTGGAACTCCAGCCGGTACGGCGCGTCGAGGTCCGCGACGAGCCGGCGCAGCCCGCGCAGCGTCGTCCCGACGTGGGCCACCTGACCGGTCGGGCGGGCGTAGGCGGCCGCGACGGCGCGGGCGAAGCGCTCGTGCGCCCAGCCCGGCCGCTCCGCCCCGGGCAGCGGAGCGGTCCAGTAGCTCGCGAGGTCGGCGTCGGCGGCGCGGTCGGTACGGGCGGGGAACCCGGCGAGCATCTCGACCAGCCCGAGGTGCAGGTGGGCCAGCACGTCCGCGGCGAGCCACCCGTGGCACCGGCTGCGGGCGTGCAGATCGGTGTCGTCGACGTGGTCGAGCAGCGCCGCCAGCCCGTCGAGCGCGTCGAGGAACGCGGGGCGGGCGACGTCGAGCGGGTAGGCCGTCACCAGAGGTCCGCTCCGGCCCGGGACGCCGGCGGCTCGCCGGCCGCGGCCATCTCCTCGGCCACCCGCATCAGCTCGGTGTTGACCGGGGTGGCGATCCGGTGCGCCGCACCCAGGGCCACGATCTCGCCGTTGAGGTACCGCGCCTCGATCGAGCCGGTCCCGCGCCGCAGGCTCTGCCACGACGACGATCCCTGCCGGGTCGCGCCCGCGACCGGCCGCTCGGTGATGATCCCCTCCCGGCGGACGCGGTCGTCGTCACCGGTCCGGGCGGTGATCCCCGCCGCGGCGAGGACGGCCGTGCCCTCCGCGGTCGCGACCTCGACGAGGCGGGGCGCGTCCGGGTCGTCGAGCCCGCAGACGGCGTCGACGGCGTTGCCCAGGTTCGTGAGCAGCTTGCCGTACTTCGCGGCCATCACGTCCGGGTCGGCGCGGGAGGAGAACCCGGCAGCGGTGAGGTCGGCGGCGATCGCCTCGGTGGTCGCGTCGACGCCGGAGGGGAAGCGGCCGACGTCGAGCACCCCCGGGATCGGCGAGGACGACGCCACGACGACGCCCGGCTCGTAGTGTTCGGCGGGCAGGATCACCAGCATCGCCTGCACCCGGTCGGTGCGGCGGGCGGCGAGCCGCTCGTTCGCGACACCGTTCTGCGCGCACACGACGGTGATCCCGGGCGCCGCCTTGAGCAGCGCGGCCAGCGGCGGCGGGGTGTCCTGGGACTTGACCGCGAGGATCGCGACGTCGTCGGGGGTGGGGCGGGCCTCGCCGACCGTGCCCACGGCGGGCACCGGGTGGACCGTCGATCCCTCCGGGGTGTCCAGCCGCAACCCGCGCTCGCGGATCGCGTCGAGGTGCGCCCCCCGCGCGACGGCCACGACGTCCCTGCCCGCCGCGTGCAGCCGCGCCGCGATCGTCCCGCCGACGGCCCCTGCCCCGATCACCACGTAGCGCACGACGACGATCCTGGCTCAGCCGTCGCGCGCACGCAGCACCGACGGCGGGGCCTTCCGTCGCCACGCCTCCTCGACGAGCTCCGCGAGCTGCCCCGCGTCGACCCGGTCGAGATCGACGAGGATCGAGCCGTGGCCGTCGTAGTGCGGGGTGGTGGAGTACGCCGGGTCGCCCGACGCGAGCAGCGCCTCCTTCTCCTCGAGCGAGCACATCAGCACCAGCGCGCCCTCGGCCTCGGTGCGCAGCCGGGCGAAACCCCTGCCACGGACCTTCAGCGCCGGCGTCCGGTACCAGGTCGACTCCTCGACCTCCGGCAGTCCGGACCCGATCCGCACCACGTCGTCCCAACTCGGCATGCGGACAGGGTGCCCCCGGCGGGGGGGCACCCGTCGTGGAGGAATCAGACCAGATGGGTCGCGAGGAACCGGTCGACGGCGGCGCGACCGTCGGCGACGTGCGGCTCGGTCTTCCACCGCTCCACCAGCTCCGCACCCGGCGCGAGCCCGGCGAGGCGGCGCGACACCGGCTCCGGGTGGAAGTCGTCGGTCCCCATGAGGACCAGCCACGGCGTCGCGACGTGGGCGAGCGCCTCGTCGGGGACGGAGTAGAGAATCCCCCCGCCGCCCCACATGTTCGTGCGGAACGCGGCCCAGTCGTCGTCGGGGACCCCGGGGTGGTCGGCCTCGATCCCCGCGCGCCAGCTCTCGAAGCTCTTCTCGAACAGGTGCTGGTTGTCGGCGCGGCCGATGGGCTGCAGCGCGACCGCGGCCCGGACGCGCTGCGGGGCGGTGACCAGCAGGTTCGCGATGAAGGCGCCGCCGATGCACATGCCGAGCACCGCGCACTCGGAGACGCCCAGGTGGTCGAGCAGGGCGAGCTGGTCGGCGGTGTAGGTGTCCCAGCCGTCGCTGCCGTGGACCTCGGCGACCGAGGAGCCGGCGTTGCGCTGGTCCATCGCGATGACGCGGTGGCGCTGCGCGAGGTGGGTGACCGGGTTCCAGGGGGCGTTGTCCCAGGCCGCGACCGTCGAGTTCATGCCCCCGGGGCGAGCAGCAGGACCGGGAACCCCGTGCCGTGCTCCTCGTAGTGCAGGGTCACGCCGGGGCGCTCGAACGAGGGCATGGCCCGAAACTAGGCCACCCGCGGGGGAGTCCGCTTCTCCGGACGGCGTCGCGCCAGGATCGAGGTGCCGTAGACGACGAGCGCCAGGCCGAGCAGCAGCAGCCACCACAGACCGGGGCGGACGGTGTCGTCGAGCAGGGTGATGCCGACCAGCCCGGGCACGACGACCTGGGTGACCATGTAGAGCGCGGTCACCGTGGAGACGTCACCGAGCTGCAGCGCACGGGCGTAGTTGTACAGGCCGGTCAGCGCCATCCCGACCAGGATGTACACGAGCGGCTCGCGCAGCAGGCTCCCCAGGTCGACGCCGTCGGAGACGTGCATCGCGCGGATGCAGACCGAGCCGCCGCCGAGCCCGAGTCCGGCGAGCACCGCGGACGGCCACGGCTTGGTCGAGTTCGTGATCGCCAGCGTGACCGCCATGATCACGACGAGCGCCGCGATCAGCACGGCGACCGTCGTCCCGTGGCCGGTCAGGGCCTGCTTGCGTTCGGTCCCCGCACTGCCGGCGACGAACGCGAGCCCGAGCATGCTGGCGCCGATCGCGAGCCGGTGCACCGGTCGCAGCCACTCGCCCCGGAAGTAGCGCGCGTAGAGGGCGGTCATCGCGATCGCCCCGGCGAGCGTCGCCTGCACCGCGAAGATCGGGATGAACTGCAGCGCGACGACCATGCAGAGCCAGGTCACGATGTCCATGCCGATGCCGCCCAGGAAGCGGGGACGGGCGAGCACGGCGCTGGTACGCCCGCCCTGGTTCGCCGCGTCGGCCTGGAGGATGGCGGCGACGGTGCTGCAGAGCATCGCGAACACCGCGAACAGCATCCCGATCAGCACGGGCGGGCCCGGGTCAGGTCACGGGCAGCACGCGTGAAGATCGGCACCGCCCGATTGTGACGTACCGCTACCGGGTGCCGGCCGGGCGGGCGTCCGACGGAGCGGGTCGCTGCTCGGGCAGCGACGCGGGCATCTCGAAGAAACCGCTCATGAGACCGCTGCCGGGCTGCTCGTGCCCCGGACCGGCCGCCTGCCAGGGGGACGTGCCGCCCTGGGTCGCCGCCCGGCGCTCGGCCAGCAGGGCCCGCGGGCGCTCGGTGAGGACCAGGATGCCGACCGTCAGGGCCACCCCGACGAGCAGCGGTCCCCCGACCACCAGGATCGGCCAGCCCACCACGACATACGCGAGCAACAACGCACCCGCCGCCATGCCGATGACTGCCCCCGCCAACCGCGTCACCACGCGCCCCTCTCACACCGTCCCCGAACCGCGACGAGCAGTGTTTTACCACCTCGGAGGGGGTGGACACGGTCGACGCGACGCGGCAGCGGTCACACCTTCGGGCACCACGGTGTCGCATGGGTCCGTGGGGCCGAGCCGGCGTGGGGGCTCCCGTGTCCACGCCGGCCCGGCGGTCCGAATCATCCCGCTCCGGTGTCCGGCCCGGACGGGGTGGGGGTCACTCCGCGCTGTCGTCGCAGCGCAGAGGGTGATCGATGGTCGATTCCCTGTCGGACAGGACGATCACGCGACGCCGGCCGGGGTGGTCGACGCCGGCGCCGGCGCGGTGGTCGTCGGACCCGGGACCGGGGTGGCCGGGTCGGTGCTGGGCGGGGTGGTGACCGGCGGGGTGGTCGGGTCGGGGGTGCCCTCGGCCGGGGTGCTCGGGCCCGGGTCGGTCACCGGCGGTGCCGTGACCGGCGGGGTCGACACCACCGGGGCCGGGGGCGCCGGAGCCGGAGCTCCCGGCGCGGGGGCGGCCGGCGCGGGGGCCGGGGCGCCGGCGGCGACCGGCGCGGCCGCGCCCACGGCGGGCCGGGCCGCCGTACCGCCGGTGGCCGCGCCCCGCGAGGCACCGGTGCCGGCGGCGGCCGCCTGCGACCCACCTGCGGGGCCGCCCGCGGCCGGTCCGGCCGCGACCCCCGCGGGGGCCGCTCCCGGGGCGACCGGGGCCGGTGCGACGGCCGGCGAGCTCAGCACCGGGGCCGCGCTCAGCTCACCGATCCCCGGGCTCGCCGTGGGCCAGAACAGCAGCGCACCCGCGATGGCGGCGACACCGGCCAGGCCACCGGCGCCGATGGCCAGGCGCTGCCGGGTGACCGTGGTGCGCCGGGCGGCGGCCGGCGCGTCCCGGGTGACCAGGGTGTCCGGAACGGGCCGCTCCGGCCGGGCGCCGGGCGGGGCGTACGCCTGTCCGGCCCCGAGGACCGACGTCCGGACGGGGGCGGGGGGTTGCGCCGTACGGGCGCGGGGGACCGCGGGCAGCGGACCGGTCGGCGGCTCCGGGTCGAGCAGGGCGACGGCCCCGGCGACCGTGACGGGCTGCGCGGTCCGCTCCCGCTCACCGCGGGCCGGCCAGGCCGCGGCGGTGCGCTCGGTGCGCTCCGTGTGGTCGGTGGTGTCGGCACCGGGCCGGTCCCAGGGGCTGCGACCGGCCGGGTCGACGGGCTCGCGCGGCGCAGGGACGCCGGTGAGCGGCGCCATCCGGACACCGGGCCAGGAGGTCCCCGCGCCCGGTGCGACGGCCAGCGCGGCGCCGCGGGCGGCGTCGGCGACCGGGTCGGCGACGACGGCGACCGGGCGGCCCAGTGCCGCCGAGACCGCCTGCACGACGACCGGCATCCGGGCCGCGCCGCCGGCGAGCAGCACCTCGGCGTCCGGGGCGGCCGCGACGACGTCCTGCACCAGGTCGGTGACCGGCTCGAGCAGGGGACGGGTGAGCTCGTCGAGGTCGGAACGGTGGATCCGGACCGCGGTGCGCAGGCCGGGCAGCTCCACCGGGACGGTCGCCACGGTGTCGCGGGACAGCAGCTGCTTGGCGGCGCGGCACTCGTCGCGCAGCACGGTCAGGGCGGCGACCGTCCGCGGGTCGTCGGGGTCGAGCGCGTCGAACGCGGCGGCCGTGGCCGGCGAGGAGGACCGGACGAAGGCGAACACCGCGTCGTCGACGTCGGCACCACCGGTCCGGCAGGTCAGCGTGCGGCCGAGCCCGTCGGGCAGCACCCCGGGCGCGGCCGCGGCCAGCACGGTCGCGGTGGTCCCGTTGCCCCCGAGGTCGACGACGGCGAGCGGCCCCCCGGCCGGCGCCACGGCGCGGTGGGCGAGGGCGACGGCCTGCGGCGCGGTCACCAGGGAGACGGTCAGCCCGCGGCGGCGCAGGGCGGCGGCCAGCAGGTCCCGCTTGTGCCGGCCCCAGCCCACCGGGCAGGTGACGCCGATCCGGGACGGCGGGCCACCGTGCCGGGCCGACACCTCGTCGACCAGCACCCGCACCAGCCGGGCGCACAGGTCCTCGGCCGCATAGGCGAACCCGCCCAGCGACAGGGGGGTCGGGTCCCCGACCCGGTCGAGGAAGCCGCGCGCGACGCGGTCCGGGTCCGCCGGGGCCCGGCGCAGGGCGGGCCCGCCGCACAGCAGGTCGCCCCCCGGCGTCGCGACGAGCACCGCCGGGAGCACGTCGCCCCCGTCGCGACCGCCCAGCCGCACGGGCTCCGCGGCACCGCCCGTGCGCAGCACGGCGGCGGTCACCGAGGTCACCCCCAGATCGATCCCGAGCAGGTACGACATCACTGCTCTCCCCTCGTCGAACCGGCGCGCCGGCGTGGTCCTCTCGCCAGACCCATCGGCGGGGACCGCGCCGGTGTTAGCCCGTGCGGCGCAGCAGATCGAGGTTGGGGACCGATCCCCTAACGGCCCCCCCACGGACCCGGAGCGATCCCCGATGGCCGGACCGCCCGGCGCCCCTAGCTTTCGTCGTCAACACCGGTCGTCGCCGACGGACCGGTCACCCCGAGGTCACCGGAGGCCGTCATGGCGGAGAACATCTCGCTCGTCGAGTTCATCAAGCTGCTGCTCGGCAGCGGCTCGGAGAGCATCCAGGTCCGCGACTGGTTCGAGAAGGACCCGAACGCGGCCCTGCACTACTACGGCCTGTCGGAGCTGTCGCCGGAGGACATCCGCGACGCGATCGTCATCGCCCAGGACAACGACACCGTGTCCTTCGACCGCAACTACGACACCGGCTTCAGCTGGGACTCGGGCAAGGGCGGCTGGGGCTGGAGCGAGGGCAAGGGCCACGGCGAGCACGGCCACAAGACCGCGGCCTCCCACGAGAACGTGCACGTCAAGGACGTCTGGCACACCCAGAACATCGACGACCGCGACACCATCGTCGACAACTCGGTGAACCAGAACATCGACACCCACGGTGGCGACTTCGACCAGGACATCGACATCCGGTCGACCACCGCCTCCGGTGACGGCGCCGTGGCCGTCGGCGGCGACAACAACGCCCCGGTCACCACCGGCAACGGCAACGTGGTGGGCGAGGGCAACCAGGTCGTGGCCGGCAACGGCAACACCACCGCCTTCGGCGAGGGCTCGGCCTACAAGACCGGCGACATCTCCGCGAGCAAGGGTGGCGCGGTGTCCCTGGGCGGCGACGCGACCGGCTCGCACGACGCCGACGGGTCCTTCAACACGACCCACAACGAGTCGCACTCCTCGGTCGACATCGACGACTCGTACAACACCGACTCCAGCACCGAGACCCACACGTCGGTCGACGACCACAGCCACACCGACATCGCCTCGCACAACGACGTCGACCTGTCCGTCGGCTGACCCACCGCACCGCCCGGTGACCGGGCCGGGCCGCCCCCGACCCCGGCCCGGTCACCACCTCCCGCACCACCCGAACCCTCCGCCGCGCGCCCGAGCCCGGCGGCACCCCAGAGGAGAACGCCATGTCCGTCGAGAAGTCGCTGATCCAGTTCATCCTGGACCTGCTGAAGGACCCGAAGCTGCTGGCCGAGTTCAAGGAGGACCCGCACGGCCTGCTCGCGCAGTGCGGCCTGTCCGAGGTCTCCGCCGAGGACGTCCGCGACGCCCTGGTCCTGGCCCAGGACAACGACGACGTGTCGTTCGACCGTGACTACAACACCGGTGGCGGCCACGGTGGCGGCCACCACCACACCCCGCCGCCGCCGCCCGTGCACCACGGCGACGACCCGGTCAAGTACATCGACAAGTACGTGACCAACAACCACTACACCACCAACATCGACGACCGCGACACCATCATCGACAACTCGGTGAACCAGAACATCGACACCGGCGGCGGCGACTTCGACCAGACCATCGACACCACGACCACCGTCGCCTCCGGTGACGGCGCCGTGGCCGTCGGCGGCGACAACAACGCCCCGGTCACCACCGGCGACCACAACGTGGTCGGCGACGACAACCAGGTCGTCTCCGGTGACGACAACACCACCTCGTTCGGCTCCGGCTCGGCCTACAACACCGGCGACATCTCCGCCGACAAGGGCGGCGCGGTCTCCCTGGGCGGCGAGGCCACCGGCTCGAACGACGCGAGCGACTCGTTCAACAAGACCCACAACGAGTCGCGCTCCTCGGTCGACATCGACGACTCGTACAACTCGGACGACAGCCAGTACACCGAGACCCACGTCGACGACCACAGCCACACCGACGTCCTCTCGCACAACGACGTCAGCGCGTCCGTCCTCTGATCCGGTAGCGCTGCTCCGGGCGGGTCAGTACGTTCGACCGCCCGGACCGGCCGGCCCCGGTCACCCACCCGTGGGTGACCGGGGCCGTCGCCGTTCGTGTATCCATGACGGCAACGTGACGGACGGTGCCGCGCACCGTCCACGAGGTGACCGGGGGGAAGCAGTCGTGGCGGTGCCGGAGGCGGTCGCGCTCGTCGACCTGGCCCTCAAGGCGGTGACCGCCTACGACCGCCCCGACCTGGCGCCCCGGCTGCAGCAGGCGAAGGCCCGCCTCACCGACCCGGTCGTGCGGGTGCTGGTCGTCGGCGAGTTCAAGCAGGGCAAGAGCCAGCTGGTCAACGCGCTGGTCAACGCCACCGTGTGCCCCGTCGACGACGACATCGCCACCGCCGTGCCGACGCTCGTGCGCTACGGCGAGGAGACCTCGGTGACCCTGGTGCGCGAGGCACCCGACCCCGGCGGTGCGCCGACCGAGAAGGCCGAGCGGACCGTCGTCGGGCTGGACCAGCTCGCCGAGCACGTCTCGGAGGCAGGCAACCCGGGCAACCGGGCCCACCTCACCCGCGCCGAGGTCACGCTGCCCCGCAAGCTCCTGCAGAGCGGGCTGGCCCTCGTCGACACCCCCGGTGTCGGCGGGCTCGGGTCCGCGCACGGCGCCGCGACGATGTCGGCCCTCCCGACCGCGGACGCGGTCCTGCTGGTCTCCGACGCCAGCCAGGAGTACACCGCCCCCGAGCTGGAGTTCCTGCAGGCCGCGCGCAAGCTCTGCCCGAACGTCGCCTGCATCGTGACCAAGACCGACCTGTACCCGCACTGGCGCCGCATCGTCGACCTCGACCAGGGGCACCTGCGCTCCGCCCGGATCGACGCCGAGCTGCTGCCGGTCTCCTCGGCGCTGCGGCTGCACGCGGCCCGCACCCAGGACCTCGACCTCATCGCCGAGTCCGGGTTCCAGGCCCTCACCAGCTTCCTGCTGCGCCGCGTCGTCGGCGCCGCCGACGACCTGGACCGCCGCTCCACCAGCCAGGACGTGCTCGTCACCTGCCAGGCCCTGGAGGCCACCATGCGGGCCGAGCTGATGTCGCAGAACGACCCGGAGAAGGCGGGTCAGCTCGCCCGCGAGCTGGAGGCCGCCCGGTCGCGCGTCGACGGCCTGCGCCAGCGGTCCGCGCGCTGGCAGACCACGCTCACCGACGGCGTCGCCGACCTCATCGCCGACATCGAGTACGACCTGCGCGACCGGCTGCGCGCGGTCTCCCGCGACGCCGAGCAGCTCCTCGAGGACGCCGACCCGGCCGACATCTGGGAACAGTTCGCCGAGTGGTTCCACAAGCAGGTGGCACACGCCGTCGCGCAGAACTTCGTCTGGACGACCGAGCGGGCCCGCTGGCTGGCCGAGCAGGTCGCCGAGCACTTCGCCGAGGCCGTCGACGTGACGCTTCCCGAGCTGCGCGTCGCGGGCGGCTCGGTGGCCGGCCTGGTGGACCCGCTGGAGATGCCCGCGGACGAGAAGTTCGGGATCGGGCAGAAGCTGTTCGTCGGCGCCCGCGGCGGGTACGGCGGCCTGCTCATGTTCGGTCTGGCCTCCACCTTCGCCGGCTTCTTCCTGCTCAACCCCGTCTCGGTCGGCGCCGGTCTGCTGTTCGGCGCCAAGACCGTGCGCGACGAGAAGAAGCGCATGAAGCAGCGTCGTCAGGCCGACTCCAAGAACGCGGTGCGCCGGCACATCGACGAGGTCACCTTCCAGGTCGGGAAGGACTCCCGGGACAACCTCCGCCGGATCCAGCGCGACCTGCGCGACCACTTCACCACCATCGCCGACGAGCTGTCCGAGGCGCTGAAGGAGTCCGTCGCGGCCGCGCAGACGGCGTTGAAGGACGACGTCGAGCGCCAGCAGCGCGTCGCGGACCTGGAGGCCGAGCTGGAGCGCGTCACCGGCCTCGCCGAGCGGGCCAGGGCGCTGGCCACCGCCGCGGGCACCGGGGGGCCGGCGTGAACGCACTGACCGAGCAGACCCGTGCGCTGCTGCGCCGCACCCTGGACGCCTACGGCGACTCCCCGCAGGCCGCGGGCTGGCTGCGCCACCACCTCGACCGGTTCGACGAGCCGCTGCGCGTCGCGATCGCCGGGAAGGTCAAGGCCGGCAAGTCCACGCTGCTCAACGCCCTGGTCGGCGAACGGATCGCGCCCACCGACGCGGGGGAGTGCACCCGCATCGTCACCTGGTACGCCGACGCGGCCGCGCCGGGCGTACGGATGCACCTGCGCTCGGGCGCGGACCGTCCGCTCACCCTGGCCCGGCGCGACGGCGCGCTGCAGATCGACCTGCAGGGCACCCGGGTGGAGGACGTCGACCGGCTGCACGTCGACTGGCCCTCCCAGCACCTGCGGCGCACCAATCTCATCGACACCCCCGGCATCGGTTCGCTGACCGCCGACGCCGCCGGCCGGGCCGGGGAGTTCCTCACGCCCGAGGACACGCCGTCGCCCGCCGACGCCGTCGTCTACCTGATGCGCCACCTGCACGCCGGCGACGTGCGCTTCCTCGAGGCCTTCCACGACCGCGGGGTCGCCCGCGCGACCCCGGTGAACACCATCGCGGTGCTGTCGCGGGCCGACGAGATCGGCGTCGGCCGGCTCGACGCGCTGATCTCGGCCCGCCGGATCGCCCGGCGCTACCGCGGGGACGACAAGCTGCGCGGGTTGTGCCAGACCGTGGTCGCCGTGGCCGGGCTGCTCGCCGAGACCGCCCGCACCATGCGGCAGGACGAGTACGTCGCGCTCACCGAGCTGGCCGCGCTCCCGCGGGCCGACGTCGAGGCGCTGCTGCTGTCGGCCGACCGGTTCGGCCGCACCGACCTCGACCGGCCCGACGCCGCCACCCGGATCGCCCTGCTGGAGCGGTTCGGTCTGTTCGGCGTCCGGCTCGGGACGACGCTGATCCGCCAGGGTGTGAAGGACCCGACCGCGCTGGCCGACGACCTGGTGCGCCGCTCGGGTCTCGACGAGCTGCGCTCGGTGCTCGACACCCAGTTCTCCGAGCGTCGCGACCTGCTCAAGGCCCGCTCCGCGCTGCTCGCGGTCGACCTGGTGCTCACCCGCGAGCCCCGTCCCGCGACCGCGTCGCTGCGGGCCGAGGTGGAGCGGATCCTGGCCGGGGCGCACGAGTTCGTCGAGCTGCGCGCGCTGGCCGACCTGCGGGCCGGGAAGATCGTGTTCCCGCCCGAGGCACTCGCCGACGCCGAACGGCTGCTCGGGGGCGAGGGCGGCTCGGCCGCCGCCCGGCTGGGGCTCGACGGCACCACGGGCCCGCGCGAGGTGCACGACACGGCCTCCGAGGCGCTGCGCCGCTGGCGACGCCGCGCGGAGAGCCCGCTGACCGGGCGGGCCTCGGCTGAGGCCGCGCGGATCGTGGTGCGGTCCTGCGAGGGGCTGCTCGCCGAGGCCGCCCGCCCGCACGCCCACCACTGAGGCCTACCCGCGCCCGCCCAGGATCCGGCGGAGCTCGTCGAGCAGCTCGCTGCGGCCGCCCACCCCGAGGCGCTGGCGCATCCGGGCCACGTGGTGCTCGACCGTCTTCGCCGAGATGAACAGCGCCTCACCGATCTCGCGCTGCGTGCGTCCCTGCACGACGAGCTCGGCGACCTCCAGCTCCCGCTCGGACAGCAGACCGGACACCGGCTGCTCCGGCGCGACCTCGGCCGGCGCCGGGGCCGGGGCGGCGGCCGCGGCGGCGCGCTCCTCCGGCTCCGGTCCCGGGCCCTCCGCGGGCCCGGGGTCGGACCCCGACCGCAGGTCGGTCCCGGCGGCCTGCAGGGCCCGCGCGCAGGCCAGCAGCGCGGACACCGCACGCCGGTCGCCGGTCCGCAGGGCCGCCTGCCCGGCGAGGCGTCCGCCGTCGAAGGAGAGGCCGACGGCGTGCAGCCCACGGGCTGCGGCCTCGACCTCGGCCGCGTCGACCCGGTCCTCCAGCACACCCACCCAGTGCGGGGCCGCCGTGGCCATGGCGTGGGCGAAACGGCTGCCGCAGGCGGCGCTCTGCAGCTCGCCGGAACGGGCGCGGGCGGCCTCGACGTCGTCGGTCAGCACCGCGGCCTGCAACCGCGCCCAGTGCAGCGGGGCGGCCCAAAGCGCGGGCCTGCCGAGCCGGTCGAGCAGCGCGTCGGCCTCGGCGAGGTGCGGGGCCACCCAGCTCTCCTCCCGCAGCCGCGACGCCGCGGTCACCAGCTCGCCGAGTGGCTGCAGCACGTAGAGGTCGACCGGGTGGCGGACGATCGCCTGCCGGGCCCGGGTCCAGGACCGCATCAGCCCGCCGAGGTCGGACTGACGACGGGCGATCGCGACCTGCAGCGCGGCGGCGAGGAACTCGTCGCGCGGTTCGAGGGGGCCGTCGCCGGCGTCGACCGCGGCGAGCCGCTCCGAGGCCGTCCCGGTCGCGCCGCGCAGCAGCGCGATCCAGCCGAGCAGCAGCCGGTGCCGGGCGCGGGCCGGTGCCCCGCCGAGCCCGGTGTGCAGGGCGCGGTCCAGCACGGACGCGGCGACGTCGAACTCCCCGGTGTGCACCGCCACCAGTGCGGCGAGCGCGGCCGGGGTGTCGGGGAGCAGCGCGGCGCCGTGCGCGGTCTCCAGCAGCCCGGCGGCACGGGCGAGACCCGACAGCGCGGCGGTGGGCGATCCCTCGACCGAGTCGAGCACACCGCGGGCGGTGAGGTCGTCGGCACCGTCGACGAGGGTGGGCGCGCGACCGGCGACGAAGCCGGTGCCACCGGTCTCGACGACGGCGCGGGCCTCCTCCAGCGCACCGGTCCCGACCAGGACGGGGACGGCCGCCGCCGGCGGGCGCTCCCCGGACACCGCGGCGGTCCACCGGTAGAGCTCCGCGCTGCGCGCCAGCAACCCCCGCCGGGCGAGGACGGCGGCCGCGACGGATCCGGCGCGGACGGCGTCCTCGGCCTCGACGGCGTCGGTCGCCGACAGCACCGAGTCGGCGTGGCCGAGCGCGCCGTCGAGGTCCCCGGCGACCAGGTGCGCCTGCGCCCGCGGCGCGGCGACGGTCAGCGGGGGTGCCCCCGCGGCGACGGCCTCGGCGTAGAACCGGACCGCGTCCGGACTCTCCGCGCGGGCCGCCTCGGCCGCGGCGGCGGTGAACACCGCGGCGGTCCGCTCGCCGGTGGCCCCGGAACCGCGCAGGGTGCGGGCGACGGCGAGCACGCTCCCGCCGCGGTCGAGCTCGATCTCGGCGAGGTGGCGGCGCAGCTCGGCCCGCCGGGCCGGCGCGACCCGGGTGCGGATCGACTCGGCGACCAGCGGGACGACCCGGCCGTCCGGCGTGCAGAGACCGGCGGCGATGGCCCGGCCGGACAGCTCGTCGAGCTCGGCGATCTCGGCGCCGACGCCGACGCCCGCCGCGTCGGAGATCCCGAGCAGGGGGACGAGCACCTCGCCGTCGACCGGGGCGCCGAGCGCGAGCGCGGTCACCAGCTCGACCACCCGGGGGTCCTCGGCGTCGACGGCGTAGCCGATCTGCTCGGCCAGATGGGGTGGCACCGGGCCGCCGACCCGGCCGTGGGCGAGCAGCCGGTCGACCAGTACCGGGGAACCCGCGGAGCGCTCGGCCACGACCCGGACGGCCTCATCGGAGATCCGCACCCCGACGACGCGGGCGGCCCGGGCGGCGATCCCGGCGGCGTCCAGCGCGCCCAGGACCAGCGGGGGCGCGGCGGCGGCCAGGGTCGCGCCGAGCCGGGCCAGTGCACGGCTCCGGAGCCACGGCCGGAACGCGACGACCAGGCGGGCGTCCGGGAGGCCGGCGCGCCCGCGCAGCTCGGACAGTTCGTCGTCACCCAGCTCGTGGGCGTCGTCGACGACCGTCACGTCCTGCCCGGCGCCGGCGTCGGCCCACGTCCGGGTGAGCTCGCGCAGCACGGTGGACTTGCCCGCCCCGGCCGGGCCGGTGACGGCGACCAGGCGCGGTGCCGCCGGATCCTCGGCGACCGCCCGGACCAGTGCCACCGAGGCGGGGGACCCGGCCAGCGGGCCGGCCTGCGCCGCGGGGGTGGGGGACGTCGTCGGTGCCGCCATCCTCGTCCGCCCCTCCGGTCGCCCGATCGGGTCGCCCGATCGGGGACGGCCGAGGCTATCGGGTGCGGCGTCCGGTTCCCCCGCCGGACCCGGCAGGATCACCGGAGTGCGTGAACACGTGTGGGCCGTCGTACTGGCGGGTGGCCGCGGGCTCCGCTACGGCAGGCTGAAGCAGTTCGACGAGCTGGCCGGCTCCCGGCTGGTCGACCACACCGTCGCCGCCGCGCGGCGCACCTGCGACCGGGTCGCCCTGGTGCTGCCGTCCGGTGTGGACTGGGACGGGGAGCCGGTCGACGCGCTCGCCGTCGGCGGGGACCACCAGTCGGAGTCCCTGCGGGCCGGGCTGGCCGTCGTACCCGGCGGGGCGACGATCCTGGTCCTCGCCGACCCCGCGCACCCGCTCGCCGTCGACCGGATCTTCACCGACGTCGTCGACGCCGTGCGGGCGGGCTCCGACGGGGCGGTGCCGGTGGTCCCGCTGCTGGAGGTCGTGCAGCGGGTGCGCGACGGCGTCGTCGTCGACACCCTCCCCAAGCAGGACGCGGTGGTCACGCAGTCGCCGCAGGCGTTCCGCGCGGACGTACTGCGCGCCGCGCACGCCGACGCGCCCCGGCCGGTGGAGAACTCCGGGATGCTCGCCGCGCTCGGCCACCGTGTCGTGACGGTGCCGGGGGACCCGGCGAACCTGCACGTGGCGAGCCCGGAGGACCTGGCCGTCGTCCGGCGCCTGGTCGGATGAGCGTGCTCCTCGCCCACACCCCCCGTCCCGGTTCGCACGAGCGGGCCGTTCGTCCCGAAGGTTCGTACGAGGGGCCCGCTCGTGCGAACCGGGCGGGGTGGGCGCGGGGCGGGCGGGCGCGGGGCGGGCGGGCGCGCGGTGGGGCGGGCGCGGGCGCGGGGTCAGACGGCGAGCAGCTCGGTGGCGGTCAGGCCCAGCTCGTCGAGGGTGGCGCGCACCTCGCCGGTGTAGACCGGGTTCATCAGCAGCACCGACCGTGGAGGTGCGTCGAGCAGGTCCCGGGGCGCGCGGATCGGTAGCCCGAGCCCACCCATGAACCGGCCCTGCAGCCCGGGGTTGATGTCGACGACCGCGCCGACCGCGCCGGTGCCCTGCGCCCCGCCCTCGACCACGTTGAGAAAGGTCAGCCCCTTCGCCCCGCCGCCCCAGACGATCACCTCGTCACCGGCCGCGGCCCGCTCGCCGAGCCACCCGCGCCAGCGCCCGACCTGGTCCGACACCCGGGTCGCGAAGTCCCGGCAGGCGCTGCGCAGCGCATCGCGCAGGTGGGGCTCCAGCGCGGGCGTGCCCGGCTCGCCGTCCGGCCCGGCCTCGGCGACGACGTACTGGTCGGCGTAGGTCAGCCGCACCGCCGGCTCGGCGAAGCCGACACCGGTCAGGAAGGTGCGCATCGTGGCCGGGGTGAAGTAGGAGCAGTGCTCGTACTGCAGGTCCCAGAACGCGCCCTGGTCGAGGATCCGGCCCAGGTCGGGGACCTCGGCGAGCAGCGCCCGCGCTCCGCCGCGCCGCAGCCCGGCGTGCAGCTCGGCGCCGAAGACCGCGAGGTCCGGGACGTGCTCCAGGGTGTGCCGGCAGACCAGCGCCGCGGTGCCCGGCTCGACCTGGTCACGGGCGAACTCCGCGGGGACGGCGGTGAGCCGGTCGGTCAGCTCCGGGCGGACCCGCTGCGGCACGAAGTGCGGGTCGATCCCGGTCACCCGGCCCACGCCGGCACCGAGCAGCCCGGCGGCGAAGTCACCGGACCCGCACCCCACCTCGACGACGTGCTCCCCGGCCAGTCCGAACCGCGCCACCCAGTCCGCGGTGATCTCGGCGGCGTAGGCGGCGAAGCGCGGCGAGTGGTGCTGGGACTCCTCGTGGTCGCCGGTGTAGTCGAGCAGGCCCGGGTCGAAGTCGCGGTTGAACACCAGCCCGCAGCGCTCGCACAGCACGAGAACCTGGTCCCCGGTGGCGACGGCCCGCGCCGAGACCGGGTCGGCCAGTACCGCGGTGCCGTGCACCGGCAGGCCGGTCGCGGAGAAGAACGGGTCGCTCGCGGGCGCGTCGCACGCGGGGCAGCGGTTCAGCACCGGGCGAGACTAGCGACCCGGCGTCACCCGTCCGTGCGTGCTGTCCGTCGCACGGGGAACCCGGGAACGCCGGGCGTCCGGCTGCGCGGAGGCCCGGGACCGACCACCGTCGGCGCCCCGGCCACGGTGCCCGGCCCCGGCACGGCCGGCGGCACCGGCCGGACGGTCCTCAGCGGTTCAGCACGCCCTGCGGGTCGTGGGCGTCGGGGACGGCACTGCCGGAGGTGCCGAGCAGCTTCTGCCACTGCGGGTGGTCGACGACGTCGGGCACGCTCTCCACCCGGCGCGCCGCGGCGAGCACCTCGACGGCGCGGGCGGCGTCGCCCTCGGCGCCGGTGCGCACCGTGCGGGCCAGCTCCGGCCAGGTCTCCCCGCCGAGCAGGCCGTTGACGTCGTCGGCGCGGTGCGCGCGCTGGAAGTCGCCGACCGCGGCCGCCGTGCGGTCGTCGAACCGGCCGTCGGGCGTCCCGCGCAGCGACCCGGCGTCACGCAGCAGGTACTGGGCCGCCTCGACCACCGGGCCGCGGTCGCCCGTGCGCAACAGCGGCCAGCCCGCCTTGGTCGCCTCGGTGCGGGACAGGCGCCTGCCCAGCAGTCCCGCCACCTCGCGGCGCAGCCGGGGCAGCGCGGCGTAGAGCCGGTCGCCCGGGCAGATCGTGTTGCGGTAGTCGCGGTGGCCGTAGAGCTCGCTGGGGGCGATGCCGTAGCGCAGGCAGATGTAGGCGCAGGTGACGCGCAGCGAGTTCCACAGCGCCGGGGTCGGGTCGGCGCCGATGTAGGTGCCCTCGTTCTCGATCCCGATCGCGATCACGTTCTGGCCCGGTGAGTGGGCCCCCTCGACGACGCGGCGGCCCCCGTTGAGCTCGCCGAGGCTCCAGAGCCTGCCCTCCATCACGTGCCCGCCGCGCGAGATCGTGAAGTGCTGCCCGGAGTCGAGCCAGCCGTTGCGGTCCATGTGGTAGTTCTGGATCGCCCGGACCATCCGGTGCGCGGCACCGACGCTGTAGTCGGTCGTGTTCGCACCGGCCGTGTGGTGCACGAGGATCCGGATCGGGCGCCGGTCCCAGATCTTCGGCGAGAACTTCGGCCTGCGCGCGCCCCAGTCGGCGCAGCGGGCGATGAACGGGATCGGGACGGCCTCGGCGTGCGGTCCGGCGCCGGCGGGCCCGGGCGTCCCGTCCGGACCCCGGACCGTCGACGGGCCGGGCACGGGATCGGTGGCGGGCGGGCCGGGCTCCGGGGTCGGCGTCGGCCCGGCGAGCGCGCGGCCGGGGAGCACCAGGCCTGCGCCGGCGACGGCCCCTCCGACCAGCAGTCCGCGGCGACTCCAGCTCTGTCCCGGCTCGCCCATCGCTGCTGCCCCCCCATCGGCGGCACCGTGCCGGCACCGCCCCGTCACACACGCCACATCCGTCCCGTGCGACTCCGCATTCTCTCCGTTCACGACGAGAGCGCGGCGCGGACGCGCCGGTCGAGCGCGTCACACGGGTGGGCGGTCCCTGACCCGCACCGTCACCCTTGCTCCGGTTACCGGTGAGTAATACTCTGGAGTCAGTTACCGGCCGGTAAGTCGATCGGCCCTGGCACGAACGGCGGTGAAGGACGGATGGGCCACTACAAGAGCAACGTGCGCGACCTCGAGTTCAACCTCTTCGAGGTGTTCGAGGTGCAGGACCATCTCGGGACGGGACCGTTCACCGACGTCGACGTCGACACCGCCAAGGGCGTGCTGTCGGAGCTGTCGACCGTGTGCACCGGTCCGCTCGCCGAGCACTACGCCACGATCGACCGCAACCCGCCGGTCTTCCACCCCGAGGACCACACGGTCACCACGCCGCAGGAGCTCAAGGACGCGTACAAGGTCCTCTGGGACGGCGAGTGGTGGCGGCTCGGACTGCCGAACGAGCTGGGCGGCATGGGCATCCCGCCGTCGGTGCAGTGGGCCGCCGCCGAGCTGATGTGCGGCTCCAACCCGGCCATCTTCATGTACATGGCCGGCCCGAACTTCGCCTCGATCCTCTACAAGAACGGCAACGAGGAGCAGAAGCGCTGGGCCCAGCTGATGATCGACCGCGGCTGGGGCGCCACGATGGTGCTGACCGAGCCGGACGCGGGCTCCGACGTCGGCGCCGGCCGGACCAAGGCGATCCAGCAGGACGACGGCACCTGGCACATCGAGGGCGTGAAGCGCTTCATCACCTCGGCCGAGCAGGACTTCACCGAGAACATCATGCACCTGGTGCTCGCCCGCCCCGAGGGCGGAAAGCCGGGCACCAAGGGCCTGTCGCTGTTCCTGGTGCCGAAGTTCCACTTCGACGCACAGACCGGTGAGCCGGGCGAGCGCAACGGCGCCTTCGTCACCAACGTCGAGCACAAGATGGGCCTCAAGGCCTCCACCACCTGCGAGCTGACCTTCGGTGCCCACGGCACCCCGGCCGTCGGGTGGCTGCTGGGCGACGTGCACGACGGCATCGCCCAGATGTTCCAGGTCATCGAGTACGCCCGGATGATGGTCGGCACCAAGGCCATCGGCACCCTGTCGACCGGCTACCTGAACGCGCTCGAGTTCGCCAAGGAGCGCGTGCAGGGCGCGGACCTGACCACGATGACCGACAAGACCGCGCCGCGCGTCACGATCACCCACCACCCGGACGTCCGCCGCAGCCTGATGCTGCAGAAGGCGTACGCCGAGGGCATGCGCGCGGTCTACATCTACACCGCGACCTTCCAGGACCGGGTGCGCCTCGGCGACGAGGGCAGTGGGATCAGCACCGAACTGGCGGAGAAGGTCAACGACCTGCTGCTGCCGATCGTGAAGGGCGTCGGCTCCGAGCGCGCCACCGAGCAGCTGGTGCAGTCGCTGCAGACCCTGGGCGGGTCGGGCTTCCTGCAGGACTACCCGATCGAGCAGTACATCCGGGACGCCAAGATCGATTCCCTGTACGAGGGCACCACCGCGATCCAGTCCCAGGACTTCCTGTTCCGCAAGATCGTCCGGGACAACGGGCAGGCGCTCGCGCACGTGGCGGGCGAGGTGCAGGCGTTCGTCGACTCCGACGCGGGCAACGGCAGGCTCAAGGAGGAGCGCGAGCTCCTGCGCACCGCGCTCACCGACGTGCAGGGGATGCTCGGCACGCTGACCGGCTACCTCTACGGCTCCACCAAGGACGTCACCGAGCTGTACAAGGTCGGCCAGCACACCGTGCGGCTGCTGATGGCGGTCGGCGACCTGCTCGTGGGCTGGCTGCTGCTGCGTCAGGCGACCGTCGCGCTCGCGGCGCTGGGCACCGACGGTGTCTCCGCCAAGGACCGTGTCTTCTACGAGGGCAAGGTCGGCGTGGCGACCTTCTTCGCGAAGACCGTGCTGCCCCGCCTGACGTCGGACAAGGCGATCATCGCGAACGCCGACAACGAGCTCATGCAGCTCGACGAGGCATCGTTCTGATCCGGCTCCGGTGACGAAGGGCCCCGGGCGCGGACTCCCCGCCCGGGGCCCTTCCTCGTCCCGTGCCTACTGGGCGATGTAGCTCTCCAGCTGCTCGCGTTCCTGCTCCAGCATGTCCATCCGGGCCTTGACCAGGTCACCGATCGACACGATCCCGGCCAACGCCCCGTCCACGACGACCGGCAGGTGCCGCACCCGGCGGTCGGTCATGACCCGGGCGAGGTCGCCGACGCCGTCGTCGGGCGAGCAGGTGACCACCTCGGTGGTCATCACCTCGGCCACCCGTGCGTCGAGCAGCGCGGCGCCGTGGCTGTGCAACCGGCGCACGACGTCCCGTTCGGAGACGATGCCGACCAGCCGGTCGCCGTCGACGACGGGCAGCGCGCCGAGATTCCGCTCGGCGATCGCCCGCAGCACCTCGGCCACCGGATCCTCCGGTGCCACGGTGCTGGTGCCGCTGCCCTTGCTCCTCAGGACGTCCGCGATGCGCATGGGGTACCCCGATCCCTCGCTGTCCGACGACTGGAGGGATCAGGGTACGAATGTGACCTGGCTCTCGTCATCCCCTGACGGGGACGATCACCGGATCAGCCGCCGCACTGCACGATCGGCTGAGGGTTGTACTTGACCGTCCGCGTCTTGCTGGTGGTCTCCCCGGTCTGCACGTTGCGCAGCGTCCGGGTGTCGGTCGCGGTGAAGCCCGGCGAGCCCTGGCTGGCGCTGCACGGCTGCCCGGCCGGGATGTTGACCACCTGCGGCTCGGTCGGGTTGGTCCGCGGTCCGGTCGCGGAGGTGACCTCGTACATCTTCTGCCCGACGAACGACACGGTCACGTTGCTGGGCGTCCACGTCGTGCGGATCAGCACCGGGGTCGGGCCGTCGTTGCGGAACTTGACGTCGATGAGGTCGTTGAAGACCGTCGCCTCCCGCGCCACCGGGTAGCGGCTGATGTAGTAGCTGTGTTCCTTGTGCTCGATGTCGGTCATCCCGGCGAAGTACGACGCGTTGTACAGCGTGGTCGCGAGCTGGGAGACACCGCCGCCGACGCCGCGTGCCGGGTGGCCGTCCTCGATGATCCCGGCCTCGACGTAGCCGTTGGCCGCGTTGCGCGGGTTGCTGACGCCGTTGAGGCTGAACGTCTCACCGGGCTGCACGATCTGTCCGTTGATCGCCTCGGCGGCGCGCTTGATGTTCTGCCCGGAGTCGGCGGCGAACCCGCCGGTGGTGAACGTCGAGATCTCGGTGGCGTTGCCCAGCGACTCCAGGTCGGCCGTGGTGATCTCGGCCGGCTTGTTCGCGTAGACCGCCGCGACGGTGCGCTCGCCCTGGCCGGTGAGGATCGGCAGCACGTTCGCGAAGGTCGCGTCGTAGTCGATACCGCGCCCGTCCTGGGACGGGACGACCCGCGGCGGGGTCGCGGCGAAGTCGAGCTGGGCGTCGACACCGGGCTTCTCGGTGCTCGCCAGCTGCGGCTGCGCGACGTCCTCGAGGGTCTTGTTCGCGATCACCGGCTTCAGCTTCACCGGGCCCTCCGGGTCCGCGGTGAAGCTGAGCGCGGTCGTGATGTCCTCCGGGGTGATGGTCGCGTTCGCGCCCTCACCGGTGATCGTCAGCGGGCCGGCGACGGCCGGCCTGGCCACCTCGTCGATGGCCTTCTGCACGTCGGCCGGAGTGGTGACGGCCTGCTCGATGATCAGCGGGAGCTGCACCGGCTCGCCGGAGGCCCACTGCTCCTCGACGACGCCGACGGCGGCGTCGACGTCGAGCTGCTGGCCCGGCTCCGGGGCCACCGGGGTCGGGGTGACGCCCTGCCACTGGACCGAGCCCTCCTTGGGCTCCTTCATGACCAGCGGGGCCATCTGCTCCAGCGCGGTGCGCACGGCGCGGTCGTCCGCGGAGTTGACCACACCGACCTCGCGGGTGGTGAAGAACGACGAGATCCGGGTGACCGGGTTCAGCGGCTGCTCGCCCGCCTCGTCGAGGGTGCGCGCGTAGTCGACCTGCAGGCCCGCGGCCCGGGGGTCGATCTCGGAACGGACCTCGCCCGCCTGGACCGGCACCGGCGCGGAGGAGCGCGGCTCGATCGCGGCCTGCAACGTCTCGGTGGCCTGGGCCCGCGACATGCCGCCGATCTCCTGACCCGCGACGACGACGCCGCGCGGCACGCTGCCGGAGCTGAGCGCGAGGTCACCGACGTAGCCGAGGACGAGCACGCCGAGCGCGGCGGCCGCGACGATCAGGCCGACCGGGCGCGTGCGCCGCGGGCCGTCACCGTCCTCGCCCGGACCGCCCTCACCGTGTCCGCCGCCGTCACCGGGGCCACCGGGGCCACCAGGACCCCCGGGGCCGCCGGGCCCGCCCGGACCGGTCGCGCCCGCGGCGCCCGCCGCACCGGCGCCGAGGACCGCGGTGCCCGCGCCGGGGCCGCCGTCGGTGTGGATACGTGCGGTCTGCTCGGCGGCGCCGCCCTCGGGTGGCGTCGCGGACGCGGCCGGGGTGACCCGGGGCAGGACCTGGGTGCGCTGCTCGCTGAGCGGGGCGACGCGCACGGTGCTCTGCCCGTCGGGGGTGGCGGGCCCCGGGCGGGTGGCGTCCGGCGGGGCGGCCGGCCGGGGACCGGGCTGCGGCGCGACCGGGGCCGTGGGCGCCGGGGCACCGGCGGGCGGGGCGGCCGCGTCGGGCTCCTGGCGGGGCGTCGCGCCGGGCTGCTGCGGGGCGGGGGACGGCGGCCGCGGAGCCGGCGAGGGCGGGGCCTCGGGGGTGGTCGCCTGCCCGACGACGGTGCGGGCCGCGGGTGACTCCGGCGGCGCCTGCTCGGCGGCCTCGGCCGGGTCCGCGGGACCGGCCCCGTCGGCCTGCCCCTCGGTGGCACCGGGCGACACGGCGCCCTGCGATGTCGCGGGACCCTGCGGCGTGACGGGACCCTGCGATGTGACGGGACCCTGCGGCGTGGCGGGGGCCCCGGCGGCCGGACCGGGCGAGGGACGGCGGGCGGGCATCACGGGGCGACCGGCGCCGGCGGCGCCGCCGTCCTGCGGGTCTCCCGTCTCCGGCGCGGACGTCACCGGCTGCTCGTCCGCATCGCCGGACGAGGGGGGGGGCGCTCGGGCATGACGTGGGACTTCCTTTCCGCACTGCCATCGACTCTGTCATCGAGACCGGTGTCGTCGCCTGCGTCGACACCACCGTCGAACCGGGGTGGGTCGCGGATCCGTGCGGACCGGCGCGACCCGGGGTGATCAGAGGTAGAGACCTGTCCCGTGCGGGCTGGCCTCGGCGGCCACCGCGTGCAGGTCCCGCTCACGCATGACCAGGTGCCCGACGCCGCCGATCTCGACCTCGTACTGGTCCTCCGGAGCGAGCAGGACACGGTCACCGGCCTTCACCGTGCGCACGTGCTGTCCCACCCCGACCACCTCCCCCCAGACCAGACGCTTGGCGACCTGCGCGGTTGCCGGGATCACGATTCCGGCCGAGCTCCGTCGCTCGCCGGACCCCTCGACCCTCTTGATCATGACCCGGTCGTGGAGCATCTGGATCTCGAGTTTGGGCTCGACCACCGGGCCGATGCTACGGGTGACCCCCGACGCTCCCGGCGGCGCCCGGCGCAGGCGAGAAGGTGCCCCGAACGTGGAACGCCCCGCGGCGCAACCGAGTCGGGGGTCGGGTGGCGCCGCGGGGCTCAGCAGGGGATTCGCGCCGACCCGAGGACGTGTTACACCGCAACCAGTTTTCACTCGTCCGGCGCAGTGGAGGCTCAGGTGTTGGCGAGCAGATACCGCCCGAAGTGCGGCACGGTGAACGCGATCTGGCCGCGCTGGGCCGAGAACACGAGCCCCTTCTTCAGCAGGCTGTCGCGCGCCGGGGACAGCGACGACGCCCGCCGGTCCAGGTGCTTGGCCACCAGCGACGTCTCGACCGGGTGGTCCTCGCCGTCGGTCAGCTCGGCCATCGCGCGCAGGTACTCCCGCTCCGCGGGCGTCGCCCGCTCGAACCGGGACCCGAAGAAGCCGACCGCCAGCTCGGCCTCCGCCTCGGGGGCGGCCATCTCGACGTCCTTCACCCCGATCGGGCTGGTCGGCGCCGCGTCCCAGGCGGCCTTGCCGTAGGCCTGCACGAAGTACGGGTAGCCGCCCGAGCGGACGTAGAGGTCGTCGAGGGCCTCCTGGTCGAAGGTCGCCTCCTCCCGCTCGGCCGGGGCGATCAGCGCGAAGTCGGCGTCCTTGCGGTCCAGCCGGTCGATCCGCGAGTACTTGAACAGCCGTTCCGAGTACGACTTCGACGCCGAGAGCACCGCGGGCAGGTGGGGCAGACCCGCACCGACGACGACCAGCGGCACCCGCGCCTGGGACAGCTCGTGACAGGCGGCGCAGAGCGCGGAGACGTCCTCGGGCCGCAGGTCCTGCATCTCGTCGATCAGCAGCGCGATCCCGGAGCCGACGTCCTGGGCCAGCTCGGCGACCTCGGTGAACAGCTCGACGAGGTCGATCTCGATGTCTCCGGAGTCCGCGCGCCCGTTCCGCACCGGGACGTCGATCCCGGGCTGCCAGCGCTCCCGCAGCTTCGTGCCCTCCGGCGAGGACCGCAGGGCGAACGCCTTCAGCACCCCGAGCACCTCGTCGATGCGCTCGGGGGCCCGGTGCCGGACCGCGAGGTCGCGGATCGCCCGGTGCAGCGCCGCGGACAGCGGGCGGCGCAGGTCGGCGTCCGGGCGGGCCTCGATCTTCCCGGCGCCCCAGCCGGCGTGCATCGCCATCGAGCGCAGCTCACCGAGCAGGACCGTCTTGCCCACGCCGCGCAGACCGGTGAGCACCAGGCTCCGCTCCGGGCGACCGCGGGCGACCCGCTCCAGGACGATCTCGAAGGCGTCCACCTCGCGGTCCCGTCCGGCCAGCTCGGGCGGGCGCTGCCCGGCGCCGGGGGCGAACGGGTTGCGCACCGGGTCCATACCAGGACGGTATCCGCCGATCTTCGGAATTCCGTAGACGAGCACGGCGTGTCGCCCCCCGCCACCCGGCCGGCCCAGCGCCGGCAATGGTCACCCACCGTGGTCGGCGGGCCCGCCAGGACCGGTTCCGGGGTCGCCCGTGCGGTCCGGCGCGAACGCACCGTACGACCGGCGACGGCCGGGGGCGCCGCGGCCGTCACGATCCGGTGGCCCGCGCACGGTGACCTTCCGCGACCGCCTCCGACCAGCGACACTCTGCTGTGTGCACCACCCTGTCGCACGTGACAACGCCCGGGAGGAGAGCGCTGTGGGCCGACACCGCGGACGGCACCGCGCCGACCGGATGCATCACTCGACGCTGCGAATGAAGCCGATCACTCTGCGTCGCCGACGGCTGGAGAGCCTGCGCATCCTGCTCGCAGGAGCGCGCCCCGGCTGGTGAGGGGACGGCGGGGGTGCCCCGAACGCCCCCGCCGTACCTCGCACCCGGACCGGCGGTACCCGGCCCGTCCTCCGAGCCCCGGTGCCGCCGCGGCGCCCGGGGGACGGGTGCCGCGGGATCGCGCCGGTGCCGGAGCGCGGACCCGGCCGCCGTGACCGGCCTGCGCCGCGTCCGGAGCCGGTCAGGTCCGGTCGGGACCGTCCACGACCTCGCCGTCGACGACCGGGCCGCCGCTCGCGGCGGGCCCGCCGATGCGCGGGTACGCGGTCGCGGCGCGCGGCTCGGTGACGGTCTCGCCGTCGACGACGGTGGCGCCGTAGCGGATCCGTGCGGTGCGCAGGCTCGGTGCGGCCCGCTCCGCGGCGTTCACCAGGCGCCGCCGGACCAGGGCCCGGGTCGGCGGGAACACCAGGGCGAGGCCGACCACGTCGGTGATCAGACCCGGCAGGAAGATGAGGACGCCACCGGCGGCGACGAGCAGCCCGTCGGTCGCCTCCTCGTGGGCCAGCTTCCCGCGCTGCACCGCGGTGGCGAGCGCGCGGGCGGCGCGCAGCCCCTCCCGACGGGCGAGCAGGAGTCCGACCACGGAACCGGCGAGCAGGACCAGCAGGGTCCAGCCCAGCCCGATCCACGCGATCAGCCCGGCGAGCGCGACGATCTCGAGCACGACGTAGAGCAGCACGAACGGCATGCCCGTACAACGCACGGGCACGCCGTTCTGCTCCCGGATCGCCCGAATTCCCCGGATTCGCCCGCCGGGGCCGCGCGCGGCGGTCCCCCCGGTCACCAGGTGAAGGCGACCCCGGGGTCGTGCAGGACTGCGCCGACGTCGGCGAGGAACCGCGATCCCTCGGCACCGTCGACGAGCCGGTGGTCGAACGACAGCGCGAGCCGGCAGACGGTGCGCACGGCCAGCTCGCCGTCGACGACCCAGGGCGCGGGCTTGATCGAGCCCACCGCGAGGATCGCGGCCTCGCCGGGGTTGATGATCGGGGTCCCGGTGTCGACGCCGAACACACCGACGTTCGTGATCGTGAACGTCCCCCCGGCCAGGTCGGCCGGGGCGGTCCGGCCCGCACGGGCGGTGTCGGTGAGCGCCGTGAGGGCCTCGGCCATCCCGCGCAGGTCGAGGGTGTCGGCGTCGCGGATCGTGGGGACGACGAGGCCGCGCGGCGTCGCGGCGGCGATACCGAGCCGGACGCGAGCGTAGTAGACGATCTCGCCGGCGCGCTCGTCCCAGCTGGCGTTGATCACCGGGGTCCGCGCGGCGGCCAGGCAGGCGGCCCTGGCGACGAACGCCAGCGGGGTCAGCTTGATCCCGGCGAACTCGCGCGAGGCCCGCAGCCGGTCGCGCAGGGCCATCATCGCGGTGACGTCGACGTCGAGGAACTCGGTGACGTGCGGCGCGGTGAACGCGCTCGCGACCATCGCGGCCGCGGTGGCCTTGCGGACACCGCGGATGGGCTCCCGCCGGTCCTCGGTGGGACGGGAGGTGGTCCCGCCCGCCGCGGCGACGCCCGGCCCGGTCGCGACGTGCGGCGCGGCCCCCGGGGTCGCGGCGGCCGTCACCGGAGCCCCCGTCCCGGCGACGCCCCCGGCCGCGGCGCCCGCCGTACCGGGGCCCCCGGCGGCGGCGGACCCGGCCACGGGCGCCACGGCCGACGGGGTGCCGACCCCCGGCGCACCGGTGGCGGCGACGTCCCCGGCGCCCCCCGGCCCGGCGCCGGCGGCCCCGGACGCGGCGGCGTGCACGTCGTCGCGGGTGATGCGGCCGTCCCGACCGGTCCCCGGCACCGCCCGCAGGTCGACGCCCAGCTCCCGCGCGAGCAGACGGACCGGCGGCGGGGCGAGGGGGACCTGGGCGGCCCGCAGGCCTGCCGCGTCGCCCCCGGCCCCCGCACCGGTGCCCCCGGACGGGCCGGTGGCCGGCACCGGAGCCGCCTGCTCGGGGGACCCGAGCGCCTGCTGGGGGGACGGAGCCCCCTCCTGACCGGTTCCCACTCCACCCGCGTCCCCGGCACCGGCCGCGCCGCCGGTGTCCCCGGCGGGAGCGGTGTCCACGGCGGGAGCGGTGTCCACGGCGGGAGCGGTCGACGCAGCCGGGACGGTGTCCCCGGCCGGGGCGTCGCCGCCCGCGCCGCGCCGGGGCCGACGCCGGGCGGAGCCCTGCCGCGGCCCGTACCCGACCAGCGTCGCGATCCGCCCGTCCCTGCCTGCCTCCCCGATCTTCGCGCCGCCCTCGCCCGGGGCGTCCGGTGCGGCCGCGGGGGAGCCGGTGTCGATCGCGATGATCGGTGTCCCGACGGCGATCGTCACGCCCGGCTCGGCGAGCAGCTCGGCGACCGTCCCGGCCCACGGCGACGGCAGCTCCACCGCCGCCTTCGCCGTCTCGATCTCCACGATGACGTCGTTCACCGCGACCGTGTCGCCGGGCGCGACCCGCCAGCCGACGATCTCGGCCTCGGTGAGGCCCTCGCCGACGTCGGGCAGCGTGAAGTACTCAGGCATCTGCGGTCCTCACCAGGCCAGGGAACGGTCGACGGCGTCGAGCACCCGGTCCAGGTCCGGCAGGTACTCGTCCTCCAGCCGCGACGGCGGATAGGGCGTGTCGAACCCGGTCACCCGCAGCACCGGCGCCTCCAGCGAGAAGAAGCACTCCTGCTGGATCCGGGCGGCGACCTCGGAGGTCACCGAGGACTCCGCGGGCGCCTCGGACACCACGACCAGACGACCGGTCCGGCGCACCGAGTCCACGACCGGGCCCAGGTCCAGCGGCGACAACGAGCGCAGGTCGACCACCTCGAGCTCGCGGCCCTCCTCGGCGGCCGCCGCGGCGGCGTCGAGACAGGTCCGCACCATCGGGCCGTAGGTGGCGACGGTGAGCGTCGAGCCGGCCCGCACCACCCGGGAGGAGTGCAGCGGGTACGCCGACGCCAGGTCGGTGCCCTCGAGCTCGCCCTTCTCCCAGTACCGGCGCTTCGGCTCGAAGAAGATCACCGGGTCGTCGGAGACGATCGCCTGCTGGATCATCCAGTGCGCGTCCGACGGGGTCGAGCAGCTGACCACCTTCAGCCCCGCGACGTGCGCAAACAGCGACTCGGGGGACTCGGAGTGGTGCTCGACCGCACCGATCCCGCCGCCGTAGGGGATCCGGACGACGACCGGCACCGGCACCCGGCCCTGCGTCCGGTACCGCAGCTTCGCCAGCTGGGACACGATCTGGTCGTAGCCGGGGAAGACGAACCCGTCGAACTGGATCTCGCAGACCGGGCGGAACCCGCGCACCGCGAGCCCGATCGCGGCGCCGATGATCCCGGACTCCGACAGCGGGGTGTCGAGCACGCGCTGCTCGCCGAAGTCCTTCTGCAGCCCGTCGGTGATGCGGAAGACGCCGCCGAGCCTCCCCACGTCCTCGCCCATGATCAGGACCTTGGGGTCGCGCTCCATCGCGGCGCGCAGGCCGTCGTTGAGTGCTCGGGCCATCGTGGTCGGCACGGCTCAGCCCTCCTGGTCGACGAACGACGCGTGGTAGGCCAGGAACTCCTCGCGCTGGCGCTCCACCGTCGGCGACGCCTCGGCGTAGACCTGCGAGAACATCCGCTCCGGACCGGGCTGGGGCATGGCCCGGCAGAAGGCGCGCATCCGCTCGCCCAGCGCGTCGGCCTCGGCCTCGACGGCGTCGAAGAAGTCGGCGCCGACGCCGTGCCGCCGGGCCAGATGCACCCGGACCCGCTCGATGGGGTCCTTGAGCTTCCACAGCTCGACCTCGTCGGCCAGCCGGTAGCGGGTCGCGTCGTCGGAGGTGGTGTGGGAGTCCATCCGGTAGGTGAACGCCTCGATCAGCACCGGGCCGTTGCCGGTGCGGCACTCGTCGAGTGCCCAGCGGGTGACGGCGAGGCAGGCGAGCACGTCGTTGCCGTCGACGCGGACGCCGGGGAAGCCGTAGCCGCGGGCACGCTGGTAGAGCGGCACCCGGGTCTGGCGCTCGGCCGGCACCGAGATCGCCCACTGGTTGTTCTGGCAGAAGAAGACCAGCGGCGCGTCGTAGGCCGCGGCCCAGACGAAGCCCTCGTGCACGTCGCCCTGGCTGGTGGCGCCGTCACCGAAGTAGCAGATGGTGGCCTCACCGGTCTCGCGGTCGCCCACCTTGGACTCGAAGCGCTGGCCCATCGCGTAGCCGGCGGCGGTGAGGCACTGGTTGCCGATGACGATCGTGTACGGATGGAACCGGGTCGCGACCGGGTCCCAGGTGCCGTGGTCGGTGCCGCGGAAGATGCCGAGCAGCTCGGTCGGGTCGACCCCGCGGCACCAGGCGACGCCGTGCTCGCGGTAGCTGGGGAAGCACATGTCCTCGGGCGCGAGCGCACGGCCGGAGCCGACCTGCGCGGCCTCCTGGCCCAGCAGCGGGACCCACAGCCCGAGCTCACCCTGACGCTGCAGCGCGTTGCCCTCGCGGTCGGCGCGCCGGACCAGGACGAGGTCGCGGTAGAGCGACTGCAGGTCCTGCGCCGTGATGTCGGCGGTGTACCGGTCGAAGCGCTCGTCGTGGACGCGCTCCCCCTCCGGGGTGAGCAGCTGCACGAGCTCCGGTCCGCCCTCGTCGACGCCCTTCAGCCCGGCGACGACCTGGTCGTGGCTGGGCCGCGACCGCGGGTCGGTCGGTATCCACGCCTGGGGTTCGTCCACGGCAGACCTCCTCGGTCGCACCGGGCGGGGTCACGCCCGGAAGCGTCGGCTCCGGGACCGTGCGGGTGGTGCGGGCCCGGGACGCGCTGGCGCGTCACCGCCGATCCTGGCACGCCACCGGCCCCGAGGAGAACCGGTGCCGCGCAGGTCGACGGGTGGACGACGGACCATCGGACGTCCACATACGACGGTCCCGGCACCCGGCCGGGACCGTCGTGGGCGGCACTCAGGCGCCGTGCGGACGCTGCGGGTCCGGCGGCGGGAACGCCGGGGGCTGCTGCGGGGTGCGCTGCGTCGGCGCGTCCGCACCACCCGCCGGGTACGGCGGGTTCCCCGCGGCCGGGCGGCCCGGGGCGGGCGGGGTGGTGCCCGGCGCGCCGTAGCCGTAGCCGGGCTGCGGGATGCCCGCGGCGTCCTTCGCCTTGCGGGCGGCACCGGCGATCTGGTTGGTGTACCTGCCCTTGGTCTGCTTGTCGACGAACTGGGCGGCGGAGTCGAGGGCCTTGCCCGCCTTGTCCGGGTTGGACCGGGCGTAGCGGCGGGCGGCCTCGACCGCTCCGGCCAGGACGGTGAGTCTGCGGAACAGCGACATCGTCGAGGACCTCCGTGACGAATGCGGCACCGCGTCGGACCGCGGCGCTGGGTCGTCGCACCAACAGTAGGCGAACGGGCACGGACCGGCGCGGCGTTCCACCGTCGTGGGACGAGCACGTAACGGATCGGCCGTGCGGGCGGCGCGGACCCGCCGACAGGTGGCAGGATCCCCGCCGTTCGACCCCGCCTCACCTGGAAGGCAACCGCATGACGACCGCGAGGACCCGCAGTGTCCGCTCCCTGACCGGGATCGCACTGTCCGCACTGACCGCACTGGTCCTGACCGGCTGTGGTGCCGGCGGCGACGGCAGCGGGGGAGGTGGCTCCGCCGGGGCCACCGGCACCGACGCACCGATCCCGGCCGTCGCCAAGGACGACCGGCTCGCCGCCCTGGTCCCCGACGAGGTCAAGCAGGACGGCACGTGGGTCGTCGGCACCGACCCGACCTACCCGCCGAACGAGTTCACCGCGCCCGACGGCACGACGATCATCGGCATGGAGGTGGACCTCGGCAACGCCGTCGCCCAGAAGCTGGGGCTGACCGCGAGGTTCGAGCAGAGCCAGTTCTCCGGGATCATCCCGGGCATCACCGGCGGTCGCTACGAGGCGGGCATCTCGTCGTTCACCATCAACTCCGAGCGCACCCAGGTCCTCGACATGGTCGGCTACTTCTCCGCGGGCACCAGCCTCGCGACCCGTAAGGGGAACCCGGACGGGATCGACCCGAACGACCTCTGCGGCAAGGCGATCGGCGTCCAGCAGGGCACCGTGCAGGTCGAGGACGTGCAGGCCCGCAGCACGAAGTGCACCGACGAGGGCAAGCCGGCCGTCCAGATCACCGAGCTGCAGGCGCAGACCGACGTGACGCTCGCGCTGAACTCGAACCGGATCGTCGCGATGCTCGCCGACTCCCCGGTCGCCGCCTACGCGCAGACCACCACCGACGGTGCGGTCGAGGTCGTCGGCGAGCCCTACGACACCGCGCCGTACGGCATCGCGATCAAGAAGAACGACGGGCAGTACGCGCAGGCCGTGCAGGGCGCGGTCCAGTCGCTGATCGACGACGGCACCTACCGGCAGATCCTCGACAAGTGGAACGTCGGCAACGGCGCGATCCCCACGTCCTCGGTGAACGGTGGCTGAGCCGGCGACCACCGGCGCCCGCCCCGAGCCCCGCGACGCGATCGGGGTCCGGCACCCCGGACGGTGGGTCGCGATCGCGGTGCTCGTGGTCCTGGGCGCGATGCTGGTCAACTCGCTGCTGACCAACGAGAACTTCGGCTGGCCGGTGGTCGCGCAGTACCTGTTCGCGGCCCCGGTGCTGAACGGGCTCGCGAACACCCTGGTGCTGACCGTGCTGTCGATGCTGATCGGCATCGTCGGCGGGATCGGGCTGGCGGTGATGCGGCTGTCGCCGAACCCGGTGCTGTCCGGGGTGTCCGGGGTCTACCTGTGGCTGTTCCGCGGCACCCCGCTGATCGCGCAGCTGCTGTTCTGGAGCTTCCTGTCCTCGCTCTACCCGAACCTGTCGCTGGGCATCCCGTTCGGCCCGGAGTTCGTCGTGTTCGACACGAACTCGCTGATCACGCCGTTCCTGGCGTGCCTGCTGGGCCTCGGGCTGAACGAGGCCGCCTACATGGCCGAGATCGTGCGCGGCGGGATCCAGTCCGTCGACCAGGGCCAGAGCGAGGCCGCCGGGGCGCTCGGCATGACCCGCGCGCAGACCCTGCGCCGGGTCGTCCTCCCGCAGGCGATGCGGGTGATCATCCCGCCGACCGGCAACGAGACGATCGGCATGTTGAAGACGACGTCGCTGGTCGTCGTGATCGGCTACACCGACCTGCTCACCTCGGTGCAGCGGATCTACTCGACGAACTTCCAGACCATCCCGCTGCTCATCGTGGCCGCGGCCTGGTACCTGCTGCTGACCTCGCTGCTCACCGCCGGGCAGCGCGTCGTCGAACGCCGCTACGGCCGCGGTGTGGCCGGGGCGGTCACCGAGGCGACCCCGCTGGTGCGACTGTTCTCGTTCCGGACCGGAGGGAAGACCTCGTGACCCCGATGGTGCGGGCCGAGTCCGTCGGCAAGAGCTTCGGCGACGTCGAGGTGCTGCGCGGCGTGGACCTCGTCGTCGAGCCGGGGCAGGTGTGCTGCGTGATCGGGCCGTCCGGCTCGGGCAAGTCGACCCTGCTGCGCTGCATCAACCACCTGGAGACCATCGACACCGGACGGCTGTGGGTCGACGGTGAGCTGATGGGGCTGCGCGAGGAGAACGGGAAGCTCTACCGGCTCCGCGACTCCGCGCTCGGCCGGCAGCGCCGCGAGGTCGGCATGGTGTTCCAGCGCTTCAACCTGTTCCCGCACCGCACCGCGGCGGAGAACGTGATGGAGGCGCCGGTCGTCGTACGCCGCGAGTCCCGGGCGGCCGCGCGCGAGCGGGCGGTCGAGCTGCTCACCCGGGTCGGGCTCGGCGACCGCGCCGACGCCTACCCCGCGCAGCTGTCCGGCGGGCAGCAGCAGCGGGTCGCGATCGCCAGGGCGCTGGCCATGCGGCCCAAGCTGATGCTGTTCGACGAGCCCACCTCGGCGCTGGACCCCGAGCTGGTCGGCGAGGTCCTCGACGTGATGCGCGAGCTGGCCCGCGAGGGCATGACGATGGTCGTCGTGACCCACGAGATGGGCTTCGCCCAGGAGGTCGGCGACAGCCTGGTCTTCATGGACGACGGCCGCATCGTCGAGTCCGGGGACCCGCGGGCGGTGCTGTCCGACCCGCAGGAGGACCGCACCCGCGCGTTCCTGTCGAAGGTGCTCTGAACGGTCGGGCGCGGGCCGCGCCCGGGGTTAGCATCCGGGGATGTTCACCGCGGTGGCCTCCTCGTTCGACGAGTGGAGCGCGATCGCGGACACCGGTTTCGTCCCGCTCCGGGTCCGGCCGCCGGTCACCGGGCCGTCCGGGTTCCACGGCGAGATCACCGGGTGCCCCGTCGACGGCCGGGTGGGGGTGTCCCGGATCGCCGCCGCCCCGTGCCGGATGACCCGGTCCGGGTCGACGGACGACGCACCGGACACGCTCTTCCTGTCGATCCAGCGCAGCGGCGCGCTACGGGTGACCCAGGCGGGGCGGGTCGCCAGGGCCGTCGCCGGGGAGGCCGTGCTGTACCGCAGCCGTGACCGGCTGTCCCTGGTCTGCGAGGAGTCCACGTCCTGCGTGACGGTGCAGGTGACCGGGGAGTGCGCGGAGCTCGGCGGAGCGGCCGTGGCCGCCGGGCTGGCGCGGACCATCCCGGCCGCGACGCCGGCGCTGCGTGTGCTGGCCGCGACCCTCGGCCCGCTCGGGCGGACCGCCGGCGACCTCGACCCCGTCCCGGCCGCCCGGATGTCGTCCGCGGTGCTGGAGATGCTCGGCGCCCTGCTCGGCTCGCTCGGCGGCACCGAGACGCTCCCGACCGGCCCGGTCGCCCTCGCCGCGACGATGCAACGGTTCGTCCTGGACCACCTCACCGACCCCGATATCTCCGTCGACACCGTCGCGCGGCGCTTCGGGGTCTCCGGCCGCCACGTCACCCGGGTGTTCGCCGACGCGGGCCGCCCGCCACCCGCCACGTTCCTGCGCGAGGAGCGGCTGCGGCGGGCCGCCCGGCTGCTCGACGGGGAGCACCGCCCGACGGTCGCCGCCGTCGCCGCCCGGTGCGGGTTCGCCGACACGACGACCTTCACCCGGGCGTTCCGGCGCCGGTACGGGGTCACCCCGGGAGCGTGGGGCCGCCCGGGTGAGGGGTCCCCGCGGCGGTGAGCACCGTGGTGAGATCGGCGGCGATCCCGGCGGCGTCCCGGGTGTCCGGCCAGAACCGGACCGGGGTCGCGGCGGGGTCGAGCAGGTAGGTCATCGCCGTGTGCGCGACGTCGTAGCCCGTCGGGGTGTCGCGGCGGCGGGTGAAGACCCGGAACGCCGCGGCCGCGTCGGCGGTCTGCTCCGCGGTGCCGGTGAGCCCGGTGAACCGGGGGTGGGTGGACCCGAGGTGGCTCCGCAGCCGGTCCGGGGTGTCCCGCCCGGGATCGACCGTGATGTAGAGCGGGACCACGGCGGCGGCCGTCCCGCCCAGCCGGTCGAGCACGTCGTCGAGCAGGCTCAGTGCGCGGGGGCAGACCACCCGGCACGCGGTGAACCCGAACCGGACCAGCTGCCAGCGCCCGCGGTAGCTCGCCTCGGTGACGCCGACGCCGTGGTGGTCCACCAGGGAGTAGGTGGCGCGGATCGGCGGCCCGGTCACGGTCACGGCGCGGCCACCAGGTCGAGCGCGGGACCGTCCGGCACGTCCACCACCGACGGGGTGCGCGGGGTGAGCTCGGCGCCGCCCAGCCGCAGGCGGGCTCCGGACGGGAGACCGGCCAGGGTCACGGTGCCCCCGCCCGGGACGGTCCGGTCGCGGCGCAGGCGGGCGTGCAGCACGCCGTCGACGACCTCGGCGCGGGCGACCTCCACGTCGCGGTCCACCGCGGCGAGCCGGGGCGCGTCGTGGTGCCCGGGCGGCCAGGGGTCGCGGTAGAGGTCCCGCAGGCCGTCCTCGACGTTCAGCCGCGCGTAGCCGAGCAGGACGTTGCCGGTCATCGGCTCCACCTCGGTGCGCCGGCCGTCGGCGTCGCAGGGGGTGTCGTCGCGCGGGTAGTACAGGCCACCGTCGCGCCGGGCCGGGGCCATGAACCGGTCCGCGTGGGCGAGCAGTCCGTCGAGGGTCTCCCGGTCGCCCATCTCCGAGGCCCAGGCCGCGACCCAGCCGAAGTCGCAGGTGTCGGACACGACGGTCTGTCCCATGACCTGCCGGGCGGGCGCGGAGGGCACCGAGAGCGTCCCGTCGGGACCGGGGGTGAGGAAGTCGGCGACCTGACGCGCGTAGTGCCGGCGCACGAAGTCGCCGTTCCAGGTGTTCATCAGCGCGCCGCACCAGGCGTCGACCCAGGGGGACGGCCGTTCGTTGGGGCGCACCTCGCCGGTGTCCTGGGAGATCATCATGGCGTAGTGGCCGGAGCCGTCCAGCCGGCCGAAGTCGGCCCACGCCCGCTCGTAGCCGGCCACGACCTCGTCGGCGCGGGTGCCACCGGTGATCTGGTCGTGCAGCCGGAACCCGATGATCGCGGGCTGGTTGCAGATCTGGAACACGCAGTTCGGCTCGCACGCCACACCGAGGTAGCCGCTCTCCACCATCAGCCAGTACAGGTGCTCGGTCAGGGAGTCCCGGTCGTAGGCGAACCGCTTCTCCGGCCCGCCCCAGAAGAACGACCAGTGCCGGAACGTGAGCGAGCCGGGGGCGGCGAAGTGGTCCGAGCCGAGGAGCTGGTCGTGCAGCGCGGCGCAGGACTGCACGTACGCCGAGTACATGATGTTGTCCCGGGCGACCGGGTCCCACTGCTCGGTGTAGCCGTCGGAGAGGTGGGCGTTGAAGACCGAGCCGCCGCGGGACACGTCGCGCCAGTAGAGCCACACCTCGGGCAGGAGCAGCTTCTCGACCAGCCTGCGGATCGTGGGGCCGAACAGGCCCGGTGCCGCCGGCAGCCGGTGCCGGTGGGTGAGGGCGAGCCCGTAGACCATGTAGGCGAGCTGGAAGCGGAGGCCGCCGAAGTCGTCCTGGCTCACGCCCTTGCCCTGCATCAGCGACCAGTCGTTGGGCAGCTGCCGGGACAGGTTGTCCCAGTGCCGCAGGTGGCCGAGCTGCTCGCTGGTCCGGACCCCGTGGGACATCGCCGTCCTCCTCCCGGCGACCGCCCGCACCGCGGCCCGCCGGGGAGCAGTCTGGACCCGCCCCCGGGAGCCGGGCCGTCGTTCCCGGACCCGGTGGGGGGCGTTGCGGGAACACCGGCCGCGGCACTCAGCTCCGGGGCAGGCGCCCCATCAGGAAGAACTCCGGGTTGGGGCGCAGGGCGGTGAGGTGGGCGAGCCGGTTCGACATCGCGAACAGCGCGGTGATCGCACCGACGTCCCAGATCTCGTCGGAGGTCAGGCCCGCGGCGCGGGCGTCGTCGAGGTCGGCCTCGGTGAGTGCCTCGGAGTTCCGGGCGACCAGCAGGGCCAGGTCGACGATCGCCCGCTCACGCTCGGACAGCTCGACGGCGTAGGGGTTGGTCGCGACCCGGTCGGCGATCTCCTGGTCCTTGTAGCGGATCCGCAGGATCGCGCCGTGCGCGACGACGCAGTAGGTGCAGTGGTTGGCCCCCGAGGTGGCGACGACGACCAGCTCCCGCTCGGCCCTGGACAGTCCGTCGTCGGAGTCCATCAGCGCGTCGTGGTAGTCGAGGAGCGCCCGCAGCTCGCGCGGGCGGCGCCCGAGGGCGCGGAACACGTTCGGGACGAACCCGGAGCGCTCGGCGATCGCGCCGATCCGCTCCGCCAGGTCCGGCGGGAGTCCGTCGGGGTCGACGTGCCCGAACCTGCTCACCTCCTGCTGTGCCATGCCCCGGACGCTAGTCGTGATCCGGTGCCGCGACGCCCGTCCGATAGACCCACACCACGGTCTGCAGCCGGTCCCGGGCGCCGATCTTCGCCATCGCCCGGCCCAGGTGCGACTTCACCGTGGACGTCTCGACGACCAGCTCGTCGGCGATCTCGGCGTTGGACAGCCCGCGGGCCAGCATCCGGACGATCTCGGTCTCCCGCGGCGTCAGCGGGGCGACCCCGCCGCCGGGCGCGGCGTCCGGGGCCGGGCGGCGACGGGCGAACTCGGCGATCACCCGGCGGGTGACGGTCTGGTCGATCAGCCCGTCGCCGCGGGCGAGGCGGCGGACGGCGTCGACGAGGTCGTCGGGGTGGGTGTCCTTCAGGACGAACCCGCTCGCGCCCGCCTCCAGCGCGCCGAACACGTAGTCGTCGAGGTCGAAGGTGGTGACGACGAGGACGGCCGGGACCGGGTCGTCGAGACCGGTGATCTCCCGGGTCGCGACGAGCCCGTTGCCGCCGGGCATCCGGACGTCCATGCAGACCACGTCGGGCCGGTGCGCGCGCACCAGCGCGACGGCCTCCGGCCCGCTCGCCGCCTCGCCGACGACCTCCACGTCGCCCGCCAGCTCCAGGAACATCCGGAACCCGGCCCGGACCACGGCCTGGTCGTCGGCCAGCACCACCCGGATCACGCGCGTCCCCCTCCGGTCTCCGGACCGGGATCGTGCGGGACGACCAGCCGGACCCGCCAGCCGTCGTCGCCGGTCCGGCCCGCCTCGAACGTGCCGCCGACCAGCTGCGCCCGCTCGCGCATCCCGGCCAGCCCGAACCCCCGGGTACCCGGTACGCCGCCGGGCACCGGCGGGGTGCCGCGTGCGGGACCGTTCACCACCTCGACCGCGACCCGGCCCTCGCCGTGGGTCACGGTGACCCGGACCGGGGCACCGGGTGCGTGCTCACGGGCGTTGGCCAGCGCCTCCTGCACCACCCGGTGGCAGGTGACGTCGGCGACCGGGGACGCCTCGCCCGGGTCCCCGCGCCGGGTCAGCTCCACCGGCCCGCCCAGCTCCCGGGCCTGCTCCACCAGCGCGTCGAGCTCGGCGAGGCCCGGCACCGGGGACTCGCCCTCGGCCCCGCCCGCACCGGGCTCCCGCAGCGCGCCGACGACCAGGCGCAGGTCGTGCAGGGTGCGGCGGCCCTGCTCCCGCAGCCGCGAGGCCGTCCGCCGCGCCTCGGCCGGGTCCCGCTCCACCAGCCGTTCGACCACCGCGGCCTGCACCACCATCGCCGACAGGTGGTGCGCGGCGACGTCGTGCAGCTCGCGGGCCATCCGCGCCCGCTCCCGGGCGACGGCGGCGTCGGCCCGTTCCCGGTGGGCCGCGACGACACCTGCGGTGTGCAGGCGGTCGAGCTCGGCGTAGCGACGCCGGGTCCGCAGGTACACCCCCAGCAGCAGCGGGCCGCCGTAGACCAGGACCGCCGACAGCACCTGCACGACGACCTCGCCCACCCCGCCGAGCGGCACGTCACCGGAGCCGGACGGCCGCACCGCGGTGCCGGTGAGCACGACGGCGGTGTCCACGACCGCCGCGACCCCGACCAGGACCCCCGCCCGCCGGGCCGGCAGGCGTGACCCGCACGTGCCGGCCGCGATCGCCGTCGCCGGGCCGCGCACCGCGGCCCCCACCGGCAGGACGACGGCGATCGCCAGCTGCAGCGCGACGGTCAGCCCCAGGCAGACCCCGGGCGCGGTCCGGCGCAGCGCGAGCAGCAGGTTCTGCACGGTCACCAGGCCGAGCGCCCACGCCGTCGGCCCCGGCTCCAGTCCCAGCTGCGCAGCCGGGCCCGGGGCCGTCACGACCGGGGCGAGGACCGCGAGCGTCCCCGCGGCGACGAGCACCGCGAGGGCGGCGTCGCGGCGTCGCGGCCCGGCCAGGCCGAGCGCGGTGAGACGGTCGTCGAACCGTTCCACGGCCGTGCGGGGCGGTGGTTCGGGATGCGGGTGCATGGGGTCTCCGGCCTCGGGTGGGGTGATCGTAGGGCTCAGTAGGTGAGGCTCGGCAGCAGCAGGCCCGCCACGACCGCCACCACCGCGACGCCGGCCAGCCCGGCCAGCAGCAGGACACGTCCCGTCACCTGCCACCCGTCCGTCCGGGCGCGCAGCGCAGTGACCACACCGGCCGCCGCGACCGGGACACCCGCCAGCCCGATCCACTGCAGCACCTGGAGCCCGCGCAGCACCGGGAGCGGCACGTCGGCCAGCGACGCGATCGCGACCACCGAGGTCACCCACCCCGCGAGCGCGACGAGTGCGGCGAGGGCCGCGACCCGGGTGAGCCCGTGCAGGACCCGGTCCGTCCGCGGCCGGGCCCCGACGACGACCCCGTGGCGCCGACGCCACAGCGCCCCCGCAGGCCAGGCGACGAGCCCGCCCACCAGCACCACCACCGAGCCGGCCAGCACCGTGCCGAGCAGGGCCGCGTCCCGCAGCGGGCCCACCGGAAGCTCGGTGAACGCCGCGTCGTGCCCCAGCCCGGTGACCCGGCCGTCGGCGTCGGTGCGCACGGTCAGCAGGCGCTGCCCGCCGACCTCGCGCCACAGCCCGGGCCGGACCTCGGCGTAGGCGGCGGGGCGGACGTCGTTCGGGGCGGGGGAGACCAGCAGCGTGCCGTCCGGCCGGTCGGCCACCCGCATCTGCGCCGTCAGGTTCATCGCGCCCATGAAGGTGCTCGCCGAGCGGCGCGCCGACTCGTAGGTGCCGGCGATCGCGGCGGCCCGGGCCGGGGTGCCGGCGTCGGGCGCGGGCGCCGGGCCCGCCGCGCCGGGCAGGTACCGGTCGGTGAAACCCTCGGTCACCGCGCGTCGCAGGTCCAGGGTGTCGGCACCGCCGCGGCCGCTGCTGTTGGTGGTGACGAACACGCCGATCCGCTGGGCCGGGTACAGCTGCAGGTGCGAGTGGAACCACTGGGTGTCGCCCCCGTGGCCGAGGACGAGGTGGCCGTTGCGGCTCTCGTCGAACAGGCCCGGTGTCATCCGGGGACCCTCGGCGAGCGCGCCGAGGGTGTCCGGGCCCAGCGCCGGGCGCTGCATCAGTGCCCACGCGGCGGGGGAGAGCAGCGGGGTCGAACCGGGCGCACCGAGCAGGGCGGAGGCGAACCGGCCCATGTCGGAGGCCGAGGCGCTGAGCGACCCGGCCGGGGCCGGGTTCACGATCTCGAACGGCGCGGGCGCGGTGTCGACGTTCGCGTAACCGGCCGACATCGCGCCCGCCGCGTCGGCGGGGAGCGGCTGGTCGAAGGTCGCCGTCCGCATCCCGGCGCGGTCGAGGACCTCACGCTGCACGTACCGCTCGAACGGCTCGCCGGTGACCCGCTCGACGACGTGGCCCGCCAGGCCGTAGCCGTAGTTGGAGTACGCCGGCGTGGTGCCGGGGGCGGCGACCTGTTCGGGCGGGTCGGTGGCCAGGAACTCGCGCAGCGCGGGTCCGTCCGGCTCGGTGCCGATCAGGCCGCGGATCTGCTCCTCGAAGCCCGCGGTGTGGCTGAGCAGGTTCCGCAGGGTCACCGGGCCGCGGGGCAGCGGCAGGTCGATGTCGAGGTAGCCGCGGACGTCGGCGTCGAGGTCGAGCAGGCCGCGGTCGGCGAGCTGCAGCACGGCGACCGCGGTGGCCACCTTCGACACCGACCCGACCCGGAACAGGGTCCGCTCGGGGTCGACCGGCGTGCCCGGCCCGGCCGAGCCGTAGCCGCGGGTGGCGAGCACCTGCCCGTCGCGGACGACCGACACGGCGGCACCGGCGATCCCGGACCGGTCGAGCGCGGCGGGGACGAGCCCGTCCAGCCAGGCGTCGACGTCGGCGGCGGTGAGCGGGGCGGCCGGGACGGTCGCCCGCGGGGCCGGGTCCGGGGCCGGAGCCGGCGCGGCACACCCGCCGACCAGGGCCGTGACGAGCACGACGAGCAGCGTGAGGGCGGTGGCGCCGCGCAGCGGTGGACTGCCGGTCCGGCGTGTGGTGATCATGTCGTCGAGCCTCGCCGGAACGGGCCGGCGGCACATCGGGCGCAGGTCGGCACCACGGCCTACGACCTCCGACGGAGGCCGCCCTTCCGCCTGCGACCCCCGATCCGGGACCATGTCGCGCCATGGGAGTCCCGGAGCAGGTCCGCACACGGCTCGCGACCTGGTGCACCGAGCAGGTACCCGACGGCCAGAGCGACCGGCGCCGGATCGCCTACACCACGGCCGGCAGCACCGTCACGATCCTCGACCGCAGACCGCCTGCGTTCCCGGAGCTGGGCGCCGCATGGTCGTCGACGGCGCTGGCACAGCTGCGCGCCGACGCCCCCGGGCCGGGCAGCTGGACGCTGTACCGCGTCGCCGACCCCGGCTCCGGACAGCGCTGGCAGCCGACCGGTCCACCGGACACGGACCCGTTCGTGCTGCTCGCGCAGGTCGCCGACGGGATCCGCGCGAGCAGCTGACGCTCAGTCCTCCCGGCCGCCCGCGACGGCCGGGCGCGGGCCCGGGGCCATCGCCGACGGCGTCGACGGACGGGACGGTTCGTCGTCGCGCGGCGCCGTGCCGGACCCGTGCGGGGCCGGACGCGGTGCGGGCACCGTCGTGTCGACGGCCTCCTGGGCACCCGCCGGTCCGGCCTGCGCCGGGACGGTGACCGCGGTCTCCGGGGTGTCCGCGGCCGTGCGGGCGGCGGGCACCGACGACAGCGGCGGGACCGCCGGGACCACCGGCTCCGGCCGCACGGCGACCGAGCGGTCCCCGGTGCCCCGCAGGAACCGCGCCGAGGCCTGGTTGAGCACCTCGAGCAGGGTCGTCCCGGACGAGGCGGCCCGCGGCTCGTCCCCGACGACGGCGAGCATCCGCGGCGCCGCCGCGGTCAGCAGCAGCCCGTCGGCCTGCATCGCGCCGGCTCCCAGCACCACCACCAGGTCCGCGGTGTCCGCCGGGGGCAGGGTCGCGAGCACGTCGTCGAGGGGCTCGGTGACGACCACGCCGAAGCCGGGGACGCCCCGGCCGGCGTCCGCCGCCCAGGTCTCGGCCAGCCGCGGATGGGTCCGGGCGAGCTCGCCGAGCAGCCGGTCGAGCTCGTCGCGGTCGGCGACCTCGCGCCGGGCCCGGTCGAGCTCGTCGAGCGCGTCGGAGTAGGCCTGCGGGTCGTGCGCCCGCAGCGCCGCGACGACGGCCTCGTGCTCCGGGGCGCGCTCCTGCGCGGGTACCCGGTCGGCGCAGGTGGCGGCCAGGCGCTCCAGCTCGTCGGCGGCCTCCGCGGGGTCACCGTGCTCGTCGTAGTCGACGATCGCGCGCGCGACCCGCTCGGCGGCGGCCAGGTCGGGCACCGAGACCGGCGAGTCCTGCTGCAGGAACAGCACGTCGTGGCGGAGCGCACCGACCGACCGCGCGGTCGCCGCCACCCGGTCCAGCGTGTCGGTGAGCGCGGGGAGCTCTGCGGGGTCGCGCGGGATCGGCAGCCCCAGCACCGCGCACAGCCGCGCGATCTCGTCGTCGCGGCGGGCCAGGTCGAGGTGCTGGACGATCGCGACCACGTCGTCGTAGCTCTGCGGGGCCTCACCGGCGACACGGAACCGGCGCAGGTGCGGCTCGGCGTCCTTCTGCTCCTGCTGGCGGAAGTAGGACCGGGTCCGGCCGCCGGAGTCGAGGAAGTCCAGGTAGCGCTGGACCACCTCGGCACCGCCCTCGGGCAGCGGCTCCACGAGCTCGATCGCCGGGCCCGCGGCGTACCGGACGCGGTCGTCACGCTGGCGGGCCGCGTGGCCCTGCAGCGCCTCGAACTCCGCACGCAGGCCCTGGTGGACCAGCCGGCCGACGACCTCGCGCAGCCGCTCGGCGTCCGGGGTCTCGGCGATCGCCCCCAGCGACCGCAGCACGCAGCGGGCGACCTGGGTGACGGCGCCGCGCCGGTCGGCGTCGAGGTCCCGCAACAGCCCCGGGACGATCCGGGCCTCACCGGTCTCGGCACCGGCGACGACCCGGCCCGCCCGCTCGCAGCAGCCCGCGACGTCGGCCGGGTCGGGCATGCCGTCGGCGGCCGGGAGCCGCTGTCCGTGCCGTGCGGCGCGGTCGGCGCCGACCCGGGCCAGCAGCCGGCGCAGCCGCTGCAGCTCAGCAACCGGCAGCTCCGGGAACGACGTGGCGACCCGGCCCTCCACGCTCACCGGGAGCGCGTCGTGCACCGCGGCGACCCGCTCGGCGGACGCCCCGGTCAGCAGCACGCGCATGCCGTAGCCGGTCAGCTCGGCCAGCGCCCTGGCGAGCTCGCCGGGGCTGGTGTCGGAGAGCACGACGAGCGGCTCCTCGGCCACCACGCCGAGCAACGTCGACGGGTGGGCGGGGTCCTCCTCGGGCCGCGGCCCCCAGCGCGGTCGACAGGGTCCGCAGACCTGCGGGCACCCGGCCGGCGCGCACGTCCCCGGTGATCCGGGCGGCCGCCGTCCGCGGTGCCGCTCCGCCGCGGCCCGCCGACGCCAACCGCTCCACGAACGCGACGAGCGCGTCGATGTCCGTGTCCTCGGACACCCGGACGTCCAGCATCTCGCCTCACACCTCCGCCGTACCCGTGTCGTCGCCCCGGGAACGACGCTCACGGTGTGTATCGCCGTGGACGGCCCGGTGTTCCGCCTCCGCCGCGATCTCCCGGTCGGGACCTGACGCCCCTCGTGACGAGGAGCGACGGGGACGGGTCCCGTTCGGGGCACACGGCGGGGGCGGGTTCGTCCACCCGGACGTCCCCGGTTCCCCGCGAAAGGCTACCTGCTGGGCCGCCACGCTGGGCCGATCTCGTCGACACCGCGCGGCGACGACACCTTCGGCAGCCTCCGGCGTCCACGGTGGGTCACCGATCGCCTGCGGGCACTGCCCCATCGGAGTGAAATACCCGGTCAGCAACAGCGAGCGGACGGGACACGGTCCTGACGGTCGGTCCGCTCCCGCCAGAACTCGCGCTCCCCCAGCACCGGTTCACCGGGATGGTGGGCCGCCCGATGGGTCAGGTACCGCTCGTAGTCGCGCTCCCCGGCGAGCTCCCGCAGGAACGTCCAGAACGCCCGGACCCGGCTCATCCGGAGCCCCCGGACCGCGCGAGCTCGCGCTCCTCGCGGGTGGCGACGAGTCCGGCCGGCGCCTGGATCCGGGACTCGACGTACGGGTCCTCGGAGCCGCCGGGCAGCGGACGCCCGCGCAGCACGGCGACCCACACCCGGACCGAGTCGGCCAGCACGATGACGATGAGCACCGCGAACAGGGCGGTGAGCACGGTGTCGACGGTCGTGTTCACCACGACCTTCTGCATCGCCTCGACGGTCGTGGCGGTGCCCAGGCTGGTCCTCCCGGCGTCGAGTGCGGCCTGGTACTGGTCGCGCTGGGCCCAGAACCCGAGCTTCGGGTTGTCGGAGAAGATCTTCTGGTAGCTCGCGGTCAGCGTGACGACGGCGTCGAACACCAGCGGCACGAGCGTGATCGCGGCGTAGCGCGCGCGGCCGGTGCGGATGAGCAGGGTCGTGCAGACGGCCAGCGCGACGGCGGCGAGCAGCTGGTTCGCGATGCCGAACAGCGGGAAGAGCTGGTAGATGCCGCCGAGCGGGTCGTTGACCCCCGCCCACAGCAGGTAGCCCCAGGCGCCGACGATCACCGCGCTCGCGATCCAGGACGCGGGCTTCCAGGTCGTGTCGCGGAAGCGCGGCCAGACGTTGCCGACGGTGTCCTGCAGGATGAAGCGCCCGACGCGGGTGCCGGCGTCCACCGTCGTGAGGATGAACAGCGCCTCGAACATGATCGCGAAGTGGTACCAGAAGGCGCGCAGCGCCTCCCCGCCGAAGACCTGGGAGAACACCGTCGACAACCCGACCGCCAGGGTCGGTGCGCCGCCGGAGCGCCCGACGAGGGTCTGCTCCTCGACCGCCTGCGCGGCCGCGGTGAGGTCGGCGGGGGAGATGGTGAACCCGATCTGCTGCACGGCCGCCGACGCGGACTCCACCGTCGGGCCGAGCACCGTCGCGGGCATGTTCATCGCGAAGTACAGGCCGGGGTCGAGGATGCAGGCCGCGGCCAGCGCCATGATCGCGACGAAGGACTCGGTGAGCATCGCGCCGTAGCCGATGACCCGGATCTGGGACTCCTTCTGGATCAGCTTGGGCGTGGTGCCCGAGGCGACCAGCGCGTGGAACCCGGACAGCGCACCGCAGGCGATCGTGATGAACACGAACGGGAACAGCGAGCCCGCGGCGACCGGGCCCTGCCCGTCGGAGGCGAACCGGGTCAGCGCGTCCATCCGCAGCGACGGCCAGGCCAGCAGGATCGCCGCCGCCAGCAGCACGATGACGCCGACCTTCATGAACGACGACAGGTAGTCCCGCGGCGCGAGCAGCATCCAGACCGGCAGCACCGAGGCCGCGAACCCGTAGACGACCAGCGCCAGGGTCAGCTGGTTCGCGGTCAGGTGGAAGACCTCGCCGAGCGCGGAGTCCTGCACCCAGCCACCGCCGACGATCGCGAGCAGCATCAGCACGACGCCGATCACCGAGACCTCGATGATCTTCCCCGGTCGCAGGTAGCGCAGGTAGAAGCCCATGAACAGGGCGATCGGGATCGTCATCGCGAGCGAGAAGGTGCCCCACGGCGAGTCCGCCAGCGCCTGCACGACGACCAGTGCCAGCACCGCCAGCAGGATCACCATGATCGCGAGGACGGCCACGATGGCCGCCGTCCCGCCGACCGGTCCGATCTCCTCGCGGGCCATCCGGCCGAGGCTGCGGCCGCTGCGGCGGGTGGAGAAGAACAGCGTGACCATGTCCTGGACCGCGCCCGCGAACACGACGCCCACGATGATCCAGATCGTGCCGGGCAGGTAGCCCTTCTGCGCCGCGAGCACCGGGCCGACCAGCGGGCCGGCGCCGGCGATGGCGGCGAAGTGGTGGCCGAACAGCACGCGTCGGTCGGTGGGCTGGAAGTCCTGCCCGTCGTCGAGGCGCTCGGCGGGGGTGGCGCGGGTGTCGTCCACCCGCAGTGCGCGGTGGGCGATGAACCGGGAGTAGAAGCGGTAGGCGATCGCGTAGGAGGCGACGGCGGCGAACACCAGCCAGGCGGCGGAGATCTCCTCACCGCGACTGAACGCGACGACCGCCCAGGCGATCGCCCCCACCACCGCCACCGCGACCCAGACCGCGATCCGCGTCGGGTCGCGGCGGGCCGTGCCCGTACCCCCGGACCCTGGTTCCCCCGGTCGCTCCGTCGTGACCATGTCGCCCCCGTTCCGTGCGCCGGCTCGTCGGCGAACCGGTGCGTGGCGGAACGTTACGTCGCGCAAGTAATGGTGTCACCCACGCGGTTCGTCACGGTCGGTCGGTCACCGTCCGGCACCGGCCACGAACGGCACCGGGCCCCCGCACCGACGGGGTGCGGGGGCCCGGTGACGGGGGGATCAGGCGCCGAGACGCTGCTTCAGTGCCTCGAACTCGTCGCGGATCGAGGTCGGGAGGTTGTCCTCGCCGATCGTGGCGAACCACTCCTCGATCAGCGGGATCTCGGCCTTCCACTCCTCGACGTCGACGGCCAGCGAGGCCTCGACGTCGGAGCGCTCGGCGTCGACGCCGTCGAGGTCGATCTGGTCGGCGGTGGGCACGAACCCGATGGGGGTGTCGACGGCGGCCGCCTTGCCCTCCAGGCGCTCGATGCACCACTTGAGGACGCGGCTGTTCTCACCGAAGCCCGGCCACAGGAAGCGGCCGTCCTCGCCGCGGCGGAACCAGTTGACGTAGAAGATCTTCGGCAGCTTGTCCGCGTCCGCGCCCTTGCCGGTGGCGACCCAGTGGGCGAAGTAGTCGCCGACGTTGTAGCCGAGGAACGGCAGCATGGCCATCGGGTCGCGGCGGACCTCACCGACCGTGCCGGCCGCGGCCGCGGTCTTCTCCGAGGACATGGTCGCGCCCATGAAGGTGCCGTGCTGCCAGCTGCGGGCCTCGGTGACCAGCGGGACGGTGGTCTTGCGACGGCCGCCGAACAGGATCGCCGAGATCGGCACGCCCTTGGGGTCGTTCCACTCCGGCGCGACGACCGGGCACTGGTCGATCGGCACGGTGTAGCGGGAGTTGGGGTGTGCGGCCTTGACGCCCGAGTCGGGCGTCCAGTCGTTGCCCTTCCAGTCCGTCAAGTGCTGCGGGTCGCCCTCGAGGTCCTCCCACCACACGTCGCCGTCGTCGGTCAGCGCGACGTTGGTGAACAGCGCGATCCCGGCCTCGATGGTGCGCATCGCGTTCGGGTTGGTCTTCCAGTTCGTGCCGGGCGCGACGCCGAAGAAGCCGAACTCGGGGTTGGTGGCGTAGAGCCGGCCGTCCTCACCGAAGCGCATCCAGGCGATGTCGTCGCCGACGGTCTCGGCGCGCCAGCCGGGGACGGTCGGCTGCAGCATCGCGAGGTTGGTCTTGCCGCAGGCACTCGGGAACGCGGCCGCGACGTAGTACGCCTTCTCCTCCGGGGAGATCAGCTTGAGGATCAGCATGTGCTCGGCGAGCCAGCCCTCGTCGTGGGCCATCGCCGAGGCGATCCGCAGCGCGTAGCACTTCTTGCCCAGCAGCGCGTTGCCGCCGTAGCCCGAGCCGTAGCTCCAGATCTCCCGGGTCTCCGGGAAGTGGCTGATGTACTTGTTCTCGTTGTGCGGCCACGGCACATCGGCCTCGCCGTCGGCCAGCGGCGCCCCGATCGAGTGCAGCGCCTTGACCCAGCGGTCACCGGCCTCGTCGAGCAGCGGGACGATGTGCGCGCCCATCCGCGTCATGATCTTCATCGAGATCACCACGTACTCGGAGTCGGTGATCTCGACGCCCAGCTTCGGGTCGTCGGAGTCGGTCGGGCCCATGCAGAACGGGACCACGTAGAGGGTCCGGCCCTTCATGCTGCCGCGGTACAGCTCGGTCATCGTGCGCTTCATCTCGGCCGGGGCGACCCAGTTGTTGGTCGGCCCGGCACCGCGCTCGGTCTCGGTACAGATGAAGGTCCGCTCCTCGACACGGGCGACGTCGCCCGCGTCCGAGGCCGCGTAGAACGAGTTGGGCTTCTTCGCCGGGTCGAGTCGCTTGATGGTGCCCTGCTCGACCAGCTGGTCGGTCAGCCGCGTCCACTCCTCGTCGGACCCGTCGCACCACACGACGCGGTCCGGGGTGGCCAGCTCGGCGATCTCCTGAACCCAGGCCACGACGCCCTGGTTGGTGGTCGGTGCCTTGTCGGTGCCCGGAACGGTCGCTGCAGTCATGTCGTCCTGTTCTCCTCGCCGGCCCCGGCCCGTCGTCCGGGGGAACTACGACGGGCCCGCGACCGGAGTCGGTGACGGGCCCAGACGGGAAAAGGTGGTTTCCGAGGCTACCTGCGAAATAGTGCGCCACCCACGGGTGGAGTTGAGAGGTCAGGCACAGCACCGATCATGTAAATCGATCCAGTCGCCGCCCGACGAGGGCGATGTCCGCCCAGATGACAGCCATGTCACACGAACGCAACCTGTCCCGGGTGACCGATTCGCGGACGATCCGCGACATCGGCGCGCACATTCTCGGAGAAGCGTCGCGGAACGTCACTCGCAGACCGGAACCGACCGTTTCAGCGCATTCTCGGAACCGACTTAGGATTCTCGGGAACGGAAGGGGTCAGCGGACCGCGACGGCGGCGCGGGCGAGCTCCGGAACCATGATCGGCAGCCGGTGGGCGGTCACCTGCCAGTAGCGCGTGCCGGGGTCGCCGGCCCGCCACGCGTCCGCGAGCCGGACGACGGCGTCCGGGTCGATCCGCCGGCGCGGGCGGGGCCGCATCCCGCAGCGCTCCCGGACGCCCGCGTCGAGCGCGCGCCAGGCGTCCTCGGCGGTGGTGTGCACCGAGACCTCCGGGCGGGCCGGGACGGCGTCCGGCCCGCCGGGGCCGGCATCGACGGCGTCGGGGTCCACGGAGTCACCGGGGTGCTCCCCGAGCACCAGGGTGTAGGCGCTGACCACCTCGTACGGCACGGCTGTCTCCCGCGTGGAGTCGGCACCGGCGACCGGAACCGGTCGCCGCGGACGAGCCGTAGTGAACCAGCCGGGGCACACCGGATCCGCCGAACGAGCGTCCGACGGGGCCGCGCGTCGCCGGAACCACCCGTCCGGGCGGCCGGACGGTCACCCGTGACCGTCACGGGTGGTCACTCGCTGCTCACACCGTGCGACGAACAGTCAGCGGCGGGAGACGGCGGGCTCCACGTCCGCGTCGACCGCGGACGCACCGGCCGCCAGCACGTCCCGGTGCGCGCGGCGCAGACCGGCGCCGGCCGTCACCAGCACCACCGCGACGACGACCGCCGCCACCCCGGACGCGACGTCCACCCCGTGCACGAACGCCTCCCGCGCCGAGACCAGCAGGGCCGCGGCGGTGTCGGCGGGCATCGTCGTGGCGACGTCCGCGGCCCCGCCGAGGGTCTCCCCGGCCGAGGGCGCCGTGCCGTCGGGGAGCACGACGCCGGCCCGGTACACCGCCGATAGCACCCCGCCGACCAGCGCGGTGCCCAGCACCGCACCGACCTCGTAGGCGGTCTCGGAGACCGCGGCGGCGGCGCCGGCCCTCTCCGGGGGAGCGGCGGCCAGGATCGCGTCGTTGGTGACGGTCTCGGACAGCCCGATCCCCGCGCCGATCAGCACCGCGGCCGACATCAGCAGCACGACCGCGGAGTCCACCTGCAGGAACAGGCAGACCACGTACCCGGTCAGGACGAGCGCGAGCCCGGTGGCGACGAGCTGGTGCAGCGCGAACCGGCGGGCCAGCCGCGCGGCGGCGAGCCCGGCCACGACCGTCACCACGAAGCCCGGCAACAGGAGCAGGCCCGCCTGCAACGGCGAGTACCCGACGACCAGCTGCAGGTACTGGGCGGAGAAGAACAGCAGCCCGGTGAGACCGAACATGGTGGTGGCGTTGGCCAGCGCGCTGTGCCGCAGCACGGGGCGGGCGAACAGCTCCAGGTCGATCAGCGGGTCCAGGCCGCGCCGCCGGTAGTGGGCGAGGAACGCCGCCCCGGACCCCGCGCCCACCAGCACCGCCCCGGCGACCGCGGGGGTCACCCCGCCCGCGGAACCGGCCAGCTTGAGGGCCAGGACCAGCGGTCCCATCGTCAGCAGCGACAGCAGCACGCCGACCAGGTCGAGCCTGCCCGGCTCGGTCTCGCGCGACTCCGGCACCACCAGCGGCGCGACGACGAGCAGCAGCGCCATCGGCGGCACGCTCATCACGAAGATCGAGCCCCACCAGAAGTGCTCGAGCAGCAGTCCCCCGACGATCGGGCCGAGCGCCGCGCCCGCGGCGAACCCGGTCGCCCAGATCGCCAGCGCGAGCCTGCGGTGGGTCCGGTCCACGAACACCGACCGCAGCAGCGCGAGCGTGGAGGGCATCAGCATCGCCCCGAACACCCCGAGCAGGGCACGCGCGGCGACCAGCTGGGCGGCCGAGGTGGCGAACGCGGCCAGCAGCGAGACCGCACCGAAGCCGGCGACGCCGACCATCAGCAGCCTGCGCCGGCCGATCCGGTCGCCGAGGGTCCCCATCGTGACCAGCAGCCCGGCCAGCACCAGCGGGTAGATGTCGACGACCCACAGCAGGGTGGCCGCGTCCGGGCGGAGCGCGGCGGAGAGCTCGGGCAGCGCGACGCCGAGGACCGTGTTGTCGATCGACACCAGCAGCGTGGGGATGGCGAGCACCGCGAGCGCGAGCCAGGCACGCGGGCCGGGCCGCGCCGACACACCCGCTCCACCCCTGTCCGTCGCCGCATCCCCTGCGCCGGTCTCCGGCCGTGACATCGCCGTTCTCCCTCGTCCTCGTCGTTCGTCGTCCGCACGCAGCTTTACCGTCCGGACGGTACATCTTTAGAGGTCATTTCAGAACGAGGTCGACGTGTCTGTTGTAGACGACAAGCGGCTATCTGACCTGCCGTTTGATCTGTCGTCGAGGGGTCAATGGAAACTCGACAAGTCGTTCTGAAACGACCTCTTATACCGTCCAGACGGTACAGTCCATTCCCGGTCGCGGCTGTGAGGCGGGGCACGGGCACTAGGCTTAGAGGTCGTTTCAGAACGACTTGTCGAGTTTCCATTGACCCCTCGACGACAGATCAAACGGCAGGTCAGATAGCCGCTTGTCGTCTACAACAGACACGTCGACCTCGTTCTGAAATGACCTCTTAGAGCGCCCGGCGATTGATGGTTATCGGAGTCGACGGGTCGTGGGTCGGGTTGTCCAGCGGTAGCGGCTGCGGGCACGGTTGATCAGCCGGCGGATCACGGTGAGCGCGGCGGCGAGGTCGAGGTAGAACTCGACGATGATCTTCCGGCGATCGGTGAACCGGCGCAGCTTGCCGTAGCCGTTCATCCAGGAATGGGTGCGCTCGACCGGCCACCGCTTACCGACCTGGATCGGGGCGGGCCGGCCCTTGGTGGCGATCTGTGCGTCGAACCCGAGTCGTTCGAGCAGATCGCGGGTCTTGCCTGAGTCATAGCCCCGGTCCAGGTGCAGGCACGGTCGCTCGGGCAGCGGCCCGATCATGTCGTAGATCCCGATCAGGGTCGGTTTCAGCAACGGCGAGTCGTGGTCATTGGCGCGGGCGCTGATCAGGTGCAGCGGGATCCCCGCACCGTCGCAGACCACGGAGCGTTTGGTGCCCTGTTTGCCCCGGTCGACCGGGTTACAGCCGGCGACCTCGCCACCGCAGGGAGCCTTGGTGATCGCTCCGTCGGCAGACAGATCGTCGAGGTCGAGACCGATCATCTAGTCATAGCCGGCCAGCGCGGCCCGAAGGACCTGCTCCCCGACGCCGGCGGCGGCCCACTGGGCGAGACGGCGGCGGATCGTGCGGTCCGAGCAGCCGGGGGTGGCAATGCGTTCGTAGCCGCTGCCGTGCACCAACGCCGCGAGCACGTGCTCGAACACCAGGCGGTCGGGGATACGGCGGCGGTGACATCCCCACGGATGGGCCGGGTCGAACTCCGGGCGCCGCTCTGCCTCGATCAGGGCAGCGAACTCGACCCAGAGGGGGTCGATCAGCGATTCTGGCAATAGAGGCACGGACTCTCCAGGCGACCATCAGGACATCAGCAATCCCATGATCACTTGCAGGTCCGTGTCTCTACCAACACCGACACACGGCCACCTCTACTGCCGGACGCTCTTAGAGGTCGTTTCAGAACGACTTGTCGAGTTTCCATTGACCCCTCGACGACAGATCAAACGGCAGGTCAGATAGCCGCTTGTCGTCTACAACAGACACGTCGACCTCGTTCTGAAATGACCTCTAAGAGGTCGCGCGGATTGGTTGGTGATCATGGACGTCGTGCAGGTCGGGCGTTCCAGCGGTGTGTGGTCCAGGCCTGCCGAATCAAGCTACGGAGTGTGACGATCGTGTCGGCGAGGTCGAAGAACGCGTCGACGACGATTTCTCGTCGTTCGTAGCAGCGCTGCAGCCGGTTGAAGCTGTTGTGCCAAGCGTTGGTCCGCTCGACGTGCCAGCGGCGGGTGGCCTGGATCGGCGCTTTCTCACCCTTGTGCGCGATCTCGCCGTGCAGGCCTCGTTCGGCCAGCGTGTCGCGGGTCTTGCCGGAGTCATAGCCGGCGTCGAGGTGCACGGTGATGTCGTCGGGCAGCGGGCCGAGAGCATCGAGGCGGTCGAGGGTGGGGCCCAGTAGCGGGGAGTCGTGCCGGTTGGCTCCGGCCAGGACTCGGCCCAGCGGGATGCCGTATCCCTCGACGAGCACCGAACGTTTCATACCCTGTTTGCGCCGGTCCACCGGCGACGGACCGGCGACCTCGCCGCCGCCGGGGGCCTTGGTGATGGCGCCATCGACGGCGATGTCGTGCAGCAGCAGACCGACGATGCGGTCGTAGGCGTCCAGGACGATCCGACGCAGCTGGGCGAAGACCCCGAGCCTGATCCACTCGTCACGACGATCGCGGATGGTGGTCGCCGAGCAGGTGCTGTCAGCGATGCCCTCATACGAGCAGCCGAACCGCAGTACCTGCAGGAGCTTGTCGAACACGATCCGATCCGCGATCCGGCGGCGATGGCAGCCCAGCGGATGGGTGGGATCGAACTCGTCTCGATGAGGCAGCAGCGCGGTGAACTGGTCCCACAACGGCTCGGTCAGCCATGATGGCAGGGTGGGCACGCGGCCTCCAGACGATCACGAAGCGTAGATAACTTCATGATCGGCAGGCCCGTACCCGCCCTCGCCCCCAGACACTCGACCGCGGCCAAGCTGTGACCAATCCGCGCGACCTCTTAGCTTGGTTTTTAACCTGTGTGTTGTCGTCGCGCGGTGATGGTGCGGTCGCGTTTGACCGTTTTCCCGACGTCGTGGCTGGTCGGGGTGTGCCGGTTGCGGGAGCCGGGTGGGCGGCCGGGACCGGGTCGGCTGGGTTTCGGTGCACTGGCCGGGAGGACGGTCCGCGCGCGGATGTTCCGAAAGGCGCGGCGAACCCGGGCCGGGGTGAGCCGGGTGGGGGCGGCGGGTCGTTCCCAGGGGCGGCGTAGGTCGGCGGCCAGTGGTCGGGCCAGGCGGAGTTGGGTGTGGGAGGCGATGATCAGCCAGGTCCAGCGGTCGGCGGCTTCGGGGGTGCGCAGCTTCGGGGTTGTCCAGCCGAGGGTCTGCTTGAGCAGGCGGAATGTGTGCTCGAGATCGAATCTGCGGAGGAACGCCTGCCACCAGCGGTCCACGTCGGCGGCGCTCGCGTCGGTGGCGGAGCTCCATAGCCACACGGGCTTCGGGTCGCGGTCGCCGGGTAGGTGGTCGACCTGCAGCCGGAGCAGGGTGCCCTCGATGATCGGCAGTTCGCCGGCGTGGTCGATCCAGCACGTGCGCCGGGTCAGCCGGGGGTGGACCCGGTCCCAGCTGGTCGCGACGGCAGTGCCGTAGCGGGTGGTCTTGGTCGTCGTGGTGTGCACCGGTTCGATCCAGGTGGCGGGCCGGTTCAAGGCGATCTCCGGGCCGTGCTTGGGTGGGCGCCCGGTCGTGCCGGGCAGCCGTGGCGGCTTGGGCAGGCGCAGGACCCGGTCCGAGCGCAGTCGTCCGACCAGCTCGACGGGCAGATCGGCCAGTACGTAGGCGAGGCGGGTGATGTCGTATCCGGTGTCGGTGACGATCACGATGTCCGGGTCCCCGGGGCGCCAGTGCCCGGCGCTGGTCAGTCGCTCGATGACCGCGCGTAGCTGGGTGGCGGTCACCGCGGTGGCGTCGTCGGCCGGGCCGAGTCGAACCGCGTCCAGGACCGCCGTCCACGACGTCCGGCCCGTCTCCAGGGCGGCGACGAACGAGTATGGCCAGCCCGGGATCAGCTGCGCGTTGCCCTTTCCGCGTCCGTAGACATGGCAGAACAGCCGCTGATCGCTGGTCGTAGCGTCCGGGCGCAGCCACGGGCTGACATCCACGGCGAGCACGATCCGACCGTCGACGGCACGGGGCAACGGGAGACCGGCCAGCACCCGGCGCAGCCTCCGGGCGGAGATCCTGCCACAGGCCAACGCGTCGTACATCGCGCCGTGCCCGCGACGGTGCTCAGCCACCAAGGTCAGCTCCGGTAGCGAGCGAACCGGGCCGTCCGCGCACAACACGGCGTCGGTGAGCTCGAACAGCGCATCCGCTCGCGCAGTCAACGACGCGTAGAACTCCTGCCGAAACCCGGCAAGATCACCCCGCCCGACCGGAGTGTCACCGAGCACCACTGGCCCGGCAGAAGCCACACTGACCACCACGGCCACCGCTTTCGTCTTCGATGTTCTGTGGAAGGAACCCGAAGATGATCAAGCGGTGGCCGTACCCATGTCCCGCCGACACGCCGCCCGAACTACATCAACCTCCCAGCAGCAGCTCCGGAAGGTTAAAGATCAAGCTTAGAGGTCGTTTCAGAACGACTTGTCGAGTTTCCATTGACCCCTCGACGACAGATCAAACGGCAGGTCAGATAGCCGCTTGTCGTCTACAACAGACACGTCGACCTCGTTCTGAAATGACCTCTTAGTCCATGGCGTCCCACTCCGAACGGCGGAACGCGGGGACACGGGGTGCGGGCTCGGCCCGCGACCGGGTCCTCGACGCGTACGAGACGCTGCTGATCGAGCAGGGCCCCGGTGGCGCCACCCTCGACGCGGTGGCGGCCGAGGCCGAGGTGTCCAAGGGCGGGCTGCTCTACCACTTCAACTCCAAGGAGTCGCTGGTCGGCGGCCTACTGGACCGGCTGCGCGAACGCAGCGCCCGGGACGCGGAGCTGATGCGGTCCGACCCGGCCGGCACCGTGGCCTACTACCTGCGGACCTCGATGCCCGGCACCGAGTCCCCGGCCGGGCTCACCCGCACCTACCTCGCGACCCTGCGCATCGCCGACGGCACCACCTCCGGCGAGGCCGCACGCAGCGCGCTGGCCGGCGTCGACGCCGACGGGCTCGCCGCACTCGGCGAGGAGATCCACGACCCGGTCGTGGCGTGGCTGGTGCAGCTCGTCGGGGACGGCCTCTACCTGCGCACGCTCACCGGCGCGCCGCTCACCGGCGGGGTCTCGACCGACGAGCTGCTCGACACGCTGCGGGAGCTGCTGGCCGCACGTTCCTGAAACGGATGAACGCCGCACGCGCAGAGCGCGTCGATCCGGTCGCGCGGGGTAGTCTCCACTCCTGCACACGCACGGGGAGGGGCCCACTGTGGAGGGAACCGGCGGCTATCTCGCGCTGGTCGTGGTCGGCGTCGCGATCACGGTCGGTGTCGGCCAGATCCTGCTGCGCACCGGGCAGCCGTTCCTGGAGGACGTCTTCCAGAACAAGGAGACGTCGCACTCGATCAACCGGCTGCTGGTGGTGCTGTTCCACCTGCTGACGCTCGGCGTCCTGGGGATGATCTCGGTCATCGACATCGAGAGCATCACCGGTGTCCAGCAGATCGTGTTCAAGATCGGTGTCGTGCTGCTGGTCGTCGGCATCGCCTACGGCGTCTCGATGCTCGTGCTGCTCCGGATCCGCGAGCGGCGCCGCCAGCAGAAGGTGTCCGCGGACATCGACCGCTCGATCGCCGAGCAGCGCCGCGGCGTCGGCCGGTTCCGGCGCGGCGCGAACACCGACAGCGAGGGCCGCACCCCGGCCGAGCAGCCGGAGGACTGACCCCGGCACTCAGCCGATGCCACCGGGCAGGCCGGTCACCTCGTCGGCGAGCCCGTCACCGTCGAGGTCGGTCCAGAGCTCCGGACCCCGCGCCGTCTCGACGACGAGCGTCTCCGCCACCCCGTCGCCGTCGGCGTCGCGGGCGGCCGGGCCGCACACCGGGACCGACCCCGCGATGCCGGACCGGACCCGCGGCACCCGTACCCACCAGGGCACCGGGAGCGCAGCCGCGACCACCGCGCCGGCCAGGAGCGTGCTCCCGCCGGGCACCGGCGGCTCAGTACGCACGGACCGGCCCCCCGGACCCGTCCGGCACCCCCAGCGGAGCCCGGCCCGCCGGCGTCGGCTCGGCGTCCGCGACCCGGCGCAGCAGCTCCCGGTCGGCGGCGGCGAGCACGGCGTCGCACACCCGGCGGGCCAGGGCCCGGTCCCGGGAGGAGCGCACCGTCCGCACCCGGGCCACGACGAGCACGCCGCCGAGCAGGACGAGACCGGCGAGCGCGGCCGGCACCCCGGGCCCCCCGACCCCGAACAGCCGTCCACCCGCGAGCAGCAGCGACAGCACCGGGACAGCGGGTCCGACCGCCGCCACGGCCCACACACCGCGCTCCCGGGCCGGAGCCGCGCCGAGCACCCCGGCCGCCGCGGCGGCGAGGACCCCGCCGCTCGATGGTGACGCAACGTGAGTGATGTGCATCACGCGTGCGCCCTGATGTCGCAGTGCGGAGGCCGCCACGCGGCGCCGCAGGAGCGGTCCGCAGCGCCGCGCCCAGGCGTCGTCGAGGGCCCGGGCCGGCCCGGCGAGCGCCGCGGACCACCACCCGGCGTCGCCGGCGCGACCCCGGCGGCGGGCCGCGCTCGTCACCAGCCCGCCGACCTGCACCGACAGGGTCGCGAGGAGGTCCGCGCGGGCGAGGTCGAGCGCCGTGCGCGACGGTGGTCCGACGCTGTCGCGCAACGGTTCGAGACCCATGCCGGCCAGTGTCGGCGGGGTCGCCCCGGGGTGGATCCGTAGGACTGCGCAGCCGCCCCGGGTGATCGGCGTCCCTTCCCATGGGCAAGGCTGAACCGCAGCGCGGACCCGGACGAATCAACCGACCGGGGCAACCCCCCGGGCTCCAGGGACGTCCACCGATCGGGCACCCCCGAAGACGCCCGACACCAGAACCGCAGCCGGACCGTGATCGCGTCGTTGGACGAGTAAGCGGACCTGTATGGAGGAAGTGTGAGCGCCGTTACGCCCGCCCGCCCGACCGTCACGCCCGAGGAGGCGAGTGCTCCTGCGCGCCCGGGGCGTCAGAACGGTGCCGGAGCCGGACAGTCGCCGTTCCCGGCGAACCCTGCCCGACCCGGCGGGCGCGCTCCGCTGGCGCCGCAGCCGGAGGGACCCGAGGGCTTCCGTCGCCCGCGGCCCCGCCCGGCACCGCGCCGCAGCGCGAACCCCGCGGTGTCGGTCATCGTGCCGACCCGCAACGAGGCCCGGAACCTCGAGATCGTGCTGCCGGCCATCGCCGCGGTGCGCCCGGCCGTGCACGAGGTCATCGTGGTCGACGGCAACTCGACCGACAACACGGTCGCCGTCGCACGCCGCACGCTGCCCTGGGCGCGTGTGATCACCCAGACCCGCAAGGGCAAGGGCAACGCGATGGCCTGCGGCTTCACCGCCGCGACCGGCGATGTCATCGTCATGTTCGACGCCGACGGGTCGGCCGACCCGAACGAGATCCCGGCCTTCGTGAACGCGCTGGTCAAGGGTGCGGACTTCGCCAAGGGCAGCCGGTTCTGCAAGGGCGGCGGCTCGGACGACATCACGCTGCTGCGCAAGTCCGGCAACGCCGGCCTGAACACCGTCGCGAACCGGCTGTTCGGCACGAAGTACTCCGACCTCTGCTACGGCTACAACGCCTTCTGGGCCGACCTGCTGCCGCAGCTCGAGCTCCCGGACCCGGCCGCCCCGCAGCCCGAGGACGGCTCGATGATCTGGGGCGACGGTTTCGAGATCGAGACCGTGCTCAACTGCCGCGTCGCGGCCGCCGACCTGACGATCACCGAGGTGCCGTCGGTCGAGCGCGAGCGCATGTTCGGCGAGACCAACCTGCGGACCTTCGCCGACGGCACCCGGGTGTTGCGTACCCTGATGGCCGAGCACCGTCGCATGGAGCAGCGCCGCAAGGCGTCGGGCTACGCCCGCTGACGCTGCTCGCACCGGCCGCCCCCGCCGGTCCCGCCGCCCCACGAGGAGCGATTGCACGTGAGCGCCCTGCCGACCGCCACCGTGGTCGTCTGCGTCTACACCGAGAAGCGCTGGTTCGACATCAAGGCCGCTGTCGAATCGGTACTCGACCAGGACGTGACCCCGCTGGAGACGATCGTCGTCGTCGACCACAACGAGCGCCTGCGCGAGCGGGCCGAACGCGAGTTCGGGCCGCTCGGGGTGGTCGTCGTCGCGAACGAGAAGAAGCAGGGCCTGTCCGGCGCGCGCAACACCGCGGTCGAGCTGGCCACCGGTGAGGTCGTCGTCTTCCTCGACGACGACGCCGCGGCCCGGCCCGGCTGGCTGCACGCGCTGCTGGCCCCGTACAAGGACCCCGACGTCATCGGCGTCGGAGGGGTCGCCCACCCGAAGTGGCCCGACGGGCGCCCCCGGACGCTGCCCGGCGCCGCCCCCGGTGACCCGAACGCCACCGGTGAGCTCGACTGGGTCGTCGGCTGCACCTACACCGGCCAGCCCACCGAGCGCGCGGAGATGCGCAACCTGATGGGGTGCAACATGTCGCTGCGCGCCGAGGTGTTCACCCGGGTCGGCGGGTTCGCCGAGGACATGGGCCGGATCGGCAAGAATCCGCTGGGCTGCGAGGAGACCGAGCTCTGCATCCGGGCCCGGCAGGCCTACGCCGCCGACGGCCGGAACCCGCGCATCCTGTTCGAGCCGCGCGCCGCCGTCGACCACCGGGTGTCCGACGACCGCGTCTCCTGGCGCTACCTGCTGCGCCGCGGCTGGGCCGAGGGCATCTCCAAGGCCGCGGTGTCCAAGGTCGTCGGGACCGGGGACTCCCTGTCCACCGAGAGCAGCTACACGATGAAGGTGCTGCCCGCCGGGGTGATCCGGGAGGCGAAGGAGCGCAACGCCGCGTCCGCCGCCGCGATCGTCGCCTGCTTCGGCGTCACCGCCGCCGGCTACGTCCGCGGCCGGCTGCCGGGCGCGACCGCCCACGTGCGGCTGCCCGCGGGCCGGAACACCGGTGCCTGACCGGGCCACCGTCCCGGACACCCCGCACCCGCACGACACCCGGATCCGCTCCTACGTACACCAGCGCGTCCGGCTGTCCGAGGGACAGCAGTCCGCCTGGGAGCGGCTGTGGTCGACGTGGGGTGCCGAGGTCGACGACGTGGTGGCGTCCGGGGCCTGGGACCCGGTCGCGATGTTCGGGCGGACCGCACCGTGCGTACTGGAGATCGGCTCCGGCATGGGCGAGACGACGGCGTCGCTCGCGGCCGCCGAACCGGGGACCGACCACGTGGCCGTCGAGGTCTTCGAGCCGGGTCTGGCCCAGCTGCTCATGCGGATCGAGCAGGCCGGCCTGACCAACCAGCGGCTGCTGCGCGGCGACGCCGTGGAGCTCCTCACCCGGGCCGTGCCACCCGCGTCGCTGGACGGGCTGCGCATCTTCTTCCCCGACCCGTGGCCCAAGCGGCGCCACCACAAGCGCCGGCTCGTGCAGCCGGGGTTCGCCGCGCTGGCCGCGTCGCGGCTGCGGCCGGGCGGCCTGCTCCACCTGGCCACCGACTGGCCGCACTACGCCGAACAGATGCGCCGGGTGGTCTCCGCGGAGCCGTCGCTGCGCCCGGACGACCGCTTCCCGCTCCGTCCGGACGGCTGGCAGGACCGCCCGTCGTGGCGTCCGGTCACCAAGTTCGAGGAGCGGGCCCGGCTGGACGGACGACCGGTTCGTGACCTGCTGTACGTCGCCGACCACGCACCCGGTACCGATGACACACGGAGAGTGACCGACTACGGTCAGGAACACCCCCGACCCGGATCCCCACCCGAGTGACCCCCGAAGGACGCCCGTGACGACAGTGGAGCACGGCAAGAACTCGCACCCCGCTCCCGCGGCCCCGAAGCGGGCGGTCGACCGACCGCCGGGCTTCCGGCCGAGCCCGACGCCCCGCCCGATGACGGGCCCGCCGCCGGGAGCGTCGTCGGGTCCGGGCCAGGGACCCGGTCAGCCGTCCGGGGAGTCCGGCGCGGAGCGGTCCGGCCGGTCGGTGTCGATGGTCCCGCTGGTCGGCCCGGTCGAGGGTCCCGCGCAGGCCACCACCGCCGTGGCGCGGCCCGGGGTGGAGGCGACGACCGTCGTCGACCGGTCACGGGTGCGGCAGACCCCGCCGCGGGAGCAGGGCCCGGCGCGGGAGCAGGGTCCGGGCGGGTCCGGGCCGCTGCGGGACCAACAGGCCCCGGCCGAACGGGCCACGGTCGCCACGCCGCTGCCGGAGCGCGCGACCGTCGCGAACCCGGTCCCGGGGACCGCCCCGGCCCCCGGGAGCACCCCGGCCCCGGGATCGCAGCGCCCGGCCGCGGGGAGCCGCGAGCACGTCCTCAACCGGGTCGACGGCCCGGGCTCCGCGACCACGGTCGTCCGCGTCGCGCCCCCGGCGGAGCCCCGCACCACACCGCCGGTGGACGGCCGTGGTGCGCCGTCGAGCCGTGTCGCACCCCCGGCGGAGAGCACCAGCGGCTGCCCGGTCACCGGGCACGGACGGTCCGGCGGGCACCCGCCGCCCCCCGGCGTCGCCGACGAGCGGGACCCCGCGCCGGCCGACCCGGCCGCGGCCGAGGAGTTCCTGCGTCAGGTGTACGCCGAGACCGAGCCGGCGATGCCGCTGCCCGAGCGGCTGCGCCAGGTCCGCGCCGAGATCGACCGGGTCGGCACCTACACCCACACCACGCACGAGCTGGTGTTCGGCACCCGTGTCGCCTGGCGGAACTCCGCGCGCTGCATCGGGCGGCTGTACTGGCAGTCGCTGCAGGTCCGCGACCTGCGCCACCTGCACGACCCGGCCGACATCGCCCAGGAGAGCGTCGGGCACCTGCGGGCCGCCACCCGCGGCGGGCGGATCCGCTCGACGATGACGGTGTTCGCGCCCGACGCCCCGGGTCGGCCCGGTCCGCGGATCCGCAACGACCAGCTCGTCCGCTACGCCGGGCACCGCAACCCCGACGGCACCGTCACCGGTGACCCGGGCCAGGCCGACTTCACCGACCACGTCGTCGGGATGGGGTGGCCGCGGCCGCAGCCTGCGGGCCGGTTCGACGTGCTGCCGCTGCTCATCACCGGCCCGGACGGGCGGTCCCGGCTGTTCGACGTCCCGCCGGACGCCGTGCACGAGGTCCCGCTGCGCCATCCCGAGCACCCGTGGTTCGCCCGGCTCGGGCTGCGCTGGCACTCGGTGCCCGCGATCAGCAACATGCCGCTGGAGATCGGCGGGATCGTGTACCCGGCCGCCCCGTTCAACGGCTGGTACCTCGACACCGAGGTCGGCGCCCGCAACCTGGCCGACACCGACCGCTACGACCTGCTGCCGGAGATCGCGAAGCGGCTCGGGCTCGACACCCGGTCGGTGCGCACGATGTGGCGGGACCGGGCGATGGTGGAGCTGGTCCGCGCGGTCACCTACTCCTTCGACGCCGACGGCGTCACCATGGCCGACCACCACAGCGAGTCCGAACGGTTCATGGCCTTCCTCGCGAAGGAGGAGGCCGCGGGACGACGCTGCCCGGCCGACTGGAGCTGGATCGTGCCGCCGATGTCGGGCTCGCAGACCCCGGTGTTCCACCGCTACTACGACGAGCCCGACCGGGACCTGCGCCCGGCGTTCCTGGAGCCGCACGGTCTGCGGCCCCACGACGATCAGGGCTGAGGACCCTTCAGGGCTGGGCGGTGACCGGGCTCAGCCCCGGCACCTGCCGGGTCCGGCCCCGGAACTCGGCGACGACCGTCCCGTCGTCGGCGCGGACGGTGACGTCGTAGAGGCCGGACCGGCCGCTCGCGGCCCGCTCGACCGCCTCCGCGGTGAGGACGTCGCCCTCCCGCGCCGGGCGCAGGAACGCGATGTCGGCGCCGCTGGCCAGGGCGGAGACGCCGTGGGAGTTGCTGGCGTAGGCCATCGCGGTGTCGGCGAACAGGAACAGGTAACCGCCGTGGCAGACCCCGTGCCCGTTGACCTGGTCGGGGCGGACGGTCATGGTCGCCGTCGCCCGTCCGGGAGTGACCGCGACGACGTCGACCCCCGCCGAACGGCTCGCCCGGTCGCCGTCGCGCATGATCTCGGCGGTCCGGGTGGCGAGCTGCTCCGGTCCGGTCGGTGGGTTCTCCATGGGGACAGTCTCACCCGCGCGGGCGCCGGGCCGGGCGGGCGGGGCGACGACGGCTAGGCTGCCCGGCATGAGCGGCGGGACGGGGCAACACGGACGCGGCGTTCCGACGGGCCCGCAGCCGCGTGTGCTGCTGGTGTGGGACGCACCCAACATGGACATGAGCCTGGGTTCGCTGCTCGGAGCCCGGCCGACCTCGGCCTACCGCCCCCGTTTCGACGCCGTCGGCCGCTGGCTGCTGGACCTCGCCGGTCCCGAGGCCGAGGCCGAGGCGTGTGTGTTCACCAACGTCGCGCCGGGCAGCATCGACATCGTCCGGCCCTGGGTCGAGGCCCTGCGCAACGTGGGGTTCGCCGTCTTCGCCAAGCCGAAGACCAGCGAGGACTCCGACGTCGACGACGACATGCTCGCCCACATCGGCATGCGCTCGGCCGAGGGCATGCTGCGCCACGTCGTCGTCGCCTCGGGGGACGGACGGGCGTTCCGGGAGCCGCTGGAGAAGCTCATCGACGTCGGCACCGACGTCACGGTGATCGGCTTCCGCGAGTACGCCGGGTTCGCCCTGGCCTCCGAGACGCTGTCGTTCCTCGACCTCGAGGACATCGACGGCGTGTTCCGGGAGCCGCTGCCGCGCGTCTCGCTGGACACCCTGCCCGACGAGGGCGCCTGGCTGCCGCCGTTCCGGTCGCTGCGCTCGCTGCTCGACCGCCGCTGACATGGCGGTTCTCCAGCGGCTCACCGCGCCGGTCGCGCTGCCCTGCACGCCCGGCTTCCCGGTCGTGCGGAACGCGGTCCTCGACGTCGACGACACCGGCCGGATCGCGTTCGTGGGCACCGCCGCGGACGCACCGCCGACCGACGCCGTCGTGCGGCCGCTGCGCGGCCTGCTCATGCCCGGGATGGTCAACACGCACTGCCACACCCCGATGTCGCTGCTGCGCGGGATGGGCGGCGACCTGCCGCTGATGCCGTGGCTGACCGAGGTCATGTGGCCCGCGGAGAGCCTGCTGACCGAGGACGACGTGCACGCCGGCATGGTCGCGGGCTGCCTGGACCTGTTGCGGACCGGCTGCACCACCAGCGTCGAGATGTACTTCTTCACCGACGCGCTGGCCGACGCCGTCCGCACGGCGGGCTCCCGTGCCGTGCTCACCCCGGGGATCATCGCCGCGCCCGGCTGGGACCGGCTCGGGACCTGGGAGCAGATGCGCGACGACGTCTCCGCCCGGATCGACGCCCATGGCCTGGTCCCCGACGACGACGGCCGGATCGAGCTGGGCTACGGCCCGCACTCGGCCTACACGCTGCCGCCGGGTGCCCTGGAGTCGGTCGCCGCGGCCGCCCGCGAACGCGGCGCGCTGGTGCACACCCACGTCGCGGAGTCCCGCGGCGAGGACGCCGCCGTGCGCGAGACCCACGGCTCGGTCCCGGCGATGCTCGACGCGGGCGGTGCGCTGGGCGGGCGGGTGCTGGCCGCCCACTCGGTGCACCTGTCCGACGACGACATCGCCCTCTACGCGCGGCACGGCGTGGCCGTCGCGCACTGTCCCGGCTCGAACGCCAAGCTCGCGGCCGGGACCGCCCGGTTGCTGGACCTGCGCCGGGCCGGGGTCCGGGTGGGGCTGGGGACCGACGGCCCCGCCTCCTGCGACGACCTGGACCTCTGGCACCAGGCCCGGCTCGCCGGGCTGATGGCCCGGGTGGGGGCCGACGACGCCGCCGCCCTCACCGCCGCCGACGTGCTGCTGATGGGCACCGCCGACGCCGCGCGCGCGATCGGCCGCGACGACCTCGGCGCGCTCGAGGCCGGGCGGTGGGCGGACGTGGTCCACGTCGACACCGACGACTCCGCGTTCGTCGCCCCGTCGGACGACGCGCAGCTGGTGTCGAACCTGGTGTGGGCGGGCGGCTCGCGCCTGGTCCACGACGTGTGGGTGGGCGGCGAGCAGGTCGTCGACGCCGGCGAACCCACCCGGGTCGACCGCCGGACGTCACTCGCCGCGGTGCGGTCGATCTCGGCGCGGCTGCGCAGCGAGGTCTGAAGCCGGGCCGCCCGGCCGAACCCCCTCGGCCTGCTCGCCCTGCCGGGCCCCCGGCCGGGTCCGCCGGACCGGACCGGCAGCGGCCCGACGGGCCGGCGGCCGGGGCGCGGGGGTCTCAGCGGCCGAGTACGGCCGCGAGGTGCGGGTCGGTGAAGCGGCGCTCGGGGTCGAACCGGTCGCGGACCGCCCGGAACGCCTCCCAGCCGGGGTAGGCGACGGCGAGCTCGTCCGGCCCCCAGGCGTGCCGGGTGGTCCAGCACGGCCGCCCGGCGGCGTCCTCGCAGACCGCACCCGCGAGCCGCCGGACCGGCTCCTCGGCCGGCCCGCGGGTGCGCAGCCGCAGGTAGGCGGTGTCCCGGCCGGACGCCGGGTGCAGCAGGCCGGTCTCGGCCCGTCCGGTCCGCACCCGCACCGGACGCAGCTCCCGGCCCCGGGCCGAGACCGCGGCGCCCAGCTCGCGCAGGACCTGTCCGAGTGCGGCACGCGGCACCGCCCACTCGGACAGGTCCGGGTCCCACGGCTGCGGGTCGGGCAGCACCTCGTGCGGGGGGCCGGCCGTGCCGGGCGCCCAGCGCTGCGGTGGCGGCCACCCCGAGCGCAGCCCCACCCCCGACGACCACCACGACGACGCGAGCCGGGACACCGCCTGCCCCCAGCCGGCGCGCTCGACCGGACCGGTGGGCTCCGGCTCCGGCTCGGCCCAGCGCAGCACGGTGGACCCGGCGTGCACCGACGGGCTCACCGCGATGTCGCACTCGGTCCAGGCGTGGGCGCCGAGCAGGTCCTCGCCCAGCACCTCGTCGAGACCGACGGCGCGTTCGTGCACCTGCAGCCGGGTGAGCGGCACGGTACGGAGCTCCAGCGCGGTCGCGATGCCGAGCGCACCGAGCCCGCAACGGGCGGCCTCGAGGTCGGGGCCGGTGACGTCGCGGACGGTGCCGCGACCGTCGACCAGCCGGACGGCGCGGACCTGGTCGGACAGCGAGCCCTCACCGGGGGCCCCGCCGTACATGCCCAGCCCGGTGGCGCCGCCGACGGTGGCGCGGGGCGCGTCCGGCACGGTGGCCAGTGCGCGGCCGGCCGCGGCGAGGGCGACGCACAGGTCCGCGACGGTCTCCCCCGCCCGCACCCGCACGGTCTCGGCGCCGATCTCGACGACGCCGGTCAGCGCGGACACGTCGAGCAGCACGTCCTCGGTCCGGACGAGCGGTCCCGGCGCGCGGCCGCCGGCTCCGGTGGGCCGGACGGTGGCGCCCCGTTCCGCGGCCCGCCGGACGGCCGTCGCGACGCCTGCCTCGTCGAGCGGGCGGTCGGTGCGCCGGGGGCCGGTCGCGGCGGGATCGGTGCTCATCCCTCGCAGGGTAGAACGCCGGGGGGTCACCGTGCGGAACGATTCGCACACGCGTCGCGGCGCGTCGTACGGCCGTCCGGTGGTGCGGTGGTGAACGTGGTGACGGATGGGCCGGACGGGACGACCGAAGCTGCCTCGACTGCCCTCTTGTGACCCGGACGGCCGCCCGATACGGTCACACTCCGTGGCGATCATGTCGCCACGCGAGTCCGGGACGAGGGTGTCCCGCACTCGGCCCCGTCGTTCTGCCCGGAACCGCGCTCCCCACGGCTCCGGTCGGCATCGACGGCGACACCGGCGTCGCGCGCGCCGCGCCGGTGGCCTCCGCACGCGCGAGGGCCGGGTGCGGTGGTCGGCTCCCTCCGACCATCGCCCCGGCCCTCGCCTTGCGTGGTGACGACCCAGCTCCCCAGCCGGTCGTCACCTCACCCCGCGGTCCCAAGGTGTGGCCGCGGGATGTTCTGGTGCGTCCTCGGCACTCCCGGTCCCCACCGGTCCTGCCGTGCGGCCGTACGCCGGTGGCGTGCGGCTACTCCCCGGGACGCTCCGGGGATGTCGTGGTTGCCTCGCGCGGCCCTCTCCCACCCGACGGGTTCTGGGCGGCCGTACCGCGCTGCCCCGGACGGCGCAGCGACCCTGCCGGACGCCCGGCGGTCGCCCGGACGCCGCTCAGGCCGTGCGGGTCAGCCGGTGCCGTCCGGTGCCGCCGAGCAGGTCGGCGATCGCGGCCCGGTCCGCGGCACGCTCGGCGTCGCGGCGCCGGCGCAGCATCACCATGGCGGCGTCACCCGGTGCGTTCCAGGTGCCCTCGTCCTGCGGCTCCGCCTGCGGGTGGCCGAGCGGCTGCATCGGCACCGGCGCGACCTCGGCGTGGAACGCGGCGACCGTGTCCCCGGTCGGACGGGCCGCACCGGCGCGGCGGGTCGTGCGGACGGTGCCGCGGTGGACACGGCGCACGGCGTTGCCCGCACTCCCGCTCCGCCGGCCGTCCCGCCAGCCCCCGACGGTGAGGGCGTGGAAGATCGGGGTCTCCTCCTGGATCTCGTCGTGCGACTCGTGCCGGCCGCGGAACGGCCAGCTCTCCTGCGCGGCGCGTCGCGCCCGGATCGACGACTCGAGGCCACTCGCAGCGCTGTCGAACTCGTACACCCGCCGTACCTCCTGCTCGCCTGACATGTGGGGACCTACGGCCTCGTCCGTATCGCGTACATCTCGTACCGCCGTTCGGCCCACTCACCCGGTCAACGGGTGACACCCGAGAGGGGAAACGGGGGTGACAGTTCTGCTTCCGAGGTCCCCTCGTCCGAGTGGCGTGACCACGGAGCAACTCTCCGTGTTGTCTACGGAGAGTGTTCATCCGGCCTCCTCTCGGAGCAGCGGCGCCCCGGGAACCGCGATGTGCGGCGCCACACGACGACGGCGACAGGGGCTCGCCGCGCACGGGTCCGGCATGATCCGGCACGTCGGAGCAGGGATGCGTCGTTCCGTCACCGATAAGCCACTCCGTCGTGCCGATCCCGTCCGCGAGGTGTCGACTACACGTGTGTAATTCGACGGAGAGTCATCATCCGGTGCCGGGACTGCTCCGTCCGTTCCGGTGCTGCGCCGTCCGGGGAGGAGCGCCGGGAGCCCGGACCGTCACCGGTGCGCGCACCGCGCCGGGCAGGCCGATCCGCCGTACCGTCGTGGCATGACGGAGCGGACCGGGCGGCCCGCCGCTCCCACCGGGAGCGACATCCCGCTCCCACGGCACGACGACGACCCCACCCGTCACGGGCGGACACCCGCGGACGGGCAGACCACCGCCCCTCCCGACGACACCGCCCCTCCCGACGACACCCGCCCCGACGACGCCGACGCCGACCACCACCGCGCCGCCTCCGCCGGGGAACGGACCGGGTCGCGTGTCGGGGACCCCGTCGCACGGGCCGCAGGTCCGCGGTCCCGCCCGCCGCCACGGGCGGAGATCCCGCGCCCGCTCCGGGTCGCCTCCGAGGCGTGTGCCCGGATGCTCGTCATCGCCGCGGGACTCGCGCTGCTGGTGTTCCTGGTGATCCAGCTGCGGGTGGTCGTCGTCCCGGTGGCGATCGCCCTGCTGCTCTCCGCCCTGCTCGCCCCGCTCGTCCGGTGGCTGCACGAGCGACGGGTGCCCCGCGGCATCGCGACGGCGCTGGTGATGGTCGGCGGGCTGGCCGCGCTCGGGGGGCTGCTGACCGCGGTCGTCAGCACCCTGGTCGACGGCACCTCCCAGGTGGTCGCCGAGGTCACCGACAACGTCGGCTCACTGCAGGAGCTCGCCGACACGACCCCGTTCCGCATCGACGTCGGCGTGCTCGGCGACCAGGTGCTGCAGGCGGTGCAGGACAACCAGCAGACGCTGACCTCCGGCGCGGTGACGACCGCCGCCACCGTCGGGGAGATCCTGGCCGGGTTCGCGCTCTGTCTCTTCGCGCTGATCTTCATGCTGTACGACGGCCGTCGCATCTGGGCCTTCGTCCGGCTGCTCGCCCCGCGGGCCCGCCGGTCGCGGGTCGACGTCGCCGCCCGCCGCGCGTTCGCCTCGCTCGTCGGCTACGTGCGGGCGACGGTGCTGGTCGCGATCGTCGACGCCGTCGGGATCGGCCTGGGACTCTGGGCGACGGGCGTGCCGTTCGTGCTGCCGCTGGCCGCGCTGGTGTTCCTGGGCGCGTTCGTACCGATCATCGGGGCGGTGCTCACCGGCGCCGTCGCGGTCCTGGTCGCGCTGGCCACCGAGGGCCCGGTGACCGCGCTGATCGTGCTCGGCGTCGTGCTGGCCGTGCAGCAGCTGGAGAGCCACGTCCTGCAACCGGTGCTGATGGGCCGGGCGGTGCGGCTGCACCCGCTGGCGGTGGCGCTCGGCGTCGCGGTCGGGGTGGTCCTGGCCGGGATCGCCGGCGCGCTGCTCGCCGTCCCGCTGCTGGCCGTGCTCACCGCCGCCGTGCGGTCGCTGGTCGCCTCCCGCGAGGTCGCGCCGCGGGCGGTGGACCCGCTGCGCCCCCGGGAGGCGAACCCGCCGCCCGCCCTGCCGGGCTGAGCGCAGGCCCTGCCGCACAGGGCCTGCGGTGGGACGATCGCGCGGTGCGTTATCTCGTGACGGGTGCGACCGGATACATCGGTGGGCGGCTCGCGCCCCGGCTGCTGGGCCACGGCCCCGAGCCCGACCTGGTCCCGGACCCCTCCGCGGGCCCGGTGCACGTGCGCTGCCTGGTCCGCGACCCGGACAAGCTCGCCGACGTGCCGTGGGCCGCGGACGCCGAGGTCGTGCAGGGTGACCTGCTCGACCCGGACAGCGTCCGCGCGGCCTGCACGGACGTCGACGTCGTCTACTTCCTCGTGCACTCGCTGTCGGACTCCGACTTCGCCGCCACCGACCGGCGGGCCGCGCTGATCCTCGGCGAGGCCGCGCGGGCGGCCGGGGTGAAGCGGATCGTCTACCTGGGCGGGCTGCACCCCGACACCGGTGCGGGGACGCTCTCGGCCCACCTGGCCTCGCGGGTGGAGGTGGGGGAGACGCTGCTGCGCTCCGGGGTGCCGACGGTCGTGCTGCAGGCCGCGGTCATCCTCGGCTCGGGCTCGGCCAGCTTCGAGATGCTGCGCTACCTGACCCAGCGGCTCCCGCTGATGGTGACCCCGCGCTGGGTGCACAACCGGATCCAGCCGATCGCGGTGCGCGACGTGCTGCGCTACCTGATCCGGGTCGCCGAGATCGACGCGCCGGACGCCGAGCTGAACCGGACCTTCGACATCGGTGGCCCCGAGGTCCTCACCTACTACGAGATGATGCAGCGCTACGCCCGCGTCGCCGGGCTGTCCCGGCGCCGGGTGCTCCCGGTACCGGTGCTGTCACCGTCGCTGTCGGCGCACTGGATCAACGTCGTCACCCCCGTCCCCAAGTCGATCGCGAAGCCGCTGATCGAGTCGCTGGTGCACGAGGTCGTCTGCTCGGAGGACGACACCAAGGCCAGGATCCCGGACCCGCCGGGCGGGCTGATCGGCTACGACCGCGCCGTCGAGCTCGCGCTGTCGCGCATCACCGACGGCGAGGTCGAGACCCGCTGGTCGGGTGCGACGGTGGCGAACGTGCCGTCGGACCCGCTGCCCAGCGACCCGGAGTGGGCCGGTGGCGACGTCTACCTCGACGAGCGCGAGCAGGCGTGCGCCGCCACCCCGGAACGGCTGTGGACGGTCGTCGAGGGCATCGGCGGGGAGCGTGGCTGGTACTCGTTCCCGCTGGCCTGGTCGGTGCGGGGCTGGATGGACCGCGCGGTCGGCGGCGTCGGGCTGTCCCGCGGCCGTCGTGACCCGCACGACCTGCGTACCGGGGACGCACTGGACTGGTGGCGGGTGGAGCGGCTGGTCGAGCCCGGTGGACCCCGCCCGCCGGGCAGCGACCGCGGCCCCGAGGAGGGGCTGCTGCGGCTGCGCGCGGAGATGAAGGTGCCCGGCCGGGCGTGGTTGGAGATGTCGGTACGTCCCCGTCCGGGCGGGTCCGTCTATCACCAGCGGGCGGTCTTCATCCCGCACGGCCTGCCCGGCTACCTGTACTGGTGGTCGGTCGCGCCGTTCCACGGGATCGTCTTCGGCGGGATGGTCCGCAACATCACCCGCACCGCCGAGCGCAACGACGACGCACCCTCCCCGGCGAGCCGGCGTCCGGCCTGGCTGCGGTCCCGCCCGCACCGCGACCGGGCGGCCTGACCGGCCGCGGGTCGGGGGCCTCCGATGCCCCGATCGGAGCAACGTGGACTCGCGCTGCGTCACCGCGGGCAGGTCCGCTCGTTGTCGTCTCCGGTACCCCACCCGCAACCCACCGCGCGTCCGTCGCTCGCGGTGACCGGACCCGAGGGAGGTCGAGTGGACGTCGTACGGACCGTGGTGCCCGGTGCGCTGCTGCTCGACCGGAGCGCCGACGGCACGTCCACCGCCCCGGACCTCACCGCCCTCACCGCGCGACGACGCCGTCGCCCCGCCCGCGACGCGGTACTCGGTCTCTTCGGCCACCCCGGCGACCCGGTGCTGCTCGGCGTCCCCCGCGACAGCGGCTACGCCGTCGTCATCGATGCCCGCCCGGACGCGGACACGTTCGGCAGGCTGGCCGTCGCCCTGCTCGAGGGGCCGCAGCAGCTGCTGGTCCCGCCGGGCTGTCTCTACGGGGTCCAGTCCGTCGCGAGCGGGACCGTCGTCGAGCTGCGCAGCGCGTCGCGCCTCCCGCGCCGCGAACGCTTCGACGTCGACCCGGACGACCCGGACCTGGCGGTCCGCTGGCTGCGCCCGCGCCCGGCCCGGACCCCGGGGACCGCCCGGTCCTGGGCCGCGCTGATCACCAGACTCGGCGCCCCCGCCGGCCCACGCCGGGACCGCGTCTCCCTCTGGTGACCCCGGGCGCCCGCTCCGCTGTGAGGACGGGCGCATGTGAGCCGTCCGGCCCGGCCACGGAGATCACGAATCGATCACGTAACGTCGGGACCAGGCCGGATCGACGACGCCCCGCGCCGGACGGCGGCACGCGCGTGTCTGCCGGGCCGCAGACACGAGAGGTGACCGGGGTGCTGAGCGAGCGTGAGAACCGTCGGCTGCACGAGATCGAGGTGCAGCTGCGGCTGACCGACCCGCGGCTGGTCCGCCGCATCGCCGCGCTGAACACCGCGCTGCACGCCCCCGCCCGTCGCGGCGGGAACCTGCTCTCCGGGTTCGTCCGTGACCGGCGCACCGTGCACGGCGCCGGCCCGTTCCCGACGATGCTGCTCGGGGCCGTGCTGGTGAGCGTCCCGGTCGTCGTCGCGGGGATCCTGCCGTCGCCCTGGCCGTCGCTGCCACCACCGGGCCCCAGACCCGGCCGACCGCCTGGTACCGCCTGACCGCGGCCGGGCGGGCACGCGGCCCGTCCGGGCCCGGGGCCCGGTGGCCTCAGCCGTGGGCGAGGTCGGAGAACCGGCTGTAGTGCAGCTGGTGCGCGACGGTGATCGTCGTGGTCGGGCCGTTACGGTGCTTGGCCAGGATTAGGTCGGCCTCACCGGCACGCGGGTCGTCGTTTTCGAACGCGTCGGGGCGGTGCAGCAACACGACCATGTCGGCGTCCTGCTCGATCGAGCCGGACTCACGCAGATCGGCCAGCATCGGCCGTTTGTCGGTGCGCTGCTCGGGACCACGGTTGAGCTGGCTCATCGCCACCACCGGGACCTCGAGCTCCTTGGCCAGCAGCTTGATCTGCCGGGAGAACTCCGAGACCTCCTGCTGACGGGACTCGACCTTGCGGCCCGAGGTCATCAGCTGCAGGTAGTCCAGGATGATCAGCTTGAGGTCGTTGCGCTGCTTCATCCGGCGCGCCTTGGCCCGGATCTCGGTCAGCGTCAGGTTCGGCGAGTCGTCGATGCGGAGCGGAGCCTCGGAGATCTCCGACATCCGCCGTGCCATCCGCGTCCAGTCCTCGTCCGACATCCGGCCGGCGCGCATGTCGGCCAGCCGGATCTGGGCCTCCGCGGACAGCAGACGCATGACGATCTCGGACTTGCTCATCTCCAGGGAGAAGAACGCGCTGGTCATGCCGTTGCGGATGGAGCAGGAGCGGGCGAAGTCCAGGCCCAGGGTGTCGACTTGCCCAGACCCGGCCGGGCCGCGACGACGATCATCTGGCCCGGGTGCAGACCGTTGGTGACCTGGTCGAGGTCGGCGAACCCGGTCGGGACACCGGTGGCTTTCCCCTGGGAGGCGATGGCGTCGATGGCGTCCATCGTGGGCTGGAGGAGCTCTTCGAGGACCGTGTAGTCTCGGTGGTGGTGCGCTCGGTGACCTCGTAGACCGCGGCCT
>NZ_JAHLEL010000009.1 GCF_020131355.1 Pseudonocardia sp. ICBG1293
AGATCGAAGCTTAGCGCACATCAACATCACAAACTGCGGCTGGAGTACTAAGCCGAACGGGTAGCGCTAGCCTGATCGTGTGGCTATGGCTCTCATCACCGGCGGCGGCTCGGGTCTCGGCGCGGCACTGGCCGACCGACTGGCCGCGCGCGGACACGACCTCCTGTTCGTCACCCGCGACCCCGACCGGGTGGCCGATCCCGCCCGGGCGCTGTCCGTCCGGTACGGCGTCCGGGCCGACGTCCTGGTCGCCGACCTCGGTACCCGGCACGGCCTGTTCCGCCTGGAGGCCTACCTCACCGGCCCCGAGGCGCCCGCCGTGGACGTCCTGGTCCACGATGCGTTGTCCGAGGCACCCGGCATCGCCTCGGTCGCGCCCGAGGAGCAGCAGGCCCGGATCGGTCTCGGCGTGACGGCGACGATGCGCCTCACCCACGCCGCCCTCCCCGGCATGCTGCGCCGCCGCGCCGGCGGGATCGTCGCCCTCGGCGGGTCCTGCGCCCCGGCCGACGGACCCGCGACCGAGTGGGCGGTCTCCTTCGTCTCCGCGCTGGCCCCGACCGTGCTGGCCGGCGGGGTGCGGGTCGTCGCCGTCCGCGCCGACGACCGGGCGTACTGGGGCGCGGCGGCGGCCGAGGCCGTCCTGGCCGACCTCGACGCCGGCGTCGTCGTCAGCGAGCCGCAGGCCGAGCCGCGCCGCCCGATGGCGGGCCGGCGTGCGGTCTCGGCCGGGGTCCGTGCCGCCCGCCGCGGCGTGGAGCTGCTCGCGGACGCGACCTGGACGCCGCCCGCACCGGTGGCCGCTCCGGTGACGGCGCCCGTCGCGCCGGCCACCGTGGTCGGCTCCGTTCCGCAGCCCTCACCCGGGGAGCTGCTGGGCGGCGCGACCGGACGGACCGCGGTCCGGCTGCCCGACCTGCCGTCGCGCCCGGGAGCGGGCCGCGCGGTCTCCGCGGCCACCGACTGCGGCCGGCACTGGGCGGCCGGGTCGACGCGGACCGCGCAGCAGCGCGCCCGTGCCGCCGCCGCGGCCCGCGACCGCTCGCGCAGCCACCAGGACTCCGCGCACACCACGGCGACGGTCACCAGCTCCTGACCGACCGCGGGAGCGGCGCGGGATGATGTCCCGGTGACGACCACCGGGACCCCGCCGCTGCCGAAGGCCGAGCTGCACCTGCACATCGAGGGCACGCTCGAACCCGAGACCGTGTTCGAGCTGGCCCGCCGGCACGACGTCGAGCTGCCGCACGCCTCGGTGGAGGACCTGCGGGCCGCCTACGACTTCGCCGACCTCCAGTCCTTCCTCGACGTCTACTACGCCAACATGGCCGTCCTGCGGACCCGCGACGACTTCGCCGAGCTCGCGTCGGCGTACCTGCGGACCTGCCCGGAGCAGGGCGTCCGGCACGTCGAGATGTTCTTCGACCCGCAGGCGCACACCGCTCGCGGCGTCCCGATCGGCGACGTCGTCGGGGGCCTCACCGACGCGATCGACCACCACGCGGGCGAGGTCTCCGCGGGCCTGATCCTGTGCTTCCTGCGCGACCGGTCGGCGGCCGAGGCCGAACAGACCCTGCGGGCGGCGGAGCCGTACCTGGACCGGATCGTCGGGGTCGGGCTCGACTCGGCCGAGGTCGGGCACCCGCCGTCGAAGTTCGTCTCCGTGTTCGACCGCGCCCGCGAGCTGGGGCTCAAGCCGGTCGCGCACGCCGGGGAGGAGGGGCCGGCCGGCTACGTCACCGAGGCGCTCGACGAGCTGGGGGTGCTGCGGGTCGACCACGGCATCCGCGCCATCGAGGACGACGCGCTGGTCGCCCGCCTGGTGCGTGAGCGCACCCCGCTGACGGTCTGCCCGCTGTCCAACGTCCGGCTGGCCTGCGTCCCCGGCATCGGGCTGCACCCGCTGCCGGAGATGCTCGCGGCCGGGCTGAACGTGTCGGTGCACTCCGACGACCCGGCCTACTTCGGCGGGTACGCCGACGCGAACTACGCCGCGGTCCGCGAGGGACTCGGCTTCACCGACGAGCAGCTCCGCACGCTGGCCACGAACTCGTTCACCTCGTCGTTCCTCGACGACGTGGCCACGGAGCGCCTGATCGGTGAGGTCGACGCCTGGGGCGCCGACCGCTAGGCCGTCGCGGCGAGCCGGACCGGGCGCAACGGATGCAGCGGGCGCCCGGCACCGGTCCGGCCCCGCTCGACGTCGAACGGCGACAGCCGGAACCGCCGGGTGCGCAGCTGGTACTCCGCGGTGTTCGCCGGCCACATGACGACGTTGACGCCCTCGTCGTTCTGGTAGTAGCTCGCGCAGCCGCCGGTCTCGTACACGGTGCGGGCCGAGCGGCGCCGGATCCGCCGGGTCCACCGCTCCTCGACGGAGGGGTTCACGTCGAGCGCGCGGATGCCCTCGGCCGCCATCCGGCACACGGCGTCGGCGACGTAGCGCGCCTGCGCCTCGGAGAACAGCAGTGTCGAGCTGGCCCCGCTGGTGGCGTTCGGGCCCTGCATGAGGAACAGGTTGGGGAAGCCGGGGTAGCTCATTCCCAGGTAGGCACGCGGGTAGGCGCCCCAGTGGTCGTGCAGCGAGCGACCGTGCGCGTCGTGGATGCGGCGCGCGATCGGTGCGGTCGCCCCCACCTCGAACCCGGTGGTCAGCACGATCGCGTCGACCTCCGCGCGGCTGCCGTCGCCGGAGACGACGGTCCGCCCCTCGACCCGGGCGAGCCCGCCGGTGTGCAGCGTCGTGTTCGGCGCGCTCACCGCGGGCAGGTAGTCGTTCGAGACCAGCGGCCGTTTGCAGGCGTAGTCGAAGTCGGGGGTCAGCCGGGCCCGCAGGCGCGGGTCGGGGGTCTGCGCCGCGAGGTGCCTGCGGCCGACGCGGGTGAGCGCCTCGCGCAGCAGCCGTGAGCGCCGGGTGGCGGCGAGCAGCTCGGCACCCACGTAGATGACGTCGAACTGCATCCGGCACAGCAGGGGGTTCGCCGCCAGGGCACGACGGGTGCGCTCGCCGACCGGACGCTCGGGCTTGGGCAGGATCCAGGCCGGGGTGCGCTGCAGGACGTGCAGCTCGGCGACGCGCGGCTGCAGCTCGGGCACCAGCTGCACCGCCGTCGCCCCCGTCCCGACGACCGCGACGCGCGAACCGGCGAGGTGTGCGTCGTGGTCCCAGCGGGCGGAGTGGAACACCGGCCCGGGGAAGTCGGCGAGACCCTCGACGTCGGGCAGCTTCGGGTCGGCGACCAGCCCGGCCGCGCTGACCAGCACGTCCGCGGTGAACTCCCCGGACGGCGTCGTGATCCGCCAGCGGGCGCCGACGGGGTCCCAGCGCGCGGAGAGCACGTCGGCGTCGAAACGGACGTGGTCGAGCAGCCCGGTCGAGCGGGCCAGCCGCCGTGCGTAGTCCTGCACCTCGTGGCCGGGCGCGTAGAGGTCGCTCCAGTCCGGGTTGGTCATGGCGCGCAGCTGGTAGAGCGGCGAGGGCGTGTCGACCCCGACGCCGGGGTAGGTGTTGTCGCGCCACACCCCGCCGACGTCGTCGGCCCGCTCCAGCAGGACGAAGTCGTGCACACCCCGCCGCAGCAGGGCCAGGCCCACGGCGAGTCCGGTGAAACCCGCCCCGACGACGGCGACCCTGGAGTGACGGGGCGACGGGCCGCTCGGCGCGTCGGAGGCGCCGGGGGAAGCGGGATCGACCGGCCGCTGGATCGGCAGCGCCTCGGACGTCATGGGCTCGACGGTAAAGGCTTCGTGATGCAGCGGCACGCGAGAGCGGCCCGTCTCACGAGGTCGCCGCACACCCCTGTCGCACGGGTCACACCCGACGCGTCGGTGACCGTCGCGCCTGCGCCGGTCGGGTGCGGACGCACTACGCTCCCCGGGTGCCCTCCGTCATGATCACGGGCGCGTCGTCGGGGATCGGGGCCGCGTTCGCCGATCGGCTCGCCGCCGACGGCCGCGACCTCGTGCTGGTGGCGCGCGACGCCGACCGTCTCCAGGCCGCCGCCCAGCGTTACCGCGACCTCGGGGTGGCGGTCGAGGTGCTGCCGGCCGACCTGTCGGAGCCGGACCAGCGGGCCCGGGTCGTGCGCCGCCTCGCCGATCCCGACGTCGCGCCGGTCGACCTGCTCGTCAACAACGCCGGGCTCGCGCTGGGCTCCTCGTTCCTGGACCTCGACGCGGCCGACCTGGCCCGCCAGCTGCAGGTCAACGTGGCCGCCGTGCTGGAGCTGACCCGGGCCGCGCTGCCCGGGATGGTGGACCGCGGCACCGGCGCGGTGCTGAACGTGGCCAGCGTGGCGGGCTTCCTGGCCGGGCGCGGGTCCACCTATCCGGCCGACAAGGCCTGGGTCATCTCCTTCACCGAGGGTGTCGCCGCGTCGCTGCAGGGCACCGGCGTGCGCGCGATGGTGCTGTGCCCCGGCTACGTGCGCACCGAGTTCCACGAGCGGGCCGGCATCGACGTCGGCGCCCGTCGCGGCCCGCTGTGGCTGGAGGCCTCGCAGGTCGTCGACGAGGCGCTCGCCGACCTCGCCCGGGGCCGGGTCGTCTCGGTGCCCTCCACGCAGTACAAGGCGATCGTGGGGGTGACCGGGGTGCTGCCCCGCGGCCTCCTGCGACGCATCACGGCGACGTTCGACAGGGATCGCACATGAGCTCCGCACACACCGACCGCTCCCGGCTCGCCGCGCTGGTCCGGGAGATCGCCGTCGTCCACGAGCGGGTCACGCTCTCCTCCGGGGCGGAGGCCGACTACTACATCGACCTGCGCCGCGTCACGCTGCACCACGAGGCGTCGCCGCTGATCGGACGGCTGCTCCGCGAGCTCACCGCGGACTGGACCTACCGGTCGGTCGGCGGGCTGACGCTGGGCGCGGACCCGGTCGCGACGGCGGTGCTGCACGCGGCGGCGGCCGAGCCGGACACCGACCCGGTGGACGCCTTCGTCGTCCGCAAGGAGACGAAGAAGCACGGCATGCAGCGGCTCATCGAGGGCCCGGACATCACCGGTCGTCCGGTGCTCGTCGTCGAGGACACCTCCACCACCGGCGGGTCGGTCCTGACCGCGGTCCGTTCGGTGCTGGAGGCCGGCGCCGACGTGGTCGGCGTGTGCACCGTCGTCGACCGCGACACCGGCGCCCGGCAGGCCGTCGAGGCCGAGGGCGTGCCCTACCGCGCGCTGCTGGGGTTGGCCGACCTGCAGCTGGGATGAGCGACCCCGGGCCCAGCGAGTGGTCGGTCCCCGGGCAGGTCGGGGTCGGCCCGTGGGCCGGCTCGTGGCCGCGGGGCGACCACTGGGACCCGGAGCTGCTGGAGCAGGGGGACCGGCGCAACGTCGTCGACCGCTACCGCTACTGGCGCCGCGAGGCGGTCGCGGCGGATCTGGAGCGCCGCGCGCACCCGTTCCACGTGGCGATCGAGAATCTCGGCCACGACCACAACATCGGCACGGTGGTCCGCACGGCGAACGCGTTCGGCGTCGCCGGTGTGCACATCGTCGGGCGGCGCCGGTGGAACCGTCGCGGCGCGATGGTCACCGACCGCTATCTGCGACTGCACCACCACGCCGACGCCGGCGGGCTGGTCGCGTTCGCGCAGGAGCACGACCTGGCCGTGGTCGCAGTGGACAACGTGCCGGGCGCGGCCCGGCTGGAGCGGACGTCGCTGCCGCGGGACTGCGTCCTCGTGTTCGGCGCCGAGGGCCCCGGCCTGTCACCGGAGCTGCGTGAGGCCGCCGACCTGGCGGTGTCGATCGCCCAGTTCGGCTCGACGCGGTCGGTCAACGCCGGTGTGGCCTCCGGGATCGTGATGCACGCGTGGATCCGGGAGCACGCGGACCTGTCCGACGCCTGGTGATCAGCACGTTTCCGCCCCGGACGGGGCGGAAACGTGCTGATCGATGCTCAGTTGCCGTGCCGGGGCGGCATGGCGGGGCGGCCGGTGGTGTGGCGGTAGGGCGGCTCCGCACCGTTCTGCGGGCCGGGACCGTGCGGCGGCACTGCGCCACCGCGCTGTGGTGCGGCCCCGCCGTGCTGCGGGGCACGACCGGACTGCGGAACGTACGGGGCCTGCCCGCCCCGGGGGTGCCCGGCCTGCGGCGCCGGGCCGTTCCCGACGGCCGGCATCTGCATGGTGGCGGCGGCCGGGTCGTCGTCGGCCGGGTGCCCGGCGACGGTGGCGGCGGCCGCACCGGTGGCGGCGCCGGCGACGCCGTCGACCGGGCCCGCGGGGCCCCCGCGCCTGGACGCGGCCCGCGCCCGGAGCACCTCGAACACGATCGGCAGCACCGAGACCAGCACGATCGCGATCAGGATGAGGTCGATGTGCTCGCGGACGAACGCGAACTGCCCCAGGAAGTAGCCCAGCACCGTCACCCCCGCCGCCCACGCGACCCCGCCGATCAGCGAGTACGTCAGGTAGCGCCGCGGGTCCATCCGCGCGACGCCCGCGCTGACGGTGATGAACGTCCGCACGATCGGCACGAAACGGCCCAGGACGATGGCCCGGTTGCCGTACTTCTCGAAGAACTCGTGGGTCTTCTCGACGTGCTGGGGGTTGAACAGCTTCGACTTCGGCTTGTCGAAGATCGCCGGGCCGGCGCGGTAGCCGATCCCGTAGCCGACGGCGTTGCCCGCGAACGCGGACACCACCAGGACCAGGCACACCAGCCACAGCGGTACGCCGATCGCGCCCTGGGCCACGAACAGGCCCGCGGTGAACAGCAGCGAGTCGCCCGGGAGGAAGAACCCGAGCAGCAGACCGCACTCCGCGAAGATGATCGCGGCGACGCCGACGAGGGCCCAGGGACCCAGGGACTCGATGATCACCGCCGGGTCGAGCCAGTCGGGACCGAGGGCGAGCGTCTGCGTCGCGGCGAGAACCGTCACGTCGAGAAACGGTACCGGCCGGGTGACGGGGACCTGCGCCGCCGTCGTCGCGACGGTGCGGTGAGCGGCTCAGCCGAGCGCGGGCAGCGCACCCGGCAGGAGCACCGACACCAGCGCGAGACCCCCGCCGAGCAGGGCGCCGAGCAGCAGCGCGATCACCGCGGCCCAGACGATCTGACCGGTCGCCGAGCGGACGGGGGCCGCCGGGGCCGGGGCCTGCGGCGGGCGGCGCTGCGGGGGCGGACCGGGGCGCGGGACGGGCGGGGGCAGCCGGCCGGGGACGCGCGGCGGCCCCGGGGGCGGACCGGCCGCGGGCCGCTGCGGCATCGGGCGCCCGCGGGCCTGGGCCTGCAGCGCCTCACCGATCCGTCGGGCGGCGTCGTCGTGGCCGGGCTGCGGCGGCTGCGGCCCGGTCATCGCAGCTCCCCCGGGCGCCGCACGGCCTCGGGCCCGGCGCGCTCGGCCATGATCCTGGCGACGGCGTCGAGCGCGCGGCTGGCGGTCGACTTCACCGTGCCGCGGCTCATCCCGGCGGCCTCGGAGATCTCGGACTCGGTCAGACCGCCGTAGTAGCGCAGGACGAGCACCTCGCGCTGGCGCGGCGGGAGCTGGCCCAGCGCGTCGACGACCGACTGGTGCTCGGCCGACAGCATGGCCAGCGACTCCGCCGAGCGGGCGTTCGCCGCGTGCGGCGGCACGTACTCGCGCGCCGTGCGCCGGCGCCGCAGGACCGAACGGGACCCGTTCACCACCGCGGCACGCAGGTAGGCGACGGCGGCCGTCTCGTCCCGCAGGCCGGTCCAGTGCCGGTGCAGACCGGTGAACGCCTCCTGGACCACGTCCTCCGCGGTGGCGGGGATGTCCACCAGCAGCATCGCCAGGCGCACCAGCCGCAGCCGGTGGTCGCGGTAGAGGTCGGCCAGCGTCAGTGGTGTCTCCGGGCCCTGCTGCGCCCCGGAACCGCCGGGTCCGTCGACCGGGTCCGCCGCGGGACCGGGGGCGAACGGATGCGGTCCGGTGCCGTCGGGCGCCGGACGGCTGTCGATGGCGCGCAACCGGCCCAGCGTCCGGTCGACGGCGTTCTCGGCGCGCTCCTCCTCCACGCGCACCACCCTAGCGACCACCCTCGACCGGGCTCACGGCATTACCCGGTGCAGCGGTCGGCGGAGCGGTCCGCGGTGAGACCAGGCCCATCCGAGACGGTGGCTCCCCATCCCCGTGGGTACGTGATACTCACCCGGAGACAAGGAGCGCTGCGCGGAGCAGCGACCGCCACGACGAGGAGGCAGCCCGTGCCCATCGCCACGCCCGAGATCTACAACCAGATGCTGGACAACGCCAAGAGCGGCGAGTTCGCCTACCCGGCGATCAACGTGACGAGCACCGAGACCCTCAACGCGGCGCTGCGCGGCTTCGCCGAGGCCGGCTCCGACGGCATCGTGCAGGTCTCGACCGGTGGCGCGGAGTTCCTGTCCGGAACCCGGGTCAAGGACATGGTCACCGGCTCGGTCGGCCTCGCCGAGTTCGCGCACGTCGTCGCGGACAAGTACCCGGTGAACATCGCCCTGCACACCGACCACTGCCCGAAGGACAAGCTCGACGGCTTCGTCCGCCCGCTGATCGCGATCAGCCAGGAGCGGGTGGGCAAGGGGCGGAACCCGCTGTTCCAGTCGCACATGTGGGACGGCTCGGCGGTCGAGCTCGAGGAGAACCTCAAGATCGCCTCCGAGCTCCTCGACGAGGCGGCCAAGGCCAAGATCATCCTCGAGGTGGAGATCGGCGTCGTCGGTGGCGAGGAGGACGGTGTCGCCAACGACATCAACGACAAGCTCTACACCGCGCCGGGCGACTACGAGCGGACCGTCGAGGTCCTCGGCTCCGGTGAGAAGGGCCGTTACCTGCTGGCCGCGACCTTCGGCAACGTGCACGGCGTCTACAAGCCAGGCAACGTGAAGCTGCGTCCGGAGATCCTCAAGCAGGGTCAGGAGGTCGCCGTGCAGAAGCTGGGGCTCGACGCCGGCAGCAAGCCGTTCGACCTGGTCTTCCACGGCGGGTCCGGCTCGCTGCTCGAGGAGATCCACGAGGCGCTGGGCTACGGCGTCGTGAAGATGAACGTCGACACCGACACCCAGTACGCCTTCACCCGGCCGATCGTGTCGCACATGTTCGCCAACTACGACGGCGTCCTGAAGATCGACGGCGAGGTCGGCAACAAGAAGGTCTACGACCCGCGGTCGTACCTGAAGAAGGCCGAGGTCGGGATGAGCGAGCGGGTCGTCGAGGCCTGCGAGTCCCTGAAGTCCGCCGGAAAGGCCCTCTGAGCCCTCCCGCACGCCCACCGGTTGGCGACGACCGGTGGGCGCGGGTCAGGATGGCGGCATGAGTCTGCACGGCAACCTGCTCGAGCCCGACGACACGCGCCTCCCGGTCGACCCCGCCGCCGCGGACCTGGCGGCGGGCAAGGACCCGTCGGAGGTGGCCGCGGGGTCGCCGTCGTCGTCGATCGCGTGGGCGGTGCTCGCCGAGCGCGCCCTCGACGCCGGGGAGACCGTCGCCGCCTACGCGTACGCCCGCACCGGCTACCACCGCGGCCTGGACCAGTTGCGCCGCAACGGCTGGAAGGGCTTCGGGCCGGTGCCGTGGTCGCACGAGCCGAACCAGGGCTTCCTCCGGTCGTGCGGGGCGCTGCTGCGCGCCGCCGCGGCGGTCGGTGAGGCACCCGAGGTGGAGCGTCTGCGCACGCTGATCGCCGACTCGGACCCGGAGGCGCTCGCCGCCCTCGGCGTGTCCTGACGCCGGTGGCCGCGTGGGACCGGGTCCGCTCACGCGGCCGGGCCGGTGCCCGGCGGGTCCGCGCCTCCTGGCTGCCGATCCTGCAGTGCTCCGTGGCCGCGGGGCTCGCGCTCTGGGTGGCCGGCGACCTGGTCGGGCACACGCGGCCGTTCTTCGCGCCGATCGCGGCGGTGCTGAGCCTGGGGATGTCGTTGAACTCCCGGCTGCGACGCACCGCCGAGCTCGTCGTCGGCGTGAGCATCGGCGTGCTCGTCGGGGACCTGCTGATCGCGCAGATCGGCAGCGGACTGTGGCAGCTGGTGCTCGTCGTCGCGCTCGCGCTGGTGATCGCGGTGTTCACCGACGGCGGGACGCTGTTCGTCAACCAGGCCGCGGTCTCCGCGGTACTGGTGACGACGCTGCTCCCGCCCACCGAGACCGGCGGGATCGACCGGTGCATCGACGCCCTGATCGGCGGTCTCGCCGGGATCCTGGTCGCCGCGGTCATCCCCGCGCACCCGGTCCGGATCTGCCGGAGGGTGGCGCGCCGGGTGCTCGACGACCTGATCACCGTGCTCACCGAGACCGCGACAGCGCTCCGGGAGGGGAACCGGGAGAGCGCGTCGCGGGCGCTGGCCCGGGCCCGTGACACCCAGACCGTCATCGACGAGCTCCGCGCCGCCGTCAGCTCCGCGGGCGAGGTCGTGGCGGTCTCGCCGATGCACCGGCCGCGCCGGGACATGCTCCGCCGTTACCGCACGCTGGCCGAGCGCGCCGACTACGCCCATCGCAACGCCCGCGTGCTCGCCCGGCGTGCGATGACCGCGATCGAGGACGGCGAACCGGTGCCGCCCGGTCTGCCGGACGCCATCACCGAGCTCGCCGTCGCCGTCGAGGCGCTGATCGGGGAGCTCGGTCAGGACGGCGACCGGGAGCGGGCCCGCGGTCCGATCCTGGAGGCGGTGCAGCACGCACCCGTCCTCGCCGACCCCGGTGCGGTCGTGCCGCCGCAGGCGGAGAACGGCCCGCACGGTGCCCCGGCGGTCTCGGCGCCGGTGCTGGTCGCGCAGGTCCGCTCGATCGCGGTCGACCTGCTGCAGGCGACCGGGATGACCCGCAGCGAGGCGTTGCGGGCACTGCGGGAGCAGCTCACCGACCCGCAGGTGGACTGAACGGGCGGAAGGTCTTCCGTCACGGGCCGGTCACGGAGCAGAATCGGGCGTCGTTCGGCGCCGGGACGTCGGTTCCCCCTGCACGGAGTTGTGGACGTCGCTCACTGATCGGGGTTCACGGTGCAGCTGTTCCTCCGCTACGTCCTCGCACCACTGGCCCGGCTCGTGTGGCGGCCCCGGGTGCACGGTGCGGACCGCATCCCGGCCACCGGGCCGGTGATCCTCGCGGCCAACCACCGGGCGGCCGTCGACACGGCGTTCATCCCGCTCGTCGCCCCGCGCCGGGTCGCGTTCCTGGGCAAGGCCGAGTACTTCACCGGCTGTGGCCTGCGCGGACGTCTGATGGCCGCGTTCCTGGGCGCGCTCGGCTACATCCCGGTCGACCGGTCCAACGCCCGCGCCGGCCTCGCCGCGCTCGCCGCGGGACGCGCGGTCCTGGAGCGCGGTGGCGCGTTCGGCATCTATCCGGAGGGCACCCGCTCGCTCGACGGCAGGCTGCACCGCGGACACACCGGCGTCGCGTCGCTGGCCCTGTCGACCGGGGCGGTCGTCGTCCCCGTCGGCCTGATCGGGACCGAGCGCGTGCAGCCGATCGGGCGGCTGTTCCCGCGTCTGGCGCGCGTCGAGATCCGCTTCGGACGGCCGCTGGAGTTCAGCCGCTACGAGGGTCTGGAGGGCGCCCCGACGATCCGGCGGGCGGTCACCGACGAGATCATGTACGCCATCGCGGACCTGTCCGAGCAGACCTATGTGGACAGCTATCACCGGCGGCCGGACGACTCGGCCGCGGCGGCCTGAGCGGTTCGGGCCCGTTCGTGAGGTCGGCGGGCTAGCCTGCGGCGGTCCTGTCCGTGTCCGGGGGAGTGTCGCCGGTGGTCCGACTCGTTCTCGCGCTGCTGTTCGTGTGTGGTGTGGTGGTGGGGTGTGGGGCTGTGGAGCCGGCGGGGCCGTTTCCGGAGCGGCCGGAGGAGATCGACGTGGCGAACGTCGACCCGTGTCGGGCGATGACGCCCGAGCTTCGTCAGCGGCTGGGTGTCGAGGGTGACGAGCCCGCAGTCGTCGAGTTGGCGGACGGCCAGAGCCGCGTGTGCTCGTGGGCCAACTACGACACCGTCGAGAGCTACACGGTGCAGACGATAAGAGCGTCCGGCGATTGATGGTTATCGGAGTCGACGGGTCGTGGGTCGGGTTGTCCAGCGGTAGCGGCTGCGGGCACGGTTGATCAGCCGGCGGATCACGGTGAGCGCGGCGGCGAGGTTGAGGTAGAACTCGACGATGATCTTCCGGCGATCGGTGAACCGGCGCAGCTTGCCGTAGCCGTTCATCCAGGAATGGGTGCGCTCGACCGGCCACCGCTTACCGACCTGGATCGGGGCGGGCCGGCCCTTGGTGGCGATCTGTGCGTCGAACCCGAGTCGTTCGAGCAGATCGCGGGTCTTGCCTGAGTCATAGCCCCGGTCCAGGTGCAGGCACGGTCGCTCGGGCAGCGGCCCGATCATGTCGTAGATCCCGATCAGGGTCGGTTTCAGCAACGGCGAGTCGTGGTCATTGGCGCGGGCGCTGATCAGGTGCAGCGGGATCCCCGCACCGTCGCAGACCACGGAGCGTTTGGTGCCCTGTTTGCCCCGGTCGACCGGGTTACAGCCGGCGACCTCGCCACCGCAGGGAGCCTTGGTGATCGCTCCGTCGGCAGACAGATCGTCGAGGTCGAGACCGATCATCTAGTCATAGCCGGCCAGCGCGGCCCGAAGGACCTGCTCCCCGACGCCAGCGGCGGCCCACTGGGCGAGACGGCGGCGGATCGTGCGGTCCGAGCAGCCGGGGGTGGCAATGCGTTCGTAGCCGCTGCCGTGCACCAACGCCGCGAGCACGTGCTCGAACACCAGGCGGTCGGGGATACGGCGGCGGTGACATCCCCACGGATGGGCCGGGTCGAACTCCGGGCGCCGCTCTGCCTCGATCAGGGCAGCGAACTCGACCCAGAGGGGGTCGATCAGCGATTCTGGCAATAGAGGCACGGACCCTCCAGGCGACCATCAGGACATCAGCAATCCCATGATCACTTGCAGGTCCGTGTCTCTACCAACACCGACACACGGCCACCTCTACTGCCGGACGCTCTAAGAGGTCGTTTCAGAACGACTTGTCGAGTTTCCATTGACCCCTCGACGACAGATCAAACGGCAGGTCAGATAGCCGCTTGTCGTCTACAACAGACACGTCGACCTCGTTCTGAAATGACCTCTAAGACGTCGTTTCAGAAGTGGTGGGCCCGGTTCTGCCGGTGACGGCGGGGCTGGCAGCATCGGCTGATGGTCGCGCCTCGTGTGTCTGAGAAGACGAAGATTTTCGAGTTGGAGATCGTCCTGACCGAGGTGGTGCCGGCGGTCCGGCGTCGGGTGCAGGTGCCGGGCGAGGTCGACTTGGCGGTGTTGCACGAGGTGGTGCAGTCAGTGATGGGCTGGACGAACTCTCATCTGCACGAGTTCGAGATCGTCGGGCGCCGCTACGGGATCCCAGACCCGGACTGGCCCGGACAGGATGTCGCCGACGAGACGAAAGAGAAGCTGTTTCGGCTGGTCAAGGCTGGTGACCGGTTCGGTTACGTCTACGACTTCGGTGACAACTGGGCCCACGAGATCACCGTCGAGGCGGTCGCGGCCGTCGAGCCGGGAGTGTGCTATCCGCGATGCGTCGCCGGGCAGGGGGCGTGCCCGCCCGAGGACGTCGGCGGGATCGGGGGTATGAGGACTTCCAGGCCGTGCTCGCCGACCCTGACCATCCCGACCGCGCCGAGCGCCTGGAGTGGGCGGGCGGGCCGTTCGACCCGCACCGCTTCGACCCTGACGAGGCCGACCGGGCCTTGGAGTGGCTGGCCTGGCGGCCGCTGGCCCCGACCTCGTAGGCGAGTGCCTCAGCGAGGGCTGGGTCGACCATCACTTCGGCTTCGGCTTCGGCTTGGTGAGGCGGCGGTGGCAGATCAGGGCGCAGGCCAGCGATAACAGCGCGGTGATCGTGGATTCGGCGCGGTCGTAGCGCAGCGCGAGGCGGCGGAAGTCCAGCAGCCAGGACATGGTGCGCTCGACGACCCAGCGGACCCGCCCGAGCCGGGTGGAGTCCTCGATCCCGCGCCGGGCGATCCGCACCCCGATCCCACGCCCACTCAGGTAGCGGCGGCAGCGGGGATAGTCGTAGCCCTTGTCGGCGTGCACCTTGTCCGGCCGACGTCGCGGACGCCCCGGCTGTCCCGCCCGTTCGCGGACGCCGGGGTTGGTGTCCAGCAGCGGGGCGAGCATCCGACTGTCGTGGGTGTTCGCCCCGGTGACCAGCGCATGCAGCGGGAGCCCGCCTCGGTCGCAGAGCACGTGGTACTTGCTGCCCGCCTTCCCGCGATCGGTCGGCGAGGGCCCGGTGGCCTCGCCGCGGCGCTTGGCCCGCACGCTCACGCTGTCCACCGCCGCCCGCGACCAGTCCAGCAGGCCCTGCTGGGCGAGGCGGTCGAGCATCACCCGGTGCAGCTGGGCCCAGACCCCGGCCTGCTGCCACTGCCGTAGCCGCCGCCAGCAGGTCACTCCGGACCCACAGCCGAGCTCGGCGGGCAGCGCGTTCCAGCTGATCCCGGTCTTGAGCACGAACACGATCCCGGCCAGAGCGGCCCGATCCGGCACCCGCGGACGGCCTGTCCGTCCCCGCTTGTGCTTGCGCGGCTTGGGCAGCAGCGGCTCCACCAGCGCCCACAGCTCGTCGCTCACCAATCGCTCGACACAAGATCGCCGCGCCACGACCGGACATGATCAGCTACCAGCGCCGATCCACACAGGACCGACACGCCGACTTCTGAAACGACCTCTAAGAGGTCGTTTCAGAACGACTTGTCGAGTTTCCATTGACCCCTCGACGACAGATCAAACGGCAGGTCAGATAGCCGCTTGTCGTCTACAACAGACACGTCGACCTCGTTCTGAAATGACCTCTAAGCACCCCGGCCACCCAGCTTGCGACCGCGCGCGGCGCAATGCTCACCACAGTCGATGGCTTCGGCGCCGTCCGGGTCGTCGACAGCGAGGACACCGCACCGTTGTGTGAGCTGTATCTGGATGCTGCCCCGTCTGGGAGCGTTCGAGTTCAGGTCCGTGATTCCGGGTACGACGAGCGGAACCGTGGATCGATCGATGACGTATTGAGCTTGGCCCCGTAGTCCGGACACCGACGGTGTGGGGTCAGTGGGTGTGGTTGGGCGGGGTGTGGGCTGCTTCGAAGTCGTTCGGGGAGAGCATCCCAATACTGGAATGGCGCCGTAACGGATTGTACCAGCATTCTATCCATTCGAAGATGGCGGCGGCAAGCTCTGCGCGGGTTTTCCAGGTTCTGGAATCGAGCAGTTCGAGTTGCATGGTACCCCAGAATGATTCGACCAGAGAGTTATCGTAGCAATCTCCGATCGAGCCCATCGATGGGACGATTCCAGCGGCGACCAGACGTCGACCGAATGCCCATGATGTGAATTGGGTGCCGTGGTTGGAATGTAGGATCGTGGCGTGGTATTGCGGGCGTCGGCGGAGTATGGCCATGCCGAGGGCGTCGATGACGAGTTCGGTGCGCATGTTGTCGGCGATGGACCATCCGACTGCTTTCCGGGAGAATACATCGATGACTGCCGCGCAGTAGACTTTCCCTTCTCGGGTGGGGTGTTCGGTGATGTCGGTGCACCAGATCTCATCCGGTCCGTCGACGGTGAAGTCGCGGTCGACCAGGTCGGTGTAGGGGTCGGCGTGCTGGTCCCGGACGGTGCAGCCGTGGTTGCGTCGCCGGTAGAGGCCCTGGATCCCGGCCTGGCGCATCAGCCGAGCGACGCGTTTGTGGTTCACCGTGATACCGAGTCCGAGGGTGAGCTCGGCGTGCACACGTGGCCATCCGTAGGTGCCCCGGGACTCTGCGTGGATTTTCTCGATGTGTTTGAGGAGCAGTTCGTTCTCCTGCGTCCGTAGCGATGTCGCCCCGGAGTGCCATTCGTAGTAGCCCTGGCGGCGGACGCCAAGGACCCGGCAGGTCACCGCGACGTCGAATCCATCGTCGGCGAGTTCACGGACCAGCGGGAAAACTACTTTGGGAGGATGTTCTCCCGGGCGAAGTACGCGGCAGCACGCTTGAGGATCTCGTTCTCGATCTCGAGCCGGCGGGCCTTCTTTCGGAGTTCGACGATCTCACTTTTCTCCGCGCTCGACAGACGTGTGGAGCGCGGGTCACCGTCGTCTGCGTCGGCCTGGGAGACCCAGTTCCGCAGACACGACTCCGACAACGACAGGTCCTTGGCGATTTCCGAGATCGGCTTGACCTTCGAACGGGCCAGGTCGATAGCGCGTTGCCGGAACTCCGGCGGGTGAGGAGCGGGCACGAACGACATCCTTCCCGGCGGACGGCGTCCGCCTCAGGACAGGTGTCCGGTACCAGGGGCCAAGCTCATATGCCGCCTGACCGAGACTCTGGCGAAGAGCTATTTGGCGGTCGCTCGTTCGAGCTGAGTGCTTCGAGGTCTGATTCGCGACTGTGAACACCTTCATGCGACCGGACCTGCGCGGCAGCCTCCTCGACCTATCCTCCGCCGCATGGAGACGTCCGCACACGAACCGCGCGGCTCGATCAGCGACGCGCTCATGCTCCAGATCGACGTGGACAATGTCATGAACGTCTACGCGCGGATGGACGAGCAGGCTCGCGCTCTTCACAAGAGCCGCTTTACGGCGGACAGCCTCCGGAGGATTCCGCCGTGCGGGGACGATCCTGTCTCGCTCGACGCCGCATCTGTCTTCCAGCCGAAGATCGACTTCATCACGCAAGTACATCTGGACTACTTGCTCGAGGTGGTAGCCGCGCGTGACCGGTTGAAAGAGGCGGCGCAGGAGTACGGACTGATGGAGGACGAGAGCACCACGAACCTGAAATCCGCCTCTCCGTCCTACGGCGGACCCTTGGCCGAGCGTTAGGACGGCCAGTCGTGCCTCTCCCCCGCTGCTACTACTACGAAGCCTTCGACATCGCGACCAAGTCGGCCTGGATCCTCGGCAAACCGGGCGCCGCCGCGACCCAGCAGACATCGGACAGCCTGCGCTCCCTCGTCGAGGACATGGCGAGTACCAAACAGACCCTCGACCGCGGCATGGCCGATCTCGGCATCTCGTGGCAGGGTCCCGCGGCCCGGGCGGCCCAGGAATCCCTGGACCGCACCGCGACCGGCGTCGACGGCACCGCCTCGGTCGCCAGCAACGGCGCCGACCGGATGCTCGACCACGGCAGTGCGTTCGAGCGGATGCGCGGGCAGGTCCGGTTCATGGACCCGGCCGAGTTCTCCTGGATCCAGCGCGCGGGCGACAACATCAGCGAGGCCTGGCAGACCCTGCAGGGCCGGGGTGCCGATCACGTCACCATCGCCGAGCACAACCAGATCAACGACGAGGTCGCCAACCGCGCGCTCCGGCAGTACGAGTCCGAGACGTCCGCGATCGACGACCGTTTCACCACCGAGGCCGCCGCCGCACCTCCGCCGGCGGCGGCCGCGGGTGCCCCGGCGGGCGCGACGTCCCCGGGAGCGGGGAGCGGGCAGGGCGGGGCGCAGGGACCGGGTCCCGGATTCGTCGGCGCTCCGGGCGGCGGTGGTCCCGCCCCGTCACCGGGGCCGCCGGGGTCGGGCGTCTCGCCGGTTGGCGGATCGGCTCCCGGGGCGGTGCCGGCCTTCCCCGGCCCGTCCGGCGCGGGCAGCGGCGCCGGTGGCGCGACCGGTGGCGGCGGCGGTGCGGGGGCAGGAGCCGGTACCGGAGGTGGCGGAGCGGGGAGCGGTGCCGGACGTGGCGGTGCCGGAGGGGTCGGGGAGCGGCCCGCCGTCGGTCTCCCGGCCGGGCCGACGTCGCCGTCCGGCACCGGCCGTGGCGCCGGGGCAGGGGGCCCCGGGGACTCGGGGTCCCGCCGCCCGCCGGGGCCGGAACGTATGCCGGGAGCGGCGTCGCAGCCGCTGCCGGACGTCACCCGCGCCCGCGAGGACCTCGCCCGCCGGTTCGGTGACCGGGCCCAGCGCCACCAGCTGTTCGGCCCCGGCCCGGGGACCCGGCCGGGCATCGGCGGCGGTCCCCAGGGCCTCGGGAGCGGTGCGGGCCTCGGGAGCGGTGCGGGCCTCGGGAGCGGTGCGGGCCGCGGCTACCGGTCCTCGTTCGGCGAGCTCCCCGGCTCCGCCCGCCTGCCGGGTGGCGCGACCGAACCGCACGCGCCGGGTGCCCGTGGCGGTGGCGGTGGTGGTGGCGGGACCGCATGGGGCACCGAGCCCCGCACGTCCACGCCGCGTCCCGCGGGGGGCGAGCCGTGGGGCGCCCGGCCTGCGGAGGGCCGCGGCGTCCCCGGCGGCTACGGCCCGATGGCCGGCGGCGTCCCGGGCGGCCGCGGTGAGGGCCAGGACCACCGCAACCGCTACGTCGTCCCCACCGACGAGGTGTTCGACGTCGGGGTCACCGCGACCGACGCGGTCCTCGCGCCCGAGGAGCCCGGCCGCTGATCAGGCCGGCAGTACCGGCCGCCACGGTTCGGTGTGCCGGTACCAGGCCCACCGCTTGATCTCCCGCGGGTGCGCGACACCGTCGCGCACGGGGGTGGCGCCCGTCGTACCGATCTGGATCGCCCGTCCGGTCGCGCCGGTCACGCCGCGCCCGGCCCGGACGTGCACGCCGTCGGGCCCCGCGTCCACGACGAGTGCGGGCACCCGGCCGTGCAGCACCCGCGTCGCGTCGCAGTAGGCCTCGCCGTACAGGTCGGGGATCTCACCGCGGCCGGCGAGCACCCCGCCGTTGTCGTCGCGCACCAGCGGCATCTCGCGCGCGGTGCCGGTCCGGGCGAGGGCGACGGCGTCGTCGAACCGGGTCGGCAGGCCCCAGTTCGCGGCGGCCCGCGACCGGCGCGACACCGGCAGGTAGGCGACCTCGGTCGCCAGCGCGTCCCGCCGGAGCAGCCGCAGGACCACGGCGGCCAGGTCGGCGTCGTCGCCGTGGACGATCAGCCGCGGGACGGGGAGCAGGCCGTCGATCTCGGTCTTGCCGGGACGCGGACCCACGGTGACCGAACGCACCGCGGGATCGGACACCAGCGACGACGGTGGGCGTTCCCGGCGCGCGCCGGGCCGGATACCGTGGAAGGGAAGACGGTGACGCCGCTGCGGCAGGCAGTCGAGGAGCACCGCTTCGGGATCGGTCGGGACCACTGATCGAGTACCCTCCTCGCCGCGGAAACCGGAAATCACGCCCGGGTCCGCGACCGTGACGAGCGTGTGTGAACTGGAGTCTCTTACATGCCCGCAATCGTGTTGATCGGCGCCCAGTGGGGCGACGAGGGCAAGGGCAAGGCGACCGACCTGCTGGGCGGGCAGTTCGGCTGGGTCGTCCGCTACCAGGGCGGCAACAACGCCGGGCACACCGTCGTCACGCCGGACGGCCGCGACTTCGCGCTGAAGCTCATCCCGTCCGGGATCCTGTCCCCGGGCGTGAAGAACGTCATCGGCAACGGGGTCGTCGTGAACCCCGAGGCGCTGATCGAGGAGAAGGCCGGTCTGGAGCGCCGCGGCGTCGACACGTCCGGCCTGCTGATCTCGGCCGACTCGCACCTGATCATGCCGTACCACGTGGCGATCGACCGGGTCACCGAGCGCTACCTCGGCAAGGCCAAGATCGGCACGACCGGTCGCGGCATCGGCCCCGCCTACCAGGACAAGGTCGCCCGGGTCGGCGTCCGCGCCGCGGACCTGCTCGACGAGAAGATCCTGCACCAGAAGGTGGAGGCCGCCCTCGAGCTGGAGAACCAGATCCTGGTCAAGGTCTACAACCGGCGGGCGCTGGACTTCCACGAGGTCGTCGACACCGTCCTGGAGCAGTCGAAGGAGTTCGCCGACAAGATCGTGGACACCCGGCTGCTGCTGAACGAGGCCCTGGAGCGCGGCGAGACGCTGCTGCTGGAGGGGTCGCAGGGCACCCTGCTCGACGTCGACCACGGCACCTACCCCTTCGTGACCAGCTCGAACCCGACCGCGGGCGGCGCATCGGTCGGCTCCGGCATCGGCCCGAACAAGATCACCCGGGTGATCGGGATCCTGAAGGCGTACACCACCCGCGTCGGCTCCGGTCCCTTCCCGACCGAGCTGCACGACGAGATGGGCGAGTTCCTCCGCAAGACCGGCGGCGAGGTCGGCGTGAACACCGGCCGCGCGCGCCGCTGCGGCTGGTTCGACGCCGTCATCGGCCGCTACGCGGTCCGCGTCAACGGGATCACCGACCTGTTCCTGACCAAGCTGGACGTGCTGTCCGGGCTGGAGTCGGTGCCGATCTGCGTCGGCTACGAGGTCGACGGCCACCGCGTCGACGAGATGCCGATGACCCAGACCGGCTTCCACCACGCCGTCCCGGTGTACGAGGAGATGCCGGGCTGGGTCGAGGACCTGTCCGGCGCCCGCACCTGGGAGGACCTGCCGGCCGCGGCGCAGGCCTACGTGGCACGGATCGAGGAGCTCACCGGTGCGCCGGTGTCCGCGATCGGCGTCGGCCCCGGCCGGGACCAGACGATCACCCGCTGAGCCGGCACCCCAGCAGCCCGAGCGCGTCGCGGTCCGGGCCGCCGGGCGGCGCGGTCAGCACGAGCAGGGTCCGGTCGGGCGACCGGCCGACGTCGAGCACCTGGTGGTCGAGGGTCACCTCGCCGACCAGCGGGTGGTGCAGCGTGTGCCGTTCCCGGTCGCACGGGCGCGCCCGGTGGTCGGCCCACAGCCGGGCGAACTCGTCGCTGCGCACGGACAGGTCGCCGACCAGCGCGGACAGCCGGGCATCGTCGGGGTGGCGACCGGCGGCCAGCCGCAGCGCCGCGACGAGGGCCCTGGCGCGGGCGACGGGGTCGGCGTAGAGGGCGCGTACGTGCGGGTCCAGCACCGCCATCGCCACCAGGCTCGGACGGTGTCGCGGACGGCCGGGGGCGAGCGGGTCGAGGTGCGGCGCGAGCAGCGTGTGCCCGAGCGGGTTCCAGGCCAGCACGTCCGCGGACCGGCCGAGGACGAGCGCGGGCACGTCCGGCATCGCGGCCAGCAGGTCGGTGGTGCGGGAGTCGACGCGCTCGGGCGGCCCGCTGCGCAGCGGGACCGGGCGGGCCGCCGTCGCCGCGATCCGGTGCAGGTGCGCGCGCTCGCCCTCGTCGAGGTCGAGCACCCGGGCCAGCGCGTCCAGCACCGCCGGGGACGCGCCACGGGAGTGCCCCTGCTCCAGCCGCGTGTAGTACGACGGGCTCACCCCGGCCAGCCCGGCCAGCTCCTCCCGGCGCAGCCCCGGGACACGTCGCGCACCGGTCACCGGTAGCCCGAGCGCGTCGGGGTCGAGCCGGGCCCGGCGGGCGGCGAGGAACTCCCCGAGAGCGGTCACGCCGTCCATTGTGCGCGGGCCGGGGCCGCGAGCCACCTCCTGCGCGGGATACCCCGCAGCGGGGACTCCCCGATCGCAGCGGCGGCGCCGACGATCGGCCCGTGCCCCTCCACCAGTGCGGACCGGTGACGGTCGAGCGGATCACCGAGCTCGACGACTGGCCCTTCGACGTGCGGGACCTGTTCCCCGGCCACCCCGGCGACGGCCGGATCTCCCTGACGATCGCGACCCACCTGATCCGCACGCCGGACCTGACGGTGCTGGTCGACGCCGGCAACGGCGACGGCCGCGACCGGCCCGGGATGCCCGCCCACCACATGCTCGACGCCGGCTGGGCGGTCCGGCTCGCGGAGCGGGTCGTGCCGGACGACGTCGACGTCGTCGTCTGCGCGCACCTGCACCCGGACCACTGCGGCGGGCTCACCACCGGCGACGGCCGCCCCGCGTTCCCCGCGGCCCGCCACCTCGTGTCGCGCGCCGACCTCGATGCACTGCGTGCGGTGCACCGCCACGGGGAGCCGGCAGGCCTCGCCCGGACCTGGGAGGACAGCGTGGCGCCGGTCCTGGCGGCCGGTCTGGTCCACCCGGTCGACGCCAGGGAGGACGGGGTCGACCTCGGTCACGGGGTGCGGCTGCGGTCCGCCCCCGGGCACACCCCCGGCCATCTCGTCGTCGAGATCGGGCCGCCCGGTGGACCGGAGGTGGTGATCGGGGGCGACGTCCTGCACCACCCGCTGCAGTTCGCCGACCTCGACCTCGCGCAGGCGGGCGACGCCGACCCGGCCCGTGCCGCCCGGACCCGCCGCGACCTGTGCGAGCGCCTCGCCCGCTCCGGCGGGCTGTTGCTGCCGTCGCACTTCGCCCCCGGACGTGTCCGGCAGGCCGGCGACGGCTTCGCCTACACGCCGTCGCGCTGACGCCGTCGCTCGTCGCGGACCGGGGTGACCGGTACCGCGATCAGCGGTGCGATCGCGGCGATGGCGAATGCCGCCGCGTAGCCGGTCGTGCCGACCAGCAGCCCCAGCGCCGCCGGGACGACCGAGGCGACCGCGTTCTGCCCGGTGTTCTGCACCCCCAGCGCCCGCCCGGACCAGGCCGGGCCGGCGATCTCGGCGGTACTGGTGAACGCCAGGCCGTTCGGGGCGACGGTGACGACCGCCCCGACGGCGAGCATCGCCACGGCCAGCCATCCCGCGACGGCGTCACCGAGGGCGAAGAGCAGCAGCACGGCGGTCGCGGCCACCGCGACCTGGCGCATCGGGCGCAGCCGCGAGCCGACCCGGTCCGACCAGACCCCGGTCGCGATGCGCCCGGCCGCCCCGGCGATCTGGCCGCACGCGACGAAGGCGCCCGCCGCGGCCACGTGCCAGCCCTGTTCGCGGACCAGGTACTCGGTACCGAACGCGGACACGGCGAACTGGGAGACGACCAGCAGCGCGCTGGCCCCGTGCACCCGCCACAGCACCGGTGTCCGGTACGGGGAACGCTCCGGCTCCGCACCGGCGGGCCGGGACGGCCGGGGCGGGTCCGGGGCCAGCGTCAGCACCAGTACCGCCGCGACCAGGCACAGCGCCGCGGGCAGCGCCAGCGCCCGGAACGGTTCGACGGCCGCCGCGAGCGTCGGCAGGGTCAGCCCGGCCACCGCGACGCCCAGCGGCTGCGAGGTCTGCCGGATCCCCATCGCGGTGCCGCGCTCGTGTGCGGCGAACCACCCCATCACCATCCGCCCGCTCGCGGCGAACACCGACGCCGCGCCCGCGCCGCCCAGTCCGAGCAGCACCAGCAGCAGCGGCCCGGGCCCGACCGGCAGCAGCGCCGCGCCCGCGACGGCCGCCGCGCACAGGGCGAGTCCGGCCGTCATCACCCCGCGTTCGCCGGACCGGTCGGCGGCGGCGCCCCACAGCACGAGCGTGCACAGCAGCCCGACCGTCGGAGCGCCGACGTACGCGCCGACCTGGGCCAGCGACAGCCCCTCGGTGTCGCGCAGCAGCGGCACCACGAACGGGAGCCCGTAGACGAACGAGCAGGCCGCGGTCTGGGCGAACACCCCGACGGCCAGCACCAGCCAGCGACGGCGGGTGCGGGTGACGTCGACGGAGGTCATGAACCTAAGCATCTGTCCCACGATCCGGCCATTCCTTCCCGGATCGTGGGAATGCGCTGTCGCTCAGGAGGCGCAGTTGCCCGTGTCGGCCGGGGTCGACGCACCGCCCGCGGCCACGTTCAACGCCTGCCCGACCTGCTCGGCGGTGAGCACGAAGCCGGTCTCGGTGTCGTCCAGCGCGGCGCCGAACACGACGCCGACCACCCGTCCGTCGGGGGTGATCATCGGGCCGCCGGAGTTGCCGGACCGCACGACCGCGCGGACGGTGTACACGTCGCGCAGCACGCTGCCCTGCTCGTAGATGTCCGGGCCGCGCAGCCGGATCCGCTCGCGGACCTTGCCCGGGGTGACCGTGTAGGGACCGTCCAGCGGGTAGCCCAGGATGATCACGTCGTCGCCGACGCGGGCCGGGTCCGGGCTGAACTGCAGCGGCTCCTCGTCGAGGTCGGGCACGTCGAGCACGGCCACGTCGACCTCGGGGTCGTAGTGCACGACCTGTGCGTCGAGCTGGCGGGCCCGTCCGCTCGCCGTGGTCACCTCGACGGTGGTGCTCGAGGTGCCGGCGACCACGTGCGCGTTGGTCATCACCCGCTGCGGGGCGACGACGAAGCCGGTGCCCTCCAGGGCGCGCCGGCAGGACGGGGCACGTCCGCGGACCTTGAGCACGCGGTCGCGCAGCTCGGTGACCACCGGGGACCGCGCGAGCTCGGAGTCCGGCGGACCGACCGCGGCGACCGGAGTCCGCGAGAACGGACTGACGACGTCGGGGAAGCCCGAGTCGTCGAGCAGCTGGCGCAGCTCGGCGGGGAGCCTGCGGGCCGCATCCGGCATGACGTCGTCCACGCCGGCGAGCACCCGCGAGTCGCGCAGTCCGCTGGTCAGGGTGGAGAAGCTCGTCGAGGACAGCGGCAGCGCGATCAACCAGGCCGCCACCACCACCGCGACCGCCTGTACGCCGGCCCCCAGCGTCGAGTCGACCTTCAGGGTGCCCTCGCCGCGGATCCGGTCGCGGATGAACCGCCCGAGGTAGACCCCCGTCGCCTCGCCCAGCGCGACGAGCAGCACCACCACGCCGATCCCCAGCAGCACCTTCCCCTGCTGGGACTCCACCTGCCCGGCCAGCAGCGGGGCGAGCCGGAGCCCGAGCACCGCGCCGGTCAGCACGCCGACGAACGACAGCAGCGCCACCGCGACCCCGTGTCGCCAGCCGGACGCCGCGGCCAGCAGGGCGAGGATCACGACGACGACGTCGACCCAGCTGATGCTCACCGGTCCACCACGCCGTGGTCGTCCACCCGGACTCCTTCCGGTTCGTGCCGCCGGGCGCGGGCCCAGGCGTCGTCGAGATCCAGGACCAGACCGGCGTCCCACGGACGTTCCCAGCCGGACCGCTGCAGCAGTGCGGACAGCAGGCCCGCGGTGAAACCCCAGACCATCAGACCCGCGGCGTCGAAGGCGGGGCCGGTGTGCCCGCTGGGCCCGCGCACGGTGAACCGGTTCGTCGGGTCGGTCAGCACCGACACCGGGACCCGGGCGACCCGGGCGACCTCGGCGGTGTCGACCACCCGCACCGGCGACGGCGACGCCCAGTGCGCCAGCACCGGGGTCACCAGGAAGCCGGTGGGCGGGAGGAACAGGTCGGGCAGGACGGCCAGCGGCACGACCCCGGACGGGTCCAGCCCGGTCTCCTCCCGGGCCTCCCGCAGCGCGGCGTGCACCGGCCCGGTGTCGGTCGGGTCGAGCCTGCCGCCGGGGAAGGCGACCTGCCCGGCGTGCGAGCGCAGCGTCGCCGCGCGCTCGGTGAGCAGCACGTCCGGCCCGCCGGACCCCTCGTCGGCGAACAGCATCAGCACCGAGGCCCGGCGCGGCTCGCCGCTGTCGGGCTGCAGCCGTCGCCATCCGAACCAGGCCGGGTCGAGTCCCAGCGCGCCGTCGACGAGCGGGCGCAGCGACGCCGGCGTCGCCGTGGGGTCGGGCTCGGGCACCCGCGGCACGCCCGCCGGTGCGGTCACCGGAACCGTTCCACGGCGGTCGCCACGTCCTCGGCGGTCCGGAACGGGACGGGCGGGTCCACCATCGTGACGCCGCCGTCGGCCCGGGTCACGTAGCTGACCGGCAGCAGCGGCGGGGTGTCGAGCGCGCGGCGGACGGCCCGCTGCGGGTCGGTCACGGCCGGCAGGGTCACCCCCAGCTGCGCGGACAGGGTGAGTGCGGCCACCGGGTCGTCCTGGACGTCGACGGTCAGGACGGGGAGCGCGCCGGGACGCTGCGCGTAGGCCTGCAGCGCGGGCAGCTCGTCGCGGCACGGCACGCACCACGACGCCCAGAAGTTGACCAGGGTCGGGCGCCCGGCGAGGGCTGCGCCCAGGTCGGTCCGGCCGTCGGCGCCCAGGCAGGGCACGGTGATCCCGGCGAGCGGGCCGGCCGGGGTGCCGCCGCTCGGGGCGGGGCAGGGAGCCAGTGCGGCCGAGGCGCGGGCGGTGGCCAGCTCGCGTGGGTCCGCGGCGGCCGGGTCGGTCTCGGGCCGGTCGGCCGGGGCGGCGCTCGCCGCGGTGCTGGTCCCGCCGGTCCCGGTGGTGCCGGACCCCGACGGCCACAGCGCCCAGACCGCGACCGCGACCAGCACGACGACGACCACGGTCGACACGATCTCGGAGCGGGAGGCGCCTGCCCGGGTCACCGGCCGTCCCCGGGCGGCCCCGCGAGCCCCGCGAGGGCGAGCAGGTGGTCGCGCTCCGGGCCCTTGACCAGCGCCGCAGCCTCCACCGGGTCGGTCGGACCGGATCCGAAGGCGGGGCAGTCGGCGGCGAGCGTGCAGGCGCCGCAGGCCGGCTTGCGGGAGTGGCACACGCGGCGGCCGTGGAAGATCACGTGGTGGGACACGATCATCCAGTCCCGGCGCGGGACCAGCTCGCCGATCGCGTGCTCGACCTTGACCGGGTCCTCCTCGATCGTCCATCCCCAGCGGCGGACCAGGCGTCCGAAATGGGTGTCCACGGTGATCCCCGGGACGTCGAACGCGTTCCCCAGGATGACGTTCGCGGTCTTGCGGCCGATCCCGGGGAGCTTCACGAGCTCGTCCAGCGTGGACGGCAGCTCCCCACCGTGCCGCTCGACGACGGCGGCGCCCAGCCCGGTCAGCGAGGTCGCCTTGTTCCGGTAGAAGCCGGTGGGGCGGATGAGCTCCTCGAGCTCGGTCCGGTCGGCGCCCGCGTAGTCCGCCGCGGTGGGGTACCGGGCGAACAGGGCGGGGGTGACCCGGTTGACCCGCTCGTCGGTGCACTGCGCGGACAGGATCGTCGCGACGGCCAGGTCCAGCGGGGTGGTGAAGTCCAGCTCGCAGTGCGCATGCGGGTAGGCCTGCGCCAGCGACCGGAGTATGCGGTTCACCCGGCGCGCTCGCCCGATCGGGCTCTCCCCGGCCGCGACGCGCGCGGCCAGACCGGCGGCGGCGCGGGGGGTGGGCCGCGTCGCCCGCGACGTCCGTCCGGCGGAGGTGCTCACGTGACCGAGAGTACGGGTGGGTACCGACAGTCGTGTCACGGTGTCGCGCCGTGCACCGCTCGCCGCCGGGCGCCGTCCGGTCCGCGGGGCGCGACGCTCGACCGGTCGGCGCGCCGGTGCGTCCGACGAGCGGTGCCCGTCCCGCCCGGCGCTACGCCGAACGGGCCGCGAGGTCACGAACGCGTCACGAAGACCCCGACCCGGTGACCCCCGACCGGCCGGAGTCCGAACCCGTACGGGAGGATCGGAGGTGCCATGACTGCCTGGTTGAGCGTCCTCGTCCCGTTGCTCGTGATGTTCTTCGCGCTCGGCATGGAGCGCGTCGAGTCCCGCATGCGGGAGTCCACCGTGCGTCAGGACGAGCTGGACGAGATGCTGGAACAGCCGCGTCCGGACGAGGTCCGCGCCCTGTTCCGCTCCGGCACGGGGCGCGCGCTGGAGCTGTTCCGGCTGCGCAACCGGCGCCGTCGGGGGGCTCGTCGGAGCCAGGTCCCGTCGGCCTGACAAGATCCCCTGCGGGCGCGTGACAGCGCCCCGCGACGAATCGGACCCGATCGGATGTCAATCCGATCGGGCCAGTGGTGCGCACGTGTGTGGCGAAGACCTCTACACTGACGCGCCGACGACCCGCCGTGACGATACGGCCGGTGAACGAGGAGCATTGCAGTGGACGAGGTTCTGATCCGGGCAGGGATCTTCCAAGGTGTGGAGCCCCAGGCCGCCGAGGCGCTGGCCGAAGCTCTGGAGGCTGCCGAGTTCTCCCGCGGGCAGGTCATCTTCTCCGAGGGTGAGCCCGGTGACCGCCTCTACATCGTGTCGGGCGGGAAGGTGAAGCTCGGCCGCAAGTCCCCCGACGGTCGGGAGAACCTGCTGATGGTGGCCGGCCCGTCGGACATGTTCGGTGAGCTGTCGATCTTCGACCCGGGCCCGCGCACGTCCTCGGCGACCGCGGTCACCGAGGTGCGCTGCTACACCATGGACCGCAGCGCGCTGCGGGAGTGGATCGGCAAGCGGCCGGAGATCGCCGAGCAGCTGCTGCGCGTGCTGGCCCGCCGGCTGCGCCGCACCAACAACATGCTCGCGGACCTGATCTTCACCGACGTGCCGGGCCGCGTGGCGAAGTCGCTGCTCCAGCTCGCGCGCCAGTTCGGCTCCCAGGAGTCGGGCCTGCTGCGGGTGACCCACGACCTCACCCAGGAGGAGATCGCCCAGCTCGTCGGCGCCTCCCGGGAGACCGTGAACAAGGCGCTCGCCGACTTCGCGCACCGTGGCTGGCTGCGGCTGGAGGGCAAGAGCGTGCTGATCCTGGAGCCGGAGCGGCTCACGCGTCGCGCACGCTAATCCTCTGGTACGGCCGTCCCAGAGCGTGTGATGCTGGGGTGTGCCCGCCGCCCTGTCCGACTACCGCGCCGCCCTGGGGACCCCCGGGGCGGCCGCGCCGGTCTGTGCCTCCGTCCTCGGTCGTTTCCCGATCGCGATGCACAGCCTCGCCACCCTGCTCTACGTCCGTGAGGTCCACGGCTCCTACGCCGTCGCCGGCGCCGTCTCGGCGGCCCTGCTGGTCGGGACCGCGGTCGGCACCGTCGTGCAGGGGCGGCTGCTCGACCGGCTGGGTGCGACCCGGCCGATGCTGGTGCTCGTCGCGGTCTACCTGCTCTGCGTCACCGGGCTGGTCCTGAGCATCGAGTCCCGGGCCGCGCTGCCGCTCACCGTCGCGGTCGCCGTGGTGACCGGGCTCGCGACGCCGGCGTTCGAGGGGTCGTCGCGGGCACTGTGGTCGGACCTGACCCCGCCCGGGCCGCGTCGCGAGGCCGCCTACACCTACGAGGCGATCAGCCTCGAGATCTTCTTCATCATGGGTCCCGCGCTGGCCGCGGTGCTGGTGGTGGCGACGCCGTGGCCGGGCACCGCGCTGGTCGTCGCGGCGACCGCCGAGATCGTCGGCACCACCTGGTTCGCGCTCACCGCCGCCGTCCGCCGCCGCTCGGCCCGCATCCGCGCCGAGCGTGCCGACGGGTCGCTGCCGGTCGAGGCCGGGCTGCTCGGGGTGTTCCGCCGCCCCGGGCTGCGGACGGTGGCGCTGGCCTCGCTCGGGTTCGGGCTGGTGGCGGGGACCGCCGAGGTCGGCGTGATCGCCGCGACCGCGTTCGCCGGCTCGCCCGCCGCCGGCGGTGTCCTGCTCTCGCTCTGGTCGGTGGTCTCGGTGCTGACCGGGGTGCTCTACGGGATGCGGCCCTGGCCGCGGCCGCTGCACCTGCGGCTGCCGGTCCTGCTCGCCGGGTTCGCCGTCCTGGTGACGGCGATGGGGCTGGTCTCCCCGCTCGGCTCGCTGGTGCTGCTGGCCGTGGTGATGATGGTGGCCGGCGCCCTGATCACCCCGCAGGTCACCGCGCACTCCCTCGGCGTCGAGCAGACCGCTCCGGCCGGGTCGGCGACCGAGGCGTTCAACTGGATGGTGATGGCCGCGGTGCTCGGTGTCTCCGCCGGGCAGGCCCTGTCCGGCGCCATGATCGACCTGGTCGGACCGGGCGGGTACGCGGCGGGCGGCGCACTGGGGCTGCTGGTCGCGGGGCTGCTGTGGCTGCGTCGGGGCTCGGTCGCCGACACCGAGCCCCGCGTCGCGACGGCCGGGAGCCCGGCGTGAGCGAGGCGGGGGAGCTGCGGCGGCTGCGCGACGTCGTCGCCGGCGACATGGCCGGTGCGGACGTCGCACACGATCTCGGGCACCTCGACCGGGTCGCCGGGCTGTCGGCCCGGCTCGCGGTGCGCGAGGGCCTGGACGGCTTCGTCGCCGCCGTCGCCGCGTACGTGCACGACCACCACCGGGCCGCCGAGGCCCGGCTGGGCCGCGTCGTCGCACCCGCGGAGGTCCGCGACGACGCCCGGGACGCGCTGCGTCGCGGCGGGGTCGCCGAGCAGCTGTGGGACCCGGTGCTCGACGCCGTCGAGGCCACCGGCCGCTACTCGTTCTCCGAGACGGCCACGGCACCCACCGCGGACCGGTTCGCCGCCTGCCTGCACGACGCGGACATGCTCGACGCGATGGGCGCCACCGGCATCGCCCGCGCGTTCGCCTACGGCGGGGCCATCGGCGAGCCCCTGTGGGACCCGGCCGCGGGCGTCGCGGCCGGTGGCTACCGGTCCGGGCCGACCGGCTCGGTCGTCGCCCACTTCCACGAGAAGCTGCTCCGGCTGCGCGGCGAGCTGCGCACCGCCGCCGGCCGGGAGATGGGCGAGCGGCGGCACGCGGCGCTGGAGGAGTTCCTGCGCCGGTTCCGCGAGGAGTGGCTCGACGCGCACGGCGCCGCCGCCGGCGCCCCGCCCGGGGTCTAGATCGGGTCGAGGATCCGCTTCAGGAACTGCCGGGTGCGGGGTTGCGCGGGCTCGACCAGCACCTGCGACGGCGGACCGGACTCCGCCACCACGCCGCCGTCGACGAACAGGACCTGGTCGGCCACCTGCTGGGCGAAGCGGATCTCGTGGGTGACGATCACCATCGTGCGGCCCGCCGTGGCCAGGTCCTTGATCACCCGCAGGACGTCCCCGACGAGCTCGGGGTCCAGCGCGGAGGTGGGCTCGTCGAACAGCATCAGCTGCGGGTCGAGGGCCAGCGCGCGGGCGATCCCGACACGCTGCTGCTGACCCCCCGAGAGCTGGTACGGGTACTGGTCGGACTTCTCGGCCAGCCCCACCTGGTCCAGCAGCCGCCGGGCGTCCGCGGTCGCCTCGGCCCGGGGCCGCTTCTGCACCACCACCGGCCCCTCGATGACGTTCTCCAGCACGGTGCGGTGCGGGAACAGGTTGTGCGACTGGAACACCATCGCGGTGCGGGACCGGAACCGGGCCAGCGTGGACCGGTCGACGGGGGCGCCGAAGTCGACCGCCAGGTCGCCGATCGTGATGACACCCGCGTCGGCCCGGTCCAGCGCGTTCAGCGTGCGCAGCACCGTCGTCTTGCCGGACCCGGACGGTCCGATCACCGCGGTGACGGTGCCGGCCGGGACGTCGAACCCGATGTCGCGCAGGACCTCCAGCGTCCCGAAGGACTTGCGCAGGCCCCGGACGGTCAGCAGGTCGCTCATCGCGCCACGTACCTCTCCAGCCGCGTCTCCACCCGTACCTGCACGGACGAGAGGATCAGGCAGACGATCCAGTAGTACACCGCGGCCACGCCGTAGAGGGCGAAGAAGTCGAACGTCGGCGCCGCGGCCAGCTGGGCGACCCGTAGCAGCTCGGTCACCAGGATGGTCGAGGCCAGCGAGGTGTCCTTCACCAGCGAGATCAGCGTGTTCGACAACGGGGGGACGGCGGTGCGCGCGGCCTGGGGGAGGATCACCCGGCGCAACGTCGTCGGATACCCCATGCCGATGGTCTGCGCGGCCTCCCACTGTCCCTTCGGGATGGACAGGATCGCCGCCCGGATGACCTCGGCCGCGTAGCCGCCGACGTTGAGGCTGAACGCGATCACCGCCGACGGGAACGGGTCGATCACCAGCCCGAGCTGCGGCAGCGCGTAGAACACGATGAACAGCTGCACCAGCAGCGGGGTGCCGCGGATGACCGAGATGTAGACGCGGGCCAGCCACGACAGCGGCGTGATCGAGGAGATGCGGGCCAGTGCCAGCAGCAGCGCCAGCACCAGCCCGATCACGAAGCTGATCGCCGTCAGCGGGATGGTCATCGTGACCGTCGCCTTCAGCATCGGCCACAGGTTGCGGCCGATCAGCTCCCAGGTGGCGGGATCCATCTACTTCCCGCTGACGTCCGAGCCGAAGTACTTCTCGGACAGCTGCGCCAGGGTGCCGTCGGTCCGCAGCTCGGCCAGCGCCCGGTCCACGTCGGGCATCAGGCCGCTGTCCTTGCGGGCGGCGAAGGCCTGCTCGCTCGTGTCCCCGGTGGTGCCGGCGACCTTCACGCCCCTGTCGCCGGTCGTCTTCTCGTACTCGCCGACGGCGAGGGTGTCGTTGACGGTGGCGTCGACCCGGCCGTCCTTGAGGAGCTGCACGGCCTGCACGAAGCCCTCGACGGCCTCGACGTTCGCGCCGGCCCCGCGGGCGACCTCGGCCCAGTTGCTGGTCGCGGACTGCGCGGTGGTGCGGCCCCGCAGGTCGGCGAGGGTCCGGACGGCGGTGTCGTCGGCGCGGGTGACGATCACACCCTCGGACACGGTGTAGGGGGTCGAGAGGTCGTACTTCGCCCTCCGCTCGTCGTTGATCGTGACCTGGTTGGCGACGAGGTCGATCCGCTGCGACTCGAGCGCGGCGAAGATCGAGTCCCACGGGGTCTGGACGAACTCGACCTCCTTGCCCAGCTTGGCGCCGACCGCGCGGGCCACCTCGACGTCGTAGCCGGTCAGCTCGCCGTCGGGACCCTGGAAGCTGAACGGGCTGTAGGTCCCCTCGGTGCCGATGCGCAGCGTGTCGGCCCCACCGCTGCTGCAGCCGACGAGGGTGGTGAGGGCCAGCAGCGCGGTGGCCACGGCCAGGATCGTGCGGCGCACGGGGGTCTCCTTCTCCGGTGGTGCGGAAGGACGGATCGCGTCGCCCCGCGAGATCGAGGGGACCCTAGGCCAGTCGCCGCAACCGGTTCAACGCACCGCGCGGAACCGCTCACCCACGGAGATGGTCGAGCTGGGCGTGTACGGACAGCTCGGCGGCGTCCCACAGCGAGGTGTCGACGTCGGCGTAGACGACCTCGACGACGTCGCGGGCCGACGCGTCCGGCCCGAGCTGCTCCAGTGCCGCCCGGACCTGCCCCAACCGCTGTTCGCGATGCGCGAGGTAGTGCCGCGCGGTCTCGGCGGCGTCCGGGAGCTCGGGCCCGTGGCCGGGCAGGACCGGCGTGCCCGCGGGGAGCTCCGCGATCCGGCGCAGCGAGTCCAGATAGGGCCCGAGGGTGCCGTCGGGGTGGGCGATGACGGTGGTCCCGCGGCCCAGGACGGTGTCGCCGGAGAGCAGCGCGACGCCGTCGGCGCCGGGGCCGCGCAGCAGCAGCGAGACCGAGTCCGAGGTGTGGCCGGGGGTGGTCAGCACCTCCAGCTCGACCCCGCCCCCGACGACGACGACGCCGTCGAGCAACGGGGTCGTGCCCGACGCCAGCGACGGGTCCGCGGCGAACACGGGCGCACCGGTCAGCTCGACGAACCGGCCGATCCCGCCGGCGTGGTCGTGGTGGCGGTGGGTCAGGACCACCGCGGTCACCGGCGGCCCGTCGGCCAGTGCCTCCAGGTGGGTGCCGTCGTCCTCACCCGGGTCGACGACGACCCGGTCGTGCGCGTCCGGTGCGGCCAGTACCCAGGTGTTGGTGCCCTCCAGCGTCATCGGGCCGGGGTTGTCCTGCAGCAGCACCGACGCCAGCGGGTGCGCGGCGCGCAGGGCGCCGTAGAGCGGATGGCTCACCGGGTCGTCTCCTCGTAGATCCAGTCGGGGTCGCCGGGCAGGGTGATCGTGACCATCCGCCCCTCGCGCCGCACGTCGGGGGTGATCGGCTCGATGTCCCGCGCCGCCGCGGCGGCCAGCACGTCGGCCGCGGTGTCGTGCCGGGCCAGCTCCTGCAGGGTCCGCAGGGTGGGCGGCATGAGCTGCAGCTCGTCCCCGGCGTGCCCGCTCAGGGCCTCGGCCGGGGTCCACCAGCGGGCCTCGACGGCCTCGGTGGTGGCGTCGTCGGCGACCTGGCCGTCCGGCACACGGGCGACGAGGAACGCGGTGTCGTAGCGCTGCGGGTTGCGCGGCGGGGTGATCCAGCGCGACCACGGGACCAGCAGGTCCGCGCGCAGCTCCAGGTCGTGGGCCGCGAGCAGCTCCGGCAGGGTGGTGCGGTGGGCGACGAGGTCGTCCCGCCAGGCCGCGGCGCCGGCCACCGGTCCGGGCTCGGTACCGGCGGGGGCGGCCAGCAGCACGCCGCACTCCTCGAAGGTCTCGCGCACGGCGGCGGTCACCAGGGCGGCGGCCAGGTCGGCGGGCTGACCCAGCCGGGCGCCGAACCGCTCGGGCCCCGGCCCGCGCCAGCGCGCGGGATCCGGCTCGTCACCGGCGGAGACGCTCCCGCCGGGGAACACGGTCATGCCACCGGCGAACGCCATCCCGGCCACCCGGCGCTGCAGGAAGACCTGCAGGCCGCCGTCCGGCTCGTCGCGGACCAGCAGGACCGTCGCGGCGGCCCTCGGCTCGACCGGCTGCGCCGCCGGATCATCGCTCATGGCCGCCGACCCTAGGTCATGATCGGGGCCGGTCGGCGGTGAGAATGCCCGCATGCGTATCGGACTGCTCGGCGCCGGACCGTGGGCGCGTCAGGTGCACGCCCCCGCCATCGCGGCGCATCCCCGCTGGTCGGCGGCCGGGGTGTGGGCACGACGGCCGGACGCGGCCGCCGAGGTCGCCGCGGTCTCCGGTGGCCCGGTGCACGCCTCGCTCGACGATCTGATCGACGCCTGCGACGCCGTCGCGTTCGCCGTCCCGCCCGCGGTCCAGGCGGAGCTGCTGGAGCGGGTGGTGGGTGCCGGCAAGCACGTGGTGCTGGAGAAGCCGCTGGCCGCGGACCTGCCCGCCGCGCAACGGGCCGCCGACGCGGTCGCGGCCTCCGGTGTCCGGTCGGCGACGATGCTGACCCTGCGCTTCGACCCGGCCATCCGGGCGTGGCTCGACGCGGTCCCGGCGGGTGCCGGTGGGCCCGGGACGACCGCGACCGCCCGCTGGCTGTCCGGGGCGCTGCTCGGCGGGCCGTTCGCGGCGTCGTCGTGGCGGGCCGAGCACGGGGCGCTGCTCGACGTCGGCCCGCACGTGGTGGACCTGCTGGACGCGGCACTGGGCCCGGTCGTGGACGTCGACCACGCCCACCGCGACGAGCCCGACCTGTGGCGGATCGGCCTCGTCCACGACGGCGGCGCCCGCAGCTCGGTGGTGCTCTCGCTGCGCGTCCCGGTGGACCCGACGGAGTTCGAGGTGGCGCTGGTCGGCGGGCTCGGTGCCGACGGCCGCGGCCGCTACGTGCTCGACCGTCGCCCGGCCGACGCGGTCGCCTGCTTCGGCGCGCTGCTCGACGACCTCGCCGAGGCGATCGGCTCCGGTGCCGATCTCCCGGTGGACGCGGCCCGCGCGCTGCACCTGCAGCGGGTGATCGACCGGATCGCCCAGGCGGTCGGCTGAGGGACCGCTCCCCGCCGGGGCCCGGCCCGGCCGTCAGCCCCGGTCGGTGCGTGCGGTCCCGTTGCGCGGGGTCGGCTCGCCGCCGTTCTCCCGGGCCGCGAGCTCCTCGTGCAGCCGTTGCAGCAGGTCCTGCTCGGTGGGGGTGAGCCGGTCGGCCAGGCCCCCGGCGGGACGTGGGCGGGGCCGTGGCCTCGGCGCCGGTTCCGCCGTGGGCGCGACCGCGGGATCCGCCGCCGGCGGCGGGGGCGCCACCACGTCGGCCGGTTCCGTGGGGTCCTCGACGGGCTCGTCCCACTCCTCCGGCTCGTCGTCGGTGAGCAGGAGGTGCCGGGGTCGGCGGTCCCCGTCGGCCGGGGCCGTCGGGACCGGGGCGCGCAGGATCGGGACGCCGGGGGGCGGGGTGGGTACCTCGTCGCGGGTGGGGCCGCCCTGGCCGGGGGCAGCCGCGGATCCGGGTGCCCCGGGCCCGTCGGTCCCCGGTCCGGTCCCCGGGCCGGTCGGTCCGGTGTCGGTCGATCCGGCGTCGGCGGGCCCGGCGTGGACAGGTCCGGCAGGGGAAGGCCCGGCGTGGGCAGGCCCGGTGACGGCCGGCGCGGCGTCGGCCGGCGCGGTGTCGGGCGATCCGGTGACGGCCGGCTCGGCGTGACCGGAGCCGGTGTCAACAGAGCGGGTGTCGGCGGGGCGGGTGTCGGGAGGGCCTTGGTGTGCGCGCGGAGCCGGGTCGGCGGGCGCCGGTCCGGGGAACGGGGATGCTCCGTTCACCCCGGCCCCCGCCGCAGGCGCGTCGAACCGGTCCCGGGGGACCCCGGGCCCGACGTGTGCCGGACCGGACGTGAACGGGGCCGGGTCGTCCCCGGTGGTCGCGCGGTCCGCGGGGGCCCCGGCGCCCTCCCGGTGGTCCTCCTCGACGGTCGCCGTGGTCGCCGTGGTGGGGACGACCTGCGGCGTGCCCGGGACGGTGTCACCGACCCCGGTGGGCGTGGTCCTCGCCGAGGTGTCCGCCGGTGGGATCTCCCCCGCCCACGCACCGGAGGTCCAGTCGGCGAGCCAGGACGCCTCGTCGGGAGCCGGTGCGGCGGGCGGTCCGACGGGCGGGCGCCCGGCGACCGGACCGGGTCCGCCACCCGCGGGCGCCGGGCCTGCGCCGGCCCGGCCCGGCAGCGGTGCGCCGGGGCCGAGCGGGGGCGTCCCGGGGCCGGTCGCGGCCGGGCTCGCGACGGTGGCCGGCAGCGCGGGGGCGGCCGTCGGTGCCGAGGTGGCCGGGATCGCGGGGCGCGTGGGCGCAACCCGGGGTGCCGGTCCGTCCGAGGGGGACGGCCGGTCGGGCGGCGGTGACGCGGCGGGCGGGCTCGGACGCCGCTCCGGCGGGGCCGCTCCGGGTCCGCGGCCCGCGGTCCCGGGCAGCGCGCCGTTCGCACCCGGCCGGTGGTCGTGGGTGGAGGCGACGGGGTCGGCGACGAACCGGTGCCGGGGGGTGCCGCCGACCTCGTCGACCCCGCTCGGCGGCGTCGCGTCCGGGGCCCCGGGCTGCGCGGCCGGCGAGTCGAACCAGTCGTCGGCGGAGGCCTCCCGCAACGCCCGGATCGGCGGCGACGGCCGCGGGGCCGGGTGCACCGTGTCTGCGCGCTCGGACGGGACCGGTGCGGGCCCGCGCGGGGCGGTGGGGTCACGCGGTGCCACCGTTCCCGGGGCGGCCGCCGCGCCCGTCCCGGGCCGCGGCGTGTCGTCCCGGGGGGCCGGGCTCGCGTCACGACGGGGCGTGCCGGGTCCGGGAGCCGGCTCCGTCACCGCGGCGGGCTCCGTCACCGCAGCGGGGTCCGTCACGGCGGTCGAGCCCGTCGCGGTGCCGGCCGCGACCGCGTCCCGGTCCGTGCGGGAGCCGTCGGCTCCCGGCGCCCCGGCCACGCCGGAGTCCGACGTGCCGGGCTCCGGGATGGTTCCGGGGACGACCGGTCCCGTAGGTCCGCCGGTCGGGCGCGAGGTGGGCCCGCCGGTGAGCGGCGCGGCCGTGGGTCCGGAGGAGCGGTCCTCCACGTCGGAGGCACCGGGGTCGGCACGGTCCCCGCCGGACGTGAGGACGCCGGCGTCGTGGGGGCCGGGGTCGGTCACCGGGTCCCGGTCCGTCCGCGGAGCGTCCGGGACCGCCGCCGACCGGGGGCCGATGTGGTCGAGGGGCGCCGGGACGGACGCCGTCGCGGTCTCGTCGCCGCTCCCGGTCGTGCCGGCGGGGTCCACCGGCACGGACCCGGCCGGGTCACCGGCGAGCGGTGCGTCGTCCGGGGTGTCGCCGGACCACGTCTCGCGGCGGCCCGCGGTGTCGCCGGACCACGGATCCGCATCCGACCACCGACCCTGCTCGGAGCCGGAGCCGGAGCCGGAGCCGGAGCCGGAGCCCAGGGGCTCGTCGGGCGGGGACGGTGTCCCGTCGGGCAGGGCCGCGACCGCGGTGGGTGCGGCCGGGAGACGCTCCGCCGTGGCCGGCTCGCTCCCGTCCGGCAGGTCGGCACGGGGCGCGTCCGGTGCCGGCCCGGCGTCCCCCGCGAGCTCCTCCGTCACGGGCGCACCGGAAGCGGGAGACGGCGTCGCGGGTAGCGGCCGAGCCACCTCGTGGGCGGCGCGGTGGTAGTCGGGGTCCGGGGCGTCGTCGCCGACCTCGACCGCCACGGTCAGCCCGACCCGCGACAGCGCCGACTGCGCCTGGTAGGTCAGGACCTCGGGTGCGCCCTGCGAGCCGGTGCGGGCCAGCAGCACGGCCTGCGGCAACGGCCCGGTGGCGGCACCGGCGGGCGTCGTGCGCCAGGCGAGCGTCCAGCCCGACTCCGGGACCGGGACCGCGCCGAGCGCGGCCGCGACCTCCTCCGCGGCGCCGGGCGGGCCGTCGCCGTCGAACCGGTGCCGGCCGGTGGCGGTGTCCGCGGCGGGCGGCAGGCAGAGGTCGGCGTCGGGCTGCACCCGGCGGGCGGCGGCCTCGGCCACCAGCGCGGAGCGCACCGCGTGCGGCAGCACCGCCCGACCCGCGACGAGCTCGGCGACCAGCAGCTCCAGCGCGTGCCCCTCCTCGCCGACGGCGACGAGCTCACGTCCGGTGGCGAGCAGGTCGTCGTCCACCCGGCCGGCCAGTTCCCGCAGCAGGCGGTACGTGGGGTCGGACAGGGGCCTCCTTCGCGGTCCCGCGTCAGCCGGTGGGGACCGGCTCGCGGCTCCACAACGACGCCGCCGCGGTGCACGCGGCCTCGTGGTACTCGGTCGGGGCGTCGCCGGTGAGGGCCTCGACGCGCGGGACGCGGTCACCGTGGACGCGCAGCAGGCGGGCGACCGCGGCGGCGAGCAGGTGCGGGCGGCGGGCGTCGCGCACCAGCAGGACACGGGCGCCGTCCTCGCGGACGGCCAGCAGCAGCGCGGACGCCTCGTCCCGCACGACCGACAGCGCCGACCACGCGGCCAGGTCCGGCTCACCCGCGGTGAACGCGGGCGGGGCGGGCGGTGTGCCGGGCAGCACCGCGTCCACCAGGCGACGTGACGGGGCGTCCGGCCCGACGACCTCGGCGAGCAGGGTGCGCTCGTGCCCGGTCAGCCCGACCCGCCGGCGCAGCAGCGTGCGCGGCGGGACCGCGCCCAGGGCCGCGGTGTCCCCGGCGGCCAGCCAGTCGCGCAGCCGCCAGAGCAGCTCGTCGGGAATCCGGCCGGCGAGCCGCAGCAGCAGCTCGTGACCGGCCGGGACCCCGGCGAGCCCGTCCATGTCAGCTGCCGACCTCGACGGTCAGCTCCACCTCGACCGGCACGTCGAGCGGCAGCACGGCGACGCCGACGGCCGAGCGGGCGTGCGCCCCGGCCTCGCCGAAGACCTCGCCGAGCAGGTCGGACGCTCCGTTGACCACGCCGGGCTGCCCGGTGAACGCGGGGTCCGAGGCGACGAACCCGACCACCTTCACCACACCGGTGACGGCGTCGAGACCGACCAGGCCGTCGATCGCGGCCAGCGCGTTCAGTGTGCAGATCCGGGCCAGGTCGTAGGCCTGCTCGGCGGAGACCGTGTCGCCGACCTTGCCGGTCGCGGCGACCTTCCCGTCCACGAACGGGACCTGGCCGGCGGTGAACACGAGGTTCCCGCTGCGCCGGGCCGGGATGTAGGCCCCGGCCGGGGCCGCCACCGCGGGCAGGGCCAGGCCCAGTTCCTTCAGCCGGGCGAGTGCGCTCACTGCTGCACCGGCCGCTTGAAGAACGCCACCAGCTGCTCGGCGTTGGCGCCGCTGGTCACCGTGACCAGTTCCCAGCCGTCCTGGCCGAAGTTGTCCAGGATCGCCTTGGTGTTGTGGATCAGCAGGGGGGCGGTCAGGTATTCCCACTTCACGACCGGGGAGCTCATGGCCGGGACTGTAACCCGGGCACCCGACACCGGGCCGCCGTGGCGCGACGGATGGCCGTCCCGCTGCGACGGACGCCCGCCGTCGGGGAACCGGACGCGCCGGTCCGTTGTGGCACGCACCTCGCCGACGGGCCGCTGTCGGTGGGCGCTCGTAGGCTGGATCCCGTGACGACGACCGTCCGGCCCGAGGCCGGTGCCCGCCCCGCCCCGTGGCCCGACGCGCTCTCCCGTGCGCGGTTCCACGTGGTCTCCGGCAAGGGCGGCACCGGCAAGACCACCGTGGCCGCGTCCCTGGCACTCGCACTGGCCGGCGGCGGCAAGCGGGTGCTGCTCGTCGAGGTCGAGGGCCGCCAGGGCATCGCCCAGGTCTTCGACACGGCCCCGCTGCCCTACGAGGAGCGGCGCATCGCGGTGGCACCCGGCGGTGGTGAGGTGCGGGCGCTGGCGGTCGACGCCGAGGCCGCGCTGCTGGAGTACTTCGAGATGTTCTACCGGCTCGGCGTCGCCGGGCGGACCCTGCGGCGGATGGGCGCGATCGAGTTCGCGACCACGCTGGCCCCCGGCCTGCGCGACGTGCTGCTCACCGGCAAGGCCAAGGAGTGCGTCACCCGCACCGAGGCCGACGGGCGCCCCACCTACGACGCCGTCGTCCTCGACGCCCCGCCGACCGGGCGCCTGGTCACCTTCCTCGACGTCACCAAGGCGATGGCCGACCTGGCCAAGGTCGGCCCGATCCACGGCCAGGCCAAGGGCGTCGACCAGCTCATCCACTCCCCGCTCACGGCCGTGCACCTGGTCACGCTGCTGTCGGACCTGCCGGTCACCGAGACGCTCGACGCGGCCGCCGAGCTGGAGGCCGCCGGCATCCCGCTCGGCACGGTCGTGGTCAACCGGATGCGCGAACAGTGGCTGCCCGACCGGTCGGTCACCGCCGCCGCGGGCGGGCGGGTGGACGCCGCCCGCATCCGCAACGGCCTGCAGAGCGCCGGGATCGAGCTGGCCCCCGACGAGATCGACGGGCTGGTCGCCGAGACCGTCGAGCACGCCGTCGCCGTCGCGGGGGAGACCACCGCGCTCCGGCGCCTGGAGACCGAACCGACCCCGCCGCTGTCGCGGCTCACGCTGCCCGCCCTGCTCGGCGGCGTGGACCTCGGCTCGCTCTACGAGCTGGCCGAGTCGATGACCGCGCAGGGCGTGCACCTGGAGGCCCGCCGATGACCGCCCCCCTGGACGTCGACGCGCTGATCGACGACCCGGACACCCGGGTGATCGTCTGCTGCGGCTCCGGTGGTGTCGGGAAGACGACCACCTCCGCCGCGATCGCGGTGCGCGCCGCGGAGCGGGGCCGTCAGGTCGTCGTGCTCACCATCGACCCGGCGCGCCGGCTGGCGCAGGCGCTCGGGGTGGACGAGCTGTCCAACGACCCCGCGCCGGTGAAGGCCGCCGACGGCGAGCTCGCCGCGATGATGCTGGACATGCGCCGCACCTTCGACGAGATGGTGGAGTCGCACGCCCCGCCCGAGCGGGCTCAGAAGATCATCGAGAATCCCTTCTACCAGACCATCTCCTCCTCGTTCTCCGGCACGCAGGAGTACATGGCGATGGAGAAGCTGGGCCAGCTCGCCGGCGCCGGGACGTGGGACCTCGTCGTCGTCGACACCCCGCCGTCGCGGTCGGCGCTGGACTTCCTCGACGCCCCGCAACGCATGTCGCGCTTCCTCGACGGCCGCATGATCCGGCTGCTCGCCGCGCCCGCCCGGGCGGGGGGTCGCGGGCTGCGCCGGATCGTCGAGGCCGGGTTCGGGCTGTTCGCCAAGGCCGTCGGGTCGATCATCGGCGGCCAGATGCTGCAGGACGCGTCGGCGTTCGTCCAGGCCTTCGACACCCTGTTCGGCGGGTTCGCCGAGCGGGCCGAGAAGACCTACGCGCTGCTCCGCTCGGAGGGGACGGCGTTCCTCGTCGTCGCCGCGCCCGAGCCGGACGCGCTGCGCGAGGCCGCCTACTTCACCGAACGGCTCTCCTCGGAGGACATGCTGCTGGCCGGGCTGGTGCTGAACCGGACCCATCCGGTGCTCGCCCCGGTCTCCGCGGCCCGCGCCCGCGCCGCGGCCGAGCAGGTCGGCGGACCCGGCTCGCAGATCGCCGCCGCGGTGCTGCGCCTGCACGCCGACCGCGCCGACCTGCACGAACGTGAGGAACACCTGCTCACCCGGTTCTCCGCGGCGCACCCGCGGGTGGCGGTCGCCCGGGTGCCCGCGCTGGCCGGCGACATCGCCGACCTGGACGGCCTGCGCCGGGTGGGCGCGCTGCTGGCCGGGGAGGCCGAGCCCGCCGCCGCGTCCACCGTCGGCTGAGCCGCAGGGGCTCGGCGGGAGGGCTCAGGTCGGGCCGAGCGCGTCCCGCAGCCGGGCCGAGCGTGGCGCGAACACCTCCAGCACCCCGACCGCGCGCAACCCGGGCAGCAGCTCCCGCAGGTGTGCGGTGAGCCCGGCCTCGGCCGGGTCGCCCGGCGGCAGTGCCTCCAGCGACCGGGCCGAGGCGACGAACGCCGCCACCGTGCCCTTGCGCACCCGTGTCCCGCCCAGCTCGGCCCAGTCGTCGCCGTCGGGCAGGACGTCCCGGGGGTCCACCGCTCCGGTCATGGCCACTCCCTCCATCAGCGTGCACTATGCACGTATCGGGACGCTACGCCGCTCGCCCATGTGCGTGCAAGATGCACGTAGAATGACCGCGTGACCCCCGAACACCGGTGTGCCGACGCGCTGGGCCTGCTGCTCCTGCGCGACACCCGGACCGGCCTGCACGCGTCGCTGACCGGAGGGATCGACGGCCTCGACGCGACGACCTACCCGGTCCTGTCCGGTCTGGCCCGCCTCGGTGACGGTGTCACCACGACCGAGCTGGCCTCCGCGGTGGGGCTGGACCGCAGCGTCACCAGCAGGCACGTCGGTGCACTGGTCGGCCACGGGCTGCTGCGCCGCCGCCCGCACGGCGACGACGCCCGCGCCGTCGCCGTCGAGCTCACCGCCGCCGGCCGGGCGGCCGTCGAACGCACCCGGTCCCGGCTCGACGCGCGCCTGGCCGACCTGCTCGCCGGGCTCGACCCGGCGGAGGCGGACCGGTTCGCCACCGTGCTGGAGGGCGTCGTCGCCGGGCTGCGTTCCTCGCGCAGCTGAGCTCAGGGCATCGCGAAGAAGATCATCGGGTTGCGCGTGGTGCCGCGCGCACCGGTGATGCCCAGCTCCGCGCGAACGGCGTCGAGCGCGCGCAGCGCCCCGGGCGCGGCCGGGCGGGACGCGGTGAACCACGGCGTCCCGGTGCGCTCCAGCCGGCGCAGCACCTCCGAGCCCTCGGTGAACGGGCGCGCCCGCGGCAGGTGGAACACGTCGTGCACGCTGGTCGGGGTACCCGGCGTGATCCGTCCGAACAGGTGCTCCAGGTACCAGCGCGCGAACCGGCGCCCGTGATCGGCGTCGACGAACAGGTAGCCGGTGTCGTGCGGGACCTTCTCCAGGTTCTCGCGCAGGTCGCCGGGGTGGAACGTCCAGCGTCCCGTGGCCAGGTCGTCGGGCACGGTGCGGCGCACGTGGTCCACCAGGTCGAACGAGGACAGGTGCCCGGACCCGTTGTCGCGCAGCGCCGACAGGATCCATGCGGTGGACCAGCCGTAGTACGTGCCGATCTCGACCACCTGCGACGGCCGGTGGTGGCGCAGCAGCAGGTAGGTGATCTCGGCCTCGACGTCGTCGAGCTGCGGGGTGATCGACCCGGTCGCCAGGAGGGCGCGCTGCCGGTCGATCACCGCGGCGAGATCGTCGGCGTGCGTCCGGTAGAGACCGGTCAGGAGTTCGAGCACCCCTCGGACGCTAGCGGGTCAGGCGCTCCTACGGCGTCCGGCGTAGTGGTCGGAGCGCGCACGGCCCAGCAGGCTCGCCCAGTCGCGCACCTCCGGGCGTCGCCGGAGCACCGCCCGCCGCTCCCGCTCGGTCATGCCGCCCCACACGCCGAACTCGACCTGATGGTCCAGGGCGTGCGCCAGGCACTCGGTGCGCACCGGGCAGGACAGGCAGAACTCGCGCGCCTCGCGCTGGTCGGCGCCGGTGACGAACAGGTCCTCGGCGTCGGAGGTGCGGCAGCGCGCGGCGGAGCGCCAGTTCCAGACCGCGGTGCACGCGCGGACGACGACGGCGGGCCGCAGGCGGGGCCTGCCGGTGACGGGACGCAGGGTGTCGAGCCTCGGGTCGCCTTTCGGGCCGGCGCGGGCCCGGTGGCCCGCGAGGTGATGCCTCGATCCTCGGCTGCGGAGGGGAGCCGGGTCAGCGCGCAAAACTACGCAACCGGGGACACGATCCTGACCGTGTCCTGACCTCGGGGCCCGTAGGCTTGCCCGTGTGAGGTTCCCCCGGCGTCTGCTCCGCCCGCTCGGCGTCCTCGCCGGCCTGTGCGTCCTGCTCGGTGTGGTCACGGCGGGCATGGCCTTCCCACTGGTGGGTGGCCTCGGCGTGCTGTCGAACGAGGCGGGCGACAGCGTCACGTCCAGCTCGGCGGACCTGGTCGGCACCCGCCCCCCGCTGACGACGACCCTCACCGACTCCGGCGGCCGCCCGATCGCCTACCTGTTCGACCAGAACCGCACCGAGGTCACGAACGACCAGATCTCGACCGCGATGAAGGGCGCGATGCTGGCGATCGAGGACCGCCGGTTCTACGACCACGACGGCGTCGACTGGCAGGGGACGCTGCGCGCGGTCGTCGCGAACTCGGCGTCGGGCGACGTCGTCCAGGGCGCCTCGACGATCACCCAGCAGTACGTCAAGAACTACATGCTCTACGTCGACGCGACGAGCGAGGCCGAGCGGCTCAAGGCCACCGAGCAGACCCCGGCCCGCAAGCTCAAGGAGGCGCGGATCGCCCTGCAGCTGGAGCGCCAGCTGTCCAAGGACGAGATCCTCAACCGCTACCTCAACATCGTCTTCCTGGGGAACGGCTCCTACGGCGTCGCCGCCGGGGCGCGCACCTACTTCAACACCACGCCGGACAAGCTGACCGTCCCGCAGGCCGCGATGCTCGCCGGGATAGTCCGCTCGACCACCCAGTTCGACCCGGTGCAGAACCCGGAGACCGCGCTGCAGCGGCGCAACGTCGTGATCGACCAGATGCGCCAGCAGCAGATGATCGACGACGCCCAGGCCCGGCAGGCGATGGCGGCCCCGCTCGGCGTCGCGAACCCGCTGGTCCGGGTGCCCAACGGCTGCAACGGCGCCGGGGACATGGGCTTCTTCTGCAAGTACGTCGTGCAGTACCTGACCGAGGCCGGGTTCACCGAGGAGCAGATCCAGCGCGGCGGCTACACCATCCGCACGACCCTGGACCGCCGGGCGATGGAGGAGGTCAAGCGCTCCCTCGACAAGGAGGTCGCGCCGGACACCCCCAACGTCGCGAACGTGATGTCGCTGGTGAAGCCCGGCCAGGACGCACACCGGGTGCTCGCGATGGGGTCGAGCCGCACCTTCGGTCTGAACGCCGACGCCGAGGAGACCAGCTACGGCCTGCCGTACCAGCCGGTCAACCTCGGTGCCGGGTCCACGTACAAGATCTTCACCGCGGCCACCGCGCTGGAGAAGGGCCTCGGCATCAACTACTCGATGCAGGTGCCGCCGTCGGGCTACGCCTCCCCGATCTACGTCGACGGCAGCGGCCGCCCGATCCCGGTCGGCAACGCGAGCGAGGGCCTGCCGCCGCGGATGAGCATGACCGACGCGCTGGCGCAGTCGCCGAACACCGCGTTCATCAAGCTGGAGGAGTTCACCGGGGTGCCGGACGTGGTCGACATGGCCGTCCGTCTCGGCATGAAGTCCCTGGCCACGACCCCGTTCGTCGACCCGGGCTCGGGCAAGCGCACCGACCGGTCGATCGCCGAGGTGATCAAGGATCAGCGGCTGGCGTCGTTCACCCTCGGCGTCACCCCGACCTCGGTGCTGGAGCTGGCGAACGTCGGCGCCACCCTGTTCTCCCAGGGCAAGTGGTGCCCGCCGACGCCGATCGACTCGATCACCGACGCCGAGGGCCAGCCGGTCCCGATCACCGAGGAGCCGTGCCAGCAGGCCGTCGACCCGGGCCTGGCGAACACCCTGGTCACCGGCCTGAGCAAGGACGACATCGCCGGTACCTCCGCCGCCGCGGCGCGGGCCGCCGGCTGGACCCGGCCGATGGCCGGCAAGACCGGGACGACCCAGCAGCACAAGTCGGCGGCGTTCATGGGCGCGATCCCGGAGATGGCCGGCGCGGTCATCACCTTCGACAACTCCAACCGTCCCCGGCCCCTCTGCGACGGCGGCGGCGCACCGTTCGCGTGCGGCAACGGCAACATCTTCGGCGGCAAGACGCCCGCCCGGACCTGGTACGGCGCGGTCACCCCGCTGGTGGCGAACACGCCGCCGACCCCGCTGCCGCCGACCGACCCGCGGTACCTCGGCGGCGGCGCCGAGTCGCGCATCCCGGACGTCGTCGGACGGTCGGAGTCCGGCGCCCGCGGGGAGCTGGAGGGCGCGGGCTGGCAGGTCACGACCCGCACCGTCGACAACAACGCCCCGGAGGGCACGGTCGTGGGGCAGGAGCCGCGCGGCGCCGCGCTGCCGGGCGAGCAGGTGACCCTGCAGGTCAGCAGCGGTTCGGTCCCCGCTCCGCCGCCGCCGCCGGGCACCCCGGGCCCCGCACCGGCCCCGGGCGGGACCGACGGCGGCCCGCCGGCGAACCGGCCCGAGGGCGACGGCCCTCCGCCCGAGGGCGGCTGACGCAGGCTCCGCACGCGCAGGGCGACCCGGCAGCACCGGCCCGGCCGGGTCACCCGGCCGGGTCGTACCGGGCGCCATGCCCCGTCGTGACAGGGCATCGCCGCTGGTCGAGGCCTAGCATGCCGTCATGGCCGTGCGGTGGAGGAGCAGGCGTCCCGCGCCGGCCCCCGCCGACGACGGGCGCTGGGGCGTGGCGCGGCTGGTCGCCGAGCGCGAGGCGGACCGGCTGGCCCGGCAGCAGGGGCCGACGGCCCCACCTGCGCCCGTGGAACCGGCCACACCGTCGGACGGGTCCGGCTCCGGGTCCGGGTCCGGGGAGCGGCGCGACCTCCCGTCGGAGGGGGACGCGCATCTCGCCCGCGAACCCGACGTCGACGGTCCCACCCAGCGGACCCTGACCGCGGTCCGTCGCCGCAGGCCCGGCCCCGCCGCCATTCCCACCCCGCAGGACGACCCCGCCCCGCAGGGCGACGCGGACGGCTCCGGCCCCGCCGCCGTCGCCACACCGGACGACGCTGCGGCCGCGGACGACTCCGTCCCCGGCTCCCGTCGTCCGGTGACGGCCCCGCCCTCGTCGCCGGTCCCACCGGCACCCCGGCGGTCCCCGACCGGGCCGGTGCCCCGGCTTCCCGCGCCGCGCCGCCCGCGCGCGACCGGGGACGACCCCGCCGGCGTCGTCTACCGTCCGCCCGCGGTCTCGGCCCGGCCGCCGGTCGACCTGGACAACGGGCTGCTCGGTTTCTCCCGGATGACCCGCGGCCGGATCGGGGCGCGGGTGTTCACGATCGTCTTCGTCCTGATCTACCTGGTCATCCTCGTCCAGACGCTGTCCACCATCGTCTGAGGCAGCGCGGCCGCTGTCGGTGGCCCGGTCTAGCCTGAAGATCCGCACGCCGCGCCGGGTGAGGAGGAGGTGAGCCGCGATCACGACCCCGTCACCGACGTCGCACCGTCTCACGTCGGTCCTCGCGATCCCCGCCTTCCGCCGGCTGTGGTCGGTCACCGCGGTGACCGCGACCGGTGAGTGGCTGGCGCTGCTGGCGCTCACCTCGCTGGCCACCCACCTCACCGCGGGCGCCGGGTTCACCGCGCAGAGCTTCGCCCTCGGCGGGGTCGTCGCGACGAAGCTGGTGCCGTCGCTGCTGTTCGGGCCGCTGGCCGGGGTCCTCGCCGACCGGTTCGACCGGCGCAAGGTCATGGTCACCTGCGACCTCGCGAAGTTCGTGCTGCTGCTGTCGATCCCGTTCGTCGGGCAGCTGTGGTGGCTGCTCGTGGTGACCCTGCTCCTCGAGCTGTGCACCATGTTCTGGATCCCGGCGAAGGACGCGGCGGTCCCGAACCTGCTGCGCAGCCCGGCGCAGATGGAGAGCGCCGCGCAGCTGGGTCTGCTGGTGACCTACGGTGTCGCCGTCGCCGCCGGCGCAGGGCTGTTCGCGCTGGTCAGCAAGGTCGGCCCGCTGTTCGGTGCGGACCAGGTGGCCACCGTGTACGCGGCGCTGTGCCTCAACGGGTTCGCCTTCCTGGGATCGGCGCTGGTCGTGTACTTCGCGATCCCGGAGATCTCCGGTCGCGCCACCGGGGCCGGGCGGCGGCACGCCCCGCCCTCGATGCTGTTCCTGCTGCGCGACGGCTACGCCTTCGTCGTCCGCACCCCGCTCGTGCGCGGGCTGGTCGTCGGCATCGTGGGCGCCTTCACCGCGGGCGGCGCGGTGATCGCGACGGCCAAGCTCTACGCGTCGAGCCTCGGCGGCGGGGACGCGGCGTACTCGATCCTGTTCGCCTCGGTGTTCGCCGGTCTCGCCGGGGGGATGGCCCTCGGCCCGGTACTGGCCCGGCAGGTGCCGCACCGGCGGTTGTTCGGCAGCGCGATCATCGGCGCCGGGGTGTCGCTCGTCGTCGTCGCGGTCGCGGTGCACCTGTTCATGGCGATCGCCGCGGTACTCGCGGTGGGCACGTTCGCCGGCGTCGCGTTCCTCACCGGGCTCACGATCATCGGCACCGAGGTCGCCGACGGGATCCGCGGCCGGGTCAACGCGTTCGTCCAGTCCCTGGTGCGGCTGGTCCTGCTGGGGGCGATGTCGGTCGTGCCGGTCGTCGTCGGTGTGGTGGCGACGCGGGCGGTGACCGTCGGCGACACCACGCTGCTGGTCGACGGCACGCGGTTCGTCCTCGCCGGAGGGGGCATCCTGGCGGCCGTGGTCGGCGTCGTCGCGCGCCGGCAGATGACCGAGGAGGGGGCGTCGTGAGCGTGTGGGACGACGTGGTGGGCCAGCCGGCCGCCGTCGCCGAGCTGGACGGTGCGGCGTCGGACCCGGCGGCGATGACCCACGCCTGGTTGTTCACCGGCCCGCCCGGCTCCGGCCGGTCGAACGCGGCCCGTGCCTTCGCCGCCGCGCTGCAGTGCCCGTTCCACGGCTGCGGTGAGTGCGCGGCCTGCCGGACCGTGATGGCCGGTACCCACTCCGACGTGCGCGAGATCGTCCCGGAGGGACTGTCCATCTCGGTCGCCGAGATGCGCTCGCTGGTCCAGCTCGCCGCTCGCAGGCCCGCCACCGGCACCTGGCAGATCGTGATCATCGCCGATGCCGACCGGCTCACCGAGGGCGCCTCGAACGCACTGCTCAAGGCGGTGGAGGAGCCCGCCCCGGAGACGGTGTTCCTGCTCTGCGCGCCGTCGGACCACCCCGACGACGTGCCCGTCACCATCCGGTCGCGGTGCCGGATGGTGCACCTGCGCAGCCCGTCGCCCGAGGCCGTCGCCGGGGTGTTGCGCGACCGCGACGGCATCGACCCCGACCAGGCCGGGTGGGCGGCGTCGGTGTGCGGCGGCCACGTCGGCCGCGCGCGGCGCCTCGCCCGCGACCCACAGGCCCGTGCCCGGCGCGAGGAGATCCTGGGCGTCCCGACCAAGCTCCGTCGTCTCGGTGACGCGTTCTTCCACGCCGACGTGCTGATCCGCGCCGCCGAGGCCGAGGCCGACGAGCTGCGGTCCTCCCGCGACGAGTCCGAACGCGAGGAGCTGGCCGTCGCGATGGGGGCCGGCGGCACGGGCAAGGGCGCCGCGTCGGCGGCGCGCTCGGCGAAGGCGGCCGAGCGGGACCTGGAGAAGCGGCAGAAGAGCCGGGCCACCCGTACCCAGCGGGACGCACTCGACCGCGCCCTCGTCGATCTGGCGGGCTTCTACCGCGACGCGATCGTCGCGTCGACCGGTGCGACGGTGTCGCTGACCAACCCGGACCGCGACCGCGAGATCCGGGTGGCCGCCGCCGAGTGGGGCCCGGAGTCGAGCCTGCGCCGGCTCGAGGCGGTGCTCGCCTGCCGCGACGCGTTGGAGCAGAACGTGAAGCCGCGGATCGCCGTCGAGGCCATGATGACGGCGCTGCACCGTGGATGACCGGCCGCTCGTGCTCACCGGACAGCTCGACGACGCCACCCAGAGCCGGTTCGACGAGCTGCGGGAACGCCACTTCCCGTCCGGGCGCAACCAGCTCGCCGCGCACCTGACGCTGTTCCACGCCCTGCCCGGCGACGCCGCCGCCGAGCTCGCCGCGGACCTGACCGCGGCGACCGACCGCGCCCCGATGACCGCCCGGGTGACCGGTCTGCGGCTGCTCGGCCGCGGTGTCGCGTTCACCCTCGACTGCCCCGAGCTGACGGCCCTGCGCCGTGGCGTCGCCGACCGGTGGCGGTCCCGCCTGACCCGCCAGGACGCCGGGAAGACCGACCTGCACGTGACCGTCCAGAACAAGGTCGACCCGGCCGCCGCCCGTGCGCTGCACGACGACCTGACCGCCGGATTCACCCCGTGGGAGGCCGGCGTCTCCGGTCTCGCCCTGTGGCGCTACGACGGCGGGCCGTGGGAGCCGGGGCCGCGGTTCCCCTTCGTGGGGTGACCCGGGGGGCTGTGGGAGCGCCGGGGGCCGGTCGGTATGCTGTTGACGCACCACGCCGCCTTAGCTCAGTCGGTTAGAGCGACGCACTCGTAATGCGTAGGTCTGGGGTTCGACTCCCCAAGGCGGCTCCATCTTCTCCAGTCGGACACGCGTGTCGAGGTGTCTTCCCCACGGCGGGCAGTGCCGGTGGGTTCAGCGGCGCGCGGCGTTGTGCCGTCCGCTCGGGGTCGCCGCTCACGAGCGCACGGAGCTCGCCGATGGGGTGAACGTCCGGTGGTCCGGTACCGACCGGACGCCGGACTCTGCCGGTCGGGACGGGTGATCCGCGGTGCTGCTCGCCGAGTCGGTCGAGCCCTCGGTCCTCGCCTTCGAGCTCGGCCGACCACCCGAGCTCACCGACCACCTCCGGCTCGCCCGGAGGGCCACCGGCCCGGCGACGGTCGGCCGGTGCGCCGGGATCGGGGCTGGACCGTCAGGAGGCCGTATGGCGGGTGGCCCACGGCTACCCACACGTCGGCGCCGCGATGAGGCCGGTCAGGAACGACGAGACCGGCGGCGCTCTCTCCTCGCCGCCCCGACCGACGCAGTGCCCAGCACCCGGCCCCGGGCCGGGTGCCCTCACGGCCCCGCCTCCCCGCGCGGTCGGGCTGTACGCCGCAGCCCGCGGGACACAGGTCCGACGGTCCCGAGCCGCTCGGTCGTGGAGCCGGAGCAGTTCGGCGCCCGTTCCCGTCCCCGACTCCGTGCGCCGAGACGGTGAGCCCACGGCCCTCCGGTACCCGTCCGGGGTGTCCTCACAATCGATGACCTACGAGCTGATGCGCTAACCGGAGCAACGAGGTGTGCGACATGTCGGGCATCGGACCCGCCACACCCCCTGGAGCGCACCGTGACCACGCCGCAGCCGCCGTTCCCGCCGCAGCCGCCGTTCCCGCCGCAGCGCCCGTTCCACCCGGGACAGCCGCAGCAGTTCCTGCCGCCCCCGCTGGACTGGCAGGCGTGGCAGCAGTTCCAGGTCTGGCAGAGCGGTCAGGCTGCGGTGCAGGCCGCCGCTCGGGCGAGATCGGGTCGCAGCCTGGCCGTGGCCGGTGTCGTCTGCGGCGTGATCGGCTTGTTCCTGCTCGGAATTCTCCTCGGTCCGATCGCCCTGGCCCTCGGCATCGTGGCCGTGAACCGCATCGAGCCGGGACGGCCGGGCCGGATCGACGCGGTCGCCGCGATCGTGCTCGGCGTCGTCGACGTGTTCGCGTTCTTCGTGGTCCTGAACTTGATGTTCTGACATGCCGCGACACGGGCTCGACGGAGTCCTGGTCGTACCGCTCTCGCACATCGAGCGGGTCCGCGTCGGCCCCGCGGACGTCGTACGGCGTCCGCCCGGCCGTGGCCGCAGGACAGGATCGCCGCGGCGACGTCACCGGCGACCGCCTCCACCGAGGAGCTGCACCCTGCTCGATCACCCGTGCCGCAGCAGCCCCACGAGCTCCTCCGGCCGGTCGAGGGGCACGATGTGCCCGCAGTCCTCGACCAGGTGCCCGTCGAGGACGTCGGCGACCCCGCGCAGCTGGTTCTCCAGCGCGCGGCCGACCGGCACCGCTCCGACCGCGGTCGTGGGCACCGTCAACCGGGCACCGGCCACCGCCGCGGAGATCTGCTGTCCGGACTCGGGCAGTGCCCGGTAGAGGGCGAGCGCGCAGTGCAGGGCGTCCGGGCGCGCGAACGTCCGGGCGATCGCGGAGCGCAGGTCCGGACGGGCTCCCCGCCCGCGGGTGCCCTGGTCGAGGAACCACTCGGCGTAGGCCGCCTCGTTGCCGCGCAGCACGCTCTCCGCGAGGCCGCGGACCTGGTGGAAGCCGAACCACCACGGAGGGCCGGCCGCGAAGAACGTCTCGGCGCCGGGAAGTCCCCCCAGGGTCGACTCGACCAGGACGAGCCGCGTCAGGAGGTCCGGGCGACGCATGCCGAGCAGGAACGCGGCGGGGACCCCGGCGTCGATCGCCACGACGAGCGCCGGCCCGGCCCCGAGGGAGACGACCAGCTCCTCCAGGTCCATCGAGAGGGTCCCGGCGTCGAGCCCCTCGGTCGTGCGGGTGCTCGCGCCGAACCCGCGCAGGTCCGGGACCACGACCCGGTGGTCCTCCCGCAGGGCGTCGCGGACCTCGGACCACACCAGACCGGTGTGCGGGAAGCCGTGCACGAGCACCACCGGCGGCCCCTGGCCCACCTCGTCCACGGCCAGCTCCACCCCGTTCACGGCGACCATCCGCACGAGGACCTCCTACTCGGTAACCATTGGTGACCACATCACCTAAGCTCACCCACCATGGAGACGGAAGACGGCACGTCGGCGGCACCTGGTGAGCCCGGGGTGACCGACCCCCGGCTCGGGGACCTGTTCTCCCCGGACTGTCCGACCCGTCGCCTGCTCGACCGGCTCGGCACGAAGTGGACCTCGATGGTGGTCGGGTCGCTGGCCGACGGCGGCGAGCTGCGGTTCACCGAGCTGCGGCGGCGGGCGCCGGGGATCTCGCAGAAGATGCTGTCCACGACGCTGCAGAACCTCGTGCTCGACGGTCTGGTCGCCCGCCGTGTCGAGGACACCGTCCCGCCCCGCGTGCACTACCGGCTCACCGAGCTCGGGACGTCCCTGGAGATCCCGCTCTCCGCGCTGCGCGAGTGGGCCCAGCAGAACATGGCCCACATCGACGACCACCGCACACGGATCGAGGCGGCCCGGGCGGTCCGATGAGCAGGGGCCGGCCGTTCCCGGCGATCGGGTGTCGAGCAGGACGGGTCGGAAGGCCGGGACCCCACCCGACCCGATGGCCTGCCGGGGCGGGCTCGCGCGGGGTGGGGCCACCGGTCGTCGCCCGGTCAGACCCTCTCGATGGTGCGGCCCCGGCGCAGGACCGCGAACCGCGCCAGCGGAGCCACCACCACGGCCAGCACGACGAGGGCCCACACCGCGATCGAGATCGACGAACCGAACACCATGTCCGTCACGCTGCCTCGGCTGAGGGCCAGGCCCTGGCGCAGGTAGGTCTCGAGGAACGGACCCAGCGCGACACCGAGGATGAGCGTCGCCATCTGGAAGTCGTAGAGCCGCAGCACGTAGCCGATCAGACCGAAGATCACGAGCAGGTACACGTCGAGCATGCTGTTGTTGACGCTGTAGGCACCGACGACGGAGATCGCCACGATGCCGGTCACCAACAGGTGCTGCGGCATGCTCAGCAGCCGGACCCACACCCCGATCATCGGGATGTTCAGGACCACCAGCATGAGGTTGCCCAGGAAGATCGACGCGATGACGCCCCAGAAGATGTCCGGGTTGTCCTGGATCAACGTGGGGCCGGGTTGCACCCCGTGGATCAGCATCGCCGACAGCGCCAGTGCCAGGGTGCTGGAGAACGGGATGCCCAGCGTCAGGATCGGGACGATGCTGGACGTCGACGCCGCGTTGTTGGCCGCCTCCGGTCCGGAGACACCCTCGATCTCACCCGTCCCGAACCGTTCCGGATGCTTGGAGACGCTCTTCTCCACCTTGTAGGAGGCGAATGCCGACATCGCCGCCGAGGGTCCCGGGAGCAGACCGAGGAAGGCTCCGATCCCGGTGCCGCGCAGCCACGGCGCGACCGAGCGGCGGAACTCCTCGCGGGAGGGAATGAGGTCCCGCACCCGGACCCGGGTGCGGTCCCCACGCGGCCGGGCACCGGAGACCAGGAACAGCAGCTCCGCGAGTCCGAACGCGCCCACCGCCACCGGGACCAGACCGATGCCCTGGCTCAGGTCCCCGCTGCCGAAGGTGAAGCGGGACAGTGCCGTCACCGGCTCCTGCCCCACCGTGGCCACCGCCATACCCAGTCCGAGGGGGAGCAGGTTGCTGTTCAGGCCGCCGCCGGACACCGTCGAGAGCACCAGGAGGCTGCCGGCGACCAGCGCGAACAGCTCGGCGGGTCCGAACATGAGGCCGACCGAGGCGAGCAGCGGCGAGAAGAACGTGACCACGACCGCGGTGATCATCCCGGCGACGAAGGACCCGACCGTCGTGATGCCGAGAACCGGTCCCGCCCGGCCCTTCCTGGCCAGCTCATAGCCGTCCATCGCCGCGACGACCGAGGCGGCCTCGCCCGGGACCTTGAGCAGGATCGAGGTGATCGAGCCGCCGTACATGGCCCCGTAGTAGATGCCGGCGATCATGATGATGCCGGTCTCCGGGTTGTCCAGGGTGAAGGTCAGCGGCAGGACGAGTGCCGCCCCGGCCACCGTTCCCAGGCCGGGCAGCACCCCGGTCAGCATTCCCAGCAGCACGCCGAGGAACGCGGCTCCGAGGTTGATCGGCAGCATGGCGACGGTCAGGCCGTGCATCAGGCCGTCGAGGGTTTCCACTGATCTCGCCTCCGCTCAGATCTCGAGGACGCCGACGGGCATGGAGACCCCGAGCGCAGTCACGAACAGCAGGTGGACGGCTACGCCCATACCGGCGCCGGCGAGCACCGACCACCGCCAGGACCGTCCGCTGAGCACCCGCAGCAGCCCGACGCAGAACACCGCGGTGGTGACCAGGTGCCCCAGGAACGGGAGCAGCAGGACGTACCCCACCGTCGCCGCGACGAGCACGACGGCCTTGGTGCGCCCGTCGTCGCGCGGCAGGTCGACCGGCCCCCGACCGCCGCTGCGCAGCTCCTCGATGATCGTGGCGAGACAGGCGACGGCGAGGAACGCCCCCACTGCGAGCGGGAACAGCGCGGGGCCGGGTTGTTCGGGGGTACCGAGTGACAGCGCGGCCGCCTGGCTCAGGTAGCCCAGCGCGAACAGCAGGACGACGGCGGCGACCACGGCTCGTCCGCGCCGGCCGCCGCCCGGACCGGCGCCGGGCTCGTCGACCGGCTCGGGGCCGGGCGCGGGGGCGGAGGTGACGCCCGGGCCGGGATCGGTACCGGGCTGGTGTGCGGGGCCGGTCATCCGGCCTGCTCGAGCAGCCCGGTCCGCTCCAGCAGCGCGGCGTACGCGTCGCGGGTCCGGTCGATCGTCGCCTGGTACTCCTGTGGGTCCTGTGGGCGGGGCCGCAGTCCACGTTCCCGCACGAACGTCTGGAACTCCTCGCTGCCGGCCACGGCGTTCGTGGCCGTGACGAGCCGGTCGCGCACCTGCGGCGGGAGGCCGCGGGGTGCGCCGATGCCGACCACCTCCGGGGTGTCGCCGACGTCGAAACCGAGTTCGGAGGTCGGCACCGCCCCCGGCGCCGCCGCGAACGGCTCGTCACCGAAGGTGGCGAGCACCCGGACGTTGCCGGCGGCCACGTCACCGGCGAACGTCGCGGCCCGCCCGACGACGGCGTCCACCTGCCCACCGACGAGTGCCTTGAACGCCTCGGCCCCGCCTCCACCGAACGCGACGGACTGGATGTCCACCCCGGCCGCCTCGGCGAGTTTGCGGACCTCCAGATCGGTCACGGCCATCGCACCGGAGTTCGCCACCTGGATGGTGCCGGGGTTGGCGCGGGCGTCGTCGAGGAACTCCTGCGCCGTCTGCCACGGTGAGTCCGCGCGGACCGCCAGGTTGGCGGGCTGGTCGGCGATCCCCGCGAGCAGTTCGGCGTCTCCCGGTTCGTACGGGAGGTCCTGGAGCTGCGGGATCAGCGCCAGCGCGCTGTCGATGAACATGCCGATCGTGTAGCCGTCCGGCCGGGACTGGAGCACGTTGTTGGTTCCCACGGTCGTGCCGCCGCCGTCGCGGTTCTGGACGATGACCGACACCCCCAGCTCGGTCTCCAGCTGCCGGGCGAACTGCCGGGCGATCGGATCGGTCGACCCGCCGGGCGACGCCGGGACGATGAACGTGATGTCGTCCTCCGGGTAGGCCCCGGGGTCGGGTGCTCCGCATCCCGCAGCGACCGCCAGTGCGGCGCACGCGACGATGGAGACCACCACTCTGTGGATCTTCATTCCTACCTCCCTGCGGCGTAGCGTCGCTCCGCCTCGTCGAACTCCGGCTTGCCCACCAGCCGCTGGCGCTCGGCCCACGGCAGGACGACGTCCCGGACACGGCTCATGTCCCCCGTGTCACGCAGCAGCGTCAGTGCCTCGCGCATCCCGTGCAGCGACGCCTGGAGGGCGACGTTGGCGAACAGCGCGATCCCGTATCCCATCCTCGCGAGCTCGGCGCGGTCGACGATCGGCGTCCGCCCGCCCTCGACGAGGTTCGCGACCAGCGGGACGCCCGGGAGCAGCCCGGGCACCGTCTCCAGCTGTGCCCGGTCCGCGGGGCCCTCGACGAAGACCACGTCCGCCCCGGCCTCCCGGTAGGCGTGCGCCCGCTCGATCGCGTCGTCGAACCCGACGGCGTTGATGGCGTCCGTGCGGGCGATCAGCAGCAGGTCCCCGGCCCGGGTGTCCACGGCGGCCCGGATCTTCTGCACCATCTCCGACCGGCTGATCACGGTCTGGCCGTCGAAGTGGCCGCACCGCTTGGGCGATTCCTGGTCCTCGATCTGGATCGCGGCCGCTCCGGCGCGTTCGAGCATCCGGACCGTCCGCCGCACCCCGAGCGCGTTGCCGAAGCCGGTGTCGGCGTCGACGATCACCGGGAGCGAGACGGACTCGGTGATGGCCCGCACGTGCTCGGCGAGCTCGGTGAGCGACACCAGCCCGATGTCGGGGACCCCGAGATAGGTGTTCGCCACGCCGGCGCCGGTGACGTACACCGCACCGAAGCCGAGGTCCTCGATCAGCCGGGCGGTCAGTGCGTTGGAGGCGCCGATCGCCGGGGTCGCCGACCCGGGTGCGACGAGTGCGTGCAACGGGTTTCCCGTGTCGGTCACGGTCGTTCCTCTCCGTGGGGGACCTGTGCGGTCCCGGTCAGCAGGGTGCGCGCGGTGCCCGTGACACCGACGGAGCCGATCCGCCGTGCGGCGGCCGCGCCGTGCGCGTCGGTACGGACCTCCAGCACGCCGCGCAGGTGCCCGACCCGAACGCTCGCCGGGCCGGAGGCGGTCACGCCGCCCGCGACGTCGCAGGCGACGGTCCCGGCGATCCGGCTCGCGGCGGCGACGCACATCGCCGACGTCGCCGGTACGGCGTGGTGCACCCGTTGCAGGGAGATGCTGCGAGTCTCGACGTCGCGGTCCGACGACCGCGGGCCGGCCAGGATCGCGATCCGCGGCACCGCCCGGCTGGGACCGCCGTGACCGGTGTGACCCAGCTCGGCGGCCAGCTCGGCGCGCACCTGTTCCAGGTCGTCGAGCAGCTCGGTGTCCGCGGCGAGCGCCGCACGGGACTCGTGGCCGGTGCGGCCGAGATCCTCGGCGCGCACCATCAGGACGGGGGAGGTGACGTCGGCGACGGTCACCGGCAGGATCCCGCGCCGCCACCGGCAGTGGTCGACGGCGGAGCCGGTCGGCAGTGCGTGCCTGCCGTCCGTCCCGGCCGGGTCCAGGTGGTCGACGTCGACGGCCGTCCCCGTCGGGTACGTCCCGGAGCCGGGCCCCGGGCGCGTCGTCGCCACCAGGGTGCGGCCGGTGTTGAGGTTGCGGAGACGGACGGCACCGGGCGCGGCGAGCCCGCGCTCGATCCCCCACGGGCCGACCGCGTAGGACAGGTTCCCGCAGTTGCCCGAGGCGTCCACCACCGGCTCGTCGATCCCGACCTGCAGGAACAGGTAGTCCAGATCGATGTCGGGTGCACTCGACGCCCGGGCCGCCACCAGCTTGCTGGTCGAGGAGTGACCGCCGCCGAGTCCGTCGACCTGCATCGGGTCGGGCGTCCCCAGCAGTGCGAGTACCAGCCGGTCGCGTTCGGCTCGGTCGACGGGCAGGTCGTCGAGGTGCACGAACACCCCGCGGCTCGTCCCGCCCCGGACCAGATCGGCCCGGATGCTCCTCACCCGCCACCCCCGGTCACAGCGGACGGCACCGCGTCCGCTGAGCCCAGTGCGTTCCGCGCCGCCTCCCGGCCGAACACCAGCGAGCGCAGCACCGAGGTCGCCCCCGGGTACTTGCGGTGGTACACGCCGGTCATCTCGCCCGCGGCCCAGAGCCCGTCGATCGGGGTGCCGTCGCCGTCGAGGACCCGGGCGGCGTTGTCGACCGCGATCCCGCCGAAGGTGAAGCACACGGCGGTCGCGACCGGATAGGCCACGAACGGTGGCTCGACGACAGCCCGGGCCCAGTTCGACTTCGGCGGCCGGACACCGGTCGTGGCCAGACCGTCGGCGACCGCCGGGTCGAAGCCGGGTTCGCCGTCCGGCACCGCGGCGTTGTAGGCGTCCACCGTCGCGGCCAGCGTCGGCGCATCGATGTCGAGCACCCGTGCCAGGTCGGCCAGGGTGTCACAGCGGAAGGGCGGCTGGTCGGACAGAACGGCCCTGGTGAAGCCGGGCAGCTCCGGGAGCCTGCGGTCCCCGATGAGGTAGGAGATGTTCCCGGGCTGGGCGAAGATCGCCCGGCAGACGTCCTCGTAGATCTCGTCGACAGTGCTGGAGGCCTCGTCGACGAACCGTTCGCCGTCGGCGTTGACCAGGATCCCGTACGGGAACGTCATGACGACCGGCTCGGCGATCCGCGACCGCGGGTCCACCGGCTCGCCGTGGAAGTTGCCCCACTCGCCCGACGGCGCCGCGCCGGCGCCGATCGCCATCCCGATGCCCTCGCCGCGGTTGAACGTGCCGCCGCGGGCCACCGGCTTCAGGAACTCGGCGTTCTCACCGAAGTGCTCGGTCATCAGCTGCGGGTTCCCCTCGTACCCGCCGCTCGCGAGGATCACCGCCGGTGCGCGCAGCTCCTCGGCGACGTCGCCGGGGCCGGAGCCCGACGACCCGGGTCGAGGACCCGTCGCCGACGGTCAGGAGGTCGACGGCGGTCGTCTCGTAGCGGAACTCGACGCCGAGCCGTCCGGCGGCGTCGGCCAGGCGCTCGACGATCGCACCGCCACCGCCGGCGATGCCGAGCCGGGGCCGCCGAGCGGTCAGGAAGAACATCGGGACCATCTCGAACCGGACGCCGTGCCCGACCAGCCACTCCAGGGTGTCCGGTGCCAGCTCGCGCAGCCGCCGGACGTAGTCCGGATCGGCGGCACCGCCGGTGAAGGCGGCGAAGTCGTCCTCGAAGCCGTCGGCGGGGCGCAGGTCCTCTCCCACCCGGAAGAAGGCGCTGGACCAGCGGGTGTTGCCGCCGCGCTCGGTCTCGCGGCTGCGTTCGAGGACGACGACGCGGGCGTCCGGCCGTTCCTCCTTCGCGCTGACCGCGGCGGCCAGCCCGGCCGCGCCGCAGCCGACGACCAGGACGTCGGCGTCCGGCTCAGGTACGGAGGGCGAACGGGTCACGGGTGGCACCCCCAATGTCGATCATGACGTTCTTGGTGGTCAGGTAGTCCTGCAGGGCGACCGTGCCGCGTTCGCGGCCGTGCCCGCTGTGCCCGAACCCGCCGAACGGCGCCTGTACCGCGACGGCGCGGTAGGTGTTGACCCAGACCGTCCCGGCCCGCAGTTCGCGGGTCATCCGCAGCGCTCGGTCGATGCTGCGCGTCCACACCCCGGCAGCGAGGCCGTAGCGGGTGTCGTTGGCGATCCGGACGGCGTGTTGCTCGTCGTCGAAGGGCATGACCGCGAGTACCGGTCCGAAGACCTCCTCCTGGGCCAGCTGCATGTCCGGGGTGACGTCGGCGAAGATCGTCGGCTGGACGAACAGCCCGGGCTGTAGATCCTCGGCCGGACCACCGCCGGCGATCAGCCGGGCGCCGTCCTTCCTGGCCGCCTCGATGTGGCCGAGCACCCGGTCGTACTGCTGACGGTTCGCGCAGGTCCCCATCTCGGTCTCGACGACGGTCGGATCGCCCAGCCGGATCGTCCGTGACCGCTCCGCCAGTGCGGTGCAGACCTCGTCGTAGACGGATCTCTCGACCAGCAGCCGCGATCCGGCGACGCAGGTCTGGCCGGTGGCCGCGAAGATGCCGGCGAACGCTCCGGACAGGGCCGCATCGAGGTCGGCGTCGGCGAAGATGATGTTCGGGCTCTTGCCCCCGAGCTCGAGGGTCAGCGGGACCAGGTTCGCCCCGGCGACCGCGGCGATGGCCGCACCGACGCCCGGGCTGCCGGTGAAGGAGATCTTCGCGATGTCGTCGCGGTCGGTCAGCGCCCGGCCGACGTCCGCCTCGCCGGTCACCACGTTCACCACGCCCGGCGGGAACCCGGCCCGTTCCACGAGGTTCATGAACTCCAGCGTCGTCACGGATGCGTGCTCGCTGGGCTTGATGACCACGGTGTTCCCCGCGGCGAGGGCCGGGGCGAGCTTGTTGGACAACAGCCCCATCGGCGAGTTCCACGCGGTGATCAGCACGCAGACCCCGAGTGGTTCGGCGTGGGTCATATCGACCAGCGACGGGTCGTCGAGGGGGATCGTCGCCCCCTGCAGGTTCTCCGAGAGGTTGGCGAAGTAGCGGTACTGGCGGGCCGCGAAGCGCATCTGCGCCCGGGTCTCACGGACGACCTTGCCGTTGTCGGTGCTCTCCAGATCGCCCATCCGGTCGCCGTCGGCTTCCAGCAGGTCGGCCAGGGCCCGGATCATGTCGGCCCGACGGACCGGCGGCATCGCACGCCAGGCCGGGAACGCCGAGCGCGCGGCGGCCACCGCGGCGTCGACCTGGGCGGGGGTCGCCCGGGGGACCGACGCGTGCGGCAGCCCGGTGTAGGGGTTGACCGCGTCGAATCGGTCCTGCGGGGCGGACGGAACCCTCCGCCCGTCGATGAACAGTTCGTGCTGGGGCACGCTCACGGGAGCCTCCGGTCCTGTGTGCTGGTGTGCTGGCCGGCGGGGGTCACCAGACCTCCCGCTCGAAGACGTTCGGGTCGTGCGACGGCACGATGACGTCGGCCAGGGACTCCATGCGCATGAGGCTCGCCCAGTAGTCGCGCATGTCGACGTAGACCATCCAGGGGCGGTGCCGCAGGTGTTCGTCGCCGTCCCAGTTCGCCTGCAGGTCGACGTTGTCGCCGGCGAGCAGGTAGCTGCGCAGCTCGGTGCACACCTTCACGCCCTGCGAGCCGGGGGTGTGCCCGGGCAGGTGGAATGTGCTCAGTCCGGGCGCCAGCTCGGTGTCGCCGTCGAGCACGTTGATCCGGTCGCGGACGAGTGTCCAGGGGGCCGGCTGGGACAGGCCGTGGTCGAAGGAGACCTGGTGCGGCGGAAGCGGGTCCTCCGCGTACTCGATCTCGGCGGCCTGGACGTGGACCTGGGCCCTGGTGAACAGCGGGACGTTGGCCGCGTGGTCCCAGTGCAGGTGGGTCAGGACGACGTCGGTGATGTCCTCCGGCTCGATGTCGTACTCGGCCAGTGCCGCCCGTACCCGGCCCGCTCCGGTGTTGACGACGCGCTGGTCGTGGTCGGCCAGCGCGCGCTCCTCGTCGTAGATGCCCGCGTCGATGAGGACGGCCCGGTCACCGTCGACGGCGAGGAAGCCCGTGGCGATCGCCCGGATCTTCTGGCCGAACCCCTTGTTGTAGAGGAACCGGGAGAGTTCGAAGTCGGGCCATTCCCCGAAGTTCAGGGGATGGAGCTTCCACATGTCGTCCTCCAGACGTCCGTGCGGCCGGCCGCGTCGTCGCGACCCCGTTGTGGGGGACCCTCTCCCGGCGATCGTCAACTGTCAACAGTATGGTTCGCGGCTGGCAGAACGAGCCGGCACTGGGCGTGCGAGGCGCGACGACGCAGGCGCCACCCGCCTCCGTCCCGGACCAGCTCGTCGTGGTAGACTGTCTGCAGCATCGCCTCCCGGCCTCCCGGCCTCCCGGCCTCCCGGCCTCCCGGCCTCCCGGCCTCCCGGCCTCCCGGCCTCCCGGCCTCCCGGCCTCCCGGCCTCCCGGCCTCCCGGCCTCCCGGCCTCCCGGCCTCCCGGCCTCCCGGCCTCCCGGCCCTCCCGGCCTCCCGGCCTCCCGGCCTCCCGGCCTCCCGGCCTCCCGGCCTCCCGGCCTCCCGGCCTCCCGGCCTCCCGGCCTCCCGGCCTCCCGGCCTCCCGGCCTCCCGGCCTCCCGGCCTCCCGGCCTCCCGGGCGCCCATCAGCAGCACGTAGGTCCGGGCCGCGACACCCCACGACATGGGCTCGAACAGACTCTGGTTGATCCAGTGCTGGGTGGAGATCCCCTGCTCGTGCCATTCCCTGTAGTGGGCGACGGCGAACGTCCGCAGTGCGTCGCGCCCGCTGCGGGTGCCGAACGTCGACGACCAGTACGTGCCGTCGGCGGTGTAGCAGTCCGCCCAGGTCTCCCCGTCCCCACTGTCGATCGCGTGTGCGTACCGGGCGTAGAGCGCCCGGATTCCGACGGCATCGGCGACATCGATGTCTGCCACAGTCACTCCTGTCATCTGTTTACAGTTGGCGGTACCGTAGGATATCGCGACAGAAGGGGGAAGGCAGTGACCGCACCGGTGAACGAGCCGACCGCACCGACCACCGCACCCACGACCGGGCCCGAGGAGACCGAGGCCGAGAAGGTCCGGGTCCGGGCGAAGTTCGAGGACGCCCGCGGCTTCTGGGACCCGTTGTGGGACCCGGTGCTCGACGCCGACCCGAACCTGCTCGACGCCTACATCGACCTGTCGTCGGTGCCGTGGCAGGACGGGACGCTGAGCCCGAAGGAGCGCGAGCTCGTCTACGTGGCGATGAACGCCTCGACGACGCACCTGTACGAGACCGGCGTCCGGGTCCACCTGCGCAATGCCATCGGGCACGGGGCGACACCGGCGGAGGCGATGGCGGTGCTGGCCGTGGTCTCCGAGGTCGGTGGACACACCATGATGTCGGTGTTGCCGCTGCTGGCCGGCGAGCTGGCGGCCCGCCCCGGGAACGACGCGCCGGCCGTCGCACCGGGGCCGTGGCCGGCTGCCGCGGAGGCCTTGGCCCCGCGGTACCTGGCAGCAGCGCGCAGATACTCCGAGGTGACCCGGGAGCGAGGCGTTCTACGAGAGCCGTTCCGCCTGCTTTTGGCGGTCGCCGCGGCCGCCTCGGCGACCCATCTGCACCTTCCCGCGGTGCAACACCACATCCGGGCGGCGCTGGACGGCGGCGTAGACTGGCACGAGATCGTCGAGGTGCTCGAAGTGGTCGCGATGGTCGGCGTGCACACACTCACGGAGTACGCGCGGGTGGTCGCGGAGGAGTTCGCGGACCGGGCGGAGGGCACGGAACCGGGTGCACGATGACATCCGGCCGGACGTCCTGGGACCGGTGCCGCGCACAGGGAGAACGGACGGCGGGACTGGTGGCGACGTGCAGTCGTTGATCCGGCGCGACGACAGCGGTTACCGGGCGCAGACCGAGGAGATCCTGCGGCGCTGGATCATCGAGGGCCGGTTCGCGCCCGGCGAACGACTCAACGAGGTCGATCTGGCCCGCGAGCTGGGCATCAGTCGTGGACCGCTGCGGGAGGCGTTGCAGCGGCTCGCCGCATCGGGACTCGTCACGTTGGTCAGCCATCGCGGGGCGTTCGTGCGCACCTTCTCCCGACGCGAGATCGCCGATCTCTTCGAGCTGCGGATCGCGCTGGAGGAGATGGCCGCAGGACTGGCCGCCGAGCGGATCACCGACCAGGAGGCGACCGACCTGTTGTCCACGATGGCGGGCCTCTCCGATCAGATGTCGCAGTCGGGGCCCGGGCCCTATCCCCACGGCGTCGATCTGCACCACAGGATCGCGGAGTTGTCCCGTAACGCCGTGCTGGTCAGCCATCTGTCGGAGGTCCACGCCCATCTCACGCTGGCTCGGGCGATGTCGGGGAGCCGCCCGGAACGGGCGGTCGACGCGATGGCCGAGCACGAGGCCATCGTGCGCGCCATCGCGAGCCGGGACCGGGTCAGCGCCCGTGAGCGGATGGGCGATCATCTCCGGCACGCGATGACGAGCTCGTTGAGCAGCGTTCCGTTGGACGACTGAGCATCGTCGTCTCGGGAAACCGTCAGTGGGCGCCGGTGGCTCTCGCGTCCTGGACCCGGTGCCCGCTCCGGCGGACGAGTGGGTTCGGACCCTCCATGTCCTCCCGGGCTGTCGAACGACGGTGTCCAGCGGACCGTGTGCGGAACCGGATCAGGGGTGCGCACCCGATGAGTCGAACGGTGCGGGGCGCTCAATCGAGCGTCGCGGCGGCGGCGCGGAGCTCGTCCAGCGCGGCCAGGGCGTGCTCGGCGAGCCCGGACGTGTCGTCGAGCTCCGACCACCGGGCGTAACCCTGCTTGAAGGCGAGGACCCCCAGCTCGGCCGCGAGTCGGGCGGCCGGGTCGGGGACGCCGCGGGCGACGAGTGCGGCGGACATGGCGGCGGCGAGTCCGACCCTCTTCAGGGCGTCCCGCTCCTGGAGCTCGGCGCTGGCCGCCACGGCCGCCTCGAGCCGCGGGCCGAGATCGCGGTTCAGCGGCCCCATGTGGCTCGACGCCCGCTCGAGACCCGCGGCGACGGCGGCCAGCGGACCCGCTCCGGCCGGTGCCCCGGCGACCCCCTCGGCCAGCAGGCGGCTCAGTGTCTCCTGGCCGGCGACGAGCACCTCGCGCTTGTCGGAGAAGTGCCGGAAGAAGGTGCTGCGGGTGACGCCGGCGCGTTCGGCGAGCTGGGCGACGGTGGTGGCGTCGTACCCCTGCTCGTTGAAGAGCTCGACGGCCGCGACGACCAGTCGTTCCCGCGCACCCGGCTCCCATCGCGCCACGGGACGACCGTAGCAGAGTGATGCGACAACAGTCCCGTCAGCGGTGTACGGTGATGCGACAAGTGTCTCGTCACTGGAGGACAGATGCACGTCTTCGTCACCGGCGGTACGGGCACGATCGGTGCACCGGTCGTCGCCGAACTGCTCGGACACGGTCACACCGTTCTCGCGCTCGCCCGCACGGACCGCTCCGAGCAGGCGTTGAAGGAGGCCGGTGCGCAGGTCCTGCGCGGTGGTCTGGCGGATCTCGACGTCCTGCGCGCCGGCGCCGACCAGGCCGACGGCGTGGTCAGCCTCGCCTTCAGCCCCGGCTACGACACCCCCGAGGCGCTCGCCGCCGCCGTCGCCGAGGAGAGCGCCTCGATGGCGGCCCTCGGCGACCGGCTGATCGGCAGCGAGCGTCCGATCGTCACCGTCTCCGGGACGCCCTGGGTGGCCGGTCGCGCCTCGACCGAGGCCGACCCGCTGCCCCTGGAGGGACCGGTCGGGGGTCGGGCCCGATCGGTCGGGGCGCTGCTGGGCCTGGCCGCCCGCGGGGTCCGGGCGACCGCGGTACGGATGCCGCGCACCGTGCACGACCGGGGCCGGGGCGGGTTCGCCGGGCTGATGACCGACCAGGCCCGCCGGACCGGTGTCGCGGGCTATCCCGGCGACGGCACGCAGCGCTGGCCCGCCGTCCACGCCCGCGATGCGGCCGTCCTCTTCCGCCTGGTCCTCGAGTCCGCGCCGGCCGGCACGGCCTGGCACGCCGTCGCGGACGAGGGTGACGCCGTCCGCGACATCGCCGCGGTGATCGGCCGCCGGCTCGGCCTGCCGGTCTCCTCGGTCCCGGAGGAGGCGTTCGGCCCGTTCGGACCGATCTTCGCGATGGACCAGCCGGCCTCCAGCGCCCGGACCCGGACGGCGCTGGGCTGGCGGCCGACACATCCCGGCCTGATGGAGGACCTGGAGAACATCGAGCCCTGACCTGCGGACCGTGCCGCGTCGCCGCCCCGGACGGGCGCTCAGTGCGTGCCGCCGAGCTCCAGGGCCAGTACCCCGGCGATGACCAGGGCGATGCCGCCGTACTGCACCGGGGTCTGGGTGTCGCCGAGGAACACCGCGCCGACGATCGCGACGAGCGCGACCCCGGCGGCCGCCCAGATGCCGTAGGCGAGCCCCACCGGTACGCCGGCCTTCAGCACCTGGGAGAGGAGGCCGAACGCGCCGAGGTAGCCGACCACCACCAGGACCGACGGGGCGAGCCGGCTGAACCCCTCGGACAGCCGCAGGTTGATCGTCGCGAGGACCTCCAGGACGATCGCGCCGGCGAGCAGCAGGTAGGGCACGGGTCAGCCCTCCCCGGTGGCGCGCCCGCCGAGGTGCCGGGCCAGGAACCGCTCGAGGGTGCGGTAGAGCTCGACGTTGCTGTCCGGGTTGACGAACCAGTGGCCCTCCCGCTCGTTGACCAGGTACTCGACCTCGGCGCCGCGGGCGCGCAGCGCCTCGGCGACCCGGTCGGAGTTGCTGCGGTGCACGCGGACGTCGTTCGCGCCGTGGATCAGCAGGACCGGTGCGGTGATGTCGCCGACCCGGCTGATGGGGGACCGGGCGAGCATGTCGGCCGCCTGGGCCGGGTCGTCGGCGTCGCCGATGTAGCGGCCGTAGCTGTTGACCACGGCCCGGCGGGCGAAGGGGACGACCCGCTCGATGAGGTCGGTGAGGTCGGACATGCCGGTGTAGCTGACCGCGGCGGCGAAGCGGTCGGGGGTGAACGCCGCCCCGCCGAGCGCGGCGTAGCCGCCGTAGGAGCTCCCGTAGATCGCGACCCGGTCGCGGTCGACGTGTCCCAGCGCGATCGCCCGGTCGAGGGCGTCGATCACGTCGTCGTGCATGCGGCCGGCGAACTCGCCGATCGCGGCCTGGGTGAAGGCCTTGCCGTAGCCGGTGGAGCCGCGGAAGTTCACCTGCAGCACGGCGTACCCGCGGTGGGCCAGGAGCTGGACCTCGGGGTCGTAGCCCCAGCTGTCGCGGTACCAGGGACCGCCGTGCAGCAGCACCACGGTCGGCAGGTCCCGGGGCTCGACACCGACCGGCAGGGTCAGGTGGCAGGGCAGGTCCAGGCCGTCCCGGGAGCGCACGGTGATCGGCGTGACCGGCGCCAGCCGGGCCGGGTCGAGGTGGGGGTGGGGCCGGAACAGCCTCCGTGCCGCTCCGGTGTCGTGGTCGTAGGACCAGGTGACGCGGTGGTCGCGGTCGTGGGTGAAGTCCACGACCCAGCGTCGTGCGGTGTCGTCGCAGGACACGTGGGCCAGGTCGCCGTCGGAGAGCGCGGCCAGCCGGGGCAGGACCTCGGCGAAGTGGTCGTCGAGGGCGTGGATCTCCTGACGCGTGCCGAGGTAGCGGGCCCCGAGCAGCTCCCCGGTCGCCGGGTGCACGATCAGCGAGGACGGGAAGCGGGGGTCGGCCTCGGGCCGGGGGGTGTCCAGGTCGAACACCGGGTGGCTGTCCACCCCGGTCTGCTCGCCGGTGTCGAGGTCGACCCGGACCAGCCGGGTGCGGTCCGAGCCGCGGGGCGACCCGATCCACAGTCCCGACCCGTCGGGGGTGGGGACGCACGGCACGGCGCCGAAGGGGTGGTCGAGCCCGGAGAGCTCGGCGACGAGGCGAGGGGCGCCGCCGGTCCACTCCGACAGGAGGTGGGTGCCGTCCTCGGCGATGCCGAAGCAGACGATCCGCCCGGTCGGGGTCCGGACCCAGGCGACGACGTCACCGGGGCTCTCGGCGAGCAGGGTCGGGCGGCCGGTGGCCAGGTCGATCTCGTGCAGGTCCATCAGGTCGGCGCGGCGGAGGTTGAGCACGACGAACACCGAGCCGGGCCGGTCGGGACAGAACTGCGTACCCAGCACGCGGACCCCCGGGAACGGGGTCAGGTCGACCGCGGGCTCGTCCGGGCGTCCCGGGTCGACGCGCAGCAGGTGGTGGTTCTCGTCGCCGTCGGCGTCCTGCAGGTAGAGCAGGTGGGTCGAGCCGGGGGCCCAGAAGAACGTGTCGATGCTGCGGTGGTCGTCGGAGGTGAGGCGCCGGGCCGCCGGGTCGTCCGGGTCGTCGGTGTCGGGCCAGTCCCCGTCGAGATCCCGGACGACCACGTTGAGCCGGTCCCGCCACGGGGCGAGGTAGGCCACCGAGGTGCCGTCCGGTGAGATCCGGGCGCCGATGCGGGCGGGCGGGGCGAAGAACTCCTCGACGGTGATCGGGGCGGGTGCGGTCGTCGTCATGGTGCGGCCTCCGGTGTCGGGTGGTGCGGACACCGTGGAGTCGAATCCGTGCCGTCGCGGCCGGGTCAAGTCGGCCCGGTGTGACGTCGGCCCGGCCGCGGGTCCGGCACCGTCCCCGCGGCCGGGCCGGAGCAGGGTCAGACCTGGTTCGCCCCACCGTCGACGTAGAGCTCCGCGCCGAGCACGAAGCTGCTCTCCGGCGAGGCGAGGAACGTGATCGCGGCCGCTACCTCGTCCGGGCGGGCCACCCGGCCGAGCAGCATCTGCGCGCCCTGGGCCGACTTGTACGCCTCGACGTTCTCCGCGCCGACCAGCTCGGTCACCCCCGACGTGTCGGTCGGGCCGGGGGTGACGGCGTTGACCCGGATGCCCCGGTCCGCGAGCTCGACGGCCCAGGTGCGGACCAACGACCGCACGGCGGCCTTGGAGGCCGAGTAGGCGCCCATCGACGCGACGCCGCGGTCGGCGGTGGTCGACCCGGTGACGACGACCGAGCTGCCCTCGTTGAGCAGCGGGAGCGCCTTGCGGACCGTGAACAGGGTTCCCTTGACGTTGACGTCGAAGATCCGGTAGAATTCCTCCTCGGCGATCGTGTCCAGCGTCGCGAAGGACGCCGCGGCCGCGTTCGCGACCAGCACGTCCAGCCCCCTGCCCCGGTCGGCGACGGCCGCGTAGAGCCGGTCGAGGTCGGCGGGGACCGTGATGTCGCCCGGCACCGCCGTCACGTTCGGGCCGATCACCCCGACGGCCTCGTCGAGCTCGGCCTCGCGCCGTCCGCTGATGAACACGTGCGCCCCCTCGGTCGCCAGCCGCGCGGCGGTCGCGCGGCCGATCCCGGCCGTTCCGCCGCCCGTGACGACGGCCGTCCTGCCCTCGAACCACGACATCCCCGTCACTCCCTCATTTGGTTACCGATCGGTGCAGAATCGACGCTAACACATCTGCACCGATCGATGCCGAAAGCTACGATGGAGCGGTGAGCAGCGCACCGAGGGGGCGGCCCCGGGGCTTCGACGCCGACGAGGCGCTGGAGCGGGCGATCGTGGTGTTCTGGGAACGGGGCTACGACGGGGCCAGCCTGACCGACCTCACCGAGGCCATGGGCATCGCCCGCAAGAGCATGTATGCGGCGTTCGGGAACAAGGAGGACCTGTTCCTCCGGGCGGTGGCGCGCTACGCGGAGGGGCCCGGCGGCTACCTGGCGCGGGCCCTGGAGGCGCCGGACGCGCGTGAGGTCGCGCGCCGGTTCCTCGTCGGTGCGGCGCACGCCGCCACCCGGCCCGGCCACCCCACGGGGTGTCTCGGGGTCCGCAGCGCGCTGAGTGTCACCGGTGCCGGGGAGGCTGCACGCGACACGCTCGCGCAGTGGCGCAGCCAGGGGCAGGAGAGTCTGGAGCGCTGCTTCCGGGAGGCCCTCGCGGCCGGCGACCTGCCCTCCGACGCGCAACCCGACCTGATCACCCGTTACCTGCTCACCGTCGCGAACGGCATGACCGTGCAGGCGATGAGCGGCGCGACCCGCGAGGACCTGGTCCGGGTCGCCGACGCCGCCCTGCGGCACTGGCCTCCCGGTTAGGGCGGCGGTCCGGGCCGGGGACGACGCCGCCGGGCCGTCGCACGGTCGCGACGGGAGCGGTCCGAGCCCGGTCAGCCCGTCGGGGCCCGGTCGATGGGCCGCTCGCCCGGGCGGGCGGTGGCGTAGAGCTCGTCGCCGAGGGCACGGTGGCCCTGCTCGACCGCCGCACGGCGCAGCTTCAGCGTCGGGGTGAGCTCGCCCGAGTCCCCGGTCCACGCCCGCGGCAGGACGGCGTGGGCACGGATCCTCTCCGCCCGGCCGAGCGTGCGGTTCGCGGTGTCGAGCGCCTTCTCGACCAGCACGCGGGTCCGCGGGTCGGCGACGACGTCCTCGGGGTCGCCGTGCAGACCGTGGCGGGCGAGTTCGGCGAAGTCGGGCACCAGGAGGGCGACGAGGAAGGGCCGTCCGTCGCCGACGACGAGCACCTGGTCGACGACGGGGGACCCGGCCAGGACGTCCTCGATCCGGGCGGGCGAGATGTTCTCCCCGCCCGCGGTGATGATGAGGTCCTTCTTGCGGCCCGTGACCCTGAGGAACCCGCCCCGCCACTCCCCGAGGTCCCCGGTCCGGAACCACCCGTCGACGAACGAGTCCGCCGTGGCCTGCGGATCGCCGCGGTAGCCGCGGGCGAGGTGGGGTCCGCGCACGAGGATCTCGCCGTCGTCGTCGATCCGGACGGTGGTGCCGGGGAGCGGGCGACCGACCGTCCCGGCCCGGTCCCGGTAGGCGTCGTCCGGACCGGTGTAGGTCGCGACGGCGGTGGTCTCGCTCAGGCCCCAGAGGTCGTGCAGGGGCAGCCCGACCGAGTCGAAGAACTCGTGGGTCGGGGTGGGCAGCGGTGCCGAGCCCGTGACCAGCCACCGGGCACCGTCGAGCCCGAACCGGGTGGCCAGCTGCTCGTGGGTGACGCCGTCGCGGAGCATCTCGCGCATCTGCCGTTCGATGCGCTGCCAGATCCGGGGTACGGAGGTGAACAGCCGTGGCCGGACCTGCCGGAGGACCTCGAACAGGGTGGCCGGGTCGGCCACGGTCGTCACGCCCGTGCCGCCGACCAGCGCGGCGTAGTGGCCGATCACCCGGTCGACGATGTGCGCGTGGGGGAGGTAGGAGACCGTCGTGCCGCCCTCCAGGCCGACGACGGAGTCCAGGGCGCGGAGCTGGAAGACGATCGCGGAGTGGGTGAGCTCGACGCTCTTCGGCCTCCCGGTCGTACCCGAGGTGAAGATCAGGGTCGCGACGTCGTCCGGCTCCGGTTCGTGGCGGACGAACGCGGGATCGGTCGGCAGCCGGTCCAGCTCGTCGACGGTGACGACCGGGACCCCGGCCGGGACGTGGCCCGCACGCAGCAGGTCGGGATCGGCGACCACCAGACGGGCGCCCGCCCGGGCGACGAGCTCGGCGGACTCCGGAGGGGGTGCGGTGACGTAGAGGGAGAACGGTGTCGCGCCCGCCATCAGCGCCGCCAGGTCGCTGAGCTGCCACTCCGGCCGGTTCCCGATCAGGAGCGCGACGGTGTCCCCCGGGCGGACCCCGAGGGCGCCGAACGCGGACGCGAGCCGGAGCGCCCTCGCGGCGTACTCGCGCCGGGTCCAGCGCACCGCACCGTCGCCCGAGCACAGGGCGACGGCGTCCGGATCGGCGGTCACGTGGGCGTCGAAGGCGGAGAGCAGGGTGTCCGGCATCCACCGGACGCTAGGGAGGCCGGGCGCCCCGGCCCAGAGGCCCGGCCGCCACCGCACGGTGGTGCCCGGCACCATGGCCGGGCCCCGGTGCCGCCCCCAGCCTGGGGAGGTGCCTCACTCCGTCGTTCTCGCCCAGCGGCCCCACGGCCGGGTCCGCAGCTCAGACTTCGCGCGCGTCGAGGTCGCCCGACGGCCCTGCCCCGAGGGCGGGGTCCGGGCCCGGACCCGCCACCTCAGCATCGACCCGGCCATCCGCGGCTGGCTCGACGACCGCCCGAGCTACCTCCCGCCGGTCGGGGTGGGCGAGGTCGTCCGCTCGCTCGGCATCGCCGTGGTCGAGGAGTCCCGGCACCCGGACCTCGTCCCGGGGGACGTGGTCCGCGGCTTCACCGGCTGGCAGGAGGAGGTGCTGATCGAGGACCCGCAGCGGTGGGACCGGCTCCCCGACGCCTCGACCGCCCGGCTGGGTGTGCTCGGCATGACGGGCCTGACCGCGTGGGTGGGCATGGGGGACATCTGCGCGCCGCGGGCCGGGGAGACGGTGTTCGTGTCCGCCGCCGCCGGCGCAGTCGGTTCGACCGCGGTCCAGCTGGCCCGGATCGCGGGGGCGCGCGTCGTCGCGAGTGCGGGCGGCCCGCGCAAGGGTGCGCTGCTGACCGGGGAGCTCGGCGTCGACGCGGTCGTCGACCACCGGGCCGACGACTGGGCGGAGCAGCTCCGCGACGCGACCCCGGACGGGGTGGACGCGGTGTTCGAGAACGTCGGTGGCCCGATGATGGAGGCCGTCCTGGACCGGATGAACAACGGTGGGCGGATGGCGCTGTGCGGGCTGATCGCCGGGTACAACGACGTCGTCCGGCCCCCGGGACCGCGCAACTTCGGGCTGCTGGTGACCAAGCGCATCCGGGCCGAGGGGTTCGTCGTGGTCGACCACGGCGACCGCGCGGCGCGGTGCGAGGCCGAGCTCGGCGCGCAGGTCGAGGCGGGCACGCTGCGTGCGTTCGAGACCGTGGTGGAGGGTTTCGACAGCGTCGTCCCGACGTTCGTCGACTCCTTCGGCGGCGACCACGTGGGGAAGCTGGTGGTCAGCCTCGGGTGAGGGGGGCGAGCTCGACCGCGACCCGCAACACCGCGGACCGCGCGTCCACCGGAACCGGGAGCAGCGCGGCGACCCGTTCGAGCCGTTTGACCACCGTGTTGGGGTGCACGGTGAGCCTGCGGGCCGTGCGGGTCGGGCTGCCCAGCTCGGCCAGCCAGATCCGCAGGGTCTGCAGGAGCTCGTCGTGGGCGGGGTCGGCGAGGGGCCCCAGCAGGGCCCTCGCCCAGGGCACGGCGAGTCCGGGGTCGCCGTCGGCCAGGGCCAGCAGCACGACGTCGTCGAACCGGACCACCGGGCCGTCGACCCGGTGCGTGGCGAGCCGGTGTGCCCGTGCCGCCTCCCGGTGCGAGGCACGGAACCCGGCGAGACCCCGGTGCGTGCTGCCGAGGGCCAGGCGCAGCCCGGACGCGCCGGGCGTCCAGTCTTCGGCCTCGTCACCGGAGAACCAGCCGTGGACGGCCGTGGGGCCGTCCGGGACCGCGACCAGCTGACGGGGACGGACGAGGGCGCGGAGCCGGGCGACCGCACTGTCGAGCTCGGCGGGGGTGGCGTGCGGACCCCAGATCACGAACGCGGTGTGGGAGTCCGCGAAGCGGTAGCCCAGGCGCGCCTCCGCCGCGCCGACCTGCGCCGTCCCCGCGAGCACCTCGGCGAGCACGGCCCGGAGGTCGGAGGCGTCGCGCTGACGCAGGAGCTCGCGCTCCTGGGCGTAGGCCGCGGTCGCGGCGGCGCAGGCGGTGCGCAGGTAGCGGAAGAGCCGGTCCAGCACGGTCTCGAGGGCGTCCGCGCGGCGGGCGTCGGGCACCCCGGTCCCGCGCAGGTGCGCCGCGAAGGTCGTGACGATCACGTCCGCCGCGGCGTCGTAGGCGAGGACCAGGTCGGCCAGGTCGGTCCCCGCCCTGGCCCGCCGGCGCGCCCAGCGCTCGGCAGGCCTGCCCAGCTGGACCCGCACCCCGGGCGTCGCCGATCGTGCGGCCTCCCGCAGCAGCGGCACGTGGGAGCCCAGGGCCTCGCGGAGCAGACGGCGGTCCGTGTCGTCGCGCGCCACCGCGGGCGTGGCGGCGACGACGGCGTCGTACATGTCCTCGACGATGCGGGCGGCGCACTGGTCGAGCCAGGTGACGAACTCCGCGGCGGACGGGTGCGACGGCGTCGTCGACCTGGCTCCGGTCCCGGAGCTCGGCATGGGCGCATCGTAGGGTCGTCCGCGGCCCGCCCGGGTGTGCCGGGACCACACCGGGCGGTGTGCGCCGGACGGGTCGCGGGCCTCCGGCGGCGCCCACCACGCTCGTTCCATGACCGACACCACCGCGCTCACCGGCGAGAGCGGACCCGCGCAGGAGCCCCTGCGGCTCGCCGTCACGCTCGACGACCCGTTCATGTGGAGAGGCGCCGGCTTCCCGCCCGGCTACGACCCGGACGTCGTGCTCGGGCGGCTGTGCGACGCGTTCGAGCGGTACCGGGTCCCCGAGGTGTACGCCTTCACCTCCACCGCGCCGGTCGAGGACCACCCGCAGTGGCTCTCGGCGCTCGACCGCTGGACCGGACGCGGCCACCACGTCGCGGCCCACACCCACGCGCACGCCAGTCTCAACTGGACCGACGTCCCGTCCTACGTCGCCGATCTCGACCGCAACCTCGAGCTGCTCGAGCCGTGGCTGGCGAAGGCCCCCACCCGGTACTTCCGCTACGCCTTCGACATGTGGGGCGACACGAGGGACAAGACCGACCAGGTGCAGACCCACCTCGCCCGTCGTGGCCTGCTGCCCGCACCGATCACCCACTGGTTCTACGACGTGCAGTTCCTCGTGGCCTACCTGCGCACCCTGCGCACCGGGGACACCGGGGCCGCGGCCTGGGTGCGGCGTCGCTTCGCCGAGACGGCGGTCGACGCGCTCCGCAACCAGGCCGCCGCGGCCCGGGAGGTCTTCGGAAGGCAGCCCGCGCACATCACGGCACCCCGATCGCCGCCGACGCCTACGCCGAGGTCCTCGCCGGCTACGCGGCCGCCGGCGTCCGGTTCATCACGCTGGAGGAGGCGATGAGCGACCCGGCGAACCAGATCGTGCCCCCGACGGTGACCCGGTACTTCCGCAACTCCACGCAGAAGTGGGCCGAGCACGCGGGGATCGGCGTCGCCGACACGCCGCCCCGCGTCCTGCACGAGGTGCAGCGCTGCTGCCCGGTGGAGGGGATGACCGAGGCCGACCTGCTCGGCCCGGCCCTCGTCGCCGCGGCCCGGGCCGTCGGCTCCGCACCGGTGACGACCGACCTGGACTGGAACCCGGTGGTGGAGGCATGACGGACCTGTTCGACATCGGCGGTCGCACGGTCGTCGTCACCGGCGGGACGCGGGGGATCGGTGCGATGGTCGCCGAGGGGCTGCGCGACGCCGGGGCCCGGGTCCTGGTGACCTCCCGCAAGGTCGACGCGTGCCGGGCCGCGTCCGAACGGCTCGGCTGCCCCGCGGTGCCCGCGGACGTGAGCACGCCCGAGGGGGTCGCCGCCGTGCTCGACGGCGTGCACGCGGAGTTCGGCGGGTCCCTCGACGTGCTGGTCAACAACGCCGGCGTCACCTGGGGCGCCCCGCTCGACGACTTCCCCCGCGCGGGGTGGGACCGCGTGCTGGGCACCAACGTGGTCGGCCTGTTCGAGCTCACCACGGCGCTGCTGCCGGCACTGCGCCGGTCGGCAGGCGGCGGGCACGCGGCGCGGGTGGTGAACATCGGATCGGTCGACGGGCTGCGGGTACCGGTGTTCGAGAACTACTCCTACTCGGCCGCCAAGGCCGCGGTGCACATGCTGACCCGCCACCTCGCCGCCGTCCTCGCGCAGGACGGGGTGCTGGTCAACGCGATCGCGCCGGGCGCGTTCCCGAGCGACATGACGGCCGCCGCCCTCGCCTCGGACTCCGGCCGGACCCTGATCGAGAACGCCGTTCCGCTCCGGCGGCTCGGCACCGCGGACGACATCGTGGGCGCCGGCCGCTACCTCGTCTCGCCGGCCGGGTCGTACGTCACCGGCGTCGTCCTGCCGGTGGACGGCGGGATCACGGGGTGCGGCACCTGATCCCGGTGCCGGCGGGACGGGCGTCGGCGGACGCCGGGGCGCCCGGCGGCTCGTCCTGACCCGTCCGGGTGGACCGCCGTGACGTCCGGCCGCCGCCGGGCGCGTCCGCGCCGTCCGCCTCGCTGCCGTAGATTCCGGGGCTCATCCGACCGTCGGCTGCCACGTGTGCCCGGACCCGCACCCCTGGCCGGCCGCTGTGCCGTGGGCACGCGCTCGACAGACGGAGTCGTATGGCGGAAGGGGACATCCCGCTCGACGTCCACGTCGCGCTGGTCGACCAGCTCCCGCACCGGCTCACCGCGGCGGTGGCCGCGGGTGTGGTCGACCCCGCGGAGGCGCGGGAGCTCGTCCTGCGCGCCCGTCTCGTCCTCCAGGCGCGCATCGCGACGGACGGCGTGCGGGAGGCCGGGGGTCGTGGAGGGCCCGGCCGTCGCGGTATTCACCCGATCGGGTGATGACGAGTGTCGGCGCCGCGTCGTTGACGGTGTAGGTGCGCCGGTGCGGCGCCCATTCCGAGCCCGACCTCGGAGACACGGCCCCGGACCCGGCCGTCCCATCGGGCCGACACGAGGAGTTCTCGTGTTCCACGGATTCAGCAAGAAGTTCCTGAACGACTCCATCGAACGCAGTACCGACAGCGCGATGGACCGCAGGCGGTTCCTGCGCGCGGCGGGGCTGACCGGAGCCGGGGTCGCCGGCCTCGGCGTCCTCGGCAGCGGTATCGCCTCGGCGAGCGAGGGCGGCCTGCTCGGTGGTCTCGGCCTGCAGGGGAGCAGCGAGGACGACGGCGGTGTCTCCGACGCCGCCGTCCTGAACTTCGCACTCAACCTGGAGTACCTGGAGGCCGAGTTCTACCTGCGCGCCGTGACGGGCAACGGTCTGAAGGACTCCCAGATCGACGGGAAGGGCGAGCTCGGCGGTGTGACCGGGGGCTACAAGGTCTCGTTCGAGACCAAGCTCGGCCGCCAGTACGCCGAGGAGATCGCCCAGGACGAGCGGGCCCACGTCGACTTCCTGCGTGCCGCACTCGGCGACGCGAAGGTCGCCCGGCCCGAGATCGACCTGCAGGAGGCGTTCACCGCCGCGGCTCGGGCGGCCGGCGTCGTGGGCGCGAACGAGACCTTCGACCCGTTCAAGGACGAGACCAGCTTCCTCCTGGGGGCCTTCATCTTCGAGGACGTCGGGGTGACCGCCTACAAGGGCGCGGCGCCCCTCGTGTCGAACAAGACCTTCCTGGAGGCGGCGGCCGGGATCCTCGCGGTCGAGGCCTACCACGCCGGTCTCGTGCGGACCCTGCTGCTGCAGGGCGGCGCCGCGGAGACCGTCGGCAAGATCTCCGACGCCCGCGACTCGCTCGACGGCCCCGCCGACCTGGACCAGGGCATCGTCGACCGGGCGGGGAACGCGAACATCGTCCCGGCCGACGAGAACTCCATCGCCTTCTCCCGCACGCCCGGTCAGGTCCTCAACATCGTCTACCTCGACCCCCGTGCCGTGACCCGCGGCGGGTTCTTCCCTGACGGGGTGAACGGCGACGTCGACACCAGCGACGCGAACGGCTGACCCGATGGTCCGCCGACGGCGGACACCGTCCTGATCCACGACGACGGGGCGGGGCCACCCACCGGTGGCCCCGCCCCGTCGTCGTCCGGTGGTCCGCTCAGCCCTGCAGGCCGGTGGCCTGGTCGAGGACGCTCTTCTGCGCCTGCTCGGTGGAGGCGGCGGCCCCCTGCTCGGTGGTCGAGTCGATCGAGTTGTCCTGGACGACGGTCTGTCCGTCGCCGCTCGCGGAGTCCTCGTTCGCGAAGTCGCTCAGGCCGAGGACGTCGGAGACGTTGAACGCCGGGTTGAGCTGGGTGACCGGGGCGAGGCTGGAGTTGCGCTGCTCGGTGGACGCGCCCTGCTCGCCCGAGACGGTGCCCTCGGTGGTCTGGGTCTGCTCGCGGGTGGAGTCTCCCTCGTCGGCGAACGCCATGCCGGCCACGCCGAGGGTCATCGGAACGGCCATCGCGGACGCGACGACGGTACGCACGGACTTGCGCATGAGTGTTCTCCTTCATTCGGTGATGCACAAAGGGGGCGCCGATGTGCTGTTTCCGACGCTATCCGTCCACTCGGCGAAGGTGACCTGGGGGGCGGTGACGAAAATCGCTCCGCGACGCCGGAACGGCACGCTGGAGAATAGGTGATCCGACCCCGGATAGGGCTCTGAGCTGCTGTTTCAGTTCCATGCGTAAAATCCGCGTCATGTTTGCGTCATGCATCGGGCACGTGCCACCCGATGGTGTGAAAACTGCATTCGGTGCCGTGGCGAACGCGCCTTGGTGTTGCGCGATGAATAGCTTTTCAACGCCATTCGAGAATGGTCGCGGGATCGGTGGCGCCGTGGACCACGGACGTCGCCACCTCGCCGAGCGGGCGCCCGTTGCGGCGCGCGTGACCACGCAGGAGCTCGAACGCCGCCCCCACGTCGACACCGCCGTGCACCGCGAGCATCCCCTTCGCCTGCTCGACGGCCACCCGGCTCGTCAGCGCCGTCCGGAGCTGGTGCAGCTCGGTCGTCGCGCGCTGCGAGGCCATGGAGCGCAGGAGCGCGACCGCGGCCGCCTCGGCGAGCAGCCCCAGCACCTGCAGGTCGGGGGCGGCGTCCGCGGGTCCCAGCACCAACAGCGCGCCCACGGTGTCCGGCCCGTGCCGCAGCGGGAGGGCCCAGGCGGCGTCGACCCCGGCGGCGAGCGCCTTCGCGGCGAACACGAGCCACCGCGAACGCTCGCGGGCGAGGTCCGCACAGTGCACGGGACGGCCGGTCCGGGCGCTCTCCCCACCGGGCCCCTGGCCGAACCCGGCGGCCAGCGCCGCACGCGGACCCGTGGGACCGGACGCCTCGACGCCGCGGACCGCTCCCTCGGTCAGCAGGGCCGCGCCGGCGGTGAGCCCGACGAGGCGCTCGACCGATCCGACGAGATCGGCCAGTACCGCGGCGGGATCCCCGCCCTCGGCCGCGACGAGCCCGAGTACCGCCGCACCGAGGTCAGCTGAGTTCTCCATCGCACGGTGTTCGTAGATACCGGTGGTCCGGTTTCCGCCGATGCGTCACCGGACCTCGTCGGGTGGCGCCGGCCCGGATGGGTGGCCGGGAGCGGCGAGCGGCCGCGGGCGACTCCGCATCCCCTAGGCTCGGCTCCCCGCACGACCCCGACCTCCTTTCTCGTGCCGTCGGCGACAAGGGACGAATCGATGGAGCAGCCAGCAGCCCCCCACGACATCTGGCCACGGTGCGAGGCGCTCTACGCGCCGGAGCGTCTGGCCGCCCTCCAGCACCTGGGCCTGGGGCCCGCGCGTGATGTGGAGATGGACCGCTTCGCGGACTGGGTACGCGACGCCCTCGCGGTCCCGACCGCCCTGGTGACCCTGGTCCGGGCGGACCGGCAGGTCTTCCCGGGCCGTTCCGGCCTGCCCGAGCCCTTCGCGAGCAGCGGGGAGACGCCGCTGTCGCACTCGTTCTGCCGGCACGTGGTCACCTCGGGCAGCCCGCTCCTGATCACCGATGCCCGTACCGATGCCCGGGTGCGGGACAACCTGGCGATCCCCGACATCGGTGTGGTCGCCTACGCCGGTATGCCGTTGACCGACGACGAGGGCAACGTGCTGGGCTCGCTGTGCGCCATCGACTCCGTCCCGCGGACCTGGAGCCCCGACGGCATCCGGACCCTGGAGCGGATCGCCCGTAGCTGTTCCACCGAGCTGCGGCTGCGGTTGCGCGTGTTCGACGCGGGCGCCGAGCGCGACCGGCGCGACGTCGCCGAGTCCGTCGCCCAGGACGCCCACGACCGCAGCCGCGTACTGCTGGCCGCGTCCCAGCACTTCACCGACACCGTCACGGTGCGCGACGTCCGGGACCGGATCGACATGCTGCTCCGCGGTGAGCTGGGGCCCGCCCACGTGGAGACCGTGCTGCGCGACGACTCCGGCCGCCTGCACACGCTGCCCGCCGGGTCCCGGTCCGTCCACGAGACCGCCGACGGCGACGTCGACGCCGCGGCGCCGCACCGCACGACCCGATCCCCGCTCACCTCGACCCCGACCGCGCTCGCGATGCGCGAGCAGCGCGTCGTGCACTACCGCGACCGGGGGGACCTCGCCTCGCAGATGCCTGCCGAGGTCTCCGCCGCGGTGGCAGCGCTGGGACTGGACACCGTGGTCGCGGCGCCGGTCCCCGGGCCGGACCGACCGGCGGGCGCGATCCTGCTCGGCTGGTCGCGGCCCGACGCCGTGCGCACCGCGGACCTCCTGACCATCACCACCATCGCCGGGTACGCCGGTCAGGCGCTCGCCCGCGCCCGGGCCCTGGAGCACCGGGCCCTGGTCGCCCGGCAGATGCAGGACGCCATGCTCACGGCCCTCCCGGCCGTGGCCGGGCTGTCCATGGCGGTCCGCTACTCGCCGGCCGACGACCGGCTCGACGTCGGCGGTGACTGGTACGACTGTCTGGTCCTCGCCGATCCCGGCCGTCCCGCGGAACGGATCGTCTCGCTGTCCTTCGGCGACATCGCCGGTCACGACCTGCCCGCGGTGACGATGATGGGCCAGGTCCGGTCGATGCTGCGCCAGGCGGCCTGGGACCACCCCGGCGGCCCGCCCTCCGCCGTCCTGTCCGCGTTCGAACAGGCCAACCACGGCCTGGGGCTCGGTGCCGGGGGGACCGCGATCGTGGCCCGGCTGCGGCCGGTCGAGGGCGGGAGCTGGTCGATGGCCTGGACCAACGCCGGCCATCCGCCCCCGGTCCTCGTGCACCCGGACGGCTCCGCGGAGCTGCTGGACGCGCACGACGCGCTCTTCGGTTACGAGTTCGCCCTCGGCCTGCCGCGCACCGACCACCGGCGGACGGTCGAACCCGGCAGCACCCTGGTCCTCTACACCGACGGTGTGGTGGAGCGTCGGGGCTCGGACATCGACCGGGGCATCGACCGGCTCCTGTCCCAGCTCGCCGGGGCGCACGACCACACCCCCGACGCGATCATCGACCGCGTCACGGCCACCCGCGCGACCGGCTCCGGGGACGACGCCGCGGTCCTCGTCGTCCGGTTCGGGGCCGCGGACCGCTGAGCGGCCGTCCCGCCCGTCCGCCGCTGCCGACGTCGCAGCGGTGGCCGGCCGGTCCGGGGGGCTCCCCTGCACGTGCGGGTCCTCCGGCCCCGACGGGGTGGCGGCCTCCGGGCGATGACCGATTGCGCGGCCGATCCACGGTGACCCGGGCCCGACCTAGCCTCGCCGCACGCCCGGTGCACCCGGCCGGCCGGGTGCACCGGAGGCCCGGGAGCCCCGCAGCCCGACGACGCATCCCGACCACCCCGGAGCAGACCTGATGATCACCGTGTCCGACCACCGGTCCGCGAACCGGTTCGAGGCCCACGACGGCGAGACGCTCGCCGGGTTCGCCGCCTACACCCGCACCGCCGAGCTCGTCGCCTTCCTGCACACCGAGGTCGACCCGGCGTTCGAGGGCCACGGGGTGGGCTCCGCGCTGGCCCGCGGTGCGATCGAGGCGGTGCAGGCCGAGGGGCTGCGGGTGCTCGCCGTGTGCCCCTTCGTCTCGGGCTGGCTGGCCCGCCACCCCGAGTACTCCCACCTGGAGTACCGCTCCCGCAGCCGGGTCACGGACTGACCGCGCCCCCGGGTCCGCCCGCGGCCCCGGCGCCTCAGACGGCGTCGTGCGGGATCTTGAACGGCGCGGTGATCCCACCGTCGACGGGCAGCGCCACCCCGGTCACGTAGCGGGCCTCCTCGGAGGCGAGCCACACGACGGCGTTGCTGATGTCGACCGGGTCGACCCAGGAGATCGGCAGCGCATGCATCGCCTTCATGACCGGGGCGGCCATGGCCCGGTCGGCCCCCGGGGCGCCCCCGGTGAACAGGCCGTGGATCGCCGGGTTCTGGATCATGTCGGTGTCGACGTGGGTGGGGTGCACGGTGTTGACCCGGATGCGGCGCGAGCTCGACCGCGAGCACCTTCATCAGGCCCACCAGGCCGTGCTTGGCCGCGCAGTAGTGGGCGAGGTTCGGGAACCCCATCAGCCCGGCGACGGAGCTGGTGAGCACGACCGCCCCGCCGCGGCCGCCGTCGACGATCGCGGGTGCGGCGGCGCGGACGGTCTTCCACGCCCCGGTGAGGTTGATGTCGATCATCTCCTGCCAGGCGTCCTCGGCCATCTCCAGCGCAGGCGCGTAGCTCGCGATGCCGGCGTTGGCCAGGACGATGTCGAGGCGGCCGAACTCGGAGACGGTGTCGGCGACCGCGGCCCGGAGCGCGGACAGGTCGCGGACGTCGGCCCGGACCGCGAGGACCCGCCGGTCGAGGTCCCGGACGAGCTTCACGGTCTGCTCGAGGTCCGCGGGGTCGGCGGCCGGGTAGGGCGCCGAGGCGACGGGGGCGCAGTGGTCGACCAGGACGATGTCGGCGCCCTCCTCGGCGAGCCGGACGGCGTGCGACCGTCCCTGCCCGCGTGCCCCGCCGGTGATCAGCGCGACCCTGCCGGCCAGCCGGCCGCCGGCTCCGGCGCTCACGGCAGGACCCGGTCGATCTCGGGCGCGAGCAGCTCGGCGGCGCGGGCGGCGGTGATGACGTCGGCCGGGTCGGGCCGGCTGACGTCGCGGGACGCGCCGTCCTCGTAGACGTGCTCGCCGATGAGCCGGGCGCGCTCGTCGTAGGGCCAGACGAACGCCAGCGTGCGGCGCAGCAGATACATCTCCTCCGGGTCGTCACCGGCGCGGATGTCGGAGAAGGCGCTCTCCCCCAGCATCGGGGCGGGGACGAAGGCGTTGAACACGACCTCGCCGGAGAAGCCGTGGTCGTTGACCGCGATGTCCTGCTCGGCGACCCACATGACGATCGCGTTGGCCGCCGTCAGCGACTCGTAGAACGCGACCACCTGCTCCATCCCGTCGAGGACGATGGACTGCCCGCCCTCGTGCAGGCGGTACTGCGGGTGCTCGACGGTCATGTCGGGGGCGAGGAGTTCCTTGTAGCGGCCGGCGACCTCCAGCAGCCCGTGCCGCCGGTAGTTCTTGAGGATCGCGCGATGGCGTGGGTTGTCGATGCCCTCCAGCTGCTTCTCCAACCCGGCGAACATGGTCACGAACTCGTGTTCGTAGCGGCTCATGGTGTGGCTCCTGCCGTCGGTGGGACGCCTGGAGCCTCGCCGCGCGGACCGGGGGAGGTCCAGGACATCTGTGGCCGCCGATCGGAACCGGATGGTTATCACCGCAGCTCAGTGGTCCGGACCGACGGTGGCGTGGGACACTTCCAGCGGAGGGAGTCGACGTGGACCTCAACCTGCATCTCGTGCGGTACCTCGCGGCCGTCGCCGACGAGGGACACCTCGGCCGGGCCGCGGCCCGGCTGTACGTCAGCGGGCCTGCGCTGAGCAAGCAGATCCGCACGTTGGAGCGCAAGCTGGGCGCCGAGCTGCTGGACCGCAGCAGGCACCCGCTCGTCCCGACCGAGGCGGGACACCGCTTCCTGGCCGAGGCCCGGGTGGCCCTGGCCGCCGCCGACCGGGCCGTCGCGGCGGTCGAGGCACACCGCCGCACCCTCGCCGGGGTCGTACGGCTGGGGTTCATGACCGCCGTCACCGGGCCCCACACCCGCCGGATCGTCGAGCTGGTGCAGCAGGAGGTCCCGGGTGCGTCCGTGCAGCTGGTCCAGCTGCCGTGGCCCGACCAGGCCGAGGCCGTCCGCGCCGGGACCGTCGACGCCTCGCTGGTCCGCCCGCCCGTCACCGACACCGACGGGCTGCGGCTCGACCTGGTCCGTCTCGAACCGCGTGTCGTCGCGCTCCCGCGCGACCACCGGCTCGCCGGCCGGACGACCGTCGTGCTCGCCGACCTCGACGGGGAGCCGCACGTGTCCGACGACGAGACCGACCAGGACTGGGTGCGGTGGTGGGCCTGCGACCCGCGGCCCAGCGGGGTGCCCGTGACCTACGGCCCCGCCGTGCACACCATGGACGAGCTGCTCGAGGTCGTCGCCGCCGGCGCGGCCGTCGCCATCACCGGCAGCTCCGTGATCGACAGCGTTCGGCACCCGGAGGTCGTGTTCGTCCCGGTCGCCGACGTCGACCCCTGCCCGATCTCGCTCTGCACCCGTAGCGGGGACCGGTCGGGCCTGGTGGAGGCGCTCCGCCGGGCGGTGCGCGCCGTCCGGCCGGCGGACCCGGGTCGGATCCCGGTCATCCCGGCCTCGACGGTGTCGACGCTGCCGCCGACCTAGCCGGCCCGTGTTCGCGAGGAGGAGCAGGTGGCAGGTCGGCGTGGCGGTGTCGCCGGTGACCGGGACCTGGTGATCCATCGTCAGGCCGCATCGGGCCGGGCATGTCCCGGCACGAGGGCGCGGAGGCCGTGAACTCGGCGTGGCCCTTCGTGATCCGGCACGGACCCGCGGGGTGCGCCACGCCCGCGGTCGCCGGCCTCAGTGGGTCAGCGTGAGCAGCCCCTCCAGCCCGCGCCGGAACGCGGCGCCGACGTGGCCCGCCCCGTCGATGTCGGCACCGGCCATGGCCCCGTCGCGCATCATCAGGAAGTGCTGGGCCGCGTGCTCGGGCCGCCCGCGCCCCGGTGCGGAGCCGAAGACCCGGGCGAACAGCTCGGTGAGGGTGGCGACGTACCAGCTGCGGTGTTCGGCCACGACCCGGCGCACGGGGTCCTCGGGGTCGGGGAACTCGGCCGCGGCCTTGAGGAACGCGCATCCCCGGAAGTCCGCACCGGTCAGGTCGTCCACCAGCGCGGTACCGACGGCGCGGACGGCGTCGTCGGGTGCGGCGGCCGAGGCGAGGGCGTCCTGCAGGGCGGCGCGGGTGTGGGCGTCGACGCCGCGCAGGTAGGCGACGACGAGCGCCTCCTTCGAGGGGAAGTGCCGGTAGAACGTGGCGCGCGTGGTCGGGGTCTCGGCGAGGATCCGCTCCACCCCGACCGCCCGGATGCCCTCCCGGTAGAACAGCCCGCTCGCCGTCGCGAGCAGTCGCTCGCGGGCCTCGGAGCGCCCGGCCCCGGACGTCGTGCGTGTCGGTGCAGCCACGGCCCCACGGTAGCAGAAAGAACGATCGGTCTTGCCTCCCGTGGCGTGGGGGTGCATGCTCGGGCCCACAAGGAAGAACGGTCTTTCTCTCTCCAGGAGGCATCATGTCCAGCTCGCCCACGACCGGCCGGCGCACCGCACGGACCCCCCACCCGGGACCGGTCGACGGCACCGTCGCACTGCGGCGCCTGTACCTCGCACGGTTCGCGTTCGCGCTGCTCTGGGCGGCGCTGCTGCTGCTGAACGCGGCCGACATCGGTCCGCTGACCGCGGCGCTGCTGGTGCTCTACCCGCTGGTGGACGTGGCCGCCGCCGCGGTCGACGCCCGCTCCTCGCGCGCGACCGGGGTGGCCCCGGGCCTGTACGCCACGATCGTCCTGGGCGGGCTCGCGGCCGTCGGGCTCGTCGTCGCCCTCGGCTCGGGGGTGCCGGCGGTGCTGCGCGTCTGGGGTGCCTGGGCCGTCGTCGCCGGGGTCGCCCAGCTCGTCGTCGCCCTGCGGCGCCGCGCGGCGGGCGGCCAGGGCGCCATGATCGCGAGCGGGTCCCTCTCGGTCGTCGCGGGCGCCTCGTTCGTGCTGATGGCCTCGGGCGCCGGGGCGTCCCTGAGCGGGGTCGCCGGCTACGCCCTGCTCGGCGGGGTCTTCTTCCTGGTGTCGGCGCTGCGGCTCGGCCGGGCCACGTCCGCGTGACGGTGTCACCCCCGACGTGCCGGTCGTCCGGGTTAGACTCCGGGACATGTCACCGGTTCCTGACGCGTCGGCCGGCGTCGGCCGGGACGCGGGGCCCGCCTTCGACGCGCTCGCCGATCCCGTCCGCCGCCGGATCCTGGCCGTGCTCTCCGAGCACGACGAGTGCAGTGCCGGTGACCTGGCGGACCACATCACCTCGGTCGGCCGGACCGCGGTCTCGACCCATCTGCGGGTGCTGCGCGTCGCGGGCCTGATCACCGAGCGGCGATCCGGGCGGTACCGCTACTGCTCCATCGAGCCCGGTGGCGCGGCCGCCGACGTCATCGCGCTGCTCCGCAGCCTGTTCCAGTCGTCCCTCGGTGAGGTGGCCGCCGCGGTCGAGGCTCGCCCCGCGACGGACCGGGAGGACGTCACCGGATGACCGGCTCCCGCCCGCGCCGGGGCTGACCCCGATGGGGACGATCGCGCTCGCGGTGGAGGAGTTCGCCGCCGCCGATCCGGCCGTCCTCTTCGGGCGTTTCGGGCGCGACCCCGACGCGGGCTGGCTGTTCGGTGCCCTGTGCGACCGGGTCGCGGTGGGCGAGCCGGTCACCCTGCGCGCGCCGATCGCGGGCGGGCCGCCGGTCGACGTGCTCGGCCGGATCAGCGAGCTCCGGGGGCCGCGCACCATCACGATCACCCACGACCAGCCCTGGCGGGGCCGCATCCGGCTGCGGTTCACCGCCGCGCCCGGCGGGACCCGGATCCGGCTGGAGGCCGGGATCGACGAGGGTGGGCTGCAGTGGCTGCTGCGCCGCCGCGGGCACCCGGTCCGCGACCACGCCGTCACCGGACCGCGTATCGGGGTCCTCACCAGCCGGTCCGGCTCCGGTGGGCTGTTCGCCTCGGCCGTCGCGAACGTGGCCGCGCTCGCCGTCGAGGAGATCAACGCCGCGGGCGGTGTCGGCGGCAGCCCGGTGGACCTGCTGGAGGCCGACGACGCCACCGATCCCGGCACCGGGGCGTTGGAGGCGATGCGCCTGGCCGGGGCGGGCTGTCGGACGATCTTCCTGACGACGACCTCGGCGACCTACCACGCCGTGTCGGCCGCCCTGACCGGCCGCGACGTGCTCGTCGTCCACACGAACATGAACGAGGGCGGCGGGGAGTCCCGGCTGCGGATCCGGCTCGGGGAGCGGCCCGCGACCCAGCTCGCGACGGCGGCCGGCCCGGTCATGCGGGCCGCCGGGGGCCGGCGCTGGTTCCTCGCGGGGAACGACTACGTGTGGCCCCGACAGGTCAACGCCGTCGCGCGGCAGGTGCTCCCGGAGCACGGTGCGGTGCTGGTCGGCGAGGGCTACGCCCCGCTCGGGGCCCGGGACTTCGCCCCGCTGGTCGAGCGGATCGCGGCCTCGGGGGCCGACGTCGTGCTCAACACCCTCGTCGGGGCCGACGCCGCCGCGTTCGAGCGCCAGTGCCACGCGATGGGGTTGCGCGACCGGACGGTCAGCCTCGGCCCGGCGATGGACGAGGCGACGCTGGAGCGGGTCGGGCCGCGTGCCGCGGAGGGCATCCACGGGGTGTCCGGCTACTTCCAGCACCTGCAGACCGAGCGCAACGGGACCCTGCTGGAGCGCTACCGCTCGCGCTTCGGGCCGTGGGCCCCGCCGTTGTCGTCGCTCTCGGAGTCGATGTTCGAGGCGATCCACGTATGGGCCGCCGCGGCCCGACGGGTGCGGTCGACCGACCCGGTGCCGGTGGCCGACGAGATCCGGTTCGGTCGGTACGACCTCCCGCGCGGCACCCTGGCGCTCGACGGGCGCCATCACGTCGAGCAGCCGCTGCACCTCGCGGCCGCGCGGGGCGCCACCTTCGGCGCGATGGACGGCGGCGAGGGGCGGTCGTGAAGACCACCGTGTGACGGCCGTGGGTCGAACGGATCAGCGCTCATGTCAACGCGTCTGTATCCATTGACATGAGCAGGCAGCATCCCTAGCTTTCTCGCATCCCCGATGTGAGGAGCACCGCCGATGGCGATCCCACCCCCGACGCCGCCCGCCTGGCGGCCCTGAACGAGCACTACGCGTTCGGCCTGACGGATGCCGAGCTGGCCGAGTTCGGTCCGGCGGTGGCGGCGACGCTCGCCTCCTCCGAGCGGGTCGAGGAGCTCTACCGGGCCACCGCGCCGCAGGCGCCGCAGCGTGAGTGGTCCGAGCCGGCGGACAACCCGCTGGGTGGCTGGTACGTGACGACCTCGGTCCAGGGTGCGGCGGAGGGCCCGTTGGCCGGGCGGACCGTGGCGCTCAAGGACAACATCTCGTTGGCCGGGGTCCCGATGACCAACGGGTCGGCCACGGTCGAGGGGTTCGTCCCGTCCCGTGACGCGACGGTGGCGACCCGGCTGCTCGCGGCCGGCGCGACGATCACCGGCAAGGCGATGTGCGAGGACCTCTGCTTCTCCGGGGCCAGCTTCACCTCCCGGCCGTGGCCGGTGCGCAACCCCTGGGACCCCTCCCGCGCGGCGGGCGGGTCGTCGTCCGGGAGCGCCGCGCTGGTCGGGTCCGGCGCGGTGGACATGGCCGTCGGCGGTGACCAGGGCGGCTCCGTCCGTATGCCGTCGGCCTTCTCGGGCACGGTCGGGCACAAGCCCACCCACGGTCTGGTGCCCTACACCGGCGCGTTCCCGATCGAGGCCACGATCGACCATCTGGGCCCGATCACCCGCACGGTGTCCGACGCGGCGGCGATGCTGGGTGTGATCGCCGGGGTCGACGGGCTCGACGTGCGTCAGCCCACCGAGCTCGACACGGTCGACTACCTCGCGGCGTTGGAGCGGTCGGCGGGCGGGTTGCGGGTCGGGATCGTGACCGAGGGCTTCGCCCGCCCGGAGAGCGACCCGGCCGTCGACGAGGCAGTGCGTGCGGCGATCGGGACCCTGACCGAGGCCGGGTTGGTCGCCGAGGAGATCTCGATCCCCTGGCACCTGGACGCGATGGCGGTCTGGAACGTCATCGGGACCGAGGGTGCCGCGCACCAGATGATCGACGGCAACGCCTACGGCATGAACTACCCCGGCCTGTACGACCCCGAGCTGATCGCGCACTACCACCGCAGGCGCCACGCGCGCGGGTCGGAGCTGTCCAAGACGGTCAAGCTCGTCGGCCTCTCGGGCGGCTACACCTTCGGTCACGGCGGTGGCGCCTACTACGGGATGGCCCGCAACCTGGCCTTCGAGGTGCGTGCGGCCTACGACGCGGCCCTGACCGGCTACGACGTGCTGGTCATGCCGACCGTGCCCTACACCGCGACCGAGCTGCTCGGGCTCGACGCCGGCCTCGACAGCTACCTGCCCGCCGCGCTGGGGATGATCGGGAACTGTGCCCCGTTCGACGTGTCCGGGCACCCCGCGACCTCGGTCCCGGCCGGACTCGTGGACGGACTCCCGACCGGCCTGATGATCGTCGGCCGGCGCTTCGACGACGCGACCGTTCTCCGGGTCGCGCACACCTTCGAGCAGGCCGTCGGCGGCTTCCCCGCCCCACCGGCCCTCACCACCGTGGGAGGACAGCTGTGAACGGAGTCTTCGATCTCGGCGGCACCGACGGGCTGGGCAGGGTCGACAACGACCACATGTCCGAGCCCGTGTTCCGGGCCGAGTGGGAGAAGCGCGCCTTCGCGATGTTCGCGCAGAGCGCCCGCGCCGGGCTGTTCAACGTGGACCAGTTCCGGCACGGCATCGAGAAGATGGACCCCGCCGAGTACCTGATCTCGAACTACTACGAGCACTGGGCACACTCCGTCGAGCACTACGCCGAGGCCGCGGGCCTGCTGGACCCGGCCGAGCTGGAGGCACGGACCCGGTACTACCTGGAGAACCCGGACGCCCCGCTGCCCGAGCGCGAGACCGACACCGAGATCGTCGAGTTCGTCGACTGGGCGGTCACCAACGGGTTCCCGGCCCACCGCGAGTCGGACAAGGTCGCGCAGTTCTCCGTCGGCGACGAGGTCGTCGTCTCCACCGAGAGCCCGTACGGCCACACCCGCCGGGCCCGCTACATCCGCGGTCGCCGCGGCGTCGTCACCGCGTCGCACGGCACGTACCTCTACCCCGACACCGCGGGCAACGGCCTGGGCGACTGCCCCGAGCACCTCTACACCGTCCGCTTCGACGCCACCGAGCTGTGGGGTGCGGAGTACGCGGACCCGAACGGCGCCAACTACTTCGACGTGTGGGAGCCGTACCTCTCGCCCGTCCCGGCCACCCAGGGAGCCTGACCCATGACCGCGAAGCCCACCGACACCCCGCTCCGCACCCAGGAGGAGATCACCGCCCGGGTCAAGGCCCTGGAGGCGCTGCTGATCGAGAAGGGCGTGATGACCACCGCGGCCGTCGACCGTCTCGCCGAGGTCCACGAGAACGAGGTCGGCCCCCAGCTGGGCGCGAAGGTCGTCGCCAAGGCGTGGACCGACCCGGAGTTCAAGGCGCGGCTGCTGGCCGACGCCTCCGCCGCCTGCCGCGAGGTCGGGATCGGCGGACTGCAGGGTGAGGAGATGGTCGCCGTCGAGAACACCGACGACGTCCACCACGTCATCGTCTGCACGCTGTGCTCCTGCTACCCGTGGCCGGTGCTCGGGCTGCCCCCGAACTGGTACAAGGCCCCGCCGTTCCGTGCCCGGATCGTGCGCGAGCCGCGGAAGGTGCTGGCCGAGGACTTCGACCTGCCGTTGCCCGACAGCGTCGAGATCCGGGTGTGGGACTCCAGCTCGGAGCTGCGCTACTGGGTGCTGCCGCAGCGCCCGGCGGGCTCCGAGCACCTGTCGGAGGACGAGCTGGCCGCGCTGGTGACCCGGGACTCGATGATCGGCGTCGGGCAGCCGAAGCCCGTGTTCACCGAGGCGGCGCAGGGATGAGCGCCGGGGTCAGGACCGACGCCACCGAGCTGGGCGACGCCCGCCGCCGGATCGAGAAGCTCGTCTGCGACATGCCCGGTGCGGACAAGCCGTTCTCCGAGCCGTGGGAGCTGCGGGCCTTCGCCATGGCGGTCGCCGCCTACCACGAGGGCCACTACGAGTGGAGCGAGTTCCAGCTCTCCCTCGTCGAGGCGATCCGGGCCTGGGAGAACGGCGACGGCGGCGAGCCGTGGAGCTACTACCTGCACTGGCTGGACGCGCTCGAGCACACGCTGGCCGCGAGCGGGGCCCTGTCGGACTCCGTCGCGCTCGACGACCGCACCCGCCGGGTGCTGGCCACGCCGCGCAACGCGAACCACCACGAGGCACGACGGGAGCCGGTCGCGATCGACCCGGCCCGCTGAACGACGCGTGCGGGGCCGGTCCGTGCTCCCTGCGACCCGGCCCCGCACGTCCTCACCGCATCGTCCCCGACGCCCCGATCGGAGCCGGCACCGTGGATCTCCTGGTCAACCTGGCCGAACGCGCGGTGCTCCGGCACGGCCTCACCACCGCCGCGACGATCGACCGCTGGTACGACCACCACGCCGACGAGGTCGGCCCCCGCGCCGGCGCCCGTGCGGTCGCCCGGATCTGGACCGGGGCCGGGCGGTCCGACACCGCGGACGCGGTCGGTGCCCGGCTCGGCCACTGCGGGTGCGGCCGGGTCTGGCGCACCCACCGCGACACCCCCGGTGTCCGCAACGTGGTGCTCCCCGCCGCGACCGGGTGCAGTGGCTGGCCGGTGCTCGGGGTGCCCCCGAGCTGGTACCGGCCGCGCTCGGAGTACCTGCTCGACGTCGCGGGGGAGACCGGCCCCGGGGTCCGCACCGCGATCTGGTCGGACTCGGCCCGCGTCCACCACCTGGTCGTGCCGTGTGCGCCGGAGCGGTGCGGCGACGGCCCGGCCGACCTGGAGGGACGCGTCAGCCGGGCGGCGCTGCGCGGTCTCGACCCCGCTCCGCCCCCGGCACCGCCGGACGCGCGGTGGGCCCACGGCCTGCCCGGTTACGACCTCGACGAGCGGCTGCTCGACCGGCCGTGGCAGCTCCGCTCGGTGGCACTCGTCCTGGCCGTCGGGACCGACCGCCCGGACCTGCGCCCGTTGCTCGCCGCCGCGGTCCACGCGTCGCCGTCGGCGGAGTTCTACGCCGCATGGCCGGCCGCGGCGGCCGCGGCCGTGCGGGCCGTCACGACGCCGCGCCGATCCGGGGGCATCACAGCGCCGCCAGGAGCATGACGACCATCGCGGCGTCCATCACCCCGTGTGGCACCGCAGCCACCCGCACCGCGGCCAGGTCACGTCCGGCCGGTGCCCCGACGCCCGCCGGGAGCACCCGGGCCGGTGGCCCGACCAGCGCGACGACGACCGTCACGACCAGGTCGAACGCGAACCACACCGCCAGCGCCGCCACGACGACCGCGACCGGGGTGCCGCCGGGCAGGCCGTGCCCGTGCCCGTGACCGTGGGCGGGGTCGTGCCCGAGGAGCACGACCAGCCCCATGGTGGCGAAGGCGAGCAGGTGGTGGACGAGCGCGGCCCGTCGCCCGGGCCCGGCAGGCGGGCGGAGCACGCCCAGGCCGGTCGCGAGGACGCCCACCGCCATCACGGCCAGGACCCACGACCTCGTCGTCGGCCCCCACAGCGGTCCGTGCATCGCGGCCATCGACAGGTTCATGACCACGTGCGCGGCGTCGGACTCCCGGGTCGTCCACACCGTGTCGACCCGCCTGCCGTCGCCCAGGCGTGCGACCCCGACGAGCGACGCCGCGAGCAGCGCCACGACGAGCACCGTCTCGAACGACCCCGTCCCGGACACGGATCGGAGCATAGTTGACACGGCGCCGTATCAACATAACGCTGTCCCCGTCACCCGGTCGACGTCGAGGAGGACGTGATGGCGTGTTGTGTCGCCCTGGCGCTGGTGGTCGCCCACGTACGTGAGCTGTGGTTCCGGCTGCGCCCGTCGGCGGCGCCGCCACCCGTCCCGTTCGCGCCGCCCGCCCGGCGTGCCGCGCCCGGAGCGGTCGCCGGGACGACCCGATGAGCGCCACGGCCCACCCGGCCGGTCCCGCGCCGAGCCGGGGGGACGGCGGCGGGGTCACCGTCCTGCTGCCCGACGTGCCCGCGTTCGGCCCGGTGACCGCGCGCCGGATGCGACGGGCGCTGGCGGTCTACGCGGTGGTGTGACTCGCCGGCTCGCTGCCCGGGTGGCTCGGCGCCGGCCCGGCGCTCACCGCGTTCGGCCACGGTCTGGTCCTGCCGGGCTGGGGCTTCCTGCTCGACGGGGCGTCCGTGGCGGCGGCCGTCGCGCTCGTGACGTTCGTCGTGTCGCTGGCCCTGTGGTGGTACGCGGGCCCGGTCGTGCTCCCGCCGCTGGTCTGGACGGCTGCGGCGGTCGTCGCGGCGCTGACGGTCGCGCCGCGGACCGAGCCGGGCGCGGCGGCCGCCGTGGTCCCCGCGCTCCCGGTCGTCCTGCTGGTCCTCGCGGTCGTCGTCCACCTCGCGCGGCACCGTGTGCAGCACCGGCGGCGGGCGGCACTGAACGCCGAGCTCGCCGCGACACCGTTCGTGATCAGCGGCCCGCCGGACCTCGACACCGGCCCGCCGGTGGCGGAGAGCTCCCCGGAGGACCTGGCGCACCTGCGCTACGCGCTGGACATCGCCCTGCAGCCGCTCGACCGGTTCGACGGGTTCATCGTCCTGGAGCAGTACCGCGAGGGTGCCCTGCGCTACCAGCTCACCTCGCTGGGGACCGGTCTCGGGATGTCGCAGTACACCCGGACCCCCGCCTTCTCCGGCTACCTGGCCGAGGCCCAGCGCAACGCGATCGAGAAGATGCTCGACCGTCGCGTGTGGGGCTACTGGCGGACCGAGAACCTCTGGGGCAACCTCTCGACCTCCCGGGACCCGCTGGCCACCGACGAGAACATCATGCTGACCGGCTGGCACGGCACGATGCTGGGCTTCTACGCCCTGCTGAACGACCGGCGCTACGCCGAGCCGGGCGCGCTGACCTTCCGCTGGTCGCCCGAGGAGGCCTACCCGTACGACCACCACGCCGTCGCCCGGCAGATCCACGACGGCATGGACCGCTCGGACTACACGCTGATCCCCTGCGAGCCGAACTGGGTCTACACCGTCTGCAACGCGTTCGGGATCAACGCGATGCTCGGCCACGACCGGGCGCACGGGAGCACCTACGTCGAGGACCTGCGCGAGCGGCTCCGGTGGTCCTACGAGCACGAGTTCCTGCGTCCCGACGGCCGCATCGTCGGCGTGCGGGCCCGGCACCTCGGTCTGTCGTGGAACTTCTGGACCGGTGCCGCGGTGCAGCTCAACACCGTCTACTGGATGCACCCCGCGTTCCCCGACCTGGCGCAGCGGGCGTGGTGGCAGCTGCGCCGCAACGAGCTCTCGCTGCGCGACGGCCGCCCCGTCCTGCCGCCCCGGGCGTCGAACCGGGTGGACGTCGGCTCCTACCGGCTCGGCCGGGACACCTTCGCCCAGGTCGCGATCACGATGGCCGCCCGGGAGATCGGCGACGACGAGATGGCGATGCCGCGGCCGCGCTGCTCGCGGAGCGGGAGACGGTGGAGGAACGCGACGGGGCGCGCCGCTACGCCGACGCGTCGCCGATGGTGAACTTCTGCGCCGTCCTCGGCCGCTTCGGGCGGCGGCACGCGCTGCGTGACCTGCTGGGGCACGGAGGGGTCCCGCAGGGGTGGCGCACCGGCCCGCGGCTGGCCGACGTGGCCTACCCGGACGTGCTGGTGGCCCGCGCGGTGACCGACGGCCGGGCGCTCGACCTGGTGCTGCGCCCGGGCGCGGGTCCGGTGCGGACGGTGCTCGCCGTCGATCGTCTCGTGCCCGGTGCCGTCCACCGGGTGACCGGGGCGAGGACGGACGAGGTCGTCGCCGACGGGGACGGACGTGCCCTGGTCGAGGTGGACCTCGGCGACCGTCTCGAGGTGCGGCTCTACCCGGCCTGACCTCCGCCCGCGGCGCCGGGGCGCAGCGGGGCGCAGGCGGCCACGCCGATCAGCACGAGCTGGTCGACCAGCGTCTCGTCGCCGATGTCCAGGTCGTCCTGCAGTCGTCGCTCGACGAGTTCGGTGACCCCGGCGACCAGGACCAGCAGGGTCGTCGCGGGATCCTGCCGCCCGGTGCCGGGGGCCGTCAGCTCGGCGGACAGGGCGGCGACGAACCCGTCGAGCGCGGCGTGGCGCCGGGCCCGCAGCGCCGGGTGCGCCTGCGCCTCGACCCACAGCCGGGACCAGCCCCGGTCGGCGGACAGGGTGCTGAGCACCGTGCGTACGGCGGTCCGCACCCGCAGCTCGAAGTCCGGCGGTGCGACGGTCAGCGCCTCGCCCAGCGCGCCTCCCAGTGCCGAGACCGCCTCGTCGAACAGGGCCACCAGCAGGGCGTCCAGGCCCTCGAAGCTCTCGTAGAAGTAGCGCTTCGTCAGCCCGGCCCGCCGGCAGACGGCGTCGATCGACGCGCCGGCGATGCCGCCGTCGGCGATCTGCTCCCGGCCCGCGACGAGCAGGCGCGCCCGCCGCGCGGCCGTCCGGTCCGCGGCACTGACGCCGCGGTGCGGTCGGGTCACGCTGTGGGCCATCGCCGCATCTTGACACGGGGCGGTGTCCGGAAGCATCGTTGAAGTTGACACGAAGCAGTGTCAACTTTTCGGGAACGGAGACCGTCCGATGAGCAGTGCGTCCGGAAGTCCGTCGGCCCCGGCCGGGTCGCGGTGGACGATCGGTGGCGTCGAGCGCCGGCGCATCGCGCGGCTGGACCCGGCGACCGACCACACCGAGATCGCGCGGTCCAGCCTGCAGACCCTGCACGGCGACCGGCGGCTGGTGCTCGGGCTGTTCACCGTGGCGTTCATGAAGCAGGTCGCGGTGCCCGCCATGGCCCGCATCCTGTGGCGGTGTGGCACGGGCGACATCGTGCGCGACACCGCGCTGCGCAACGACGACACCATCCTGTTCTTCGGCCGCTTCCTCGACCTCGGGCCGGACTCGCCGGAGGGCATCGCCTGGATCGAGCGGATGAACGAGATCCACGCGCACTTCCCGATCCGTGACGACGACGCGCTCTACACGCTGAGCACGCTGGCGCTCGACCCGGCGGACATCGCCGCGGAGCTGGGGGCGAACCCCTTCACCCCGGCCGAGCTCGAGGCCCACTGGCAGTTCTGGCGGGCGGTCGCGCAGCGCCAGCGGCTGCGTGACATCCCCGGTTCGCGGGAGCAGATGCGGGCCTGGGCGCGCGACTACGAGCGCCGGGAGTTCGCTCCGAGCGAGGCGGGCCGGGCCGTCGCCGACGCACTGGCCGACGACTTCGCCGCCCGGGTGCTGCCGGCCCCGCTCCGGCCCTACGGGCGGGAGGTCCTGGGGGTCCTCTCCCCGGCGAACCTGCGGGAGACCCACGGTCTGCCCCGCCCGCGGCCCGCGGTCCGGGCGGCGGTGCGCGCGGTCGGGCGCGCCTACCTCGACGGCGTCGTGGTGCGTCCGGTGCGGCTCGACCGGTCCCTGAGCCGGACCTTCGGGCGGCACCGGTGCGCCGGGGCCGACGGGCCCGCGGAGGTCGGCTACCGCAGGCCCGGTGGCCGGGGCGACGAGACGGGGTGACGCGCTGCCGACGGGCCCCGTCGCGCAGCCGCGCCACGGCACCCGGCGCCGGTCGCGGAGGCCCCGGAACGCCCGGGCCGCGGATGGACGGGGTGTGGGGCGGACAGGCCCGGGTAGGCGGGGCCCGACGGCTTCAACCCCGCAGGCCGTGTCCACGACCCCCGAGGGGGTCGCACCCCACAGCCCGACGAGGTGTCATTCCGCGTTCCTGCACGTCCAGCGACTGTTGAACGAGATCGTCCCCGACGAGCCCGACCCCGCCGCGGCGAACGCCCTGCAGGAGGGGCTGGGCGGCCAGTTCGGCGAGATGCGCACGATGATGCAGTACCTGTTCCAGAGCTTCAACTTCCGCGGTCCGGACGGGAAACCCTTCCGCGACCTGCTCTACGGCGTCGGGACCGAGGAGATCGGGCACGTCGAGCTGATCGCCACGACGATCGCCCGGCTCGCCGACGGTTCGCCCCGCTACCGGGGCAGCGTGGACGACGACATGGCCACGCCGGGCGCAGGCGGCGCGACACCGCTGAGCTCGGCGCTGACCGAGGGCAACATCCACCACTACCTGGTGGGGGCGCAGGGCGCGCTGCCGGTCGACGCGCAGGGCGACCCGTGGACGGGCAAGTACGTCTACGACAGCGGCAACCTGCCGCTCAACCTGCTCTACAACCTCATGCTCGAGTCGACCGGCCGGCTGCAGAAGTGCCGGCTCTACGAGATGACGGCGAACAGGACGGCGCGCTCGACGATCGCGTACCTGATCGTCCGCGACCAGGCCCACGAGAACGCCTACGCCAAGGCGCTCGAGGCGCTCGGGGTCAACTGGAACACGCTGCTGCCGATCCCGAAGACGAACGCCGAGAAGTTCCCCGAGGTGGCGGCGCTGCTGGACCAGGGTCTGCAGAGCAAGCAGTACACGTTCAGCCTCGACCAGCTCTCCGAGGCCGGGAAGCTCTACCGCGGCCCGTCGCCGTCGAACGACGGGACGACGCTGTCGACCGCGCAGGCGCCCGACGGCGTCCCGATGGACATCGCCGTCGAGCGCCCGGAGGAGTTCGGGCCGGGTCTCGACCCGGAGCTGCTGGCGATGGTCCAGGCCGTCGCCGAGATGGAGGGTGACGAGCCCACGGGTGAGTGGGGCCGCGTCGGCTGACGCGTCTCCGACCACGACGGGGCGGGAACCGGGGCGCCGGTTCCCGCCCCGTCGTCGTGCGGAACCGCCGACTCGGCGACGGAACCGTATCGTGTGAATAACTGACGCTCGGTGATTGTTCCCCACGATGGTGTTTCCAGGTTGATCCGCGCCCTTTCCCGCCATTACGGTTCTGCTCAGCCGGTTCGGGCTCCCCCCTTTGTCGTCGGGCCGGCACGTGCCCGGATCCGAATGGATCCGTGACTCACCAGGAGAAGACTGTGCAGAAGAAGAAGGCCGGTTTCGTCGCCGCCGTGTCCGCCGTCGCCCTGATCGGCCTGTCGCCGCTGGCGTTCGCCGGCTCGGACAGCGTCATCGACAAGGACGCGAAGGGCCTCGTCGCCGGCGCGAACGGCAACAACGCCCAGGTGCCGGTCCAGGCGTGCAACAACAACGTCCCGGTCAACGTCCTGGGTGTCCAGGTTCCGGTCGAGGACGCCGCTGCGGGCAACGGCCTCACCGGTGCCGCCGGCATCGCGGGCAAGGGCAAGGCCGTGTCGGGCGACTCCGCCACCGACCAGTCCGACACCTGCGGCCAGGAGGCCGGCGCGGGCGACTCGGTCAACTGACCGACTCCTCGTCGCTGACGTGCCCCGGGACCTCGCGGTCCCGGGGCACGTCCGTGTCCGGAGCGGGTGGGACCGCCACCCGCCGTGGCCGCCGTCGGCGGTCCGGGCGCCGCTCCGGGCGGTTCGCCCCGATCGGTTTCGACCCGATCGTGGGAGTATCCGAACGGAAAGTAATTCGGCCACCCGATGGTGGTAAGTCAATTGTTCGGGCCCTCGCGCCCCACTAGTGTTGCGGTAACTAGGTTACTTTACTCACGGGCTGGTTTACGGGATCATGAGCTGTGCCGTTGACTGTGACCGTGGACGTTCCGGCCGCCGACCGCGAGGTGCTGGAGTCCTGGCTGCGTTCCTCGTCGGTTTCGGCGGGACTGGCCCGACGGGGCAGGATCGTGTTGCTGGCCGCGGACGGGGTGGCGGTCAAGGACATCGTCACACTGGTCGGGGCGTCGAAGGCGACGGTGATCGGGTGGAAGAAGCGTTACGCCGCTGAGGGGATCGCCGGGCTGGCCGACCGGCCCAAGGCGGGCCGGCCGCCGGTGATCGACGAGGTCGCGGTCGTGCTCGCCACGCTGGAACCGCCGCCTGAGCGGCTCGGAGTCACGCACTGGTCGTCACGGCTGCTCGGTGCCGAGCTCGGGATCTCCCACGTGTGGATCGGCAAGATTTGGCGGCGGTGGGGGCTGCAGCCGTGGAAGTCCGAGACGTTCAAGTTCTCCACCGATCCCGAGCTCGAAGCCAAGGTCCGCGACATCGTCGGGTTGTATCTGAACCCGCCGGACAAGGCCGTCGTGCTCTGCGTCGACGAGAAATCCCAGGTCCAGGCCCTGGACCGGACAGCGCCGATCCTGCCGATCATGCCCGGTATCCCGGAGAAACGGACGCATGACTACGTCCGTCACGGCACCACCACGCTGTTCGCGGCGTTAGAGGTCGCGACCGGGCGGGTCGAGCAGGCGTGCCTGCCGCGGCATCGCCATCAGGAGTTCCTGCGGTTCCTCAAGCAGGTCGCGAAGGCCTACCCGCGGCGCAAGCTGCACCTGGTGGTGGACAACTACGCGACCCACAAGCACCCCGCAGTGAAGGCCTGGCTGGCCCGCAACCCGCGGATCACCCTGCACTTCACCCCGACCTCGGGATCGTGGCTGAACATGGTCGAGGTCTTTTTCGGGGTCATCACCCGCCAGGCCATTCGCCGTGGCAGCTTCGGCAGCGTCAGAGAACTGATCGGCGCGATCGGCCGGTTCATCGACGGCTGGAACGAACGCTGCCACCCGTTCATCTGGACCAAACCCGCAGACCACCTACTCAACCACTGCCGACCCGGTCAAAGAACATCGTTTACGCGACACTAGATTCACAGCCAGTCGGCACGGGCTCCCCCCTTTTTTTGTCAGCGTGCCGTCATGGAACGGGGCCTTCACCACGGCCCTGAGACCTCATCAGGAGAAGAACTGTGCTGAAGAAGGCCGGAATCATCGTCGCGGCGTCCGCCGCGTCCCTGCTCGCCGTCTCCCCGCTGGCGTTCGCCGGCGACTACGCGGGCGACTCCGCCAAGGACGGCAAGCACCACGGCTCGCACGAGTCGGGCCACATCGACAAGGACGCCAAGGGCCTGGTCTCCGGCCTGAACGGCAACAACGTCAACGTGCCGATCCAGATCTGCAACAACAACATCCCGGTCAACGTGCTGGGCGTGCAGGTCCCGGTCGAGGACGCGAACCTGCTCAGCGGCGTCACCGGTGCCCTCGGCATCGGCGGCAAGGCGAAGGCCGCCTCCGGCGACTCGGTCACCGACCAGTCCGACAGCTGCGGCCAGTCCTCCGGCGCGGGCGACTCGGTCAACTGACCTCTGCCGCACCTCGACGTGCCCCGGGACCGCCGACGGTCCCGGGGCACCGTCGTGTCCGGGGTCAGCCCGCGGCCCGTCGCGCCTCGCTCCGGGTGCGCGCCTGCGCCCAGCGGCGGTGCTCGATGTCGGTGGACGGCGTCAGCTCCGGGACCGGGACCGGGACCGGACGCCGGTGCTCGTCCATCGCGACCATGGTGAAGTAGCAGCTGTTGGCGTGCCGCCGGGTCCGCTCGGTGATGTTCTCCGTCGTGACCCGGATACCGATCTCCATCGAGCTGCGCCCGGTGTAGTTCACCGACGCCTGGAACGTGACGAGCTCACCGATGTAGATCGGCTCGCGGAAGCGCACCCGGTCCACCGACAGCGTCACCACGTAGGTCTGCGCCCAGCGGCTCGCGCAGGAGAACGCGACCTGGTCGAGCAGCTTGAGGATCGCGCCGCCGTGGACGTTGCCGGAGAAGTTCGCCATGTCCGGCGTCATCAGCACGGTCATCGCCAGGTGGTGGCGCGGCAGCTCGTCGGGTGCGGTCACGACGCGGCCGCCAGGATCTCCCGGGCCACCGTCTCCCAGGCCGTCGACAGCGGGTCGACCGGGGCGAAGTGGTCGTGGCCGGGCAGCTCGACCAGCCGCGCCGACGGGTGCCGGTCGAGGTAGGAGCGGGAGACCGGCAGCGGGACGTTGGCGTCGGCGTCGCCGTGCAGGATCGTCACCGGCCCGGGCGGCGTCGGACCCGCAGCCGGGTCCAGGTCGGTACGTCCGGACGCCGGACCGCCGAGAAAGGCGCGGACGGCGCCGTCGCCCAGGTTCTCCGCGTCGGCCAGCCCCAGGTCCGCGACCGGGGCGATCGGCAGCGTCGCCCGTACCAGCGACGGCTCGGCGGCCGCGGCGTGCAGCACGAGGTGCCCGCCCGCGGAGTGCCCCACCGTGACGACCGGACCGGCGACGGCGTGCGCGGCCCGCAGGCCGGCGAGCACGTCGGCGACCGTCGCGTCCGGGTCGCCGGGGACACGCCGGTACTCCAGCGAGGCCACCGGAAGTCCCCGTGCGTGCAGCGCGGCCGCCATCGACCGCACGTACACCCGGTCGACCCGGGGCCGCCAGAACCCGCCGTGCACCAGCACGACCAGCGGCCGTCCCGGCCCGCCGTCGGGCCACAGGTCCATGACCTGGTCGGGGTGGTCGCCTACGGCGACGGTGCGGGGTGGCTCGGGGGCGGGGCGGGACAGGACCGGTCCGTTCACGTCCGGTGGTCTAGCACGGATCACCCCGCCGGGCGCCCCGTGGCGGCCCGCCGGCGCCCGGTCCGGACCAGCTCCAGCACCGCGACCGCCGCCACCGGGACCAGCACCGCAGCCGTCCACTGCGGACCGGTCAGCGGGGTCAGGCGCAGCGTCTCCCGGAGCACCGGCACCGTCATGAGGACGGCCACCGCCACCGCGGTCACCACCGTCCACCACGGCAGGAACCGGTTCGCGAGCAGCCCGGACCGCAGCACGGACGTCCGCTCGGTGCGCATCACCCAGGCCAGCGCCACGTGCCCGGACAGCCACCCCACGAACGCGACCGTCTGCGAGGCGGTCACCAGGTACAGCCCGCCGACCGCGACGGACAACGCCGCGGCCCCGGCGGCGAGGTCGCCGAGCAGGGCCCGGTCCAGGAAGCGCGCGCCGGCGTCCCGCGGGGGCCGGGACATCGCGTCGCGCTCGGCGGGCTCGGCGGCGAAGGTCGCGCTCCCCGCGATGTCCATGAACATCTCCAGCACCACGATCTGGATCGGGGTGAACGGCACCGCCATCCCGGCGAGCACCCCGGTGGCGACGGTCGCGACCAGGCCTGCCTTGCAGGCCAGGTAGTACGCGACGCCCTTGCGGAGGTTCCCGTGCAGGGTGCGGCCCTCGCGCAGCGCCCGGGTGAGGGTGGAGACGTCGTCGTCGGCGAGCACCAGGCCGGCCGCCTCGCGGGCCACGTCGGTGCCCGAGGAGCCCATGGCGACGCCGACGTCGGCCCGGGCCAGCGCGGGGGCGTCGTTCACGCCGTCCCCGGTCACCGCCACCACCTCGCCGCCGGCCTGCAGGGCGGTGACCAGGCGCAGCTTGTGCGCCGGGGTGACCCGGGCGAACACCGGGGTGGAGGCGACGGCGAGCGCCAGGGTCGCGTCGTCGAGCCCGTCGAGGTCGCGGCCGGTCAGCACCGGGTCGGGGTCGATGCCGACCTCCGCGGCGACGGCCCGGGCGCAGGCGGGGTGGTCACCGGTCACCATCACCACCCGCACCCCGGCCCGGCGCGCGGCGGCCACGGCCTCGGCGGCACCGGGGCGCGGCGGGTCCGACAGCGCCACCAGACCGGCGAGGACGAGGTCGCGCTCGGCGTCGTCGACGGTCGCCGGGACCCGCGACACGGGCCTGCTCGCCACCGCGATCACCCGCAGGCCGCCCGCGGCGAGCACGGCGACCCGGCCCGCCGTCTCCGGCGACGGCGCACCGCAGCGGGCCAGTACCGACTCCGGCGAGCCGGTGGTCACCACCGTGGCGGTGCCCGACGTCCCGGCGGGCAGGACGACCGTCATCGTCTCCCGGGCGGGATCGAACGGGAACCGCGCGACCGGCTCGGCGGGGGTCGGCAGTCCCCGGTCGCGGGCCGCGACCAGGAACGCGACGTCGGTCGGGTCACCGGACCAGCCGCCGTCGGGCTCGGGGGCGGTCTCGGTGCAGGCCGCGCCGAGTGCGAGCAGGGTGTCGCCGTCGACGCCCGCGACCGGCTCGACCCGGGCGACGGTCATCACGTTACGGGTGAGCGTCCCGGTCTTGTCCGTGGCGAGCACCGTCACCAGCCCCAGCGCCTCCGCCGCGTGCAGCCGCCGGACCAGCCCGCGGCGTCGCGACAGCCGGTACGCACCCAGCCCGAGCACCAGGCTCACGATGAGCGGCAGCTCCTCCGGGACGGTCGCGAAGGCCAGCGTGAGACCGGTCAGCACCATCTCCCGCCACGGCTGCCCGGTCAGCACCCCGACCAGTGGGACGAGCACGCTGAACGCGATCGCCAGCGTCGCGAGGGCGCCGGCGAGTTCGCGCATGCCCTGCTGCAGCGCGGTCCGCGGTGGCCGCGCGGCGACGACCAGCCCGGTCAGCGTGCCGAGCTCGGTGGCCGTCCCCGTCGCGACGACGACGCCACGGGCCCGCCCGGCGACGACCGTCGTCCCGGCGAACACGAGATTCGTGCGGTCGGCCAGGGCGGTGTCACCGGAGAGCACCCGGGCGGCGTCCTTGGGTGCGGCGACGGGTTCGCCGGTGAGGGCGGACTCGTCGACGCGCAGCCCCCAGGTCTCGACCAGCCGCAGGTCGGCGGGGACCCGCGTGCCCGCGGCCAGCGGCACGAGGTCGCCGGGCACCACGTCCCGGACCCCGACCGAGACGGTGCTCCCCCCGCGCACCACCGGCGTCGTCGGCGCGGTCAGCTCGCCCAGCGAGGCGATCACGGCCTTCGCCCGGAACTCGGCGAACACCTCGAACCCGACGACCGCGGCGATGATCACGACGACCGCGGCGGTGTCGGCCGGCCCGCCCCAGACGCCGTAGAACACCGCGATCGCGGCGAGCAGCAGCATCATCGGCTCGGTGACCTCGTCGGCCAGCACACGCAGGAAGGTCACCCGGCGCGGGACGACCCACCGGTTGGGGCCGTACCGCGCCCGCCGGGCGGCGGCCTCGGCGCGGGTCAGGCCGTGGACGGCGTCGGTGCCGAGGGTCTCGACGACCGCCGCACCGGTCGTGGCGTGCGCCGGGGCGGTCACCGGACCGCCGTGCTCATCCCGTGCTCATCCCGCACTCGTCCGCCGGCTCATCCGGTGCGGGGCGGCAGGTCGGGGGCCACGCCCTCGGCGCGGTAGACGGCGGCGGTGAAGGCGTCGAGCGCGCGCCGGCAGCGTTCGAGCAGGGCCTCCGCGTCCTTGCCGCGCTCGTCGGGGAAGAAGTCCCGGGACGCGATCGTGGCCAGCCAGCGGGTGAGGCGCTCGAGGTCCTGCTCGTTCTCCTCCAGCCCGGCGAAGGAGTAGTTGTCCCGCGCGGACTCCTTGTCCAGCTCGGCCAGCAGCGCGTCGCCGCGCTCGGTGAACTCGGCGAACTCCTTGCCGCGCTCGGCACGGATCCGGGTCACGATCCCGTCGTCGGCCGCACCCGGGGCGACGTCGAGGGCGAAGGCGGTACCGCCCGACTCCCGGACGTAGGTGGCCAGTCCCGCCAGGAACGTGCGGTGCTCGTCGGTCGCGGGCAGCACCCAGGCGCCGTTCTGCAGGCCGACCGCACCCGCGGCGCGAGCCCGGCGCCACAGCGTGACCCGGGGGCTCGAGGGCGAGGCGGGCAGCTGCGCGAGCAGCAGGACCCAGCCACCGGACGGGGCGTCGGTCATGCCGGGGACGCTACCGGCCGCCCCGGTGGTGCAACAGGTGTTTCGTCCGCCGGCCCGGCAGCCGGCGTCCGCGAGGCGCGATCGCGAACCGGCGCGGGCGCCGCATCCCGCCGGGTGGCACACCACGACCCCGGGACCGGCCCCGACGGGTTCACCGCGTACCCCTGTCGTGCCGCGGGTACGGCAGGCTGGACCCATGCCCGCCCCCGCCCCCGCCCACCGTCTCGGCCTCGGTCTGGCCGCGATCGCCCGTCCCGCCTACATCACCTCCGGTCGCGCCGGTGAGCTCGGGGACGACCGCGACGTCGCCACCCTGCGCGACCGCTCCCGCGCCCTGCTCGACGCCGCGTACGCCGCGGGCGTGCGCTACGTCGACGTCGCCCGCTCCTACGGCCGCGCCGAGGAGTTCCTCGCCGCCTGGCTCGCCGACCGGCCCGGGGTCACCGGCGGCGGGGACCCGGTCGAGATCGGCTCGAAGTGGGGCTACCGCTACGTGGGCGGGTGGCGCACCGAGGCCGACACCCACGAGGTCAAGGACCATTCGCTCGACGCCTTCACCGAGCAGTACGCGTCGACCCACGAGCTGCTCGGCGACCACCTCGGGATCTACCACGTGCACTCGGCCACCCTCGACACCGGCGTCCTCGACGACGTGCGGGTGCACCGCGCGATGGCCCACCTGCGCGACCGGGGGGTCCGGGTCGGCATCTCCACCTCCGGGCCCGCGCAGGCCGACGCCGTGCGCCGGGCGCTGGAGGTGCGGGTGGACGGCGAACCGCTGTTCACCTCGTTCCAGAGCACCTGGAACCCCCTGGAACCCTCGGCCGGTCCGGCGCTCGCCGAGGCGGCCGACGCCGGGGCCCGGGTGATCGTGAAGGAGGTCTTCGCGAACGGCAGGCTCGCCCCCGGCGGCGAGGACGGCACCGACGGTGCCCGCGCGGCCGCCGCGCTGGCGGTGCGGACCGGGGTGCCGCTGGACCGGATCGCCGTCGCGGCGGCGCTGGCGAACCCGTGGGCGTGGCGGGTGCTGCTCGGGCCCGTCGGGACCGGGCAGCTCGCGTCGAACCTCGCGGGCGCGGAGCTCACGCTGCCCGCGGACGCGGTCGACGAGCTCGCCACGCTGGCCGAACCGGCCGAGCGGTACTGGGCGACCCGCTCGGCGCGGCCCTGGAGCTGCCCCTGCGTTTCCCGGCGGACGTACGCTCGTTTACCTTCCAGCCACCTCGCGGCCCCGTCGACGTCGCCCGCCGACGTCGCGCGGCCGCGCGGTGAGGAGGAGGGGACATGACCGCCCAGGACCATCTCGACCGGGGCCGCGGCGCCCAGGGTCGCGGCGCGCACAGCGCCGACGACGACCCGGCCACGGTCGTCTTCCCACGCTTCGCCGAGGAGCCGGACGCCACCGCCGGACCGCCCCCGCGGCGACATCCGGTAGCGCGACCCCGGCCCGTCCGGAGCCGTCGCCGCAGGCCCAGCCCGCCGCGCCCGGCGCGCCGCACCTGGCGCTCCTGCGCCGCGGGCCGGTCGTCGGCACCGCCGCCGCGATCGTGGCCGTGCTGGCGCTGGCGCACTACGGTGCCGCCGTCTACGGCATCGGACGGCCCGGGTTCGAGATCCCGGCCCCGATCCGCCTGGGCACCGAGCTGAACGTCTCGACCTGGTTCAGCTCCGCGATGCATCTGACCAACGCCGCGCTCCTCGCGCTGATCGCGGCGAACTCGGTGCGCCGGGAGCGGTGGCGCTGGATCCTGCTCAGCCTGTCCTGCGCGGTCGTCGCGATGGACGAGACCGCCGCCAACCACGAGCAGGTCGGCTGGATCATCCACACCACGTTCGGGACCAGCGGGTTCCTGACCTACGCCTGGATCATCCCGGCCGTGGCGCTGGTCGCGGTCGTCGCCGCGCTGTGCCTGCCGATGGTGCTGCGCCGGCCGGGTGCCCACCTCGTCGTCGCGGGGGCGGCGGTGTTCCTGTTCGGGGCGGTCGGGCTGGAGTCGGCGGGGGGCGCCCTGTTCGAGTAGACCGGTGACGTGCAGTCCTTCACCTACAACGTCCTCGCCGGCACCGAGGAGACCCTCGAGATGGTCGGTCTGGTCATCGCCATGGCCGGGCTGCTCCGGATGGCGGGTGGCAGCGGCCTGCGGATCGCCGGCGCCGGGTTCGTCGACCGGTCGCGCTGACCCTCCCGCACACGACGACCACACGACGACGGGGCCCCGGATCACCGGGGCCCCGTCGTCGTGCGCGCGTGGCGGTCAGCCCACCCGCGAGTGCTCCTTCTCCTCGGCCAGGCGCAGCACCAGGTCCGCGCGCCCGGACCCGATGTCCAGTGCGGACCGCAGCCGGGGCAGCGCGTGGTCGGTGATCCGGCTGCGCAGCGCGGCGAGGTCGGTGCCGTCGTCCGCGGTCACGTCGAGGTGGATCTCCGGGCGGCGCCGGTCCCCGACGAGCGCGGCGGCGGCGCGCTGGACGCCGTCGTAGCTCTCGATGTCGGCCGCCAGTGCATCGGCGGCGTGGTCGGAGTGGATCCGGGTCGTGCCGGCGTCGCGGCCCGCGACCTGCGCCGACGGCAGGGTCCAGGCCGAGGTGCGCGGCCTGCGCCGGGCCTGGGCGAGTAGCCAGCGCAACGCCAGCAGCCCGACGACGACGGCGACGGCGAGGGTCACCCACGGCGCCCACCCGGGCAGCGTCAGGCCGGCCGGGAGCAGCGGGACTGAGGGGTCGATCCCCGGGAGGAGCTGTCGCAGCACGCCGGTGCCGAACAACAGCCCGAACACGCCCGCGGCGAGCAGGACGAGACCGATCAGGAACAGCAGGGTCCGGTTGAGCCGGGCCGGTGGGGTCGCGCTGGCCATCACGCCTCCTGCTGCTTCGTGCCGGTCACGGACACCGTGACCTTCGGGGTGCGGGCCGGCCCGACCGCGTCGAGCCGCTCGGCCACGGCGGTGCGGACCCGGTCGCGCAGGTCCGACGGGTCGCCGAACGCCGCGTGGGCGGTGACGGCGGCACGCCGGCCGGTGCTCTTCACCGACACCTTGGTGACGCCGTCGACGCCGGTGGCGGCGTCGGCCAGCGCCCGGTTCAGGCTGCGCCGGGTGATGCCGGAGTCGAGGTGCTCGGCACCGTCCGCGGGGGTCAGCGGGAACACGGTCGGGGTGCCGGGTCGCAGTGCGACCACGACGAGGACCAGCCCGACCAGTGCGACCAGGCCGGACACGACGAGCACGGGCACGTCGGCACCGGTGAACCCGGCGACGGCGGAGCCCAGCGCACCGAAGTCGACGATCGGCTGCTGCCCGAGGAGCAGCTGCACGACCGCGACCGCGACGACGACGCAGAGCGCGAGCAGGACCAGGGCGACGAGGCCCGCGGCGAGGGACTTGCGGGGGCGGCGGATCATTCGAGCTCCCTCCCGGTCTGCCGGGCCGCGCCCGGGACGGTGAGCGCGGTGACGACGACGTCGACCCGTGCGACGGACAACCCGGTCAGCGCCTCGACCTGCCGCACGACGTGCGCGCGGGCGCGGTCGCAGACCGCGGCCACCGGGGACGGGTAGGCGACGGAGATCCGCGCGTCGATCCGCGTCGACCGTCCGGAGACGGTCGCCTCGACGCGGGGGTGGCCCGCGGAGTCGGCACGGCCGAGCATCCGCCCGACGGTGCCTGCGGTGCCGCCGACGCCCTCGGTCTCCTCCAGGGCCCCGAGCGCGATCTTCTGCACGACCTGGTCGGCGACGTCGACCCGGCCGCGGTCCTCCGCGGCCGTGCCGGCGGCGCCGGGGCCCGTGCCGGTGTCGATCGTGCGGGTCGGGGTGTCGTCCGGCGGGGGAGGGGCGGCCCTGGTGGCCCGGATCGTGTCCGGGTCACCGGTCGCCGTCCCCGTCGGTCCGGCGGTGTTCACCGGGTTCACCGGACCTTGTCGCGGCCGCGCCCGGACAGCCCCGACCGCTCGGAGAGCTCGGACAGGTCGAGGTCGCCGTCGAGCCAGCGACCGACGCCGAGGCCGATCGCGCCGAGGATCAGGGCGAGCACGAAGCCGCCGAAGCCGCCGACGATGCCGGCGATGGCCAGGAGGAGACCGGCGAGCAGACCGATCTGGGTGTTGGTGGACAGGGACATCACAGTCACGTCCTTCGGGACGAGGAGGTACCGGACGTCCGGGTGGTACGGACGGGCGTCCGGGCGGGTCAGGGGGTGGCCGCGGGAGGGGCCGGGAGCTCGCCGGTGGCGGGGGTCGAGTCCGACGGCCGGATCGGCGTCGTCTCGGACGGGCCGGCGTAGTCGCCGACCACCACGTCCACCCGTGCGCCCCCGACGACCGGGAGCAGCGCGGTGCGGACCTGGCGGTCGATCTCGGCCACGGGGGCCGGGTAACGGCCGACCACATGGACCTCGACGGCCGGGGCCGCCGGGTCCACGCGGATGCCGCTCACCCGGCGTCCGGGCAGGTAGGTCGCGATCTCACCGAACCGGCCGCCGTGCAGCTGGGCCACTCCGGGGCAGCCCAGGACCGCGCCGGCGACCCGGTCGGTGTCGATCGCTCCCGTGGCGACGGATCCGTCGCCACCCGCGGCGGTGCGGGCGCTCACGCCACCCGCGAGGTGGACTCGATCTTCTTCGGCTCGTCGTCCTTGCCGTCGTCGTCGGACGGCAGGTGGACGTCGTCGACCGAGATGTTGACCTCGACGACCTCGAGCCCGGTCATCCGCTCCAGGGCGGAGATGACGTTGCGACGGACGGCCTTCGCCAGGTCGGCGATGGAGACGCCGTACTCGACGACGACGTTGATGTCGACAGCGGCCTGCTTCTCGCCGACCTCGACCGACACGCCCTGCGAGGCGTTGGTGGTGCCGCCCGGGATGCGCTCGCGGAGCGCACCGAACGCACGGGCGGCGCCGCCGAGCGCGTGGATGCCGCTGACCTCGCGGGCGGCCAGGCCGGCGATCTTCGAGACGACCGTCTCGGCGATGCGGGTGCTGCCGTGCTCGGACTGCAGCGCCGACGGGGTGCCGGTGACGGCCGGGGTCTTGGTCTCGGTGGTGCTCATGTGCGCCTCCAGGTCGTGGCCCGGTACCGGGCCTCACAGTGGCCGGATCGGGGGCCGGTTCGTACCGGTTGTGCCCTCTCGATCCGCTCGACACACATGGGAGTCCGGGAGGTGGCGCATCCTCACGCACGACTTCGGGTGGCCGTCGTCACAGCACGGCGCCGGCGACGGGCCGCCGACCTGCACGGATGCGCGTTGACCTGCGACGGGGGCGTTCCGCGGGGTCCGCGCGCCCCGGGTTTGCGATCACACGTTCGGATGATCATCGGACGGGGCTCTCAGGCGGGCGGGAGGCCGATCGTCCAGCCGGTGACGTCGCGCAGCGCCACCTGCCAGCAGGCCGGCTCGACGTAGTTCGGCCCGCCCGCGGCGGTCGGGACCACCAGCGCGTCGGTGAAGTAGATCCAGTGGATGTCCTTCACCGGGACGTCCCGGCCGGGTCGTTCGTCCCCGCGGCCGTCGGCCATCTCGTCGAACATGTCGGCCATCGACGCCGCGGACTCGTTGCCCGGGTCGCCCGCGGTGAGCCGGCGCAGCTGGTCCCCGAGCCCGCGGAGCCAGGCCGACGGGTGCACGGCGTTGCCGAACACCAGCCCGGCCGGGGTGGCGACGGTGAGCGGGACGCTGTTGCGCTCGTCGCGGTAGGCGATCGACAGCACCGCCTGGAGGTAGCTCGGAGCGCTCAGCTCGGGGATCGTGACCACGCGCTGGGCGTCGGCCATCCCGGCGGGCCCGTCGGATTCGACCGTCATGGACCCGGACGGTAGCCAGGATACGGCCGGTCACGACAGGTCCACGTCGCCCTGACGAGAACGACCGGACGGTCCAGCGGGCGCACCGCCACCCGGCGCAGCAGCTCCCTCAGGAACGGCGTGCGCGCGCTGCGACGTCCGGCTGCGGGAGTCGCGGTGCCGGCACCACGACCTCGGGGCGGACGACGACGTCGAACCGCGCCCCGGCACCGTCGGGGCCGACGCCGTCGACGGACCGGTGCGTCCGCATCGTCGTCCCGTGCGCGGCGGCTTTGGCGGCGAGCGTCTCGTGCACCCGGTCGGCCGTGCCGGCCTGTCCGAACGCCCCGCGGTAGTGGTAGGCCAGCAGCATCCCGCCCGGGCGCAGGCGGTCCAGCAGGGTGGTCAGGCCGACCCGCAGCGTCACCGGCTCCCAGTAGTACAGGACGTCCGAGCAGACGATCAGGTCGAAGTCGCCCTCGGGCATCTCGTGCGGGAGCGTGCGACGGACGAAGGTCCCCGACGGCACCCGGGCGGCGGCCCGCTCGACGGCGGCGGCACAGATGTCCACCCCGAGCAGCGCCGCGGTGTGGCCGGCGAGGCGTACCGACAGGTCGCCCTCACCGCAGCCGACCTCCAGCACCCGGTCGAAGCGGCGCCCGGCGAGCGTGTCCATGATCGTGCCGTACTTCTGCTGCTCGTAGGCCGACAGGCCGATCGAGTACGGGGCGGGGCTGCGGTAGAGCCGGTCGTGCGTGCGCCGCCCCCAGCCCGGCTGCCAGAGCCACGTCTGACCGGTCCAGCGCGGGGCCCCGGACTCGCGGCCGAGCCGGGCCAGCCCGCGCACCGGTGCCGCGGCGGCCCGCGCGCCCCCGCTCAGGGAGAGCCGGGCGACCCGCCGGGCGTGGTCGATCGGCGTGCGACGGGCGGGGTGGCTCTCGGCCATCGGGCACTCCCAGGGACGGACGGGTGGTACGCCCGGTGTGTCGCGTACCGGCGGTCCGTGCGTTACGCAGGAGGCCCTGGCGACCCTCGATGTGGTGACGCCGTGAGGCGCGCCGCGGTCTCCTCCGAGGCCTTCACGACCTGCACCTGGTCGCCGATCTGCAGGTAGTTGAAGTACGCCTTGGCCTCGTCCGGCGGGACGTGGATGCAGCCGGCCGAGGACCGGTTCGGGTCGCCGCTGTGGAAGGCGATGCCGCCGTCGTTGAAGAACACCGACCAGGGCATGGGCGCCGGGTCGCCGTTGGGCAGCCGCGACTCCTCGCTCTTGTGGGTCGCGTCCTTGCGGTAGACGCGCAGCGAGTGGCCGACCGGGGTCTCCTGGCCGTTGCCGCCCGAGGAGATGCCGATCGGGCCGCGGATCACCTTGCCGTCCTGGATGAGCCAGGACCGCTGCGAGTCCAGGTCGACGCAGGCCTTGGCGGTGACCGAGCACGGGGTGCCCGGCACGAGCGGCTGCGTGCGCGCCTGCTCGGCGGCGGGGGACCCGGCCAGTGCCGTCCCGGCGACGGCGACACCCGCGACGGTGGCCAGTCCGAGGCCCAGTGCGACGAGGCGGCGGGGCCGCTGCCGGACGGTGTCCATGGGGTGCTCCTGTTCGTCCGCGCCGCCCGGGGGAGACGACGCCACGTGATCGTTCCGTCACGGTGGGAGACGCGTGGGGAGCGCTCGGGTTGCGTGACGAAAAGTTCGACCGTGCGCGGCCAGTCTGCACCCCGGCCCCGGCCGGGCCGGACGCGGTGCGCTCCCGTCCCGATCACCCGGAAGGACCGTCTCGGTACCGATGTCCGGTCCGCCCTGCTGCGTCCGGCCCGGCCCGCACACGACGATGCCGGCGACCCGTGGGGTCGCCGGCATCGTCGGGGTCGGGCGGGGTCAGTGCGGGGTGACCTCGCCCATCTCGACCCAGGCGTCCTTGCCGTCCTCGCTCTGGAAGTTGATGAGCGGCTTCTCCGGCACGACCGAGCCCATGAAGTCGAAGAACTTCTGCGCGTGCTCGGTCTTGACGTGGGCGTCGCCGGCCGCGCTGTCCCGGAAGACCTCGACGATGACGAACTCGTTCTGCTTCTCGGCGTTCTCGTAGTAGTCGAAGGAGATGTTGCCCGGCTCGGAGCTCACGTCCTTCGTGTACTGCGAGATGCCGGACAGCCACTCCTCGCGCTTGTCCGGGCGGATCTGGGCCTTGAGCACGATGAGGATCACGTGAGCCTCCGGTTCACTGTCGTCGGGAACGTCGCGGGGGATCGTTCCACGGATCGTGGTGGCGCGGGCGTCTCGAAGTGGGACGCCGCGGGGTTGACGGACGGGCTCAGCCGAAGGTCGCGGTGTCGATCACGAAGCGGTAGCGCACGTCGCCCTTCACGACCCGCTCCCACGCCTCGTCGACCTGGTCGCAGGAGATCGTCTCGATGTCGGCGCCGAGACCGTGCTGGGCGCAGAAGTCCAGCATCTCCTGCGTCTCGCGGATACCGCCGATCTTCGAGCCGGACAGGCTCTTGCGGCCCGCGACCAGGGAGAAGCCGTGGTACGAGAGCTTCTCCTCCGGCACGCCGACGTTCACCATCGACCCGTCCAGCTTCAGCAGGCCCAGGTAGTCGTCGACCGGGATGACCGCGGCGACGGTGTTGACGACGAGGTCGAAGCGCCCGGCCAGCTCGGTGAAGGTCGTCTCGTCCTCGGTCGCGTAGTAGTGGTCGGCCCCGAGCCGCCTTCCGTCCTCCTCCTTGGACAGCGTGCGGGACAGGACCGTCACCTCGGCACCCATCGCCTTGGCGATCTTGACGCCCATGTGGCCGAGGCCGCCCATGCCGACGATGGCGACCCGGCTGCCGGGCCCGGCGTTCCAGTGGTTCAGGGGCGAGTAGAGCGTGATGCCGGCGCACAGCAGCGGCGCGGCGACGTCGAGCTCGACGCCCTCCGGGATCCGCAGCACGTAGTTCTCGTCGACGACCACCTGCGTGGAGTAGCCGCCGTAGGTGGGCTCGCCGTCGTAGTCCGTGGCGTTGTAGGTCTGCACCTCGCCCTTCAGGCAGTACTGCCCCTCGCCCGCCCGGCAGTTCTCGCACTCGCGGCAGGAGTCGACGAAGCAGCCGACGCCGACGCGGTCGCCCACGGCGTGGCGGGTGACCTCGGTGCCGACCGCCGACACGACGCCGGCGATCTCGTGGCCGGGGACCATCGGGTAGATGCCCTCGCCCCACTCGTCGCGAGCCTGGTGGATGTCGGAGTGGCAGATCCCGGCGTACCGGATGTCGATGACGACGTCGTGCGGCTTCGGGTCGCGGCGGGTGACGGTGCCGCGCTCGAACGGCTTGTTCGGGCCGGCGGTGGTCATGGCGGGCACGGTCGTGGGCACGTTTCCTCCTGGTCGGCGTCGTGGGGACGCCGTGTCTCGGACGGCCGGGCACCGGGGCCACGGCGGGGACGGGCGGCCGTCCGGCCGCCGCATCACCGCATGGCTACCCGTTGATGGTTGTGCACAATGCATCGGCGGGCTGTGGCGCGCGTCTCCGGCTCGGGAGGGGTGCCCGGCCGCGCTCCCGTGCCACGACCGCCCTCGCTCCGGGGGCGGGGGCGACCGGGCGGGCCGTCCCCCGCCGAGGCCCTACGCTGGCCCGATGCTTCCGCGGCTCGGGCTCGCCGAGTGGGTCGTGCTGGCCGTGGCCGGTGAGCGCCCGGTGCACGGTTTCGCCGTCGCTGCGCTCACCGCCGCCGACGGCGAGCTGGGGCGGGTCTGGCAGATCCCCCGCCCGGTCGTCTACCGGGCGATCGGGCGGCTGGTGGACGCCGGCCTGATCACCGCGGAGGCGGTCGAGACGCGGGGCGGCCCGCCCCGCACTCTCTACGCCGCCACCCCGGCCGGCCGCGGGCACGTCGAGGTCTGGCTGGGCACCCCGGTCCCGCACGTGCGGGATCTGCGCTCGGAGTTCCTGCTCAAGCTGGCGGTGCTGCACCGGCACGGCCGGGACGCGACCGGGCTGGTCGACGCCCAGCGCCGTGAGCTGGCCCCGATCGTCGCGGCGCTGCGGACGGAGCAGGACCGGGCGACGGGCGCGCGGGACGGCGGGGTCGACGAGTTCGACCGGATGCTCGCCGCCTGGCGGCGCACCTCGGCCGAAGCGGCGCTGGTGTTCCTCGACGAGCTCTGACTTGCCCTCCCGAAACGGATAGCGGATAGTGTCGGTATCCAACTGGGAGGGGTGGTCATGGTGGACGTCCGCATCGGTGACGCGGAGCGGGAGCGAGCGCTCGAGCGGCTCGGCCGGCACGTGGGGGACGGGCGGCTCGACCTCGCCGAGTTCACCGCGCGCAGCGAGCAGGTGACCGCGGCGCGCACGACGTCGGAGCTCGCCGCCGTCGAGGCGGACCTGCCCCGGCTGCCGCGCCCCGTCGACCCGGAGCGCGCGCGCCGGGCCCGCCGCGCCGTCCTGGCCGCGACCTGGGGGCCGTGGGTGGTGACCGCGGTCGTCGTGCTGACGGTGTGGGTCGCCGTCGCGCTGGGTGGGGGCGGCACCTACTTCTGGCCGATCTGGGTGATCGGTCCGTGGGGTGCCCTGCTCGCGCTCGGCACGCTCACCGGCCGGTCGGTCGCCGGTCCGTGCGGGCGGGCGATAACCGGCACGGAACGGGTACACCGGGTGCATGCCCCGTCGTGACCTGACCTGGATCCCCCGCCTGCTGGGCGCCGCCACCGCCGCCTACGGCGCGGCCGTCGCCGCGAAGCCGGACGTGCTGCTGTCGCCGACGAAGCTGTCCGGGGACGGCCGGACCCCGTCCGCGGGCACCACGCTGCTCGCCCGGGCTGTCGGCGGCCGCGACCTCGCCTCCGGCCTGGCCATGGCCCTGGCCCCGGCCGGTGCCCCGCTCAAGGCCGCGATCGCGGTGCGGGTCGGCGCCGACGTCGTCGACCTCGTGGTGCTGGGCTCGCAGCTGCCCGACCGTGACGCCCGGGAGAAGGCGACCATGGTGGCCGCCGGCTGGGGCGCGCTGTGCGCCCTCTCGCTGCTCGCCGCCGACCCGCCGCGCCGGGGGTTGCTCGGGCGCGCATGACAGCCCTCGGGGCCGTCCACCATGATCGGGCGATGGCCACGAGCACCGGGGGCGACCCCCATCTGGAACGTGCCTACTCGCTGAGGGGTCCGGCCGACGCCCGGGCCCTCTACGACGAGTGGGCGCCCACCTACGACGCCGACCTCGCCGGCGAGACCCAGGGCTACGTCGCGCCCGCCGTCACCGCGGACGCCGTCGTCGCGGCCGCGGGTGCCGGCGGGGAGATCCTCGACGCCGGCTGCGGCACCGGCCTGGTCGGCGTCGCGCTCCGCGAACGCGGCGCCACCACGGTCGACGGCATCGACCTGTCGACCGGGATGCTGGAGCGGGCCCGCGCCACCGGTGCCTACCGGGACCTGCGCGAGGCCGACCTCACCACCGCGCTGGCGCTGCCCGACGACTCCTACGACGTCGTCGTCTGCGTCGGCACGCTCACCCACGCCCACGTCGGGCCCTCGGTGCTCGCGGAGTTCACCCGGGTCGTACGGCCGGGCGGGTACCTCGTGGCGACCGTGCTGGACGACGTCTGGGAGTCCGGCGGCTACCGCGCCGAGGTCGACCGGCTCGCCGCCGCCGACGTCTTCGAGGCCGTCTCGATCGAGATCGCGCCCTACCGGTCCGCGCAGCAGGTCGACTGCCGCCTCCTGGTGCTACGGGTCCGGTAGGCCAGGATGGCGCCATGAGCGACGACCGCGGCCCGGTGACCGGGCGCCGGATCCTGACCGTGCTGCTGGTGCTGTCCGCCGCACTGCACGTCCGGCTCGCGGTCGTCGCCACGGGGCCGGTCTTGGCCGGGCTGGAGGGGCTCGTCGCCGCGGCCGCGGTCGCCGGGCTGGCGCTGCTGCTCCGCCGCCCGGACGGGACCGCGCTGCTCGGCTGTGCCGTCGCGGGCGGGGCGGGCGTCGCCCTGTTCCTCGTGCCGGGCCTGGTAGCGGTCGCCGGCGGCGGGGACGGTGCCTCCTGGCTGGACGGCTGGGCCTTCGGCACCCTGCTCGTCGACGCGATGGTCGTGCGGATCGCGGTGTTCACCCTGCGCCGGGTCGAGGGCGCCCCGCGCCGCTGACGCCGGTGGAACATCTCCGGATCGAAAGTACCGGCCGCCGCCCTGTCGATTCCGTGATCGGGAAAATGCGGCTCTGAGCTGCGACGACGATAGTCGTCGTGATACGCGTGTGATACGTCACGGGGCACCCGCTTGACCTGATCTCGGCCCGTCGGCGACCTTCGTGGTCGCTCCGGTCCGCACGGGCCGGGCACGCACCGAAGCGCCGGAACCGCCACGCCACCACGGCCCCGTCCCGCGGTCCCCGGCCAGCCGATCTGCACGGACCGAGACGGGGCCGCGGGCCGCGGGATCCCTCGCGACGACACCGGCACAGCGCTCCCCGCGCGACCGGCCCGCCCGGAAAGCCGTGGGTCCGGACCTCAGGTGATCACACAATGAGCAGCACCCGTATGTCCGTCCGTGGGCGTTTCGTCGGAACTCTCGTCGCCGGTGTCCTGGCGTTCGGCGCTCCGCTCGCCCTGGCCGGACCCGCGACCGCCGCCCCCGAGACCTCCGCCCCGGTCGCGCCCGCCGCCGCGGTGGCACCCACCCAGTCCGTGTCGTCCTCGACCTGGGAGAAGCTCGCCGAGTGCGAGTCCAGCGGGAACTGGAACACCAACACCGGCAACGGCTTCTCCGGCGGCCTGCAGTTCACGCCGTCGACCTGGAAGGCCTTCGGTGGCTCCGGCCGGGCGCACCAGGCCAGCAAGTCCGAGCAGATCCGGGTCGCCGAGAACGTCCTCGACGCCCAGGGCTGGAAGGCCTGGCCTGCCTGCTCCAAGAAGGTATTGACCGCACAAGAGCTGGCCGCGGGCGAGTAGGGCGAATGCTCCTGAGCCGACAGCCGATAGGACTCCTTCCCTCAGCGAGGGAAGGAGTCCTTGAGGTGCCTGCACACAGGAGTAGTCCCGATCGGACCGGCGGGGACGGTCTGGGTCGGTGGGGACGGGTCGTAGCGGCGGATGATCTGCCGGGCTGGTTGGTCGTCGATCCGGATGGTGTTGCGGTCGAACCGATCGCGGAGTTCCTGCGGGATCTCGCCGCTCGGTGTAGTAGCCCGGGCAGTGTCCGCAGCTACGCCTACGCCCTGTTGCGGTGGTGGCGCTGGCTACACCGTGTCGATGTCGCCTGGGACCGCGCGACGGTCGCCGAGGTTCGGGACCTGGTGCTGTGGTTGTCGCAGGCCGACAAGCCCCGCCGGACCCCGCGGACCAGGTCGGCGTCCACGGTGGGGCGGACGAACACGGTCACGGGCAAGCCGTATTTGTCGGACTCCTACGCACCGCGCACGGTGCGCCACAGCAACGCGGTGATCCGCGCGTTCTACGAGTTCTGGATCGAGCAGGGCGAGGGGCCGCTGGTTAACCCGGTCGTGCTGGCCCGCTCGCGGGAGTCCGGTCGTACGAACGCCCATCACAACCCGCTGCGCCCGTTCCGTGGTGACGGCGCGTTGCGCCACAATCCGAAGGTTCCCCGTCAGCGCCCGCGGGCGTTGGCCGATGAGCACTGGGATGCGCTGTTCACCGAGCTGCGCAGTGACCGGGACCGGGCGATCACCTCGCTCGCGGTGTCCTCGGCCGCTCGCGCCGGTGAGCTGTTGGGGATGCGCCCGATCGATCTGGACTGGGGCGATCAGCGGATCCGGGTGGTCCGCAAGGGTTCGCGTGCTGAGCAGTGGCTTCCGGCCAGCAGCGAGTCCTTCGTCTGGCTGCGTCTCTACATGTCCGGCCTCGGCACGCCCGCGGCGGACGGGCCGCTGTGGTGGACGCTGCGTCCTTACCGGCGTCGCGGCGGCCCGGGAATGGACCGCCGGATCCCTGGTCCGGCCGGGGCCGGGCTGCGGCCGCTGACCTATCCGGCGATGCGGGCAGTCCTGCTGCGGGCGAACCGCGTGTTGGGCACGAACCACTGTTGGCACGATCTGCGCCACACCGCGGCGCTGCGGATGAGTCGCGACGAGGACCTGTCGATCCGTGATGTTCAGACCGTGCTCGGGCACGCTCACATCACCACGACCGCCGGCGTCTATCTCGTCGAGGACGACGACCGGGTGATCGCCCGGGTCGCCCAGCACCTGGCCTCCCGTGACTCCCGCACGCACGCGCCCGAGCCGGTCCCGGCGCAGGGCTACGACGCCGGCGCGCTGGCGATCCTGCTCGGTGGTGATCGTCGATGAGCACCACCACGACTCCCTCGCCGGCTCTGTCGACGCCGCCGAATGCCGAAGCGGCGGAACCGACTCTCGCCCGGTCATGGCGGCGGGACTGGACGAACCGGATCCCGGTCCCGGAGCTGGCGCGCTGCTGCCCCGGGCACCCGAACGGCCCCTGGGACACCACCGCCGCCGCACCACTGGTCCAGCGCTCTCAGCAGGCCGGGAGCTGGCCGGTGACCGCCCCCGACCAACGGCGGGGCCAGGGCGTCGGTCGCGGGGTCGAGAAGCTGCTGTCCTGGCTGGCGACCTTCCCGGGGCGGGGCTGGCAGGACCGGTGGCTCGCCGCGCGCGGCGATCACGACCACGTGGTCGACCAGCTCCTCGGTGCACCGCGGAGAGCCAAGAGCCTGGGACGAGCCCGCGCCGAGCTGAACTCCGGGCTGACCTGGCTGCTCGCGGCCCGAGTGGTCCGCCCCGACTACGTCCTGTTCGCCGGACACAAGCACCCGGCGTTGTTCACGATGTTCGGGCTCCTGCACGACACCGGCGATGACCAGACTGACCGGAGCGGCAGCGGCGCCGGGCAGGTGAGCTTTGCGCGCATCGGTGGCCTCGATGGCGCACCCTGCCAGGTCGAGGGGGTCACCGCGGTCCCGGCCACGCTGCTGCGGGCCCGCACCACTCTGATCAAGATCCTGCTCCACACCGGCAAGCCCGCTCTGGCCGATCTCACCGTCGACGATCTTCTCGAGGCCCGCGCCTGGGGCCTGGCGGCCGGGCATCCGGTCCGAGGGCTGTCGACGGCCTGGGATCTGCTGATGCGCATGGGCGTCCTCGACGACGGATCGAGCCTGGCCTCGGCGACTCGGCTCGGGCGCCCCAGCCCTGCGCAGCTGGTCGCCTACTACGGCGTCGCCAACCCGGTCGTCGCCGAGATCCTCACCCGCTACCTCACCGAGCGCGCACCGGCGCTGGACTTCGCCTCGCTACGCAATCTGGCCGCCGAGCTGGCCGGCCGGTTCTGGTCAGACATCGAGGTCCACCACCCGGAGCTGGGCGACCCCGGCCAGGGACTCGCGTTGCCCGAGCATGCCGCCCGCGCCTGGAAGCAGCGCCTGGCGACCCAGCCAGGCCGCAACGGCGCCACACTCAGCGCCACCAGCCGCTACTCGACCCTGATGACGGTTCGGGCGTTCTATCTCGACCTGGCCGACTGGGCCCAGACCGATCCCAGCTGGGCCGGCGCGGTCGCACCGTCACCGGTCCGGCGCGCCGACGTCGCCGGGTTCGACAAGGCCCGCGCCGAGGTCACCGCGCGGATCCATCAGCGCATCCGCGAACGGATGCCGAAGCTGCCCCGCCTGGTCGCTGCGGCCGAGGACCGGCTACGCGCCGAGCGAGCGCTGCTCGACGCAGCCCTGGCCGTTGGGATCGACGAGGAGCTCACCCACGACGGCCGCACCTACCGGCGGCGACTGCGCAGCCCTGCCGAGGCCGGAGCGTTCGCCGGGCGCGACCACACCGTGATCCTGCAGCGCCTCGACACCAACACCCGGATCAACCAGAGCCAAGCCGAGGACGACGCGTTCTGGGCCTGGGCGGTCATCGAAACCCTGCGTCACACCGGGATCCGCGTCGAGGAACTACTCGAGTTAACCCAGCTCGCGGTGATCTCCTACCGGCTGCCTTCCACCGGCGAGCTGGTCCCTCTGCTCCAGATCGTCCCGTCGAAGAGCAACGAGGAACGGCTGCTGCTGATCAGCCCGGAACTCACCGACGTCCTCGCCGCAATCATCACCCGGCTACGGCGCCTGACCGGAACTTCGACGATCCCGCTGGTCGCCCGCTACGACAGCTTCGAACGCGTCACCGGACCACCGCTGCCGCACCTGTTCCAGACACGACGCAACAGCGCCGTCCAGAACGTGTTCAGCTACCACTCCGTCCGCAAGCTGCTCGTCACGACCGCCCAGCGCGCCGGGATCACCAACCCCACCGGGCAGCCATTGCTGTTCACCGCCCACGACTTCCGCCGCATGTTCGTCACCGACGTGGTCAACAACGGACTCCCGATCCACATCGCAGCCCGCCTGCTCGGCCACCACTCAGTGACAACCACCCAGGCCTACCACGCCGTCTTCACCGACGACCTGATCCGTTCCTACCGCGGCTTCCTCGACCGGCGCCGAGCCGAACGCCCCCAGGCCGAATACCGCCAGCCCACCAACACCGAGTGGCGTGAGTTCGAGCAGCACTTCGAACGCCGCAAGCTCGAACTCGGCAACTGCGGACGCCCCTACGACAGCCCCTGCCAGCACGAACACGCCTGCATCCGCTGCCCAATGCTGCAGATCGACCCCCGCCAACACACCCGCCTGGCCGAGATCGCCCGCAACCTGAGTGACCGGATCACCGAAGCCCGAGCGAACGGCTGGCACGGCGAAGTCGAGGGCCTCCAGACCAGCCTCAACGCCGCCCGCACCAAGCTCGCCGGCCTCTCCCGCACCGCCCCGACCCCCGCACCGAAGATCACCGACCTCGGCCTGCCCGTCATCCGGGACAGACCCAGGTGACCTCACTCAAAACCCCGACCCCACGAACCAGCTGGAGGACAACCACCGTGAGCAAGTTCAGAAAAAAGCTCGGCCTGCGCTGAGCCACGACGACCGGCGGCCGGTGTCCCCTGCGCGGGGCGCCGGCCGCCGTCGTGCGCGGGCTCAGTACGAGCGCGGCAGGCCCAGCACGTGCTCGGCGACGTGGTTGAGCACCATCTCCTGCGGGAGCGGTGCCAGGCGCATCAGGCGGGCCTCGGTGAAGTAGCGGCTCACGTCGTACTCGGTGGCGTAGCCGAACCCGCCGAGGGTCTGCACCGCCCGGTCCGCGGCGAAGAACGCGGCCTCGGCGGCCAGGAACTTCGCGGTGTTGGCCTGCTCGCCGCACGGCTCGCCCGCGTCGTAGCGGGCGGCGGCGTCCGCGACCACCAGGGCGGCGGCGTGCAGCCGCATGTGCGCCTCGGCCAGTGGGAACGCGATGCCCTGGTTCCGGCCGATGGGGCGCCCGAACACCGTGCGCTCCTTCGCGTAGGACACGGCGGCGGCCAGCGCGGCCCGGCCGGTGCCCAGCGCCTCGGCGGCGATGAGGATCCGCTCCGGGTTGAGCCCGTCGAGGATCAGCCGGAAGCCGTGGTCCCGGTCGCCGACCAGGTCCGCGGCGTCGACGGGGAGGTCGTCGTAGACGACCTCGCAGGACACCACCGCGTTGCGGCCCAGCTTGTCGATCGGGGTGATCGTCACCTCCGGGCGCTGCAGGTCCGCGAGCAGCAGCGACAGCCCACCGGTGCGGGTCGTGACCTGCTCGCGCGGGGTGGTGCGCACCAGCAGCAGGACCTTGTCGCAGTAGGGCGCCTTCGACGTCCACACCTTGCGCCCGCGGACCAGGTACCGCTCGCCGTCCCACCGGGCGGTCGTGGTGATGGCGGTGGTGTCCAGGCCCGCGTCGGGCTCGGTGACCCCGAACGCGACCTGCAGCGACCCGTCGGCGACCCGGAGCAGGTAGCGACGCCGCGTCTCCTCCGACCCGTGCTTCACGACGGGGTTCATCCCGAACACCGACAGGTGGATCGCCGAGGCACCGTTCATCGCGGCCCCGGACGCGGCGACCTCCTCCATCACCGCGGCGGCCTCGGAGATCCCGGCGCCCCCGCCGCCGTAGGCCTCGGGGATCGCGACGCCGATCCAGCCGCCGGCGGCCATCGCGTCGTGGAACTCCTGCGGGAAGCGGTGCTCGCGGTCGCAGGCGCGCCAGTACTCCGGACCGAACCGGGAGCAGACCGCGCGCACGCCCTCCCGGACCTCCGGGTGCGTGCTCACGCCGCCCGCAGGCGGGTGACCACGTCCAGCACCAGGGCGGGGTCGGCGTCGTAGGGGGTGTAGAGCGACACCCGGTCGACGAGGTCCCGGTAGCGGTCCGCGATCCCGGAGGCGACCGCGGCCGGGTCGCCCGCGACGGCGAACAGGTCGAGCAGGTCGTCGTCGACGAGGCCGGCCATCTCGTCCCAGGCCTGCTGCCGCGACAGCCCGTTGAGCTCGTCGGCCAGCGCGCCGCGGCCGTGGTGCTCCAGCACCGGGCGGTACGGCGGGGTGGAGGCGTAGAACGCGATCTGGCGGCGCACCCCCGCCTCGGCGGCGGCCCGGGCGTCGGCGTCGGCGCCCAGGACGGCGAAGACCGGCAGGCAGACGTCGAAACCGGTGAGGTCGTCGCGGCCGCGCCCGCGGCGCAGTGCGGGCAGGGTGACCTCGGCGAGGTAGGACGGCGAGGTCAGCGAGTGGGCCAGCAGGCCGTCGGTGACCCGGCCCGCGACCTCGGTCATCCGCTCGCCGACCGCGGCCAGCATCACCGGCGGTATCCCGTGCGGGTTGGGCCCCGGCGAGAAGAACTCGGTCATCAGGGTGTGGGAGTAGAACTCGCCGCGGTGGTGCAGCCGGTCCCCGGTGGCCCAGGCGTGGAAGATCGCCCGCAACGCCGAGACGAAGTCCTCCATGCGGGCCGCCGGGCGGCTCCACGGCATGCCGAACCGGCGCTCGATGTGCGGGCGGACCTGCGATCCCAGCCCGAGGTCGAACCGGCCGCCGGAGACCAGCTGCACGTCGTTGGCCTGGTAGGCGAGCGTCATCGGGTTGCGGGCGAAGGCCACCGCGATGGCGGACTGCAGCCGGATCCGGCGGGTGGCCCTGGCCGCGAGCGCCAGCGAGACGAACGCGTCGTGCGCGGTCTCCGGCACGGACAGGGTGTCGTAGCCGTCGGCCTCGGCGGCGACGGCGGCCGCCTCGGTCGCGTCCGGGGTGGCGGAGAACCCGCCGGTGGTGTCGACGCGCATCTCAGGCGTCCTGCCGGCCGGACGTGGCGCCGTCCCCGCGGGCGGGCACCACGCGGTCCAGCCAGGACAGCAGGTCCGCGACGATCTCCTCGCGGTTGGTCTCGTTGAACACCTCGTGCCGGGCGCCCGGCCAGACCTTCAGGGTGACGTCCTGCAGGCCTGCCTCGGCGTAGCGCTCGGTGAGCGGCCGCACCAGGGCCAGCCCGGCGTTGACCGGGTCCTGGTCGCCGACCACGACGTAGACCGGCAGCCCGCCCGCGATCCGCTTCAGCGTCGCGGCCTCGGCGAGCGGACGCCCACCGGCGAACATCGCCCGGGTCCCGGGGGCGTCCAGGCCGAAGCCGCAGCGGGCGTCGGCGACGTAGGCGTCGACCTGTGCGGCGTCGCGGGAGAGCCACTCGAAGCCGGTGCGCTGCTCGAACGGTGCGTTGAACGACGACAGGTCCAGCGGGCCGGACAGGTCCAGCCCCTGCTCTATCAGGTCGAGCAGCGCGGTGCCGGACAGGACGACCGCGTCCGGCGGGGTGCCGTCGGCCACGAGCGCCTGCTGCACGGCGAAGGAGCCCATGCTGTGGCCGAGCAGCACCAGCCCGACGCCCGGGTGCTCGGCCCGGGCGTGCGCGGACAGCAGGCCGATGTCGGTGACGAGCTGGTCCCAGCCGTCGTCGCCGAGGACGCCGTAGTGCTCGGGTCCGCCCGCGGTGGCGCCGTGCCCACGGTGGTCCTGGGCATACACCGCGAAGCCGCGCGCGGTGAGGGTCTCGGCCAGGGGGACGTAGCGCAGGGCGTGCTCGCCCATGCCGTGGGTGATCTGGACGATCCCGCGCACCGGGTCACCGGCGGCCCCCGGGAGCCAGCGGTAGGCGGTGACGGCGGTGCCGTCGCGGCCGGAGAAGGTGAACGTGTCGGACATGCGTGGGCACCACCAGCGGTGAGGGGTCGATCTCGGTCGGATCGTGCGGCACGGGACCGAAGGGGGTCAATGCTCGCCTGCGGGTTCGATCTCGGCGAGGTCGGCGACCAGCGCCGCGAGGACGCGCAGCGTGGCGTCGACGTCGGTGGCCGGGAGGTGCGCGGCGACCGTCCGCAGCCGGGTGTGCTCGCGCCCGACGACGTCCTCGATCACCGCCAGGCCCGCCGCGGTCGCGGCGACGAGCTTGGAACGCCGGTGCCGCGGGTTGTCGGTCCGCTCGACCAGTCCGGCGGCGAGGGCCTCGTCCACCATGCGCTGCACGAACTGACGGCTCAGCGACTGCGAACGACCGATCTCGGGCACGGTCATCGGGCCGTGCCGCCGGAGCTGGTCGAGCACCGCGCGCACTCCGGCGGACACCCGGTTCTCCGGCGCCGTCTCCTCCACCTCGCGCAGCACCCGTCGGTAGAGCGGGCCCACCAGGAGGTACACCTCGGCGAGCTTCTCGGCGGTCCGGTCGATGTCGGTCACCCGGCAATTGTGACACCTCAGTTGTCATGCGGACCGAGTCATGACACCTTGGGTGTCATGACTCTCCCCCTGGCCCGGAGCACCGTCCCGGCGTTCCTGCCCGTACCGGGCGGTCGCGTCGCCTTTCGCGACACCGGTCCGCACCCCGACGGGCGGCCTCCGCTGGTCCTGCTGCACGGCGGGGCGCTCGACGGCCGCATGTGGGCCCGGCAGGTCGGACCGCTGTCGGCCCGGCACCGGGTGATCGTCCCGGACGCACGCGGGCACGGCGCCTCGTCGGACCCGGGGCCCGACGGGTACCGCCCGCACGACGACGTCGCCGTGCTGCTGGAGCAGCTGGGCACCGGTCCGGTGGTGCTGGTGGGGCTCTCGATGGGCGCGCGGATCGCGTTCGACACCGCGCTGGAGCGGCCCGACCTCGTCGACCGGGTCGTGCTCAGCGGCGCCGGTGCCGGCGCGCCCACCTGGACCGACCCCTGGATGCTCGACAGGATGGCCCGCTGGGAGCAGGCCCGCCTCGACCTCGACGCCGAGCGCTGGATCTCGGTGTTCCTGGAGTTCGTGCCCGGCCCGCACCGGATGGCGGCCGAGGTCGACCCGGCCGTGCTCGCCGAGGTCCGGCTGATGGCCGTCGACATGCTGGCCCACCACCTGCCCGCGGACCCGGCCGCGCCGCCGGCGCCGATCGGCTTCCTCGACGACGCCCTCGACCGGGCCCCGGGCCTGGCGGTGCCACTGCTCGGCGTCGTCGGCGATCTCGACTCCGACGACCACCGGCGGATCGTCACCGGGACCGTGGAGCGGGTCCCGGACGGCCGGCTCGCGACCGTGCCGGGTACCGCGCACTACCCGAACATGGAACGCCCGGCGGAGTTCGAGCGGCTGCTGGCCGGGTTCCTCAGCCGGTAGGGGTGCGCGCCCACACCGCGTACAGCGGGTCCCCGGGGGCACCGCAGTCGCGGGCGGCCGGGGTGTCGAACGCGCCGCTGCGCCGGAAGTACTCGCCCACGATCGCGACCCGCGCCGCGTCGTCGGAGGCGAGCCAGCCGCGGACCGCCTTGGTCGGGAAGCAGCGGTCCGAGAACGTGGCGGCGAACACCCCGCCGGGGGCCAGCACCCGTCCCACCTCGGCGAACACCGCGACCGGGTCGGTCAGGTAGTCGACCGAGACGGTGCAGACGCAGGCGTCGAACGCGGCGTCGGCGAACGGGAGCACCGGGTCGGCGTTGAGGTCGTGCCGGACCGCCTCGTGGGCCATCGGGTTGGCCGCGAGCTCGGCCCGGTTCATGCCCAGCACGGTCAGGTGCTCCGGGCGGCGCGACAGGTGCGACACCCACGACGACATCAGGTCCAGCACCCGGCCGGTGGTGCCGATCTCGTCGTAGAACGCCGTCGCGGCCGCGATCGCACCCTCGTCGATGTGCTGGACGAACCGGGGCGGCAGGTAGAACTCCCGGTCGTCGGCGGGGTCGGCGCGGTCGAAGAAGCCGTCGGGAAATTCGCTCATCGTCGTGGAAGTCTGCTGCCATGACGACGTTCGTGCTGGTCCACGGCGCCTGGGGCGGCGCCCACGCCTTCCACCTGGTGCGCCCGCTGCTGCGCGCGGCCGGGCACGAGGTGGTGACGCCCGCGCTCACCGGCATCGGCGAGCGCTCGCATCTGGCCGGGCCCTGGATCGACCTGTCGGTGCACGTGCGCGACGTGGTGAACGCGGTGCTCTACGAGGACCTGCACGACATCGTGCTGCTTGGCTTCTCCTACGGCGGGATGGTCGTGACCGGGGCGCTCGAGGAGATCGGTGACCGGGTCCGGGAGCTGGTCTACCTCGACGCGTTCGTCCCCGGCGACGGCGAGTCCGTCCTGGACCTGGCGCCCGCGCTCGCCGCCGCGGTGCCCGCGCCGGGCGCGCCGGGCCTGGGGGCGTCGTGGCTGGTCCCGGGGCCGGAGCGGCACTACGACGATCCGGCCGAGGCCGCGTGGTCGGCGCCGCGTCGCTCCCCGCAGCCGGCCCGGACGCTCACCGAGCCGGTCCGGCTGACCCGGCCGCTGGAGCAGTGGCCGTGCGGGCGGACCTTCGTGCGGGCCACCCGCGAGGACGTCGCGGGCGGGGCGTTCACCGCGGCCGCCGACCGCGCCCGGGCCTCCGACGCCTGGCGGTACGCCGAGCTCGACACCCACCACCTGGTACCGCAGAACCGGCCGCGTGAGCTGGCCGCGCTGCTGCTGGACCTGGCCGGATGATCAGCCGGCGAGCGCGTCCCGCAGCCAGGCGACCGAGCGCCCGGTGAAGTCGTCGGCGATCGCGACGCCCTTGCCCCAGCCGTCGAAACCGTGCGGTGCGCCGGCGACGACGTCGAGCTCGACCGGCACCCCGGCCTCCCGCAGCCGCCGCGCGTAGGTGACGTCCTCGTCGTGGAACAGGTCGACGTCGCCGACCCCGATCCATGCGGGCGGCAGCCCGGACAGGTCGGCCCGGCGGGCGGGCACCGCGTACGGTCCGGGCTCACCGGTCCCCGGCGCGCGCCCCAGGTAGGCGTGCCAGCCCACCTCGTTGTTGCGGTTGTTCCACACCCGGTGCGGCGGCCGGTCGAGCTCGCGGCGGGCGGCGGTGCGGTCGTCGAGCATCGGGTAGACCAGTCACTGCGCGACCGGCTGCGGTCCGCCCTCGTCGTGCAGGCGCTGGACGAGCGCGGCGGCCAGGCAGCCCCCGGCGCTCGCCCCGCCGACGGCGATCCGCGCCGGGTCGATCCCCAGCCGGCCGGCGGCGTCGTGCAGCCAGGTCCACCCGGTGTGGCAGTCGTCCAGGCCGGCCGGGAACGGGTCGCCGGGCGCGAGCCGGTAGTCCACCGCGACGACGACGATGCCCAGCTCGGCGGCCAGCTCGCCGCACCGGACGTCGTCGATGAACGGGGATCCGAGCACGAGGCCGCCGCCGTGGAACCACAGCAGCGCCGCGGGGGTCGTGCGGTGGTCGGGGACGTGCACGCGCAGCATCGGCGGACCCGGGTGCGTGGTCGACCGGACCCCGTCGACGGCGGCGGGCCTGCCGCGTCGGGACAGCCGCTGCAGCAGGCGCAGCAGCCGGGGGCGGTGCAGCGGGAGGGCGGGGACCCACCGCAGGGGGCGACGCAGCTCGGCGGCGATCCGGTCGGTGCTCACGACCCGATCCTGCCGGTGGGGCCGACCTCGCACACCTTCCGAGGACCTCGCACGGTCTGCAGGGTGCGCGAGGTGGGGGACGGGCGTGCGAGGTCGGGCGGGCGCAACCACGGCCGGGGCGGGCGCGCGGTGCGAGCCGACCGGATGGCGCCGACGCGGGGCGAGGGGTCAGCGGGACAGGACCTCGGCGAGGTGGCGGGTCAGCGGATCCGGGCCGTCCCAGGCCGCGACGGTGTGGTCCGCGTCGTCGACCCGGCGCACCCACTGCACCCCGCGCAGGGCGTTGACCAGCAGGAACCCGTCGGCCTCGGTGAGCGCGGCCAGCGGCAGCGGCGCGATGCGCACGGCACCGGGGCCCACCAGGTCGAGCAGCGCGCGCCGCCCGGTGCCGGGCAGGATGCGGCCGTCGAGCGGGGGGACCCACAGCCGCCCGCGGTGCACGGCGGCGACGGCGGAGTGGGTCGTCTCCAGCACCCGGCCCGTCGGGTCGCAGAGCAGCGGCGTGCTCCGTGCGGAGGCCGCCTCGTGGGCGTCGAGCCAGCGACGGTCGGCGAACTTGTGGGACTCGCCGTCGGTACCGCGGCGGACGACGGCGACCACACCGTCCTGCTCGACGAGCGGGACCGGACCCGCCCAGGGGATCGCGCGCACGGTGACCCGCGACGGGTCCCGCGGTGACGCCTCGACCCGCACCCGGTGCTGCCCGGACAGCCCGGCGACGGCCGCGGCGACCTCGGCCTCGACCCGCGCCCCGAGCGGGCGGCCGGTGACCGCCAGGTAGGAGCGGCGCAGCCGGGCGGCGTGCTCCCCGACCCGGCGGGCCCGGCCGTCGACGCAGGACAGCGTCTCGAACAGGCCCGCGGACCGGTCGGCGGGCCTGCCGACCTGCGGCCGGAGCGGGCGGGGTGGGCCGTCGAGCGCGGCCAGTACCGGGGCGGCCTTGGTGAGGACCTCGCCGAACTCCTCCGCCGGGTCGGAGTCGACGGTGATGCCGCCGCCCACGCCGAGCCGTCCGGCGCGGCTGCCGTCGGGCCCGGCGGGGCCGAGGTCGAGGGTGCGGATCGCGACGTTCAGCTCCAGCCCGGCGAGCGGGCTCACCCCGCCGACCGCGCCGGTGAACAGTCCGCGCCCGCCGTCCTCGCAGTCGGCGATCACCTCGCAGGCACGGATCTTCGGCGCGCCGGTGACCGAGCCGGGCGGGAACGTGGCGGCGAGCAGACCGGCGTCGGTGACGTCGTCGCGCAGGGTCGCGTGCACCCGCGACACCAGGTGCCACACCCCGGGGTGCGGTTCGACGGTGAGCAGCTGCCCCGGCCGCACCCCGCCGGGACGCGCCACCCGGGCCAGGTCGTTGCGCATCAGGTCGACGATCATCACGTTCTCCGCGGCGTCCTTCACCGAGGCGCCCAGCCGGGCACGTTCGGCCTCGTCGCCGGACCCGCCGGTGCGCGGCCGGGTGCCCTTGATCGGGGCGGTGGTGACCCGGTCGCCGTCGCGGTGCAGGAACAGCTCCGGGCTCGCCCCCACCGCCGCCCGTCCCGGTGTCACGACGAGTGCCGCGCGGGCGGGGGCGACCGGCTCGACGAGCCGGGCCCACGCCTCGTGCGGGTCGCCGTCCAGCCGCACCTCGAGCCGGGTCGCGACGTTGGCCTGGAAGATCTCGCCGCGGCGGATCTCGGTGACGCACCGCTCGACCGCGGCCAGGTGGGCGTCGCGGTCGGGCCACCGGGTGACCGCGATCCGGGCCGACCGCTGCGGTGCCGGGCGGGCGAGGTCGGCGCACAGCTCCGCGCACCGGTCCTCGGCCGAGCGGGTGTCCGGGTGCGCCGCGCCGGGACGGTCCGGCAGGCCCGGCAGCGGGGACCGGCCGACGACCAGCGCCTCGAACCACCAGCGCCCACCGTCGTGCCGCAGCACGTCGCGGTACCAGGACAGCGACGCGGTCGGCCGTTCCCCGGGTGGCGCGTGGTCCAGGAGCCCGAACCAGCCGCCCCCGACGGCTCCGGTCGCCCCCGCGTCCGGGGGCGCCCCCGGACGTACCGGTCGCGGCGGTGCGTCCAGCACCGTGAACGGGTCGGCGCCGTCCGGGGCGGTGAACACCGGGTCGGTGGCGACGAGCGACCCCCACGACCAGCTCCCGCCGAAGGCGACCAGCCGGGGGCGGTGGGCGAGCCGGCGCACCGCCGCCGCGATCCCGGACGGAGCGACGTCCGCCGGGATCGGGACACGGTGCAGCCCGGTCCGGGCCGGCGCGGTCGAGGTCACCCGGAGAGCATGCGGACCGGGCCCGGCACGGGGAAGGCGCCGTGACCCGGCGCACGCCTCACCCCCAGCTCTCCGGGCGCCGGGCGACGGCGTGGATCCGCTCCACCTCCCGCGGCCCGAGCACCGGGGTCAGCCCGCGCAGGGCGTACACCAGCGCGCCCTCGGTGGCGACCACGACGTCGTCGGGCCAGCGGCGCACCCGGATCGGGGCCCCTACCAGCGCGACCACCGGACGGACGGGTGTCGAGGCGGCGGCCGTCCCGAGGCGGGGCAGCAGCAGCTCGCGCACCCGCTGCGCCTCGGCCCGGGCCCGGGGCACGGCGTCGGTGGCCGTCCCCGCCACCACCAGCCGCTCGCCGGCGAGGAGCAGGGAGCGGCCGCGGTGGTGCCGGGTGCCGACCACGCAGATGCCGGGCGGTCCGATCAGGACGTGGTCGAGGTCCGCGGCACCGCCGTCGAGCGGGACCGAGTGCAGCACCCGCCAGGCGGCGGGCCTGCCGAGCAGCCGGTCCCGGCGGGTACGGCCGGTCAGCGCGGTCAGCAGGTGGGCGGTGCGGTGCTCACCGTCGGCACCGAGGCGTCAGTTGCGGTCGGGGAACCCCGCCCCACGCTGCTGCGCCGCGACGTGCCCGGCCCGTCGGCCGGGGTAGTGGCGCGCCAGGTCGAGTGCGCGGGAGCGGTCGGTCGTGGGTGTCGTCGCGGGTGTCGTGGTCGGTGTCGTCGTCATGGCGCGGAGTGTGCACCCGAGCACCGACAGGGAACGGCCGTCGCCGGTAACCTCGTGAGGGGGTGGTGCAGCCATGAACGGTGTGGACCCGCGGTTCGAGTCCCCGGTCGACCGGACGATCCGGGAGGCCGTCGAGCGGGGCGACTTCGACGACCTGCCCGGCAAGGGGAAGCCGCTGCCGGGCGCGGGCCGGATCGGCCCGGTCGACGAGAACTGGTGGATCCGCGGCTACCTGGAACGCGAGGGCGTCCCGGGGGACGCGATGCTCCCGCCGTCGATCCAGCTGCGCAAGGAGCTGGACCGGATCGACGAGACCGTCACCCGCTTCGTCGACGAGCGCCGCGTGCGCGAGCACGTCGAGGAGGTCAACTCCCGGGTCGTCGATCACATGCGACACCCGATGGGCCCGCGGGTCCCGATCCGCAGGCTCGACGTCGAGGAGGTCGTCGCGCGCTGGCACGCGGCCCGGGAACGCCGCCGCGCCGCCGCCGGTGCCGCCACCGGTCCCGCCGCGGCCCGGCCCACCGGCGGGACCGGGCACGGGCGACGGTCCCGCCGTGACTGGTGGGCCCGCCTGCTCGGCCGCTGAGACCGCCGGTCCCGGCGGCGGGCGCCGGGCGTGGCCTCACCGGGCGGGCGCCGCCGGTGTCCGCGGTGCGAAGTGACCGGGGGAGCCCAGCGGCCGGCCGGTCTCGAGCAGCGTCTTGAGCGCTGCCAGGATCGCGGGCCAGCCCTCACCGACGTCGCGGGCGTCCCGGGCGCCCTGCTCGTCGTCGGTGAACCCGGTGTGGACGACCTGCAGCTTCACCGCCTCCTCGCCGAACGGGGAGATCGCGAACTCGACGACGGTCGGCGGCCGCCCCGCGGCCTGCTCCGCCCGGCCGGTGAAGGTGTAGGACAGCCGGTGCGGCGGCTCGACGGCGAGGACCTCGCCGATGAAGTCGTCGCGGTCGGGGTGGAGCGCCTCCAGCGGGCTCCCCACCCGCCAGTCCGAGGTCAGCTCCGCCCCGCCCCAGTACTGCATGGTGAACTCCGGCGTGGTCAGCGCCCGGAACACCTGGTCGGCGGTGCTGCGGATGTAGGTCGTGTAGACGTAGCGACGCTCACTCATCGTGCTCCTCCAGCGCCGCGCGCAGGGCGGTGACCGCCTGCACACGGCTGCGCTCGAACTTCCCGATCCACCGGTCGTGGATCTCCTGGATGGGGACCGGGTCGAGGTGGTGGAGCTTCTCCCGGCCGCGTCGCAGGGTGGTCACCAGCCCGGCGGACTCCAACTGGGCGAGATGCTTGGACACGGCCTGGCGGCTCATGTCCAGGCCCTCGCACAGCGCACCGAGCGTCGACTCGCCCTGCTCGTGCAACCGGTCGAGGATGCGCCGCCGCGTCGGGTCGGCGAGGGCGCGGAAGACGGCATCCACGTCGGTCACGCGGCCAATTATGCAACCTTTTGGTTGCCTGTCAATCGTCGCCGGCGCAGTCGTCCGCCGGGCTTCTCGACCGACAGCACCGTCGCGCCGAGCAGCATCACCTGGTGCAGCACCGCGGCCGCGACCAGCAGCGGCAGCACCGACCGGTCCCCCGCCCCGGCGGCGTCGATCCAGCCGGTGCTCAGCGCGACCGAGGACACGATCACCGCCAGGGCCAGCGCGGTCTTCGCGACGACCCAGCGGTGCCGGAACAGCCCCCACGCCGTTCCGAGCCCGAGGACCGCCCCGCTGAGCACGGTGCCGACGGCGAGGAACGGGATCACCCCGTTCCCGACGGTGGCCATCACCGCGACGGCGAACCCGGCGTCGGCGCCCTGCAGCAGCACCGCCGCGGGCAGCACCAGCATCACCAGCGACGCGCCGGTCCAGGCCGCCGCGAGCAGCACGTGCGCGGTGCGCACCGCGGCCCGCGGACGGCGGGCGAGCCGTCTCGGCGCCGTCCGTCCGGTCCGCTCGGCGACGGCGGTCACCGCAGTTCCTCGGGCAGCTCCTCGTCCGGCGACGGCTCGCGCTCGGCCCGCCGGGAGTGCACGAACAGGATCAGGCCCAGCCAGAACGCCGGTCCGATCGGCGCGAACAGCGGGGCCGGTCCGAGCACCGCGCCCAGCACCAGCAGCAGGAGCACGGCGCCGGTCACCCCGGTGTGGATCCGCAGGTTGCGCTGCGCGCGGGGGGTGAGGGGGCCGCGCCGGGGACGACGCGGCCGGGGCGTGCGGGGCAGCCCGGCGAGCAGCGGGACGAGCTCGTCGCGGGTGCGGGCGGCATAGGCGGCGGTCTGGCGCTCGTCGGACTCGGCGAGGGTCAGGCGTCCCTCGGCGGCGGCCGTCCGCAGCCGGGCGGTGACGTGCTCGCGCTCGGCGTCGGAGGCCAGCACGGCGTCGGGCGGTGGGACCACCCGGTCCGCCGACGCGACCGGCCGGTCCGCGGGCGTGGCGGGTGCCGGCGCGGGTGCCGGCTCGGCGGGTGGCGTGGTGGGTGGCTCGACGGTGGGTGCGGTGCGGGTGTCCGGAGTCGCTGTCATGACGGCCAGCGTCGCCGCGGACCGGGGTCGGGCGCGTCCGCCGGTGGTCGCCGGTCGGGCTGCCGCCGGCGGGGGAGGAGCGTCCGCCCGGGTACTCCCGCGGGAGTACGCGGGCCGTCGCCGTCCGGACGACGCCCGCCGTCGGTGACCCGGTCTACCATGTCCCGCGTGACCGCCGACCGACGTCCGAGGTGGGGCGGGATCGCCCGGACACTCGTCCCCGCACTGGTCGTCGGCCTGTTCACGCTGGGCGGCTCGGCGTTCTACGCCGTCCGCACCGCGCAGTACCCGACCCCGGACACGACGGCGCTCCCGCTCGACGGGCTCGCCGCCGTGCTGCTCGCGGTGGGGCCGGTCGCGCTGCTGTTCCGGCACCTGAATCGGGTCGTCGCGCTCACGGTGTGCGCGGCCGCGGTCGTCGTCTACCTCGGGCTGGGCTACCCGCTGGTGGGGCCGCTGGGGTTCGCGTTCGCCGTCGCGCTGGTGTCGGCGGTCGCCGCGGGGCGCCACCACCGGGCGCTCGCGGTGGTCGTCGTCGCGCTCGGCGTGCTGCTCGGGTGGCTGCTGGTGGCCGGTCGGCCGGTCCCGTGGCCGGCGGCCGGCCCGGTGCTGGCCTGGCTGGCGGCACTCGTCGCGGGGGGTGCCCTGTGGCGGGTCCGCCGCGAGCGCACGGCGCAGGCCCGGCGGGCCGCGGAGGCCGAGCGGCGGCGCAGCGCCGACGCCGAGCGGCTGCGCATCGCCCAGGAGCTGCACGACGTGCTCGGCCACCACGTGTCACTGATCAACGTGCAGGCCGGGGTCGCGCTCTACCTGATGGACGACGATCCCGAGCAGGCCCGCACCGCCCTCACCGAGATCAAGCGCGCCAGCCGTGACCTGCTGCGCGAGATGCGCTCCACCCTCGGGGTGCTGCGCGGGGTCGACGAGCAGGCCCCGCGGGCGCCCACCCCCGGCCTCGACCGGCTCGACGCGCTGCTCGACGAGGTGCGCGCCGCGGGGCTGCCGGTGCGCCGCGACACCGAGGGGGGCCCGCGACCGCTGCCGACCGGGGTGGACCTGGCGGCGTACCGGATCGTGCAGGAGTCGCTGACCAACACGCGCCGGCACGCCCGTGCGGGCACCGCCGTGGTCACCCTGCGGTTCGGCGCGGACGCGCTGGACCTGACCGTCGACGACGACGGTGCCGGCCCGGCCCCCGGCGCGGTCGACGGCACCGGGCTGACCGGGATGCGCGAGCGTGCTCGCTCGATCGGCGGGACGCTGACGGCGGGGCCGGGCCCGGAGCGGGGTTTCCGGGTGCGCGCCCACCTGCCCGCGCCCCCGGCCGACCCCACCACCGACCCCGGACCCGCCGACCACGGACCCGCCGACCTGGTCGCCCCCGGCCCGCTCGCTGCCGATCCCGCCACCGATCCGGCCGCCGGTCCCGGCTCGTCCGGGACCGTCACGCAGGCCCGCGTCCCCGACCACCCCACGACCCCGGGAGCCGACAGGTGATCCGCGTCCTGCTCGCCGACGACCAGGCACTCGTCCGGTCCGGCTTCCGCGCCCTGCTCGGTTCCCAGCCCGACCTGGACGTCGTGGCCGAGGCGGCCGACGGTGCGCAGGCCGCCGTCGCCGCCCGCGAGCACCGCCCGGACGTCGTGCTCATGGACATCCGCATGCCCGGCACCGACGGCCTCACCGCGACCCGGGAGATCACCACCGACCCGGAGCTCGCCGGCACCCGGGTGGTCGTGCTGACCACCTTCACCGACGACTCCTACGTCTTCGAGGCGATCCGCGGCGGGGCCAGCGGCTTCCTCGTGAAGGACTCCGAACCGGCCGACCTCATCCACGCCATCCAGGTCGTCCACGGTGGGGAGGCACTGCTCGCCCCGGCCGTCACCCGCACCCTGATCGGCGAGTTCGCGGCGCGCTCGCGCGGCGGGCCCGACGGGGCCCTGCGGCTCGGCGAGCTCACCGACCGCGAGCGGGAGGTCCTCGCCGAGGTTGCCGCCGGGCTGTCCAACGACGAGATCGCCGTCCGTCTGCACATGAGCCCGACGACGGCGAAGACCCACGTCAGCCGCACGATGACCAAGCTCGGCGCGCGCGACCGCGCGCAGCTGGTCGTGCTGGCCTACGAGTCGGGCCTGGTCCGCCCCGGCTGGCGCGGCTGAGAGGATCGCGGGCGTGACCACCGTCTTCGTGTTCAACGGCCCGAACCTCAACCTGCTCGGGACCCGCAAGCCGGAGGTGTACGGGACCACCGTGCTCACCGACGTCGAGGCGCTGTGCCGGGAGTCGGCCGCCGCGCACCACCTCGAGCTGGACTTCCGCCAGACCAACCACGAGGGCGTCCTCGTCGACTGGATCCACGAGGCCGGTGCCGCGGTGAAGCGCGGCGACGCGGTCGGCCTGGTCCTCAACGCCGCCGCCTACACCCACACCTCGGTCGCGCTGCACGACGCGATCGAGGGGGCCGAGCTCCCCACGGTCGAGGTGCACATCTCCAACGTGCACGGCCGCGAGACCTTCCGGCACCACTCGTTCGTCTCGCCGGTGGCGGCGGGCATCGTCGTCGGGTTCGGCGTCGACGGCTACGCACTCGCCATCGACGGGCTGGTCCGCAAGGTGCGCCCGCTGCGCGCCGTCTGAACCCGCGCCGCCCGTCGCCGCTGCGCTGCCCGGCCGGTGCGCCGCCGGATCCTGCGCCGTCCGACCGGACGCCGACCGGGCGGGCACCGATCGGCCCGGTCCGTCGCCGCACCCCTCGGACGGCGGCGACGGACCGGGCGGGGATCACTCCCCGGCGACGGCCGCGGCGTCCATCCAGACGAACTCGAGGTGGTGGCCGTCCGGGTCGTCGATGCCGCGGCCGTACATGAAGCCGTGGTCCTCGGTCTTGCCGGACAGGGTGCCGCCGGCGGCCAGACCGGCCTCGATCAGCCGGTCGACCTCGTCGCGGCTGTCCACGCCGAAGGCGTTGATGACCTCGCGGGCCGACCGCGGGTCGGCGACGCCGGGCTGCTCGGTGAACTCCCGGAACCGGTCCTGCGTCATCACCATGACCACGATGGCGTCGCTGACGACGAACGAGGCGGTGCGCTCGTCGGAGAACTGCTCGTTCAGCCCGAAGCCGAGCGCGGAGTAGAAGGACTTCGCCGCGGCGAGGTCGGCGACCGGCAGGTTCACGAAGATCATGTTCGGCATCGGGGGCTCCTGTGTGGACGTGGCGCCGGGGGTTCCGGTGCCGTTCGAAGTGGTGGACCGGGCGCGGTGACCGGACTCATCGGTCGGCCGCCGGGAAGTTCCCGCGGTCGCCGGGCAGGATCGACGGCATGAGCGTGAAGTGGGGAATCATCGGTCCGGGCCGCATCGCCGACGCCGTCGCGCCGGACTTCGCACACGTGCCCGGCGCCGAGCTCGTCGCGGTCGCGTCGCGTTCCGCGGAACGCGGCGAGGAGTTCGCCCGCCGGCACGGGATCGCGCGGGTGCACACCGGCTACCGCGCGATCCTCGACGACCCGGACGTCGACGTCCTCTACGTCGCGACCCCGCACCCGCAGCACCGGGCGATCGCCCTGGCCGCGATCGAGGCGGGCAAGGCACTCATGGTGGAGAAGGCCTTCACCGTCAGCTCCGTCGCGACCCGTGAGATCGCCGCGGCCGCCCGGCACCGGGGGGTGTTCGTCATGGAGGCGATGTGGACGCGGTTCTTCCCGGCCGTCGTCCGGCTGCGGGAGCTCGTCGCCGAGGGCGCGATCGGCGAGGTCCGATCCGTGCAGGCCGACCTCGGCGTGCGCAACCGCAGCGGGGACGACGACCGGTTCTTCTCCCCGGAGCTCGGCGGCGGCGCCCTGTTCGACCTCGGTGTCTACGTGATCTCGTTCGCCCAGATGCTGCTCGGCAGCCCGAGCACGGTCGCGGCGAGCGGTGCGCTGACGCCGTCCGGCGTGGACCTGGAGGAGTCGATCCTGCTCGGCTGGCCCGACGGCCGCAGCGCGGCCCTGCAGACCAGCCTGCAGTGCGCGATGCCCGGCTCGGCCCGGGTGATCGGCACCGAGGGCTGGATCGAGGTGCCGCCGCGGTTCCACCACCCGGACCGGATCGTGGTGCACCGGCACGGCGCCGACCCCGAGGAGATCGTGCTGCCGGCCACCGGGCGCGGCTACACCCACGAGATCGAGGAGGTGACCCGCCGGGTCGCGGCGGGGGAGACCGAGAGCCCGGTCATGCCGCTGGCCGACGCCGTCGCCGTCCAGGACGTCATGGCCGCCGTCGCCGACCGGCTCGGGATGGTCCCGGAAGAGGGATCGGCGTCCCTCTGACGGGTCGCGATGCGGTGACGGTCACTCGTCAAGCGCTTTACGACCGTTGCGTGGCGGAGTAGACCGAACGGCGTGTCCGACACCACGACCACGTCCCGGCGCCGGGAGAGGACCTTTCTCGGCCACCCCGTCCAGCTCGCGACGCTCTTCGGCGTCGAGATGTTCGAGCGGTTCTCCTTCTACGGCATGCAGGGGATCCTGCTCATCTACATGTACTACTCGGCCACCCAGGGCGGCCTGGGTCTGGACGAGGGGGTGGCGGCGGGCATCGTCGGTGCCTACGGCGGCACCGTCTACCTCTCGACGATCCTCGCGGCCTGGTCCGCGGACCGGCTGTTCGGTCCCGAGCGGGTGCTGTTCGGCAGCGGGATCTCGGTGATGGCGGGCCACATCGCGCTGGCGCTGTTGCCCGGTACGCCCGGGCTCGCGATCGGCCTGGTGCTGGTCGCGTTCGGCAGCGGCGGGATCAAGGCGAACGCCTCGACGATCCTGGCCTCGCTCTACGGCCCGGGCGACGACCGTCGCGACGCCGGGTTCTCGATCTTCTACCTGGGCGTGAACATCGGAGCCTTCAGCGGTCCGCTGCTCACCGGGGTGCTGCAGTCGACGTGGGGCTTCCACGTCGGATTCGGCGCCGCGGCGGTCGGCATGGCGATCGGCCTGGCCCAGTACGCGGTCAACCGGCGGAAGCTGCCCACGTCCGGCTTCGTCGTCCCGAACCCGCTCCCGGCCGCCACCCGGACCCGGGCCGGGATCGGAGCGGTCGCGCTGCTGGTCGTCGTCGGCGTCCTGATCGCCACCGACGTGATCACCGCCGACCGGTTGAAGTGGATCGTGTTCGGGATCGTCCTGGTCGCGACCGTCTCCTACTTCACGCTCATGCTGACCAGTCCGAAGGTGGACCGCGTCGAGCGCCGCCGGGTGCTGGCGTTCCTGCCGATGTGGCTCGCCTCGGTGATGTTCTGGGCGATCTTCCAGCAGATCTTCACCGTGCTCACCATCTACGCCGACCAGCGCCTGGACCGGACGATCCTCGGCTGGGAGATGCCGGTGACCTGGACCCAGTCGATCGAGCCGGTCTTCGTCATCCTGCTCGCCGGTGTCTACGCCACGGTGTGGACCACGCTCGGGCCGCGCCAGCCGTCGTCGCCGATGAAGATGGCGATCGGCACCGTGGTCGTCGGCTGCGCGTTCCTGCTGTTCGTGCCGTTCGCCGGCACCGGCGCCAACGGGACGCCGCTGCTCGCGGTCGTCGGGATCCTGCTGGTGTTCTGCCTGGCCGAGCTGTTCACCTCGCCGGTCGGGCAGTCGCTGTCGACCAAGCTGGCGCCGCAGGCGTTCCAGACCCAGATGGTGGCGCTGTTCTTCCTGTCGGTCTCGATGGGCACGGTGCTCTCCGGGCTGCTCGCGGAGCTCTACAGCGAGGGCGCCGAGGTGGCGTACTTCGGCATCACCGGGGTGACCGCGATCGTGGTCGGCCTGGTCGTCGTCGCGCTGGTGCCGAAGCTGAAGGTGCTGATGGAGGGCGTGCGCTAGAGCGACTCGAACACCGGTTCGATCCGTCCCCAGCTGTGCACACACCTGTGGACAACTCCGGTGGATCACCGACGGCGGGTGCGCCGGATCGTCGGTGAGTCCATCGTGTCGCCGGCCATCTCCCGGGCGATCCGCACGACGTGCGCGCGGACGTCCGGGGGCTGGTCGGCGATCCGCATCGCCAGCATCTCCAGCACCGAGGCCAGCCCGAACGCGATCTCGGGGCGGGCGAGCCCGGCGTAGCGCGCCTGCACGGCCTCGTGCCGCAGCGCGGCCGCGGCCGCGAGCACCGTCTCGCGGTCGGTGCGCAGGGCGGCCAGCCGCCGTCGTTCGTGGGTGTTCATGCTCCCCCGGTCGTCGCTGCGGAGCCGTCGCGGGCGACGGCCGGTCCGCACCCGGGGGAGCGGGCGCGGCGGCCAGCGTGCCCCGCCCGCCCCGGCAGGCGCCAGACGGGTCCCCGAGATGTCGCACACACGTTCGACTCAGAGCAGCAGCAGGACCACGCCGAGTGCCGAGAACGCCCCCCGGAGGTGGTTCGCGACGCTCCACCGCGGGGCGAACGCGGCCCAGTCGCCGTCGCGCTCCAGGGCGTTGTTGAGCGGGATGTTCACCGCGGCGGTCACGGCGAAGCCGGCCAGCACCGCGACCCCGCCCGCGATCCGCAGCGGCCGGTCGCCGAGCGCCCCGGCCACCGTCACCGCGCCGGCGAGCAGTGCGGTGCCGGCGAACAGTGTCCCGAACACCGGGTTCACGATCACCCGGTTCACCGCGCGCATCACCGCGACCGCCTCCGCGGCGGGGCGACGACGCAGGGCGGGGAGCACCGCGACCGAGAACGCCAGGTAGACCCCGCCGAGCAGGCCCGCCCCGGTGACGGCGGCGCCGTCGAGGATGCCGGTCATCCCGCCACCCCCGCCGCCCACTCCTCGACGGTCAGCGCCCCGTCGGCGGCGCCCCGCGGGCCGTGCGCCCGGACCCGGCCCTCGTTGAACGCCCGGTTCATCGCGACGTGCAGCCGCGCACCGTCCGCGGGCAGTCCGGCCCCGCGCAGCAGCTGCTCCATCTCCTCGTCCGGGACGCGCACGTAGGTCAGGCCCGGCACGCCCAGGGCGGGCCCGAGTGCGGCGACGACGTCGGGCACCGTCCGGTCGGCCGCCCCCTGCACCTCGACGACCGCCGGTGCGTCGGGGGCGAGCAGCGCCGCGGCGGCGGCCCGGCCGACGTCGCGGGTGGCGACCATCGGCAGCGCGACGTCCGGGTCGACCGAGTCGGCGTGCACCCCGTGTGCCCGCATCGCGTCGGCCGACCACAGGAACGACTCCAGGAACAGGCCCGGCCGGAGCCGGGTGACGTGCGCGTCGAGCGTCGCGAGCCGGCTCTCCTGTTCGTGCAGGCTGCCCAGGTACCCGGTGTCGGCGAGGTCCGGTCCGCCCGGGACCTCCGCCCCGAGCGAGCTCAGCGCGACGACCCGCGGCACGCCCGCGTCGCCCAGCGCGGCGGCGACCGACTCCCCGAGCCGGGTCTGGTGGGTGGCGTGCCCGGCCGCGGTGACGTCGAACGGCAGCAGGACGAACGCGGCGTCCGCGCCGTCGAACGCGCGCCGCAGGAACGCCGTGTCGCCCAGGTCGCCGGCCCACGGCCGCACGCCCGGGGCGGCTGCGCCCGGCCGTCGGGCGACGGCCCGCATCTCCGTCCCGGCCGCCGTCAGCTCCCGGACGACCTGCGTACCCACGTTCCCGGTCGCGCCCAGCACGGTGATCATGTCGAACTCCTTCGATCGGTGTGCGTCCACCGTCGCTCGATCTGATCGGACGCAGAATCCACTTCCGTCCACAACCGATGCTCATCCGTCCACATCTGGGGATGGTCTGTGGACGAGCTGTCATGCTGTGCACCGTGTCCGCCGCGCCGCCGTTCCCGGCCGCCGACCCGCTCGGGGAGGCGCTGCACGTGCTGCGCATGGACGGCGTCTTCTACTGCCGGTCCGAGCTGGCCGAGCCGTGGGGGATGACGCTGCCCGCGACGCCGGGCTGCCTGTGGTTCCACGTCGTCACCTCGGGCGGGTGCCGGCTCACCGTCGACGGCGTCACGGGCGGGACCGACGGCCCGGTCGAGGGGGTCGACCGCGAGCTACGGCCCGGGGAGCTGGTCGTCGTGCCGCGGGGATCCGGGCACGTGCTGCGCAGCGCGCCCGGTGTGTTCGCCCCGGACATCCGGTCGATCCCGCACCCGATGCTCGACGGGCGCTACGCCCTGCTCCGGCACGGCGGCGACGGTCCGGTGACCCGGATGGTGTGTGGCGCGGTCCGGTTCTCCCACCCCGCCGCGGGCGACCTCGTCGCGAGCCTGCCCGACCTCGTCCGGATCGAGCCGTCGCCGCTCGGCGACCGGGTGCAGGACACACTGCGGCTGCTGGCCGCGGAGGTCGAACACGGCGGTCCCGGCAGCGACGCGGTGATCACCCGTCTGGCCGACGTGCTGGTCCTGCAGGCGGTGCGCGGGCGGTTGCGGGTCGACGCGGCGACCCGCACCGGCTGGCTGGGGGCGCTCGCCGACGACCGGATCGGCCGCGCGCTCGCGGCGGTGCACCGCGAGCCGGAGCGGGACTGGACGGTGGCCGCGCTCGCCGCGACGGCGGCCATGTCGCGCTCGGCGTTCTCCGCGCGCTTCACCGAGCTCGTCGGAGAGCCCGCGATGGGCTACGTGACGCGGTGGCGGATGCATGCCGCGGCGCAGTTCCTGTCGGAGGGCGGTGGCACGGTGGCGGAGGCGGCCCACCGGTTCGGCTACCGCTCCGAGGCCGCGTTCGCTCGGGCCTTCGTGCGCGTCGTCGGGGAACCCGCCGGCCGGGTCCGCAGGCAGGGCCGGGGCCTCGCCCCGGTCGCCGCGGGTCCGTTCGTCGACTGACCCGACCCTCGCACACACGTTCGACAGAGTGCTGCTACGCTGCGACGACGCCACCAGGAGAGGGGGCTCGCGTCGGGTCGATCGGCCCGTATCCGGATCTCTTGTACGCGCGCTAGACGAGCCTGATCGCCACTATGTGCGCGGCTCGATGTCGCCGTATGGCGCTGTCTAGTGCCTGGGCGAGAATGCCGTACAGAGTCGGATCGACGGTCGATGCGGTCGTCTGCGCATGTCTCGGCACGGTCCGAGACAGTGCTAGAGAGTGCTACGTGCGGGTCACGCTCGCGTCGTCTGCGGCTCTCTAGCGCATCCGCGAGACGGCCGGAGAGGTCCCGAGGCGTGTCGTTCCGTCGGGGTCCGTGGCCCACGGGTGCGACGTCGCGCGGTCGGCGTCCACGGCCCGCCGCAGTGCCTCGACCGCCGGTGCGGTGGCGTCGGCCCGGGTGCACAGGGAGATGGGGCACGGATGTGCGTCCACCACCGGCAGGAACACGATCCCCGGATGCCGGTGGCTGCCGCCCACGTAGGCACCGGTGACGGCGACCGCCACGCCCGAGGCGACGACCTCGAGCATCTCGTCCACCGTGTGGGCGGAGGCGCCGTAGCGGACGGGGCGTCCGCTGGGCCTCGGGTCGTGCGCCCACCACCGCACCCACTGCGGGTCGGCCCGGTCGTCGGTGATGTGGACCTCCTCGTCGAGGTCGGCGAGGACGACCGAGGAGCGGTCGGCGAGGTGATGGCCGGCCGGCAGCGCCACCACCAGCGTCTCGTTCCGCACCAGATCGAGCCGTACGCCTGCGGTGTCCAGGATCGGGGGGCCCACGAGACAGGCGTCCACCGTCCGGTCGTGGACCGCGTCGGCCTGGGCCGACCAGGGCAGGTGGATCAGCTGGACCGCGACGTCGGGGACCTCGCGCCGCATCCGTTCCAGGATCCTGCGGGTGTGCGCGCCGGTCGTCGCCGTCATGAACCCCAGGCGCAGCACCCCCGCCTCGGCGCGGCGGTGGGCCGCGACCGCGGCGAGGGCGCGGTCGGCCGCCGCCAGCGCCTCCCGGGCCTCGGTCAGGAAGAGCCGGCCCGCCTCGGTGGGGCCGACGGGATGCGTGCGGCGGTCGACGAGCTCCACCCCGAGCTTGTCCTCGAGCGTGCGGATCTGCTTGCTCAGCGCGGACCCCGAGACGTGCAGCCGCTGCGCGGCCCGACCGAAGTGGCCTTCGTCCACGACGGCGGCCAGGTACTGCGTGAGGTGCAGGTTCAACGTCGGGGCCACGGCCCCATCCTGCCTTCCGACCTGCGGTGACAACCATATGGTTCACGGAGCGGGACGAAGATGCGATGGACGGTGGGGCCTGCGGCGTCGGAGGGTCGAACCGAGCCCGGCCGACGGAGAAGGAGCAGCGATGAGCGTGGAGCTGGTGCACCCCGAGGGGGTCCATCGGGTCGAGGTCCACCACCAGGTGGCCGACACCCGGGGGACGCGCACCGTGTACCTGGCGGGACAGGTGTCGTGGGACGTCCGGGGCGACCTGGTCGGCCACGACGACGTCGCCGCGCAGGCCGAGCGGTGCTACCTCAACATCGCTGCCGCGCTCGACGCGGTCGGGGCGACGGTGGCCGACCTGGCCAAGGTGGTCGTCTACGTCGTCGACCTCGACGAGACCAGGGCCGAGCAGTTCGTCGTCGGGCGCGAGCGTGCGGCGGCGGCGCTGGGGGTGGAGCTCCAGCAGCCGAGCACCTGGATCGGGGTCACCGCGCTCGCCGCGCCCGGCTACCTCGTCGAGGTCGACGCCGTGGCGGTGCTGCCCTGATGCGGGTCCCGTCGTGACCGGCCGCCACGGTGGGGCACCGCAGGCCGCCGACCTGCAGCGCAACAAGGACACCGTCCGCGCGTTCTACGACCTCATGTTCAACCGGTGCCGCCCGGCCGAGGCCCTCGAGCGCTACGCGGGGGACACCTACACCCAGCACAACGTGCACGTCGCCGACGGCAAGGAGGCGTTCGTCGACTACTTCGAGCGGATGGCCGCCGAGTACCCGGGCAAGCACGTGCGGTTCGTCCGGACCGTCGCCGAGGGCGACCTGGTCGTCCTGCACTGCCACCAGACCTGGCCGGGCGGCGACGACTACGCCGGTATCGACATCTTCCGGGTCGACGAGGACGGCCGGGTCGTCGAGCACTGGGACGTCCTGCAGGTCGTCCCCGCCACCTCCGCCAACGACAACGGCATGTTCTGACCGGCGTCCCCGCCACGGACCGCGGGACCGCCCGCCCCGCGCCGGTCGTGCCCGGGGGCACCGGACGGCACGTGGCAGGCTGGGCCCATGAGCGGTGTGGCGGTGGTGACCGGGGCCGGGTCGGGCATCGGCGAGGTGGTGACCCGTGGCCTGCTCGACGCCGGCTGGCGGGTCGCGCTGGCCGGGCGCCGTCGTGAGCCGCTGGACGGTGCCGCGGCGGGTCGTGCCGACACCCTGGTCGTCCCCACCGACGTCACCGCCCCGGACTCGGTCGAGGCGCTGTTCGCCGCGGTGCGCGAGCGTTGGGGCCGGGTCGACCTGCTGGTGAACAACGCCGGCACGTTCGGCGTGGGCGGCACCGTCGACGAGATCTCCGTCGAGGACTGGAACGCGGCCGTCGCGGTCAACCTCACCGGCTCGTTCCTCTGTGCCCGTGCGGCGTTCGCGGCGATGCGCGGCCAGGACCCGCAGGGCGGGCGGATCATCAACAACGGCTCGATCTCCGCGCACGTCCCCCGGCCGGGCAGCGCGCCCTACACCGCCACCAAGCACGCGATCACCGGCCTGACGAAGTCGCTCTCGCTCGACGGTCGCGGGTTCGGCATCGCCTGCGGGCAGATCGACATCGGCAACGCCGCGACCGAGATGACCGCGGGCATCGCGACCGGCGCGACGCAGGCCGACGGGTCGGTGCGGCCGGAGGCGACCTTCGACGTCCGGTACGTCGCCGACGCCGTCGTCCACATGGCCGGGCTGCCGCCGGAGGCGAACGTGCAGTTCCTGACCCTCGCCGCGACGACGATGCCGTGGCTCGCGCGGGGCTGACCGCCGTCTCGTTCTGAGACTTCCGCCACCCCCCGCCGGGGAGGACACTGGGCGCATGACTCGGACGATGCACGTCCTGCGCCTGATCGTGCACGCCCGGTCGCGCCAGCCGGTGCTGCTGCTCGGCGAGGCCGACGGTGACCGCTGCGTACCGGTGTTCCTGCGCCCCCCGCAGGCCGAGGTCATCGCCGTGGGCCCGCGCGACGACGAGAGCACCCCGCTCACCCAGGACGTGCTGCTCCCGGTGGTGGAGGCGTTGGGCCGGGTCCTGGAACGGGTCGAGATCTCCGACCTCGTCGACGGCGTCTACACCGCCGAGCTGGTCTTCGACGGCGGCACCCGGCTGGCCGTGCGCCCGTCGGACGCACTGTCGCTGGCCGTGCGCGAGAGCGTGCCGATCGGGATGGCCGAGCACGTGCTCGACGAGGTCGGCCAGGCCGTCGACGACGTCCTGCCCCCCGACGGGGACGACACCACCGGCGCCGCCGCCCAGGCCCGCGCGGCCACCGCGGTCCCGGCCGACGCCCCGCCGGAGCAGCAGCTCCAGGAGTTCCGCGAGTTCATCGACGAGGTCTCACCCGAGGACTTCCGCTAGGCAGGGGCCGGCGCCGTCCCGGCCCACAGCTCGGCGTAGCGCCCGCCCCGGTCCAGCAGGGCGGCGTGGTCGCCGCGCTCGACGATCCGGCCGTGTTCGAGCACGAGGATCTCGTCGGCGTCGCGGACGGTGGACAGCCGGTGCGCGATGACCAGCGCGGTCCGCCCGTGCAGCGCCTCGGCCAGCGCCGCCCGGACCGCCGCCTCCGACGTCGTGTCCAGGCTGGCGGTCGCCTCGTCCAGCACCACGATCCGCGGCCGGGCCAGCAGCACCCGGGCGATCGTCATCCGCTGGCGCTCCCCACCGGACAGCCGGTACCCCCGCTCCCCGACCACGGTGGCCAGCCCGTCCGGCAGCGCCGCCACCAGGCCGTCGAGCCGGGCGCGGCGCAGTGCGGCCCACAGCTTCGCGTCGGTCGCCTCCGGCGCCCCGATCCGCAGGTTCGCCGCGACGGTGTCGTGCAGCAGGTGCCCGTCCTGGGTCACGAACCCGACCGTGCGGTGCACCGAGGCGGTCGTGAGCTCGCGGACGTCCACGCCGCCGATCCGGACGGCTCCCGCGCCCACGTCGTAGAGCCGGGCGAGCAGCTGGGCGACCGTGGACTTCCCGGCCCCCGACGATCCGACGACCGCCACCACCGCGCCGGGAGCCGCGGTGAACGACACGTCGTGCAGCACCGGCTCGCCGCCGCGGGTGTCGAGTGTGGCCACCTCCTCCAGCGAGGCCAGCGACACCTGGTCGGCGGTGGGGTAGGCGAACGACACCCGGTCGAACTCGACGCCGACCGGCCCGTCGGGCACCGGGCGCGCGTCCGGTGCGTCGGTGATCATCGGCTCCAGGTCCAGGACCTCGAGCACCCGCTCGAAGCTGACCAGCACCGTCATGATCTCCATCCGGGCCCCGGCCAGTGCCGTCAACGGCTGGTAGAGCCGGGTCAGCAGCAGCGCGAGCGCGACGACGTCGCCCGCCGACAGCGCCCCGGCCAGCGCGAACCCGCCCCCGACGCCGTAGACGACGGCGACGGCCAGCGACGACGCCAGCGTCAGGGCCGTCACGAACGTCCACTGCAGCATCGCCGAGCGCACCCCGATCGCCCGGACCCGGTCGGCCCGCTCGGCGAACTCGGCGGACTCGCGCTCCGGGCGGCCGAACAACGTGATCAGGGTGGCGCCGGGTGCGGAGAACCGCTCGGTCATCCGGGTGCTCATCGCCGCGTTGTGGTCCGCGGCCGCCCGCTCCAGGGCGGCCAGGCGCCGGCCCATCAGACGGGCCGGGACCAGGAACGCGGGCAGCAGCAGCGTCACCAGCAGGGTCACCGGCCAGGAGATCACCAGCATCGCGGCCAGCGTCAGCGCCAGCACGACGACGTTGGACACCACGCCGGCCAGGGTGTCGGAGAACGCCCGCTGTGCGCCGAGCACGTCGGAGTTCAGCCGGGAGACCAGCGCTCCGGTCCGGGTGCGGGTGAAGAAGGCCACCGGCATCCGCTGCACGTGGTCGAACACGGTGGTCCGCAGCTGGTGGATCAGGCTCTCGCCGAGGTTCGCCGAGTACCAGCGGGTCAGCATCGACAGTGCCGCCTCGACCAGCGCGACCGCCGCCATCAGCCCGGCCAGCAGCACGATGACCGACAGCGGCTCGCCGCGGGTCACCGCGTCGGTGGCCCGCCCGGCCAGCAGCGGCACCGCCACCGTGAGCACGGCCGCGGCGGTGCTCGCGACCAGGAACGCCCCGATCCGGCGCCGGTGCGGCCGGGCGAAGGCCAGGACCCGGCGTGCCGTCTCCCCGGCCGGGCGGGTCCGCCGCGCGGGTTCGGAGCTCGCGTTGCGCAGGGCGGTCCAGGTGCTCACGTCCATGACGCGGACGCTACGAGCTGGAGCTGACTTCAGGTCAAGGGCGACGGGTCCCGGGCCGGACGGTCAGGCCGTCGCGCGCTCGGGCTCCTCGTTCAGGTCCGGCAGCGTCCACGGCCGGACCACGGCGACCAGCGCGATCCCGGCGAGCGCGACGGCGCCGAACATGGTGGCCCCCATCGCGGCCGCGTCGTTGCCGAGCAGCCCCACGACCGGGGACGTCGCGGCGCCGATCCCGAACTGCAGCGACCCCAGCAGCGCCGACGCCGTCCCGGCGGACTCGCCGTGCCGGGCCAGCGCCAGCGCCGGCGCGTTCGGCAGGACGAAACCGCAGGCGAGCAGCAGCGCCCACACCCCGGCGAGGACGGCGGGCAGCCCACCGGTGCCGGTCGCGGTGAGCACGGCGAGCACGAGCCCGACGAGAACCGCGGCGGCGACGGCGGTCGACATCACCTGGCGCGGCTCGAAGCGGCGCAGCACCACCGGGTTCAGCTGGGTGCCGACGACCAGCCAGATCGCCCCCGCGCCGAACGCGATGCCGAACGCCTGCGGGTCCATGCCGAACTGCTGCTGGTAGACGTAGGCGGCGCCGGAGACGTAGCTGAACAACGCGCCCATCGCGAGCCCGGCGACCAGCACCAGCCCGACGAAGGTCCGGTCGCGCAGCAGTCCGCCGTAGGTCGCCACGGTGGGCCCGAACCGGGCCGACCGGCGTCGGGAGACGGGGAGGGTCTCGGGCAGCCCCGAGGTCACCACGGCCAGCATGACCAGGCCGTAGCCGGCTAGGAACAGGAAGACCCCGCGCCAGGAGACCCAGTTCAGCAGGACGGCCCCGAGGGTCGGGGCGAGCACCGGAGCGGCCCCCATCACCAGGATCAGCCGCGACAGCATGGTCGCCGCGGCCCGTCCGGTGAACAGGTCGCGTACCACGGCGAGACCGATCACCGTGCCGGCCGAGGCCCCGACGCCCTGCAGCACCCGCAGGACCGCCAGCACCTCGATGCTCGGGGCGAGGGCGACCAGCGCCGAGGCCAGCACGTGCACGGCGGTGCCCGCGAGCAGGAGCCTGCGCCGGCCGAAGGCGTCGGACAGCGGGCCGATCACGAGCTGGCCCAGTGCCAGCCCGGCGAGCGTCCCGGTCAGCGTCAGCTGGACGACCGGCTCGGACGCGGCGAGGTCGCGCCCGACGTCCGGGAGCGCCGGCAGGTAGGTGTCGATCGTCAGCGGGCCGAGCGCGATCAACGCGCCCAGCACCAGCGCGATCCGTAACCGGCTCGGCGCGGTGACTGCAGTGGTGGTCACTCGGACGTCCCCCCTCGTGTGGCCGACACGTGCAACCTCACGAGGGGTGACGCCGATTCCGCCCGAGATCCGTCGGGCGGGTGAGTGCACTCACATCGCGATCACCGGGTGGCGGGCTCCAGCCGGACCTGGACCCACTTCGAGGTCGGGCAGCGCGAGGACTCCGCGTAGGAGTCCAGCGGGATCAGTGGGTTCGTCTCCGGGTAGTACGCGGCGATGCAGCCCTTGGGGGTCGAGTACGACACCAGGCGGAAGTCGTCCGCGCGCCGCTCGCTGCCGTCGGTCCACTCGCTGACCAGGTTCACCCGGTCGCCGTCGGCGAGGCCCAGCTCGCGCAGGTCGGCGTCGGAGATGAACACGACCCGGCGGCCGGAGTGGATGCCGCGGTAGCGGTCGTCCAGGCCGTAGATCGTGGTGTTGAACTGGTCGTGGCTGCGCAGGCTCTGCAGGACCAGACGCCCCTCGGGCAGCGTCAGCACCTCCAGCGGGCTGACGGTGAACTCCGCCTTCCCCGACGCCGTCGGGAAGGTACGGCTGTCCCGCGGCGGGTGCGCGAGGGTGAACCCGCCGGAGCGGGCGATCTTCTCGGTGTAGGCCTCGCAGCCCGGGACGACCCGGCCGATCCGGTCGCGGATCCGGTCGTAGTCGGCGGCGAAGTCGGCCCACGGGACGAGGTGGTCGGCCCCCAGGGTGGCCCGGGCGATCCCGCAGAGGATGTCGACCTCCGAGCGCAGCAGCTCGCCGGCGGGCTCCGACCGGCCGTGCGAGGCGTGCACCGCCGACATCGAGTCCTCGACGGTGACCCGCTGCGCCCGGCCGCCGGTCAGGTCCTTCTCGGTGCGGCCGAGGGCGGGCAGGATCAGCGCGTCGGTCCCGGCGACCACGTGCGACCGGTTCAGCTTGGTCGAGATCTGCACGGTCAGCGCACAGCGCTCCAGCGCGGGCTCGGTGACGCCGGTGTCCGACATCGCCTGGGAGAAGTTGCCACCCAGCCCGACGAACACGCTCGCCCTGCCGTCCGCCATCGCCTGCACCGCGGCCACCGAGTCGTGGCCGTGCTCGCGGGGCGGCTCGAACCCGAACTCGTCGCGCAGTGCGTCGAGGAAGCTGTCCGCGACCCGCTCCCAGATGCCCATCGTGCGGTCGCCCTGCACGTTGGAGTGGCCCCGGACCGGGCACAGACCCGCACCGGGCTTGCCGATCATCCCCTGGAGCAGGGCGACGTTCACCATCTCCTTGATGGTGGCGACGGCGTTGCGGTGCTGGGTGATGCCCATCGCCCAGCAGTTCACGATGCGCTGCGAGGTCGCGAGCATCTGCGCGGCCTTCTCGATCTCGCCCCAGGCGAGCCCGGTCGCGGCGACGACGGCGTCGCGGTCGAGGTCCTTCACGTGCGCGGCGTAGGCCTCGAAGCCGTTCGTGTGCCGCTCGATGAAGTCCCGGTCCAGCACGCTGCCCGGGTCGCGGTCCTCGGCGGCGAGCAGCAGGTGCCCGAACGCCTGCCACAGCGCCAGGTCGCCGTTGCTGCGGATCTGCAGGAACTCGTCGGCCAGGTGGGTGCCGAAGCCGGTCATGCCGCGCGGGGTCTGCGGGTTGTCGAACTTGAACAGCCCGGCCTCGGGGAGCGGGTTGACCGCGAGGATCCGCGCGCCGTTCTTCTTCGCGATCTCCAGCGCGGACAGCATCCGCGGGTGGTTGGTGCCCGGGTTCTGCCCGGAGATGATGATCAGGTCGGCCTCGTGCAGGTCCTGCAGCGAGACCGAGCCCTTGCCGACGCCGATCGCCTCGGCCAGGCCGACCGACGTCGACTCGTGGCACATGTTCGAGCAGTCGGGCAGGTTGTTCGTGCCGTAGGCGCGGGCGAACAGCTGGTAGACGAACGCGGCCTCGTTCGAGGCGCGGCCGGAGGTGTAGAACAGCGCCTCGTCCGGGCTGTCCAGGGCGCGCAGGTGCGTCCCGACGAGGTCGAACGCGTCGTCCCAGGAGATGGGTTCGTAGTGCGTGCCCCCGGCCCGGCGGACCATCGGGTGGGTCAGCCTGCCCCGGCTCTCCAACCAGTGCGCGCTGCGGCCCCGCAGGTCGTCGATGGAGTGCTCGGCGAAGAACTCCGGGGTGACGCGGCGGCGGTCGCCCTCCCAGGAGACGGCCTTCGCGCCGTTCTCGCAGAACTCGGCCGTGTGCCGCTCGCCGGGGGCCGGGTCCGGCCAGGCGCAGCTCATGCAGTCGAAGCCGTCGACCTGGTTCATCGTGAGCAGGTTCTTCGCGGTCTTCACGACACCCTGCTCGGCGAGGGAGCGCTTCATCGAGATCGCGACGGCCGTCGCCCCGGCGGCGGAGGTCTTCCGCTCCGAGACGCGCAGATCGGACTCCTCGGTGTCGACCGGGGGGTGGATCGGGGCGCTGTTGACCGGGGTGGGGGGCACGGACACCTCATCTGGAACACGACGGACGGCGGAACGGGTCAGATTACCCACGCGTACGGGGCACGGAAACGATGTTGCCCCAGCGTGGGACGTGACGCCCAACCGATCCGCGGATGCGCGGGGAAAGTCACGGGCGTGCCGCGGCACGTCGGTGACTCCCGGCGACCTGCCGGGTGGCGACGCTGATCCGGTTCCAGGCGTTGATCGTCGCGATCGTGGTGACCAGCAGGGTCAGGGCCTTCTCGTCGAACACCGCGGCAGCGGCGTCCCACACCGCGTCCGGGACGGCGTCGGGACGGTCGGCCAGCCGGGTCACCTCCTCGGTCAGGGCCAGTGCGGCCCGCTCCTGGGGGGGGTGAACCACGGCGCCTCCCGCCACGCGGCGACGGAGAACAGGCGCTCGGCGGACTCGCCGGAGTCCAGCGCGTCGTGCGAGTGCATGTCCACGCAGAAGCCACAGCCGTTGATCTGCGACGCCCGCAGGCGCACCAGCTCCTGGACGGCGTGCGGGAGGACGGAGTCGTCGCGGGTGGAGGCCTCCAGCGCGGTCAGGGCGCGGTAGCTGTCCTGGACGTGGCGGTAGGGCCGGGCGATGCGCGGTTCCATGACGGTCCCTTCGGGTCGGTGTCGTGCGTGGGCGTCGTGCGTGGGCGTCGTGCGTGGGCGTCGTGCGTGGGCGTCGTGCGTGGGGTGGCGTGCGTGGGGTGGCGTGCGTGGGGTGGCGTGCGTGGGTGGTGCGGTCACGGGGCGAGTGCGGCCCGGACGCGCTGCGGCGCGTCCGGGGCGGTGCGGACGACGTCCGCGGCGACGTCGGCGAGCGACCGGCCGGCCAGCTCGCGCCGCCAGGCGAGCTCGGCCGAACGCATCGACAGCGCGATCGCGCAGTGGCCGGAGTAGTCGAGCGAGGGGTCGCCGCCGGGTGCGGCCCCGAGCAGCGAGGTGCAGCGGAACGCCTCCTCCGGGCCCTCGACGGCGACGACGACGTCGAGCAGCGACACCTGGTCCGCGGGCCGGGCGAGCCGGAACCCGCCGCGCGGGCCCGGGACGGACTCGCAGATCCCGGCGCGGACCAGTGTCTGCAGCTGCTTGTTCAGGTATGCGGCCGGCAGGTCGTAGAACCCGGCGAGCCGGGCGCCGGGTACCGCGCCGCCGACCCAGTCCAGGTTCAGGCAGCAGTGCAGCGCCCACTCGACGCCCTGTCCCATCCGCATGATCCGGATATTACATATCCAGGATATTTGATGTCCAGATTTCGGGGTGATCCCGGTCTCCGGAAGGATGTCCGACAGATGACGGCAAACGCTTCGATGTAAGCGCTCGGTTACAGGTACCGGCGGGACCTGGAAAAGCGACGCATCGACCTTCCACCCTCAGGACGCACACAGGTCCCCCGAAGGAAGGAACCACCATGGACAAGCGTCGTATCGCCGGTCTGGCCGCTGCTGCCGTCGCCGCCCCGCTGCTGATGCTGGGCCTCACCGGCACCGCCAGCGCGGCCGAGATCACCCCGATCGCCGAGGTCGTCGACAGCACCGTCGCCGACCTGTCGTCGACCCTCGGCGCGGTGCTCGACGCCCTGGGCGTCGCAGCCTGATCCCCGACGACGGACGGCCGGCCCCGGGCACCGGGGCCGGCCGTCCGTCGTCCGGGTGGAGGTGCGGGTCAGCCCGCCTCGACCTGCTCGGTCAGCGGCTCGGCCGGACGGCCGGGGGCCGGGGCCCACGCCTCGTCGTCGAGCATCGGGCAGGCCAGCCACTCCTCCGGGACGCCGAAGCCGTCGACCAGGGTGCGGGCGTAGGGCCGCAGCTCGGCGCACAGCGCGTTGACCAGCGGCCGGATCGAGCGTGACTCGGCGGCGGTGAGCCGACCGGTCTCCAGGTACCAGGCCCGCTCGCGGTCGATCACGCTGAGCACGTGCAGGTCGTAGACCCGCTCGAGCAGTGCGCGCACGGCCGGGTCGCCCACGGTCACGAGCTTGTCCGCGAACGACGCCTCCACCAGCGTGTCCACGTGTGCCCTCGCCGCGGTGAGCAGCAGGTCCTGGGCGGAGTTGAAGACGGCGAACTCGTCGTTGCCGCGGCGCATCGCCGGCGCGAGGTGGCGGATCGCGGCGGCGAGGGTGTCCTCCCGACGGACGGCGAGCAGCTCGCGACGGCGGGCCCGGTCGGTCAGGTCGATCCCGCGGAACGGGATCCGCCGGGCGAGCGACGCGGCGCCGGTCCGCTCGGCGAGCACCCCGGCGAGCTGGCGGCCGAGCAGCGGCGCGATCTCGAGCGGGTTGCCCTTCTTGATCGTGCGGCCGTAGTCCGACAACAGCTCCTTGGCCAGCAGCTGCAGCAGCACCGTGTTGTCACCCTCGAAGGTGGTGAACACGTCGGTGTCGGCCTTGAGCGCGGGCAGCAGGTTCTCCTCCAGGTAGCCGGCGCCGCCGCAGGCCTCCCGGCAGGTCTGGATGGTGTGCGTGGCGTGCCAGGTCGCCACGGCCTTGATCCCGGCGGCGGACTGCTCCAGCGTGCGCTGTGCGCGCGCACCGACCGGCCCGGCGCCCGGGGCCTGGATGTCGTGCATCCGCTGCACCAGGTCGTCCTGGGTGAAGTGCAGGGCGAACGTGGTCGCCAGTGCCGGGAGCAGCTTCTGCTGGTGGGCCAGGTAGTCGAGGACGGCGATCTCCTCGCCGTTCGCGGGGTTGGCGAACTGGCGGCGGCGCTCGCCGAAGCGCACGGCCAGGGCGAGGGCCTTCTCGGTCGCCGCGCCGGCGCCGCCCGCCACCGAGATCCGGCCGCGGACCAGGGTGCCGAGCATGGAGAAGAAGCGCGCCGTCTCGTTCTCGATCGACGACGAGTACGTCCCGTCCGGGGCGACGTCGGCGAAGCGGTTGAGCAGGTTCTCCCGGGGGATGCGGACGTGGTCGAACGACAGCCGGCCGTTGTCGACGCCGTTGAGCCCGGCCTTGCGCCCGTCGTCGCCGATCCGTACGCCGGGCAGGGCCTTGCCGTCGTTGTCGCGCAGCGGCACGAGGAAGGCGTGCACGCCGGGCCGCTCGTCCCCGGTGATCAGCTGGGCGAACACGACCGCCATCCGGCCGTCCCGCGCGGCGTTGCCGATGTACTCCTTGCGGGCCTGCGGGTAGGGCGTGTGGACGACGAACTCGCCCGCCTCGCGGTCGTAGGTCGCGGTGGTGTGCAGGTGCTGGACGTCGGAGCCGTGCCCGGTCTCGGTCATGGCGAAGCAGCCGAGCAGCTCGCCGTCGATGATCGCGCGGAGGTACCGCTCGTGGTGGCGCTCGGTACCGAGCACCTGCACGGCACCGCCGAACAGGCCCCACTGCACACCGGCCTTGACCAGCAGCGACAGGTCGCCGTAGGCGAGCATCGCGAACGCGGCGACGACGCCGCCGACGTCGCCCTGCCCGCCGACCGACGGGTCGAACCCGGTGTGCGGACGGCCCGAGGACGTCAGGAACTTCAGCGAGTCGGTGATCCACTCGCGGTGCTGCTCCGAGGTCAGGTCGGGGTCCGCGCGCATCTCGGCGTTGGCCGCCAGCTGCTCGCGGGTCTCCTGCCGGGCCCGGGCCCAGCGCCCGTCGACGACGGTGCGGAGCGCCTCGGCGGAGACGGCGTCGGGGCTCGGAAGGGTGCTGCGGGTCATGACTGAACCTCCTGCTGCACGTGCGATGCCAGGCCGGACAGTCCGGACCAGGCCAGGTCGGTGAGATGGGTGGCGAGCCGCTCGCGGGTGGTGCCGTCGGGCCGGGCGAGCCAGTCGTCGGCCGCGCCCCGGACGAGGCCGACGATCGCGTGGCCCCAGATGCGGGCCGCGGCCCGCGGGTCGGCGTCCCCGTGGGCCGGCTCGCCGAGGTTGCCGGCGATGACCGCGGCCACCTCGTCCCCGATCACGGTCACGAGGTCGTTGACCGGGTCGTGTCCGCCGTCGGTGGCGGGCGTGCGGCGCGCGGTGCCCTGGGTGAGGAGCGGGCGCTGCACCACGAACCGGTACAGCTCCGGGTCGATCTCGATGAGCCTCAGGTAGGCGTCGATGCCGGCGGCGACGGCGGCGCGCGGCCCGCGACCGGAGTCGGCCAGGGCCGCGGCGGTGGCCCGGCGGACCTCGGCGAGCAGGACCCCGGCCACCGACTCGCAGATCGCGGTGTAGAGGCCCGTCCGGTCGCCGAAGTGCCGGTAGACCACGGTCTTGCTGGTGGCGGCGGACGCGGCGATCTCGTCCATGCCGATGCCGGCCCCGTGCCGGCGGATGGCACCGATCGCGGAGCCCACGAGTGCGGCCCGCCGCTGCTCGCGGTGGGCGTCCCATCGGCTGTCGCGCTTGTCCCGTCCGGCCTTCACGAAACCCATAGTACCGTGTACCTTGAGTACCGGCTACCCCGTGGTAACGACGAACCACGAGCTGATGCTCCGCCCACCGGGACCCGCGTGCAGCGTGGTCACCCCGATCGGGTGGGGCGGGACCCGAACCCAGGAGGGACGACCCCCATGCCAGCCAGCACCCGGCGCGCCGCCGTCATCGGCGGCAACCGCATCCCGTTCGCGCGGGCCAACGGTGCCTACGCCGGCGCCTCGAACCTCGACATGCTCACCACGACGCTCGACGGTCTGGTGGCCCGCTTCGGGCTGGCCGGCGAGCGCCTGGGTGAGGTCGTGGCCGGCGCCGTGCTCAAGCACTCCCGTGACTTCAACCTGACCCGCGAGGCGGTCCTCGGCTCCCGGCTGAACCCGGCCACCGCGGCCTACGACGTGCAGCAGGCCTGCGGCACGGGCCTGGAGGCGACCATCGCGGTCGCCAACAAGATCGCGCTCGGCCAGATCGAGTCCGGCGTCGCCGGGGGTGTGGACACCGCGTCGGACGCCCCGATCGCGCTGAACGACGACCTGCGCCGCGTGCTGGTCCGGCTCAACGCCGCGAAGACCGCGGTGGACCGGCTCAAGCTGGTGGGGCAGCTGCGTCCGGGGCAGATCGTGCCGGACATCCCGGAGAACTCCGAGCCGCGCACCGGGCTGTCGATGGGCGAGCACGCCGCCCGTACCGCGCTGGAGTGGGGCATCGGCCGCACCGAGCAGGACGAGCTCACCGCGCGCAGCCACCACAACCTGGCCGCCGCCTACGACCGCGGCTTCTTCGACGACCTGGTCACGCCGTACCTGAAGCTGACCCGGGACAACAACCTGCGCGCCGACTCGTCGGTGGAGAAGCTCGCGAAGCTCAAGCCGGTCTTCGGCAAGGGACCCGACGCCACGATGACCGCGGGCAACTCGACCCCGCTGACCGACGGCGCCGCCCTGGTCCTGCTCGGCTCCGACGAGTGGGCCGCCGAGCACAAGTTGCCGGTGCTGGCGCACGTCGTGGACGCCGAGACCGCGGGCGTCGACTACGTGCACGGCCCGGACGGTCTGCTCACCGCCCCGGTGTTCGCCGTGCCGCGGCTGCTGGAGCGCAACGGGCTGTCCCTGCAGGACTTCGACCTGTACGAGATCCACGAGGCCTTCGCCTCGGTCGTCCTCGTGCAGCGCAAAGCCTGGGAGGACCCGCGCTTCTGCAAGGAGCGCCTGGGTCTCGACGCGCCGCTGGGCGCGATCGACGACGACAAGCTCAACGTCGCGGGCTCCTCGCTCGCCGCGGGGCACCCGTTCGCTGCGACCGGCGGGCGGATCGTCGCCACCCTCGCCACGCTCCTGTGGGAGAAGGCGGACACGGAGAAGGCCGACCAGCGCGGCCTGATCTCGATCTGCGCCGCGGGCGGCCAGGGCGTCGTCGCGATCCTGGAGGCGAAGGCATGAGCGACCTGCTCGCGACCCTGTCCCACACGTCCATCGCCAAGCAGCTGGGGCTGCCCACGGTGCCGACGCTGCGCCGGCACCGCCCCGGGGACCCGCTGCTGGCCGGCCCGGTGCTCGTCGCGTCGGCCGGTGAGCCGCGCTTCGCCAAGGCCGTCACCGCGTTCGTCGAGAGCCACGGTGTGCCCGCGCCCACCGCGCCCGGCGAGGACAAGCTGCACGGCGTCGTCCTCGACCTGTCCGGGGCCACGACGCTCGCCGACCTCGCCGCCGCCCAGCAGATCCTCACCCCGGCGGTGAGGAAGCTCGGCCCGTCGGGCCGGGTGCTGCTGATCGGTGCCGAGCCGGGCGAGGCGTCCGGCGCGGAGGCGGCCGCGGTCGCCCAGTCCCTCGACGGCCTGGTCCGCTCGATCGGCAAGGAGCTGCGCTCCGGTGCGACGGCGAACGTGCTCGTCGTCGCGGCCGACGTCACCCCGGCCGCGATCGACTCCTCGGTCCGGTTCTTCCTCTCGGCCCGCTCGGCCTACGTCGACGGGCAGGTCGCGCACGTGGCCGCCCCGGTCGGGACCCCGCACGACCCGGCCGACATCGACGACCCGCGCGCCGAGGAGCAGCCGCTGGCCGGGCGCGTCGCGGTGGTCACCGGGGCGGCCCGGGGCATCGGTGCGGCCATCGCCGACACCCTCGCCCGCGACGGGGCGAGCATCGTCGCCGTGGACATCCCGGCGGCCGGTGAGGGCCTGGCCCGCACCGCGAACCGCGCCGGCGGCACCGCGCTGCAGCTGGACATCACCGCGTCCGACGCGGCGGACCGGCTGCTCTCGCACCTGGCCGACCGGCACGACGGCGTGGACATCGTGGTGCACAACGCAGGCATCACCCGCGACAAGCTGCTCGCGAACATGACCGAGGACCGCTGGAACTCGGTGCTCGGGGTCAACCTGGGCGCCCAGCTGACGATCAACGAGGCGCTGCTGGCGACGGGCTCCCCGCTGCACGAGGCGGGCCGCGTGGTCTGCGTGTCGTCGCAGTCGGGCATCGCGGGCAACCGCGGCCAGACCAACTACGCCGCGTCCAAGGCCGGCGTGATCGGGATGGTCCGGGCGCTCGCCCCGCGGTTCGCCGAGCGCGGCGCGACGATCAACGCCGTCGCGCCCGGCTTCATCGAGACCGACATGACCGCGACGATGCCGCTCGCCACCCGCGAGGGCGGCCGCCGGATCAACTCGCTCAAGCAGGGCGGGCTGCCGGTGGACGTCGCCGAGGCCATCGGCTGGTTCGGCCGCGCCGAGTCCGGCGGGCTCAACGGGCAGGTCGTGCGGGTCTGCGGCCAGTCGATGCTGGGGGCCTGATGACCGTCGCCGAACAGCGGACGGTCACCGAGCTGTCCGGGCCGCCGTCGCTGGGGTCGTACTACGCCTCGGCGGCCGCCCGGGCCGTGCTGCCCGGCGGCACCGGCCGGTCGCTGCCCGCGACCGAGCTGGTCCGCCGTGGTGTGCAGGTCGATCCGGGGCACCTCGCCGACTACGCCCGCGTCTGCGGGCTCCGGGTCGGCAACGCGCTGCCGGTGACCTACCCGCACATGCTCACCTTCGGGCTGCAGGTCGTGCTGATGGCAGGCCGGTCGTTCCCGCTGCCGCTGTCCGGGCTGGTGCACGTCGCCAACCGGATCACCGTGCACCGGGCGATCGCCCCGACCGAGACGCTCGACGTGCGGGTGTGGGCCGAGCGGTTCACCCGCCATCCCAAGGGCGCGCAGGTCGACCTGATCGGCGAGGTCTCGGCCGGTGGGGACACCGTCTGGTCCGGGCGCAGCACCTACCTGGCCCGCGGGGCGAAGACCCCCGAGGTCGCCGCGGGCGGTGACGGCTCGACCGACATCGCCGAGCCGCCCGTCCCGACCGGTCCGGCGAGCGCGGTGTGGCGGGTCCCGGGTGACATCGGGCGTCGCTACGCCGCCGTCTCCGGCGACGTGAACCCGATCCACCTGCACCCGCTCACCGCGAAGGCGATGGGCTTCCAGCGTGCCATCGCGCACGGCATGTGGACCGCCGCGCACGCCGCCGCCGCCCTGGAGGGCCGGGTCCCCGACGCCTGCACCTACGACGTGGTGTTCCGCAAGCCCGTGCTCCTCCCGGCGCGGGCCGAGCTCGTGACCGAGCAGGCCGTCGACGGGGCGTGGGGACTGGCGCTGCGCAGCGCCAAGGACGCGCAAAAGCTGCACCTGGTCGGCCGCATCAGCGGGTAGACCGGAGGCATGGACGAGGACGACCCGACCGGGTGGGCAGGTGCGCTCACCCGGTCGGGTGATTCTGGATCGGTCCACAGGCCGGTTCAGCAACATCGTCCCGATGACGGACGTCTTCTCCTGTGTCCATCATTCGTCACCCGAGCGCCGTGAGGAGGCCACCCGATGAACGACGACACCTCGATCGAGATCGACGACCAGCACGACGACGAGTCGCACATCGTCCGCGGACTCGACTGACCGACCGGCAGGAGCTCGTCCCGGCGGGGTGGAACCCACCACCGCACGAGGACCGGCACGGGCCGCGCAGACCCTCGATCAGGAGCTGCGCCACCCGCACACCCGGATAGTGTCGGGCCATGCTGGTCGAGCGCATGCGCCCGTTCACCTCGACGATCTTCACCGAGATCTCCCGCCTCGCGGTCGAGACCGGTGCGATCAACCTCGGGCAGGGGTTCCCGGACACCGACGGACCGGCCTCCCTGCTCGCCGACGCCGCCGCCAACATCACCGGGCGCGGCCTCAACCAGTACCCGCCCGGCCCGGGCGTGCCCGCCCTGCGCGAGGCCGTCGCCGCCCACCAGCAGCGCTTCCACGGCCTCGCGGTCGACCCGGCCGACGTGGTCGTCACCACGGGGGCCACCGAGGCGATCGCCGCCACCCTGCTGGGTCTGTGCGGGCCCGGTGACGAGGTCGTCGCGTTCGAGCCCGCCTACGACTCCTACGCCGCCGCCGTCGCGCTCGCCGGAGCGACCCTGCGCACCGTGCCGCTGCTCCCGCCCGACTTCGGCGTCGACGACGACGCGCTGGCCGCCGCGTTCTCCGACCGCACCCGGGTGGTGCTGGTCAACACCCCGCACAACCCGACCGGCGCGGTGCTCACCCGCGACCAGCTCGTCCGGGTCGGGGAGCTCGCCGTCGCCCACGATGCCGTCGTCGTCACCGACGAGGTCTACGAGCACATGGTGTTCGACGGCGCCGAGCACGTCCCGATGGCGTCGCTGCCCGGCCTCGCCGACCGCACCCTCACGATCTCCTCGGCCGGGAAGACCTTCTCGGTCACCGGGTGGAAGGTCGGCTGGGTGCACGGCCTGCCGGAGCTGGTCGCCGCCCCGCGCGCGGTCAAGCAGTTCCTCACCTTCCACGGCGGGGCGCCGTTCCAGCCGGCCGTCGCGCACGCCCTCGGCCTCGGCGACGACTTCTACGCCGGCCTCGCCGCGGACCTCACCCGCAAGCGCGACCTGTTGAGCGAGGGGCTGCGGGCGGCCGGGTTCGACGTGCTCACCCCGCGCGGCACCTACTTCGTGACCGCGGACCCGCGCCCGCTCGGCCACGACGACGGCGTCGACCTCGCCGCGAAGCTCCCGGGGCTCTGCGGGGTCGCGGCCGTCCCGGTGTCGGTGTTCTGCCCGTCGCCGGAGGCCGCGGCGGTGTACCGGCCCTACGTGCGGTTCGCCTTCTGCAAGCGCGACGACGTGCTGGAGCAGGCAGCCGGACGGCTGGCGGGGCTGCGGGCGTGAGCGCCGCGTCGAGCTGGGTGTCGGTGGTCGTCGGCGCCGCCCCGGAGCGGGTCCACGCGTTCGCCCGCGACCCACGGAACCTGCCCCGGTGGGCGGCCGGCGTCGGGGCCCGGATCGAGGAGCGCGACGGCCGCTGGATCGTGCCCGGCGGCCCGCTCGGCGAGATCGAGATCCGGTTCGCCGCGGACGAGGCCTGGGGCGTCCTCGACCACGAGGTGCTGACCGCCGACGGACGGCGCTTCCACAACCCGGTGCGGGTCGTGGAGCACCCGGACGGCGCCGAGGTCGTGTTCGGCGTCCGGCGCACCCCCGGGGCGCCGGACGCCGACCACGCGGCGGACGTCGCCGCCGTCCTCGCGGACCTGGAGCGGCTGCGTGACCTGCTCGAGGTCAGCGACCCGCCCGGGCCGCCCGCCTGACGCTCACCACCAGCAGCGCCGACATCGCCGTCCACACCACGATGGACTGCACCGACAGGATCGGCAGCGCCACCACCGGCGCCAGGCTGTAGGCCAGCGTGATCCGCAGTGCCGCCTCCAGCACCATCACCAGCGCTGCGATGCCCGTCGCGCGGCGCATCGTCCGCCGGAACACCGGGTTGGCCGCCCACTGACGCTCCATGATCTCCGGTAGATCGGGGCGCTGTGCGCTGCCGAAGAACCGGCACACCCCGAACACCAGCGGCCGGCGCCCGACCACCAGCGGCCCGGTGAGCAGCAGCGCGAACGCGATGCTCTGGATCGCGTCGCGGGCCACGGCGAACCGGGCGTCGCCGCTGAGCAGCGAGGTGGCCAGCCCGGCCGCGATCGTGACCAGCACGATCGCGCCCACCGGGTTCAGCCTGCGGTGGCGCGCCGCCTGCAGCGCCACGCTCAGTGCGGGCGGCAGCGCCGACCAGGCCAGGGCGGCGACGTCGGACATGCCCTGCCCGGTCAGCACGACGTAGACCAGGTACGGCAGCGCCGCGTCCACCAGCAGCGATCCCACGGTCTGCCGCAGCACGGCACCGCGGCCCGTGGCGGCGGCCGGCGGGCCGTCCGTCGGGGTGGTGGTCGTGGTCATCGGTGGCTCCTCCGGTGCGGTGGGTCGGACCCGACGACGGTCCCGCGGTGACACCCCCCTCCGGATCCACCCCGGGACCGAGCCCGGGTGGAGATCGACCTCCACCCGCCCGTACCGGTGCGGGCGGGGTCCGGCGGGCAGGTCCCGATCTCCGGCGGCCCGGCTCACTCGATCGGCCTAGACTCCGGCCCATGGATGCGCAGCGACCGGCGACGCGGCCGGGCCGCCAGGTCGTGGGCCTGCCGGTGCGGGCCCTGCTGGCCCTGGTCGTCGCCTCGGCGAACGTCATCGGCGGGGGCGTGGTGCTGGTCATCGCGGCCTTCGTGCTGCCCCGCGACCGGCTGCTCGACGCGGTCGAGATCCGGCTGGTCAACCTCGTCGTGTTCGGGATCTACCTGCTCGTCGCGGTCCCGGTCGGGATCTGGTTCGGGCGCCGGAAGCTGACCGTGCGCCGCTCCTCGCGGGACCCGCAGGCGGACGAGCGACGGCTGGTGCTGCGGGCACCGGCCCGCATCTCGTCGATGGTCGCGCTGCTGTGGGCGGTGGCGGCGGTCCTGTTCTGCTTCCTGAACCTGCGCTACTCCGGACGGCTGAGCTTCTCGGTCACCGCCACGGTGCTGATCGGTGGCGTGACGACCTCGTCGCTGTCCTACCTGCTCGTCGAGCGGATGCTGCGCCGGGCCGCGGCCCGGGTGCTGTCCGGGCGACCGCCGAAGCGGCGTCGCCTGGTCACCGGGGTGATGCTGCGCTCGGTGGGGTTCTGGGCGCTCGGCACCGCGGTCCCGATCTCGGGGATCATGCTGGCCGGGCTCGTCGCGCTGGTGTACGGCGACTCCTCGGCCACCCAGCTCGCGGTCACCATGCTCGCGCTGGGGGGCACGGCGATCGGGGTCGGGCTGATCACGACGCTCGGGGCCGCCCGCGCGATCGCCGACCCCGTGCTGGCCGTGCGCCGTGCGCTGGCCCGGGTGCAGGACGGTGATCTCGACGTGAGCCTGCCCGTCTACGACAACACCGAGCTCGGCCAGCTCCAGGCCGGGACGAACAGCATGGTCGAGGGGCTGCGCGAGCGGGAGCGGATCCGTGACCTGTTCGGCCGCCACGTCGGGCGCGACGTCGCCGAGGCCGCATCCGCCCGCGGCGACGGCATCCGGCTCGGTGGTGAGGTGCGCCCGGTCGCGGTGCTGTTCGTCGACCTCGTCGGCTCGACGGCGATGGCCGCCCGCCGCCCGCCCGAGGAGGTCGTGGCGGTGCTGAACCGCTTCTTCGGCGTGGTCGTCGAGTGCGTCGAGCAGGCCGGTGGGTGGATCAACAAGTTCGAGGGCGACGCCGCGCTCGCCGTCTTCGGTGCCCCGCTCGACCTCGACGACGCCCCCGGCGCCGCGCTGAGCGCCGCCCGCTGCCTGGGTGCCCGCCTCGCGGCGGAGATGCCGGAGGTCGAGGCCGGCATCGGGGTATCCGCCGGCGACGCGGTGGCCGGCAACATCGGCGACCCGCGCCGCTTCGAGTACACCGTCATCGGGGACCCGGTGAACGAGGCCGCCCGGCTCACCGAGCTGGCGAAGACGGTGCCGGGGCGGGTCGTCGCGGCCGCCCGGGCCGTCGACGCCGCCGGGAGCGAGGCCGCGCGGTGGCGGGCGTCGGAGTCGGTGACGCTGCGCGGACGGGACGAGCCGACCGGGATCCACGTCCCGGCCGGGCACGACCGGGACGCCACGGACGCCACGGACGCCACCGAGCCCACGGACCCCGCGGACGTCGTCGGATCCGGGGAGAACGGTCGTAGGTGACGACGGGGGTGTCCTCGGGCAGGATGCGCCCATGGGCAACGGCGCTACCGAGTTCAGCGAGCAGACCGCGGCGTCGATCCGGCGGGTGCGCCGGCACACGCTCGGGGACCTGCTGCACCGGACGGCCGTCCGGTACCCGGACAGGACCGCGATCGTCGACGACCGGGTCCGCTGGAGCTTCGCCGAGTTCGACGCGGCGGTGAGCCGCTGCGCCGCCGCGCTCGCCGGCCAGGGCCTGACCGCGGGCGACCGGCTCGCCCTGCTGTCGCACAACTGCCACCAGTTCGCGGTGCTCGTCTACGCCACCGCGCGGCTCGGGGTCGTGCTCGTGCCGATCAACTTCATGCTGAACGCCGAGGAGATCGCGTTCATCCTCGACCACTCCGGGGCGAGGGCCTTCGTCGTCGAGGACGCGCTGGTCACGACCGGGGAGAAGGCGCTCGTCCAGACCGCGCGGCCGGCGACGGTGCGCGCCCGGATCGGGCTGTCGGGGCAGGCACCGTCCGGTGACTGGGCCGACCTGGACGCCTGGATCGACGGCGAGGGCGACCCCGGTGAGCCCGACGTGCACGTCGCCGACGACGACCCGCTGCGTCTGATGTACACCTCGGGTACCGAGTCCCGGCCCAAGGGCGTGCTGCTGCCGAGCCGGTCACTGATCAGCCAGTACGTCTCGTGCGTCGTCGACGGCGGGATGGAGCACGACGACGTCGAGCTGCACTCGTTGCCGCTCTACCACTGCGCGCAGCTGGACTGCTTCCTGTCCGTCGACGTCTACCTCGGGGCGACCAGCATCATCCTGCCCTCACCGGACCCGGCCCGGCTGCTGGAGACCATCGAGCGGGAGAGGGTCACCAAGCTCTTCTGCCCGCCGACGGTGTGGATCTCCCCGCTGCGCCACCCGGACTTCGACACCCGGGACCTGTCGAGCCTGCGCAAGGGCTACTGCGGTGCCGCCGCCATGCCCGTCGAGGTGCTGCACGAGCTGTCCCGGCGGCTGCCCGAGGTGCGGCTGTGGAACTTCTACGGTCAGACCGAGACCTCCCCGTTGGCGACCCTGCTCGGCCCCGACGAGCAGCTCAGCCACGCCGGGTCGGCCGGGCGGGCGTCGCTGAACGTCGAGACCCGGGTCGTCGACGACGCCGGGAACGAGGTCCCGCCCGGGGAGGTCGGCGAGATCGTGCACCGCAGCCCGCACGTGACGCTGGGGTACTACGAGAACGAGGAGAAGACCGCCGAGGCCTTCGCCGGCGGCTGGTTCCACTCCGGGGACCTGGGCGTGATGACGGCCGATGGCTACCTCTCGGTCGTCGACCGCAAGAAGGACATGATCAAGACCGGCGGGGAGAACGTCGCCTCCCGCGAGGTGGAGGAGGCGCTCTACCTGCTCGAGGGTGTCGCCGAGGTCGCCGTGTTCGGGGTCGACCACCCGCACTGGATCGAGGCCGTCACCGCGGTGGTGGTGCCGAAGCAGGGCGTGGCACTGACCCGCGAGCAGGTCGACGCGCACGCCCGCGAGAAGCTCGCCGGCTACAAGCGGCCCAAGTACGTGGTGTTCGCCGACGCGCTGCCGAAGAACCCCAGCGGCAAGATCCTCAAGCGCGAGCTGCGCACCGAGCACGGCGACATCGCCGCCCGGGAGGGCTGAGCGCGGCTCAGCTCTCCCGGCGCACGACGAACTCGGCCTCGACCTCGGCCCGGACGGTGATGTCGTCCGGGGCGAGCAGCGCCCCGAGACCGCCGTCGGCCTCGGAGAACCCGCCCGGCGCGGCCATCGCGCGGGCGCTCATCGGCACCGCACGGTGCCCGAGCAGACCGGAGTCGGCGACCGAGCGCGGCGCGACGGGACCGAGGTCGAGGGCGTCGGCGTAGTCCTGGGCCCGTTCGACGGCCTGGCGCAGCGCGTCCTGGCGGGCCGAGCGTTCGACCTCGCGGCGGTGCTCGCGGGCCAGGTCCCAGGTGATCCCCCGGACCTGCGCGCCGGCGAACCGGCCCACCCCGGTCAGCCAGGCACCGAGCCGGGCGACGTCGTCGAACTCCACCGACACCGACACCGAGGCGTGGTGCACCGGGGGCTGCGGCCGGCCCTCGAACGACGGCTGTTCGACCCAGCTGCGGGCCTGGTCGACGACGTGGCGCCGGCCCGGGCCGGCGTCGGGGTCGTGCAGGGCACGCACGTCGGCGACGAGCGCCGCGGTCCCGGCCTCGACCTCCGCCCGCACCGGGCCCGCCTCGGGGCCCTGCGCCTCCACCACGACCTGCGCGGTACCGCGCTCGGCGGGGACCTGCCGCTCGTGCTCGCCCCGCACCCGGATCACCACGTCGCTCATGCCAGCTTCTCCCACAGGAATCCGTAGGCCAGGGCGGCCATGTGGGCGGCCTGCGCGTTGTCCGCGGCGCCGCCGTGCCCGCCCTCGATGTTCTCGTAGTAGGTGACGTCGTGGCCGGCGGCCTCCAGCGCGGCGGTGAACTTGCGGGCGTGGCCGGGGTGCACCCGGTCGTCGCGGGTGGAGGTCAGCAGGATCGTCGGTGGGTAGTCGGCGTCCGGGTCGATCAGGTGGTACGGCGAGAACGTCCGGATGAACTCCCAGTCGTCGGTGTCCGGGTCGCCGTACTCGGCCATCCAGGAGGCGCCGGCGAGCAGGTGGCTGTAGCGCTTCATGTCCAGCAGCGGCACCTGGATGACGACCGCGCCGAACAGCTCCGGGTTGCGGACCAGCATGTTCCCGGCCATCAGCCCGCCGTTGCTGCCGCCCTGCACCGCGAGGTGCGCGCGCGAGGTGACACCGCGGTCGATCAGGTCCCGGGCGACGGCGGCCATGTCCTCGTAGGCGCGCGGGCGCTTCTCGCGCAGTGCCGCCCGGTGCCAGCGGGGGCCGTACTCGCCGCCGCCGCGCAGGTTCGCGACGGCGTACACGCCGCCGCGCTCCAGCCAGGACCGGCCGATGCCGCCGGAGTAGCCGGGCGTCATCGGGATCTCGAAGCCGCCGTAGCCGTAGAGCAGGGTGGGGGCGGAGCCGTCGAAGGGCAGGTCGGCCCGCCGGACCAGGAAGTACGGGACGCGGGTGCCGTCGTCGCTGGTCACGAAGTGCTGCTCGATGACGTGGCCGGACGCGTCGAAGAAGGCGGGCGCGCGGCGCAGCGGGCGGGGCGCCTCGCCGACCGTGGCGATCGACAGCGTCGAGGGGGTCAGGTAGTCGGTGACGATCAGCCAGACGTCGTCGCTCTCGTCGGCGTCGACCGCGGCCACGGTGACGCTGCCGAACTCCGGCGCCCCGACGAACGGCGCCCGCTCCCAGCCCTGCGCGCCGGGGGTGAGCACGACCAGCCGGTCGACGACGTCCTCCAGCACGTCGAGCACGAGGTGGTGGCGGGTCCAGGCGTACCCGGCCAGCGAGGAGGAGTCGGTGGGCTCGAACAGCACCTCCCAGCCCGGGGTGCCGGCCAGGACGTCGTCGAGGCGGGCGGCGAGCAGCGAGCCCGCGGTGAACGCCCCCCAGTCCTCGCGCAGCTCGACGGTGCACCACTCGCGGTGCACGTCGGTCATCGCGGAGTCCGGGACGTCGATCCTGGTGAGGCTCCCGTCCGGGCCGATCAGGTGGAGCTCGTCGGCGTAGAAGGCCAGCGCCCGGCGCAGGAAGTCCCGCTCGAAACCGGGGGTGTGGTCGCGGAAGGCCGAGACACTGAGGTCGGTCTCCTCCCCGGCGAAGACGAGCTCGGCGGCCTCCAGGGCCTCGCCGCGGCGCAGCCGGCGCACCGTACGCGGGTAGCCCGAGGTCGTCATGGTTCCCGGGCCGAGGTCGGTGGACAGGTAGACGGTGTCGCGGTCGATCCAGCTCATCCCGCCCTTGGCCTCGGGCCGGGAGAACCCGCCCTCGACGAAGCTGCGGGTGGGGATGTCGAACTCGCGGGTGACGTCGGCGTCGGCGCCGCCACGGGACAGGTCGACCAGGGCGCGGTCGAGGTCCGGGCGCAGGAAGCGGGCCCCGTGCCACACCCAGTTCTCGCCCTCGGCGGCGTTGAGCGCGTCGACGTCGAGCAGCACCTCCCACTCGGTGTCGGCGCTGCGGTAGGACTCCGGGGTGGTGCGCCGCCACAGGCCGCGCGGGTGCTCCTCGTCGGTCCAGAAGTTGTAGTAGTGCCCGCCGCGGGCGGTGACGAACGGGATCCTGTCCCGGGAGTCGAGCACCTCGCGGACACCGGCCTCCAGCTCCGCGAACAGCGGGCTGCCGGCCAGCCGCGTCCCGGTGCGGGCGTTGCGCTGCGCCACCCACTCCAGCGCCTCGGTGCCGGTGACGTCCTCGAGCCAGGCGTGCGGGTCGTTCGTCATGCCCCGATCATCGCTCACACGAACGGTGCGACGGCGATCCCGGCCCGGTCGAGCGCGTCGCGGACCCGGCGGGCCGTGCCGACCGCGCCGGGGGAGTCGCCGTGCAGGCAGGCCGACTCCGCCCGGACGTCCACCTCCGTGCCGTCCACCGCGGTCACGACGCCGTCGGTGACCATCCGGACGAGGCGTTGCGCGGCGGTGCCGGCGTCGTCGAGCAGCGCGTCCGGCTCGCCCCGCGGCACGAGGCTACCCTCGGGGGTGTAGCCGCGGTCGACGAAGAATTCGCCGACGGCACGCAGCCCGGCCGCGTCGGCCTCGGCGAGCAGCGCCGACCCGGGCAGGCCGAGCACCGGCAGCGACGGGTCGTAGGCCCGCACCGCGTCGACGACGGCGCGGGCCTGCGCGGTGTGCGTGCGGGTGGCGTTGTAGAGGGCGCCGTGCGGCTTGACGTAGCGGACCCGGGTGCCCGCCACCCGGCACAGCGCCTCCAGCCCGCCGATCTGGTAGAGCACGTCGTCGGTCAGCGCGGCCGGCTCGATGTCGAGGAAGCGGCGCCCGAAGCCGCGCAGGTCCGGGTAGGACACCTGGGCGCCGACGACGACCCCCGCCGCGGCCGCCCCGGTGGTGGCCGCCCGCAGCGTCGAGGGGTCCCCGGCGTGGAACCCGCAGGCGACGTTGGCCGAGGTGACGAGGCCGAGCATCGCCTCGTCGTCGCCGAGGGTCCAGCGCCCCCAGGACTCGCCGAGGTCGGCGTTCAGATCGATCGTGCGCACGGCGTGGTCCTCGAGGTCGGCGGCGGAGGTCCGGTCCAGTGTGACCGGCCCGTGCCCGCCGCCGGTCCGTGCTGCCGCCGCTGCCCGGCCGGGTGGGGAGGTCACCGGAATCGCTTACCCGGTAAGCGGGTTCGGTCGGGGGCCACCCCGGGGGCGGCCGGCGGGCGCCCGCCCGGTCGGCGCCACCGCCCGGTGCACGGGCAGGGAGACCGGCGAACTCGCTTACCGGGTGAGCGAGTTCGCCGGAGGGACTGTCCTGCCCTCCGGCATCGGCCCTCCGGCATCCCGCCCACCCGATCCCGCTCCTCGGCCGGGCCGGCGTCCCGGTCCGCCTGGCCGGCCCGGGGACCCGCATCAGGCGCTCCGCAGGTCCTCCGCCCGCACGAGCACGGCGGCCCGGTGCCCCGCGCGGACCCGCTCCCGCGGTCGTACCCCGGGCGGCAGCGGTACCGTGCGGCCCCGCCCGACGGCGACGACCACGGCGTCCGGGCGCAGGACGGACGCGACCGCACGCAGGAACCCGACCTCGGGATGCCCGGCGTACGCGGCGCACGGGTGGGTCGGGTCCGGGGCGTCGGCGCCCGGGGAGAGGCCCGCCCAGGTCGTCCGGCGCCCGTGCGGCAGATCGGCCAGGACGAGGTCCGGTCCGCCGGCCCCGTCCGGCCCCGAGACCGTGCTCGGCCCCGAGGCCCCGTCCGGTCCCGGGGCGCTGCCCGCTCCCGGGACGGTGTCCGGCCAGGGGACGGCGTCGGGCGGGGCGGCGAGTGCGGTGCGGACGGCGACGGTGTCCCGGGCGTCGGCGACGGCGACCGACCAGGTCGGCGTGCCCGCCGGGACCAGGGTGCGGGCGGCGGCCGCGGCGTCGGCGTAGCCGGGCTTGTCGTACCGCTCGGCGAGCGCGTCGAGCTCCTCGGCGCGGGCCGCGAGGCCGCCCGGGCCGAGCAGCGCCAGGTTGCGCCGCGCCAGGTCGAGCGGATCCGGATCGGCGTCGGTGCCGATCAGTCGGGTGATGCCCGGGACCAGCAGCCCGAGCACGGCCAGGGTCGCCCCCGCTCCGCAGCACGGGTCCCACACGGTGACCGGGCCGTCGCCGGGCAGGTGCTCACGGGCGCGCCCGGCGAGCTCGACGGTCAGCCGGACCGGCAGGGTCGGACGGCCCGGTGCCGAGGCCAGCACCGCGTCGAGGGCCGCATGGTTCGCGGCGGGGGCGTGGCGGTACTGCACCGGACCAGTCCAGCAGCCGGGGCCGGGCCGCGGGCCGGCGGGGCGGACGACGGACGGTCAGCGGGTGCGGCGGTGCAGCCAGAACGCCACCCCGCCGACCAGCAGCGCCACCACCACCACCAGCGCGAGGACGACCTGCGACCCCGCGGTCCCGGCCAGGTAGCTCAGCGGGAGCCCGGCCAGCGCGATGATCAGCACCCAGGCGACCACCCGGCGGGTCGCGGGGCCCTCCGGGCCGGGTGTGTTCCGATCGTGCTCCATGTCCGGAACGTACCGGTCCGGGTGGCGCCCCGCCGCGACCGGCGTGCTCAGCCGGTGTTCTTCATCCCCGCCGCGATCCCGTTGATCGTCAGCAACAGGGCCCGCTCCAGGTCCGGGTCCGGCTCCTCGCCGGCGGCCCGGCGCTGCGCGAGCAGCTCGACCTGCAGGTGGTGCAGCGGCTCCAGGTAGGCGTCGCGCACCGACAGCGTCCCGCGCAGCACCGGGTGCCGGGCGAGCAGCCGCTCCTCCCCGGTCACCGCGAGCAGCTCACGGCGGGTCAGCTCGTGCTCGGTCCGGACCTGGGCGAACAGGCCCTGCTGCTCGGGGTCGACGAGCGTCGCGACGTAGTTCGACGCGATCCGCAGGTCGGTCTTGGCCAGCGTCATCTCGACGTTGCCCAGCAGGTTGCGGAAGAACGCCCACTCCCGCATCTCGGCGAGCTCCTCGCCGTAACCGGCCTCCCGGGCGGCGCGCAGGCCCGAGCCCAGGCCGTACCAGCCGGGCACGACCATGCGGGTCTGCGTCCAGCCGAACACCCACGGGATCGCGCGCAGGTCGTCCAGCGTCGGCTCGCCCTGCCCGGGCCGCTTCGACGGCCGCGACCCCACGTTGAGCCTGCCCAGCTCCTCGACCGGCGTCGCCGCGGTGAAGAACAGCGGCAGTCCCGGGTCCTCGACGAGCGTCCGGTAGGTCGCGGTGGCCGCCTCGGACACGCAGTCCATGACCTCGTCCCACCGCTTCAGCGTGTCCGCGGGCCAGCGCGACGCCTGGTGCAGCAACGACGCGTCCAGCATCGAGGCCAGCAGGATCTCCAGGTTGTCGTGGGCCAGGCTGGGCAGCGAGTACTTGTCGGAGATGACCTCGCCCTGCTCGGTGAGCTTCATGGTCGCGTCGACCGACCCGAACGGCGCCGACGCGATGGCCTCACCCGCCGGTCCGCCACCGCGCCCGACCGACCCGCCGCGGCCGTGGAACAGCCGCAGCCGTACCCCGTGCTCGGCGGCCACGTCGCGCAGCTGGCGCTGGGCCCGGTGGATCTGCCACTGCGACGCGGTGATCCCGGCTCCCTTGTTGGAGTCGGAGTAGCCGAGCATGATCTCCTGCAGGTCGCCGCGGTTGCGGACCTGCTGCCGATAGCCGGGGTCGGCGAGCAGGCCCTCCAGCAGCTCGCCCGCGCGCGACAGCTCCTCCACCGTCTCGAACAGCGGGACCAGGTCGATCGAGGAGCGCGGCTCGTCGCCGATCTCCACCATGTACGCCTCGCGGGCGAGCACCGCCACGGCGAGCAGGTCGTCGACGTCGCGGGCCATCGACACGATGTAGGTGCGCACGACCTCCTCGCCGAACTCGTGCTGCAGCTCGTGCACCGTGTCGAACAGGTCCAGCACCGGCGCGGCCGCCTCGGGCACGCCGTAGTGGCGGCGGAACAGCGGCCGCCGCGACCGCAGCTCGCCCGAGAGCAGCTCCCGGCGCTCCTCGCGGCTGAGCTCGGCGTAGGGGCGGTCCAGCTCGCCGAGGGCGTCGAAGACCGCCCCGAGCGCGTCGTGGTGCTTCTGGGAGTGCTCGCGCACGTCCAGCTCCACCAGGTGCAGCCCGAGCGCGCGGGCCGAGCGGACCGCCCGGGCCAGGGTGCCCGCCGCGATCCGCGCGCCGTGGTGCCCGCGCAGCGACCGGTCGACCACGAGCAGGTCCTCCAGGAACCCGGCGGCCCCGAGATAGTCGACGCCCGGCTCGTGCGCCGCCCCGGTCGCGATCCGCCGCCGGGTGTTCTCCAGCCGGGCCGCGACGTAGGACAGCTTCAGCCGGTAGGGCTCGTGCGCGTTGAGCCGGATGTAGCGGTCGTGCACCGCGGGCAGGGCGCGCCGGTCGCGGGCCAGCGAGCCGCGCAGCTCCTCCGACACCCCCATCACCCGGGTCGACACCGACAGCTCGAAGATCAGCTTCTCGACCAGCTCGGACTGGATCCGGATCGCCCGGTCGGCGTTGAGCTGCAGCACCTCGCGGGTGACCGCCGGGGTGACGTTGGGGTTGCCGTCGCGGTCGCCGCCGACCCAGGAGCCCAGCACCAGCGGACGGGCGTCGTCGGGGATCGTCAGGCCGGCCTCGGCGGCCTCGCGGGCGAACTCGCCGAGCAGGTCGGGGACGGTGCGCTCGCCGAGTCGCGCGGCGAACCAGGCGACGTTGCGGGCCTCGTCGATCACCATCGGCTTGCCGGGACGGATGTCGTCGGTCTGCCACAGCAGGTCGACCAGCGCGGCGAGCTCGTCGTCGGGGGCCTCCCGGTCCAGGGCGTCGACGACGCGACGCAGGATCCCCAGCACCGACTGACGGGTGGACTCGGTCGGGTGCGCGGTGAACACCGGGCGCAGCTCGGCGCGGGCCAGCACGTCGGCGACCTCGTCCGGGTCGGCCTCGGTCGCCAGCCGGCGCAGCACCGTGCGCAGCGGCCGGGCGTCGGCCGGGCGCAGCGCCCGCAGCTCCCGCGAGCGGTGCAGCTGCTCGGCGACGTTGGCCAGCTGGAAGTACTGGGAGAACGCGCGGGCCAGCAGCACCGCGGTACCGGTGTCGATGCCGTCGAGCAGCGCCGCGACGACGTCCGGGCCCGCTTCCCCGCGCGCCGAGTCGCGCGCCGCCCGGCGCACCTTCTCCACCAGCTCCAGCACCTCGGGTCCGGACTCGTCGGACAGCGTGCGCCCGAGCATCGTCGACAGCCGCCGGATGTCGGCCCGCAGAGCCTTCTGCTCGGTCTCGCTGACCACACCCGAGTGCGCGGTCAGCGAGTCGGGGGCGAGTGCGGTGGTCTCCGAGGGGGTCACGCAGGCTCTCCGGTTCTCCGCGTGGCGACGCGGGTCGGGACGGGCCGCTCGCATCGTCGGGAACGGGGGTGGGGCCCCGGCATCGTCCCCCGCCGTCGCGGGGCGGGGCCATCGCTGGCGTCGCCCGTAACCCCGGGGAAACCGACCCGAACGAAGTCGGACACATCCGCACGACATCGCACACGGCGGGACGCCAGAATGACCCCATGACCCGCTGGCTGCGTCCCACCCCCGGCGTCTCCCGCCCCCGGATCGAGTACGGGGCCGACTACAACCCCGAGCAGTGGCCGCACGCGGTCCGGGTGCGCGACGTCGCGCTCATGCGCGAGGCCGGCGTGACCGTCGCGACGGTCGGGGTCTTCTCCTGGGCGCTGCTGCAGCCCGCGCCGGACCGCTGGGACCTCGACTGGCTCGGCGACGTGCTGGACCTGCTGCACGAGGGCGGCATCGCCGTCGACCTGGCCACGGGCACCGCGTCACCGCCGCTGTGGATGCACCGCCTGCACCCGGAGATCCTCGCCGTCGACGCGGACGGGCGGATCCTGGCCCCCGGCGGCCGCCAGCACCACCGGCCCACCTCGCCGGTGTTCCGTCGGTACGCCCTCGACCTGGTCGCGCGCCTGGCCCGCCGGTTCGGCGACCACCCCGCGCTCGCCGCCTGGCACGTGTCCAACGAGCTGGGGTGCCACGACGTCCACGACCACTCCGAGGACGCCGCCGTCGCGTTCCGGGCCTGGCTGCGCGCCCGCCACGGCGACCTCGACGCGCTGAACCGGGCCTGGGGAACCGCGTTCTGGTCCCAGCACTACGGCGACTGGGAGGAGATCGGCACCCCGCGCCGCACCGGTCCCGGCACCCATCCCAACCCGTCCCAGCAGCTCGACTTCGCCCGCTTCTGCTCCGACGCGCTGCTCGACCACCTGCGCGCCGAACGCGACCTGCTGCGTGCGCTCACCCCGGACGTCCCGGTGACCACGAACTTCATGGTGATGGGCGAGACCAGCGGGATGGACTACGCGACGTGGGCGGGCGAGGTCGACGTCGTCGCCAACGACCACTACGTCGTCCCGGGCCCCGACGCGCGCGACGAGCTGTCGTTCTCGGCGAACCTCACCGGCAACCTGGCGGGCGGGCACCCGTGGTGGCTGATGGAGCACTCGACCTCGGCGGTGAACTGGCAGCCGGTCAACCGGGCGAAGCGCCCCGGTGAGCTCGCCCGCGACGCGCTCACCCACCTCGCGCACGGTGCCGACGCGCTCTGCTTCTTCCAGTGGCGCCAGTCCGCGGCGGGCACCGAGAAGTTCCACTCGGCGATGGTCCCGCACGCCGGCCCGGACTCGGCGGTGTTCCGCGACGTCACCGCGCTCGGCGCGACCCTGCGCGACCTGGCCCCGGTGGCCGGGTCGCGGCGGGTCCCGGCGCGTGCGGCGGTGCTGTGGGACTGGCCGTCGTGGTGGGCCGCCGAGCAGCCCTCCACCCCCACCACCGAGCTGCGCTACAAGGCCGAGGCGCTGGGCTGGTACCGGACGTTCCTCGACGCCGGGGTGCGCGCCGACGTCGTGCCCGCCGACCGCGACCTGTCCGGTTACGAGCTGGTCGTCGCGCCGGTGCTGCACGTCGTCGGGCCGGCCCGCGCGGCCGCGCTCACCGCGTTCGTCGGGGCCGGCGGGCACCTGGTGACCACCTACTTCTCCGGCACCGTCGACGACGACGCGCACGCCCTGCTCGGCGGCTACCCGGGTGCGCTGCGCGAGCTCCTGGGGATCCGGGTCGAGGAGTTCGCGCCGCTCGACCCGGGCGCCACCGTCGAGCTCGACGACGGCTCGACCGGTGACCTCTGGAGCGAGGCCGTGCAGGTGGTGGACCCGGCGGTGCAGGTGCTGGCCCGCTGGACCGGCGGTGGCACCGACCCGGCCGCGGGTGACCTGGCCGGGCTGCCCGCGGTGACCCGTCGTCCGGTCGGGGGCGGGTCGGCGACCTACGTCCCGACCCGGCTCGCCGACCGCGCCCCCTTGCTGCGACGCCTGCTGGCCGCCGCCGGGATCGGGTCCGAGTTGCCCGGCGAGCTGCGGGGACGGGTGGAGCTCGTCCGCAGGGAGGGGTTCCGGTTCCTGGTCAACCGCGGCGACACCGCCGTCGACCTGGGGCCGCTGGGCGTGTCGGAGGTGCTCGCCGGCCGGGCCGGGACCCTCCCTCCGCGCGGGGTTACCGTCCTCCGGGACTGAATCGCACGTTCCTGCCCCGGGGAGGGCGGGAACGTGCAGCCCGGCGGCAGCAGGAGCGGGGCGCGGACAGCCGGACGCCCCGCCGCGCGGCAGGCGCGGCGGGGCGTCCGGGGCGTTCCGGGTGACGCGGGGTCAGCTCGCGTCGAGATCCTGCGCGAGCAGTTCGGCCAGGGCCGCGACGGCGGCCTCGCCCTGCGCGTCGTCGGAGGCGGTCAGCACGACCTCCTCGCCGGAGCGCACACCCAGCCCCATCACCGACAGGATCGAGGCGGCGTCGACCGGGCCGCGCTCACCGTCGGCGGTCCCGATCCGCACCTTCACCCCCTGCTCCTTGGCGGCGGTGACGAACAGGTTGGCGGGGCGGGCGTGCAGCCCGACCGACGATCCGACCTTCACACGGCGCTCGGCCATGACGGTGCTCCTCTTCCGGGGTGGGGGTCAGCCGGCGACCGGCGCTGCGGCCGGGGCGGTGGTGGTGGCGGGGGTCGCGGCGGGCGTGCGCCGCGCCGACTTCAGTCCGACGACCAGGACCGCGGAGACCACGGTGCCGGCGATGATCGCGAGCAGGTAGGCGAACGGGTTGCCGATCAGCGGGACCACGAAGATGCCGCCGTGCGGGGCCCGCAGGGTCGCGCCGAAGGCCATCGACAGCGAGCCGGCGACCGCGGAGCCGGCCATCAGCGACGGGATGACCCGCAGCGGGTCGCCCGCGGCGAACGGGATCGCACCCTCGGTGATGAAGGAGGCACCCAGCAACCAGGCGGCCCGGCCGTTCTCCTGCTCGGCCTTCGTGAACAGGTTCTTGCGGACGGCGGTGGCCAGTGCCAACGCCAGCGGCGGCGTCATGCCGGCGGCCATCACTGCGGCCATGATCATCAGCGCGGTCTCCGAACCGGTGGACAGCCCGGCGACGGCGAAGGCGTAGGCGGCCTTGTTGACCGGGCCGCCCATGTCGAAGGCCATCATCAGGCCGAGCAGTGCGCCGAGCAGGATCGCGTTGGTGCCGGACAGACCGTTGAGCCAGTTGGTCAGGCCGGTCGTGGCCGCCGCGAGCGGCGTGCCGACGACCAGGAACATGATCGCGCCGACGACCGCGGTGCCGATCAGCGGCAGCACCAGCACCGGCATGATCCCGGCGAGTGCCTTCGGCGGCTGCCACAGCTTCAGGGCCATGATCACCGCGCCGGCGAGCAGACCGGCGACGAGGCCGCCGAGGAACCCGGCGTGGGTCTGGACGGCGATCATGCCGCCGACGAAGCCGGGCACCAGGGCCGGGCGGTCGGCCATCGCGTAGGCGATGAAGCCGGCCAGGACCGGGACCAGGAAGCCGAACGCGAGCCCGCCGACCTGGAAGAACAGCGCCGCCCAGGACTGCAGCGCGCCCGGGTCGAACGCGACCGAGGCGACGCCGTCGTCACCGAAGGAGACGACGTCGGGCGCCTCGGTGATCTGGTAGCCGCCCAGTGCGAAGCCGAGCGCGATCAGCAGTCCGCCCGCGGCGACGAACGGGATGACGTAGGAGACGCCGGTCATCAGCCAGCCGCGCAGGCGCGATCCGAATCCGGAGCCGAAGTTCTTGGTGTCCATCGGCGCGCCGTCGCGCTGGGCCGGGACCGCGGCGGCAGCCGTGCCCTTCGGCTGCGCGGTGGCCTTCGCGATGGCCTGCTCGATCAGGCCCGGCGCGCCGCCGATGGCTTTCTTGACCGGGGAGGTGACGGTCGGCAGGTGCGGGAAGCGCTCCCTGTCCCGCACCTCGACGTCGGCGGCGAGGATGATCGCCTCGGCCTCGTCGAGCTGGGCCGGGGTGAACGGCGTGGAGCCGGCCGAGCCCTGGGTCTCGACGACGATCTCGTGGCCCGCCTCCTCGGCGGCGACCTCGAGGGCCTCGGCGGCCATGTAGGTGTGCGCGATGCCCGTGGGGCACGCGGTGACGGCGAGGAGCTTCACGCTCCCACCTCCTGCTGGATGAAGGTCGCGACGGCGGCCGGGTCGGTGGCGTTGCGGAGCTCGTTCTTGAACGAGGCACGGACCAGGCGACGGGCCAGCGCGGCGAGCACCGTCATGTGGTCGGTGTCGCCGCCCTCGGGGGCGGCGATCGGGAAGATGAGGTCGGCGGGGCCGTCCTCGGCGCCGAAGTCGACACCCGAGGACGAGCGGCCGAAGGCCAGCGTCGGCTCGGTGACGGCCGCGGACCGGCAGTGCGGGATGCCGATGCCGCCCTCCAGGCCGGTCGGCATCTGGGCCTCGCGGGCCTCGATGTCGGCGAGGAACCGGTCCAGGTCGGTGACCCGGCCGGCCTTCACCAGGCGCTCGGCGAGGGCGGTGACGGCGGTCCTCCGGTCGGCCGACGGCACGTCGAGGTCGACCAGATCAGCGGTGATCAAGGCAGTCATGCGGCATCTCCGGTGAGGGCGAGGGTGACGTCCGGCGTGGGTGCCAGTTCGACGTCGTCGGTTCGGATGTCGGCCGGACCCGGCGTGGCGGAGCCGGGCAGACGGCAGGCGGCGGCGCCGTAGGCCACGGCGTGGCGCAGGGCGTCGGGTCCCTCCCCGCCCGCGGCCAGGAACCCGGCCAGGGTGGAGTCGCCGGCGCCCACCGTGCTGAGCACGGTGATCGGAGGGGTCCGGGCGTGGTGCTCGCCGGACCGGTCGACCAGCAGGGCGCCACCGGCGCCCAGGCTGACCAGGACCGCGCCGATCCCGCGGGCACGCAGCTCGCGGGCGGCCAGCAGCACGTCGCCGAGGCTGCCCAGGGGGCGCCCGACGAGCTCGGCCAGCTCGGCGTGGTTGGGCTTCACGAGGTCGGGGGCCGCCGCGACGGCGTGGTGCAGCGGCGCGTCCGAGGTGTCGACGGCGATCCGCAGGCCGGGCCGGCGGCAGCGCCGGACCAGCTCGGCGTAGAAGTCGTCGCCGACGCCCGGGGCAGCGATCCGCAGCCCACCAGCCAGGTCGCGCCGGCGCCGAGCGCACAGGCCCGGTCCATCAGGGCCTCGACCTCGTCGGCGGACAGGCGCGGCCCCGGCTCGTTGATCTTGGTGGTGACGCCGTCCGGCTCGACCAGGGTGATGTTGACCCGGGTGGCCTCGGTGATCGGCACCGCGACGGTCGTGACGTCGGTGGGCTCCAGCAGGGCGGCCAGCCGCTCGCCGGGCGTGGCGCCCGACGGCATCAGCGCCACCGTGCGGTGCCCGGCCGAGGCCAGGGCGCGCGCGACGTTGACGCCCTTGCCGCCGGGGTCGATCCGGACCGACTGCGCCCGGTGGACCTCGCCGCGCACCAGGTGCGGCAGCGCGACGGTCCGGTCCAGGCTCGGGTTCGGGGTGACCGTCACGAACATCCGCGGGGCGGGGACGGAACGGGGGGTCATGCGCGTACCACCTTCGGGCCTGCGGCCTCCACCGCGGCGGCGTCCGCCGGGTCGAGGCCGGTGTCGGTGATCAGCGTGTCGACCTCGGCCAGCGTGCCGAAGCGGACGAACTGGTCGGAGCCGAACTTGCCGGCGTCGGCGAGGACGACGCTGCGCCGGGCGGCGCGCAGCATCGCCCGCTTGGTCGCGCCCTCGCCCGTGTCGGGCGTGGTGAGACCGCGGGCCACGGAGAACCCGTTCGTCCCGATGAAGGCGACGTCGATGGTGAGACCGGCCAGCACCTCGGTGCCCCAGTCGTCGACGGTGGCCAGTGTCGTCCCGCGGACCCGTCCGCCGAGCAGTCGCAGGTCCACGTTCGGGCGCCCGGCCAGCGCGGACGCGATCGGCAGGGAGTTGGTGACGACCGTGACGTCGCGCTCGCGGGGCAGCGCGCTCGCGAGCCGGGAGGTCGTGGTCCCGGCGTCGAGCAGGACGGTCGCGGCGGTGCCCAGCTCGGTCAGGGCGGCCTTGGCGATCCGCTCCTTCTCCGCGCCGGACTGGCTGTCGCGCTGACCGACCCCGGGCTCGAAGTTGAGCAGGTCCGACGGGATGGCCCCGCCGTGCACCCGGCGGACGAGCCCCTGGCGCTCCAGGGCTCCGAGGTCGCGGCGGATCGTCTCGGGGGTGACATCGAGCTCCTCGGCGACGGCGGCCACGTCGACCCGGCCCCGGTCCCGGGTCCGGTCGAGCAGCCACTGCTGACGCTCCGCTGCGTACATCTTTGTTCGCTCCCGCTTCGATGCTTGCTTGTGTCTGAGTATGTGGGTTTTACTGTGTTTGTCAACGGGTCACGTCGGAGTAACCCCCGGGAGCCACTCATGCCGAGCACGACCGCCCTCACCGGAATCCCCGCCAGTCCCGGCCGCGCCGGCGGCCGCGTCGTCCGGGTCGCCGAGCCGCCGGCCGAGCCGGCAGCCGGGCCCGCCCCGGCCGACCCCGTCGCCGAGGCTGCGCGGATCGGCCCGGCCGTCGAGCTGGTGTCGCAGCGGCTGACCGCGCGCGCCGCGACCGTCACCGGCGACGCGCGGGAGGTGCTCGAGGCGACCGCCACGATGGTCGGGGACCCGGCGCTGCTGGAGAGCGCGCAGGCCCTCGTCGCCGGCCAGGGGCGGCCCGCCGCGCGCGCGGTGTGGGAGGCCGCGAACTCCTTCGCCGAGATGCTGTCGTCGATGGGCGGCTACATGGCCGAGCGCGCCCGCGACATCCACGACGTGCGGGACCGGATCGTCGCCGAGCTCCTGGGCCTGCCCGCCCCGGGCGTCGCCGACCTGGACGCTCCGGCGGTCCTCGTCGCGACCGACCTGGCCCCGGCCGACACCGCCGGGCTCAAGCCGGGCGTCGCGCTCGCGCTGGTCACCGAGCAGGGCGGCCCGACCAGCCACACCGCGATCCTGGCCCGCTCCCTCGGGATCCCCGCGGTGGTCGGCTGCGCGGGTGCGACCACCCTGGCCGAGGGCGCCGCCCTCACCGTCGACGGCGCCACCGGTGAGGTCCGTGAGGTCGCCACCCTGGACGAGGCGACCGCCTTCGCCGCGGCCGCCGCGGTCACCGCCGAGTGGGACGGCGTGGGCCGTACCGCGGACGGCCGGGTCGTGCCGGTGCTGGCCAACGTCGGCGACGGTCCGGGTGCGGCGAAGGCCGCGGACGCCCGCGCCGAGGGCGTCGGCCTGTTCCGCACCGAGCTCGCGTTCCTCTCCGCGGCCGAGGAGCCCGCCGAGGCCGCGCAGCGCGAGGTCTACACCGCGGTGCTGTCCGCGTTCGCCGGCAGGCCGGTCACCGCCCGGACCCTCGACGCCGGTGCCGACAAGCCGCTGCCGTTCCTGTCCCTCGACGGGGAGCCCAACCCGGCGCTCGGCGTGCGGGGCCTGCGCATCGCCCGCGTCCCCGGCAACGGCGACGGCGTACTGGACCGTCAGCTCGCCGCGCTCGCCGCCGCGGCGAAGGAGACCGGGGTCGAGCTGAAGGTGATGGCCCCGATGGTCGCCACCGCGGAGGAGGCGCGCTGGTTCGTGCAGCGCTGCCGGGCGCACGGCATCTCCCAGGCCGGCGTGATGATCGAGATCCCGGCGGCGGTGCTCACCGCGGACGAGATCATGGCCGAGGTCGACTTCGTCTCGGTCGGCACCAACGACCTGGCCCAGTACCTGTTCGCCGCGGACCGCCAGTCCGGGCCGGTGGCCGCGCTCAACGACCCGTGGCAGCCCGCGCTGCTGCGGCTGATCGGGATCCTCGGCGAGGCGTCGGCGCGCACCGGCACCCCGGTCGGGGTGTGCGGCGAGGCCGCGGCCGACCCGGGGCTGGCCGCGGTGCTGGTGGGCCTGGGGGTCGCGAGCCTGTCGATGGGGTCGGGGGCGCTCGCCGCGGTCGGGGCGACCCTGGCCGGGCTGACCGTCGAGCAGTGCCGGGAGCGGGCGCGGGCGGCCTGCGCCGCGGCCGACCCGATCGCGGCCCGCCGGGCCGTCGCCGCCCTCGACGGCTGATCGCCGTTCGTCGCGTCCGCCCTCCCGCTCGGCTGTGCGACGGGCGGACCGGTGGTCGTCACACCGCTGGTCGCAGTGACCTGCGGTCCCACCGGACGTACCCGGCCACCGGTTGCCCCCCGGCGACCCGCGGTTGTTGGGTCGACACACGGCGTGATCCCGTGTCGCGAACCGCGCGCCGTCCGACGACCGGAGGTCACCCATGTCCGAGGGACCGCTCGCCCACGCCGTCCGGGTGGCCTCGGAGCAGGCCTACGTCGACGGGCTCTCCGAAGGGCGGCGCGAGGCCTGGGAACGCGCCTCCGGTGCCCGTCCGGAGCCGGCGTCGAAGCGGCTGCTCGTGCACCTGTCCCACTCCCTCGAGCGCGCGGTGATGTCCGGCCCGCGGGAGGACCCCACGGTCGTGGTCGCGCTGTTCCAGCAGCTGCGCTTCTTCGACCGCGAGCGCGAGGTCTACGCACGGATGGCCCGGGCCGGGATGCACGTCGTCGTCGCGTTCGCCGACGGCGGCGTGCACGACGTACCGGACGGCGTCCACCTCGTGGTGCTGGATCCCGACGAGCCGCTGGCGGGGGAGTGGAGCGTCGTCGCGCTCGGGCCCGGTGCCGGGGCGTTCCTGGTCGCGACCGACCAGTACACCCGTGACCCGCGGGAGCAGGGTGAGGCCGGACGGGTGTTCCTCGGCCGCTGGGGCTACGCGCGGGCCCAGGCCGGCACCGAGCTCGCGCGGCTGCGGTTCGCGCTGGGCGACCGGCTGCCCGCCTCGGTGCGGCGCACGGTCGACGAGCTGCTCGGGTCCTCGATGCCGACCGGCGGCGACCCGGCCGCCTCGGCGGGCACCACCGGCGAGGCCTGGGCGACGACGTCGCTGAACCACATGATCGACCGGCTGCTGTCGGCCCGGGCCGGGACCCGCGAACTGCGCTCCCAGCTGGCCGACGCCCAGCGCGCCGCGGCCGCCCGCGCCGCCGCCGTGGTCGACCCGGCGAGCGGCCTGCCCACCGCCGAGGCCCTGGACCGCTTCGCCGGTCCGGCCGGGCCGGAGGCGCTGCCCCTCGGCCTCGCACTGTTCGACCTCCCCGGCCTCGACGGCTCCGTCGTGCACGACGACGACCGCGCCGCCTGGTTCGCCGCCCACCAGGTCGCGGCGGCGATGACCCAGCCACTGGGCCCGGTGGACGCGGCGCTGCGGCTGTCCGAGCGGGAGTTCGCGCTGGTGGTGCCGGGCGCCTCGGACCGGCACCTGGCCGGGCTCTGCGACCGGGTCGGGGAGCGCCTGGCGCTGGCCTCACAGGGCTGGCCGGGCATCGCGCTGGCCGGGCGGGTCGCGTTCGCGGTCACGACGACCCGGCCGCTGCCGCTGGCCGACCTGCGCGCGGCCCTGGCCCACCTGCCCGAGGAGCCGGGAGACACGGACCCGGTCGACGCCGGGCGGAACCCGGCGGGGGACCGGATCGTCGTCGCCGCGACCGGGCGGGACGGTGCACCGCCGCGGCCGTCCCCGGAACCGTCGGCCGCGGCCCGGCACCGCGGTCCCGACGACGTCGCACCGCGCCCCCGCCCGGCCGGGAACGGCGGCGGGATCGACGACCCGGTCGCGCCCCCGCCCGACGCGCACGCCCCGCCGCCGCGGCCGGCACCGGCCCCGCCGCCGTCGCGGCCCCGGCCCTACCTCGACGTGTCCTCGACCGGCCCGCAGCCGGTCACCGGCGAGGCGGCCGTCGACCCGCGCGTCGCGGCGCAGGAGGCGCTGCGACGCCTGGTCCAGGGCGACCGGGGTGCCGGCTACGACGTGTTCGCCGACCGGCACCGCGACAACGGCGGTCACCCCGGCTGACCGGCGCGTTCGCCCTGGGCGGAGCTGCCCAGGGCAGAACCGGGCGCGGACCGGGCCGTCCCCCGGCCACGGTGGGGTCATGAGCGACTCACCGCGCCCCCCCGCGCTTCGACGACCGCGCCCGCCGCGACCTCTACGACCAGCGCGTCGTGATGCTCGACGGCCCCCTCGACGACGACAACGGCATCCTGCTCGCCACCCAGGTCGTGGCGCTGGCCGCCCGCGACCCGGACGCCGACATCGCGTTCTGGATCCACTCGCCCGGCGGGTCGGTGCCGGCCATGCTGGCGCTGCGCGACCTGTTCCGGCTGGTCCCCTGCGACGTGTCCACGCTGGTCCTCGGCATCGCCTACAGCGCCGGGCAGTTCCTGCTGTCGGCGGGCACCCCGGGCAAGCGGCGTGCGCTGCCGCACTCGCGGGTGCTCATGCACCAGGGCTCGTCGGGGATCGGCGGGACGGCCGTCGACATCGAGCTGCAGGCCGACGACCTGCGCCACACCCGCGACACCGTGCTCGGCCTGATCGCCGAGGACACCGGGCAGCCGGCGGAGCGGATCTTCACCGACTCGCTGCACGACCGCTGGTACTCCGCCGCCGAGGCGCTCGACTACGGGTTCGTCGACGCCGTCGTGACCTCCTTCGACCAGGTCGTGCCCCGCCGCGGCGCCGTCCCGACCGGCTTCGGCGTGGGGCGGTGACGGCGGTGAGCACCTACACGATCCCGAACGTCATCGCCCGCACCCCGAGCGGTGAGCGGGTGCTCGACGTGTACTCCCACCTGCTCACCGAGCGGGTCGTCTACCTGGGCACGGAGATCGACGCGGGCGTCGCGAACGCCCTGATCGCCCAGCTGCTGTTCCTGGAGGCCGACGACCCGGACCGTGAGGTGCAGCTCTACGTCAACTGCGGCGGTGGCGACCCCAGCGCGATGCTCGGCATCTACGACACGCTGCGCCACGTCCGCTGCCCGGTCGCGACGACGTGTGTCGGGCAGGCAGTCTCGGTGGGCGCGGTGCTGCTCGCCGCCGGGACCGAGGGCCGTCGCGGCGCGCTGCCGCACGCCCGGGTCGTGCTGCATCAGCCGGCGGCGCAGGGCCGCGGGTCCATCCCGGATCTGATCCTGCAGGCCGACGAGCTGGTCCGGATCCGCGCCGACATCGAGGAGATCCTGGCCCGGCACACCGGGCAGACCGTGGAACGGCTGCGTGCCGACACCGACCACGACCGCGTGTTCACCGCGTCCGCGGCCCGGGACTACGGCCTGCTCGACACCGTGCTCGAGCCGCAGCCGCCACGTGTCCGCGAGCGTCGCTGAACGTGCCGGGTCAGGCGGCCAGGGCGTACGCGCACTGCGGCCCGTCCGCCCGCGGCACCGCCGCGAGACCGTCGGCGACGCCGCGGGCCAGCCCGGCGAGGTCGGTCCCGAGCGCCCCGGCGACGGCGGCGATCATCTCGCTGGAGGGTTCCTTGCGCCCCCGCTCCACCTCCGAGAGGTACTGCGGTGACACCCCGGCGCGCCCGGCCGTCGCATGCAGCGTCTCGCCGCGGTCGTGCCGTCGTCGACGGAGCTCACGGCCGAGTGCGTGCCGCCAGAGGGGTTCGCTCATGGGGGCACGGTAGGGCCCGGCGGGGGCCGTGGTCCCCGGGTTCCGCCCAGGGCGGAACCCGGGGCGGGCGCTCAGGCCTTCAGGAAGTCGAGCAGCGCGGCGTTGAACTCGTCGGGGTGGGTGGCGTTGAGGCCGTGCGGACCGCCCTCGATCAGCACGAGCTGCGCGCCCTCGATCGACTCGTGCGAGCGCTTGCCGGACACCTCGAAGGGGACGATCGCGTCGGCGTCACCGTGGACGACCAGGGTCGGGATGCCGGCGTCGGAGACCTTCTGCACGTCGCCGCGGAAGTCGGTGCGCCCGAACGCGGTGATGCAGTCCAGGGTGCCCTTGGGCGACGCGAACTCGGCGATCGCGCGGTGGTAGGCGCGGTTCGGCTCGCTGATCAGGTCGGTGCGGTCGCCCGCTGCGAAGAAGTTCGTCGTGAACTCGTCGAGGAAGGCGATCCGGTCACCGGTGACGCCGCCCTGGAACTGCTCGATGGTGGCGTCGTCGAGGCCGCCGTCGGGGTTGTCGTCGGACTTGTACAGGTACGGCGGGACGGCCGCGGCCAGCACGGCGCGGGCGACCCGGTCGGTGCCGTGCTTCGCGATGTAGCGGACGACCTCGCCACCGCCCATCGAGAACCCGACGAGGGTGGCCTCGCGCAGGTCGAGGTGCACGAGCAGGGCGTGCAGGTCGTCGGCGAAGGTGTCGTAGTCGTAGCCCTCCCAGGGCTGGGAGGACTGGCCGAAGCCACGCCGGTCGTAGGTGACGACCCGGTGGCCGGCGTCGACCAGCGCGGGGACCTGCTTCTCCCAGGACCTCCCCGACAGCGGCCAGCCGTGGATCAGTACGACGGGGGCGCCGGAGCCCTGGTCGGTGTAGTGCAGCTCGACCGGGCTGCCGTTCTCGGTTCCGATGCTGAGCTGGGGCATGGTGGGCTCCTCCGTGACGATCGGTTGTGTCCTCCCGATGTCCGTACCCGACCCGGCTCGGGCCTACCCGTCGACGACCGTGCCCTGCCCGAGCAGCCGCTCCAGCACGGCGCGGACGGTCGGGTCCTCCACCGTGTAGTACACGTAGGTCCCCTCGCGCCGGTTCTCCACCAGGCCCGAGAGCCGCAGCTTCGACAGGTGCTGACTCACCGCGGTCGGGGCGGAGCCGACCAGGTCGGCGAGGCAGGCCACCGACGACTCGCCCTGCATCAACGCCCAGAGGATCTTGACCCGGGTCGGGTCGGAGAGCATGCGCATCGCGTCCGCCACCCGGCGGACCTCGTCCTCGGGCGGCATCGCGAAGCCGTGGATGGACTCGTGCACGCCGCCGAGGATACCTGCGTGACTGCGCGGATGGTCCACCGTCTTGGCATCTGGATGCCTGCCTGCGTATCTTCGTGCATGCGCAGGTACGGTCTCACGCATGCGATCCGCTCTGACCCTCCCCGAGGTCCGCTGGGCCGGGGCCTCCCTGCTGGCGTTCCTGGCCGCGCTGGGCGCCGACCTGCTCGGCGCGCCGTCCGCGGTCGTCGTCGGCCTGTACCTGGCCTGCTACGTCCTCGGAGGCTGGGAGCCCGCGCTGGAGGGGCTGCGCGCGCTCGGGGAGAAGCGGCTCGACGTGGACCTGCTGATGATCGTCGCGGCGGCCGCGGCGGCCGCGATCGGGCAGTGGTTCGACGGCGGCCTGCTCATCGTCATCTTCGCGACCTCCGGGGCGCTGGAGTCGGTCATGACCGCCCGCACCCGGGCCAGCATCGACGCGCTGCTGGACCTCGCCCCGGAGACCGCCACCGTCGTCGACGACGACGGCACCGAGCGCGTCGTCCCCGCGGCCGGGCTCGTCGCGGGGCAGGCGGTCCTGGTGCGGCCGGGCGAGCGGGTCCCCGGCGACGGCACCGTGCTCGACGGGGTCTCGGAGGTCGACACCTCCGCGTTGACCGGGGAGCCGGTCCCGGCCCGGACCGGCCCGGGTGACACGGTGCTCGCGGGCACCGTCAACGGCACCGGGGTGCTGCGGGTCCGGGTCTCGCGCGACGCCGCGGACACCGTCGTCGCGGGGGTCGCCGCGCAGGTCGAGCGGGCCGCCGAGACCAAGGCGGGCCGCCAGCTGTTCATCGAGCGCGTCGAGCAGCGCTACTCGGTGCTGGTCGTCGCGGGCACCGTGCTGCTGCTCGCCGTGCCGCTGCTGCTCGGCGCACCGTTCCAGGAGACGCTGCTGCGCGCGATCGTCTTCATGATCGTGGCGTCGCCGTGCGCGATCGTGCTGGCGACGATGCCGCCGCTGCTGGCCGCGGTCGCGGTGTCCGGCCGGCGCGGGACGCTGGTCAAGGACGTCACCGTGCTGGAGGCGCTCGCCGAGGTCGACGCCGTGGTCCTGGACAAGACCGGCACGCTGACCTCCGGCCGTCCGCAGGTCGTGTCGGTGACCCCGTTCGGGGCCCGCTCGGCCGACGAGCTGCTCGCGCTGGCCGGCGCGGCCGAGGCGGGCAGCGAGCACGTGCTGGGCCGGGCGGTCCGCGCGCACGCGCTGGAGCGCGGCCTGCACCTGCCGCAGGCCGAGGGGTTCACCGCCGTCCCGGGCGAGGGTGTGCGAGCGGTCGTCGGCGGGCGGGAGGTCGCCGTCGGGCGTCCGGAGCTCGCCGGCGACCGCGAGGTCGCCGGGGTCGCCGCGCTGCAGGAGGCGGGCCGCACCGCCGTCGTCGTGCTGGTCGACGGCGAGCCGGCCGGGGTCGTCGGGCTGTCCGACGAGCCGCGGCCGGGTGCCGCGGACGCGCTGGCCGGCCTGCGTCGCGAGGTCGGTGACGAGCCGCAGGTCCTCACCGGTGACGCCGAGCGTCCGGCCCGGGTGCTGGCCGACCGGCTCGGCCTGACCCGGGTGCGGGCCGGCCTGCTGCCCGACGGCAAGGTCGAGGTCGTCCGTGCCGAGCAGGCCAGGGGGCGCCGGGTCCTCGCCGCGGGCGACGGCATCAACGACGCGCCGCTGCTCGCCTCGGCCGACGTCGGCCTCGTCGTCTCCGAGGGTGCGGGGGCGCTGTCCCTGGAGGCCGCCGACGGCGTGCTCACCCGCGACCCGCTCGGCTCGCTGGCTCCGCTGGTCGTGCTGGCCCGCCGTGCGCGGCGGATCGCCAGGGCGAACCTCGCCTTCGCCGCCACGGTGATCGTCGTCCTGGTCGGGTGGGACCTGCTCGGGACGCTGCCGCTGGTGGTCGGCGTCGCCGGGCACGAGCTGTCCACGGTGCTGGTGTGCCTGAACGGGCTGCGGCTGCTCGTCGTCGCGCGCCGCGAGGACCGGCGGGCCCGCGGTGTCGCCGTGCCGGGTGTCCCGGCCCCCGGGCGGGAGCGCGTCGGCGTCTGACCGGGCGGGGTCAGGCCGGGGCGGCGGCCAGCGCGGCCAGCGCCATCCGGCGCAGCACCGCGGTACGGGCGTCGGCCCCGCGCGGCGACGGCTGCTCGGCCCGTGGTGCGTACGGCGTGGAGTTGAGCAGTCCGAACACCCCGTGGGCGACGGTGCGGGCCTCGGCCGGGGCGACGTCGGGGTGTGCCCGGCGCAGCGTGTCCACCCAGAGCTCGACGTAGGTGCGCTGCAGTCGGCGGACGGTGCGGCGCGGCTCCTCGGGCAGGTTCGCCAGGTCGCGGTCCTGCACGACGATCAGCTCCGGCTCGCGGGTCGCGAACGCGACGTGGAAGTCGACGAGGTCGGCGAGCGCGACACCGGGGTCGTCGTGGTGCACCCGTCGGCGGCCGCCGTCGAGCAGGCGCTCGGAGATGTCGATGAGCAGCTCCGCCAGCAGGGCCTCCTTGCCGGGGAAGTGCCGGTACAGCGCGGGACCGCTGACGCCGACCGCGGCTCCCAGGTCGGCGATGCTCACCCCGTGGAAGCCGTGCCGGGCGAACAGCCGTGCCGCCTCGGTGAGGATCTGCTCGCGCCGCGACGGGGCCCCGGACGGCGTGCCCGCGCCGTCCGCGGGGGAGGGGCCTGCTGCGACCATCCGGCGATCGTAGCGCCGTCGGTTAACGACTGTTAACAGGCCCGTGCGGTCCGTCTCAGGATCCGCACAGGTCCGCGGCGATACCCTCGTGGGCGTGATGAGGACCCTGCGCCGGATGCGCGAGCGTCTCGGCGTGCGCGCCGCCTCCGCCCTCGCGGCGGCGACGGCGGTCGCGATGGTGCTCGTCGTCGCCGGTGTGTCGCTGGTCCTGATCCTGGAGAACCAGCTCAAGCGCAACACCGAGGAGGCGCTGCTGGCCAACGCCCAGCAGGTCGCCGAGCGGATCCAGGCCAACTTCGCCGAGCGCCGCCCCGGTGATCCCGCCAAGGAGAACGCGGTGGTCACCACCGCCCGGCGGACCGACATGGTCCAGGTCGTCACGGCCTGGAGCGACCGGACCGGGGCCCCGGACGACCGCGTCGGGTCGCACGGCGACGGCCGCAACATCGAGGTGTTCGCGTCCTCCGAGCCGCTGGACGGCCGCCCCCAGCTGGTGGGCTGGGTCCTCGCGCCGCACGAGACGCGGTCCCAGATGGACGTGCCGGTCACCTACCACGACGCGGGTGGCCCCGATCCCGAGTCCCGGCCCGGTCCGCTGGAGACCGAGAACATGATGGTCGTCGGTCTCGGTGTGCGCGCCTTCGACCGGCCGATCACGATCTACTCGGCCCAGTCGACCGACCAGATGCACCGGGCCGTGGACCTGGTCACCTGGCTCGTCGCGGGCGGTGTGCCGCTGCTGGTGCTGGTCGCGGGGGGCTTCACCTACCTGTTCGCCGGCCGCGCGCTGCGCCCGGTGGAGGACATGCGGTCCCGGGTCGCCGGGATGGGCGACAAGGACCTCTCCCAGCGCGTCGACGAGCCCGTCGCCCGGGACGAGGTCGGCCGCCTCGCCCGCACCATGAACCAGATGCTCGGGCGCATCGAGTCGTCCCAGACCACCCAGCGCCGCTTCGTCGCCGACGCCAGCCACGAGCTGCGCAGCCCGCTCGCGACGGTCTCCACCGGCCTGGAGCTGCTCGGCTCCGGCATGCCGGAGGCGTCCGCGGACCGGGCGACGGTCGACGTGCTGCGCGGGGAGGCCTCCCGGCTGACCGGGCTGGTCGAGAACCTGCTGTTCCTCGCCCGCGCCGACGAGCGCGGTATCGCGCCGCGCCGCGAGGAGGTCGACCTCGACGAGATCGCCGACGCCGAGCGGGAGCGCCCGTCCGCCGACGCCGCCGTCGTGGTCCGCGTCAACAGCGAGCCCGTCCGGGTGGTCGGCGACCGTGGTCAGCTGGTCCGGGTGCTGCGCAACCTGGTCGACAACGCCAAGCGGCACGCGTCGTCGACGGTCGCGGTGTCGGTCCGGGTGGAGGACGGCGTCGCGGTGATCGAGGTCGACGACGACGGCAACGGGGTCCCGGAGGCCGACCGCGCGCGCGTCTTCGAGCGCTTCGTGCGGCTCGACGAGGCCCGCTCCCGCGGCGACGGCGGCTCCGGGCTCGGTCTCGCGATCGTGGCCGAGCTGGTCGCGGCGCACGGTGGCACGGTGGAGGCGACCTCGTCGCCGGAGCTGGGCGGGGCGCGGTTCCGGGTCACCGTTCCCGCGACGACGGCGCCGCTGTCCGAGGAGGAGACCTCCGAGCCGGTCGAGGCCGCCCCGGCCGACGCCGGGACGACCGAGGAGCCGGCGCCGGAGCTGTACGACGACCGCCCGTCCGGTCCCCTTCCCCGGGTCGCCGCGCGGCCGCGGTGGGCGCGGGACGCGGAGCCCGGTGACGTCGGCCCGGACGCCTGGCTGGGTCAGGGCGTGGACGACGAGGCCGCCCCGGAGGTGCCGGAGTACGCCGTGACGCAGAACGGCGCGGTGCGCAACGGCGGCGGCAACGGCGCGGCACGGAACGGGGCGGCGCAGAACGGGGCGGCGCAGAACGGGACGGCCCAGAACGGGACGGCCCAGAACGGGACGGCGCGCGACGAGGCGCGCACCGGCGCGGGGCGCCCGGTCATGGGTGCCGGGGCGGTTCCGGAGGAACCGGCCCGCCCGGTCCCGGCCCGCCCCGCGCCGGCGGGCGCGTCGTCGCGCGGTGCCTCCGGCCCGGATGGCATGATGCGCACGCCCGGTGACCCGGCCGTCACCCACGGCTCGGGCACGGATGGTCGGACCGCGGACAGCGCACCGGGGCCGACCCCACCCGCCCCGGAGGACGATGTGTCCGCACCGCCCGCCCCGGCTCGTCCCGACCCGCCGACCGGGCCGCTGCCGATCCGGCCGAACACCGTCGGCAGCCCGTTCGACGAGAACGCCACCCGGCCGCTGCCGGTGGTCGCGCCGCGTACGCAGCCGGGCCGCGCCGGCACCGCCGTCGCCCCGCGGGAGGCCGCCCGTGGTGCCCGGGACACCGGCCGCGAGCCCGCCGGGACCGGGCGTGAGCCGGTCCGCACGCCGTCGCCGCGGCGCCCGTTCGACCGTCGTCGCTGAGCGGGCCCCCGCCGGTCAGCGGGGTGGCGCGGCCGCGGGCTCGGACATCCGGTAGCCCACGCCGCGCAGCGTCTCGATGCTGTGGGTGCCGAACGGCGCGTCGATCTTGCGGCGCAGGTAGCCGACGTAGACCTCGACGACGTTGACCTCGCCGTCGTAGTGCGCGTCCCACACCGAGCGCAGGATGTCGGTCTTGGTCACGACCTGCCCGGTGTTCTGCATCAGGTGTTCGAGCACGCCGAACTCCCGCGGGGTCAGCGGGATCTCGGTCTCGCCGCGGTGCACCCGGTGCGTGCCCGGGTCCAGCGTGAGGTCCCCGACCCGCAACACGGTGGGCGCGGCCTCCCCGGCCCGGCGCAGCAGCGCCCGCAGCCGTGCCTGCAGCACGACGAAGGAGAACGGCTTGGTCAGGTAGTCGTCGGCGCCGAGGTCGAAGGCGTCGGCCTCGTCGTACTCGCCGTCCTTGGCGGTCAGCATGAGCACCGGCGTCCAGACCCCGCGGTCGCGCAGGTGCTGCAGGATCCGGTAGCCGGACAGTCCCGGCAGCATGATGTCGAGGATGACGACGTCGTGCCGCCCGGACAGCGCGAGCTGCAGCCCGGTGGGGCCGTCGTGCGCGACCTCGACCTCGTGCCCCTCCCCGGTCAGGCCCCGGCGGACCAGCTCGGCGAGCGGCTTCTCGTCCTCGACCAGCAGCAGGCGCACGCCTCCCAGGGTAGTGGTCGCCGTCGCCCGCTCTGGACGACGCGTGTTAACAACCGCTAACCTGTTAATGCTCATTAACACCCTGACCCCCCGGAGGTCCCGATGACGGCACCGCAGGCCCCACCCGCGCCGGCCCCGGGGCTCGGCACGGCGGTGGACCCGGCCGACCCGCGCGCCGTGGAGAACGACGCCGCGCACCGCGCACTGGTCGCCGACCTGCACGCGCAGCTCGGCCGCACGCGCCTCGGCGGGCCGGAGAGGTCGCGGGCCCGGCACGTCGAGCGGGGCAAGCTGCTGCCCCGGGACCGGGTGGACGCACTGGTGGACCCGTCGTCGCCGTTCCTGGAGCTGTCCCCGATGGCCGCCCACGGGATGTACGACGACCAGGCCCCCGGCGCCGGGATGATCACCGGTGTCGGCCGGGTCGCCGGGCGCGAGGTCGTCGTCGTCGCGAACGACGCGACGGTCAAGGGCGGCACCTACTACCCGATGACGGTCAAGAAGCACCTGCGCGCGCAGGAGGTGGCGCTGCACAACCGGCTGCCCTGCGTGTACCTGGTCGACTCCGGCGGGGCGTTCCTGCCCGCCCAGGACGACGTGTTCCCCGACCGCGAGCACTTCGGCCGGATCTTCTACAACCAGGCGCAGATGTCCGGCCGGGGCATCCCGCAGATCGCCGCCGTCCTCGGCTCGTGCACCGCGGGCGGGGCGTACGTGCCGGCGATGAGCGACGAGGCCGTGATCGTCCGCAACCAGGGCACGATCTTCCTGGGCGGCCCGCCGCTGGTGAAGGCCGCGACCGGCGAGGTCGTCACCGCCGAGGAGCTGGGCGGCGGGGACCTGCACGCGAAGGTCTCCGGCGTCACCGACCACCTCGCCGCCGACGACGCCGACGCCCTCGCCCGGGTCCGCGCGATCGTCGCGACGCTCGGCCCGCGCGCCCCCCGCCCGTGGGACGTGCACCCCACCGAGGAGCCCGCCGTCGACCCCGCCGGGCTCTACGGCGCGGTGCCGACCGACACCCGCACCCCCTACGACGTCCGCGAGGTCGTCGCCCGGGTCGTCGACGGCTCCCGGTTCGCCGAGTTCAAGTCCGAGTACGGCACCACCCTGGTCACCGGGTTCGCCCGGATCCACGGCCACCCGGTCGGGATCGTCGCCAACAACGGGATCCTGTTCTCCGAGTCCGCGACCAAGGGCGCGCACTTCGTCGAGCTCTGCGACCAGCGCGGCATCCCGCTGGTGTTCCTGCAGAACATCTCCGGGTTCATGGTCGGCCGCGAGTACGAGGCCGGTGGCATCGCCCGCAACGGCGCGAAGATGGTCACCGCGGTGGCCTCCACCCGGGTGCCGAAGCTGACCGTCGTCATCGGCGGCTCGTTCGGCGCCGGGAACTACGCCATGTGCGGGCGGGCGTACTCGCCCCGGTTCCTGTTCATGTGGCCGAACGCCCGCATCTCGGTGATGGGCGGCGAGCAGGCCGCCACCGTGCTCGGCACGGTCGGCAACGCCGACCCGGACGCGATCCGCGCCCAGTACGAGACCCAGGGCCACCCCTACTACTCCACCGCCCGGCTGTGGGACGACGGCGTCATCGACCCCGCCGACACCCGCACCGTGCTCGGGCTGTCCCTGTCCGTCGCCGCCCACGCGCCCCTGGCCGACCCGGCCTTCGGCGTCTTCCGGATGTGAGGCCCCCCATGGGATCGGCACTGTTCGACACCGTCCTGGTCGCGAACCGCGGCGAGATCGCGGTCCGCGTCATCCGCACCCTGCGCTCGCTGGGCGTCCGGTCGGTCGCCGTGTACTCCGACGCCGACGCCGCGGCCCCGCACGTCCGCGCCGCCGACGAGGCCGTCCGGATCGGCCCGGCCGCCGCGGGCGAGTCCTACCTGTCGGTGGAGAACGTGATCGCCGCCGCCCGGGCGACCGGTGCGCAGGCGATCCACCCCGGCTACGGCTTCCTGTCCGAGAACACCGCGTTCGCCGCCGCCTGCGAACAGGCGGGGATCGCCTTCGTGGGGCCGCCGTCGTCGGCGATCGAGGCGATGGGCGACAAGATCCGCGCCAAGCAGACCGTCGCGAAGGCCGGGGTCCCGGTCGTGCCCGGGTCCGACGGCTCCGGCCTCACCGACGACGACCTGGCCGCCGTCGTCGCCGACATCGGGTACCCGGTGCTGCTCAAGCCGTCGGCCGGCGGCGGCGGCAAGGGCATGCGCGAGGTCCACTCCCCGGAGCAGCTGGCCGACGCGATCGCCGGTGCGCGCCGCGAAGCCCGCGGTTCCTTCGGCGACGACACCCTGCTCGCCGAGCGGCTGGTCACCACGCCGCGGCACATCGAGATCCAGGTGATGGCCGACGCGCACGGCACCGTCGTGCACCTCGGCGAGCGCGAGTGCTCGCTGCAGCGCCGCCACCAGAAGATCATCGAGGAGGCACCCTCGGCTCTGCTCACCCCCGCGCAGCGCACCGAGATGGGCCGCGCCGCCTGCGAGGCCGCCCGCAGCGTCGGCTACACCGGCGCCGGCACCGTCGAGTTCATCGTGAGCTCGGACCGTCCCGACGAGTTCTTCTTCCTGGAGATGAACACCCGGCTGCAGGTCGAGCACCCGGTCACCGAGGAGGTCACCGGCCTGGACCTGGTCGAGCTGCAGCTGCGCGTCGCCGCGGGGGAGCCGCTGCCGATCACCCAGGACGACGTGGCGCTCACCGGGCACGCGGTGGAGGCCCGGGTGTACGCCGAGGCCGCCGCCGTCTCCGGTGACGCGCTCACCTTCCTCCCGTCCGGCGGACCGGTGCTGGACTGGACCCCGCCGCCCGGCGTGCGGGTCGACGCCGGGATCGAGACCGGCACCGTGGTCGGGTCGGACTACGACCCGATGCTGGCCAAGGTCATCGCCCACGGCGCCACCCGTGACGAGGCGCTGCGCCGGCTCGACGCCGCGCTGCGCGACACGGTGCTGCTCGGGCTCGACTCCAACATCGGGTTCCTGCGGGCCCTGCTCGCCGACGACGACGTCCGCGCCGGGCGCCTCGACACCGGGCTGATCGCCCGCCGCGGCGCCGCACTGGTCGACGACACGGTGCCCGCCGACGTCCTCGGTGCCGTCGCCGGTCTCGGGCTGCTGCGCCGGGAGCCGGCCGGGCCCGTGGTGGACCCCTTCGACATCCCCGGTGGCTGGCGGGTCGGGGAGCCCGCCTGGACGGTGACCCGCCTGGTCACCGGAGGCGCCGAGGGCGTCGTCGAGGTGCGCGCCCGCGGCCGGGCGGCAGGGTTCGACCTCGCGCTGCCCGCCGCCGCTGGAGCGGCGGACGCGGAGGACACCGCCGTGCCGGCGTCGGCGGCACCCGCAGCGGCCGCCGCCCGGTGCCGCACCGCCGCCGTCGCACCGGGGGTCGTGGAGCACACCCAGGACGGGCGCACCCGCCGGTGCGCCGTCGCCGAGGGCGCCGACGGGGTCGTCTGGATCGGCCGTGACGGGCACGCCTGGGGCGTGCGCGAGCAGGCACCGACGGAGGCCGCCGCGGCCGCCGGCGGTGCGGGCGGACCGGTCGTCTCGCCGATGCCGGGAACGGTGACCGTCGTGGAGGTCGCCGACGGGGACGCCGTCGCCGCGGGTCAGAAGCTGGTCGTCGTCGAGGCCATGAAGATGGAACACGTGCTCACCGCCCCCGTCGACGGGACGGTGCGCGAGCTGAGGGCCCGGGCCGGAGCCACCGTCGCCAAGGACGCGGTGCTGCTCGTGGTCGAGCCCGTATCGGAGGAGCAGCCATGACCGTCGCCCAGGACACCACCACCGCCGAGGAGTACGAGGCGCTGCGTGCCGCGGTCGAGGAGTTCGCGCGCACCGAGGTCGCCCCGGTCATCGGGGACCTGTACATCCGCGAGGAGTTCCCCTACGCGATCACCGCGAAGATGGGCGGGATGGGCCTGTTCGGCCTGCCCGTCCCGGAGGAGTACGGCGGGCAGGGCGGCGACTACCACGCCCTCTGCCTGGCCCTGGAGGAGCTGGCCCGGGTCGACTCCTCGGTCGCGATCACCGTCGAGGCCGGCGTCGGGCTCGGTGCCATGCCGATCCTGCGGTTCGGCACCGACGAGCAGAAGTCGCGCTGGCTGCCCGACCTCGCCGCGGGCCGCGCGCTGGGCGCGTTCGGGCTCACCGAACCCGGTGGCGGCTCCGACGCCGGCGCCACCCGCACCACCGCCCGGCTCGACGGCGGCGACTGGGTGATCAACGGGTCGAAGTGCTTCATCACCAACTCCGGCACCGACATCACCTCGGTGGTCACCGTCACCGCCGTCACCGGTGAGAAGCCGGACGGCCGCAAGGAGATCTCGGCGATCCTCGTCCCGGCGGGCACGCCCGGGTTCACGGTGAGCGAGAAGTACTCCAAGGTCGGCTGGAACTGCTCCGACACCCGCGAGCTGTTCTTCGACGACGTCCGCGTCCCCGAGGCGAACCTGCTCGGCGAGCGCGGTCGCGGCTACGCCCAGTTCCTGTCCATCCTCGACGAGGGCCGGGTCGCGATCGCGGCGCTGGCGACCGGGCTGGCCCAGGGCTGCGTCGACGAGTCCGTGCGCTACGCCGGTGAGCGTGAGGCGTTCGGGAACACCATCGGCTCCTACCAGGCGATCCAGTTCAAGATCGCCGAGATGGAGGCCCGCGCGCACACCGCCCGGCTGGCCTGGCAGCACGCCGCGCGGCTGCTCGTCGCGGGGGAGCCGTTCAAGAAGGAGGCGGCGATCGCCAAGCTCGTCTCGTCGAACGCCGCGATGGACAACGCGCGCGACGCCACCCAGATCTTCGGCGGCTACGGCTTCATGAACGAGTACCCGGTCGGGCGGTTCTACCGCGACGCGAAGATCCTCGAGGTCGGCGAGGGCACCTCCGAGGTGCAGAAGATGCTGATCGCGCGGCACCTGGGCCTGTGAGGACGATCGTTCGGTCACCGAACGACATTCCCGTCACGCGCGTGACGACCGTGATGCGGTGCCGCGCGCGTGACCGGGGTAGACCGGTGTCATGAGCAACGAGGTCAACCACCAGGTACGGCTCGCCGCGCGCCCGCAGGGCACCCCCGGCCCGGAGGTGTGGGAGCACACTACCGAGCCGGTGCCCGAGCCCGGCGAGGGCCGCATCGTCGTCCGGGTCAGCCACGTCTCGCTGGACCCGGCGATGCGCGGCTGGATGAACGAGGGCCGTTCGTACGCGCCCCCGGTCGGGATCGGCGAGGTGATGCGCGCGCTCGGCCTCGGTGAGGTCGTCGCCTCGAAGAACCCGGACTTCGCCGTCGGCGACACCGTCACCGGCGTGCTCGGCGTCCAGGAGTACGTCGAGAGCGACGGCCGCGGCCTCCAGAAGGTCTCCCCGACCGCGGACGTGCCGCCGGAGCGCTACCTCGCGCTGCTCGGCATGACCGGCATGACCGCCTACTTCGGGCTGTTCGACGTCGGTGCCCTCACGGAGGGGGAGACGGTCGTCGTCTCCGGTGCGGCCGGCGCGGTCGGCTCCGTCGTCGGTCAGCTCGCCAAGATCAAGGGTGCCCGGGTCGTCGGCATCGCGGGCGGTCCGGAGAAGTGCGCGTGGATCACCGACGAGCTCGGGTTCGACGCCGCGATCGACTACCGCTCGGAGAACGTGTCGCAGCGGCTGAAGGAACTCGCCCCCGACGGCGTGGACGTCTACTTCGACAACGTCGGCGGGGAGATCCTCGACGCCGTGCTCGGCAGGCTCGCGATGCGCGCCCGCGTCGTCCTCTGCGGCGCGATCAGCCAGTACAACGCCGAGGGCGGCATGACCGGCCCGAAGAACTACATGAACCTGCTGGTCAGCCGGGCCCGGATGGAGGGCTTCCTGGTCGGGGACTACCTCCCCCGCTGGGGCGAGGCCGGCACGGAGCTCGCCGGCTGGCTCGCCGAGGGCCGCCTGCACAGCCGCGAGGACGTCGTCGACGGCACCGTCGACGACTTCCCGGAGGTGTTCGGAAAGCTGTTCCGCGGTGAGAACACGGGCAAGCTCGTGCTCCGGCTGAAGCGGAGCTGACCCCGACCGGCACCATGGCGGGGTGCGCCTCGCCATGGCCCGGACCGCCGTCGTCGTCTCGGGGGCGGCGATCCTCGTCGTCGAGACCCTCGCGACCCGGCTCGTCGCGCCCTACGTCGGACTGACCCTGGAGTCGACCACCGCGGTGATCGGGGTGGCCCTCGCCGGGATCGCGGCGGGGGCCTCGCTCGGTGGGCGGTGGGCCGACGAGCGCGACCCGGTCGCCGTCGCCGCGCTGATGATGGTCGTCGGCGGCCTGGGCACCCTGGCCGTGCGGCCGGTGGTCCGGCTGCTGGGTCCGCTGCTCGGCGCCGGGCCGTACGCCGCCGTGGTGCTCGTCGCCGCGTCCACCCTGGTCTCGGTGACGGCGCTGGCCGCGGTCACCCCGGCCGTGACCAAGGCCCGGCTGACCGGGCTGGACCGCTCCGGCGAGGTCGTCGGCGGGCTGTCCGCCGCGGGCACCCTCGGGTCGCTCGCCGGGACCTTCCTCACCGGGTTCGTGCTGGTCGCGCTGCTGCCGGTGAGTGCGATCCTGCTGGTCACCGCCGCCGCCTGCCTCGTGCTCGGGCTGGTCCTCGCACCCCGCCGGCGGCGCTCGGACATCGCGAAGGGCGGCGCCGCGGCGCTCCTGCTGGCCGTCGCGCTCGTCGCGCTGCCGGGGCGCTGCGACGCCGACACCACCTACTACTGCGCCGCCGTCCGGACCGACCCCGCGGACCCGGCCGGTCGCTACCTGGTGCTCGACGACCTGCGCCACTCCTACGTCCGCCTCGGCGCCCCCGCACACCTGGAGTTCGCCTACACCAAGCGGTTCGCCGCCGCGATCGACACCGCGTTCCCGCAGCGGCGGCCACTCGACGCGGTGCACGTCGGCGGCGGCGCGCTGACCATGCCGCGCTGGCTCGCCGCGACCCGCCCCGGTAGCACCTCGACCGTGCTGGAGCTGGACCCCGGCGTGATCGACCTCGGGGTGCGGTCGCTCGACGCGGGTGCGATCCCCGGCACCACCGTCCGGACCGGCGACGCCCGGGTGAACCTGGCCGCGCTGCCCGACGACTCCGCCGACCTCGTCGTCGGCGACGCCTTCGGGGCCCGCTCGGTGCCCTGGCACCTGTCCACCACCGAGTTCCTCGACCAGGTGGCGCGGGTGCTGCGCCCGGGCGGGGTCTACGTGCTCAACGTGATCGACCGGTACCCGCTCGACCTGGTGAAGGCCGCCACCGCGACCGTCGGGTCCCGGTTCCCGACGACGATGCTGCTCGCCCTCCCCGACGAGTTCGCCCCCGGCGGCGGCGGGAACGTGGTGGTCGTCGCCTCGGACCGGCCGCTCGACCCGGCCGCCCTCGGCGCCGCCGTCGCCCGCTCCGAACCGGCCGGCACGGTCCTCGACCCGGCCCGCACCGCCGCGTTCACCGCGGGGGCGCCGGTCCTGACCGACGACCGCGCCCCGGTGGACCAGCTGATCACCACCGGCCTGGCGGGGTAGGGCGCCGCCCCGCCCCGCCCGGCGTCCCGCTGTGCCGAGATGCAGCTCAGCGGGAATTGTGGATCTCCGGCGCCCGCTCAGCTGCATCTCGGCGCAGGTGATCCGAGCACGGACGATCCGGCGGCGTGGCGGCTCCGCTCATCGAGATATAGCTCGGGGGGCCTACCGGGAGGTGGGGGCCATCGGAGACGCGCTCCTCCGGGAGGCGAGGCCCGGCCGCGCGGGGTCCGGATCACGCTAGGGTCGCGACGGGGGTCCGGTGGGCTCCGTCGGACGATCGAGGGGGAGACGGGCGTGGCGACCTGGGAGGACCTGAAGGCCTACGTCGTGGTCCGGTACGAGATCGTCCGGCAGGGCGCGGACGAACTGCGGTTCCGGCTGCCGACGACCGAGGACCGGGACCAGCTCGTCGTCGTGAAGCGGGTGCGGGAGGGCGCGGGCCAGCCCGGCGTCGAGGTCACCGACGCGGCGGCCGCCGTCGCGGACCCGGACCAGGAGTGGGTGCAGATCGAGTCCCCGGTCGCCCGGCTCGGCGAGGTCGACCTCGGCCGTGCCCTGGAGCTGGCCGGGCCGTCGGTGGTCGGCGGGCTGGCCGCGGAGGAGGGCGTCGTGGTGTTCCGGCACTCGATCCCGCTCGGCCCGGCCGCCCTGGACGGCTTCGAGTTCCCGTTCCGCCAGGTCGTCCACCTCGCCGACGAGCTGGAGCACGCGCTCACCGGGCGCGACGACCACTGAGGTCGGCCGTGCGGCCGCCGTCACACTTGACCTGAAGTCCGGTTCAGCTCCCAGGCTGCGTGCATGGCCGACTACACGCTCCCGGACCTGCCCTACGACTACTCCGCGCTCGCGCCGCACATCGCGCCCGAAATCATGGAGCTGCACCACAGCAAGCACCACAACACCTACGTCCAGGGCCTCAACACCACCCTGGACAAGCTCGCCGAGGCCCGGGACAAGAACGACTTCGGCGCCATCGTCGGACTCGAGAAGACCCTCGCGTTCAACCTCGGCGGCCACGTCAACCACTCCGCCTTCTGGAACAACCTCTCCCCCGACGGCGGCGACGAGCCCACCGGCGACCTCGCCACCGCCATCGAGAAGGACTTCGGCTCCTTCGACGCGTTCCAGGCCCACATCACCGCCGCCGCCACCACCATCCAGGGCTCCGGCTGGGCCATCCTGGGCCACGACGCCCTCGGGGACCGGCTCCTGGTCCACCAGCTCTACGACCAGCAGTCCCAGCTCCCCGCGGGCCAGACCCCGATCGTCCTGCTCGACATGTGGGAGCACGCCTTCTACCTGCAGTACAGGAACGTGAAGCCGGACTACGTCAAGGCCTGGTGGAACGTCGTCGACTGGGCCGCCGCCGCCGAGCGGTTCGCCGCGGCGCGGGCGTGACGGTCGTCGATCCGGCCGGGGGCCTGCGGACGGCGTTCCGCGGGCACCCGGCCGGGGTGGCGGTGCTGACCGCGACCGGGCCCGACGGCCCGGTCGGGATGACGGCGTCGTCGGTCGCCTCGGTCGGGCTGGACCCGCCTGCGGTGTCGTTCTCGACGGCCCGCGACTCGCGGCTGGCCCGGGCGCTCGGGGGGGGGTGTCTCTATGGGTTCGTCAAGCGGCGGCGAGTTCTGGATCGGGGTTGTTGACCGTGGGCGGGTTGTAGGGGCGGCGGTCGCGGAGCATGGCGTAGATGACGTCGGTGCGGCGTCGGGCGAGGCAGATCAGGGCGGCGTTGTGTCGTTTGCCGGCGGCTCGTTTGCGGTCGTAGTAGGCGCGGCTGGCGGGGTCGGCCAGGGCGGCGAATGCGGACAGGAACAGCGCGGATTTCAGGGCGTGGTTGCCGCGCTGGGATCGGGTTTCGCCTTTGATCGAGGTGCCGGAGCGGCGGGTGACTGGGGCGAGGCCGGCGTAAGCGGCGAGGTGCCCGGCGGTGGGGAACCCGGAGCCGTCGCCGACGATGGTGAGGATCTTGATGGCGGTCCTGACCCCGAGTCCGGGCATCGAGGTCAGGACCGGTCCAAGAGGGTGGGCCTCCAGGCGGGCTTCGAGCTCGTCGGCGAGCTGGTCGCGTTCGGCGTGGACCTGGCGCAGCTGCCCGGCGACGCCGGTGATGACACGGGCGAACGCGGCCGTGCCGGGAACGGTCAGGCTCTGGGCGTCGAGCGAGGTCAGGATCTGGGCGGGAAGGGTGCGGGCCAGTCGAGGCGACCGGGCCCGCATCGTCTCGGCGATCCCGTCAGCGCCGAGCTCTCGCAGGGCTTGCGGGGTGGGCGCGGCCGCGAGCAGGTCGAGCACGCCACCGCGGTCCAGGCGTGGCCCGAGCAGGCGTTCCAGGGCGGGATGAACATGCAGCAGGGCGTCGCGCAGCCGGTTCGTCAGCCGGGTGCTCTGCCCAGCCAGGTCATCGTCGTAACCGGCGAGCACAGTGAGTTCGGCGAGGGTCTCGTCGTCGGTGCCGACCCGGCGCAGGGTGTGCGGCATCGTCCGGGCGGCCTCGGCGATCACGTGGGCGTCGCGGGCGTCGGTCTTGGCCTGCCCGGGATGCAGGTCGGCGATGCGGCGCATCGCCAGCCCGGGCAGGTAGGCCACCGTGATCCCCAGATCACGAGCGACGGCGATGGCCAGCGCTCCGATCGAGGCGGGCTGGTCGATGACCATCAGCACCGCGCCGTGCTCGGCCAGCCCGGACAGCACGGTGCGCAGCGCCGATTCGTCGTTGGGCAGGGCCTTGTCGTGCACCCGCTTCCCGTTGGTGTCGACCGCGCAGGCGTGGTGTTCGGACTTGCCCACGTCCAGGCCGCAGAACACCGCGAACCCGGTCGGGTGCTGGTCAGGATCGGGCAACCGCCGCTCCCTTCTCGTCGCGGCAGGCCGACCACGAGCACCCGCGCCGGCAGCCACGTTACGAGCAGACCACACGGGTCAGGTCTCTATCAGCGGTCGTTGGCGCCCTCCGGCCACGGCGACAACACCCCCCAGATCATCGGGCGACAGGGGCAGTCAGTCATACCGCGGCCGGCGGCCTGCAAGCCCTCAGCGGGCTTGATCAAGAAGGTAACGGGGGTGGGACGGTCGTCGTGCACCTGCTCGACGACACCGACACCGGTCTCGCAGCGGCGTTCGCGGTCCCGGGCGCGGAGCGCTTCGGCCGCGGGGTCCGCTGGGTGAGCCTGCCGACCGGGGAGCCCTGGCTGGTCGACGTCGGCACCGCGCTGCGCTGCCGGGTGCTGTCGGTCACCGGGGTGGGTGCCTCGCTGCTGGTCGCGGCCGAGGTCGTCGAGCTGCTCGGACTGCGCCGCCGCGGCGGGCCCCTGGTGTGGGTGGGCCGGGCCTACCGGGCGGTGTCCGGGGAGGCCACGGTCACAGCGGCTGCGGATGCACGTCCAGCGCCTGGTCGATGACCGTTCGCAGGCGGTTGAGCAGCTCGTCGGCCTCGCTCCAGGTCACCGCACCGGTCGCGACGCCGTGGCGCAGCTCCTCGGCGATCGTGCGGGCGAATCCGGTGGACCAGATGTGACGGGGGTCGTTGCTCCGCATGGAGGAATCTTGCCCTACGCGACCGGTGGTGTTCACTCCGGGTGTGCAGTTCGTTCAAGGTGCGTGTGCGACAGCGTGGGCGACCTCGGTGACGTCCGAGGATGCGCGGTGCAACGACGCGGGACGGAGAACGTGTCCACGGTCACGCACCGGGGGTGGTGGTCCGACCGGCGGGACCCCGCGCACCCCCGGGTGGTCCGGTGTCGCCGCCCGCGGGGGTCGGATCGACGATTCGCCCGGTGTGCGTCACGATGATCGCCCGGCCCCCGGGCGGATCGATCAAGACGGAGCGTGCGCGTGACCACCTCGGAGTACAGCAGCATCACCCCCGGGGACCTGGCCATCGCCACGCTCGGTCCGGCCCGCATCACCTCCCCGCTGGCCCCGCTGCTCGACGCCCGCCGCACCACCGAGCACTACGTCGACTCCGGAGACCGGGTCCTGCTCGACGACACCGCCGCCGGGATCCGGGCCCGCGGCGTCGAGCCGGAGGAGCTGCCGGGCCTGGAGCCGTGCGGGCCGCGCCGGCAGATCTACTTCGACCCGTCGAAGACCCGCGCCGGGATCGTCACCTGCGGCGGACTGTGCCCGGGCCTCAACGACGTCATCTCCGGCCTGGTCCGCACCCTGACCTACCACTACGGCGTGCGCCGGGTCGTCGGCTTCCGCAACGGCTACCGCGGCTTCGTCTCCTCCTACGGCCACGACGTCGTCGAGCTCTCCCCGGAGTCGGTCCGCGACATCCCCGTCGACGGCGGCACCTTCCTCGGCACCTCGCGCGGCCCGCAGGACCCGGAGGAGATCGTCGACTGCCTCGAGCAGATGCACCTCAACGTGCTGTTCGTGATCGGTGGCGACGGCACCATGCGCGGGGCGATGGAGATCGCGCGGGTGGTGGCGGAGCGGGGGCTGCGCATCGCCGTCGTCGGCATCCCGAAGACGATCGACAACGACATCCCGTTCATCGACCAGTCCTTCGGCTTCCAGACGGCGTTCTCCCAGGCCAGCGAGGCCATCCGGTCGGTCACGGTGGAGGTCAAGTCCACCCCCGGCGGGGTCGGGCTGGTCAAGCTGATGGGCCGGCACTCCGGCTTCATCGCCTGCTACGCCTCGCTCGTGCGCTCCGACGCCGACGCCGTCCTGATCCCCGAGGTCCCCTTCGAGCTCGACGGCGAGACCGGCCTGCTGCACCACCTGCGGCGGCGGGTGTCCCAGCGCGGGCACGCGGTGGTCGTCGTCGCGGAGGGCGCCGGACAGGATATGCTCCCGCCGGTCGGGCGCACCGACGCCTCCGGCAACGCCAAGCTGTCCGACGTCGGCCCGTGGCTCAAGGAGCGCATCGCCGACTCCTTCGCCGAGGCCGGCATGGAGACCACCGTCCGCTACGTCGACCCGAGCTACATCATCCGCAGCGTCCCGGCCAACCCCTACGACAGCGTCTACACCGTCCGGCTGTCCCAGGCCGCGGTGCACGCCGCGATGTCCGGCCGCACCGCGATGGTGGTCGGACGGGTGCGACGCCGGTTCGTGCACATCCCGATGAGCCTGGCGGTGAGCCGGCGCAACCAGGTCGACCCGCACGGCGACCTGTGGATGGCGGTCCTGGAGTCCACCGGGCAGCCGTGGCGCTTCGGGGAGGACTCCGGCGCACCCACCCGGGCGCCGCACACCTGACCGGTGCGGGTGGGCGCCTAGTTCAGGTGCGCCCGGTGCTTCATCGCCTCGGTGCGCACCTCGTCCAGCAGCTCCGGGCCCGAGCGCGACCCGCGGCCCGGACCGTCCACCCAGGACTCCATCAGCCGGGCCGCCTCGTCCCAGCGGGCCTGCGCGGCGAGCACCTCGCCGAGCTCGCGGATGAGCTCCGGACCCTGATGGCGCAGCCCCAGCCGCATCCGCAGTACCCACTCCAGCCCGTCGTGGTCCCGGGAGCGGCCGTAGGACGTCCGGAGGTTCTCCAGCATCCGGGCCAGGATCCGGCGGGTCGAGGTGCGCGGCAGCATGCCCGAGTCGAAGGGCACCTCCGGGCCGGCACCCGTCGTGGCGCGGAAGAGCCGCTCGCAGCCGGCCGGATCGAGCCGCCTCCCGCCGTCGAAGGGGTCGACGAGGCGCTGGGTGCCGGGCACCCGCACCAGGAAGTGCCCGGGCATGCCGACGCCCTCCAGCGCCACCCCGGCCCGGCGGCCGACCTCGATGGCCACGACCGACAGCGTGATCGGGATGCCGGTGCGGCGTTCGAGGACGTCGGGCAGGAACGAGTTCCGCGGGTCGGCGTAGTCGGTGGAGTTGCCCCGGAACCCGGCCTCGGTGAACAGCCGGTGCAGCAGCGACTCGAACCCGGTGACGCCCTCGGCGAGCTCGTCGAGCGTGACGCGGGCCCGGGCGGCGGCGACGGCGGCGACCTCCGGGTCCGGCGCGGCCCCCGCGGCGATCGCCAGGGCGCCCTCGTCGAGCTGCGGTTCGGGCCCGGTCACCATCCGCAGGAAGCGGGTCACCGGGTCGGCGCGGTCGTGCCGGGTCACCCCGGGACCGTACCGGGATTCACGGGGGCGACATGGTGACGCGCACGACCGTGCCCGTCACCTGGCCCGGGTCGTCCTCCGCGGTCCACACCTGCAGCACGTCGGACAGCTCCGAGGCCAGCCACATCCCCCGGCCGCGGTTCCCGGCGACCGGGGGCGCGGCAAGCCCGGGGAACGCGAGCCGGAACGTCGCGGCGTCGCGCATCTCCGAGACCAGCCCGGACTCGGTGCGCCACATCCGCAGGACCGGGTGGCCCGACCCGTGCTCGACGCCGTTGCTGACCAGCTCGTTGACCGCCAGGACCAGGTCGGAGACCCGGCTGGGTCCCAGCCCGGACAGCTCGGCCTGCCGCTCGACCACGCGCCGCATCGATCCGAGGTCGTCCAGGGTCACCGGCAGCGTCACGATCGCGGGACCCAGCTCCGCCGGTGGTCGCTGCGGGTTCTCGGCCAGCAGCTCGTGGTCGTCGCGCCGGCCGCCGGTCGGGACCGGTGCGCCGTCGACGAGGAACTCGTCGTGCAGGGCCCCGGCGTGCGCGCGGTCGTCCTCGGCGTCGGGGAAACAGCACAGCAGCTCGACCGGCAGACCGCGCAGGGCGTGCGAGAGCGCGAGGTCCAGGCGGGTCCAGTAGGCCGCGTCCACCCCGGGCAGGTCGACCGGCTGGCCGACCGTGCAGACCCCGGACGCGCCGTCGGTCAGCGCCTCGCGGACCGCGCGGCTCCAGCGCCCCGCGACCGTGAACGGCGGGGCCGAGTGCATCCGGTCCGGCGTGCGGAACTCCACCCCGGCGTCACGGCCGAGGGCACGACGCAGCACGGCGGCACACCGGGGTTCGACGACCACCAGCGCACGGCGGCCCGCCTCCAGTGCGCCGGTCACCGGTGCGGTGAGTGCGGCGGCCTGGTGGTCCGGATCCCGGTACGGCACGGCCCGGTGGACGAGGCCGTCCGGGACGGGGCGCGGGGTGGCGGTGGCGGTCATCGGTGGTCGCGGGCGGTCGGGGTCATGGGGCGTAGGCCTTCCACGTCGAAGCTGTGCCCATCTGCTCAAGGCGGCTCCTGACGGGGGTGACCATAACCAAACCGCGCCGGTCCCGTGGTGCGGGGCGTGTGTGTTCGCCGACCTCGCGCGCCCGCGCGGCCCGTGGTGCGGTAAGAGAGCGGAACGGATCACCCACACATCACGAGCGGAGTGACAGATGCACGTCTTCGACGGAGTGGACGAGCTGCGGGCGGCCAAGGGGACCGAGATCGGTACCTCGCCCTGGCTGACCGTCACGCAGGAGCGGATCGACGGCTTCGCCGACGCCACCGACGACCACCAGTGGATCCACGTCGACGCCGAGCGGGCCGCGACCGGGCCGTTCGGCACCACGATCGCCCACGGCTTCCTGTCGCTGTCGCTGCTGCCCACGCTGGTGCAGTCGGTCTACAAGGTGGACGGGGTGAAGATGGGGGTGAACTACGGCCTGAACAAGGTCCGGTTCACCAGCCCGCTGCCGGTGGGCAGCCGGATCCGCGCCCGGGTCGAGCTGACCGACGTCAGCGACGTCTCCGGCGGCGTCCAGCTCACGCTCGGGGTGACCGTCGAGATCGAGGGCTCGGAGAAGCCCGCCCTGGTCGCCGAGTGGCTGACCCGGCAGTTCGTCTAGGAGGGGAGAACCCATGCGTGATGCGGTGATCTGTGAGCCGCTGCGGACCCCGGTCGGTGGGTTCGGGGGGTCGTTGCGTGAGGTCCCGGCCCACACCCTGGCCGCGACGGTGATCGGTGCGCTGATGGAGCGCACCGGGCTCGACGGCGCGGTGGTCGAGGACGTGGTGCTGGGGCACTGCTATCCGACGATGGACGCCCCGGCGATCGGCCGGGTCGCGGCGCTGGATGCGGGCCTGCCGGTGACGGCGGGTGGCATCCAGATCGACCGTCGTTGTGGTTCGGGTCTGCAGGCGGTGCTCTACGCCGCGATGCAGGTGCGGACGGGTGCGGCGGAGGTGGTGCTGGCCGGTGGTGCGGAGTCGATGTCCGGGGCGTCGTTCTACTCGACCGGGATGCGGTGGGGTGTCAAGGGCGGCCCCGGGGTGATGCTGAACGACTCGCTGGCCCGTGGCCGCGTCACCGCGGGCGGGAAGAACTTCCCGGTGCCGGGCGGGATGCTGGAGACCGCGGAGAACCTGCGTCGGGAGTACGCGATCCCGCGCGCCGAGCAGGACGAGTACTCGGTCCGCTCGCACCACCGGGCCGCGGCGGCGCAGGAGTCGGGGGTGTTCGCCGAGGAGATCGTCCCGGTGACCGTTCCGGGTCGCAAGGGCGACACCGTCGTGGAGCGCGACGAGCACGTCCGCCCCGACTCGACGGTGGAGAAGCTGGCGACGTTGCGCCCGATCCTGGGCAGGGACGACCCGGACGCCACGGTGACCGCGGGGAACGCGTCGGGGCAGAACGACGGTGCCGCGATCTGTGTGGTGACCAGCCCGGAGAAGGCCGCCGAGCTGGGGCTGCGCCCGCTGGTGCGGGTCGTGTCCTGGGGTCTGGGTGGGGTCCCGCCCAAGACGATGGGCATCGGGCCGGTCCCGGCGACGGCCAAGGCCCTGGACGTGGCCGGGCTGACCCTGGCCGACATCGACCTGATCGAGCTGAACGAGGCGTTCGCGGCGCAGGTGCTGGCGTGTACGCGGGAGTGGAAGTTCACCGACGCCGACTTCGAGCGCACCAACGTGCACGGCTCGGGGATCTCGATGGGGCATCCGGTCGGGGCGACCGGCGGCCGGATCCTGGCCACGCTCACCCGGGAGATGGTGCGTCGCGACGCCCGCTACGGGCTGGAGACGATGTGCATCGGCGGCGGGCAGGGCCTCGCCGCGGTGTTCGAACGCGTCTGACCGCGTGCTCCGGTCGGCTCAGTGCGTTCCGTCGCACGGAGCCGACCGGTGGTCGCATTCGGCGGTGAATCGATCGCTTCCTACTGTTCCGACCCGAAATGACCTTGCTAGCGTCGCCGTCGCGTGCTCCACTCGGTGGTCGGACGATCGGTGCGACGACACCCGCCATCGGATCCCTCGGTGCACCTTCCCAGCTCGACGGACGAGGACCGGTGGCCGCGCCACGCCCCGCCGGCACGAAGCAGGTGCCCGATGGACGTACCGACCCCCGGGGTGCGGGGAGGGTGGAACGCCTCCACCCCACCGCCCGGCAGGTGGACCGAGGAGATGACCCGCCCCCTCGCCGGCGGCCCGGTGCCGGCGACCCCCGCGCCGCCGGTCCGGTTGGCCGACGCCGTGTACGCCGACCCGCGCTTCCAGGCGCTGCGCGCCCGGCGCAATCGGTTCGTCGCCGTCGCCTCGGCGCTGTTCCTGGTCTGGTACGGGCTGTTCGTCGGGCTGTCCGCGTTCGCCCCCGGCCTGATGGCGACGCCGGTCGCCGGCTCGGTCAACCTCGGTTTCGTGCTCGGGCTGGCGCAGTTCGCGACCACCCTGCTGATCGTGGCCGCCTACCGGCGCTTCGCCGCCCGCCGGCTGGACCCGGCCGTGGCCGAGCTGCGCGCCCGCTACGGGGCCGGTGACCGGCCCCGAACAGATCGGCGACCCGATCCTGAACATGGCCGTGTTCGGGGTGTTCGTCCTGGCCACCCTGGGGCTGGTCTACCGGGTCAGCCACCGCGCCGACACCCCGGACGACTACTACGCCGCGGGCGGCGGCTTCGGCGGCGCCCAGAACGGTGTGGCGATGTCCGGCGACTTCCTGTCCGCCGCCTCGTTCCTCGGGATCTCCGGGGCCATCGCGATCTACGGCTACGACGGCTTCGTCTACTCGGTCAGCTGGGTCGTCGCCTGGCTCGTCGCGCTGCTGGTCGTCGGGGAGGGGCTGCGCAACACCGGCCGGTTCACGATGGGCGACGTCATGGCCTACCGGCTGCGGCAGAGCCCCGTCCGGGCCGCGGCGGCGACCTCGACACTGATCATCTCGCTCGTGTACATGGTCGCCCAGATGGCGGGTGCGGGCAGCCTGATCGCGCTGTTGCTGGACATCCACTCGGTGGCCGGCCAGTCGGCGATGATCGTGCTCGTCGGTGTCGTGATGCTGGCCTACGTGCTGCTCGGCGGGATGCGTGGCACGACCTGGGTGCAGATCGTCAAGGCGGTGCTGCTGCTGACCTGCGTCGCCGCACTGGCCGCGTTCGTGCTCGGACGGTTCGGGCTGAACCTGTCCGAGCTGTTCGGGGAGGCCGCGGAGGTGAGCCCGCTCGGCGGTGCGCTGCTGGAGCCCGGGGGCTGGTACGGCGGCGGGCTCGCCCAGCGGATCGACTTCCTGTCCCTGGGGCTGGCGCTCGTGCTCGGCATCTCCAGCCTCCCGCACGTGCTCATGCGCTTCTTCACCGTCCCGGACGCGGTCCAGGCGCGCCGCTCGGTCACCTGGTGCTCCTGGCTGATGGTGGTCTTCTACCTGTGCATCCTCGTGGTCGGGTTCGGCGCGGCCGTCGTCGTCGGCCGGGACCGGATCCTCGCCGCGCCGGGCGGGGCGAACTCGGCCGCGCCGCTGCTGGCCTACGAGATCGGCGGCACCGCGGTGCTGGGGTTCGTCGCGGCGGTCGCGTTCGCGACGATCCTCGCGGTGGTCGCGGGCCTGACGCTGACCGCGTCGGCGTCCTTCGCGCACGACGTGTACGCCTCGATCCTGCGCCGTGGCCGGGCCGAGCCCGCCGACGAGATCAGGGTCGCCCGGCGCACGGCGGTCGTCATCGGTGCGGCGGCCATCGTGGGCGGGGTCGTCGCCCGGGATCTCAACGTCGCGTTCCTGGTGTCGCTGGCGCCGCGTCGGCGAACCTGCCGACGATCGTGTTCGCGTTGTTCTGGCCCCGCTTCGCGACCCGCGGCGCGCTGTGGAGCATCTACACCGGTCTGGCCGGCTCGGTGCTGCTCATCGTGTTCTCGACGACGGTCAGCGGCACTCCGTCGTCGCTGTTCCCGGGGGTTGACCTGGCGTGGTTCCCGCTCACCAACCCGGCGATCGTGTCGGTGCCGCTGGCCTTCCTCGCCGGCGTGCTGGGGACGCTGACCTCGCGCAGGGCGGACGACCCGTACCTCGCCCGGGAGATGGCGGTCCGGTCGGTCACCGGGCTGTCCTGACCGGGCCGTCCTGACCGGGCCGTCCCGGCCGGCCGGGACGGGGGAGCGGTCGCGCGGACCCGCGCGACCGCCCGTCGTCTAGTGCCCGGCGGCCTTCGCGCGGTCGTAGGACGCCTTGATCTCGCGCTCGGCGTCGGCCCGGCCGACCCAGGACGCGCCCTCGACACTCTTGCCCGGCTCGAGGGTCTTGTAGATCTCGAAGAAGTGCTGGATCTCCGCCCGGTCGAACTCGGCCAGGTGGTGGATGTCGCGCAGGTGCTCCTGGCGGGGGTCGTCCGACGGGACGCAGAGGACCTTGTCGTCGCCGCCCTTCTCGTCCTTCATCCGGAACATGCCGATCGCGCGGGAGCGGATGACGCACCCCGGGAAGGTCGGCTCCTGCACCAGGACCAGGGCGTCCAGCGGGTCCCCGTCCTCGCCCAGGGTGTCGTCGATGAACCCGTAGTCGGCGGGGTACTGGGTGGCGGTGAACAGGGTGCGGTCGAGCCGGATACGTCCGGTCTCGTGATCGACCTCGTACTTGTTCCGGCCGCCCTTGGGGATTTCGATGGTGACGTCGAAGTCCACGGTTCGTTGCTCCTTGAAGAGGGTCAGCGGTCTGGTGTCACGGCTCCACCGGATCGCGGGCGGGGCCGCCGGCCCCGCCCGCTCCGGCGGTGCCGGTGCTGCCCCCTAGTGTGAGGGACCGGGTGGGCACGGGTGCACGCCGGTGAGCGCGGAGCGGGCCGATGTGTCCCGCGTCGCACCGCCGTGCGGGCAGGCCGTCCGCCGGACGAGCAGGTACGGGAGGGTCCGTGGGACGCAGGCATCGCCGGCCGGAGCGCAGCTACCGGCGGTTCGCCGTGGTCGCGGTCGCGGTGATGGCACTGGCCTCGCTGTTCGGCGCCGTCGCACTGGCCGGGCCGGACGCCCGCAGCTCGTTCGGGCTCGGCAGCACCGCCACCCCGTACCCGCCGGTCCCGATGCCCGCCCTGCGTCCGCTCACCCCGACCGCGCCGGTGCCCAGCGCCGCCGGCATCACCGAGGCCCTGTCCTCGCAGCTCGACGCACCCGAGCTCGGAGAGGTCACCGGGGTGGTCATGGACTCGGCCGCGCCGCGCGGGGTGCGGCCGATCTGGGAGCGCGACGGCGACCGCGCGATGGTCCCCGGGTCCACGACGAAGCTGCTCACGGCGGCGGCCGCACTGCTGTCGCTGAACCCGACCGACCGGCTCGCGACCCGGGTCGTGCCGGGCCCGACCCCGGACTCGGTCGTCCTCGTCGGGGCGGGCGACCCGTCGCTCACCGCGCTCCCGGACGGCCAGGACGGGCTCTACCCGGAGCCGGCCCGCATCGCCGACCTCGCCGACCAGGTCCGCAAGGCGGTCGGCCGCCCGATCACGACCGTCTACACCGACACCAGCCTGTGGACGGGCCCGGCCGAGTCCCCGGGCTGGGGCCCCACCGACGTCGCCGACGGCTACGTCGCGCCGATGTCGGCGCTGATGCTCGACGGCGGCCGTACCGACCCGCAGCAGCAGGACGGCCCGCGCAGCACCGACCCGGCCGCGGCGGCGGGCCGGGCGCTGGCCCGCGCGCTCGACGCCTCCGACGTCCGCGAGGGCGTCGCCGCGGCCAACGCGCCCGTGCTGGGCAGCGTGTCCTCCCCGCCGATCGCGAGCCTCGTCGAGTACATGCTGACCGCCTCGGACAACGTCACCGCCGAGGCGATGGCCCGCCAGGTCGCGGTGTCCAAGGACGGCGAGGCCTCGTTCGACGGCGCGTCCAGGGCCGTCACGGAGGCCCTGGTGCAGGCCGGCTACGACGTGTCCGGGCTCCAGCTCGCCGACGGCAGCGGCCTGTCCCGGGACAACCTGATCCCGGCCCGGCTGCTCGGCGCGGTGCTGTCCTCGGCCGCGGCCCAGTCCGACAGCCCCACCGACGTGCAGTTCCTGCGCCCGATCCTCACCGGGCTGCCGGTCGCGGGCGGCGGTGGCACGCTCGCCGACCGGTTCGGCGACCCGCGGTCGGTGGCCGGTCGCGGCGTGGTCCGCGCCAAGACCGGCACCCTGTCCGGCGCCTCCAGCCTCGCCGGTGTCGTCACCGACGTCGACGGCAGGCTGCTCGTCTTCGCGCTGCTGTCCAACGGCACCTCGCCCGCCGACGCCCGGCCCGCGCTGGACCGCATCGCGGCGACCCTGTCGCGCTGCGGCTGCCGCGGCTGACCCGGTCTCGCGCCCCCGCCCCCGCGGGTAGCGTGGGACGCATGGAGACCGACACGACCGGCCCGGTCACCGGCGCCGGACCCGCCCGTCCCGGCGCCGGGTTGCCGGTGAACTGGTCCCTGGCCGCGTCGACGGCGGCCTCGCTGATGCCCGCGGGCCCCCGGACCACCCCGGCGGTGGCGGGCGCGCTGGTGGACCGCCTGCGCACCGACTCCGCCCGCGCCGAGGGACACGTCCGCGAGGTCACCGGGCTCGGGGCCGACCTGCCGCTGCTTCCAGCCGACGTGCTGGACCGGCCCGCCTGGGCGCGGGCCGCCGTCGGGGGGATGGAGGCGCTGACCTCCGGCGCCCGGCTGCCCGACTCGCCGTGGCCGCTGCGTGCGGTCACCGCCGCCGGCTCCGGGGTCCAGCTCGGCGCGCTGCTCGCCTACATGGGCGCCCGGGTACTGGGCCAGTACGACCCGTTCGGTGGCCCCGGCGGGGCGGGCCGGCTCATCGTCGTCGCCCCGAACGTCTACGCCGCCTCGCGCTCGCTCGACGTCGACGGCGACCAGTTCGGCCTCTGGGTCTGCCTGCACGAGGCCACCCACCGGCTCCAGTTCACCGCGGTGCCCTGGCTGCGCGACCACTTCGCCGGGCTGGTCACCGAGCTGCTGTCCCTGCAGGAGCCGGACACCGCGCGGCTCGCCCGGCTGCCCGACGCGATCCGCGCGCTGCGCGGCGAGGACGACCGCAAGGCCGACGTGCTCGCCCTGGTCGAGCTGCTGCAGGGCCCCGAGCAGCGGGCCGTGCTCGACCGGCTGCTGGCCCTGTCCACGCTGCTGGAGGGCCACGCGGACCACGTCATGGACGCCGTCGGGCCGGACGTGGTCCCCGACGTCGCGCTCATCCGGCGCCGGTTCACCGAGCGCCGCCGCGGCGGCGGGCTGATCGACCGGATCCTGCGCGCGCTGCTCGGGGTCGAGGCGAAGATGCGCCAGTACGCCGTCGGCGCCGCGTTCTGCCGGGCGGTCGAGCGCGAGGCCGGGATGGCCGGGATCAACCGGGCCTGGGAGTCGCCGCAGACCCTGCCGACCCGCGCCGAGCTGGACGACCCCGCCGCGTGGCTGCGCCGCGTCGGCTGACCGGACCGGATCCGTCCGGGGCCGCGGCGGGCCGGGTCCGGCGTGCGGTGCGGGCCGCGCTGCAGCGACTGCCCGGTGACGCGGCGGCCGCTCCGCCGCTGGTCGGCTGCTCGGGCGGCGCCGACTCCACCGCGCTGCTACTCGCCGTCCGGGAGGCGGTCGAGGGGCCGGTGCACGCGGCCGTCGTCGACCACGGGCTGCAGGACGGGTCCGCGGAGCGGTCGGCCGAGCTCGCCGCGTGGCTGCGGGGACTCGGGGTGGCCGCGGAGGTGCACCCGGTCGTCGTCGGTGCCACGGGCGGGCCGGAGGGCGCGGCCCGGGCCGCCCGGTACGCGGCGCTGCGGGCGGCGCGGCCGTCGCCGTCGTCGCCGGTGCTGCTCGGACACACCCTCGACGACCAGGCCGAGACCGTCCTGCTGGGACTCGGCCGGGGCTCCGGGGCCCGATCGTTGTCCGGGATGCGGGAGTGGTCCGAGCCGTGGTCGCGCCCGCTGCTGGGGGTGCGCCGGGCCGACACCGTCGCGGTGTGCGCCGCCGCGGGCGTCGAGGTCTGGGCCGACCCGCACAACGGCGACCCCCGCTTCGCCCGGTCCCGGCTGCGCCACGAGGTGCTGCCGCTGCTGGAGGAGGTCCTGGGCGGTGGGGTCGCGGCCGCGCTGGCCCGCACCGCCGACCAGCTCCACGACGACGACGCCGCCCTCTCCGCCGCTGCCGCCCGGTTGCTGGTCCCGGCCCGGGTGGCCACGGACGGTGAGCGGGCGGCGCCGGCGGGGACGCCGGCGCCGGGTGATCCCGGTGACAGCGGACCACCACGGGGTGCCGTCCCGGTGGACCCCACCGACCCCGTCGCGGGGGCCGGTGGGGGTGTCGACTGCGCGCTCGACGTGGCGGTACTGGCCGGTGCCGAGCCCGCCGTACGACGCCGGGTCCTGCGGGAATGGCTCACCGGGGCGGGCGTGCGCGCGCTCACCGACGCGCAGCTGCGCGCCGCCGACGATCTCGTCGGGGCCTGGCGGGGGCAGGGCGGACCCGCGCTGGGCGGCGGCTTGGAGCTGACCCGCGCCCGTGGCAGGCTCGTGCTGCGCCGCCGCAGCCGGCCGCGTGACCGGGCGTGACCGCGGGCCCGGTGAAGGCGTCGACCGGGCCGTCACACGGTCCGTGCGAGGGGGTCGGGTGTACGACGGGGACATCTCCTCGGTGCTGGTCACCGAGGAGCAGGTGCGCGAGAAGACCGCGGAGCTGGCGCAGCAGATCGCCGGGGACTACGCCGATCTCGTGCGCGACGGCCGCGAGTCCGACCTCGTGCTGATCGGCGTCCTCAAGGGCGCCGTCATGTTCATGACCGACTTCGCCCGCGCGCTGCCCATCCCGGCCCAGCTGGAGTTCATGGCGGTCAGCTCCTACGGCTCGTCGACCTCGTCGTCGGGGGTCGTGCGGATCCTCAAGGACCTCGACCGCGACATCGCGGGGCGGCACGTGCTGATCGTCGAGGACATCATCGACTCCGGGCTGACGCTGAACTGGCTGCTGGGCAACCTGCAGACCCGCTCGCCGGCGTCGCTGGAGGTCGTGACGCTGCTGCGCAAGCCGGACGCGGTGAAGGTGGACGTGCCGGTCCGCTACGTCGGATTCGACATCCCGAACGAGTTCGTCGTCGGCTACGGCCTCGACTACGCCGAGCGCTACCGCGACCTGCCCTACATCGGCACGCTCGACCCGTCGGTCTACGCCTGAGGACCGGCCCGGCCGCGGCGGCTCAGCCGAGACCGGGCCCGGCCGGGGTCGCCAGCGCCCGCGGGTCCACCCCGGGCGGGGCCGCGGTGAACGCGGGTCCACCCGCGAGCGCCAGGCCGGCGGGGCCGTCGGTGCGCGTGGCGTAGTCCAGCGCCCTGCCCAGGTCGGTGTACTCGACGCTGGGCAGGTCGTCGGTGGTGGTGAGGCTGGACAGCACCCCGATCGCGCGGCCCTGGGCGTCGAGCAGCGGGCTGCCCGACTCCCCGGCCACCCCGTCCTGCACGGCGAAGACCGCGTGGCCCCAGCCGCCGCCGACCTCGGCGGCGGCCGCGCCGGACCGCACCCCGACCGCCCGCCCGCCGTCGGCACCCGGCGGGTTGGTCAGGCCGTAGACCGGCGTGCCCGCGGGCAGCGGCACGGTGCGGACCCCGGCGGGACCGCCGAAGAACGGCACCGCGGACCCCACCGAGGGGCGGGCGCCGGTGGGGAGTTCGACGAGTGCGAGGTCGTTGTAGGCGCAGGCGTCGGGGTCGCGCTCCCCCCGGGCCTGCATGGTGTTCCACGAGCTCCAGGCCAGGGTCCCGGTGACCGTGCCGTCGCGGCCGTGCACGAGCACCGGCGTGCCCAGCGGCACCGCGTCGGAGGTGCAGCCGTCGGTCTCTGTCTCGTCGCCGGTGCCGCCGCAGTGCGCGGCCTGGCCGAGGAAGGTGCGCTCGCCCGCGGTGAACACGAACCCGGCCGTGCACAGGCCTGCCCCGGTGGTCTCGGTCACGGTGCCCGGTCCGATCGACGCGGGACCCGCCACGACGGCCGGGAACGGCGCCGGGTCGCCCGCCTCGGCCCGTGCGGTGGTGGCCGGCGGGGCGGGCGCGACCGGCGGGGTCGGCGCGGACACCGCGGGCGGCGCGATCGCGGGCACCGCGACGGCCGTCCCCGCCGGCATGGTGAACACCGCCAGTGCCGCCGCGGCGGCGAGACCGGTGGCGAGCACCGACACCGTCCGCCGGGGTCCGGCCACCGTGTCCCGTGCCATCCGATCGTCCCTCCCGACCCGCAGACCATCGCCGCTGGACCGGACGGAGCAGGCGCCGCTGCCCTCCGCCGCCGTCCGGGTACCGAGCGTGCTGCACAGTTGTCCCACACCACGGCGTCGCCGTGTGCGCCGGGACACCCCTGTGGGGGAACCGGGCAGGTCGTCGGTTCGTTCACCGAGCGGCCGCCCGCTCACCGGGCGGTCCGGCCAGGTCCGTCCGGAGCACTCCACCCACCGTGGGGCTATCCTGGCGGGTCAGGGCCCTCCGGCGGGGCGGTACACCGTCCGCCGCCGCTGCCGAGAACCACTCCCGGGAAGGTGAAGGCCACCCAGGCCGACGTTGCATGGACCGCAAGCGCCTGCTCCGCAACCCGCTGATCTGGATCCTCGTCGCACTCCTGATCTATCTGGGGTTCAGCCAGCTCTTCGACGACACCCGCGGGTACAGCGAGGTCGCGACGTCGGTCGCGCTCTCCCAGGTCCAGTCGGGGAACGTCAAGGACGCCCTCGTCGAGGACCGTGAGCAGCAGCTCCGGCTCACGCTCGACCGCCCGATCGAGGTCGACGGCACCGAGACCACCCAGATCCTCGCCCAGTACCCGGCGCAGATCTCCGGCCAGATCTTCGACCAGGTCCGCCAGGTCCCCGGGATCGCCGAGTACGACACCGTGGTCCGCCAGGACTCGTTCCTCTCCACGCTGCTGATCACGATGATCCCGCTGGCGCTGGTCCTGATCCTGCTGTTCTGGTTCCTGAACAACGCCCAGGGCGGCGGGAACCGGGTCATGAGCTTCGGCAAGTCCAAGGCCAAGCAGCTGAACAAGGACATGCCGAAGAACACGTTCGCGGACGTGGCGGGCGCCGACGAGGCGGTCGAGGAGCTCTACGAGATCAAGGACTTCCTGCAGAACCCGGGCCGCTACCAGGCCCTGGGCGCGAAGATCCCGAAGGGCGTCCTGCTCTACGGCCCGCCCGGCACCGGCAAGACGCTGCTGGCCCGCGCGGTGGCCGGTGAGGCGGGCGTGCCGTTCTACACGATCTCCGGTTCGGACTTCGTCGAGATGTTCGTCGGTGTCGGCGCCTCCCGGGTGCGCGACCTGTTCGAGCAGGCCAAGCAGAACGCGCCCTGCATCATCTTCGTCGACGAGATCGACGCGGTCGGCCGCCAGCGCGGCGCCGGCCTCGGCGGCGGGCACGACGAGCGCGAGCAGACCCTGAACCAGCTGCTCGTGGAGATGGACGGCTTCGACGCCCGCGGCGGCATCATCCTGATCGCCGCGACGAACCGGCCGGACATCCTGGACCCGGCGCTGCTGCGCCCGGGCCGGTTCGACCGGCAGATCCCGGTCGGTGCCCCCGACCTGGCGGGTCGCCGCGCGATCCTGTCGGTGCACTCCAAGGGCAAGCCCTTCGCCGACGACGTCGACCTCGAGTCGCTGGCCAAGCGCACGGTGGGGATGTCCGGCGCCGACCTGGCCAACGTGATCAACGAGGCCGCACTGCTGACCGCCCGAGAGCACGGGACGCTGATCAACGGTGCCGCGCTGGAGGAGTCGGTGGACCGCGTCGTCGGCGGCCCGAAGCGCAAGTCGAAGATCGTCTCCGAGCGCGAGAAGAAGATCACCGCCTACCACGAGGGCGGGCACGCGCTGGCCGCGTGGGCGATGCCGGACCTGGAGCCGGTCTACAAGCTCACGATCCTGCCGCGCGGGCGCACCGGCGGGCACGCGCTCGTCGTCCCCGAGGACGACAAGGGCCTCATGACCCGCGCCGAGATGATCGCGCGGCTGGTGTTCGCGATGGGTGGGCGCTCGGCCGAGGAGCTCGTGTTCCACGAGCCCACCACCGGGGCGTCCTCCGACATCGACCAGGCGACCAAGATCGCCCGCGCGATGGTCACGGAGTACGGCATGAGCGCCAAGCTCGGCGCCGTCCGCTACGGCCGCGAGCAGGGCGATCCGTTCCTCGGCCGCTCGATGGGCAACCAGGCCGACTACTCGCTGGAGATCGCCCACGAGATCGACGAGGAGGTGCGCAAGCTCATCGAGGCCGCGCACACCGAGGCGTGGGAGATCCTGAACACCTACCGCGACGTCCTCGACGACCTCGTGCTGGAGCTCCTGGACAAGGAGACCCTCAACCGCAAGGACCTCGAGCGGATCTTCGGGTCGGTGGAGAAGCGGCCGCGGATCACCGCGTTCGACGACTTCGGTGTGCGGACGCCGTCGGAGAAGCCGCCGATCAAGACCCGGCGCGAGCTGGCGCACGAGCGCGGCGAGGTCCTGCCGCCCGAGCAGGACGAGCGCACCCCGGTCGAGGTCGGCTCGGCCAACGGCTACGGCGACGCTCCCGGCACGCCGGGTGCCTCCCCGTTCCCGGCGGGCGGCCCGGTCCCGAGCCGGCCCGACGCGCCGGACGACGGCGGCTACGGCTCGGGCAACGGTGGTCACGGCGGCGGGAACGGCTCGGGCAACGGCGGGAACGGGCACGGTGCCCCCGGAAACGGTGCGCCCGGCAACGGCGCCCCCGGAAACGGTGCCCCCGGCCACGGCGCTCCCGGCAACGGTGCCCCGGGCAACGGGTACGGCGCCCCGGCGCACGGCTACGGCCAGGCCGGGTCCTACGGCGGCCCGGGCCGGCCCCCACCGCCCGCCGTCGCCCCGAACTACGGCGCACCGCCGGACTGGCGGCCCGCGACGACCCCCCAGGGGCAGAGCTGGCCGCCGCCGAACTGGGCGCAGCCACGGCACCAGGGCGGGCCCTCGTCCGGCCCGGCGCCGGGCAACGGCAACGGTGCACACGGCGGCGGCACGCCGGGCGGTGCGGAGGACCCCGGCGCCGGCGAGCAGCGGCGCGGACACGACCCGGAGGCAGGACACTGAGCACGTCGACGACGGACGGGCCCTCCGCACCGGTGGAGTCCGCCGCGGTGGCGGACGGGGCTCCCCGGGCCGTCCCCGGTGGGATCGACCTGGACCGGGCGGAGCGTGCGGTCCGGGAGCTGTTGATCGCGGTCGGGGAGGACCCGGACCGCGAGGGCCTCAAGGAGACACCGGCCCGGGTCGCGCGCGCCTACGGCGAGATCTTCGCCGGGCTGTTCGTGGACCCGGACACGGTGCTGGAGAAGACCTTCGACGAGGGTCACGGCGAGCTGGTGCTCGTCAAGGACATCCCGATGTTCTCCACCTGCGAGCACCACCTCGTGCCGTTCCACGGGGTGGCCCACGTCGGCTACATCCCGGCCGTCGACGGCCAGGTCACCGGCCTGTCCAAGCTGGCCCGGGTGGTCGACCTGTACGCCAAGCGCCCGCAGGTGCAGGAGCGGCTGACCGCACAGATCGCCGACGCGCTGGTGCGCAAGCTGAACCCGCGCGCGGTGATCGTCGTGCTGGAGGCCGAGCACCTGTGCATGGCCATGCGCGGGATCCGCAAGCCCGGCTCGCGCACCACGACCTCGGCGGTGCGCGGCCTGTTCAAGAGCTCGGCGACCTCCCGCGCGGAGGCGCTGTCGCTGATCAGGGGGCGCTGACGTGGTCGCCCCCGGCGGGGCGCTGCCCGAGCTCGGCCGCTGCGCGGTCATGGGGATCCTGAACGTCACCCCCGACTCGTTCTCCGACGGCGGCCGCTACGTCGACCGCTCGCACGCGGTCGCGCACGGCGTCGCCATGCGCGATGCCGGTGCCGACCTCGTCGACGTCGGCGGCGAGTCGACCCGGCCCGGCGCGGAGCGGATCGATGCGGACACCGAGCGGGACCGTGTCCTGCCGGTGGTGCGTGAGCTGGTCGCCGAAGGGGTGCGGGTCAGCGTCGACACGACCCGGTCCGCGGTCGCACAGGCCTGCGTCGAGGCCGGCGCGGCGATGGTCAACGACGTCTCCGGCGGCCTGGCCGACCCGCGGATGGCCGCGGTCGTGGCCGAGTCCCGGACGCCGTGGGTGATCATGCACTGGCGTGGGCACAGCGCGGGCATGCAGCAGCTCGCGGGGTACGAGGACGTGATCGGCGAGGTCCGGTCCGAGCTCGTCGCCCGGGTCGACCACGCCGTGATGGCCGGGGTGGACCCCGGCCGGATCGTGCTCGACCCCGGCCTCGGGTTCGCCAAGAACGCCTCGCACAACTGGGCGCTGCTGCGCCGCCTCGACGTGTTCGTCGACCTGGGGTTCCCGGTGCTGGTGGGGGCGTCGCGCAAGCGGTTCCTCGGGGAGCTGCTGGCCTCGGCCGAGGGACAGCCGCGTCCACCGTCGGGCCGGGACATCGCGACCGCGGCGGTCAGCGCGCTCGCCGCCAACGCGGGCGCCTGGGGCGTGCGGGTGCACGACGTCGAGGCCACGATGGACGCCATCGCGGTCGCCGCCGCCTGCCGGCTCGGCGCCTCGCGCGCCCGTACCCCACGGGAGACCGGCCGGTGAGCGACCGGATCGTGCTGCGCGGACTGCGGGTCCGCGGGAACCACGGCGTCTTCGACCACGAGCGCCGCGACGGCCAGGAGTTCGTCGTCGACCTGGTGGTGCACGCCGACCTCGCCCCCGCCGCCGCCTCGGACGACCTGGCCGACACCCTGCACTACGGCGAGCTCGCCGAGCTGGCCGCGGGCGTCGTCGGCGGCCCGGCCCGCGACCTCATCGAGGCCGTCGCCGGGGAGATCGCGCAGGCCGTGCTGGACTTCGACGCGCGGATCGCCGCGGTCGAGGTGACGTTGCACAAGCCGTCGGCGCCGATCCCGCTGACCTTCGACGACGTCGCGGTCGTCCTGACCCGGAGCCGGGCGTGACCCGCGCGGTCCTGTCCCTCGGTTCCAACCTGGGCGACCGGGCCGCGCACCTGCGCACGGTCGTCGCCGACCTGGGGACGGCGGTCGTGGCGGTGTCGCCGGTGTTCGAGACGGCGCCGTGGGGCGTCGTCGACCAACCGGACTTCCTGAACGCGGTGCTCGTCGCCGACGACCCGGCGCTGGACGCCCGGGGCTGGCTGCGCCGCGGACGGGCCCTCGAGGACGCCTCGGGGCGGGTCCGCGAGCAGCGGTGGGGACCGCGCACCCTCGACGTCGACGTCGTGCAGGTGACCGACGACGGCGCCCCGGTCGTCTCCGACGACCCGGAGCTGCTCCTGCCGCACCCGGGCACCCCCGAGCGGGCCACCGTGCTGCTGCCGTGGCTGCTCGCCGAGCCCGGCGCCGTGCTGCACGGGCACGGCCCGGTCGCCGACCTGCTGGACCGGCTCGGCCCGGACGGGACCGCGGGCGTGCACCGCCGCGACGACGTCGTGCTGCGGGCCCCGGCGTGACCGCGAGCGGGCCGGGCGGACGGGACGCCGGTCGCGGCCCCGGTGGTGACCCGCGCCCGACGGTGCGCCCGACCCGGGTCCGCGACGTCGCCGCGATCGCCGTGGTGGCAGCACTGCTGGGGAACATCGGGGTCCAGCTGACCTACGGGATGCTGCCGACGCTGCCGGTCGCGGCCGCGGTGGTCGTCGTGGTGCTCGCCGTCGCCGAGGTGGCGGGCGGGGTGGTGCTGCGCCGCCGGATCGAGCGCCGCAACGGCGCCGCCCCGGTGCCACCGCTCGTCGCGGCCCGGGCGGTTCTGGTCGCCAAGGCGTCCGCGATCGGGGGCGCGGTGGTCACCGGGCTGTGGGTGGGGGTGCTGATGCACACCCTGCCGCTGTCCCCGGTCGTGGTGGCCGCGTTCCGCGACAGCGTCGTCGCCGGGATCGGTGTGGTCAGTGCGTTGCTGCTGGTCGGTGCCGGGTTCTGGCTGGAGTACTGCTGCCGGGCCCCCGACGATCCGGACGACACCGACGGTGGGATCCGCACCGGCTGAGGCGCGTCCCCCGCGCGGGCGGGGGTGGTTCTCTACGCTGGACCGTCATGACGTCCCCGACGCTCGGCCGCCCGTACGCCCCGGTGCCGGCGCCGTCCGCGAAGCGGCGGGGCGTGCTGCTGCCGGTCGTGGGCCTGGTCGTGCTGGCCCTGCTCGCGGTGATCACGATCGGGGTGCTGCAACGGGCGATCGGGACGCCGGGGGTCGTCGTCGGCACCCTGGCGGCGCTGCTGCCCGTCGTGCCGGTGGTGGCGGCCTTCCTGTGGGTGGACCGTTGGGAGCCCGAGCCGCCCCGCATGCTGATGGGCGCGTTCCTGTGGGGCGCCGGGTTCGCCGCGCTGGTCGCCCTCCTGATCAACACCAGCGCCTCGGCGGTGCTCGACGCGGCCGCGGGGCGCGGCGCGGGCGACCTGTTCGGCCCGGTGGTGGTCGCCCCGGTCGTCGAGGAGCTCACCAAGGGGCTGTTCCTGGTCGGGCTGCTGCTGTTCCGGCGCCGTGAGTTCGACGGGATCGTCGACGGCGTCGTCTACGCGGGCATCGTCGCCGCCGGGTTCGCCTTCAGCGAGAACATCCTCTACCTGGGCCGGGCGGTGTCCGAGCCGGAGTCGGCCGGGGTGCTCGCGACGCTGTTCGTCCGTGGCGTCGCCTCGCCGTTCGCGCACCCGCTGTTCACCTGCATGATCGGTATCGCCGTCGGCATCGCGGTGACCAGCCGCAGCATCGGGGTGCGGGTGCTGGCGATGACCGCGGGCTACGTCGCCGCGGTGGTGCTGCACGCGTTGTGGAACGGTGCGTCGGTGCTGGCCGCGACGCCGGGTGGCTTCTTCCAGATCTACCTGTTCGTGATGGTCCCGATCTTCGTCGGGCTGATCCTGCTGGTGGTGTTCGCCCGCCGCCGCGAGGCACGGATCGTCGCCGCGCAGCTGCCCGGGTTCGCCGCCGCGGGCTGGATCGCGCCGAGCGAGGTGACCCTGCTGGCCCGGCTGTCCCGGCGGAGGGGCTGGCGCACGCTGGTGCGGCGCCGCTCCGGCCCGGCCGCGGCGAAGGCCGTCGCCGAGTACCAGTCGGCGGTGACCGAGCTGGCCTTCATGCGGAACCGGATCGCGCGCGGCGCGGTGCGGGAGAGCGCCCACGCGCTGCACGACGAGAAGCTGGCGGCGCTGCTGCGGGCCCGCGCCGTCGCCGTCGGGGTGCCGGAGGCGCTGGTCGCGGCCTGGGCGCGCAAGCGGCCGTCGGACTGGGAGCCGCCGCCCCCGGCGGCGCCGGACGGCAGCTTCTCCGGCCAGTTCCGCATCCCGACCTTCCCCGACGGCGGTGGCTCGGCCGCCTCCGCGGGGCCGGCCGTACCGCCGCTCCCGCCCGGCCCGGACACGCTCATGACCGCGGCGCCCTGGGGTCGCCCCGAGGGGCCGCGGGCCGCCCGGTGGTCGGGCGCGCCGCGGACCCCCGCTCCGCAGGCTCCCGCTCCGCACGCCCCGGCCCCGCACGCCCCCGCCGCGCCCGACAGCGGCGCCCGGCCCGTCGGGCCACGCGGTCCGGGAGGCCCGGGTCCGGCCGACGCGGAGGCCCTCTCCGGTGGTCCGGGCGTGCCCGGACGTCCGCAGGACCCGCCCCGACGTCCCGGTCCCGATGCCGGTGTCGGGCCCGGCCCGGTCTCCGGCACCCGCGGGGCGGGCTCGCCGTCGCTACGGCATCTGCCGTTCGACTCCCCGGTGTCCGGCCCCGCCACCCCGGCCCCGGGGGGACGTGACGAGCACCTCACCCGGCCCGTCCGCCGTCCGGAGCCTCCCGCCGCGGAGACCCGCGGCCGCCACCGCGACGACCCCGCCGACCCCGGTCCCACCCGCCCGATGCTCCGGCCGGACGACGACCCGGAGCACCCCACCGACCGGTGATCATGGCCCCGGCGGCCCCGGCGGCCCCGGCGGCCCCGGCGGCCTCGGCGGCCTCGGGATGGCGGGTGCCGCCCGGCGCCCATCGGGTGCGCACGGTCCCGGCGTGCCGGGTCCACCGACCGGCCACGGCGGGGACGGCTCCGGCGGGGACGGCTCCGGCGCGCGGCCCGCACCGCGGGGTGTCCCGCCGTCGCCAGGACGGGGGTGAGGCCGGTCTCAGGAGCGCGCCCCGCCACCGGAGCCCGTCTACCCTCGCGTCCGGCGCGCGGCAACCGGAGGTCGCGCCGACCGCGGATTGCCCGACCGGTACCCCACCAGGACCGGAGCGGGAGGAAACGGATTCTGGACATGGACTCTTCCGTCGACGCCGGTCGCCCCGCGCGGCTCGCGGTCGGGGTGGTCTCGGCCGGCCGGGTCGGCGCGGTGCTGGGCGCCGCGCTCGCCCGTGCGGGCCACCACGTCGTCGCCGCCTCCGGGGTGTCGCAGGCCTCGGTGCGCCGGGCGGAGACCCTGCTCCCCGGCGTCCCCCTGCTCCCGCCGGACGAGGTCTGCTCGCGCGCCGACCTGGTCCTGCTCGCCGTCCCCGACGACGTGCTGCCCGGCCTGGTGCGCGGTCTCGCCGCCGCCGGGTGCTTCCGGCCCGGCCAGATCGCGGTCCACACGGCGGGGTCGCACGGCGTCGCGGTGCTGGACCCGGCGACCGCGCAGGGGGTGCTCCCGCTGGCGCTGCACCCGGCGATGACCGTGACCGGCCGTCCCGAGGACGTCGACCGGCTCACCGCCTGCTGCATCGGGGTCACCGCCCCCGGCGACCCGGAGCACGGCGACCCGCGCGACGCCGTCGGCTGGAGCGTCGCCGAGGCACTCGTGCTGGAGATGTCGGCCGAGCCCGTCCGCGTCCCGGAGGCGGTCCGCCCGCTCTACCACGCCGCGCTCGTCCACGGCGCCAACCACCTGACCACCCTGGTCGGGGACTGCGTGCAGCTGCTGGAGGCCGCAGGCATCCGGCCGGCGGAGCGGCTGATCGCGCCGCTGCTGTCGGCCGCGCTGGACAACGCGCTGCGCCACGGTGACCGTGCGCTGACCGGGCCGGTCGCCCGCGGGGACGCCGGCACCGTCCGCACCCATCTGCAGCACATCGGCGACGCCGATCCCGACCTGGCGGTCGTCTACCGGGCACTGGCCGGGCGCACCGCCCACCGGGCCGCCGCCGCCGGGCTGCTCGGCCCGGACGGCGTCCGCGAGATCGAGACCGCACTGGAGGAGAAGTGAGCACCCCCGGCTCCACCCGGAACGGCTACGGCACCGGTCGGCTGACCGTGCACGCCGACCCGGCGAGGCTCGCCCCGGTCACCCGCGCGCTGCGCGGCGCGGGCCGCAAGGTCGTCCTCATCCCCACGATGGGCGCCCTGCACGAGGGCCACCGCGAGCTGATCCGGCACGCGAAGCGGATCCCCGGCGCCGTCGTCCCGGTCGTGTCGATCTTCGTGAACCCGCTGCAGTTCGGCGCGGGCGAGGACCTGGACCGCTACCCGCGCCCGATCGAGGCCGATCTCGACGCCTGTCGCGAGGAGGGCGTCGAGCTGGTGTTCACCCCGCGGCCCGAGGACATGTACCCGCCGGGGTCGCAGACCCGCGTCTGCGCCGGGCCGCTCGGCGACGAGCTGGAGGGCGCCTCCCGCCGGGGCCACTTCGACGGCGTCCTCACCGTCGTGTCGAAGCTGTTCCACATCGTCGGCCCGGACGTCGCGCTGTTCGGCGAGAAGGACTACCAGCAGCTGACGCTGATCCGCCGGATGGTGCGCGACCTGGACTTCCCGACCCGGGTCGTCGGTGTCCCGACCGTCCGCGAGACCGACGGCCTGGCCCTGTCCTCGCGGAACGTCTTCCTCGACCCCGAGCAGCGTCGCGCCGCCGCGGTGCTGTCCCGCGCGCTCGCCGCCGGGGCGTCGGTGTCGGTGCGCGGCCACGACGCCGTGCTCGCCGCCGCGCGCGCCGAGCTGGCCACCGAGCCCGGTGTCGACGTCGACTACCTGGAGCTGCGCGACGCCGACCTCGGCCCCGCGCCCGGACCGGGCGAGGGCGACGGCCGCCTGCTCGTCGCCGCCCGGGTCGGCACCACCCGCCTCATCGACAACGCACCCGTCGCGTTCTAGGAGAGCTGCCGTGTACCGTACGATGATGAAGTCCAAGATCCACCGCGCCACCGTGACGCAGGCCGACCTGCACTACGTCGGCTCGGTCACCGTCGACGCCGACCTGATGGCGGCCGCCGACCTGCTGGAGGGGGAGCAGGTCAGCATCGTCGACATCACCAACGGCGCCCGTCTGGAGACCTAAGTGATCACCGGTGAGCCCGGCTCGGGGGTCATCGGCATCAACGGGGCCGCGGCGCACCTGGTGCACCCCGGCGACCTGGTCATCCTGATCTCCTACGGCTCCTACGACGAGGCCGAGCTGCGCGGCTACAGCCCGCGGGTGGTGTTCGTCGACGCCGACAACCGGATCGCCGACCTGGGTGCCGACCCGGGGCACGCCCCGGAGGGATCGGGTCTGCTGACCAGCGCGGCGCGGTAGGGCCGGGCCGGTGCTGCTCTGCATCGACGTCGGGAACACCCACGTCTCGCTCGGGCTCTACCCCGACGCCGGGACGGTGGCGGAGGAGCTCGCCCCGGAGCCGGAGCGTCGCTGGCGGCTGCGCACCGACACCAGCGCCACCGCCGACGAGCTGGACCTGACCGTCACCGGGATGCTGGGCGCCCACTTCCCCGAGGTCACCGCGGTCGCCGCGCTGTCCACGGTGCCCGGGCCGTCCCGGGAGCTGCGCAGCCTGCTGTCGCGCTGGTCGGACCGGATGCGGACGCTCGTCGTCGGGCCGGGTGTGCGGACGGGGGTGCCGCTGCTGGTGGACCAGCCGCGCGAGGTGGGCGCGGACCGGGTGGTGAACTCGCTGGCCGCGCACCACCTGTTCGGTACCACCTGCGTCTGCGTCGACCTCGGGACCTGCACGAACATCGACGTGGTCACCGCGAAGGGCGAGTTCCTCGGCGGGGCACTGGCCCCGGGCATCGACATCGCGATGCAGGCGCTGGCCGAGCGGGCGTCGTCGCTGCGGCCGGTGGACCTGGTCGAGCCGCGCTCGGTGATCGGCCGGACGACGGTCGAGGCCGTCCAGGCCGGGGTGCTCTACGGAGCCGCCGGCCAGGTCGACGGGCTGGTCCGCCGGATCCTGGCCGAGCTGGGACCGGAGGCGCTGCCGGTCACCGTCATCGTCACCGGCGGCCTGGCCGAACTGGTGTACGGCCGGGCCGACACGATCACCCACCACGTGCCGGACCTCACCCTGCACGGGCTGCGGCTGACCCACCTGCGCCACCACCGCGCCCGCTGACCGTCTCAGGCGCGCCGGGCCCGCCACACGATGGTGCGCATCGGCATCGTGAACCGGCCGTCGGCGTCGGCGACCCGGTCCACGAGGAAGCCGCGTACGGCGCCGAACACCGCGTCGCGCTCGGCGGGGGTGCTGAGCAGCGACCAGGAGTGGGTGGCGATGTCGGCGAGGTGCTCCTCGACGCCGGTCGGCCGTGACCACGTGACCCGCTCCTGGTGGGCGTCGGTGAACCAGGGCTCCCCGGGGAGCCGGGCCGGTCCCCCGCCGCCCGCCGGATTGTCGGGTACCCGCCGTCCCTGCACGCTCAGCCCACCGAGCTCCCGGACCCACGCCACCTCGTCGTCGCCGGCGTTCCACAGCCCGGCCAGCACCCCGCCGGGGCGCAGCACCCGGGCGATCTCCGGCACGGCCCGGTCCAGGTCGAACCAGTGCAGGGCCTGCCCGACCAGGACGGCGTCGACGGCGCCGTCGGGCAGCGGGACCCGCTCGGCGGACCCCGAGCGGGCCTCGGCGCCGGGGCTGCGTTCGCGCAGCACCGCGAGCATCCCCGGGTCCGGCTCCACCGCGACGACGTCGAGCCCGCGCGCCAGGAGCGACCGGGTCAGCTTGCCGGTCCCCGCGCCGAGGTCGAGGACCCGCGCCGGCTCCGGATCGCCCCCGGACAGCGCCAGGTCGACGGCGGCGTCGGGGTAGGAGGGCCGGTGGTCGTCGTAGGCACGGGCGACGGCACCGAAGGCGCGCCCCCGGTCCACCGTGTCGTCGCTCACCCCTGCACGGTAGGCCGCCGGGGAACTCCCGTCCGGCGGGGGTGACGACGGGGGCCCGGGGGTACCGCCGATAGCCTGACCGGTCGTGAACACTCCCGGCACCCCGACCGACCCGGCGACCGAGGCCGACCTGCCCGAGCAGATGCGGGTGCGCCGGGCCAAGCGCGCGGAGCTGCTCGCCGCGGGCACCGACCCGTATCCCGTCGAGGTCCCCCGCACGCACACGTTGCGCCAGGTCCGCGAGGCCCACCCGGACCTGCCGGTGGACACCGCGACGGGCGAGACGGTGGCCGTCGCCGGCCGGGTGATCTTCGTGCGCAACACCGGGAAGCTGTGCTTCGCGACGCTGCGCGAGGGTGACGGCACCGAGCTCCAGGCCATGCTGTCGCTGGACCGGGTCGGGGCGGACGCCCTGGCGCGCTGGAAGTCCGTCGTCGACATGGGTGACTTCGTCGCGGTGCGCGGCGAGGTCATCACCTCCCGGCGTGGTGAGCTCTCGGTGATGGTCGACGAGTGGTCGGTCGCCGCGAAGTCGGTGCGGCCGCTGCCGACCGCGCACAAGGAGCTCTCGGAGGAGAACCGGGTCCGGCAGCGCTACGTCGACCTGATCCTGCGCCCGCAGGCCCGCGAGACGGTCCGCGCGCGGTCCACCGTGCTGCGGACCGTCCGGGAGGCGCTCACCGGCCGCGACTTCATCGAGGTCGAGACGCCGATGCTGCAGAACCTGCACGGCGGGGCCACCGCGCGCCCGTTCGTCACCCACGCGAACGCACTCGACTCCGATCTGTATCTGCGGATCGCGCCGGAGCTGTTCCTGAAGCGTTGCGTGGTCGGCGGTATCGAGCGTGTCTTCGAGCTGAACCGGGTGTTCCGCAACGAAGGCATCGACTCGACGCATTCGCCCGAGTTCGCGATGCTGGAGGCCTACCAGGCGTACGCGACCTACGACGACATGGCGGTACTGACCCGCGAGCTGATCCAGTCCTCGGCGCGGGCGCTGTTCGGTTCCACCACGGTGCGCCACCACGACGGCACCGAGCACGATCTCGGCGGCGAGTGGCGTTCGGTCACCATCCACGGATCGGTGTCCGACGCCGTCGGCCGGGACGTGACGCCGGACACCTCTCTTTCGGAACTGCAGCAGATCGCGCAGGACCACGACGTCGACATCACCGATTACCCGACGGCGGCACAGATCGTGCTGGAGCTGTTCGAGAAGCTGGTCGAGCACACGCTGCACGAGCCGACCTTCGTCCGCGACTTCCCGGTCGAGGTGCGTCCGCTGACCCGTGCGCACCGCGACGACCCGCGGCTGTCGGAGTCCTGGGACCTCATCGTGTTCGGGGTGGAGCTGGCCACGGCCTACTCCGAGCTGGTCGACCCGGTCGAGCAGCGGGAACGCCTGCACGCCCAGTCGCTCAGGGCCGCCGTCGGTGACCCGGAGGCCATGCAGCTCGACGAGGACTTCCTGCGCGCGATGGAGTACGGCATGCCCCCCACCGGTGGCATGGGAATGGGTGTCGACCGTCTCCTGATGACGCTGACCGGCCTCGGAATCCGCGAGACGATCCTGTTCCCGCTGGTCCGTGGGGAGTCCTGAACCGGTTCTGAACGCACATCCGACGACGCCCCCGCCCGCGAAGAGCGAGCGGGGGCGTCGTCTTTGTCCGACCCGGACGAGTGGTGTCGAAGGCGGTTCGCGGAATTCCACGTACCCAGGTCGACGCCACGAACATTTCTCGGATACGCTCTGATTCGAGTCGGAACCGGTCCCCGGTGGCTTCAGATTTGCGTCCTGCCATTGCACAGCGCAGTCGATGATGTCCGGCCCCGGTCCCTCACCATGAACGTGTTCGGCCATTCAGGGAGGCTGCGGAGATGGCGCAGATCAAGGAAGTCCGGCTCGTCGACGATCTGACCGGTGACGCGGCGGACGAGACGATCGAGTTCGGTCTCGACGGGCGCAACTACGAGATCGACCTGTCCGACGGGAATGCCAGGAAGCTGCGCGACGTGCTCGCCGACTACGTCGCGGCGGCCCGCCGGGCCGGCGGTGCGGCGCGCCGGCGCAGCAGCGGCTCCTCCGGCGCGGCGGCCCGTCGACCGTCGGTGGACCGCGAGCAGAACCAAGCGATCCGCGAGTGGGCCCGCAACCGCGGGATGAAGGTCTCCGACCGTGGCCGTATCCCGGCCGAGGTCCTCGAGGCCTATCACCAGGAGAACTAAGGACTACCTTACCCGCCGGGCCGGGGGAGGGGTACCGTCGCGACGGCCCCTTCCCCTCCGCGCCAGGGAGGCAGCCTCATGGCCCGCCCCGTCACCGATCTCCGGGTGCTCCGCACCGAACGCCTGAGCCCGCACATGGTGCGCGTCGTCGCCGGTGGCGACGGCCTGGCCGCGTTCCCCGACACCGGGTACACCGACCGCTACGTCAAGCTCCTGTTCCCGCTCCCCGGCGTCGACTACCCCGAGCCGCTGGACATGGACCGGGTGCACGCCGAGCTGCCGCGCGACCGGTGGCCCGCCCAGCGGACCTACACCGTGCGTTCGCTCGACCACGCCGCCGGCGAGCTCGTCATCGACTTCGTCCACCACGGCGACACCGGCCTCGCGGGCCCGTGGGCGGCCGCCGCCCGCCCGGGTGACCGGCTGCGGATGCTCGGCCCCGGCGGGGCCTACGCCCCGGACCCGGACGCCGACTGGCACCTGCTCGTCGGCGACGAGGCCGCGCTGCCCGCGATCTGCGCGGCGATCGAGCGGATCCCGGCCGGGCGTCCGGTCGTCGCCGTCCTGCAGGTGGACGCTCCCGGCGACGAGATCGCGGTGCCCGCGCACCCCGGGGCGGACCTCCGGTGGCTGTACCGCACCGATGCCGGGGGCGACCCGGACTCGGCGCAGCTGCCCGCCGCCGGCGCCGGTCTCGGGTTCCTCCCCGGGCGGGTGCACGCCTTCGTGCACGGCGAGGCGATCGCCGTGCGCGAACTCCGCAGGCATCTCACCCGCGAGCGTGGCGTCGCCAAGGACGACCTGTCGATCTCCGGCTACTGGCGCCGCGGGCGCGACGAGGAGGGGTTCCGGCAGTTCAAGGCGGCCGAGCGGGAACGCGAGGAGGCCGCCACCACGACCGGCTGACGACCGCCGGGAACACGGCAGGTGGCCCCCGTGTTACTGCGGGCACGTACCCCGGTGCACGTCAGGTGGAGGCGCCGGGGCCCCTTCGACCGATACAGTGGTATGAGGTCTCCCGTGAGGGTGGCCTGGCGCGGTGTCACGCGAGGGCGCAGTGTCGGTTCGGGCCGCCCCGGACCGTACGGAGATGCTGGTCGCGCCGTCAGTGAGGCGCAGCAGGCAAGGAGTGCGAATTGTTCGAGAGGTTCACCGACCGAGCGCGACGTGTTGTCGTCCTGGCCCAGGAAGAGGCCCGGATGCTCAACCACAACTACATCGGGACCGAGCACATCCTCCTTGGCCTGATCCACGAGGGAGAGGGCGTCGCCGCGAAGGCGCTCGAGTCCCTCGGTATCGCTCTGGAGGGCGTGCGACAGCAGGTCGAGGAGATCATCGGCCAGGGGCAGCAGGCCCCGTCCGGGCACATCCCCTTCACCCCCCGGGCGAAGAAGGTGCTGGAGCTGTCGCTGCGCGAGGCGCTGCAGCTCGGCCACAACTACATCGGGACCGAGCACATCCTGCTCGGTCTCATCCGCGAGGGCGAGGGCGTCGCGGCCCAGGTGCTGGTCAAGCTGGGCGCCGACCTCAACCGTGTCCGCCAGCAGGTGCTCCAGCTGCTGTCCGGCTACCAGGGCAAGGAGCCGCAGGAGAGCGGCACCGGCGGCCGTGGCGAGGGCACCCCGTCCTCGTCGCTGGTGCTGGACCAGTTCGGTCGCAACCTCACCCAGCAGGCCCGTGAGGGCAAGCTGGACCCGGTCATCGGCCGGGAGAAGGAGATCGAGCGGATCATGCAGGTCCTCTCGCGGAGGACCAAGAACAACCCGGTGCTGATCGGCGAGGCCGGCGTCGGCAAGACCGCCGCCGTGGAGGGCCTCGGCCAGGCGATCGTCAAGGGCGAGGTCCCGGAGACGCTGAAGGACAAGCAGCTCTACACCCTCGACCTCGGCTCGCTGGTCGCCGGTTCCCGCTACCGCGGTGACTTCGAGGAGCGCCTCAAGAAGGTGCTCAAGGAGATCCGCACCCGCGGCGACATCATCCTGTTCATCGACGAGATCCACACCCTGGTGGGTGCGGGTGCCGCCGAGGGCGCGATCGACGCCGCCTCGATCCTCAAGCCGATGCTGGCCCGCGGCGAGCTGCAGACCATCGGTGCGACGACGCTCGACGAGTACCGCAAGTACGTCGAGAAGGACCCCGCGCTGGAGCGCCGCTTCCAGCCGATCCAGGTGTCCGAGCCGTCGGTCGAGCACACGATCGAGATCCTGCGTGGTCTGCGGGACCGGTACGAGGCCCACCACCGCGTCACCATCACCGACGACGCACTGGCCTCGGCGGCGACGCTGGCCGACCGCTACATCAACGACCGCTTCCTGCCGGACAAGGCGATCGACCTGATCGACGAGGCCGGCGCCCGGATGCGCATCCGCCGGATGACCGCTCCGCCGGACCTGCGGGAGTTCGACGAGAAGATCGCGAACGTCCGCCGGGACAAGGAGTCGGCGATCGACGCGCAGGACTTCGAGCGGGCCGCGCACCTGCGCGACCAGGAGAAGACCCTGCTCGGCGAGAAGGCCGAGCGCGAGAAGCAGTGGAAGTCGGGTGACCTCGACGTCGTCGCGGAGGTCGACGGTGAGCAGATCGCCGAGGTGCTGGGGAACTGGACCGGCATCCCGGTGTTCAAGCTGACCGAGGAGGAGACGACCCGTCTGCTCAAGATGGAGGACGAGGTCCACAAGCGGATCATCGGCCAGGAGGACGCGGTCCGTTCCGTGTCCCAGGCGATCCGCCGTACCCGCGCCGGCCTGAAGGACCCGAAGCGCCCGTCCGGCTCGTTCATCTTCGCCGGCCCGTCCGGTGTCGGTAAGACCGAGCTGTCCAAGGCGCTCGCGAACTTCCTGTTCGGTGAGGACGACGCCCTCATCCAGATCGACATGGGTGAGTTCCACGACCGCTACACCGCCTCGCGGCTGTTCGGTGCCCCTCCCGGGTACGTCGGCTACGAGGAGGGCGGCCAGCTCACCGAGAAGGTGCGGCGCAAGCCGTTCTCGGTGGTGCTGTTCGACGAGATCGAGAAGGCGCACCAGGAGATCTACAACACCCTCCTGCAGGTGCTCGAGGACGGCCGTCTCACCGACGGCCAGGGCCGCACGGTCGACTTCAAGAACACCGTGCTGATCTTCACCTCGAACCTGGGCACCCAGGACATCTCGAAGGCCGTGGGGCTGGGCTTCTCCTCCGGCGGCGACGAGAAGTCGAACTACGAGCGGATGAAGACGAAGGTCAACGACGAGCTGAAGAAGCACTTCAGGCCGGAGTTCCTCAACCGCATCGACGACATCATCGTCTTCCACCAGCTCAACCAGGAACAGATCATCCAGATGGTCGACCTGATGATCGGGCGCGTGGAGAAGCAGCTGGCGAACAAGGACATGGGCATCGAGCTCACCGACAACGCCAAGAAGCTGCTGGCCCACCGCGGGTTCGACCCGGTGCTGGGCGCCCGGCCGCTGCGCCGGACGATCCAGCGCGAGATCGAGGACCAGCTGTCGGAGAAGATCCTGTTCGGCGAGATCGAGGCCGGGCAGATCGTCATCGTCGACGTCGAGGGTCTCGACACCTCCGCGGAGGAGGGCTCCAACGCCTGGTCGGACAAGGCCAAGTTCACCTTCCGCGGTGAGCGCAAGCCGTCCGAGCCGGTGCCGGACTCCCCGCCGACCGCTCTGGCCGGCGAGGAGTGAGCTAGAACCACGCACGACGACGGCGGGCCGTCCCGGATCTCCGGGGCGGCCCGCCGTCGTCGGTGCCGCTCCGGCGCGACTCCCGGCCGGACCACCGCGGTTCCCGGGGCTCCGGGGGCACGGAGCGCTACGGGAGCACCCCGGGGACGACGCCCGGGGCGGCGACCAGGTCGGCGCGCGGGCGGGACGCCTCCACCAGGCGGGCGTTCGGCTCATCGGTGTGCTCCACCCAGGCGCGGGCCGCCTCCGGGGTCCTGCCGAAGCGGATGTGCCGCGCCACCAGGCGTTCGAGGCGCAGCGCCTCGTCGGTCTCGTGGAACCACACCTCGTCGCAGCCCGCCCGGGCGGCGCGCCAGCGGGGCTCGTCGAGCAGCAGGTAGTTGCCCTCGCTGACCACCAGCCGGCACACCGCGTGCACCGGCACCGAGCCGGCCACGGGCTGCTCGATCTCCCGGTCGAAGGCCGGGGCGTAGACCGGGCCCGCGTCGTCGGCCGGGATGCGGCGCAGACGGGTCAGCAGTGCGGTGTAGCCGTCGGCGTCGAAGGTGTCCGGTGCGCCCTTGCGGTCGCGCAGGCCCAGGCGCTCCAGCTCGACGTCGGCGAGGTGGAACCCGTCCACCGGGACGTGCGCGACCCACTCCGGGCCCAGGCCGTCCGGCGGGGTCGCGGCCAGCGCGCGGACCAGCGCCACCGCCAGGGTGGTCTTGCCGGCGCCCGGGGAGCCGGCGATGCCCAGCACCGTCCGTCGGCGGCCCTGCGCCAGACCCCGGGCCCGGTCCACCAGATCCTGGAAGCGCTCGGTGCGCGCCGGGGTGTCCACGGGCACCATTGTCCGCCCGCCGTCCGGATCCGCGAGGCGCTAGGTTTCCGCCATGAGCTCGGTGCGCCCGGTCCCCGAGACCCGGCTGATGACCGGCGAGGAGCTCTCCGCCGACGACGCCGCCCACACCGTGGCGCGCTACGGCCTCGGGCACCTGCTGTCCGCGGGGTTCCTGCGCTTCCGCTACGGCGACGGCTTCTCCCACGCCCGCGCGTTCGCCCTGCAGCTCGCCCTCGCCGCCGTCCCGCTGATCATCGCGGGGGTCGGGCTGTCCGCCGCTGCGGGTGCCGAGGGCGCCTCGGAGGTCGTCGCGCGGACGGTGCTGGCGCTGTCCCCGGGGACCAGCGACGAGCTGGTCGCCGACGCGGTCCGTGGCTCGGGGGCGACGGGCCCGGGCACCGGCGATCCGGAGGACCCCGGCGAGCAGCGCGAACGCGACGACACCCCCACCGGCGAACGCGGCGAGCTCGTGCTCGGGCTCGGCCTGCTCACCGCGTTCGCCGCGGCCACCTCGGCGTTCGCACAGCTGGAGCGGGGCGCGAACCGGATCTACGGCACCGAGCGGGACCGCCCCGCACTCGCCAAGTACGCGCGCGCCGCGGTGCTCACCGCCACCGCGGGCGTCGCGATGGCGGCCGGGCTGCTGCTGATCGTGGCGGGCGAGCCGTTCGGGGACGCGGTGCGCGAGGTGTACCGGTGGGGAGCGGCCGCCGAGACGGTGTGGGACGTCGTGCGCTGGCCGGCCGGGCTGGCGCTGCTGGTCGTCGCGGTGACGGTGCTGCTGAGGTTCGCGCCCCGGCGCCGACAGCCGGGGCTGTCCTGGCTCGGCGTCGGGGCGGCGGTGACGGTGCTGCTGTGGCTGGTCGCGTCCGGGCTGCTGGGGCTCTACGTCGCCGTCGCGGACACCTTCGGCGAGACCTACGGCCCGCTGACGGCGGTGATGGCCCTGCTGATCTGGGCGAACATCACCGGGGTCGCGCTGCTGGCCGGGGTCGCGCTGTCCGCGCAGCTGGAGGCCGTCCGGGCCGGTGAGGAGGACCCGCGTCTGCCCGACTCCGACGACGACGGCATCCCCGACCGGACGGACCCGGCCTGACCGGCGTTCAGCCGAGCTCGTCGCGCCGGGGGTCCGACGGCGGCAGCAGTGCCCGCAGCCGCTGGCGCAGCTCCTCGTCGTCGGTGCCGTCGGCCCGGCCGGCGCGCATCACGGTCCACAGCGCGTCCGGGTCGTCGGCCCGCAGCAGCGCCGACCGCACCGCGACGGCGAGCTGCTCGCGGGCCCGGCGGATCTCCGGGGCGTCGGAGGTGGGCAGCAGCGGCCCGCGGGCGGCCTCGGCCGCGGCGTCGCGGACCCGGTCCTCGCGCAGCGCCGTGCGCAGCCGCAGGAAGTCCGCGTCGACGTCGGCGACGAGCCGGTAGGGCTGGGTACGCACGGTGTCCTCACCGACGGCGCGGCGCAGCCGGTGCACCTCCGCGCGCACGGTGATGGCGCGGCCGCCGTCGCCGTAGAGGGCACAGGCGAGCTGGTCGGCGGTCATGCCCTCCGGGTGCAGCGCGAGCAGCGCGAGGACCTCGGCGTGGCGCAGGCCCAGCCGTACCGGGCGCCCGTCCCGGCGGGCGAGGACCGGGGTGCGGGCCCCGAGCAGCGGCAGGGTCAGGGTCGTCCGGACGGGGCCGCCCGCGGGCAGCCGCAGCAGCCAGCCCTCGCCGAGCGGCTCCAGCACCCCCGCGACCGGGCCGCCGCCCAGCGCCACCCCGTCGACCGTGACGCCGTCGACCACGACCCGGTCGCCGCCGTCGGGCAGGGCGATCCGCTCCGGGAACCCGCTGCCCGGCGACGCGGCCAGCACCCGCCCGTGCGCGGACAGCAACGCGCCCGGGCTACCCCCGAGCCGGGTCAGGTGCGGCCAGTACTCCTCGCGCAGCCGCCGGTCGTGGGCCTCGGCGATGGCCAGCAGCCGGTGCTCGGCCAGCCGCGCGGCCGCCGTGACCAGCGCGAGCGTCGTGGGGTGGAAGGTCTCCTCCGGCCCGGTGACGTCGACGGTGCCCACCACCCGGCCGGTCGCCGGGTCGCGCACCGGGGCGGCCGCGCAGGTCCACGGGTGGTAGGCGCGCACGAGGTGCTCGGCGGAGTGGATGCGGACCGGGGCGGCGCCGGCCAGCGCGGTGCCCATCGCGTTGGTGCCGACGGCGTCCTCGCTCCACCGGGTGCCCTCGACGAGGTCGACCCGCTCGGCCCGGGCCAGCACCGTGCGGGCCCCCTCGCGCCACAGGATCCGGCCCCGCTCGTCGGTCACGATCATCATGTGCCGGGCCTGCTCGGCGGCCTCGGTCAGGGTGTCGCGCAGCACCGGCAGCACCGCGGCGAGCGGGTGCGCCGCGCGCCGGTCGGCGGTCTCGGCGCGGTCGTAGTCGTGCGGGGGACGGGACCGCTCCGGGTCGACCGCCGCCGCCAGCGAGCGGGTCCAGGAGGCGTGCACCTCGGCCCGGACACCGGCCGGACGCGCTCCACCCGACCCGCCGAGCACGGCGTCGCGGGCCCGCTCGTACACCCGGCGATCCGCGTGCTGCGCTGCCACGGCCCCACCTTACGGTCAGCTTTGCCTAACCTGAATCGAATCCGCGTGATCGGTACTCACCGGAGGGACAGGTTCCGCATCTGCGTGCAACTCCCGTGCAACCCCCACCTTCCTAGTGTCGGCGGTCACGCGCAACGTGCGTTCCGCACCGCGCCCTCGGTTCGACGAAGCACCTCAGGGAAGGACCATTCATGGCCGTCTACGCCAACCCCGGTCAGCCGGGCAGCGTCGTCTCCTTCAAGCCGCGTTACGAGCACTTCATCGGCGGCGAGTACGTCGCCCCGGTGAAGGGTCAGTACTTCGAGAACCCGACCCCGATCACCGGCGAGAACTTCACCGAGGTCGCCCGGGGCACCGCGGAGGACGTCGAGAAGGCCCTCGACGCAGCGCACGCCGCGGCCCCGGCGTGGGGGAAGACCTCCGCCGGTGAGCGCGCGAACATCCTGAACAAGATCGCCGACCGGGTCGAGGCCAACCTCGAGCTGATCGCGATCGCCGAGTCCTGGGACAACGGCAAGGCCTGCCGCGAGACCCTGGCCGCCGACATCCCGCTCGCCGTCGACCACCTGCGCTACTTCGCCGGCGCGATCCGGGCGCAGGAGGGCACCTCCTCGGAGATCGACGCCGACACCATCGCCTACCACTTCCACGAGCCGCTGGGCGTCGTCGGCCAGATCATCCCGTGGAACTTCCCGATCCTGATGGCGATCTGGAAGCTGGCCCCCGCGCTGGCCGCCGGCAACGCGATCGTCCTGAAGCCGGCCGAGCAGACCCCGGTCTCGATCCACGTGCTGCTCGAGCTGGTCGCGGACCTGCTCCCGCCGGGCGTGCTGAACGTCGTCAACGGCTTCGGCGTGGAGGCCGGCAAGCCGCTGGCCTCGAACAAGCGCATCCGCAAGATCGCCTTCACCGGTGAGACCACCACCGGTCGGCTGATCATGCAGTACGCCTCGGAGAACCTGATCCCGGTCACCCTGGAGCTGGGGGGCAAGAGCCCCAACATCTTCTTCGACGACGTCGCCTCGCAGCAGGACGCCTTCTACGACAAGGCGCTCGAGGGCTTCGCGATGTTCGCCCTCAACCAGGGCGAGGTCTGCACCTGCCCGTCGCGCGCGCTCATCCAGGGCGGCATCTACGACGAGTTCATCGAGCAGGCCGTCAAGCGCGTCGAGCAGATCAAGCAGGGCAACCCGCTCGACACCGACGTCATGATGGGCGCGCAGGCCTCGAACGACCAGTTCGAGAAGATCCTGTCCTACATCGACATCGGTCGTCAGGAGGGGGCCAAGGTCCTCGCCGGTGGGGAGAAGGCCGAGCTGGGCGGCGACCTCGCGGGCGGCTACTACATCAAGCCGACCGTGTTCGAGGGCAACAACCAGATGCGGATCTTCCAGGAGGAGATCTTCGGCCCGGTCGTGTCGGTGGCGCGCTTCAGCGACTACGACGACGCGATGAAGATCGCCAACGACACGCTCTACGGCCTCGGTGCCGGTGTGTGGAGCCGCGACGCGAACACCGCCTACCGTGCGGGCCGCCAGATCGAGGCCGGCCGGGTGTGGGTGAACAACTACCACGCCTACCCGGCGCACGCGGCCTTCGGCGGCTACAAGCAGTCCGGCATCGGGCGCGAGAACCACAAGATGATGCTGGACCACTACCAGCAGACGAAGAACATCCTGCAGAGCTACTCGCCGAACGCGCTGGGATTCTTCTGATGGGTGACGGCGGCGGCGCCACCCGCACCGAGCGGGTGGCGCTGACGCCGGCGGCCGCCGACCTGCTGGTCAGGCTCACCGACCTGCACGGGCCGCTGATGTTCCACCAGTCCGGCGGCTGCTGCGACGGCAGCGCGCCGATGTGCTACCCGGACGGGGACTTCCGGCTCGGTGAGTCCGACGTCCACCTGGGTGACCTGGAGGTCCCCGGGCTGGACAGGCCGATCGGGTTCCACATGTCCGCGTCGCAGTACCAGTACTGGAAGCACACGCACCTCACCGTCGACGTGGTGAAGGGACGGGGCAGCGGGTTCTCGGTCGAGGCGCCGGAGGGCGTCCGGTTCCTGATCCGCTCCCGGCTGTTCACCGACGACGAGTGGCGTGCGATGCAGGACTGAACCACCACGGCCCGGGAGACCCTCCCGGGCCGTGGTCGTCCGCGTGAGGAGAACCGATGTCGCACACCCTGCGTGGTCTGATGGGCCTGCCGTCCGACCCGGCCCCGCTGTCCCGCTCCGCCCTGATCATGATCGACCTGCAGAACACCTACACCGAGGGACTGCTGCGGCTGGAGAACGTGGAGCCCGCCCTGGAGGAGGCCGCCGTCCTGCTGGACCGTGCCCGTTCCGCGGGCGCCACGGTGATCCACGTCCGGCACGACGCGGGGGAGGGCAGCCCCTACGACGTGAACGCCCCCATCGGGGCGATCCACCGCTCGGTCGCCCCGCGCGACGGCGAGCCCGTCGTGACGAAGAACTTCCCGAGCGCGTTCGTCCAGACCGGGCTCGCGGACCTGCTGGAGGGCCATCAGGACCTGGTGCTGGCCGGGTTCATGACGCACATGTGCGTGAACTCGACCGCGCGCAGCGCGTTCTCCGGCGGCTACGTGCCGACCGTGGTCGCGGCGGCGACGGCCACCCGGGACCTGCCCGGCGTGCTCGGCACGGTGCCGGCCGCCCAGGTGCACGACGCCGCGCTGGCCGGGCTGGCGGACCTGCCCGCGATCGTCGTCCCGGGTCAGAAGTCCGTGCCCGACTGAGGCCTGCGGGCCGGGTCGAGCACCGCGTCGATCGCGGCCAGCGTCGCGGCGGCGGGTGCGGCGATGCCGACCCCGCGGCCGTGGCGCACCTGCGGTTCGCGCACGTTGATGCGCACCAGCGCGCCGGTGGCGGCCGAGGCCAGCTCCGAGCGGCGCCGCACCGTGGGCAGGGCGCCGCCCGCCCCCAGCTCGACGACGACCACCTCGGCCCGGTGCACGGACAGCCAGTCGACGTGGCGCTGCAGCGCCGCCGCGGCGTGCGAGTCGTCCCAGCCGCCGTCGCCGAACATGAGGATCGCCGGGCGGGCGAGGCTGCCGCACCCGGGACAGCGGGGGAGCTCCCCCACGGCGCGCATGGTCGCCTCGTCGACCGGCACCGTCACGTCGTCGGCGGGCCACACCCCGTACCCGCAGAGCCGCAGGCACTGCAGGTGGTGGATGGAGCCGTGCACCTCGGCGACGTCGTCGGGTGCGAACCCGGCCCGCTGGAACTGGCCGTCGACGTTCGAGGTGAACACATTCGACGGCACCCGGCCCGCCCAGCGGCGCAGCACCGCGAACCCCGGGTGCGGCACGGTGTCGCGGTAGAGGTGCAGGCGGTGGCCGTAGAAGCCCCAGGCCAGCGCCGGGTCGTCGGCGAAGTGCGCGGGGTCGGCCAGCTCCTCGAAACGCAGCCCGAGCCGGGCGTAGGGCGGGTAGGCCCGCCAAAAGCCCTCGCCGCCGCGGAAGTCGGGCAGCCCGGAGTCGACCCCCATCCCGGCGCCGGCCGTCACCAGCAGGGCCCGCGCGTCACCGACCAGACGGGCCGCCGCGGCGATCTCCTCGGAGAAGGCCGCGGCGACCTCGTCGGGTGTGATCAGGACCCCGCCGCGATCTGCTGCAGGTCGACGACCTCGAACTCCAGCAGCGACGCACCCTTGGCGACCGGCTGCGGCGAGCGCTGGCCGGCGTGCGCCTCGGCGGCCGGCCCCTCGCGCCAGGCCTGGAAGTCGGCCTCGGTCTCCCAGCGGGTCACGACGAAGTACCGGTCCTCGCCGGAGACGGGACGCAGCAGCTCGAACCCGAGGAACCCGGGCTGCCCGTCGACGGCGTGCAGGCGGTTCGCGAACCGCTTCTCCAGCTCGGGGCCCGCGTTCTCCGGGACCTCGATCGCGTTGATCTTCACAATGGCCATGTCCGCCACGTTATCCCCGCCCGGCCTCGTCGACGCGCATGCGCCACGCGTCACCGACCAGCTCGGCCAGCCGCTCGTCGGCCACCCGGTCCAGACGCAGCAGCACCAGCGGCCACGGCTCGTGCCCGGGGTCGGTGAAGAACAGGTCGGGCTCGCCGCGCAGCAGGGCCTGTTTCTCCGCCTCGTCGCCGACGTAGAGCACCGCGACGTCGGTCCGGATGACCCGCCGCCGCCCGGGCACCCGCTCCGGCCAGGACCACACGAAGCCCTTGCCGCGCACGCGGAAATCGAACCCGTCGCTCGGGTTCTCGACGACCCCGTCGAGACCGAGCGCGATCCGGCGCACGTCCTGCTCACCAGCCACACGGTCAGCCTAGGGTCGGGGGGTGCGCTCCTCCGACGGTGTCGAGCTCGCGGTCACCGCGTTCGGGGGGACCGGAGCGCCGGTGGTGCTGCTGCACGGGCTGATGAGCTGCGCGGAGAGCTGGCGACCGCGGGCGGCGGCGCTGAGGCCGTACGGCCGGGTGCTCGCGCCCGACGCGCGTGGGCACGGCCGGTCCGGGCGGCCGTCCGACCCCGGCGACCCGGTCGCGTGGTCGCCGGAGCGGCTCGCCGCCGACGTCGTCGCGCTGCTGGAGACCCTCGACGCCCCCGCCGCGCTGGTCGGGCACTCGATGGGCGGGATCTCCGCGCTGCTCGCCGCGGCCGCCCGGCCGGACCTGGTCGGTGCCGTCGTCGCCGAGGACCCGCCGCTCGACCTCACCGCGAGCCCGCCGCACCGGCTCGACGACGCGCGGGCCTGGTTCGCCGCCGTCGCCGGGCCGCACCCGACCCGGGCCGCACTGGAGCGGGCGCTGGCCGGGCCGGATCCCGAGGTCGGACGGCACATGGGCCGCTGCGCCGTCCGCCGTGACGACGGCTGGTGGCTGGCCTGCGCCGTCGACGACGCCCTGGCCGTCGCCCGGCACTGGGTGCGCACCCCGTTGCTGGACCGCGCCTGCGCGGTCCGGGTGCCGCTGCACGTACTGGAGGCCGGGACGTCGGTCGCGCCGCCGGGGCAGCTCGCGCAGCTCGCCGGCCGGGTCCCCGGCGCGCGGCACGTGCGCGTCCCCGGGACCGGGCACCTCGTCCACGACACCGCTCCCGAGACCTGGACGGCCGAGGTCACCGCGCTGCTGCGGGCGACCGGAGGGGGCGCAGCAGCGTCGCCAGGATGAGCGACGCCGCCGCCGTCACCACACCCACCCCGAGCCAGCCGACGGTCCCGCCGGCCAGGACGGCGGGGAGTGCGATCGCCGGCCCGAGGATCCGGGCCAGCGACGACGACGTGCCGAACACCGCCTGGTACTCGCCGTGCGCGCCGTCGGGCACGCGGGCCAGTGCGGCCTGCCAGGTCGCCGCGCCGCCGGTGCCACCGCGGACACCGCGACGGCCTGGCGGACCGCGGACAGCCCGGCCTGGCCGACCGCGAAGCAGACCGCGCCCGCGGCGTAGCCGGCCGTGCCGCCCGCACCCGCGTGGAGCAGCAGCCCCGCCGCCGCGACCGCGCCCAGGCCGGTCGCGGCCCGGCCGAGTCCCACCCGGTCGGCGAGCATCCCGATCGGCACCGACAGCACCAGTGCGGCCGCGGCGGCCGTCGCGAGCACGACGCCGACGGTCGCGGCTCCCACCCCGATCCGGGTGGTCGCGTACAGGACCGCGGTGGCGAGCACGGCGCCGTCGGTGAGCGAGCCGACGAACTGCGCGACGAGGACCCGGTGGGGCGGCCGCGCCGGGCCGGGCACCCCGCGGGCCGCGCCTGCCCCGGTGTCCACCGTGGACACCGGGCCGGACCTGCCGGCCGGCAGGCCGCACGGTTGCGCCGGGCCGGCGGTCACCGCACCCCCGCCCGGGTCCGCGCGGCCCGGGGCGCCGGCGCCACGTCGGCGGCGACCCGGTCGTCGGCCGCGGCGGCGGCGGGCGACACCTCGTCGAGCTGCAGGAAGTTGTGGATCATCCCGGGCTCGCCGCGCAGCGTCGTCGGGACACCCGCCGCGGCGAGCCGGGCGGCGTAGGCCTCGGCCGGGTCCCGGATCGGGTCGTGCTCGGCGGTGACGACGACCGCGGGCGGCAGCCCGGACAGGTCCGGTACGTGCAGCGGACTGACCCGTGGATCCCGCAGCAGGGACTCGTCACCGCCGACCCAGAGCCGGGCGAAGAAGGTGGCGGCCGCGGCGTCGAACCCGAAGCCGCCCGCCTTCTCCCGCATCGACACCGAGGTGGTGTCGGACAGGTCGGCGTTGGGATACACCAGCACCTGCAGGTCGGGCGATGCGTCCGGGGCCTCGTCGCGCAGCCGCAGACAGGCCAGCGCCGCCAGGGTGCCGCCCGCGCTGTCCCCGCAGACGACGACCGCCGGCGGCCGCGCACCGAGCGCCCCCGCGGCGACGGCCCGCAGGGTCGCGACGGTGTCGTCCACCGACGCGGGCCACGGTGCCTCGGGCGCGAGCCGGTAGTCGAGCGCGAGCACGTCGGCACCGGACGTCGCGGCGAGCCGGCGCACCGGCCGGTCGAAGGACACGACGTCTCCGACCGTCCAGCCGCCGCCGTGCAGGTACACGACCAGCGGTGCCGGGCCCGGCCCCGGGCGGTACAGCCGGCCCGGGCACGTCGGCAGTGCGAGGTCGCGGACCTCGCGCATCCGCGGCCCGGGGGGCCGGCCGGCGGCGCGGGCCGCGATCGCGGCCCGGATCGACGCGACATCGGGGGAACCGAACGCGGACGACCCGGCGGCGACCCCGGCGAGTGCCTCGTCGGCGAAGACCTCGGACATGACGACCTCCCTTTTCTGCACTCAGGCGCAAGAGTGCTAGAGTGCACCTGAGTGCAGAAAATGTCGAGGGGGGTACGCCGTGACGACCCGGGCTCCCGATCCTCGGGGGGTGCGCAGCCGAGAGCTGCTCTACGACGCCGCGACCGCGTTGTTCGCCGAGCACGGCTTCGCCGCGACGACGATGGAGGACGTCGCGCAGCGGGCCGGGCTGTCCCGTCGCACGGCCTTCAACCACTTCCCGAACAAGGGCCGGCTGGCGGTCGAGTGGGCGTCGCGCCGGCAGGCCGCGGCGAACGCGGCGGTCGGTGAGCCGGGGCCGGGAGACCACGTCCCCGACCGGATCCGGGCCTGGTTCCGGGCATTGGGGGAGCTGGCCGACGCCGACCCGGGCGGGACCGAGCAGATGATGCTCGGCTGGCTCGCCGCGCTCGGGCCGGTCCGGCACCGCACCACCGCGGCCCACCAGCTGGCCGGGTGGATCGACCGGGGGCGCGACGGTGGCGGGATCGCCGCGGGCACCGATCCCGACATCGCCGCGGACCTGCTGTTCGACGCCTACCTCGGCGCCGTCCAACGCTGGTGCGCGCTCCCCGCCACCCGGCGCGGACCCCTCACCCCGGTGCTGGACGCGCTGGTCGAGCAGGCGATGGCGGGGCTCAGCCCGCGCTGAGGGCCACGGTCTCCCCGGTGCGCGAGTCGTGCAGCTCGACGGCCGTGATCCGCGCCCGTACCGGCTCGACCGGGTGCAGCAGCGCGAAGGCCCGGTCGGGCCGCCCGGTGGCGAGTACCACGTGCGGCAGCCAGGACCCCGGCAGATGTGGTGCGTGCACGCCGCGCACCCGCCCGGCCAGTGCGTCGTGCACCGCGGTGTGCACGGCCAGCACCTCGGGGTCGGTGACGGCGGTCAGCGCCAGCACGTCCGGTGCGTGCGGACCGACCGTTCCGAGCCCGGCCAGCCACAGCACCGGCAGCGCGACCAGGCGCAGGTCCGCGGTCAGCTCCCGCACGGCGGGTGGCGGGACCGTTCCGGCCGCGGCGACGGTCACGTGCGGCGTCCCGGTCGCGACCGGCACCCCGGCGGCGGCGAGCCGGTCACGCAGTGCGGTCAGCGAGGCGGCGCCGTCGTCGTCGAGGCGGAAGCGGACGGTCCCGGGCATCGGTCCCCCCGCTCAGCGGGGGAGGGCGAAGCGGCCGTCGTCGGTCTGCTCGGCGAGGCCGTCGACCAGCAGCGAGTGCAGGCACCGGTCGCGCTGACCGGCCTCGGACCAGACGGCGTCGAGTGCGGCCCGCTCGACCGGCCCGTGCGCGGTGCGCAGCACGTCCATCAGCTTGCCGCGGACCTGCCGGTCGGTGCCGGCGAAACCCTGTACCGGCTTGCGCGGGCCGTCGTAGGCGGGACGGCCCGCGGCCACCCAGGCGCAGCGGGTCGCGACCGGGCAGTCCGCGCAGCGCGGCGCGCGGGCGGTGCACACCACCGCGCCCAGCTCCATCAGCCCGGCCGAGACGACGGCGGCCCCGGCGTCGTCGGCGGGCAGCAGCGCGTCGACGTCGGCCAGGTCGGCCCGGGTGCGGGCGGGGCCGGCGTCGCCCTGCCCGTGCACCGCGCGGGCGACCACCCGCCGGACGTTCGTGTCGACGACCGCCGCCCGCAGCCCGAACCCGAACGCGGCCACGGCCCGCGCGGTGTAGGACCCGACGCCGGGCAGCGCCTCCAGGGCCTCGACGTCGGACGGGACGGTGTCGCCGTGCTGCGTGGCGATCGCCGCGGCCGCGTCGTGCAGCCGGATCGCCCGGCGCGGGTAGCCGAGCCTGCCCCAGGCCCGCAGCACGTCCGCGCGCGGCGCGGCGGCCAGCGACGACGGGGTGGGCCAGCGCGCCATCCAGTCCCGCCAGAGCGGCTCCACCCGGGCGACCGGGGTCTGCTGGAGCATGAACTCGCTGACCAGCACGCCCCACGGGGTGGTCTCGGGGCGCCGCCACGGCAGGTCGCGGGCGTGCGCCCGGAACCACGGGGAGATCAGATCGGCCACCACGGGTCCAGTGTCGCGTGCCCGGCCCGGTCCGCGACGACGGGCCCGCCGGGGTCACGGAGCGGGCACCGTGCCGCCGCACGGCGGCCCTCCCGGACCGGCGCGCGGACGGGGGCCACTACCGCGATCGCCGTCGGGGCGCGCGTCACGACCGGGGCGGTTCCCGGCAGCCGGGGACCGGGCGGGACCACGTCGGCGGGCGGCGGCGGTCACCCGGGGTCGGTGTGCCACCCGCCCGGGGGTCGGGCGATCCGGGTCGCCGACCCCGTCCGGGTCGGGCCGCGAGCCGTTCGCAGGAGCGGTGCGCAGGCGTGCTCACCCGCTCGGGAGGCCCGGGTCGCCCCGCCGGGTGGACCTCGCCGGACCTGTCCCGTCCCGGCGCGGCGACGGCGACTTCGTGTAACCGGCGATCTACCGTCGGTGACATGCACCCGGTGGGTCCCCTGCCGGCGTCGGTCTACTGGCGTCGGCGCGCGTGCGCGGTCGGCGTCGCGCTGGTCGCGCTGCTGTGGCTGACCACCTGGATGCTCGTCCCGCGGGGCTCCGACGAGCCCGCGGGCACCGCGGCGCAGACCTCGCAGGCGCCGCCGCCGACCACACCGGGCGCCCCGGCGTCCCCGTCCCCGGCATCCCCAGCCCCGGGGCCGGGGGCGCCGGACACGTCCGCGCCGCTCCCCGCCCCCGCCGCCCCCGGAGCTCCCCCGGCTCCCGCGGCGGGGTCGTCCGCCGGGCCCGCGACCCCGAACGCGGGCCCGGCGGACGAGACGGTCCGCCCCGACGACACCCCGCGCCCCTCGGTGCAGGTGCCGCAGGCCGCGCCGTCGCCGCCGACCGGCCCGGTGCCGTGCACCGACGCGATGATCGAGGTGCGGGCCGAGACCGGGCAGCCGACCTACCCCTCCGACGCACGGCCCGAGCTGCGGCTGGTCGTCACCAACGTCTCCGGCCAGCCCTGCGTGCGCGACCTCGACGGCGCCGAGCAGGAGATCGCGGTGTGGAGCGGTGACGGGGCGAGCAGGCTGTGGTCGTCCAACGACTGCGCGAACCCGTCGTCGGACGACCTGCGCACCCTGGTGCCCGGGCAGCCGGTGGCCTTCGCCGTGACCTGGACCGGCCTCGCCTCCGAACCCGGCTGCGCGGGTGAACGGAACCGGGTGGGTCCGGGCGGCTACCGGGTCCTGGCCCGGCTCGACCGGGTCGTGAGCGAGCCGGCCCCGCTGCTCATGAGCTGAGGCTCAGCGGATGCGGGCCATGATCTCGCGCAGCGACGACGCCTCGGTGATCTGCATCCCGGTCCGCCCGACCTCCGCCCCGGTCGGGACGATCGCCCGGGTGAAGCCCAGCCGTGCGGCCTCGGCGAGGCGCCGGTCCACGCCGTGCACCCGGCGCAGCTCGCCGGCCAGCCCGAGCTCGCCCAGCCCGACGAGGTCCGCGGGCAGCGCCGCGTCGCGCTTCGCCGAGACCACCGCGAGCGCGATCGCGAGGTCGGCCGCCGGCTCGGTGATCCGCATCCCGCCGACGGTGGCGGTGTAGACCTCGGCGTCGTGCAGCTTGAGCCCGCCCCGCCGCTCGACGACGGCGAGCAGCATCGGTACCCGGGACGAGTCCAGCCCGGTCACCGCCCGGCGCGGGCTCGGGATGTTCGCCCCCGCCACCAACGCCTGCACCTCGGCCAGCAGCGGCCGCCTGCCGTCCATCACGACGGTGACCGCGGTGCCCGGCTGCACCGACTCGGCGCCCTGGCCGAACCGGCCGAGGAACAGTCCGGAGGGGTCGGCGAGGCCGACGATGCCGGAGTCGCGCAGCTCGAAGCAGCCGACCTCGTCGGCCGGGCCGAACCGGTTCTTCACCCCGCGCACCATCCGCAGTGCGGAGTGCTTGTCGCCCTCGAAGTGCAGCACCACGTCGACGAGGTGCTCCAGGACCCGGGGCCCGGCGATGCCGCCGTCCTTGGTGACGTGGCCGACGAGCAGCACGGCGAGACCGCGCTCCTTGGCCAGCGCGGTCAGTCCCACGGTGACGGCGCGGGTCTGGGTGACCCCGCCGGGACTGCCGTCGACCGAGGCGGTGGACATGGTCTGGATGGAGTCGACGACCAGGAGCGACGGGCGCAGCGCGTCGACGTGGCCGAGCACCGACTCGAGGTCGGACTCGGCGGCGAGGTAGAGCTCGTCGTGGACGCCGCCGGTGCGCTCGGCGCGCAGCCGGACCTGGCCGGCGGACTCCTCGCCCGAGACGTAGAGGACCCGGGACCGGGACGCCGCCTGCGCCGCGACCTCGAGGAGCAGCGTCGACTTGCCGACGCCCGGCTCACCGGCCAGCAGCACCACCGCGCCCGGGACGAGACCGCCCCCGAGCACCCGGTCCAGCTCGTCGACGCCGGTCGGCCGGGCCCGGGCGGAGTCCAGCTCCACCTCGGCGATCCGCCGGGCCGGGGTGCTGGGTGCCCCGGCGACGACGGTCCGCCCGCCCCCGCCCGTGCGCACCGGCTCGACCTGTTCGAGCGATCCCCAGGCCTGGCAGCCCGGACACCGGCCCACCCACTGCGCCGTGCGGTGGTCGCACTCGGTGCAGCGGTAGCCGCCCGAGCGCGCGGCGCGCGACCGGGGCGTCAGTTGCCGGCGGCGCCGCCGGCGCCGCTGCCCTCGTTGCCGGGCGCGACCTCGGCGCCCTCACCGGCCGGCACCGGGTTCGGCCGGTCGACCGGCGGGACCTCGGCCTGGCCCCCGGTCTCGGAGTTGAACCCGGTCTCGGCGCCGTTGGCGCCCGACTCCTCCGAGCCGGTCGAGGCCCGCTCGGGGGCGTGCCCCGGTGCGCCCTCGGTGTGCGGGACACCGGTCGGGACGGTGAGGGTCACCGAGCCGGCCCGCTCGAACACGAAGGTCATCGGGACCTGTGCGCCGGCCGGGACCGGACGGGTCAGGCCCTCGGCGACGAGCTGCACGCGCTTGGCGTTGGTCGGGGACAGCTGCAGGTTGCCCTGCGAGACCAGCGCGATGTCCTGCGGCATGGTCGCGTCGCCCTCGACCTGCACCGACGCCGCGGCCGGGGAGGTGACCGACAGGAGCCGGTCGGCGACGGTGCCGGTGTTGACCAGGGTGGCCACGATCGGTGCGGCGCCGCCCTGGCGGTACAGCGCGTCCGGGCCGGCGGGCGCGGTCGGGTAGGCGATCTGCACGTCGCGCAGGTCGACCGAGCCGACCGTGGCGTTGGCGCCGTTCACGGCGGCGACCTGGAGGGCGGTCTGCGAGATCTGCCCTGCCCCGCAGCCGCTGATCAGCAGTCCGGTCAGGGCGACGGCGCCGGCGACCCCGGCCAGGGTCCGGGCGGAACGGCGGGTGCGGCTCACGGTCGTCGTGTCCTTCCTTGCCGGTGCCCCGAAGTGCCCCCGGCGCACATGCTGGGTCTGTCCGGGGGCAGCCTAGTCGCGGGCTCCGGCGCGACGCGCGGTCGGGCTCCCGGGTGTGACGACCGCGTCCCCGCCCCGCGGTGGGGCGGCAGACCCGGTGGTCGGGGAGGTGACGTGGCGGCGACGGGCACGTGGCCCCGGCGCTCCGGTTGTGCGCCACGCCCGCGGGGAACACGTTCCTCCGCCATTGTCAACCCCCTGACCTGCGACGACGGTGAAAGCCGGTCACCGTCCCGCCCGGGCGGCGTGTTAATCTGGACCCAGCGAAAGGGGCCAGAGGACACATGGTTTTCAAGGTCGGAGAGACCGTCGTCTACCCGCACCACGGTGCCGCGCTCATCGAGGCGATCGAGACCCGGACGATCAAGGGCGAGGAAGTGCAGTACCTCGTCCTGAAGGTCCAGCAGGGTGATCTGACGGTGCGCATCCCCGCCGACAACGTCGAGGTGGTCGGTGTTCGTGACGTCGTGGGCCAGGAGGGGCTGGATCGGGTCTTCGAGGTGTTGCGCGCGCCGCACACCGAGGAGCCCACGAACTGGTCTCGGCGGTACAAGGCGAACTGGGAGAAGCTCACGTCCGGTGACGTGAACAAGGTCGCCGAGGTCGTCCGCGACCTCTGGCGGCGGGAGAAGGACCGGGGCCTGTCCGCCGGTGAGAAGCGGATGCTGGCCAAGGCGAGGCAGATACTGGTCAGTGAGCTCGCGCTGGCCGAGGGCACCGACGAGGAGCGGGCCGAGGTCCTGCTCGACGAGGTGCTCGCCACCGCGAACGCCTGACGGCGTGCACGGACCGTCCCACGGGGCGGGTGTCGTCGCGGTGCTTCCCGCGGCCGGTTCCGGGGTGCGGCTGGGTGCAGGTGTGCCCAAGGCGTTCGTCGGCCTGGCCGGGGTGCCCATGCTGGTACGCGCGGTCGACGGCCTCCTCGCGTCCGACGTCGTCGGGCACGTGGTGGTCGTCGTCCCCGCGGACCAGGTGGACGACGCCGCCGCGATGCTGCCCGGACGACCGGCGACCGTCGTTGCCGGTGGTGCCGACCGCACCGCCTCGGTCGCGGCGGGTCTCGCCGTGACCGGACCGGACGCCGAGGTCGTGCTGGTGCACGACGCCGCACGCCCGCTCACCCCGCCCGCGGTCGTCCGCCGGGTGGTCGACGCCGTGCGGGCGGGTGCGCCCGCGGTCATCCCGGTGCTCCCGGTGACCGACACCGTCAAGCGGGTCGACGCCGACGGCACCGTCGTGTCCACGGTGGACCGCTCCGCGCTGCGTGCTGTCCAGACGCCGCAGGGGTTCCGCGTCGAGGACCTGCGCCGTGCCCACGCCGGGACGCCCGACCCCCGCACCGACGACGCCGGGCTGGTCGAGGCGCTGGGGGACCCGGTCGCGACCGTCGCCGGGGACCCGCTGGCCTTCAAGGTCACCACCGCGTGGGACCTGCGCATCGCCGAACTGCTGCTCGCCGGGGCCGAGGTGGAGGAACACACGTGAGGGTCGGGATCGGAACCGACGTGCACCCGGTCGAGCCGGGCCGGGACTGCTGGGTCGCCGGGTTGCTGTGGAGCGGCACCGACGGCTGCGCCGGTCACTCCGACGGCGACGTCGCCGCGCACGCCCTGTGCGACGCCCTGCTGTCGGCTGCGGGGCTGGGCGACCTCGGTGCGGTGTTCGGCACCGGCCGTCCGGAGTGGACCGGGGCGAGCGGGGCGGCCCTGCTGTCGGAGGTCCGCCGCCTGCTGGCCCGCGACGGCTGGACCGTCGCCAACGCGGCCGTCCAGGTGATCGGGAACGACCCGAAGATCGGACAGCGTCGGGCCGAGGCCGAACGGGTGCTGTCGGAGGTGGTCGGCGGCCCGGTGTCGGTCTCCGGCACCACCACCGACGGGCTGGGCCTCACCGGCCGCGGTGAGGGCCGTGCCGCCGTCGCGACGGCGCTGCTGCTGCCCGCCGCGTAGGAGCGGCCCGGCCCCGGTGGCCGGGTCAGAGCTTGAACACGGCCCGTGGCTGGTCCGACACGAGTGTGCAGAGGGTGTCCGCCGCCTCGTCCTCGGCGAGGCGGTGCCGCACGACGAGCTCGGCCAGGTGCGCCGCGTCCAGGCGGCGAGACATGTCGTGGCGGGCCGGGATCGAGCAGAACGCACGGGTGTCGTCGATGAACCCGGACGTGCGGCTGAACCCCGCGGTCTCGGTGACCGCCGACCGCCAGCGGGCGATCGAGTCCGGGGCGTCGAGGAACCACCACGGCGCTCCGATGTAGAGCGACGGGTAGAAGCCCGCCAGCGGGGCCAGCTGCCGGGAGAAGACCGTCTCGTCGGTCGTGAAGACCACGAGGTGGAAGCCCGGGCTGGTGCCGAAGTGCTGCAGCAGCGGCCGGAGTGCCTCGGTCAGCTCGATGCCGGTCGGGATGTCGTGCCCGCGGTCGGGCCCGAAACGCTCGAAGGTCGGGCCGTGGTGGTTCCGCAGGATGCCGGGGTGCAGCGTCATGACCAGGCCGTCGTCGACCGACATGGCAGCCATGTGGAAGATCATGTGCCTGCGGAAGGCGGTCGCCTCCTCCGGCGTCGCCTCCCCGCGCAGCGCGCGGTCGTAGACGGCGGCGGCCGCCGACTCGCTCAGCGGTTCGGAGCGTACGTCGGCGTGGCTGTGGTCGGCCGAGGTCGCGCCGTGGTCGAGGAAGTACTGCCTGCGTCGGCGCAGCGCCTCGAGGTAGCCGGGGTAGGAGCCGGTGTCGGTGTCCGCGGCCCGTCCGAGCGCGGCCACCGCGTCGGCCCAGCCTGCCGCCGCGGGCTCGAGATAGCGGTCCGGGCGGAAGGTGGGGACGACCCGGCCGTCCCACGACGGGTCGTCGCGCAGCGCGCGGTGGGCCGCCAGGTCGTCCGCCGGGTCGTCGGTGGTGGCCAGCACCTCGATACCGAAGTCCTGGAACAGTGCGCGCGGCCGGAACGCCGGCGTGGCGAGCGCGGCCGAGATCCGGTCGAACAGGGCGTCGGCGTTGTCCGCGTCGGGCCGCTCCCGGACCCCGAAGATCTCGTGCAGCTCCACCTCGAACCAGTACTGCACGGGCGTCCCGCGGAAGAGCGGCCACCGCCGGCAGAACGTGCGCCACGCGCGGCGCGCGGTGTCCTCGTCCAACGGCTCGGCACCGACCCCGAGCTCGTCGAGCGGTACGCCGGAGGAGTGCAACAGCCGGGTCACGTAGTGGTCCGGGCTGATCAGCAGTGACGTGGGGTCGGTGAAGGGGACGTCGTCGGCGAGCCACCGCGGGTCGACGTGGCCGTGCGGCGAGATGACGGGCAGGTCCTGCACGGTGCGATGCAGGTCCCTGGCGATCCGGCGGGTGGCCGGGTCGGACGGGAAGAGACGGTCCGGGTGCAGCCGCAGTGCTGGCATGCCGGTCAGGATCCGAGCCCGCTGCGGACGCGGACAAGCGGTTGCCACCGGTTGCGACCGGCCCCGGGATTGCCATCGGTTGCTCCCGGCCTTGCCCCGGAGGGCCCGACCGGCGACCGTCGTCGGCATGGTGAACGCCACGAGGCCGGTGCCGACGATCGGGTCGGCCGACACGGTCCTGGACCCGGACGAGGCCGGTGCCTTCGTCACCGAGCAGCTCGACGCGCTCCCGGCCGAGGGCCGCTCGGTGTGTGTGGTCGTCCCCGACGGGACCCGGAGCTGCCCGCTGCCGCTGCTGATCGACCGGGTGCACCGCTCGTTGGCGGGCCGGGCGCGCGAGGTGGTGGTGCTGGTTGCGCTCGGCACCCACCAGCCGATGTCACCGGAGCGGCTGGCGGCCCACATCGGCTGCCCGGGGCAGTCGCCGGAGACGGCCTTCCCGGGCATGACGGTGCGCAACCACGCCTGGTGGGATCCCGACAGCCTGGTGTCGGTCGGGGTCGTGAGCGCCGACCGGGTGCGCGAGCTGTCCGAGGGGCGGCTGTCGGAGGCGGTGGACGTCCGGGTGAACCGGCACGTCGTCGAGGCCGACCTGGCACTGGTCGTCGGGCCGGTGTTCCCGCACGAGGTGGTGGGCTTCTCCGGCGGCAACAAGTACTTCTTCCCGGGTGTGGCCGGCCCGGAGATCATCGACCTCTCGCACTGGCTCGGTGCCCTCATCTCCAGCGTCGAGATCATCGGGACCCGGGGGATCACGCCGGTCCGGGCGCTGATCGACGAGGCGGCCGCGATGATCCCGACCGAGCGGCGGGCGCTGTGCCTGGTCGTGCGGTCGGGCACCACCGATCTGCACGCGATGACGTTCGGGGAGCCGGAGGGGGCCTGGGCGGCGGCCGCCGACGTCTCGGCCGCGACCCACGTCCGGTACCTGGACGCGCCGGTCCGGCGGGTGGTCTCGGTCATGCCCGACAAGTACGAGGACATCTGGACCGCGGCCAAGGGCTTCTACAAGCTCGAACCCGTCGTCGCCGACGGCGGCGAGGTCGTGATCGTCGCGCCGGGCATCGACACGGTCTCGGTGACGCACCCGGAGATCGAGGAGATCGGCTACCACTGCCGGGACTACTTCACCGCCCAGTGGGAGCGCTTCCGGCACGTCCCCTGGGGGGTGCTCGCGCACTCGACGCACCTGCGCGGTGCGGGCACCTACGACCCCGTCGAGGGGGAACGGGCCCGGGTCCGGGTGACGCTCGCGACCGGCATCCCGCGCGCGACGGTGGAGGCGGTGGACCTGGGGTGGGCCGACCCCGCGGCCGTCGACCTGGACGCCGAGCGCGCCGACCCCACGACGCTGGTGGTCGACCCGGCCGGGGAGATCCTCTACCGGCTGCGCGGCCCGGCCTGAGCCGGCGGCCCGGTCGATCCCCGTACGACCAGCCCGACCGGCAGCCGGGCGGTGCGCACGGTGCCCCGGCCGGGCGTGGTCAGCCGTTGCAGCAGGTTGCGCATCGAGGACTCACCCAGGGTCCGCAGCGGCGCGCCGACCGAGGTCAGCCGGGGGCGCACGACCCGTCCGAGGTCGATGTTGTCGAACCCGACGACGCTGACGTCGTCGGGGACCCGCACGCCGCGACGGGCGAGGCCCTGCAGGAGACCGATCGCGATCAGGTCGTTGTAGCCGATCACCGCGCCCACCCCGGTCCGCACGAGCTCGGCGCCGGCGCCGGCACCGCCCTCCAGGGTGGGGCTCGCGGGACGGAGCCGGACCAGGCCGACGTCGCGCTCCCGCGCGGCCCGCTCGAGGCCGCGGGAGCGTTCGTCCTCCACCGGTGACGTCGCCGGGCCCGGGACGTAGCCGACCGAGCGGTGACCCAGCCCGTGCAGGTGGTCGATCGCGAGGTGGGCTCCCTGTGCGTGGTCCAGGACGATGGTCGGGACGCCCTCGAGCGAGCGGTTGATCACGACGGTCGGTCGCGTGCGGGCGGCCTCGCCCACCTCGGCGTCGGACAGCCGGGAGCTCGCGAGCACCACCCCGTCGACGACCGGGAGGACCCGGCGCAGCACGTCGGCCTCGCGCGCCGGCGACTCCCGGGTGTCGCACAGCAGCACCGTGTAGCCGCGCCGGGCGGCCTCCTGCTCGGCGCCACGGACGATCTCGGCCACGTGCGGGTTGGTGATGTCGCAGGTCATCAGCGCCACGACCTGGCCCGGCGCGACGGGCCCCGGAGCCGGGGCACGGGTGTAGCCGAGTTCGGCGGCGATCCGCCGGACCCGCTCGGCCGTGTGGGCGCTGACCCGGCCCGGCCGGGTCAGCGCCCGGGACACCGTCGACGGCGCCAGGCCGGCCGCGCGGGCGACGTCGTAGATCGTCGGGCGGCCGGTCACGGCCGGTAGCCTAACCCCGCAACTGACGGCAACCTGTTGCCGTCGCGGAGCTCCCCGGGGGTCAATGGCGTCGTCCGGTGCCCGGGTCGCGGGGTCGCCGGGTCGTGGGGGTCGCGGTGACGGCGCCGGTGTCCGCGACCGGAGGACCGGCGAGCGAGGAGGACCGACGTGGTGGTGCCGGACAGGACACCGGTCGAGGGGTGGCGCGACGCCCTGGACGACGGCGACCGGAGGATGGTGGCCGAGGTCCTGGGCGAGGTCCGCGGCGTCGACCGGCTCGGGGTCGCCCTCTCCGGCGGTGTCGACTCGTCGGTGCTGCTCGCCCTCGCCGCCGTCGGGCTCGGGTGCGACCGGGTACTGGCGCTGGTGGGGACCTCGGCCAGTCTGGCCGCCGAGGAGCGGGAGCTCGCGCACCGGGTCGCCGCGGACCTCGGGGTCGGGATCGTCGAGATCGCGACCGCCGAACTCGACCGGCCGGACTACCGGGCGAACGGTCCCGACCGCTGCTACGCCTGCCGGGACACCTTCTTCACCGCGGTCGACGCGACCGTCACCGCCCGGCACGGCCTCACCGCGGTCGCCTACGGCGAGAACCTCGACGACACCCGCAGGCTCGACCGGCCGGGCGCCCGCGCGGCGACCGAGCACGGCGTGCTCCGCCCGCTGGCCACCGCAGGCCTGGACAAGGCGGCGGTGCGGCGGATCGCCCGGGCGATGGGCCTGCGCAACGCGGACAAGCCCGCCGCCCCCTGCCTCGCCTCGCGGATCCCGCACTTCGACCCGGTCACCGAGGACAAGCTGTCGGCCGTGGAACGGGCCGAGCGGGCGGTGCGCGCGCTGGGGTTCGACGACGTCCGCGTCCGGCACCACGGCGAGGTCGCCCGGATCGAGCTGCCCGAGGACGCCCTCCCGGCCGCGCTCGGCGCCGCCCGCGCCGCGTTGCTGGCCGCGGTGCGCGAGGCCGGGTTCCGGTTCGTCACGGTCGACCTCGCCGGGCTGCAGTCCGGTGCGTTCACCCTGCCCCTGGTGTCGGTCCGGTGAGCGTCCCGGACGGCGACGCGACGGTGCAGGTGGGCGACTTCGCCCACCTCGACCTGGGCCGCGAGCACCGCCGGGGCTTCGGTGAGGCGGTGTTCTGCGAGGGCAAGACCACCGACCAGGTCCGGGAGATCGCCCGCGAGCTCGTCGCCCGCGGGGCCCGGACGCTGTTCACCCGTGCCTCGCCGGAGCAGGCCGCGGCCGTCGCGGAGGTGGCCCCGGGGGCGCTGCACGTACCGGAGTGCCGGATGCTCGCCTGGCCGGCCGAGCCCCCGGCGGCCGAGGGCGGCCGGGTCGTCGTGCTCGCCGCCGGGACCTCCGACCTGCCGGTCGCCCGCGAGGCGGCGGTCGCCGCGACGCACCTCGGCCGCCGCACCGAGCTCGTCGCCGACGTCGGCGTGGCCGGCCTGCACCGGCTGTTCGCCCACCTGGAGACCCTGCGGACCGCCCGGGCGGTGGTCGTGGCGGCCGGGATGGACGGAGCGCTGCCCACCGTCGTGGCCGGGCTGATCCCGGCTCCGGTGGTCGCGGTCCCCACCTCGGTGGGCTACGGCGCCGCCTTCGGCGGGGTCGCCGCGCTCCTGACGATGCTCAACGCCTGCGCACCCGGCGTCGCCGTGGTCAACATCGACAACGGCTACGGTGCCGGGCACCTCGCCGCGCAGATCGCCGCGCCCGGCTGAGCCGCCGGCGCGCTCAGTCGCGCGGGACCGGCGCCCCGGGCCGCAGGCCTGCCGCCTCGGCGGCGGCCACGGCGCTCTCCAGCACCTGGCGTGCCGGGAGGTCCCGGTCCACGGCCAGCGCGGCCACGTCCTCGTACTCGGGTGCGGCGTGCATGATCAGCCCGTCGTCGACGCCCATCTTGATCCGGACGGGTGCGGACTCCACGGTCACCCGGGTCCAGGTGCGGTCCAGCGCGTGCCGGGACACCACGGTCCGCCGCACGCCGAGCGTGGAGGTCGCCCGCAGCACGTGTGCCTGCAGCACCGCGACCCCCTCCGGGGCCGTCAGCACGTGCAGGGTGTGCGCGGGCCGCCCCTTCTTCATCAGGATCGGGGTGAGCCAGGCGTCGGCGGCACCCCGGTCGAGCAGGCCCTGCAGCACGCCGGGCCAGACCCGCGGGTCCATGTCGTCGACGTTGGTCTCCAGCACGACCAGCTCCCCGGCCGCCGGGGCCGGCCGGTCGGCGGGCGACCCGAGCACCACCCGCACCACGTTCGCCCGGCCCTGCACGTCGCGGGCCCCGGCGCCGTAGCCGGTCGCCTCGACGGTCATCGCGGGGAGCGGACCCGCCTGCTCGGTGAGCCCGCGCAGCAGCGCCATCCCGGTCGGCGTCGTGAGCTCGCCCTCCCCGCCCGCGACCACCGGCCTGCCCACGGCCAGCTCCAGCACCGCGGGCACCGGCACCGGCAGGTCGCCGTGCGCGGTGCGGACCCGACCGGACCCCAGCGCCACCGGGCCCGACACCAGTGCGGTGAGCGCGAGATCGGCGACCGCGGCGCAGACCCCGACCACATCGGCGATCGAGTCCCAGGACCCGACCTCGTGGAAGTGGACCCGGTCCGCCGGCACGTCGTGGACCCGGGCCTCGGCCTCGGCGAGCAGCCCGAACACCCGGAGCGCGGGGTCCCGCACCTCCGGCGGCAGCGGGCCGTGCGCGAGCAGGTCGCGGATGTCGGCCCACGCGCGGTGCGGGTGGTCCTCGGCGGTGCTGCGCACCAGGGCCCGGGTGGCACGCAGGCCCGCCCGCCGGGTCGGGCCGATGTCCACCGCGACCTCCCCCGGCAGGATCGAGGTGATCCGGTGCCGGACGACCTCCGGATCGGCACCGGCGTCGAGCAGCGCACCGAGCAGCATGTCCCCGGCCACGCCGGCCCCGGCGTCGATCCACGCCGTACGCGCGTTCATCCCGCCGCCCGGCCCAGACGCTCCGCCTCGGCGAGCAGCCCCTCGACGACCCCCGGGGTCCGGGCGAGACCGGTCTCGAGCACCTCGAGCACCCGCGGCGCGGCCTCGGCGAGCGGGCCGGCCGCCGCGGTGGCCAGGGTGCCGTCGAGCGGGTCGGCCGGCCGCTCGTCGCCGCGCAGGGCCAGCAGCCAGGCCGCGAGCGTGCGCAGCGCGGCCCGGGCGGGGCGGCCCGCGGCGAGCTCGGCGTGCAGGACGGGCAGCACGCGCACCGGCAGCTTCTGCGACCCGTCGGCGGCGATCTGGGCCAGCCGGTGCCGGATCGCGGGGTTGGCGAACCGGTCGGCGAGCTCGGTCCGGTAGGTGGTGAGGGTGTGCTCGTCGAGCGGGACGTGCCGGCGGGCCAGCTCCCACCACTGGTCGACCCAGCCCCGGACGACGGGGTCGGTCATCGCGTCCGCGACCGTCCGGTGCCCCCGGGGCGGGGCCGCGTAGGCCAGCAGCGAGTGCGCCCCGTTGAGCATCAGCAGCTTGCGCCGCTCGTGTGCCGTCACGTCCGCGACGAACCGCGCCCCGGCCGCCTCCCAGGCCGGCCGTCCCGCGGGGAAGGCGTCCTCGAGCACCCACTCGTTGAACGGCTCGGTGACGACCGGGGCCCGGTCGGCGATCCCGGCCGCGGAGAGCACGTCGTCGACGTCGGCACGCTCGGCGCGCGGGGTGATCCGGTCGACCATCGACGACGGGAACGCGACGTGCTCGGCGATCCACGCCGCCAGCGACGGGTCGAGGGCCGTGGCGGCGTCGTGCACCACCCGGGCGGTCACCGCGCCGTTGCGGTCGAGGTTGTCGCACGACAGCACCGTCACCCGGCCCGCGCCGGCCGCACGACGGGCGGCGAGCCCGGCGGCCAGCCGGACCGGGACGGTGGTCACCGGCGCCTGCGCCGAGCGGTGCCACGCCGCCAGGTCCGCGGCGACGGCGGGGTGGGCGTGGTCGAGACCGCCGTCGGGTCCGCGGTGGTAGGCGGCCTCGGTGACGGTGAGGGTCACCATCCGGGTGCGCGGCTGTGCCAGCAGGGCGAGGTAGCTCGCGTGGTCGGGGCCCGGCAGGCTCCGCGCCACGCTGGAGACGGTCTCGACCGCCGGCCCGCCCGGATGACGCGTGATCAGCGTGTAGAGGTCCTCCTGCGCGTTGAGCCGGTGCACCAGGTCCGTGCTGCGCCCGCTGAAGGCGGCGATACCCCAGTCGTCGCGGTCCGGCGCGTGCTCGGTGTACCAGGCCAGATGGGCGCGGAAGAAGTTGCCCAGGCCGATGTGGACGATCCCGGTCGGCCGTACGGCGTGCGCGCCGTCCCGGCCCCGGGCCAGTGGCCTGCCCAGCTGCGTGGTCACTCCGGCTCCCGTCGTCGTTGGTCGTGCCGGAGACCCACGGTGGTCGTGGCGGCGGTGGTGGACAAGGTGTTGCCGGGGCTTGCGTCCACGCCGCCGCGCCGGAACCGGGGCCGGACCGGTCAGAGTCCCGCCCGTCGGCGACGCGGGCCCGTCGAGTCCCGGACGACGAGCTCGGCGGGCATCTCCTCGACGGGGGTGGGCACGGTGCCGCCGAGCAGGGTGACCGCGGTGCGCAGGGCCGTGCGGCCCATCGAGGCGAGCGGCGTGGCGACCGAGGTGAGAGTCGGCAGGACCAGCCCGGCGAGCACGCTGTCGTCGAACCCGGCGACGCTGACGTCCCCGGGGACCGCCAGGCCGGCCGCGCCCAGGCCCTGGACCAGGCCGACCGCGAGCTGGTCGTTGAAGGTGACCACGGCGGTCGGTGGCCGCCCGGCCAGCGTCCCGGCGAACCGGGCCCCGCCCTCGACCGTCGGTGCGGCCGGGCCGACCCGGTGCAGGGCCACCCCGCCGGCGCGTGCCGCGTCCAGCAGGGCCCGCCAGCGGGCCCCGTCCGCCCACGACGCCGCGGGCCCGGCGAGGTAGGCGGCGGAGTCGTGTCCCAGCTCGCGCAGGTGCGCCACCATGTCGCGGGCCGCGGGCCGGTAGTCGGTGGACACGCTGGCGACGTCGCGCACGGCGTGGTTGAGCACGACGGTCGCCTTCTGCTTCGCGAGTATCCGGATCGCGGCGTCCGGCAGCCGGGAGCTGGCCAGGACGACCGCGTCGGCCAGCGGGAGCATCCGCTCCACCAGCTCCCGCTCCCGGGTGCCCGACTCGTGCGAGTCGATCACGGCGACGGTGAGGTCCGCGGCGGCCGCGACCTCCTCGGCGCCGCGCAGGATCTCGAACACGAAGGAGTTGCCGATATCGGCGGTGACCAGCAGGACGATGCCCGTCCGTGCCGGTCCCGCCGGCGCGCCCACCGCCGCCGCGCGGTAGCCGAGCTGCTCGGCGGCCCGGCGCACGCGCTCCGCGGTGGCCGCGCTGACCTGGCCCGGCCGCGCCAGGGCCCGCGAGACGGTGGAGGAGGAGACCCCGGCGAGCGCGGCGACGTCGTAGATCGTGTGCCGGGACTGCATGGCCCTCCGTCGGTGCGGTCGGGGGACCGGCGGTGCCGTCCCGCCCGGCGTCAGCCGGACGCGCCCGGGCCCCGCTCGGCGAACCTGCCCTCGGCCCGGATGCGTGCGTTCAGCTCGGACAGGTAGAGGTCCTCGTCGAACTCAAGCGGTACCTCCCGGCCGAGCCAGCTGGACAGATGGATCGCGTTGGCCAGCCGGACCCCGGCCGTGCCGTCGCTGCCCGGTGCGAGCAGCGGGGTCCCGTCGAGGACGTTAGCAGCGAAGTTCTCGAGCACGCCCCGGTGCTGGGCGCCCCAGGCCGACTCGAACTCGAGCACCTCCTGGGTGTAGTATTCGCTCCGGTCGAGCCGGCCGGTGAACAGCTTCCGCACGTCGTCGCCGGTCAGCGAGTCCGAGATCTCCCGTTCGTCCTTCACCAGGCGGGTGACGGCCGCCGTCCGCGAGCCGTCGACGACGATCTTGCCGCGGTCGCCGAGGATCTCGAACCGGTCGGTCCCCGCGATGTCGTGCACCGCGGTGACGAAGGTGCCGGTGGCGCCGTCGCCGTAGTCGACGACCGCGGTGACCTCGTCCTCCACCGCGATGTCGCGGCGGAACCCGTAGGCGACCTTGGCGTACACCGACCGCGGGACACCACAGATCCACTGCCACAGGTCGAGCTGGTGCGGCGCCTGGTTGACCAGCACACCGCCGCCCTCGCCACCCCAGGTGGCCCGCCAGGCGGACTGCTCGTAGTACCCCTGCGGCCGCCACCAGGTGGTGATGATCCAGTTCGTCCGCCGGATCGCACCGATCTCGCCGTCGTCGACGATCTGCTTGATGCGGCGGTAGAGCGGGTTGTTGCGCTGGTTAAACATGATCGCGAAGGTGAGCTCGGGGTGCCGGGCGGCGACGGCGTTGAGCTCGGCGACCTGCCGGGTGTGGACCCCCGCCGGCTTCTCGACCAGCGCGTGGATCCCCGCCTCCAGCGCGGCGATGCCCATCTCGGGGTGCAGGTAGTGGGGCACGGTGGTGACCACGGCGTCGACGTCGCCGCTCGCGATCAGCGCCCGGTGGTCGTCGTGGACCGGCACCCCGTAGGCCTCGGCGGCGGCGCGCCGGGCCGGGTCGATGTCGGCGATGGCGCCGAGCTCGGTGTTCGGGATCGTGCCGTCCCGCAGGAAGTCGGCGTAGAGGGTCCCCTGGGCCCCGAGACCGATGATCCCGAGTCTGACCTTCCTGGTCATGCGGCGGTTCTCCTTCGTGGGTCGGACGCGGCCGTCGCACGGATTGCCACACGCCCCGGGCCGTCGCGTCCACCGGCGACGCAACAAATGGCAAGTCGTGGCCGACCACCGGGCCCCCGCACAGGGTGGTGGGGCAATCCGGGCCGACGGATCAGTGAGGATCTCTGCGTATGTGGACTCTTTCCGGCTTCGCCGACGAGATCTCCCCCGACCCCGGGGACCAGACCACCCTGCTGCGCGAGCTCGGCATGTCCTGGCTGGAGTTCCGCAGTGCCTGGGGCACGAACGTGCTCGACCTCGACGCCGACCGGCTCGGCGAGGTCAAGCGCACGCTGGACGCGAACGACATCGGGGTGTCGAGCATCGGGTCCCCGATCGGGAAGATCTTCGTCGACGAGGACTTCGACGCCCATCTCGTCCGGTCCCGGCACGCCGTGGACCTCGCCCACCGCTTCGGCGCCCGCTACATCCGCGTCTTCTCCTTCTTCGTCCGCCCCGGGACCGACCCCGACGCCCAGCGCGACGAGGTGCTGCGGCGGATGCGCGCCCTCGCCGACCTGGCCGAACGGGGCGACGTGATCCTCCTGCACGAGAACGAGAAGGAGATCTACGGCGACGTCCCGCGCCGGTGCGTCGACCTGGTCGAGTCGGTGGGGTCGCCGAACCTGCGTGCGGCCTGGGACGCGGCGAACTTCGTCCAGGTCGGGGTGCGCCCCTTCAGCGACGGCTACGCCGGTCTGCGCCCGCACCTGGAGTACGTGCAGATCAAGGACGCCCGCCTGGACGACGGCGAGGTGGTCGCGGCAGGCCTCGGCGACGGCGAGCTGGTCGAGACCGTCCGGGCACTGCGGGCGGACGGCTTCGACGGCTTCTTCTCGCTCGAGCCGCACCTGTCGCAGGCGCACAGCCTCGGCGGCTTCTCCGGACCGGACCTGTTCACCGAGGCGTGGAAGGCGTTCACCGGGATCCTGACGGCCGAGGGGATCGGGTTCCGGTGACCACCCGGGTGGCGGTCGTCGGCTGCGGCGACGTCTCGACGGTGCACCTGGACGCGATCGCGGCCATCGACGGCATCGAGCTCGTCGCGGTCTGTGACACCGATCCGGACGTGCTGGAGTGCACGGCCACGGCGCGCGGCGTCCCCGGTTTCACCGACCACCGCGCGCTGCTGGCGGGCGCCGCACCGGACGCGGTCCACGTCTGCACCCCGCACCACCAGCACGTCGAGGTGACACTCGACCTGCTGGAGTCCGGGGTCCGGGTGCTGCTGGAGAAGCCACTGGCCCACACCGTGGAGGAGGCCGGGCGCATCGTCGCCGCGGCCGAGCGGACCGGGACCCGCATCGGGGTGTGCCTCCAGAACCGCTACAACGAGACCTCGCGCGCCGTGCGGCGGATCCTCGGCTCCGGCGAGCTGGGCGCGGTCCGCGGCGCGACCGCGACGGTCCTGTGGACCCGCGACGCCGACTACTACCGTGCCAAGCCGTGGCGGGGCCGGTGGGCGACCGCAGGCGGCGGGCTCCTGATCAACCAGGCCATCCACACACTGGACCTCGTGGAGTGGTTCCTCGGCGAGGTCGTCGAGGTCTCCGGCTCCGCCTCCACCCGGCTGCTCGGCGACGTCATCGAGGTCGAGGACACCGCCGAGCTGCTGCTCTCGCACGCCGGCGGCGCCCGCAGCGTGCTGTTCGGGTCGCTGGCGAACGTCGTGCACGCACCCGTGACGGTCGACGTGACCGCCGAGCACGGGAGCCTGTCGATCCGGGGGGACCTCACCGTCTCCCACGCCGACGGCCGCACCGAGACCGTGACCGAACGCCGCGCGTCGTCGAACGGGCGGTCCTACTGGGGCGTCGCCCACGAGGCGCTCATCCGGGACTTCCATTCCGGGCCACCCGACGAGCCGTTCTGGATCGGGCCCCGCGAGGCCATGCGGTCCCTGCGCGTGCTGACCGACGTCTACCGCCGGAGCCGGCTCGGCCCGGCCCACCCCCTGAACGTCTGAAGGAGCAACGATGCCCACGATCGGCGTCCAGATGATGATGCTGCGCGACGAGGTCGGGAAGGCCGGGCCCTACGAGGTGCTCCGGCGGCTCACCGACGCGGGTTTCCGGGCGGTCGAGGTCTCCCAGATCCCGATGACCCCGGAGAACGTGGCCGAGATGCGGCGTGCCCGCGACGAGCTCGGGGTGGACTTCGGCGCCCTGTCCGCCGCGGTGGGCCCCGGGCCCAACGACTGCCTGGTGGAGCGGTTCGACAAGATCGTTGCCGACTGCCGGGCGCTGGACGCCCGGCACGTGCGCATCGGGATGATGCCGCTGTCCGCGCTGGCCACGACCGAGGGCGTGGTCGAGTTCTGCCGGCGGACGCAGGACATCGCGACCCGCCTCGCGGACGAGGGGGTCCAGCTTCACTACCACAACCACCACGTCGAGTTCGCCAGACGCGGGGGTGTCACCGTCCTCGACGCCATCCGGGCCGAGGCGCCCGGCATGCGCCTGGAGATCGACGTGCACTGGGTGCAGCGGGGCGGCAGGGACCCGGTCCGGACCCTGCAGAAGTACGCCGGGCTGGTCGACCTGGTCCACCTCAAGGACTACCGAATCGGCGAGCTCGGCCCCGGGGCGCTGGAGGCCCAGCGCAGCGGCGACCGCGAGGCCTTCCTGCGCGAGTTCGCCGCCGTCGTCGAGTTCGGCGAGGTCGGCGAGGGCAACCTGGAGTGGGCCGAGATCGTCGACCAGTCGATCGCCTCGGGGGCGGAGTACCTGCTGATCGAGCAGGACGTCCTCTACGGCCGCGACGCGTTCGACTGCCTGGCGACCTCGCGCGAGCACCTCGTCGACCTGGGCTACGAGAAGCTGCTCTGAGCGGACCGGCCCCGGTGGCCGGTCCGCACCACCTGCCGGCACGCCGGTCCCGATCCGGGCCCGTGCCGGGATCCCGCACGCTGTCCGACGCGTGGTCCGGCGCTCCGCCGGCGGACCCCTGGACCCACGAGGTTGTTGACGATGAGGTCGACCCGACGAGTTCTCCCCGTCCTGCTGACGGTGCTGGGCGTGCTGGCGGCGGCCGGGTGCACCGGCATCGGCACCCCCACCGCCCCACCGGGTGTGCTCAACATCGGTCTGGTCCAGGACGTGGCCACCTGGGACACCGGGCAGGGCCACAACGGACACCGGTTGGTCGCGTTCCAGCCCGCCTACGACACCCTGATCCGGCGGGAGCCGGACGGGACCTTCGTCCCGATGCTCGCCGTCGGATGGGGCTACACCGACGGCACGAACACGACGTTCTCGCTGCGGATCCGGGAGGGCGTCACCTTCAGCGACGGGACCCCGGTCGACGCCGCGGCGGTGGCGGCCAACCTGGAGCACTTCCGGACGGCGAACGGCCCGCAGGCGGTCCAGCTGGCCGACGTCGCCGAGGTCCGCACGCGCGGCACCGACCGGGTCGAGATCGAGCTCGAGCGCCCGAACCCGGCGCTGGAGTTCTACCTGAGCCAGGCCGCCGGGATGATGGCCAGCCCGGCCGCGCTGGGCGACCCCGCCCTGGACCGGGTCCCGGTCGGGGCGGGGCCCTACGTGATGGACGCCGCCGCCTCGGTGCCCGGCGACCGGTACGTCTTCCGGGCCCGCCCGGACTACTGGGACCCGGCGCTGCAGAGATTCGACCAGGTCGTGCTGAAGGTCCTGACCGACCCGACCGCGCGGATCAACGCGCTGGTCTCCGGGCAGATCGACGCGACGCAGATCAGCCCGCGCAACATCGCCCAGGCGGAGAACGCAGGCCGCGAGATCGTGAGCTGGGACGCGAACTGGGCGGGCCTGCTGCTGTTCGACCGGGACGGTGCGATCGCCCCGGAGCTGGCCGACGTGCGTGTCCGCCGGGCCATCAACCTCGCGTTCGACCGGGAGGTGACCATCGAGGGGGTGCTGAACGGCTACGGCACGCCGACCAGCCAGGTCTTCGGCGAGGCCAGCACGGCCTTCGACCCGGCGCTGGACGACCACTACGGCTACGACCCCGTCCGCGCCCGTGCGCTGCTCGCCGAGGCCGGGTACCCCGACGGCTTCTCGATGACCATGCCGCTGTCGACCGGTCTCAACGAGTTCATCCCGTTCATCGTGCAGCCCCTGGCCGACATCGGGATCACGGCCCGGATCGAGTCGGTGCCCGCGCAGTCGTCGCAGGCCGCGATCGGGAGCGGGCGCTACCCGGCCAGCTTCTTCGCGATCTTCCAGGGGCCGACCTGGGTGGCGGTGGAGCAGCTGCTCGTCCCGCAGACCCTCTACAACCCGCTGCGTTCCCGGGACCCGGCGCTGGACGCGATGCTCGACCGGGTGCGGGCGGGCGGCCCGGACGCCGACGACGTGGCGAGACAGATGGCCCGCCACGTCACCGAGCAGGCCTGGTTCGCCCCGTGGGCCCGGATCGGCACCACGAACGCCATCGACCCGGAGCGGATCGCGGTCGAGCCGCAGATCGGCCAGGTCATCCCCTCGATCTACAACTACCGGCCGGTCGGCTGACCCACGGCCGTCGCACACCAAGGAGGACGCGGTGCTGCTGTTCCTGCTCCGCCGGCTGCTGTCGGGCGCGGTCGTTCTCGCCGCCGTCTGCTGTCTGGCGTTCCTGCTGCTGTTCTTCTCCACCGACGACGTCGCCTCCACCATCCTCGGTGAGCAGGCGACCCCCGACCAGATCGCGGCGAAGAACGCCGAGCTCGGCCTGGACCGGCCCCTGCTCGAGCGGCTCGCCGAGTGGTGGGCCGGCGCGCTGACCGGTGACTTCGGTGCGTCCTGGTTCAACAACGAGACCGTGGTCGCCGCGCTCGCGGCCCGGCTGCCGGTCACCCTGGCCGTCGTCGCCGTGGCGATCGTCGCCATCGGGGTCATCGCGACCGCGCTCGGCACGACCGCCGCCGTCCGCCGCGGCCGGGCCGACCGGGCCGTGCAGATCGGTGCGGCCATCGGCGACGCACTGCCCAGCTTCCTGATCGGACTGCTGCTGGTCAGCCTGTTCGTGGTGGCCCTGCCCTGGTTCCCGGCCGTCAGCACGATCGCGCCGGGGTCCGGGATCGGCCCGTGGGTCGCCTCGCTGACCCTGCCGATGATCGCGCTGCTGATCAACGGCGTCGCGGCGTCGGCCCAGCAGGTGCGCGGCGCCGTGCTCACCCAGATGTCGCGCGACCACGTCCGCACGCTGTGCAGCCGCGGCCTGCCCGAACGCGAGATCCTGGTCCGGCACGTCCTGCGCAGCGCGGCTCCGGCCGGGCTCACCGTCCTGAGCCTGCAGTTCATCGGCATGTTGAGCGCCGTGGTCGTGCTGGAGCAGGTCTTCGCACTGCCCGGGGTCGGGACGCTCGCCGTGTCGGCGACGACCATCGGTGACCTGCCGCTGGTGATGGGGGTGGTCGCCTACACGACCGTGATCGTCGTCGTGGTCAACCTGCTGGTCGACGTGGCCAACGGCTGGCTCAACCCGAAGGTGCGTGTCGCATGACCGAGCACACCGGATCCACCGTCCCGCCCGTCCCGGCGTCGCCGGCCCCCCGGGGGCGCGGCGGTGAGGTCGCCCGGCGGCTGCTGCGCAACCCGCTCGGCCTCACCGCGTCGGTCGTACTGGGCCTGATCGTGCTGGGGGCGTTGCTCGCCGGCGTCCTCTCCCCGTTCGACCCCACCTACGCCGACATCCGCAACATCCTGGCGGGCAGCTCACCGGACCACCCGCTGGGCACCGACAGCGGCGGCCGGGACGTCCTGAGCCGGCTGCTCTGGGGCGGGCGGACGACGCTGCTGGCGGCGCTGCTGTGCGCCGGCGTCGCCATCGCGGTGGGGGTGCCCGCCGGGCTGCTCGCCGGCTACTTCGCGGGCGGGATCGACGCCGCGGGGACCTGGGTCACCAACATCGTCCTCGCGCTGCCGTCGATGATCGTCCTGCTCGCGATGCGGGCCGCGCTGGGACCGTCGGTGTGGATCGCCATGGCCGTCTTCGGGGTCATGCTCGCGCCGGGGTTCTTCCGCCTCGCCCGCACCGCGGTCCGCGGGGTGCGCGCCGAGCTCTACATCGACGCGGCGCGGGTGTCGGGCCTGTCCGACGCCCGCATCCTGCGCCGGCACGTCCTCTCCGTGGTCCGCGCCCCGCTCATCATCCAGGGCGCCCTGGTCTGCGGGATCGCGATCGCCGTCCAGTCCGGGCTGGAGTTCCTCGGCCTCGGTGACGCCTCGGTGCCCACCTGGGGCGTGATGCTCAACGAGGGCTTCCGCAGCGTGTACGACGCGCCGATGACCCTGCTGTGGCCGGCGCTGGCGATCGCGGTCACCACGAGCGCGCTGGTGCTGCTGGGCAACGCGCTGCGTGACGCGCTCGAGGACCCGGCCCGCGCCGGGTCCGGCGGTGCGGGTGCGGCCGCCGCGGTCCGGGACGCGGTCGCGCGGCGCCGGTCCGGCTCCGCCGGCGCCGTCCCCGACGGGGGCGGGCACCTGCTGGAGGTCCGCGACCTGCGGATCGCCTACCCACAGGGGGACGGGACGACCAGGCAGGTGGTCGACGGGGTGTCGTTCACCCTCGACCGCGGTGAGGTGCTCGGGGTCGTCGGGGAGTCCGGCTCGGGCAAGTCCCAGACCGCGTTCGCGGTGCTGGTGCTGCTCCCGGGCGACGCCCTGATCACCGGCGGCACGATCCGGATCGACGACGAGCTCACCGTCGGCCCCGGTGACGTCGCCGTGGACCAGGGCCGGCTCGCCCCGTTGCGCGGCCGGCGGATCGGCTACATCCCGCAGGAACCGATGAGCAACCTCGACCCGGCGTTCACCGTCGGGTACCAGCTGACCCGGCCGATGCGGCACCTGCTCGGTGTCCCGCGCGCCGCGGCCACCGCCCGGGCCGAGGAGCTGCTGCGCAGCGTGGGGATCACCGACCCGACCCGGATCATGCGGTCCTACCCGCACGAGATCTCCGGCGGCATGGCCCAGCGGGTGCTGATCGCCGGCGCGATCTCCTGCGAGCCGGACCTCGTGATCGCCGACGAGCCCACCACCGCGCTCGACGTGACCGTGCAGGCGGAGGTGCTCGACGTCCTGCGCGACCTGCAGCAGCGGCTGGGCCTGGCGGTCCTGCTGGTCACCCACAACTTCGGCGTCGTCGCCGACCTCTGCGACCGCGTCGTGGTCATGCGCGACGGAACGGTGGTGGAGTCCGGCGACGTCCGCACGATCCTGCGCGAACCCACCGACGGGTACACGGCCTCGTTGCTCGAGGCGATGCTCGCCGACAAGCCACCGCGGGCCCGGCCGCTCGCGACTGTGGCGCCGGACCGGAGCCCGGCGCGGACCGAGAACCAGGGGAGCACCCGATGAGCCCGACGATCGACGGCGGCGCGCTGCTGCGTGTCGAGGACCTGGTGGTCGAGTTCCGTGCGAAGCGCTTCGGCCGCGCCTTCCGCGCGCTGCACGGGGTGTCGCTGCACGTCGCGGCCGGTGAGACGCTCGGCCTGGTCGGCGAGTCGGGGTCGGGCAAGAGCACGATCGGCCGGGCCGTCCTCGGGCTCGCCCCGGTCTCCGGGGGCCGCATCGTGTTCGACGGCCGGGACATCTCCGCCGCCGACCGGGCCACCCGTCGCGTGCTCAGCCGCGACCTGCAGGTGGTCTTCCAGGACCCGTACAGCTCGCTCAACCCGGCGCTGACGGTCGGGGACACGCTGTCCGAGCCGCTGCAGGTGCAGGGGATCGGGGGCGCGGAGGCCCGGGACCGGGTCGCCGCGCTGCTCGACCGGGTCCATCTCCCGCGCGACGCGATGCACCGGCTGCCCCGGGAGTTCTCCGGCGGTCAGCGGCAGCGGATCGCGATCGCGCGGGCGCTCGCGCTGCGCCCGAAGCTCATCGTGTGCGACGAGCCGGTCAGCGCGCTCGACCTGTCGACCCAGGCCAGGGTGCTCGACCTGTTCCTCGAGCTGCAGGAGGCGACCGGGGTCGCCTACCTGTTCGTCTCGCACGACCTGGACGTGGTGCGCCACATCAGCCACCGGGTGGCCGTGCTCCACCGCGGCGGGATCGTGGAACAGGGGGAGGCGTCGCAGGTGACCCGCGAGCCGGCACACGACTACACTCGGGCCCTACTGCTGGCCTCACCGGTGCCGGACCCGGACCGGCAGGCCGAGCGACGGGCGCGGCGCCGGGAGGCGGCGGCGGGGTGAGGCGGGCGAGGCCCGGTCGTGCACCGGTGGGCGTCGGCGGCGGTCCGTCACCGGCCCCCCACGGGCGACGGCGGCCCGCTGTGCGCCGCGACCATCCAGCTGTGCCCGAACGGATCGGCCAGCCGCCCGGCCCGCCCGTAGGGATGGTCGGACACCTCGAAGACGACGGTGCCGCCGCTCCCGACCATCGCCGCGGCGACCGCGTCCGGGTCGTCGACCTCCAGCGCCAGGATCACCGCGCCGGGTCCGTCCGGGCCGGGTCGGCGGCGTCGCCGTCCTTGACGGCCCACTCCGCACCCCCGGCCCGCAGCAGGGCGTGCACGACCGCCCCGGAGCCGTCGGTGTGGCGCTCCACGAGCTGCGCGCCGAACGCGGCCCGGTAGAAGTCGATCGCGGCGTCGGCGTCGGCGACGACCAGCCGCGGGTACATCCGCTGAACAGCCATGAAGGACACCTTGCCGCCCCGGCACCGCCCGTGTAGTGGACGAATCGGAGGCCCGTACCCTGGTGACGTGAGCCTCAGACTTCTCGACTCAGCGACCAGGGAGCAGCGCGCCTTCACGCCGCTGCGGACCGGAGCCGTGTCGATGTACGTCTGTGGGGCGACGGTGCAGGGCCTCCCGCACATCGGTCACGTCCGCTCGGGCCTGAACTACGACGTGCTGCGCCGCTGGCTGGCCCGGTCCGGCTACGACGTCACGCTGGTGCGCAACGTGACCGACATCGACGACAAGATCCTCCGCAAGGCCCAGGCCGCGGGCCGTCCGTGGTGGGAGTGGGCGGCCACCCACGAGCGCGCCTTCACCGCCGCCTACGACGCGCTGGGCTGCCTGCCGCCGTCGGTGGAGCCCCGGGCGACCGGGCACATCACGCAGATGGTCGAGCTGATCGAGCGGCTGATCGAGCGCGGCCACGCCTACCCCGCCGGCGGCGACGTGTACTTCGCGGTGCGCACGCTGCCCGACTACGGGTCGCTGTCCGGCCAGCGCGTCGACGACGTGCACCAGGGCGAGGGCGACGGCGGGCACAAGCGCGACGCGCTGGACTTCACGCTGTGGAAGGCCGCCAAGCCCGGCGAGCCGAGCTGGCCCACCCCCTGGGGGAACGGGCGTCCCGGCTGGCACCTGGAGTGCTCGGCGATGGCGACCGCCTACCTCGGGCCGGAGTTCGACATCCACGGCGGCGGCATGGACCTGGTCTTCCCGCACCACGAGAACGAGCGGGCCCAGAGCCACGCCGCGGGCGACGGCTTCGCCCGCTACTGGCTGCACAACGCCTGGGTCACCATGGGCGGGGAGAAGATGTCGAAGTCGCTGGGGAACACCCTGGCGATCGAGAACCTGCTCGAGCGGGTCCGCCCGGCCGAGCTGCGCTACTACCTGGTCGGTCCGCACTACCGGTCGGCGATCGAGTACTCCGACGCCGCGCTGGACGAGGCCGTCGCCGCGTACCGGCGGATCGAGTCGTTCGTGCACCGCGTGCGCGAGCGGCACGGCCTGCCCGAGGTCGCCGCCGAGCTGCCCGGCGCGTTCACCGCCGCCCTCGACGACGATCTCGGCACCCCGCTCGCGCTCGGCACCGTGCACACCCTGGTGCGCGAGGGCAACACCGCCCTCGACGGCGGGGACGCCACCGGTGCGCTGCGCGCCGCGTCCGCGGTCCGCGCGACGACCGAGGTGCTCGGCCTGGACCCGCTCGCCGCGCCGGCGGCGTGGCGGAGGAGTCGGGCGACGCCGCCCGGCAGGCGCTGGGCACCCTGGTGGAGTCCATGCTGGAGCGCCGCCAGGCCGCGCGCGCCGGACGTGACTTCGCCACCGCCGACCGGCTCCGCGACGAGCTGCTCGCCGCCGGGATCGCCGTCGAGGACGGCGCCGGCGGCTCCACCTGGACTCTCAAAGACGCTTAGGACTCGAAGAACTCATGGCAGGCAATTCCAAGCGCCGCGGTGCGATCCGCAAGGAAGGCACCAAGAAGGGCATGGTCGTCGGTTCCGGCGGTCAGCCCCGGCGCGCGCTGAAGGGCAAGGGTCGACCCCGCCGGCGAGATGCGAACCCGGCCATCCGAAGGCGAGGCGGCGGCCCGCGCGCCCGTGCCGCCCAGGACCAGCTCAGCACCAGCGTTTTCCGTGCGCCGGTGGCGGGCCGTCGCGG
>NZ_JAHLEL010000010.1 GCF_020131355.1 Pseudonocardia sp. ICBG1293
GATGCTGTGGGTGCCGAACGGCGCGTCGATCTTGCGGCGCAGGTAGCCGACGTAGACCTCGACGACGTTGACCTCGCCGTCGTAGTGCGCGTCCCACACCGAGCGCAGGATGTCGGTCTTGGTCACGACCTGCCCGGTGTTCTGCATCAGGTGTTCGAGCACGCCGAACTCCCGCGGGGTCAGCGGGATCTCGGTCTCGCCGCGGTGCACCCGGTGCGTGCCCGGGTCCAGCGTGAGGTCCCCGACCCGCAACACGGTGGGCGCGGCCTCCCCGGCCCGGCGCAGCAGCGCCCGCAGCCGTGCCTGCAGCACGACGAAGGAGAACGGCTTGGTCAGGTAGTCGTCGGCGCCGAGGTCGAAGGCGTCGGCCTCGTCGTACTCGCCGTCCTTGGCGGTCAGCATGAGCACCGGCGTCCAGACCCCGCGGTCGCGCAGGTGCTGCAGGATCCGGTAGCCGGACAGTCCCGGCAGCATGATGTCGAGGATGACGACGTCGTGCCGCCCGGACAGCGCGAGCTGCAGCCCGGTGGGGCCGTCGTGCGCGACCTCGACCTCGTGCCCCTCCCCGGTCAGGCCCCGGCGGACCAGCTCGGCGAGCGGCTTCTCGTCCTCGACCAGCAGCAGGCGCACGCCTCCCAGGGTAGTGGTCGCCGTCGCCCGCTCTGGACGACGCGTGTTAACAACCGCTAACCTGTTAATGCTCATTAACACCCTGACCCCCCGGAGGTCCCGATGACGGCACCGCAGGCCCCACCCGCGCCGGCCCCGGGGCTCGGCACGGCGGTGGACCCGGCCGACCCGCGCGCCGTGGAGAACGACGCCGCGCACCGCGCACTGGTCGCCGACCTGCACGCGCAGCTCGGCCGCACGCGCCTCGGCGGGCCGGAGAGGTCGCGGGCCCGGCACGTCGAGCGGGGCAAGCTGCTGCCCCGGGACCGGGTGGACGCACTGGTGGACCCGTCGTCGCCGTTCCTGGAGCTGTCCCCGATGGCCGCCCACGGGATGTACGACGACCAGGCCCCCGGCGCCGGGATGATCACCGGTGTCGGCCGGGTCGCCGGGCGCGAGGTCGTCGTCGTCGCGAACGACGCGACGGTCAAGGGCGGCACCTACTACCCGATGACGGTCAAGAAGCACCTGCGCGCGCAGGAGGTGGCGCTGCACAACCGGCTGCCCTGCGTGTACCTGGTCGACTCCGGCGGGGCGTTCCTGCCCGCCCAGGACGACGTGTTCCCCGACCGCGAGCACTTCGGCCGGATCTTCTACAACCAGGCGCAGATGTCCGGCCGGGGCATCCCGCAGATCGCCGCCGTCCTCGGCTCGTGCACCGCGGGCGGGGCGTACGTGCCGGCGATGAGCGACGAGGCCGTGATCGTCCGCAACCAGGGCACGATCTTCCTGGGCGGCCCGCCGCTGGTGAAGGCCGCGACCGGCGAGGTCGTCACCGCCGAGGAGCTGGGCGGCGGGGACCTGCACGCGAAGGTCTCCGGCGTCACCGACCACCTCGCCGCCGACGACGCCGACGCCCTCGCCCGGGTCCGCGCGATCGTCGCGACGCTCGGCCCGCGCGCCCCCCGCCCGTGGGACGTGCACCCCACCGAGGAGCCCGCCGTCGACCCCGCCGGGCTCTACGGCGCGGTGCCGACCGACACCCGCACCCCCTACGACGTCCGCGAGGTCGTCGCCCGGGTCGTCGACGGCTCCCGGTTCGCCGAGTTCAAGTCCGAGTACGGCACCACCCTGGTCACCGGGTTCGCCCGGATCCACGGCCACCCGGTCGGGATCGTCGCCAACAACGGGATCCTGTTCTCCGAGTCCGCGACCAAGGGCGCGCACTTCGTCGAGCTCTGCGACCAGCGCGGCATCCCGCTGGTGTTCCTGCAGAACATCTCCGGGTTCATGGTCGGCCGCGAGTACGAGGCCGGTGGCATCGCCCGCAACGGCGCGAAGATGGTCACCGCGGTGGCCTCCACCCGGGTGCCGAAGCTGACCGTCGTCATCGGCGGCTCGTTCGGCGCCGGGAACTACGCCATGTGCGGGCGGGCGTACTCGCCCCGGTTCCTGTTCATGTGGCCGAACGCCCGCATCTCGGTGATGGGCGGCGAGCAGGCCGCCACCGTGCTCGGCACGGTCGGCAACGCCGACCCGGACGCGATCCGCGCCCAGTACGAGACCCAGGGCCACCCCTACTACTCCACCGCCCGGCTGTGGGACGACGGCGTCATCGACCCCGCCGACACCCGCACCGTGCTCGGGCTGTCCCTGTCCGTCGCCGCCCACGCGCCCCTGGCCGACCCGGCCTTCGGCGTCTTCCGGATGTGAGGCCCCCCATGGGATCGGCACTGTTCGACACCGTCCTGGTCGCGAACCGCGGCGAGATCGCGGTCCGCGTCATCCGCACCCTGCGCTCGCTGGGCGTCCGGTCGGTCGCCGTGTACTCCGACGCCGACGCCGCGGCCCCGCACGTCCGCGCCGCCGACGAGGCCGTCCGGATCGGCCCGGCCGCCGCGGGCGAGTCCTACCTGTCGGTGGAGAACGTGATCGCCGCCGCCCGGGCGACCGGTGCGCAGGCGATCCACCCCGGCTACGGCTTCCTGTCCGAGAACACCGCGTTCGCCGCCGCCTGCGAACAGGCGGGGATCGCCTTCGTGGGGCCGCCGTCGTCGGCGATCGAGGCGATGGGCGACAAGATCCGCGCCAAGCAGACCGTCGCGAAGGCCGGGGTCCCGGTCGTGCCCGGGTCCGACGGCTCCGGCCTCACCGACGACGACCTGGCCGCCGTCGTCGCCGACATCGGGTACCCGGTGCTGCTCAAGCCGTCGGCCGGCGGCGGCGGCAAGGGCATGCGCGAGGTCCACTCCCCGGAGCAGCTGGCCGACGCGATCGCCGGTGCGCGCCGCGAAGCCCGCGGTTCCTTCGGCGACGACACCCTGCTCGCCGAGCGGCTGGTCACCACGCCGCGGCACATCGAGATCCAGGTGATGGCCGACGCGCACGGCACCGTCGTGCACCTCGGCGAGCGCGAGTGCTCGCTGCAGCGCCGCCACCAGAAGATCATCGAGGAGGCACCCTCGGCTCTGCTCACCCCCGCGCAGCGCACCGAGATGGGCCGCGCCGCCTGCGAGGCCGCCCGCAGCGTCGGCTACACCGGCGCCGGCACCGTCGAGTTCATCGTGAGCTCGGACCGTCCCGACGAGTTCTTCTTCCTGGAGATGAACACCCGGCTGCAGGTCGAGCACCCGGTCACCGAGGAGGTCACCGGCCTGGACCTGGTCGAGCTGCAGCTGCGCGTCGCCGCGGGGGAGCCGCTGCCGATCACCCAGGACGACGTGGCGCTCACCGGGCACGCGGTGGAGGCCCGGGTGTACGCCGAGGCCGCCGCCGTCTCCGGTGACGCGCTCACCTTCCTCCCGTCCGGCGGACCGGTGCTGGACTGGACCCCGCCGCCCGGCGTGCGGGTCGACGCCGGGATCGAGACCGGCACCGTGGTCGGGTCGGACTACGACCCGATGCTGGCCAAGGTCATCGCCCACGGCGCCACCCGTGACGAGGCGCTGCGCCGGCTCGACGCCGCGCTGCGCGACACGGTGCTGCTCGGGCTCGACTCCAACATCGGGTTCCTGCGGGCCCTGCTCGCCGACGACGACGTCCGCGCCGGGCGCCTCGACACCGGGCTGATCGCCCGCCGCGGCGCCGCACTGGTCGACGACACGGTGCCCGCCGACGTCCTCGGTGCCGTCGCCGGTCTCGGGCTGCTGCGCCGGGAGCCGGCCGGGCCCGTGGTGGACCCCTTCGACATCCCCGGTGGCTGGCGGGTCGGGGAGCCCGCCTGGACGGTGACCCGCCTGGTCACCGGAGGCGCCGAGGGCGTCGTCGAGGTGCGCGCCCGCGGCCGGGCGGCAGGGTTCGACCTCGCGCTGCCCGCCGCCGCTGGAGCGGCGGACGCGGAGGACACCGCCGTGCCGGCGTCGGCGGCACCCGCAGCGGCCGCCGCCCGGTGCCGCACCGCCGCCGTCGCACCGGGGGTCGTGGAGCACACCCAGGACGGGCGCACCCGCCGGTGCGCCGTCGCCGAGGGCGCCGACGGGGTCGTCTGGATCGGCCGTGACGGGCACGCCTGGGGCGTGCGCGAGCAGGCACCGACGGAGGCCGCCGCGGCCGCCGGCGGTGCGGGCGGACCGGTCGTCTCGCCGATGCCGGGAACGGTGACCGTCGTGGAGGTCGCCGACGGGGACGCCGTCGCCGCGGGTCAGAAGCTGGTCGTCGTCGAGGCCATGAAGATGGAACACGTGCTCACCGCCCCCGTCGACGGGACGGTGCGCGAGCTGAGGGCCCGGGCCGGAGCCACCGTCGCCAAGGACGCGGTGCTGCTCGTGGTCGAGCCCGTATCGGAGGAGCAGCCATGACCGTCGCCCAGGACACCACCACCGCCGAGGAGTACGAGGCGCTGCGTGCCGCGGTCGAGGAGTTCGCGCGCACCGAGGTCGCCCCGGTCATCGGGGACCTGTACATCCGCGAGGAGTTCCCCTACGCGATCACCGCGAAGATGGGCGGGATGGGCCTGTTCGGCCTGCCCGTCCCGGAGGAGTACGGCGGGCAGGGCGGCGACTACCACGCCCTCTGCCTGGCCCTGGAGGAGCTGGCCCGGGTCGACTCCTCGGTCGCGATCACCGTCGAGGCCGGCGTCGGGCTCGGTGCCATGCCGATCCTGCGGTTCGGCACCGACGAGCAGAAGTCGCGCTGGCTGCCCGACCTCGCCGCGGGCCGCGCGCTGGGCGCGTTCGGGCTCACCGAACCCGGTGGCGGCTCCGACGCCGGCGCCACCCGCACCACCGCCCGGCTCGACGGCGGCGACTGGGTGATCAACGGGTCGAAGTGCTTCATCACCAACTCCGGCACCGACATCACCTCGGTGGTCACCGTCACCGCCGTCACCGGTGAGAAGCCGGACGGCCGCAAGGAGATCTCGGCGATCCTCGTCCCGGCGGGCACGCCCGGGTTCACGGTGAGCGAGAAGTACTCCAAGGTCGGCTGGAACTGCTCCGACACCCGCGAGCTGTTCTTCGACGACGTCCGCGTCCCCGAGGCGAACCTGCTCGGCGAGCGCGGTCGCGGCTACGCCCAGTTCCTGTCCATCCTCGACGAGGGCCGGGTCGCGATCGCGGCGCTGGCGACCGGGCTGGCCCAGGGCTGCGTCGACGAGTCCGTGCGCTACGCCGGTGAGCGTGAGGCGTTCGGGAACACCATCGGCTCCTACCAGGCGATCCAGTTCAAGATCGCCGAGATGGAGGCCCGCGCGCACACCGCCCGGCTGGCCTGGCAGCACGCCGCGCGGCTGCTCGTCGCGGGGGAGCCGTTCAAGAAGGAGGCGGCGATCGCCAAGCTCGTCTCGTCGAACGCCGCGATGGACAACGCGCGCGACGCCACCCAGATCTTCGGCGGCTACGGCTTCATGAACGAGTACCCGGTCGGGCGGTTCTACCGCGACGCGAAGATCCTCGAGGTCGGCGAGGGCACCTCCGAGGTGCAGAAGATGCTGATCGCGCGGCACCTGGGCCTGTGAGGACGATCGTTCGGTCACCGAACGACATTCCCGTCACGCGCGTGACGACCGTGATGCGGTGCCGCGCGCGTGACCGGGGTAGACCGGTGTCATGAGCAACGAGGTCAACCACCAGGTACGGCTCGCCGCGCGCCCGCAGGGCACCCCCGGCCCGGAGGTGTGGGAGCACACTACCGAGCCGGTGCCCGAGCCCGGCGAGGGCCGCATCGTCGTCCGGGTCAGCCACGTCTCGCTGGACCCGGCGATGCGCGGCTGGATGAACGAGGGCCGTTCGTACGCGCCCCCGGTCGGGATCGGCGAGGTGATGCGCGCGCTCGGCCTCGGTGAGGTCGTCGCCTCGAAGAACCCGGACTTCGCCGTCGGCGACACCGTCACCGGCGTGCTCGGCGTCCAGGAGTACGTCGAGAGCGACGGCCGCGGCCTCCAGAAGGTCTCCCCGACCGCGGACGTGCCGCCGGAGCGCTACCTCGCGCTGCTCGGCATGACCGGCATGACCGCCTACTTCGGGCTGTTCGACGTCGGTGCCCTCACGGAGGGGGAGACGGTCGTCGTCTCCGGTGCGGCCGGCGCGGTCGGCTCCGTCGTCGGTCAGCTCGCCAAGATCAAGGGTGCCCGGGTCGTCGGCATCGCGGGCGGTCCGGAGAAGTGCGCGTGGATCACCGACGAGCTCGGGTTCGACGCCGCGATCGACTACCGCTCGGAGAACGTGTCGCAGCGGCTGAAGGAACTCGCCCCCGACGGCGTGGACGTCTACTTCGACAACGTCGGCGGGGAGATCCTCGACGCCGTGCTCGGCAGGCTCGCGATGCGCGCCCGCGTCGTCCTCTGCGGCGCGATCAGCCAGTACAACGCCGAGGGCGGCATGACCGGCCCGAAGAACTACATGAACCTGCTGGTCAGCCGGGCCCGGATGGAGGGCTTCCTGGTCGGGGACTACCTCCCCCGCTGGGGCGAGGCCGGCACGGAGCTCGCCGGCTGGCTCGCCGAGGGCCGCCTGCACAGCCGCGAGGACGTCGTCGACGGCACCGTCGACGACTTCCCGGAGGTGTTCGGAAAGCTGTTCCGCGGTGAGAACACGGGCAAGCTCGTGCTCCGGCTGAAGCGGAGCTGACCCCGACCGGCACCATGGCGGGGTGCGCCTCGCCATGGCCCGGACCGCCGTCGTCGTCTCGGGGGCGGCGATCCTCGTCGTCGAGACCCTCGCGACCCGGCTCGTCGCGCCCTACGTCGGACTGACCCTGGAGTCGACCACCGCGGTGATCGGGGTGGCCCTCGCCGGGATCGCGGCGGGGGCCTCGCTCGGTGGGCGGTGGGCCGACGAGCGCGACCCGGTCGCCGTCGCCGCGCTGATGATGGTCGTCGGCGGCCTGGGCACCCTGGCCGTGCGGCCGGTGGTCCGGCTGCTGGGTCCGCTGCTCGGCGCCGGGCCGTACGCCGCCGTGGTGCTCGTCGCCGCGTCCACCCTGGTCTCGGTGACGGCGCTGGCCGCGGTCACCCCGGCCGTGACCAAGGCCCGGCTGACCGGGCTGGACCGCTCCGGCGAGGTCGTCGGCGGGCTGTCCGCCGCGGGCACCCTCGGGTCGCTCGCCGGGACCTTCCTCACCGGGTTCGTGCTGGTCGCGCTGCTGCCGGTGAGTGCGATCCTGCTGGTCACCGCCGCCGCCTGCCTCGTGCTCGGGCTGGTCCTCGCACCCCGCCGGCGGCGCTCGGACATCGCGAAGGGCGGCGCCGCGGCGCTCCTGCTGGCCGTCGCGCTCGTCGCGCTGCCGGGGCGCTGCGACGCCGACACCACCTACTACTGCGCCGCCGTCCGGACCGACCCCGCGGACCCGGCCGGTCGCTACCTGGTGCTCGACGACCTGCGCCACTCCTACGTCCGCCTCGGCGCCCCCGCACACCTGGAGTTCGCCTACACCAAGCGGTTCGCCGCCGCGATCGACACCGCGTTCCCGCAGCGGCGGCCACTCGACGCGGTGCACGTCGGCGGCGGCGCGCTGACCATGCCGCGCTGGCTCGCCGCGACCCGCCCCGGTAGCACCTCGACCGTGCTGGAGCTGGACCCCGGCGTGATCGACCTCGGGGTGCGGTCGCTCGACGCGGGTGCGATCCCCGGCACCACCGTCCGGACCGGCGACGCCCGGGTGAACCTGGCCGCGCTGCCCGACGACTCCGCCGACCTCGTCGTCGGCGACGCCTTCGGGGCCCGCTCGGTGCCCTGGCACCTGTCCACCACCGAGTTCCTCGACCAGGTGGCGCGGGTGCTGCGCCCGGGCGGGGTCTACGTGCTCAACGTGATCGACCGGTACCCGCTCGACCTGGTGAAGGCCGCCACCGCGACCGTCGGGTCCCGGTTCCCGACGACGATGCTGCTCGCCCTCCCCGACGAGTTCGCCCCCGGCGGCGGCGGGAACGTGGTGGTCGTCGCCTCGGACCGGCCGCTCGACCCGGCCGCCCTCGGCGCCGCCGTCGCCCGCTCCGAACCGGCCGGCACGGTCCTCGACCCGGCCCGCACCGCCGCGTTCACCGCGGGGGCGCCGGTCCTGACCGACGACCGCGCCCCGGTGGACCAGCTGATCACCACCGGCCTGGCGGGGTAGGGCGCCGCCCCGCCCCGCCCGGCGTCCCGCTGTGCCGAGATGCAGCTCAGCGGGAATTGTGGATCTCCGGCGCCCGCTCAGCTGCATCTCGGCGCAGGTGATCCGAGCACGGACGATCCGGCGGCGTGGCGGCTCCGCTCATCGAGATATAGCTCGGGGGGCCTACCGGGAGGTGGGGGCCATCGGAGACGCGCTCCTCCGGGAGGCGAGGCCCGGCCGCGCGGGGTCCGGATCACGCTAGGGTCGCGACGGGGGTCCGGTGGGCTCCGTCGGACGATCGAGGGGGAGACGGGCGTGGCGACCTGGGAGGACCTGAAGGCCTACGTCGTGGTCCGGTACGAGATCGTCCGGCAGGGCGCGGACGAACTGCGGTTCCGGCTGCCGACGACCGAGGACCGGGACCAGCTCGTCGTCGTGAAGCGGGTGCGGGAGGGCGCGGGCCAGCCCGGCGTCGAGGTCACCGACGCGGCGGCCGCCGTCGCGGACCCGGACCAGGAGTGGGTGCAGATCGAGTCCCCGGTCGCCCGGCTCGGCGAGGTCGACCTCGGCCGTGCCCTGGAGCTGGCCGGGCCGTCGGTGGTCGGCGGGCTGGCCGCGGAGGAGGGCGTCGTGGTGTTCCGGCACTCGATCCCGCTCGGCCCGGCCGCCCTGGACGGCTTCGAGTTCCCGTTCCGCCAGGTCGTCCACCTCGCCGACGAGCTGGAGCACGCGCTCACCGGGCGCGACGACCACTGAGGTCGGCCGTGCGGCCGCCGTCACACTTGACCTGAAGTCCGGTTCAGCTCCCAGGCTGCGTGCATGGCCGACTACACGCTCCCGGACCTGCCCTACGACTACTCCGCGCTCGCGCCGCACATCGCGCCCGAATCATGGAGCTGCACCACAGCAAGCACCACAACACCTACGTCCAGGGCCTCAACACCACCCTGGACAAGCTCGCCGAGGCCCGGGACAAGAAACGACTTCGGCGCCATCGTCGGACTCGAGAA
>NZ_JAHLEL010000011.1 GCF_020131355.1 Pseudonocardia sp. ICBG1293
GCACGGGCCGCCCGGCCGTCGACGGCCCGCCCCGGCTCGTCGAGCACGACCGACCTGGCGGAGCGAGTCCCGCCGTCTCGCACGAGCGGGTCGCGCGCGCCGCGGGCCGGTCGGCCGGGGGGTGGAACACATCGGGTCGACCGCCGTCCCCGGCCTCCCGGCCCGCGACGGCCTCGACCTCCAGCTGGCAGTGGAGGCGCCCGCCGATGCCGACGCGGTCACCGGCGCACTGGCCGCGGTCGGTCTCCCGGTCGACGACGCCGCCGTGGACCGGGCGGCGGGCACCGTCCGGGTGCACCGCTCGGCGGATCCGGGGCGCGCCGCCGTGGTGGCCGTGCGGGTGCAGGGCTCACCGGCGTGGCGGCACGCGATCGAGCGGCGCGACCGGTTGCGCGCCGACGCGGCGGCCCGCTCCGGCTACGCCGGGCACAAGCGCGCGGCGGCCGCCCGGCACGGCGACGAGCCGGACCCGCGCCACTACCGTGTGTACACGGCGTCGTGGGCCATCGACCCGGACGAGTGACCGGGCCGGGACCCAGATCACGCGGAACGTGACGATCGGGTCGCGGCGAACCCGTTTCTGTAACGCCGCACGCTCGTTGGTCGATCAGGCGGGGCAGAGGGTGTTCGTGCCCGGATCGGCTGCGGTACCTGCGGGTACCCGTCGAACGGGCAGGTCGCCCGGGTGATCGGCACCGGGCCGCGCGGCCCGGCGACGGCGACGAGAGGACACGGGGTTGAGCACCATGGCCCAGCGTTACGGGGGCGGACGGCGGGTTCGTCGAGCCCGGGCGCGCGCCTGCGTTCCCCCACACGGACCACTACGGCGGCCCGGTCGCGCCGGAGGGACCGGGTGCCGGCGACCCGGACCCGTGGACCGGCGCGGAGTACGAGGCCGCCCCGATCAGCGGGGCGGTCGTCCGGCAGCACCGCACGCTCCCGCACGGTGAGCTGCGGGCGGACTTCGGCTCGCACCTCGAGGCCCACTACCCGCGGCTGGTCGCCCAGCTCTACGCGATCACGCTCAACCCGCACGACGCGCACGAGGCGGTGCAGGACGCCTACTCGCGCGCCTGGCGCCGCTGGGCCGCGCTGCGCGCCGAGCCGGCCGGCCCGGAGCACGAGGACGCGGCCGTCGGCTGGGTCCGGCGGGTCGCGATCCGCTCGTCGATGCGGGTGCGGATGCGACGCCGCCGGCGCGGACCGTCGCCGGAGGAGACCGACCCGCGCACCGGCGCGCTCCTCGAGGCGCTCGGGCGGCTCGCCGCCGTCGACCGCCGGGCCGTGGTGCTGCACCACATGGCCGGCCTGTCGACCGGCGCGATCGCCGAGCTCGAGCGGGTCACCGAGCACGAGGTCCGGCGCCGGCTCGTCCGCGGTCGCGAGGTCGTGACCGAGGGCATGGCCGAGGTGCTGGAAGAGATCATCGGACCGGCGGGTGGCGCGGTCGGGGGACCGCCGCCGGGTCACGTCGCGCCGCAGTACGACCTGCGTGGGCGGTACCCACCCGCCACCGAGGGGGACGGGTATGAACGGGTTCGCCGACATCGACCGGGAGTTCCACCGGCTCGACGACGTCCTGGCGGCGGCCGTGCCGCCGCCGGCGGTCGACGACGTGATCTCGCGCGCCGCCGGCGCGCGCCGGGCCACCTCGGCCGCGGCCGCCGCGGTGCTCACCGTCGGCTCGCTGGGCGGGGTCACGGCCGTCGCGACCGCGGCCGCACCCGACGGCAGCTTCATCGGCCCGCCCTTCGCCATCGCCGCACCCCAGGCGAGCGGCCCCCCCCCGAGCCGGTGCAGAGCGGTGCCGCGAGCGGTGGGGACGGCAGCCTGCCGCCGGCGTTCGACCCGACCGTGGCGGCGACCCAGGGCGGCGCGCTGCCCGGCGGCGCCGGCGACCCCGCCGACCCGGGTCGCCCGGGCGTGCCCGGCACCCCGGGTGCGCCGGTCCTCCCGCCGCCCGGTGGCGGTGGCGAGCCCGGTGGCGGCAACCCCGGTGGCGGCTCGGGCGGTGGCGGGCAGACCCCGCCCACCGACCCCCGGCCGACCGACGAGGGCTCGCCGGAGCCGACCACCCCGAAGCCGCCGCCGACCACCACGCCGCCGCCGGAGACGACGACGCCGCCGGAGACGACGACGCCGAAGCCGACCGACGAGGGAACCCCGGAGCCGACGACCACCGCCCCGTCCCCGACGACGAGCAACTCGGCCGCGCCGACGACCACCTCGACCGAGCCCACGACGACCACGAGCACCACGACCTCGGAGACCTCGACCAGCGCCGTGGGCCTCGGCCCGGCGCAGTCCTCCGCGCTCTGAGACACCCGGGCCGGCCCCCGTGGCGGGCCCCGTGGCGGAGGGGCGGCGGCCCCTCTGCCCGGCCGGGCCCCGTCGGTCAGCCGGGAGCGTCCTCCGGCCGGTCCCGCGGCCCCAGGTCGACGCCCAGCGACGCCAGCCACGCCACGTGGTCGTGGTCGTGGCGCACCAGCCCGTCGAGGACCGCGTGCGAGCGCTCCAGCGCGTACTCGGCGAGGTCGGTCCCGACCAGCCCCTGCGCGACGGCGGCGACGAACTCGTCGAGGTCGATGACGTCGGTCCCGCGCCCGCGGCGCACCACGAGGTCCAGGTAGAGGTCGGTCATCCGCAGCCGCCTGCCCTCAGGGTGATCGCGCGCGATGTCGACGTCTCGTCCATCTTGCCCGGGGCCCACCGCCCAGTTTCGGACAGCCACGCCCAGCCCGGTCTCGATCCACCGGTGGGCACGGTTGGGCCCGGGAGGTAGATCCCCCAGTCCTCCGTCCGCGCAGTCAGCGTGTGGCGATCTCGCGGTGGGTCCCCTTGGTGTCGACCTGGACGCCCCGTTCGGGGTCGAAGGTCTGTGTGTCTTGGGCGGGTGCACGGTCGCCCATCCTGCCGTCCCGGGGGCGCACACGGGGCGCTCGGCGGCGAAGTGTCGGGGGTCGCTCGTACCCTGGTGTCATGGCATTCGCGACCGAGGTCCCGGGCAGCGCGGCGGACTCCCGTGCCCGGGAGGACGCTGCGCACCCGGACGCGGGTACCACCCCGGACCCGGACCCGACCCACGCGGTCGAGCGCACACACTCCGAGCACGCCCCGTGGTCGGTCGAGCGAGCAGCACGCCGGCACCGTTCCGGGTGGTCAGCGAGCACGTCCCCGCGGCGCGGAGCTGGACCGGCGAGCGTGGCGCGGCGGCGGCTGCGCGTCGTGTGAGGAGGGAGCCGTGCTGGTGCGCCACCGGTACCGAGCAAGTCGGCCACCACGGCCTGGCTGATCGAGCAGCAGCAGCGGCCCACGCTGGTGATGGCGCCGAACAAGACCCTCGCCGCGCAGCTGGCGAACGAGCTCCGCGAGAGATGCTGCCCAACAACGACGGCGCGTAGTACTTCTCGTATCCGTACTACGACTACTACCAGCCCGAGGCCTACATCGCGCAGACCGACACCTACATCGAGAAGCAGCTCGATCAACGACGACGTCGAGCGGCTGCGGCACTCGGCGACGATGAATGAACCTGCTGTCCGGCGCGACGTGGTCGTGGTCGCGTCGGTGTCGTGCATCTCTACGGCCTCGGTACCCCGCAGTCCTACCTCGACCGGTCGGTGTGCGCTGGCGGGAGTCGGTGCGGGAGGTCGGGGGGCTGGCGGCTGCTGGTCTGACGTGCAGTACACCCGCAACGACATGTCCTTCACCCGCGGCACCTTCCGGGTCCGCGGGGACCCGTCGAGATCATCCCGGCCTACCAGGAGCTCGCGCTGCGGATCGAGTTCTTCGGCGACGAGATCGAGGCCCTCTACTACCTCAACCCGTTGACGGGGGAGGAGGTCGAGCAGGTCGAGGAGATCAGGGTCTTCCCGGCGACGCACTACGTCGCGGGCCCGGAGGCGATGGAGCGGGCGGTGCGCGCGCCATCGAGGCCGAGCTGGAGGGCGACAGCTGCCGCGCGGGAACCAGGGCAAGCTGCTGGAGGCCCAGCGGCTGCGGATGCGCACGCAGTACGACATCGAGATGATCCGCCAGGTCGGCTTCTGCTCGGGCATCGAGAACTACTCGCGCCACATCGACGGCCGCGGGGGCGGGGCCGGTACCGCGCGGCCACCCTGATCGACTACTTCCCGGACGACTTCCTGCTGGTCATCGACGAGTCGCACGTGACGGTGCCGCAGATCGGCGGCATGTACGAGGGCGACATGTCCCGCAAGCGCAACCTGGTCGAGTACGGCTTCCGCCTCCCGTCCGCGGTCGACAACCGGCCGCTGACCTGGGAGGAGTTCGCCGACCGGATCGGCCAGACGGTCTACCTGTCGGCGACGCCGGCCCCTACGAGCTCAACCGCACCGGTGGCGAGTTCGTCGAGCAGGTCATCCGCCCGACCGGTCTGGTCGACCCCGAGGTCGTCGTCAAGCCGACCAAGGGCCAGATCGACGACCTGGTCGCCGAGATCCGCGACCGACCGAGCGCGACGAGCGGGTCCTGGTGACCACGCTGACCAAGAAGATGGCCGAGGACCTCACCGACTACGTCCTCGAGCTGGGGATCAAGGTCCGCTACCTGCACTCCGAGGTCGACACGCTGCGCCGGGTGGAGCTGCTGCGCCAGCTGCGGTCGGGCGAGTACGACGTGCTGGTCGGCATCAACCTGCTCCGCGAGGGTCTGGACCTGCCCGAGGTGTCCCTGGTCGCGATCCTCGACGCGGACAAGGAGGGCTTCCTCCGCTCCGGCACCTCGCTGATCCAGACCATCGGCCGCGCGGCGCGCAACGTCTCCGGTCAGGTGCACATGTACGCCGACCGGATCACCGACTCGATGCGGTATGCCATCGACGAGACCGACCGGCGCCGGGCCAAGCAGGTCGCCTACAACACCGAGCACGGCATCGACCCGCAGCCGCTGCGCAAGAAGATCGCCGACATCCTCGACCAGGTCTACCGCGAGGCCGAGGACACCGATGCCGTGCCGGTCGGCGGCTCGGGACGCAACGCCTCGCGCGGCAAGCGGGCGGCGGGGGAGAAGGGCCGCGCCCCGGCCCCGGCCGGCAGCTCGGGAGTGGCGGCGAAGGACACGGCGGGCATGCCGCGCGCCGAGCTCGCCGACCTCATCCAGCAGATGAACGACCAGATGCTCACCGCCGCACGGGACCTCCAGTTCGAGCTCGCGGCCCGGCTCCGCGACGAGATCTCCGACCTGAAGAAGGAGCTGCGGGGGATGGACGCGGCCGGGGTGTCGTAGGCGGGTCCCGCGGCGGGGCGCGCGTGCGGGCCCCGCTACCGTGGTCCACCGTCGTCCCCCAGCGGCCGCCGGGCTCCGCCCGTCGCGCGGCCCGTACCCGTCCGGCCCGGCCGCACACGGAGGAGCCCCGCGTGACCGTCACCCGTACCACGCCCGACCCGGACGTGCCCGCCGCTCCCGGCGGGGGTACCGCGGTCCTCGTCGGGCGGGTGCGCACGGCGGTGCTCTCCCGCTGGACGCTCGTGGTCACGGTGCCGCTGCTGGCGGCGGCGCTGTACTGGTCCTGGTTCCGGCTGCGTGACTACGCGCTGGACCTCGACGTCTACCGGATCGGTGTGCAGGTCTGGCTGGCCGGCGGCGACATGTACGGCACGCTGCCCCCGCCGCTGCACGGGCCGGTGCTGCCGTTCATCTACCCGACGTTCGCGGCGATCACGATGGTGCCGCTGGCCGTCGTGCCCTACGTCGTGGCGTTCACCGCGCAGTTCGTCGCCTCGGTGCTGTCGCTGGCGATCTGCATCGCGCTCACGATCCGCGTCGCGTGGCCCGCGGGCGGCCGGCGGGCCCCGGTCCTGCTGGGCGTCCCGGTGCTGGCCGCGGTGCTGCTGATGGAGCCGGTCGCACAGACCTTCGCCTTCGGCCAGATCAACCTGGTCCTGATGCTGCTCGTGCTGGCCGACCTGCTCGCCCCCCGGACCTGGTGGCCGCGCGGGCTGCTGCTCGGCCTGGCCGCGGCGATCAAGCTCACCCCGGGCGGGTTCGTCCTGTACTTCCTGGTCCGCCGGGACTGGAAGGCCGCGGGTGTCGCCGTCGTCACCGGCGCCCTGGCGACCGGCCTCGGGTTCGTCGTCGACCCGGACTCCTCGTTCCGCTACTGGTTCGTCGGCGGCCCGGCCGCCGGGGTCAGCGGGTCGACGTTCTTCTCCAACGAGACGGTGCAGGCCGTGCTCGCCCGCCAGGAGGTCCCCGATCCCTGTTCCACATCCTGTGGCTGGGCATCGTGGCCGTCCTGCTGGCACTGGCCGTGCCGATCATCCGGCGCACCGAGCCGGTGATCGCGATGTCGGCGACGGCCGCGGTCGTGCTGATGGCGACGCCGACCGCCTGGTCGCACCACTGGGTGTGGGTCGTGCCCGCGCTGATCGGCATCGGGGCGCACGCCCTGCGGTACCGCAGCGCCGGGTGGGCCGCGGTCGGCGCGGTGATCGCCGCGATCTTCTACATCGCGCCGTTCCGCTGGATGCCCAACGTGTGGGGCGTCGAGATGAAGTGGAGCCTCTGGGAGCAGGTCCTGGGGGCCAGCTACGTCATCCCCGCCGCCCTCACGCTCGGGCTGGGCTGCTGGTACGTCACCCGGGGCCCGGGGCGTCCCGGTGGCCCGCGGGCCCCGCGACCCGAGCGGCTGCACACCGGTTCCTGACCCTCCGGTGGGGTCCGACCCGGGCGGCGACCCGCCGGGAACATGGCGCAGGCCACACTCCCGCGCCTACTGTGGGAGCCGGAGGTGGCGCTGGAGCCAGTCGACGACGACCGGAGCCGGGCAGGCGTGTGCGCCGTGCGACCGGGACCGATCTCGGCCGTCACGCCCGGATGCTGTCCCGGCTGCACGACGCGGTGCTCTCCGGCGACGCCCGCCCCGGCGACACGGCGCGCGGACGCCGCCTGGTCACCCGGTCCTGGGACCGGGTCCGGGCCCAGGGGGTGGACCCCGACGCCGGTGACCCGCCCGGCCCGCTGGACGCCGCCGTCGTCGAGCAGCGGCGGGCGACCTCGCCGCTGGTCCCGGTGCTGCCCGCGCTGCGGGCCGCGCTGACCTCGGTCGCCGAGGACGCCCGGCACGTGATGGTCGTCTGCGACGCCGACGGGGTCCTGCTGTGGCGGGAGGGGTCGACCGCGGTCCGCCGCCGCGCCGACGCACTCGGGTTCACCGAGGGCGCCGAGTGGTCCGAGCAGTCGGTCGGGACCAACGCGATCGGCACCGCGCTCGCCGAGGGCGGACCGGTGCAGATCTTCTCCGCCGAGCACTTCGTGCGCAGCCACCACGGCTGGACCTGCACCGCGGCACCCGTGCACGACCCGCGCAGCGGCGAGCTCCTCGGGGTGGTCGACCTGTCCGGGCCCGCGGAGACCATCCACCCGACCACGGTCGCGCTCGTCGACACCGCGGTGCGGCTGGCGGAGGCCGGGCTGTGGCAGCGCCACGAGGCGCGCCTCGACGCGTTGCGCCCATCGGTGCCCCGATGCTCGCCCGCGACACCGGCCGGGTCTGGTCGTCGACGACCACGGCTGGGTCGCCGCCGCGTCCGGGCTGCCCGCGTCGAACGGGTCGCCGCACCGGCCGCGGAGCGGCTGATCGCGGTGCACGGGCTGGGGCCGTGCCTGCCCGAGCCGGTGCCCGGGGGCTGGCTGCTGCGTCCGGCGTCCGGCGTCCGGCGGGAGCAGGCGGATGCGGCTGCGCCTGGACCTCGACGGCCGTCCGCCGCAGGCCGTGATCGAGGGCACCACCCGCTGGGTGCACCCGCTCTCGACCCGGCACGCCGAGGTCCTGGCGCTGCTCGCCGGTGCCGGGGCGACCGGGCTGGACGCGGCGACCCTGTCCCAGGGGCTCTACGGCGACCGGGCACACCTGGTGACCGTCCGTGCCGAGATGTCGCGGCTGCGCCGCAACCTGGGTGGCATCCTGCTGGCCCGCCCGTACCGGATCGCGCCCGAGGTCGAGCTGGACCTGACCGGTCTGGCCAGCAGCCGGGTGGTGCGCGAGTCGACCGCACCGGCGTCGTCGCCCTGCGTCGCGACTGACTCCCGCGCTGCGTCGCGACCGACCGCCGCCGTGCGTCGCGACCGACCGCCGCCCGGCGGCGCCACCCGGCGCGGGCCGGTCCCGCACCGGGGCCCCGACGGTGCGACGGGCGCTGCAACCGGCCTGCAACGCTGTCCGTGACCCGCGTCACCGGGTGGACTGGCGGTCGCGGGAACGACCCGCCGCGGCAGGGACGCCGCCCCCGGCGACCCGCGCGAGCGAACTGGGAGGACCGACATGGGTGTCGCCGTGGTCACCGGAGCCGGACGCGGGATCGGGCGGGGCATCGCCCTGCGCCTGGCGCGCGACGGGCACGCCGTCGCCGTCAACGACCGGGACGCGCACGGCGCCACCGCCGTCGCCGAGGAGATCCGCGCGGCGGGCGGGACCGCGGTGGCCTACCCGGCAGACGTCACCGACCCGGACGCGGTCACCGCGATGACCGGTCAGGTCGCCGAGGAGCTGGGCGGGCTGGACGTGATGGTCGCGAACGCCGGCATCGCGCAGGTCAAGCCGCTGCTCGAGGTGACCCCCGACGACCTGCGCACGATCTTCGACGTCAACGTGTTCGGCGTCGTCTACTGCCTGCAGGCCGCCGCCCGGGTGATGATCGACCGGGGGACCGGGGGCAAGATCGTCAGTGCCGCGTCGATCGCCGGGCACCAGGGGTTCGACCTGCTCGGCCACTACTCGGCCACGAAGTTCGCCGTCCGTGCGATCACCCAGGCCGCGGCCAAGGAGCTCGCGCCGCACCGGATCACCGTCAACGCCTACTGCCCGGGCATCGTCGGCACCGACATGTGGGACCTCATCGACGAGCAGATGGGCGCCCGCAGCGGCGCCGGCAGGGGCGAGAGCCTGAAGCAGTACGCGGCCGGGATCCCGCTCGGGCGGGTGCAGACCGCCGAGGACGTCGCCGCCTTCGTCTCCTACCTCGCCGGTCCGGACTCGGACTACATGACCGGGCAGGCCGTCATGATCGACGGAGGGGTGGTCATGGTCTGAGCCCGACCCGGGCCGGGGAACGCCCCCGGCCCGGACGGCTCAGCTGGTGATGTCCGCGCGCTGGAACCGCCAGGCCGCGAGACCGAGGAACACCGTCGCGTAGCAGACCGCGGAGAACGCGCCGTAGGTCATGTCCGACCAGTCGACGTCGGTCGCCAGCAGGGCCGACCAGGCGTCGCCGTAGTGGGTGGGCAGGAAGTCGCGGAGCACGCCGAGGTCCTCGATCTGGTCGATGATCTGGGAGACGATCGAGGCCATCACCGCGCCCCCGACCGCGCCCAGCGGCGCGTCCGTGCCGACCGACAGGAGCAGCGCCAGCCCGGCCACCCAGCTCAGCTGCACGGTCACGTACAGCGCGCCGAGCATGACCCGGCCGGCCGCGGTCCAGAACGGCAGCGACTCCCCGATCGGCGAGACCAGGTCCCCGGTGCCGTAGGCGATCGCCCCGACCACCAGCGACGCGACCGGCAGCAGGAGCAGCGCCGCCACCGACAGCAGCCCTGCGACGACGGCCTTCTGCCGCAGCAGCCTCGCGCGGGGCACCGGCACCGCGAGCAGGTAGCGCAGCGACGACCACGACGCCTCCGAGGCCACCGTGTCGCCGAAGAACAGCGCGACCAGCACCACCAGCAGGAAGCTCGCCGAGGCGAACAGGGTGAACACCGCGAAGTTCGCGGCGCTGCCCGACGCCAGGTCGACCAGGCTCGGGCCGCGCGCGCCGGGCTCGTCGCCACCGAGGGAGAACGCCGCGACCAGGATCAGCGGCATCGCCACGACCAGCGCGAACGCCACCTGGGTGCGGCGGCGCTGGAGCTGGCGGACCAGCTCCGTGCGCAGTGGCATCGTCCGGCCCGGGACGGCCCGGGACGGCCGGGGGCGCGGCCGGACCGGTCACGAGGTCGCCCACGTGCCCGCGGCGGGTCGAGAGCTGCCGGTCGTCGCTCACTGCGAGCCTCCCACGTCACGACCCTCGGGTCCCACCAGTTCCAGGAACGCGTCCTCCAGCCGGCCGCGCGGGCCCGCCGCGCTGACCGCGACCCCGCCGCCCACCAGGGCGGCGACGGCGTCGGCGCGCGGGGTGCCGTCGAGGTGCGCGTGCACCACGCCCGGCTCGTCGCCGGTCACGACCTCGGTGACGCCGTCGAGCGCGGCCAGCAGCGCGGACGCCCGCGTGGTGTCGTCGACGGTGAACGACGATCCGCCGCCCGAGGCCATCAGCTCGGCGACCGTGCCCGACGCGACGACCGTGCCCCGGTGCATGACGACGACCTCGGAGCAGGTCTGCTCCACCTCCGAGAGCAGGTGGCTCGACACGAGCACCGTCCGCCCGCCCGCGGCGTAGCGGCGCAGCAGCTCGCGCATCGCGTGGATCTGGGGCGGGTCGAGCCCGTTGGTCGGCTCGTCGAGGATCAGCAGCTCGGGCAGGCCCAGCATGGCCTGGGCGATCGCGAGCCGCTGGCGCATCCCCTGGGAGTAGGTGCCGACGCGGCGGTGCACCGACCCGCCGAGCCCGGCGATCTCCAGCGTCTCCTCCATCCGGGCCTGCTCCGGCGGGCGCCCGGTGGCCTCCCAGTACAGCCGCAGGTTCTCCGCGCCGGACAGGTGCGGCAGGAAGCCCGGTCCCTCGACGAACGCGCCGATCCGCGACAGCACCGCGGCGCCGGGACGGATCGGGTGGCCGAAGGCCGTCATGGTGCCTGCGGTGGGGCTGATCAGCCCCATCAGCATCCGCAGCACGGTCGTCTTGCCCGCGCCGTTCGGGCCCAGCAGACCCAGCACCGCACCGCGCGGCACGGTGAACGACACGTCGGAGACCGCGGCGAACCCGTTGCGGTAGGTCTTGGCCAGACCGCCGACGACCAGCGGGGGTGCCTCGGCCGGCACGTCGGCGGTGCCGCCGGTGCGCCGCGACCGCAGGCGGGCCACCAGCCACACCGCCAGCGCGCCGGCGAGCACCGCGACGATCCCCAGCACCGGCCACAGCGGCACGGTCCCGGCGGACTCGGTGCGCCCGGGGACCTGCGGGACCGACAGCGCGCCGTCCCCGGCGAGCCCGACCCGCCACACCGCCGGGTCGGTGCCGGAGTCGAAGCCCTGGTCGGTCGTCGCCAGCGTCAGGACCAGGCGGCTGCCCGCCTGCACCGGCGCGACGACGCCGGGCAGCGTCACCGCCGCCTCGGCGGGGGTGCCGTCGGCGGGCACCGCCACCCGCACCGGGGCGACGGCGTTGCCGAGCAGGGTGGACCGTCCGTCCGGGGTGAGCACGGTGAGCGAGGCGAACAGCACCGCGGTGGACGGGGCGGGCTGCCCCGGCACCCGGGCGACGCGCACGGTGACCCGCGCCGCGCCGGACGGCTGCATCGCGGCCGCGACGGGCTCGCCGGTGAACCGCGCGGACTGGCCCGGCGTCGTCAGCCCGGACAGCCCGCCGAGCGACCCCAGCGAGCCGAGTGCGGCCCCGAGCCCGGGCAGCGAGGTGAGCGCGGCCGGGTTGCCGCCCGGCGGGTGCACGACGGTCTGCTCGCCCCCGGCGAGCGGCACGGTGGTCGTCGCGGCCGGGGCGGACCCGGCGGTGAGGCCCGGGTAGGCGTCGGCGAGCACGGTGCGCCCGGTGGGGGTGTCCCCGCGGGTGCGGACCGTGCTGCGGACCTGGTAGGCGAACGGTGCCGAGGCGAGCGCGCCGGTGACGCCGTCGGTGGCGGGCCTGCCCCGCAGGTGCTGGTCGAACCAGTCGCCGATCCGGGAGCGGACCTCGGAGTCGGGGCCGCCGCCGTCGTGGCCGCCGGCGAACCACAGGACCGAGACCGGGGTGCCGTTCGCGGCGATCTGGCGCGCGTTCGCGTCGGCCTGGTCCAGGCCGAACAGGGTGTCCTGCTCGCCCTGGACCAGCAGCGTCGGCGCGGTGATCCGGTTGGTGACCGTCGCGGGGGAGGAGCGGCGCAGCAGCTCGGCCAGTGCGGGGGATACCCGCCCGGTCCGTGCGGCCTCGCCGTAGGCGTCGCAGACGTCGCGGGCGAACCGGCCGCAGACCGGGTCCGACGGGGCGCCGGGTGCCGGGGCCGCGCCGGGGCGGCCCGCGGACGTGCCGGGGCCGGCCGGATCGGAGCCGTCCGGCGCGGCGCCGGAGCCGGCCCCGGCGGCCCCGTCGGTCGCGCCGACGTCCGACCCTCCGGTCGATCCGGCCCCGCCGAGGCCGCCGCCCGTCCCGTCCTGCGACCCCGCCCCGGTGCCGGCACCGGAGGCGGTGTCACCACCCGCGGGCACCCGGCCGCCGGAGCCGAAGAACACGCCGGCCCAGCCGCTCTTGAACACCCCGTCGCCGGCGCCCGCGCCCGCCGCGGGGGTGCCCGGGAGGCTCTCGCCCGCCGGGACGACGTTGTTCGGGAACAGCGCCTGGCCCAGGTCGTTCCAGGTGATCACCGGAGCGATGGCGTCGATCCGCCGGTCGTGGCCGGCCAGCAGCAGGGACAGCCCGCCGCCGTAGGAGCCGCCGGTCACCCCGACGCGGGGGTCGCCGGGACCGTCCTGCTGCACGTCCGCACGCCGGGACAGCCGGTCCACCAGCCGGGAGGCGTCGGCCACCTCGCGGTCCGGGTCGTCGAGCCCGATGCTGCCGCCGGAGGCGCCGAACCCGCGCGCGGTCCAGGTCTGCACGACGTAGCCGCGGGCGGCGAGCTCGCGGGCGTCGGAGTCCACCGACGCCTTGCTGCCGCCGAAACCGTGCGCCACGAGCACCGCGGGCGCCGGGGTGGCCGCGGTCGCCGACGCGGGGACGTAGAGGGAGGTGTCGAGCTCGACCGTGCCCGGGTCGCCGGGGCCGGCCGGGACCGCGACCCGGTCCTCGGCGACGGCGACCGACCCGCCGTCGTCGGCGGCCGCGGCGGTGGGGGCCGGACCGGGCGCCGCGGCGGCGGCCGGGGCGAAGGCCAGCACCAGACCCGTGGCCAGGGCCACCGCGAGGGGGGAACGGACCCGGCGCATCCGGGGGAGCACGTGCACGCCCTCGAAACTACGCAGATCGACGACCGTGCGTCGGCGGCCGGGGCGTGCGCCCGGCCACGCCGAACCGGGCGGAGAGGATGAACGACGCACCAACCCTGCATCGACGCCGCACCGACGGAGCACCACGCGCGGGTGTCGTCCGCCGTTCACCATGCGTTTCGTCAAGCAACGCCGATCGGTCTCCGGGGTGGGGCACCGTCTCCCGGTGTGAGCGTCAACCCCTCCGGAGAGATCCCCGGCGTCGGTGTCCCGCGGGCACTCTCCGTCGACATGACCGTGGCCGACCAGCAGGACTGGCTGGCGGCGTTCCTGCGCCGGCACCCGGTCAGCCGGCGCAGTGCGCTGCGCGGCGGCGCCGGTGTGCTGGCCACGCTCGCCGTGTCCGGCTCGCCCTGGGCCCGCGGGGTCGCCGCGGCCGCCGCGCCCGCGCCGGTCACCGTCGTCGGGCGGCACCTCGCCTACGGTCCCGACCCGGCGCGCTCCATGTCCTTCTCCGGGGAGCTGACCGCGGCCCCGCCGCCCGGGCGGCTGGTCGTCGACGTCGGCACCGACTCCGGGTTCGGGCTCACCCTGCCGGTGCAGGTCCGGCCGCTGGAGAGCCTCGTCCCGCAGGCCGACGGCTCGCTGCGGGGCACCCGGCAGTGGTTCGCGCACGCCCGCGCCGACGCCCTCGCCCCCGGCAGCCGCTACGTCTACCGGTTCCGCGTCGCCGGGACCGGCGGTACCGAGACGACCACCGCGACCAGCACGTTCCGCACGGCCGCGCCGCGGGGCAGCCGGCACCGGTTCACCTTCACCGCGTTCGCCGACCAGGGCGTCGGCACCGGCGGCGAGCCCAACTCCTACACGCCCGACGACACCCACCGCAGCCCGATGCCGTCCGAGGCGCTCACCGCGCTCGTCGCCGCCGAGCAGCCCGCGTTCCACCTGCTCGCCGGGGACATCTGCTACGCCGACCCGTCCGGTGCGGGCAAGCCGGTCCGCAACGGCGCCGAACACGACGACGAGGCCCACGACAGCTTCGACCCGACGGTCTGGAGCAGCTACTTCGCCGCGATCGAGCGCTCCGCGGCGTCGACGCCGTGGATGTTCGCCACCGGCAACCACGACATGGAGGCGCTCTACGACCTGAACCGCGCCGACGGCCCCGCCCACGGCTACGCCGGCCACGCCGTCCGGCTGGCGCTGCCGGGCACCGGCCCCCGCGGCTGCCCCTCGGTGTACGCGTTCGTGCACGGCACCGTCGGGGTCGTCAGCGTCGACGCCAACGACCTGTCGACCGAGATCCCCACCAACGCCGGCTACTCCGGTGGCGGCCAGCTGGCCTGGCTGGAGCGCACCCTCGCCGGCTGGCGGGCCGACCCGCAGGTCGAGTGGATCGTGCTGTTCTTCCACCACTGCGCCTTCGCCACGTCCGGCTCGCACGCCTCCGACGCCGGCGTGCGCGCGGCACTGGCCCCGCTGTGCGACCGCCACCGGGTCGACCTGTGCGTACAGGGTCACAACCACCAGTACGAGCGGACCGACCCGATCCGCGACGGCAGGCCCACCCGGCCGGCCCCCGACCGGTCCACGGTGCACCCCGAGACCGACGGCACCACCTACGTCTGCGTCGGGTCCGGCGGACGTCCCCGCTACCGCTGGCAGCCCGGCGAGACCGACAGCCACCGCGGGCACGAGACGCCGCAGGTCCCGGTCACCAGCTTCCTGGCCGGCCCCGACGAGCAGAAGCAGCCCGAGACCGTCACCTGGTCGCGGACCCGCTACCTCGGCTACGCCTACCTGCGCGTCACGGTGCTCCCGGGCTCCGGCGCGGCCGACTCGCGGCTCGTCGTGCACGCGGTCACCGACCTCGGCGAGGAGATCGACACGGTCCGGCTGAGCCGCCCCGCGCGGGGGTGAACCGGACACACAGGACGAGTTCCGTCACCGACCGGGTGCCCTGGGTCACCCCGGCTCGCCTTGCAACGGTGCAGGGAGGACACTTCACCCACCGCAGGGGAGTATCCCTACCGCGGTGGTGTCGTCAGCACGGTGTCGTCGCGAGCGTGGTTCGCGGGCGGACCCGGCACCATCGGCCACGCTCGGCAGCCACCTCCACCGGCTCCCGTGGCGGGAGAGACCTCGGGCCGTTCGATGCCGCCCCGGTCTGGAGGAAACACCCGTGAACGTCCCCCTGTGGGTCTGGTTGGTCACGATCGTCGGATTCGTGCTCGTGATCGGCGCGGACCTGTGGCTCAACGACCACAAGCCGCACGCCGTGACCCTGGGCGAGGTCACCCGCTGGGTCGTGTTCTACGTGGCGCTGGCCGTCGCGTTCGGTCTCGGTGTCTGGTTCGTCGCCGGGGGCACCTACGCCGGCGAGTTCTTCGCCGGCTACCTCACCGAGTACTCGTTGTCGGTCGACAACCTGTTCGTCTTCCTCATCATCATGTCCGCGTTCAAGGTGCCGGTCCTGCACCAGCACCGTGTGCTGCTCGTCGGCATCGTGATCGCGCTGATCATGCGCAGCATCTTCATCGCCGCGGGCGCCGCGGTCATCGACCGCTTCAGCTGGGTGTTCTTCCTCTTCGCCGCGTTCCTGATCTACACCGCGGTCTCGCTGGTCAAGCAGGCCGCCGGCGGCGAGGACGAGGAGTGGAAGGAGGGGCGGGTCCTGCAGTGGGTCCGCAAGGCCTTCCCGGTCACCGACGACTACCACGGTGCGAAGACCACGGTGAAGATCGACGGCAAGCGCTGGCTGACCCCGATGCTGATCGTGATGATCGCGATCGGCGTCACCGACATCATGTTCGCGCTGGACTCGATCCCGGCGATCTTCGGTCTCACCCAGGAGCCCTACCTCGTCTTCACCGCGAACGCGTTCGCGCTGATGGGGCTGCGCCAGCTGTACTTCCTGCTCGGCGGGCTGCTCAACAAGCTGGTCTTCCTGTCCTACGGCCTCGCCGTCCTGCTCGCCTTCATCGGCGTGAAGCTCGCCCTGCACGCGCTGCACGAGAACGAGCTGCCGTTCATCAACGGCGGGCAGCCGGTGCCGGTCCCCGAGGTCGGGATCGGGCTGTCGCTCGGGGTGATCGTCGGCGTCCTCGCGCTCACCACGATCACCAGCCTGATCGCGGTCCGGATGAAGCCGGAGCTGGCCGAGCAGGGCAGCGGGATCACCGCGCCGCCGCTGGCCCGCACCAAGGAGGAGGCCGCACAGATCGAGGCCCGGGACGAGCAGGCGGACCACCGGGTGAGCGCGCCCCCGCGCGACTGAGACCCACCCTCCCGACGGCCGTCCTCCGCCCCGGCGTCCGGCACCGCGCCGGACACCGGGGCGGAGCCGTCTCCGTCCCGTTCGGCGCGCCGTGCCTGTGAGCTGCGGAAACGCTCGCGCTTGCGGTGTCAAGTGTTGCATCGTCACGTGTCGGGGGTCACCATCGTGTGATCCCGGCAGCGTGGCGAGGGGCTGACGCATGATCCCTGTGATCCAGTTCGTCCTGGGCGTCGCCGTGCTGGTCTACAGCGCGGAGAAGCTCATCGGCTACCTGGTCGGGGTGGCGAGCCGCTGGGCCGTCTCGCTGTTCCTGATCGCCGTCGTCTTCACCGGGATCGAGTTCGACGACCTCGCGTTCGGGGTCGTGCTGAACATGGAGGACCTCAGCGACGTCGCGCTCGGCGCCGTCATCGGCACCACGATCGCGCTGACCGGCATCGTGCTGGCCCTCGCCGCGATCATCGCGCCGACCCGGGTCGAGGTCCCGCGCGACTACCTCGCGCTCTACGTCGCCGCCCCGGTGGTGATGTTCCTGCTCGCGCTCGGCGGCCTGCTCACCGCGGGTACCGGCGTCGTGCTCATCCTGTTGTTCGTCGCCTTCGTCGGCTGGATCGCCTACCGCGAGTACTCCGCCCGGCGCCCGGTCTGGCGCAACGCCGAGGTGTACGAGCAGCTGGAGAAGGCCGGGGTCGGGGCCGGCGGGACCACGACCGCGACGGTCGCGGCGGGTGGCCCGCCCCGGACCGACGCGACCGGCACGCCCGGCTTCCGCCTGCCCGAGGACCTGCGGGTCGACGACGGGTTCCTCAAGGCCCGCGCGCAGCCACCCGGGCGGACCGTCCTGTTCGCCGTCATCGCGCTGGTCGGGCTGGTCGTCGGCGCGCTCATCGCCGGGCGGGGCACCGAGGGGATCCTCGAGACCTGGGCGATCAGCGGGACGGTCTTCGGGGTCACCATCGCGACGCTCGCGCTGTCGCTCGAGGACATCCTGATCACCGTCGAACCGGCGCGGCGCGGCGCACCCGAGATCGCCGTCGCGAACGTGCTCGGCAGCGTCGTGTTCTCGGTGACCGGCAAGCTCGGCGTGATCCTGCTGGTCGGCGGGGCGATCGTGGTCGACCCGACGGCCCTGGTCTGGCACCTGCCCGTCCTGCTCGTACTCACCGTGCTGTCCGCGGTGTTCCTCGGTACCGGGCGGATCCGCCGCTGGCACGGCGTCGTGCTGCTCGTGCTCTACATCGCCTACTTCGTCATCAGCCTCACCGTCTTCGGCGGCGTCCCCGTCGACGACGACTGAGCCCCAGGGAGGGTCGATGCTCACCAAGGACCGGATGACCGCGGCGCTGGTCGTCGTGGCCGCGGTGGTCGGTCTGGTGCTCGTGTTCGGCACGGGCGAGGGCGCCGGTGACGACGACGACGCGGGCGGGCCGCCGTCGGCCACCCGGGTGGACGACGACGGCCCGCAGGCCCCGGCCGGGCAGGCGCCGCAGGAGCAGCAGCCCGGCGCCGATGACGACGATGACGACGACTGAGCGCCCTACAGGTGGTGCAGCGCGACGTCGCCGATCCGGCCGTCGTCGAGGGTCAGCGTCATCCAGGTGTGGGTCGGCATCCGGCGCCGGTCGGTCGGCGACCCCGGGTTGAGCAGGCGCAACCCGTCCACCGTCGAGTCCCACGGGATGTGGGAGTGCCCGAACACCAGCAGGTCGGTCCCGGGGTGCGCGGCGAGCGCCCGGCGTTCGCGGCCCTGCTTCGGGCCGGTCTCGTGGGTCACCGCGACCCGCACCCCGTCGACGGTCTCCCGGGCCGTCTCCGGCAGCCGGGCCCGCACGTCGTCGCCGTCGTTGTTGCCCCAGCAGGCGAGCAGCCGGGTCGCGCGGGCGACGAGGCGGTCGAGCAGCTCGACCGAGCACCAGTCGCCGGCGTGCACCACCACGTCGGCGGCGTCGACGGCCTCCCACACCGGCCCGGGGAGCCCACCGGGATGGGCGGCCCCGCGGCTCGGGTGGTGGGTGTCGGAGATCAGCAGGAGCGCGGTCAGCGCACGCCCACCAGGTCGCAGACGAAGATGAGCGTCTCGTTCGGGGCGATCACCCCGCCCGCGCCCTGGGCGCCGTAGCCCAGGTGCGGCGGGATCACGAGCCGGCGGCGGCCGCCGACCTTCATCCCGGCGACGCCGTTGTCCCAGCCGGAGATGACCTGGCCGGCGCCGAGGCCGAACTGCAGCGGCTGGCCCCGGTCGTAGGAGTTGTCGAACTCGCGGCCGGTGGACTGGGAGACCCCGACGTAGTGCACGGCGACGGTGTCCCCGGGCTTGGCCTCCGGGCCGTCGCCGACGGTCAGGTCCTCGCTCACGAGGTCGGTGGGCAGCGGGCCGTCGACGACCTCGACGGCGGGCTTCTGCGGTGCGGACACGGGCGTGCTCCTCACGGGGCGGGGACGGCCCGCGGGGGGGCGGGCCGAGGGGGTGCGCGCCGACCCTGCCAGAACCCGCCGAGGGCTGCGTCCCGGGCCCGCCCCTCGTGGCAGGCTGCACACCGTGACCGGTGACCGTGATCCCTCCGGCGACGCCCCCGACGACGGCGTCGCGACCGACTGGCCCCGCTGGCTGGACGTCCTGGAACGGGCCGGGATCCCGGCCTCGTCCAACCTGCGCGCCCCCGCGGCGTCCGGCGCCCTCGCCGAGGCCGAGGGGGCGTTCGGCCGGGAGTTCCCGCCCGCGCTGCGGGCGCTCTACGCGCTCGCCGACGGCCAGCTGGCCGACCACCCCCGCGCGCCCGGTCCGCACCCGGAGGTCGCGACCAGCCTGTTCCCCGCGACGTACCGCTTCGTGCCGCTGGACGAGGCGACGCGGGAGTACCGCGGCTGGCTCGACGTCGTCGCGGACATGGGGCACGACCACGTGACCGTCCGTGCGGGCGACCCGGTCCTGGCCCACTACTGGGATGCGGGCTGGTGGCCGCTGGCCGTCGACGGCGGCGGGAACGCCCTGGTCGTCGACACCGTCCCGGAGCCCGGCGGCACCGTCGGCCAGATCGTCGTCGCCGGTCCGGACGAGGACGAGCGTCGCGTGGTCGGGACCGGCGTCGGGGACTACCTGCGCCGGCTGATCACCGCGGGGCCGGCGGTCGACGACGCGGTCGTCGACCCGTCGGACCGGCCGTACCTTTTCTGGGACGCCCCGCACCTGCGCTGACCCGGTCGCCGCCGCCCCGGTCGCCGCCGCCCCGGTCGCCGCCGCCCCGGTCGCCGCCGCCCCGGTCGCCGCCGCCCCGGTCGCCGCCGCCCCGGACGCCGCCGCCCCGGTTGCCGCCGCCCCGAACGCCGCAGACCCGGACGCCGCAGACCCGGACGCCGCTGAGCGGGTCGCCGCCGGCCCGGCCGCGCCGGCCCGCGCCCGAACGGCGCGCCCGGTCCCGGCCCGTGTCGCCCCGGCCCGCGTCGCCCGCGCGGCGCCCGGAGCGGGCGCAGCGTCGGCTCAGCGGTGCGGCCGGGGAGTCAGCGCCAGGTCCACCCGGTCCGGCCGGTTCGCCCCGGCCACCACGTCCTCGACGAGGTCGTGCGCGGGCGACAGGTGGCACACCGGGTCGGTGGCCGCGGCGTCGCCGGTGAGCTGGAACGCCTGACAGCGGCAGCCGCCCAGGTCGACCTCGCGCCGGTCGCAGGTCCGGCACGGCTCCTGCATCCAGTCCTCGCCCCGGTAGGCGGTGAACAGCGGCGCCGAGGTCCAGATCTCCGACAGGCCGGCGTCGCGGACCGAGGCCCGCGGCAGCGGCAGGGTCTGCGCCGCCGGGCAGGGCAGCGCGTCGCCGTTCGGCGCGACGGTGAGCTGGCGCTGGGCCCAGCCGCCCATGCAGGGTTTGGGGTAGCGGGAGTAGTAGTCGGGCAGCACGTGCACGACCTCCATCCGCCCGGCCAGCCGCGCCCGGGCGTCGGCGACGACCTCCTCGGCCCGGTCGAGCTGCTCGCGCGTCGGGAGCAGCGACGACCGGTTGCGCCACGCCCAGCCGTAGTACTGGGTGTTCGCGAGCTCGACCCGGTCGGCACCGAGCCGCTCCACGAGATCGAGGACGGCGCCGATCCGGTCGATGTTCTGCCGGTGCAGCACCACGTTGACCGTCAGCGGCCAGCCCAGCTCGCGGACCAGCCGGCACGCCTCGAGCTTCTTGTCGAACGAGCGGATCCCGGCGATCCGGTCGGAGGTGGCGGGCTCGTCGGCCTGCACGCTGACCTGCACGTGGTCCAGCCCCGCGTCGCGCAGCGCCCGGGCCCGCGGTGGCGACAGACCGATCGCGCTGGTCACCAGGTTGGTGTACATGCCCAGCTCGCACGCGGTGCGGACCAGCTCGGGGAGGTCCCGGCGCAGCAGCGGCTCGCCGCCGGACAGGTGGCACTGCAGCACGCCCATGGCCGCGGCCTCGCCGAACACGCGTTGCCAGTCGGCGGTGGACAGCTCGTCGTCGTAGCGGGCCAGCTCGATCGGGTTCGAGCAGTACGCGCAGGCCAGCGGGCAGCGGTAGGTGAGCTCGGCGAGCAGCCCGAACGGGCGGGGCGCGCTCATCCGAGCGCCACCAGGTTCCGGGCGAGGAGCCGGGCCAGGTAGTCCCGGACCTGGTCGGCGACGACGAGCGCGTCGGCCTCGTCGAAGTCCGCGACCAGCGCGGCGACGATGTCGTCGACGCTGCGCTCGCCGTCGCACAGGCGCAGCACCGCGTGCCCGGTCCGGTTCAGCACCACGACGGTCTCCGGTCCCAGCAGCACCCAGCCGTCCGTCGGGCGGTCCGGTCGCATTCGCACGTGCCTGCCCAGCCGGGGCCGGGAGTCGCCGGTCACCGCGGGCGTGCGGGCGGCCCGCTCGCCGCGCCGCGGCACCGGGACCCTCGCCGCACCGGCGGCCGTCGACCCGTCACGCGTAGGCATGGTCGATCGCATCCATGATCGCCCAGAGCACGTCGCACTTGAACGAGAGCGCGGCCTCGGCGGCGTCCTGCTCGGCCGGTGTGCGGCAGTGCGCGACGACGACCTCCAGCGCGTGCTCGGAGTCGCGCGGGGCCTGGAACAACCGGTTGCGGAAGTACTGCAGCCCGTCCGGGTCGATCCAGGTGTAGTACTTCTCGAAGGCCGCCAGCCGCTCGGCCATCAGGTCCGGCGCGAACAGCTCGGTCAGCGACGACGCGACCGCCTCGACCCACGGCCGCGTGCGGGCGAAGCCCACGTAGGCGTCGACGGCGAACCGCACGCCGGGCTGCACGTGCCGGTGGTCGGTGATCTCCGACCGGCTCAGCCCGCACGCCTCGCCGAGCCGCAGCCACGCCTCGATGCCGCCGGAGGCGTCGCCCTCGTCGGGGGTGCCGTCATGATCGACGATCCGGCGGATCCAGCGCCGCCGTACCCCGACGTCGGGGCAGTTCGAGAGGATCGCCGCGTCCTTGACCGGGATGGCCTCCTGGTAGGCGAACCGGTTCGCGACCCAGCCGCGGATCTGGTCGGGGGTGAGGGTGCCGTCGTTCATGCGGACGTGGAACGGGTGCGCGGAGTGGTACTGCGCGGCGTGCGCCCGCAGCCGCGCCACCAGTGCGGTGTCCGGAGCGGTCATGTCAGACCTCCAGTTCCAGTCCGTCGTACCCGACGACGACGCCGGCGGCGGTGACCGCGGCGCGTTCGGCGGAGTCCTCCAGCAGGACGGGGTTGGTGTTGTTGACGTGCACGTAGACGATCCGGGGCACACCGAGTCCGGTGAGCACCTCCAGGCTGCCACCCCGGCCGCCGACGTGCAGGTGTCCCATGTCGTGCGCCGTCTTCGCGGCCAGCCCCAGCCGGACCAGCTCGTCGTCGTGCCAGGTCGTGCCGTCGACGAGCAGCAGGTCCGCGCCGTCGATCTCGTCCAGGACGGCGGGGGTCAGCTCCTGCACGCCGGGCAGGTACACCGCGTACCGGCCGGACGCGGTGTCGGTGAACCGGTACCCGACGACGCGGCCGGGCAGTCCCTCGGCGACCCCGAACCGGTCGTGCTTGCCCGTCGGTGCCTCGAACGCGCGGTAGGCGAGCCCGCCGAGGTCGTGGTCGGAGCCCGGGACGACCTCGGTCCAGGTCACCGGGCAGAACCGCTCCAGGGTGCCCAGCAGCCCGGATCCCTCGCGCAGGGTCCGCTCGGTCGCCGCGGTGGCGTGCAGCGACACCCCGCGGCCCTCGCGCAGCAGCACCAGCCCCAGGGTGTGGTCGATTTCGGCGTCGGTGAGCAGCACCCCCCGCAGCGGGGTCGTGCGGTCACCGGTCGGGTGCAGGGCCGGTGTGTCGGCGAGCTGGGTGCGCACGTCGGGGGAGGCGTTGACCAGCCACCAGCGCTCCCTGTCCGGGGAGACGGCGACCGAGGACTGGGTACGCGGTGTCGCCGGCCGTGAGCCGTCGCGCACCGCCCGGCAGCCCGGACAGCCGCAGTTCCACTGCGGGAACCCGCCACCCGCCGCCGATCCCAGAACCCGGATCCTCATCGCACCCCCACTGTTCCCACGGCGACGGCCGGGGGCGCGCTGCTCGCGCACCCCCGGCCGTCGGCCACTCACGCCTCGGTACGGGCGATGTACATCGTCACCTCGGGCGCGCAGCCGATCTCCTCGAACTCCGGCGCCTCCCACTCGGTGGTCGACTCCATGCGATCACCTCCCTCCTCACGACGTCCGGGTTCCCCGGAACAGCGGGTCCTACTGCTCGGGCAGCGCGAAGCAGAACAACGCGTCGCCGGCAGCCGCACCGAGCAGGCCCGGCAGGAACCCCTCGACCCAGCCGCCCCACCCGGTCGGTACGGCGATGTACTGCCGTCCGTCGACCTCGAACGTGGTCGGGCTGGAGTGGTGACCGCTGCCGCACTGGAACGACCAGAGCTTCTCCCCGGTCGAGGCGTCGAGCGCGACGAACTCGCCGGTCGGGGTGCCCTGGAAGACCAGGCCGCCCGCGGTGGTCAGCGTCGAGGCGCACATCGGGTACTCGTTGTTCCAGCGCCACTTCTCCTCGCCGGTCAGCGGGTCGATGGCGGCGACGAAGCCGTAGAAGTCCTCGATGTCGACGGCGACGCCGGCGCCCCAGTAGGGGATGGACTCCTTGAACTCGCGGCGGCGCCGGGTGGCGGTCGCCCCGACCTCCTGGACGGGCACGTACATCAACCCGGTCTGCGGGTTGTAGGACATGTGCGTCCATTCCTTGCCACCCGCCGGGCCCGGCCAGAAGTGCACCGGGACGCCCTCCTCGTCCGGGTAGATCTTCGGCGTCACCTTGCCCTCGGGGGTGATCTCGCCCCAGGTGATCCGGTCGACGAACGGGAACACCCGCACGAGCTCGCCGTCGGTGCGGTCGAGGACGAAGAAGTAGCCGTTCTTGTCCGCGTGGGCGAGCAGCTTGCGCCCGTCCGGTGCGTCGAACAGGACGTTCTCCATCGTGGAGTCGTAGTCCCACAGGTCGTGCGGGGTGAACTGGTAGTGCCACCGGATCTCGCCGGTGTTGACGTCGACCGCGATCGTCGAGTCGGTGTAGAGGTTGTCGCCCGGCCGGACCCCGCCGTCGAAGTCCGGCGCCGGGTTGCCGGTGCCCTGGAACAGCAGCTCCAGCTCCGGGTCGTAGGTGGGCGTCACCCAGCAGTTCGCGCCGCCGCGCTGCCAGGCCTCGCCGTCGTCGGGCCAGGTCTCCGAGCCGGGCTCGCCCGGCTTCGGAACGGTGTAGCAGCGCCAGCGCCGCTCCCCGGTCTCCGCGTCGAACGCGTCGAGGTGACCGCGGACGCCGAACTCCCCGCCGGCGCTGCCGACGATCACCAGGTCCTTGACGATCAGCGGCGCGACCGAGCCGCTCTCCCCGGCGCGGACGTCGCCGTTGACGGTGTCCCACACGACCTTCCCGGTCGTCGCGTCCAGCGCGATGATGTGCGCGTTGAGCGTGTACATGTAGACCTTGCCGTGCCCGACGGCCAGACCGCGGTTGACGTTGCCGCAGCACAGCGACACGTCGTAGGGCGAGGCGTGCTTGTACCGCCAGAGCTCCTCACCGGTCCTCGCGTCGATCGCCCAGGCGCGGCCGTCCGGGCCGGAGACGTACATGACGCCCTCAACGACGATGGGTGACGCCTCGAACGAGTAGGTGGACGCGCCGGACTGCATCCCGACCGCGCCGGCCTGGAAGACCCAGGCGGGCGACAGCCTGCGGACCGAGTCCTTGTCGATCTGGTCGAGCTCGCTGTAGCGCTGGCCGTCGTAGGTGCCGTAGTAGGTCAGCCAGTTCTGCGGCTCCGAGCGGGCGCCGCGGATACGGTCGTAGTCCACGGCGGAGGTCGCCGGGGCCTCGCCCCGGACGTTGCTGAGCTGTACGTGCGGGATCGCTTCACCCGCGTCGACGTAGTCGGTCATCTCGGGTTCCTCTCCTACGGTCGCGGCTGCGGGGGACGGTCGAGCTTGGCGTGGTCGGGTACCTCGCCCCCGATGACGATGGAGCCGGTGAGACCGCGGCCCTCGTCGTTGCCGCTCGCGGAGCCGTAGTAGTAGGTGCCCGGCCCGTCGAGGTTGATCTTCGCGGTGCCCTTGGAGTGGTTCACCAGCCAGATGAACTTCGGGTCGCCGTTGCTGGGCAGCACCGCGCAGTGGGTGTTCTTGTCGTCGTTGATCAGGGTCAGCTCGATGTCCCCGCCGTGCGGGAGGATGAGGATCCCGGGCTCGTAGCAGATCTCGTCCTCGGGGATCCGGATCGTCGCCCGGAGCACGCCGTCGGGCCCCTCCTCGGCGTAGCCGATGGTCCCGCTGCCGAGCAGCCGGCCCAGCGCGAGCCGGTTCTGCCCGTCGAGACCCGCGGCGGCCAGCTGTTCCGCGCGTTCGTCTTCGGTTGTCGTCATTGACACTTTCCTCCCGAGCGCAATTCGTCGGCGGGTACGTGATCACCTTCACGCCGCGCGGTGGTAAGCGTCAACCCCGCGCCGGTATCCGATTCTGCACCGACGATCATGAACGCGCGAGCGTGAATGCGAAATGATCTCCCTCGGTCGGTCGCCGCCGACCGGGACGATCTTCCTGCAGGTCATACCGGTCGCGCAGGGGTCGGTCGTGCCGTCCGCGAACGATTCGTCGGGAATTCCGACGGACTGTGTCCGCGTTGTCCCGTGGCGCCCTGGGGAATGGCAGGAAATGGCGGCGAGAAATGCCGGACGGTGTCGCCGGACCTGAACGGGACGATCGGTGCGGCGACAACCACCGGGGCCGGTGGTGGGCCGCCGCGCCCGCCGTGACGTGCGACGGTGCGCCCCGGGCGGCCGCGAGGGCTCCGGTGCGGACACCGCGGCTCGTCACCGGCCGAACGCGTCCGTACCCATTCCGTGCAGGTCGTGCGGTTCGGTCGGGTGAATGCAACACATGTTTCGGAAAAGTGTGGTGACCGTGGCGGGGGCGTCACCAGAACTTGATGCCCGCCGCCTTCAGCCGCCTGTGGTGCTGCTTGACCGCCAGCGCGATCGCCTCGGGGGTGATGAGCCCGCCCCAGACCTTCGCCGCGGTCTCCCTCTGCTCGAGCAGCGCGTCGGCCTCCTCGCCGCCCAGCTCGGCGCTCTGCACGACCCGCGACCCGAAGCCGATGTGCCAGCGCTCGTCGCGCAGGACCAGCCCGGTCCCGCGGTGCACGCCCGGCAGCGGGACGGACAGCCCGTCGAGGGCCTGGAGCATCGCGTGCTGGCCGGCCAGCAGGACCACGCCCTCGATCACCATGTGGTAGAGCCCGACCGCGCCGGTCAGCCCGCTGTGGTCCTCGGCGAGGCGACGGGCGGTCGCCGGCAGCCGGTGCTCGAACAGGTCGACGAGCTCCGAGCTCACCTCGCGGCGCAGCACGTCCAGCCGGTCGGCCGGGGTGTCGCCGGGGACGCCCAGCACCTGCACGGCGACGAGGTCGAAGAACCGGGCGTGCCGCGCCTCGTCGCGGGCCTGGGCGCGGAACGCGGCCTGCATCGTGTCGTCCTGCGCGGCGGCCTGGTACGAGCCGAGCTGCCCGGCGACGGAGGCCTCGGCGACGGCGAACCCGGCGACCAGCCCGCGCACGGTCGCCGCCTCGTCCGGCGCGAGCCGGGTCCACGCGTCGCGGTCCGGGCCCAGGTCGAGGTCGGTCTCGTCCCACTGCAGCGACTCGGCCAGCTGGACGAAGTGGTCGTATCCGGCGATCATGACCATGGTCTCGGTGTCCTCACCCCGGGAACTGCTCTCCCGGCTCCAACGGACGGAAGTCCGACTTGGTGGCGCCGCAGATCGGGCACATCCAGTCGTCGGGGATGTCCTCGAAGGGGGTGCCCGGCTCGATGCCGCCGTCCGGGTCGCCCTCCTCCGGGTCGTAGACGAAGCCGCACGGCTCGCAGATCCACCGGGACCGGGTGGTCGGACCGGACATCGTCATGCTGCTCCCCACGGCGTCGTCGCCCACGCCCGCCTGCTCGCCCGTGACCGGGCCCGGCGGAGGTGTCCCTGAGGCCCAGGGAGCCACAGTGTGAGCGGGGTCGCAAGCGGGCCCGGGGCCCGGATGGGCCGGCGGCCGGCCGCCGCGTGACCGGTCCCGGCCGGCGGCGCAGCGTTCCCACCTGCGACGACGCGGCGGGCAGAGATCAGGTGCGGGTCGCTCGCGGTGATCGTCGGATTCGATGGGACACGTGGTCGCGCTCAGGCGCCGAGCGCGTCCCGGAGGAACCCGACCTGCAGGAGCAGCAGGTTCTCCGCGACGACCTCCTGCGGTGTCATGTGGGTGACGCCGGAGAGCGGCAGCACCTGGTGCGGGCGTCCGGCCGCGAGCAGCGCCGAGGACAGCCGCAGGGTGTGCGCGGCGACGACGTTGTCGTCGGCGAGACCGTGCACGATCATCAGCGGCCGGTGCGGCCGCTCCGGCGAGGGCGGGGTCGCGGCGTCGTCGAGGATCGAGGAGCGGGTGTACGGCTCGCCGCCGGGCATCCCGAGGTACCGCTCGGTGTAGTGGGTGTCGTAGAGCGTCCAGTCGGTGACCGGCGCGCCGGCGACGCCCGCGTGGAAGACGTCCGGGCGCCGCAGGACCGCCAGTGCGGACAGGTACCCGCCGAAGGACCAGCCCCGGATGCCCACCCGACCCAGGTCGAGGTCGGGGTAGGCGCGGGCCGCGGCGTGCAGCGCCGCCACCTGGTCCTCCAGTACCGGACCCGCCAGGTCGCCGTGGATCGCGCGCTCGAACTCCGGGCCCCGCCCCGGGGAGCCACGGCCGTCGGTCACCAGGACGGCGAACCCCTGCTCGGCGAACCAGCGGCTGGTCAGGTGCGCGTTGCGGGACTGCAGCACGCGCTGGGAGTGCGGCCCGCCGTAGGGGTCGAGCAGCACCGGCAGCGGGGTGCCGGGGACGTGTCCGGACGGCAGGAACACCGCGGTGCGCAGCTCCCGCTCGCCGAACGAGTGCAGCACCGGGGCCGGGGCGAACCCGGGGTCGAGGGCGTGCCCGGCGACCGGGTGCTCCGCCCCGTCGGCGGTGACCAGCACCGCGTGCGGTGCCGTGGCGAGGTCCTGGGAGACGCGCACGGTGGTGCCCCCGGCGGCGGTGGCGGCGTGCACCCCGGTCGCCGGGGAGAGCGCGACCGGCTCCGACCCCGGGGTCACCGCGAGGACCGCGACCGAGGTCGGCTCCGTCGAGGCCCGGAACAGGACGGTCTCGCCGTCGACGCCGAGGACCTCGCGCAGCTGGAGCTCCGGGCCCGTGACGACGGTGTCGCCGACGACGAGCCGGCGCGCACCGCCGGAGTCCTCCGCTCGCACCAGCGCCCCGGACGCGGTGCGCGCCGGGACGCCCGGCACGTTCTCCACCCAGACCGGGTCGGTCTGGGAGTGCAGCGTGATGGTCTCCCCGGTCGCGGGGTCGACGGCCAGGGTGTGGATCTCCCGCTGGTCGCGCGGCTGGACCGACAGCAGCGGACCGTGGGCGTCCCAGCCGGCCGTGGCGAGGTACTCGTAGGCCTCGTCGTCCCAGGTCACCGGGGTACGGCTGCCGTCGAGCGCGACGATCACCAGCCCGACGCCGGCGTTCGGGGTGCCGGCGGCGGGGTAGCGCACGGTGGCCGGGACGCGGTCGGGGTGCGCGGGGTCGGCGATGTGCCAGCGGGCGACCGGTGACTCGTCGACCCGGGCGACCAGCAGCGCGCCGCCGTCGGGGGACCACCAGAACCCGCGGAAGCGACCCATCTCCTCGGCCGCGGCGAAGTCGGGCAGGCCCCAGGACTCGTCGTCGTGGCCGGGGGTGAGGACGGCACGCGTCGTGCCGGTCGTGAGGTCGTGCAGGTGCAGCGCGCGGTCGGCGACGAAGGCCACCCGGGCGCCGTTCGGGTCGATCCGCGGGTCCACCACGGCCTCGACCCCGCCGACGTCGAGCGGACGCACGTCCGGCTCCCCGGTCAGCGCGACGGTGAACGGCCGCCCGGACAGCGCGAACACCGCCCGGGTGACCGCGGCGTCGGTGGTGTAGCCGACGACGCCACCCGCCTGCTCGCGGACCCGTTCCCGGCGGGCCCGTTCGGCGGCGGGCAGGTCCTCCTCGCCCGGCAGCCCGGGCACCGACGCCGGGTCGACGAGCAGCCGCTCGGCGCCGGTCGCGGCGTCGACCGACCAGAGGCAGGTGACCGGGTCGGTGCCGGAACGGCTGCGCAGGAACACCGCCCGCGACCCGTCCGGGGCGACGGTGAACCCGCGGGGGACCCCGAGGGAGAAGCGACGGGTGCGGGCGTGCAGGCGGGGGAACGAGTCGGCCACCCGGCCGACGCTATCCCCCCGGCGTCACCGGGTGCGGGAGGGCCGCTTCCCGGACGCGCGCCCGCCCGCCTCCTCGCAGCCGCGGGCCGCCAGCCGGTCGGCGCGCTCGTTCTCCGGGTGCCCGGCGTGGCCCTTCACCCAGAACCAGGTGACCTCGTGCCGGCGGACGGCGGCGTCGAGCTCGCGCCACAGGTCGTCGTTCTTGACCGGCTCACCGGCTGCGGTGCGCCAGCCGCGCGCCTGCCAGCGCGGCAGCCACTGGGTGATGCCGTTGCGCACGTAGGTGCTGTCGGTGTGCAGGTGGACGACGCTGCGCCGGGTCAGCGCGTCCAGCGCGCGGATCGGGGCGGTCAGCTCCATCCGGTTGTTCGTCGTGCGGTCCGGCTCGCCGCCGTGCAGCTCGCGCTCGTGGCTGCCGTAACGCAGGACCGCACCCCAGCCGCCCGGCCCGGGGTTCGGGACGCACGCCCCGTCGGTGAAGATCTCGACGACGGCGGTCGGGTCGGCGGTGCTCACGGTCGGTGACGGTAGCGGCTCAGTACGTGCGGTACGCGGCCCGGGCCGCGGAGAAGCCGGCGCCGGTGCGGCCGTCGCGGCACTCGCCGCCGGCGCGCGAGCTGACGCAGGTGATGTCGCCCTCGGTGAGACGGGTGCCGTAGTCGAGCACCGCCGCGCCGGACCCGACGGGCGCGCCACCGCACTCGGTACGGGCGCCCGACCCCCCGCCGGTGACCAGTGCCGCGTCCGGGCAGTCGCCCGCCGACCAGGTCCGGGAGGTGAGGTCGCAGCGGACCGCGCCGTCCCCGGCGCCGCCGGTGATCCGGCAGGAGATGTTGCCGGTCGGCGAGGTGAACGAGACCGGCGACCCGAACGCGGCCGGGTCGGCGGCGGTGGTGCCCGCGACCAGATCCGGCGGGGCCGGGACCGGCGCGACGCCGGCCTCCGGACCGCGGCCCGGGCCGTCGGCGCGTTCGGACCCCGGGTGTGAGGCGACGGCGGCCGCCGCGGCCAGCACGAGGGTCGCGACCACGGCGAGCGCCGCGACCCGGTGCGGTACGGCCCCGCGCAACCCGCCGCCGGGGAGCCGCACCGCGGACATCCGGTCGCGCAGGGCGGCCGCCCGGCCCGCCGGTGGTCCGGACGGGGCGTGACCGGGCGGGTACACCACGGGCACGGGGGCGGCGAGGTACGGACCGCCGGGCGGGCCGGCGCCCGGCGCCGCTGCCGCCCACGGCGCGGTGGGCGCGGGGGCACGCCCCGGCCCGGTGCCCGTGGCCCACCGCGGCACCGGTCCGGTCCGGACGTGCCCGGTGGGCCACCGGCCGGGAGCCGGCCACGTACCCGTGCCCGGGGGCGTCTGCGGTCCGGCACCACGTCCCACCTGCGGTGGCGCGCCCAGGCCTGCGGTGGGCCCCGGTCCCGGCTCCCCGGTCCGGGCGGGTCCCGGTCGGCCGGGGTCGCCCGCCGGGGACGGTCCGGCTCCGCCGGACCGGTCGGCCGGACCCGCGCCGGGTGCACTCCGCTGCGCGGGGACCCCGCCCGGCGGCGGCTCGTCCGCGGCGGGCACCGCGGGCCAGGGCAGCGGCGGGGTCCGGGGGCCCGGCCGGTTGCGGATGTCGACCGGCCCGGTCAGCTCGACCGGTTCCGGAGCGGGTTCCGGCGTCGCTCCGACCGGGCCGCCGGTCGGGTCCTCGGTCCGCGGGGCGGGGACCGGCACCGGGCTGACCGGTGGCCCGGCGGGTGCGGTGGGGGAGGCGGGTGCCGTGGTGCCGGCGGGCGGGCCGCCGCCGGCGGGCCCGGCCCCGGGCAGCACCGTCGTCGGATGCCCGTTGCGGCGGCCGTCCGGGCGCGCGGGGGTGCGGTCGTCGGCGTGGGGAGCGCTCATCGGTCCGGGACGCTAAGAGGTCGTTTCAGAACGACTTGTCGAGTTTCCATTGACCCCTCGACGACAGATCAAACGGCAGGTCAGATAGCCGCTTGTCGTCTACAACAGACACGTCGACCTCGTTCTGAAATGACCTCTAAGCGGCACGACGGCCCCCGACCAGCGGCCGTTCGGAGCAGTGCGGACGGCCGGTCGCCCCGCAACGGTGACCGTCCGTGCACGACGACCGTCCGTCCTGCCCTCCCGCCGGGCCCGCCGGACGCCGCCCGTCCGGTACCGGTCGGCGCACCGTGCCGGTGCACCGGGGAGCGGCGGCCGCGCCGTCGACGGTGGGAGGCGCGATGACCGAGGCATCCTGGCCCGGTGAGCCAGGCCCTCTACGAGATCACCGTCAACGCGCTGCTCGACCGTGACCGCCCACTGACCCGGGCCGACTGGGACGCCGCCGTCGCCCGGGTGGGCGGGCACCGGGTACCGCAGCTGCTCGCCGAGCTCACCGACGCCGGGCTGGTCCCCGACGCCCTCCTGCCCGGTGCGGTCACCGGGGCGTGGGCGGCGGCCGACCGGCCGCTGGACCGGCTCCCCGCTGCGCGCTGGCGGGAGCTGTTCGCCGACGCCGGGCTCGCGCCGCCGGCCGTCACGGATGGGCCGTCGTCGGCTTGAGGATCTTGTCGACGGCGTTGCGCGGTCCGTGCAGCGCCACTCCGACCAGGTCGAGCTCCTGCGCCCGGGCCGCGGCGACCACCGCCCGGTTCTCCCGGTCGTCACCGGTGGAGAACATCGCCGAGGTGAACACCGCCACCGGCAGCCCGCGCCCGACCGCCCGGGCCCGGCAGGCCGCGAGCGTCGCGGCGTCCCCGGCGCGCACGAGCACCGGGAGCCCGAGGGTCGGCAGGTAGGCGGTGCCGTCGGCGTCGGCGTAGGGCTCGCCGATCAGCTCGGGGACACCCGCCGCGATCCCGGCGGCGAGGAAGGCGGTCACGTTCGCGACCTGCCAGCCGAGCAGGTCCGCACGCAGCACGACGGCGATCTTGGTGGCGGGGCGGGCGGGCGGGGAGCAGGGCGGTGTCGTCCACGCCGTCGATCCTCGGCGCCGGCGGCGCCGGACTCTTGTACGTTCCTCACATGTCCCCGACCGGGTCGCGGGCGCCGGGTGAGGCCGTCACCGCCTGGCGCCCGGAGCGCGTGCCGGGCATCGCCGAGGTGCTGCACGCCCGCTTCGTCCGGCACCGGTACCCGGTGCACGCCCACTCCACGTGGACCGTCCTGATCGTCGACGACGGTGCGGTGCGCTACGACCTGGACCGGCGGACGCACGGGACCGAGGAGGCCCCGGTGACGCTGCTGCCCCCGGGCGTCGCACACGACGGACGCGCCGCGGGCGGCTCCGGCTTCCGCAAGCGGGTCCTCTACCTCGACCCCGCCGCGCTCGACCCGGGTGGCTCGGCCAGGGGCGGGCCGGTCGGCGCCGCGGTCGACCGGCCGGGGATCGCCGACCCGGTCCTGCGGCGAAGGCTCGACGAGCTGCACCGTGCGCTGGTGGTGCCGGGGGAGGAGCTGCACGCCGAGAGCAGGCTGGCGCTCGTCGCCGAACGCCTGACCCGCCACCTGGACCCGGTCGCGGAGACCGGCCCGGCGCTGTCGGCGGACCTGGCGGACCGGTTGCGGGACCTGCTCGACACCCGGCTCGCCGACGGCGTGACCCTCGCCGAGGCCGGTCGGCTGCTGCACGCCCACCCCGGCCACCTGGTCCGCGCCTTCTCGCGGCGCTTCGGGCTCCCGCCGCACCGGTACCTCGACGCCCGGCGCGTCGAACGGGCGCGGTCGCTGCTGCTCGGCGGGACACCGCCGGCCGCGGCGGCCGCGGCGGTGGGCTTCCACGACCAGGCCCACCTGCACCGCCGGTTCGTCCGGCTGGTCGGCGTCACGCCGGGCCGCTACGCACGCAGCGGCCCGGCCACGCGCTGACCGGCCCCGAGCGGCGGGGCGGGGGACCCGGGGGTCACCAGCCGCGCGAGCGCCACTCCGGGATGCTGGGCCGCTCGGCCCCGAGGGTCGAGTCGTCGCCGTGGCCCGGGTAGAACCACGTGTCGTCGTCGAGCCGGTCGAACACCCGCTCCTCCAGGTCGCCGATCAGCTGCGCGTTGTCCTCCGCCGACCAGGTCTTCCCCGGCCCGCCGGGGAACAGGCTGTCCCCGGTGAACAGGTGCGGCCGGTCCTCCCCGCGGTAGAGCAGCGCCAGCGAGCCCGGCGTGTGACCGCGCAGGTGGATCACCTCCAGCTCGATCTCGCCGAAGGTGATCGTGTCGCCGTGCTCGACGAACTCGTCCATCGGGGCCGGCAGCTCCGGGGCGTCCTGCGGGTGGGCGATCAGCCGCGGCTCGAACATGCCCGCGATCGCGCCCAGCGCCTGCCAGTGGTCGGCGTGCCGGTGGGTGGTGACCAGGTGGCGCAGGTCCGGACGCTCGTCGGCGGCGCCGATGAGGTCGGCGATGCGGGTCGGCTCGGCCGCCGCGTCGATGAGCAGCGCCTCGTTGGTCTGCCTGCACACGAGCAGGTAGGCGTTGTTGTCCATCTCGCCGACCGAGACCTTGCTGATGCTCAGCCGCTCCAGGTCGCGGCGGATGGCCGCGCCGCCCGGGTCGGTGTGACCGGTGTAGTTCTCCAGGACGTCCACGAGCGGGAGGGTAGCGGCCCGCCCCGACATCCCGCGGTGGGGAGAACCCGCCGGTCGCACGCACGGGGCCGCTGACGGATCGAACGGGCGTGCGAGTAGCGTGCGGTGCGGACCGACCGGCGCGTACCGGGGTGCATCCACCGCGCCGGACCGCCGGCGGGGCCCGCTCGCCGGGTTCCTGTCGGTGGTCGCACCTAGCATCGACGGCGGACGAGGGGACGAACCTCACCGGCCACGGAGCCCGGTCCGGGAATGTCCGTCAGCCCGCGGGCGTCACAACCGGGTCCGACCCGGACGGCACCGCCACCCCAGGAGGCGCGCAACGTGAGCGACCAGAGCACCGCCCGCCGCGACGCCGGCACCGCCCTCTCCCCGGGCGCCTCGCCGGTCCCGGCCGGGCCGAAGCTGGTCGTGCGCGGCGCGCGCGAGCACAACCTGCAGGGCATCGACATCGACCTGCCCCGCGACAGCATGATCGTGTTCACCGGGCTGTCCGGGTCCGGCAAGTCCAGCCTCGCGTTCGACACGATCTTCGCCGAGGGGCAGCGGCGCTACGTCGAGTCCCTCTCGGCCTACGCGCGGCAGTTCCTCGGGCAGATGGACAAGCCCGACGTCGACTTCATCGAGGGCCTGTCCCCGGCGGTCTCGATCGACCAGAAGTCGACCAACCGCAACCCGCGGTCGACGGTCGGCACGATCACCGAGATCCACGACTACCTGCGGCTGCTCTACGCGCGTGCCGGGATCCCGCACTGCCCGGTCTGCGGTGAGCGGATCGAGAAGCAGACCCCGCAGCAGATCGTCGACCAGGTCCTGGAGATGGAGCAGGGCAGCCGCTTCCAGGTGCTCGCGCCGGTGGTGCGCACCCGCAAGGGCGAGTTCGTCGACCTGTTCGGGAACCTGCAGGCCCAGGGCTACTCGCGGGTCCTCGTCGACGGCACGGTCCACCCGCTGTCGGACCCGCCGAAGCTGAAGAAGCAGGAGAAGCACGACATCGCCGTCGTCGTCGACCGGCTGTCGGTGAAGGCGACCGCCAAGCAGCGGCTCACCGACTCGGTGGAGACCGCGCTGCGCCTGGCCGACGGCCTGGTCGTGCTCGACTTCGTGGACCTGCCCGACGACGACCCGCAGCGCGAGCGCCGTTTCTCCGAGCGGATGGCCTGCCCGAACGGGCACACCCTCGCCGTCGACGACCTCGAGCCGCGCACGTTCTCCTTCAACTCGCCCTACGGCGCCTGCCCGGCCTGCTCCGGCATCGGGATCAAGAAGGAGGTCGACCCGGAGCTCGTCGTGCCGGACCCGGACCTGTCGCTGGGCGACGGCGCCATCGCCCCGTGGTCGTCCGGGCACAACGCGGAGTACTTCGGCCGGCTGCTGTCCGGCCTGGCCGCCGCGGTCGGGTTCCGGATGGACACCCCGTGGCGCCTGCTGCCCGCGTCCGCGCAGAAGGCGGTGCTGCACGGCAGCGACGACCAGGTGCACGTGCGCTACCGCAACCGCTACGGCCGCGAGCGCTCGTACTACGCGAACTTCGAGGGCGTCATGCCGTTCCTCGAGCGCCGCCTGGAGCAGACCGAGTCCGAGTCGCAGCGGGAGCGCTACGAGGGCTACATGCGCGACATCCCGTGCCCCGCCTGCCACGGCGCCCGGCTGCGTCCCGAGGTGCTGTCGGTGACCCTGCCGCACCGGGACCTGGGGGAGCGGTCGATCGCCCAGGTGTCGAACATGTCGGTCGCCGAGTGCTCGCAGTTCCTGAACGGCATGGTGCTCGACGACCGGCAGGCCATGATCGCCGGCGCGGTGCTCAAGGAGGTCCAGGCCCGGCTGGGCTTCCTGCTCGACGTCGGGCTCGACTACCTGTCGCTGGACCGTGCCGCGGGCACGCTGTCCGGCGGCGAGGCGCAGCGGATCCGGCTGGCCACCCAGATCGGCTCCGGCCTGGTCGGGGTCCTCTACGTGCTCGACGAGCCGTCGATCGGGCTGCACCAGCGCGACAACCGGCGCCTGATCGACACCCTGACCCGGCTCAAGGAGCTGGGGAACACGCTGATCGTCGTCGAGCACGACGAGGACACCATCCGCGCCTCGGACTGGGCGGTCGACATCGGTCCCGGTGCCGGTGAGCACGGCGGCCGTGTCGTGCACTCGGGCACCATCGCCGACCTCGAGTCGCACGACACCTCGCTGACCGGTGCCTACCTGTCCGGGCGCAGGACGATCCCGCTGCCCGAGCGCCGCGAGCTCGACCACGACCGCAGGCTGACCATCGTGGGTGCCCGCGAGCACAACCTGCGCGGTATCGACGTCGACGTCCCGCTCGGCGGTCTGGTGTCGATCACCGGGGTGTCCGGGTCCGGCAAGTCGACGCTGATCAACGACATCCTCGCCACGGTGCTCGCGAACCGGCTCAACGGCGCCCGCCAGGTGCCGGGCCGGCACACCCGCATCACCGGGGTCGACCAGCTCGACAAGCTCGTGCGGGTCGACCAGTCGCCGATCGGACGGACCCCCCGGTCCAACCCGGCGACCTACACCGGGGTGTGGGACAAGGTCCGCAAGCTGTTCGCCGCGACCACCGAGGCGAAGGTCCGCGGCTACGCCGAGGGCCGCTTCTCCTTCAACGTCAAGGGTGGCCGCTGCGAGGCGTGCACCGGCGACGGCACCATCAAGATCGAGATGAACTTCCTGCCGGACGTCTACGTGCCGTGCGAGGTCTGCAAGGGGGCCCGGTACAACCGGGAGACCCTGGAGGTCCACTACAAGGGCAAGACCGTCGCCGACGTCCTCGACATGCCGATCGAGGAGGCGGCCGAGTTCTTCGAGCCGATCACCTCGATCGCCCGCTACCTGCGGACCCTGGTCGACGTCGGCCTCGGCTACGTCCGGCTCGGGCAGCCCGCGCCGACGCTGTCCGGCGGTGAGGCCCAGCGCGTCAAGCTCGCCTCGGAGCTGCAGAAGCGCAGCAACGGGCGCACCGTCTACATCCTCGACGAACCGACCACCGGCCTGCACTTCGAGGACATCCGCAAGCTCCTCGCCGTCATCCAGGGGCTGGCGGACAAGGGCAACACCGTGATCGTGATCGAGCACAACCTCGACGTCATCAAGACCTCGGACTGGGTCATCGACATGGGTCCCGAGGGCGGCTCGGGCGGCGGGACCGTGGTGGCGCAGGGGACGCCGGAGCAGATCGCGGCCCACCCCGACAGCCACACCGGCCGGTTCCTGCGCGACCTGGTCACCCCGGACGACACCCCGGTCAAGCCGGTCCGGCGGCGGACCTCCTCGTCGAACGGCAACGGCACCACGGGCACGGGGCGGACGGCGACCGCACGGCGCAGCCGGGCCAAGGCCGCCAGCGCGGGCTGAGCACCGCCCGGGGCCGGGTCCGCGCAGGTCCGGCCCCCGCGTTCCCGGGGGCACCGGGGGCCTGTTATCCTCGGGAATGCGACCACCCGGGATCGCGTTGACACGCGTGTTCCGGGCGTCAAGTGGAGCCCCGCTCCCACCCACGCCGCGATCGTAGCGGCGTCCGGGTCCATGGTCCGGCTTCGTGGCAGAAATGTGTGCCGCGGGCCGATCAACGGGTCTTCGCTTGTCGTCGCCGGCGCAGCAGGTAGTAGCGACACAGCGAGTCACACAGGAGACCCCATCAGCACAGAGCCCCGCATCAACGACCGCATCCGCGTGCCCGAGGTCCGCCTCGTGGGCCCGAACGGTGAGCAGGTCGGGATCGTGCGTATCGAGGACGCCCTCAAGCTGGCCCAGGACGCCGACCTCGACCTCGTCGAGGTCGCCGGCCAGGCCCGCCCGCCGGTCTGCAAGCTCATGGACTACGGAAAGTTCAAGTACGAGAGCGCGCAGAAGGCCCGGGAGTCCCGGCGCAACCAGCAGCTCACCGTGATCAAGGAGCAGAAGCTCCGGCCGAAGATCGACAAGCACGACTACGAGACGAAGCGCGGTCACGTGATCCGCTTCCTCGAGGGCGGCAACAAGGTCAAGGTCACGATCATGTTCCGTGGTCGCGAGCAGTCGCGTCCCGAGCTGGGCTACCGCCTGCTCCAGCGCCTGGCCGAGGACATCGGTGACATGGCCGTCGTCGAGGCCGCTCCGAAACAGGACGGCCGCAACATGACGATGGTGCTGGCACCGACGAAGAAGCCGACGCCGCGCAAGGCGCCCGCCGCCGCCAGCTCCGACGCCCCGGCCGACGCCGAGGCGTGAGGTCCCGCTCCCGTGTCCGGCCCGGCCGGACACGGGAGGGACACGCAGTACCCGCACCGACCCCCGGAACCTCGGGGGCCGACATCGAACGGATACGTCATGCCGAAGAACAAGACGCACAAGGGGACCGCGAAGCGCGTCCGCATCACCGGTAGCGGCAAGATCCTGCGCCAGCAGGCCGGTCTGCGCCACCGCCTCGAGGTCAAGTCGCGCAAGGAGAAGCGCGACCTGTCGGGCACCGTGGAGCTCGCCAAGGCCGACGTGAAGCGCGTCAAGAAGCTGCTCGGTCACTGACCTTCCGCCCCTTTCACGAACCCCGGCGCGCCGTACCCCCATCGCGGTAGTGCCGGAGAAGCCCCAGGAGATACCCCATGGCACGCGTGAAGCGCTCCGTGAACGCCCAGAAGAAGCGCCGCACCACGCTGGAGTCGGCCGCCGGCTACCGCGGGCAGCGCTCGCGGCTGTACCGCAAGGCCAAGGAGCAGATGCTCCACTCGATGAACTACGCCTACCGGGACCGTCGCGCGCGCAAGGGCGACTTCCGGCAGCTGTGGATCACTCGGATCAACGCCGCGGCCCGCGCCAACGACATGACCTACAACCGGTTCATCCAGGGCCTGAAGGCCGCCGGTGTCGAGGTCGACCGCAAGAACCTCGCCGAGATCGCCGTGAGCGACCCGGCCGCCTTCGCCGCGCTCGTCGCGGTGGCGAAGGAGAACCTGCCGGTCGGCACCGAGCAGGGCTCCGCGGCCTGAGGTGACCCGAGGCGACACCGAGCCGCGCGGCACCGACGAGCGCCCCGCGGGCTCCACGCCCGGTACCGAACGCACTCCCCGCGTCGTCGCAGCACGCAAGCTGCTGCGGCGCGCGGGACGCGATCGGGCCGGGCGTTTCCTCGTCGAGGGGGCGCAGGCCGTCCGCGAGGCACTCGCCGCCGTCACGGTGCACGAGCTGTTCGTGACCGCCGCGGCCGCCGGGCGTCACCCCGAGCTGGTGGAGGCCGCGGAGCGGTCCGGTGCCCGGGTGTCCCCGGTGACCGACCGGGCCGCTGCCGGTCTCTCCGAGACCGTGACCCCGCAGGGGCTCGTCGCCGTCTGCGACCTGCTCGACGTGCCGGTGCCGACCGCGCTGGCCGGGGTCCCCGGGTTCGTCACGGTCTGCGACGGCATCTCCGACCCCGGCAACGTGGGCACCGTGATCCGGGTCGCCGACGCGGCCGGCTGCGACGCGGTCCTGCTGGCCGGGGAGACTGTCGACCCGCACAACGGCAAGGCCGTGCGGGCCTCCACCGGCAGCGTGTTCCACCTGCCGCTGGCCCGTGACCGTGACGCGCTCGGCGTCGTCGAGACCTGCCGGGCGGCCGGGCTGACCACGCTCGTCGCCGACGGCCGGGGTGAGGTCGACCTGCACGACCCCGCGGTCACACCGACCCTCGCCGGGCCCGTCGCCTGGATCCTGGGCAGCGAGGCGCACGGCCCGTCGGCCGAGGTGCACGCCGCGGCCGACCACCGGGTGCGGGTCCCCATCCACGGGCGGGCCGAGTCGCTGAACCTGGCGACCGCCGCGGCGATCTGCCTCTACGCGACGGTCGGGGCCCGCGCCGGCGTCGCCCCGCAGCTGTCCCCGGCGCGCGACTGAAACCGGCTCGCGGCCGCCCTCTACGATCGTGGGCACCATGAGTGAGAACGACACGGCGAGCCCACTGGACCCGGATGCGCTGAAGGCCGCGGTGGAGGCCGCCCGCACGGCGTTCGACGGGGCGGGCGACCTCGACGCGCTGGCCGCGGCGAAGCCCGCGCACCTCGGCGACCGCGCCCCGATCCCGATGGCCCGCCGGTCGCTGGGGCAGCTGCCCGGCCCCGAGCGCGCCGACGCCGGCAAGCGGGTCAACGCCGCCCGTGCGGAGGCCCAGGCCGCGTTCGACGCGCGTCGTGAGGTCCTGCTCGTCGAGCGCGACGCCCGGGTGCTGGCCGAGGAGGCCGTCGACGTCACGCTGCCCTGGGACCGCCGTCCGCGCGGCGCACGGCACCCCATCACCCAGCTGTCCGAGCGGATCGCCGACATCTTCGTCGGGATGGGCTGGGAGGCCGCCGAGGGACCCGAGGTCGAGGCGTCCTGGCTGAACTTCGACGCGCTCAACTTCGGCAAGGACCACCCGGCCCGCACCATGCAGGACACCTTCTACCTCGGCGCCCCCGAGCGCGGACAGGACTCCGGCACGGTGCTGCGCACCCACACCTCCCCGGTGCAGGTGCGGTCGCTGCTGGAGCGCGAGCTGCCGGTCTACGTCGCCTGCCCGGGGCGGACCTTCCGCACCGACGAGCTCGACGCCACCCACACCCCGGTGTTCCACCAGGTCGAGGGCCTCGCCGTCGACCGGGGCCTGACCATGGCCCACCTGAAGGGCACCCTCGACGCGTTCGCCCGCGCGGTGTTCGGCCCCGAGGCCGGGACCCGGATGCGGCCGTCGTACTTCCCGTTCACCGAGCCCTCGGCCGAGGTGGACCTGTGGTTCCCGCAGAAGAAGGGCGGACCCGGCTGGGTCGAGTGGGGCGGCTGCGGCATGGTCAACCCGAACGTCCTGCGCGCCTGCGGCGTCGACACCGAGGTGTACTCCGGGTTCGCCTTCGGCATGGGCATCGAGCGGACCCTGATGTTCCGCAACGGCATCCCGGACATGCGGGACATGGTCGAGGGCGACGTCCGCTTCTCGACCGCGTTCGGCGTCTGACCCGGCCCACCCCGCTTCCACCTGAGGAGTTCTGAGCAGTGCGAGTGTCCGCGTCCTGGCTCGCCCGGCACATCGACCCGGCGTCGCTGCCGGACGGCCCCGAGGCGATCGGCGACGCCTTCGTCCGGGTCGGCCTGGAGGTCGAGGAGATCCACCCCGCCCCCGCGGTCACCGGCCCCGTGACCGTCGCCCGGGTCGAGGAGATCGACGAGCTCACCGGCTTCAAGAAGCCGATCCGGTACTGCCGGGTGGGCTTCGAGGGCGAGCGGCACCGCTACGTGGTGTGCGGCGCCCGCAACTTCGTCGTGGGCGACCTCGTCGTCGTCACCGAACCGGGTGCGGTGCTGCCCGGCGACTTCGCGATCGCCCAGCGCACGACCTACGGCAAGGTCTCCGACGGCATGATCGCCTCGGCGAAGGAGCTGGGGCTCGGCGCCGAGAGCGGCGGCATCCTGGTGCTGCCGCCCGGCACCGCCGAGCCCGGCGACGACGCCCGGGACGTCCTCGGCTTGGCCGAGGACGTCGTCGAGCTCGCCGTCACCCCGGACCGTGGCTACTGCTTCGCCGTCCGCGGCCTCGCCCGTGAGCTCGCGACCTCCCTCGACGCCGACTACACCGACCCGGTCACCCGGGTCGCCGTCCCGGACACCGCCGGCGACGCCTGGCCGGTGCGCCTGGCCGACACCGACGCCTGCCCGCGGTTCGTCGCCCGCCGGGTGGACGGCGTCGACCCGGCCGCGCCCAGCCCCTGGTGGATGCAGCGCGCGCTGCTCTCGGCCGGGATGCGGCCGATCTCGCTGATCGTCGACGTCACCAACTTCGTGATGCTCGACCTCGGCCAGCCGCTGCACGCCTACGACGCGTCCCGGCTCACCGGTGCCGTCGAGGTCCGCCGGGCCGCGACGGGGGAGAAGCTGCAGACCCTCGACGGCCAGACCCGCGCCCTGGACCCCGACGACCTGCTCATCACCGACGACTCCGGCCCGATCGGGCTGGCCGGGGTGATGGGCGGCGCGTCCACCGAGATCCCCGCACCCGAGGACCTCGCCGACGGCGCCCGGGTCGACGTGCTGCTGGAGGCCGCGCACTTCTCCCCGCCGGTGATCGCCCGCGCCGCCCGCCGGCACAAGCTGCCCAGTGAGGCGTCCCGGCGGTTCGAACGGGTCGTGGACCCGGCGCTGCCGCCGGTCGCCGCCGAGCGGGCCGCGCAGCTGCTCGTCGAGCTCGGCGGCGGCACCCTGGCCGACGGCCGCACCGACGAGGGCGGGGTCCCCGCCGTCGCGCCGGTGCGGATGCCGCTGTCGATGCCCGACCGCGTCGCCGGGATCGAGTACCCGCGCGGCGCGACCGTGCGCCGCCTCACCCAGGTCGGCTGCACCGTGGAGCTCGACACCGCCGGCGACGGGCAAGGCGTCGTCGTCGCGACCCCGCCGACCTGGCGTCCGGACCTGACGATGGCCGCGGACCTGGTCGAGGAGGTCCTGCGTCTGGAGGGCTACGACACGATCCCGTCGGTCGTGCCCACCGCCCCGGCCGGACGCGGGCTGACCGCCGCCCAGCAGCGCCGCCGCGCCGTCTCCCGCGCACTCGCCGAGGCCGGGCACGTCGAGGTGCTGCCGTTCCCGTTCGTCTCCGAGCGGACCTGGGACGACCTGGGGTTGCCCGCCGACGACGAGCGTCGCCGCACCGTCGCCGTCACCAACCCCCTCGACGCCGAGCGTCCCCGGCTCGCGACGACACTGCTGCCCGGGCTGCTGGACATGCTGGTGCGCAACCGCTCCCGCGGTGCCGAGGACCTCGCGCTGTACGCGATCGCGCAGGTCGTGCAGCCGGGGGGGACCACCCCCGCGATGCCCGACCCGGCCGTCACCGGCCGCCCGTCGGACGAGGAGTACGCCGCCCTGCGCGCCGCGCTGCCCGACCAGCCCGTGCACGTCGGGGTCGTCCTCGCCGGGAACCGCGAGCCGCGCGGCTGGTGGGGCCGGGGCCGTCCCGCGGCCTGGTCCGACGCCGTCGAGGCGGCCCGGCTGACCGGTGCCGCCGCCGGGGTGGAGCTGCGGCCGCGACGCGCCGAGCGGGCGCCCTGGCACCCGGGCCGGTGCGCCGAGCTCGTCGTGGCCGGGTCCGACCTCGTCGTCGGGTACGCCGGTGAGCTGCACCCCAAGGTCGTCGAGGCGCTCGGTCTGCCGCCCCGCACGGCGGCCGCCGAGATCGACCTCGACGCGGTGCCGCTGCGGGAGAACCTGCCGGTGCCCCGGGTGTCGCCGTTCCCGCCGGTCGCCGTCGACGTCGCCCTCGTGGCCGACGAGTCGGTCCCGGCGGCCGATCTCGCCGAGGCGCTCACCGCGGGTGCGGGGGAGCTGCTGGAGTCGGTGCGGCTGTTCGACGTCTACACCGGGGACCAGGTCGGACAGGGGCGCCGCTCGCTGGCGTTCTCGCTGCGCCTGCGCGCGGCGGACCGGACGCTGACCAGCGAGGAGGCGAACGCCGCCCGCGACGCCGCGGTGGCCGAGGCCACCTCCCGGCACGGGGCCGCGCTGCGCTGAGCACGACCGGTGGCGGGCCCGGCGCGGACCGGGAGCCCGGCGGGATCAGCGCGCGGCCGCCGCGGCGACGGCCACCGCCGCGGCCCGCCACTGCTCGGGCGTCGGCGTCCGGCCCGCGACCGCGACCGTCAGCAGGTACCGCGTGGTGGCCAGCTGCAGGGTCGGTCCGGCGACGGTGTCGAGCACCGTCGCCGACGTCCCGGCCGGCAGCCGGGTCACCGCGGTGCCGTGCCGCGCGGCGGCGACGTAGCCGCCCGGGGTGCCCCGGTTGGTCGTGTACGCGTTCACCGAGACGGTCACCCCGTCGGCCAGCGCGAAACAGGCGCGGGTACGGGTGCCGTCGGCGCGGGTGACCACGGCGTTCGCCGCCGGCGCGACCGGTGGCCCGCCGAGCAGCCCGGTCAGCGACGCCGCGTCCAGCAGACACTCGTCGTCCAGCACGTCCGCGGTGAGCGGGGCCGCTGCCGCCGCCGGTCGTGCGGGCCGGGTCGCCGCGCCCGTGGAGCCCGGTGCGGGGCGGGCACGGCCCTCCGGGACGGGGGCGGCACCGTCACCGACCGGCACCGGCGGCACCGTGACCGCGGGCGCGTCGGCGCCCTCCGGAGGGACGGGGGAGACCGGTACGGGGGGCACCGTCGTCGTCGACCGGCCGTCGGAGCCGGCGGGCGGCGCGCCCGACAGCGGCCCGGGCACGGTGAACGACGTCGGTGGGCGTCGGGTCGGCGCCACCGTCGTGCCCTGCGCCGAGGTGGCCGACTCCGGCAGCGCGGGCCCCTGCCCGGCGGGCCACGGTGTCCCCGCGACCGTCGAGGCGCACCCCGCCGACGACAGCACGCACAGCGCCGCCAGCAGCACCACCGCCCGCACCCGCCCGGGCCCGGACGCCCCGGATCCCGCCCCGCCCGCCCGCTCTCGCCGCACCCGCGCGAAACTAGGCACCGCACACCTCCGCGGGGCCGGTTCCGGACCGCCCGATCGCGATCGCGAACGTGTTTGCATGACCTTTCGGGTCCGTGCATACTCATCCACGTGGTACGCATCGCAGTGGCGGGAGCCAGTGGCTACGCCGGGGGAGAGCTCCTCCGGCTGCTGCTCGCACATCCCGAGGTGGAGATCGGCGCCCTCACGGCCGGCGGGAACGCGGGCACGCGTCTGGGCGAGCACCAGCCGCACCTGGCCCCGCTCGCGGACCGCCTCCTGGCCGAGAGCACGGCGGAGAACCTCGCCGGACACGACGCGGTGTTCCTTGCGCTGCCGCACGGGAAGTCCGCCGAGCTGGCCGCGCAGCTGGGCCCGGACACGCTCGTCGTCGACTGCGGTGCCGACCACCGGCTCAGCGACCCCGCCGCCTGGGACCGGTGGTACGGCGGCGAGCACGCCGGGCACTGGCCCTACGGGCTGCCCGAGCTGCCCGGCGCCCGGGCCGCACTGACCGGTACCCGGCGCGTCGCGGTGCCCGGCTGCTACCCGACCGGGACCAGCCTCGCGCTGTTCCCGGCGCTGGTCGCAGGCCTGGTCGCGCCCGAGGTCGTGATCACCGCCGTCACCGGGACCTCCGGTGCGGGCAAGGCGCTCAAGCCGCACCTGCTGGGCGCCGAGGTCATGGGCTCGCTGTCGGCGTACGGCGTCGGCGGTGTGCACCGGCACACCCCGGAGATCGCACAGAACCTCTCGGCCGCGCTCGGCTCCGCGGTGTCGGTGAGCTTCACCCCGGTGCTGGCCCCGCTGCCGCGCGGCATCCTGGCCTCCTGCTCGGCCGCGCTGGCCGATCCGGCGACCGACGCCGCCGCCGTGCGGGCGGTCTACGAGAAGGCGTACGCGGACGAGCCGTTCGTGCACCTGCTGCCGGAGGGCCGGTGGCCCACCACGGCGCAGACCCTCGGCTCGAACAACGTCGCACTGCAGGTCACCGTGGACGCCGACGCGGGTCGCCTCGTCGTCGTCTCGGCGATCGACAACCTCACCAAGGGCACCGCCGGGGGCGCCGTGCAGTGCATGAACCTGGCCCTCGGGCTCCCCGAGACCCTGGGCCTGCCGACGACGGGAGTGGCACCGTGAGCGTGACCGCCGCGAAGGGGTTCCGGGCGGCCGGGATCGCCGCCGGGATCAAGAAGTCCGGCCGGGCCGACCTGGCGCTCGTGGTCAACGACGGTCCGCGCGCCGAGGCCGCCGGGGTCTTCACCCGCAACAAGGTCAAGGCCGCGCCCGTCCTGTGGTCGCAGCAGGTGCTGACCACCGGCTCGCTGCGCGCGGTCGTCCTGAACTCCGGCGGGGCGAACGCCTGCACCGGCGCCGAGGGCTTCCAGGTCGCGCACGCCACCGCCGAGAAGGTCGCCGAGGTGCTCGGCTGCGGTGCGATCGACGTGGCGGTCTGCTCCACCGGTCTGATCGGCGAGCAGCTCCCGCGGGAGACGGTGCTCGCCGGCGTGGAGAAGGCCGCCGTGGGGCTGGCCGCCACGCCGGAGGCCGGGTCCGCCGTCGCCGGCGCGATCATGACGACCGACACCGTCCCGAAGGAGTCCGTGGTCACCGACCCCGCGGGCTGGACGGTCGGGGGCACCACCAAGGGCGCCGGGATGATCTCGCCGTCGATGGCGACCATGCTCAGCGTCCTCACCACCGACGCCGTGCTCGACCGGGCGACGCTCGACGCCGCGCTGCGCGAGGCCGTCCGCTACAGCTTCGACCGGCTCGACGTCGACGGCTCGATGTCCACCAACGACACCGTGCTGGTGCTGGCCTCCGGCGCCTCCGGGGTCGAGGCCGACCCGGCGGTGTTCACCGCTGCGCTCACCCGCGTGTGCCGCGATCTCGCCGAGCAGATGCAGGCCGACGCCGAGGGCGTCACGAAGCGGATCACGGTGCGGGTCAGCGGTGCCGCCTCGGAGGACGACGCGGTCACCGTCGCCCGGACGATCGCCCGCGACGCCCTGGTCAAGACCGCGATGTTCGGGTCCGACCCCAACTGGGGCCGGGTCGCCGCCGCCGCCGGCTACGCCGACGCCGAGCTCGACCCCGAGCGCCTCGACGTCACGATCAACGGCGTGCTGCTGTGCAAGGGGGCGGCCGTGGCCGGGGACCGGGCCGACTGCGACCTGTCCGGGAAGGACGTCCTGATCGAGGTCGGGCTGGGCCTGTCCGGCGGGGCCGAGGCGCACACCGCGGAGATCCGGACCACCGACCTGTCACACGCCTACGTGGAGGAGAACAGTGCCTACTCCTCCTGAGCCGGTCGCCCCGGACGCGCTGCCCCAGCCGCAGATCGCGCCGTCCCCGGAGACCCCGGCCCGGCTGAAGCGCGCGGGGGAGAAGGCCGGTGTGCTCGCCGAGGCGCTGCCCTGGCTGCAGCGGTTCCACGGCCGGATCGTCGTCGTCAAGTACGGCGGCAACGCCATGATCGACGAGGAGCTCAAGCAGGCCTTCGCCCGGGACATGGTGTTCCTGCGGCTCGCCGGCATCCACCCGGTCGTCGTGCACGGCGGCGGTCCGCAGATCTCGGCGATGCTGAAGCGGCTCGGGATGCCCGGTGAGTTCCGCGGCGGTCTGCGGGTCACCACGCCGGAGACGATGGAGATCGTCCGGATGGTGCTGTTCGGGCAGGTCGGCCGCGAGCTCGTCGGGCTGATCAACGCCCACGGCCCGCTCGCCGTCGGCCTGTCCGGGGAGGACGCGGGCCTGTTCACCGCCGAGAAGCGCACCGCCCTGGTCGGCGGCGAGCCCGTGGACATCGGCCTGGTCGGGGACGTCACGAAGGTCAACCCGGACGCGGTGCTGGACATCATCGCCGCGGGCCGGATCCCGGTCGTCGCGGGCATCGCACCGGACGCCGACGGCCAGGTCCACAACATCAACGCCGACAGCGCCGCTGCGGCGCTCGCCGGCGCGCTGGACGCCGCGAAGCTCGTGGTGCTCACCGACGTCGAGGGGCTCTACGCGAACTACCCCGACCCGGAGTCGATCATCACCTCGCTCACCGCGGACCAGCTCGAGCCGATGCTGCCCCGCCTGGAGAGCGGGATGGCGCCGAAGATGGAGGCCTGCCTGCGAGCGGTCCGCTCGGGCGTCGGCCAGGCCCACGTGATCGACGGGCGGGTACCGCACTCGGTCCTGCTCGAGGTGTTCACGCACGAGGGCGTCGGCACCATGGTGCTGCCCGACGCCACAGCTGGGGGAACGACATGATCACGCACGCGCAGCGGTGGCAGGCCGCGCTGATGAACAACTACGGCACCCCGCCGCTGACCCTGGTCCGCGGGGAGGGCGCGCAGGTGTGGGACGCCGAGGGGCGCCGCTTCCTGGACCTCTACTCCGGGATCGCGGTCAACGCGCTCGGGCATGCCCACCCGGCCGTCGTCGAGGCGGTGTCCGAGCAGGTCCGCACCCTCGGGCACACCTCGAACTTCTTCATCACCGAGCCCGCGCTGCAGCTCGCCGAGCGGCTGCAGGCACTGCTCGGCCGCGACGACGCCCGCACCCTGCTCTGCAACTCCGGCACCGAGGCCAACGAGGCCGCGTTCAAGATCGCGCGCCGGACCGGGCGGCCACAGATCATCGCCTGCGAGGGCGCGTTCCACGGCCGCACCATGGGTGCGCTCGCGCTGACCGGGCAGCCCGCGAAGCGGGCCCCGTTCGAGCCGATGCCCGCCGGGGTGCACCACATCCCCTTCGGTGACGTCGCCGCGCTCGACGCCGCGGTCACCGAGGACACGGCCGCCGTGTTCCTGGAGCCGATCCTGGGCGAGGCCGGCGTGATCGTGCCGCCCGAGGAGTACCTGGCGCAGGCCCGCCGGATCACCGCGGAGCGGGGCGCGCTGCTGGTCCTGGACGAGGTGCAGACCGGCATCGGCCGTACCGGCTACTGGTTCGCCCACCAGGCGCACGGCGTCGTCCCCGACGTCGTCACCCTGGCCAAGGGCCTCGGCGGCGGTCTCCCGATCGGCGCCTGCATCGGGTTCGGTGCGGCCGCCGGTCTGCTCGAGCCCGGCCAGCACGGCACGACCTTCGGGGGCAACCCGGTGTCCTGTGCCGCAGCGCTCGCCGTGCTGGACACGATCGCGGCCGAGGGGCTGCTGGCTCACGTCGACCGGCTCGGCAAGGAGATCCGCAGCCGGGTCGAGGGACTGGGCCACCCCCTGGTCGGCGACGTCTCCGGGGCCGGTCTGCACATCGGCATCGGCCTCACCGCGCCGGTCGCGGCACAGGCCGCCGCCGCTGCGCGGGACGCCGGGATCCTGATCAACAACGCCACCCCGGAGCGGCTACGGCTGGCGCCGGCGCTGACCCTGGCCGACGACGAGGCCGAGGAGTTCCTGACGGCCCTCCCGGCGGTCCTCGCCGCCGCCGTGGCGCAGCACGAGGGGCAGGGCAGGTGAGATGGTCCGCCACCTGCTCCGCGACGACGACCTGACCCCGGCCGAGCAGACCGAGGTCCTCGACCTCGCCGACCGGCTGAAGGCCGACCCGTTCGCCGAGCGTCCGCTGGCCGGGCCCCGCGCGGTGGGGGTCGTGTTCGACAAGTCCTCCACCCGCACCCGGGTGTCGTTCGAGGCCGGGATCACCCAGCTCGGCGGTACCGCGATCATCCTCGACGGCACCACCAGCCAGCTCGGGCGCGGCGAGACCATCTCCGACACCGCCCGTGTCCTGTCCCGCTACCTGGACGCGATCGTGTGGCGCACCAGCGGCCAGGAGCGGATCGAGGAGATGGCCTCCGTGGCGACCGTGCCGGTCGTCAACGCGCTGACCGACACGTTCCACCCGTGCCAGATCCTCGCGGACCTGCAGACGGTGCGGGAGCGGTTCGGCCGGCTCGCCGGGCTGACACTGACCTACCTGGGCGACGGGGCGAACAACATCGCCCACTCGCTGCTGCTGGGCGGGACCACCGCCGGGCTGCACGTGCGGATCGCCGCGCCCGCCGGGTTCACCCCGGACGACGAGGTGCTCCGCGACGCCAAGACCCGCGCCGAGCAGACCGGTGGGTCGGTGACCCTCGTCGCGGACCCGGCTGCCGCCGTCGTGGGGGCCGAGGTCCTGGTCACCGACACCTGGACCTCCATGGGGCAGGAGGACGACGGCCTCGACCGGGTCGCGCCCTTCCGGCCGTACCAGGTCGACGCCGCCCTGCTCGACCGTGCCGCGCCGGACGCGATCGTGCTGCACTGCCTGCCGGCCCACCGGGGCGACGAGATCACCGACGAGGTGCTCGACGGCCCGGCCAGCGCGGTCTGGGACGAGGCCGAGAACCGGTTGCACGCGCAGAAGGCGTTGCTCACCTGGCTCCTGCGGCATGCGTGAGTCCGACCGCGACCGCAGGAACCCGGTCAACCGGGCCCGACGGCACGCGGCCGTCATCGACGTGATCTGGAACCACGAGCTGAGCAGCCAGGTCGAGATCATCGGGCTGCTGCACCAGCAGCACGGCATCGAGACCACCCAGGCCACCCTCTCGCGTGACCTGGACGAGCTGGGGGCGGTCAAGCTCCGGGGGGCCGACGGCGGGCAGCCGGTCTACCGCATCCCGGAGGACGGCAGTCCCGTGCGCGGGGTGGAGGGCGGCACCGGGCGGCTGGCCCGGTTGCTGGGGGAGCTGCTGGTGTCCGCCGACGCGAGTGGGAACCTGGCCGTCCTGCGGACCCCGCCGGGTGCGGCGCACTACCTCGCGAGCGCTCTCGACCGGGCCGCGTTGCACGACGTCGTCGGCACCATCGCCGGTGACGACACGGTCATCGTGGTCGCCCGCGAGCCCCTCACCGGGGCGGAGCTGGCCGAGCGGCTGCAGGACCTGCCCCGGGGCGCCCACGCGGGTGCCGGGGCGCACGACGAACGAGAAGGAGACCCGACATGACCGACGCGGACCCCCGGCGGGACGCGGTCGCCGGTGGCGGAGCGCTGTGGGGCGGCCGGTTCGCGTCCGGTCCGGCCGACGCGCTCGCGGCCCTGTCGAAGTCCACCCACTTCGACTGGGCTCTGGCCCCCTACGACATCCGCGGCTCGTCGGCACACGCCCGGGTCCTGCACCGCGCCGGTCTGCTGACCGACGAGGAGCTGTCGGGCATGCACAAGGCGCTCGACGAGCTCGCCGCCGACGTGGCCTCCGGGGCGTTCGGCCCCGACCCGGGCGACGAGGACGTGCACACCGCGCTGGAGCGCGGCCTCATCGAGCGGGCGGGCGCCGACCTGGGCGGCAAGCTGCGGGCCGGGCGCTCGCGCAACGACCAGGTGGCCACCCAGTTCCGGATGTGGCTGCGCGGCGCGACCCGCCGCGTCGGCGCCGGAGTGCTCGACGTCGTCGAGGCCCTGGTCGCGCAGGCCGACGCGCACCCCGGCGCGGTGATGCCCGGCCGCACGCACCTGCAGCACGCGCAGCCCGTGCTGCTCGGCCACCAGCTCGCCGCCCACGCCCAGGCCCTGCTGCGCGACGTCGACCGGCTCGTCGACTGGGACCGGCGCAGCGCCTGGTCGCCCTACGGCTCCGGCGCGCTGGCCGGCTCGTCCCTCGGGCTGGACCCGGAGGCCGTCGCCGCCGAGCTGGGGTTCACCGGCTCCTCGGCCAACTCCATCGACGGGACCGCCGCGCGGGACTTCGCCGCCGAGGCGGCGTTCGTCCTCGCCATGATCGGGATCGACCTGTCGCGGCTGTCGGAGGAGATCATCCTCTGGGCCACGGCCGAGTTCGGCTACGTCACCCTCGACGACGCGTTCTCCACCGGCAGCTCGATCATGCCGCAGAAGAAGAACCCCGACGTCGCCGAGCTGGCCCGGGGCAAGTCCGGCCGGCTCGTCGGCAACCTGGCCGGGCTCATGACCACCCTCAAGGGGCTCCCGCTGGCCTACAACCGGGACCTGCAGGAGGACAAGGAGCCGCTGTTCGACTCGGTCGCGCAGCTGGAGCTCCTGCTCCCCGCGGTCGCCGGGATGGTGGCCACCCTGACCTTCCACACCGACCGGCTCGCCGAGCTCGCCCCGGCCGGGTTCACCCTCGCCACCGACGTCGCCGAGTGGCTCGTCCGGCAGGGTGTCCCGTTCCGGGTGGCGCACGAGGCGGCGGGCGGCTGCGTGCGCGCCGCCGAGGCCCGCGGGGTCGGGCTGGAGGACCTGACCGACGCCGAGCTGGCCGCCGTGCACCCCGCACTCGACCCGAGTGTCCGCGACGTACTGACCGTGGAAGGCTCCATCGCATCGCGGAACGCGCGCGGTGGGACGGCCGGCGACCGGGTCGCCGAGCAGCTCACCGACCTGCGTTCCGCGGTCGCAGCAGCGCGAGAGTTCACCGGAGGAACCGCATGACCGACCCTGCCGCAGCCTACGAGGAGCTGAAGGCCGCCGGCCTGAAGCTCGACCTGACGCGGGGCAAGCCGTCCGCGCAGCAGCTGGACCTGTCCCACGAGCTGCTCGGCCTGCCGGGCGCCGGGCAGTTCCGCGCGGCCGACGGCACCGACACCCGCAACTACGGCGGTGGCCAGGGTCTGCCCGAGCTGCGCGAGATCTTCGCGCCGTCGCTGCAGGTCCCGGTCGCGCAGCTGGTGGCGTCGAACAACTCCAGCCTCGAGCTGATGCACGACACACTCGTGCACGCCCTGCTGACCGCGCTGCCCGGCGCCCCGACCCGCTGGGTGGACGCCGGGCGGGTCGCGTTCATCGCGCCGGTCCCGGGCTACGACCGTCACTACGGTGTGTGCGAGCGGCTCGGCATCGACCTGGTGACCGTCGGCATGACCGCCGACGGCCCCGACATGGACGAGGTCGAGCGGCTCGTCGCCGACGACCCGTCGATCAAGGGCATCTGGTGCGTGCCGAAGTACTCCAACCCCGACGGCACCGTGTACTCCGACGAGGTCGTGCGCCGGCTGGCCGCGATGCCGACCGCGGCCCCGGACTTCCGGATCATGTGGGACAACGCCTACGCGGTGCACCACCTGACCACCGAGGAGGTCGAGATCGCCGACGTCCTCACGCTGGCCGCCGAGGCGGGCAACCCGGACCGGCCGTTCGTCTTCGGGTCCACCTCGAAGATCACTCTCGCCGGTGCGGGCGTCGCGTTCTTCGGTGCCTCGCAGGCCAACGTCGACTGGTGGCTGAAGCTGGCGTCGAAGAAGACGATCGGGCCGGACAAGGTGAACCACCTGCGGCACGCGTTGTTCCTGAAGGACGCCGCCGGGCTGCGGGCACACATGGCCGCGCACCGTGAGCTGATCGCACCGAAGTTCGCGGCGGTCGACCGGCTGCTGTCCGAGGCGTTCTCAGACGTCGAGGGCGTGTCCTGGACGAAGCCACGGGGCGGCTACTTCGTGAGCCTCACCGTCCCGGACGGCCTCGCCTCGGAGGTCGTGCGCCTGGCCAAGGACGCCGGGGTCGTCCTGACCCCGGCCGGAGCGACGCACCCCTACGGCAAGGACCCGCAGGACGCGACGATCCGTCTCGCCCCGACGCTGCCCCCGCTCGACGAGGTCGAGAAGGCCATGGCCGGTGTCGTGACCTGCGTGCAGCTGGCGCTCGCGCGCCGCTGATGCCCGAGCAGCACACTGCGGGGCCCGGCCGGGACGACCGGCCGGGCCCCGTCCCTCTGCTGGACCGGTCCGAGCTGGCGGTCGACGTCCTGCCCGCCGCCGCACGACTGCTCGGGTGCGTCCTGGAGGCCGACACCCCCGACGGCACCGTCGCGGTGCGGCTGGTCGAGGTGGAGGCCTACCGGAGCCGCGAGGATCCGGCGTCGCACTGCTACCGCGGCCGGACCGCACGCAACGGGGTGATGTTCGGCCCGCCCGGTCATCTGTACGTCTACTTCGTCTACGGCATGCACTTCTGCGCGAACGTCTCGTGCCTCACCGAGGGCGAGCCGGGTGCGGTCCTGTTGCGGGGCGGCGAGCTGCTCACCGACCCGGGGGTCGCGCGGGAGCGCCGACCCACCGCCCGTCGCGACGCCGACCTGGCCCGGGGGCCCGCGCGGCTGGCCGCGCTGCTCGGGCTGCACCGCGAGGACGACGGCACCGACGTCACCGACCCCGCCTCACGGGTACGGCTGCGCGCCGGTGCGCCGGTGGCCACCGAGCGGATCCGGACCGGACCCCGGGTGGGCGTGGCCGCCGCGGCCGAGCTGCCCTGGCGGTACTGGGTCGACGGCTCACCCGCGGTCAGCCCCTACCGGGCGGGGACACGCCGTCGTCGGAGCGCGTGAGCCACCCGCGTGCACGGGCCACGACGGCCCGACCAAGATGGGCACCGTGGGTACCGACATCCTCGACGACCTGGAGTGGCGCGGCCTGATCGCGCAGAGCACCGACCGCGACGCGCTCGCGAAGGAGCTCGCCGCCGACGAACCGGTGTCGATCTATGCGGGCTTCGACCCGACCGCGTCGAGCCTGCACGCCGGACACCTGATCCCGATGCTGACCCTGCGCCGCTTCCAGGAGGCCGGACACCGTCCGGTCATCCTCGCCGGCGGGGCGACCGGGATGATCGGGGACCCGCGCGACGTGGGGGAGCGGACGCTCAACGACGCCTCGACCGTGGCCGACTGGACGACGATCATCCGGGGCCAGCTCGAGCGGTTCGTGTCCTTCGACGACGGGCCGACCGGCGCCGTGGCGGTCAACAACCTGGACTGGACCGGGCAGCAGACCGTCCTGGAGTTCCTGCGTGACCTGGGCAAGCACTTCCCGGTCAGCACGATGATCTCGCGGGACACGGTGAAGCGCCGTCTCGCCGCAGACGGGATGTCCTACACCGAGTTCAGCTACCTGCTCCTGCAGGCCCAGGACTACCTGCACCTGTACCGCGAGCTCGGGGTGCGGCTGCAGATCGGCGGGTCCGACCAGTGGGGCAACATCATCGGTGGTGTCGACCTCGTCCGGCGGGTCACCGGCGACCACGTCCACGCGCTGACCCTGCAGCTGGTCACCGACTCCGAGGGCCGCAAGTTCGGCAAGTCCACCGGGGGCGGCAACGTCTGGCTGGACCCGGAACGCACCTCGCCCTACGCCTGGTACCAGTACTTCGTGAACGTCGCCGACGCCGACGCGATCACCTACCTGAAGCTGTTCACCTTCCTCGACCGCGCCGAGATCGAGGCACTGGAGACCGAGCTCGCCGAGAAGCCGCACCTGCGTGGCGCGCAACGACGCCTCGCCGCCGAGCTCACGACGCTGGTGCACGGCGAGGAGCAGACCCGGCAGGTGACGACGGCGAGCCAGGCGCTGTTCGGCCGGGCCGAGCTCGGCGACCTGGACGCGGCCACTCTCGGCGCCGCGCTCGCCGAGGTGCCGACCGCCGACGCCGGCCCGGGCGACACGATCGTCGACCTGCTCGTCGCCACCGGCCTGACCGACAGCAAGGGCGCCGCGCGTCGTGCCGTGAAGGAGGGCGGTGCGTACGTCAACAACGTCAAGATCGTCGACGAGGAGTGGGTCCCGGACGCCGGGAGCGTCCTCGCCGGCGGCTGGCTGGTCGTGCGGCGCGGGAAGCGCAACCTCGCCGGAGTCCGGGTCGGATCGGCCTGACCGGCCTCTGACCTGCGAGAACGACGTCCGGGTACCCCCCTGTGAAACGCCTCCGGGCCGTCCTGTAACTTTCTCGTTGTCGCCAGGACGGGACGGACGAGAGCGAGACCGGCCGCAAGGCCAGGGACGCGGATCCGGCCCGGAGGCGACGGCCCAGGAAGTCCACTTCGGTGGTCATCCGGCCGCCCGGAGTAAGGCTTGACGCTGGTCTCCGGTACACGTAGTATAAGAAAGTTGCCTCCTTGCAGAGGTGACTCTGACGCCCCGGGGCGACGGCCAGCAGGTCCGGTCCTCGAGTGCGGGTGTCTTTTGAGAACTCAACAGTGTGCCGAGCTATTTTTATTCGGTTTGGCGTATTTGTGCCAAATTGTGGTTGCAGCATTCGACCCCGTCGGGTGTTGTGGCCAGTTGTTTGTTTGTCAGGGTTTTGTTGGAGAGTTTGATCCTGGCTCAGGACGAACGCTGGCGGCGTGCTTAACACATGCAAGTCGAGCGGTAAGGCCCTTTCGGGGGTACACGAGCGGCGAACGGGTGAGTAACACGTGGGTGACCTGCCCTCCACTCTGGGATAAGCCCGGGAAACTGGGTCTAATACCGGATAGGACCATTGATCGCATGGTTGGTGGTGGAAAGTTTTTTCGGTGGGGGATGGGCCTGCGGCCTATCAGCTTGTTGGTGGGGTGATGGCCTACCAAGGCGGTGACGGGTAGCCGGCCTGAGAGGGCGACCGGCCACACTGGGACTGAGACACGGCCCAGACTCCTACGGGAGGCAGCAGTGGGGAATATTGCGCAATGGGCGGAAGCCTGACGCAGCGACGCCGCGTGGGGGATGACGGCCTTCGGGTTGTAAACCTCTTTCGCCAGGGACGAAGAGCAATTGACGGTACCTGGAGAAGAAGCACCGGCCAACTACGTGCCAGCAGCCGCGGTAACACGTAGGGTGCGAGCGTTGTCCGGAATTATTGGGCGTAAAGAGCTCGTAGGCGGTGTGTCGCGTCGGCCGTGAAAACTTGGGGCTTAACTCTGAGCGTGCGGTCGATACGGGCATCACTTGAGTTCGGCAGGGGAGACTGGAATTCCTGGTGTAGCGGTGAAATGCGCAGATATCAGGAGGAACACCGGTGGCGAAGGCGGGTCTCTGGGCCGATACTGACGCTGAGGAGCGAAAGCGTGGGGAGCGAACAGGATTAGATACCCTGGTAGTCCACGCCGTAAACGTTGGGCGCTAGGTGTGGGGACCATTCCACGGTTTCTGTGCCGCAGCTAACGCATTAAGCGCCCCGCCTGGGGAGTACGGCCGCAAGGCTAAAACTCAAAGGAATTGACGGGGGCCCGCACAAGCGGCGGAGCATGTGGATTAATTCGATGCAACGCGAAGAACCTTACCTGGGTTTGACATGCACCAGACATCCCTAGAGATAGGGATTCCCTTGTGGTTGGTGTGCAGGTGGTGCATGGCTGTCGTCAGCTCGTGTCGTGAGATGTTGGGTTAAGTCCCGCAACGAGCGCAACCCTTGTTCCATGTTGCCAGCACGTAATGGTGGGGACTCATGGGAGACTGCCGGGGTCAACTCGGAGGAAGGTGGGGATGACGTCAAGTCATCATGCCCCTTATGTCCAGGGCTTCACACATGCTACAATGGCTCATACAGAGGGCTGCGAGACCGTGAGGTGGAGCGAATCCCTTAAAGTGAGTCTCAGTTCGGATCGGGGTCTGCAACTCGACCCCGTGAAGTTGGAGTCGCTAGTAATCGCAGATCAGCAACGCTGCGGTGAATACGTTCCCGGGCCTTGTACACACCGCCCGTCACGTCACGAAAGTTGGTAACACCCGAAGCCGGCGGCCCAACCCTTGTGGAGGGAGCTGTCGAAGGTGGGACTGGCGATTGGGACGAAGTCGTAACAAGGTAGCCGTACCGGAAGGTGCGGCTGGATCACCTCCTTTCTAAGGAGTCCCATCATGTGATGGGGCACCACAATACTCTGTGAGTTCTGCTCATAAGGTGTCTGTGGTTCCTTCATTGAATCGCATTTGCGGCCCCGTTCGTGGGTCGGGTGCGTTGGGTGGAACGCAGGTCGTCGGACCGTTTGGCTTGGCACACTGTTGGGTCCTGAGGGGACACCCCGAGGTTCTTCGGAGCTGTGGGTTGTTTTCTTTGGCCGCTCAGGTTGAGGGTTGTCCTAACGCCCCGGTTGGTTCCGGGTGTGGTGGCTTCTTCTTGGTCTGGTGTGGTTGTGGGTTGAGTGTTGCATAGTGGATGCGAGCATCTTGTTGTGGTCAAGTTGTTAAGAGCACATGGTGGATGCCTGGGCATCAGGAGCCGATGAAGGACGTGGGAGGCCGCGATAGGCCTCGGGGAGCTGTCAACCGAGCTGTGATCCGAGGGTGTCCGAATGGGGAAACCCAGCGCCCGTCATGGGGCGTTACCCGTACCTGAATTCATAGGGTGCGTGGAGGGAACGTGGGGAAGTGAAACATCTCAGTACCCACAGGAAGAGAAAACAATAGTGATTCCGTGAGTAGTGGCGAGCGAAAGCGGAAGAGGCTAAACCGTGTCCGTGTCAAGCCGGCAGGTGTTGCGGGTGCGGGGTTGTGAGACGTGTCGTTCATCTTCTGCCGAGGATGGGACAGCAAGAGCCGGTGTTAGCGGAACGACTCTGGGATGGTCGGCCGTAGTGGGTGATAGCCCCGTACGCGAAAATGTCTGGTTCTGTTGTGGGCGTGTTCTCGAGTAGCAGCGAGCCCGTGAAATTCGCTGTGAATCTGGCGGGACCACCCGTCAAGCCTAAATACTACCTGATGACCGATAGCGGACAAGTACCGTGAGGGAAAGGTGAAAAGTACCCCGGGAGGGGAGTGAAATAGTACCTGAAACCGTGTGCTTACAAGCCGTCAGAGCCTTGAGTCTTCGGACGGGGTGATGGCGTGCCTTTTGAAGAATGAGCCTGCGAGTTATGCTTCGTGGCGAGGTTAACCTGTGTGGGGTAGCCGTAGCGAAAGCGAGTCCGAATAGGGCGTTGTAGTCGCGGGGTGTAGACCCGAAGCGGAGTGATCTACCCATGGCCAGGGTGAAGCGTCGGTAAGACGTCGTGGAGGCCCGAACCCACCAGGGTTGAAAACCTGGGGGATGAGCTGTGGGTAGGGGTGAAAGGCCAATCAAACTTCGTGATAGCTGGTTCTCCCCGAAATGCATTTAGGTGCAGCGTCGTGTGTTTCTTACCGGAGGTAGAGCACTGGATGGCCTAGGGGGCCGACAAGCTTACCGAAGTCAGCCAAACTCCGAATGCCGGTGAGTGAGAGCGCGGCAGTGAGACTGCGGGGGATAAGCTTCGTGGTCGAGAGGGAAACAGCCCAGATCACCGGCTAAGGCCCCTAAGCGTGCGCTAAGTGGGAAAGGATGTGGGATCGCCCGGACAGCCAGGAGGTTGGCTTAGAAGCAGCCACCCTTGAAAGAGTGCGTAATAGCTCACTGGTCAAGTGGTCCTGCGCCGACAATGTAGCGGGGCTCAAGCGCACCGCCGAAGCCGTGGCAATGACACTGTTGTGTTGTTGGGTAGGGGAGCGTCCTGCATCTGGTGAAGCCCGGGAGTGATTTACGGGTGGAGGGTGTGGGAGTGAGAATGCAGGCATGAGTAGCGAATGCAGAGTGAGAATCTCTGCCGCCGGATGACCAAGGGTTCCTGGGCCAGGTTGTTCCGCCCAGGGTGAGCCGGGACCTAAGGCGAGGCCGTCAGGCGTAGTCGATGGACAACGGGTTGATATTCCCGTGCTCGTGATAGTGCGTCCATGCCGAGGCCGGTGATGCTAACCATCCGAACCCACCTTCGCTCCTTCGGGAGTGTTGTTTGTGGGGGAGCGTGGGATCCGATCTGGTAGTAGGTAAGTGATGGGGTGACGCAGGAGGGTAGCTCCGCCACGCGGTGGTTGTCGTGGTGTAAGCCTGTAGCCTGATTTCCTAGGTAAATCCGGGGGATCGTGAAGGGTGAGAGGTGATGCGTAGCCGATTGAGGCGAAGAGAGTGATCCCATGCTGTCGAGAAAAGCCTCTAGCGAGTGCTGTTGCGGCCCGTACCCCAAACCGACACAGGTGGTCAGGTAGAGAATACCGAGGCGATCGAGCGAACTGTGGTTAAGGAATTCGGCAAAATACCTCCGTAACTTCGGGAGAAGGAGGGCCGGTTGTCTTGAGGCTCCTTGCGGGCTAGGGACGGCCGGTCGCAGAGACCAGGCCCAAGCGACTGTTTACTAAAAACACAGGTCCGTGCGAAGTCGCAAGACGATGTATACGGACTGACGCCTGCCCGGTGCTGGAACGTTAAGAGGACCTGTTAGCTCCTTCGGGGTCGAAGCGGAGAATTTAAGCGCCAGTAAACGGCGGTGGTAACTATAACCATCCTAAGGTAGCGAAATTCCTTGTCGGGTAAGTTCCGACCTGCACGAATGGCGTAACGACTTGGGCGCTGTCTCGACCACAGACTCGGCGAAATTGCACTACGAGTAAAGATGCTCGTTACGCGCGGCAGGACGGAAAGACCCCGGGACCTTTACTATAGCTTGGTATTGATGCTCGGTTCGGCTTGTGTAGGATAGGTGGGAGACTGTGAAATCATCACGCCAGTGGTGGTGGAGTCGTTGTTGAAATACCACTCTGGTCGAATTGGGTGTCTTAACCTCGGGCCATGATCTGGTTCAGGGACAGTGCCTGGTGGGTAGTTTAACTGGGGCGGTTGCCTCCCAAAGAGTAACGGAGGCGCCCAAAGGTTCCCTCAGCCTGGTTGGCAATCAGGTGTTGAGTGTAAGTGCACAAGGGAGCTTGACTGTGAGACTGACGGGTCGAGCAGGGACGAAAGTCGGGACTAGTGATCCGGCACCACCTTGTGGAAGGGGTGTCGCTCAACGGATAAAAGGTACCCCGGGGATAACAGGCTGATCTTGCCCAAGAGTCCATATCGACGGCATGGTTTGGCACCTCGATGTCGGCTCGTCGCATCCTGGGGCTGGAGTAGGTCCCAAGGGTTGGGCTGTTCGCCCATTAAAGCGGTACGCGAGCTGGGTTTAGAACGTCGTGAGACAGTTCGGTCCCTATCCGCCGCGCGCGTTGGAGACTTGAGGAAGGCTGTCCCTAGTACGAGAGGACCGGGACGGACGAACCTCTGGTGTGCCAGTTGTCCCGCCAGGGGCACGGCTGGTTGGCTATGTTCGGGAGGGATAACCGCTGAAGGCATCTAAGCGGGAAGCCTGTTCCAAGATGAGGTCTCCCACCACCTTTGAGTGGGTAAGGCTCCCAGGAGATGACTGGGTTGATAGGCCGGAGATGGAAGCCTTGTGAGGGGTGGAGTTGACCGGTACTAATAGGCCGAGGGCTTGCCACAACGAGTTGTTCGCATCCACTGTGTGACCCTGAGCTCACAACCCTGTGCGGGTTGTGTGTTCGTTGGTCCCCCACCCGTTTTTGTGGTGGGGTTTGTTGAATAGTGTTGTCGGTGGTCATTGCGGTAGGGAAACGCCCGGTCCCATTCCGAACCCGGTAGCTAAGCCTTCCTGCGCCGATGGTACTGCACTCGCCAGGGTGTGGGAGAGTAGGTCGCCGCCGACATTCAACCTCTGAAAGGGGAGTCCGCAACGGTGTAGAAGCCGCTGTGGACTCCCCTTTTTTCGTGTTTCTGCAGCCGTGTCCGCCGCGCTGCGCGGACCGGTTAGCCCAGTGCGGTCGCCGACCGCGGAAGTGACGGTGTTCGTTTGTACCCTGACCATGTGACGGACGGGGATCGTCCCGGCAACGGCCGGGCAGGCGAAGAGCGCGGATCGCGCCACGGGTCGGGGTGGTCGCGCCACGACGACCAGCGGGGACGGCGCCGCGACGGCGACGACCGCACGCGTCGCGACGACCGGGGCAACCGCAGTGGCGGCGACCGGTCGCGGGACGACCGGGGACGTCCGGGCGAGCGCCGCACCGAGGGCCGCTCCTGGTCCGACCGGGGCGGACGCGACACCGGCGGACGCGAGACCGGCCGGCGCGAGGGCGGCTTCCGCAGCGACGGCCGCTCCGACCGCGGTCCGCGTCGCGACGACGACCGTCGCCCCGCCCGTGACGAGGACCGTCGTTCCGGTGGCACCGGCCGGCGTGACGCGTTCCGGGGTGGACGTGACGACCGTGGTGGCCGGCCGTCCACGGGCCGCGACGACCGCCGTCCCTACCGGGACCGTGACGACCGTGGCCCCCGTCCGCCGCGCGACGACGACCGCGGCGGACGCTCGTTCCGGGACCGCGAGGACCGCGCCGGCCGTCCCTCCTCCGGCCGTGAGGACCGTGGTGGCCGCTCGTTCTCCGGTCGCGACGACCGTGGCGGTCGTTCCTTCTCCGGCCGTGACGACCGCGGGGGACGTCCGTCCGAGGACCGTGACGGCCGTTCCTCCGGCAGCCGTGACGACCGCGGTGCCCGCCCCTTCCGTAATCGCGAGGACCGCGGTGGCCGTCCGCCCCGTGACCGCGACGAGCGGGGGGCACGTCCGTCCGGGGACCGCGGTGCCCGTTCGTTCCGGGACCGTGACGACCGTGGCCCCCGTCCGCAGCGCGACGACGACCGTGGTGCGCGTCCGTACCGGGACCGTGCGCCCCGCGGTCGCGACGACCGGCGCAGCCAGTCCCGGGACAGCGTGGACCGCCCGTACCGCGCCCGGGAGGAGCGCCCGTCGCAGGACCGCCGGTCCGAGCGGTCCGCGGCCGTCGAGCCCCAGGACGTCGCGCAGCGGGACGCCGTGCCGGACGAGCCGGCCGGTGACGCGCCTGTCGTGACGCCGTCGACGACCGGGACGCGGGAGTCGCCCGGTGCGACCGGTCGCATCGGCTCCGACACCGCCACCGGGGTTGCGGACACCTCGCCCGCGGAGGCGGTGGGCGAGCCGGTCGCCCGCGACGAGCGCGCCGACGACGCGGGCGACACGGGCCGCGCCGCGACCGACGCCCCCGTGACCGACGCCCCCGTGACGGACTCCCGTGGGGCCGGTACCGAGGCCGACCTCGTGGACCGCGCCGTGACCGCCCCGGGCAGCACCGCGGCCGACGGCGACACCGTCGACGGTCCCCGCGGGAACCGTGCCGAGCGTTCCGGCGGGCACGACGAGCGTCGCCCGCTCCGTGACCGGGACGACCGTGGACCGCGCCGGGAGCGCGACGACCGTGGCCCGCGCGGCGGCCGGGACGACCGTGGCCCCCGCTCCGGCCGCGACGACCCCAGGCGTGACGACCGCAGGCGCGACGACCGGGGCCGGAACGACCGTGGCCGCGACGACCGTGGCCGTGACGACCGTCGTGGTCGCGACGACCGCCCACGGCGCGCCATCCCGGAGTCGGCCGAGCGGACGTTCGTCGCCGAGCCGGACCTGCCGGACTCGGTGTCGGCCGCCGAACTGGACCCGAGCGTGCGCCGCGACCTGCGCGGGCTGCAGAAGGAGACCGCCGAGGTCGTGGCCCGGCACCTCGTCGCCGCGGGCCTGCTCGTCGACGAGGACGCGGAGCAGGCGCTCGAGCACGTGCGTTACGCACGGCGCCGGGCGTCGCGGATCGCCGTGGTGCGCGAGGCCGCCGGGATCGTCGCCTACCACGCCGGCGAGTGGAACGAGGCCCTCGGCGAGTTCCGCGCCGCGCGCCGGATGGGCGGCGGTCCGGGGCACGTCCACGTGATGGCCGACATCGAGCGTGCGCTCGGTCGTCCCGAGCGTGCTCTCGACCTCGCCCGCAGCCCGGAGGCCCGCGACCTCGGCCACGAGGAGCGCATCGAGCTGCTCATCGTGGCCGCGGGCGCCCGCCGCGATCTCGGCGAAGCCGCCGCCGCCGTCGTCGGACTCCAGGTCCCCGAGCTCGATGCGGCCCGCCGCGACCCCTGGAGCGCACGGCTGTTCTACGCCTACGCCGACAACCTGCTCGCCGCGGGCCGCGACTCCGAGGCCGTGCAGTGGTTCGTGCACGCCCACGACGCCGACCGGCACCGGGAGACCGACGCCGCCGCGCGGATCGCCGAGTTGACCGGGGACGAGCTCGAGGGGGCCGACGACGAGCTGACCGTCGGGTGGGAGGACGTGCCCCCGGCCGCCGACGACCACGACGCGGCAGACCCCGCCGCGGAAGCGGCGCAGCCCGTGCGGACCGACACCGCGGGCGACGACACCGCGGGCGACGACACCGCGGGCGACGACACGCCCCGGACCGGCATCCCGGACGTCGACCGGACCGGTGCGACCTCCGGGGACGCGACGGACGGGGGTCGGGAGGACACCGACCGGACCGACGCGGACGTCGCGGTCGGGGAGCCGGACGCCCCCCGCAGCGCGCCGGACGCCGGGACCGGCGACCGGTGACCGACGACCTGCTGTCCCGCCACGACGTCCTCCTGGCCGACCTCGACGGCACCCTGTACCGGGGCCCCGAGGTCGTGCCGGGGGCCGTCGAGGCGGTGCTCGGGGCCGCGGACCGCGGGGTGCCCACGGTCTACGTCACCAACAACGCCTCCCGCAGTCCCGCCGACGTCGCCGCACACCTCGCCGAGCTGGGTTTCCCGGCCCGCGTCGAGGACGTCCGGACCAGCTCGCAGGCCGCGGCCGCGATGCTGGCCGAGCAGCTCCCGCCGGGGGCGCGGGTGCTGGTCGTCGGGACCTCGGCGCTGGCCGAGGAGGTCCGGGCCCGCGGACTGGTCGTGCTCGACGTCGCCGAGGGCGCGGACGCCGTCGTCCAGGGACATTCGCCCGACACCGGGTGGCGGATCCTGGCCGAGGCGGTCGTCGCCGTCCGTGCCGGGGCGCTGTGGGTGGCCTCCAACGTCGACCCCACCCTGCCCACCGACCGCGGGGCGCTGCCCGGCAACGGCTCGATGGTCCAGGTCGTGCGGACCGCGACCGGTGCCCGGCCGCAGGTGGCGGGCAAGCCCGCCGCGCGGTTGCTGCGTGAGGCGAGCGGGGCCGCGCGGTCCCCGCTCGTCATCGGGGACCGGCTCGACACCGACATCGAGGGTGCCGATGCGATGGGCGCGCCGTCGTTGATGGTGCTGACCGGAGTCAGCGGCGCGGCCGAGCTGCTGGCTGCCACGCCGGCGCTGCGGCCCACCTACATCGGCGCCGATCTCGCCGCGCTCACCCGGGCCGCGGACGAGCTGGCGCCCGGTCCGCGGCCCGGCTGGGACGTGCGCGCCGACGGCGACACCCTCGTCCTGTCCGGGGACGGGGGTGGTCACGAGCCCGCCGTGGACGCGCTGCGTGCCCTGTGCGTCGTCGCCTGGGAGCAGGGCGTCGCGGACGTGCGGGCCGACGGTGCCGCCGCCGTCACGGCGCTGGCGGATCTCGGCCTGGCGGAGCGCCCGGGGCGGTGACGGCGCTCCCGACCGATGTCGGGACCGTCGGCTACCGTGGCGTCAGAACCCCGTCCCCGGAGATCATCCATGAGCGTTCCCGCACCCGGACCCCGTCCGGGCGACCCGCGGCCCGAGCAGGACCGTCCGGTCGCGGCCCTGCGTGCCGAGGTCGATGCGGCCGTCGCGGCGCTCGACGCGCTGGACGACCGTCCGGTCGCCGAGCACCCCGCTGCCTTCGAGCGGGTGCACGCCGCGCTCGGTCGTGCGCTGAGCGCCGGCTCGGAACGGGAGTGACGATGGGCCCCGTCCGTGCCCGGCTCGACGCCGAACTGGTCCGCCGCAAGCTCGCCCGGTCCCGTGGCCAGGCCGCCGAGCTGATCGCGGCCGGCCGGGTCGTCGTCAACGGCATGCCCGCGGCGAAGCCCGCCACCGTGGTGGACCGGGACGCGCCGGTCCTCGTCCGCCCGGACGACGACGGCGAGCCCGACTGGGCCTCCCGGGGCGCCAGGAAGCTGCTGGGCGCCCTCGACGCGTTCACCGGCGTCGAGCCCGCCGGGCGGCGCTGTCTCGACGCGGGCGCCTCCACCGGGGGCTTCACGGACGTGCTGCTCACCCGTGGGGCCGCGGAGGTCGTCGCCGTCGACGTCGGGTACGGCCAGCTGGTGTGGCGGCTGCAGTCCGACGAGCGCGTCCACGTGCACGACCGCACCAACGTCCGGGCCCTCGAACCGGAGCAGATCGGCGGGACGGTCGACCTGACCGTCGCCGACCTGTCGTTCATCTCGCTGCGCACCGTGCTGCCGGCCCTCGCCGCCTGCACCGCGCCCGGAGGCGACCTGCTGCCCATGGTGAAGCCACAGTTCGAGGTCGGGAAGGACCGGCTCGGGTCGGGCGGGGTCGTGCGTGACCCCGGCCTGCGCACCGAGGCGCTGCACGGCGTCGCGACCGCCGCCGCGTCGGCCGGTCTGCTCGTCCTCGGAGCGACCGCGAGCCCGCTGCCCGGCCCGTCGGGCAACGTCGAGTACTTCCTGCACCTGCGCCGCCCCGTCGACGGTCCGTCCGGCGACGCCCCCGAGCGGCCGGACCTGGCGCCGATGCTCGCCGCCGCGGTCGCGGTCGGCCCCGCATGAGGGACATCCTGCTGGTCCTGCACACCGGGCGGCCGACCAACCGCAAGACCGCGCTGCACGTGATGGGTGAGCTCGGACGACTCGGCCTGCGCACCCGGGTTGCTCGCCGACGAGTGGGCCGAACTCCGCCGGTCGGACCCGGACGTGCGCCGCGGGTTTCGAACCCGTCCCGGTCCCCGGG
>NZ_JAHLEL010000012.1 GCF_020131355.1 Pseudonocardia sp. ICBG1293
AGAAGAACGTCGACCCGCTGACCCGGCGGCCGGGCCGCCGACGAACCAGTAGCGGAACGAGGAGTCCGGGTCGACGACGAACCCGAGGCCGGTCGCCAGGGCGCCGGTGACGACGGCGACACCCGCGGCCTTCCAGTCCCGGCGGACCAGGAAGTACAGGACGAACCCGCCCGGGGTGAGCTTGATCGCCGCGGCCAGGCCGAGCAGCAGCCCGCGCGGCCACCAGGTCCGGGGGGCGAGCAGGTCGGCCAGCACGAGCAGCATCAGGACCAGGTTGATCTGGCCGAAGGCGAAGGTCTGTGCGACCGGCTCCATCAGCAGCACCGCGGCCAGCACCGGGACGCCCAGCAGGACCGGGGCCCGCCGGCCGCCCGCGGGCCACGCGACGCGGATCGTGAGCGCGATGCAGATCGCCAGCGACAGCACCGAGGCGACGAACTGCGCGGTGAACGCCACGACGTAGGGCACGACGGCCAGCGGCACCATCGTGATCGCCGCGAACGTCGGGTAGATGAACGGCAGCACCGGCCCGTGCAGCGGCGGGGGCAGCGTGCCGTACATGTCGCCGCCGGCCAGCCAGACCTGCACACCGATCCGGTAGACGTCGAGGTCCAGCGCGTAGTCACGCAGCCGGAACCAGGACCAGTACAGCGCCGCCGCCAGCAGCGGCACCGTGACCACGAGCGTCCAGCGGGAGAGCACCGCCGTGCGCACCCGCCCGACGAGGACCGCGGTACCCCCGCCGGGAGCGGCGGGCACGTCCGGGTCGGGCGTGGTACGGGTGACGGTCACGCGGGGCTCCTCCGTGTGCGGCCGGGCCGGACGGGTACGGGCCGCGCGACGGGCGGAGCCCGGCGGCCGCTGGGGGACGACGGTGGACCACGGTAGCGGGGCCCGCACGCGCGCCCCGCCGCGGGACCCGCCTACGACACCCCGGCCGCGTCCATCCCCCGCAGCTCCTTCTTCAGGTCGGAGATCTCGTCGCGGAGCCGGGCCGCGAGCTCGAACTGGAGGTCCCGTGCGGCGGTGAGCATCTGGTCGTTCATCTGCTGGATGAGGTCGGCGAGCTCGGCGCGCGGCATGCCCGCCGTGTCCTTCGCCGCCACTCCCGAGCTGCCGGCCGGGGCCGGGGCGCGGCCCTTCTCCCCCGCCGCCCGCTTGCCGCGCGAGGCGTTGCGTCCCGAGCCGCCGACCGGCACGGCATCGGTGTCCTCGGCCTCGCGGTAGACCTGGTCGAGGATGTCGGCGATCTTCTTGCGCAGCGGCTGCGGGTCGATGCCGTGCTCGGTGTTGTAGGCGACCTGCTTGGCCCGGCGCCGGTCGGTCTCGTCGATGGCATACCGCATCGAGTCGGTGATCCGGTCGGCGTACATGTGCACCTGACCGGAGACGTTGCGCGCCGCGCGGCCGATGGTCTGGATCAGCGAGGTGCCGGAGCGGAGGAAGCCCTCCTTGTCCGCGTCGAGGATCGCGACCAGGGACACCTCGGGCAGGTCCAGACCCTCGCGGAGCAGGTTGATGCCGACCAGCACGTCGTACTCGCCCGACCGCAGCTGGCGCAGCAGCTCCACCCGGCGCAGCGTGTCGACCTCGGAGTGCAGGTAGCGGACCTTGATCCCCAGCTCGAGGACGTAGTCGGTGAGGTCCTCGGCCATCTTCTTGGTCAGCGTGGTCACCAGGACCCGCTCGTCGCGCTCGGTCCGGTCGCGGATCTCGGCGACCAGGTCGTCGATCTGGCCCTTGGTCGGCTTGACGACGACCTCGGGGTCGACCAGACCGGTCGGGCGGATGACCTGCTCGACGAACTCGCCACCGGTGCGGTTGAGCTCGTAGGGGCCCGGCGTCGCCGACAGGTAGACCGTCTGGCCGATCCGGTCGGCGAACTCCTCCCAGGTCAGCGGCCGGTTGTCGACCGCGGACGGGAGGCGGAAGCCGTACTCGACCAGGTTGCGCTTGCGGGACATGTCGCCCTCGTACATGCCGCCGATCTGCGGCACCGTCACGTGCGACTCGTCGATGACCAGCAGGAAGTCGTCCGGGAAGTAGTCGATCAGGGTGGCCGGCGCGGTACCGGCCCCGCGGCCGTCGATGTGGCGCGAGTAGTTCTCGATGCCCGAGCAGAAGCCGACCTGGCGGATCATCTCGATGTCGTACTGCGTGCGCATCCGCAGCCGCTGGGCCTCCAGCAGCTTGCCCTGGTTCTCCAGCTGGGCGAGGCGCTCCTCCAGCTCGGCCTCGATGGCGCGCACCGCCCGCTCCATCGCCTCCGGGCCCGCGACGTAGTGCGTCGCCGGGAAGACCCTGATCTCCTCGACCTGCTCGACCTCCTCCCCCGTCAACGGGTTGAGGTAGTAGAGGGCCTCGATCTCGTCGCCGAAGAACTCGATCCGCAGCGCGAGCTCCTGGTAGGCCGGGATGATCTCGACGGTGTCCCCGCGGACCCGGAAGGTGCCGCGGGTGAAGGACATGTCGTTGCGGGTGTACTGCACGTCGACCAGCAGCCGCAGCAGCCGGTCCCGCTCGACCTCCTCCCCGACCCGCAGCGACACCGACCGGTCGAGGTAGGACTGCGGGGTACCGAGGCCGTAGATGCACGACACCGACGCGACCACGACCACGTCGCGCCGGGACAGCAGGTTCATCGTCGCCGAGTGCCGCAGCCGCTCGACGTCGTCGTTGATCGAGCTGTCCTTCTCGATGTAGGTGTCGGTCTGCGCGATGTAGGCCTCGGGCTGGTAGTAGTCGTAGTACGAGACGAAGTACTCGACCGCGTTGTTGGGCAGCATCTCGCGGAGCTCGTTCGCCAGCTGCGCGGCGAGGGTCTTGTTCGGCGCCATCACCAGCGTGGGCCGCTGCTGCTGCTCGATCAGCCAGGCCGTGGTGGCCGACTTGCCGGTACCGGTGGCGCCCAGCAGCACGACGTCCTGCTCGCCGGCGCGCAGCCGCCGGTCCAGCTCCGCGATCGCAGCCGGCTGGTCACCGGCCGGGACGTGCTCGCTGACCACCCGGAACGGTGCGGTGCTGCGCTCGACCGCACCCACGGGGCGGTGCTCGGAGTGTGCACGCGGTGGGTCCGTCGGGGTGGTACCCGCGTCCGGGTGCGCAGCGTCCTCCCGGGCACGGGAGTCCGCCGCGCTGCCCGGGACCTCGGTCGCGAATGCCATGACACCAGGGTACGAGCGACCCCCGACACTTCGCCGCCGAGCGCCCCGTGTGCGCCCCCGGGACGGCAGGATGGGCGACCGTGCACCCGCCCAAGACACAGACCTTCGACCCCGAACGGGGCGTCCAGGTCGACACCAAGGGGACCCACCGCGAGATCGCCACGCTGCGCGAGGAGGACTGGGGGATCTACCTGTCCCGGCCCGTCGTGGCCCGGCCCAACGCCTGGTGGATCGAGACCTGGGTGCTGCCGGAGCTGGGCGTGTGCCTGTCCGACTGGCGGTGGCGCCCCGGGCACGAGCGCGACCAGGACGTGTACGTCGACATCGCCGCGATCACCCGTGAGGGCAGGCGGCTGCGGATGACCGACCTCTACCTGGACCTCGTGGTGCGCCGCGGGCGCGGGACCGACGTCATCGACCTCGACGAGTTCGTCGCCGCCGTCGCGCAGGGGCTGGTCGGGACCGACCTCGCCGAGTACGCGCTGGAGCGCTCGCACGCGGTCCTCGACGGGCTGGTGCGCCACGACCACGACCACGTGGCGTGGCTGGCGTCGCTGGGCGTCGACCTGGGGCCGCGGGACCGGCCGGAGGACGCTCCCGGCTGACCGACGGGGCCCGGCCGGGCAGAGGGGCCGCCGCCCCTCCGCCACGGGGCCCGCCACGGGGGCCGGCCCGGGTGTCTCAGAGCGCGGAGGACTGCGCCGGGCCGAGGCCCACGGCGCTGGTCGAGGTCTCCGAGGTCGTGGTGCTCGTGGTCGTCGTGGGCTCGGTCGAGGTGGTCGTCGGCGCGGCCGAGTTGCTCGTCGTCGGGGACGGGGCGGTGGTCGTCGGCTCCGGGGTTCCCTCGTCGGTCGGCTTCGGCGTCGTCGTCTCCGGCGGCGTCGTCGTCTCCGGCGGCGGCGTGGTGGTCGGCGGCGGCTTCGGGGTGGTCGGCTCCGGCGAGCCCTCGTCGGTCGGCCGGGGGTCGGTGGGCGGGGTCTGCCCGCCACCGCCCGAGCCGCCACCGGGGTTGCCGCCACCGGGCTCGCCACCGCCACCGGGCGGCGGGAGGACCGGCGCACCCGGGGTGCCGGGCACGCCCGGGCGACCCGGGTCGGCGGGGTCGCCGGCGCCGCCGGGCAGCGCGCCGCCCTGGGTCGCCGCCACGGTCGGGTCGAACGCCGGCGGCAGGCTGCCGTCCCCACCGCTCGCGGCACCGCTCTGCACCGGCTCGGGGGTGGGGCCGCTCGCCTGGGGTGCGGCGATGGCGAAGGGCGGGCCGATGAAGCTGCCGTCGGGTGCGGCCGCGGTCGCGACGGCCGTGACCCCGCCCAGCGAGCCGACGGTGAGCACCGCGGCGGCCGCGGCCGAGGTGGCCCGGCGCGCGCCGGCGGCGCGCGAGATCACGTCGTCGACCGCCGGCAGCGGCACGGCCGCCGCCAGGACGTCGTCGAGCCGGTGGAACTCCCGGTCGATGTCGGCGAACCCGTTCATACCCGTCCCCCCTCGGTGGCGGGTGGGTACCCGCCACGCAGGTCGTACTGCGGCGCGACGTGACCCGGCGGCGGTCCCCCGACCGCGCCACCCGCCGGTCCGATGATCTCTTCCAGCACCTCGGCCATGCCCTCGGTCACGACCTCGCGACCGCGGACGAGCCGGCGCCGGACCTCGTGCTCGGTGACCCGCTCGAGCTCGGCGATCGCGCCGGTCGACAGGCCGGCCATGTGGTGCAGCACCACGGCCCGGCGGTCGACGGCGGCGAGCCGCCCGAGCGCCTCGAGGAGCGCGCCGGTGCGCGGGTCGGTCTCCTCCGGCGACGGTCCGCGCCGGCGGCGTCGCATCCGCACCCGCATCGACGAGCGGATCGCGACCCGCCGGACCCAGCCGACGGCCGCGTCCTCGTGCTCCGGGCCGGCCGGCTCGGCGCGCAGCGCGGCCCAGCGGCGCCAGGCGCGCGAGTAGGCGTCCTGCACCGCCTCGTGCGCGTCGTGCGGGTTGAGCGTGATCGCGTAGAGCTGGGCGACCAGCCGCGGGTAGTGGGCCTCGAGGTGCGAGCCGAAGTCCGCCCGCAGCTCACCGTGCGGGAGCGTGCGGTGCTGCCGGACGACCGCCCCGCTGATCGGGGCGGCCTCGTACTCCGCGCCGGTCCACGGGTCCGGGTCGCCGGCACCCGGTCCCTCCGGCGCGACCGGGCCGCCGTAGTGGTCCGTGTGGGGGAACGCAGGCGCGCGCCCGGGCTCGACGAACCCGCCGTCCGCCCCGTAACGCTGGGCCATGGTGCTCAACCCCGTGTCCTCTCGTCGCCGTCGCCGGGCCGCGCGGCCCGGTGCCGATCACCCGGGCGACCTGCCCGTTCGACGGGTACCCGCAGGTACCGCAGCCGATCCGGGCACGAACACCCTCTGCCCCGCCTGATCGACCAACGAGCGTGCGGCGTTACAGAAACGGGTTCGCCGCGACCCGATCGTCACGTTCCGCGTGATCTGGGTCCCGGCCCGGTCACTCGTCCGGGTCGATGGCCCACGACGCCGTGTACACACGGTAGTGGCGCGGGTCCGGCTCGTCGCCGTGCCGGGCGGCCGCCGCGCGCTTGTGCCCGGCGTAGCCGGAGCGGGCCGCCGCGTCGGCGCGCAACCGGTCGCGCCGCTCGATCGCGTGCCGCCACGCCGGTGAGCCCTGCACCCGCACGGCCACCACGGCGGCGCGCCCCGGATCCGCCGAGCGGTGCACCCGGACGGTGCCCGCCGCCCGGTCCACGGCGGCGTCGTCGACCGGGAGACCGACCGCGGCCAGTGCGCCGGTGACCGCGTCGGCATCGGCGGGCGCCTCCACTGCCAGCTGGAGGTCGAGCACGTCGCGGGCCGGGAGGCCGGGGACGGCGGTCGACCCGATGTGTTCCACCCCCCGGCCGGACCGGCCCGCGGCGCGCGCGACCCGCTCGGCGAGACGGCGGGCCTGCTCCGCCCAGGTCGGGTCGTGCTCGACGAGCCGGGGCGGGCCGTCGACGGCCGGGCGGCCCGTGCGCAGGTTCTCCTCGAACCCGGCCAGCCGCCCGTCCCACAGGGCGTCGACCTGCCGACGGGTGTCCTCCGGGTCGCCCGAGTTGTCTAGCCAGACGTCGGCGGCGGCGCGGCGCTGCTCGTCGGTCGCCTGGGCGGCGATCCGGGCCCTGGCGTCCTGCTCGGTCATCCCGCGCGCGGACACCAGCCGGCGGACCCGCTCGTCGGCGTCCACCCCCACCACCACGACCAGCGGGAACGCCGCCGCCATCCCGCCCTCGACCAGCAGCGGGATGTCCTGCACGACGATCGCGTCGGCCGGGGCGGCCGCGACGAGCTCGTCGGAGCGGGCCCGCACCAGCGGGTGCACGATGCCGTCGAGGACCCGCCGGGCGCCGGTGTCACCGAACACGACCGCGGCGAGGGCGGGCCGGTCGAGCCGGCCGTCGGCGTCGAGGACCTCGCCGCCGAACGCCTCCACGATGGCCGCCAGCCCCTCGGTACCCGGCTCGACGACCTCCCGGGCGATCACGTCGGAGTCGACCAGCACCGCCCCGCGTTCGACCAGCCGCGTCGCGACCGTCGACTTGCCCGCACCGATTCCACCGGTCAGCCCTGTCCGCAGCACGTGATCACCGTAGCGGGCCGTACCGGGGCGTCCCGGGCGCGCTCAGGTGGTGCCGCGTGCGCTGCCCGCGGCACCGGTGCCCGCCTGCGGGGCGGGCGCGGCCGGCGGAGCGGTCGGTGTCGGGCGCGCGGACGGCGGCTGGGTCGGCGTGAGCGCCGGGATCATCCGCTGCGCCAGGTCGGGCAGGGTCTCGGCCGCGGACCGGGTCTGCCCGGGCGCCGCGACGGGCAGGATGAAGGTGAGCGTGTCGACGCCGTAGACCAGCGCGAGGGTGGTCTCGTCCGGCCGCTCGACCAGGACCCCCGGGACCGACCCGACGGTGATGTCGCGCGACGCGGTGGCCGAGCCACGCTCGGCGTTGGTGTTGAGCTGCCACTGCCGGGTCGCCGACGCCGTGTCGCCGTACCGGCCGATGTTGAGCTGGAACAACACGGGGCCGGAGTTGCGCGCCCCGCCGAAGGCCTGGGCCTGACCGCCCGCCCGGTAGGTGCAGGCGGTGCGCTCGGTGCGGTTGACCGCGGGCTCGGGTACGCCGCGCACGGACTGCACCGACACCGACCCCAGCACCTGGCCGAACAGCGCGCCCGCCTGCTCCGGGTCCATCAGCTGGGCGCAGTCGGTGGGCAACGCGATCGGGATCGGTCCCCGCCCGGCCTGGGCAGCGCCCTGCTGCTCGTCCGGGAAGGTCGGCACCGCGATGCCGGTGTCCCCGGACGCGCTGGCGCACCCGGTGAGCAGCGCGGCGAGCAGGACACCCGCGATCGCGGCCCGCCCGCGACGCCGGGTCGAACGGTCGTGGGACGGGGACTCGCCGGAACGCGTCCGGCGGACGGTGCGGCCGGCCATGACTCCAATCTAGGCCGACCCGAAGATCGACTCCGGGCCGCTGCGCGTGCCGTGACCAACCGCAGCCGAACCGTGATCTCGACGTGGCGTGTCCGCACCGACACGCCGGGCGACCTCGGCCGTCGTTCACCCGTTCCGGGACGGGCCCGGGAACGGGCCGGGCCCCGGTGACCGTGACGGTCACCGGGGCCCGGTGTGGTGCTGGTGCCGGTCCGTACGGGACCGGCAGGGGACGCTCAGGCGCCGCCGGAGAGCTTCTCGCGCAGAGCGGCGAGCTGCTCGTCGCTGGCGAGCGAGCCACCCGACTCGGCCTGGCCACCGCCGGTGCTGCCACCGGTGGAGCGGTCGTCGTCACCGCCGGAGGAGTAGTTCGCCGGTGCGATGTCGTCGCCGCCCTCCGCCTCGGCCTCGGCGGCCTTGCGGATCTGCGCCATGTGCTGGTCGTAGCGGGACTGCGCCTCGGCGTACTGCTTCTCCCAGGCCGCGCGGGCCTCGTCGAAGCCTTCCTTCCAGTCGCCGGAGTCGACGTCGAAGCCCTCGGGGTAGATGTAGTTCCCCTGGTCGTCGTACTCGGCGGCCATGCCGTAGCGGGTCGGGTCGAACTCGGTGTCGACCGTCATGCCCTCGTTGGCCTGCTTCAGCGACAGCGAGATCCGGCGACGGTCGAGGTCGATGTCGATGACCTTGACCATCGCGTCGTCGCCGACCTGGACGACCTGCTCCGGGATCTCGACGTGGCGCTCGGCCAGCTCGGAGATGTGGACCAGGCCCTCGATGCCCTCCTCGACGCGGACGAAGGCGCCGAACGGGACCAGCTTGGTGACCTTGCCCGGCACGATCTGGCCGATCGCGTGGGTCCGGGCGTACAGGCGCCACGGGTCCTCCTGGGTCGCCTTCAGCGACAGGGAGACGCGCTCGCGGTCCAGGTCGACGTCGAGGACCTCGACGGTGACCTCCTGGCCGACCTCGACGACCTCGCTCGGGTGGTCGATGTGCTTCCAGGACAGCTCGGAGACGTGCACCAGGCCGTCGACCCCGCCCAGGTCGACGAACGCACCGAAGTTGACCACCGAGGAGACGACGCCCTTGCGGACCTGACCGCGCTGCAGCTGGTTGAGGAACTCGCTGCGGACCTCGGACTGGGTCTGCTCGAGCCAGGCGCGGCGGGACAGGACCACGTTGTTGCGGTTCTTGTCCAGCTCGATGATCTTGGCCTCGATCTTGCGACCGACGTAGGGCTGCAGGTCGCGCACGCGGCGCATCTCGACCAGCGAGGCCGGGAGGAAGCCGCGGAGCCCGATGTCCAGGATCAGGCCGCCCTTGACGACCTCGATGACGGTGCCCTCGACCGGCTCGTCGGCCTCCTTGAGCGCCTCGATCGTGCCCCAGGCGCGCTCGTACTGCGCGCGCTTCTTGGACAGGATCAGCCGGCCCTCCTTGTCCTCCTTCTGGAGGACGAGGGCCTCGACGAACTCGCCGACCTCGACGACCTCGGCGGGGTCGACGTCGTGCTTGATCGACAGCTCACGCGAGGGGATGACGCCCTCGGTCTTGTAGCCGATGTCGAGCAGGACCTCGTCGCGGTCGACCTTGACGATGGTGCCCTCGACGATGTCGCCATCGTTGAAGTACTTGATCGTCTGGTCGATGGCGGCGAGGAAGTCCTCCTCCGACCCGATGTCGTTGATAGCGACCTGCGGCGTGGTCGGGGCGGCGGTGGTGTCGGTGGACATGTAGTGAGGTGCTCCGATGGATTTCTCTGACAGGGTCGGCCCGGTCGGCGCTGCTGCAGCAGCGCGCCCAGGTTCTGGTGCGTGTAGCTGTGACGTTGTAACGGTCACCCTCTGGCGTCGATTCCCGTGGTCGGGAACCTCGTGCACGGACACCCGCGACACCGGCGCTGGAGTGGCGCCGCGCGGTCGGCCGAGACGTTGACCACGGTGCGGGAAGAATGCTACGCGGCCCCGGATCTCCCCGGCAATGCGGGTCCGCCATCCGCGCGGGGTCCCGCGCTTGCGACGATCGGGTGGTCATGAGCAGCCGCGACGAGTACTTCTCCGCCGAGGACGCCGTCGGTACCGCGGGCGTCGCCCGGCGCCGCGTCGGCAGCGCCGAGTCCGAGGCGGCCGGGCGTCGCTGGTGGGACGCCGACGCCGACGACTACCTGGCCGAGCACGGCTCCGACATCGGCGACGAGGCGTTCGTCTGGTGCCCGGAGAACCTGCACGAGGACGAGGCCGGCCTGCTCGGCCCGCCCGCCGACCTCGCCGGGAAGCGGGTGCTGGAGGTCGGCGCGGGCTCCGCCCCGTGCAGCCGCTGGCTCGCCCGCCGCGGCGCGCGCCCGGTCGCGCTCGACGTCTCCGGCGGGATGCTGCGGCACGCGGCCCGGCTCAACACCGCGCTCGGCCTGCCGGTCCCGCTCGTGCAGGCCGGCGCCGAGCGCCTGCCGTTCGCCGACGCCACGTTCGACCACGCCTGCTCGGCGTTCGGCGCGATCCCCTTCGTCGCGGACCCGGGCCGGGTCATGCGCGAGGTGCACCGGGTGCTGCGCCCCGGCGGGCGCTGGGTGTTCGCGGTGAACCACCCGATGCGCTGGGTGTTCCCCGACGACCCCGGCGAGCAGGGACTCACGGTCGTCCAGTCCTACTTCGACCGGACCCCGTACCTCGAGGTCGACGGCGACGGCCGCGCCACCTACGTCGAGCACCACCGGACGCTCGGGGACCGGGTCCGCGACGTCGTCGCCGCCGGGCTGGTGCTCGACGACCTGGTCGAGCCGGAGTGGCCGGAGGGTCACGAGCGGGTCTGGGGGCAGTGGTCGCCGCTGCGCGGCGCGCTGTTCCCCGGCACCGCGATCCTCGTGACCCACCGGCCGGGCTGAGCCCGGTCAGACCTCGAGGACCGCTCCGGTCTCCAGGTCGTAGCGGGCGCCGACGATCGTGAGGTGGTTGTTGCAGACCGCCCCGGACAGCGACGGGTCGGCCGTGAGCTGCGCGACGACCCGGCGGACGTTGGCGTCGACCGCTCCGGCCACGGCCGTGTCGCCCTCCCCCTCGCACACCGGGACGATGTCGCCGACCAGCGCACCCAGCGTGGACGGTGCCGGCGCGGGCGCTCCCCCGGCCACCGACACCGCCGCCTTGACCGCACCGCACTGGGAGTGCCCCAGTACGACCAGCAGCGGGATGCCCAGCGCACCCGCGCCGAAGGCGAGCGTGCCGCGCACCGCGTCGTCGACGACCTGGCCCGCGGTCCGGACCACGAACAGGTCGCCCAGGCCCAGGTCGAACACCAGCTCGGCGGGGACCCGGGAGTCCGAGCAGGACAGGATCATCGCGGCCGGGGTCTGACCGGCGACGGCCGCGGCACGTTCCTCGGCCGAGCGCCGCGGGTCCTCGCGCTCGTCGCGCTGCCACCGTCCGTTGCCCTCGAGCATCATCCGCCACGCCTCGGCGGCGGTCGGCCTGCTGTCGTTCGCCATCGGGTCTCCCATCGGTCCGGGTCGTCGTCCCGACCAAGATCGACGAAACGGACGGGGCGGGCAAGCATGCACGCCGTCGCATCCCCCGGCGATGTGACCAGACCCGCACTCAGAGCGTCTCGAGCCAGTCCACCCGGCCGGTGTCCAGGTCGTACCGGGCCCCGACGACGGCCGCGGCGCCCGCCCCGGACGCGGCCAGGTCCGGGTCCCGGCGCAGGGCGGCCACGGTACGCCGCACGTGGGTGTCGACCCCGGCCGCGATGCGCTCGGCCCGGGTGCCCGACGACGGCAGCGCCGGTCGCAGCGCCGCCACCAGGTGGGCGAGGTGCCCCGGCGGTGTCCGCGCGCGGTCCACCGCGTCGACCCGGGCCGCCACCGCACCGCACGACGAGTGACCG
>NZ_JAHLEL010000013.1 GCF_020131355.1 Pseudonocardia sp. ICBG1293
GCGACCTCGGCGCCCCCGCCGGCGGGGCGCGGTCGGCCAGCTGGACCAGCGCTCGCTGTCCGAGGCCGGGATCCGCATGCTCACCCCCACCGCGCTGCGCACCGGGGTGCAGCTCAACCCCCGCTACGGCGAGTGGGACCCGATCCAGATGCTCGCCGTGCCGACCGCCGAGGACGCCTCCGTGGTGCTCCCGGTCGCCGCGGCCACCCGACCCCGCCCGCCCCCTGATGGCCGCGACGGTCGTCGTCTGTCCCCGCCGCGGGGCCGCGATCCCGGCGGCGGCGCTGCCGGCGCTCCGCTCGGCGACCGACGTGCTCGCCGTGCCCGGCTCGACGCGGGTGCCACCGCCGAGCCACCGACTGGACGGGAACCGACCCGGCCGACCTGGCCGACGGCACGGTGCTGCTCGTCCCGGCCGCCACCCCGCCGCCGCGCACCCCGGTGCGGTGCCGCCGCCCACCGGGCACGCGGTGCTCGACGCCGTCGCGGTGATGGACCGGTTGCGCTCGCCCGGCGGCTGCCCGTGGGACGCCGAACAGACCCACACCTCGCTGCTGCGCTACCTCGTCGAGGAGTGCTACGAGCTCTACCAGTCCATCGAGGACGGCGACCGCACCGAGCTGCGCGAGAGCTCGGCGACGTCCTGCTGCAGGTGCTGTTCCACGCCCGCGTCGCCGCCGAGCACCCGGGCGCCCCGTTCGGGATCGACGAGGTCGCGACCGGACTCGTCGACAAGCTCGTCGGCCGCCACCCGCACGTGTTCGCCGCGGGGGAGCAGGTCGCCACGGCCGCCGACCAGGACCGCCGCTGGGACGAGCTCAAGCGCGCCGAGAAGCAGCGCGAGTCCAGTGTCGACGGCATCGCGACGGTCCAGCCCGCCGTCGCGCTCGCCGCGAAGCTGACCTCACGGACCGCCAAGGCCGGCCTGCCCGCGGACCTGCTGCCCGCCGACGACGGTGCGGGTGCGGCGCTGTTCCGGCTGGCCGCGGCCGCGCAGCTCGGCGGCGGCGACCCCGAGGCGGCGCTGCGCACGACCGCCCGCGAGTTCGAGGCGCGGGTGCGGTCGGCGGAGAAGGCCGCCGCCGCGGACGGCCGCGACCCGCACGCGCTGACCGCCGAGGACTGGCGTCGCTACTGGGACTCTCCCTGACCCCCGCCCCGATCGGGTGATACCCGTCGGTAGCGTGTGAGCGTGCGCACCCCGTCGCTGCTCGCGGCCATCGGCGGCATCGTGGCCCTGATCCTGGTCGTCTCACTGGCGACCGGTCCGGGCTTCGGGCCGTCGCTGCCCCGCACCCCGGTCGACCGGCAGTCGGCCCCGCCCGCGTCCGCGCCGCTGCCCGCGGGCACCGACGTGGTCGCGTGGGCGCGGACGACCGCGACCGAGGCGGACATCCCCGAGCGGACCTGCGCGCCTACGCCAACGCCGAGCTGCGCCAGCGCGAGCGCACCCGGACTGCCGGCTGAGCTGGGCGACCCTGGCCGGGGTCGGCCGGATCGAGTCCCGGCACGCGACCTTCCGCGGCGGCGAGCCGGGGCCGGACGGCCGGGTCGACCCGCCCATCATCGGTATCCCGCTCGACGGCACCGGCGGCACCGCGCCGGTGGCCGACACCGACGGCGGCCGCCTCGACGGCGACCCGGTGCTGGACCGCGCGGTCGGGCCGATGCAGTTCCTCCCCGAGACCTGGCGCGCTACGGCGCCGACGGCAACGGCGACGGCGTCGCCGATCCCCAGCAGGTGGACGACGCCGCCCTCGCCGCGGCCGGCTACCTGTGTGCGGACGGTCGCGACGTCGCCGACGCCGGGACTGGTGGCGCGGGTGCTCGCCTACAACGCCTCCGGCGACTACGCCCGCGACGTGTGGGCCGCGGCGGCCGACTACGCGCAGCGCACCACCGCCCCGGTGCCGCCCGCGCCCTGACCCGGCGGCCCCGATCCGGCTGGCCTCGATCCGGCTGGCCTCGATCCGGCGGCCTCGATCCGGCGGCCCTGATCCGGCGGGCCCGATCCGGCGGGCCCGATCCGGCGGGCCCGACCCGGCGGCACCGGCCCGCAGCGGGCGGGCGGCGGCCGGTCGGTCGGGCCGACCGGCCGGCCCGTGGTGGAGGCCGGCACCGGTTCCGGCGGTGATCGCCTCACGGCGCGGGACGCGCGGTCAGGCCAGGAGCGCCCGGCCCCAGTGGTCGTCGCCCTCGGCGAGACCGGGCGGGACGGCGAACAGCGCGGAGCCGTTGTGCTCCAGGTACTCGCTGAGCGCGTCGGAACGGGCCAGCCTGCGCTGCATCGGCACGTACTGGCGCTGCGGGTCGCGCACGAACGCGATGAAGAACAACCCGGCGTCGAGGTGGCCGTGGCCGTCGGAGCCGTCGACGAAGTTGTAGCTGCGCCGCAGGATCCGCGCCCCGCCGTTCTCCTGCTCGGAGGCGAGCCGGATGTGCGCGTCGTCGCCGATCACCGGGCCGGACGCGTCGGTCGCGGCCAGGTCGGCGGTGTCGAACTCCGCGGTGCCGGTCAGCGGCGCACCCTCGCCCTTGTCCCGGCCGATGGTGCGCTGCTGGTCGTCGAGGTTGGACCGGTCCCACACCTCGATGTGCATCCGGATCCGGCGCGCCACCAGGTAGGAGCCGCCGCGCAGCCACTCCGGGCCCTCGTCGCCGACCCACACGTGGCGGTCCAGCAGGTCCGGTTCCTCGGCCTTGAGGTTGTTGGTGCCGTCCTTGAAGCCGAACAGGTTGCGCGGGGTCGCCTGCCCGGTCGAGGTCGACGACGTCCGTCCGAACCCCAGCTGGGACCAGCGCACCTCGGTCACACCGAAGCCCTCCCGGACCAGGTTGCGCACCGCGTGCACGGCGACCTGGGGGTCGTCGGCGCAGGCCTGGATGCACAGGTCCCCGCCGCGGGCCGGGTCGAGCCGGTCGCCCTGGAACCGCGGCAGCGGGGCGAGCCCGGCCGGGCGCCGGTCGGCGATGCCGAGCCTGTCGAAGAACCCCGGTCCGACGCCGAAGGTCAACGTCAGCGACGACGGCGCCAGCCCCAGCGCCTCGCCGGTGTCGGCCGGGGCGGTGTAGCGGTTGCCCGGCAGCGCACCGCCCTCGGCGGTCTCCTGCCCGGCCGTCATCCGCTCGGCCGCCGCCGTCCACCGGGCCAGCAGGTCGAGCACGGCGGCCCGGTCGGTGGTGGTGAGGTCCAGGGCGACGAAGTGCAGCCGGTCCTGCGCGGGGGTGACGATCCCGGCCTGGTGGGCCCCGCGGAAGGCGACGGTGCCGTCACCGGCCGCGGACGCGTCGCCGGACAGGCCGTATCCGGCGGCGGCACCCGCCCCGGCCAGTGCCACGCCGGCGCCGGTCAGGCCGAACAGTCCGCGCCGGGAGACGTGCAGCGGGCTCATGCGGTGACGGTGCCCGCGACCGTGCTGACCGGCTCGGCCAGCGCGTCGACGGCAGCGGCCATCTTCTTCGTGTCCTCCGGCGTGAGCTGGGTGTAGAGCCGGTAGCCGTCGCCGTCCCGGTAGCCCTGCAGGAGCGTGTCGACGGCCGCGAAGCGCTGGTCGAGCAGCGGGCCCAGGGCCGGGTCCTTCTGGTCGATCACCGGGCGCAGCGCGGCGACGGCGGCCTGCGAGCCCTCCACGTTGGCCTGGAAGTCCCACAGGTCGGTGTGGGAGTACCGGTCCTCCTCTCCGGTGATCTTGCCGGTGGCGACCTCGTCGAGCAGGCTCTTCGCGCCGTTGGCGAGCTCGGCCGGGGTGAGCTGCAGCGCGGGGATGCGGCCCTGCAGGTCCTTGACGTCGGTGACCAGGGCGGCGGCGACCTGCGGCGAGTCGGCCTGCAGACCGTCGACCCAGAGGTCCTTCTCCAGCCGGTGGAAGCCGGTCCACGCGACGCCGGGGTCGCGCTCGTCGTCCTCGCGGCCGTCGAGCTTCGGGTCGAGGTCGCCGAAGGACTCGGCGATCGGCTCGATGCGTTCGTAGTAGGTGCGCGCGACCGGGAACAGCGCCTTGGCCCTCGCGGTGTCGCGGGCACTCACCGCGGCCGCGAACTCCGAGGTCCTGGCGACCAGGGCGTCGGACTGGGAGGACACGTAGCGCAGGTAGCCGGCGGTCGCGGCGGCGAGCTCGTCGTTCGTGTCGGTGGCGCGCTGCGCGGAGCCGGTCACGGTGAACGGGGCACGGATGCCGTCGCCGGACATGCCCGGCTTGCAGGCGGTGGTGTAGGTGCCCCCGTCGGGGACCTCGACGATCAGGTCGCGGGACAGGCCGGGCCCGATGTTCTCGACCTCGCCCATGATCCGGTCGCCGGTGGCGTAGAGGTAGAACTCGGTGACCTTGCTCCCGGCGTTGGTGATCCGGAACGTCAGGTTCCCGGCGACGGCCTCGGTGGCCGAGACCTCGCAGGCGGTGTCGGTGGCGTTCACCGTGATCGGACCGCCGTCGCCGGGGCCCTGTGCCGAGGGAGCGGTCGAGGTGCAGCCGGCCAGCAGGGCGGCGGCCACGGTGATCGAGGCCAGGCCTGCGGCCGTGCGCATGACTGGGGACATCGTGGAGTTCTCCTCGGGGGTGGACACCGGGCGCGTGTGCGACGGCGCGGCGGGACGGGGTGGTGTGCGGGCCGGTCAGGCGTCGGCGGTGGCCGGGGCGCGACGGCGGGCGGGGCGCAGGAACAGCGCCAGGACCACCACGACGTAGACCGATCAGACGACGGCCTCGAGCACGGTGGTCTGCGGCGAGAAGTTGAAGACGCCCTTGAGGAGGGTGCCGTACCAGGAGTCGGCCGGGACCGCGTCGCTCACGTCGAAGGCCAGGGTGGTCAGGCCGGGCAGGATCCCGGCCTCCTGCAGGTCGTGCACGCCGTAGGCGAGGATCCCCGCGGCGACGAAGACCAGCAGGAAGCCGGTGACGGTGAAGAACCGCCCGAGGTCGATCCGCAGCGCGCCGCGGTAGATCGCGTACGCCAGGGCGACGGCGATCGCGATGCCGATCAGGAAGCCGACCAGCGGTCCGGCGGTCTCGCCCGCGGCCTGCGCGGCGGCGAAGAAGAAGACCGCGGTCTCCAGCCCCTCACGGCCGACGGCGAGCGCCGCCATCACGACGACGGCCCACGGCCCCATGGACACGGCGCGGTCCAGGGCGCCCTCCAGCTCGCGCGACAGCGTCCGCCCGTGCGAGCGCATCCAGAAGATCATCCAGGTGACGAAGCCGACCGCGACGATCGAGAGCGAGCCGCCGAGCGCCTCCTGGGCCTCGAACGTCAGGGCCTGCTGGGTCAGGGTGAGCCCGAGCGTGACGCCGACGCTGACGGCGACGGCGAGCGCGACGCCCGCCCACACCCGGGGCAGCTCGGAGCGACGCCCGGTGCGGACCAGGAAGGCCACGAGGATCGCCACGACCAGCGCGGCCTCGAGCCCTTCGCGCAGCCCGATGAGCGCGTTTCCCAGCATGCGTCCTCCCACGGCGCCGACACCGACGGCAGCACCAGGTGAGGGTGCGCTGCCGGGCGGGAAGGCTAACCTCACCCGATCGGGCGGGGAAGTGTCGCGGGGCATTCGCCCCGGAAGATCCGTTTTCGCAGCTCAGGGCCGGTCGGGCGCGAGTGCGATGCGGGCCCGCACCTCGCCCAGGGCCTCCTGGTACTCCGGGCGGGGATCCATCGCCGAGGCGATCTTCAGCTGGGTCTCGGCCTCACCCAGCCTGCCCTGGCGCTGCAGCGTCTTGCCGAGGGCGAAACGCGCGTAGTGGTCGGCCGGGTCGGTCTCGACCACCCTGGTGAAGGCTGCCTCGGCCTTGCGCAGCTGTGCCGAGTCCAGGTAGGCGCGGCCCGCGAGCAGGTGCACCGAGGCGTCGCCGGGCTCGTCCGGACCGTGCGCTTCGAGGACGGGACGCAGCGCGTCGAGCGCCTCGAGCGGGCGGTGCCGGGAGAGCAGCCGGTCGGCACGGCGGAACGCCGCGACCGGGTCCTGAGGGTTCGCACGGGGACTGCTCATGGTCACCCTTACGTTAGGTGCGATCCGGGCGGGATGCGAGGTCTTGACAGGGCGCCGGTGGCCCGTGGGGTGACGCAGGCGTCCCCCGCCGGGGGCCCACCGGTGACTACGCTGACGCTCCGGACGACACCCGCGATCAGAACAGGAGTCACGGTGGCGGTCATCGAGCAGGTCGGGGCACGCGAGATCCTCGATTCCCGGGGCAACCCCACGGTGGAGGTCGAGGTCGCGCTGGACGACGGCACGCTGGCGCGTGCCGCGGTCCCGTCGGGCGCCTCGACCGGCGAGCACGAGGCCGTCGAGCTGCGGGACGGCGACAGGAACCGCTACGGCGGCAAGGGCGTCGAGAAGGCCGTCGCGGCTGTGCTCGACGAGATCGGGCCGGAGCTCGTCGGCGTCGAGGCGGTCGACCAGCGCCTGGTCGACCAGCGCCTGGTCGACCTCGACGGGACCCCGGACAAGTCGAAGTTCGGCGCGAACGCCCTGCTGGGCGTGTCGCTGGCCGTCGCGAAGGCCGGGGCGGAGTCCTCGGGCCTGGAGCTGTTCCGCTACGTCGGCGGCTCCAACGCGCACGTCCTCCCGGTGCCGATGATGAACATCCTCAACGGAGGTGCGCACGCCGACACTTCCGTCGACGTGCAGGAGTTCATGGTCGCGCCGATCGGTGCGGAGACCTTCCGCGAGGCCCTGCGCTGGGGCGCGGAGGTCTACCACGCGCTCAAGTCGGAGCTGAAGGACAAGGGTCTGTCGACCGGTCTCGGCGACGAGGGGGGCTTCGCCCCCGACGTGAAGGGCGGCACCCGCGGGGCGCTGGACCTGATCGCCGCGGCCGTGCAGCGCGCCGGCTACACCCTGGGTACCGACGTCGTGCTGGCGCTCGACGTCGCCGCGACCGAGTTCCACGAGGGCGGCAAGTACTCCTTCGAGGGCAAGAAGATCACCGCGGACAAGCTCTCCGAGGTGTGGGTCGAGCTGGTCTCGACCTACCCGCTGGTGTCCATCGAGGACCCGCTGGACGAGAACGACTGGGGACGGCTGGGTCGCGCTCACCGAGTCCATCGGCGACAAGGTGCAGCTGGTCGGCGACGACCTGTTCGTCACCAACCCCGAGCGCCTCGAGGACGGCATCGCCCGCGGCGCCGCGAACGCGCTGCTGGTGAAGGTCAACCAGATCGGCACCCTGTCCGAGACCCTCGATGCGGTGACCATGGCGCACAACGCGGGCTACCGCTGCATGATGAGCCACCGTTCCGGGGAGACCGAGGACGTCACCATCGCGGACCTCGCCGTCGCGACCGGCTGCGGCCAGATCAAGACCGGCGCCCCGGCGCGGTCCGAGCGGGTGGCCAAGTACAACCAGCTGCTGCGCATCGAGGAGCTGCTCGGTGACGCCGCCCGCTACAACGGCGAGCTGGCGTTCCCGCGCTACCAGGTGCCCGGCCAGAGCTGACGCTCCGGTCGTTCCCCCGTTGGTGGCACCGGTGCCGCCCGGATCGTCTGCGGACGGTTCGGCGCGGCGCCCCCACCGGCGCCCGATCGGGCGGCATGCTGGGCGGGCCGCCACGGAGCGGCACCGAGCGGCACCGGGCGACGCGGAGCGGCACTGGCGGGTGAGGGAACCCGGGACGGACGGGAGGGCGCATGGCGGATCGTCGGGGACGTGGACGGGACGGCCGTGCGCGCACGTCCGCTGCGGGGCGCGGCCGGGCCGCGGCCAAGCCGCGGGCCACGACCGCGCGCTCGGCGCGGGCGCCCGCGTCGACGGGCGGGTCGGCTGCGCGGTCGCGTCCGGCCGCACCGCAGGGTGCCCGCCCCCGGCTCACGCGTGCCCGGTCCCGTGCCGGCGAGGTCGTCGCGCGCACGACCGGTCTGCTGGGCCTGTCCTCCACGAAGCGGGCCGCCATCCTCGCGATCGTCGTGTGCGCACTCGCCCTGACCGTCGCCGTGCCGCTGCACAACTTCGTCGCCCAGCGCCAGGAGCTGGCCGACGTCTCCGACCGGCAGCAGGCGCTCGAGGCCGACGTCGCGCGGCTGTCCTCCGACCGCGCCCGGCTCTCGGACCCGGCCGAGGTCGAGGCGCAGGCCCGGTCCCGGCTCGGGATGGTCCAGCCGGGAGAGACCCCCTACGTCGTGCAGTTCCCGGCCCCGCCGGCGCCGGTCGTCGAGGACGGTCAGGCCGAGCCCGGCGTGCCCTGGTTCCACACCCTGTGGAACGACGTCACGGGCGACCCGCGACGATGAGGGCGTGAGCAGCACTCGTTCCCGTCCGCCCGGTCTGGAGCCGGGCCCGGTCGGCCGGGCCGACCTCGACGCCGTCGCCGACCAGCTCGGCCGCGCCGCACGGGGGGTCCTCGCGGTCGCCTACCGCTGCCCGTCCGGGCACCCGGCGGTCGTGCAGACGGCGCCGCGGCTGCCCGACGGCACCCCGTTCCCGACGCTGTACTACCTGACGTGCGCGCGGCTCGCGTCCCGGATCGGGACCCTCGAGGCGGAGGGCCGGATGCGCGAGATGGAGGAGCGGCTCGCCGCCGACGAGGAGCTGGCCGCGGCCTACCGCCGAGCCCACGAGACCTACCTCGCCGAGCGTGACGCCATCGAGCCGCTGGCCACGCACCCGGACGTCACGGCCGGGGGGATGCCGGACCGGGTCAAGTGTCTGCACGTGCACGTGGCGCACGCACTGGCGGCCGGGTCCGGGGTGAACCCGTTCGGCGACGAGGCCCTCGAGGAGATCGGCGAGTGGTGGCGGTCCGGACCGCCCTGCCTGTAGGCCCGGTCCTGTGCGTGCTCAGCCGGTGGCGGGCGCGAGCGTCCGCACCGGGTAGTCGGGCAGTGCGAGGTGCTGGACGGGCAGTGTGTCGTCGACGAGCCCCGCTCGGCGCAGCGTCCCGCCGAGCGGCCCGGCCAGCACCTGCATCCCGAGCTGCAGCAGGCGGCGCTGTCGGTCCGTCCGCGGGTGGAACATGACGAACTGCTGCGCCCGGTCGGTCATCGGGCGCAGCAGGCGCTCGTAACGACCGAAGGCGCCGCGGACGTCGTCGGGGGTCCTGCCCAGCTCACCGGCCAGTACGTAGGCACCGGTCAGAGCGCTCGTGGTTCCCGTCCCGAACGGTCCGGCGCACCACGCGGCGTCGCCGAGCAGCGCCACCCGGCCGCGGTGGAACGACGGCGTCCGAACCTGTGCGACCTGGTCGATGTAGGGGGTCGTGTCGTCCAGGGCGCCGAGGATCCGAGGGGTCTCCCAGCCCAGGTCGTCGAACGTCGCGCGGAGCAGCGCCGTCGCCCCGGCGCGGTCGAGCCGGTCGAAGCCGAGGGTGTCGGTGGACATGCTGAGCATCGCGCGGGTCGTACCGACGGCGTCCGGGCGCAGGTGGACCACCCGGCCCCGCCCGCCGAGGTGCATCCGCCAGCGTCGGTCGTCGTCGGCGGTACGGGGGATCGTGAAGTAGGCCCACACCAGCCGCAGCTCGTGCAGGGTCGCCTCCGGCAGCACCAGTCGGCGGGTGCGGGAGCGGGCGCCCTCGGCGACCACGACGGCGTCGAACCGCCGGGCCGGTCCCCGGGCGAAGCGGACGTCGACGCCGTGCCCGTCGTCGTCGAGCCCGGTGATCCGGTCGCCGAACACGTACTCGGCCGACGCGGCGGAGTGGTCGTGGAGCAGGCGCGCGAGCCTGCCCCGCAGGATCTCCAGGTCGGCGGTCGGTGACAGGTCGTCCGTGCGGTCGGCCGGGAACTCGGCGATCGTGGCGCCACGGGAGTCGACGAAGGCCATGCCGGTCTCGGTGGTGTGCTCGGCCCGGACGGCCTCCTCCAGGCCCATCCGACGGACGACCTCGCGTCCGGAGCCGCGGACGTCGACGTTCTGGCCGTCCTCCCGGAGCCGGGAGGACCGTTCCACCACGGTCACGTCCCAGCCGTTGGCGGCGAGCCACGAGGCCGCGGCGGGTCCGGCGATGCTCGCGCCCGAGATCAGGACGGTGGGGTTGCTCATGAGGGTGCCTCTCGACGGTGGTCCGGTACCGGAGATCGACCCAATGCTTAGACTGTCTAAGAGTCGCGCGGATTGGTCACAGCTTGGCCGCGGTCGAGTGTCTGGGGGCGAGGGCGGGTACGGGCCTGCCGATCATGAAGTTATCTACGCTTCGTGATCGTCTGGAGGCCGCGTGCCCACCCTGCCATCATGGCTGACCGAGCCGTTGTGGGACCAGTTCACCGCGCTGCTGCCTCATCGAGACGAGTTCGATCCCACCCATCCGCTGGGCTGCCATCGCCGCCGGATCGCGGATCGGATCGTGTTCGACAAGCTCCTGCAGGTACTGCGGTTCGGCTGCTCGTATGAGGGCATCGCTGACAGCACCTGCTCGGCGACCACCATCCGCGATCGTCGTGACGAGTGGATCAGGCTCGGGGTCTTCGCCCAGCTGCGTCGGATCGTCCTGGACGCCTACGACCGCATCGTCGGTCTGCTGCTGCACGACATCGCCGTCGATGGCGCCATCACCAAGGCCCCCGGCGGCGGCGAGGTCGCCGGTCCGTCGCCGGTGGACCGGCGCAAACAGGGTATGAAACGTTCGGTGCTCGTCGAGGGATACGGCATCCCGCTGGGCCGAGTCCTGGCCGGAGCCAACCGGCACGACTCCCCGCTACTGGGCCCCACCCTCGACCGCCTCGATGCTCTCGGCCCGCTGCCCGACGACATCACCGTGCACCTCGACGCCGGCTATGACTCCGGCAAGACCCGCGACACGCTGGCCGAACGAGGCCTGCACGGCGAGATCGCGCACAAGGGTGAGAAAGCGCCGATCCAGGCCACCCGCCGCTGGCACGTCGAGCGGACCAACGCTTGGCACAACAGCTTCAACCGGCTGCAGCGCTGCTACGAACGACGAGAAATCGTCGTCGACGCGTTCTTCGACCTCGCCGACACGATCGTCACACTCCGTAGCTTGATTCGGCAGGCCTGGACCACACACCGCTGGAACGCCCGACCTGCACGACGTCCATGATCACCAACCAATCCGCGCGACCTCTAAGCTTAGTTTGTCTAAGTAATCGTCTGTGGTGGGATGCGGTGTGATGCGGGACGAGCCGACACGCGACGAGACGATCCGTGCACTGCCGGGGCTGGCGGACCTGGACGACGTGTCGCTCGCGGTCAGTGGGTTGATCTCCGCGTCGCAGGACCTGGTGGTGCGGACGGCCAGGACGATGGGCATCGGCGTGACCGACATGACCGCGATCATGGTGCTGACCGAGCACGGACCCATGGGCGCGACCGGGCTCGCCGGCCGGTTGGGGATCACCCTGGCCTCGACCACGGTCCTGGCGGACCGCCTGGAGCGGGCCGGCTACGTCGCACGGGGGCGGGACGCCGAGGACCGGCGGCGGGTCACCCTCGCGGCGACGGCCGCGGCCCGGGGTGCTGCCGGCGCCGCCTGGCTGCCTGCGATCACCGAGATCGACGACGTCTGCCGGGTCCTGTCCGGCCCGCAGCGGGAGTCCGCACTGGACCTGCTGGCCCGGCTCACCGCGGCGGTGCAGCAGGGCAACCGGAACGGGCCCGCCGCCGCTCGCCCCGGCGGTCACGCCGTGGGCACGGCCGGCTCCGCCGGGATGCCGGCGTCGCCCTCGCCGGGGCCGGCCCCGGCGCCCCCCGACGCCTCTACCGGGGCCGGGGGGTGGTGATCGGACCCGCCGCACCCCCGGTCGGCTGCTCGACGGCCCGGTCGGTGGCGCGGAAGGCGTCGACCGCGAGCCGCGCGAAGCGGGCCGCGTCGCGTGCCCGGGTCGGTTCCGGCGCGGCGGCCAGACCCCGCCCGGCCCGGAGGACCAGGACCAGGTCGTCGAGGCCGAAGTCGGCCCGCAGTGCACCGGCCGCCCGCGCTCGTGACGCGAGACCGTCGAGCATGCCGAGCAGCTCCTGCCGGTGGCCGGCGAGCAGGTCCCGGGCGGGCTCCGCGGCGGTCAACGCGTCGACGAAGCCCCGGTTCCGCACGTTCAGCGCGAGGAGCCGGTGCACGACCGTCCGGAAGCCGCGCCACGGGTCGTCGTCGGCGGCTCCGTCGACGACGATCTGCCGGCACCGGCGCATCTCCTCGGCGAACGCCTCGCGGACCAGGTCGTCGCGGGTCGGGAAACGGCGGTACAGGGTGGCGGGTCCGACCCCGGCCCGCCGGGCGATCGTGCGCATCCCGACGTCCAGCCCGCCCTCGGCGAACAGGGCGCGGGCGGCGACGAGGATCCGGTCGCGGTTGTCCTGCGCATCGGCCCGTAGGCGAGGCAGCTCCCGGTCCATCCGTCTCACTTCCGCCGAAGTGGACGGGTGCGTCCACTACCGTCGGAAGGGTACGCGACCAGGGAGGACACGGAGACGCAGGCGGTCAGGATCGGCGAGTTCGGTGCCCCGGACGGGCTGGAGGTGGTCGAGGTCCCGGTGCCGCGACCCGGCGCGGGTCAGGTCCTCGTCCGGGCCGAGGCGATCGGTGTCGGAGGTGTGGACACGGTGATCCGTCGAGGTCTGCTCGGTAGCGGGTTCCCGGTGGGGATGGTGCCGGGCAGCGAGGCGGCGGGTGTGGTGACCGCGACGGGAGAGGGGGTCGACCCGGCGTGGACGGGCCGGCGGGTCTGGGCCTTCACCGGTACCGGCGGTGCCTACGCCGAGCAGGTCCTCGCGGCGGTCGACGACGTGGTCGCCCTGCCGGACGGCCTGACGGCGGTCCGCGCGGTGACCCTGGGGAGCGCGGGTCCCGTGGCGCACTTCGCCCTGGCCCACGCCCACCACACGTCCGGTGAGAGCGTCCTGGTCCGCGGTGCGGCGGGGAGCATCGGCATCGCGACGGTGGAGCTCGCCGTGCAGGGCGGTGCGGGTGAGGTGGCGGTCACGACCTCGTCCGCGGAACGGGGGCGTCGACTGCGCGAGCTCGGGGCGACCCGGGTCCTCGACCGGTCCGGCGCGGGCGGGACGGACCGCTACGACGTGATCATCGACGTGGTCGGGGGACCGGACGTCCCGGCGTTCCTGGACCGGCTGGCCCCGAACGGGCGGCTCGTCCTCGTCGGTGCGGTCGCCGGGTTCCCGCCCGCCGACGTGGGGTCGGCGTTGATCCGGGAGTTCCGGCAGTCGCGCTCGTTCGCCACCTTCAGCCTGGACACCGTCCCCCACCCGCGACGGGACGCGGTCCGCGCCGACCAGTTCGACGCGGCCGTCCGGGGCGGGCTCAGCACCGTCGTCGACGACGTACTGCCGCTGCGGGCCGCGGTGGAGGCGCACCGCCGGATGGACGCGGGGACCGTCTTCGGGCGGCTCGTGCTCGTGCCCGGCGACGGCCCCGCGACGGCCTGACCGCCCGGTCGATCAGGGCGTCGCCCGCTCCAGCAGCACCCCGACGGTGTCCTTGCCGGGCCGGGTCCCGGCCGTGCGCAGTGGCCCGTCGGTGTCGAGCCGGGTCGCGAGGAAGACGTCCGCGACGGCCGTCGGCGCGTGCCGGACCAGCAGCGATCCCTGCAGGGCCAGCGCGGCCAGCTCCGCGAGGCGGCGGGCCCGGCGCTCCTCCGGTGCGGCCAGCTCCGCGCGCAGCGCGGTCACGGTCGCGTCGAGGCGTGGGTCGGCGCCCGCGGCGAGGTCGATCTCGGCGAGCAGCGCCTCGACGGCGTGCGGCTCGCGCGCGATGGCACGCAGCGCGTCGAGCGCGGTGACGTTGCCCGAGCCCTCCCAGATCGAGTTCAGCGGCGCCTCCCGGTAGAGCCGGGGCAGGTCGGACTCCTCGACGTAGCCGTTGCCGCCGAGGCACTCGAGCGCCTCGGCGACGACGGTGGAGGTCCGCTTGCAGACCAGGTACTTCGACACCGGGAGGGCCAGGCGCAGCAGCGCCGTCTCGCCCCGGTCGACCGCCCCGGCCAGGCGCAGGGCGAGGACGGTCGCCGCCTCGGTCTCCGCGGCCAGCTCGGCGAGGACCTCGCGTATCAGCGGCTGGTCGGCCAGCCGGGCGCCGAAGGCCGACCGGTGCGCGACGTGGTGCGCGGCCTCGATGACCGCGGCCCGCGCGGTCGCCGCGGAGCCGAGCACACAGTCCAGCCGGGTCATCGAGACCATCTCGATGATCGTGCGGACGCCGCGGCCCTCGTCGCCGACGCGCCGGCCGACGGCGCCGGCGTACTCGATCTCGGACGAGGCGTTGGACCGGTTGCCGAGCTTGTCCTTGAGCCGCTGCAGCCGGATCGCGTTGCGCGTGCCGTCGGGCAGCACCCGGGGCAGGACCAGGCAGGTCAGCCCGCCGGGGGCCTGGGCGAGGGTGAGGAACAGGTCGTTCATGGGCGCGCTGGTGAACCACTTGTGGCCGGTGAGCCGGTAGCTGCCGTCGGGCTGCGGGGTGGCGACGGTGGTGCCGGCGCGGACGTCGGAACCGCCCTGCTTCTCGGTCATGGACATGCCTGCGAGCAGCCCGGCCTTGTCCGCGGGGACGGCGAGCCCGGGTGCGTAGGTCCGCGCGGTCAGGCCGGGCTCGTGGGCGGCGGCGAGCTCCGGGGCGTGGCGCAGCGCCGGCACCGCCGCGTAGGTCATCGAGATCGGGCACAGGTGGCCCTGCTCCACCTGCGAGGTCAGGTAGAAGCCCGCGGCGCGGGTGACGTGCGCGCCGGTGCCGGGCGCGGCGGCCCACGGTGCGGCGGCGAGGCCGTGCTCGACGCTGGTGCGCATCAGCGCGTGCCACGACGGGTGGAAGGCGACCTCGTCGACACGATGGCCGGTGCGGTCGTGGGTGCGCAGTTCGGGCTCGTGGGTGTTGGCGGCGCGGGCGTGCTCGCGGTGCTCGGCGGTCCCGATCGTCGCGGCCAGCTGCCGGAGCGCCGCCGGGTCGCCCCCCTCGCGCCCGACCGCCTCGACGACGGCGGGGTCCGCGGAGAGCAGGTCGCCGTCGGCCCGGTCCGGGACCTGGTTCAGGACCTCGTGCGTGCCGAGGTCGGACACCGGGGCGGGGATGCGCGTCGTCGCCATTACCGGAGGGTAACCCCGGCCCGCGGGTCCGCCCGCGCCTTCCGGCTACGGTTCGGACCGACCGTCGTCGTACCCGAAGGAGTGCCGATGTCGCGGGTTGCCGCCATCGACTGCGGAACGAACTCGATCCGGCTGCTCGTCGCCGATGTCACCGAGGCCTTCGACGGCCAGAAGGAACTGCGCGACCTGCACCGCGAGATGCGGATCGTGCGGCTCGGCAAGGGCGTCGACGCCACCGGCCGGCTCGACCCGGAGGCCCTGGAGCGGACCCGGGTGGCGCTGGTCGACTACGCCGTCGCCGCCCGCCGCAAGGGCGCCGAGCGGATCCGGATGGTCGCCACGTCGGCGCCCCGGGACGCGTCGAACCGCGAGGACTTCTTCGCGATGGTCCGCGACACCCTCGGTGTCGAGGCGGAGATCATCTCCGGGGACGAGGAGGCGCGGCTGTCGTTCGTCGGCGCGGTCGGCGACCTCGACCCCGACGACGGCCCGTTCGTGGTGACCGACGTCGGCGGCGGGTCCACCGAGGTCGTCGTGGGGGAGCTGCGCGACGGCGTCGCGCAGGTGACGGCGGCGAAGTCGGTCGACATGGGGTCGGTGCGGCTGACCGAGCGCTGCCTGCCCTCGGACCCGCCGTCGGAGTCCGAGATCGGGTCCGCGCGGGCCGTCGCCGCCGAGGTGCTGGCCGAGGCGTTCGCGTCGGTCCCGGTCGGGACCGCGAGGACCTGGGTCGGGGTGGCCGGAACGATCACGTCGCTGTCCGGGATCTCCCAGGAGCTGCCCGCCTACGACCGCGAGCAGGTGCACGGCTCGACGCTGACCCGCGACGAGCTGCACCGGGTCGCGGACCTGCTGATCGGCTCGTCGCGGTCGGAGCGGGAGAGGCACGGCTCGCTGCACCCGGGCCGCGTCGACGTCATCGGTGCCGGTGCGCTGGTCGTGCAGGCACTGGCCGACGAGCTGCACGCCCGTGCCGGTATCGACCGCGTGGTCGTCTCCGAGCACGACATCCTCGACGGGATCGCGCGATCGATCGCATGAACCTGACGGTTCTCGACCAGCGGATCTCCGAGTGCCGGTCCTGCCCGCGGCTGGTCGAGTGGCGCGAGCAGGTGGCCCGGGAGAAGCGGGCCGCGTTCCGCGACGAGACCTACTGGGGTCGCCCGGTGCCCGGCTTCGGCCCGCCCGACGCCCGGATGCTGATCGTCGGTCTGGCGCCCGCCGCACACGGGGCGAACCGGACCGGACGCATGTTCACCGGCGACCGCAGCGGTGACGTGCTCTACGCGGCGCTGCACGCCGTCGGGCTGGCGTCGCAGCCGCCCGCATCGCACATCGGTGACGGTCTGGAGCTGTACGGGGTCCGGATCACCGCGCCCGTGCACTGCGCGCCGCCGGCGAACAAGCCGACGCCCGCCGAACGCGACACCTGCCGCGGCTGGCTGGAGCAGGAGCTCGACCTGCTGGCCCCGACGGTCCGTGCGGTGATGGTGCTCGGCGGCTTCGGGTGGCAGGCGCTCCTGCCGGTGCTCGCCGGGGCGGGGTGGGCGGTCCCGCGGCCGGCTCCGAGGTTCGGGCACGGGGCGTCGGTGACGCTGGCGCCCGCGCGCCCCGACCGGGAGCCGCTGGAGCTGTTCGGCTGCTACCACGTGAGTCAGCAGAACACCTTCACCGGACGCCTGACCCCGGCCATGGTCGAGCAGGTCCTGGCCGACACGGCGGCGGCCGCCGGATTGTCGCCTACTCGACGATAAGTTGGATCGCCGCTGGTCGGTGCGTTGTCCCAGTCAGCCGGTGGTGAACCGGTGCAGGCGCATCGAGTCCTGCACGGCGGGGACGTGCCCGGCCGCCGACAGCAGCGGCCGCAGCCACACCCGTGGCTCGCGCAGCGACACCTCGTCGTAGACCGAGACGTCGTCGCGCTCGGTCAGCGACGGGTGCCGGTGCGCGAACTCGGCGGGATCCCACGCCCAGCGGAACTCGGTGCCGACGGCACGGAAGGTCGGCGTCCAGCGCGAGGCCCGCAGAGTCCACGGGGCGACGGCGTCGAACGCCAGCGTCGCGGAGGGGGTACCGGCGACGACCCGACCGACGGTGGCGTGGACGGCCTCGGACGGGACGTACATGAACAGGCCCTCGGCGACGACCAGCGTCGGCCGTGCCGGGTCCACCGCGGACCACCAGCCGTCGTCGGTGACGGAGCCGGGGACCTGCTCGATACCGTCGGGCATCTCGTAGAGCCGGCGGCGGACGTCGATCACCTCGGGCTGGTCGACGTCGACCCAGCGGCACGTCGACGGCACTCCGACCCGCAACGGCCTGCTGTCCAGTCCGCAGCCCAGGTGCAGGACCTGCCCCGCGGGCTCGATGGCGAGGAACTCCCGCGTCCAGTCGTCGAGGATCGCGGCGCGACACGCGATGGTCGAGACGTCACCGGTGAACTGCCAGAGGCCGTGGACGTCGTGCTCGATGCGGTCCCAGACGGGCTCCGCCCACGGGTCGCCCAGGATCGGACGACGGGACCGTGCGTCCAGGCGTCGCATGTAGAGGGTCATCAGCAGGGTCGCCGCGGCGCCCCGGAGGTCGACCTTCTCGGTGCTCGGCATGAGTCCTCCCCGCCTGGCTACGCTGTCGCGGCGCCCCCGTAGCCCAACGGCAGAGGCAGGCCCCTTAAAAGGGTCCCAGTGTCGGTTCGAGTCCGACCGGGGGCACCCCGCAACCACCCCGACACTACGCCCCTGACCAGCGGCTACGCCCGTCCGCGCGAAGATGATGTTGTCCGGTCGTATCCGGCCCTGACCGGGGTTCGGCGGGTGGCTGTACCGAATACGTACCGAAGTTTCGTCGCTCACGAGGCATCCCCGAGGGCGTCGGCGATCCGCTGCCGTGCGGCGTCCTCCTGGCCGACGATGGTCTTGGCGTAGATCTGGTGCAGGACGGCGACGCTGTGCCCGGCCCACTCAGCGACCTGGGTCGACGGGACACCGGCGTTGAGCCACGTCGACACGGCGGCATGGCGCAGGTCGTAAGGACGACGTGCGAGCGGTGAGGCGGCTTCCGACTCGGTGAGAGCGACCATCCGGGCCTTCCGCCAGACGCGGCAGTAGGTGCCTTCCGGGAGATCGCCGCCGCGGACACCGCGGAACAGCCGGCCATCCGGTGTCGTGCCGTGCTCGGCGAGGTGCGCCCGCAGCAGGACGGTGAGCGGAGGGGGAGACGGGACCGAGCGGGTCTCACCGCGGGCCCGGTGCTTCAACTCCCGCTCCTCGCGACGTCGGCCGTTGTCGGTCCAGGAAGCGCCGGCCTCGGGGGTGGAGCCGGTCAGCAGCAGCTCGCCCCAGCCCTCGTCGGGCAGCCGGAGGTCAGCTGCGCGCAGCGTCACGGCCTCGCCCGGCCGGAGGGCGGCGTAGTAGAGCAGGCCGAAGAAGGCGACCAGGCCCGGGCCGCTCGGCTTCTGGCTGCCGACGGCGGACAGCAGGGCGCGGGCTTGGGCGGTGTTGACGACGGCTCGCTTGTCCACCGTCTTCACCGTGCGCGGGATCTTCCACGCGATCGCGGTGACCGGGTTGCGGGTCAGGAGACGGCGCTCCACCGCGTACTCGCCGAGGTTGACCACGACGCCGCGTTGCCGAGCGATCGAGGCAGGGGCTGCGCGGCCGCCGTCTCCACGAACCGCGAGGGCGTCCAGGACGGCGCGGACGACGACGGGCTCGGCCAGCTCACCGACCTCGCGGGTGTTCCGTTCGAGCCAGGACAGCGCCCGTGTGATCTGTTCCGGTGGTGTGCCGTTCGAGCTGGCCCGGACGTTGAACGCCCAGGCGGTGAGCGCCTTGCGCAGTGTCGCGTCATCCGGCCGGCCTCGCTCGCCGGTGAGCAGCGCGAGGGTGGCGTTGGTGAGTGCCCGCGCCGTGTTGCGTCGTGAGTTCGGGGCCAGGTGCGGCCACTTCATCGCCACGTACTCGCGGGCGAACGGCAGCCACCCCACACGACGCTCGGACCGATCCATCGACATCGGACGGCCGGTGTCCAGCGAGAATGCCTCGCCACGCCGGGCGGCGACCAGCAGCTCGGAACGGACGGCGTCCGCCAGAGCGGCGGTCTTGTACGGGACCCGCCAGCGTCGGCCGGCGACCGACCACTTCACGGTGTGCGTCGTCGTGCGAGCGCCCGAGTACACCTCGACCTTCCAGATCCGCACGTCATAGGAGGTCTCCATCAGGCCGCCTCCTCGTGCGCGTCGAGCCAGCGCTCCAACTCCGCACGACGGACCCGCAGGTCACCGTTGGGGAGCTTGATGCACCGCGGCGCCCGGTTCTTCGCCCGCCACTCGTAGAACGTCGACCGCGAGATCCCCAGCTCCGCGCACACCTGCATGACCGTCAGCCGCTCCGTCGCCTTCGTCATGCCGCTGCTCCCTCGGTTGCCGAACGGTCATCGGGTGCCGCGTCGGTGGTGGCGAGAACGGCGGCGTCGTAGTCGGCGCGCCATCGACTCCGTTGGTTGATCGCGTGGAGCAGCAGCACAGTGCGGGGTGGCACGTCGGTGTCCCCAGGTTTCGTGGTCTCCCACTCGAACGGGCCGTCGTCGACGGCGTAGGCGGGCTGGACCCCGGCGCGGTCGAGGAGTTGCCGAACGAATGCGGTCCGCTCCGCGCGGTGGTCGCTCAGGCTCTTGTTGGACCACTTGCGGGAGACGAGCACCCGGCGTCCGGCGATGCCGAGGTGTTCGGGCTTGTGCGCTTTGCCCTTGCAATGCCCTGGCGTTGTTCCGGGTCGGGCGCCCTTGGGCTCGATCCCGTAGAGCAGCCAGATCGGGCAGCGCGGCGAGCACGGGGTGATCGCCAGCTCGGCGGCCAGGCGGCGTGCGTGCTCGCGCTGCCGGGCGGTGGCGGTGTCGTCGAGGCCGGCGGCCTGCCCGATGCTCTTGGTGAGGTACTTGGTCAGGTAGCCGATGTGCCGTCCGGCTTCTTCGGTGCCGCCGAGGATGCCCTTGACGTGGACCTGCGGCCCGAACACGACTGTGTGCGCCGGAGCTGTGAGCGCGTCGGGGTCGGTGGCCTCGTCCCAGGTCGGTAGCGGTTCGCGGGTCTGCGGGTCGACGAACGCGCGGTGGTGGTTGTCCCAGCGCGGGAGCCGGTCCCCGCTGTAGACGAGTTCGTCGTGGGCGGGCCACCACACCTGGTGATACGTCGCAGCTGTGATCGCGCGCAGTTCCGAGCGGGGGATGGTGCCGCGGATGGCGGCGTGGAAGTGCGGTGCTCCGCGTTTCTGGGGCTCGACGGTGCCGAAGTACTGCACGTCCCAGCCCACGCACCGGCGGGTGTTCTGCCAGAACCGGTCGAGCAGCTTCGGGAAGTGGATCGCGTCCCGCGCGGCGCGGCGGTAGTCGTAGGAGTCGGGGTCGAGGGCGGCGCCGTGCTTGTCCACCCGCCCATAGGTATCCAGCGTGAGCGTGAGGAAGGTCGAGGGCCGGTACTTCCCGCCGAACACCCGGCCACGGTGCGGTCCTCCACCGGACGCCGCGGAAGGTTCGGCGCGTCCTGCCGACGCCGGGTCGAGCGACGCACGGTCTGCGGGCCGGGGTCGAGCGGGGCGAGCCGTCCTCGGACGCCGAGGGCGCGTAGTTCCTGGTCGAGCTCGGCGACGGTCTCGCGGATCTCCTCGCACTCGGCGTCGTCGCCCTTGGCGCGGGCGTCGGTGTAGGCGGCGTGCAGGTCGGCGCGGACCGTCATCAGCTCCTTCTGCGCTGTGGTGGGGTCGGCGGGCTTGGCGATGGGTTCGTTCTCGAGGTGCCAGCCCTCGCGGCACTGGACCATCCGCAGGCGTCGGGCCTTCTCCGCGCACGGGCGGCACTGGTCCTCCCGCGTCGACCCGCACGGCACGGGAACGACGTCGACCCGACCCGTGCTCTGGTCGATCCGGCGCATCGCGAGCGGTCGGACGCACACTCCGTGGTCCTCGGCGAGCTGGTTCGCGACCTCGGCCGAGAGGGCGAGCATCGCCTTCTGGGCGCGGGTCATCGACTCCTGGTCCACAGCCGCCGGGGCGGTCTGCTCGGCGGTCATGCGGCACCTCCGGTGGGCAGAGCGGGCGTACCAGGCCGGAACGGCAGCACCGGCGCCGGCCGTCGGGCCGGGTCCGGGGAGGGTGCGGTCACGAACCGTTCGAGAGCCTTGATCGCCTCGTCCGGCACCCAGGACGCCCGGACCCGCAGGGGTTCGCGGACGCCCTCGCCGAACAGGTAGCCGACGCCGGGTTCGGACTCGCCGATGCGGTTCGCCCACGCGCCCCGGTCATAGACCTGGTCCCCGAGGACCATCCCGACGTGGCTCTTGGAGGCCACGCGCAGGCAGATGCGGCGCGGGAACAGCTCCCGGACCGGGACGGTGTCCTTGGTCGGCTCCTGCACGTAGCCGCGGACGGTGTATCCGAGGGCGCGGCCCTGGGTGGTCAGCAGCGCGATGCGCTCGGTGATCGCTTCGCGGGTTTTGCGGTCGCCGACGTAGCGGAGCAGGGCGCCGATCTCGTCGAACTCGACGATCTCCAACGGGGTGTCGCGGGTGATCGGCACGAGGCGGGTGGTTTCCGGCGTGGGCGCGTTTGCGGGTCTCCATCTGCTCGACCAGGTCGTCGAGCAGCGCCAACGCGTCGCGGGAG
>NZ_JAHLEL010000014.1 GCF_020131355.1 Pseudonocardia sp. ICBG1293
GTCGGAGATCATCCCCGGCAACCGGACGTGCGCAACCCGTGGTGGGGCGGGAGGGCGTTGCGGTCGGTCCGGCGGGTCGTCGCGGCGCCGGGCGTGGCACGCTGGGCGGGTGGCGGTCGACGAGCGGGGCGAGGCGGTGCTGGCCGCGGCGACCGCGGCGGCCCGCCGGAGGTTCTCCGGGGAGCTGGTGGCGGCCTACACGCTCGGCAGCCTCGCGCACGGTGGGTTCGCCCCCGCCGTCAGTGACGTCGACCTGGCCCTGGTGCTGCGGGGGACCGACGCCGGCACCGCCTCGCGGGTGCACGACGTCGTCGCCGCCGCCCGGGACGCCGCCGCGGGCACCGACGGCCTCGCCGAGCGGCTCTCGGTGTTCTGGGCGGACCCCGCGACGGTGCGCCACGGCCCCGGTGGCCGACCGTCCCGGCTCCCCGCCGTGGACCGGCTCGACCTGCTCGACTCCGGGGTGCTGCGTCACGGCACCGACGTCCGCGACGGTGCCGTGCGCCCCACCCACGACGAGCTGGTCCGCGGATCCGCGCAGTTCCTGGTCGACCGGGTCGACGACCACTGGCTCGCCGGCGTCGCCGACCCGGCGGCGCTGCTGGCGCGCGGCGTCCGGGCGGTCACCAAGACCGTGCTGTTCCCGGTCCGGTTCCTGCACACGCTGCGGACCGGGGGGATCGGTCGCAACGAGGCCGCCGTCGCCTCCTACGACGGCCCGCACGCCGGGCTCGCGACCGCGGCGCTGGCCTGGGGCACCGGCCCGGTCGGGGAGCGGGTCGTGGCCTGGTCGCTGCTCACCGAGCACCTGGCCGGCTCCACACCGAGTGCGTCGAGGCCCACCTGCGCGCGCTGCCCGGCGACGACCCCACCGTCACCGGGCTGCGTGCGCTGCGCGACGCGCTCGCCGTGCTCAGTCCTTCGCGGGCCGCCGCCCGACGAACGCCCCGACCCCGGTGACCGCACGCCCGACGACCAGGGTGTTGATCTCCTTGGTGCCCTCGTAGGAGTAGAGCGCCTCGGCGTCGTTGAAGAACCGGCCGACCTTGTTCTCCAGCAGGATGCCGTTGCCGCCGAACACCTCGCGGGCCCGGGCGACGGCGTCCCGCAGCATGATCGTCGCCTGTCGCTTGGCCAGGGCGGCCTGCTCGTCGCGGAAGGTGCCGTCGTCCTGCATCTGCGCGACCCTGACCGCCATCCCGAGCGAGGCGACGACGTCGCCCAGGATCGACACCAGGTGGTCCTGCACCAGCTGGAACGACGCGATGGGCTGCCCGAACTGGACGCGCTCGACGGCGTAGTCGCGGGCCAGCTCGTACACCCCGGCCATCGCGCCGACCGCGTTCCAGGCGACGCCGCCGCGGGTCACCCGCAGCACCCGGTTGGTGTCGCGGAAGGACTCCGCGCCGGGCAGCCGGTTCGCCTCCGGCACCCGCACCCCGGAGAAGGCCAGGTCGGCGTTCTGCACGGAGCGCAGCGCGAGCTTGCCCTCCATCTTCGTCGCGGTGAACCCGGGCATGTCCTTCTCGACGACGAACCCCTTCACCGGGCCGCCGGTGGGGTCGTCGGTCACGTCGCGGGCCCACACGACCACCAGGTCGGCGAAGGTGCCGTTGCCGATCCAGCGCTTCGCGCCGTCGATCACCCACACCGCGTCGTCGCCCTCGCCCTCACGGCGGGCGGTGGTCTCCAGCCCGCCCGCGACGTCGGACCCGCCGTGCGGCTCGGACAGCGCGAACGCCCCGATCAGCTCCATCCGGCGCATCGCGGGCAGCCAGCGGCGCTTCTGCTCCTCCGAACCGCACAGGTCGATCGAGGACAGGGCCAGACCGGCGTGCACGCCGAAGAAGGTCGCCATCGACGGGTCGACCCGGGACAGCTCCATCGACACGAACGAGGTGAGCAGCCGCGAGTACGCGGGCCGGTCCGGCCACTCCCGGGCCAGACCGACGACGTCGAGCTCGGCGAAGCCCGGGATCAGCTCGTGCGGGAACTCGGCACGGTCCCAGTACCCGTCGGCGATCGGCGCGATCCGGGTCTCGGCGAAGTCGCGGACCCGGGCGAGGATCTCCTTCTCCTGCTCGCCCAGCAGGTCCAGGTAGCCGTAGAGGTCGGCGGGCAGGGGGCTGGTCATGACTGCTCCAGGGTGTCGTCGCGGGCGGCGAGCACGGCGGTCTCGGCGCGGTCGCGTGCGGTGGTCAGCGCCTCGCGGCTGGGGCCGTAGGCGTCCTCGGTGGCGCTGCTGATCGCCTCGACGGTGTCCGCGTCGAGGGTGGGGGTCCCCAGGTCGGCCCAGCGTCGTGCCATGCCCGGCCCGAGGTGCTCGAGCAGGTGGCGCAGGCCGCCGTCGCCGCCGCCGAGGTGGAAGGACAGGAACGGCCCGCCGGTCGCCCAGCGCGGGCCGAGCGCGCCGGTGACGACGCGGTCGAGCTCGGCGGGGGAGACGACCCCGTCGCGGACCAGGGACACGGCCTCGCGGAACAGCGCGGACTGCAGGCGGTTCCCGACGAAGCCGTACACCTCCTTGTGGATCTCGACCGGGTCCCTGCCGAGGCCGCGCAGGAGCTCCGCGGCGCGCTCGACGGCGTCGCGCCCGGTCCGCCGCCCGGCGACGAGCTCGACGAGCGGCAGCACGTGCGGCGGGTTGAACGGGTGCGCGACCAGCAGCCGCGCGGCGGCGTCGTCGGGCAAACCGGCGGCGATGTCGCTGGGCAGGATCCCCGAGGTGGAGCTGAGCAGCAGCGCCCCGGCCGGGGCGTGCGCGGCCACCGTCGCCCAGATCTCCCGCTTGACCGCGAGGTCCTCCGGGCCCTGCTCCTGCACGACGTCGGCGCCCGCGACCGCGGTGGCGAGGTCCGGCTCGCAGGTGACCCGGTCGAGCAGCTCCGGCGAGCCGAAGCGCGCCACCCCGGTCTCGACGACGTCGGCCAGGTCCGGCCGCGGGTCGGTGACGACGACGTCGTGCCCGGCCGCGGCCAGCAGCACCGTCCAGGAGACGCCGATCGTGCCGGCGCCGATCTCGGTGATCCTCATGTCAGCGCTCCAGGTAGTCGTGCACGGTGGTGACCGGCGCCAGGGTGAGGTCGGTGAGCACGTGCGAGGCGGAGACGACCTCGCGCACCGGCAGGTCCGCCAGCGGTGCGAGGACGTGGTGGGACAGCTGCAACCGCGCCGGGCCGGTGAAGGCACGCTTCACGGTCAGGTCGGTGATCCGGGTGCGCACCAGGCGGGCGTCGACCGGGCCGGAGCGGCCGGGGACGAGCTTGACCATGAACGTCGGGACGCCGATCTGCGCGGCGGCCTCGGCCGGGTCGAGCGGCGCGTGCTGGTAGGCCATCGTCGCGACGGCGACCGGCAGCGACCCCTTGTGCAGGGTGCCGACCAGCGCGCCGTCCTCCACGGCCAGCCGCGGGGTGCCGAACGCCTTGGGGTAGGCGCTCTGCTCGCGACCGGCGAAGGTGGCCGGTGAGTTGTCCAACCACATGCCGTGCAGGTACTCGCCCTGCTCGCCGTCGAAGGAGCAGGCCAGCGCCTGGCCGGACTCGGTGTAGGGGCCGAACCCGTCGACGTCGCCCATGTGCATCACCTCGAACCGGACCAGCGGGTCCCCGGCCACCAGCGGCTCGGGCAGCGCGTGGCGGAACGCGTCGGGGTCGGTGCGGTAGACGACGTTGAGGTACTCGCGGTCGGTGAACCGGTGCGCACCGGGTGGGAACGCCGGCGCGGTCAGCGGGGTGGTCCCGGCGGCGAGGACGTCGGCGGCCCTCATCGGACCAGCACCCCGTCGGCGACCAGCGCGTCGATCTCGTCCTCGGTGCGGCCCAGCTCGCGCAGCACGTCGGCGCCGTCGGCGCCCAGCGCCGGGGCGTGCGTGCGCATGCCCCCCCGGGGTGCCGGTGAACCGGACCGGGAACCCGATCGAGCGGTAGCGGCCCTCGGTCGGGTGCTCGGACTCGGTCAGCAGGCCGCCGGAGGTGACGTACGGGTCGGTCCCGGCGTCGTCGACCGCGAGCACCGGCGCGAACGGGATCGAGTGCTGTGCGCACAGCGCCGCCCACTCCTCGGTGGTGCGCTGCGGGGCGAGCTCGCCGATCAGCGCGTACAGCTCGGGCTGGTACGTCGCCATCGCGGGCGAGGTGGCGAACCGCTCGTCGGCGGCCAGGTCCTCGCGGCCGGCGGCGGTGAAGAAGTCCGCGATGTTGCGTGGGGTGTAGGGCAGGATGCAGGCCCAGCCGTCCTTCGTGGCGACGGCCTCGTGCCCGGCGGCCATCGACCGGTTGAACCCGGTCGGCCCCTCCGCGGGCACGAAGGTGTGCCCGGACAGGTGCTCGACCAGGTTGAACGCGAGCAGCGTGTCGGTCATCGGGACCTCGACGAGCTGGCCCTCGCCGGTGGCCCGCTGGTGGATCACCGCCGCCAGCGTGGAGTAGGCGATGGTCAGTGCGCACACCTTGTCCGCCAGGATCGTCGGCGCGTAGGACGGGGTGCCGGTCGCGCGGCGCATCAGGTCCACCATCCCCGAGGACGCCTGCACGATCTCGTCGTACGCGGCCCGGTCGGCGAGCTCGGAGTCGCTGCGGAAGCCCTGGGCCCGGACCTGCACCAGCCGCGGGAACCGCTGCGACACCCGGTCGGGTCCGAGCCCGAGCCGGTCCAGCGCGCCGGGGCGCATGTTCGTCACGAGCACGTCGGCGGTGTCGAGCAGGTCGTCGAGCACCGCGCGGCCCGCGTCGGTCTTGAGGTCGAGCGCGACCGAGCGCTTGTTGCGGTTCACGTTGAGCGCGAGCGCCCCCATCCCGGGATGGCGCTGCGGCAGCGTGCGGCGGGTCATGTCCCCGGCCGGCGGCTCGACCTTGATCACCTCCGCGCCGAGGTCGCCCAGGATCTGGCAGGCGTAGGGGCCCATGACCACCGAGGCCAGGTCGATCACCCGCAGCCCGTCCAGTGCGCCACCCATGTCGTGCTCCCTCCGGTCGGTCCGCGTTCCGTTCTCCATGAGCATGGCTAACCTTCGTCTCCCCTGCGAGCTAGGCTTACCCATATGCGTAAGCGACACCGGACCGTGGACCGCGTGGCCGGACTGCTGGAGGCCGCCGCGCGCCGCCCGGACGGCAGCACGCTGTCCTCGCTGGCCCGCCGGGTCGGCGCCCCGGTGTCCTCGGTGCAGAAGCTCGTCGACGGCCTCGTCGCCGCGGGGAACCTCGACGAACGCGACCGTCGCTACACCCTGGGGCCCGCACCGTGGATGCTCGCGGCGAGAGCCGGGGAACCACCCGTCCCGGCGATCCCGCACGAGGCACTGGACCAGCTCGCCCGGCACGCCGGCCTGCCGGTCCTGCTCGCCGCGCGGATCGGCGACGACGCCGTCTACCTCGACTGGGCCGGCGCCGACGAGGCGTTCGACGTCGCGCTGTCCGCCCGGGTCCGCGCGCCGCTGCCGGACACCGCCGCCGGCCGGGTGCTGCTGGCCCACCTCGCCGCACCCGAGCGCAAGCGGGTCGCGCTGGCCGCGCACGACGGCGACCCGGGGGCCGCGGCCGCCCTGCTCGAGGCCTGCGGCCGCATCCGGGCCGACGGGTTCGAGCGGGGCGCCAGTGGCGCGCTGCTGCCCGGGGCGACGGCGGTCGCCGTCGCCCTCCGCCACGACGGCCGGGTGACCGGGGCGCTCTCGGCGGCCGCCCGGGGCGTCGGGCCGCTGCCGGGTGAGGTCGTCGACGCCCTCGCCGATGCCGCGGGAGCCTGGTCCAGCTGAGCCGCCGCGCCAGGTTTGCCGCCGGGTGTGCCGGGAAGGACCGGAGGGATGCGTACCGACTGGATCCGACCCCTGAACGACAGCGACGGCCCCTTCGCGACCGTCGTGCTCGACGCCACGCACGACACCGCCGACGCCACCGAGCAGTACCGCCTGCGGTGGCGTGACCTGCGCGAGCGGCTCGCCGACGACGGCGCCGACGAGTCGACCCTCGCCGTTCTCGACGACGCGGTGACCGCCGCCGCCGCCCCGGACGGCACGGCGGGGCGGGTGCTCGTCGCCGACCCCGCCCGGGTGCTGCTGGACCGCCACACCGAGTTCCCGCCCGAGCGGGGGACCGCGGCCTGGGGCCCGGTCCCGGACCTGCTGGGCGTGCTCGGCGCGGTGGGGGAGGACGTGGCGACCGTGGTCGTCGCCCTCGACCGGACCGGCGGGCGGGTCCGCGGTGTCGACGGCACCGTGGAGGAGGTGTCGACCGACTCCGGTGGTCCGGTCCACAAGGCGAACGTCGCGGGTCCCGGTGAGGGTTCGGCCGACGCGCGGGTCGAGGAGACCTGGAAGCGCAACGCCCAGGTCGTCGCCGAGCGGGTCGACGCGCTGGTCCGCGGCGGCAACGCCGCCCTGCTCGTCGTCGCCGGGGACGCCGGGTCCCGGGCCCGGCTGCGCGACGAGCTCCCCCCCGACCTCGGCCGCGATCATGGCCGAGATCGAGAACACCGGCGGGACGGTCCCCGAGCAGGTCGACGACACCGTCCGCGCCGCCGCCGACGAGGTCCGCGAGTCCCGCCGCGGCGAGGCCGTGACGAGCTTCGCCACCGCGTCCGGGCGGGAGGACGGGCTGGCCGTCACCGGGCTCGGTGACGTCGCCGGCGCCACCCGGGCGCACGCCGTCGAGACCCTGCTCCTCGACCCGGCCGCGGTGCCCGGCACCGAGCTGGTCGCCGGCACCGACCCGGCGGCGGTGGGGGAGAAGGCCGACGAGCTCGTCGGGGACACGCCGGTGGTGTCCGGCCCGGCCGCGAACGTGCTGGGGCGGGCGGCCGCGGCGACCGGCGCCGCGGTCGTGCTGGTCCGGCCGGGGGACGAGGTCACGCTCACCGACGGCGTCGGCGCGGTCCTGCGCTTCCCGGTCGGCCCCGCCGCCTGAACGCGCCGCCGTCGTGCCCCGTCTCCGGGCCCGGCCGTCCGGGGCGGGGCATGATCGGTTCCATGAGCGACCAGCGGATCGAGTCCTCCCGTGTCGTCGACGCGAGTCCGGCCGACATCTTCGCCGTGCTCCGCGACCCGCGTGGCCACGTGGCCGTCGACAGCTCCGGGATGCTGATGTCGGCGGAGGGGGATCCGGTCTCCGCCGCCGGCGACACCTTCGTCGTGCACATGGACCGGGAGTCCCTCGGTGACCGCCCGATGGGCCGCTACGACGTCACCGTGCACATCGCGACCTACGTGCCGGACCGGGAGATCTCGTGGACGATCGTCGGCGTGATGCGTCCGCCCGTCGGTCACGTGTACGGCTACCGGCTGGAGCCGCTCGACGAGGCCGAGGGGGGCGGAACCCGCGTGGTGTCCTGGTGCGACTGGTCCGACATCCACCCGCAGTACCGCGACTCCGACCTGTTCCCGGTGATCTCCGCGGCGTCGCTGCGGGCGACCCTGGGCATCCTCGCCCGCACGGTGCAGCGGGGCTAGCGGGTCCGGCGCAGCAGCACGAGCGAACCGCACGCCCAGATCGCCCAGGCCACCAGCAGCGGCTGGAACAGCAGCCGGGTCGCCCGGGCGCCGTCGCTGTCGAGACCGAACGCGTCGGTGCCGGTGACGTACTGGGACACGTTCCCGGGGAAGACCAGTACGAACAGCACCGCCACGACCAGCCCGACCTGCGGCCGGAGCCGGGCGGGCGCGACCAGCACCGCCGCCCCGACGCCGAGCTCGACGACCCCGGACACCAGCACCACCGCTGCGGGTGCCGGCAGGAACGGCGGCACCTGGGCCAGGAACTCCGCCGGGACGAGCAGGTGCGCGACACCGGCGGCGACCAGGAACGCGCCCAGCAGCAGCCGGGCGGCGGTGCGGACCGCGTGCATGCTCGCCTCCGGCGTCATCGATTCTGGGTATACGCCGGTCCCGGTCGAACCGGAGCCGGCCTGCGGTGCGGACACCGGGGACCACCCTTCCACGGAGGCCCCGACATGACCGCTCCCGAGACCGTTCCGGCACCCGGTGACTACGGCGACGGCCCGGTGTTCCTGCGCGTGCACCGCACCCGCGCGGCCGGACACTGGCCGGTGCCCGGCTTCGAGCGCGAGGTGAACGACCGCGGCCTGGCCGCCGACGCCGAGCACGACTGGGTCCGCGTCCCCCAGGACAACAGCCGCTGCGGGCACGCCGACCGGGACCGGCTCGTCGCCGACCACGCGCTGCCGGCCGACGCGGTCGCGGTGGTGCGGTTCCGTCCGGCAGGCGGCCCGCGCCGCTGACGGGCCGTCGCGGTACCTCCCCCCGGTCCGACCGTCGTCACCCCGTTGTCGTAGCAGCGCGCCGACGACCGGGTCACCGTGTGCACCGACACTGCGCGCTGCGGGTGAATCCGACGTGTTTGCGATTGAGTCCCGCCGCGCCGGGGAACGTCTCGTGCAGAACGGCACGACACAGTCTTCTGCACGGACCGGGCGCTGGGGAGCCTTCCGGTCCGTCGGCCCCGGGTCCGGGGCGCGACCGCTTCGGGGGTGGTCGCGTTCCGGGCCCGTTCCTCGTCGTGACCGGCCCGCGGGAGCCCGGTGCCGCACCGATCCTGCGGGCTCGGATGAACTCCGGACATCGAGCGCTTACCCTGTCGGAATGACCGAGCACGGAACCGTGGCGCCACTGGCGCTCGACGAACAGCTCTGTTTCGCGCTCCACTCGGCGTCGCGCGCGATGACCGGGTGCTACCGCCCGATCCTCGACTCCATCGGCCTCACCTACAGCCAGTACGCGGTCCTGCTCGTGCTGTGGGCCGAGCAGACGGTGCCCCAGCGGGAGCTCGGGGAGCGGATGTTCCTCGACAGCGGCACGCTCTCGCCGATGCTGACCCGGCTGGAGGGACACGGGCTGGTCACCCGGGCCCGCCGCCCGGACGACGAGCGCACCGTGCAGGTGTCGCTGACCGAGAAGGGCCAGGCGCTGCGCGAGGAGGCCGCCGCCGCGCAGGAGCAGGTCATCAAGGCCACCGGCATGTCGCTGGACGAGCTGTTCCGCCTCCGCGACGACCTGCAGCGGCTCGCGTCCCGGCTCCGGTCCTCCGAGGCGGCTCCGGCCTGACCGCGGGCCCGCTCCACCCACCCGCACGCTCAGGCGCAGACCGTTGCGCGGGTATATGCTTGCCGACAGGCAAACATATATGGAGTGTGGATGGGCAACCTCGACCCCGATGAGCTGGCGCGGCTGCGCACGTACCTGGCCCGGATCGCCCGGGGTCTGGACCGGGCCACCCGCGGCACCGACCTGACCCGCAGCGCGCAGTCGGTGCTCGGCACCGTCGCCGTCCGCGGCCCCCTCGGGATGGGGGAGCTCGCCACCGTCGAGGGCGTCAACCCGACCATGCTGTCGCGGCTGGCGGGCAAGCTCGAGGCCGCCGGGCTCCTCGTCCGCGACACCGACCCCGACGACGGACGCGCCGTCCGCGTCGCGGTCACCGAGGCCGGCGCGGCCGAGCACCGCAGGCGCCGCGAGGAGCGCACCCGCCTGCTCGCCGCCCACGTCGACGCCCTGACCCCCGACCACGCCGCACGGCTGCGGGCCGCGCTGCCCGCACTCGACGCGCTCGCCGGGGCCCTGCGGGACGCGCGGTGAGCGCCGGCCAGGACCAGGCGCCCCGCTCGACGCTCGCCCGCACCTTCGCCGCGCTGTCCGGCCACAACTACCGGCTCTGGATCGGTGGCCAGTCGATCTCGCTGGTCGGCACCTGGATGCAGTCGATCGCCCAGTCCTGGCTGGTCTACGAGCTGACCGGGTCCGCGGCCGTCCTCGGCACCGTCGTCGCCGTGCAGACCGTCCCCACCCTGCTCCTCGGCCCCTACGCCGGGGTGTGGGTCGACCGGCTCGACCGGCGACGGCTCATGGTCGGCCTGCAGACGATGATGGGCCTGCAGGCCGCCGCACTCGCCGTCCTCACCCTCACCGGCACCGTCGCGCTGTGGCACGTCTACGTGCTGGCCGCGGTCCTCGGGCTGAACAAGGCCGTCGAGAACCCGGCCCGGCAGACCTTCGTGCACGAGCTGGTGGGCCCCGACGACCTGCGCAACGCCGTCACCCTCAACTCGGTGCTGGTCAACGCCGCGCGGGCGGTCGGCCCGGCCGTCGCCGGGCTGGTCATCGTCGCCGGTGGCACCGGTGTCTGCTTCGCGGTGAACGCGGTGAGCTTCGTCGCCGTCGTGACCTCGCTGCTGCGCCTGGACACCTCCGCGCTCACCCCCACCGCACCGGCCCCGCGGGCGCCCGGACAGCTGCGCGAGGGGCTCGCCCACGTGCGGGGCAACCCCGAGCTCCGGGTGCCCCTGGTGATGATGGCGCTGATCGGCTGCCTGGCCTACGAGTTCCCGGTGGTGCTGCCGGTGGTGGCCTCGCAGACCTTCGGCGGCGACGCGAGCACCTACGGCTGGCTGACCGGCGCGATGGGGGTCGGCGCGGTCGTCGGCGGGCTCGTCGTCGCCGGGCACGGCCGCACCGGGGTGCCGATGCTGGTGCGCACCGCGCTGCTGTTCGGCCTGGTGCTGGGCCTGGCCGCGGTCGCACCGTCGCTGTGGGTGGCGCTGGTCGCGATGGCGCTGGTCGGGATGGCCAGCGTCGCGTTCATGGCCGGTGGCAACTCGACCCTGCAGCTGGCCTCGGCCCCGCACATGCGCGGCCGGGTGATGGCGCTGTGGTCGGTGGCGTTCCTGGGCTCCACCCCGATCGGCGGCCCGATCGTCGGCTGGGTCAGCGAGCAGTGGGGCGGCCGCGGGGGGCTCGCGCTGGGTGCGGTGGCCTGCCTGGTCGCGGCCGCGATCGGCCTGCCGACGGCGCGGCGCGCCGCCCGGGCGGAGGCGGCCGCGTGAGCACGCCCGGCCGGGTGGCGGTGTCGTCGGCGGTCGCCGCCGGCGGGGTGGTGGGCGCCGAGGCCCGGTGGCTGCTCGGGCTCGTCGGCCCGCCCGCCCCGTGGACGACGCTGCTGATCAACGTCACCGGCTGCCTGCTGATGGGGGTGCTGATGGTGCTGGTCACCGAGCGCTTCCGGGCCCACCCGCTCGTCCGCCCGGCCCTGGGCGTCGGGGTGCTCGGCGGGTACACGACGTTCTCCACCTACGCCGTCGACGTCGCCGCGCCGGCCTTCGCCTCGCCGGGGTCGCTGGCGCTGATGGTCGGCACCCCGGTGCTCGCCGTCGCTGCGACGGCGCTCGGCGCGGGCCTGACCCGCGCGCTCGCCGGGGGAGCAGCCCGGTGACGGCGCTGCTCGTCGCCCTCGGTGCGGCCGTCGGGGCGCCGCTGCGCTACCTGGTCGACACCGCCGTGAGGGCGCGGACGCCCTCGGCGTTCCCGTGGGGTACCTGGGTGGTCAACGTGGCCGGGTCGTTCGTGCTGGGCGGTGTGGTGGCGCTGACCCCGTCGGCCGGGCCGGGGTTCGCCGCGCTGCTCGGCACTGGGTTCTGCGGGGCGTTCACCACCTACAGCACGTTCGGCTGGGAGACGCTGTCGCTGCTCGAACGGGGCCGCACCGCACTCGCCGTGGGCTACGCGGCGGCGAGCGCGCTCGTCGGCGTCGCGGCGGCGCTGGCCGGGCACGCGTTGCTCACCGCCGCCGCCTGAGCCGGGTCGGGCCTGCCGGGTCAGCGGATCCGGCCGCCGGTGGCGATCCGCAGCAGGTCGCGTGCGGTGCCGCGGGGTGAGGTGCCCTCCCGCCACACCGCGCGGAACTCGCGGGTCAGGTCGAGGCCGGAGACCTCGACCACGGCGAGCGACCCGGCTGCGACGTCGGCGGCGACCACCGACCGTCCCAGCACCGCGGGGCCCTCCCCGGAGCGGACGGCGGCGCGCAGGGCGGTGTCCGCGGCGAACTCGCGTCGCGGCGGCACGGGCTCGCCGGCACCGGCGGCGTCGAGCGCGGCCTCCAGCGCGGGCCGGGCGCCGGCCCCGGACGCCCGGGTGAGCAGCGGGGTCGCGGCCAGCTGCGCCGCGTCGACCCCGTCGGAGGCGGACCACGGGTGGCCGGGGGCGACGACGAGGACCAGCGGGTCCGCCCCGACCGTCGCGGCGTGCAGGTCCTCCAGCGGCCCGGGGGTGGACACGACACCGACGGCGGCGTCACCCGCCCGGACCGTGGCCGCCGGGTCCGGCGTGTCACGCAGCACGACCCGCCCCCCCGGGTCCGTCGCGCAGCTCGACCAGCCAGGTCCGCAGCAGGCACTCCGCGACGACCGGGTCGGCCGCCAGGACGACCCCGTCGTCGCCGACCGGCTCGTCGCGCAGCGCCGCGACCGCGACGTCCAGGTCGGACGCTGCGGCGAGCAGCGCGCCCGCCCACTCCACGAGCAGTACGCCGCGGGTGGTGAGCCTGCTGGACCGCCTGCCCCGGCGTCCGCGTTCGAGCACCGGTCCGCCCGCCTGCTGCTCGGCGGCCCGGATCCGCGCCGACGCGGCCTGCACGGTCAGCCCCATGCCCTCCGCCGCGGCGGACAGGCTCCCGGTGCGGGCGACGTCGCGGAGCAGGGCGAGCGCGGTCAGGTCGGGGACGCGTGCGGGTGCGGTGGCCATCGGGTCCCAGCGTAGGCGGCGGGCGGGGTCACACCCCGAGCAGCCCGCGCAGGTAGGCCGCCTGACCGGCGTGCTGCAGGTCGTCGCCGAGCACGCTCACCAGGCGCTCGCCGAGGGTCACGTTCTGCCCCCAGGTGGGCGGCAGCACGCGGGACAGGTCGTCGTCGGCGAGCCCGGCCAGGTGCCCGACGGTCCGCTGGTGCACCGCCGAGCCGTAGCCCGCCAGCAGGTCCGCGGTCGTGCGCACGGCGTCGACCTGTGCCGAGGTGTGCCCGAAGCCGGTGTCGGTGACGTCCAGGTCGAGCCCGAACCGCTCCGCCCAGCCGTCGTCGGTCCAGACCTGGCCGGCCCCGAACGCTTCGGCGACGTGGTCGTCCTGCACCCGCAGCAGGTGCCACACCAGCCAGCCGATCGGGTTGCCGGGGCCGTCCGCCCCCTCGGGGCGACGGGCCAGGTCGGCCCCGGACAGGCCGTCCACCACCGAGCGCACGAGCTCGTCGACCCGGCCGAAGTGGTCGGTCAGCAGTTCCGCAGTCGTCGTCATGGGGCGGGCTTTCCCGTATGCGGCCCCTCGCATGCGGGTTACGGTGGACGGTGGTGACCGAGAACGTGAGGACCCACAGCGCGCACTGGGGCGTGTTCAGCGCCCGCTGGGACGGCAGCCGGCTGCGGGTCCGCCCGCACCCGGGCGACCCGGACCCGTCGCCGGTGCTGGACAACGTCCCCGCGGCCGTCGGACACGCCGCGCGGGTGGCCGCCCCCGCGGTGCGCCGCGGCTGGTGGGAGCGCGGCCCGGGCCGTGACCCCGCCCGCGGGCGGGACGGCTACCGCACCGTGAGCTGGGAGGCGGTGCTCGACCGGCTCGCCGAGGAGACCCACCGGGTGCGCTCGGTCCACGGCGACGAGGCCGTGTACGGCGGCTCCTACGGCTGGGCGTCGGCGGGACGGTTCCACCACGCCCAGGGCCAGCTGCACCGCTTCCTCGCGCTGACCGGGGGCTACACCCGCTCGGTCAACACCTACTCCGGCGGCGCCGCCGAGGTCGTCCTCCCGCACGTGCTGGGCACCTTCGACGCGGTGACCCGGTACGCGGTGACCTGGGACCAGGTCGCCGCGCACACCGACACCGTCGTCGCGTTCGGTGGCATGGCGCTGAAGAACTCCGCGATCGCCGCGGGTGGGGTCAGCCGGCACGTCGAGCGCGGCGCCATGCGCGCCGCCCGTGACCGGGGAGCGGTGTTCGTCCTGGTCAGCCCGCTGCGTCCGGACCTGCCCGAGGAGGTCGACGCCACCTGGCTCCCGATCCGGCCCGGCACCGACGTCGCGCTGATGCTGGCGCTGATGCACACCGTGGTCGAGGCGGGGCGCGCCGACACCGACTTCCTCGCCTCGCACTGCGACGGCTGGGATCTGCTGCGCGAGCACCTGTTCGCCGCCCCGGCCAAGGACGCCGGGTGGGCCGAGGGCGTCACCGGCATCCCGGCCGCCACGATCCGCGAGCTGGCGTGGCGGATCGCGCACGGCCGCACCCTGGTGACCGTCGCCCAGTCGCTGCAGCGCGCCGAGCACGGTGAGCAACCGGTGTGGGGCGGGACGGCGCTGGCCGCGGTGCTCGGCCAGATCGGGCTGCCCGGCGGCGGCTTCAACTACGGCCTCGGGTCGCTGGGCCACTACGGGCGGCCGCGCAACGCGGTGCCGGTACCGACGTTCTCCCGGGTGCCGAACCCGGTCACCTCGTTCATCCCGGTCGCCCGGGTCGCGGACATGCTGCTGCACCCGGGGGAGGGCTACACCTACCAGGGGGCCGAGCACACCTACCCGCACGTGCGGATGGCGTGGTGGGCCGGCGGCAACCCGTTCCACCACCACCAGGACCTGCGCCGGCTGCGGCGCGCGGTCGCCGAGCTCGACACGTTCGTCGTGCACGACCCGATGTGGACGGCCACCGCGCGGCACGCCGACGTGGTGCTGCCCTCGACGACGACCCTGGAGCGCGACGACATCGGGGCCACCACCTCCGACCCGCTGGTGGTGGCGATGAAACAGCTCGTGCCCCGGCACGGGCAGGCCCGCGACGACTACGAGGTGCTCGCCGAGCTGGCGGCGCGCCTCGGGCAGGGCGAGGCGTTCACCGAGGGCCGGACGTCGCACGAGTGGCTGGTCCACATGTACGACCGCACCCGCACCGGGCTGGCGGGCCGCGGGCTCGACGCGCCGTCGTTCGAGGAGTTCTGGGCGCGCGGGGAGCTGGAGCTGCCCCGGCGCCCCGACGACGGCGGTGTGCTGGGCCGCTTCCGCGCCGACCCTGCCGCGCACCCGCTGCCCACGGCGTCGGGCCGTATCCAGGTCGGCTCCGACCGGATCGCCGCCCTCGGGCTGCCCGACCACCCCGGCCACCCGGCGTGGATCGAGCCGGCCGAGGTCCCCGACGACCGGCACCCGTTCTGGCTGGTCTCCAACCAGCCGGCGACCCGGCTGCACTCCCAGCTCGACTTCGGCGCCCACTCGGCCGGCTCGAAGCGCTCCGGGCGGGAGGTCGTGCGCATCCACCCCGACGACGCCGGGCGGCTCGGTATCGGCGGCGGCGACGTCGTCCGGATCCACAACGACCGGGGTGCGTGCCTGGCCGCGGCGCGGGTCACCGACGACATCCGGCCCGGCGTGCTGCAGCTGCCGACCGGTGCGTGGTGGGACCCGCGCCCCGACCCGGACCGGCCCGAGCTCGGCGACGACGGCCTCTGTGTGCACGGCAACCCGAACGCCGTGACCCGCGACCGCGGGACCTCGGGGTTCGCGCAGGGCTGCACCGGCCAGCTGTGCGCGGTCGCGGTCTCGCGCTACCCCCGCGAGGCCCCGGTGGTCACCGCGCACACCCCGCCGGTCACGCCGGCTTCGCCGTGACCGGCTGGGCCAGGTCCCGCTCGATCTCCTCCAGGCTCCGGCCCTTCGTCTCGGGCAGCAGCCGGGTCGCGTAGACGTAGGCGGCGGCCGTGGTCACCGCGAAGAACAGGAAGTTCCAGCCCGCTCCGAACGCCTCGAGCAGCGACGGGAACAGCAGCGCGACGGCCATGTTGAACAGCCAGTTGAACGTCACGCAGAACGCGACGGCCCCGGCCCGCACGCGCAGGGGGAACAGCTCCGGCAGCAGCACCCACTGCACCGGGCCCCAGGAGATCGAGAACGAGGCGATGTAGACCACGATCCCGGCCAGGGTCAGTCCGAGCAGCAGCGGGCCCTGCTCCAGCCCGACCAGGTTGGTGACCGCCAGGACGACCATCGCCACGCACATGCCGACCGCGCCCCAGCGCAGCAGCGGGCGCCGGCCTGCGCGGTCGATCAGCCACATCCCGGGCAGTGTCATCAGCATGTTCACCGCGCCGATGCCGACGTTGGCGCCGATCGCGCCGGTCGCGCCGAAGCCGACGTCGGTGAGCAGGGTGGGCGCGTAGTAGATGATCGTGTTGATGCCGACGAAGTTCTGGAAGAACACCAGCAGCATCCCGATCAGGGTCAGCCGTCGCAGCCGTGGGGAGAACAGCGTGCCGATCGCGACCTTCTCGGTGTTCTCCCGCTCGACGCGCACGCTCTCCCGGATCTCGGACAGCTCGGCCTCGGCGGCCTCCGGGGTGCCGCGCAGCCGCTCCAGGACGACCCGCGCGTCCTCCTCGCCGCCGTCGGGCTTCTGCGCGACCAGCCAGCGGGGACTCTCGGGCTGGGTGTAGATGCCGATCGCGAGGACGACCGCGGGGATCACGCCGAGCCCGATCATCCAGCGCCAGTCCCGGGACTCGGCGAAGGCGAAGTCGGTGACGTAGGCGAGAAAGATGCCGACGGTCACCAGCAGCTGCATCAGCGAGGTCAGCCGCCCGCGGATCCGGGCCGGGGCCAGCTCGGACAGGTACATCGGCACGACGACGGACACGATCCCGACGCCGACGCCCATCACGAACCGGAACCCGACGAGCATCGCGACGTTCACCCCGAGGGCGGCGCCGAGCGTGCCGACCACGAAGACGATGCCGCCGAGCAGGATCAGCAGCCGCCGCCCGAGCGTGTCGGCGAGCCTGCCCGAGACCCCGGCCCCGAGCATCGCACCGACGAGCAGCCCGGACACTACGGTGCCCTGCTCCAGCGAGGACAGCGGGATGTCGTCGGGGATGAACAGGATCGCCCCGGAGATCACTCCCGTGTCGTAGCCCCACAGGATGCCGCCGAGTGCCCCGAAGACCAGATCGCCCACTGTGACGGCCGCTTCGCCGTCCCCGCCCCCGAACTCATCCGCCGATCCTCCGGCGGGGTGTTGCGGGCCGCAACAGGAGGGGTCAGCCGGCGTGCCGGGAGGCGTCCAGCCTGCGGCGTCCGCCGTCGGTCGCGGCGTCGACCTCCCGGCCCCCCAGCGCCTTCGCCAGCCCCGATGCCGGCATGTCCCCGTAGACGGTCTCGAACTCGCCGGCGACGAAGGTCTCGTGCCAGATGCCGACGGCCCCGGGGTGGCGGCGGGCCCGCCGGTTGAACGCGGCCCAGGCCGGCCGGTGCGTCGCCGTGGTGTCGCTCGCGTAGGCGTAGAGGGACTCGCGGTCGCGCCAGTACTGGACGAGCAGCGGGCCGCCGGGGCCGATCGCCGAGCGGGTCCTGAGCAGCCCGTGGGCGGGCTCGCGTTCCAGCTCGCGCAGCATCCCGGCCATCGCGGCCACGACCGGCAGCCAGGCCCGGACCTTCCAGGGCCGGTTGAAGCGCATCCCGATCAGGAAGACGACGACCTGGCCGTCGGTCGGCTCGTTGGTCGTGCGGGTGTAGGGCGCCATCGGTCCACTCCCTCGTGCGGCGGGTTGTGGATACCGACACTATCCGATGATGACGTCATCCGTCGCGGTCGAGCCAGGCCCGGACCTCGGCGGAGTCGGCGCCCAGCGGCGGGGGCGACCGGCGGTAGGACGGCGGGGTGAGCGACCAGTCGACCGGGTTGCGCACGGTCGGGGTCGCGGCGGCGTCGTCGGCCCGGACGACCGGGTCGAGGCCGAGCTCCTCGGCCAGGGCGACGCCGCCGTCGACGGAGTTGATCGGCCCGCAGGGCACGCCCGCCGCGGTGATCGCGTCGTACCACTCCTGGGCGGTGCGGGTGGCGAGGCGGGCGCGCAGCCGCTGCTCGATCTCCTCCCGACGGCCGATCCGGTCGGACATGGTCGCGAACCTCGGGTCCTCCGCCATGGCCGGATCGCCGAGGACGGTCGCCAGCCTGCGGAACTGCCCGTCGTTCCCGGCGATGACGATGAGGTCGCCGTCCGCGGTGGGCATCGGCTGGTAGGGGAAGACACTGGGGTGGGCGTTGCCCATCCGGGTGCCGACCGCGCCCGCGGCCACATAGGCCTCGGTCTGGTTGACCAGTGTGGACATCGCGACCGACAGCAGGTTCGTCTCGAGCAGCTGGCCCTGCCCGGTCCGCTCGCGGTGCCGCAGTGCCGCGGCGACCGCGAGTGCGGCGTGCAGGCCGGTGAGGACGTCGAACACGGCGACCCCCGCGCGGTACGGCGGACCGTCGGGCTCACCGGTCAGGCTCATCAGCCCGGAGACCGCCTGGACCAGCAGGTCGTACCCGGCCAGGTGGGCGCCGCCGCGGGCGCCGAAGCCGGTGATCGAGCAGTACACGACCCGGGGGTTGTCGGCCGCGACGGTCGCGTGGTCCAGCCCGAACCGCGCCGCGCCGCCCGGCCGGAAGTTCTCGACGACGACGTCCGCCCGCCGCGCCAGCTCCCGGGCCGCCGCGAGGTCGTCCGGGTCGGCCAGGTCGAGCACCACCGACCGCTTGTTCCGGTTGATCGACAGGTAGTACGTGGAGACCTCGCCGTGCTCGGGGTCGTCGACCACCGGGGGCTTCCAGGTGCGGGTGTCGTCACCACCCGGTGCCTCGACCTTGACCACCGTCGCGCCGAGGTCGGCCAGCATCATCGTGGCGTAGGGCCCGGCGAGGACGCGGGAGAAGTCGGCGACCAACACCCCGTCCAGCGGTCCGCCGGTGGGGTCGTCGCCGAACGGGGAGTGATCCACGTCCACCGACGCTAGCCCTGCTCCGGGGCCGGCGACAGCGCGACACGACCCGTCACCTGTCACCCGAGCGAGAGCTGGATCTCCCCGTCGCGCACGGCGGCGTCGATGAAGGTCACCTCACCGCGGTGGCCCACCTCGACGGTGTAGAAGTCCGAGGCGGGCACGTCGTCCACGGTGAAGGTGCACACGCAGCCGTACCCGCTGCCGATCGCGCCGACTCAGGCGGCACCTACCCGAGGTGGCCGTCGACGTAGAACCACCGTCCCTCCTCCCGGACGAACCGGCTGTGTTCGACCAGCACCCCGTCCGTCCGGTGAGCCCGGAACCCGACGGTCCCGGTGGTCTCGAACATCGACCCACCCGAGCGTGTCACGATCTCCAGCCCGGTCCACACCGAGCCCGGCTCCAGCCGCAGCCGGGGCGGCCGCGTCGACGGGTGCCAGGACGCCAGCAGGTGGGCGCGGTCCTCGCGGACGAAGGCGGTGTAGCGGCTGCGCATGAGGGCCTCCGCCGTCGGCGCGGGCCGCCCGTCGAGCACGGGGCCGCAGCAGGTCTGTTCGGGACGGCCGGTGCCGCAGGGACAGAGCACGGTCGACGAGGATGCCGCACCGCGCATGTGAGGTCCCCGACCGCCCCGCCCGGACAGTTGACCACCTCGACGGACGTGTGGTCGTCTCATCCGTCGCCGTGCCGTGTACCGCAGGAGGAATGCCGACGTGACGGACTTCTACGACGTCCTGCACTCCCGCCGCGACGTCCGCACCGGCTTCCGGCCCGACCCGGTCGACGACGAGGTCCTCACCCGCGTCCTGCAGGCCGCGCACGCCGCCCCGAGCGTCGGGTTCTCCCAGCCCTGGGACTTCGTCCTGGTCCGCGACGCGGGCGTCCGCGAGCGCGTGCACGCCCTCGTCTCCGCCCAGCGTGACCGTTACGCCGCGTCGCTGCCCGCCGTCCGCGCCGAGGCGCTGCGCGCGATCCGGGTGGAGGCGATCCGCGAGACCCCGCTGAACGTCGTCGTGACCGCCGACGCCACCCGCGGCGGCCGGCACACCCTCGGCCGCCACGAACGCCCCGAGATGGGCCCGTACTCCGCCGCGCTCGCGGTGCAGAACCTGTGGCTGGCCGCCCGCGCCGAGGGCCTCGGGGTCGGCTGGGTGTCGTTCTTCGGCGACGACGGCCTGACCGAGCTCGGCGCGCTGCTCGAGCTGCCCGCGCACGTCGAGGTCGTCGCCTACCTGTGCGTCGGCCACGTCGACGCCTTCCCCGACCGCCCGGAGCTGGAGCAGCACGGCTGGGCCCGGCGCCGGCCGCTGGACTGGGCGGTGCACCAGGACACCTGGGGGGCGCGGGGGCTGCCCGGCGCCGCCCCGGCGGCCCTGCTGGAGTCCACCGTGGATGCCGTCGCCCCGGTCGACGCGGCGGCCCGCTCGGCGGCCCGCGACCGGCTCGACCGGATGACCAAGCCGCGCGGCGCGCTCGGCCGGGTCGAGGACGTCGCCGTCGTGCTGGCCGGGATCGCCGGGGCCGAGGTGCCGCCGGTGCCGTCCCCGGCCGCCGTGGCGGTCTTCGCGGGCGACCACGGCGTGCACGCCCAGGGTGTCACCCCTTGGCCGCAGGAGGTCACCGCGCAGATGGTCGCGAACTTCACCGCGGGCGGGGCCGTGGTGAACGCCTTCGCCCGCCAGCTCGGCGCCGAGGTGCTCGTCGTCGACGTCGGGGTGGCCGCCGAGCTCGACCCGGTGCCCGGCCTGCTGCCGCGCAAGGTCGCCCGCGGCACCGCCGACATGACCGCCGGCCCGGCGCTGACCCGCGAGCAGGCCCGGGCCGCGCTCGAGCACGGCATCGAGGTCGCCCGCGACCTGGTGGCCGCCGGGAACCGCTGCCTGCTCACCGGAGACATGGGCATCGCCAACACCACCGCCGCCGCCGCGCTGGTGTGCGCGTTCACCGGGGCCGACCCGGCCGTCGCGACCGGACGCGGCACCGGCGTCGACGACGAGACCCTGGCCCGCAAGACCGGCGTCGTGCGCCGTGCCCTGGAGCTGCACCGACCGGACCCGGCCGACCCGCTCGGGGTGCTCGCCGCCGTCGGCGGGCTAGAACATGCGGGGCTGGCCGGGTTCGTCCTGGGCGCCGCCGCGCTGCGCACCCCCGTGGTGCTCGACGGCGTCATCGCCGGGGCCGCGGCGCTGGTCGCAGCCGCGTTCGCCCCGGCCGTGGCCGGCTACTGCCTGGCCGGGCACCGCTCGGCCGAGCCGGGCGGCGCGCTCGCCCTGGACCATCTCGGCCTCCCGGCGTTGCTGGAGCTCGACATGCGCCTGGGCGAGGGCACCGGGGCACTGCTCGCGCTGCCGGTCCTGCAGGGCGCGGCCCGGGCGATGGCCGACGTCGCCACCTTCGACGCCGCCGGGGTCACGGACAAGACCGGTGGGTGACCCGCTCACCGTCGTCGGGGTCGGCGCCGACGGCTGGGCCGGGCTGCCGGAGACCCACCGCGACGCGCTGCGCGACGCCGAGGTGCTGCTCGGCGGGCCCCGCCAGCTCGACCTGCTGCCCGCCGACGTGGCGGGGGAGCGGCGGGCGTGGCCGTCGCCGCTGGTCCCGGCGCTGCCGGGGATCCTCGACTCGCTCGCCGACCGCCGCGTCGCCGTGCTCGCCTCCGGCGACCCGATGTTCTTCGGGATCGGCGCCACCCTCGCCCGGGTCGCCGGGCCGGACCGGCTGCGGGTGCTGACCCACCCGTCGTCGGTGGCGCTGACCTGCGCCCGGCTGGGCTGGGGCTCGGAGCACGTGGCGGTACTGAGCGTCGTCGGCCGCCCGCTCGACGCGCTGCGCCGCGCGCTGGCCCCGGGCGCCCGGCTGGTCGTGCTCTCGGCCGGGGCCGGGTCACCCACCGAGATCGCCGCGCTGCTCGCCGGCGCCGGCTGGGGCGGCTCGCGGATGACGGTGCTGGAGCGGCTCGGCGCGCCCGACGAGCGCCGGGTGTCCGCCACCGCCGCGACCTGGCGGGGCGACGCGGACGCGCTGAACGTCGTCGCGCTCGAGTGCGTCCCCGACGCCGGGCTGGTCCCGCCGGGGGAGACGCCCGGCCTGCCCGACGACACCTACGACCACGACGGCCAGCTGACCAAGCGCGAGGTCCGCGCCGTCACCCTCGCCCACCTCGCGCCGCGCGCCGGGGAGCTGCTGTGGGACGTCGGAGCCGGGTCCGGGTCGATCGGGATCGAGTGGATGCGGGCGCACCCGCGGTGCCGCGCGATCGCCGTCGAGACCCGGCCCGAGCGCGCCGACCGGGTCGCCGCCAACGCCGCGGCGCTCGGTGTCCCCGGCCTGCGGGTGGTGACCGGATCCGCGCCGGACGTGCTGGCCGGGCTGGAACGTCCCGACGTCGTGTTCGTCGGGGGCGGACTGACCCGCGACGGTGTGCTCGACGCCTGCCTGGCGGCACTGCGTCCGGGCGGGCGCCTGGTCGCGAACGCGGTGACGACGGCGACCGAGGCGGCGCTGGCCGCCGCGCACGCCGACCACGGCGGGGACCTGGTGCGGGTGCAGGTCGCCCGCGCCGTCCCGGTCGGTGGCTTCCACGGATGGCGTCCCGCCATGCCCGTGACCCTGTGGAGCTGGAGGAACGCGCTGTGAGGGCTGAACCGTGACGGTGCACTTCATCGGGGCCGGACCCGGTGCGGTCGACCTGCTGACCCTGCGCGCCCGCGACCTCATCGCGGGCGCGCCGGTCTGCCTCTACGCGGGCAGCCTGGTGCCGCCGGAGATGCTGGAGATCTGCCCGCCCGGCGCCCGCACCGTCGACACCGCGCTGATGACCCTCGACGAGATCACGGGCGAGATGGTGCGCGCGCACCGGCACGGGCTCGACGTCGCCCGCCTCGCCTCGGGGGACCCGTCGGTGTTCTCGGCGATGGCCGAGCAGATGCGCCGCCTGGAGGCCGAGGGCGTGCCCTACGACGTGTGCCCCGGCGTCCCCGCCTACGCGGCGGCGGCCGCGGCGCTGGGCCGCGAGCTCACCGTCCCCACGGTCGCCCAGACCGTCACCCTCACCCGGATCGCGGCGCGGGCGACCCCGATGCCGGAGAACGAGGGACTGGACAGGCTGGGCGCCGCCGGCGGCACCGTGGTGCTGCACCTGGCCGTGCACCGGATCGCCGAGGTCGTCGACGCGCTCGCCCCGTCCTACGGCGGCGACTGTCCGGCCGCGGTGGTGGCGCACGCCTCCCGCGCCCACGAGATCGTGCTGCGCGGGACCCTGGAGCAGATGCCCAAGGCGGTCGACGAGGCCGGGATCCAGCGTACGGCCGTGATCATCGTGGGGGAGGCGCTCGCGGCCCGGCACTTCCCGGACTCCCACCTGTACAGCGCGGACCGCTGCCGGAGCTGACGCGGCAGGAGCCGTTCGTCGTCCGTTCGCCGCGGGGAAGTGCCCCCCGGGCGCGCGAAGATCATCGGTGCACGGCGCACGTGGCCCACTGGATGCACCCGATCGGATGATCGGGGCGTCGGTCGGTGGGAGGAACCAGTCGTGCACATCAGAAGTGTCGTCACCGGGATCGCGGCCGCGGTCGGCATCGCGCTGGCGGGCGTCGTCGCCGCCCCACGGCGGGTGCCGCTCCCGCCCCGCCGACCGGGTGCCCGCAGATCGAGACGATCGGGGTCCGCGGCAGCACCGAGGCCCAGGGCGGCGGCAGCATCGCGGGCCCGCAGGCCTCGTCGATCCAGTCGCGGTCCGCACAGACCGTCCGGACCCACGACCTGGTCTACCCGGCGTCGCTGGGCAACTACACGAGCAGCGTGCGCCAGGGGGTCTCCGCGCTGCGCAGCAGGCTGGCGGCGACCTCCGCGCAGTGCCCGTCCACCCGGTTCGTGCTGATCGGCTACTCGCAGGGCGCCCAGGTCATCGGGGACACCCTGGCCGGCGGCGGCGTGCCCGGCGCCGACCGCATCCCGGCGGTGCTGCTCTTCGGCGACCCGACGTTCAACGGCCGCGAGAGCTACAACACCGGCAGCTATTCCGCGGCCCGCAACGGCGTGTTCGCGCGCTCGCGCGGCGCGCTGTCGGCCTACGCCTCGTCGATCCGCTCCTACTGCAACGCCACCGACAACTTCTGTCAGCGCGGGGCGAGCGGCGCGGGCCACTACCGCTACGCGAGCGACCGGACCGCCGCCACCACGTTCGCCGTGCAGCGGATCGGCGGCTGAGTCCGGCCCGGTGCCCCGACCGACACGGGGACGTCCGCGGCCGGTGTCGACTCAGGAGCCGATGCCGGCCGCAGCCCGTACCGCCGCGTCGGCGACCCGCTCGGCCGATCCCGGGGCGAACCGGCCCGGCATTCCGTAGTAGCGGTGCGCGTCGAGGACCTCGTACCCCCCGAGGGGGTACTCGTCGACGGTCGGGAGGTAGCCCGGCACCCCGTTCGAGTACCCGATCACGACCACGGGGCGTTCGGCGGTGGCGGCGAGCCGGGCCCGGACCGTGGCGGCGGTGGCCGCGAACGGCTCCCCGGGCAGCGCGACGAGGGTCACCGGGCCCCAGCTCAGCACGGTGACGTCACCGGCCCAGGTCCGCGGCGCGTCGACGGGCACCGCGCGTGCCCAGTCGGCCCAGCACCGGTACAGCGCATCGGCGGCGGGGTCGGCGCCGGCCCGCGCCGCCGACCAGCGTGCGGCCGCTCTGCGTCGCTCCGCGGGTCCGTCGACCTCGAGATCGAGGAGAACCGGCACCGAACGGCCCCCGACCGAGCCGGGCGACGACCCGTGGGCGGGCACGGCTCGCAGCGCGGCGTCGGCCACCCGGGCGCCGGCCCGCGCGGAGGCGGCGAAGGTGCGGTCCGCGGACGTCGCGGTGCGGAAGGAGTCGGCCGCCCCGTGGCCGGTGTTCACGTCCCCCGCACAGCCGGTCGCGTGGAGCACGGTCGTGGCGAGCGTGCGTTCGAGCCGGCCGCGGACCACGGCCGGGTAGTCGGCGGTGAGCAGGGTGTTGTGCGGTCCGAGCACCACAGGGTGGCAGGCATGGGACACCAGCACGGCGAGGGTCGTCCCGTCGTCCCGGACGAACCGGACGACGGGCAGGTCCCGGTCGACCGGGCCGTCGGGCCGCCTGCGGTTGCGGGCGACGCCGGGGTCGGTCCCGACCCCGGCGAGGACCAGCACGTCCTCGCGCCGCCCGGCGGCGGCCCGCACCGCGTCGACGCAGGCCTGCTCGACCGTCGCGAGCCAGCGTGGATCCGGGTCACCACCCAGCCGCCCGGGCATGCTCGCCGGCCCGCCGTGGGTGTGCGTAGCGTGCACGACCACGTGCGGCGCGAGGTCGGCGCACCGGTCGCGCACCCGGCGGCACAGGGTCTCGTGCAGGCCGACGACGTCCACGGTCACCAGGGCGGTGTCCCCGACGCACAGCGCGCGCACGCTCAGCACGTCGTGCACGCCGGACGCCGGCGCGGTGCGGACGGCGAATCCGGACAGGGGCGTGCCCGGTCCGGGGGTGATGTCGAGGACGGCGACCCCGGCCCGCACGGTCATCGCACCGGCTCCCCGTCCGCGATCACCTCGACGACCGTCGTGTGCTCCGGGTCGTCCGCGATCCGGAGCAGGTCGGCCGGGGTGCCCGGAACGAGCAGGCCGCGGCCGCCGGCGAACCGGCCGGGCGACGCCGTCGCTAGCCGGAGGGCGTCGGCCAGGGTCAGACCGGCGTCGCGGCGCGCCGTCGCCACGCACTCGGCGAGGCAGCGCGCCGCCCCGGCGAGGTACGGGGTGCCGAGCTCGGCCAGACGCCCCTCGGCGGACAGCTCGACCCGGCCACCCACCGGGGTCGTGTACTCACCCGGCGGGAGCCCGGCGAGCGCGACCGAGTCGGAGACCAGGAACGAGCGCTCCGGCCCCTTGGCCCGCAGCATGGCGCGCAGCGTGTCGGGCGGCAGGTGGTGACCGTCGGCGATGAACCCGGCGCTGAGCCGGTCGTCGGCGAGCTGGGCCCACAGGTGGTTGGGGTGGCGGGGGAGCAGGGCGTGCGCGCCGTTGCCCAGGTGGGTCGACAGGCTCGCACCGGCGTCCGCCGCGGCGTGGATCTGCTCGGGGGAGGCGCCGGTGTGCCCGATCGCGACCAGCACCCCGCGCGCGGTCGCGTCGGCGACGAACGCGGACGTACCGGGGTGGTGCGGCGAGAGCGTGACCATCCCGACCAGCCCGTCGCAGGCGGTCTGCCAGCGCTCCAGCTCGGCGGTGTCGGGCGGGCGCACCTGGTCGGCCGGGTGCACGCCGCGCGGCCCGTCCTCGACCGCGATGAACGGGCCCTCCACGTGCACGTAGGGGATCGCGCGGGCGACCGCCCGCAGCGCGCGGGTGATGGCCGCCTCGGACGCGGTGATCACCGTCGGCACGACCGTGGTCGTGCCGACCGCGGCCAGCGCGCGGACCAGCGCGCGGACCTCACCGGGCTCCACGGACTCACCGTTGACGTCGTACCCGGCGTAGCCGTTGACCTGCAGGTCCACCAGGCCGGGGGCGAGCAGGACCGGGTCGGTGCCCGGCGCGGGTGTCCACGGACGCACCGCGGACACCCGTCCGTCCTCGACGGTGATCTCGATGGTCCGACCGGTCAGGGCGTCCCGTCCGCGCACCGTACGTGCGGTGCTCACAGGGACCGGACCCGGGACCGGAACCGGTGCAGGAACGCCGCGTTGGCCTCGTCACCACCGGGTGCGTTGCCGCTGCGCCACACCGGCGCCTCCACACCGCGCCCGGCCAGCTCGGCGACGGTGCGGAGCACGAGTGCGTTCAGCAGGAAGGCGTTGGCGAACGTCGAGATCGCCGCCACCGGTTCCGCCGCCCCGGGGACCTGCACGACCGCGTCCCCGACCGGGACCTTGGAATCGACGGCGACGTCGACGAGGTCGTGCAGGTTCGCCCCCGACGGGTGCCGCGCGGGGTGGTCCGCGGCGGTGTTCTCGGCGTGCTCGCGTGAGCTCACCCCGATCAGCCGCCCGCCGCGCTCCCGGGCGGTGAGCGCGGCGTCGATCAGGGCGGCGTTGATCCCGTAGGCGTTGACCAGGATCAGCAGGTCATCCGGCCCGAGGTCGCGGTCGGCGATGACGACACGGCCGTACCCGGGGGTCCGTTCCATCGCCATCGACCGCAGCGCCCCCTGGGACAGCAGGGTGCCCCCGTCCAGGATCGCCGAGACGTGCATCAGCCCGCCGGCGCGGAAGAAGATCTCCTGGGCGGCCAGGTTGGAGTGCCCGCCCGGGCCGAACACGTGCACCAACCGGTCCGCCGCCACCTGGTCGGCGAGCATCCCCGCGGCGTGACCGAGCGCGTCGGACTCCTCGTCGTGCAGCCTCTGCAGATGGGTCCGGATGTGCTCCAGGTACCCGGCGACGGCGGCGGCGCCGGGGGAGGTGTCCGCGCCGCTCACCGCGACACCGCCCCGGCCGGGGCGACCACGTCCCGCGGCGCCGATCCGGCGTCGAGGAACAGGGTGCAGTCCGCGTGCGTCCGCAGCGCGGACGCCGGCACCTGCGAGGTGAGCGGGCCGTGCAGCGCTCGCGTGACGGCCTGCCGCTTGGCGGCCCCCGGGACCACGCAGAAGAGCCGGTCGGCGGCCAGCAGCCGCGGCACGGTGAGGGTGATCGCGTGGGTCGGGACGTCGTCGACGGTGCCGAACAGGCCGTCGGCGACCTGCTGGGAGCGCGAAACCCCGTCGAGCTCGACGACCGCCACGTCGCGCGGGTCGTCGAGCCGGGCGGCGGGTGGGTCGTTGAACGCGAGATGGCCGTTCTCCCCGATACCGAGGCACACGAGGTCGACCGGGGCCCGTCCGAGCAGCTCCGCGTACGCGCGGCCGTCCGGGTCGGCGTCGGGATCCATCAGGTGCACCGCGCCCAGCGGTACGCGGTCGAAGAAGACCGTCGAGAGCCAGCGACCGAACCGCTGCGGGGCCCCGTCGGGCAGGCCGAGGTACTCGTCCATGTGGAAGGCCGAGACCCGGCTCCAGTCGACATCGGGCGCCTGGGCGAGCGCACCGAGCATGTCCTGCTGGCTGGGCGCGGCGGCGAACACCATCCGTACCTCCGGCTGCCGGGCCAGCCGCGCCCGCAGCTCGTCGGCGACCGCGGCCGCGGCCGCGGCCCCCATCCGTGTGCGGTTGTCGAACACCCGTACTCGCGGGCCCTCGGGGACGTGCTGGTCGGTCACTGCGTGTTCCTCTCGACGGTCGTCGGTCCGGCCGTGTCCCGCTCCGCGAGCAGGAGCAGGGCGCGGGCCACGTGGAAGGGGTCCTTCACCGGTAACGCCACGGTCCGGTCCAGCGGGCTGCCGTCCCGGGTCCTGACCTGGGTCCACTCCCGCCCGGGGCCCTCGGGGAAGGTGGCGTAGGTGTAGTCCCCGATGCGCTCCGCCCAGGCGGCGAGGTCGGTGTCGCCGGTCTCGCCGGCGAGCAGGGTGGTCGTGTAGAGCGCCTCGGCGTGCGGCCACCACAGCTTGGTGTCCCAGGTGTCCGCGACCAGCTCCTCGTACGGATGCCCGGTCCGGGTCCCCCGGGGCGGGCCGCCGGCCCGGTCGGTGTAGCGCAGCAGGCCGCCGTGCTCGTCGTCCCAGCCCGTGCGGCACGCCCACAGCGCGATCGGGACGAGCGCCTCCGGCCGGTCGAGCCCGGTACCGCCGATCAGGTCCGCCGCGTGGTGGGCGAACCACAACGCCTCGAGTGCGTGGCCCGGAGCGCGGTGCCTGCCGACCATCGACTGCTGCCGTGCCGGGCCGGGCCCCGGCATCTCCGCGACGTCGTGGTCCGCGCCGACGTGGCTCGCCAGGTCGGTGGCGGCGGCTCGGACGACCCGGGCGGAGGCGGCCGAGCCCGTCGCGCGGTGCACCTGCTCGCCCACGCCGAGCAGGATCATCGGGAAGGCGACCGCACGGTGCCCCTCGGGCACCGGGTACGGGTCGGCGGGTACGTCGCCCCCGGCGACGGTGGCGGCCGCCCGTTCCAGCAGGCGCTCGGCGATCGCGCCCCAGCCGTCGTCCGGGCGCGGCGGGGCGAGCCCGGCCATGCCGAGCGCGGCGAACAGGTCGGCGAACACGCTCGTCGCCAGGCCGGCCCCGGGCCGGGGCTCACGGGGCGTCCCGGCACGGTCGGTCACGAACGCGACCCGACCGTCGCAGAGCAGGGCGTGGTCGCGCACGAAGCGGGCTGCGGACTCGCTCTGCTGCAGGAACGGCGCCGGGTCGAGGTCCAGCACGCCCCGCTGCGCCGCGGCCGCGACCCGGGCCGTGAGCCAGGCCCACCGTCCCTGCGACCAGGTGTACTTGTCGGTCGACACCAGGGCGGTGCCGCGGTTGTCCCAGCAGGTCAGGACCCCGCCGTGGTCGTGATCGGGGCCGTGGGCCATCCACCAGGGGAGGACGTCGTCGACCAGGTGGCGGCGGTGCCGGTCGGTGGCACCGGGCTCAGGCATGCGTCCCGTCCTGCTCGCCGCGGACGGCCCGGGCGCGGTCCGGCGTGGCGTCGTCGGCGTCCTCGCCGAGCGAGGCGACCAGGGCCCTCGCCGCCGGGTCGTTCCACGGTCGGAGGAGACCGACGAGGACGAAGGTGATCAGCGCACAGACCACCGGCCCCCCGACCGAGACGGCCGTGACCTGGTCCGGGGCCAGGGTGGAGATCGCGTCGTCGAGCACGAAGTTCGTGAGCGCGAAGACCGCCACACCGACCGACCACGACGAGATGGCCGCCGACGGCCCGCAGCGGTCGAACCACGGGAGCATCCCGAGCAGCATCGGGATCGCGATCGGCCCGACCAGCCCGCCGAACCAGACGATGACCAGGCCGATGACGCCGCCGAAGCTGTCCGCACCGAGCCCGATGGCCATGCTGACGACGATGAACAGGAACACCGAGACGCGTCCGACGGTCAGCTCGCCGCGCGGGGTCAGCCTGCTCCCGGCCCGGCGCAGCGCCGGGAGGATGTCCCGGGTGACGACCGCGGAGATCGCGTTCGCGTCCGACCCGGTCATCGACATGGTGTGCGAGAACAGCCCGGCCAGGACGAGGCCGACCAGCCCGGCGGGCAGGAGCTGTGTAGTGAGCAGCGCGTAGGACTGTTCGGGGTCCTGCAGGCCGGGGAGCAGCAACGGGGCGGCCCACATCGGGAAGAACATCACCAGCGGCCACACCAGGTAGAGCCCGGCCGAGAGCAGCGCGGCGCGGCGGGCGGTGCTGCCGGTGGGGGAGGCGATGAAGCGCTGGGCGAGGTTCCAGGTCCCCCCGTTGTAGGACAGCGTGTTGATCAACAGGTACACCATGACGAACAGGCCGGTGTACTCGTTGTTGAACAGACTCGCGTTGCCCTCGGGCAGGTCCTCCCACATCGTCCAGACGCTCGGGAGCCCGTCCAGGGCGCCGAGCACGGCGACGAACAGGACGATCCCCGCGACCAGCTGGATCAGGAACTGGCCGAGGTCGGTGAGCGCGTCGGCCCAGATGCCGCCGACCGTGCAGTAGACGAGCGTGACGCCGCCGGTGAGCAGGATCCCCCACAGCATCGGCACGCCCGCGAAGACGTTGAGCAGGATCCCCATCGCGGTCCACTTCGCGCCGACGTCGAAGACCTTCAGCAGCGTGCCGCTCCAGGCGAGGAGCTGCTGGGTCCGCAGGTCGTAGCGGATCCTGAGGTACTCCAGTGGGGAGATGATGCCGAGCCGTCGGCGCAGCCGCGGCCAGCGCGGCGCGAACAGGAACGACCCGATCACCATCGCGACGGTGATGCCGAGCGCCCACCACACGTAGAGCACGAAGCCCGCGTCGTAGGCGATGGCGGCGTACCCGACGAAGACCGCGGAGCTGTAGCCGGACATGTGGTGCGAGATCCCGGACAGCCACCAGGGCATCCGTCCGCCCGCGGTGAAGAAGTCGCCCGAGTCGTGGACCCGGTTCTTCGCCCACACCCCCACGACGATCATCAGGACGAAGTACCCACCGATCATGACCCAGTCGAGGACCGCCACGTGTTCTCCCGTCGCTGGTGCACGCCGGCCGGAACGCGGCGTGCAACCGGTTGCACGAATTCGACGGCCGACGTTCGCATGCAACCGGTTGCACGTCAAGCTACGATGCGGACATGGCACCTTCCCGCGGCGGCTTCGAGCGGGCGACGATCCGCCGGGTCGCGGCCGTCGCCGGCGTCTCCCCGTCCACCGTCTCGCGGACCTTCTCCCACCCCCATCTCCTGCGGCCGAGCACGGTCGAGCGGGTCAGCTCGGTGGCGGCCGAGCTGGGCTATGTTCCCGACGGTTCGGCGCAGGCGCTCACGACCGGTCGCCGTGGCGTGATCGGGCTGGTCGTGCCGGACATCGCGAACGCGTTCTTCCCGCCGCTGATCCGGGCCGCCCAGACCGCCGCGGAGCGGGCCGGTCTGAGCACGATCATCGGCGACGGGAACGAGGACGGCACGAAGGAGGCGGCGATGGTCAGCCGGCTCCGCGGCCAGACCGACGGGGTCATCCTCGCCTCGTCCCGCGCGCCGGAGGCGGTCCTCCGCTCGCTGCACGAGGTCACGCGGCTGGTCCTGGTGAACCGGGACCTGGCGGGCGTCCCCCGGGTGCTGATCGACTCCGCGCCGGGGATGCGGGCCTGCGTCGGGCTGCTGGCCGGACTCGGCCACACCCGCATCGCCTACGTCAACGGGCCCGCGACCTCCTGGTCGAACGGTGAGCGGCTCGCCGCGATCGAGGACGCGTGCCGCGAGCACGACATCGTCCTGACGACGCTGCAGGCACGCCTGCCCGACCACCGCGGCGGGCGGGCGGCGGCCGCCGAGGTGCTGGAGCTGGGCGTGACCGCCGCCATCGCCTTCGACGACGTGCTGGGGCAGGGGCTGCTCGCCGGGCTGGCCGAGCGCGGGGTCCGCGTCCCCGAGCAGTTCTCGCTCACCGCCTGCGACGACACCGTGAGCGCGACGACCTACCCACCGATGACCACGGTCGGCTGTCCCGTCCGCGAGGCGGGTGAGGCCGCGGTCGAGCTGCTGGTCGAGGCGCTGGGTGGCGTCGACGAGGAGCGGGTCCGGCGGCTCCCCGCCGACATGGTGGTCCGGGGGACCACGGGCCCCGTGCCCGCCTAGTACTCCAGCCGCAGTTTGTGATGTTGATGTGCGCTAAGCTTCGATCTTGTGCAGGTGGAGGAGGATCTCGAGGCGTGGGCCGGTGGCCTGGATGGGCTGTTCGGGCTGGTGGCGGGCCGGTTCTTCCGGACGGAACCGCGGCGTCGGGCGCGGGCGTATGTGCGGGGGTTGTTGGCGCCGTTGGCGGGGAAGAACGGGTGGACGCTGGCCGAGGTCGCCGGTGACACGACTCCGGATGGGATGCAGCGGCTGCTCAACTCCGCGACCTGGGATGTCGACGGTGTCCGTGATGACCTGCGGGATTACGTCGTCGAGCACCTCGGCGAGTCCGGTGGGGTGCTGATCGTCGATGAGACCGGGTTCCTGAAGAAGGGGACGAAGTCGGCGGGGGTGCAGCGCCAGTACTCGGGCACTGCCGGGCGGGTGGAGAACTGCCAGCTCGGAGTCTTCTGTGCCTATGCCACGAGCAAGGGCCGGACGTTGATCGACCGCGAGCTCTACCTGCCCAAGTCCTGGACCGGTGATCGGGAACGCTGCCGAGCCGCGGCGGTGCCTGAGGAGATCGAGTTCGCCACCAAGGCCACGCTGGCCAAGGAAATGCTCGGCCGTGCCCTCGATGCCGGGGTTCCCGCAGGATGGGTGACCGCGGACGAGGCATACGGGCAGGACTACAAGTTCCGCACCTGGTGCGAGCAGCGCCGGATCGGCTACGTCGTCGCGGTTCCGCGCAGCCAGTCCGTCCCGTTGTCCCTGGACGCCGACATCTGTCAGATCAGCGGCTCACGACGGGCCGACGACCTGGTCGCCCGCGCTCCCGGACGGGCGTGGAAGCGCCGCTCAGCCGGTCCGGGTGTGAAGGGAGAACGCTTCTACGACTGGGCCGTGGCCTCGCTGTATCCGCCCGAGAACGCCCCGGCCGGATGGGGCCGATGGCTACTGGTCCGACGTCAGATCCTCACCGACACACAGCTCTCCGCCGGCGAGGAGCCCGATCTGGCCTACTACCTGTGCGCCGGCCCGCCCGGCACCACCGACGACGATCTCATCCGCGTCGCCGGCACGCGGTGGGCGATCGAGGAGTGCTTCCAGACCGCGAAGAACGAGGTCGGGCTCGACCACTATCAAGTGCGGCGTTACGACGCCTGGTACCGCCACGTCACCCTGGCTATTCTCGCCCACGCCTACCTCTCGGTCACCGCGGCGATCGCCCCAAAAGACCTGATCACGGGCTCATCCCGCTCACCCTCGCCGAGATCCGACGTCTCCTGGCACCTCTGATCCACATTCCCACCCAGGCGCCGTGCTGGGCCTGGTCGACCTGGCGACGTCGCCACCAACACCGAGCCCGCGAAAGCCACTATCGACGACGAAGACAGCTCAGCTAACGAAGTGCGGCTGGAGTACTAGGGCGCGTCTCCTAACCCGGCTGGTCGGGCCTGCGCGATGATCAGTAGGTGTCGCGCCGTGCCGTCCTGACCGATGCCCAGTGGGACCGACTCGAGCCGTTACTGCCCTCGTCGGACGGGATGCCAGGGCGCCCGTTCGCCGATCACCGCAGAGTGATCGAGGGGATCATCTACCGGTTCCGCTGCGGGCTGGCCTGGCGTGATGTCCCGGTCGAGTTCGGGCTGTGGCAGACCCTATGGAAACGCCACCGCCGCTACTGCGGTGACGGCACCTGGGACCAGGTTCTCGCAGCTCTGCTCGCCGATGCCGACTCCGCCGGTCTCGTGGACTGGGCCGTGTCGGTCGACTCGACGATCATCCGCGCTCACCAACACGCCGCGACCCTGCAGCGGGACACAGGGGGCCGGATCGAACTACAAGAATCTGCTGATCGAGCCGCCCGATCACGCGTTGGGCCGCTCCCGCGGAGGGCTCGGCACGAAGATCCACCAGCTCGTTGACGGACACGGCCGCCCGCTGGTCGTACTGGTCGGCCCTGGCCAGGCCGGTGACGCCCCGATGTTCGCGCACCTGATGTCACATCTGAGCGTCGGACGGGTCGGTCCGGGCCGACCGCGGACCCGGCCCGAGCGGGTCCGCGCAGATAAGAGGTCGCGCGGATTGGTCACAGCTTGGCCGCGGTCGAGTGTCTGGGGGCGAGGGCGGGTACGGGCCTGCCGATCATGAAGTTATCTACGCTTCGTGATCGTCTGGAGGCCGCGTGCCCACCCTGCCATCATGGCTGACCGAGCCGTTGTGGGACCAGTTCACCGCGCTGCTGCCTCATCGAGACGAGTTCGATCCCACCCATCCGCTGGGCTGCCATCGCCGCCGGATCGCGGATCGGATCGTGTTCGACAAGCTCCTGCAGGTACTGCGGTTCGGCTGCTCGTATGAGGGCATCGCTGACAGCACCTGCTCGGCGACCACCATCCGCGATCGTCGTGACGAGTGGATCAGGCTCGGGGTCTTCGCCCAGCTGCGTCGGATCGTCCTGGACGCCTACGACCGCATCGTCGGTCTGCTGCTGCACGACATCGCCGTCGATGGCGCCATCACCAAGGCCCCCGGCGGCGGCGAGGTCGCCGGTCCGTCGCCGGTGGACCGGCGCAAACAGGGTATGAAACGTTCGGTGCTCGTCGAGGGATACGGCATCCCGCTGGGCCGAGTCCTGGCCGGAGCCAACCGGCACGACTCCCCGCTACTGGGCCCCACCCTCGACCGCCTCGATGCTCTCGGCCCGCTGCCCGACGACATCACCGTGCACCTCGACGCCGGCTATGACTCCGGCAAGACCCGCGACACGCTGGCCGAACGAGGCCTGCACGGCGAGATCGCGCACAAGGGTGAGAAAGCGCCGATCCAGGCCACCCGCCGCTGGCACGTCGAGCGGACCAACGCTTGGCACAACAGCTTCAACCGGCTGCAGCGCTGCTACGAACGACGAGAAATCGTCGTCGACGCGTTCTTCGACCTCGCCGACACGATCGTCACACTCCGTAGCTTGATTCGGCAGGCCTGGACCACACACCGCTGGAACGCCCGACCTGCACGACGTCCATGATCACCAACCAATCCGCGCGACCTCTAAGAGGTCGTTTCAGAACGACTTGTCGAGTTTCCATTGACCCCTCGACGACAGATCAAACGGCAGGTCAGATAGCCGCTTGTCGTCTACAACAGACACGTCGACCTCGTTCTGAAATGACCTCTAAGAGCGTCCGGCAGTAGAGGTGGCCGTGTGTCGGTGTTGGTAGAGACACGGACCTGCAAGTGATCATGGGATTGCTGATGTCCTGATGGTCGCCTGGAGGGTCCGTGCCTCTATTGCCAGAATCGCTGATCGACCCCCTCTGGGTCGAGTTCGCTGCCCTGATCGAGGCAGAGCGGCGCCCGGAGTTCGACCCGGCCCATCCGTGGGGATGTCACCGCCGCCGGATCCCCGACCGCCTGGTGTTCGAGCACGTGCTCGCGGCGTTGGTGCACGGCAGCGGCTACGAACGCATCGCCACCCCCGGCTGCTCGGACCGCACGATCCGCCGCCGTCTCGCCCAGTGGGCCGCCGCCGGCGTCGGGGAGCAGGTCCTTCGGGCCGCGCTGGCCGGCTATGACCAGATGATCGGTCTCGACCTCGACGATCTGTCTGCCGACGGAGCGATCACCAAGGCTCCCTGCGGTGGCGAGGTCGCCGGCTGTAACCCGGTCGACCGGGGCAAACAGGGCACCAAACGCTCCGTGGTCTGCGACGGTGCGGGGATCCCGCTGCACCTGATCAGCGCCCGCGCCAATGACCACGACTCGCCGTTGCTGAAACCGACCCTGATCGGGATCTACGACATGATCGGGCCGCTGCCCGAGCGACCGTGCCTGCACCTGGACCGGGGCTATGACTCAGGCAAGACCCGCGATCTGCTCGAACGACTCGGGTTCGACGCACAGATCGCCACCAAGGGCCGGCCCGCCCCGATCCAGGTCGGTAAGCGGTGGCCGGTCGAGCGCACCCATTCCTGGATGAACGGCTACGGCAAGCTGCGCCGGTTCACCGATCGCCGGAAGATCATCGTCGAGTTCTACCTCAACCTCGCCGCCGCGCTCACCGTGATCCGCCGGCTGATCAACCGTGCCCGCAGCCGCTACCGCTGGACAACCCGACCCACGACCCGTCGACTCCGATAACCATCAATCGCCGGACGCTCTAAGAGGTCGCGCGGATTGGTCACAGCTTGGCCGCGGTCGAGTGTCTGGGGGCGAGGGCGGGTACGGGCCTGCCGATCATGAAGTTATCTACGCTTCGTGATCGTCTGGAGGCCGCGTGCCCACCCTGCCATCATGGCTGACCGAGCCGTTGTGGGACCAGTTCACCGCGCTGCTGCCTCATCGAGACGAGTTCGATCCCACCCATCCGCTGGGCTGCCATCGCCGCCGGATCGCGGATCGGATCGTGTTCGACAAGCTCCTGCAGGTACTGCGGTTCGGCTGCTCGTATGAGGGCATCGCTGACAGCACCTGCTCGGCGACCACCATCCGCGATCGTCGTGACGAGTGGATCAGGCTCGGGGTCTTCGCCCAGCTGCGTCGGATCGTCCTGGACGCCTACGACCGCATCGTCGGTCTGCTGCTGCACGACATCGCCGTCGATGGCGCCATCACCAAGGCCCCCGGCGGCGGCGAGGTCGCCGGTCCGTCGCCGGTGGACCGGCGCAAACAGGGTATGAAACGTTCGGTGCTCGTCGAGGGATACGGCATCCCGCTGGGCCGAGTCCTGGCCGGAGCCAACCGGCACGACTCCCCGCTACTGGGCCCCACCCTCGACCGCCTCGATGCTCTCGGCCCGCTGCCCGACGACATCACCGTGCACCTCGACGCCGGCTATGACTCCGGCAAGACCCGCGACACGCTGGCCGAACGAGGCCTGCACGGCGAGATCGCGCACAAGGGTGAGAAAGCGCCGATCCAGGCCACCCGCCGCTGGCACGTCGAGCGGACCAACGCTTGGCACAACAGCTTCAACCGGCTGCAGCGCTGCTACGAACGACGAGAAATCGTCGTCGACGCGTTCTTCGACCTCGCCGACACGATCGTCACACTCCGTAGCTTGATTCGGCAGGCCTGGACCACACACCGCTGGAACGCCCGACCTGCACGACGTCCATGATCACCAACCAATCCGCGCGACCTCTAAGGCCTACTCCTCACGCGCCATCCGCGCCCACCTGCGCGGACGACGGATCGTCGCGGTCATCCCGGAGCCGGCTGACCAGCAGGGACACCGGAAACGACGCGGCACACGCGGCGGTCGACCACCGGCGTTCGACCGGGTCGACTACCGCGGCCGCAACGTCGTCGAACGCGGGTTCTGCGAGGTCAAGCAGTGGCGCGGCCTCGCGACCCGCTACGACAAACTCGCCCTGACCTACCGCGGCGGAGTTGCACTGAAGGCCATCGTCACCTGGTTGCGCACTTTAGAGGTCATTTCAGAACGAGGTCGACGTGTCTGTTGTAGACGACAAGCGGCTATCTGACCTGCCGTTTGATCTGTCGTCGAGGGGTCAATGGAAACTCGACAAGTCGTTCTGAAACGACCTCTTAGGAGACACGCCCTAGTAGTCCTCGTGCCAGGCCCGGCCGTCGCGCTCGATGAGCGCGGTGGCCGAGGCCGGGCCGTGGCTTCCCGCGGTGTAGGGGCGCGGCCGCTGGTCGGTGGCCTCCCAGGTCCGCAGGATCGGCTCGGCCCACCGCCACGCGGCCTCGATCTCGTCGCGGCGCATGAACAGGGTCGGGTTGCCCCGCAGCACGTCCATCAGCAGCCGCTCGTAGGCGTCGGGCAGCCGGTCGCCGAAGGTGCGGGCGAAGCTCAGGTCCAGCGGTGCCGGGATCGGGCGGATCCCGCCGGGGCCGGGCTGCTTGGCCGTCATGTGCAGGCGGACGCCCTCGTCGGGCTGCAGCCGCAGGACGAGCCGGTTGGCCGGGATCTCCTCGCCGAACGCGGGGAAGATCGAGTGCGGGACCGGTTTGAACTGCACCACGATCTCCGACGCGTGGGTCGCGAGCCGCTTGCCGGTGCGCAGGTAGAACGGCACCCCGGCCCAGCGCCAGTTCGCGACCTCGGCACGCAGGGCCACGAAGGTCTCGGTGGAGGAGCGCTCCCGCTCGCGCGGTGTCCCGGCCCGCGACTCGGCCAGCTCGGTGGCGTAGCCGGGCACCGCGGTGCCGTCGACCAGGCCCTCGGCGTACTGCCCGCGCACCGTGTCGCGCACGACGTCGGGCCCGTCGAGCGGCCGCAGCGACTGCAGGACCTTCAGCTTCTCGTCGCGCACCCCCTCGCCGTCGATCTTGGCGGGCGGCTCCATGGCGACCAGGCAGAGCAGCTGCAGCAGGTGGTTCTGCACCATGTCGCGCAGCGCGCCGGAGCCGTCGTAGTAGTCGGCCCGGTTCCCGACGCCGATCGACTCGGCGACGGTGATCTGGACGTGGTCGATCTGGCCCGCGTTCCACAGCGGCTCGAACAGGGAGTTGCCGAAGCGCAGGACCAGCAGGTTCTGCACGGTCTCCTTACCGAGGTAGTGGTCGATCCGGTAGATCTGCTCCTCGGCGAAGACCGAGCCGACCTCGTCGTTGATCGCCTGCGCCGAGGCCAGGTCGGTCCCGAGCGGTTTCTCCAGCACCACCCGGGTGCGGTCGTCCACGATGCCGGCGGCCGCGCTGCCGACACAGATCCGGCCGAACAGCTGCGGGGCGGAGGCGAGGTAGAGGACGCGGGTGCGGCCCGGCGCGGGCGGACCGATGAGGTCCGCGAGCCGGGACCAGTCGTCGTCGGCGACGTCGAGGGTCACGTGGTGCAGCCGGTCCAGGAAGCGCCGGTGCTGCGCGTCGTCGGCGCAGGCGTCGGGACCGGCCCAGCGCGGCGCGGTGCGTCGCAGCTCGGAGTCCACCTTGTCGCGGTAGCCGGGGTCGTCGAGCCCGGAGCGGGACACGGCGACGATGCGGGTGTCGGCGGCGAGCTGGCCGTCGCGGTCGCGGAGGTAGAGCGCGGGCAGCAGCTTGCGCATCGCGAGGTCGCCGGTGCCGCCGAACACGACGACGTCGGCGGGGTCCATGACGGGAAGGGGGTGCGGCACGAGCCGGTCTCCTCGGTAGGCGAACGGGCGCGGGTCGAGCGGTGCCAGGCCCACGAACGGGCACTTCCGTACTGTACCGATTCCGTTCGGCTCGCGAAAGGCGGAAGGGGGTGCGGTCAGGCCAGCCGGCCCGCCCCGTCCGACGGGGTCCCGGGGAACACCACCGGATCGGCCCAGCCGCGCTGGGCGTAGGCCTCGCGGACCGACGCCGTGACCGCGGCCGCCGCGTCGGCCTCGACCAGCGCGATCACGCACCCGCCGAAGCCGCCACCGGTCATCCGTGCGCCGGTCGCGCCGCCGTCCCTGGCCGCCTCGACGGCCACGTCGACGTGCGGCACGGTGATCTCGAAGTCCTCGCGCATCGAGGTGTGCGAGGCGTCGAGCAGCGGCCCGATGGCCCGCGGGTCGGCACCGCCGGAGAGCAGCCGCACGGTCTCGAGGACCCGGGCGTTCTCGGTCACGACGTGCCGGGCCCGCCGCCGGATCCGCGGGTCGGTGATCCGGGACAGGTCCTCGGTGTCGGCGTCGCGCAGGGCCGGGACGCCCAGGGCGGCGGCCGCGGCCTCGCAGTCCGCGCGCCGGGCGCCGTACTCGCCCGAGGCGTGCGCGTGCGGTGCCCGGGTGTCGACGACCAGCAGCTCCAGGCCGTGTGCCGGCAGGTCGAAGGGCACCAGCGCGACGGTGTCGTCACGGGTGTCGAGGAACACCAGCCGCCCGGCGCGGCCGTGCATCGAGGCCATCTGGTCCATCCCGCCGGTCGGGGCGCCCACGAACTCGTTCTCCGCGCGCCGGGCGATCCGGGCGAGCGTGGTCGGGTCCACGTCGGCCCCGGCGAGGCCGGCGAGCGCGACACCGACCGCGCACTCCACCGCCGCCGACGAGGACAGCCCCGCCCCGACCGGCACGTCGGAGTCCAGCTCCAGCTCGACCTCGCCCAGCGGGTAGCCGGCCTCCCGGAAGGCCCAGCAGGTCCCGGCGACGTAGGCGGCCCAGCCGGGCACCGCACCCGGGACGACGCCGGCCGCGGAGAACTCGACCACCTCGCCGGGCTCCTGCACCGACCGGACCCGGCTGCGCCCCCCGGACGCCGGCGCCGCGGCGACGACGGCCCGGTGCGGTAGCGCGAAGGGCAGCACGAACCCGTCGTTGTAGTCGGTGTGCTCGCCGATCAGGTTGACCCGCCCGGGGGCGAACCAGACCCCGGTCGGGGCCGCCCCGTGACGGGTGGCGAAGGCGTCGGCGACGGTGGACATGGCAGCTCCGGTCGTACTGGTGCGTGGTCGGTGGAGGTCGGTGGAGATCGGTGGAGATCGGTGGCGGTGGCGGTGGCGGTTCGGCCGGGGGCGGGTGGCCGGGGGCGCGGGCACGGTAGCCGACCCCGGGGACGGTGGTCGGGGGCGCCGGGGCACGATGGCGGCCGTGCCCGACGCCCCCGACCCCCTCGACACCGCCCTGGCCGACCCGGTGACCTCCGCCCTGCGCGGCCGGCTGCGCGGCTTCGGCGCGGTCCGCGGGGCCGCCGTGCGCTTCGACCCGCAGGTCTCGCCGTTCGGGGCACTCCCGCTCGACCGGGACGGACGCGGCAGCGCCGGCGACTGGGCCGACCTCGCGGCGCTGTGCGTGCCGGGTGGTGAGGTGGTCGTGGTGCGCGCCGGCGACGGGCCGCCCCGGATCCCGGCGGGCTGGGACCTGCTGCGCGCGTTCCCCGGGGTGCAGATGGACGGCTCCGCGGTGGCGGGTGCGACCGCCGACGACGTCGTCGAGCTGGGCCCGGCGGACCGCGCGGAGATGGCCGAGCTCACCGCGCGTACCCGGCCGGGGCCGTGGCTGGCGCGCACCGCCGAGCTGGGCCGCTACCTCGGGGTCCGGCACGAGGGCAGGCTGGTCGCGATGGCGGGGGAGCGCATGCGTCTCGGCGGCCCCGGTGCCGCGGGGGCGACCGAGATCAGCGCGGTCTGCACCGACCCGCTGTTCCGGGGCCGGGGCCTGGCCCGTCGGCTGGTCGACGCCGTCGCCGCCGGGATCGTGGCCCGCGGCGAGCGCCCAATCCTGCACGCGGCCGCCGACAACCACGGCGCCGTCCGGCTCTACCGGGCGATGGGGTTCACCGTGTCGCGCGCGATGCGGTTCGACCTGCTCCGCGTCCCGCACGGCTGAACGGCTCAGGCCGACAGGGCGGCGTCGACGGAGCCGGGGGAGAGCACCTCGTCGAGCACCAGGATCGCGCAGCCCATCACACCGGAACGGCCGCTGAGCAGACCCGGCTCGATGCGCAGGTTCTGCGTGGCCGCGGCCATCGAGCGCCGGTAGATCGCCTCCCGCACACCCGCGACGAGCGGGTCGAACGCCCCGACCAGGTCCCCGCCGATCGCGACCAGCGCGGGGTTGACCAGGTTCACGGCGGCGGCGAGCACCTCGCCGAGCCGGCGCCCGGCGATGCGCACGAGCCGGACCGCGTCCGGGTCACCCTGCTTGACCAGCGCGACGACGTCGGCGATCCCGGTGACCGGCTGCCCGCAGTCGGCGAGGTCGCGGACCAGGGCCCGGCCCGAGGCGAGCACCTCCAGGCAGTCGATGTTGCCGCAGCCGCAGCCGATGCCCGGACCGTCGTGGACCGGGGTGTGCCCGATCTCGCCCGCCGCGCCCCAGGCGCCGCGCTGGAGCACCCCGCCGCAGACGAGCCCGGCGCCGACCCCGGACCCGATCTTGACCATCAACAGGTCGTCGACGTCGGGATGCGCGTCGTGCTCGGCCAGGGCCATGACGTTCACGTCGTTGTCGACCAGCACCGGGGCCGGGAAGCGTGCGGTCAGCAGCGGCGGCAGCGCGATCCGCTCCCATCCGGGCAGCGCGGGGACTCCCACCGACCAGCCCCGGGCGCCGTCGACGGTGCCCGGGATGGACAACCCGATGCCGCGGATCGTCGCGTCGTCCACCCCCGCGGTGAGCAGCAGCTTCTCCAGCCGGATCACCGCCTCCGACATCAGGTGCTCCGGCCCGGCGGAGGCGGGGATGTCGACGACCTCCTCCGCGAGCACGGCGCCGGACAGGTCGCACACGGCGGCCTTGGACCGGCTGACCCCGACCGACAGCGCCAGGACGGTGCCGCCCGCGGCGTTGAACTCCAGGCGCGCGGCGGGTCGCCCGCCGGTCGCGGCGGCGCCGACCACCTCGGTGACCAGGCCGTCGGCGAGCAGCCGGTCGACGCGGGCGGCGACCGCGGTCCGGGACAGGCCGGTCTCGCGACCGATCTCGGTCCGGGTTCCGGCCACGCCGTCCCGGACCAGCCGGAAGATCTCGCCCGCCGTGGCGGGCGCGCTGGTCGGGGTGCGTCCTCGCATTCATCCAGTGAACCACAGGGCTTCGACCTGGTGAAACGCTGATGCCGTCTCACTAACGTCTTGTGGGTACATAAGTCAGTCGATAGAGTGCTTATCGAACGGTTCGCCACGTACCCCACCACCTGGAGATCGACGCACCGTGACCTCTCCCGCCCCGCTCCACCCCGTCGTCGACGCCGTCACCCGGCGGGTGGTCGCCCGCTCGGCCACCACCCGGGCCGCCTACCTCGAGCGCGTGCGCGCCGCCGCCGCGGCGGGGCCCGCCGCGGGACCCGGCCGCGCCGACCTCGGCTGCGCCAACCTCGCCCACGGCGTCGCCGCGTGCGGGCCGGACAAGCTGACGCTCACCGCGTCGCCCGCCCGCAACATCGGCATCGTCACCGCCTACAACGACATGCTCTCGGCGCACCAGCCGTTCGAGACCTACCCCGCGCGGATCAAGGCGGCGGCGCGCGCGGCGGGCGGGGTCGCCCAGGTCGCCGGCGGGGTCCCCGCCATGTGCGACGGCATCACCCAGGGCCGGGCCGGCATGGAGCTGTCGCTGTTCTCCCGCGACGTGATCGCGATGTCCACCGCGATCGCCCTGAGCCACGACATGTTCGACGCCGCCGTCCTGCTCGGGGTGTGCGACAAGATCGTCCCCGGCCTGGTGATGGGCGCGCTGTCGTTCGGGCACCTGCCGGTGCTGCTCGCCCCGGCGGGCCCGATGACCTCCGGGCTGCCGAACAAGGAGAAGGCCCGGGTGCGGCAGGCGTTCGCCGCGGGCGAGGCCGACCGCGCAGAGCTGCTGGAGGCGGAGTCGGCCAGCTACCACGGCCCCGGCACCTGCACCTTCTTCGGCACCGCGAACTCCAACCAGCTGCTGATGGAGGTCATGGGCCTGCACCTGCCGGGGTCGTCGTTCGTCAACCCCGGCACCGCGCTGCGCGACGCCCTGACCGACGACGTCGCCCGCCGCGCGCTCGCCGCCGCGGGCGACCCGGACAAGGCGATGGGCGCGGTCGTCGACGAGAAGGCGGTGGTCAACGGGATCGTCGCGCTGCTGGCCACCGGTGGCTCCACCAACCACACGATGCACCTTGTCGCGATGGCCGCCGCCGCGGGCGTGCAGATCACCTGGGACGACTTCTCGGACCTGTCCGCGGTCGTGCCGCTGCTGGCCCGGATCTACCCCAACGGCACGGCGGACGTGAACCACTTCCACGCCGCCGGCGGGATGCAGCTGCTCATCCGCGAGCTGCTCGACCACGGCCTGGCCCACGACGACGTCCGCACCGTCGATGGCCCCGGCCTGCGCCGCTACACCCGCGAGCCCTTCCTCGACGGGGACACCCTCGTCTGGCGTGAGGGCACCACCGAGAGCCTGGACAAGTCGGTGCTGCGCTCGGTCGCCGACCCGTTCTCCCCGGACGGCGGGCTGCGCGTGCTGCACGGCAACCTGGGCCGTTCGGTGGTCAAGACCTCCGCCGTCGAGCCCGACCACCGCGTCGTCGAGGCCCCGGCCATGGTGTTCGAGGACCAGGACGCCCTGCTGGCCGCGTTCGCCGCGGGTGAGCTCGACGGGCGCGACCTGGTCGCGGTCGTCCGGTACCAGGGTCCGCGCGCCAACGGGATGCCCGAGCTGCACAAGCTGACCCCCGCGCTGGGGCTGCTGCAGGACCGCGGTCACCAGGTCGCGATCGTCACCGACGGCCGGATGTCCGGCGCCTCGGGCAAGGTCCCCGCCGCGCTGCACGTCACCCCCGAGGCCGCGCAGGGCGGACCGCTGCAGAAGGTCCGCGACGGTGACCCGGTGCGCCTGGACACCCTGAACGGCACCCTGTCCCTGCTGGTCGACGCCGACGAGTTCGACGCCCGCGAGCCCGTCCGGCCCGCGGGCGCGTCCGGCCCGACCACCGGCACCGGGCGCGAGCTGTTCGCCGCGTTCCGGGCCGCGGTCGGCCCCGCCGACACCGGCGCGACCGTCGCCCTGCCCCACTGAGCCCGTCCCGTCCGAGAGGAACCATGAGCGAGAAGCTGCTGGAGCTGGCCCCCGTCGTCCCCGTCGTCGTGCTGCACGACGCCGCGACGGCCGTCCCGCTCGCCCGTGCCCTGGTGGACGGCGGGCTGCCGGTCATCGAGGTGACCCTGCGGACCCCGGCCGCGCTCGAGGCCGTCCGCCGGATCGCGGCCGAGGTGCCCGACGCGGTCGTCGGCACCGGGACCGTCCGCACCCCCGACGACGTGCGCCGGTCGGTCGAGGCGGGTGCCCGCTTCCTCGTCAGCCCGGGCGCGACGCCCCGGCTGCTCGACGCGATGGAGGACTCCGGGCTGGACTTCCTCCCCGGCACCGCGACGATCTCGGAGATGATGGCCGTCGCCGAGCGCGGGCACACCGCCTGCAAGTTCTTCCCGGCCGAGGCCGCGGGCGGGCGCCCGTTCCTGAAGTCGGTCGCCGGGCCGCTGCCGGACCTCCGGTTCTGCCCGACCGGGGGGATCACCGTCGACTCGGCACCGGGCTACCTGGCCCTGCCCACCGTCCCCTGCGTCGGGGGCTCCTGGCTCACCCCGGCCGACGCCGTCGCCGCGGGGGAGTTCGACCGGATCCGCGGCCTCGCCGCGGCCGCCGCCGCGCTGGGCTGACGGCGCGGGCCCACGGGCACGGCCCCGGCTGCCGCCACGGCCGGCCGGAGGCGGAGCAGGGTCGGCGCCCACCCGGCGATCTCGCTCATCGCGTCGCCGTGCGCCAGCGGTGACACCGACGGGCCGGGGCCCGACGCGATCCCGATGCCCGGGGACGGCACGAGGGGGCCGCCCCCGGGAGTCCGGTGCGGGAGGTGGCGAGCGCCTCGAACGGGCTGACGCGGGGGCCCGGGACCGTTAAGGTCTCTTCCGGTGTGCCGGGAAGTCTGGTCGGCGAGCGATGCCCCCTGCCCTCCCGACCTGACCGGAGCCCCGTGAACACCACCCCCGCCCCCCGCCGCCTGTTCTCCCGCGGTTCGTGGGCACAGGCCCGTCGCGTCGCCGACGTGCTGCGCACCGAGACCGTCGGCGGCGTCCTGCTCGTCATCGCGGCCGTGGCCGCGCTGCTGTTCGCCAACTCGCCCTGGCGCGACGCCTACACCGCGCTCGCCGGGGTCACCGTCGGCCCCGCCGCGCTGCACCTGGACCTGTCGCTGGCCACCTGGGCCGCGGACGGCCTGCTGGCCGTGTTCTTCTTCGTCGTCGGGCTGGAGCTCAAGCGCGAGTTCCTGGCCGGGGACCTGCGCGACCCGCGGACGGCGCTGCTACCGGTCGCGGCGGCCGTCGGCGGGATGACCGTGCCCGCCCTGATCTACGTCGCGGTGAACCTGGCGAACCCCGACGCCCTGGTCGGCTGGGCGATCCCGACGGCCACCGACATCGCGTTCGCGCTCGCGGTGCTGGCGGTGATCGGGACCCACCTGCCTGCCGCGCTGCGGACCTTCCTGCTGACCCTCGCTGTCGTCGACGACCTGCTCGCCATCACGATCATCGCGGTCTTCTACACCGACCGGCTGTCGGTGCCCGCCCTGCTCGGCGCCCTCGTCCCGCTGGCGCTGTTCACCCTCGCGGTGCAGCGCGGGATCCGCTCCTGGTGGGTGCTGCTGCCGCTCGCCGCGATCACCTGGGTGCTCGTGCACGAGTCCGGCGTGCACGCCACGGTCGCAGGGGTGCTGCTCGGCTTCGCGGTGCCGGTCCTGGGGCGGCGCCGGGTGCACGGGGTGTCGCTGTCCGAGCACTTCGAGCACAGCTGGCGCCCGCTGTCGGCCGGGTTCGCGGTGCCGGTGTTCGCGTTCTTCGCCGCCGGAGTCACGGTGGTCGGCGGCGACGGTGACGGCGGCGGGTTCGGCGCGGCCCTGGTCGACACCGTCACCCTCGGCATCGTCGCCGGCCTGGTCGTCGGCAAGACCGTGGGCGTGCTCGGCGCGACCTGGCTGGTGCAGCGGTTCACCCGGGCCGAGCTGTCGGACGACCTGTCCTGGTGGGACCTGCTCGGTCTCGCCCAGCTCGCCGGGATCGGGTTCACCGTGTCGCTGCTGGTCGGCGAGCTGGCCTTCGGCGCCGGGAGACCGCAGGACGACCACGTCAAGATCGGGGTGCTGTGCGGATCGCTGCTCGCGGCGCTACTGGCGACGGTGGTCCTGCGCGCCCGCAACGCCCACTACCGGCGGATCGAGCAGACCGAGACGCGCGACGACGACGGTGACGGGGTGCCGGACGTGTACCAGCAGGGCGGCCCCCGCCGGGACGGGTGAGCGCCGGGTCAGCGGTGGTCGGCGCGGGCCGCGGCGTGCCGCACCGCGGCCGGGGACAGGCCGCGACGGCCCCGGTCCCAGTCACCGGTGTCCGGGCGGGCGCACGGCAGGGCGTGCACGAAGCTGCGTGCGGGGCCGCCGTCGGGGGCCGTCCCGCCGTGGGTGCGTACCCGCAGGGGCTCGGACGCCGGGTCGATCGGGTTCAGGCAGCGCTCGCACAGCGCGTCGCGGATCACGCCGCCCGCCGCTCGGCCGGGGCGACGGTGCCGGCGGGGACGCAGGCGGCGACGTGCACGACGGCCTCGCGCCAGGTCACCTCTCCCGCCGCGTCGGCCGACGCGATGTGGGACAACCGGTAGACGCGTTCGGTCGCGGTGTCGACGGGTGCGAAGCAGCGTTCGCAGAGCTGGATCATCGGGCTCGACCTCGCGCCTCTCTCTCGGGACCGGACGGCCAGCATCCACCCACCGGTCGTCGTCCGGACACCGGAACGTGACCGGTGCCGCTGTGTGGTCCACCCCACCTGACCTGCGGTGCCGCCATCGGTGAGCGGGCGGGCGGTGTCGCGGCGGGGAACCGACGGGGCACCGCCCTAGACTCGGCGGTCCCCGTTCCCCGACCGCTCCGGGAGTTGTTCCGTGCGCTTCGTGCACGCCGCCGACCTGCACCTCGACAGCCCGTTGCGCGGGCTGTCGAGGCTCGGCGACTCCGAGCTCGCCGCGACGCTGCGCGCGGCGACCCGACGGGCCTGCGAGAACCTCGTGGACGCGGTCGTCGACTCCCGGGCCGAGGCGCTGGTGCTGCCCGGCGACGTGTACGACGGCGACTGGAAGGACTACGCGACCGGCGCGTTCTTCGTCCGCCAGCTGTCCCGGCTGCACGACGAGGGCATCCCGGTGTTCCTCATCAGCGGCAACCACGACGCCGAGTCCGAGATCACCCGGTCGCTGCGGCTCCCGCCCAACACCCACCGGCTGTCGGTGGACGCGCCCGAGACCGTGGTCGACGAGGACCGCGGCCTGGCCGTGCACGGCCAGGGCTTCGCCCGCCGCGCCGTGCTGGAGAACCTCGTCCCCGCCTACCCCGACCGGATCCCCGGCCTGGTCAACGTGGGGATGCTGCACACCTCGGTGCAGGGCGACGACCGGCACGACACCTACGCCCCCTGCCGCCCGGAGGACCTGTCCGGGTGCGGCTACGAGTACTTCGCCCTCGGCCACGTGCACGAGCAGCGCGCGGTCTGCGAGGGCCCGCACCCGGCCTGGTTCTCCGGGAACCTGCAGGGCCGCCACCCGCAGGAGCGCGGCGCCAAGGGGGCCCTGCTCGTCGACGCGACCCCCGGCCGGTGGGCGGCGGTCACCCCGCTGGTGCTCGACGTCGCCCGCTGGGAGCTCGTCGAGGTCGACATCACCGGTCTCGGCGGAGCCGACGAGGTGTACGAGGCCGCGCTGCGCGAGCGCTGCGCCGCCGCCGCGCCGCGCGCCGTCGTCGCCCAGGTGACGCTGTACGGCGCCGGGGCCGCCGCCGCGGACCTCACCTCCGCCGAGGGGGTCCGCACCGAGCTGGAGCTGCTCGCGGAGCGCTGCGGCGCGGTCCTGGAGAAGGTCCGCAACCGCACCCGCCCACCCGCCGGGGCGCTCGCGGTCGACCCGGAGCTGACGGCGGCCGTGTCGGCCGCCGCGGCCGGTCTCGCCGCCGAACCCGACCGCATCCGCGAGCTGGCCGCCCCGCTGGAGCGCGAGGTCGGCCGGCGGCTGCGCGAGGCGGGCCTGCTGGACCTGCGCGACGACGAGCGCCTCGCCGCGCTGGCCCGCCAGGCCGAGCAGCAGCTGCTGGCCCGGATGGCCGGGTCGTGACCGCCACCGCGCGGCTGCGCACGCTGGTCCTGGAGCGCTACGGCGCCTACGAGGGGCGCGAGCTCACCCTGGGTACGGGCCTGACGATCGTGTCCGGGCCCAACGAGGCGGGCAAGACCACCCTGCTCGACGCCCTGTCGGACCTGCTGTGGGGGATGCCCCGCCCGGTGCGCCACGCCTACGCGGTCGGCCCGTCCCGGCTCGCCGTCTCCGCCCGGGTCGACGGCGACGGCGGGACGAGCGTGCTGCGCCGCACCACCCGCGGTCTGCACGACGACACCGGCGCCGTCGCGGACCCGCCGTGGGGCGAGTCCGGCGCCGACGCCCGGCGGCGCTGGCGGGAGGGCTTCGGGCTGGGGCACGAGGAGCTGCGCGAGGGCGGCCGGGCGCTGTGCTCCGGTGCGGGCGACCTCGCCGAGCTGGTGTTCACCGCCCGCAGCGGCCGGGACGCCCGGGCGCTGATCGCCGCCCTGGACGCCGAGGCCGACGCCCTGTTCAAGGACCACCGGGGCAACCGCTCGGTGGAGGTGCGGGCCGCGTTCGCCCGCTTCACCGAGACCGAGAAGGCCGTGGGGGAGCGGGTGTCGCGGGCCGGGGAGGTCACCGCGCTGGCCGAGGAGATCGCCCGGCTGGAGCGCCGTGCCGCGGAGCTGACCCGGACCCGTCGCGGGGCGGCGGGGGCGGCCGGGGCCGCCCGGCAGGCCGTGCGCGGCCAGGATCCGGCGCGGGAGCTGGCGGAGCTGCGGGCCGAGCGCGCCGCGCTGTGCGCCACCGGCGCCGCCCTGGACGCGGCCTCGCTGGAGGAGTACACCCGCGCGACCGCCGCGCTGGCCGAGGCCGAGACTGCGCGCGACGAGCACCGCGCCACCGCCGACGCGCTGCGGGCCCGCCGCGCCGAGCTCGACCTCGACGAGGACCTGCTCGCCGACGCCACCCGGGTCCGCGAGCTGGAGTCCGCCGCGCAGGCCCGTCGCGCCGACGCCGAACGGGCGGCCCGGCTGCGCGCCGACGCCGCCGAGGCCCATCGCCGGGCCGAGACCGCACTGGCCGGTCTGGTCGCCGACGACGGGCGCAGCGCCGCCGACCGCCTCGCCGCGGTCCACCTGCCCAGCGACCGCGCCCGTGACCTCGACGAGCACGCCCGCCGGCTCACCGAGGCACTGGCCGAGCAGAGCCGCGCGGAGCGGCTGCACGCCGCCGCGCTCGCCGAGGTCCGCGAGGTGGCCGACGTGCCCGGCGGTCTCGACGCCGACCGGGTCGCCGAGGTCCGACGGGCGATCGAGGCCGAGGGCTCGGCGGCGGCGCTGTGCCGGACCGCGGTCGCCGACCGGGACCTCGCCCGCGCCCGGCGGGCCGAGGCGCTCGCCGCGGCCGGTCACCGCGAGACCCGCGGTGACCGGGGCGTGCTGGCCCCGCCCCGGCGGGAGGTGCGGGAGCTGCGGGCCGCACTGCGCGCCGCGGAGTCCGACCAGCGCGGCGCCGAGCGGGCCGCCGCGGACGCCGCGGACCGCGCGCACCGGGCCCGGGCCGCCCGCGACGGGGTGGCCGCGGACGGCCGCCCGGTGGGCGCGGAGGCGCTGGCCGCCGCCCGCGCCGCCCGCGACACCGCGCTGGAACGGCTGCTCACCGCGGGCCCCGAGGGCGCCGCCGCGGCCGCGGGGAAGCTGTCCGCCGCGCTCGCCGGGGCCGACCGGGTCGCCGACGACATGATCGCCTCCGCGGACCGGGTCGCCGAGCTCGCCCACCGCGACGCCGAGCTCGACACCGCCGACGCCGACGCCGCCCGCACCGCCGTCGCCGCCACCGCCGCCGGTGAGCGCACGGCCGCCGCGGCCGCCGCGTGGGCGACGCTGTGGCGCACGCACGGCGTCGCCGTCCCGAAGCCCGACGACGCCGACGCGGTCGTCTCCGCGCTGACCGAGGCCGCCCGCGCCGAGAGCGACGCCGCCCGCGCCGACGAGCGCCTCGCCCGCCTGCGCGACCAGGCCGAGGTGCAGGAACGGGCGCTGGGCTCGGCGCTCGCCGCGGCCGGACGCCCGCGCGACGGCGCCCCGCTGGACGTGCTGCTCGTCGCCGCGGCGGACCTGGCCACCGAGGCCGAGCACGCCCGGGACCGGCGGGTGCTGCTGGCCCGGCTGCGCAGCGAGGCCGAGCGCGCCGGGGGTGCCGCCGACGCCGCCCGCCACGAGCGCGAGCTGGCCGCCCAGCGCTGGCGGTTCGCGCTGCGGGGCGCCGGCCTGCCCACCGACCTGGAGCCCGCCGGCTGGGACACCCGTCGCGACACCGTTGCCGACGCGCGCACCGCGGGCGCACTCGCCCGTGAGGACGACGACCAGGCCCGCCGGCTCGAGCGTGCCGTCGCCGCCCACGGCCGGGCCGTCGTCGCGCTGGTCGAGCGGCACCTGGAGCCCTCCCCGACCGGTACCGCCGCGGTGGACCGGCTCGGCGAGCTGGCCGACCGGGTCCGCGAGGTCACCAAGTCCGCGGTGTCGGCGGGCCATCTCGACGACGGCATCGCCGCCGCCGAGGACGAGGCGGCCCGCGCCGCCCGCGCGGCCACCGGGGCCACCGCGGTGCTGGACCGGCTCGCCGTCGAGCTGGCGCTGACCGAGGCCCCGGAGCCGGGTGGGCTGGAGGCCGCGGCGCGGCGGGGCAGCCACGTCGCCGGGCTGGACACCCGGATCGCCGAGCAGGAACGCCTGCTCGCCGCCGCGGCCCCCGACCTCGACGCCACCGAGCTGGTCGCGGCCGCCCCCGACACCGAGCCGGGCGCGCTCGCCGAGGCACTCGACCGGGCCGAGGCGCACGAGCGCGACCTCGGCGCGGTGCAGGACGAGGTGCGCGAACAGCTGGGCGGGCTGCGGGCCCGGCGCCGGGAGCTGGAGGAGGCGCAGGGTGCGGCCGAGCTCCACGCCCGCGCCCAGTCCGAGCTCGCCGGGGTCGCCGACGCCGCGGAGCGCTACCTGGTGCTGCACCTGCAGCGCGAGATCCTGCGCCGCGAGCTGGAGGCCTACGAACGCAGCCACGCCTCCCCGTTGCTGGTCCGTGCCGGCGTGCTGCTCGAACGTCTCACCGGCGGCCGGTTCGTCGCGCTGCGGCCCCCGGGCGAGGCGGGCGGTACCGGCCGCAGCCTGGTCGCGGTCCGCGCCGACGGGGAGGAGCTCGCCCCGGCCCGGCTGTCGGAGGGCACCGCCTACCAGGTCCACCTCGCGCTGCGCCTGGCCGGGATCGAGCAGCTGCAGGCCGACCGGGTCGCCGCCGGGCTGCCCACGGTGCCGGTCGTGTTCGACGACGTCCTGATGACCTTCGACGACGAGCGCGGCGCCGCCGCCGTCGCCGTCCTGGGGGAGCTGGCCGCCACCGCCCAGGTCCTGCTGTTCACCCACCACGAGCACGTCGTCGGCCTGGCCCGCGACGCCGGTGTCACGTTCACCGTCGCCGAGCTGGGCCCGCCCGCCCCGGTCGAGGTCGTCGGTGACGCCGACACCGCCCGGGCCACCCCGCTGGCCGGCTGAGCGGCCCGGTCGCGGAGACTGCTCGGGTGGACGCGTGCGGTGAACGGTTCGTGATCGTCAGCGGGGACTCCCAGGCCGAGGTCGACGAGGTGGGTGCGGCGCTGGCCGGCTTCTCGCAGGCCGGCCGGGTCCGGATCGAGCCGCACCCGCCGACCGTCCGCCCGGCGAAGGGCTCCGGCGCGGTGCTCGCACCCTGGCCGAACCGGGTCCGTGGCGGCGCGTGGACCCACCGCGGCGCCCCGATGCAGCTCGCGCTCACCGAGCCGGACGCCGGCAACGCCATCCACGGCCTGCTGCGGCACGTCCCGTGGACGCCGGTGGACCGGGCGGGGGACCGGATCACGCTGTCCGCGGTGGCGCCGGTGCAGCCGGGCTGGCCGCAGCCGGTGCGGGTCACGGTGACCTACTCCGTCGGCCGTGACGGACTGACCGTCGCCACCGAGGTGGAGAACCTCGGCGACGCCCCGGTCCCCTTCGGTCTGGGCTTCCACCCGTACCTGCGGGTCGGTGACGTCCCGACCGACGAGCTGGAGCTCACCCTGTCCGCCCGGACCGAGCTGCCGCTGCGCGACCAGCTGCCCGACGGCCCCCCGCGCGCACTGGACAGGGCGGTCTCCCGGACCCGGCTGGCCGGGCTCGTCCTGGACAGCGCGTTCGGGGGCTGCACACCCGGCGACGGCCCCGACGGCGGCGCCGACGGCCGGGTCCGGCACCGGGTCGGGTCCCGCGACGGCGGCGGCACCGAGCTGTGGGCGGACGCGGCGTTCGGCTGGGTGCAGGTCTTCACCCCCGGGGACTTCCCGCGTCAGGGCCCGGACGGGGCCGTGACGGCGTCGCGGGCGATCGCGGTCGAGCCGATGACCTGCCCGCCGGACGCGCTGAACTCGGGCACCGACCTGATCGAGCTCGTCCCGGGGGAGTCGCAGGTGCTGCGGTGGGGTGTGCACGCCACCGGCTGACCGCCACGGCGTGACCCGCGTCATGGTCCGGCCGGGGAATGCCGGCGAAGTCGTTGAACGCTCTACGGTTCGTGACTGTGGAGACCACGCATCCGGTGCAGCTTCCCCGACTCGACGAGGCCGGCCGTGCCGCGCTGTTCACCGAGGCCCGTACCGCCAACACCTTCACCGACGAGCCCGTCACCGACGAGACGCTCCGCTCGGTGTGGGACCTGGCCCAGTGGCCGCCGACCGCGGCGAACACCCAGCCGCTGCGGGTGACCTTCGTCCGCAGCGAGGAGGGCAAGCGGCGCCTGGTGCCGCTGCTCGCCGAGGGCAACCGGGCCAAGTCCGAGGCGGCCCCGGTCATCGCGGTCCTGGCCGTCGACCTGGACTTCCACGAGCACTCGGACACCACGTTCCCGATCCGCCCCGGCTTCCGCGAGGGCCTGGAGTCCCAGGGCTGCGAGGGGCGCGAGGCGATGGCCCGGTTCAACGCCTCGCTGCAGGTCGGTTACGTCCTGCTGGCCGCCCGTGCGCTCGGCCTCGCCACCGGCCCGATGGCCGGGTTCGACGCCGACGCGGTGACCGAGGAGTTCTTCCCCGGTGGACGGCACCGGGTGCTGCTGGTGGTCAACCTGGGTCACCCCGGCCCGGACGCCTGGCACCCGCGGCTGCCCCGCCTCGCGGCGGAGCAGGTCCTCGACTTCGCCTGAGACACCCCCGCCCGTGACGGCGCGGCGCAGCGCACCGCGCCGTCACAGACAGGTGTGCAGCGCCGCCAGCAGTTCCGAGGCCCGGTCGTCGACGTCCTCGGCCCGCATCTCGTTGGTGAGGAACGAGAAGCCGAGCTCCCGGTCGGGCCAGGCGCCGTGCCGCCCGCCCCCCGCGCCGCTGTGGCCGAAGGCGACCCGCTCCGGTCCGTAGGTGCCGATCGGGTCGGCGAGCTCGAAGCCCAGCCCGAACCGCAGCGGCCGGTCGTTGATCGCGTCGGTGCCCTCGGACCAGGTCCTCGTGGCCTGGGCCAGTGCCGCGGCCGGCACCGGTGACGTCCCCGGTACGCACAGCGCCGCGTAGAACCGGGCCATCGCGGGCGCACCCGCCAGGCCGGCACCGGACAGGGCGCCACTGCGGTGGTAGGCGGGGCTGTCGGGCAGGTCCGGCTCCTCGAGCAGCATCCGGTACATCCGCTCGACCAGCCGCCGGCGGTGCGGGTCGGTGAGGAACGTGGAGATCCGGTAGTCGGGGTCGCGCACGATCCGCGCCGGTGCGGGCGGGTCCTCGCCCAGGAACACCCGGGCACCGGGGACCTGCGCCACGGTGTCGCGTACGACCGCGCGGGGGTCGCGCCCGGTGACCCGTGCCAGCAGCTCCGCGGCCATCGCCCCGTAGGTCGTCGGGTGGTAGGCGACCCGGGTGCCCGGCTCCCAGATCGGCTCCTGGCGGGCCAGCACCGCGGCACAGGCCCGGTCGTCGAGCCGCTGGGCCGGGGACGGCTCGGGGTCGGTGTAGGGGAGCCCGACGGTGTGCGACAGCACCTGGCCGACGGTGACGTGCTCCTTGCCGCCCCCGGCGAACTCCGGCCAGTACCGGGACACCGGGGCGTCCGGGTCGAGCCGGTCGGCGACCGCGGCGCAGCCGGCCGCGGTCAGTCCCTTGGTGCCGGAGAACAGGACCGCCACCGTGTTCGCCGCCCAGGGGCGTCCGGTGGCGGGGTCGGCGAGGCCGCCGTGCAGCTCGACGAGCGGCTCCCCGCCGCGGACCACCGAGAACGCGACCCCCGCGTGCGAGCCCGCGAGCACCGTCGCGAACGCGTCGGCGACGGCGGAGAACCCGGGCGCGACGGTGCCGTGCACCCGGTGGCCGTCGGCCGGACCGGCGGTCATCGGACCGCGGCCATCGACGGTGTGTGCGCCAGCAGCTCACGGGTGTAGTCGTGGGCGGGGTCGGTGAGGACCTCGGACACGGTGCCCTGCTCGACGATCCGGCCGCCCTGCAGCACCGCGATCCGGTCGGCGACCTCGCGGGCGAGCGCGATGTTGTGGGTCACGAACACCATCGCGGTGCCGAGCTCGCGGCGGACCGTGGCCAGCAGGTCCAGGATCGCGGCCTGCACCGACACGTCCAGCGCCGAGGTCACCTCGTCGCACACGAGGACGTCGGGCGCGGTGACCAGGGCGCGGGCGATCGCCGCACGCTGGCGCTCGCCGCCGGACAGCGACCCGGGGTAGCGCCCGGCGAAGCTCTCGTCCAGCCGGACCTGGCGCAGCATGTCGAGCACCCGCGCCCGGCGGGCCCCGGCGTCGGCGTCGGTCAGGTGGCGCAGCGGGACCTCCAGCGACCCGGCCAGGGTGCGGCGCGGGTTGAGCGAGGCGAACGGGCTCTGGAACACGTACTGGACGCTGCGCAGCTGGGCGTAGGTGCGCGGGGTCGTGAGCTCCTCGCCCTTGAGCGTGAGCGTGCCGGAGTCCAGGGTGAGCAGCCCGGACAGACCACGGGCCAGGGTCGTCTTGCCCGAGCCGGACTCGCCGAGCAGCATCAGGCACTCGCCGGGCCACAGCTCCAGGTCGACGCCGTCGAGGACGGTCCGCGAGCCGTACCGCTTCCCGGCACCGGACATCCGCAGCAGCGGCTCGCCCGCCCCGTCCCCGGACGGCACCGGGTCCCGCTCGACGTGCCGGTCCAGGTCGGGCACGGCGGCGATCAGCCCCCGGGTGTAGGCGTGCTCGGGTGCGGTGAGGACCCGGGCCACCGGTCCGGTCTCGACGACCTCGCCGGCCTGCATGACCGCCACCCGGTCGGCCAGCCCGGCGACGACGGCGAGGTCGTGGGTGATGTAGAGCGCCGCAGTCCCCGAGCGGGTCACCAGCTCCCGCACGGTGTCCAGGACGAGGTCCTGGGTGGTGACGTCGAGACCGGTGGTCGGCTCGTCGAGCACCACGACGTCGGGCCGGTTCGCGAACGCGGCGGCGATCCCGACCCGCTGCTGCTGGCCGCCGGAGAGCTGGTGCGGGTAGCGGGCCAGGAACGCGTCGTCGTGCGGCAGGCCGACGTCGGCGAGGACCTCTCGGACCCGCGCGTCGACGTCGCCCTCGTAGGCGTGGGCCTCCAGGACCTCCGCGACCTGGGTGTCGACCCGCAGCAGCGGGTTCAGCGACAGGGCCGGGTCCTGCGGGACGTAGCTGACCAGACGGCCCCGGATCCCGCGCAGCGTGACGGGGTCCAGGGTGAGCAGGTCGTCGTGGGTCTCGGTGTGGCCGTGGAAGACCATCGTGCCGCCGGTGTGCACCAGGCCGGTCCGGAAGTGGCCGAGCGCGGCCAGCGCCGCCGTCGTCTTCCCGGAGCCGGACTCGCCGACCAGCGCGAGGATCTCACCCGGGGCGACGGCGTAGTCGACGCCGTGCAGCACCTCCCGCCCGCCGGTGGTGGACACCCGCAGGCCGGTGCAGGCGATGGTGGGTGACTCGGTGGCGGTCATGCGCCCTCCCCGGTGGTGTCCGCCGACTCCTTGGCCAGGGCGTCGGTGATCATGTTCGTGCCGACGGTGAGGACCGCGATGGCCAGTACCGGCAGCAGCACGCCCCACGGGGCGACGATCAGCGCGATCCGGTTCTCGTTGATCTGCAGTCCCCAGTCCGCGGCCGGCGGCTGGACCCCGAGGCCGAGGAACGACAGCGAGGCGATGTAGCCGATCGAGTAGGTCAGCCGCAGACCCAGCTCCACCATCAGCGGGCCGGTGATGTTCGGCAGGATCTCGGTGCCGAGGATGCGCCGGCGCGGGACGCCGTACATCCGGGCGGCCAGGACGTAGTCCTGACCGGCGACCGACAGCGTCGCCTGCCGGGCGACCCGTGCCACCCGGGGGATGTGCGAGATCCCGATGACCAGCACCAGCAGCCAGCCCGACGAGCCGAGCACGGCGACCGCGAGCAGCGCCAGCACCAGCTGCGGGAACGACAGCAGCACGTCGCCGCCGCGCATGATCAGCGTGTCCAGCCGGCCGCCGGAGTACCCGGCGAGCATCCCGGCGGCGGCCCCGCCGACCAGCCCGACCGCGGTCGCGGCGAGGGCGTAGAGCAGCACCGGGCCGCCGCCGGCGAGGAAGCGGGTGAGCACGTCGCGGCCGAGGTCGTCGGTGCCGGCGACGCCGTCCTGGCCGAACGGCCGCCCGGCGAAGTCGTCGACGCCGAACCCGGTCAGCAGCGGCCCGAGCACGGGGCCGAGCACCGCGACGGCCACCACCACCAGGGTCAGCGCGGCGCCGATCCGGGCCTGCCGGCGCCGGAAGGTGCGCCGCAGCAGCCCGGCCGGCGCGGAGCCCGCGGTCACAGGGGGGTCCACCACGCTCATCGGACACCTCCGGAGTTGCGGATCCGCGGGTCGGCGAGGATCCCGGCCACGTCGGCGGCCAGGTTGACCACGACGTAGAACGCGGCGATCAGCATCGAGATCGCCTGGACCACCTGGACGTCGCGGTTGTTGACCGCGTCGATCAGGGCCTGGCCGATGCCCGGGTAGCGGAACAGGAACTCCACGACGACGACCCCGCCGGCCAGCCAGGCCAGCTGCAGGGCCAGCACCTGGGCGACCGGCCCGACGGTGTGCGGGACGGCGTGGCGCAGCAGCACCGTGCGTTCGGGCAGGCCCTTGAGCCGTGCCATCTCGACGAACCCGGTGTCGAAGGTCTCCGACAGCGTCGCCCGGGTCATCCGGACGACGTAGGGGATCACCACCAGGGCCAGGGTCAGCACCGGCAGCACGAGCTGCTCGGGCCGGGTCCAGACGGGCTCTCCGGGCCGGGCGATGGTGACCGAGGGCAGGACCCGCAGCACCGAGGTCGCGAACAGCACGACGAGCAGCACGCCGATGACGAACTCGGGCAGCGCGGCCAGCACCAGGCTGGTTCCCGACAGCGCCGAGTCGGTGCGGGTGCCGCGGCGGACCGCGGCCCAGGCGCCCAGCGCCAGGGCGACCGGGGTCGCGACGACCGCGGTCAGCACCAGCAGCACCCCGGACGCGGCGATCCGGCCGCCGAGCAGCTCGGTCACCGGGCCCTGGGTGGCCGCGGAGTAGCCGAGGTCCCCGGTGAGCACCCCGCCCAGCCACCCGAGGTACCGCTCCCAGACCGGCCGGTCCAGGCCGAGCTGCGCGGTCAGCGCCGCGACGCGCTCGGGGGTGGCCTGCTGGCCGAGGATGGCGCGGGCCGGGTCACCGGGCAGCAGCAGGGTCGCGGCGAAGACCAGCAGCGACACCACGAACAGCACCAGCACGCTGACCAGCAGCCGTTGGAGGATCATCTTCGTCAGCAGGTTCACGCCCCCACCCACGCCTTCCGGAACTCGTAGCCGGACAGGGACAGCCCGGTCCGGCTCGGCGTGAGACCGCCGACGTAGGCCTGGTGCGCGTCGACCCGGTTCGGAAAGCCCCAGATGAGGTAGCCGCCCCGGTCGTACTCGATGCGCTGGGCACTGCGGACCAGCTCGCCGCGCCGGGTCGCGTCCACCTCGGCGCGGGCCCGGCGCACGATCCGGATGTACTCCGCGTCGTTCCAGTGCGTCTCGTTGAACGGCGAGTCCGGCAGCGACGAGGACCCGGCCTGCGGCAGGTAGTTGCGGGTGTTCCAGAAGCTCTGCGCGAACTCCCACTGCAGGTACTGGTCGGAGAAGAAGGTGGAGGTGTCCACCCGGCGCAGCCCGATGTCGATGCCGGCCGCGCGGGCCTGGGTGACCAGGACCTGTGCCGACTCCACCGAGCCGGCCTGGATCGGCGAGGTCACCAGCTCCAGCGACAGGTTCGGCTTCCCGGCGGCGGCGAGCAGGTCCCGCGCCCGCTCCAGGTCCTGGTCGCGGCGGGGAGCCAGGAAGTCGGGGTCGAAGCGGCCGTAGAGGTCACCCGCCGGCGCGCCCTGACCCGACAGCACCTGGCCGACCATCTCGCCGCGGCCGGTGGCCAGCCGCAACGCCTGCCGGACCCGGACGTCGTCGAACGGCTCGACGTCGACCCGCATGGTGAACGGCAGCCAGCTCCCGGTCTCGGCGGTGAGCAGCGCGATCGAGTCGTAGGCGCCGACCACCTCGGTCAGCGACAGCGGGACCTGGTCGATCGCGTCGACCTGCCCGGACAGCAACGCGTTGATCCGGGCGTCCTCCTCGCTGAAGTTGATCAGCTCGAGGCGGTCGACCCACGGCTGGTCCGGACGCCAGTACCCGTCGTGTCGTACGAAGACGCTCTGCTGGCCGGGGGAGAACGACTCGAACCGGAACGCACCGGTGCCGACCGGACGGTCGAGGGAGAAGTCCGCGGGGACGATCCCGCAGCTGTACTCGGCCAGGTACTGGTCGAACACCGGCCCGGGCTCGCTGAGCACGAACCGGACCCGGTCGTCACCGATCACGACGACCTCGCGCAGCGTCTCCAGCTGGGCGGCACCGGACTTCGGGTCGTCGGGGTCGGTGATCCGCCGGAACGTCGCGACGACGTCGTCGGGGGTCACCGGGCGCCCGTCGTGGAAGGTGATGCCGGGCCGGATCCTCGCGGTCCAGCTGCGGGCGCCGGGGTCGGGCCGCACGGACTCGGCGACGGCGGGCTGCAGCGTGTAGGCGTTGTCCCAGCGAACCAGGGGCTCGTAGAGGCTGATGACGCGGGCGATGTCCGGGTTCGTGGCGGGGCTGTGCGGGTCGAGGGTGTCCGACGAGCCTCCGCCGGTCACCCCCACCCGCAGGACGCCGCCGCGACGGGGGGCTCCGGCCTCACGGGCCGTCGCCGGTCCGCCGCAGCCGGCCAGGAAGGCCGCTGCGGCCAGGCCGGCCGCTCCGCCCAGCAGGCGCCGGCGGGTGAGCCCGCCGTGCGCCACTGTCGGGCTGGTCATGAACGTGTCTCCTCGCAGAGGGCCCCGGTCGCGCCGGGGCCGCGGTCTCGGGCCCATCACGTCGAGGGGCGATGCACCTCCTCCCGGCCGATGGCCGCGATCGCCCGGCCCGCGTGCTCCGGTTCACCCGGGAGCACGAGCGAGTCGAGGGCGGCGGCGACGTCGTCGGGGAACGGTGCGGTCCCGCCGGGGCCGACGTGCAGGCACATCAGCTCCTCGGTCGCCCGCAGCCGCCCGTCCACGTGCAGCTCGTGCCACAGGCGCAGCCGCTTCGCGTCCCGGCCCAGCACCCGGGTGCGGACCTCCAGCACGGCGTCCGGCCCGATCTCGCGCAGGTACCGGACGTGCCCCTCGACGGTGTAGAGCGAGCAGCCGGTGGCCGCGCGGTACCCGGGGTCCATGCCGGTCCGGTCCATCAACGCGGTCGTGGCGTCGCCGAACACGAGCACGTAGTACGGCTCGGACAGGTGACCGTTGTAGTCGATCCACTCCGGGCGGACGGTGTCGGTGTGGCGCAGCGGTTCAGGCACCGGCGCCCCCGGCGGCACGGGCCGCGTCCACCGCCCGGCGCACCGCGATGACCGCGCGGTCGCGTTCGGCGACGAGCTCGGCCATCGGCCGGCCACCGGCGGAGACCTCGGCCCCGGCGACCATGTCGTCGCGCAGCTCCTGCGTCAGCTCGGGGGCCTCCAGGCGGGTCCACGGCGCCTTCAGCGACGGTCCGAAGTGGTCGAGCATGTGCGCCATCCCGCCCTGCCCGCCGGCCAGGTGGAAGGTCAGGCAGGGGCCGTGCACCGGCCAGCGCAGCCCGGGTCCGTCGGTGATCGAGCGGTCGATCTCCTCGGGGGTGGCCTCACCGGCGGCGACCATGTGCAGCGCCTCGCGCCAGATGGCCTCCTGCAGCCGGTTCGCGATGAACCCGGGCAGCTCCCGTTCCATCTCGATCACCGACTTGCCGATGTGCCGGTAGAAGTCGGCGGCCCGCGAGGCGACCCAGCCCTCGGTCCGTTCCCCGCCGACGACCTCGACCAGCGGGATCAGGTACGGCGGGTTGAACGGGTGCCCGACGACGAGCCGGCCCGGCTCGGCCGCCTCGGTCGCCATGTCGGTCATCGGGAAGCCCGACGTCGACGAGGCCACCACCACGTCCGGTCCGGCGGCCACCGCGGCCGCGGCCAGCTCGGCGAGCAGCGAGCGCTTGAGCTCCAGGTCCTCCGGGGCGCTCTCCTGCACGAAGTCCGAGCCGGCGACGGCCTCGGCGGCGGTCGGGAACACGGTGATCGCACCCGGGTCCGCGTCCGGCGCCAGGCCCAGCTCGGTGAGCGCGGGCCAGGCGGCGTCGACCACCCGGCGCAGCTTCTCCTCGGCGTCCGGGGCCGGGTCCCAGGCGCGCACGGTCAGCCCGCGGGACAGGAAGTAGGCCGCCCAGCCGGCGCCGATCACGCCGGCGCCGATGCAGGCGACGGTGCGGATGTCGGTGACGGGACGCAGCTCAGGCACCGGCGCGCTCCTTCAGGCCGAGGATCTCGCGTGCCCGGTCCGGGGTCGCGACGGTGGCGCCCAGGTCCTGCACGATCCGGACCGCCCGCTCGGTGAGTTGCTCGTTGGTCGCCTTCACCCCGCGCGAGAGGTAGAGGTTGTCCTCCAGCCCGACGCGGGCGTGCCCGCCGGCCAGGATCGACCGGGCCACCCACGACAGCTGGTCGCGGCCGATCGCGAACGACGCGAAGTTGGCGCCCTCGGGGAGCAGGTCGACCTCCGCGGCGAGTACACCCGGGTCGGCCGGGGCGCCGTAGGGGATGCCCATGCAGAGCTGGAACAGGGCCGGGGCGTCGATCAGGCCCTCGGAGACCAGCACGTTCGCGAACCACAGCTGGCCGGTGTCGAAGATCTCCAGCTCCGGCTTCACACCGAGCTCCTGGATCCGCTTCGCGCCGGTGCGCAGCATGTCGGGGGTGGAGATGTAGAGCTGGTTGCCCTCGCCGAAGTTGAGCGAGCCGCAGTCCAGCGTGCAGATGTCGGGGAGCAGGTCCTCGACGTGCGGGAGCCGCTCCAGCGCGTTGACCAGGTCGGTGCCGTCGACCGGCTTGAGCGGGTCGTCGGCGTCGATCACCAGGTCGCCGCCCATGCCCGCGGTCAGGTTCAGCACGACGTCGACGCCGGAGTCCCGGATCAGGGTGACGGTCTCGCGGTAGAGCTCCACCGCCCGCGACGGGCTCCCGGTCTCCGGGTCGCGGACGTGGATGTGCACCACGGCGGCGCCGGCGCGGGCCGCGGCGATCGCGTCCGCCGCGATCTGCGCCGGGGTGACGGGCACGTGCGGGCTGCGCCCGACCGTGTCCCCGGCCCCGGTCACCGCGCAGGTGATGATGACGTCACGGTTCATCCGTTCTCCGTCCGATCTGGGTGTTGCCGGTGGTCCGGCGCCGCGAGCGCGGCCCGGTCGATGAAGTCGTGCAGGACGGCGCGCATCCGGTCGGTGCCGGCCCGCGGGGTCATCGCGAGCACCTGGATGCCGAGCCCGTCGATCAGGGCGGTGAGCTGGTCGGCCAGCGCCTCGGTGCGCCCGGCGACGAACACCCCGGCCGCGGCGCCGTCGTCGAGGGTCATCGCGATGCTGCGGTACCAGCGGTCGTAGGCGTCCCAGTACAGCTCGCGCCGCGCGGGGTCGATCGCCGACTCCGCCCACACCTGGATCCAGATGGACCACTCCCGGCGCAGCAGCGCACCGTCGGGGAGCTGCAGGTCGATCAGCCGCAGCAGCCGTTCCCGCGGGTCGGAGACCGTGTCGAGCTCGGCGACCTGACGGTCGAAGGCGAGGCGCACGTTGTGCCGCAGCGCGGAGTCGAGCAGCTCCGAGCGGGTGGGGAAGTGGTAGTGGATCGCCGCCGGGCTGGTCCCCGCCGCCCGCGCGACGTCCGCGGTGCGGACCCGGTGGTAGCCGTGGTCGGCGATGAGCTCCCAGGCCGCGTCGAGGATCCGGCCCCGGGTGCCGTGCGACCCGCCCGCCTCGCGGCCCGGGCCGGGCTCGGCGGCCGGGGCGGCCGCCCCGGTGGGGACCGCGGTGCGGGCGCGGGCGCCGTCGCGGCCGTGCAGCAGCCGCGCGACCGTCTCCCCGGTGACCTCGGCGACACGGACGAGTTCGCCGGCGGCGAAGCGCCGCCGGCCGGCGAGGGACTTGGACAGCTTGGTCTCGTCCAGCCCCACCGCGGCCGCGAACCGGCGCTGGGTCCAGCCGTCGCGCTCCAGCAGGGCGCGTACCCGGCCGGCCACCGCTTCGTCGGCGGTCCGGGGCTCGCGCGGGTCGGTCACCGGGCGACCGTAGGCCCACACTTGCGATATGCGCAAGTCTAGATCTTCGATCGTCGCAGCGCACAGCCTCGTTTCGCTGGCGTTACCGGTGAGGCGACCAGTTCGCGCGGGCCGGTCGCGGAACCGCTTGCGCCGGCCGGTGGGAGCGGTAGTGTCGTGCCCTCACCCGACAGCGTCGCGGGGGCGCGGGGGATGTGGCGAGGGGGACCATGCGTTCGCTGGACGAGGCCGGGATCTGGACCGACGGGATCGAGGGCGTGGAGGTCCCCGGCTACGACCGGACCGCCGTGGGCCGCGGGATCGTCCACATCGGTGTCGGCGGTTTCCACCGTGCCCACCTGGCGATGTACGTCGACGCGCTGCTGGCCTCCGGCGGTGCGCCGGGGTGGGGGATCTGCGGGGTCGGCGTGCTCGGGACCGACGACCGGATGCGGGACGTGCTCGCCGCCCAGGACGGGCTCTACACACTGGTGCTCAAGGAGGCCGACGGCACGCTCGCGCCGCGGGTCGTCGGGTCGCTGGTCGACTACCTCTACGCCCCCGACGACCCCGAGGCCGTCATCGAGCGGATCGCGCACCCCGACGCTCGGATCGTCTCGCTGACGATCACCGAGGGCGGGTACGCGATCGACCAGCAGACCGGTGAGTTCGACCCGGACTTCCCCGGCATCCGTGCCGACCTGGACGCGATGGCCGCGGGCACCGCCCCGACCGGGGCGTTCGGGCTGGTCGTCGAGGCGCTGGCCCGGCGCCGGGAACGCGGCACCGGACCGCTCACGATCATGAGCTGCGACAACATGCAGGGCAACGGCGACGTCGCCCGGCGGGTGTTCACCGGTGTCGCCCAGCTCCGCGCCGCCGACCTCGGCGCCTGGGTCGCCGAGGCGGTCACCTTCCCCAACTCGATGGTCGACCGGATCACCCCGGCCACCGCCGACACCGACCGCGACGCGCTCGCCGAGCGCTTCGGGCTGCGCGACGGCTGGCCGGTCGTGTGCGAGCCGTTCACCCAGTGGGTGCTGGAGGACCACTTCGCCGCGGGCCGCCCGGAGTTCGAGCGGGTCGGGGTGCAGGTCGTCGACGACGTCGTGCCCTACGAGTTCATGAAGCTGCGCCTGCTCAACGCCACCCACCAGGCGCTGGGGTACCTGGGCTACCTCGCCGGGCACCGCTACGTCCACGAGGTCGCGCAGGACCCCACCTTCGCCGCGTTCCTGCGCGGCTACATGGACGACGAGGCGACCCCGACCCTGCGCCCGGTCCCCGGCATCGACCTCGACGAGTACAAGGACACGTTGCTGGAACGGTTCGCGAACCCGGGCGTCGCCGACACCCTGACGCGGATCAACTACGGCAGCTCGGACCGGATCTCGATCTTCCTGCTGCCGGTGGTGCGCGAGCAGCTGGCCGCGGACGGGCCGGTGGACCGGGCGGCCGCCGTCGTGGCGGGATGGTGCCGCTACGCCGAGGGCACCGACGAGGCCGGCGGGTCGATCACCCAGCAGGACCGCCTGGCCGAGGAGATGACCGCGCTGGCCCGCGCCGAGCGCGACACGCCGGGGTCGTTCCTGTCCCACCGCGGTGTCTTCGGCGACCTCGGCTCCGACGAGCGGTTCGCGGGCGCGTTCCGACGTGCGCTGGAGTCGCTGTGGTCGCGCGGGGCGGCGTCCACCGTCGCGGACCTGGCCTGAGCCGATGAGTACCGGGCCGGGCCGCGGTCCTACCCCCGACACCTCAGCAGCCGACCCCGGGAGACCACAGTGGGCACCATCGACGTGCACGAGTTCATCAGCCTCGACGGGGTCGTGTCCGACCCGTCCTGGACCGCGGAGTACGGCTTCACCGACGCGATGGGGGAGGCGATCGGCCGGCTGACCGATGCCGCGATCCTGCTGGGCCGCACCACCTACGAGATGTTCCACCCGGCCTGGTCCGCCCGTGGTCACGACGTCGAGTCCGGTGGCGCGTTCTTCAACGGCGCGCCCAAGCACGTCGTCACCTCGACCCTGGCCGACCCGCTGGAGTGGGAGAACTCGCACGTGCTGGGCCCCTACGACCCCGCGCGGATCCGCCGGCTCAAGGAGTCCACCGAGGGTGGGATCTACGTCTCCGGCAGCGTCACCCTGGTCCGGGCGCTGCTCGCCGACGGCCTGGTGGACACCCTGAACCTGTTCGTCTACCCGGTCTCGCTCGGCACCGGGCTGCGGCTGTTCGCCGAGGGCAGCCGGGTACCGCTGCGGCTGCGCGAGTCCGAGGCCTACGAGAACGGCGTGGTCCGGCTGACCTACGGGCCGCTGGTCGCCTGAGGCCGCGGCGTCCTCAGTCGGCCAGCTCCGCGAAGGCCGTACGGGCGGCGGCCAGGACCTCGCCGTAGACCCGTCGGGCCGCCCGGCCCGCCGGGTCGGTGAGCCAGCCCGCGACCGCGACCTGCAGCACGGCCATGGCGGCGGCCGCGGCGAGCCGGTGTGCGGTCGAGGGGGTGGTGGCGCCGTCGCGCTCGGCGAGCCCCCGGGCCACGGTCAGCTCGACGGTCCGCCCGACGTGGGCGATCCGCGGGTGCAGCTCGGGGTGGGCGCGCAGCAGCTCCATCTGCCCGTGCCAGGTCGGGCTGGTCGTCAGCGCCTCGGCCACCTCGGCGAGCACCGCGGTCGCCGCGGCCAGCGGGGAGGTCTCGGGCCGGTCCCGGACCTCGGCGGCGAGCTCGTCGAGGGAGGCGGTGTCCCAGTCGAACAGCACCGCGTCCTTCGAGGGGAAGTGGTTGAAGAAGGTGCGCGGGGCGACGTCGACGTCGGCGCAGACCTCCTCGACGGTGAACGCGTCCGGACCCTGGGTGCGGGCGCGCTCCAGCGCCGCGGCGCGCAGTGCCTGCCGGGTCCGCACCTTCTTGCGCTCCCGCAGCCCGTGGCAGCGCGCCTCCTGGTCGGTCAGCATCTCGCCGATCATGCCCGTCCCGCCTCTCCCGCTGGTCCCGGCGCGGCTCGCACCCTCGGAACGTGCGGGGAGTGCAGTCGTGCAGCCCCTGCAGTGTGCTCGCCTGTTCGTGAGCAACGCAAACCAGTGCTCCGCGCGCGCCCGGCGGGGCGCCGCTCAGCCGTGCGCCAGCAGCGCCGCCCCGATGATCCCGGCCTCGTTGAGCAGGCCGGCCGGGACGAGCTCGGTGCGGGTGTGCACGTAGGGCGACCACTTCTCGAATTTCTTGCTGACCCCGCCGCCGACGACGATCAGGTCCGGCCACAGCAGCCCCTCGACGTGGGTGAAGTAGCGCTGCAGCCGGGCCCCCCACTGCTCCCAGTCCAGGTCCTCGCGCTCGCGGGCGGAGTCGGCGGCGCGCGACTCGGCGTCGAACCCGTCGATCTCCAGGTGCCCGAACTCGGTGTTGGGCACCAGCTTCCCGTGGTTGACCAGCGCCGACCCGATGCCGGTCCCGAGGGTCACGACGAGCACGAGCCCGTGGTGGTGGTCGGCGGCCGCGCCGAACTCGGCCTCGGCGACACCCGCGGCGTCGGCGTCGTTGACCAGCAGCGCGTCCCGGCCGGTGACCCGGCGCAGCACCGCGGCGGCGTCGCAGTCGACCCAGGCCCGGTCCACGTTGGCCGCAGTGCGGGTGACCCCGTGGGTGACGACGGCCGGGAAGGTGCAGCCGAAGGGGTCGCGCCAGTCGAACTCGTCGAGGATCTGCTTGACGGTGTTCGCGACCGCCTCCGGGGTGGACGGCTGCGGCGTCGGGATCCGTACCCGCTCCGCGGCCAGCCGGCCCTTGTGCAGGTCCACCGGGGCACCCTTGATGCCGGAGCCGCCGATGTCGATACCGAAGCCGAGTGCGTGCTTGCTGGTCACGCGCCCGATCCTCCCAGGGCCGCCGAGACCACTCCGCGCGCCTCGTCCTGGATGCGTGCCAGGTGCTCCGGCCCGCGGAAGCTCTCGGCGTAGACCTTGTAGACGTCCTCGGTGCCCGAGGGGCGGGCGGCGAACCACCCGGCGTCGGTGACGACCTTCAGGCCGCCGATCGCGGCGTCGTTGCCCGGGGCACGGGTGAGCCGCGCGGTGATCGCGTCCCCGGCCAGCTCGGTGGCGGTGACGGCGTCGGCGGCCAGCTTCGACAGCGCCGCCTTGTCCTCCCGCGAGCAGGCGACGTCGGTGCGGGCGTAGGCGGGGGCGCCGAACCGCCCGGTCAGCCGGGCGTAGTGCTCGCTGGGGGTCGACCCGGTGACCGCGGTGATCTCCGAGGCCAGCAGGGCCAGCAGCAGGCCGTCCTTGTCGGTGCTCCACGGCGAGCCGTCGCGGCGCAGGAACGACGCGCCCGCGCTCTCCTCCCCGCCGAATCCGATCGTGCCGGACCGCAGGCCGGGCACGAACCACTTGAACCCGACGGGCACCTCGACCAGCGTCCGGCCCAGGTCGGCGGCGACCCGGTCGATCATCGACGAGCTGACGGCGGTCTTGCCGATCCCGGCGGCCGCGGGCCAGCCGGGGCGGTGGGCGAACAGGTAGCCGATCGCGACGGCGAGGTAGTGGTTGGGGTTCATCAGGCCGCCGTCGGCGGTGACGATGCCGTGCCGGTCGGCGTCGGCGTCGTTGCCGGTGGCGATGGTGAAGGGGGCACCGCGCGGAGCCTCGGCGGAGCGCGCATCGGCACCGCCGGCCTCCATGCGGGCGATCAGCGACGCCATCGCGTACGGCGAGCTGCAGTCCATCCGGATCTTCCCGTCCCAGTCCAGGGTCATGAACCCGAACGTCGGGTCGACGTCGGGGTTCACCACGGTCAGGTCCAGGCCCCAGCGCTGCGCGATCTCACCCCAGTAGTCCACCGAGGCGCCGCCGAGCGGGTCCGCGCCGATGGTGACGCCGGCGTCGCGGACCGCGGCCATGTCGAGCACCTGGTCGAGCTGGTCGACGTAGGTGCCGAGGTAGTCGTAGCGGTGTGCGGCGGCGTCGAACCGGGCGCGGCGCACCTCCTTCAGCCCGTTCTCCAGCAGCTCGTTGGCCCGGTCGGCGATCCAGGACGTCGCCTCGGTGCCTGCCGGGCCGCCGTCCGGCGGGTTGTACTTGAAGCCCCCGTCGGCGGGCGGGTTGTGCGAGGGGGTGACGACGACGCCGTCGGCGAGGTGCCGGCCGTCGCGCCCGGCGTTGGTCACGAGGATCGCGTGCGAGATCGCCGGGGTCGGGGTCAGCCCGTCCCGGGAGTCGATCACGACGTCGACGCCGTTGGCCGCGAACACCTCGGCCGCGGTGCGCCAGGCCGGCTCGGACAGCGCGTGGCTGTCGCGGCCGAGGAACAGCGGGCCGTCGGTGCCCTGCGCGGCCCGGTACTCGACGATGGCCTGGCTGGTGGCGGCGATGTGGTCGTCGTTGAAGGTCGCGGTGAACGCCGACCCGCGGTGCCCGGACGTGCCGAACGCGACCCGCTGCACGGCGACCGACGGGTCGGGGTGGGTCGAGGCGTAGGCGGCCAGCAGCGCGTCGACGTCGACGAGGTCCTCGGGGCGGGCCGGGGTCCCGGCGCGCTCGTGCACGGTCATGCGGCGATCCTTCCCCCTCGTCGCGGCCCACGCCACCGCCTACCGTCGTGCGGTGTGCGGATCGCGTCGTTGCTCCCGGCCGGGACCGAGATCGCCGGACGGCTCGGCCTGGCCGCCGACCTGGTCGGCGTCACCTTCGAGTGCGACGAGCCGGTGGGGGTGCGGGACCGGGTGCCGGTGGTCGTCGACACCGCGCTGCCGCCCGCCGCGTCGCCGGGGGAGATCGACGCCGTGGTCCGTGCGCGCGCCGCGGCCGGGCTGCCGCTCTACGCGGTGCACCGTGCCCGGCTCGCCGCCGCCGACCCCCAGCTGATCCTCACCCAGGACCTGTGCGCGGTGTGCGCACTGCCCGGCTCGACCGTCGCGCAGGTCCAGGCGGAGCTGGGGACCCGGGCCCGGGTGCTGTCGCTGGACCCGCACCGGCTGGCCGACGTGCTCGACGCGGTGACCGCGGTCGGCGTCGCGGCCGGGGTACCGGAGCGCGCCGCCGACCTGGTCGCCGGCCTGACGGCGCGGCTCGACGCCGTCGCCGCCGCGGTGCGGGGCCGTCCGGCGCCGCGGGTGCTGGTGCTGGAGTGGACCGACCCGCCGTTCCTGCCCGGGCACTGGGTACCCGACCTGGTCACCGCCGCCGGCGGGGTCCCGGTGGCCGCGGACCCGGGCGGACGCAGCACCGCGGTCGACCCGGCCGCCCTGCCCCCGTGCGACGCGGTACTGGTCGCGCCCTGCGGCTTCGGGCTCGACGACGCGCTCGGCCAGGCCCGCGCGGCCCTGGCGTGGCTGCCCGCCGGGGTCCCGGTGCACGCGATCGACTCCGCGTCGTTCGTGGTGCGGGCGGGCCCGCGGCTGGTCGACGGGGTGGAGGCGATCGCCGCCGTCCTGCACCCCGGGGTGGTCCCCGCGCCGCCACCGGGCCGGGTGGCCCGGGTCCGCTGAGCGGGCCTCAGCCTGCGGTGCCGGGGCCGAGCCGACGCCCCACCGCCCGTGCGATCCACGGGGCCACCAGCAGCATCAGGATCACCCGCAGCACCTGCACGGCGACGACGGAGGTCACGTCGACACCGGAGGAGATCGCCGTCGCCAGGACCGCGTAGACCCCGCCCGGGGTGGTCGCGAGGTAGCCCTCCAGCGGGGTCATCCCGGTGAGCCGGGACAGCAGCAGCCCCAGTGCGGCGCACAGCGCCACGACGCCCAGGATGAGCACCGTGGCGAGCGGCAGCACGCGGGCGACGGTCCCGAGCGCGGCCCGGGTGAAGCGCAGCCCCGCCTGCCAGCCGATCACGGCGTAGGCGACGTCGACGATCGGCAGCGGCACCGACGCGGCGAAGGAGAACCCGGCCAGGCTGATCACCAGCGCCACCAGCATCGGCCCGAGCAACGCCCCGGCGGGGACCCGCGCGATCTTCCCCAGCGGCACCCCGACGCCCACGCAGACCGCGGTCACCGCGAGCCCGACCCACCACGGGGTGCCGGGGCCGGCCGCCGCGGGGGGCGGGGCACCGGTGGAGGCGCCGTAGACGACCGCGGCCACCACCGGCATGGTCGCGGTGACCAGGCCGACCCGCAGGTACTGGATGACGGCGACGGTGCGCTCGTCCCCGCCCAGCTCGCGGCTGATCGCGACCAGCCCGGACGCACCGCCCGCGGTCTGGGCGAGCATCCCGGTGAGCGGGGTGACACCGCGCTGCAGCCCCATCAGCAGCCCCGACCCCATGCTGACCAGCAGCGTCGCCAGGCTGATCAGCAGCACCGGCAGCCACTCGGCGGCCACCGCGGCGAGGGTGTCGGGGCGGGCGAGCAGCCCGATGACCACACCGATGACCGCCTGCGCCCCCGACGTCGCGGGGCGCGCGACCCGTACGGGGCCGAGGCCGGACAGTGCGAGCACGGTCGCGACCAGCAGCCCGGCGAACAGGGCGGGGGAGGGCACGTCCACGGCGGCGAGGCCGGCGGTCACCAGCACGGTCAGGGCGGCGAGCAGCAGCCAGCGCCACCATCCGGTCTGCGACGGGCGGGACCTCACCGTGTGATCACGACCCGAGCCTAAGAGCGCCCGGCAAATGAGGTCGTGGGGGTGTCGTTGCAGGTAGAGGCACGGACTCTCCAGGCGACTATCAGGACATCAGCAATCCCATGATCACTTGCAGGTCCGTGTCTCTACCAACACCGACACACGGCCACCTCTACTGCCGGACGCTCTAAGAGGTCGTTTCAGAACGACTTGTCGAGTTTCCATTGACCCCTCGACGACAGATCAAACGGCAGGTCAGATAGCCGCTTGTCGTCTACAACAGACACGTCGACCTCGTTCTGAAATGACCTCTAAGAGGTCGCGCGGATTGGTCACAGCTTGGCCGCGGTCGAGTGTCTGGGGGCGAGGGCGGGTACGGGCCTGCCGATCATGAAGTTATCTACGCTTCGTGATCGTCTGGAGGCCGCGTGCCCACCCTGCCATCATGGCTGACCGAGCCGTTGTGGGACCAGTTCACCGCGCTGCTGCCTCATCGAGACGAGTTCGATCCCACCCATCCGCTGGGCTGCCATCGCCGCCGGATCGCGGATCGGATCGTGTTCGACAAGCTCCTGCAGGTACTGCGGTTCGGCTGCTCGTATGAGGGCATCGCTGACAGCACCTGCTCGGCGACCACCATCCGCGATCGTCGTGACGAGTGGATCAGGCTCGGGGTCTTCGCCCAGCTGCGTCGGATCGTCCTGGACGCCTACGACCGCATCGTCGGTCTGCTGCTGCACGACATCGCCGTCGATGGCGCCATCACCAAGGCCCCCGGCGGCGGCGAGGTCGCCGGTCCGTCGCCGGTGGACCGGCGCAAACAGGGTATGAAACGTTCGGTGCTCGTCGAGGGATACGGCATCCCGCTGGGCCGAGTCCTGGCCGGAGCCAACCGGCACGACTCCCCGCTACTGGGCCCCACCCTCGACCGCCTCGATGCTCTCGGCCCGCTGCCCGACGACATCACCGTGCACCTCGACGCCGGCTATGACTCCGGCAAGACCCGCGACACGCTGGCCGAACGAGGCCTGCACGGCGAGATCGCGCACAAGGGTGAGAAAGCGCCGATCCAGGCCACCCGCCGCTGGCACGTCGAGCGGACCAACGCTTGGCACAACAGCTTCAACCGGCTGCAGCGCTGCTACGAACGACGAGAAATCGTCGTCGACGCGTTCTTCGACCTCGCCGACACGATCGTCACACTCCGTAGCTTGATTCGGCAGGCCTGGACCACACACCGCTGGAACGCCCGACCTGCACGACGTCCATGATCACCAACCAATCCGCGCGACCTCTAAGACGTCGTTTCAGAAGTGGTGGGCCCGGTTCTGCCGGTGACGGCGGGGCTGGCAGCATCGGCTGATGGTCGCGCCTCGTGTGTCTGAGAAGACGAAGATTTTCGAGTTGGAGATCGTCCTGACCGAGGTGGTGCCGGCGGTCCGGCGTCGGGTGCAGGTGCCGGGCGAGGTCGACTTGGCGGTGTTGCACGAGGTGGTGCAGTCAGTGATGGGCTGGACGAACTCTCATCTGCACGAGTTCGAGATCGTCGGGCGCCGCTACGGGATCCCAGACCCGGACTGGCCCGGACAGGATGTCGCCGACGAGACGAAAGAGAAGCTGTTTCGGCTGGTCAAGGCTGGTGACCGGTTCGGTTACGTCTACGACTTCGGTGACAACTGGGCCCACGAGATCACCGTCGAGGCGGTCGCGGCCGTCGAGCCGGGAGTGTGCTATCCGCGATGCGTCGCCGGGCAGGGGGCGTGCCCGCCCGAGGACGTCGGCGGGATCGGGGGGTATGAGGACTTCCAGGCCGTGCTCGCCGACCCTGACCATCCCGACCGCGCCGAGCGCCTGGAGTGGGCGGGCGGGCCGTTCGACCCGCACCGCTTCGACCCTGACGAGGCCGACCGGGCCTTGGAGTGGCTGGCCTGGCGGCCGCTGGCCCCGACCTCGTAGGCGAGTGCCTCAGCGAGGGCTGGGTCGACCATCACTTCGGCTTCGGCTTGGTGAGGCGGCGGTGGCAGATCAGGGCGCAGGCCAGCGATAACAGCGCGGTGATCGTGGATTCGGCGCGGTCGTAGCGCAGCGCGAGGCGGCGGAAGTCCAGCAGCCAGGACATGGTGCGCTCGACGACCCAGCGGACCCGCCCGAGCCGGGTGGAGTCCTCGATCCCGCGCCGGGCGATCCGCACCCCGATCCCACGCCCACTCAGGTAGCGGCGGCAGCGGGGATAGTCGTAGCCCTTGTCGGCGTGCACCTTGTCCGGCCGACGTCGCGGACGCCCCGGCTGTCCCGCCCGTTCGCGGACGCCGGGGTTGGTGTCCAGCAGCGGGGCGAGCATCCGACTGTCGTGGGTGTTCGCCCCGGTGACCAGCGCATGCAGCGGGAGCCCGCCTCGGTCGCAGAGCACGTGGTACTTGCTGCCCGCCTTCCCGCGATCGGTCGGCGAGGGCCCGGTGGCCTCGCCGCGGCGCTTGGCCCGCACGCTCACGCTGTCCACCGCCGCCCGCGACCAGTCCAGCAGGCCCTGCTGGGCGAGGCGGTCGAGCATCACCCGGTGCAGCTGGGCCCAGACCCCGGCCTGCTGCCACTGCCGTAGCCGCCGCCAGCAGGTCACTCCGGACCCACAGCCGAGCTCGGCGGGCAGCGCGTTCCAGCTGATCCCGGTCTTGAGCACGAACACGATCCCGGCCAGAGCGGCCCGATCCGGCACCCGCGGACGGCCTGTCCGTCCCCGCTTGTGCTTGCGCGGCTTGGGCAGCAGCGGCTCCACCAGCGCCCACAGCTCGTCGCTCACCAATCGCTCGACACAAGATCGCCGCGCCACGACCGGACATGATCAGCTACCAGCGCCGATCCACACAGGACCGACACGCCGACTTCTGAAACGACCTCTAAATGGGACGCGCGTACTGGGGCGCGGTGAGTCGCGACACGATCGTTGTCCCGAGCGAACGACCGCGGCTTCCCCTCCGGGCTCCCGCCGGGGTAGGACGGACGGGCACGAGGAGGTGCGCCGATGGGAGACACCCCGGGGGACGACCCCGCCGCGACCACCGGGCTCGGACCGGTGATCGCCGGGCTGACCGCGCCCGGCGGGGAGTTCGAGCTGGTCGACGCGGACGTGCGGGGGGTCCCGATGCGGGTCTACCGCCGCGGACCGCACACCCTCGCCGAGCTGTGGGCGACCACGGCGGCCTGGCCGGAGCGGACCTTCACCGTCCACCACGGCGAGCGGCTCGGCTACGCCGAGCACCGCAGCCTCGTGGCCGACCTCGCCGGGGTCCTCACCGGACGGTTCGGGCTCGGGCCCGGCGACCGGGTCGCGATCGCCATGCGCAACCTGCCCGAGTGGCCGGTGGTCTTCTTCGCCGCGCAGGTCGCGGGGCTGGTCGTGGTGCCGCTGAACGCCTGGTGGAGCGCCCCCGAGCTGGCGTGGGCGGTGGCCGACTCCGGCGCCCGGGTGGTGGTCGCCGACCCGGAGCGGTGCGCCGCCCTGTGCGGCGCCGGGACCGGGGTGCCGGTCGTACGGGTCCGGGGTGGCGGGGCGCCCGCCCCGGCAGCGGTGACCGAGTGGGACGACCTGGGGCTGCGCACCGACGGTCCCGGTGACCCGGCCGCGGGCACCGCGCCCGGCCCCGACGACGACGCGACGATCCTCTACACCTCCGGCACCACCGGCCGTCCGAAGGGCGCGGTCGGGACCCACCGCAACCACGTGACGAACCTGCTGAACGTCGCGCTGCAGGCCCGGGCCACCGCGCTCGGGACCGGGGTGGAGCCGCCGCCGGGACAGCAGGGGACCCTGCTGATGTACCCGATGTTCCACATCGCCGGGATCAACGGTCTCGTCGGCGCCGTGCTCGGCGGGGCGAAGCTCGCGACGCTGCACCGCTGGGACCCGATGGCCGCCCGGGCCGTCGTGCGGGAGGAGCGGCTGACCCGCTCCAACGGGGTCCCCTCGACCACGGCGGAGCTGCTCGAGGGCGCCGACCCCGCCGACCTCGCGTCGCTGCGGACCGTCGGGATGGGCGGGGCACCGGTGCCGCCCGGGCTCGTCGCGCGGATCGGGCGCGAGCTGGGTGCCGGGGCCGCGAACGGCTACGGGCTGACCGAGACGACCTCGGCGATCTGCGCGAACACCGGGCCCGAGTACCGGGCCCGGCCCGACTCGGTCGGCCGCCCCGCGCCGGGGGCCGAGCTGCGGGTCGTCGGCGAGGACGGGCGGGAACGGCGCGACGGCGAGGTCGGCGAGCTGTGGTTCCGCGGTCCGAACGTGGTCCGCGGCTACTGGAACCGGCCCGACGCCGACGCCGACGCCGGCGCGTTCGTCGACGGCTGGTTCCGCACCGGCGACCTGGGGCACGTGACCGACGGCTGGGTGTACGTCGTGGACCGGCTCAAGGACGTCGTGCTGCGCGGTGGGGAGAACGTGTACTGCGCGCAGGTGGAGGCGGCGATCCACGAGGTCGACGGCGTCCTGGAGGTGGCCGTGCTCGGCGTGGGGCACCCGCGGCTGGGTGAGGAGGTCGCGGCGCTGGTGCGGGCCCGCCCCGGCGCGCCCCGCGACGACGACGCCGTCCGGGCCGCCGTCGTGGCGCGGGTGGGGCGGTTCGCCGCGCCCGCACACGTGCGGTGGACCGACGAGCCGCTGCCCCGCACGGCCACCGGGAAGATCCGCAAGCGGGAGCTGCGGGAGGGGTTCGGCGCTACGACGTGACGGCACCACGGCGGGGGAGCGCCGGTGTCACCGGTCCGGTGCGGTGGCGTCGCGGGCGGCGGACACGGCGTCCAGCCAGGGACCCGGGTCGGGGGCTCCGGCCGGTGGGACCAGCACGACGCAGTCCAGCCCGGCCTCGGCGCGGGCCCGCACGATCGTCGCGACCTGCCCGCCGTGCGCCGCGGGATCCTCCGGCAGCGCGACGTAGCCGACGCGCCGGAAACCGTCCGCGGCTCCGCCCGGCCCGCACTCCCGGAGCGAGGACGCGACCTCCTCGGGGGTCGGGCCGGAGTCGAGCAGGACCCCGTCGGCGAGGTCCCCGGCCAGCCGCAGGGTGCGCGGCCCGCGCGCGCCGACCAGGACCGGCGGGACGATGGTGGGCGGGTGGTCCAGCCGGACCCGGTCCAGCGACACGTAACGCCCGGAGCGGGTGACCTCACGACCGGCGAGCAGGTCCCGCACGGCGCTCGTGTGCTCGGCGAGCAGCGTCAGCGGTGAGGCGACCCGGTTGCCGACCTGACCCATCCAGTCGAGCACGCCGTGCCCGAGGACCGGCAGGTACCTGCCGGGGAACAGCCGGGCGAGCGAGGCGGTCTCCATCGCGACGACCGCCGGGTTCCGCAGCGGCACCGGGAACAGCCCGACGCCGACCGTGAGGGTGTCGGTGCGGGCCAGCGCGACGGCGGCGGTGGCGGTCCCGCCGTGCAGGAAGCAGTCCTCCCACAGCCACAGCTGGTCCAGCCCCGCGGCCTCGACGTCGCGGGCGACCCCGGGCAGCTGTTCGGGGGCCAGCTCGGGCCGGAAGACGATGCCGATGTCCATACCGGTCACCGTGCCACGCCCGCGCGCCGCGCCGCGCGGCTCAGGCGGGGTCGATGCGGAACACCGGGCAGATGCCGGTCAGGGCCCCGAGCGCGGCGGGCGTCGGCTCGGCGACGACACCGTTGTCCACCATGATCCCGACGCCGTCCGGGGTGACCTGCGGCCACGCCTCCAGCACCGGGCGCGCCTGCTCCGGCGGCAGCTCGACCAGCACCACGGACTCCGGCTCGGCGTCCGGACCGGTGCTCAGCGTGGCGTGACCGCCCGCCGCCCGGACGTTGACGATCCAGTCGGCGCCCGGGAACCCACCGACGACGAACCGTTCGCCGCCGGTGGCGTACACCGTCAGCGGGGTGTGCCGGGGTGTGCCGCTGCGCCGGCCGGGGACGCTCAGGACGGGCAGCTCGAAGGGCAGCTCGCCACGCTCGCGGCGGGCGAGCAGGTCGTCGTTCAGGTCCCTGATCCGCTGCGGGGCACGGATGTGGCGGCGGGGGTCGTCGGACACAGGGGCTCCTCGTCGTCGGTGGGGGTCTCGGCGGAGTCGGCAGTGTGGCGCAGGTCGGTGCCCGGCGGGCGCGTGCCCTCAGTCCGGGCGCAGCCCGTCCAGCGCCTCCTCGGCCCGGGCGAGTGCCTCCTCGGCCCGTTCGGCCCGCCCCGCGGCGTCCCGGGCGGCGCGGTCGGCCTCCGCGCGGGCGCGGTCGGCGTCCTCGGCCGCGGCCCGGGCACGGTCCAGCTCGGCGGCCAGCTCGTCCACGTGGCGGTGCGCGTCGTCGCGGCGGGCGGCGGCCCGCTCGGTGCGGTCCCGGGCGTCGTCGCGTTCGCGGCCGGCGTCGTGGGCGGCCAGACGGGTGGTCTCGACCGCCCTCTCGGCCTCGGTGACCGCCTGCGCCCGGCGCTCGGCCGCACGCCGCTCCCGTTCCTGCGCGGCCCGGCGCCCGGCCTCCCGCCGCCGCGCGTCCCGCCGGCGCTCCGACGGCTCCGCGGCGTCGGAGTCCGCCCCGGCATCGTCTCCGCCCTCCCCGGCGTCTACCCGTCGTGGAGCAGCGTCGGCCGGCGCGGAGCCGGTGACCGGTCGCGGGCCCGCCTCCGGTGCGGCCCCGGCGTCCGGCGTCGGCCCGGCGTCGCCGAGCGGCCCGAAGCCGCTGTGCCGCTCGTAGCGCTCCAGCCGGCCCGAGCGCACGCGGTCGGCGAGGTCCTGGCTCGCCAGCGCCGACTCCAGCACCCACCGCACGTCGCGTTCCAGGCCCGGGTCCACCCGGGCCCCGGCGGCGCGGCCGAGGGAGGCGGCCCGCCGGGCCAGGGCCCCGACCAGCCGGGTGCGCTGCGCCGACACCTCCCGCAGGGCCGCCCCGTCGAGCGAGCGCTGGGCGTGGGCCAGCAGGGGGGCCAGGGCGAGCAGACCCTCCAGGTCGTCGCGGGCGTCGTCGACCAGCAGGTTCGTCAGCCACGCGGCCCGGGTCGGTCGCCGGGCGGCGGCGATCTCCCGGGCCGCGTCGGCGTGCCCGTCGGCGCGGGCCCGGGCGGCGGCGTCGGTGCGGGCGGCGACGAAGTCCTCCGGCGGGACCCGGTACAGCCGGTCCAGCTCGGTGTCGGTGTCCACGCCGGCGGACCTCAGCTCAGGTTGGCGTGCGTCCCGACCAGGACGGCACGACCGACGGTGTGTCCGAACAGGGTGAAGGCCAGGAACGTCGGCGTCGCGGTGGCGGGCACGTCCAGCGAGGGCACGTCGACGGCGTGCACCACGAAGTAGTACCGGTGCGGGCCGTGCCCGGGCGGCGGTGCCGCCCCCAGGTAGCGGGCCAGGCTCGCGTCGTTGGGCAGCTGCACCGCGCCCTCGGGCAGGCCGGACCCGGTGTCGTCACCGGCGCCGGAGGGCAGCGACGTCACCGACGCCGGCAGATCGAACACCGCCCAGTGCCAGAACCCGGCGACGGTCGGGGCGTCCGGGTCGTAGCAGGTCACGGCGTAGGAGCGGGTCCCCTCCGGCGCACCGGACCAGGACAGCTGCGGCGAGACGTCCTCGCCGCCCGCGCCGAAGATGCCGGAGAGCTGGGGGGTGGCGAGCGCGGTGCCGTCGTCCAGGTCGGTACTGGTGAGGGTGAACGACGGGACCGGGGGCAGCTCGTCGTAGGGGTTGCGGGGCACGGGGCGGACCTCCTCGGTCGGTGGGGGGTGTGTCTCGCCGGTGATCCTGGCACGGCGCGTCGGGTGCCGTGGGGCGGCGAGCAGGGCAGGGTGTCGGTCCGTGGAGATGCTGCTCGTGCTCGTCGGGCTGATGGTGGCCGCGGTCGTCCTGGTCGGGGTGGGGGACCGGCTGCGGCTGCCCTGGCCCGCGCTGATGGTGGTGCTCGGCGTGGTCGTCGCGCTGCTGCCCGGGCTGCCCGACGCGTTCGTCATCGACCCCGAGCTGATCCTGCCGCTGTTCCTGCCGCCGCTGCTGTTCGCCACCGCCCAGCGCACCTCGTGGGCACTGTTCCGGGCGCGGTGGCGGACCATCGCGCTGCTCGCCGTCGCGCTGGTGCTGGTCACCGCGACGGCCGTGGCGGGCACGGTGTGGCTGCTCGTCCCGGGGATCGCGGTGACCGCGGCGGTCGCACTGGGCGCGATGGTGGCCCCGCCGGACCCGGTGGCCGTCGAGGCCGTCGCCGGGCAGGTCCCGATCCCGCGCCGGGTGGTGGCCGTGCTGCAGAGCGAGGGGCTGTTCAACGACGCGACCGCCCTGGTCGTGTTCCAGGCCGCGGTGCTCGCCACCGTCTCCGGCGGCGAGCTCAGCCCGCTCGGGCTGGGCGTGCGGTTCGTGCTCGGCGCGGCCGGGGCGGTGCTCATCGGTCTCGGGGCCGCCTGGCTGGCCCGCCGGGTGCTCGGCAGGCTCACCGATGCCACCGGACGGAGCGCGCTCACCCTGGTCCTGCCGTTCGCCACCTACCTGGCGGCCGAGGAGCTCGGCGCCTCCGGGGTCATCGCGGTCGTCGTGCTGGCGTTGCAGCTGCGGGCCGGGGCGGACGCCGACGAGGCCGCCGAGCGGCTCACCCAGTCCTCGCTGTGGAACGTCGTCGAGCTGCTGGTCACCGGTCTCGCGTTCGGCCTGATCGGGCTCGACCTGCGCCAGGTCGTGCTCGCCGCGGGCGACGAGCTGCCGACGATGCTCGGGCACGCGGCGGTCGTGTGCGTGGTCGTCGTCGCGGTACGGGTGCTGTGGATGGTCGTCGCCTGGCAGGTGCTGGCCCGCAGGACCGACGACGCCGCCGCGGCCGGCGCCGCGCCGCTCACCGGGCGCGAGGCGGTACTGCTGTCCTGGTGCGGCATGCGGGGCCTCGCGACGCTGGCGCTCGCGCTGTCGCTGCAGACCGCCTCCGGTGCGCCGTTCCCGGCCCGTGACCAGCTCGTCCTGATCGCGGTGTCGGTGCTGTTCGTGACGCTGCTGGTGCCGGGCTTCACCCTCGGGATGCTGGTCCGCGGGCTCGACATCGACGACGAGGCCGATGCCGAGGAGCGCGCCGAGCGGGAGATCGTGCTGCGGGCGCGCCGTGCCGCCGTCGCGACCCTGGAGTTCGAACGCACCGTCCGGGGACTGCCCGAGGAGGTCGGCACCGCGATGCGCGAGCGCGTCGAACGGCTGGAGCGGGTGCTGTCGGGGGAGACCCCGTCGGAGGAGGAGCGGTCCCGGATCGCGGCGGTCAAGCAGGCCCGCACCGCGTTCGCCGAGGCCCAGGCCTCCGCGCTGGCCGCGGCCCGGACGGAGGTGCTCGCCGCCCGGCGCGAGCCCGGCGTCGACCCGCACGCCGTCGACCGGGTGCTGCGGCGTCTCGACCTGCGCACGGTGCTGCTGGACTGAGGACCGGACGTGTCCGCGTCGACGGTCACGCTCGTCTCATGACGTGCCCGTTCAGCGCCCGCACCCGATCCCTGTCCGAGCCCGGTCCCACGGTTCCCGGAGGGCCGGTCGTGCGCACGGCGCTGACCGGCGGGGCCGCGGTGTGGGTGGTCACCGACGACGCGCTCGCCCGGCGGGTGCTCACCGACCCGCGGTTCGCGAAGGACACCGCGCTCGCACCTCCGGGCGTCACCGACCTCGAACCGTCTGCCAGCGAGCGGCTCTCGCTCACCACCGCCGACGGTCCCGGGCACGCCCGGCTGCGTCGCGCGCACGCACCGCTGCTGTCCGCCCGCGCGCTCGCCCGGTACTCCGGGCGCGTCCGCTCCCTCGCCTCCGCCCTGCTCGAGGGGCTCGGCCCCGGTGAGGTCGACCTGACCGAGGACGTCACCACCCGCTACCCGCTGGCCGTCGTGCTCGAGGTCGTGGGCGCGCCACCCGGGCTCCTCGACGACGCCGTCGCCGCCTGCAGGGCGATGTGGAGTCCCGACCCGTCGGTGGCGGGAGCGGCGTTCGGACGGCTGCAGGCGATCGGCACGGCCGCGGTCACCGACGGGACCGGCGACGGCGTCGCGGCCGGACTGCGTGCCGCCCTGCCCGACCTCACCGACGCCCAGGTCGGCTACCTCGTGTTCGGGCTGGTGTTCGCCGGGCAGCTCACGACCGACGCCGCGCTCGGGTACGTCGTCGCCCACGCCCTGGACTCCGGGCTCGCCGGCCGCACCGCCGAGGAGCTCGACGCGCTGGTCGCCGAGGTGCTGCGGGTCCACCCGCCCGCCCCGTTCTCGCTGTGGCGCTTCGCCCGGACCGGCGTCGACCTCGACGGTGAGCCGCTGCCCGCCGGGGCTCCGGTGCTGGTCGACATCCGGGGGATCGACGCCCGCCCGGCCGTCGGGCACCCGCTGACCTTCGGGTACGGCCCGCACTTCTGCGCCGGTGCGCACCTGGCCCGCCTCGAGCTCCGCACCGTGCTGGAGGTGCTGCGCGACCGGTTCCCCGACGCCCGTCCCGCCGGTCCGGTGGCCGGGCTCGTCGAGGTGCACCCGGGCGGGCCGGTCGGGGCGCGGCTCGCCGCGCTACGGGTACGGCTGCGACCCGGTCGGTGATCGTCGACGCACTCGAGACCCCGCCATGACAGGACATGATGAACTGTGCAGGTGTGGGAACGGGATGCGGTGCGGTCCGGGACGGTGACCGTGGCACTCGCCGTGCTGCTGGCGGCCGCGCTCGTGGGCTCGCTCGCGTTCGGCGCCGAGGTCCTCCCGGTCGCGCAGGTCGTCGACGCCGTGCTGCACGAGCGCCCCGGCCCGGTCTCGACGATCGTGTGGGACCTGCGGATGCCGCGCTCGCTGCTCGCCGCGATCGTCGGCGCGGGTCTCGCGCTGGCCGGGGCCGGGGTGCAGACCCTGGTGCGCAACCCGCTCGCCGACCCCTACCTGCTCGGGGTGTCCTCCGGTGCGAGCGTCGGGGCCACCGCCGTCATCACCACCGGGGCGCTGGGTGCACTCGGCACCTGGGCACTGTTCACCGGGGCGCTGGTCGGGGCCCTCGCGGCCGGGGCGCTGGTCGGGGCGATCGCCGTCGCCCAGGGCGGGATCACCCCGATCCGGCTGATCCTCACCGGCACCGTGCTCGGCTCGGCGTTCTCGGCGACGGCTAGCTTCCTGGTGTTCCGCTCCGGCGACCCGGCCGCCGCCCGGTCCGTGCTGTTCTGGCTGCTCGGGAGCCTGTCCGGGGCGCAGTGGGACCGGGTCGCGGTGCCCGCGGTGACGGTGGCGCTCCTGCTGGTGCTGCTCGGGGCGTTCAGCGGCTGGCTCGACGCGCTGACCGCCGGGCCCGACACCGCGGCCGCACTCGGCGTGCCCGTGACCGCCGCCCGGTCCGTGCTGTTCGCGGTGTGCGCGGTCGCGGTCGGGGTGCTCGTCGCGGTGTCCGGGGCGATCGGTTTCGTCGGCCTGGTCGTGCCGCACCTGGCCCGGCTGCTCGTCGGGTCCCGGCACCGGGTGCTGCTGCCGGTGACCGCGCTGGGCGGGGCGGTGTTCCTGCTCGTCGTCGACGTGGCCGCCCGGGTCGCGGTGCGGCCCACCGAGATGCCGCTCAGTGTGGTCACCGGGCTGATCGGTGCCCCGGTGTTCCTGGTGCTGATGGGGCGACGCCGCTACCGGACCGCCGGGAGCATGGCGTGATCCTGCGTGCCGAGGACCTGACCTGCGTGCTCGGCGGCCGCGCCGTCCTGACCGGGGTCGACCTCGCCGTCGAGCCGGGGGAGGTGCTCGGCGTCGTCGGTCCCAACGGCAGCGGCAAGTCGACCCTGCTGCGTGCGCTCGCCGGGATCCGCAGGCCCGCCGCGGGGCGCGTGCTGCTCGACGGCACCGACCTGACCGCGCTGCGCGCCCGGCAGCGGGCCCGGCGGATCGCGTTCGTCGGGGAGGAGGAGGACCTCCCGACGGACCTGTGCGCCGGGGAGGTCGTCGCGCTCGGCCTGGTGCCGCACCGGCCGCCGTGGGCGGGCGGCGACGCGGTCGAGCGGGCCGAGGTCACCGCGGCGCTGGCCGCGGTCGAGCTCGACGGTCTCGCCGACCGGCCGGTCGACCGGCTCTCCGGTGGCGAACGGCGCCGGGTGCTGCTCGCCCGGGGCCTCGCCCAGGACGCCGGTCTCCTGCTGCTCGACGAGCCCACCAACCACCTCGACGTCCGGCACGCACTGGGCCTGCTGGACCTGGTCCGGTCGCTGCGCCGGACCGTCGTGGTGAGCCTGCACGACCTCGACCTGGCCGACCGCTGGTGCGACCGCATCGTCGTCCTGCACGACGGCCGGGCCCTCCCGGCCGTGTCCCGCCTCGACCCCGACACCGTCTCACGGGTCTTCGGGGTCGCCGCCGCCCGCGTCACGCACCCGGTGACCGGGCGGTCCCGCCTCGTGTTCGACTCGCTCAGGGAGAGCCCGTGACCCGTCCGCCGACCCGTCCACCACGGCTGTACGCCGTCCTCGCCGCGGGGGTGGTCGCCCTCGCCGCCTGCTCGGCGCCCGCCCCGGCGCCTGCCGCCGCCGGTGACCCGCCGCCACGGTCACCGTGGCGAACTGTGGTGCCGACGCGCCGTTCCCGGCACCGGCGCAGCGGATGTTCGTCAACGACGGCAACATGATCTCGATGATCCTGGCGCTGCGCGCCCAGGACCGGGTCACCGCGGTGTCGAGCATGCAGCGCGACGCCGACACCCTGCGCCGGCACTACGGCGCCGCCGTCGTGGACGCGCTGCCGCAGGCCGCCCCCGAGTACCCCACGCTGGAGACGGTGCTGGCCCGCGCCCCGGACGTGATGGTCGCCGGCTGGAACTACGGCTACAGCGAGGAGAAGAACCTCACCCCAACCCGGCTGCGCGAACATGTCGGGTTCCGCTTGATGGGTGACACGCTGGCTCCAGATGAGGGGTAACGCTCCGCTCCTGGTCTCTGCTGTGCACGACGGTCGTCGTGCGAGAGGGGCCAGGACTGATGCTCGTGGAGTTGAGCGTCGTGGAGCAGCGCTATCACGCGGTGATGGAAGTCCTCTCGGCCCGCGCACCGGTGGTCGAGGTCGCCGCCCGCTACGGGGTCTCGCGCAAGACGGTGCACGCCTGGGTGCGCCGCTACCGCGAGGAGGGCCTGGCCGGGCTGGCCGATCGTTCCCATCGTCCGCACCGCCATCCCTGGCAGCTCGACGAGCAGGTCGAGGCCCTGATCTGCGAGATGCGCCGTAACCATCCCCGATGGGGCCCACGCCGGTTGGGCCACGAACTCGCCCGCACCGGCCTGACCCCGCCGTCACGGTCGTCGATCTACCGGACCCTGGTGCGCAACAACCTGATCGTCCCCACATCGCGGCGCCGGGCACGGGGCGACTACCAGCGCTGGGAACGACCTGAGCCGATGCAGCTCTGGCAGCTCGACATCATGGGCTCGGTCTGGATCACCGACCCCACCGCGCAAGGTGGGGCCCGGGAGGTCAAGCTCGTCACCGGTATCGACGACCACTCCCGCTTCGCCGTGATCGCCACCGTGGTCGAACGCGCCACCTCCCGCGCGGTCTGCCGCGCGTTCTGCGACGCCATGACCCGCTACGGGCCACCGGAACAGGTCCTGACCGACAACGGACGCCAGTTCACCGGCCGCTTCGCCCGACCCCGCCGGGTCGAGGTGCTCTTCGACCGGATCTGCCGCCGCAACGGCATCGACCACCTACTGACCAAGGTCCGGTCCCCGACCACTACCGGCAAGATCGAACGCTGGCATCACAGCATCCAAGCCGAACTACTCGACGACCACGGCCCGTTCGACTCCCTCGACGCCGCCCAATCCGCGATCGAGCACTGGGTCCACGACTACAACCACCACCGCCCCCACCAGGCCCGGGCCATGACCAGCCCGGCCACCCACTTCCCCACGGCCCAGCAGCGCCCGGACCCAGCACCCCGGATCTGGAGCCCGCCCGAGCTCACCGGCCTGCCCGAACCCGACGACCACGACCCGTTCCCGGACGACCTATCCGAGACCCCCGCCCCAGTCCCACCCACCGAACAGCCCGCCCCCGTCACCGTCCCGGTCCCGTCACCGCCGCCGGCCCATCCCGTTCCCACGGCCGCAGTCGAGATCGAACGCGTCGTCCCGACCTCGGGCAACCTCGGAGTCTGCGGTCAGCAGTTCTGGCTGGGCACAGCCCTGACCGGGCGGATCGCCACCCTCTGGATCGACACCACCACCGTCCATCTCAGCTTCGACGGCGTCCACCGCAAGACCGTGCCCTCCCGGATGACCACCACCCACCTGGCCCGCCTGCGCGCCGAGGGCGCCCGCACAGCCGGACCGGCCCCAGTCCTGCCCGCCGCCGACCGCGCACATCCCGGCCCGCTGCAGATCCACCGCACCGCGAACTACACCGGAGGAGTCTCGGTCGCCGGGACCCACCTCAACGTCGGCGCCCAACACGCCGGCCGCCGCGTCACCATCCACCTCGAAGACGGCCTGGCCCACGTGATCGTCGACGGCGTCCGCACCCGCACCACCACCCTGGAACTCACCCCGGCCCAGCGACGCAAACTCCGCGGCGCTCATGCCGCCGGCCCACTACCCGCCCCTGACGACCGCCCCGCCCGCACCCAACGCCGGGTCTCCTCCCAGGGCGCCACCCAGGTCATCAACCAGCGCGTCCTGGTCGGCCAGCGCTACGCCGGACAGCTCGTCACCATCGAGATCGGCGAGACCACCCTGACCGTCTACGACGAACACGCACACCACGTCATCACCCAGATCCCCCGCACCAGCACCCGGCCCCTGACCCGCTTCAAGGCCTACGGTGTCCGAGACCGAACAACTGGCTAGGAGCAGTTACCGATCATCTGAAGCCAACCCGTCCCGCATCATCTGAACCCAGACACCGGCTGCGCGAACAGGGCATCGCCCCGTACGTGCTGACCGAGTCCTGCCGCCGGGCCGACGGGCGGAGCGTCCGCGGCATCGTCGACCCGTGGACGGCGCTGCGCACGGACCTGCACGACCTGGGGACGATCACCGGGCACGCCGCCGACGCCGAGCGCGTCGTCGCCGACCTCGACACCCGGCTCGACGCGCTGGGGACGGCGCCGAGGGCGGCGACCCCGCCGACGGTGTTCCTGTTCGACAGCGGCACCGACTCGCCCTTCTCCAGCGGCCGGTTCGGCGCCCCGCAGGCGATCATGGAGGCGGCCGGCGCGCGCAACGCGCTCTCCGACGTCGACGACACCTGGACCGCGGTCTCCTGGGAGCGGGTCGCGACCGCGCAGCCCGCGGCGTTCCTGTTCGTCGACTACCCGCCGCAGACCTTCGCGGAGAAGGTCGCGCTGCTCAGGAGCCGCCCGGACACCCGTGACCTGCCCGCGGTGAAGGAGAACCGGTTCCTGAACCTGCCCTACGCGCTGTGGACCTCGGGCCCGCTCAACATCGACGCCGCCGAGCAGGTCCGGGCGGCGCTGGAGCGGTGGGCGCTGGTGCCGGCCTCCGGGCTCACGCCGCGCGCCGACGACGTCCCCCGCGGCTGAGGACCGCTGCCCGGGGGCGCCGTGCGGGCGCCCCCGGGCGCGGGTCAGGTGATGGTCAGACCGCCGTCGACGGCCCAGGTCTGGCCGGTGACGTAGCCGCCCGCGTCCGAGGCCAGGAACAGCACCGCGGCGGTCAGCTCCGCCGGGTCGCCCTTGCGCCCCATCGGGATGCGCTCGGCCATCTTCTCCAGGTACCCGGCCTGGTACTGCTCGGTCATCTCCGAGGCGAAGAACCCCGGCGCGACCGCGTTCACCCGGATGCCGCGGCGGCCGGTCCACTGCTGGGCCAGGTCCCGGGTCAGGCCGACGATCGCCGCCTTCGACGCCGAGTACGCCGCCTGCGGCAGTGACGCCGTGGTCAGCCCCAGGATCGAGGAGATGTTGACGATGCTCGACCCGGGCTGCATGTGTGCGGCGCAGGCCTGCGCCATCCAGTAGGAGCCGTGCAGGTTGATGTCGACCACCTCCCGGAACTGGTCCGGGGTCTCCTTCAGCGCGGGCACGGCGGTGCCGACGCCGGCGTTGTTGACCAGCACGTCCAGCCGGCCGAACTCGTCGACGGCGGCCTGCGCCAGCGCCCGGCAGTCCTCGGGCCTCGCCACGTCGGTGGCGACGGCGACCGCACGCCGGCCGGTCGCCTCGCCCAGGGCCACGGTGTCGGCCAGCTTCTCGGCCCGTCGCGCGCCCAGCACGAGGTCGGCACCGGCCTCGGCCAGCCCCTGCGCGAAGGCCACGCCGAGGCCGGACGACGCACCGGTGACGACGGCGACCCGGCCGTCCAGTCGGAACCGCTCCATCACAGTCACGCCGCGACCCTAACCCGGATCAGTCGCGGAGCTTCTCGGCGAGCTGCGGGACGAGCCGCTCGAGGGCGAACGGGGCCGAGAGCACGCTGTTGTAGGTCATCGCGCCGCGGGTGTCGGCGTCGGGCACGACCATGTCACCGCGGGCGACGACCGGCACCTGGCGCAGGACCGGGTCGGAGTCGACCTGCTGCTTCGCGGCGCCCTCATCGGCGAGCATCACCATGACGTCGCCGTCGAGCAGGCCGGCCTGCTCGGAGGCGACCTCGACGTAGAAGCTCTGCCCGTCGTCGCGCTCGGCGATCGCCGGGGGCTGGGCGAGCCCGAGACCGGTCATGAACCGGCCGCGCGCGTCGGCGTCGGTGAAGGCGCCGTACTTCCCGTCGAAGGGCAGCACGGTCGCGCCGATCTTCCCGCGGAGCTCGGGGTGCGCGGCGACGGCGTCGGAGAACGCGGTGTCGGCGGTCCGGACCAGCTCCTCGCCCCGGGCGGTCTCGCCGAGCGCGGTGGCGACCGCGCGGATCTGCTCGGTGCGGCCCACCCCGAAGGCGATCGACCCGGCGGGGCGGGCGACGACCGGTGCGATCGCGCTGAGCTGGTCGTGGGCGGCCTGATCGATGCCCGCGGACAGCGCGATGATCACGTCCGGGCGCAGGGCGGCGATCCGCTCCAGGTTGGGCTCGGGCTCGGTGAGCACCTGCGGGGCCTCGCCCTGCACGAGCCCGCGGGCCCACGGGCCCAGCCCGCCGGTCTCCTGGTAGAAGGTGTAGGAGGCGACCGCGACCGAGGTGACGCCCAGGGCGAGGACGGGGTCGGCGTCGGTGACGCCGAGCGCGACGACCCGCTGCGGGCGGGCCGGGATCTCGGCGGTGCCGAAGGCGTGGTCGATGCGGACGGGGAACGCACCGTCGGAGCCGGACGGCGCGGCGGCCGGTCCGGGATCGGAGGCGCAGGCGGTGAGCAGGCCCGCGAGGGCCAGCAGGACGATCGTTCGACGGAGCACGCCGGGACCATAGCCGAGCCTAGCCTTACCGGAAATGCCCGGATGATCTCAGGCGCCGGTCCGGCGGTCGCGCGTTCGCACCGGCGGCCGGTCCCCGCGCACCGGTGCGAACGCGCCGGGTCAGCCGCGCGGGCGGCGCTTGCGGGCCACGACGGCCCGGTAGAGCAGCGGGTCGCGGCTGGTCGCGAGCCGGTGCCGGTAGACGGTCGCCCCGAGCTCCTCGAGCTCGCCGGAGGCCAGCATCGAGGAGATGAGTCCGGCGAACCCGGAGGTGTCGCCGTCGGTCAGGAAGTCGTCCCGCAGGGTGATCGCGACGAAACCGTCCACCGCGACCATGTCGAACGCGGCGCGGAACGCCGCGGGCGGGATGTCGCCGAAGCCGAGCGCGGCGACGCAGGTCAGGGCGTCGAACCCGCCCGAGGCGATGTTCTCGGTGGTCTCCTCGTCGAGGGAGGTGAGGTCGACGACGTGGTAGTCGTCGTAGACCCCCGGGCGGTCCCGCTCGGCGGCGTCACGGGCCTCGGGCAGGATGTCGATCCCCACGACCTTGCCGACGCCACGGGCCCGCAGCTCCTCGGCGACGATGCCGTTGCCGGCTCCGACGTCGAGCACCCGCAGCCCGGACGGGTCGACGCCGACGGCGTCGAGCTGCTCGGCCAGCGCACCGGCGACGACCGCCGGGGACTGGCACTGCAGGATGTCGTAGAACAGCTTCTCGTAGAGTCCGGGGATCTTGTAGAGCTCGTCGTAGTCGTGGAAGCGGTACTCCGACCATCCCTGCCCGAGGTCCAGGACGCAGTACTCCGCGTCCTGCTCGAACGAGGTGGTGGGCTCCGGCAGCGCGAGCCGGTAGGTCGGTGCGGAACGCTCGACGGCCATGGACAACCTTCCTGGTCGGGAACGGACACCTCGACGCTAGTGCACCGGGGACCTCCGATCGGGGGTGAGCGACGTCGCACGGGCTGCGATGTGACTGCGCGGTGGGTGGTGACACGATCGGCTGCGGAACCGACCCGGAGATCACCGTCGATCAGCGAGGAGAGACATGACCCAGCAGCAGAGGACCGCCGTCGTGACCGGTGGGGCGCGCGGCATCGGGGCCGCCACCGCGATCCGGCTCGCCGCCGACGGGCACAAGGTCGCGGTGCTGGACCTGGAGGAGTCGGCCGCCAAGGCCACCGTCGAGGCCATCGAGTCCGCCGGCGGGACCGCGGCCGCGTTCGGCGCGAACGTCGCCGACGAGCAGGCCGTCGCCGCTGCCGTCGACGCGGTCGCCGAGCGGCTCGGAGCGCCCACCGTCCTGGTCAACAACGCCGGCATCACCAAGGACAACCTGCTGTTCAAGATGACCGTCGACGACTGGGACGCGGTCATGGGGGTGCACCTGCGGGGTGCGTTCCTGATGACCCGCGCGGTGCAGAAGCACATGGTCGACGCCGCCTGGGGCCGGGTCGTGAACCTGTCCTCGACCTCGGCGCTGGGCAACCGCGGCCAGGCCAACTACTCCGCGGCGAAGGCCGGCATGCAGGGCTTCACCAAGACCCTCGCGATCGAGCTCGGCAAGTTCGGCGTCACCGCGAACTGCATCGCGCCGGGCTTCATCGCCTCGGAGATGACCAAGGCGACCGCCGAGCGCATCGGTGTGGACTGGGAGGAGTTCAAGGCCGCCCGGGCCAAGGAGATCCCGGTGCAGCGCCCCGGCTCGCCCGAGGACATCGCCCAGACCGTGTCGTTCTTCGTCGACGAGCGTTCCTCGTTCGTCAGCGGCCAGGTCATCTACGTGGCCGGTGGCCCCAAGGCCTGACCACGGCACGGTCCCCACGACGAACGGGCCGGTACCGCAGTGGCGGTACCGGCCCGTTCGTCGTCGTGGCGGGGTCAGGAGGTGCTGTTCATCGGCACGATCGCCCAGCCGGGGATGTCGTCCTGGCCGGAGACCGGCACCGCGTCGGCCGAGAAGTTGACCAGCAGGACCGAGCCGTCGGCGGCGCGGAAACCGCCCAGCGAGGACCCGTCGGTCGCCCGGCCCAGCTCGACGGTGCCCTCCCGGAGCTTGGGCACCAGCCAGCGCCACGCGTCGGTCAGCGGCGTCGGCTGGCCGCCGTTCTCCTCGGTCGCGGGGCTCCACAGCGAGGAGTACTCCAGCGAGTCGCTGCCCTCGGGTCCCCACAGCAGCGCGCCCTGGGTGCCGGAGCGGGCCATCGCCTGCAGGGCGGCCACGGTCGAGACGGCGCTGGCGGGGGTGGCGTACCCGGCCTGGGCGTCGGCCGGGACGTTGGCGTAGAACTCCGCCCACCAGATCGGCAGCTGCGTCCGCTCCTGGATCCAGCGGTCGATGACCGAGAACTTCTCCGCGCCGACGTCGACCGGGGAGATCGCGTCCTGCTGGCCGCGGTTGGTGGTGGAGCCGTCGACGACGAGGAAGTCCGCGCCGACGTTGTTCTTCAGCCAGTAGTCCAGGACGTCGAGGGGACGCTGGTCGAGCGCGCCCCAGGGGCCGCGGATGTCCGAGGCGTCGCCCGAGTCGACCGGGACGCTGCTCATGACGACGTAGGGCCCGCCGACCTGCACGTCCGGCCGCACGGACTTCACGGCCTGGTAGACCTGGTTGTAGAAGTTCGTGTAGCCCTCGTAGTCCCAGCGGTTCTCGGCCTGGTTGTAGAAGCCCTTCAGCTCGTTCCACACCAGGACCCGGTCGACCTGCGGGTAGCGCTGCACGGCCTCCCGCGCCAGGTTGGCGAAGTCGGCGAAGTGCTCCGGCAGCGGCGCCTTCTCCAGCCGGTCCCAGCGGGTGGCGCCGCTGTCACGCGGGGCGCCCTTCATCCAGTCCGGGGAGCAGCACAGCGTCAGCATGGCCTTGCCGCCGGTCTCCTCGGTCAGCTGCATGCGCCGGTCCAGCGAGCCCCACTCGAACTCGCCGGGGCGCGGCTCGGGGTTCAGCGTGCCGAAGCCCATGATGTGGTGGTTCTGGTACTCCTGGCCGAGGCTGGACAGGATGTCGACGCCGCGCTGGCGGGCCTGTGCGGGTTCGGTGTCGTCGAGGCTGTCCTGGGTGTGGGTCACCCCGATCTCCATCGGCCCCGGCTGCTTGTCCCAGCGCCAGCCGTTCAGGTCGACGGCCCTGGCGGAGGCCTCCAGGGCCGAGGAGGGCTCGGTGCCGACCGTCGTGCCGTCGCCGCCGGTGCCCGAGGTGCAGGCGGCGAGGCCCAGCACCCCCGCCAGCAGCAGGGCCAGGGCCGAGGTCCGGCGGGGGCCGGACCGCAGGCGGGGGGTCCGCGACGGGGACCTCGGTCCGGACGTCGTCGGGGAGGGACGGCGTGACGCTCGCACGGGGTGGTGACCTCACGTTCTGACCGGACGCGGCGCCCGGCGGATGCCGTGGCGCGCGCGGGCTCGTACTGACTCCTGCACTCCTGCACGGGACGGTGTCCCGGCGAGGTGGTCCCAGCGTGTCAGGGGCCTCCTGTGACCTGCCTGAGAGAACCTCCTACCCGCCCGGAGCCGGCGCGAGCCCGCTACCGGACGTTCGGAGCAGGGTAGGGCCGCGGTTCGCGAGGGCTGCACGCAGCCCCGCTGTGCAGGTGAACCCTGTTGTCGCGCAGCGTGTACACCCGGTCGGCCCGCGGCAGCACCGCCGGATCGTGGGTGATGATCAACACCGCCCGGCCCGCCGCGGCGGCGAGCAGGTCGTCGAGGACGGCGTCGCGGGTGTCCGGGTCGAGGTGCGCGGTCGGCTCGTCGAGCACGAGCACCGCGGGGTCGACGAGCAGCGCGCGGGCCAGGGCGAGCCGCCGCCGCATCCCGCCGGACAGCCGGGCGCCGTGCGCGCCGACCTCGTCGTCGAGGGCCAGGCCGGTGAGCCCGACCCGGCGCAGGACGTCGCCGAGGTGAGCGTCGTCGGCGTCGGGTGCGGCCAGGCGCAGGTTCTCCCGGACCGTCGAGTCGAACACGTGCGGGTCGGCCGGCACCCCGGAGACCACCGTGCGGACCTCGTCGGGCGGGCGCAGCGCCAGGTCGTGGGTGTCGAGCCGGACCGTGCCCGCCCGCGGGTCGAGGAACCGGAACAGCACGGCGGCCAGCGTCGACTTGCCCGAGCCGCTGGCCCCGACCAGCGCCACCACCTCCCCGCGGCCGACGTCGAGGTCCACCCCGTGCAGCACGGTGCGGCCGCGGCCGCCCGGGCCCGTGCCGGGCCAGGCCGCGGTGAGCCCGCGGACCCGCAGGTCACCGCGGCGCGGCAGCGGCGGTCCTCCGGGGGCGCGGTGGGCGACGTCGGGCGCGGCGTCGAGCACCGGCACCAGACGGGCCAGCCCGGCGCGGACCGCGGCGAGCCGGGCCGCGGCGGCCGGCAGCGGTGCGACGATCTCGAACGCGGCCAGCGCGGTCAGCACCAGCACAGCCAGCCCGACCGAGCCCAGCGCCTCGGCGTCGACGGCGGCCACCCCCAGCAGCAGTGTCCCGGCCAGGGTGAGCCCGGCGACCAGGGCACCGGACCCGGCGCCGAGGCCGAGCAGCGCGGCGTCGCGGCGGGCGGTGCGGGTCAGCTCGGCGTCGGCCCGGGCGACCGCGTCGACGGCGTGGCCGGTCGCGCCGTGGGCGAGCAGCTCCGGGCCGCCGTCGAGCAGGTCGACCAGGGCGGTCGCGAGCCGGTCCCGGGCGTGGCCGGCGCGCTCGGCGGGCCGCCGGGACAGCGCCGCGGCGAGGGCGGGCACCGCGACCCCGGCGAGCAGCAGGCCGGCGGCGAGCAGCGCTCCGCCGGGGACGTACAGCGCGGTGGCGAGCAGCACCGCACCGGACCCGGCGACCGCGGCCGCGACGACCGGCAGCACTCCGCGCACGACCAGGTCCTGCACCGAGTCGGTGTCGCCGACCAGCCGGGCGACGAGCTCCCCGGGCCGGAACCGGCGCACCGGTTCGGTCGCGGCGAGCCGGGCGTAGACCCGCCCGCGCATGTCCGACAGCGCGCGCAGCGCGGCGTCGTGCCCGACCAGCCGTTCGGCGTAGCGGGCCACCCCGCGTCCGACGCCCAGGGCGCGGGTCAGCACGACGGCGACCGACAGCGCCGTCACCGAGGGGTGCTGGGCGGCGGTGGCGAGCAGCCAGGCGGCCAGCGACAGCAGCCCGGCACCGCAGACGGTGGCCAGCGCGCCGAGCAGCGCGCCCCCGACGACGCCGCGCAGCCGGGGCGCCAGCACGCTGCGGGCGAGCGACCAGGGGCTCATCGCGGGCCCCCGGCGGACGTGGCCGTGACCGGGGTGGCGGTGGCCGGGGTGATCGTGACGGTGCGGTCGGTGTGCCCGGCCCATCCCGCGTCGTGCGCGACGACGATCGCGGTGCGCCCGCGCAGCAGCTCGCCGGCCGCGGCCCGCACCGCGGCGGCGGAGTCGGGGTCGAGGTGGGCGGTCGGCTCGTCGAGCAGGACCAGCGGGGCGTCCCGCAGGAACGCCCTGGCCAGCGCGACCCGCTGGCGCTCGCCCGACGACAGCTGCGCGCCGCCCTCGCCGAGCACGGTGTCCCAGCCGTGGGGCAGCCGGGCGACGACGGCGTCGAGCCCGGCCCGCGCCGCCGCGGCGCGTACGGCGTCGTCGGTGACCGTCGCACGGTCCGGCCCGGCGCCGAGGCGGACGTTGGCGGCGACGGTGTCGGCGAACAGGTGCGGCTGCTGCGGCACCCAGGCGACCTCGCGGCGCCAGGCGTCGAGGTCCAGCGTCGTCAGGTCGGTACCGGTCCCGTCGCGGCCGTGCACGGTCACGGTGCCCCCGGTCGGTGCGACGGTGCCGAGCAGCACCCCGAGCAGAGTGGACTTCCCGGCCCCGGACGGGCCGCGCAGCAGCACCGTCTCACCGGGGGCGAGGCCCAGCGACAGCCCGGCGCCGGCGTCGGTGTCCGCACCGGGGTAGCGCACCCGTAGCCCCTCGACGGTCAGGCCGCGCCCGGCCGGGTCGGCGGCCGGCACCGGCGCGGTCCCGCCGGTCGCGCCGCCGGCCGGTCGGTCCAGCTCGGCGAACACCTGCCGGGCCGCGGCGACGCCCTCGGTGCTGGCGTGGAACCGGGCCCCGACCTCGCGCAGCGGCAGGTAGGCCTCGGGGGCCAGGACCAGCACGAACAGCGCGGTGGCGTAGTCGAGGTTCCCGTAGAGCAGCCGCAGGCCGACCTCGACCGCGACCAGGGCGACGGCCAGCGTCGCGAGGACCTCCAGCACGAACGCGGACAGGAACGCGACCCGCAGGGTGCCGGTCATGGCGTGCCGGTGCTCGTCCGTGGTCTCCCGGACCTTGCCCGCGACGACCTGCGCGCGGCGGAACAGCGCGAGCGTCGGCAATCCCTGCACCACGTCGAGGAAGTGCCCGCCCAGGCGCGAGAGCAGCCGCCACTGGCGGTCGGTGCGGGCCCGGGTGTGCATCCCGACCAGGGCCATGAACAGCGGGATCAGCGGCAGCGTGACCGCGATGACGACCGCGGAGATCCAGTCCGCGTCGGCGACCACGACCAGCACCGCGACCGGGACCAGCACCGCGAGCACCAGCTGGGGCAGGTAGCGGGCGAAGTAGTCGTCGAGGGCGTCCAGGCCGCGGGTCGCCAGGGTGACGATCTCACCGGAGGACCGCCGCGGGTCCGGCGCGGCGAGCGCGAGCCGGCGCACGAGCTGCATCCGCAGCTGGGACTTGGCGCGGGCGGCACAGCGCAGCGCGGCGGACTCCGCGCCGTAGGTCAGCAGCGCCCGCGCCACCGCGACGACGGCGACGCCCCCGACCAGCCAGGCCAGGGTGTCGAGCCCGGCGCCCGGCCCGGTGCGCGCGCCGCCGAGGGAGAACGACGGCGTCGCCCCGGCCACCACCCGCGACACCAGCCACGCCTGGGCCAGGATCAGCCCGGTCGCGGCGACCCCGCAGACCGTGGCGACGGCCAGCTGCACCCGGACCGCGCTCGCGGTGCGCAGCAGCCGGGGGGCGACCGGCGGGCCGCCCGCGGGCGGCCCGCCGACGGTGGTGGACGGGGTGGACACGGTCGTCATCGTGGTGCCGGTACCGCGGTGTCACCAGGGCCGGAGGTCCCGGCCGGGGCGACCCGCGCCCCGCCGAGACGGCGGCGGAACACCCAGTAGCTCCAGGACTGGTAGCCGAGCACCAGCGGCAGGAACACGGCCGCGATCCAGGACATGACGCCGAGCGTGTACGGCGCGGACGCCGCGTTCGCGACGGTCAGGGTGTGCGCGGGGTCGGTCGTCGAGGGCAGCAGCGTCGGGTACAGCTGCCCGAACAGCACGACCGACAGTCCACCGATCGCGAGCGCGGTGGCGGTGAACGCCCACCCCTCGCGGCCGGCCAGCAGCGCCACCCCGGCCGCGGCGAGGGCCGCGCCGGAGACCCAGGCGACCGTGGTGGTCCAGGACGGCTCGCGCAGCGCGAGCGTCGCGGCCAGGAACGCGACGGTCACCAGCAGCACCGGGACCACCGCGCGCAGCGCGAACCGCCGCGCCCGGTAGCGCACCGGCCCGTCGGTCTTCAGTGCCAGGAACACCGCGCCGTGCAGCAGGAACAGGGCCGTGGTGACGACGCCGCCGAGCAGGGCGTAGCCGTTCAGCAGGTCGGTGAGCGAGGCGGTGACCACGGTGTTCTGCCCGCTGCCCGGGGCGCTGAGCACGGTGGGCAGGCCACGGACCAGGTTCGCCAGCACCATGCCCCACACGAACGCCGGCACCAGCGACCCGAGACCGATCATCAGGTCCCAGCGGGCCTTCCACGGCGCGTCGGAGCGCTTGTGCCGGTACTCCAGCCCGACCCCGCGCACGATCAGGCCCAGCAGCACGAGCAGCACCGGCAGGTAGAGGCCCGACAGCATGGCGGCGTACCAGGCGGGGAACGCGGCGAACATCGCGCCGACGGCGGCGATCAGCCACACCTCGTTGCCGTCCCACACCGGGCCGATCGCCCCCAGGGCCGCCTCCCGGTCCTCCTCGTCGTCGCGGCCCAGGACGCGGACCAGCATGCCCACGCCGAAGTCGAAGCCCTCGAGCACCAGGTAGCCGGTCCAGAGCACGGCCACGGCCAGGAACCAGATCGTGGGCAGGTCCATCGTCGCCCTCCGGGGTCAGTAGCTGAACGCCGCGGGGCGGCGCTCGTCGTCGGTGCCGACGGCCGCGCCGTCGTCGGGGTCGTCGCCGGTGCCGTCGGGCCGGTCGACGTAGGGGAGTGCGGCGGCGGGACCGGCCTGCACGTAGCGCAGCAACAGCCGTACCTCGACGACGGCGAGCACCCCGTAGACCGCGGTGAAGGCGGCGAGGGAGAACGCGACCTGGCCCAGGCTCACCCCCGGGGAGACGGACTGCGCGGTGAGCAGCTCGCCGTGCACCGTCCAGGGCTGGCGACCCATCTCGGTCAGCACCCAGCCGGCGATGTTCCCGGCGAGCGCGGCCGGCAGCGCGGCGACCACACCCCGGTAGGCCCACCGCCGGAGCCGCCCGGCCGGAGCCGGTGCGCCGTCCCGGGTGAACCCGGGCAGCCGGCCGCCGCGGGTGAGCCAGAGCCCCGCCGTCGCGACCGCGACGCCGGCCAGGCCGAGACCCATCATCAGCCGGAACGCCCAGTAGAGGACGGCGATGTTGGGCCGGTAGTCCCCGGGCCCGTAGAGCGCCTCGTACTGCGCCTGCACGTTCTCTATGCCCTGCACCGGGCCCCACGGGCTCCCGGTGGCCAGGAAGCTCAGGACCCCGGGGACCTGCACGTTGATGTGGTTGCGGCTGCCCTGGACGTCGCCGACGGCGAACAGCGAGAACCCGGCCGACTGCTCGGTCTCCCACAGCGCCTCGGCCGCGGCGAGCTTCATCGGCTCGTGGGTCGCGGCCAGCTTGGCCTGGTGGTCACCGGAGGCGACGACCAGCACACCGGCCACCAGGGTGACCAGGAACCCGGTGCGCAGGGTCTTCCGGAACAACGCGTGCTCGCCCGGGTGCGGCGTCGCGTCACCGGGACGGCCCCAGCGCTCCCGCATCAGCTTCCAGGAGCTCACCGCGGCGACGAACAGCCCGGCGATCAGGAACGCGGCGGCGACGACGTGGGTGTAGGTGGACCAGGCCTGCGGGTTGGTCAGCACGGCGCCGATGTCGGTGAGCCGGGCACGGCCGGTGGCGTCGTCGACCTCGTAGCCGACCGGGTTCCGCATCCACGCGTTCGCCGCGAGGATGAAGTACGCCGACAGGTTCGACCCGATCGCGGCGGCCCAGATGCAGGCCAGGTGCACACCCTTCCGCAGCCGGTCCCACCCGAAGATCCACAGCCCGATGAAGGTGGACTCCAGGAAGAAGGCGATGAGCGCCTCCATCGCCAGCGGCGCGCCGAACACGTCACCGACGAAGGTGGAGTAGGCGCTCCAGTTCATCCCGAACTGGAACTCCTGCACGATCCCGGTGACCACGCCCATCGCGAAGTTGATCAGGAACAGCTTCCCGAAGAACGTGGTGGCGCGCAGGTACTCCTCCCGGCCCGTGCGGAACCAGGCGGTCTGCAGCGACGCGACGATCACCGACAGTCCGATGGTCAGCGGCACGAACAGGAAGTGGTAGATCGTGGTGATCCCGAACTGCCAGCGAGCCAGGTCGAGCGCGTCCATTCCGGACCTCCCGGGCGAAGTTCTACGTCCAGTAGTAGTTCTACCGGAAGTAGAAGATCAGTGGGGAGCCGGGCCCGGTGGCGCTGGACACGCGATCCGCCGCGGGTGCGCTCAGCCCCCCGTGCGGGGGGCGAAGGCCCCGTGCTCGCGCAGCACGTCGAGCACCTGCGGCAGGTCGGCGAAGGCCCGCTCGACGTCGGCCGGGGCGGCGACGCGGTGGGCGTTCGCGTCGACGTAGCCACGGATCGCGGCGTTGAAGCGCTCGGCCCCGACGGCGTCCCGGCCGGCGAACAGGGCCGCCGCGCCCTGGTCGTAGACGCCGTCGACGAGGTCGGTGAAACCGCCGCGGGAGTCCCAGAACGACATCGGGGCGCCGATCGGGCCGGCCACGTCACCGGGCCCGAAGCTGCCGATCCGGTAGAGGTCGCGCTGGCCGGCGACCAGCGCCTGCGCCCAGGTCGTGAACGCCTCGTCCAGCCACGGGTCGCGGGCCTGGTCGTTACCGACCAGCGAGTAGAACCAGGAGTGGGCGATCTCGTGCGCGGCCAGCGACGGGCGGGTGGCGTCGTCGACGTCGCCGAACTGCAGGTGGGTCGGGAACTCGACGCCGTCGCTCTGGGTGGGGACGACGGTCAGCCACAGGTCCGGGTACGGGTACGGGCTGAGCAGCCGTTCCAGCGCGGGCAGGAACCGGGCGACCACGTCCTGCCAGTCCTGCGCGGAGCCGCGCAGCTCACCGCCGCGCCGGACGCCGGCGCGGCCCGCGGTGGGCAGCGCGACGTGCACCCGGGTGGCCCCGACCGTGGACGCGGTGACCTCGTAGGCGCCGACGGCGACCGCGACGTCGCGGACCGCGTCGGCGGAGAAGGTGCGGGTGAGCCGCCCGCCGCCGGCGTCGCGGGTGCCGGTGGCCGTCCCGACCCCGACGACCTGCTGGTCGGCCGCCGCGGTGACCGCGAGCGAGGCGAGCCGGTAGTCCTCGGCCACGACCGTCTCACCCGACATCCGCACCGCCGGGGTGCGGACCCAGCCGCGCCCGCGGACCCAGTCCAGCACCGGCAGCGGGCTGCCGAGCCAGGCCGTCCCGGCCGACGGGGAGTAGCCGATGCGTTCGGTCGAGTCCTCGCCGAGGGTGAGGGTGAAACCGAGCTGTGCGGTGACGATGGTGCCCGCGTCGACGCAGGCGGGCAGCGGCAGCTCGACGAGGGTGCCGGGAGCGCCGTCGGGGGCGCCGGCCTGCTCGGTGCGCGGGGTGACCGGGGTGCCGTCCACGCTCGCGGTGGTCACCCGGGACGAGCCGCCGTCGGAGACGACGGTCGGGCGGTTGGTCCAGAGCCGGAAGACCAGCTCGCAGATTGGCGCGTCCGGGGTGAATCGGACGCTCTGGCGGCCGGTGGCCGAGGACAGGTCCGGCGCGAGGTCCAGCGAGGCGTCGACGACCGGGCGCTGCGGCCACGGGGTGGCCCGTTCGACCTGCGGGACCCCGGCCGCGCAGCCCCCCAGTACGGCCAGGACGACGGCGACGCCGACGAGGGCCCGGCGCCGCCGGGTCAGGTCGATCATGGTGGCGAGGCTAGCCGTGGTGCCGGCGGGCGGCGACCGGCGTGGCCGCCCGCACGGCTACGCCACCCGATCGCGGCCGCGCGACCGGTCGCGGGCGCGCAGCCGGTCCCGGACCGCGTGCGCGGGCGTCGACACGAGCGTCTCCAGCGGGCCGCGGCCGACCGCGCGCCGCCAGGCGGTCGCGGCGGCGACCGCGACCGCGACCTGCCAGAGGTAGCCCTCCCACGGGCCGAGGTCGTCGAGCGCGGAGTTCATGAACAGGATGGAGGCGACGTAGAGGGTGAGCGTCATCGACCCGGCGGCCGCGAGCGGGCGCAGCAGGTAGCCGAGCGGCCCGGCGACGCCGCGGGTGGTGACCGAGGCGAGGAGCAGGACCGCGCCGAGCACGGCCAGCGCCGAGCCGGTGGTCTGCACGACGTCGAGCGGGGTGCCCGAGTGCGGTGCGACGGTGGCCAGCCACCACCAGGTCGTGGTGGGGGTGACGCCGTCGGGGTAACCGGTCACGACGTCGGCGACGGTCGGGGCGCTCTCGAGCAGCTCCGGCGGGCTCGCCGCGGCGATCGCGGCGTACCCCCCGGCCGGGCCGAGCAGCCACATCGACAGCCCGGTGGCGGCCACGGCCGCGGCGACCCCGCCGACCAGCAGCGCCGTCGCGGTACGCCGCCCGGACAGCGGCAGCCGACCGACGACGATGCCGACGGCCAGGTAGGCCAGCCACACCACCGCGGGGTAGGCCCCGGTGAGGGTCAGCTCCGACAGCAGCGCCCCCGGATCGGTGACGAGGTCGGCGACCGAGGGGTTGCCGAGGTCGGGCAGCGGCAGGAACGGGCGCACCAGCTGTGACCCGACCGGGACCCCGAGGCACAGCAGCACCGCGAGCGGTGCCAGGACCCGGGTGGGTAGCGCGACCAGCGGGATCGCGAGCAGGAACGCGACCGCGTAGTACGGCAGGATCAGCGCCGCGATCGACGGGTCGGTCCAGCTCAGTGCCAGGGCCAGCGCCATGAGCACGCCCGCGCGGGTGGCGAGCATCGCCGCGGCCGTGCGCAGGTCCGGGCCGGGGCGGACCCGGGCCCGCCCGGTCATGAACGCGAACGAGATCCCGGCCAGCACGGCGAACAGCGCCGCGGAGCGGCCGCCGAAGACGAGGTAGCTGGGGGTGGGGGCACCGTCGTCGGTGGCCTCCACCAGGGCGTGCACGGCGATGATGCCGAGCAGCGCGACACCACGGGTGGCGTCGACGCCGGGCAGCCGTGCCGCCCGCTCCGCGCGGGGAGGGGTGGCGTGCGGCGTCGCGGTGGACCCTTCCGTCGCGGTGGTCCGTGTCGCCGTGGTGGACCCCGCCGCCGCGGTGGCCCGTGTCGCCGTGGCCGACGGTGTCGCCGCACCGGGCCGTGTCGCCGCGCCGGGCCGTGTCGCCGCGCCGGGGAGTGTCGCCGAGATGGACCGTGTCCCGGTGCCGGGCCGGGTCTCCGCGGCCGGGCGGGGGGCCGGGACCAGGTACTGGGTCGGGACGTCGGTCCGGTCGGCCTGGCGGGCACCGGGACCGAGGGGCTCGCCCGGACCCCGCGGCGGGTCGGCGCGCCGGTGGCCGCCACCCGGGCCGTCGGCGGCGGGGGCCGGTACCCCGTGCCGGGGGCGGTACCGGACGCCGTCGGCGTCGTGCCGGGGGCCGGCGGGCCGCGTCGGGGCCGGGGCGCCGGGTGGCCGCGGTGGTGCGGAGCGGTCCGGGCCCCGCCGGGACGTGCCGGGCGGCTGCGGTCGGGTCATGTCAGCACCTCGTCGATCAGCTGGTGCCCGAGGTCACGGGCGTCGGCCGCGGGCAGCCCGGCATCGGCGAACCAGTCCGGCCCGGCCTCGGGGTGCGGGCCGACGCCGCCGACCCGGCCGCGCCCGAACGGGGTCACGGCGGCGGCGACGAGACCGTCGGGGTAGCGGGCCAGGACGGTGCCGGACTCCAGCAGGAAGTGCGGCCCGTCCTGGAAGAACAGGCTGCGGTCGCGGCCGCGCCAGTCGATCCGGACCAGGGCGTCGCCGTCGTGGCCGACGGTGGCGCCGGGCGAGTCGATCCAGCGGTCGGTGTCGCCGGGCAGCAGCGCGAACCCGGGGGTGGCCCCGGCGAGGTAGCCGCCCAGACAGAACCCGAGGTAGCGACCGCCGTCGCCGACCCAGTCGCGCAGCACCCCGGCCACCGGGCGCATCGCGCGCCAGCCCGCGGCGAGCGTGCCACCGCCGGGCTGGGCGTACAGCACGGCGCCCGCGAGCGCGTTCGCGGTGAGCGGGACCCGCTCACGGGGACCGGTGAAGTGCACGTCGAACCCGTGCCGGGAGGACGCCAGCAGCGCCGCGACCGCCTCCGCGCACCCGGTGGGCTGCGACGCCGGACCGCGGTAGACCAGCGCCACGGGTCTGCCGTCGCCGACGGGGGCAGGGGCGGTACGGCCGAGCAGCCGCCCGAGCAGGCTCACCGTGGACCCGGCCCGGGCCGGACGGGGCGGGCCTCACGCGGCCGCGGCACCGCGGGCGGTACCGACGGAGGCACCACGAACGGCACCGCTGCGGGCGTCGACGGGGGCGGCAGGGGCACCGGTCCGGGCGCCGGCAGGGGCGGCGATGTGGGCCGCGATGTGGGCAGCGGTGTGCGCACCGAGGTGGGGACCGACACGGGCGTCGACGGAGGGACCGGCGGCCCGGTGCGCGGGCCCGGGGCCGGCCGGACCCGGCGGGTGCGTTCCGCGGAACGCGCCCCGGGACCCTGCCCGGCGCGCCCCGCGGGGACGACGGCGCCGTCGCGGTCGTCCGGGTCCGCGGCGCGGCGGTGCCGCGGACGGGACGGGGCGCCCGGTCCGGCGGGGGACCGGCCGCCGTACCCGGCGCCGGGACCGCCCGGGGTGCCGGGACGGCCGGGCGCACCGGGACGGCCGGGGGTGCCGGGACGGCCGGGCGTGCCGGTCGCACCGGTCCCGCCGGTCCCGCCGGCCCGGTGCCGCCCGGGACCGCGGCGGGGGGTCTGCCGCCCGGCCAGCACCGAGCGCATCAGGAGGGTGCGCCCGGGGTCGTCGGCTCCCCGTACCCGGGTCAGCGCCGTGGTCCGCTCCGGGTCCGCTGCGGCGGCCCGGGTCGAGTCCGCCACGGGGTCCACCGTGACGGCGGGGACGGCCTCGGTCCGGGACGCCGTGTCGGACGCCGTGTCGGACGCGGTGTCGGGCCCGGTGTCGGGCCCGGTGTCGGCGTCGGCCGCGACCGCCGGGGCGGACCGGGCCGCCGGGGCCTCGCCGGGGACGGCCGGGTCCGCGGTGGGCTCCGGGGCCGCCTCGGGCACGGCGCGGGCGGTGATGCCCCGCCACCGGGTGCCGGCCGGCAGGTGCTCGCCCTTCATCACCAGCGACAGCGGGTCGAGCCGGGTCCCGGCGCCGACCACGGCGTCGTAGAGCACGATCGCCCGGTCGCCGACCGAGGCGCCGTCGGCGACGGTCACCGTGGACATCTTCATGACCCGGTCCTCGAACAGGTGGGTCTGCAGCGAGACGTCCCGCCCCACGACGGCGTCGTCGCCGATCTCGACCAGGTCGTACTCGGTCAGGTAGGTCGTGGACACGCAGGTGCGGCGCCCGATCCGGGCACCGAGCAGCCGCAGCATCGGCGGCAGCAGCGGGGTGCCGGACAGCATGCTCAGCAGCCCGGGCACCGCGGAGGCCTCGTACAGCCCGGTGACGAACTCCGAGCGGCGCACGAACCGGCTCCACAGCGGCTCGGTCCGGGGCCGGTAGGTGCCCACGACCAGCCACTTCACCACCGCGACCAGCAGCACCAGCGCCAGCGCCGAGGCCAGTGCCAGCACCGGTGCGGCGAGCACGACCCCCCACGCCGGGCCGGTGCGGGCCACGTCGGACAAGCCCTGCAGGAACAGGTAGAGCGACACCGAGATCGCCGAGGCGGGCAGGGTGGCCCGCAGGAACTCGATGCCGAGCCGTTCGGCGACCCGGCGCCGTGACGGCGCGAAGGTCAGCGACTCCGGGTGGTCGCCGGAGCCCTGGCGCACCGGCAGGTGCATCGCGGGCGACCCGAGCCAGGTGGTGTCCCGGGGCACGCCCGCGGGCGGGGGCACCGTCGCGACCCCGATCAGCGACTCCTCGCCCAGCGTCGACCCGGCCGGGACGACGGCGGCGTTGCCGACGAACGCGCGCCGCCCCACCAGCGTCGGCCGGCGGACCATCCAGCCGTTGTGGAAGGTCGCGCTGCCCACGCTGGCCATGTCCGCGACGAAGCTGCCCTGGGAGATCGTCAGCATCTCCGGGTCGAGGTGCGAGGCGGTGGAGACCTCCGCGCCGCGTCCGATCCGGGCGCCCAGCAGCCGTAGCCAGCCCACCGTGTAGAGCGTGGAGTACAGCGAGTTGGTGTAGGTCAGGCTCATCTCGAGCAGCTTGTCGCCGAACCACTTGCGCAGCCCGAGCGCGGACCGGGCGGGGAACACCCCCGGACCGGTGCGCGGCGCGACGGCTCGGCGGCCCCCCGCCACCAGCACGCACACGGTCACCACGAACACCGGCCCGACCACGGCGGCGACGAGCAGCGCGGGACCGTCGCCGAACAGCAGCAGCGAGGTCCACACCAGCAGCACCGCCGGGACCAGCGCCAGCAGCGACACCAGCTCCAGCACGGCGACCCCGGCCAGCGCCGCGGCCCGCTGCGGCCGCGTCCAGGACGGTGCGGGGCCGCGCTCGGTGAGCTCGGCGACCGCGGCGTCGGCGGCGTCGGGCACCGCGGGGGACCCGGCCCAGTGCTCCGCGGGCGGGACCACCTGCTCCGCGGCCAGCGCGGACTGCTCGCCGACCACGGCGTCCGCCCCGACCACCGCGCCCGGCTCGACGACCGTGCTGGCGCCGACGTGGGCGCCCTCGCCGACCGCGATCGGGGCGACGGTGACCCAGCCGTCGGCCAGCGTCCAGGGCCGCAGCGCGGCGCCGTGGCCGACGGTGGCGCCGTCGCCGATCCGCAGCAGCGCCGGCAGCGACAGCACCGAGGTGCCGACGTGCACGTCACGGCCGATCCGGGCACCGAGCAGGCGCAGGTAGGCGGGCGCGAGCGGCCCGCCGGAGAGCACCGGCAGCGGTGACATGGACAGCAGCAGGTCCGCGGCCCACAGCCGCAGTTGCACCCGACCCCACATCGGGTACCGGCCGGGACGGACCCGGGCGGTGAGCGCGCGGACCGCGAGCGGGGCGAGCAGCCAGCGTTGCAGCAGGAACACCGCGGTCGCACCGACGGCCAGCTGGGCCAGCACGTCGGGCGCGACCCGCCCGCCGTGCCAGGCGTAGACCCCGGCGGCGGGCAGGGTCATCACCAGCATGAGCAGGAACAGACCTGCGCCCTGTGCGGATCCGGCGCGGGTGTAGCGGCCCCGGGAGTGGCGCAGCGGCTCGGGCCGGGGCGGCGGCGGGACCGACCCGTCGCCGCCGTCACCGGCCGAGTCGGGGTGCAGGGCCGCGGCCAGACCGCGCACCGTGGGGTTCTCGTAGAGGTCGCGCACCGCCGGGCTGCGGCCCACGCCGCGCTCGCGCAGCAGGGTCACGACGCGGGCGGCGAGCAGCGAGTGCCCGCCGAGCTCGTCGAAGAAGTCGGCGGTCACCGAGACCTGCCCGGCGTCGAGCGAGAGGACCTCGGCGAGCACCGCCCGGACCGCGGTCTCCAGAGCGGTCGACGGCTCGGCGTGCGGGCCGTGGGCCAGGACGATCCGCGGACCGGACGGAGCGGGCAGCCGCGACCGGTCGACCTTGCCGCTGGGCATCATCGGCAGGGCGTCGAGCACCTCGAGGTGGCCCGGGACCATGTACTCGGGCAGCCGGGCGCGCAGCAGCCCGTGCAGCCCGGCGCGGTCGACGGTGCCGCCCGGCCCGGCGGCCCCGACGCCGTAGACGGCCAGCTCCTCGCCTGTCCCGTCCCCGGTCCTCGAGACCGCGGCGACGGCGCTCTCCACGTCGGCGTGCTCCAGCGCGACGGTCTCGATCTCACCGAGGTCCACGCGGTGGCCGCGGATCTTCACCTCGTCGTCGGCCCGGCCCAGGTAGATGATCTCGCCGCGCTCGTCGAACCGGGCGAGGTCGCCGGTGCGGTAGAGCCTGTCGTCGCCGTTGCGCGGGGCCGCGGGGTGGTGGACGAACCGGTCCGCGGTCTTGTCCGGCAGGTTGACGTAGCCGATGCCGACCCCCGGGCCGCCGATGCAGAGCTCGCCGACCTCGCCGCGGGGCACCTCCCGCAGGGCGTCGTCGAGGATGACCGCCGAGTAGGTGGGCACCGGGCGGCCGATGGTGACCGGTCGGCCCGGGAGCAGCTCGCCCCAGGTGCAGGTCACGGTGGTCTCGGTGGGGCCGTAGGTGTTGAGCATCCGCCGTCCCGGGCGGGCCCAGCGCTCGACCAGCCCGGCCGGGCAGGCCTCGCCGCCGACGAGCAGGGTGCGCAGCGCGGGGAGCTCGCGTGGGATCGTCGCGAGCAGGGTCGGCACGCAGCACAGCACGGTGACGCCGGTGTCGGCGAGGAAGTCGCCCAGCTCGGCGCCGATCCGGCGGGAGTCCGTCGGTCCCACCACGAGCGTCGCCCCGGCGGCGAAGGTCGGCCAGATCTCCTCGATGGAGAAGTCGAAGGAGATCGTCATGCCCTGGTAGACGCGGTCGTGCGGGCGGACGTCGTAGACACCGGTGATGACGTGCACGAAGTTCCAGATGCTGGGGTGGGCGATCGCGACGCCCTTGGGCCGGCCGCTGGAGCCGGAGGTGTAGATGATGTAGGCCGGGGAGGTGGGGTCGGCCGGGTCCGCGGCGGGCGCCGGGACCGGGTGTCGGGGCAGTGCGGCGACGGCGTCGACGCAGGTGTCGAGCAGCACCAGCCCGCGGGGCGCCAGCTCGCCCGCCAGGTCCGAGGTGGTGACCAGCAGGTCCAGCCCGGCGTCGTCGCGGATGTAGCCGACCCGGTCCACCGGTGCCGCCGGGTCGATCGGGACGAACGTGGCACCGGTCTTGCCGACGGCCAGCAGTACCGCGTAGGTCCGCCACGTCCGGTGCAGCAGGATCCCGACGCGCCGGCCGGGTCCCGCGCCGAGCCCGGCGAGGTGGCGTGCGAGCTGGTTGGCGCGCGCGTCCAGCTCGGCGTAGGTGAGCTCGAGGCCGCCGTCCTGCAGTGCGATCGCCCGCGGGGACCGGGCGACGGTGGCCTCGAAGAACCGGTGCAGGCGGTCCGGGTGCCGCGCGGGCGCGCCGGCGGGGGCCGGGCGCACCGCGGCTACCCCCGCGCGGGGCGGGGACATCGTCACGTGCCGTCATCTCCTCACACGGCGGCGGACGATTCGGTGGCCGGAAGGGGAGCCCCGGGTGGGTTCAGGGTCGGACCGGGTGGCGCCGCCGTGGTACCCCAGGACATCGTCGCGACGACGGCGCGTCGTTACGTCGCGAGAACAGGCGATAGACCGTCGCTTATACGGAGTGTGGTCACTCACAGGGTCCGATGGGCCGACCGGGGAGTGTCCGTACGCCGTCCGGCCCAGTCAGGCGGGGACGGCGAGCGTGCGTCGCAGGAAGTCGACCTGCGCCGACACGGACCGCTCGAACATCTCCCCGAGGTAGATGTCGAAGTGCCCGCAGGGCAGCTCCAGCACCTCCGAGCCCGCACCGGCCCGGGCGGCGACCGCGCGCACCGACGCCGGCGGCGCGATCGAGTCCCGTGCCGCGACGACGACGAGGATCGGCGCCCGCAGCCGGGCCGCGGCCGTCACCGGGCGGTTGAGCGGGATCCGCAACGCACCGCGGGCCCGCATGGTGTTGCGGAACGCGGGCCCGGTGATCGAGGAGTAGCCGCTCTCGGCGTCGTGCGAGGTGATCGCCGCGGTCGACCCGGGCGGCCCGAACACGGCGATCCGGTGCGGCGGCCGCCCGAGCAGCCCCGCGGCGGCGTCGCGCAGCCCGTGCCCGGTGAGCCGGGCCAGCTGCGCGGGCCCGGCGTAGCGCAGGATCTCCAGCAGCGCGGCGGTGCCGTCCATCGCCGCGCCCTGGGAGATCACCGCGGCGACCTGGCCGTCGCGGGCCGCGACCGGCACCACGTGCCCGCCGGAGTAGGAGCTCCCCCAGAGCACGATCCGCTCGGGGTCGACCCCGGGCAGCGTGCGGGCGTGCGCGACCGCCGCGTGGTAGTCGGCGCGGTGTCGGCCGTGGTGCACGTCCTGGTCCAGGCGGGGGTCGCCGGTGCCGTCGGAGGCGCCGAACCCGCGGTAGTCGAACACCAGCACCGCGCAGCCCGCCGCGGCGAAGCGCTGCGCGAACGGGAGCAGCCCGGAGTCGCGGGTCGCGCCGAACCCGTGTGCCATCACCACACAGGGGCGGCCGCGGTCGTTCGCGAGCTCCGCACCGGACGGGGCCAGGTACCAGGCGGCGCAGCGCAGCCCGGCGCTGCGGAACGACGTCTCGGCGGGGGTGACGGTCATCGTCGGCTCCTGCGGTGCGCGGGCGGGGCGGCGCCATCCTGCCGCACGCCCGCGGCCTGCCGCAGGGTCAGGCCCCGGTCGGCCCGAACTGCTCGATCCGGATGGCGTGGTCCGGGACACCGGCCGCCGCCAGCAGGTCGGCCGCGTCGGCGGCGAAGCCGGGCGAGCCGCAGACGAACGCGGTCTCCCCGCCCCGGACCAGCGGGGCGAGGTCGGCCACCGTGAGCCGGCCCGCCGGTCGGGCCGCGTCGGGCGGCGCGACGCGGGTGAAGACCGCGGTGACCGGTGGCCCGGTGAGCTCGTCGCCGTAGAACAGGTCCTCGGGCGTGCGGACCGACACCAGCATCCGGACCAGGTCCGGACGGCCGGTCGCGCGGGCGTGGCGCAGCATCGCGGCCAGCGGTACCTGGCCGGACCCGCCACCGACCAGCAGGGCGGGGGAGACCCCGTCCCAGGCGAACCACCCGCCGACCGGTCCGCGTACCTCCAGCACGTCCCCGACGGCGGCGACGTCGTGCAGGAAGCCCGAGACCTCGCCGTCGTCGAGCCGCTCGACGGTCAACGCGATCTCCGGGCGCCCGTCGGGCGCCGAGGCGACGGAGTAGGAGCGCTGCGCGGTGTAGCCGTCCTCCGCGGTCAGCCGCAGCACGTAGTACTGGCCGGGCAGGTGCGTGGCGGGCTCGTCCAGACCGAGCCGCAACGTGCGCACCCCCGGGGCCTCGTCGTGCACCGCCAGCACGGTGGCGGCCTGCCAGCGCAGGGTCGCGCGGGAGGTGGTGGCGCCCATCCTCAGTCCCCCTGGAACCGCTGCTCGGCCCACGGGTCGCCACGGTCGTGGTAGCCGTTGCGCTCCCAGAAGCCGGGCTCGTCCTCGGCGACCAGGCGCAGCCCGGCCACCCACTTCGCGCTCTTCCAGAAGTACAGGTGCGGCACCAGCAGCCGGGCCGGTCCGCCGTGCTCGCGGGTCAGCGGCTCCGGGCGGTCGGGCGCGGTCGCGGCCTCGAACGCCACCCACGCCCGGCCGCCCGTGAGGTCGGACAGCGGCATGTTCGTGGTGTAGCCCGAGTGCGAGTGCGCCACGACGAACCGCGCCTGCGGGAGCGGGCCCGCGGCCTCCAGCAGGGTGTCGACCGCCACCCCGCTCCAGCTCATCCCGAACTTCGACCAGGTGGTCACGCAGTGGATGTCGCCGTCCCACCGTTCCCGGGGCAGCGTGCGGATCTCGTCCCAGGTCCACTCGACGGGACGCTGGACCAGGCCGTCGATCCGGAACGTCCAGCGGGTGGTGTCCAGGACGGGGGCGCGCTCGGCGGTGAGCACCGGCCACTGGTCGCCGACGTCGTACTGGCCGGGTGGCAGCCGCTGGTCACGCGGCCTGCGGCCGACGAATCCTCGGGTCACGCGGGGCATGCCGTCCACAATGCCGCCCCGCCCGCCGTTGTTCCCACCGCGGGTCACGTCACGAGGTAGGCGTCGTAGGCGACCGCGTCGGCGGTGCGCACCGCGGAGCCGACGAGGACCGCGGTGTTGAGCCAGGCCAGGTCGGGGTCGGCGGTGCGGGCGTCGACCACGACGCGGAAGTAGTAGCGGGCCGGGTCGACCGGCTCGCCGGCGAGCAGCGCGTCCAGCACCGGGGCCGGCCCGGTGCGGTACCCGGCGGTCGCGAGCTGGAGCAGGTGGCCCGAGCGCAGCGCGACGGTGTAGCGGGTGTCGATCACGGCGGTGCCGTCGTCGAGCACCCGCTGGCGGTCGGCGCCGCCGCGCAGCACCTCGCCGTGCAGGCCCTCGCCGTCGCGGCCGGGACCGGACACCGTGCCGCCGACGATGGGGATCTCCCGTTCCCGCCCGAACGGGGTCCGGCCGACCTCCAGCGGCGGATCGAGCAGGACGTGGACGCGGGCGACCGGGGTCAGCCCGGGTACGGCGGGTGCGGGTCCAGGAGTCGGCACGGCCCCAGACTGGCGCCCGGGGGACCCCCGGGGCTACCCGTGAGGACTACCGGCGGGGAACGGCCGGGTGCTCGCCGCGAGGCCCCCGGACGGTCCCGTTGCGCCAGTCGGGTGCATCACAGGCCGTGCGCGCCTCGCCACAGCGCATGCCCCCGGAGGCACCGGCTCACTAGACTCCGCGGCACTTCGGTGGCGTCGATGACGGCGCCATCCGGCGGGCAACGAGGCCGCCCCGCGGGCCGGTGAGGAGAACAGAGCGGATGACGGACAGTGACCGCAGCGCGGCCGACCGCGCAGCCGGTCCGGAGGGCTCTGCCGTGGACGGTCCGGTCGAGCCGGAGGAGCTCGTCCTCGCGGGCGGTTCCGACCCGGTCACCCGCGACCGGTGGCTCGCCGCCGCGGACGCGGTGGTGCGCAGATCGGGCCGGATCGGCGAGGACGCCGAGCTCGGGGCCGGGGTCGAGACGCTGACCCGCACCTCGCCCGACGGGATCCGTGTCGCGCCGCTCTACGCCGACGAGGACGTCACCGACCTCCCGCCCACCGGCGTGCCTGGCTCGTGGCCGTTCACCCGCGGTGCCCGCACCGACGGGCACGTCCCGGACGGCTGGGACATCCGCCAGCGCCACGCCGGCACCGACCCGGCCGCGGTCCGCGAGGCCGTGCTCGCCGACCTGGAGTGCGGTGTCACCTCGGTCTGGCTGCGGGTGGGTGAGGGCGGCGTCGCCGTCGCCGACCTGGCCCGTGCCCTGGAGGGGGTGCACCTGGACCTGGCCGGGGTCGCCCTGGACGCCGGGACCGAGCAGGTCGCCGCGGCCCACGCCTACCTGGACCTGGCCGCCCGCAACGGCGTCGAGGACGCCGAGCTGCTCGGCTCGCTGGGCGTCGACCCGATCGGGCTGCGTGCCCGCGCGGGCTCCGGCCCGGACGTCGACTCGGTCGTCGAGGTCGCCCGCCGCGTGCACGGCACCTTCGACGCGATCACCGCGATCACCGTCGACGCCACCGTGATCCGCGAGGCGGGTGGTTCCGATGCCCAGGAGCTGGGCTGGTCCCTCGCCGCGGGCGTCGCCTACCTGCGGGCCCTGGACGCCGCGGGCATCGGTGTCGCCGACGCGGCCCGGCTGCTGGAGTTCCGCTACGCGGCCACCCCCGAGCAGTTCCCGACGATCGCGACACTGCGCGCCGGGCGCAGGCTGTGGGCCCGGGTGCTGGAGGCGTCCGGGGTCACCGACGTGCCGCAGACCCAGCACGCCACCGTGCCCGACGCCCTGTTCACCCGGCGCGACCCGTGGGTGAACATGCTGCGCGGCACCGTCGCCGGGTTCGCCGCCGGTGTCGGCGGCGCCGACGCGGTCACCGTGCCGCCGTTCGACGCCGCCCTCGGGGTGGCCGAGCCGTTCTCCCGCCGCATCGCCCGCAACACCCAGAACCTGCTGGTGGAGGAGTCGCACCTGGCGCGGGTCATCGACCCGGCAGGCGGGTCCTGGTACGTCGAGCACCTCACCGACGACCTCGCCCGGGTGGCCTGGGAGTTCTTCGTCGAGATCGAGACCGCGGGCGGCGCCGTCGCCGCGCTCGACTCCGGCCTGGTCGCCGATCGGGTCGGCGAGGTCCGCGCCCGCCGCGAGGCCGACGTCGCGAAGCGCAGGACGCCGCTCACCGGCGTCTCGGAGTTCCCCGACCTGGACGAGAAGCCGGTCGAGCGCACCCCGCTGCCGCCGGCCGTCGAGCGCGGGGGGCTGCCGCTCTACCGCCCCGCCGAGGCCTACGAGGCCCACCGGGACCGCTCCGACGCGCTGCTGGCCGAGACGGGTTCTCGCCCCACCGCCTTCCTGGCGACCCTCGGCCCGCTGGCGGTCTACACCGCCCGCGCCGGGTTCACCCGCAACCTCCTGGCCGCGGGCGGTGTCGACACCGTCGACGCCGGCCCGACCGAGACCGCCGCCGACGTCGTCGAGGCGTTCGGGAAGAGCGGCTCGCCGGTCGCGGTGCTCTGCTCCTCGGACACGCTCTACGACGAGCGGGCCGCCGAGACCGCCGCCGCGCTGCGCGAGGCCGGGGCCGCGCACATCCTGCTCGCGGGGAAGCCGAAGGAGCCGGTGCCCGGCGTCGACGGCCACCTGTTCGCCGGCTGCGACGCCCTCGCCGTCCTGGACGACGTGTACACCCACCTGGAGGGCTCGAAGTGAGCATTCCCGACTTCACCGGCGTGCCGCTCCTGGGCGACACCGCTCCCGCGACCACCTGGACCGGCTCCGCCGACGTCTGGGAGGCCCCGGAGGGGATCGGCGTCAAGCCGCTCTACACCGCCGAGGACCTCGCCGGTGTGGACTTCCTGCACACCTACCCGGGCATCACCCCGTACCTGCGCGGGCCCTACCCGACGATGTACACCAACCAGCCGTGGACGGTGCGCCAGTACGCCGGGTTCTCCACCGCGGCGGAGTCCAACGCGTTCTACCGGCGCAACCTCGCCGCCGGGCAGAAGGGTCTGTCGATCGCGTTCGACCTGGCCACCCACCGCGGCTACGACTCCGACCACCCCCGCGTCGCGGGCGACGTCGGCATGGCCGGGGTCGCGATCGACTCGATCCTGGACATGCGCCAGCTGTTCGACGGCATCCCGCTGGACAGGATGTCGGTGTCGATGACGATGAACGGGGCCGTGCTCCCGGTGCTGGCGCTCTACATCGTCGCCGCCGAGGAACAGGGCGTGAGCCCCGAGAAGCTGACCGGGACCATCCAGAACGACATCCTCAAGGAGTTCATGGTCCGCAACACCTACATCTACCCGCCGCAGCCGTCGATGCAGATCATCTCCGACATCTTCGGCTTCACCAGCGCGAAGATGCCGAAGTTCAACTCCATCTCGATCTCCGGCTACCACATCCAGGAGGCGGGGGCGACCAACGACCTGGAGCTCGCCTACACCCTCGCCGACGGCGTGGAGTACCTGCGGGCCGGTGTCGACGCGGGCCTGGACATCGACAAGTTCGCGCCGCGGCTGAGCTTCTTCTGGGCGATCGGCATGAACTTCTTCATGGAGGTCGCGAAGATGCGGGCCGCGCGCCTGCTCTGGTCGAAGCTCGTGAACCGGTTCGAGCCGCAGAACGCCAAGTCGCTGAGCCTGCGCACGCACTCGCAGACCTCCGGCTGGTCGCTGACCGCCCAGGACGTCTACAACAACGTGGTGCGCACCTGCATCGAGGCGATGGCCGCCACCCAGGGCCACACGCAGTCGCTGCACACCAACGCCCTCGACGAGGCCCTCGCCCTGCCGACGGACTTCTCCGCGCGGATCGCCCGCAACACCCAGCTGCTGCTGCAGCAGGAGTCGGGCACCACGAACGTCGTCGACCCGTGGGGCGGCTCCTACTACGTCGAGAAGCTCACCTACGACCTCGCCAAGCGGGCGTGGGCGCACATCGACGAGGTGGAGAAGGCCGGCGGCATGGCCCAGGCCATCGACGCCGGCATCCCCAAGATGCGCGTCGAGGAGGCCGCGGCCCGCACCCAGGCCCGCATCGACTCCGGGCGCCAGCCGGTCATCGGGATCAACAAGTACGTCGTCGAGGCCGACGAGCAGATCGACGTGCTCAAGGTCGACAACGCGAACGTGCGCCGCGAGCAGCTGGAGAAGCTGGCCCGGCTGCGCGCCGAGCGCGACGACCGCGCCGTCGACGAGGCGCTGCGCGCGCTCACCGGCGCCGCGGAGAAGATCGCCGAGGGCTCGTCGCGCACCGACGACGAGAACCTGCTCCAGCTGGCCGTGAACGCGGCCCGCGACCAGGCCACCGTCGGGGAGATCTCCGACGCACTGGAGAAGGTCTTCGGGCGCCACGCCGGACAGATCCGGATCATCTCCGGTGTGTACTCCGCCGAGGCCGGGCAGAACCCGGCGATCGACCGCGCCCGCGAGCTCGTCTCCGAGTTCGCCGGCCACGAGGGCCGCCAGCCCCGCATCCTGGTCGCGAAGATGGGCCAGGACGGCCACGACCGCGGCCAGAAGGTCATCTCCACCGCCTTCGCCGACATCGGCTTCGACGTCGACGTCGGGCCGCTGTTCCAGACCCCGGCCGAGGTCGCCAAGCAGGCCGCCGAGTCCGACGTGCACGTGATCGGCGCGAGCTCGCTGGCGGCCGGGCACCTCACGCTGGTCCCGGAGCTGCGCCGCGAGCTCGCCGAGCTGGGCCGCGCGGACATCATGGTCGTCGTCGGCGGGGTCATCCCGCCCGCGGACGTCCCGGAGCTGCTGGAGATGGGCGCGGCCGCGGTGTTCCCGCCCGGCACCGTCATCGCCGAGGCCGCGGTCGACCTGCTCGGCAAGCTGTCCGCGGCCCTCGGTCACGGCGACGGCGACACCGGGGGCACGCCCGGCAGCGTCTACGCCGACTGAGGCACCGCCCCGCCGGGCCCGGTGCGTGCACCGGGCCCGGGCCTCGTCCGACCCCGTCCCGCAAGGAGAGCGCCCGCCGATGGCCCCACGTGTCCCCGACCCCGCGGAGCTCGCCCGCGGCGTCCTGGCCGGAGACCGCACCCTGCTCGCCCGGGCCATCACCCTGGTCGAGTCCAGCCGGCCCGACCACCAGCGGGCCGCCCAGGAGCTGCTGCTGGAGCTGACGCCCAAGGCCGGACACGCGGTGCGGGTCGGCATCTCCGGGGTACCCGGCGTCGGGAAGTCGACGTTCATCGAGGCGATGGGCTCGCGGCTCACCGCCCAGGGCCACCGGGTGGCGGTGCTCGCCGTCGACCCGTCCTCGACCCGGACCTGCGGGTCCATCCTGGGTGACAAGACCCGGATGCCGCGGCTGGCCGTCGACCCGGACGCGTTCGTGCGCCCGTCGCCGTCGGCGGGCACGCTCGGCGGGGTGGCGCGGCGTACCCGCGAGACGATGGTGATGATGGAGGCCGCCGGGTTCGACGTCGTGCTCGTCGAGACCGTCGGGGTCGGGCAGTCCGAGACCGCGGTCGCGGGGATGGTCGACACCTTCCTGTTCCTCACCATCGCGCGCACCGGCGACGCGCTGCAGGGGATCAAGAAGGGCATCCTGGAGCTCGCCGACGTCGTCGCCGTCAACAAGGCCGACGGCCCGCACGAGCGCGACGCCCGCGCCGCGGCCCGCGAGCTCGCCGGCGCGCTGCACATGATGACCCCCACCTCCGCGCACTGGCGGACCCCGGTGCTGTCCTGCTCCGCCCAGACCGGCGCGGGCCTGGACACCGTGTGGGAGAAGGTCACCGCGCACCGGGAGGCCCTCGACAAGGGCGGTGAGCTCGCGACGCGGCGGGCCGACCAGCAGGTCGAGTGGATGTGGCAGATGGTGCGCGACCGGCTCATGGACCGCGTCCTGCACGACCCGGCGACGGCCGAGCGGCTGCCGGCACTGACCGCCGAGGTCCGCGACGGCGGCCTCACGCCCACCCTCGCCGCCCAGCAGATCCTCGACGTCCTGGGCTGAACCCCGAACCACCCGTTTCGGTCCCCGGGCGCGGCCCGGCCGGTCGCTAGCGTCGGGCACCGTGAACGACCGGATCATCCCCGGGGTGCTCGCGATCGGCCTCGGGTCGGCGCTGGTGCTGGCCGTGCTCGTCCCCGCCGTCGCGCTGACCTACCGCCGCCGCGGCCGTTTCGGGCCCGGCGAACTGGCCGTGCTCGTCGCCGTCCCGGTGTACGGCCTGGCGATCCTCGGCTACACGCTGCTCCCGCTGCCCCAGGTCGACGCGGCGTTCTGCGCCGGGCGCACCGCGGCGGACTCGCTGCAGACCCGGCCGTTCGCCTTCGTCGGCGACATCGCCCGGATCGCCGCGCGCCAGGACGCGACCGGGGTGCGGGCCTGGCTGGCCAACGCCGCCGTGCAGCAGGTGGTGCTGAACGTGGTGCTGTTCGCGCCGCTGGGCTGGTTCCTGCGCGGGGTGTTCCGCCGCTCGCTCCCGGTCACGGTCCTGGCCGGGTTCGCGGTGTCGGTGCTGGTCGAGGCCACCCAGTACACCGGCAACTGGTTCCTGTTCCCGTGCGCCTACCGGCTCGCCGACGTCGACGACCTGATCGCCAACACCACGGGCGCGCTGCTCGGCGGTCTGGCCGCGACCCTGCTGCGGCCCCGCTCGTGGGACGCCGGCGGTGACCCCGGGCGGCCCGCCCCGGTGACCGCCGGTCGCCGGCTGCTCGGCGCGCTGTGCGACCTGACGGCGGTCTGGGTGACCGGATCCATGATCGGGACGCTGCTGCTCGCCGGGACCGCGCTCTCCGGGTACACCGGCGGGCCCCTGCCCGACTGGTTCGACACCGCGAACGCGGTGTTCGGTTTCGGGCTGCCGCTGCTGGTGTTCCTGGTGGTCCCGCTGGTCGGCAGCGGCGGCACGGTCGGTCAGCGCGCGGTGCGGCTGCGGCCCGCGCTGCCCGACGGCGGCGTCCCGGGCCGCGGCCGTCGCCTCGCCCGGGTGCTGCTGGGCACCGGTGGGTTCCTGCTGCTGTCCGGGCCGTCCGGCGGACTCGGGCTGTTCGGGCTGCTGTGGGGGGTCGCCGGTCTGGTCGGGCTGTGGCGCAGCACCGGGCACCGCGGGGTCGCCGGGCGGCTCACCGGCCTCGCGATGGTCGACGCCCGGCGACCCGCCCGCACGGCCGCGGACGGCCGGCCCGCGGCGCACGACCTCGCCGCGGGCTGACCGGTCAGGGCCGTGCCCCGGCCAGCCTCTCCGCCAGCGCCGACCGCAGGATCGCCTGCTCGGCGGCGAGCATCGTGAACGTGCACCCCAGCGCCCGGAAGCGCCGGGCGTGCGCGGGGGAGTCGCAGTAGATCCCCACCGGTACCCCGGCCCGCGCGCACTGCGCGGTGATCCCGGCGACGAGCTCGGCGTAGCGGTCGGCGTCCGGCCCGTCCTCGTCCTGGGCGCGCAGGGCGAAGCCGTGGGCCAGGGCCAGGTCCGAGGGCCCGACGAACACCGCCGACAGCCCGTCGACGGCCACGATGGCGGCCAGGTTCGCCACCGCGGCGACCGTCTCGACCATCACCACCGTCCGCGGCGCCGCGAACACGTCCCCGCCCCGCCACGACGGGCGCACCGGCCCGAAGCTGCGCACCCCGTCCGGCGGGTAGCGGCACGCGGCGACCGCCGCCGCGGCCTGCTCGGCGGTGTCGACCAGCGGCACGATCACGCCGTCGGCGCCCCGGTCGAGGGCTCGCCCCACCGCCTCGGCGCCGTGCCCGGGGACCCGCACCAGCGACGGCGTCCCGGTGGCGGACAGGGCCTGCAGCATGCCGAGGACGGTGTCGTCGCCGATCAGCCCGTGCTGGGTGTCGACACACACCAGGTCGAAGCCGACGGAGCCGGCGATCTCGGCGACGGCGGGGGAGGGCAGCTGCAGCCAGCCACCGACCGCGTCGCCGGTGAACAGGGGATCCGGTGTCATCCGACGACCGTGCCGCCCCGCCCGCCCGACGCGCCAGTCGAGACCGGCGTCTCGTTGTGGATCGCGCGGCCGTCCGCTGGGATGGATAGGTGAGGCTCACCTTCCTTGCCCGCGCCCTGCTCGCGGTGCTCTGCCTGCTCGTGCTCGCCGGCTGCGGCGCCACCGCCACCGGGACCCCCCCACCCCCGGCTCGCCCCGCACCCGCGGACGCCGACGGCGCCGCCCCCACCGTGCTGCCCGCGGACCGGGGCTCGACCGAGCCCGACGGTGTCTTCCCGCGCACGGTCACCCACGAGACGGGCACGTCCACGATCCCGGCACCGCCCCGGCGGATCGTGGTCATCTCCACCGGGCAGCTCGACGGGCTGCTGTCCCTGGGCGTCGTCCCCGTGGGGGCGACCCGGGCCGAGGCGGCCACGATGGTCCCGGACTACCTCACCGAGGCGTTCCCGCAGCACCGGGCCGCGCTGGCGGCGATGGCCGACCTCGGCCTGCGCACCGCCCCGGCGGTCGAGGCGGTCGCCGCGGCGCGCCGGACCTGATCCTGGCCAACGTCGCCGGGGCGGAGGACTTCTACCCCCAGCTGTCCGCGATCGCACCGACCGTGATGACCCGCGGCAACGGGGTGAACTGGAAGACCGACCTGCTGCTGCTCGGACACGCGCTGGGCCGGGCCGGTGCCGCGCAGGGGATCGTCGACGACCTCGCCGGGCGGGCCCGCGACGTCGGCGCGCGTGCCGGGGCCGTGGAGGTCTCGTTGCTGCGTGTGCAGGCCGCCCGGGTCCGGGTGTTCGGCGTCGGCTCCTTCCCCGGCTCGCTGCTCGCCGACGCCGGGATCGCCCGGCCGCAGAGCCAGCGCTTCGCCGCCACCTCGCGCGACCTGTCCACCGAGGAGCTCGGCCGGGCCGACGGCGGACGGATCTTCTACGGCGTCCAGGGCGCGGCTCCCGGCGCCGCGCCCCCGGCCCTGCTGACCGAGGGGGTCGGGGCCTCGCTCGGCGCCGTCCGGAACCGGCACACCACCGCCGTCGACGACGACACCTGGTTCCTCAACGCGGGCCCGCAGGCCGCGCGCGTGGTGCTCGACGACCTGACCGCGGCGCTCGGGACGGGGTGAGCCCTGCGGGGCGGGCACGGGGCGGACGGGCACGACGGGGTGCGATCATCACCCCATGTCGTCGCCGTCCGCGCAGCCGGTGTCCCTGCCCGCCCGGCCGGTGGTCGGGGTCCTGCACCCCGGCGCGATGGGCGCCGCGCTCGGGTCGGCGCTCAAGGCCCGCGCGGGCGCGGTGATCTGGGCCGACGCCGGGCGCTCGCACGCCACCGCCAAGCGCGCCGAGCTGGCCGACCTGCAGGCGGTGCCGACCGTCGCCGACCTCGCCGCCCGGGCCGACGTGATCGTGTCGATCTGCCCGCCGCACGCCGCGCGCGAGGTGGCGGGCCTGGTGGGCGCCGGGCTGGCCGGGCGCACCGACCGCCCGCTCTACGTCGAGGCCAACGCGGTCGCCCCGGACACCGTCCGCGGCATCGCGACACTGCTCGGCGACCGCGCGACCGTCTGCGACGGCGCCGTCATCGGCCCGCCCGCCTGGACGGCGGGCACCACGACGCTGTGGCTGTCCGGGCCCGGGGCGGACACCGCCGTGACCCTGTTCGAGCCGGGCCCGTTCGACGCCCGGGTGCTCGGCACCGCCGGGACCGACCTGGGCGCCGCGAGCGGGCTGAAGGCCTGCTTCGCGCTGCAGAGCAAGGCCGCACCCATGCTGTGGCTGGCGCTGGAGGAGGCCGCCGCGGCGTTCGGCGTCACCGGGGCCCTGCACGCCGAATTGGACCGGGCCGGGATCGACCACGCCGCCGCGCTGGCCCGCGCCCGGGAGCGGATGGCGGGAAAGGCGTGGCGCTGGGCGGGGGAGATGGACGAGGCGGCCGACGCGTTCGCCGCCGCCGGGGTGCCCGACGGCTTCTCCCGCGCCGCCGCCGAGCTCTACCGGCGCGCCCTGCCGGCACGCCTCGTCGAGCACCCAGCGGCACGACGAGTCCGGTCTCCTCGGCGAGCGGGATGAACCGGTCCGGGCCGAGCAGCTGCCCGTCGGGGCGCTGCCAGCGGACCAGGGCCTCCACCCCGATCGTCTGCTCGTCGGCCAGGCGCACCAGCGGCTGGTAGACCACCACGAAGTCGTCGCGGCGCAGCGCCTCGGGCATCTGGGAGGAGAGCTCGAAGCGGGCGAGGTCGTCGCGGTGCCGGTCACGGTCGTAGAGCACGTAGCGGCCGCGCCCGGCCCGCTTGGCCGAGTACAGCGTGGTGTCGGCGGCGGCGAGGAGCTCGTCGGTGCCCAGCTCGCCGTCGTGGCGCACCACGCCGACGCTGGCGGAGATGACGATGTCGCGGCCGTCGACGCGGACCGGCCTGCGTACCGTGCCCAGCGCCCGGGACGCGACCTCCTCCAGCTCGGCCCGGTCGGCGGACCGGGGGACCAGCACGACGAACTCGTCGCCGCCCATCTGCGCCACCAGGTGCCCGCCGGGTTCCAGGGCGGCCCGCAGCCGGTCGGCCAGCACCTGCAGCAGCCGGTCCCCGGCCTGGTGGCCCAGGGTGTCGTTGACGACCTTGAACCCGTCGAGGTCGAGATAGCAGACCCCGGGCCGGGCGTCCGGGGAGCCGTCCTCGATCGCGGCGTCGAGGCGTTCGAAGAACAGGGACCGGTTGGGCAGCCCGGTCAGCGGGTCGTGCGTCGCGTGGTGGGCCAGGTCCTCCTGCATCCGCAGCTGCTCGGTCACGTCGGTCACCACCGCGACGAGCAGCTCCTCACCGGTGCCGGGGGCGCCGAGCGTCGTGATCACCGTGTCGGTCCAGAGCGGCGCGCCGTCGCCGCGGCGGACCGGGCGTACCGTGCGCAGCCGGTCCAGCGAGCCGTCGAGCAGCCGCGGCCGCTCCGCCCACACCTCGGGTGCGTCCTGCGGGGACACCAGGTCGGCGACGTTCATCCCGAGCAGCTGCGCGGGGGTGTAGGCGAACATCGTCGCGACGGTCTCGTTGACCTCGACCATCCGGCCGTCCGGCTCGAAGATCACGATGCCGACGGCGGCGGAGTCGACGACGGTGCGCAGCCGCAGGTCCGAACGCCGGCGGGCGTCCTCGGCGGCCCGGCGGGCCTCCAGCGCGGCCCGGGTCACCTGCTCGTGCTCGTCGAGGACGAGACGGCGGGTGGCCTCGGTGAACCCGCGGGCGAACGCGGCCAGCACGGCCGCGATCCGCCGGACCCGGGCGGCGGTGTCGGCGGCGGGTTCCAGGTGCGCCCCCAGCAGCTCCATCCCGATCTCCATGCAGCCCGGGTGGTGGATCCGCGCCCGTACCAGGTCGCCGCCCGCGGTGGCCGGGACGGCCGGGTCGTAGGGGTCGGCGAGCGCGGCCTCGCGCAGCGCCGCGGTGACCCGGTCGACGACCGGGCGCAGCTCCGCCACCGGCTCCACCGAGCGCCGGGCCAGCTCCGAGGCCCCCGGCCCGGCCAGCGCCGCGGGCTCGGGGAGCGCGGCGGGGACGAGGGCCCGTCCGTGGTCGGCGCGAGCAGCGGCGACGTCGGCCTGCTGCATCCACCGCCCCCGTTCGCTCCGGTGGGAGGGACTTCCCTCATGATCGAGGAACACCGTAACCGATCCGACCCCTCCGGTGGGGCCGACCGGGTTACGTCCGTACGCGCGGGACCGGCCGGACGGGTCAGACAGGCGACCCGTCGGTCACGTCCGTCACCCACATGACGGCTTCGCCCGCCTCGTCGGAGGCGGCGAGGTCCACCTCGGCGGTGATCGCCCAGTCCCGGTCGCCCGCCGGGTCGCCGAGCACCTGGCGCACCAGCCAGCGGTCGGCCTCCTCCGTGAGGTCGAACAGCTCGGGGCCGCGGGCGTCGGGCCCGAAGCCGATCCGGTCGTGGAGTGCGAAGTACGGGGCCAGGGCGTCCCGCCAGCGGTCGGCGGTCCAGCCGGCGTCGGCGTCGAGGTCGCCCAGCTCCGCGTAGCGGCCCATGGCGGCGAGCTCGACCCGGCGGAACAGGGCGTTGCGCACCATGACCCGGAAGGCGCGGGCGTTGCCGGTGACCCCGGTCGGCGTGGCGACGGCGACCTCGGCCCCGGGCGGCAGCACCTCCCCGTCGGCGCCGGCCCCGGCGGCGAGCTTCTCCCACTCGTCGAGCAGCGAGGAGTCGGTCTGGCGGACCAGCTCGCCCAGCCATTCGACGAGGTCGGTGAGCTCCTCGGTGCGGGCGTGCTCGGGCACGGTCTGGCGCAGCGCCCGGTAGGCGTCGGCCAGATAGCGCAGGACCAGGCCCTCGGAGCGGGCGAGCTGGTAGTGCGAGACGTACTCGGTGAACGTCATGGCCCGCTCGCTCATGTCGCGCACCACCGACTTCGGCGACAGCACGGCGTCGGCGACCCACGGCGCGCCGCGGCGGTAGGTCTCCAGCGCCGCCTGCAGCATCTCCTCCAGGGGCTTGGGGTGGGTGACCTCCTCCAGGCGGGCCATCCGCTCCTCGTACTCGATCCCGTCGGCCTTCATCGCCGCGATCGCCTCGCCGCGGGCCTTGTTCTGCTGGGCGGCGAGGATCTGGCGGGGGTCGTCGAGGGTCGACTCGATCACCGAGAGCACGTCGAGGGCGTAGGTCGGCGACTCCCGGTCGAGCAGCTCGAACACCGCCAGCGCGAACGGCGACAGCGGCTGGTTGAGGGCGAAGTCCAGCTGCAGCTCGTCGACCACCCGCGCCCGTGGACGGGCCGCCCCCTCCACGGTGTACTGCTCGACGACGCCGGAGGTGCGCAGTGCCCGGTAGATCGCGATCGCCCGCAGCATGTGCTTGAGCTGCCGCTTGCGGGGCTCGTGGTTGTCGGTGAGCAGGTGCTCCATCGCGGCGTAGGTGTCCCCGCCGCGCGAGACGACGTTGAGCAGCATCGCGTGGGTGACCTCGAAGTGGCTGGTCAGCGGCTCGGGGCGGGCCTGCTGGAGCTTCTCGAACGAGGTCTGCGACCAGCCCACGAACCCCTCGGGCGGCTGCTTGCGCGCGACCTTGCGGCGCTTCTTCGGGTCGTCGCCGGCCTTGGCCAGTGCCTTGGCGTTCTCGATGTCGTGCTCGGGGGCCTGTGCGACGACGGTGCCGACGGTGTCGTACCCGGCCCGGCCGGCCCGGCCGGCGATCTGGTGGAACTCGCGGGCCTTGAGCGGGCGCACGCGGCGGCCGTCGTACTTGGACAGGGCGGTGAACAGCACCGTGCGGATGGGCACGTTGATGCCGACGCCGAGGGTGTCGGTGCCGCAGATGACCTTCAGCAGCCCGGCCTGGGCGAGGGTCTCCACCAGCCGTCGGTAGCGGGGGAGCATGCCGGCGTGGTGCACGCCGATGCCGTGCCGGACCAGCCGGGACAGGGTGCGGCCGAACCCGGAGGTGAACCGGAACGCCCCGATCGTCTCGGCGATCGCGGCCTTGTCCTCCTTGGAGGTGACGTTGACGCTCATCAGCGCCTGCGCCCGCTCGACGGCGGCCTGCTGGGTGAAGTGCACGACGTAGACCGGGGCCTCGCGGGTGGCCAGCAGCTCGGTGATCGTCTCGTGCAGCGGCTCGACGACGTAGCGGAAGTGCAGCGGGACCGGCCGCTGGACCGAAGTGATCTCGGCGGTCTCCCGGCCGGTGCGCCGGGTCAGGTCCTCGGCGAAGAAGGACGTGTCACCCAGGGTGGCGCTCATCAGCAGGAACTGCGCCTGCCCCAGCTCGACGATCGGCACCTGCCAGGCCCAGCCGCGTGACGGGTCGGCGTAGAAGTGGAACTCGTCCATGATCACCGAGCCGACGTCGGCCCCCGGTCCCTCGCGCAGCGCGAGGTTGGCCAGGATCTCCGCGGTGCAGCAGATGATCGGCGCCTTCTCGTTGACCGCGGCGTCGCCGGTGAGCATGCCGACCTTGTCCGCGCCGAACACCTCGCACAGCGCGAAGAACTTCTCGCTGACCAGGGCCTTGATCGGCGCGGTGTAGACGCTGCGCTCCCCGCGGGCCAGCGCCGCGGCGTGCGCCCCGATCGCGACCAGCGACTTCCCTGAGCCGGTCGGCGTCGAGAGGATCACGTTGGCACCGGTGACCAGCTCGAGCATCGCCTCCTCCTGCGCCGGGTAGAGCGACAGGCCGCGCTCGTCGAACGCCCACTCGGCGAAGGTGTCCACCAGGTCGGCGGGATCCGGGGGGTTCGCGGGGTCGGAGGTGCGGGGCAGCCGGTCGGTGAGCGTCATGATGGGACCGATCGTCGCAGACACCCCCGGCACCGGGCGCCGCAGCGCCGAGGTGGCGCCCGCACTCGCCCGTGCGGGGGATAGCGTGGATGCCGTGGTGGGGGGCGGTGCGACGCACGGCGCCGGGCGGGTGGGCGCCGCGGGGTCTGCTGCGCCCATGCCCGAGCTCGTCCCGCCGATGCTGCCCGCCGCCGGGGAGCTGACCGACGCGGGCGACCCGGACCGCTGGGCGGTCGAGTTCGCGTGGGAGGGGCACCGTTGCGTGGCCTACGCCCGGCCGGGCCGGGTCCGGCTGCTGTCGTCCACCGCGCGCAGCGTGACCGGCTCCTTCCCCGAGCTGGCGGTGCTCGGTGAGCAGGCCCCGGCGGGTGGGATGGTGCTCGACGGCACCGTCGTCGCCCTCGACGAGGCGGGCCGTCCGTCGCGCGGGCCGCTGCTGCGCCGTACCGCGACGGTGTCGCCGGACGCGGCGCTGCGGGCCGAGGTGCCGGTCGGCTACGTCGTCACCGACCTGCTGTGGTGCGACGGCCGCCGGACCCTGGAGCTGCCCTACCGGCGGCGCCGCGCGGAGCTGGAGGCCCTCGACCTGGCCGGGCCGAAGATCCTCGTCCCCCCGTCGTTCGGGCTGGACGAGGCCGATCTCGTGGTCCGCACGGCCGAGCGCTACGGCCTCGACGGGCTGCACCTCAAGCGTCTGGACCTGCCCTACCAGCCCGGGCGACGCACCCGGAACTGGCTGCGGGTGCCGCTGCGCAGGCACCGGCAGGTGCTGGTCGCGGGATGGGTGCCCGCCGGGGGCCCCGGCGGCGGCCGGGACCGGATCGGGGCGGTGCTGCTGGCGCTGCCCGAGCCCGACGGGATCCGCTACGTGGGCCGGGTCGGGATCGGTGCGGCCGACGTCGACGCCCGCACCGTCGTGCGCGTCCCCGCCACCGGGTCCGCTCCGCTCGGGGTGCCCGACGGGATCGGCGCCGACGCCCGCTGGCTGGCCCCGGGGCTGGTCGCGGCGGTCGAGCACCGGGGCCGGACCGCCGCGGGGCGGCTCGCACTGCCGTCCTGGCGGGGGCTGGTGGTGCCCGCCGACCACGACGAGGAGCTGGCCGCGGCCGTCGAGGCGGCGCGCCGGGCGGCGTCGGCGGCCCGCCCGACCGTCGCGCTGCGCCGCCCCGGGACGCCCCCGGCCGGCCGCGCGACCGGCCCGGCGCCCGACCCCGGCCCGGACACGGTGGTGCTGCCCCGCGCCGGTGGCGTGGCGGCGCCCGGCGCCCGGCCCGCGCCCGGCGACGAGCAGGCCGCGCCGGGCACCCGGGGCGCCGGATCCGCGGGCGGCCCGGACCGCGACCGGTCCGTCCGCGGCGCCGCCCCGGACACCGCCGCCCCGGACACCGCCGCCCCGGACACCGCCGCCCCGGACACCGCCGCCCGGGGCACCGCCGCCCCGGACACCGCCGTTCCGGCCCGGCCCGGCGCGCACCGCGCACCGGCACCCGACGAGACCACCCGCATCCGGGTCCGCGACGCCGTCCCGCCCGCGCCGGGCGCACCACCGGCGGCGCCCGCCGCCCCGGACGGCCCCTGGCACGGTCCGCTGTCGCGGCGGCTGGAGCAGCACTTCGTCTACAACACCCTGAACACGATCGCCTCGCTGGTGCGCACCGACCCGCCCCGGGCGCGGGAGCTGCTGCTCGGCTTCGCCGACCTGTCCCGGGCCGCGGACCGGGCGGGGGAGCCGTCCATCCGGCTCGAGGAGGAGCTCGCCGCCGTGCGGGCGTACCTGCAGATCGAGCGGACCCGCTTCGGTGCCCGGCTGTCCACCGAGCTCGACGACCCCTCCGCCGCCGGGGTGGACCCGGCCTCGGCGGTCCCACCGCTCTCGGTGCTCGCCGCGGTCCGGCGCGGGGTGCAGGAGGAGATCGAGCCGCACACCGCGGGCGGGGCGGTGCACGTGCGGCTGGACCCGCAGGCGCCGGACGGGCCCGTCGCCCGGGTCGAGGCCCGTCCGGCGGCCCCGGCGGGGTCGCCCGCCCGTGCCCCGCTCGTCCTGCTGGTCCTGCCGCTGGGCGCGCCCGTCGTGTGACGCGTGTCGGCCCCGGAGTGGCGTGCACCGCCCGGAGCGACGGACCTTCATCGATCCGGATAGCGTGCGCGCCATGCTGGGGCTGCCCGAGGGCACACGCGCGTGCCTGTTCGACCTGGACGGCGTACTCACCGACACCGCGAGCGTCCACGCTGCGGCGTGGAAGCAGATGTTCGACGAGTACCTACGGACCCGCGACGGTGACGGCTTCCGCCCGTTCGACGTCGCGGCCGACTACGGCCCGTACGTGGACGGCAAGCCCCGTCTGGAGGGGACCCGCAGCTTCCTCGCCTCGCGCGGGATCGAGCTGCCCGAGGGCAGCCCGGACGACGCCGCGGACACCGAGTCCCTCTGGGGGCTCTCCACCCGCAAGAACGACCTCGTGCAGGAGCACATCCGCACCGACGGCGTGGAGGTCTACCCGGGCTCGCGCCGCTACCTGGAGGCGGTGAAGGACGCCGGGCTGGCCACGGCCGTCGTGTCCTCCAGCGCCAACGCCGAGCAGATCCTGCGGGTCACCGGGCTGGACGCCTTCATCGACCACCGGGTCGACGGCGTCACCGCCCGGGAGCGCGGCCTGCCCGGCAAGCCCGCCCCCGACACCTTCCTCACCGCCGCGGCCGACCTCGGGGTCGACCGGTCCGCCGCGGTCGTGTTCGAGGACGCGCTGGCCGGCGTGCAGGCCGGCCACGCCGGGGACTTCGGCGCCGTGGTCGGCATCGACCGTCTCGACCAGGCCGCCGCGCTGCGTGAGCACGGCGCGGACGTCGTCGTCACCGATCTCGCCGACCTGCTGGAGCGTTCGTGAAGCCCGAGCACCTGCCCACCTTCACCGTCGAGCCGTGGGTGATCCGCGAACCGCGCCTCGACCTGGACGCGATGGGGCAGACCGAGTCGGTGTTCGCGCTGTCCAACGGCCACATCGGGCTGCGGGGCAACCTCGACGAGGGCGAGCCGCACGTGCTGCCCGGCACCTACCTGAACTCGTTCTACGAGGTCCGCCCGCTGCCCTACGCCGAGGGCGGCTACGGCTACCCCGAGTCCGGGCAGACGATCATCAACACGACCAACGGGAAGCTGATCCGGCTGCTGGTCGACGACGAGCCGTTCGACCTGCGCTACGGCACCCTGCACCGGCACGAGCGGGTGCTCGACATGCAGGCGGGCACCCTGCACCGCGAGGTCGAGTGGGAGTCCCCGGCCGGGCGCCGGGTCCGGGTCCGCTCCACCCGGATGGTGTCGCTGACCCAGCGCGCGGTTGCCGCGATCTCCTACGAGGTCGAGCTGGTCAGCAACGGCAACGAGGGCAGCGGCGCGGCCGGGGACGGCGCGCTGCTGGTGCTGCAGTCCGAGCTCGTCGCCAACGAGCAGCTGCCCGGCCGCGACGCCGACGACCCGCGTCTGGACACCGCGCTGGACAACGTGCTGGAGCCCGAGCAGTCCCGGGCCGGTGACGCCGGTGCCACCCTGGTCCACCGGACCCGCAAGTCCGAGCTGCGCTGCGGCGCGGCGATGGAGCACGAGGTGTTCGGCCCCGAGGGCGTGCAGGTCTCCACCGACGCGAACGAGGACCTGGCCCGCACCACCGTCATCGCCCGCGTCAAGCCCGGCGGTTCGCTGCGCGTGGTCAAGTACCTGGCCTACGGCTGGTCCTCGCGGCGCAGCCTGCCCGCCGTCTACGACCAGGTGCGGGCCGCCATCGCCGCGGCCCGCTACACCGGCTGGGACGGCCTGGTCGCCGAGCAGCGCGACTACCTGGACGACTTCTGGGCCACCGCCGACGTCGAGATCGACGGCGACGCCGAGCTGCAGCAGGCCGTGCGGCTGGCGACCTTCCACATCCTGCAGGCCGGCGCCCGCGCCGAACGCCGCTGCATCCCGGCCAAGGGACTGACCGCCGACGGCTACGACGGCCACACCTTCTGGGACACCGAGACGTTCTGCCTGCAGGTGCTGTCCTTCGTCGCACCCGAGGCGGCGGCGGACGCGCTGCGCTGGCGCAAGTCGATCCTGCCGCTGGCCTTCGAGCGCGCCGAGACCCTCGGCCTCAAGGGCGCGGCGTTCCCGTGGCGCACCATCCGCGGCCACGAGTGCTCCGGCTACTGGCCGGCGGGCACGGCGGCGTTCCACATCAACGCCGACATCGCCGACGCGGTGAAGCGGCACGTGCACGCCACCGGCGACACCCGGTTCGAGCTGGAGGTCGGGCTGGAGCTGCTGGTCGCGACCGCGCGGCTGTGGCGTTCACTGGGCAGCCACGACTCGGCGGGCAACTTCCGCATCGACGGCGTCACCGGTCCGGACGAGTACTCCTCGATCGCCGACAACAACGTCTACACCAACCTGATGGCCCAGCAGAACCTGCGCTACGCCGCCGAGGTGGCGGCCAAGCACCCGCGGTCGGCGTCGCGGCTCGGCGTGGACTCCGAGGAGATCGCGTCCTGGCGCGACGCCGCGAGCGCCATGTTCATCCCGTTCGACGAGCGCCTGGGCGTGCACCCGCAGTCCGAGGGCTTCACCGACCACCAGCGGTGGAACTTCGAGGACACCCCGGCCGAGCGGTACCCGCTGCTGCTGAACTACCCGTACTTCGACCTCTACCGCAAGCAGGTCATCAAGCAGGCCGACCTGGTGCTGGCGATGCAGATCTTCCCCGAGGCGTTCACCGAGGAGCAGAAGCGCCGCAACTTCGCCTACTACGAGGCGATCACGGTGCGGGACTCGTCGCTGTCGGCGTGCACCCAGTCGGTGATGGCCGCCCGTACCGGCCACCTGGAGCTCGCCCACCAGTACCTGGCCGAGGCGGCCCTGGTCGACCTGCAGGACCTGGCGGGCAACACCGACCACGGGATGCACATCGCGTCGATGGCCGGGACCTGGTCCGCGGTGGTCCTCGGCTTCGGCGGGATGCGCTGCGAGGCCGACGGGCTGTCGTTCGCCCCGGTGCTGCCGCCGTCGCTGAGCCGGATCTCCTTCGGCCTGAAGTGGCAGGGACGCCGGATCCGGGTCTCGATCACCCCGGAGGAGACCGAGTACCGGCTCACCGACGGTGCCCCGCTGCGGCTGCGCCACCACGGCGGGCCGATCGCGCTCGACGACGAGGGTCCGGCCACCGCACCGACCCCCACCCCGGAGTGGGTGGAGCCGGTGGAGCAGCCCCACGGCCGGGCCCCGCGGGTCCGCGGCTGATCGCCGCGTCCCGGGTGCGGGCGCGGGTGCCGGGCCCGGCCGGCCGGCCGCGGCCCGTCACGTACCGGAAGGTCGTGCACCACTGGTAGCCTGGCCAGTCGCTCCGTCGGCGACAGGCTCGTCCTGGCACCGCGGGCGACACCTCGTGTACGTCCCCCCGGTGGAGGATCCCCGCGCCGTGCCCGAACCCACTCCCGCCGGCTCCCCGGCTGCCGCGGCCGACCCCGTCGCCCCGGCCGACCCGGAGCTCGCCCACGAACAGTCCTACGTGGCCATGCTCTACGAGCAGCTCGAGGACCGGCGCCGCGACACCGCGCGGCGGCTGGCCGACACGCTGCGCGAGGAGACCGTCGGCACCCCGCAGGCCATCACCCAGCGCGACGCCGCCGCCGAGATGCTCACCGACCGGCTGGCCGGGCTGCGGGCCGCCGAGCACGGCCTCGCGTTCGGGCGGCTGGACACCGACGACGGCGAGACCCGCTACGTCGGGCGCATCGGGCTGCTCGACGAGGACAACGAGTACGAGCCGCTGCTGATGGACTGGCGGGCCCCCGCGGCGCGCCCGTTCTACACCGCGACCGCCGCGAACCCGGAGGGGATGCGGCGGCGCCGGCACCTGCGCACCCGGCTGCGCTCGGTCGTCGCGATCGACGACGAGCCGCTCAACCTCGCCGAGATGACCGAGCAGGAGCGGGCGCGTTCCGGGTCCGGGCTGACCAGCGAGGCCGCGCTGCTCGCCGCGGTGTCGCAGGCCCGCACCGGCCGGATGGGCGACATCGTCGCCACGATCCAGGGGGAGCAGGACCGCATCATCCGGTCCAAGCCGTCCGGGGTGCTGGTCGTGCAGGGCGGGCCCGGCACCGGCAAGACCGCGGTGGCGCTGCACCGCGCGGCCTACCTGCTGTACACCCACCGCGACCGGCTCGCCCGCCGCGGCGTGCTCGTCGTGGGGCCCAACCCGACGTTCCTGCGCTACATCGGGCAGGTGCTGCCCTCGCTGGGGGAGACCAGCGTCGTGCTCGGCACGGTCGCCCAGCTGTTCCCGGGGCTCGACGCGCGGCGCACCGAGTCCGCGGCCGCCGCCGAGCTCAAGGGCCGCGCCGAGATGGCCCCGGTGATCGCCGCGGCCGTCCGGGACCGCCAGCAGCTGCCGCGGCGCCCGGTCGAGCTCGTCGTGGAGCAGCAGCGGGTCGTCCTCGACCGCGACACCGTCGCCCAGGCCCGCACCCGGGCCCGGCGCTCGCGCAAGCCGCACAACGAGGCCCGCCGGACGTTCCGCAAGGAGCTGCTGCGGCTGCTGGCCCAGCAGGTGGCGCGCACCGTCGGCGGCGGGGAGTCCGGGCTGCTCGACCGCCGCGACGTCGACGACATCCGCGACGAGCTCTCCGAGTCCGCCGCGGTGGCGCGCGAGCTGGAGGAGCTCTGGCCGACGCTCTCGCCCGAGCAGCTGCTCACCGACCTGTTCGCCGACCGCCGCCGGCTCAACTCGGTGGCCCGGCGGATCCCGGCCGGCGAGCGGGTGCTGCTGGAGCGCCCCGCCCCGGGCGACGACGTGCCCGCCGACCTGCGCTGGACCCCGGCCGACGTGGCGCTGCTCGACGAGGCGGCGGAGCTGCTGGGCGACGACGGCGCCGCGCGCGCCGCCGCCGAGGCGGCCGCCCTGCGCGAGGAGGTCGAGTACGCCCAGGGCGTGCTCGACGTCCTGGACCTGGAGGAGGACCTCGACCCGGAGCTGTTGCGCGCCACCGACATCATCGACGCCGACCGGCTGGCCGAGCGCATGCAGGTCTCGCGCTACGACTCGACCGCCGAGCGGGCCGCCGCCGACCGCGAGTGGACCTACGGCCACGTCATCGTCGACGAGGCGCAGGAGCTGTCGGCGATGGCCTGGCGGATGGTCATGCGTCGCGCCCCGGCCCGCTCGATGACCCTGGTCGGGGACATCGCCCAGACCGGGGACCGCGGCGGCGCCGGGTCGTGGGACGAGGTGCTGTCGCCGTTCGTGGCCCGTCGCTGGCGCCTGGAGCAGCTCACCGTCAACTACCGGACGCCGTCGGAGATCGCCGACGTCGCCGACGACGTGCTCGCCGAGATCGACCCCTCCCTGCGGCCGCCGTCCTCGGTGCGCTCGACCGGGGTGCCGCCGTGGGCGCAGGCGCTGCCCGGCGGCACCGACGACGACCGGGTGCTGGTCGAGCGGGTGCGGGCCGAGCGCGACGCCGTGGGCGACGGCCGCACCGTCGTCCTCGCACCGCTGGCCCGGCTGGACCGGGTCCGCGCCGCCCTGGACGCCGCCGGGCTCACCACCCCCGGGCCCGCGGAGGGGGAGTCCGAGCTGGACGCCCCCGTCGTGGTGCTGCCGGTCGCTGCCTCCAAGGGCCTGGAGTTCGACGCCGTCGTCGTCGTCGAGCCGCAGGAGATGCTGGACGAGTCCCCGCGCGGGCTCAACGACCTCTACGTCGCGATCACCCGCGCGACCCAGCGGCTCGGGGTGCTGCACTCCGGGGAGCTGCCACCGGTGCTCAAGCGGATCGGGCGCGCCTAGGGCGTGTCTCCTAAAGTGCGCAACCAGGTGACGATGGCCTTCAGTGCAACTCCGCCGCGGTAGGTCAGGGCGAGTTTGTCGTAGCGGGTCGCGAGGCCGCGCCACTGCTTGACCTCGCAGAACCCGCGTTCGACGACGTTGCGGCCGCGGTAGTCGACCCGGTCGAACGCCGGTGGTCGGCCGCCGCGTGTGCCGCGTCGTTTCCGGTGTCCCTGCTGGTCAGCCGGCTCCGGGATGACCGCGACGATCCGTCGTCTGCGCAGGTGGGCGCGGATGGCGCGTGAGGAGTAGGCCTTATCTGCGCGGACCCGCTCGGGTCGGGTCCGCGGTCGGCCCGGACCGACCCGTCCGACGCTCAGATGTGACATCAGGTGCGCGAACATCGGGGCGTCACCGGCCTGTCCGGGGCCGACCAGTACGACCAGCGGGCGGCCGTGTCCGTCAACGAGCTGGTGGATCTTCGTGCCGAGCCCTCCGCGGGAGCGGCCCAAGGCGTGATCGGGTGGCTCGATCAGCAGATTCTTGTAGTTCGATCCGGCCCCCTGTGTCTCGCTGCAGGGTCGCGGCGTGTTGGTGAGCGCGGATGATCGTCGAGTCGACCGACACGGCCCAGTCCACGAGACCGGCGGAGTCGGCATCGGCGAGCAGAGCTGCGAGAACGTGGTCCCAGGTGCCGTCACCGCAGTAGCGGCGGTGGCGTTTCCATAGGGTCTGCCACGGCCCGAACTCGACCGGGACATCACGCCAGGCCAGCCCGCAGCGGAACCGGTAGATGATCCCCTCGATCACTCTGCGGTGATCGGCGAACGGGCGCCCTGGCATCCCGTCCGACGAGGGCAGTAACGGCTCGAGTCGGTCCCACTGGGCATCGGTCAGGACGGCACGGCGCGACACCTACTGATCATCGCGCAGGCCCGACCAGCCGGGTTAGGAGACGCGCCCTAGCGCACCCAGCGGTCGAACCAGGACAGCAGCGCGGCCCGCTGCAGCTCGGTGCCCGGGGTGCGGGTCCCGAGCCCGTCCCCGGCACCGTGCTCCAGTCCGGGCAGCTGCAGGTAGCGGGTCGGGACGCCGAGCCCGGCGGTCGCGGCGGCGAAGCGGGCCACCGGGTCCGCCGGGACGAGGTGGTCCGCCGAGCCCTGCACGACCAGCGTCGGGGGTGAGTCGGGCCGGGCGTGGGTGAGGGAGTCGGTGAACGCGTAGCGCTGCGGGAACCGCTCCGGCGGCCCGCCGACGTAGGTGGCGCCGACCTCGCGCCCGATCGCCGAGAACGGCTCGGTGGCCGTCAGGTCGACCGCCGGGTACATCCCGGCGACCGCCCGCACCCGGGGCAGCGCGGCGCGGTCCCCGCAGGTGGGGACCAGGGTCCCGGCCCGGTCGAGGTAGCCGGCGTTGACCGCCAGGTTGCCGCCGGCCGACTCACCGAGGACCCCGACCCGCGACGGGTCCAGCCCGAGCCCCGGCCCGGCGGTGCCGACCCAGGTGAGCGCGCAGCCGACGTCGCCGACCTGGGTGTCCCAGTTCTGCCGCTGCGGGGTCGCGAGCCGGTAGTCGACGTCGACGACGGCGTACCCGGCGTCGGCGAGGAACCGGTTGTAGGGCGACGGCCCGCGCGAACCCTGCACGAAGCCGCCGCCGTGCACCCGCACCAGCACCGGGGCGGGTCCGGCGCCGGGCCGGGGCAGGTAGAGGTCGGCGAGCAGCGGGGTACCGCCCGGGGCACCGAACTCGACGGTGCGGTCCGGCCCGGGCGCGGCGGTCGGGACAGGGGAGGCCGGGGAGAACGGGTGCAGCCCGCCCCCGTCGCGGGCGACGGTCACCACGAGCGCGGTGTGGGTGCCCGCGGCGACCAGCGCGGCGGCGACCGTGGCGGCGACCAGCACCGACCCGGCCCGGCGGCGGGCGGACAGGGCGCGCGCCCCGGCCGCGGCGGCCACCCCGAGCAGCGCCAGGACCACGTTCCACACGCCGAGCCCGTCGCGCAGCGACCCCAGGACGATCAGCGCCCCCTGCGAGGTCGTGTGCGCCAGCAGCGGTCCCCACCAGCCGACCGGGGCCAGGGCCAGTGCCTGGGCGAGGACCGTCCACACCAGTACGACGACGGCCGCCGCCGTGAGCAGCGACGCCGACACCGCCGCCGCCCGTCGTGGCCGCCGGGTCGCCGGTGGCTCCGCCGTCGTGGCCGCGTCCTGTCCCACCGCTGCCTCCGGTCCTCGGTCGCGCCGTCGATCGCCGTGTGCGACAGCAGTATGCGCCCGGGGCGGTCGGGGTGCTCAGCCGCGGGCGCGGTACAGGTCCCGCAGCAGCGCGATCTCCGCCCCGTGGTGGAGGACCTCGCGGTGGATGTGCAGCACCAGTGTCGCCAGCGGCGCCGCCGCGTACGGACCCTCCGCCGGACCGCACGGCCGGGCCAGGCCGGCGTCGCCGAGGGCGGCGACGCCGGCGGTCCAGCGGGCGTACTCGGCGTCCAGCGCGTCCAGCGCCGCCGCCGCGGTGCCGGGGTAGTCGTAGGAGTAGTAGTCGGTCGCCGGACCGCCGAAGTGCGCGTGCGAGCGCATCGCGAACACCCCGACCAGCACGTGCCCGATCCGCCAGGCGATCGTCGTGACCGGGGGCGGCTCCGGGGTCGGGAAGGCGAAGTCGATCACCCAGTCGCCGGACCCGGCTCCCGGCGGGGTCACCGACCCCCCGCGGGGGCGCACGCCCCAGCAGCCGGGAACCGGCTCCCAGTGGTACTCCTCGTCGCCGAGCCCGGCCAGCCGCGGGCGCAGCGCGGTCTCCCAGTGGAAGGTCAGCTGCGCGAGCAGCTCGGCGTTCCAGTCGATGCTCGTCCCCGTGTCCGTCACGGCCCGCAGTCTGGCCCCCGACCCGGACATCCGCTGTCCGCGGTCCCACCCGCCCTCCGGAACCCACACCGGTTGCTCCGGGTGCGGAAGCCGGACGGCGGGTGGGATCCGGGTCAGCCCGCGACGCGGTCCGGCCGGACGACGCGGTCGCGGGCGCGGCCCGCCGCGGCGACCAGGGCGCGGGCCAGGCGCAGGTCCGCGGCGTCGCGCTCGGGATGGGACTGGACGCCGAGCACCCACGGCTCGTCCGGGCCGCCGTCCGGGTCGGCCCACTCCAGCGCCTCGACCACCGCACCGGCCCGGGCGGACACCCGCAGTCCGGGGGCGACCCGGTCCACCCCCTGGTGGTGGTGGCACCGGACCGTCACCGGGCCCGGCCCCAGGATCTGCGCGGCGCGGGTCCCCGGCTCGGTGCGGACCGGCACCGGCGCGTACACCCCCGGTCCGGCCGCGTGCGCCGCGGCGACCTCGCGGCCCACGACGTCGGGCAGGTGCTGGTGCAGCGTCCCGCCGAGCGCCACGTTCAGCAGCTGGTGCCCGCGGCACACCCCCAGCACCGGGATGCCGCGACCCAGCGCCCGGTGCAGCGCGGCCAGGTCGGCGGCGTCGCGCTCGGTGCGCGGCGGGTCGGTGTGCGCGCCGGGCTCGTGCCCGTAGCGGGCCGGGTCGACGTCCGGGCCGCCGGTCACGAGCAGCCCGTCCAGCGCGTCGACCGCCCCGGCCGCGCCGTCCACCGGCGCGAGCAGCACCGGGACCCCGCCCGCGGCCAGCACCATGTCGACGTAGCTGCGGGGGACCAGCACGACGTCGTCGTCGCGCATGATCCAGTAGTCGGCCCGCTCGGCGTAGCAGCTGATCCCGATCAGCGGCGGCCTCACGAGCCCGCCCCGTGCAGCACGTCGATCACCTGGTCGCCGTACCGGGCGAGCTTGCCCTCGCCGATCCCGGAGATCGTGCCCAGCGCCGCCCGGTCGGCGGGGGAGCGCGTCGCGATCTCCCGCAGCGTCGCGTCGTGGAAGATCACGTAGGCCGGGACGCCCTGCTCCTTGGCCGTCGCCGCCCGCCACGCCCGGAGCCGCTCGAACACCGGAGCGAGCTCGGCCGGCATGTCCACCGCGGGCTTCGACCCGCCCCGCGACCGCGACGCGCGCGCGGCCCGCTCGGGCTCGGTGCGCAGCATGACCGTCTGCTCGCCGCGCATCGCGGCCGGGGACTCGTCGGTGAACCGCAGCGTCGAGTAGTTCCCGCCCACGGTGAGCAGCCCGCGTGCGACCAGCTGGCGCAGCACGTTGCGCCAGGCGACGTCGGTCAGCTCGGTCCCGACCCCGAACACCGACAGCTCGTGGTGGCGGTGCTGGTCGACCTTCGGGGTGCGCTTGCCGAGCAGGATGTCGACGACCTGCCCGGCGCCGAACTCCTGGTTGCGCTCCTTCTTCAGCCGCCACACCGTCGACAGCACCTTCTGCGCCGCGACGGTGCCGTCCCAGGACGACACCGGGGTCAGGCAGGTGTCGCAGTTGCCGCAGGTCTCCGCGTCCGGCTTCTGCCCGAAGTAGCGCAGCAGCTGGGCCCGGCGGCACTCGGTGGTCTCGCACAGCGCGAGCATCGCGTCGAGGTGCTGGGCCAGCCGGCGCTTGTGCGCGGCGTCGCCCTCGCCGTCGTCGATCATCTTCCGCTGCTGCACGACGTCGGCGAGCCCGTAGGCCAGCCACGCGGTCGAGGGCTCCCCGTCGCGCCCGGCGCGGCCGGTCTCCTGGTAGTAGCCCTCCACGGACTTCGGCAGGTCGAGGTGGGCGACGAACCGGACGTCGGGCTTGTCGATGCCCATGCCGAACGCGATCGTGGCGCACATGACCAGGCCGTCCTCGCGCAGGAACCGGGACTGGTTCTCCCGGCGCACCGCCGCGTCGAGCCCCGCGTGGTAGGGCAGCGCCCGGATCCCCTGCGCGGTGAGGAACTCCGCGGTCTCCTCGACCTTGCGCCGCGAGAGGCAGTAGACGATGCCCGCGTCCCCGGCTTGCTCGGCACGCAGCAGCTCCAGCAGCTGGCGGCGCGGCTCGTTCTTCGCGACGATCCGGTACGCGATGTTGGGCCGGTCGAAGCTCGCGACGAAGTGCCGCGCCCCGGTCAGCTCCAGGCGCTGGGCGATCTCGGTGCGGGTCGCGTCGGTCGCGGTCGCGGTCAGGGCGATCCGGGGGACGTCCGGCCAGCGCTTCGGCAGCTCCGACAGCAGCAGGTAGTCGGGCCGGAAGTCGTGCCCCCACTGCGCGACGCAGTGCGCCTCGTCGATCGCGAACAGCGCGATCCGGCCCCGCTCCAGCAGTCGCACGGTGGACTCGACCCGCAGCCGCTCCGGCGCGAGGTAGAGCAGGTCCAGCTCGCCCGCGAGGAACTCCTGCTCGGTGAGGCGGCGCTCGTCGGCGTCCTGGGTGGAGTTGAGGAACCCGGCCCGCACGCCGAGCGCGCGCAGCGCGTCGACCTGGTCCTGCATCAGCGCGATCAGCGGCGACACCACGACCCCGGTACCGGGCCGGGCCAGCGCCGGGACCTGGTAGCACAGCGACTTGCCGCCACCGGTCGGCATGAGCACCAGCGCGTCCCCGCCGCCGACGACCTGTTCCACGATGGCCTGCTGCTCGCCGCGGAACGCGTCGTAGCCGAAGACCCGGCGCAGGATCTCGTGCGGGTCGCTGCTGTGCACCCGCTCCGGGACCGGGGCCCGCTCGGGCACGCCCCGGTCGGGGGAGGGCTCCCAGGCGTCCTCCGGCGGGGGTTCGTGCCACCCGTCGTCCTCGGGCTCGGGCGGGAGCGGGATCTCGTCCGGGTCAGAGGCGTCGAACACGTCGTCGATCGTACGAGCCCGCCCGCGGCCGCCCCGCCCGGCACACGCGTCGGGGCACCGCGGGCCGCGTCCGGTGCGTGGCCCCGGTCACCGCCCGGGTGTCGGGGGTGCCGCGGGGCTGCGCCGGACGGCCCCGGGGTGTAGCAAGTCCAGCAGGACCATCGGCGTTCGCAGACCGGGCGCCGGGCGACCATGCGAGAAGGACGGATCCGTGGATCTGAAGATCGGGTACAAGGCGTCGGCCGAGCAGTTCGGCCCCCGCGACCTCGTCGAGTACGCGGTGCTCGCCGAGGAGCTGGGGCTGGACAGCGTCTGGGCCTCGGACCACTTCCTGCCCTGGCGGCACGAGGGCGGGCACGCCCCGGCCGCGCTGCCGTGGATGGCGGCGGTGGGGGAGCGCACGACGCGGGTGCAGATCGGCACCTCGGTGCTGACCCCGACGTTCCGCTACAACCCGGCGGTGCTGGCCCAGGAGTTCGCCACGATGGCGCTGCTCACCGGCAACCGGGTCGCGCTCGGCGTCGGCACCGGGGAGGCGCTCAACGAGATCGCGGTCTCCGGGCGGGAGTGGCCGGAGTTCAAGGAACGCTTCGCCCGGCTGCGCGAGGCCGTCAAGATGATGCGCGCGCTGTGGACCGAGGAGTCGGTCAGCGCCGAGGGCGAGTACTACACCTTCGTCGACGCGATGATCTACGACCGGCCCGAGCAGCCGGTACCGATCTACGTCGCCGCGGGCGGCCCGATGGTCGCGCGGTTCGCCGGCCGCTTCGGCGACGGGTTCATCTGCACCTCGGGCAAGGGCATGGAGCTCTACACCGACAAGCTGATCCCGGCGGTCGAGGAGGGCGCGGGCAAGGCCGACCGCGACGCCGCCGGCATCGACCGGATGATCGAGATCAAGATCAGCTACGACCGCGACCCCGACGCGGCCCGGGAGAACACCCGGTTCTGGGCGCCGCTGTCGCTGACCGCCGACCAGAAGAACTCGGTCGAGTCCTCGCAGGAGATGGAGCGCCTCGCCGACGAGCTGCCGATCGAACAGGTCGTGAAGCGCTGGATCGTCGCGTCCGACCCCGACGAGGCCGTCGCGCAGATCAAGCCCTACCTCGACGCGGGCCTGAACCACCTGGTCGTGCACGGCCCCGGCCACGACCAGCGCCGGTTCCTGGAGCAGTTCACGACCGACGTCGCACCGAAGCTGCGGGAGCTCGCGTGAGTGCCGCGACGAGCGCTCCCGTGCTCACCCGCGACGGGCGGGTGCTGCGCTGCCGGATCTCGACCGGCCGCCACGGCACCCTCGACGGTGCCGCGATGGGCGAGGTCACCGAGGCGCTGCTGTCCCTCGACCCGGCCGAGACCGGGGCGGTGCTCCTGCACGGCGACGGCGAGAACTTCTGCACCGGTGGCGACGTCCGCGCCTTCGCCGGCGCCGAGGACCGCTACGCCTACGTGCACGGCCTCGCCGACACCTTCCACTCGATGCTGCGCCCGCTGGCCGCCTCGCCGGTGCCCACGGTCGCGGCGGTGCCCGGCTGGGCCGCCGGGGCGGGGATGAGCATCGCGCTGGCCTGCGACCTCGCCGTCGGCGGGACCTCGACCCGGATGCGCCCCGCCTACCCGGGGATCGGGTTCTCCCCGGACGGCGGGATGACCTGGACGCTGCCGCGGCTGATCGGTGCCGCGCGGGCGCGGCGGGTCCTGCTCACCGACGAGGTGCTGGAGGCCGAGGTGCTGGCCGAGCTGGGGCTGCTCGCCTCGGTCGTCGACGACGACCGGGTCGCCGACGAGGCCACCGCCCTCGCGCACCGGCTGGCCCAGGGCCCGACGGCGGCACTGGGCCGCATCCGCGGGCTGCTGAGCGACACCGGGGACCGCGGGCTGGACGCGCAGCTGGCCGCCGAGGCGGACGCGATCGCGACCTGCGCCGCGGGTCCGGAGGGCGGCGAGGGGCTGGCCGCGTTCGGCGAGAAGCGCCGCCCCCGGTTCCACTAGGCACCGCACGACACAGGGGGCGCGACCGGTCCGGTCGCGCCCCCTGTGCGTGGTGTGGTGGCCGCTCAGCGACCGCTGGCCGGGCTCCCCGCGACGACGCGGCGCGACCGCTGCGACCCGCGGCCGGCACCGGGCATCCCCACCGCGGAGCGCTGCGCCGGCCGGTGCAGGCCGGGGCCGAGCGGCCAGCCCGCGTCGAGCGGGGCGAGCAGGCGGTCCAGCTCGGAGTCCGGGGTGGCGCCGACGCTGTTGCGCAGCAGCCGCTGGAACTCGTCGTACTCGGCGAGGGCGTCGGCGACGCGCCCGCCGGCGAGCAGCGCCTCGACCAGGGCGCGACGCGACCGTTCGCGGCTCGGCGCGGTGGCCACGGCGCGGCGGGCGACCGCGACGGCGTCGTCGTGCCGGTCGGCGGCGGTGAGGGTGCCGGCCAGACCCTCCAGCGCGGAGAGCCGCAGCTGGCGGAACCGCTCGCGCTCCACGGCGATCCACGGCGCGGTCCACGACGGGAGGATGTCGGCCTCCAGCAGCGCGGTCTCCGGGGCGCCGATCTCGCGCACGGTGCGCAGCATGCTGGGGGCGGACAGCCCGCGGATCAGGAGCATGGCCTCGGTGAGGTCGACGACCACGTCGTCACCGAGCTGCAGCCTGCCGAGGTGGTCGGCGTCCAGCAGGCCCGGCACGTCCACCCCGGCCACGGCCTCGTCGAGCAGCCGGGCCGCGGGCACCGGCCCGACGCCGGGCCACAGGGTCGCGGCCAGCGCGGCGGTCGGCTGCGCGCGCCGGTGCACGGCGAGGTAGGCGACCAGGCGACGGGAGTCGACGGGCAGCGGGACGGCGCGGTCACCCGCGCGCAGCCCGAACGAGCCCAGGACCCGCACGTGCGGGGCGGAGGTGGGAGTGCTCTGCTCACTGGATCGACAGTGATCGTCGGACATGGCCGTTTCCCCGGATCGGTCGTGGCGTGCGGCCCGCGGTCGGCCCCGCACGGAGCCGGCGCGCCGGGCGGGAGGGCCTCGGATCGCGGAGCGGGCACAGCGGAACCGCACCGACACGGACGGCGGGCGGCGTCTCCGTGTGGTGTCGTGGCACGAGGATAGCCCAGCGACGCCCACGGTGTGGGATCCGGGTACGGCCGGATCGTGAGATCGGCCTCAGGCCCGCGAGAGCAGCCGGACGTGGGTGCCGTCGGGGGCGCGCCAGACGTGCAGGCTGTCGCAGAGCTGGCGGGCGATCCAGGTGCCGCGCCCACGGGCCTGCGAGGGGTGCGGCGGCGCGAGCCCGATCAGCGGCAGCGCGATGGCACCGCTGTCCTGGACCTCGCAGACCAGCTCGCCGTCGCGCGCCCACACCGACAGGCCCGCCTCCGGCGACCCGTGCTCGACGGCGTCGGTGGCGACCTCGTTGACCGCCTGCACCATGTCCTCGCCACGGGTGGTGTCGAACCGGCACACCCGGGCCGCCTCCTCGACGGCGTCGCGCACGCGGGACAGCTCGAAGGTGTTGTAGGACAGCGTCACGTCCGGCGGCCCGAGCAGGTGCGGCGGTGCGATCGGGAACGCCGCCAGCACCTCGGCGGGCGGGCGGTGCCGCGGGTTCTCGGTGAGCCCCGAGGCCTGCAGCCGCAGCGGGTGGCTGGCCACCGCGGACTCGCCGACCGCCCCGTGCAGCGGCAGCCGCGGGTAGGCGCACACCTGCAGCACCGGCAGCCCGGCGAGGGAGATGTTGAGCGCGGCCTCCAGCTCGACCCAGAAGCCGCCGTCGACCCCGTCGAGGTCGGGGTCGTGGGCGCCGACCACGAGCACCGGACGGCCCGAGGACGTCAGCGCCCGCAGCTCCCGGGCCCGCCAGGCGGCGCCGGTCTGTCCGGACTCCCGGGCCGAGCCGGTCAGCGAGGTCAGCCTGCCGAGCTCGACCTCGTCGCCGAGCTCGTCGCGCAGCGCACGCTCCAGGGGCACGGGCAGGTCCAGGGCGATCCGGGCGCCGGTGTCCCTGGCCGCGGCCCGGGCGGCCGGGGCGACGGCGGTGACCAGCTCCACCGGGTCGTCGGCGTGCACCAGGGCGTGCCGGAAGCCGGGCGGACGGGGTGCGGCGTTGACCTTCACCGGTGCTGTCCTCCCGGGTGCACGACCCCGGGGGCCGGCGGGTGGTCGTCGAACACGAGCTGGGGCGAGAACGCCGCGCCGCAGCGTTCGAGCACGCGCAGGACCCGCGGGCGCACCCGGTGCAGCACCAGCCGGTGGGTGGCCGGGAAGCCCTCGGCGGCGTGCACCAGCGCGACGGCGGTGGCGACGTCGACGAACCGCACCGAGCCCAGGTCCAGGCCGATGTCGGTGGCCGCGTCCGCGGAGCGCAGCGCGGCGTCCAGTGCCGAGTGCAGCAGTGAGGTGATCTTCGTGCGGTTGCTGTGGTCGACCTCGCCGGCCAGCCGCGCGTGCCCGGTGCCCAGGCGCACGATCCGGAGCAGCCCGTCGTCGTAGGCGGTGGAGCAGGGCACGTGGTCGCGGTGCAGCGCCCGCATGATGTCGATCTGCTCGGCCGGGAAGTGCTCGGCGTCGTAGGTGCACAGCGCGGTCAGGTCGCCCGCGCTCTCCCGCACGAGCCGGGCCAGCAGGCCGTCGTACTCGGGGAGCGTCCCGGCGGCGCCCGGGTCGAGCACCGAGTGCATCTGGCCGGTCATCCGGGTGCCGTGCCAGCCGAGCTCGCGCGAGCGGCGGACCTCGTCGGACATCCCGGCGTGCACCTGGGCCAGCGGGGTGCGGAAGGTCCGGCGGGTGTGTTCGGCGGGCAGGATCTCGAGCTGGCCACGGAGGAGCGGCCCCTCGACCTCGACGTCGTCCTCGACCAGCCGCCGGAGCAGGACGTCCGCGGCGCCGTCGTCGTCGAAGTAGAGGATGCGCTCGCCCCGCTCGAGCCCGTGCGCGACGTAGACGGCGGCGATCTCGCCGAGGTGTTCGGTGCTGTCCGGGACCGCGCACACGTGATCGCCGGACGTCAGCGCGTCCGCCAGCTTGATCACGTCTCACCTGCCGCGCGCACCCGCCACCGCACGTCGCGGCGCCGGGCACACCCCGTCACGAACTCCTGGACGGATCAACCGTACGGAGGGCCCCGGCGGCGGCCCGAGCCCCCGGAGCGGCCGGGGCGCCGAACCGACGGTGACGCGCGACGAGCGGATCGCCACCGGCGGGCGATCGGACGGCCCCGGCCCGGTCGGAGCAGCGCGCAGCGCCGTTCGGCGCTGTCGCGCAGCCGCCGGACGGTGGCGGACCCCGGGGACGGGGTGGCCGCCGTCCGGCGCGGGAGGGCCGGTCAGGCCGCCGGGTGGACCGCGACCGAGGTGGTGGCGCTGCCCTGGATCGTCTGCAGGACCACGCAGTACCGCTCGGTCAGCTTGACCAGGCTCGCGACCTTGTCCTCGGCCGCGGGGGCGTCCCCGTCGCGGATGTCGACGTCGAAGGACAGCCGGATCTCGCGGAAGCCGACCGGCGCGTCCTTGGCGACGCCGAGGGTGCCGCGGAAGTCGAGGTCGCCCTCGGCCCGCACGGCGCCCTGCACGTCGAGCTCCAGCGCGGTCGCGACCGCGCGCAGGGTCACCCCGGCACAGGCCACCAGCGCCTCCAGCAGCATGTCGCCCGAGCACAGCTGGGTGCCGTCGCCACCGGTCGCCGGGTGCAGCCCCGCCTCGGCCATCGCCTGGCCGGTGGAGACCTTGCAGGCGACACCCGATCCGAGCTCGCCGTCCGCCTTGAGGGTGATCACCGCGGACTCCGGGTCGTCGCGGTACTGCTGCTTGAGCGGGGCCTGGATGTCACGCAGGGAGATGTTGGTGTCGGTCATGTCCCCATCCTCACCCCGGCGGGGCACCCCGCACATCCCGACCCGACGACTAGGGTGCGCGGTGTGGGCGGGGAGAGCGACACCGGACGGGCGGCAGCGGTGCGCCGCAGCGCCCGCGAGGCCGCCGACTCGGTGCGCGAGGCCCGCGACACCGTCCGGGACACGGTGCGCGGCACCGTCCGCGGCTCGGTCCACGACACCGTCGGCCCGCCCACCGACGACGACCGGCTCTGGACCGTGCCGAACGCGCTCAGCATGCTCCGTCTCGCCGGGGTCCCGCTGTTCCTGTGGCTGATGCTCGGCCCGGAGGCCGACGGCTGGGCCGTCGCGGTGCTGGCGATCGGCGGGTTCACCGACTGGCTCGACGGCAAGCTCGCCCGGGTCCTGGACCAGTTCAGCCGGTTCGGCGCCATGCTCGACCCGGCCGTGGACCGCCTCTACATCCTGGCCGCACTGGTCGGGCTGGCGGCGCGCGACATCGTGCCGTGGTGGGCGGTGGCCGCCCTGGTCGCGCGCGACGTGGTGCTCGCGGTCTGCGTGTTCGTGCTGCGGCACCGGGGCTACGGGCCCTTCGAGGTGGTCTACCTCGGCAAGGCCGCCACCTTCGTGCTGCTGTACGCCTTCCCGCTGCTGCTGCTCGGCGACGGTCCCTCGGCCGCGGAGGCGGTCGTCGGCGTGGTCGCCTACGCCTTCGCCATCTGGGGCGTGGCCCTGTACCTGTGGTCGGGGCTGCTGTACCTGGCCCAGTTCCGGCTGGCCCTGCGCCGCCCGGCGCCGGGCGTCCCGGCCCCGGCGACCCGGTTCGATCACGGTGGCGCCGGGGGCTAGGCTCGCCGGCGTGAGCTCGGAGATTCCGTCGGACCTGTCCTACACCGAGGCCCACGAGTGGGTGCGCCGCAGCGGGGACGGGGTGGTCCGGGTCGGCATCACCGACCACGCCCAGTCCCAGCTCGGCGACGTCGTCTTCGTGCAGCTGCCGGCCGTCGGTGACACCCTCGCCGCGGGCGACGCCATGGGCGAGGTCGAGTCGACCAAGTCCGTGTCGGACATCTACGCCCCGGTCGGCGGGGAGGTCGTGGCCGTGAACGACGGGCTCGACGCCGGCCCGGAGCTGGTGAACTCCGCGCCCTACGGCGACGGGTGGATCGTGGAGATCCGTCTGGCCGAGGGGGCCTCGCTCGACGGTCTCCTCGACGCCGACGCCTACCGCCAGCTGGCCGACGGCGCCTGAGCCGGCCCGCCCGCCGCACCACGCGGCACGGCACGCCGACCTCCGTATCGCCCCGGTCGCTCCGACCGGTAGGTTCACATCCCCTGGACGTGCCGTCCGGGACGGACCGGAACCCCGGCCCGGCACAGCCCTGACCGCCCGGACGCCGTCCGGGTACCGCATCCGCGAGGAGGAGTCCCCGAGGTGACCACGAACGACCCGCGCGACGTGCCACCGGAGCGCGCACCGGAGACCACGTCGGTCTTCCGGGCGGACTTCCTCGCCGACGTCGAGCAGCCGGCCGCCGAGCCCGCCGTCTCGGGTGTCGACGGGCTGCCCGCCGGGTCGGCGCTGCTCGTCGTCCGGCGCGGTCCGAACGCCGGCTCGCGCTTCCTGCTGGACGTGCCGACCACCAGTGCCGGCCGGCACCCCGACAGCGACATCTTTCTCGACGACGTCACCGTCTCCCGGCGGCACGCGGAGTTCCGCCGCGACGCCGGCGAGTTCGTCGTCGTCGACGTCGGCAGCCTCAACGGCACCTACGTCAACCGTGAGCCGGTGGACACCGCGGTGCTCGCCAACGGCGACGAGGTGCAGATCGGCAAGTTCCGCCTGGTGTTCCTGACCGGGCCCCGCGAGCCCGGCGTACAGGGCTGATCCCGGGTCCGTGCGACGGCGCCGCCGGCGCCGTGCGCGGACCCCGCGGACGACCGACCCGTCGCGGTCGGGGAGTGCTCCGGCACCCCCTGGCGCGGCGGGTCGTCCGCATGTCGCGATCCGGTGGGTGTCGAGCCGACACGCCGTGGGCGACGGGCGTGTGACGATCGTCGAACGGACCCCGTCACTCCCCGTCCGGAGGCGCGCGTCGGGGCTCCCTGCCGTGTAGCGTCATCAGGTGTCGGTGGCAGTGCGGTGGCAACGGCTCGGAGTCCTCCGGGTCCGGTCGCACGGGTCAGCGCGAGCAAGGCGATCAGGGCGGCCGGGGTGGCGTGTCCACCCGGGTGGCCCGACAGGCCCGACAGGGCCGGGGAGGCGGGCTGATGAGCGAGATGCGCGTCGTGGGCGTTCGGGTCGAACTTCCGGCGAACCAGCCGATCCTGCTGCTGCGGGAGACGAACGGCGACCGATACCTCCCGATCTGGATCGGATCGGTGGAGGCGACGGCGATCGCCCTGGAGCAGCAGGGGGTCAAGCCGGCACGCCCGCTGACCCACGACCTGCTCAAGGACGTGATCGGAGCTCTCGGGCGGCGGCTCGAGCAGGTGCGGGTCACCGACCTGCAGGAGGGCACCTTCTACGCCGAGCTGATCTTCGACGGCGGCGTCACGGTGTCCGCGCGGCCGAGTGACTCGATCGCGCTGGCGCTGCGGACCGGGGTCCCGGTGCACGCCGACGAGAGCGTGCTCGCCGAGGCGGGCCTGGTCATCCCCGACGAGCAGGAGGACGAGGTCGAGAAGTTCCGCGAGTTCCTCGACTCGGTGTCGCCGGAGGACTTCCGCGGGGCCCAGCCCGGCTGACTCCGTCCGGGTGACCACCACCGTCACCCGGCGGTGCCGACCCGCCCCGTCCGACGACCGTTCGCCGACGTCACCGACCGTTCGGCGGCCGTACACCCCGAGAGCCCGGCAACCCGGGCGGGTGTCCGGTACGCCCGGGTCGGCGAGCCGCGTTGACCACCCCGGCCGCTGGGCCTACCGTCATCACGACTGATGACATCCGTGGAACTCATCCACTACCCAGAGTCACATGGTAGGGGAGGGCCACGGTCCCGACCGAGGGAGACCGCGCGGTGCAGACGCCACCACCCGAGGGGCCGGGCCAGGGAGAGCTGTTCCCGGACCCGCTCGTCGGTGAGGGGCTCGACGGGGTGACCGACCGCCTGGTCGGCTTCCGCGGGCCCACCGCGTGCCAGGTCGTCGGCATCACCTACCGGCAGCTGGACTACTGGGCCCGCACCGGGCTGGTCGTCCCGTCCATCCGCGGCGCCGCCGGGTCGGGCAGCCAGCGGCTGTACTCGTTCAAGGACGTCCTGGTCCTCAAGATCGTCAAGCGCCTGCTCGACGCCGGTGTCTCGCTGCAGAACATCCGGATCGCCGTCGAGCACCTGCGTCGGCGCGGCATCCGTGACCTCGCCGGGATCACCCTGTTCTCCGACGGCACCACCGTCTACGAGTGCACCTCCCCGGAGGAGGTCGTCGACCTGCTGCAGGGCGGGCAGGGCGTGTTCGGCATCGCCGTCTCGGGTGCGATGCGCGAGATCTCCGGAGTGATCAAGGACTTCCCGGCCGAACGGGCCGACGGCGGCACCGTGGACGAGGCCCCCGAGGACGAGCTGGCCCGCCGCCGGGCCCGGCGCGCGATCTCCTGACCCGACCGGCTCCGGCGTGGCCGGTCAGGCCACCGACCGGAACGGGTCGTGCTCGGCCAGCAGCTTGTCCATCCGGGCCTGGTCGACCCGGTTGACCACGGTCAGGCTCTCCTGGCGGTCGCGGACGCACTTCGCGAGGGTGAACGCCGAGGTGATCGCGTACAGCACGGCGATCGCCAGGAACGCCTTCACCCACCCGTCGACGGGCAGGTAGACGGTCCCCACCACGACGGCGGCGAGCGACACTCCGAAGGACAGCATCGCCTGCGTGTGGAACGCGGCGGTGGTCGCCGGCGTGGTGTGCGGGGCGCTGGTGTTCGACATGGCACGAGTGTGACGGGGCGGCGCAGACCGCGACGCCGCAGAACTACGCAGGTAGTCTGGCCGGGCAGTCGTCGACGCCGTGCGGGAGAGCCCCGGGGAACCAGCCCGGGCGCCGAAGGAGCAAACCCCTTCCCGGAATCTCTCAGGCACACGGACCGCGCGGTCGAGGCGCCTCTGGAAAGCGACGGGCCGCCCGCAGCCGCGGGACCCGTCCGCCGACGGGGAAAGCCGGAAGCCTCCGGTGAATCTCTCAGGCGCCCGGTCTCCGGGTACGGACAGAGGGGGAGGGGCGCAGTGCCCTGCCCCGATCCGTCCGTCGAACCCCGGAGGCGCCGTGAGCCCGACGTCCGAGCACCGTCCCACCCTCGCCGAGCTGGAGCGGGGGCTCCCGTTCGCCGAGCGCCACATCGGGCCCCGCCCCGGTGACCTGGCGCAGATGCTGGAGGTGCTGGGCGTCGACTCCCTCGACGCACTCGCCGCCCGCGCCCTGCCCGACACCATCCGCGACGCCGAGCCGGTCGGGTCCTCGCTGCCCGCGCCGGTGGGCGAGGCGGAGATGCTCGCCGAGCTGCGCGAGCTGGCCGGGCGCAACACCGTCACCGTCCCGATGATCGGGTTCGGCTACCACGGCACCCGCACGCCGTCGGTGATCCGCCGGAACGTGCTGGAGAACCCGGCCTGGTACACCGCGTACACGCCCTACCAGCCGGAGATCAGCCAGGGCAGGCTCGAGGCGCTGCTGACCTTCCAGACGATGGTGTCCGACCTGACCGGGCTGCCGGTCGCCGGCGCCTCGCTGCTCGACGAGGCCACCGCCGCCGCCGAGGCGATGACGCTGCTGCGCCGGGCGAACCGGTCGACCAGCGCGCGCTTCGTCGTCGACGCCGACACCCTGCCCCAGACCCTCGAGGTGCTGCGGACCCGCGCCGAGCCGTTGGGCATCGAGCTGGTCGTCGCGGACCTGACCGACGGCGTGCTGCCCGAGGGCGAGTTCTTCGGCCTGCTGCTGTCCTACCCGGGGGCGTCGGGCCGGGTCGCCGACCCCGCGGCGGTGATCGAGGCCGCGCACGGCCGCGGTGCGCTCGTCGCCGTCGCGGCGGACCTGCTCGCGCTGACCCTGCTCACCCCGCCCGGGGAGCTCGGCGCGGACGCCGCGGTCGGTTCCACCCAGCGCTTCGGGGTGCCGCTCGGCTTCGGCGGGCCGCACGCCGGCTACCTGTCCGTCGGGCAGCGCCACGCCCGGCAGCTACCGGGGCGCCTGGTCGGGGTTTCCCGCGACGCCGACGGCCACTACGCCCTGCGGCTGGCCCTGCAGACCCGCGAGCAGCACATCCGCCGGGAGAAGGCCACCTCCAACATCTGCACCGCGCAGGTGCTGCTCGCGGTCATGGCCGCCTGCTACGGCGTCCACCACGGCCCGGAGGGGCTGCGCGACATCGCGACCCGTACCCACCGGATGGCCGCGGTGCTCGCCGCCGGTCTGCGCTCCGGCGGGGTGGAGGTCGTGCACGACACGTTCTTCGACTCCGTACTGGCCCGGGTCCCCGGCCGTGCCGACGCCGTGGTCGCCGCCGCGCACGAGGCCGGGATCGCGCTGCGCGGCGCCGGCCGGGACGAGGTCGGCGTCGCCACCTCGGAGATCACCACCACCGCGCACCTGCACGCCGTGTGGGCCGCGTTCGGCGTGACCGGGGTGGACGTGGACGCGCTCGACGCGGACACCGCCGACGCGCTGCCCGCCGAGCTGGTGCGCACCAGCGAGTACCTCACGCACCCGACGTTCCACGAGTTCCGGTCCGAGACCGCGCTGATGCGCTGGCTGCGCCGCCTGGCCGACGCCGACCTCGCGCTGGACCGCACGATGATCCCGCTGGGCTCGTGCACGATGAAGCTCAACGCCGCCGCCGAGATGGAGGCGGTGACCTGGCCGCAGTTCGCCGACCTGCACCCGCTGGCGCCGGAGTCCGACACCGCCGGGACCCGGGAGCTGATCGGCCAGCTGGAGACGTGGCTGGCCGACCTCACCGGCTACGCCGCGGTGTCCCTGCAGCCCAACGCGGGCAGCCAGGGCGAGCTCGCCGGGCTGCTCGCGATCGCCGCCTACCACCGCAGCCGGGGCGCGACCGACCGTGACGTGTGCCTGATCCCGGCCTCGGCGCACGGCACCAACGCCGCCTCGGCGATCATGGCCGGGATGCGGGTGGTCGTCGTCGGGACCGCACCGGGCGGGGACGTCGACCTCGACGACCTGCACGCGAAGATCACCGAGCACGGGGACCGGCTGGCCGCGCTGATGATCACCTACCCGTCGACGCACGGTGTCTACGAGGCCGGCGTACGGGACGTGTGTGCCGCCGTGCACGACGCGGGCGGCCAGGTCTACGTCGACGGCGCCAACCTCAACGCGCTGGTCGGGGTCGCCCGCCCCGGCGCCTTCGGTGGCGATGTCAGCCACCTCAACCTGCACAAGACCTTCTGCATCCCGCACGGTGGCGGTGGCCCCGGGGTCGGGCCGGTCGCGGTGGCCGAGCACCTGGCGCCGTTCCTGCCCGGACGCACACCGGTGTCCGACGGCGGGGTCGGTGCGGTCTCGGCCGCCCGGTACGGCTCGCCGGGGGTCCTGCCGATCTCCTGGGCCTACGTGCGGATGATGGGCCTGGACGGGATGCGCCGCGCCACGCTCACCGCGGTCGCGGCCGCCAACTACGTCGCCACCCGGCTGCGCGAGCACTTCCCGGTGCTCTACGCGGGCGCCGGCGGCACGGTCGCCCACGAGTGCATCCTCGACCTGCGGACCCTCACCAAGGAGACCGGGGTGACCGTGGACGACGTGGCCAAGCGGCTGATCGACCACGGCATCCACGCCCCGACCATGTCCTTCCCGGTCGCCGGGACGCTCATGGTCGAGCCGACCGAGTCCGAGGACCTGGCCGAGATCGAGCGGTTCGTGGCCGCGATGGTGTCGATCCGTGGCGAGATCGACCGGGTCGCGGCGGGGGAGTGGCCCGCCGAGGACAACCCGCTGCGGAACGCACCGCACACCGCGGCCTGCCTGGCCGACGACAAGTGGGACCACCCCTACCCGCGGGAGCTGGCGGCCTACCCGACCGGGGTGACCCCGGGCGTGCACGACCGCAAGGTGTGGCCGCCGGTGCGCCGGATCGACGGTGCCCACGGCGACCGGAACCTGGTCTGCTCCTGCCCCCCGCCGGAGGCCTTCGCGTAGGGCCCACCGGCCCGCCGGGATCCTGTCCGGACAGGGCGGGGACCATGCAGGGGTGTCACGCCGACCGAGCGAACGTCTCCGGGTCCCCGCCCCCGTCCTCCGGACGCGGGTCGGGTCGAAGCGGGCCGCCACCGATCAGCCGAACGTCACCGGCGACGGCGCGTCGCCGCTGACCGTCCGGTTCTGGGTGCTGCTGGTCCTGACCGGGATCGCCGCCGGGGTGTCCGGCGCGGCGCTGATGGCGCTGCTGGACCTGGTATCGGAGTGGGCGTGGGGGCCGGGCGCCGGTGCTGGGTTCCAGGCGGCGGTCGAGCGGGCCGACGCGTGGGGCCGGGTCTGGCCGCTGCTGGTGGCCGGGCTCGTCGCCGGAGTCGGCGGGTACCTGCTGCGGCGGTTCGTGCCCGGCCGCACCGACGTCGACGACGCGATCTGGACCGGCGACGCCCGGCTCGGGGTGCGGCGCAGCTCGGGCACCGCGGTGCTGTCGGAGGTCGTCGTCGGGCTGGGTGCCTCGCTCGGCCGGGAGGCCGCACCCAAGCTGATGGGCGGGGTGTGGGGCGCGGTCCTGGCCGGCTGGGGCGCGATGTCGGTCGAGCAGCGCCGCCTGCTGGTCGCCTGTGGGGCCGGGGCCGGGCTGGCGTGCGTCTACGACGTGCCCCTGGGCGGCGCGCTGTTCACCGCCGAGGTGCTGGTCGGCACGGTACGGCTGCCGGTGGTGCTGCCCGCGCTGGCCTGCACCGCGATCGCCACCGTCGTCGCCTGGGCGTACCTGCCCGCCGGCCCGGTGTACCCGGGCCTGCCGGTCCCGGCGACGACCCCGTCGCTGCTGGTGTGGGCGGTGCCCGCCGGCGTGCTGATCGGGGCGCTGGCGACCGGCTGGGTCCGGCTCATCGGGTTCGTGTCGCACCACGGGCCGCGCCGGACGTGGTGGCGGATCGCCGCCCCGGTCCTCGCGTTCGGGCTGCTCGGCGTGGCGGGCCTGGTGTTCCCGCAGCTCTACGGCAACGGCGCGGACCTGGCCGAGCAGGCCTTCGTCGGTGGTGGTCCGCTCCTGCTGTTCGCGGCCCTGGCGGTGCTGAAGCCACTGGTGACGGCGATGTGCCTGGGCAGCGGCGCGTCCGGCGGGCTGTTCACCCCCACGCTGTGCACCGGCGCCGTGCTCGGGGCGGCACTGGGCGGTGCCTGGTCGGTGCTGTGGCCGGGCACGCCGGTGGGGACGTTCGCGCTGGTCGGGGCGGCGGCGATGATCGGGGCCGGGATGCAGGCACCGCTGGCCGGGCTGGTGCTGGTGCTGGAGCTGACCGGTACCGGGTTCGCGATCGCCGTCCCGCTGGTCGCCGCGACGCTGGTGGCGACCGCGGTGGCCCGGTGGCTCGACGGGTACTCGATCTATTCGGCGCGCCTGGCCGCACCGCCCGCGGCCGAGCAGGCGACCTGAGGCGGGTCAGGCGGGCACGACCGCGTCCGGGGCGCGGTGCGGGAGCCGGTGCGCGAACCCGGTGAGCAGACCGAGGCTGACCACCGCCAGCACGCCGTAGGCGACGAACCCGCCGACGCTGTCCCAGGTGGTGTGCAGGGCCACCGCCACCACGAGGACCAGCAGCGCCCGCCCCGTGCGCCGGCGTGCCAGGTACCACAGCGCCGCCGCGGTGAGCCCGGTCCAGGCCATGTGCGCGGCGGGGCTCAGCACCCCGCGCAGCAGCAGCACGTCGTCGACGGCGCCCAGGTCGCCGTTCGAGCGGACCAGCACGACGAACCCGTAGCCCATCGTCTCCAGCGCCGCGAAGCCCGCGCCGGAGGCCACTCCGACCAGCAGACCGTCCGCCGCACGGCCACGGCGCGCGGTCACCAGCAGCACCACCAGCGGGGCGACCAGCTTGGCCGACTCCTCGATCAGGGCGACCCCGAGCATCGGCAGTGCGCCCAGCGACCGCAGGGCGTCGAACTCCAGCAGGCCCGCCGCGACGACACCCACGACCCCGCCGAGGAACGCGACGAGCGCGATCGGGCCGGCGCCGATCGAGTAGTCCAGCCGCCGTCCGAGGACGAAGGTCACGAACGCGGCCGGGGCGACCGCCGCGCCCAGCAGGATCAGCGACGGGACCAGGTTGGGGTTCTGGGTGACGAGCAGGACCCGGCGGACCGCCTCGAACAGCACCACCCCGACGAGCAGGACGACCAGCCAACCCCAGCGACGCACCCGCGCCCCCTTCCACGACGGACGCGGGGACGGTAGCGGCGCGGGTCAGGCCCGGGCGAGCCGGGACCGGCGGTGGGCCGCCATCCGTACCGGCGCGTCGGCCCAGCCGTGCCCGTCGTGGTCGCCGGTGCGCTGGACCAGGGCGAGGAACAGATGCCCGCCGAGCAGCTCGGTGCACACCTGCAGGTAGTCCCCGTGGGCGTCCCGGTCGTGCAGCACCCCGAGCTCCCGGTAGGCCGCGACCGTCGTCGCGGGCAGGTCGAGGCGGGCGGCGAGGTCGTCGTGGTAGTTCGCGGGCACCGGCAGCAGCGGTACCCCCGCCGCCCGGGCGGCGGCCGCGGTGACGAGCACGTCCTCGCAGGCCAGGGCGACGTACTGGGGGTCGGCGACGGCCGGGCTCCACCCGCCCCGGCGCAGCACCGACACGGTCAGGGCGAGCCGGACCCGGCGGTCGGGGTCGGCCAGCGCCCGGCTGCGGACGAGCCCGAACGGGGCGGCGAACTCACCGTCGCCGCCCGGGTCGAGGCCGAGTACCGCGCGGTGGAACAGCACCGCCTCGTCGAACGCGTCGTAGGGCTGGGTCAGTCCGATGTGGTCGATGCCGGTGACCCCGGCCCCGGCGGCGCGGGGCTCGTCGACGGCGACGAAGTCGTGCGGCCACGCGCCCGCGTCACCGGTGGTGGTGCGGCACAGGAACACCGAGGTGCCGTCGGGAGCGGCGATCTCGGCGAGCTCGGCCTCCCCGGGACCGGTGACCCGGGGGTCGGGGGCCGCACACAGCCGCGCGGCGCGGCGGGCGGCGGCGTCGGGGTCGGCGGACTCGACGGCGATCGCGGCGACCGCACCCGACCCGGAGCCCGCGGCGTTCACCAGCAGCCGCGCACCGCCGGACTCGAACCGTTCGACCTGCTTGGTGCGGTGTACCCCGGTCCGGCTGAATCCCAGGGCACGCAGCACGCGGCCCAGCTCCGGGCCCGCGGTGAGCTCGACGAACGCCGTCCCGCCCAGGGCCGGGGCCGGGGTGGCGACGGGATCGGTCCCGGCGCCGGCCAGGGCCGTGGCCTCGGCGAGCGCGATCAGGGAGCGACGGGCGTCGACGGCGGTGCGGACCGGGTCGGCCTGGCGGAAGACGTCGTTGAAGACCTCCAGCGACAGGGGGCCGGTGTACCCGGCGGCCAGCACGGGGGCGAGCAGACCGGGCAGGTCGAACCCGCCCTGCCCGGGGAACAGCCGGTGGTGCCGGCTCCAGGACAGGACGTCCATCGACAGCTCGCGGGCGTCGGCGAGCTGCAGGAAGAACAGCTTGTCGCCGGGGACCCCGGCGATCGGGGCGGGGTCCGAGCCGCGGGCCAGGATGTGGAAGGAGTCCAGGCACAGGCCGAGCGCGGGGTGGTCGGCGGCGCGCACCGCGTCCCAGGAGGCGTCCCAGGTGTGCACGTGCCTGCCCCAGGCGAGTGCCTCGTAGGCGATGCGCAGCCCGCGGTCGTGCGCGCGCCCGGCGAGGGTGCGCAGCTGGTCGGCGAGCAGCCCACCGTCGGCGCCGGGGTCGACGGCGTCGGGGGACACCGAGGAGCACACCAGCACGGTGTCGGCGCCCAGGCCCGCCATCACCTCGAAGGTCGCCTCCGCGCGCCGCAGGTTCGCCGCGAACCGGTCCGGGTCGGTCGAGTCGATGTCGCGCAGCGGCTGGTACAGGTCCACCGACAGGCCCAGGTCACGGCAGCGGGCGCCGATCCCGGCCGGGGACTCGGGGTGGGCCAGCAGGTCCGGGGCGAAGATCTCGACGCCGTCGAACCCGGCGGTCGCGGCGGCGGCGAGCTTGTCCTCCAGGGTCCCGGACAGGCAGACCGTGGCCACCGACAGCCGCGCGGCCCCGGTCGCGGGGCGCTCAGGCGACACGGTCGGCCTCCTGCTCGGCGGTGACGAGCTCGGCGAGGTGCTCGAGCATCCGTGCCGGATCCGGGGTGGCACCGGTGAACAGCCGGAACGCCTCCGCGGCCTGGTGCACGGCCATCGCGCCGCCGTCGACGGTGCGGCAGCCCGCGGCACGCGCGGCGGCCAGCAGCGGGGTGTCCAGCGGCCGGTAGACGATCTCGGCGACCCACGGGCGGGTCGCGAGCAGGGCGGGGTCGAACGGGAGCCCGGGGTGCTCGGCCATCCCGACCGGGGTGGCGTGCACGAGGCCGTCGGCGCCGGGGAGCAGCGCGGCCAGCTCCGGCAGCGGGTGCCCGGTGGCCTGCGCGCCCGGGGTGAGGTGCGGGGTCACCGACGCGGCGAGGGCGGCGGCGCGGTCACCGTCGACGTCGACGACCTGCAGGACGCCGACGCCCTCGCGGGCCATGGCGTACGCGGCCGCGGCGCCGGCGCCCCCGGCTCCCAGCAGCACGACCCGGCCGGTCGCGGCACCGGGCAGTCCGGCCCGCCAGCCGTCGCGGAACCCGGTCCAGTCGGTGTTGTGCCCGGTCAGCGACCCGTCCGCACCGATGACGACGGTGTTGACCGCGCCGATCGCGGCGGCGTCCGGGGCCAGGGCGTCGAGGTGGCCGATCACCCGCTGCTTGCAGGGGTGGGTGACGTTGAGCCCCGCGTGGCCCTGCGCGCGGGCCCGGCGGAGCAGGTCGCCGACGCCCTCCGGCGAGACCCCCAGGACGTCGAGGTCGAAGCGCTCGTAGGTCAGGTCCAGGCCGTGCGTGGCGCCCTCGCGCTCGTGCAGGGCGGGCGACAGCGACGGACCGATCCCGGCGCCGATCAACCCCGTCCGCACCCGTGTGCCGGTTCCGGTGGCGTCGGTGTCGCGCCGGGTCTCGCTGCTGCTCCGCACGGATCCCTCCTCGGATCTATGTACCGTACGGTGAGTTGTACCGACGGCGGATGCATCGGCCAGGGGGAACGGTCGGCGATCCGTACAGTCTGGGGACGCGGTCGGGCTCCCGGCGGCGCGGAGCGGCGGAGGGGGACCGCAGTGGCAGCGGCACCGGAGGACGGCGTCCGGCAGCGCGACGCCGAGCGCACCCGTACCGAGATCCTGGACGAGGCGACCGCGGAGTTCGCCGACCGGGGACTCGCCGGGGCGCGGGTCGACGAGATCGCCGCGCGCACCCGGACCACCAAACGGATGCTCTACTACTACTTCGGCTCGAAACAGGGTCTCTACCTGGCCGTTCTCGAACGCGCCTACACCGGGATCCGGGCGCTGGAACAGCAGCTGTCGGTGTCGGACCTCAACCCGGCGCGGGCGGTGCGTGCGGTCGCGGAGCTCACCTTCGACCACCACGAGGCGCATCCGGACTTCATCCGGCTGGTCGCGATCGAGAACATCCACCACGCCGAGCACCTGCGGTCCTCCCCGCTGCGCGAGGGGCTGGCCGGGCCCGCGGTCGGCGTCCTGGAGCCGATCCTCGCCCGCGGCCGGGAGACCGGCCTGTTCCGCGACGACGTCGACGCCTTCGACGTCCACGTGCTGATAAGCTCGTTCTGTGTGTTCCGGGTGGCCAACCGGCACACCGTCTCGGCCATCTTCGGCCGCGACCTGCTGGACCCGCAGCGGCGCGGGCACTACCGCCGCATGGTCGGTGACCTGGTGGTGGAGTACCTGACCGCTCGTGTCGGACAGGACTGACGACACCGGCGTCCGTCCGGCCCTTGACACGTGTCGCCGCTGAACTCACTATTCGGGACGTAACCAGACGGTACATAAGCGAGCGGCTCGCCGCCCGGGCCGTCGACCGCGTCATCAAGTGCCTGCAACGTCGCACACGCCGGGAGCCACCGTGAGCCAGCAACCGTCCGCCGCCGCGCCGAGCGCGCCGGAGGCGCAGCCGAAACGGGCCGCCCTGGCCGCGTGGGTCGGCAGCGCCCTGGAGTACTACGACTTCTTCATCTACGGCACCGCCGCGGCGCTGGTGTTCAACAAGGTGTTCTTCCCCGACTCGAGCCCGGTGGCCGGCACGCTGCTGTCGCTGGCGACCTTCGGCTTCGGCTACGTCGCCCGCCCGCTCGGCGCGGTGCTGTTCGGACACATCGGCGACCGCTTCGGCCGCAAGAAGGTCCTGGTCTCGACGCTGATGATGATGGGCGTCGCGACGCTGGCGATCGGCTTCCTGCCGACCTACGGCCAGGTGGGCGTGCTCGCGCCGGTGCTGCTGGTGACCTGCCGGCTGCTGCAGGGTCTGTCCGCGGGCGGTGAGCAGGCCGGCGCCAACTCGATGACGCTGGAGCACTCGCCCCAGCACCGGCGGGCGTTCTTCACCAGCTTCACCCTGTCCGGTACGCAGGGCGGGCAGATCATCGCGACCGCGGTGTTCCTGCCGATCGCGCTGCTCCCGGAGGAGGCGCTGCTGTCCTGGGGCTGGCGGGTGCCGTTCTGGGCGAGCGTACTGGTCATGGTGGCCGGCGTGCTGATCCGGCGCACCCTGCACGAGACCCCGGTCTTCGCGACGGAGGTGGCCGATGCCGAGGGGGCCCCGCGGGCCGCGGAGCAGCTCCCGATCGCCGCGCTGTTCCGTGACCACTGGCCGAACCTGCTGCGCGTCAGCCTCGCCGCGACCGTCGCCTCGGTGAGCACCCTGATGACGGTCTTCGCGCTGTCGTTCGCGGTGAACACCGTCGGTCTGGAGCGCTCGACGATGCTGTGGGTCGTCGTCAGCGCCAACGTCGTGGCCCTGGCCGCCATCCCGCTGTTCGCCACGCTCTCCGACCGGGTCGGCCGCCGGCCGGTGTTCGTCGCGGGCGCGCTGGGCAGCGCGGTCCTGCTCGCCGTCTACCTGTGGGCGGTGTCCACCGGCGAGTACCTGTTCGTGTTCGGCGCGGGCATCCTGCTCTCCGGGGTGGTCTACAGCGCGGCCAACGGTGTCTGGCCCTCGTTCTACGGGGAGATGTTCCCGGCCAAGGTCCGCCTGACCGGCATGGCCGTCGGCACCCAGATCGGCTTCGCGTTCGGCGGTTTCGCCCCGACCATCGCCGCCGGGCTGGCCGCGAACAGCGTCACCGGCTGGCTGCCGGTCGCCGTCTTCGGCGCCGTGATCTGCCTGGTCGCGGCGGCGTCGGCCTGGTCGGCCCGGGAGACCGCGCACCGGACCCTCGATGAGATCGAGGCCGGGTTCGGGACCCGCGACCGGGCCCCGGCCCACGTCTGACCGACCGCACCGCAGGGGCCCGTGGCGTCACGCCACGGGCCCCGCCGGCGTCCCGGCCGCGGCCGCGAGCAGCCCGACGACGTCGCCGGGGTCGGTGGCCCGGTCGGTGCGCCACACCGCGTCGGTGCCGAGCCGCACCTGCGCCCCGACCACCGGCAGGACGTGCACCGGCTCCCCGACGAACGCCTTGTGCGTGGCGCCGGACCCCAGCCCGACCAGCGTGAACGCCTCCCCGGCCGCGACGACGTGGGTCAGGTCGCCGGGGTTGTGGGTGTCGAGCTCGATCCGCCGGTGCACGCCGTGCCGGGCCAGCAGCTCCCCGGTGGCCCGGTAGACCGCGGGGGCGGCGTCGTAGCGGATCGACACGTAGGGCAGCTCCGCCAGCTCCTCGAGCCGGACCTCGGTGCGGTCGTCGAAGCCCCGCCCGTACCCCACGGCGACGGCGGCGGGCCGGGTGTCCACCCGCCGCGCGGTGAGCCCGGGCTCGCCGCCGCCGCCGTGCACGAACGCGAGGTCCAGGTCGCGGCGGGCGACCGCGCGGGCCAGCTCCGCGCTGGTCCCGGGCCGGACCCGCACCGCCAGCTCCGGGCGGGCGGCCCGCAGCCGTTCCAGGAACCCGTCGCGGACCGCGGCGGTCACGTCCGGCGCCATCCCCACCACGACGAGCGGGTGCCCGTCCGCGGCGGCGAGCGCCCCGGGCAGCGCCTCGACCCGGGCGACGATGTCGCGGGCCCGCGGCAGCAGCGCCCGCCCCGCCGCGGTCAGCGCCATCCCGCGCGCGGACCGGGTGAACAGCGGGGTCCCGAGCTCCCGCTCCAGGTCGCGGACCCGGCGCGACAGCGGCGACGCGGCCAGGTGTAGCCGGGCCGCCGCCCGCGTCAGGTTCAGCTCGTCGGCGACGGCGAGGAAGTACCGCAGATGGGACAGCTCCACGCGCCGTGACCCTAGAGGTCACGGATGGGTGCGCACATCGGTCCTGGTCGGCCTGCCGGGCACCGGCCTACCGTGACCGGCATGGCCACCCGTCCCGTGCGCATCGCCAACGTCTCCGGCTACCTCGGCGACCGGTACACGGGAGTCGACGAGGCGATGGCCGGGGACCCGGTCGACGTCCTGATGGGTGACTACCTCGCCGAGGTCACCCTCGCCGCGCTCGCCGCGGCGGCCGGTCGCGGGGGCCCGGGCTACGTCGCCTACGCCCTCGACCAGCTCACCCCGCACCTGCCCGAGATCGCCCGGCGCGGGATCCGGGTCGTCACCAACGCGGGCGGGTTCGACCCGGCGGCGATGGCGCAGGAGCTGCGTGAGCGGGTCGCGGCGGCCGGGCTGTCGCTGCGGGTCGCCCACGTCGCCGGGGACGGGGTGTTCGACCGGCTCGCCGACTTCCACGCCGACGGCCACGGGCTGGAGCACCTCGACACCGGCGCCCCGCTCAAGGACTGGGGGTTCGCCCCGATCACCGCGAACGCCTATCTCGGCGGGTTCGGGATCGCCGCGGCGCTGGCCGCCGGTGCCGACGTCGTCGTGACCGGGCGGGTCACCGACGCCTCGCTCACCGCCGGGCCGGCCGCCTGGTGGCACGGCTGGGACCCCGACGAGTTCGACGCGCTGGCCGGTGCGGTCACCGCCGGGCACGTCATCGAGTGCGGCGCGCACGCCACCGGCGGCAACTTCTCCGGGTTCCGGTCGGTACCCGGCATGCTGCGTCCCGGTTTCCCGATCGCCGAGGTCGCCGCCGACGGCTCCTCGGTGATCACCAAGCACGCCCGCGACGGTGGCACGGTCACCGTCGACACCGTCACCGCGCAGCTGCTCTACGAGATCCAGGGCCCCCGCTACCTGAACCCCGACGTCACCGTGCACCTGGACACCGTGCGGCTGAGCCGGGAGGGCCCGGACCGGGTCGCGATCGGCCCGGTCACCGGGTCCCCGCCGCCGCCCACGGCGAAGGTCGCGGTGTTCGCCCCGATCGGCCACGAGATCTCCACGATGCTGTTCTGCACCGCCCCCGACGTCGAGGGCAAGGTGGAGCTGCTGCGCAACCAGCTGCGCGCCGCGCTGGAGGGCCACGTCGACTCCCTGGAGGTCACCCCGCTCGGCGTCGCCGCGGTCGACCCACCGACCCAGTGGGCGGCGACCGTCCCGATCCGGGTGATCGCGACCGCCCGGGAGAAGGAGCCGCTGCTCCGGTTCGCCCCGGCCGTCGGGTCGCTGTACCTGCAGGGCTTCCCCGGGTTCCACCACGACGGGCACGCACCGCGGGCCTCGCAGCCCTGGCCGCGGATCGAGTACTGGCCCGCGCTGCTGGAGGCCGCGCTGCTCGACCACCACGCCGTCCTCGACGACGGCAGCCGGGTCGAGGTCCCGCGGGCCACGCGGACCGCCACCCCCGGGGAGACCGCGCAGCCGGTGCACCCGGATCCCGATCTGCCCGCGCCGGCCGGGCCCCGCGTCGAGCTGGGCACCCACGCCTGGGCCCGGGCCGGGGACAAGGGCGGCAACGCCAACGTGGGCGTCTGGTGCCGCGACCCCGCGCACTGGGAGTGGCTGCGTGCCACGCTGACCACCGAGCGGGCGGCCGCGCTGCTCCCCGAGGCCGGTGGCCGGATCGTCCGCCACGAGTTCCCGCACCTGCACGCGGTGCACCTCGTGCTGGTCGGGCTGCTCGGCTCGGGCGGCTCGGCGAACCTGCGCGTGGACCAGATCGGCAAGTCCGTGGGCGAGTACCTGCGGGCCAAGCACGTGGAGGGACCGACCCCATGACCACCCCCGCCGCCACCACCGGTGACGCCACCGCCGAGCGCGTCCGCGCGGCCGTCGCGAGCCCGGCCACCGACGACGTCTTCGACCCCGGCGCCGCGCTGGACGGGCTGCTGGGGTGCGTCGGGATGAGCAGCGCGGACGCCGGGGGAGCGGTGGGCTTCGTCGGCGCCGACCCTGTGGTGCCCAGCGCCCTGCGCCTGGGGGGCGGAGCGGCCGTCGCGCTCGCGGCGAAGTCGGTCGGGATGGCCGCGGTGCACCGCGACCGCGGCGGCGCGGGCCAGGACATCGGCGTCGACGTGCGGCGGGCCCCGCACCGGCTCTGCCCGTTCTACGACCGCCGCTGGGAGCTGCTGAACGGGTACCCGGCCGCCAGCCCGGCGATCACCTCGCAGGCGCTGGCGTTCGCGTTCCACCGCACCCGCGACGGCCGCTGGGTGATGCCGCTCAACCCCTACCCGGCGCTGCGGGCGCGGGCCGAGACCTTCCTCGGGGCCCCGGAGAGCGGCGTCGCCGACGCGATCGTCCGGTGGGACGCCGCCGAGCTGGAGCAGGCCGCGAGCGAGGCCGGGATCGTCATGCCGATGGCCCGCACCCCCGGCGAGTGGCTCGCGACCGCCCAGCACGCGGCACTGGCGGGGACCCCGCCGATCACGCTGCGCCGCATCGGGGACGCCCCGCCGGAGCCGTTCGGGCCGCGCCGCCGCGCCGACCTGCCGCTGGACGGGCTGCGCGCGCTCGGGATGGGCCACGTCATCGCGGGCGCCGGGACCGGACGGGCGCTGGCGCTGCACGGCGCCGACGTGCTCAACATCTGGCGGCCCACCGAGTTCGAGCACGACAGCACCTACGTCACCGCCAACGTCGGCGTCCGGTCGGCCACGGTCGACCCGCACACCGCGGACGGCGCCGCGCTGCTGCGCGGGCTGCTCGCCGACACCGACGTGTTCTACGCCAACCGCCGCCCCGGCTACCTGGACCGGCTCGGCCTGTCCGCCGAGCAGGCCGCTGCCCTCCGGCCGGGCATCGTGCACGCGTCGAACACCCTGCACGGGCCGGTCGGCCCCTGGGCGGACCGCGTCGGGTTCGACCAGTCCGCGGGCACGCTGGTGGGGATGATGACGCTGGAGGGCGGGTCGGCGACCGACCCGACGGTGACGCCTCGGCTGTCCCCGATCCTGGTCGTCAACGACTACATCGTGTCCTGGCTGACCGCCGCCGGGATCGCCGCGGCGCTGCGCCGGCGGGCGACCGAGGGCGGCTCCTGGGCGGTGGAGGTGTCCCTGGCGCGGGCGGCGCTGTGGATGCTGGAGCTCGGCGTGTTCGACCCGGCCTACGCCCGCGAGGTCGCCGGAACCGGGGAGCGGCACGCCTACCCCGGCCCGGAGACGTTCACCGCGGCGACCCCGCTCGGGCACTACCAGGGGGTGACCGACCAGGTGACGATGAGCGCGACGCCGGGGGAGTACCGCACCGTCCTGGTGCCCCGCGGGTCCGGGCGCCCGGAGTGGCTCCCGCGCTGAGCCCGGCCGTACCCGCCCGGCGGTCGTCGGTCAGGGGGTGTCGCGCCGGTCCCGGGGCCGCGACGGCACCCGCGGGAGCGGGCGGGTGACGTCGGCGTCGGCCGGGCCGTCCGGGCGGTGCCCGGTGCCCGGCCGCGTCACGCGGTGGACGACGGTCGCCTCCGGGTCCGCGGCGTCGGTCGCGGGCACCGGTGTGGCCGGGGCCTGCGCCACCGGCGACGGCGCGCCGGGTGTCTCCATCCTGCGCTCCACGGTCATGATGGCGACGACGACGGCGGCGCCGAGGGCGGCAGGCAGCAGCATCCACCACCACCCCGGGTCGGGGGCGAGGACCCCGCGGGCCTCGTCCTGCCAGGGCCACAGTGCCCGCAGCGCACCCAGCAGCACCCCGATCATGATCACCATCAGGGTCCGCCGGTGGTGCTCCAGCAGCCACGTCAGCACCGACACGAAGCTCGCGAGCCCGAGCACCGCGCCGAGCCCGAACACCGCGATGTAGGCCAGGTCCAGGTCGCGTACCGCCCGCAGGGTCGGCTCGTAGAGGCCGAACACCAGGAGCAGGAACGACCCGGAGAAGCCCGGGAGCACCAGCGCACAGACCGCGACCGCCGCGGCCAGCCCGACGAGCGGCATCGGCGGGCGCCCGTCGCCGCCGGCAGGCGGGAGCCCGCTCACCGCGAACGTCGCGGCGAACGCGACGGCGACCAGCGCCCACTCGCGCACCCCACGCAGCCGTCCGGTGATCCGCAGCGGGACGGCCACCGAGGCGGCGACCATCCCGAGGAACACCGCCCGCGCGCCGACGGGGTGGTCCTCGATCAGTCCCGGGAGCACCTGGGACGCGCCGAGGACCGCGAGCACCATGCCGAGTGCCACGGGCACCAGCAGGCCCCAGTCCAGCCGGCGCAGCTCCTCGCGGGGGGCGAGGTCACCGCCCGCCGCGCCCGGCAGCAGCGCCCGGACCGCGCCGACGAGGTGGGCCGCCTGGGCGATCAGCCGCTCGTAGATCCCGACGACCAGCGCCATGGTCCCGCCGCTGACCCCCGGGATGGTCTCGACCACGCCGATCGCGGCCCCACGGGAGAGATGGATTCCGGACATTCGCGACAACACAGCCCAGGACGGTACCGACCGGGCGACGATCGGGAACGGACGGGTGAACTCCCGTTCGCATCGCCAACGAGTGGGGCAACCGGTTGCGTGCTGATACGTCCGAGGAGACGTACACACCATGACGATCGGGGGACTGACATGGACGGGTACGTCCTGCACCGCACGGCCCGCTGGGCCGTGACCGTCGCCGCCTGCGGCGCACTGCTGGCCGGATGCGGGGGCGGCGACGACTGGCCCGCCGCGGCCGGGTCGGGCGGCTCCGCGCAGCCGAGCGCCGCCGCGCCGACAACGAGCGCCCCGGTGTCCGACGCCGGGGGCGCCGGGTCGGCCGGGGGCGGCTCCGCCGACGCCGGGGCCGGCACCGGGGCCCACACCGGCACCGGCGGTGCCGAGGCGGGCGGCGACGAACGCTGCCACACCTCGGAGCTGGCCGGGTCGGTCGCGGCCGACCCGGGTGGCGGCGCCGCGGGGTCGTCCTACGTGACGCTGACCCTGCGCAACCAGAGCGGCCGCACCTGCGTCGTGCGCGGCTTCCCCGGCGTGTCCTACGTCGGGGGGGACGACGGCCACCAGGTCGGCCCGGCCGCGGCCATGCAGGGCGGGCACGGCGACCCGGTCAGCCTCGCCCCCGGCGGGACCACCGGCGCCACGCTGCGGGTGGTGAACGTGCGCAACTTCGACGAGGCCGCCTGCCGCCCGACGGCCGTGCGCGGCCTGCGGGTCTACCCGCCCGGCGAGACCGACTCGCTGTTCGTCCCGATGGAGGGCACCGGCTGCGCCGCCACGCCGCCCGGGGACCAGCTGGTGATCCAGGCGTTCACCGCGCGCTGACCCGACGGCGGCCCCGGACCGCACCCCGGTTCGGGGCCGCCGCGGCGGGTACCCCGGACGCGCCGTCCCACGACCGTCCGGAGAGGACCCCCGCATGACCCGGCACGACCGTTCCCGCACGTCCCGTCCGCACGGTGCGGTCACCGACCTCGCCGCGCGCCTGCGCGAGCTCGACGGCGCGGGCTACGGCGCCTACAAGCAGCTGGCCGGACCCTGGACCGGAGACGGGTTCGACCTGGACGTGCGGGCCGTGCAGTCCGACCCCTTCGCGCCGCCGTCGCGGCTGCGGGTGACCGTCCCGGCCGCCGAGGCGCGGCTGCCCGCGGCGCTGCACGACGGGCCGGTCCGCGCGCGGGCGCTGGGCGGGCACCTGGTCCGCGTGCTGCGCCGGGAGCTGGAGGGCACCCCGCTGCGCGTCGACGCGGGCGGTCAGGAGGTGCTGCACCGCAGCGCGATCCGGGTCGACCCGGACGGCACGGTGACCGTGGAGCTCGCCGTGTCGCTGCCCGGGCGCGGCCGTCGGATCGCCGGGCGCGCCGCCGCCGAGGTCCTCGGCCGCGACCTGCCGCGCGCGGTCGACGCCGCACTGCGCGGGGACCGGCTCGACACCGCCGCCGCGACCGCCCTCGTCGAGACCGTCGAGGACGCCTGCGCGCTGCGCGACGCCCTGCCCGGGCGCGGGCTCGTCGCCTTCGTCGCCGACGGCGCGGTGCTGCCCCGTGCCTCCGGGGTGGACGACCACCCGTTGCCCGACGGCGTCCCGTTCGCCGCGCCGGCGGCGCTGCGGGTCACCCTGGACACCCCGAACCGCGGGCCGGTGACCGGGATGGGCGTCCCCGAGGGCGTCACGGTGATCGCCGGCGGCGGCTACCACGGCAAGTCCACCCTGCTGCGCGCGCTGGAGTCGGGCGTGTACGACCACGTCCCCGGCGACGGCCGCGAGCTCGTCGTCACCCGCACCGACGCGGTGTCGGTCCGGGCCGAGGACGAGCGCTGTGTGCACCGCGTCGACGTGCACGCCTTCGTCACCGACCTGCCGTCCAGGCGTGCGACCGACGACTTCTCCACCGCCTCGGCCTCCGGCTCCACCTCGCAGGCCGCCGCGACGATCGAGGCGCTGGAGGCCGGTGCCGGTGTCCTGCTGATCGACGAGGACACCGCCGCCACCAACGTCATGATCCGCGACGACCGGATGCGCGCGCTGGTGCCGGCCGAGCCCCTGGTCCCGTTCGTCGACCGGGTGCGCCCGCTGCACCGCGGCCACGGGGTGTCGACGGTGCTGGTCATGGGCGGCTCCGGGGACTACCTCGACCGCGCCGACACCGTGCTGCTGCTGCAGGACTACGCGGTCTCCGAGGTCACCGCACGGGCCCGGGAGATCGCCGGGCACGCCGACGAGACCGCCGACACCGCGTTCCCGCCGTTCGCCCGCCGCGAGTTCGACCCGGCGAGCGTGGACCCGTCCGTACGCGGCCGACGCAAGGTCACCGCCCGTGGCCGCGGGCGGCTCACCTTCGGCGGCGACGACGTCGACCTCTCCGCCGTCGCCCAGCTCGTCGACCCGTCGCAGACCACCGGGGTCGGGCTCGCCCTGGCCGCGCTGGAGCTGTCCGGCGTCCCCCTCGCCCGGGCGCTGGACCGGCTCGAGGACGAGCTGGACCGTCACGGCACCGCCGCGATCACCCGCGGGTCGCTCGCCGACGTCGCGGCGCCCCGCCGGCACGAGGTCGCGGCCGCCCTGAACCGGCTGCGGCCCGCCCGTGTGACGCAGCTCCACCGAAACGGTCAGTCCTGACTGTTACAGTGCGCTCCGAGTACGTGCACCGACGCACCACCGGAGGACCCCATGACCGAGACCGCCCCGCGGGACCTGAACGGCCGCACCATCGTCATGTCCGGCGGCAGCCGCGGCATCGGCCTGGCGATCCTGGTCGCCGCCGCGCGCCGCGGCGCGAACGCGGTGATCCTGGCCAAGACCGACCAGCCGGACCCGCGGCTGCCCGGCACGGTGCACACCGCGGTCGCGGAGATCGAGCAGGCCGGCGGCAAGGCCGTCGCCGTCGTCGGTGACGTGCGCGTCGAAGAGGACGTGGACCGCGCCGTGGCCACCGCCGTCGAGACCTTCGGCGGGATCGACATCGTCGTGAACAACGCCAGCGCACTGAACCTGAGCGGCACCGCCGACCTCACGCCCAAGCGCTACGACCTGCTGCAGTCGATCAACTCACGCGGCACCTACCTGCTGACGCGGGCGGCGCTGGGAGAGCTGAAGGCCTCCGACGACGCCCAGGTCCTCACGCTGTCCCCGCCGATCAACCTGGACCCGAAATGGCTCGGTGTCTTCCCGCCCTACATGCTGTCCAAGTACGGGATGACGCTGCTGACCCTGGGCTGGGCGCACGAGTTCGCCGGCGACGGCATCCGGGCCAACTGCCTGTGGCCGCGCACCACCATCGCGACCGCGGCCGTGGTGAACCTGCTCGGCGGGGAGCAGGTCGGTGCCCGGGCCCGCACCCCGGAGATCGTGGCCGACGCCGCCATGGCCGTGTTCACCGATCCGGCCTGCCCGACCGGCCGGACCTTCATCGACGACGACGTCCTCGCCGCCCACGGCGTCACCGACCTGGCCCGCTACGGCGCCTCCCCGGACAACGACATCGACTTCTTCGTCGAGGGCACCGACCCGGCCGACCTGCCGGTGTGAGCCCGGCACCCGACCCCGGGCGGTGACCGGTTGACCCCATCGGGTGACATCGGGAACCGGCGGACTGCCGGCGGCGACCCCTCACGACGGCGCGGGCACCCGTCCCGCGACGCCGGACCGACGACGAGGAGCACCCGAGTGCGACACATCGCCACCTTCTGCGGCAGCTGCAACTGCGGATGCCCCGAGCTGTACGTCGACGACGCGGCCGCACCGGACAAGCGCATCGTGATCACCGACGACTTCGGGCAGCGCGTGCAGATGAGCGTCGACCAGTTCTCCGACCTGGTCGCGTCCGCGCGCGAGGGCGTGCTGGACGAGCTCGTCGCGAGCTGAGCCGTCAGGCCGGAGCGGGGCCGTCGGGGATCGCCCCGGCGGCCCCGAGGTCGTTCCCGGGGGCGTCGCCCCCGGGGCGGTCCCCGTCGTCCGGTCCCGCATCGGCTCCGGCCACCAGCCCCACCAGCCCCGCCAGCCCGGTCAGGGCGTCGCGCAGCGGAGCCGCCCGCTCGGCGAACCCGGCCTGGGCCCTGGTGTACTCGGCGCGCCCGGCGGGCGTCTCGATCCGGACCGGGTCGAACCCGTGGTCGGCCAGGTCGTAGGGGGAGGCGCGCATGTCCAGCTCACGGACGTCCGCGGCGAGGGCGAAACAGTCGGCCACCAGCTCCGAGGGCACCGCCGGGGCGAGCTTGTAGGCCCACTTGTAGAGGTCCATCGTCGCGTGCAGGCAGCCCGGCTGCTCCAGCTCGACCTGCCGCTCCCGGGTGGGCACGAGCTCGTTGCGCGGGGCCGCGGCGTCGGTGAAGAACCGGTAGGCGTCGTAGTGGGTGCAGCTGATCCGCGCGGACTCGACGACGGCGTCGGTGCCGGCCCGCCCGAGGCGCAGCCCGACGGTGTCCCGGTGCCGGGCGGCGTCGGTGCGGTAGACCATCGCCCACTCGTGCAGGCCGAAGCAGCCCAGCCGGGGCGCCCGGGACCGGGTCGCGGTGAGCAGCCGGTGCACGAACGCCGCCGTCGTGCGCAGTCGCGGCGGCAACGCGGCGGGGTCGAGGACCAGCGTCCCGTCGGGCCGCACGACGTGACCGGGGCGGTCGGCGAGCTCGGCGGCGTCGGCCAGCGCGAGGCCGGGACCGGGGTCCCAGCGCTCCAGCTGGGCCGGGCGGTGGGAGTAGTAGGTGAACAGGAAGTCCCACACCGGATGCGGCTCGCCGCGACGGCGCCGCTCGCGGTGCGGCGCGGTCCACGCCGCGACCCGCTCGCGGTGCGCGGCCGCCCGGGCCCGCCACTGCGCTCCGTCGAGGACGGGCACGGCGCCGCCCGGTACGGGCGGGGTCGGCGCCGGTGGGGGCGGCGCCGGTGGGGTGGCTGGCGGTCGGGGCACGGTGTCCGACGGTACGACGCGCCCGGGTCAGGGCGGGGTGCCGGGGGCGTGGGTGGCGTCGCGGACGCTGCCCACGAACGCCTCCGTGAGGTCCTCCATGGTGACCACCCCGACCGTGGTGCCGTGCCCGTCGACGGCGCGGGCCAGGTGCGCCCGGGCCGCCCGCAGGGTCGCCAGGGCCTCGTCGAGCCGCGCCGAGGCGGGCACCGACGGCAGGCTGCGGACCCGCTGCGGCGGGATGGTCGCCGACTCGGCGTCGACCAGGTCGAGCACGTCCTTGACGTGCAGGTAACCGATGAGCCTGCCCTGCGCACCGCGGATGGGGAACCGGGAGTACCCGGTCCGCTCGACGGCCTCGGTGAGCGCGGCGACGGTGGTCGACCCGCCGGGGCCCGCGTCGAGGCACACCAGGTCCGCCAACGCCACCACGACGTCGGAGACGGTCGCCTCGGCCGAGGACAGGGTCCGCTCGATCCGGGAGCTCTCGGAGTCGTCGAGCAGGCCCTCGCGGCGCGAGTCGCCCACCATCTCGGCGAGCTCGCCGGTCGTGAACGCGGTCTCCAGCTCGTCGCGGGGGGTCACCCCGACCAGGCGCAGGGTGCCGTTGGCCATCGCGTTGAACAGGTCGATGAACGGGCGGGTGAGGCGGGTCCACACCAGGAACGGGGGCACGAGCAGGATGGCCGCACGTTCCGGCCCCGCGATCGAGATGTTCTTGGGCACCATCTCGCCGAGCATCATGTGCGCGACGACCACGATCATCAGCGACACCGCGAACGCGACCGGGTAGGCGAACGCCTCCGGCACCCCCACGGCGGTGAGCGGGCCGTCGATGAGGTGCGCGACGGCGGGCTCGCCGAGCCGGCCGAGCAGCAGCGAGGCGATGGTGATGCCGAGCTGGGAGGCCGCGAGCATCCGGGACAGGTCGTGCGAGGCGTCCAGCACCCGCTGCGCCCCGGCGGACCCGTCGTCGGCCATGGCCTCCAGCCGGTCCTTGCGGCCGGAGATGAGCGCGAACTCCGCGGCGACGAAGAACGCGTTCACCCCGAGCAGCGCGACGGCGGCGAGCAGTGCGAGCAGGTCGTTCACGCCGGCACCGTCCCGTTCGCGGCGGTGCGCGCGACGCGGACCTCGGCGACGCGGTTGCGGTCGCGCCGCAGCACCTCCAGCGTCCACCCGTCGACCTCGACGGTGTCCCCGACGTCGGGGATGCGCCCCAGCCGGGCCCCGACCAGTCCGGCCAGGGTCTCGTACTCCCCGTGCGGCATCCGGAAGCCGGTGGCCTCGTCGACCTCGTCGTCGCGCATCAGCCCGGACAGCGCCCAGACGCCGTCGGCGAGCCGGCGCACCCGGTTCTGCTCGCCGCGGTCGTGCTCGTCGCGGACGTCGCCGACGATCTCCTCCACGAGGTCCTCCATGGTCACCAGACCGGCGGTGCCGCCGTACTCGTCCACGACCACCGCGGTCTGCAGGCCCGCCGCCCGCAGCCGGGTCATCAGCTCGTCGCCGTCCAGCGAGGACGGCACGGTCTCGACCGGCCGGGCCAGGTCCCGCACGGCGGTGTCGCCGCGCCGGGCGGGCGGCACCGAGAACGCCTGCTTGACGTGCACCAGCCCGAGCGGGACGTCGGGGTCGCCGTCGACGACCGGGAACCGGGAGAACCCGGAGCGGCGGGCCAGCGCGACGAGGTCGGTGACGGTGTCGGCGGCGTCGATGGTCTCCACCCGCACCCGCGGGGTCATGAGGTCCTCGGCGACGCGGTCGGTGAAGCGCAGCGAGCGCTCCAGCAGCACCGCGGTGCCCGGGTCGATGCTGCCGCTCTCGGCGCTGGCACGCACCAGCGAGCTCAGCTCGCCGGGGGAGCGGGCCGAGCGCAGCTCCTCGGCGGGCTCGATGCCGAGCCGGCGCACGATGGCGTTGGCCGCGGCGTTCAGACCGGTGATGAGCCAGCGGAACGCCGAGGCGAACCCGGCCTGGAGCCACACCACCGAGCGCGCCACCTCCATCGGGTGGGCGATCGCGAGGTTCTTCGGGACCAGCTCACCGAAGACCATCGACAGCACGGTCGCCAGGACCAGCGACAGCACGGTGGCGGTACCGGAGGCGAGCCCCGCCGGCAGCCCGACGGCCTCCAGCAGCGGCCGGATCAGCTCGGCGACGGCCGGCTCGGCGATGTAGCCGGTGGCCAGGGTGGTGGCGGTGATGCCGAGCTGGCAGCCCGACAGCTGGAACGACAACCCGGCGTGCGCCCGCTGCACCGAGCGGGTGCGGCGGTCGTCGCTGCGGGCGAGCGCGGCGTCGATCCGGCTGCGTTCGAGCGCGGTGAGGGAGAACTCCGAGGCGACGGACACGGCGGTCCCCAGGGTGAGCGCGACGACCGCGAGCAGCCCGAGACACGAGAGCAGAACGGACACGGAGCTCAGGGCCTCCACATTCACCGGAGAAACGGTGCACGACGATACGGCGGTGCCGCCCGGGCCGCCTCGCGGGTGCTGCGAGTGATCTCACGACGTCCCGACCGTGATCCGGGCCGTGATCGGGGTCTAGGTTGGTCAGCCATGACCACGGCGACGTCGCCCCCCGCACCGCTCCCCGCGTCACCGGGTCCCCCGGACCGGCGCCGGGAGCCGGTGGCCGGGGTCCCGACCGCGGTCCCGCGGTGAGCGCGCCGCAGCCCGCGGTCCCGCCCGCGGGCACGCCCCCGCCACCCGGGACGCACCCGCAGTACGGGGGCCGCCGCAGCTCGGGGCTGGCCCGCGGGAGCGCCTCACCGTTCGTCGACTTCGACCGCCGGTCCTGGGCACAGCTGGCGTCCTCGACCACGGTGCCGCTGTCGGCCCAGGAGCTGGAGCAGCTGCGCAGCTACGGCGACTTCGTCGACCTCGACGAGGTCCGCGAGGTCTACCTGCCCCTGTCCCGGCTGCTGAACCTGCACGTCGAGGAGGGCGGGCGGCTCTACCGGGCCTACCGGCGGTTCCTCGGCTCGGGCGGGGCGCGCACCCCGTTCGTGATCGGCATCGCGGGCTCGGTGGCGGTCGGCAAGTCGACCACGGCCCGGCTGCTGCGCCTGCTGCTGGCCCGCTCGCCCGAACACCCGGACGTGCAGCTGGTCACCACCGACGGGTTTCTGCACCCCAACGCCGAGCTGCAGGCCCGCGGGCTGATGGAGCGCAAGGGCTTCCCGGAGTCCTACGACCGCCGCAAGCTGCTGCGCTTCGTGTCGGAGATCAAGGGTGGCCGCCCCGAGGTCACCGCCCCGGTCTACTCGCACCTGGTCTACGACATCGTGCCCGACGAGCAGCTCGTGGTCCGCAGCCCCGACATCCTCATCGTCGAGGGCCTCAACGTGCTCCAGCCCGCCGTCGCGGGCGCGCTGACGGTGTCGGACTTCATCGACTTCTCGGTCTACGTCGACGCCGCGACCGCGGACGTGCGCCGGTGGTACGTGGAGCGGTTCCTGCGGCTGCGCCAGACCGCGTTCCGGGACCCGCAGTCGTTCTTCCGGCGCTACGCCGAGCTCGACCACGACGCGGCCGTCGCCCGGGCCGAGCACATCTGGGCCACGATCAACCAGCCGAACCTGGAGCAGAACGTACTGCCGACCCGGTCGCGGGCCAGCGCGGTGCTGACCAAGGGCCCGCACCACGACGTCACGCGGGTGCGGTTGCGCAAGCTCTGACCAGGGCGGTGACCAGGGCGTCGGCCGCCTCGCCGACCCGGGCCGCGGAGCAGGTCTCGTCGGTGACGTGGGCCAGCTCGGGGTCACCGGGCCCGTACACCAGCACCGCGGGGTCCCCGAGCGCGGGCACGAGCACCGACGCGTCGGTGAAGTACGACGCGAACGCCGCCGGTCCGTCGTGGCCGAGCGCGGTGGCGGCCGACCGGGCCCGCGGGTCGGCCGGATCGGTCCCGACGGCGGGCAGGTCCAGGCGCACCTCGACGTCCGGGACGCCGCGGTGGGTCGTCCCGGCCAGCGCGGCGCGGGCGATCGCGGCCACCTGCGCGCGGGCCGCGGCGGCGTCGAGGCCGGGCACCAGACGCAGGTCGATCTCCAGCTCGGCCCGGTCGGGCACCAGATTGGGCTGCAGCCCGGCGTGCAGCGTCCCGGGGTTGGCGGTGGCGGCGCCGTGCGTCGCGCTGCGGGGCCAGGAGTGGTCGTGCAGCGCCGCCGCGACCCGCCCGAGCGCGACGAGTGCGTTGTCGCCCAGCTCCGGGCGCGACCCGTGGGCGCTCACCCCGTGCTGCACCAGCCGCAGCCACAGCACGCCCTTGTGACCGTGCAGCACCCGGTTCGCGGTCGGCTCGGCCACCAGCAGCAGCGGCGACGGCTCCAGGCCGGTGAGCAGGCGGGCCCCGTCACCGCCGGTCTCCTCGCCGAAGGTGAACACCAGCTGCAGCGGCACCGCCGGGTCGCTGCGCAGCGCCGCGACGACGATCGCGGCGACCCCGGCCTTCATGTCGGTGCTGCCGCGCCCGCGCAGCCGCCCGTCGACGACGTCGCCGGCGTGCGGGTCGAACGACCAGCCCGCCGGGTCGGCCGGGACGGTGTCGAGGTGCCCGGTGAGCGTGACCGGCGGGCGGGCGTCGCCCCGGCGGGCCACCAGGTTCGCCCTCTCCGGGGCGGCCGGGTCGGGCTCGGCCCGCACGGTGAAACCGCCGTCCTCGAGGAGCCCGGCGAGCAGGTCGGCGGCCCGCCGTTCGCCGCCGCCACGGGTGTCGAGGGCGATCAGCGCGCCGGCGAGGGCGACGGGGTCGGGGATCTGCATGCCCGCGACCCTGTCACGACCCGGCCGTCCCCGAGGGCCGATGCCATTGCTCAGCACTTCTTTGGCAGAATGGGGCGATGGGTGAGGGATCGGGCAGCGCGTCCGGCGGCTCCGCGGGCGCGGTGGTCGCCGGCCGTTTCGAGACCAGCGACGACGAGGTGGCCTCGCGGCTACGGCTGGCCGTGGGCAGGCTGAACCGCCGGATCCGCATCGACGGCTCCGAGTCGCTGCCGCCGCTGCAGCTGTCGACGCTGGTCACCGTCGAGCAGCACGGCCCGCTGCGGCTGTCCGAGCTCGCCCGCCGGGAGGGCGTGACCGCGCCGACCATGTCCCGGGTGCTCTCCGCCCTGGACGACCAGGGCATGGTGGAGCGCGCCGCCGACCCCGGTGACGCCCGCGGCGTGCTCATCTCGATCTCCACGGCCGGGCGGGACCGGCTGCGGGAGGTCCGCAGCCAGCGCACCGCGCTGGTCGCCCGCAGGCTCGACCGGCTCGACGCCGACCAGCGCGCCGCCCTGGAGGCCGCGCTGCCCGCGATCGAGGCCCTGATCGTCGCCGACGAGGACTGAGCCCACCGGGCCGGCTCCGGCCCGGTTCCGGCCTCGACGTGGAGCCTCGACGTGGGGCCCCGGTGTCAGGCCTCGACGCCGTCGACGGTCACCACGATCCGGGAGCCGTCGTCGCGACCGCCGCCGGTGGTCGCCCGCAGCCCCGCCACCCGGGCCGACTCCGGGAGCGGGTCGGGGTAGTGCCAGAACAGGTCGGCCAGCCGGGTCCCGCCGGGCAGCTCGGCGTGCTCGTAGTGCGCCTCGCCCTTGTAGGGGCAGCGGGTGCGCAGCTCGCCCGTCGTGGTCGGGACGGCCAGGTCGGCCGCGGGCAGGTACCAGCGGTTCGGCAGCCCGGTCTCCGACAGCACCCACGGTCGCTGCGAGCGGGCGAGCACCGTCTCCACCCCGTCGGTCGCGACGTGGGTGACCACGACCTCGCGGTGGGTCGGGCGCACGTCGACGCGGGTGTAGGGGTCGGTGAGGTGGGCGAAGACCTGCTCGTCCTCGTCGTACCAGGCGTCGGCGGCGTTCCAGTAGAGCGCGGCGAGCCCGCGCAGCCAGGGCGCGGCCGCCACCGGCTCGGGGTAGTGCCAGACCGCGTTCTCCGCGGTGCGGTCGCCGACGACCAGCGAGCGGTAGGACGCATCGCCCTTGAACGGGCAGTGGGTGGTGTGGTCGGTCGCGACCAGGACGTCGTGGTCGAGGTCGGCCTCGGGGACGTAGAGCACGGGCAGCAGGTTCGACTCGTGGACGAGGAACCCGGCGCGGGTGTCGAGCACGGTGCGCCCGGCGAACTCCGCACGCACCCGCCTCGGGAACGGGTGCATCAGCAGCTTGTGCGCCGGGCCGTCGATCGCGTAGTTCACCGTGGTCGGTGCGTACGGAGACAGCGGTCCGTCGCTGCGGGTCAGTCCCATGTGGCCTCACCTCGTGGGCGGTCGTGCGGGTCGCCACCCACACAACCACCCACGGGGCGAACCTGCCACGGGGCCGGCGGTGACGGCTACAGCGAGAGCTGCACGTCGTAGTCGCCGATCCAGGTGTTCAGGTCGATGATGCGCTCCAGCTGCATCCGGCGGCCCATCGAGTTGGCCTCGTGCCCGCCGCCGTCGTCGAGGCGGCGCTGCACCGCCGCCCGGTCCACCAGCGGCGCGACGGGCGCGTCGTCACCGCGGCCGAGGATCTCGGCGACCTGGTCGCGCAGCGACTTCTCGTAGGAGTCGTCCTGGGTGGAGGGGTAGGGGCTCTTGACCCGCTGCACCACCGAGTCGGGCAGGAGGTCCTTCGTGGCGTGGCGCAGCAGCGACTTCTCGCGGCCGTCGAAGGTCTTGTGCGCCCACGGGGTGCCGAAGACGTACTCGACGAGCCGGTGGTCGCAGAACGGGACCCGCACCTCGAGCCCGACGGCCATGCTCATCCGGTCCTTGCGGTCGAGCAGCACCGGCAGCCAGCGGGTCAGGTAGAGGTAGCAGATCTCGCGCATCCGCCGCTCGTGCGGGTCGTCGGCGGCCGGGCCGGTCAGCTCGGGCACCTCCGCCAGGGCCGTCCGGTACTGGTCCTCGACGTAGCCGGCCACGTCGAGCTTGGCCCACAGGGCGCCGTCGAACAGGCCGGGGTCGGCATGGTCGTGGTTCATCATCCGCCCGGCCAGCCACGGGAACGTGTCCGCGGCGACGGTCTCGGGGTCGTGGAAGTCGCGGTAGCCGCCGAAGACCTCGTCGGCGGACTCCCCGGACAGCGCGACCGTGGACTCCCGGCGGATCGCGGAGAACAGCAGGTAGAGCGAGGAGTCCATGTCGCCGATGCCGGCGGGCAGGTCGCGGGCGTGCACGGTGGCGCGCCGCACGGCCGGGTCCATCATGTCCTCGGTGCGCAACACGATGTCGCGGTGTGCGGTGCCGACGTACTCGGCCACCTCGTGCACGTAGGGGGTGTCCGGGGTCCCGCGGGCGTCGTCGGCGACGAAGTTGTCGGCGTAGCCGACGAAGTCCACCGCGAAGGACCGGACGGTGCCCTCGACGTGCTTGGCCGCGAGCGCGGTGAGTGCCGAGGAGTCCAGCCCGCCCGAGAGCAGGGTGCACAGCGGGACGTCGGCGTAGAGCTGGCGCAGCGCGGTGTCCTCGAGCAGCTCGCGGACGTGGTGGACGGTGGTGTCGACGTCGTCGGTGTGCCCGGTGTCGGTGAGCTGCCAGTAGCGCTCCTCGCGGACACCGCCCTCGCGCGAGACCCGGACCACGCAGCCGGGCGGCACCTCGCGCATCCCGCGGAACACCGCGTTGGACATGTCGGACACGAACGCCAGCGCCCGCCGCAGCCCGTCGGCGTCGACCACCCGCTCGGCCTCGGGGTTGGCCAGGATCGCCTTGGGCTCGGAGCCGAACAGCACACCGTGCGGCGTGGGGTAGTAGTACAGCGGCTTGACGCCCAGCCGGTCGCGGACCAGCACGAGCTCGTGCGTGCCGGAGTCCCACAGGGCGTAGGCGAACATGCCGTTGAGCCGGCGGGCGACGTCGCGGGGGTCCTTCGCGCCCCACTCGCGGTGCGCCCGCAGGACCACCTCGGTGTCGCTGGAGGTCCGGAACCGGTGACCGGCCGCGGCGAGCTGTTCGCGCAGCTCCCGGAAGTTGTAGGTCTCACCGGAGTAGACCATGTGCAGGGCCGGGGCCCCGCCCTCGTCGAGGGTCATCGGCTGGCGCCCGCCCTCGATGTCGATCACGGCGAGCCTGCGGTGGCACAGCGCCGCGGGCCCCTGCGCCCACACCCCCTGCTGGTCCGGTCCCCGGCAGGACATCGTGTCGTTCATCGCCGCCAGGGTGCGGGCGTGCTCGTCCGCCCCCAGGTCGTGCCGGTAGTCGATCCAGCCGCAGATTCCGCACACGGTGAGCGCCTCCTCGATCTCTCGTGGCCCGGGCCGCGCCGCCCGGCATGATCAATTGCAACGCTAAGCATTGCGTAATGCAACACGGAGGTAACACGAAAGGTCCGGTCCGTCCGCCGACGGGTGGTTCGTCCTGCGAGATCGACGACGAGCGTCGCTGATCACACCCGTTCGGCGCAGTATCGTTGCGTGAACGCGCACGAACCTTTCGATCGGCTTAGAGGTCGTTTCAGAACGACTTGTCGAGTTTCCATTGACCCCTCGACGACAGATCAAACGGCAGGTCAGATAGCCGCTTGTCGTCTACAACAGACACGTCGACCTCGTTCTGAAATGACCTCTTAGAGGTCGCGCGGATTGGTTGGTGATCATGGACGTCGTGCAGGTCGGGCGTTCCAGCGGTGTGTGGTCCAGGCCTGCCGAATCAAGCTACGGAGTGTGACGATCGTGTCGGCGAGGTCGAAGAACGCGTCGACGACGATTTCTCGTCGTTCGTAGCAGCGCTGCAGCCGGTTGAAGCTGTTGTGCCAAGCGTTGGTCCGCTCGACGTGCCAGCGGCGGGTGGCCTGGATCGGCGCTTTCTCACCCTTGTGCGCGATCTCGCCGTGCAGGCCTCGTTCGGCCAGCGTGTCGCGGGTCTTGCCGGAGTCATAGCCGGCGTCGAGGTGCACGGTGATGTCGTCGGGCAGCGGGCCGAGAGCATCGAGGCGGTCGAGGGTGGGGCCCAGTAGCGGGGAGTCGTGCCGGTTGGCTCCGGCCAGGACTCGGCCCAGCGGGATGCCGTATCCCTCGACGAGCACCGAACGTTTCATACCCTGTTTGCGCCGGTCCACCGGCGACGGACCGGCGACCTCGCCGCCGCCGGGGGCCTTGGTGATGGCGCCATCGACGGCGATGTCGTGCAGCAGCAGACCGACGATGCGGTCGTAGGCGTCCAGGACGATCCGACGCAGCTGGGCGAAGACCCCGAGCCTGATCCACTCGTCACGACGATCGCGGATGGTGGTCGCCGAGCAGGTGCTGTCAGCGATGCCCTCATACGAGCAGCCGAACCGCAGTACCTGCAGGAGCTTGTCGAACACGATCCGATCCGCGATCCGGCGGCGATGGCAGCCCAGCGGATGGGTGGGATCGAACTCGTCTCGATGAGGCAGCAGCGCGGTGAACTGGTCCCACAACGGCTCGGTCAGCCATGATGGCAGGGTGGGCACGCGGCCTCCAGACGATCACGAAGCGTAGATAACTTCATGATCGGCAGGCCCGTACCCGCCCTCGCCCCCAGACACTCGACCGCGGCCAAGCTGTGACCAATCCGCGCGACCTCTTAGAGGTCGTTTCAGAAGTCGGCGTGTCGGTCCTGTGTGGATCGGCGCTGGTAGCTGATCATGTCCGGTCGTGGCGCGGCGATCTTGTGTCGAGCGATTGGTGAGCGACGAGCTGTGGGCGCTGGTGGAGCCGCTGCTGCCCAAGCCGCGCAAGCACAAGCGGGGACGGACAGGCCGTCCGCGGGTGCCGGATCGGGCCGCTCTGGCCGGGATCGTGTTCGTGCTCAAGACCGGGATCAGCTGGAACGCGCTGCCCGCCGAGCTCGGCTGTGGGTCCGGAGTGACCTGCTGGCGGCGGCTACGGCAGTGGCAGCAGGCCGGGGTCTGGGCCCAGCTGCACCGGGTGATGCTCGACCGCCTCGCCCAGCAGGGCCTGCTGGACTGGTCGCGGGCGGCGGTGGACAGCGTGAGCGTGCGGGCCAAGCGCCGCGGCGAGGCCACCGGGCCCTCGCCGACCGATCGCGGGAAGGCGGGCAGCAAGTACCACGTGCTCTGCGACCGAGGCGGGCTCCCGCTGCATGCGCTGGTCACCGGGGCGAACACCCACGACAGTCGGATGCTCGCCCCGCTGCTGGACACCAACCCCGGCGTCCGCGAACGGGCGGGACAGCCGGGGCGTCCGCGACGTCGGCCGGACAAGGTGCACGCCGACAAGGGCTACGACTATCCCCGCTGCCGCCGCTACCTGAGTGGGCGTGGGATCGGGGTGCGGATCGCCCGGCGCGGGATCGAGGACTCCACCCGGCTCGGGCGGGTCCGCTGGGTCGTCGAGCGCACCATGTCCTGGCTGCTGGACTTCCGCCGCCTCGCGCTGCGCTACGACCGCGCCGAATCCACGATCACCGCGCTGTTATCGCTGGCCTGCGCCCTGATCTGCCACCGCCGCCTCACCAAGCCGAAGCCGAAGCCGAAGTGATGGTCGACCCAGCCCTCGCTGAGGCACTCGCCTACGAGGTCGGGGCCAGCGGCCGCCAGGCCAGCCACTCCAAGGCCCGGTCGGCCTCGTCAGGGTCGAAGCGGTGCGGGTCGAACGGCCCGCCCGCCCACTCCAGGCGCTCGGCGCGGTCGGGATGGTCAGGGTCGGCGAGCACGGCCTGGAAGTCCTCATACCCCCCGATCCCGCCGACGTCCTCGGGCGGGCACGCCCCCTGCCCGGCGACGCATCGCGGATAGCACACTCCCGGCTCGACGGCCGCGACCGCCTCGACGGTGATCTCGTGGGCCCAGTTGTCACCGAAGTCGTAGACGTAACCGAACCGGTCACCAGCCTTGACCAGCCGAAACAGCTTCTCTTTCGTCTCGTCGGCGACATCCTGTCCGGGCCAGTCCGGGTCTGGGATCCCGTAGCGGCGCCCGACGATCTCGAACTCGTGCAGATGAGAGTTCGTCCAGCCCATCACTGACTGCACCACCTCGTGCAACACCGCCAAGTCGACCTCGCCCGGCACCTGCACCCGACGCCGGACCGCCGGCACCACCTCGGTCAGGACGATCTCCAACTCGAAAATCTTCGTCTTCTCAGACACACGAGGCGCGACCATCAGCCGATGCTGCCAGCCCCGCCGTCACCGGCAGAACCGGGCCCACCACTTCTGAAACGACGTCTTAGCTTGGTTTTTAACCTGTGTGTTGTCGTCGCGCGGTGATGGTGCGGTCGCGTTTGACCGTTTTCCCGACGTCGTGGCTGGTCGGGGTGTGCCGGTTGCGGGAGCCGGGTGGGCGGCCGGGACCGGGTCGGCTGGGTTTCGGTGCACTGGCCGGGAGGACGGTCCGCGCGCGGATGTTCCGAAAGGCGCGGCGAACCCGGGCCGGGGTGAGCCGGGTGGGGGCGGCGGGTCGTTCCCAGGGGCGGCGTAGGTCGGCGGCCAGTGGTCGGGCCAGGCGGAGTTGGGTGTGGGAGGCGATGATCAGCCAGGTCCAGCGGTCGGCGGCTTCGGGGGTGCGCAGCTTCGGGGTTGTCCAGCCGAGGGTCTGCTTGAGCAGGCGGAATGTGTGCTCGAGATCGAATCTGCGGAGGAACGCCTGCCACCAGCGGTCCACGTCGGCGGCGCTCGCGTCGGTGGCGGAGCTCCATAGCCACACGGGCTTCGGGTCGCGGTCGCCGGGTAGGTGGTCGACCTGCAGCCGGAGCAGGGTGCCCTCGATGATCGGCAGTTCGCCGGCGTGGTCGATCCAGCACGTGCGCCGGGTCAGCCGGGGGTGGACCCGGTCCCAGCTGGTCGCGACGGCAGTGCCGTAGCGGGTGGTCTTGGTCGTCGTGGTGTGCACCGGTTCGATCCAGGTGGCGGGCCGGTTCAAGGCGATCTCCGGGCCGTGCTTGGGTGGGCGCCCGGTCGTGCCGGGCAGCCGTGGCGGCTTGGGCAGGCGCAGGACCCGGTCCGAGCGCAGTCGTCCGACCAGCTCGACGGGCAGATCGGCCAGTACGTAGGCGAGGCGGGTGATGTCGTATCCGGTGTCGGTGACGATCACGATGTCCGGGTCCCCGGGGCGCCAGTGCCCGGCGCTGGTCAGTCGCTCGATGACCGCGCGTAGCTGGGTGGCGGTCACCGCGGTGGCGTCGTCGGCCGGGCCGAGTCGAACCGCGTCCAGGACCGCCGTCCACGACGTCCGGCCCGTCTCCAGGGCGGCGACGAACGAGTATGGCCAGCCCGGGATCAGCTGCGCGTTGCCCTTTCCGCGTCCGTAGACATGGCAGAACAGCCGCTGATCGCTGGTCGTAGCGTCCGGGCGCAGCCACGGGCTGACATCCACGGCGAGCACGATCCGACCGTCGACGGCACGGGGCAACGGGAGACCGGCCAGCACCCGGCGCAGCCTCCGGGCGGAGATCCTGCCACAGGCCAACGCGTCGTACATCGCGCCGTGCCCGCGACGGTGCTCAGCCACCAAGGTCAGCTCCGGTAGCGAGCGAACCGGGCCGTCCGCGCACAACACGGCGTCGGTGAGCTCGAACAGCGCATCCGCTCGCGCAGTCAACGACGCGTAGAACTCCTGCCGAAACCCGGCAAGATCACCCCGCCCGACCGGAGTGTCACCGAGCACCACTGGCCCGGCAGAAGCCACACTGACCACCACGGCCACCGCTTTCGTCTTCGATGTTCTGTGGAAGGAACCCGAAGATGATCAAGCGGTGGCCGTACCCATGTCCCGCCGACACGCCGCCCGAACTACATCAACCTCCCAGCAGCAGCTCCGGAAGGTTAAAGATCAAGCTTAGAGCGTCCGGCAGTAGAGGTGGCCGTGTGTCGGTGTTGGTAGAGACACGGACCTGCAAGTGATCATGGGATTGCTGATGTCCTGATGGTCGCCTGGAGGGTCCGTGCCTCTATTGCCAGAATCGCTGATCGACCCCCTCTGGGTCGAGTTCGCTGCCCTGATCGAGGCAGAGCGGCGCCCGGAGTTCGACCCGGCCCATCCGTGGGGCTGTCACCGTCGCCGGATCTCTGATCGGGTCGTGTTCGACCACGTCGTTGCCGCTCTGGTGCACGGTAGTGGCTACGAACGCATCGCCACGCCGGGTTGCTCGGACCGCACCATCCGCCGCCGTCTCGATGACTGGGCCACCGCGGGAGTCAGCGAGGAACTGCTCCGCACCGCGCTGGCCGGTTACGACCAGATACTCGGCCTGGATCTTGACGATCTGGCGGTCGACGGATCGATCACCAAGGCACCAGGCGGAGGCGAGGTGGCCGGCCGCAGCCCTGTCGGCCGCGGCAAGCAGGGCACGAAACGGTCCGTGGCCTGCGATGACCAGGGCATCCCGCTGCACCTGGTCGCGGCGCGAGCCAACGACCATGACTCGCCCCTGCTGGAACCGACCTTGACCGGCATCGTGACGATGATCGGCCCGCTGCCCCGCCACCGCGACGCCCACGGTGGTGATCTGTTCCCGACCGTGCACCTGGACCGCGGCTATGACTCCGGCAAGACCCGTACTCTGCTGCACACCCTGGGCTTCACCGGCGAGATCGCGACCACGGGGGTCCCGGCGCCGATCCAGGCAGGACGACGGTGGCCCATCGAGCGCACGCACTCCTGGATGAACGGCTACGGCAAGCTGCGCCGGTTCACCGATCGCCGGAAGATCATCGTCGAGTTCTACCTCAACCTCGCCGCCGCGCTCACCGTGATCCGCCGGCTGATCAACCGTGCCCGCAGCCGCTACCGCTGGACAACCCGACCCACGACCCGTCGACTCCGATAACCATCAATCGCCGGACGCTCTTACGTGATTGCGATCGTCAATGTTGCGGTCCGCAACGTGTGTAGTCTGCGAATCATGACGGAACGTCCGATTGGCCCGATTGACGACGACGCAACCGTGGCGACCGGCGGTCTCGCCACGGCCACCCAGGACCCGCTGCACTCGCTGGAGAAGCAGATCACGCTGCTGGTCCGCCGCACCATGGAGGCGGTGTGGGCGCACGGGTACGGCACGAACGACGCCGTGGACCGCTACACCTACCCGGTCCTCATGCTGCTCGACGACGAGGGCGCGCTCTCGCTCACCGCGCTGACCGGCAAGCTCGGCGTCTCCAAGCCCACCGCCAGCCGTCAGGTCTCCCGCCTGTCGCGGGCCGGTCTGGTCGACGTCTCCCCGCACGAGCGCGACCCCCGCTCGGTCAGCGTCACCCTGACCCCGGCCGGGCTGACCGCCCGGGAGCAGGTCCGCGAGGCGCGCCTGGCGCCGCTGCGCGAGGTCATCGCGCACTGGCCGACCCACGACCGCGACTCCCTGGCCGAGCTCCTCGACCGGTTCAACACCGACCTGGACCTGTTCGTGCGCTGAGCCCGCTGCGCCGCACCGCACGAGCCCCCGTGCCCCCGCTGCTCCGCCGGGCAGCAGCCGGGTGATGCGATAGTGGGCAGTCCGGGTGGCCCGCACCCGGAGCGAGGTCGGGGGTGAGGACGGGCGTGGACGCGCTGGTGGCGCTCGTCGCCGGGGTGCTGGACGGCATCCGCGGGCTCGGGGTGCCCGACGTGTGCCCGGGGGACTGGGCGTGGTCGGTCACGGCGCTCGGCGTGCTGACCGGGCTGCTGCCCACCGCGGGCGCCGCACTCGTCGCGCTGCTGCGCCGGGGGATCGGCTCCGGCTCGTCGTCCGGCTACGGCTCGGCGGAGTCGGTCCTGCTGGCCGGGATCGGCGTGCTGTCGGCGGGGCTGCTCCCGCTGGCCGTGTTCGTCGGGGCCGGCGAGGTGTTCGGCCGCGCCACCGCCGGGGTGCCCGCCGTGCCCGGTCTGAGCGCGTCGACGACCTCGTCGATCCGGGTCGAGACCTGCAGTGTCGTCGGGACCCAGAGCAGCTACCTGGGCCGCGGCACCGTCGCCGGGTCCATCGGCGGCGACGTCGTCACCTCGGTCACCTCCGTCGCGCTGCTCGGGATCGTGCCGCTGCTGGCGACCGTGCTGGTCGCGGTGCAGGCGCGCACCGCGCTGCGCCGCGGGCCGCGCTGGCCCGCCAAGTTCTTCTGGCTCCCGCTGTTCGCCCTGATCGTCCTGACCGGCACCGTCCCCGCGGGGACGGCCGAGCACCTGTGGGTCGGCATCCTCGGCGCGAGTCTGGTCGGGGTGCTCGTCGTGCCGCTGTTCCCCGCGCCGTCGCGGGCGACGGTCGAACGGATCCGCGCCGGGCGCGACGCCCCGCCGCGGCGCGCCGACCCGTCCGCGGCCGGCGCCACCGGGACCGGGTCGTCCCGGGCGGGGCGCGGTGGCAGCGGGGTCGCCCCGCAGGCCGGGGCCGCGGCGACGCCCAGCGTGGCCGAGCGGCTGGCCCAGCGGTTCTCCGCCCGCGAGGTGCCGGGCACCCTCGGCACCGACGGCACCGACGGCGGCCGCGGGCCGGTCCCGGTCGAGCGGTCCGCCCCCTATGCCGGGTTCACCGCGGTGCCCCGTCCGCCGGTGGGGTACGGCATGCCGCCGCCCGCCGCGTACGCCCCGGGCCCGGGTGGGCGCCCGCCCGGCGGGCCGCCGCCGTTCTCCGGTCTGGCCGCGCACCCCGCGGCCGGGCCGCCGCGGGGGCCGGCGTCGGGCGCCGCCCGCGGCCCGCTCCCGCCCCCCGCGGGACCGCCGCGCCGGCCGACCCTGGCTGCGCCGGTGGCGGGCGGGTCGCCCCGTGCGCCGCGGTTCCGGCTGCTGCGCCGGCTCGGGGCCGGGGGCTTCGGCAGGGTGTGGCTGGCCCACGACGCGCAGCGGGGACACACCGTCGCGGTCAAGTCCGCGCACGCCGCGGACCCCGAGACCGAGGAGCGGATCCGCCGGGAGGCCGCCGCGCTGGGCGCGCTGCGCCACCCGTGCTGCGTCCAGATCTACGACCTGCTGCACGCCTCCTCCGACCCCGGGCTGCAGGGCATGGACGGGCTGGTCATCGTCATGCAGTACGTCGACGGGATGTCGCTGGGCCAGCTCGTCGGCGAGCAGGGACCGGTCGACGACATCTCCGCGGCCCGCATCTGGACCGGCATCGCCGGGGCGCTGCACACCGCGCACCGCGCCGGGGTCCTGCACCGCGACATCAAGCCGGGCAACATCGTCGTCGACCCGCAGGGGCACCCGCATCTGATCGACTTCGGGATCGCGCGCAAGCAGGGCGACTCCACCCTGACCCAGACCGGCTACGTGCTCGGCACGCCGGACTACCTGGCTCCGGAGGCCGCGGCCGGCAAGCCCGCCTCACCGGCCTCGGACGCCTGGCAGCTCGCGGCCGCGGTGTCGTTCGCACTGAGCGGGCACCCCCCGCGCGGCGAGTCCGCCGACGCCGTCGCCGGGCTGCGGGCCGCCGCGGCGGGGGCGAAGCTGACCCACCTGCCCGGTCGCACCGCGCACCTGGCGCTGCTCAAGCAGGCGATGCGCACCGAGCCGCACCGTCGCCCCGACCTGCCGACGGTGCAGGGCAAGCTCGACGGCTGGCTGCGCCGTCACGGACACCGCACCGACGGTCCGGTCACGGCGATGCTCGAGTACCGCCGGGGCTGACGGCCCGGCAGGTGGCGGGCGTCCGGACCGGGACCGGGCGGGGGACCGCCTCAGAGCCAGGCCTGGACGAACAGCCGCACCGCCAGGCCGAGCCCCGCGACGGCGATGCCGATCCGGACCAGGCGCGCCGGGAGCCGGCGGGCCACCGCCGGGCCGAGCCACCCGCCGAGGAGCAGGCCCAGGGCCAGCGCGGGCACCGCGGCCCACGCGACGTCGCCGAACACCGTGAACCCGACGGCGGCGACGGCGTTGGCCGCCCAGCTCAGCACGTTCTTGAGGGCATTGGCCCGCAGCAGCGTCGCGCCGGGCAGCGACAGCGTGAGCGCCAGCATCATCACCCCGGCCGCGGCACCGAAGTACCCGGCGTAGACGGCGACACCGAACACCCCCAGCGCGACGACGGGACCGGGCGGCCGGGACCCGGCCGCCGGCCGGGGCGGGCGCAGGAGCAGCACCGCCGCGGCGGCGACGAGGAACGGCACCAGCCGCTCGAAGCCGCCTGCCGGGGTCAGGAGCAGCAGCCCGGCACCGGCCGCACCTCCGAGCAGCGCCGGGCCGAGCCAGCGCCGCAGCTGCGGCCCGGCGCCGCGCAGCTCCGGGCGCGACCCGGCGACCGCCCCCGCACCCTGGAACAGCATGCAGACGGTGTTGGTGATGTTCGCCGTGGTCGCGGGCAGGCCGACGGCCAGCAGCGCAGGGTAGGAGAACAGCGACGCGAGCCCGGCGACGGCGCCGACCAGGCCGGCGGCGATACCGGCGCCGAACAGCGTGAGCAGCTGCCACGGGGTCATCGGCGGGGCATGTCGTTGTCGATGCACAGGACCCTACCCGGCGTCCGGGGAGGGGCACGGACACGCCACACTGGCGCCGACGGCGTCGCGACGAGGGTCGGATCGGGAGGCACGGTGGTCGGTCCGCGTGCGGCCGGGGCGGGTGCCGCCCTGCTGGTCCTGCTCGCCGGCTGCGGCCCCGCGGGCCCGCCGTCCCCGGTCCTGCCGAGCCCGGACCCGGCCGCGGTCGCGTCGGCGCCGCCCCCGGCGCCGGTGGCCGCGCCGCCCGGCCCGGGCGTCCCGGCCGATGAGCGCGCCCCGGCCGGTCCGTGCACCGGGGACACCCTCGACGTGTCGGCCACCGCACCCCGCGTCGAGGGCCCGGCCGCGGTCTCGGACCTGGTTTTCCGCAACAGCGGCGGCGCCGTCTGCGTGCTCGACGGCTATCCGGGCGTGGCGTTCGTCGCGGGCAACGAGGGCACCCGGGTCGGGCCCCGGGCAGCGATCGACGGGCCCCGTGCCCGGGTGGTCCTGGCCCCCGGCGCCGCGGCGACCGCGCGGCTGCGGGTGCGGACGGCGGCGTCGTACCCGGACGCCGAGTGCGTCCCGGCGCAGGCACGGGGGATGCGGGTCGCCCCGCCCGGCGGGAGCGGCGGGAGGTTCGTGCCGCGCCCCGGCCCGGTCTGTTCCGCGACCCCGGAGCCGCCGCAGGCCACGGTGGGCTCGGTCGTCGCCCGGTAGCGCGTCCCGGGTCGCCTCAGGAGGGGGCGGTGGCGTGCAGGGCGAACCACAGCTCGGCACGGACGCCGGGGGAGTCGAGGTCACGCTCCAGCAGCGCCGCGGCCCGGGTGATGCGGGCCCGCAGCGTGTGCCGGTGCACCCCGAGCCGGGCGGCGGCCGGGTCCCACTGCCCGTGGTGGGCCAGCCACTCCCGCAGCGAGGCGACCAGGTCGCCGCGCCGCTCGGCGTCGTGGCGGAGCAGCGGGCCGAGCACGGCGTCGGCGAAGGCGAGGGCGTCCTCGGGGCGCACCAGCGAGGCGAGCCCGCTCCCGGCCAGGTCGGCGAAGTGCAGCACCGCCCGGTCGCGCCGCTCGGCGGCGTCGAGGGCCCGGCCCGCCTCGCGCAGGGCGCGTCCCAGGTCGCCGACCGGCGCCGAGGTGGACACCCCGGCCCGGACCCCGCGCACCCGCCCGGCGACCTCGAGCACCGCGGGCACCGACCCCACGCCGACGACCGCCGCCACCTGCCCGTCGAGCTCGGTGTGGAAGGCGACCCCGGCGGCCCGTTCCAGGGCGTCGAGCAGCACGTCCGGTGGCGCGCCGGTGGTCCGCCCGCCCAGCGCGACGGCGACCAGGTCCCCGGCGGGCAGCGGTCCCCAGGTCTCGGCGAGCACGTCCTCGGCGCCGCAGCCGGGCAGCGTGGCCAGGGCGCGGAGCACCGCGGTCCGTACCCGGCGCTCGGCCCGCCCGGCCGCGGCGCTGCGCGCGTGGGCGAGGGTCAGCACCGACACCGCCGACCCGATGAGCTGGCGGTCGACCGGGGTGAACCGCCGGTCCCGCCCGACGACGAGCACCGCGGGCCCGATCAGGCGGACCGGCTGGAGCACGACCTGGCCGTCGCCGGCGGCGACGGTCACGCTGGACGGGCCGGGGTGCTCCCGGACCCGGTCGATCTCGGCGCCCAGCACCACCGCCCGTCGCGCCGCCGCGGCGGGCGCGGACCGGCGCACCCGGCCGTCGGGGTCGGAGATGAGGGCCCAGGCGCCGAGCCGTTCGGTGAGCCGGTCGAGGACCCGGGCGGTCCCGGTGTCCGGGTCCTCGCCCAGCGCGGCGGCGGTCAACACCCGCTGCGCCTCGTCGGTGCGCACCACCTCGGCGTAGCGGTCGGCGGCGCGGGCCTCCGCGACGGCCTTGGTGAGCGCGAGGAACGGCGTGCGCTCGGGGACCTCCAGCAGCGCCAGTCCGGCCCGCGTGCACGCCTCGCGCAGCGCGGGGAGCAGCTCGTCGTGTCCCAGCCCGCAGCCGAACCCGAGCCCGGCCAGGCCGTGCGCGACCAGCCGGGCCACGTACCCGGCCGGGTCGGGCGCCGGCCCGAGCCCGGTGGTCAGCAGCAGCTCGTCGCCGTCGAGGTAGGGCGTCGGATCGGACAGTTCGCTCGAATGCACCCATGTGAGCGCGCGATCCTGATCCGCGGACGGACACGCGAGCCGCAGTCCGAGGCTGCGGGTCGCACAGAGCGTGCGCAGTGTCAGCGCCATCGGACCCCCTGCCGGACCGTCAGGTTCCGGTCATCGAAGTGGACAGTCCGGACACTACCGCGGCGGGGTGTTCCCGATCACGCTGTCCGGCACGGACCGCAGTCGTCGTCGGAAGGAGCGCAGTGACCGCCACGCAGGAGACCGGTACCGCCGCGGCACCGTGGGTGGGGGCCCGCATGCAGCGCAAGGAGGACCAGGCGCTGCTCACCGGCCGGGCCACCTGGACCGACGACATCACCCCACCCGGCACCCTGCACATGGTCGTGGTGCGCAGCCCGCTGCCGCACGCCCGGATCGTCGGCATCGACACCGCGGCCGCGGCGGCGGTCCCCGGGGTGCGCGCGGTGCTGACCGCCGCCGACGTCGACGACGAGTTCCTCGCCGGCATCCCGTGCGGCTGGCCGGTCACCGAGGACATCCGCATCCCCGACCACCGCCCGCTCGCCCGCGACGAGGTGAACCACGTCGGCGACGGCGTCGCGGTCGTGCTCGCCACCGGTGCCGCGGCCGCCCGCGACGGCGCCGACCTGGTGGACGTCGAGTACGCCGAGCTGCCCGCCGTGGTCGACATGGCCGACGCGCTCGCCGACGGTGCCCCGGTCGTGCACGCGGAGATGGGCACCAACCACTGCTACACCTGGCCGCTGGCGACCGGCGACGTCGACACCGCCTTCGCCGACGCCGAGGTGGTCGTGTCCGGGCGCTACCTGCAGCAGCGGGTGGTCCCCTCACCGATGGAGCCGCGCGCGGTGGTGTGCGTGCCGGACCAGGTCGGCGCGGGCTTCACCGTCTACACCGCGACCCAGGTACCGCACTTCGTGCGCGACATCCTCGCCGCGGTCACCGGCATCCCGGACACCCGGATCCGGGTCGTCGCCCCGGACGTCGGCGGCGGGTTCGGCGCGAAGCTCAACGTCTACGCCGAGGAGTTCCTCGCACTGGTGCTCGCCCGGCGGCTCGGGGTCCCGGTGAAGTGGACCGAGACCCGCTCGGAGCACCACCAGGCCACCACGCACGGCCGCGGCCAGATCCAGGACGTCTCCGTCGCCGCCACCCGCGACGGGAAGATCCTCGCGATGCGCGTCGAGCTGCTCGCCGACATGGGCGCCTACCTGCAGCTGCTCACCCCCGGCATCGCCGTGTTCGGCGCCTTCACCTTCTGCGGGCTCTACGACTTCGGGCACTACTCCTTCACCGCGAAGGGCGTGTTCACCAACCTCACCCCCACCGACGCCTACCGCGGCGCCGGGCGCTCGGAGGCCGCCTACGGCCACGAGCGGATCATGGACGACCTCGCCCGCGAGCTGGGGATGGACGCGGCCGAGGTGCGGCTGCGCAACCTGCACCCGAAGTTCCTGGAGCCGCGCACCGTCCCGTCCGGGGTGCAGTACGACTCCGGGGACTACGAGACCTGCATGCGCCGGGCGATGGAGCTGGTCGGCTACGACGAGCTGCGCGCCGAGCAGGCCCGCCGGCGCGAGTCGGGCGGGGCGGTGCAGCTCGGGATCGGGTTCGGCAACTTCACCGAGTCCGGCGGGCTGTCGCCGTCGAAGGTCGCGGCCGGGGTCCGGCTGCAGTCCGGCGGCTGGGAGCAGGCGACCGTCCGGATGACGACCAGCGGCAAGGTCGAGGTCGTCACCGGCACCTCCCCGCACGGGCAGGGGCACGAGACGGCCTGGTCCCAGATCGTCGCCGACCGTCTCGGCGTCCACCCCGACGACGTGGAGGTCCTGCACGGCGACACCCTGGTCGCGCCGTTCGGCCGCGACACCTACGGCTCGCGCAGCCTTGCCGTCGGCGGCACCGCGGTGCACCTGGCCGCGGGCAAGGTCCTGGACAAGGCGATGCAGATCGCCGCGCACCTGCTGGAGGCCGACGAGTCCGACCTGGAGTTCACCGGTGGCCGGTTCTCGGTGTCGGGCACGGCCGGGCCCTCGGTGACCATCCAGGAGGTGGCGGGGGCGGCGTCGCTGGCGAACGACCTTCCCGAGGGCATGGAGCCGAACCTGACCGCGGACTCGGCGTTCGACCCGCCGAACTTCACCTGGCCCTTCGGCACCCACGTCTGCGTCACCGAGGTCGACACCGAGACCGGGTTCACCCGGATCCGCCGCTACGTCGCCGTCGACGACTGCGGGGTGGTCGTGAACCCGACGATCGTCGAGGGGCAGCTGCACGGCGGGATCGCCCAGGGCATCGGGCAGGCGCTCTACGAGCACGCCACCTTCGACGAGGCCGGGAACCCGACGGCGGGCAACCTGGCCTCCTACGCCGTGCCCGCCGCGACCGACCTGCCGCACTTCGAGCTCGAGCAGCTGGTCACCCCGTCGCCGACCAACCCGATGGGGGTCAAGGGGATCGGCGAGTCCGGCGCGATCGGCTCCTCGCCGGCGGTGGTCAACGCGGTGATCGACGCCGTGGCCCACCTCGGCGTGACCCACATCGACATGCCCGCGACCCCGCAGGCCGTCTGGCGGGCGATCAACCAGGCCTCCGGCCACACTGCCTGAGACCAGGGGAGGGAGACCGGGACATGGTGGACATCAACTGCGACATGGGCGAGTCGTACTCGATCTACCACTGCGGCGACGACGAGGGCCTGATGCCCTGGGTGACCGTCGCCAACGTGGCGTGCGGCTTCCACGCCTCCGACCCGCGGGTCATGGCCCGCACCGTGGCGCTGGCCCAGCGGCACGGGGTGAAGGTCGGGGCGCACCCGTCGCTGCCCGACCGGGAGGGCTTCGGGCGCCGCGAGATGAGGCTCGACCGCGAGGAGCTGACCGCGGGCGTCGTCTACCAGATCGGGGCGCTGGCCGGGTTCCTGCGCGCCCGCGACATGGAGCTCAACCACGTCAAGGTGCACGGCTCGCTCTACGGCATGTCGGCCCGCGACCCGGAGGTGGCCGCCGCGATCGCCGACGCCGCCGACGTCTTCGGCGCCCCGCTGGTCGGCATGGTCGGCACCGTCCACGAGCAGGTGTGGGGTGACCGGCCCGCCGGCTTCGTCGCGGAGTACTACGCCGACCTCGACTACCGCGCCGACGGCTCGTTGGTCATCACCCGGGAGCACGAGGCGTTCGACCCGGTGCGTTCCGCGGAACGCGCCCTGCGCGCGGTCACCGAGGGGAAGGCCACCTCGGAGAACGGCAAGGAGCTGACCGTGCGTGCGGACTCGGTCTGCGTGCACTCCGACACCCCGAACGCCGTCGAGCTCGCCCGTGCCGTGCACGACGCGTTGACGCCCCACCTGAGCAGCTGAGAAGGAGTACCCGCAGTGCCCCGACACGAGGTCGTCTCCCCGATCCCCGGCGTGTTCTACCGCCGCCCCGACCCCGCCAGCCCGCCGTTCGCCGAGGACGGCGCCGCGGTCACCGACGACCAGGCGATCGGCCTGGTCGAGGTCATGAAGTCCTTCCACCGGATCGCAGCGGCCGCGACCGGCACGGTCGTGGAGTTCCTGGTCGGCGACGAGGACGAGGTCGACGCCGGCCAGCCGGTGGCGGTGGTGGAGACCGCATGAGGCTGCTCGTCGCGAACCGCGGCGAGATCGCCGTCCGGATCATCCGGGCCGCCCGGGACCTGGGCATCGGTACCGTCGCGGTGCACTCGAAGGCCGACGCCGACGCCCTGCACGTGCGCCTGGCCGACACCGCGGTGGCGATCGGGCCCTCGCCCGCGTCGAAGTCCTACCTGGTGGCCGACGCGATCCTCGACGCGGCGCGGGAGACCGGCGCGGACGCGGTGCACCCCGGTTACGGCTTCCTGTCCGAGCGGGCGTCGTTCGCCGCCGCCGTCGCCGGTGCCGGCCTGACCTTCGTCGGCCCGGACGCCCCGACGATCGAGCGGATGGGGGACAAGGTCGCCGCCCGGGAGGTCGCCCGCGCCGCCGGGGTCCCGACCGTGCCCGGCACCCCCGGTGGGGTCGCCGACGCCGACGCCGCGGTCGCGGCGGCCACCGACGTGGGCTATCCGGTGATGCTCAAGGCCGCCGCGGGCGGCGGGGGCCGGGGGATCCGGGTCGTCGCCGACGCCGAGGAGCTGCGCACCGCGTTCGGGCAGGCCTCGACCGAGGCGGAGAAGGCCTTCGGCGACGGCACCATGTACCTGGAGCGGTTCGTCGAGCGCGCCCGGCACGTGGAGGTGCAGGTCCTCGGCGACGGCCGGGACGCGGTCCACCTGTTCGAGCGCGAGTGCTCGCTGCAGCGTCGCCGGCAGAAGGTCGTGGAGGAGGCGGTCTCACCCGGCATCACCGAGGCCACCCGGGCGGCGATGACCGCCGCGGCCGTCGCGCTGTGCCGCGAGGTCGGCTACACCTCCGCCGGGACCGTGGAGTTCCTCGTCGACGACACCACCGGCGAGTTCTTCTTCATCGAGATGAACACCCGCATCCAGGTCGAGCACCCCACCACCGAGCTCGTCACCGGCGTCGACCTGGTGGCCGAGCAGCTCCGGATCGCCGTAGGGGAGCCGCTGCGGCTCACCCAGGACGGCGTCGAGCGGCGCGGGCACGCGATCGAGTACCGGGTGTGCGCCGAGGACCCGGACCGGGACTTCCTGCCCCAGCCCGGCGGCGTCGGGCGGGTCACGCTGCCCTCCGGGCCGTGGGTGCGCTGCGACACCTGGCTCGAACCCGACGGCACGGTCCCGCCGTACTACGACTCGCTGCTGGCCAAGGTCGTGGTGTGGGGCGCCGACCGGGCCGAGGCGCTGGCCCGCTCCCGGCGCGCACTCGACGAGTTCTCCGTCGCCGGGATCCCGACCACCGCCGGGCTGCTGCGGACCCTGGCCGGGGAGCCGTGGGTGGCCGCCGCCGACTTCCACACCGGGACCCTCGAAGACTGGCTGGCCGAAGGGAAGGGATCCGCATGAGCGCCCGCTACAGCTGGGGCGGCGACGAGTTCGTGTTCGTCGAGCTGGCCGAGGACATGAGCCTGCAGGCCAACTTCAAGGCCGTCGCGATCACGAACCTGCTGCGCGAGGAGCGACCGGACGGGATCCTGGAGATCTGCCCGGCGAACGCGTCCTACCAGGTCCGCTACGACCCCGACGTGCTCGATCCGCACGCGCTGCTCGCGCAGCTGACGGAGCTGGAGGCCCGGGTCGGCGACGCGCTGGGGGTCACCCTGGACTGCCGGGTCGTCGAGATCCCGGTGCTCTACCGGGACCCGTGGACCACCGAGACGCTGATGCGCTTCCGCGACCGCCACCAGGACCCCGAGGCCACCGACATCGAGTACGCGGCCCGCATCAACGGCTACGCCGGGGTGGACGAGTTCATCGCCGCGCACTCCGGCTCGCCCTGGTTCACCTCGATGGTCGGCTTCGTCGCCGGGCTGCCGTTCAAGTACCAGATGGTGCCCCGCGACCGGCAGATCGTGGTGCCGAAGTACCTGCGGCCACGGACCGACACGCCCAAGCAGACCGTCGGCTACGGCGGCTGCTTCTCCTGCATCTACTCGGTACGCGGCGCCGGCGGCTACCAGATGTTCGGGATCACCCCGGCCCCGATCTACGACCCGACCCAGACCAAGCCCGACTTCGCCGACCACATGGTCTTCATGCGCCCCGGGGACATGGTCAAGTTCCGTGGCATCGACCGCGACGAGTACGACCAGCTGGAGTCGGCGGCGCAGGCGGGGGAGTACCGGATCACGGCCCGCCCCGTCGCGTTCGACCTGCAGCCCTTCCTCGACGACCCCGACGGCTACAACACGCGCCTGCTGGAGGTGCTCGCGTGACACGCATCGAGGTCCGCAAGCCCGGTCTGTCCACGACCGTGCAGGACGGCGGCCGGTCCGGCTACTACCACCTGGGCATCCCCCCGTCGGGCGCGCTGGACCAGTACTCGCTGAGCTGTGCCAACGCCCTGGTCGGGAACCCGGACGGCGCCGCCGCCCTGGAGATCGTCTACCTGGGCCCGGAGCTGGTGTTCACCGGCCCGGCGACGGTCGCGGTGGCCGGGGCGACGATCGCGCCGACGCTGAACGGGGAGCCCCGCCCGGTGTGGGAGTCCTTCGACGTCGCCGAGGGCGACGTGCTGGCCTTCGACTACCTCAAGGCCGGCGCACGGGCCTACCTGGCGGTGTCCGGCGGGATCGACGTGCCCGAGAAGCTGGGCAGCCGCGCCACCTACGCCCTCGGCGCCCTCGGCGGGCTCGACGGTCGTCCGCTGGCCGAGGGCGACGTCCTCCCCGTCGGGACCGGCACCGGGCGGGCCGGTCTCGTCGTGCCCGAGGACCTGCGGCCCTCGCTCGCGAAGGACGTCGAGGTCCGGGTCGTGATGGGGCTCTACGACCACCGGCTGACCGACCGCGGCCGCGCGACCTTCCTGGACACGACCTGGACGCTGACCCCGGTCGCGGACCGGATCGGGTTCCGCTACACCGGCGGCGAGCTGGAGACCGTCGACCGGGAGCCGCCGTTCGGGGCGGGCCAGGACCCGTCGAACATCGTGGACTCGCCCTACCCGATCGGCTCCATCCAGGTGCCGGGCGGGGTGGAGCCGATCGTGCTGCACCGCGACGCGGTGTCCGGCGGCGGCTACATGATGGTGGCCACGGTGATCTCCGGTGACCTCGACGTCGTCGCCCAGTCCGCACCGCGTACCCGGACCCGCTTCGTGGCCGTCGACCTGGAGACGGCGTTGTCGCTGCGGGCCGAGCGCACGGACCGCCTCGCGCGGATGCACAGCGCGCTGCGACACTGAGACCTCGTCCGCTCACCCGTTCGGGCTGGTTCCGCCGGCGCCGTCCGGTCCGGCGCGACGCTCGGTGACGCGGGGAGGTACCGGATGTGGGGGAGGACCGGGCGATGAGCGGCAGGCACCGGAGAGCGGTGGGATCGGGACCGTTCGGCCGGGTGCTGGCCGTGGCGGTCCCGGTGGTCGGCGCGACGGCGCTGGTCACGGCGATCGTGGCCACCGCCGCCCCGGGTGGCGGACCCGTCGCGGAGCAGCCGGTCGCGGCGCAGGGGGAGCAGGCGGGGCCACCCCCGGTGGCGCTGCCTGCCGCTCCGTCCGGTCCTGCCGCTCCGTCCGGTCCTGCTGCTCCCGGTCCTGCTGCTCCCGGTTCCGCCGCCGGGGCGCCGTCGCCGCCCGCGCCGGCACCCGCCGGGGACGACGCGGGCGGTGCCACCCCGCGCGACCCGGCACCGGGGGCGTCGGAGGGCGCCCCGGCGCAGGCGTCGTCCGGTGCACCGGGTCCGGCCCGTCCGGGCGGGAGCGGGTCCGGGCGCACCGCCGGGGACGCTTCCGGGGACACCGCCGGGCCGCCGTCGGTGACCGGCGGTGCGGACGGCCCCGCGGCCGGACGCACCCCGCCCTCCCCGGTCGGGCCGGCCCCTGGCGCCGTGGCCCCGCAGCAGACCGTTCCCCGTCAGGCCGCACCGCGACGGGCCGCCCCGGACCCGACCGCACCGCAGCGGACCGATCCGCAGCCCTCCGCACCGCGGGCCACTGCGCCGCAGCCCATCGCTCCGCAGCCCATCGCTCCGCAGCCCACTGAACCGCAGCCGAGCGCGCCGCAGCCCTCCGACGCACAGCAGACCGTGCCGGAGCCGTCCGATCCGGCACCGTCCGGTCCGGTGCAGACCGCGCCGCGGCCGGGGGACGCGCCCTCCACGCCCCGGACGAGGGCACCGCAGGGCGACGACCCGGACGACGACGACGGGCCCGGCCGCGGCACGCGGACCGGTCCGGACACCGGTGCCCCGGACGGCTCCCTGCTGCGGCTCCGGCTGGACGTCGCCGGAGCCCCACCCGTCGAGGTGCGGGTGCCCGGCCGCACGCTGCCGCTGCTCGGCGGCTGAGCCCACCGCTCGGGATCGGAACCGGGTTCACCCCACCGGGACGGCCCGGAGCGGCGCCGTACCCGTTCGGTGCATGGCCGTCCCGCCGTCGGCCGGTGACGATCACCCCATGCGCACGGCGAGCGGCTCCACCACGTGACCGGCAGGCACCGGATGCCGGGCGAGGCCGATCCGGCGGGCCCGGGGGCGTCCGTGGCCGGGCAGGACCCGTGGCCACGGTCGGCGGCCCGCTCCGGGGCGGTCACCGCCGGGACACCCGCCGGCGCCTCCGGACCGGCCGGGCCCACCGGCGCGGCCCCCCCGCCGCCCGGTCCGCGGGACCGCGGCCAGGCTGGTGCTGGTGGCCCTGGTCGCGGCGGTCACCGGCGCCGGCCTGTCCGGCACCGGGGTGATCGGCGGGACCGCTCCGGCCGACCAGCGGGTCGACGACCACGTGCCGGTGCCGACCTTCGCCGCGGGCCCGACCGTCGAGGACGCCTCCTCGGTCCCGATGCCGTCGCGCTGGTACGGCTCCGGCACCGGGGTCGAACCCACCACGGCCGCGGACCGCGAGACGCGGGCGGCCGCGGTGGCCGAGGGCGCGGTCCGGGCGGCGACGGCCCGGACCGCCGCGGACCGGCGGGCCGCCGAGGAACAGCGGGCCGCCGAGGAACAGCGGGCCGCCGAGGAACAGCGGGCCGCCGCCCGGGCGGCCGAGGAACGTCGTGCCGCCGAGCAGGAACGCGCCGAGCGGCAGCGCGAGGAACGGGCCCGCGAGCAGGCCGACGCCCGCCGCCGCGCCACCGTCGTGCCACCCCCGGCGCCCACGACCCCACCCGCCCCGGTCACGACCGGCCCGGCGCCCGCACCGGCCACGCCGGGTACCACCGGGCCCGACGTCCGGAGCGCGGAGCCGCCGACGCCGACCGGGGACGTGCCGCGCACCGAGGGTGTCGTGTGTCGGGTCGTCCGCCTGGTGGTCGCGCCCTGCTGAGGTCCCGTGTCGCGACGGCCTGCCGAGACGCCCTGCCGAGACGCCCTGTCGGGGCGCGCGGCCGGGCGAGGGAGGTTTGAGCCCCTCCGGCTTCGGCTACCGAATGCCAGGAGGCGATCACGATGAGCGGACGGCATCGACGTCCACGCACCACGCCCGGCCGCCTGGCCCTGCTGGGCACCGTCCCGCTGGTGGGCGGCGCCGGACTGGCGGCCGCCCTCACCGGCGGCGCCGACGGCACCGACCCGGCCCCGGGCGTGGTCCCGACTGCCGCGGCGGGCACCACGGCGACGGACACCACGGCGACGGACACCGCGACGGTGCACACCGGCGAGCCGGTCGCGGTCCCCGGGCGGGGGGAGGTCGTGCTCGACGCCGTCGGCGGGGCGCGCGACGCGGCCCTGCGGGCCGGAGACGCGCAGACGGCGGGCCGGGTCAGCACCGTGGCCGCGGAGCTGCGTGACCAGGCACAGGCGCGCGCCGACGCCGCCCGCGCCGCCGGGGACGCCGAGCTGGCCGCCTACCACCGCGACGAGGCCGCCCGCCAGGACCGCGCCGCGGAGTCCTCGCGGCCGGTCGTCGCCGACGAACTCCCCGCCGAGGCGGACGAGGAGGAGGGCGTCGACCTCACCGAACCCGCACCGCTCTGCCGCGCCGCCGACGTCGTCCGGCTCGGCCCGCTGACCGCGACCGGCCCGCAGTGCGACACCGACCCGTGGATCGCCGGGCAGGTCGACGACGCGATGCGCCGCGGCGCCGCCGAGCACACCGTCGGCTGAGCGGGCGGGAGCGAGGACCCCGGGACCCGGTCAGGGCTCCAGCACGGTGAGGCCCAGCGCCTCGCACAGAGCGGCCGCCTGGGTGGGGGACACGATCGCCCCGCGCAGCTCGCGCGGCGTGTCCGGGGTGAGCTCACCGAGGTCGCAGCCCCGCAGGTCGGCGCCGTCGAGCCGGGTGGACCGCAGCACGGTGCCCCGCAGCCGGCACCGCGCGAAGCAGACCTCGCGCAGGTCGGCACCGGACAGGTCGGCCTCGGACAGGTCGCAGTCGGCGACCTGCAGCCCGCGCAGGGCCACGTCGCGCAGGTCGGCCAGCTGCAGCGAGCAGTCCTCCAGCACGAACGACGCCGTCAGCCCCCGCAGGCCCCGCAGGATCGTGCCGATCATGCGGCAGCCGGTGAACCGGGTGTCGCCCAGCGTCGCACCCGCCAGCCGGGCCCCGGACAGGTCCACCCCGCGCAGGACGGCGTCGGTCAGGTCCGCCTCCCGCAGATCGGCCCCGGCCAGCGAGGTCGCGGTGATCCGTGCCCGGTCCAGCCGTACCCCGCGCAGGTCCGCCCCGGCGAGCGAGCCGCCCCGCAGCACGAGCCCGGCCAGGTCGGTCTCCCGCAGGTCGGTCTCGTCCAGCACGGCCGAGGTGACCTCGACACCGTCCCGCGCCGCTGTGAACAGGTCCTCCGCCGTCGTCACCGCCGTCACGGGCGACAGCGTGGCACGGTCAGCGGGCGGTGGGTGCGTCCGGGCCCACGGGCAGGCACCGCACCGGGCTCGCGTGCGCCGGGTCGAGCGCGTTGAGCACGTGCTGCAGCGTGACCGGGTCGAACGCGACCGCGACGTGCTCGGCGAGGTCGGTGGGGCAGCCGTCCTGCAGGACGATGTTGTGCGCGCCGTCGAGCAGCCCCGAGGTGTAGGGGACGACCAGCTCGTCGTAGCGGGTGAGGATCATCGTGTAGTCGACGCCGTCGGCGCGGGGTCCGCCGTCGGAGTTCATGCGCTGCAGGAAGTCCGAGCCGTGCAGGAGCTGACGGCAGGACGCGCACAGCGGGTCCAGGACGGTGCCGACGGCCGTGCCGAGGCCGAGCTGCTCACCGGTCCGGTTGAGGAACGCCAGCCCGGCGGTGTTCGTGCCGTCCCAGAGCGGGGTGAGGCCGACGTAGCGCCCGACCTTCTCGGCGCCGCCGAGGAACCGGACGTAGTGGTTCGGCATCAGCGAACCCTCGGAGTGCCCGACGATGTCGACCTTCGCGGCCCCGGTGGCGCCGCGGACCCGCTCGACGAACGCGGCGAGCTCGACCGCGCTGTCCTCCATCGGCGCCAGTCCGCCGACCTGGGTCAGCGGTGGCGGCGCGAGGGGGTTGCGACCGTAGGTCAGGGAGAACACGCAGTAGCCGCGCTCCGCCAGCCGGGGGGCCATGTAGGCCCAGTTGTTGCCCTGGTTGGCCGCGAGGCCGTGCACCAGCACGACCGGGTCCGGGTGCGCTGCCGACGGCCTGCAGCTCCAGTCGTTCGACCCGGGCGGGGACGGGGCGAGCAGGTCGGCCGCCGAGGCGACCGGTGCGGGCTGCGGCGCCGCCTGGGCGGGCGGCACCAGCGCGAGGCCGACGGTGCACACCGCGACCGCGATCGACAGGGCCGCCGCCCACCTGCGCCGGTCGTGCCCCGGTCCAGCCACCAGCCGCCTCCTCGGGTGCCGTCGTCACCGGGATCAACGACGACGCCCGGCGGAGGTTGCGCACCGTCACCGGGCAGGGCCGTCCGGGGGAGGAGCTGCTACTCCGTCCGATCCTGGTCGCTGCTCCCGGACGGGTCGGTCGTGGGATCGCGCCGCGAGACCTGGTCCTGGCGGGGACGCCCGCCGCGGCGCATGTTGCCGTTGGTGGTGCGCCGGGTCGGGTCCACCAGGCGCTTCCACTTCGCCTGGGCCGCCTGGCGGCTGGAGAGCTGGGCCTGGACGGCGTCGGCCACCTCCTTCCAGGTCATCCCACCGGACCGCAGGGTCCGGATGAGGTCGCGCTCGTAGTAGTCGGCCATCCGGCGCATCTCCTGGACCAGCGCGTACCAGGCGGCGGCCCCGTCGTGGGTGAGTACGCCGTCGGCGGCGCGCTCCTTCATCCCGTCGAGCTGCTGGGTGATCGACTCCCGGCGTTTCGCGATCGACGGGTCGGCCCGCTCGAGCCAGTGCTGCGCTTCGTCGTACCTCATGAAGTCAATGGTTCATTGACGCGTACCTGCGGTCAACCGTTGGGCGACCCCGGCGTGTCGCCGGGGGACCGACGGCCACGGCGACGCCACCCGTCGACCGGGTCGGAGACGACCGTCCGTCACGGCGGTGGAGGGGACCGCGGCCACGCCCGGCCTGACGGCCGCACGGTCGGCGGGTGACCGGGACGCGGTCCGGGGCGGACGACAGGGGAGGGGCGGGCACGACCGGCGCGCGGCACGGCGAGGCCACACCCGGGGTCGTCCCACCCGGCCACCGGCGCCACGCGCAGCCTCCGCCGGGGTTCTCCTACGTCGCCCTGAGGGCGCCCTGTACGGCTCCGTGCGCGGCGCGGCGGCGGAGGGGGGAGTGGACCCCGCCGGACGACACGGGCGGAGGGCCCGAGCCCTCCGGGGCGGTCACGGGACGAGCACGAGCTTGCCGCCGGTACGGCGGGACAGGCTGAGCGCGGCCGCCTCCTGGACGCGGTCGAAGGTGTAGGTGCCCGCGACCGGTACGGCCAGGACGCCCTCGCCCGCGAGCCGGGCGATCCCGGCCATCCGGTCGTAGCACATCGCGGTGCTGGTCCGGACGCCCAGATCGGATGCGGCGGCGAAGTCCGACACGGTGAGGACGCGGTCGGCGACCCCGGTCAGCTCGATCAGGGCCGGCAGCGAGCCGCCTGCCGGGCTGGGCCGCTCGGCGCGGTCGATCCGCCCCCCGGTCGGGCTGGCGTCCAGCGCACGGTCCACCGGCCCCGGGGCCAGCTCGCGGACGCGCGCGACCATTCCCTCCCCGTGGGGCGTGACCCGGGCACCGACCTGTTCCAGGGCGGCCGCCCGGGTCGGCCCGGCGGTGGCGACCACCCGCACACCCCGGTGCCGTGCGAGGCGCACGGCCGTCTCACCCACGGTGGTGCCCGCGCCGTGGACGAGCAGCAGCTCGCCCGGCCGGACACCGAGGTCGTCGAGGGCACGCCACGCGGTCTCGGCGGCCACCGGCAGCGCGGCGGCCCGCTCGGCGCTGACCCCCTCGGGAACGGGTGCCCAGGCCGGCATCAGCGCGTACTCGGCGGCGCCGCCCGTCGGACCGTCGAAGGCGGCCGGGCCGAACACACGGTCACCGATCCGCACGTCGTCGACTCCCGGGCCGAGTGCGTCGACGGTGCCCGCCACCTCCAGTCCGAGGCCACGCGGCAGGGCCGGGAGGACGTCGGCGAGCAGACCGTCCGCGAGGTGCCAGTCGGCCGGTGTCAGCCCGCACGCCTGTACGGCGATCCGGATCCGGCCGGGGCCCGGCTCGGGCCGGGCGACCTCGGCGAGCACGATCACGTCCGGGGAGCCGAACCTGGCGAACTGCTGAGCCCTCATGGCGATCCCCTCAGTGATGACAGCATCTGTTGTCACCGACGGTAGCAGGCGACGACAGTGTCTGTCGTCGTATCCTGACGGGTATGCCGCGCTGGGAATCCGACGCACAGGGCCGGCTCGAACGCGCGGCCCTGGACCTGTTCGAGACCCACGGGTTCGACCGCACCTCGGTCGCGCAGATCGCGGACGCGGCGGGCCTCAAGGAGCGCTCGTTCTACCGCTACTTCCCCGACAAGCGGGAGGTCCTCTTCGCCGGTGGGGAGCTCGAGGCGCACCTCGTCGGGCAGGTGGAGGCGGCCGACCCCGGTCTGGCTCCGGTCGACGTGCTCCTGTCCGCGCTGGGGAGCGCCGAGCGGCTCCTCCGCCCGCGCGGGTACCTCCGGCGCCGGGGGAGGGTGATCGCGGCCAACCCGGCGCTGGCCGAGCGCGATCTGATCAAGCTCGCCGACATCGCCGAGGCACTGACCCCGGCCCTCGAACGCCGGGGTGTCGACCCCGGCACGGCGCGCTTCGTCGTCGACGTGGTCCTGGCGATCCACCGGCGAGCCGTCTCCCGCTGGCTGGCGGAGGAGGACGCCACACTCGCGCAGCTCATGGCCGAGGCCACCGCCGAGCTGCGCGCGGCGATGGCGGCACCGCCCCGGACGTCCCCCGGGCCGACCGAGGACCGCGACCCCGGGTCGTCGTAGCACCTCCGCCGCCGGAGCCGGCGCGATCCTGGGCCGCCGCCGGTCCCGCCCGCTCGGCGATGCCCGGCCGGGATCTCGGGACGGAACGGACTCCGGGACGGTCCTGGCGTCCTTGGGGTGGGGTGTCCGGACGGCGCCGCAGCATCCCTCACCCTTCTGAGGTCAATGAGGCGTTGACGCGTTTGCGTGGTCATCGAAACGACGACCACAGACCCGCCACGGCGACGACCGGGCAGGCGAGCCGGCGCTCGGGCCGGGACCGGCCGGACCCGAGCCGCTCGGAGGGCGGAGCGCCCGGCACAGCGGTTCCACCCGTACCGGCCGGCCGGGGGAGCGGGGCGCCGGCGACCTCGGGTCCCACCGGGCCCCGGAGTGATGTCGTGCGGCGGGGCTGCCGCACACCGGGGTCACCGGTCACCATGCAGACCATGTCCCTCGACACCCGCGACCGGGCCGCCGGCACCACCCCCGCCGCCGCGTCCGCTCCCGCTCCGACCGGCGGCGACCCCGTGACGGTCTCGTTCACCCGTCGTGCCGACCCCGGCCACGCGGCCGAGATGACGGCCTGGATCCGCTCCGGCCTGCTCATGGCCGAAGGCTTCCCGGGCTTCCTCGGCGGCGGCTGGGTCCGCAGCCGCGACGGCTCCGAGGAATGGCACATGCTCGCCCGCTTCGACTCCCCGGAGACCCTCGCGCGGTGGGAGGCCAGCCCGGAGCGCCGCTGGTGGCTCGGCTCGGCCCAGGGTCTGGCGGAGATGACGCGCGCCGAACGCCGCACCGGCATCGAGGGCTGGTTCGACCAGCCCGCCGCCGTGGAGACCGTGGGCCCGCCGCAGATCACACCGCCGCGCTGGAAGCAGGCCACCACGATCTGGCTCGTGTTCTTCCCGATGAACCTGCTCGCCACCGTGACCCTGGGCGCGCTGCTCGCGGACTGGCACGTCGTGCCGCGGCTGGCGGTGACGACCGTCGTCCTCACCCCGGTGATGGTGTACGTGATGCTGCCCTGGATCACCCGTGTCCTCGGCTGGTGGCTGCAGGGCCGCCGGTTCCGCGACCGGCACCACGTCCCGGCGGGCTGATCACCCCCGGGGGGTCCACGGATCACGTGGAGCGAGGCCGCTACCGTCGTTCGGTGCTCACCTCCGAAGCGACGGTCGCCGCGCCGGCTCCGGTCGACACGCTCCGTGACCGTCGACGCCTGCGCTGGGCGGGCCGGCTCGGGCTCCTGGCGTTCGTCCTCGCCGTCGCGGTGCCGTTCCTGCCCGTGGTGCAGCACACCACCACGATCGTCTGGCCGTCTCCGGCCACCGGCACCGCCGACGTCAACTCGCCGCTGGTGGCGCTGCGGCCGGAGACGATGTCGGTGGTCGTCCCCGCCGACGCGATCCGCAGCCTCGACGACCGCGTCGACGGTGCCGCCACGGTGCTGTCCACCGTCCCGCCGGAGTCGCCGGAGGGTGCCCGCTCGGGGATGGTCCTGACCGTCGCCGACGGTCAGCTGACGCTGGTCGACCGCGGCCAGCAGCTCGCCTCGGCGCCGCTGCGCGCGGCCCCGTCGGAGGTCCGGGTCACCTCCGACGGCACGGCGACCACGATCGACCTGGGCTCCGGCGCCCAGACCTTCGAGGGGGACCAGCGCCCACAGGTCGTCGGGATCTACTCCGACCTGGACGATGCGCTCGACCCGACCGGCGGCACCGCGGTCCGGATCACCCCGGACACCCGCTTCGACAGCAGCCCGTCGGTCTGGAAGACCGCGGCCACCGTGATCGCCGGGGTGGCGCTGCTGGGGTCGCTGCTCGCGCTGGCCGGGGTCGACCGGCACCTGGGTCGCAGCCCGCACCGGGCGGGCCGCGACGCCATCGGCGGACTCGCCGGGCGCTGGCCGCCGCGGCTGCGCCGGTGGTGGTCCCGCGCCCGGCCCCGGCCGATCGACCTGATCGTCACCGTCGTGCTGGTCGGCTGGGCCGCGATCGGGGGCCAGACCTCCGACGACGGGTTCACCCTCGGCATCGTGCGCGACGTCCCGACCTCGGGCTACGTCGGCAACTACTACCGCTGGTACGACGCCGCGGAGGCGCCGTTCGGCTGGTTCTACGACCTCTACGCGCTGTGGGTCCGTGTCTCGGACTCCCTGCTCTGGCTCCGGCTGCCCTCGGTGCTGATGGGGATCATGGCCTGGTGGCTGGTCTCCCGGGGTCTGCTGCCGCGCCTGGGCAGGCAGGCGCGCCGCTCCCGGGCCGCGACCTGGGCCGCCGGGATGGTGTTCCTGGCGTTCTGGATGGCCTACAACTCGGGGTTGCGGCCGGAGCCGGTCGTGGTCGTGTGCTCACTGCTGGCGCTGGTCTGCGTCGAGCGGGCGCTGGCCCTGCAGCGGCTGCTGCCGGTCGCGCTGGGCCTGTTCGCGGCCTCGATGGCGGTCGGGGCGAACCCGGCCGGACTGATCGCCATCGCACCGTTCGTCGCCGGGGTGCGCCCCCTGTGGCACCTGCTCGCGGCCCGGGTACGGGCCGTCGGCCTGGTCCCGGTCCTCGCGCCGCTGCTGGCCTCGGGCACCGCGATCCTGATGGTCGCCTGGGCGGACCAGAGCTGGGCCGCGGTGATCGACTCGACCCGGCTGCGGTCCGACATCGGCCCGGACTGGCCCTGGTACACCGAGATCGCCCAGCGCTACGCCCCCCTGTTCGAGGGGCTCGCGGACGGGTCCATCGCCCGGCGCTTCCCGATCCTGCTGGTCATCCTCTGCCTGCTGGCCTGCGTCGTCGTGCTGATCCGGCGCAACCGCATCCCCGGCGCCGCCCTCGGCCCGGCCCAGCGCCTCATCGGCAGCACCGTGATCGCGCTGCTGATCTTCGCCCTGACCCCGACGAAGTGGACCCACCACTTCGGTGACCTGGTCGGCCTGGGCTCGGGCATGGTGGCGCTGGCCGCGATCGCCACCGGCTCGGACGTGTTGCGCTCCCTGCGCAACCGGCTCGCGTTCCTGTCCGCGGTCTTCCTGGTGGCCGCGTTGTCGGCGGCCGGACCGAACCTGTGGTGGTACACGAACAACTGGGGGGTTCCCTGGGCCGGGGAGCAGGTCACCGTGGCCGGCTACGAGCTGTCCACGATCCTGCTGCTCGTCGCGCTGCTGCTCGCCGCGGGTGCGGGGGTCGAGCACCTGCGCGGCATCCGCGAGGAGCGCCACCCCGACCAGCTCGCCGGCGTGGAACGGGCGCTGGGACGGATCCCGCTGGTGGGCCGCTGGGTACGGGCCCGGGACTGGCGGCGGGACGCGTCGTCGGCGTTGCGGGCGACCCGTCGGCTGCGGCTGACCTCGGCGCCGCTCGCGGTGCTGTGCGGGCTGCTGGTCACGTTCAACGTGTGGTCGATGGTCTCGGCCATCCAGGACCGCTCCGGTACCTGGACGATGGGCGCCGACGCGCTGTCGCACCCGTTCGGCGGGTCGTGCGGCCTCGCCAGCCAGGTGTTCGCCGAGCGGCGGCCCGTCGACGGCGTGCTGTCCGACGCCCCGGAGCCGACCGGCATGGCCGCACCGGCCCGGTCCGGGCTGCTCCCGACCGTCGCACCACCGCCGCCGCCGGGGGAGCCGACGTCGACCCCCGCCCCGCTGGCACCGGGGGTCGTCCCCGCCAACAGCCCCGACGCGCAGCTGCTCGACCCCCGCAGCGGGGGCAGCGGTTTCGTCCGCAACGGCATCCCGCCGACCGGCGGCGGGACCGGGGCGTCCGGGTTCGAGTACGTCCTGTCCGGGGGGCTGGGCAGCGACGCGGCGCCCGCGTTCGGCAGCTACGTGCCCCGCGGTGACCGCAACACCGGCACGCTGCGCACCCCGTGGGTGAACCTGACGGCCGAGCAGCGCGCCGGCACCACGCCGCTGGTCGTCACCGCGGCCGGCCGCCTGGGCAACGGGAACCGGCTGACCGTGCAGTACGCCACGCGGCTCTCGGACGGGCGGGTCCGCGTCGTCGAGCAGACCACCCTCGACGACGGCCGGGTGGAGGAGATGCCGTGGCGCGAGCTGCGCTTCGACCTGCCCGAGACCGCGCGGGCGGCGACCGAGGTCCGCATGGTCGTGCAGGACAACTCGCTGGGCGCCGACGGGTGGCTCGCCGTCGCGCCGCTGCGGGCACCGCAGCTGGCGCCGCTGTCGCAGGTCGTGGGCGACCAGCCGATGTTCCTGGAGTACCCGGTCTCACTGGCCAGCCCGTGTCTGAAGCCGTTCCGCACCTCCGGCGGGATCGCCGAGGTGCCGGCCTACCGGCTGCAGGCCGACGGCAGCCAGATGCGCGGTGACGGCGAGGGCTGGTCGTCGCCGCAGGCCGGTGGCCCGCTGGGCTGGATCACCGTGATCGGCAAGCAGGCCGAGCTGCCGACCTATCTGGAGGGCGACCCGGGCCGGGACTGGGGCAAGGTGCAGGCGATCCAGCCGTACCGGCCGAACGCGGTCGCCCCGACCCTGGAGCGCGGCGACGTCGAGCGCTCCGGGCTGTACAGCTCGGGCCCGCTGCCCGCGCCGCCGCCGGGTGTGCCGTCACCGAGCCGGTGACGGCGCCCCGCCGGGCTCGCGCGACGGGGTCAGCCGCTGAACTCGACGGCGGGCGCCGTGGAGGTCGGCCGGTGCCCGGCGGGCGTCTCGTCCTCGGGAACGGTCCGGGCGGGGGGCACCGCGTCGGCGGAGGCCGTCCCCGGGGCCGCTGTCCCGGAGTCGGGACCCGCCGTGTCGCCGACCCCGGCCCGCCGGTGGGCCTCGACGACCTCGGCCGGGATGCGGCCCCGGTCCGACAGCGTCCAGCCGTTCTCCCGGGCCCAGGCCCGCACCGCACGGTTGTGCTCGCGGGTCGCGGCGTCGGTGCCCTCCGCACCGCTGCGCCCGGCCGAGGGCGCCGGAGCCGTGGCGCCGCGTCCGGCGCGGGCGGACCCCGCCGCACGGGCGACCCCGAGGTAGGGCGCGAGGGCCTCCCGCAGCGACGCGGCGTTGTCGGAGGTCAGGTCGATCTCGAAGCGGCGGCCGTCGATCCCGAAATCGACGGTCTCGTCGGCGGTGCCGCCGGTGATGTCGTCGACCAGCCGGATCGTCTCGACCTTCGCCACTGCAGTTCCTCCCGGGGTGCGCCGTCCCGGGCGGGGCCGGGGTCGCCGGAAGCATAACGACGGGCCCTCGGCGGCCGTGGGTGCCCGGCCGGGCCGGACCGACGGACCACAGCCGTCGGACCGCTCCCGGCCAGCCGGAGGTGTGGCGGTGGGAACACGGCCCGGGTGGGAGCAGGATGGCGTGTGTGGAGATCGACACCGACGACCTGTCCGGTGCGCAGGTCCAGGGGTTCCTGGCCGGGCACCTCACCGACATGCGGGACCAGGGCCCCCGGAGAGCACGCACGCGCTGGACCTGGACGGCCTGCGGCGGCCGGGCGTGACCGTGTGGGTCGCCCGAGACGACGACGGCACCCTGCTCGGCTGCGGCGCGCTGAGCGAGCTGGCCGCGGGCGCGGTGCCCGAGCACCCGGCCGCGGAGATCAAGTCCATGCGGACCGCGGAGCACGCCCGCGGTCGGGGCGTCGGCACCGCCGTCCTGAGCCGGCTCCTCGACGCGGCGCGCGAGCGGGGCCTCCGGGCCCTCTACCTGGAGACGGGGTCGGGGCCGTACTGGGCACCGGCGCGGCGGCTCTACGAGCGCTCCGGGTTCCTGCCCTGCCCGCCGTTCGCGGACTATCCCGTGGACCCGGCGAGCGCGCACTACCGGCGCGACGTGTGATCTGACCGTCATGTGATCCCGCTCTCGCCCGGCGGCGGCTGGTGATCTAGAATGCTCTACGAGCCGTAGAACACGGTGCCGACGCCGGACCGTTCGAGGGTCCTCCCACCCGGGCGTCGGGCCCCACCGCGCCGCCTCAGCGCCGGAGGTCCGTCCCGGGACGCGGGGACGGAAATGAGGCCACGGGGATGACGGTCGAAGCGGGCCTGGTCAATGCCGACCTGCGCCGCAAGCGGTCGGTGGATCTGGCACAGCTGATCCACGAGCAGCACGGGGGACCGGTGACCGCGCTCCGCGAGGGCCTGCTGACCTACCCGTACCCGCACCCGGTGACCGACTGGCACCGCGCGCGGATCGTCGTACCGTCGATGCGGGGGACCGGTGAGCTGACGCTGGTGGCCTCGACCGCCCCGGACCGGCAGTCCCCGGCGACCGGCGTGGGGATCTGGGAGCTGAGTGTCACCGGCGCGGAGCCGCTCGCCCGGGGCGAGGCGGAGGGCTGGGCGCGGGCGCTGTTCGGATACCGCTGCGCCCCGCTGGTGTACCGGCGCCGGTCGGGCGGGCTGTTACACCGCCCGACCGGCGTCGAGTTCGTCGTCCACCACGGGGTGCACGGTCCGATGCACCCCTCCGACGTCGAGGAGTACGGCGCGAACGCCTGCGCCTGAGCCCTCAGAGCCGGAAGGACCGCAGCCAGACCGTCTGGGCGGCCCGGCGGAGCGCGGACAGCACGTCCTCGGGCAGGACCTGGTCGGTGTCGGTCAGCACGTAGCCGAGGTCGCCGCCGGTCGAGAGCGACTGCCCGACGACGTTGACGCCCGCGTCGGCCAGCAGCCGGTTGATGTCGGCGAGCACGCCCGGGGTGCTGGTGTGCAGGCAGGCGGTCCGGAACACCCCGGGTGGGTTCGGGGCGCCGACGTTGGGCAGGTTGAGCGACAGGGGAGTGGCGCCGAGCTGGACGAAGTCCAGCAGCTTGCGCGAGACGAACGTTCCGATGCCCTCCTGCGCCTCCTGCGTGGACCCGCCGATGTGCGGGGTCAGGATGACGTTGTCCAGCCCGCGCAGCGGCGAGTCGAACTCGTCGCCCTGCGCCTTGGGCTCGACCGGGAAGACGTCGACGGCGGCGCCGGCGAGGTGGCCGGACAGGATGTTCTCGCGCAGCGCGTGCTCGTCGGTGACCATGCCGCGCGAGGCGTTGATGAACATCGAGCGGGGCTTCATCCGGGCGAACTGCTCGGCGCCGAACAGGCCGGCGTTGCCGGGGCGGCCGTCGACGTGGATGGAGACGACGTCGGACTCGGCGAGCAGCGCGTCGAGGCTCGGCATCCGTCGCGCGTTGCCGTGGGCGAGCCGGTCGGCGGTGTCGTAGAACACCACCTGCAGGCCGATGGCCTCGGCCATGTTGGACAGCTGGGTGCCGATGTTGCCGTAGCCGACGATGCCCAGGGTGCGGCCGCGGAACTCGTGGGCGCCCTTGGCGGACTTGTCCCAGACGCCCTCGTGCATGCGCTGGGTCTTCTCGGTCAGCCGCCGGGCCAGGACGACGATCTCGCCGATGACCAGCTCCACGACGCTGCGCGTGTTGGAGTACGGCGCGTTGAACACCGCGATCCCGCGCTCGGCGGCCGCGGTGAGGTCGACCTGGTTGGTGCCGATGCAGAAGCACCCGACGGCCAGGAGGTCCTTGGCGGCGTCGAGCACCTCGGCGGTGATCGTGGTGTTGGAGCGGATGCCGAGCAGCTGCACTCCGGCGAGCGCGTCGTGCAGCTCGTCTCCGCTGAGCGACCCGGGCCGGGTCTCGACCTCGAAGCCGTCGCGTCGGAACGCCTCGGCGGCGCCGGGGTGGATGTTTTCCAGCAGCAGGACCTTCACCCGTCCAACCTAGGACGTCGGCCCCGCGGCGGGGTACCGGGTCCGTCCGGGGTCACCTCGGCACCGTGATGCGGACATTTCTGGCCGGTCGTGCTAATTTCTGACCATGCGCACTAAATCTAGTACAACCGGCCAGAAACGCCCTTCCGCGATCGAGGAGGCCCGGCGGTCCCAGATCGTCGACTGCGCGGTGGAGGTCGTGGCCGAGCTCGGCTACGCCCGGGCATCGCTGTCGCGCATCGCCGAGCGCGCCGACGTCAGCAAGGGCGTGATCTCCTACCACTTCGCGAGCAGGGACGACCTGTTCGACCTGCTCGTCGAGCAGGTGTACGAGCGGATCACCGAGTTCGTGGTGCCGCAGCTGGAGGCGACGACGACGGTCACGGACCGGCTCCGGGCCCGGTTCAGCTCGATCGCGGCCTACCTGCGGGCGCATCCCGCACAGATGGTCGCGCTCACCGAGGTACTGACCACCGCGCGCGACGCCCACGGCCGTCCGCGGTACGGCGATGCCTTCAACGAGCCGTACTACCAGGCGCTGGAGGAGACCTTCCGGACCGGACAGGAGTCCGGCGAGCTGCGCGACTTCGACGTCCGTGTGATGGCGGTGACCGTCCAGGCCGCGATCGAGTCGATGGTCGCCTACTCCGACGGACATCCCGACCACGACATCGCCGCACACGCCGAGCAGCTCGCCGAGCTGTTCGTCCGCGCCGTGCGCGCCGACCGGCGGGGGGAGTCATGAGCCCGCACGAGCACAGCCCGCCGCCCGCCGCCGGACCGACCCGCGACACCGGTCGGATCCCCGGACCCGACCTCGCACGCGGCATCATGCTGCTGCTCATCGTGCTCGCGAACACCACGTTCTACCTCTACGGCCGGCCGAGCTCCCCGGCAGGCGTCCAGCCGGCCGACGGTTCGACGGCCGACCGGATCGTCCAGGCGCTGCTGATCACCATGGTCGACCTGCGGGTGTACCCGATGTTCGCCTTCCTCTTCGGCTACGGGCTCGTGCTGATCCACCGCAGCCGTCAGAACCGTGGGCTCGACGAGCCCGCGGCCCGGCGGCAGGTGCAGCGTCGCAACCTCCTGCTGCTGGCCTTCGGTGCGGTCCACGCCCTGCTGCTGTGGGGCGGCGACGTGCTGGGCGCCTACGGCCTGACGGGGCTGCTGCTGGTGTGGCTGTTCCTGCGCCGCTCGGACCGCACGCTGCTCGCCTGGGCGGGGGCAGGGACGGGGCTGCTGCTGACCCTCACCGTCCTGGTCACCCTGGATGCGCTCGCGGTCCTGGCCGGCGACCGCACCGCGGGCGACCCGGGGTCCGGGGTGTTCGCGCTGGCGAGGGCGAGCGTGTCCGCCGAGGACCCGCTCCAGGCCGCCGCGGCCCGGATGACGATGTGGCCGGTGATGTCACTGGCCATCCAGGGGCTGCTCGGGATGGTCGTGCCGGTGTCGATCCTGCTCGGGATCTGGGCCGCGCGCCGGCGCGTGCTGGAGCGGCCGTGGGAGCACCGGCGGCTGCTGTGGACCACCGCGGTCGCCGGGATCGCCGTCGGCTGGATCGGCGCGGCCCCGCAGGCGCTGACCCACGTCGGGCTGCTCGACGGACTGGTCCCGGTGATGGGGTCGTTCACCGTCCCGCACCTGCTCACCGGGCTGGCGTGCGGTCTCGGCTACGTCGCGGTGTTCGGACTCGTCGGCGGCCGGCTCGTCGGGCGCCCGCTCGGACCGGCCGGTTCCGCGGTGGTCGCGGTGGGGAAGCGGTCCATGACCTGCTATCTCGCGCAGTCGGTGATCTGTGCGCCGTTGCTGGCCGCCTGGGGACTCGGCTGGGGTGCACAGCTGTCGAGCGCGGGGATGGCCGCCTTCGCCGTGGGGGTGTGGCTGCTGACCGTCGCGTACGCGGTCGTCCTCGAACGGCGGGGGAGGACCGGTCCGGCCGAGGCCCTGCTCCGGCGTCTGACCGAGGGACGACCCCGGGTCGTCGCAGGGTCCTGAACGCGCCGGGCTGCGAGCACCGCGACGGACGGCGGAACTGTCATAACCGCCGGACACTCCGCCTGGCCGGCCCGTCCGGGTGCGCAGGCGCGGTGGTGGCACAGCGGGGCCGGGACCGCCGGAGCGGCGGCCCCGGCCCGGGTCCGGCACGTGGTCCGGGGTACGGGGGCCAGGGGGGCGTCGGAGTCCACGGGCTCGTCGTGCGTCGCGGGCGTGCCCGAAGGTGTGCGGCCGACCGTGGCAACGGCTCCCGTCGCCGTCGGCGGCGCCCTCCGGGGCCCGGCCCGCTCGGTCGGGTGCGCCGCGGGTCGCGGGTCGTACTGATGAGCGCCTGACGTGCTCGTGAGGACCCGGCACGTCCCGGCACCCACGCCCCACGTGCGGGCGCACGAGGCGCAGCCGCCCGGTGCTCGCACGACGGCCCGGGCGAGCGAGGACCTCGTGAACGGGGAGCCCGGGAGCCGACCCCTCCACGACTAGAACTGTCATAACGTGCATTATCGGCTCGCTGTATCGAACCGGGGAGGCACGTGGGCGTCAGGCCTCTGCCGACCCCAGGACGTCGCCGACGGCGGGACGGTCGGCGTCCCGCCGTCGGCGCGACGGGTCTCAGTTCCCGCGGCCGGTCGCGTCCTGCAGCTCGTCGATCCGCTTCGAGGCCTCGGCCTTGGTCAGCTCGTCGAGGTTCTCCGGGGCGTCCTGGCCCGCCTGCTGCAGCAGCGTCTCCAGGTACGAACGCTGCGGGCCGGTCATCGGCTCGTCACCGGTCGTCCAGTCGGCGGGGTCCTTCTCGGCCGTCCCGGGGTCGACGGCGTCGGTGCTGTGGTCGTTGGTCACGGGTCGAACGTATCTTCGACCGGCACTCCCCGCACGTCGAGTCCGACCGGCCTCCGTCGAACTGTCATAACGGCACCCCCGTCGACGCGGGTGCCGGTCACTACGCTGCCGCTGTGCCCCTGGACGAGTACCGCCGCCGGCGCGACCCGCGGCGCACACCCGAACCGGTGCCCGAGCCGGACGCCGCCCCGCCCGGTGCCGCCGGGGACCGGTTCGTCGTGCAGGAGCACCACGCGACGGCGCTGCACTGGGACCTGCGGCTCGAACGGGACGGGGTGCTGGCGTCGTGGGCGGTGCCCAAGGGGCTGCCCGAGGACTCCGAGACCGTCCGGATGGCCGTGCGTACCGAGGACCACCCGCTGGAGTACCTGGAGTTCTCCGGCGAGATCCCGCGCGGCGAGTACGGCGGCGGCGGGATGGCGATCTGGGACCGGGGCCGCTACGACACCGAGAAGTGGAACGACCGCGAGATCGCGTTCGTGCTGCACGGCGAGCGCGTCCGTGGCCGGTTCGTGCTGCTGCACCGGAGCTCGGGCGGGCGGAAGGACGGCTGGCTGCTGCGCCGGACCCGTGAGCAGCCCGACGGGATGGCCGCCGGGGGCGAGCCGCTCCCCCACGACGTCGTCCTGGCGGTCCCCCGGGCCGCCGGCCACCTGCCGGCGGGCGAGGGCTGGACCCTCCGCCCGGTGTTCGGCGGTCGCCGGGTGCTGGTGCGGGTCGACGGCGGCCGGCTCACCCTGCGTCCGGTCGACAACCGGGGCCGCACCGGGGAGCCGGTCGACCCACCGGGTGCCCTGCGCGGGCTGGGGCCCGCCCTGGGAGCGGGGGGCCATCTGCTCGACGCCGAGCTGACCGGGCGCGGGGAGCTGTGGGTGGCCGACGTCCTGCACACGGGCGGCCGGGACGTCCGGGCGCTGCCCGCCGAGCGGCGGCGGGCGCTGCTGGAGGAGCTCCCGCTGGACGGGCCGCACCGGCGGGCCGCACCGGCGGGCCGCACCGTCCTACCCGGACGCGGGTGCCGAGCTCCTCGACGCGGTGCGCGGGCAGGGGCTGCCCGGGGTGGTCGCGGTCCGGGCCGGCTCCGGCTACCCCGAGGGTGTGACCGACGACTGGCAGGAGGTCCGGGTGGGCGGCACGGAACGGCCTGGCACGCCACGGCGCGGCACGGCCCGGCCCGGGCCGCGGCACGACGGGTACGGGCGGGCGTCGCTGTCCAACCCGGACAAGGTGCTGTACCCGGCCACCGGTACGATCAAGGCCGACGTGCTGGGGCACTACCTGGCCGTCGCCGAGGTCATGGTGCCGCACCTCGACGGCAGGCCCGCGACGCTCAAGCGCTGGCCGGACGGGGTGGAGGGGCCGTCGTTCTTCGAGAAGAACGTGGCGCGGCACGCCCCGGACTGGCTGCGCACCGCCCGCGTCGGGACACCGGGGGGCCGGTCGGAGTCCGCGGACTTCGCCGCGTTCTCCGCCGCCGCCGACCACGGTCTGCGCTACGTCGAGATGGACGTGCACGCCAGCGCCGACGGCGTGCCGTTCGTGCACCACGACCCGACGCTGGACCGCACCACCGACGGCACCGGCCGGATCGACGCCCGCCCGGCCGCCGAGCTGGACACGGTCCGGGTCACCGGGACGCACCGCGCCGAGCCGTTGCCGAGGCTGGCCGCGGTCCCCGGGGTGCGCGTGACGATCGAGCTGAAGTCGGCGGAGGTGGTCGCCCCGACGCTGGCGGTCCTCGACGCCGCCGACGCCTGGGACCGGGTGTGCCTGGGCTCGTTCTCCGCCCGGTGGCTGGGCCGCGCCCGCGGGCTGGCCGGCCCGCGGCTGTGCACGTCGATGGGGCAGGCCGAGGTGGTGGCACTGCGGGCCCGCGCGTGGGGCGTCCCCGGACGGCTGCTGCCGGCGTCGGCGGGGGTGTTCGCCCAGGTCCCGCCGCGGTTCGGGCCGGTCCCGGTGGCCTCGGACCGGCGGTTCGTGGAGGCGGCGCACCGGGCCGGGCGCGAGGTGCACGTGTGGACCGTGGACGAGCCCGGGCAGATGCGGCGGCTGCTGGCGCTGGGGGTGGACGGGCTGCTGTCCGACCGGCCCGACCGGCTGCTCGACGTGGTCGGGGGCTGACGGGGCGTCGTCTCCGTAGATGATCGGAGGCCGGCCCCGGCGGCCGTGGCTACGCTCGCGCCGTGAGCGCCTCGACCGTCCCGACGGCAGACCCGGCCCCGCCCCGCCGATCCCGGTTGTGGGCGTGGGGGCTGTGGGACTGGGGATCGTCGGGCTTCCAGCACATCGCGCTGACCTTCGTGTTCTCGGTGTACCTGACCGACACCGTCGGCGCGGACCTGCCGGGCCCGGTCGGTGCGAACAGCTGGCTGGCGTGGTCGACCGCCGCGGCCGGGGTGCTGATCGCCCTGATGGCCCCGGTGATCGGGCAGAGCGCGGACCGGTCCGGTCGGCGGCTGCGGGCGACCGGTGTGTGGACGGCGCTGGTCGTGGTCTGCATGGCCGGGATGTTCTTCGTCCGCGACGACTGGTCCTACCTGTGGGCGGGGCTGCTGCTGCTGGCCCTGGCCTCGATCTTCGTCGAGCTGGCGTACGTGTCCTACTACGCGCTGATGGCACAGGTGTCGACGCCGGCGACGGTCGGTCGGGTGTCGGGATTCGGCTGGTCGCTGGGCTACATCGGCGGGATCGTGCTGCTGCTGGTGGTGTACGTGTTCCTGCTGTCCGGCGACGGCGGCCTGCTCGGCGTCCCCACCGCCGACGGGCTCGACGTGCGGATCGCGGTGCTGGTGGCGGCGGTCTGGTTCGCGGTGTTCGCCGCCCCGATGTTCCTGCTGCTGCCCGAGACCCCGCCGGCCACGCCGGACGCGCCGAAACTGGGCGTCGCCGGGTCGTACCGGAAGCTGGTGGCCGACCTGCGGGAGCTCTACCGGACGAGCCCGCACACCGTGTACTTCCTCGGGGCGAGCGCGCTGTACCGGGACGGCCTCAACGCCGTCTTCGCCTTCGGCGGGGTCCTGGCCGTGACCGTGTACGGCCTGGAGCCGGGCCAGGTGCTGATCTTCGGGGTGGCGATCAACGTGGTCGCGGCGCTCGGCTGCGTGGTGGGCGGCCGGCTGGACGACCGGCTGGGGCCCAAGGCCGTCGTCGTGGGGTCGCTCGCCGGCAGCGTCGCGGTGGGGGTGATCCTCCTGTTCGTGTCCGGGCCGACCCTGTTCTGGATCTTCGGTCTGGCGCTCGGGCTGTTCGTCGGGCCGGCGCAGGCGTCGTCGCGGTCGTACCTGCTGCGGGTCAGCCCGGCACAGCAGGAGGGCCAGCTGTTCGGCCTGTACGCGACGACCGGGCGTGCGGTGTCGTTCCTGGCGCCGGCGCTGATCGGGCTGTTCACCTACGCCTTCGGCTCGGACCGGGCCGGGGCGATCGGGATCGTGCTGGTCCTGGCCGCCGGGCTGGTGGCGCTGCTGCCGGTGCGCTCCCCCGCCCGTGCACAGGTCCGATCGGCGGTGTGAACAGTCGACGACTCCGGCGTGAGCACCGTCACACATGGCTGACACGTCACATCGGAGTGTGTATCGGGCCCGGATAGGGAACACTGGTCAATCGGGCGCAGAGCGGGTTACCACGAGGTAACTCGAGCGGGACCGTTCTGCCCTGCCGCCGGAATACCGTAGCTCCACGCACGTTACACCCGGTGGCTGAGAGGTAACCGTCGAGGTGCTCCCTCGACATCGCGCTACAGGAGGGTGACGCATGGCCGACCGCGTTCTGCGTGGCAGCCGGCTCGGGGCTGTCAGCTACGAGACGGACCGCAACCACGACCTGGCGCCGCGGCAGATGGTCCGTTATGTGTCCGAGTCCGGCTACGAGTTCCAGGTGCCGTTCGCGAACGACGCCGAGGCCCCCGCGACGTGGGAGTCCCCGCAGGGAGGCGTCGGTCGCCGGGTGGACGGCACCGAGCCGGAGCAGAAGAAGCAGAAGCCGCCGCGCACGCACTGGGACATGCTGCTCGAGCGCCGGTCGATCGCCGAGCTCGAGGAGCTGCTCGACGAGCGCCTGGAGCTGCTGCGCGAGCGACGCGCCGAGATCGCCTGATCCCGGCGGTACCGCAGGACACGCACCGGACCACCACCCGGTGACCACGGAGCCCGGATCCCACAGGGGATCCGGGCTCCGTCGCGTCCGGGCATGATGGCCGGTGATGAACGATCAGCAGACCGGCACCGACCGCACCGCACACTCCGGCCGGGCCGTGCGCGACCTCGCCGACGACCACGTCCGCCGCCTCGCCGAGCTCGACCCGGTCCTCGCCGGTGACCTCGGCTGGACCACGCGCCAGGACGAGCTGCCCGACCTCTCCCCCGACGGTACGGCCGCGCTCGTCGCCGCCTGCCGGGAGACCCTGGAGCGGCTGGACACCACGACCGGCGCCCGGGAGCCCGCCGACCCCGACGAGCGTCGCTGCGCGCGGCTGCTGCGCGAGCGACTGGGCGCCCAGCTCGACCACCTGACCTCCGGCGAGCCGCTGCGCGCGGTGCAGGAGCTCTTCGGGCCGCTGGCGACGCTGCGGACCGCGTTCACCCTCATGCCGGTCGACGGCGACGAGGACTGGGCCACCGTGGCCGCCCGGATGACGCGGGTCCCCGAGGCACTCGCCGGGTACCGGGCGTCGCTGGCCGAGGGGCGTCGTCGTGGGCTGTTCGCCGCGCCGCGCCAGGTGGTGCGGGTGACCGAGCAGATCGAGGCGTGGAACCGCGACGCGGACGGGCGCGGCTGGTTCGCCGGGTTCGCCGCGGACGCACCGGTCGGGGACGCGGTGCGCGCCGACCTGGACCGCGGTGCGCGCGAGGCGACGGCCGCGCTGGCCGAGCTGCGGGACTGGCTCGCCGCCGAGTACCTGCCGGCGGCCGAGGGCACCCCGGACGGGGTGGGCCCCGACCGGTACCGGATCGCGAACCGGTTCTGGAACGGCGCCGACGTCGACAGCGTCGAGGCCTACGAGTGGGGCTGGTCGGAGTTCCGCCGGATCCGCGACGAGATGACCGTCGAGGCCGCGCGGATCGTGCCCGGCGGCAGCGTGCGCGAGGCGATGGAGTTCCTGGAGACCGACGGCGGCTCGACCGGGATCGTCGTCGGTGGGGAGGCCGCCAGGGCGCACCTGCAGAAGATCATGGACGACACGATCGCCGAGCTCGACGGTGTCCACTTCGACCTGTCCGGCCGGCTGCGGGAGGTCGAGTCCCGGCTGGCGCCCGCGGGCAGCGCGGCGGCGCCCTACTACACGCCGCCCGCACTGGACTTCTCCCGGCCGGGGCGGACCTGGCTGCCCGCGAGCGAGGACGACCGGTACCCGCTGTGGGACCTGATCAGCACCTGGTACCACGAGGGCGTCCCGGGCCACCACCTGCAGCTCGCGTCGTGGGCGGTGCGCAGCAGGGAGCTGTCGATGTTCCAGACGTCGGGGGTGGGCCTGGTCAGCGCCGACGCCGAGGGCTGGGCGCTCTACGCCGAACGCCTGATGGACGAGCTGGGGCACCACTCCGACCCGGGCTCGCGGCTGGGCTACCTCAACGCCCAGATGCTGCGTGCGGTGCGCGTCGTGATCGACCTGGGGATGCACCTGTCGCTGCCGATCCCCGACGACTCCCCGGTCGGGCCCGGGCAGCGGTGGACGCCGGAGCTGGGGCGGGAGTTCTTCGGCCGGCACGTCGGCGGCGGGGACGCGATGGCGGACTCGGAGCTGCTGCGCTACCTCGGTGGCCCGGCCCAGGCGATCGGCTACAAGCTCGGTGAGCGGGCGTGGCTCACCGGCCGGGAGCGGGCGCGGGCCGCGCACGCGGCGCGCGGTGAGCAGTTCGACCTGGCCGCCTGGCACGCCGCCGCGCTGGCCCAGGGCACCCTGGGTCTCGACGACCTGGTGCCGGAGCTGGCGGCCCTGCCCGCGGCGCGCGCCTGACCGCGCCCGGGGGCGCCGCACACGGCTCAGCCGTGGGTGGCGCCCTCGGCGACCGGGCCCGCGGGACGCTGCGGGGTGTCCCGGCCGAGCCGGTGGGACAGGCCCCAGCAGGTCACCCGCCACAGTGCCTCGGCGACGATGCCGCCGCTCATCTTGGACGCGCCGCGCTCGCGCTCGGTGAAGGTGATGGGGACCTCGCGGACCCGGAACCCGGCACGCATCGCGCGCCACGCCATGTCGACCTGGAAGCAGTAGCCCTGGGACGCGACCGAGTCCAGGTGCAGCTGTTCGAGGACGGTACGCCGGTAGACGCGGTAGCCGCCGGTGATGTCGCGCAGCGGCACGCCCAGCGCGAGGCGGGAGTACAGGTTCCCGCCACGCGAGAGGGCCTCGCGGTGCCAGGGCCAGTTCACCACCCGCCCGCCGGGCACGTAGCGGGAGCCGAGGACGACGTCGGCGTCGGCCAGTGCGGCGAGCAGCGCGGGCAGGTCCTCGGGTGCGTGCGAGCCGTCGGCGTCCATCTCGACGACGACCTGGTGTGAGCCGGTCAGGGCGTGCCGGAAGCCGTCCAGGTAGGCGGCGCCGAGGCCGTCCTTGCCGGAACGGTGCAGGACCCGGATCCGCTCGTCGGCCGCGGCCAGGGCGTCGGCGAGCTCGCCGGTGCCGTCGGGGCTGGCGTCGTCGACGACCAGGACGTCGGCGTCGGGCAGGGTGGCGTGCAGCCGCGCGACGGCGGGACCGAGGTTCTCCCGCTCGTCGTAGGTGGGAACCACGACCAGGACCGGGCCCGGCGGTTCGACCATGCTCGTCCTCTCCCCCGCCCGATGCTGCCGACCGGACGACCCTACCCGTACCGACCGCACCGGCTCGGTCACCGCTCGTCGCGGATCGGTGGAGCGCGGTCGTGCGGTCAGCCTAGTGGAGCGGTGCGGACCGCCGACGCGGTGGCATGCGGACCCGGGGTGGGGCGCGACGCGGTGTCAGCGGGTCCCGGCGAGCACGTGCGCGTTGCCCAGCGCCTCCAGGACACCACCGTCGGCCCGGCCGCCGGTGTTCTCACCGGGGAGGAACCACTCGTAGCCGTAGGTGGCGGCGAAGGCCGCCTCGTCGACCGCGTCCGGGGCGATCTGGCTGGCGTGGGCGAGCATCGCGGCCCGCTTGACGGCGAGCTCGGCCGGGCCGCCCCCGACCGCGACGGCGATCTCGGCGGTCACCCGCCCGTAGCCGACGCCGGCGGCGTGCGCGGCGCCGTGCACGAGGTGCCGCTCCGGTGCGGCGAGCGCGAGGTGCTCGCGGTCGACCGTCATCCGGTAGCCGTGCGCACCGGTGAGCGAGCAGGCGATCGCCCCGGCCGCGTGGGCGGCGCGGTGGTCGGGGTGGCCGTAGATGCCGGCGTCGTCGTCGTGCAGGACGGTGCCCGCACCCTCCGCGTCGACGATCTCGGCGACGGCCCGGCCGAGCGCCACCGGGTCGGCGCCGGCCAGCGCGCGGGGGTGGTGCAGCCCGGGGCCGTCGGGCAGACCGGAGTCGCGGTGCCCGAGGCGCACCAGGCGGTGCACGCCGAGCAGGGCGACGGCGTCGGTGAGCTCACGGGCCCGGCGGTCGGGGACGGTCTCGCCCGGCTCCAGCGGGAGCCGGGACTCACCGAGGTCGCCGCCGGTCGCCATGACGAGCACGACGCGGGCGCCGGCGGCGGCGAGGCGGCGCAGGGTGAGGCCGGTGAAGATGGACTCGTCGTCGGGGTGGGCGTGCAGGGCCAGGACGGTCTGGCCGGAGAGGGTGTGCACCTGGTGATCGCTTCGCGTGCGGGGCCGGGGCGGCCGGTACGGACATCGGTCCGGAGCGGGTCGGTACCCGGGCGGCGAGGGCGGTCCCGGCGGGGGGGGGGGGGCGGGACGGCGGTGTCAGCCGCGCGGGGACGGACCCCGACGACAGCGACACGCGGCGGCGCGCACGGGGCGCGCGGCGGCGGTGGCGGTCGTCGGCTCGATCACGCGGGAGATGATGGCAGGGGCGCCGTCGCGGGTCCACACCGGGTCCCGCGACGGCGCTCACACCGTCGGCTCAGACGGTGCTCTTCGGCATGATCAGCCAGAGCGCGAGGTAGATGACGAACTGCGGGCCGGGCAGCAGGCAGGACAGCACGAACAGGAACCGCACGGTGTTGCGGCCCATCCCGAAGCGGTCGGCCAGCCCGGCGCAGACCCCGGCGATCACCTTCCCGGTGCGGGGACGGACGAGACGCTGGGACACGGGCATGTTCACGGGGTGCTCCTTCGTGGTGCGGACCTGACCTCTCCCACCCTGGCACCCCCGGGCCCCGGCGCGCTCGGGGAACACCCCGACCGTGCCCCCGAACACGTCCCGGACACCCCTAGGGCGTGTCTCCTAACGCGCGTAGCCAGGTCACGATGGTCTTCAGGACGACCCCGCCGCGGTAGGTCACGGCGAGTTTGTCGTAGCGGGTCGCCAGGCCGCGCCACTGCTTGACCTCGCAGAACCCGCGTTCGACGACGTTGCGGCCGCGGTAGTCGACCCGGTCGAACATCGGTGGCCGACCGCCGCGGGAGCCGCGGCGTTTCCGGTGTCCCTGCTGGTCAGCCGGTTCCGGGATGACCGCGACGATCCGCCGTTCGCGCAGGTGCCGGCGGATCGCGCGTGAGGAGTAGGCCTTGTCGCCGCGGACCCGCTCGGGGCGGGTCCGCGCCCGGCCCGCACCGACCCGGTCGATACGCAGGTGACTCATCAGGTGCAGGAACATCGGGGCGTCACCGGCCTGGCCGGGACCGACGAGCACGACCAGCGGGCGGCCGTGTCCGTCAACGAGCTGGTGGATCTTCGTGGTCAGCCCGCCGCGAGAGCGGCCCAAGGCGTGATCGGGCGGCTCGACGCGCAGATTCTTGTAGTTCGATCCGGCCCCCTGTGTCGCGCCTGAGAGTCGCGGCGTGCTGGTGGGCGCGGATGATCGACGAGTCGACGCTGACCGCCCAGTCCACCAGACCGGCGGAGTCGGCATCGGCCAGCAGAGCTGCGAGAACGTGATCCCAGGTGCCGTCACCTGCATAGCGGCGGTGGCGTTTCCACAGCGTCTGCCATGGCCCGAACTCGACCGGGACATCGCGCCAAGCCACTCCGCACCGGAACCGGTAGATAATCCCCTCGACCACCCGACGGTGATCGGCGAACGGGCGCCCCGGCATCCCGTCCGACGAGGGCAACAACGGCTCGAGCCTGGCCCACTGGGCATCGGTCAGGACCACACGACGCAACACCCGATGATCATCCCGCAGTCCCGATTGGCAGAGTTAAGAGACACTCCCTAGAGGACGACCAGGTCGCGCGCGGTGGTGTTGAGCCGTTCCACGCCGTCGGCGGTGACGACGACGATGTCCTCGATCCGTGCGCCCCAGCGGCCTGCCTGGTAGATGCCGGGCTCGACGGAGAAGGTCATGCCCTCGGCGAGGACGAGGTCGTTGCCGCCCACGATGTAGGGCTCCTCGTGCACGTCGAGGCCGATGCCGTGCCCGGTGCGGTGGATGAAGTGCTCCCCGTGCCCGGCGGCGGCGATGTGCTCGCGGGCAGCGCGGTCGATGTCGGCGGCGGTGGCACCGGGGCGCACCGCGGCGACGGCGCGTTCCTGGGCCTCCTGCAGGACCGCGTAGGTCTCCTTGACCTCCGGTCCGGGTTCGCCGCCGACGGCGTAGGTCCGGGTGCAGTCGGAGTTGTAGCCGCCGGGCAGCGGTCCGCCGATGTCGATGACGACGACGTCGCCCGCCTCGATCACGCGGTCGGACACGTCGTGGTGCGGGCTGGCGCCGTTGGGCCCGGAGCCGACGATCACGAACGCGGCCTCGGTGTGCCCCTCGGCGATGATCGCGGCGGTGATGTCGGCGCCGACCTCGGCCTCGGTCCGGCCGGGGCGCAGGAACTCGCCCATCCGCCGGTGCACCCGGTCGATCGCGGCGCCGGCGGCGCGCAGCCGGTCGATCTCGGCCGGGTCCTTGCGCATGCGGAGCTCGCGCAGCACGGTGCCGCCGAGGTACTGGGGGACGTCGGGGAAGGCGTGGCGCAGGCCCAGGACGTGGCGGGCGGGCATGTCGTCGTCGACCGACATCCGGGTGGGTCCGCCGGCGAGGTCGCTGACCAGCAGGTACGGGTCCTCGCCGTCGGTCCAGGTGACCAGGTCCACGCCGAGGGCCTCCAGCGGGACCCCGGCGAACCCGGGCGCCTCCAGCGCCGGCACGACGAGCGCGGGCGGCGCCCGGTGCCCGGCGGCCGGCACGATCAGACAGGTCAGGCGCTCGTGCGAGGACCCGTCGAACCCGGTCAGGTAGCGCAGGTCGGTTCCCGGGGTCAGGAACAGCACGTCGGTGCCCTGCTCGGCGGCGTGCTCGCCGGCACGGCGCAGCCGGTCGGCGAGCAGCTCGGTGGGGACGGCATCGGTCATGACCGTGAGCGTAGGCGGGCACGGGGGGTACACGACCGCCACCCGGAGCACCGCGGGGTGGGCCGGTAGGACGCCGGTGGGCGTCCGGACGCGCTCGGTGACCGGACGCCCGCGGACGCGGCCGCCGGGTCAGTCGGTGTCGAGCGCGGTGGGGTTCGCGGTGACGGTCCCGGCGAGCTCGACGAGCTTGACGTTCAGGTCCTGGGAGGTGCGGCGGAGCACGTCGAAGGCCTCCTCCGCGGTGAGGCCGCGGCGGGCCATGAGGATCCCCTTGGCCTGTCCGATCACGTCCCGCGAGGCGATCGCCTGGCGGAGCTGGGTCTCCTGGAGCCCGGCGTTCGACACCGCGACGCAGGTGGCCAGGGCCAGCGACGCGTGCGTGGACAGCAGCACGAGGCGGTCCCGGTCGTCGGCGGTGAACGCCCCGGGGGCCGCGGCGTAGACGTTGAGCGCGCCGGGCAGCCGCGGCGGCTCGGCGTCGGGGACGAGCGAGACGGCCAGCACCGAGTGGAACCCGTGCCCGACCGAGGCGCGGGCGAACTCGGGCCAGCGGGTCTCGGCGCCGAGGTCGTCGGAGAAGGCCAGCGCGGGACCGTCGGCGCGGGCGGCCTCGACGCACGGGCCGCGTCCGCTGTCGTACTGGGCCTCGTCGATCGAGGAGGCGGCCGGAGCGGTCTCGACGGGGGTGTGGAAGCGGCCGTCGTCGTCGCGCAGGGTGACCGAGACCATCTCCGCGCCGGGCACGACCCGGCGGACGGCGGCGACGACCCTGGCGAGCACGGAGGCGACCGAGCCGGAGGCGAGCAGGGCACCGGTCAGGGCGGCGAACTCGCGGGCGAGCGGACCGGTGTCGGCCAGGGCGTCCTCGGCGGGGCCGCCGCGCTGCTCGGCGGCGACGAACAGGTCGCGCTCGGCGCTCCAGTCCCGGTCGGACCCGGTGGCCACGACGGGGCCGCTGCTCGTGGTGGTTGAGCTGTTCTCCACACGGGCATTCTGCACGGTCGGGCCGGGTGCGGCGGCCACCCGGGTGGGCGGCGGTGCCAGACTCGCGGCATGAGTGAGCGCCCGCTGATGCTGCTGGACTCCGCGAGCATGTACTTCCGCGCCTACTTCGGTGTGCCGGAGAGCGTCACCGCCCCGGACGGGACGCCGGTGAACGCGGTGCGCGGGTTCACCGACATGATCGCGCGGCTGGTCACCGAGCACCGGCCGGCCCGGCTGGTGGCCTGTCTGGACCTGGACTGGCGGCCGGCGTTCCGGGTGGCGGCCCTGCCCTCGTACAAGGCGCACCGGGTGGCGGCGGGCCGGGCCGGGGACGAGGTCCCGGCCGGGGTGCCCGAGGAGGTCCCCGACACGCTCGCTCCGCAGGTGCCGATCATCACCGAGGTGCTGGCGGCGGCCGGCATCGCGACCGGCGGGGCCGCGGGCTGCGAGGCCGACGACGTCATCGGGACGCTCGCCCACCGCGAGGCCGTCGACCCGGTCCTGGGGGTGGGCGGGGACCGGGACCTCATGCAGATCGTGCGCGACACCCCGCCGGTGCGGCTGCTCTACATCGGCCGCGGGCTGAACAAGGCCGAGAACCTGGGTCCCGACGACGTCGCCGAGAAGTTCGGGGTGCCCCGGGAGCGTGCGGGTGCGGCGTACGCGGAGATGGCGATGCTGCGCGGGGACCCCTCCGACGGGCTGCCGGGCGTGCCCGGGGTCGGTGCCAAGACCGCGGCGACGCTGGTGGGCCGGTTCGGCTCCTGGGCCGAGCTGCTGGCCGCGGTCGGCGACGGCGACGCCCGGATCGGCCCGGGGCCACGGGCAAAGCTGGCGGCGGCCCGGGACTACCTCGACGTCGTCGAACCGGTGGTACGCGTGCGGACCGACGCCGAGGTGGACCTGAGCCGCGACGACGTGCTCCCGGCGGCGTTCGCCGACCCGGACCGGCTCGACGAGCTGGCCGCCCGGTGGGGTCTGGAGTCCTCGGTGGGGCGGCTGCGGAAGGCCCTCGACGCGGCGGCGTCGTCGTGACCCGCCACGACGACGACCACTGCCTGCCGGTCCCGCCGTCGTCGGCGTACGACGAGGCGGTGGCCCGGGAGACCGCGGTGCGCGCGGCGGCGGCCGAGCCGATCACATCCCCGTACGACGGCGCCCCTGCCGCGGTGCGCGACGCGGTGGCGTCCGCGGTCGACGGGCTGCGGGGCGAGCTGCTGGCGCTGTCGCACGATCTGCACGCCCACCCCGAGACTGCGTTCTCCGAACACCGCTCCGTCGCGGCGGTGGCCGCGCTGCTGGCCGGGCACGGGATCGACGCCACCGTCGGCGTGCACGGGCTGGACACCGCGCTGCGGGCCGTGGTCGGGTCCGGGGACGGCCCGACGGTGGCGGTGCTCGCCGAGTACGACGCGCTGCCCGGCATCGGGCACGCCTGCGGGCACAACGTCATCTGCGCGGCGGCGGTGGGGGCGTTCCTCGCGCTGGGACGGGTGCTCGCCGCGCACCCGGTGGGCGGGACCGTGCTGCTGCTCGGCACGCCCGCCGAGGAGGGCGGCGGCGGGAAGGAGACGATGGCTCGCGACGGCGCCCTCGCCGGGGTCGACGCCGCGGTGATGCTCCACCCGTTCGCCCACGACATCCCCGACCACCCGTTCCTGGGGCGTCGCCAGCTGGAGGTCACCTACCACGGGGTCGCCGCGCACGCCTCGGCCCAGCCGCACCGCGGCCGCAACGCCCTCGACGCGGTCGTGCTCGGCTACCAGGGGATCGCGATGCTGCGCCAGCACATCCCCGACGGGGACCGGGTGCACGGTGTGATCGTCGACGGCGGACAGGCGCCCAACGTCGTGCCGGAGCGGGCGGCGGCGCGCTACTACCTGCGCTCGCAGCACCCGGAGACGCTGCGGGACCTGACCACCCGGGTCGAGGCGATCGCCGTCGCCGCGGCGGCGATGACCGGCTGCGGCCACACCCTGGACTGGGACCCGCGCCCGCCGTACCTGCCGATCCGGCACAACCGGACGCTCGCCGCACGCTGGGCGGTGCACCAGGCCGGGCGGGGCCGCAGGGTGTACCCGCGCGGTGTGGTGCCGGAGTCCGAGACCGGGTCGACCGACCTGGGCAACGTCTCGCTGCGGGTGCCGTCGATACATCCGATGATCGCGATCGCCGAGCCCGGCACCGCGCTGCACACCACCGCGTTCGCCGAGGCCGCGGCGGGCCCGGCCGGGGACCGGGCGGTGCTGGACGGCGCGGCCGGTCTGGCGACGGTGGTGGCCGACCTGCTGCACGACGCCGCCCTGCGGGAGGCGGTCGCGGCGGAGTTCGCCGATGCCGGTGGCCCGGTGGACGTGCCCGCGTTCTTCGACTGAGGGTCAGTCGCCGGGATCGCCGGCGTCGCGGCCCCGCGGGGCGGCCCGGATGTGCATCTTCTCGCCCTGCGGGCCGAACAGGCTGAGCAGCTCCACGGGGCGGTCGCGGTCGGCGGAGCCGAACCAGTGCGGGACGTGGGTGTCGAACTCGGCGGCCTCCCCGGCACCGAGCACCACGTCGTGCCCGCCGAGGACCAGGCGCAGCCTGCCGTCGAGGACGTAGAGCCACTCGTAGCCCTCGTGCACCCGCGGGTCCGGCTCGTCCCCGCGGAACGGGATGAGCATCTTGAACGCCTGCGGACCGCCGGGGCGCTCGGTCAGCGGGACGACGGTCATCCCGTGGGCCCGGCGCGGCCGCAGCCGTACCCGTGGGTCCCCGACCGGCGGGGCGGCGACCAGCTCGTCCAGGGGCACCTGGTGGGCGGCCGCGATCGGCAGCAGCAGCTCCAGGGTGGGGCGGCGCCCCCCGGACTCGAGCCGCGACAGCGTGCTCACCGAGATGCCGGTGGCCCCGGACAGGTCGGCCAGGGTCATGCCGTGTGCGGTGCGCAGCCCCGCCAGGCGGGGGCCGACGCCGGCCAGGGTGTCCGCGATCGCCTCGTCCACGCCGGACATCTTGCCATCTCGGCAACGAAGTTTGCCACGCCTGCCCGCGATCGGGCAGCGTGGCCGCATGCCCTTCTCCCCCACGGACCCGTTCGGACCCGCCGCCGAACGCCGGGTCGCCGCGCTCGTCGCCGGCGACCGGGTGCACGGGACGACCACCGACCCCAGCCCGCACGTCCGACCCACCGGAGGAACCACCGTGACCGAGGACCGCTGGTCCGCGGCGTTCTGGGACGCCCACTACGACACCCGGCCGCAGATCTGGAGCGGCGACGCCAACGCCGCCCTCGTCGCCGAGGCCACGGACCTGACGCCCGGGCGGGCCCTCGACGTCGGCTGCGGGGAGGGCGGCGACGCGGTCTGGCTCGCCGCCCGCGGCTGGCGGGTGGACGCCGTCGACGTCTCCCCTGTCGCGCTGGAGCGTGCCCGCGCCGCGGCCGGGCGGGCCGGTCTGGCCGACGCGATCACCCTCACCGCGACCGACCTGCGCACCGACCCACCCACCGCGGCCGCCTACGACCTGGTCAACGCCCAGTTCCTGCACCTGCCCCCGGCCGTGCGCCGCCCCCTGTACGCCGCGCTCGCCGACGCCGTCGCCCCCGGCGGGACGCTGCTGCTGGTGCTGCACCACCCGCGCGACCTGGCCGCGGGGATCCCGCGCCCGCCGGAGCCGGAGCTGTTCCCCGACGAGCACGAGCTCGCCGGCGAGCTGGATCCGGCCCGGTGGGAGGTGCTGGTCGCGCAGGCCCGGCCGCGCCCGGTGACGCTGCCCGACGGCAGCACGGTGACCGGGCACGACGCGGTCGTGCGCGCCCGCCGCCGGGTCTGAGCCACCGGCGCCCGGCCCGGCGGGCGGGTGGCCCGGGACGCCGCGCCCGGGCCACCGCCGCCCGCTCAGAAGAACGTGCCGCACCACGGAGCCGGGCCCGGCACCGCGAACACCGCGTCCGCCCGGGCCGCCGCACCGGGGTGTGCTCGCGCCAGCGGCCCGCCGTCACCAGCGAGGACGGTGCCCGGTCGCCGAGGAAGGCCGTGGCCAGCGCGTCGACCGTGCACTCCAGGTCCGGGCCGGGGCCGTCGACGGGCTCGGCGGCGCCGTCGGCGAGCCGCCAGGTGCCGGTGGCGCCGAGGAAGCGGTCGTGCACCCGCAGCACGACCGGGTCGCCCGTGCCCCAGGCACGCGCCCGCAGCGCCGCGTCCGGGTCCACCAGGCGCAGCCACAGGTCGTCCCCGCGACCGGTCACGCGGTGGGCCCGGGAGTCGGCCAGCACCAGGTCGAGGTCCTCGTCGAGCGGGCGCACCCAGCCGGTCACGGCGTCGGCCAGGTCGAGTCCGGTCAGGAACCGCCACAGCCCGGCCGTCGCGGTGGCACCGCCGGCCCAGAGCTGCTGCAGCCGGACCTCGTCCTTGCCGCCGGTGGCCAGGTCGCCCTCGGCGACGCCCCACACCACGAACCCGTCCTCGGTGCCGTCGGTGCCGGTGTGGACCGCCACGCCCTTGTACTCCCCGGCAGCGGGGCCCGCCGGGCGCAACGCCCGCCGCCACCACCGCGCGGTGCGGGTCATCCCACCGGGCCGGGCGGCGGCGAGGCGTTCCTGCAGACCGGGCAGCAGCGCCGCGGCCTCGTCGGCGTCGAGCATGCGCACCGAGCCCCCGGTGGGGGCCTCCGGACGCCAGGCGGCCCCCACCGCGACGCGGACGTGGTCGCCGCGGGAGGCGACGCCGTAGCCGTAGCGGCCGTAGATGGTGGCCTCGGAGGCGCGGAGCACGGTGGCGACGTCGCCGCGGTCACGGGCGGCGGTCAGCTGGGCGTGCATGAGTGCGGTCAGACGCCCGGCGCGGGTCCGGTCGGGCCGCACACCGACGCCGCTGACCGCGGCGGCGGGCACCCGGGCACCACCGGGCAGGGTCAGCCGGGTCGGGAACGAGTACGCCGAGCCGACGAGCGCGCCGGACGGGTCGGTGACCCCGAGCCAGTGCTCGTCGTCGGCCTGCCCGTGGGCCTCCCACGCGTCGTCGGTGGTCGGGCCGTGGTGCAGCGTGCCCAGGAACAGGTCGAACGCGCGCCGCCGGTCGGCGGGCCCGGACAGGGTGCGGACCGGGTGGGCGGAGACGGACTGCGGGACGGGCTGCGGGGCGAACGGGTCATCGGGGCTCACATCCGACGAGCCTCGCCGCCGCGCGCCCCGCGCGCCAGCCGATTACCCGGCCGATCACGACCGTCCGGTCAGACCCGCCCGACCTGGTAGTCGCCCTGGTCGCTGGTCACGGACACGGGGACCTCGACCTGCTCGCCGTCGACCACGGCCTGGCAGGTGAACTGCGTGCCCGCCGACACCTCGACGTCCTCGGGGCAGGCGATCGCGCCCACCTCCAGCCCGTAGTCCTGGGTGAGGACCTGGTTGACCCCCGCCTGCAGCGCGGTGCGGTCGAACCGGTCGCTGCCGAGCAGACCGGCCCAGAACAGCGCCCCCACGACGAGTGCGGCCACCACGACGGCGCCGACCCCGGCCAGGACCCACAGCCGTGTCCGCGACGGTGAGCGGACCGCGTCCCGGGACACCCAGGGCTCGTCCTCGCCGGGGCCGGGGGTCTGCCACCCGCCCGGGCCGGAACCGTCGTCGGCCGTGGTGGTCGGTGTGTCGGCCCAGGGCGAGCCGGGCGACGACGCCGGAACGGCGTCGGTGGGGGTCCCGGCCTCGGCGGCCCGGCGGCGGGCCCGACGCCCGGTCGGGACGGCCCAGCCGCCGTCGGTGTCCGGGCCGGTGTCGGTCTCGTCGCCCCACACCGGCTCCGCACGGGTCCGGTCCTCGGCGGCACCCCCGTACCCGGCCCCGCCGTGGGCGGTCGTGTCGTGGGCTGTCCAGCCGCCGGTGTCGCCGGGGTGGTGTCCGCCCGCGGGCGGGACGGCGTCCCAGCCACCGGTGCCCGGTCCGGGTGCGTCACCGGCGTCCCGACCGGCGCGGGCCGTGTCCCAGCCGGCGTCGGCGGATCCCGGGGCGGCCCAGCCGTCCCGGTCATCGCGGTCCGGGGACCAGGCCCCGGTGGTCTCGGGGTCGGCGCCCCACCCGCCGGGCGGTGGCGTGCCCCAGGCGGGGATCTCCCCGGTCCGCTCCGCGGCATCCTCGGGATGCCGGTCCGGTCCCTGCGGGTTGTTCATCGCCTACTCGTCCGCCCGTCTCTCTCGTCGTGCTGTTCCGGTGGTGCTGCTGCCCGGGCCTGCTACTGCATACCCGCCGCGACCACGCCACGCCGGACCGCCCCGGAGGCCCGGTGGGCCGCCTTGCCGACCGCGCTCGACCGACCGGCGACCCCGGCGATCTGGTCGAGCAGGTCGAGGACCTGCCGTGTCCAGCGTACGAAGTCGCCCGCGGACAGCTCGTGTCCGTTCCGTTCGGCGGCCTCGAGCACCTGGGCCAGGGACTCCCCGCGCGCCCACCGGTGCATCGGCCAGGCGAAGGCCAGGTCGGGTGCCCGGGTGCGTTCGGCCTTGTGCCGGCGCTGGTCGGCGTCGAGCTCCTCCCACAGTCGCACGGTGCGCTCCAGCGCCTCGGACACCGGGCCCGGGGGCAGCCGCGGCATCGGCGCGTCGTCGCGGCGGGACTCGTAGACCAGCGCCGACACGACCGCGGCGAGCTCGTCGGGTTCCAGGCCGTCCCAGGCGCCGTGCCGCAGGCACTCGGCGGCGAGCAGGTCCGACTCGCCCCACAGCCGGGCCAGGATCCTGCCGTGCGCGGTGATCTCCTCCTCGCCGGGCGCGGTCTCCCCGGCCGGGACGAGGTAGCCGCGCTCGGCGAGCAGCGCCCGGATGCGGTCGAACGCCCGGGCCAGCGAGTGCGTCGTGGCCCGCACCTTCTGCCGCAGCGCCTCGGTCTCCCGCTCCAGGCGGGCGTACCGCTCGGCCCAGCGGGCGTGCGCCTCCCGGTCGTCGCAGCCGTGGCAGGGGTGCGCCCGCAGGGCGCGGCGCAACGTCGACAGCTCCGGGTCGTCCTGCACCCCGGGCCGGCGGCGGCGCCCGGCGACGCGCCCCTCGCCGAGCCGGGAGGCACGCAGCGACGACGCGAGGTCGCGGCGGACCTGCGGGGAGCGGTGCTCCACCCGCTTGGGCAGCCTGATCCGGCCCAGTACCTCCACCGCGTCCGGGAAGTCCGCGGCCGACAGCCGCCCCGCCCACCTGTCCTCGGTGCACACCAGCGGCCGGACCTCGGCGTCACGGCCGCCGGCCGACACCGCCCCGACGCCCGGGTCGAGCACCACGGCGATGCCGGCGCGCTTGCCCGACGGCACCGCGATCACGTCGCCCGGGCGCAGCTCGCGCAGCGACTCCGAGGCCTCGTCGCGGGCGGCGGCGGTGTTCTGACGGCGCAGCGACTTCTCCCGGTCGGAGATGCGCCGGCGCAGGTCGGCGTACTCGGCGAAGTCGCCGAGGTGGCAGGTCATGGCCTCCCGGTAGCCCTCCAGCGCCTCGGCGTTGCGGTCGATCCGCCGCGCCAGCCCGACCACCGACCGGTCGGCCTGGAACTGGCCGAACGACCGTTCCAGCAGCTCGCGGGCCGCGTCGGTGCCCAGACGGCCGACCAGGTTGACCGACATGTTGTAGACCGGCCGGAACGAGCTGCGCAGCGGGTAGGTACGGGTGGAGGCGAGCCCGCCGACCTGCTCGGGATCCATCCCCGGGGTCCACAGCACGACGGCGTGCCCCTCGACGTCGATCCCGCGCCGCCCGGCCCGCCCGGTGAGCTGGGTGTACTCGCCGGGGGTCAGGTCGACGTGGGCCTCGCCGTTGTACTTGACCAGCCGCTCCAGCACGACGGTGCGGGCGGGCATGTTGATCCCCAGCGCCAGGGTCTCGGTGGCGAACACGCAGCGCACCAGGCCGGCGACGAACAGCTCCTCGACGGTCTCCTTGAACGCCGGCAGCAGGCCCGCGTGGTGGGCGGCGACACCGCGCTCCAGCGCCTCGCGCCACTCCCAGTACCCGAGCACGCCCAGATCGGCCTGCGGCAGGTCCCCGGTGTGCTTCTCGACGATCCGGCGGATCTCGTCGACCTCCTCGGGCACGGTGAGCCGCACCCCGGCGCGCACGCACTGGCCGACCGCGGCGTCGCAACCGGCCCGGGAGAAGACGAAGGTGATCGCGGGCAGCAGGCCCTCGCGGTCGAGCCGGTCGATCACCTGGACCCGCGACGGCGGCCGGAAGCCTCCGCGGGAGGGACCGCCCCCGCCGCGCGGACCGCGCCCGACGACGGCCGTGGAGTCGGTCCGCCCGCCCCGGGAACGGCCCCGCTGCGGACCACCCCGGCCGCGCGGCCCGCGGTCGCCCGCCCGGTCCGCGCCTCGTGAGGTGGTGACGTCCCGCCGGGCCATCTCGCGGGTGTAGCGGACCAGCTCCGGGTCGACGACGACCTCGCCGGGCCCGCCGGGGGTGCTCCGCTCGCCGAACATGTCGAACAGCCGGTTGCCGACCATCATGTGCTGCCACAGCGGCACCGGGCGGTGCTCGTCGACCACGACGCGGGTGTCGCCGCGGACCTCGACCAGCCAGTCGCCGAACTCCTCGGCGTTGCTCACCGTGGCCGAGAGCCCGACCACCGCGACGTGCTCGGGCAGCTGGAGGATGACCTCCTCCCACACCGCGCCGCGGAACCGGTCGGCCAGGTAGTGGATCTCGTCCATCACCACGTAGCCGAGGTGGTCCAGCCGCCGGTTCGCCGCCTTGTCCGAGTCGGCGTAGATCATGTTGCGGAGCACCTCGGTGGTCATCACCACCACCTGGGCGTCACCGTTGACCGCGGTGTCGCCGGTGAGCAGACCGACCGTGTCGGCGCCGTAGCGGGCGACCAGGTCGGCGTACTTCTGGTTGGACAGCGCCTTGATCGGGGTGGTGTAGAAGCACTTGCGGCCCTCGGACAGGGCCAGGTGCACGGCGAACTCACCCGCGACGGTCTTGCCCGCGCCGGTGGGCGCGCACAGCAGGACGCCGTGGCCGTCCTCCAGCGCCTCGCACGCCTCGCGCTGGAACGGGTCCAGGTCGAAGGGCATCAGACCGGTGAACTCGGCCAGCCGCGGGTAGGCGGCACGGGCCTTCGCCGCCGCGTACGCGGCGGCCGGGTCGGCGGCGGAACCATTCACGACCCCAGGCTGTCACACGGCACCGACACGCTGCGCCGCCACAGGGTGAGCCGGACCACGTGTCCCGGCCGGCTACTCCGGGTGGGCGAACTCCGCCTCGACGATGTCCGGGTTGATCTCGGTGCCGTGGTGCTCGCCGCGGCAGATCGCGGCCATCAGGCCGTCCTTCTCGATGTCGAACACGTGCAGCGGCAGACCGTGGTCGCGGGCCAGGATGAACGCGGTCTGGTCCATCACGGCCAGCCGTCGCGAGAGCACCTCGTCGTAGGGCAGGCGCTCGTAGCGCCGGGCGTCGGGGTTGGTGCGCGGGTCGGTGTCGTAGACGCCGTCGGTGCCGTGCTTGGCCACCAGCAGCGCGTCCGCGCCGATCTCCAGGGCGCGCTGCACGCTCGGGTAGTCGGTGGTGATGAACGGCTGACCGTTGCCACCGGAGAAGATGAGGATCGCGTCCTTCTCCAGGTGCCGCTTGGCGCGCAGCCGCAGGAACGGCTCGGCGACGGCGTTGATCGGGATCGCCGTCATGACGCGGACGTTCTCCTCACCGCCCGCGGAGAGCTTGCCGCGCAGCAGGAGACCGTTGATCACGGTGCCGAGCATGCCGATGTTGTCGGCCTCGACGCGGTCGATCCCCCAGGTCTCGGAGCGGTTCCCGCGGAACACGTTCCCGCCGCCGACGACGACCGCGACCTGCACCCCCAGCGCACGCATCTGCCGGATCTGGTCGGCGAGGTGGGACAGGGCCTGCGCGGAGAACCCGAAGCCGTCGGCACCGGCCATCGCCTGTCCGCTGAGCTTGATGACCACCCGGTTGTACTTCATCTGTCCCGACCCGCTCCTCAGTGCCGCCCGACCCGATCCGGGGGGCAAGCCTACGGAGCCGTGCCGGACGGGGCCGCGGGGGGATCCGCGGCACCGCCCCGGTCAGGTGATGTCGTCGTAGCGGGGCGGCCCGGGGACGGTCCCGTTCGTCCCGGCACCCCCGGTGCGGCCGTTCCCCGCACCCGCGGTGCCGCCGTCCGGGGCAACGACGGGTGCCCGGGTGGTCGACACCGGCGCGGCGGGTTCGATCCGGGACGGTTCGATCCGGGACGGCCCCTCGATCGGCGACGGCGTGGTGTCCAGCGGCGAGGGCTCGTCCGGGTCCAGGGAGTCCCAGCCCTCGGCGGCACGGCGGCGGGCGCGGCGCCGGTCGGTGATCCGGCAGACCTGGATCGCGCCCTCGAACAGCAGCGTCAGCGCGAACGCCAGCGCCAGCATCGAGATCGGGTCCTGCCCGGGGGTGGCGATCGCGGCGAAGCAGAACAGTCCGAAGATCAGCCCGCGCCGGGACCGGCGGAGCAGGTCGTAGGACACGACGCCGGCCGCGTTGAGCGCGACGACCAGCAGCGGGATCAGGAAGCTGACCCCGAAGATCACGATCAGGTTGACGACCAGGGAGAAGTAGGACGTGCCGGTCAGGGCCGTCGTCTGGATCTCGCTACCGATGGTGAGCAGGAAGCCGAGCGCCTGCGGGATGATCAGGTAGGCGAGCACCGCGCCGGCGACGAACAGCACCGCGGCCACCGAGACGAAGCCGAGCGCGTAGCGGCGCTCCTTGCGCAGCAGCCCCGGGGTGATGAAGCCCCACAGCTGGTACAGCCAGATCGGGCAGGCCAGGATGACCCCGGCCGTCGCCCCGACCTTCAGGCGCAGCATGAACTGGTCGAACGGGGTGGTGCCGAGCAGCGTGCAGGCGTTGGGGTCGGCCGTCAGCGACGCCCGCGCCGAGGGCGGCAGCGAGCAGTACGGCTCCTTGAGCAGCTCACCCAGGCTGGGGAAGCCGAAGAACGAGACCTCGAACCAGATGTAGCCGAACACCGTCGTCACCACGATCGCGGCGAGCGAGATACCGAGCCGGTTGCGCAGCTCGTAGAGGTGTTCGATCAGGGTCATGGTCCCGTCGGGGTTGAGCCTGCGCTTCCGACGGAACGGTGCCTTCACGGTAGGAGGTGTCTCAGGCGGTCGGACCGGCGGGCCGGTCGGTGGCCTGCGACGGCGGCTGCGCCGACGCCTGCGGGGCGGAACCCTGCTGCGGCGCCGGGGCCGCGGACGGCAGCTCCTGGGCCGGCTTGGGCTCCTCGGCCTGCCGGTTGCGGGCGTCGTCGTCCTTGAGGCCCTTCATCTCGCCCTTGAACACGCGGGCGGACTGACCGACCGACCGCGCCATCTCGGGCATCTTCTTCGCGCCGAACAGCAGTAGCAGGACGGCGATGATGATCAGCCACTCGTAGCCACCGGGCATTGGGGTCCACCTCGCGTCGATCGGGCCGGGTCGCCACCGAGTGTAGACACGGACGTTCCGGGCCCCCGCGCCCCGGGAGGTGGCTCCGGTCACCGCCCGTTCACCCGCTCGACGTGACCCGGTCGCATTCCCCCCCCCGGCCGGACCGGTGCCCGCTGCTCAGGGTGACGGGGCGTCGGCGATCCGCAGTGCCTCGCGGGCCCGCGCGCGCACGGCTGCCGCGAGTGCCGGCGGCTCGACGATCCGCGCCGCGCCGCCGAGCCCGAGCACGAGGCGGACCAGCCAGTCGTCGTCGGCGAAGCGGAGCAGCACCCGGAGCCGGTCGTCGCTGCTCGCCGGGGCGGGTGCCGGATCCGGCGCGCCGGGCGGCGGGTCACCCTCCACCGGTGCGCCGGCACCGGTGCGCACCTCGTCGACCGGGTAGTACTCGGCGACCCAGTGCGCCTCCGGGTCGAGCTCCAGCACCGCGTACCGGTGCTCGGCGCGCGGGCTGAACAGTCCGTGCGAGACGTCCACCGGCCGCGCCTCCGGGTGCGCGCGGGCCGGCTCGTCGAGCTCCTCGGCCTGCTCCACCCGGTCCAGCCGGAACATCCGCACGTCCTCGGCGCGGCGGCACCACGCCTCGAGGTAGCCGCGCCCGCCGCTGACCACCAGCCGCATCGGGTCGACGTCGCGGCGGGACACCGCGTCGCGGCCCGCGGTGAAGTAGACGATGCGCAGCGCGCGACCGCGGTCCAGTGCCCGGCGCACGACGGCGGTGGTGTCGCGCTCGCCGATCCCCGACTCGACGGTGACCAGCCCGCCCGGGCCCGCGGCCTCCCCCACCGCGGCCTCGACCTTGGCGATGGCCCGCCCGACCGCGTCGGAGTCGACCACCCCCGCGGTCTGGTGCAGCATCCGCAGCGCCACCAGCAGCGCGGTCGCCTCGGTGGTGGTCAGGCGCAGCGGCCGGGTCAGCCCGGCGTCGAAGACGACGTCGACGGTGTCCCCGGCGAAGGACAGGTCGACCAGGTCACCGGGGCCGTAGCCGGGCAGCCCGCACATCCACAGCAGCTCCAGGTCCTTGCGCAGCTGCCGCTTGTCGACGCCGAAGTCCGCGGCGGCCTCGGCGACCGGCACCCCCGGGTGGGCCCGCAGGTAGGGCACCAGCGAGAGCAGCCGGGGCAGGCGCTGCGCCACGCCCTGGCGGCTCACGTGCGGGCCCCCGGGGCGTCCGCACCGAGCGCGGCCTCCCAGAGCTCACGGACGGCGCCCGCCAGCTCCGGCGGGTCGAGGACGGCGACGTCCGGGCCGTGCCCGGCGAGCCACCGCGCGACGGTGCCCCGGTCGCGCAGGTCCAGCTCGATCTCCACGCCGGGCCGCCCGGCGTGCTCGCGCGGCCCGCGCTCGCGGCCGGTCCGGCGCAGCCCAGCCGCGCGGCCCGCCGCGACCCAGACCCGCGCGGTGCCCGAGACCGGCTGCGGGCCGGCCGAGGCGCGCACCAGCCCGCGCAGGTCGACGCCATCGGGCACGGTGACCGCACCCTCCGGCCCGACGGCGCGGACCGGGCCGTCGACGCGGGAGAGCCGGAAGCAGCGCACGTCGTCGCGGTCGCGGTCGTGGCCGACCAGGTACCAGCGGCCCCGGAACGACACCACCCCCCAGGGCCCGACGGTGCGCCGGACCCGCTCCCCGGTGGGGCCGCCGCGGCGGTGGTCGAAGGTGACGACCCGGCCGGTGCGCACCGCGCCCAGCAGCGGGGCGAGGGCCGGCTCGCCCGCGGCTGCGCCGGGCCGGATGGCCGCGGCCGGGGTCTCGGCGACCTCGACGCCGGCCGCGCGCAGCTTCACCAGCGCGCCGTGCGCGGCCCCGGCGAGCTCCGGGGAGTCCCACAGGTTTCCGGCCAGTGCCACCACCGTGGCCTCGTCCGGGTCGAGGTGGATCTCCCCGAGCTCGTAGTCGGCCCGCGCGATCCGGTAGCCCTCCACGGTGTCGAACACCGAGTTGTGCCCGGTCTCCAGGGGCACGCCCAGCTCGCGCAGCTCGGCCTTGTCCCGTTCGAACATCCGGAAGAACGCCTCGTCACCCGCGCCGTCGGCGTAGCCGGGGACGATGGACCGGATGCGGTCCGCGGACAGGTACTGGCGCGGCGACATCAGGCAGAGCACCAGGTTGACCAGTCGCTCGGCGCGGGCGGAGGACACGACGGGCATCGTAGCCAGGCCGGGGACGACGGATCGGGCGCCCCGGACGCGCGGGCACCGTCCACCGCGTCGCGGTGTCTCATCCTGCGACAGGGCCGTTGACGCACGGGCGCCCACGGCAAAGGCTCGGTCCCGGTGCGGCGCCGCGGCCGCACCCGCACGTGGAGGTGGCGCATGTCCGGTGAGCAGGAGACGTTCAACCCCTGGACCGTGGTGAACCTGGTGTTCCACCACCTGGCCGACCAGGGCCTGCACCCCGTCCTCGGGGAGACCGGGGACCCCGCGGCCGCGGCGACCGGGCTGCTGCGGTCGATGGGGATCGCCCCGGCGCCGGAGAAGGCGGGCCCGGCGGACCCGGAGGTGCAGGACGAGCTGGCCGAGCTGCGCCGCCGGATCATGCCCGGGATCGAGTGACCGGGCACGGGTGATCTAGTTTGCGCTCCGCACCGGACGGACCGGTCCGCGGGGAGGGGCGCCGATGGAGCAGCAGACCGAGCGCGCGATCGTGCAGCGGCAGCTCGAGGAGCTGCACCACGCGGTCGGCGGCCCCGGTGGGGTGCCCGACGGGCGGGTCGTCGCCTACTACCCGCCGTCGATGGCCGGGCGCGCGCAGCTGTTCGGGCTCGCCGCCACCGACATCGAGGGCACCCAGTGGCAGGTCGGCGACGCCGAGGTCCGGTTCCCGCTGCACTCGATCTCCAAGGTCTTCACCTACGGCCTGGCGCTGGAGGACAACGGCCGTGAGGAGGTCCTGCTGCGGGTCGGCGTCGAGCCGTCCGGGGACCCGTTCAACTCCATCAGCTTCGACGAGGTCAACCACCGCCCGTTCAACCCGATGATCAACGCGGGGGCGCTGGTCGCGGTGAACCTGGTGCACGGGTCGACCCGGGAGGAGAAGGTCGAGCGGCTGCTGACCCGGCTGCGGATCTACGCGGGCAACCCCGACCTGGCCGTCGACGAGGACGTCCTCGCCGAGCAGCTGGTGTCCAACGACCGCAACGTCGCGTTGTCGTACCTGATGCGCAGCCTGGGGATGCTGCACGGCAACATCGAGGACAAACCTGGCCGCCTGCTCGGTGACGGTCACCGCGACCGAGCTGTCGACGATGGCGGCTACCCTGGCGCGGGGCGGGGCGAACCCGTTCACCGGGGTGCCTGCGCTGCCGCGCACCTACACCCGTGACGTGCTCAGCGTGATGAGCATGTGCGGCATGTACGACGCGGCCGGGCAGTGGGCCTACGAGGTCGGGATCCCGGCGAAGTCGAGCGTGTCCGGGGCGATCCTCGCGGCGATCCCGGACGCGATCGGGGTCGGCGTCTACTCCCCCGGGCTGGACCGGCACAGCAGCTCGGTGCGCGGGGTCGCCGTGTGCCGGGAGCTGTCCGACCGGTTCGGGCTGCACGTGTTCGCCGACCCGTCGGAGTCGCGGCTGGGCCGGATCGTGCGTCCGGGCCGGCGGGAGGAGAGCACCGAGATGTACCCCTTCGGCGACGGCTGGCTGCCCGACGGGATCGGCGAGGCGCCCTGACCGGGGCCCGGACCGCCGCTCCGGCGGACGGAAACCGGGTGCCGCGGGTCCGGGGCACGGTCATGCTGCGGGGGTGTCGACCTACCGCCGTCCGGTCGTCGTGACCGGGCCGTTCCGCGACGCCGGCGGCGCCGTCATCCCCTACGGCGACCGGTGGGGCCCCGACGGACCGCCCGGGGACAGCTACTCGGTGGTGACCCACCCGGAGCGGTTCCGGTCGCTGCACGCCGTCGCCGACGCGCTGGTCGCGGACCTGGTGGCACGGTTCGACCTCGAGGTCTCCGAGGTCTCCGCGATCTCCGAGATATCCGCGATATCCGAGATATCCGCGATATCCGGGGCCTCGGGCCCCACCGGCGACACCGGCGACACCGCGGAGCTCCGGCCCGACACCGTCCTGCGGACGACGTCGCTGCGGCCGCGGGACCCGGCGGCCGCCGCGCTGAGCGTGCGGTGGACGGCGTGTCCCGGGCTCGTCGTCGCCGCCGGGTCGTGGTGGCGGTCGTCCCTGCCCGGGTGCGGCTGCGACGCCTGCGACGACGACGTCGAGCAGCTCGCGGACGGACTGGAGTGGACCGTGGGGGCGATCACCGCGGGGGCCTTCCGGGAGTGGCGGGGTCGCCGTGCCGACCGCGTGTGGCACGGGCACGCCCTCGGCCCGTACGCGGGCGGGTCGTCCTCCGGCGAGTCGTGGGCCGCGACGGAGGACGAGCAGGACATCGGCGCGGCAGGCCCGTCCGACCGTCGGTGGGCCCCCTGGCCCACACGACGCGACAGCTGAGCCGACGCCCGTCGCCGTCGGTACGGTGCGGCCGGACACCCCCGACGAAAGGGACACCGATGGTCGCGCAGGCCGAACGCGAGCTCGTCCAGCAGCAGTTCGAGGACCTCCGCAGTACCTGCACCGCGGGCAGCGGGATCCTGCTGCCCGGCGAGGAGGTCGTCAGCTACTACCCGCCGGAGATGGAGGCCCGCGCCGAGGAGTTCGGCCTGGCCGGCACGAACGTCGACGGCACCCAGTGGCAGGTCGGCGACTGCGACGTGCGGTTCCCGCTGCACTCGATCTCCAAGGTCTTCACCTACGGCATCGCCCTGGAGGACAACGGGCTGAGCGAGACACTGCGCCGGGTGGGGGTCGAGCCGTCCGGGGACCCGTTCAACTCGATCACCTTCGACCAGGCGGGCAACCGCCCGTTCAACCCGATGATCAACGCCGGGGCGCTGGTCGCGGCGAACCTGGTGCAGGGCGCCACGAAGGAGGAGCGGGCGGGGCGGCTGCTGGAGCGCAACCGGCTGTTCACCGGCAACCCGTCGCTGGAGATCGACCAGGACGTGCTGGACGAGCAGCTGGTCTCCAACGACCGCAACCTCGGACTCTGCTACCTGATGCGCAGCCTCGGGATGCTGCACGGCGACATCGACGACACCCTCTACGTCTACCTCGCCGCCTGCTCGATCACGGTCACCGCGCCGGAGCTGTCGACGATGGGCGCCACCCTGGCCAACGGCGGGGTCAACCCGCTGACCGGCCGGCGTGCGCTGCCCGGCGAGCACCTGCGCACCGTGGTCAGTGTGATGAGCATGTGCGGCATGTACGACGCCGCCGGGGAGTGGGCGCACGACGTCGGCATCCCCGCCAAGAGCGGGGTGTCCGGCGGGATCATGGGGGTGCTGCCGCGCTGGTTCGGGCTCGGCGTGTACTCCCCCGGCCTGGACCGGCACGGGAACTCGGTGCGCGGCGTCGCGGTCTGCCGGGAGCTGTCGTCCCGGTTCGGGCGGGTCGCGCAGCCGGACTGACCCGGTCCGGCGGGGCGGGCACCGGCCCACCCCCGCCGGACCGGTCACAGCGAGGCGATCAGCCGGTCCACCCGCTCGTCGACGGCGCGGAACGGGTCCTTGCACAGCACGGTGCGCTGGGCCTGGTCGTTCAGCTTGAGGTGCACCCAGTCGACCGTGAAGTCCCGGCCGGCGGCCTGCGCGGCGGCGATGAAGTCCCCGCGCAGCTTCGCCCGGGTCGACTGCGGCGGGGTGTCCTTGGCGGCCTCGATCTCGCCGTCGTCGGTGACCCGGTCCACCAGGGCCTTGCGCTGCAGCATGTCGAACAGGCCGCGGCCGCGACGCACGTCGTGGTAGGCCAGGTCGAGCTGGGCGACCCGGGCGCTGGACAGGTCCAGGTCGTGCTTGGCCCGGTAGCGCTCCACCAGCCGGTGCTTGATCGCCCAGTCGATCTCCCGGTCGATCTTCGACAGGTCCTGGGACTCGACGGCGTCGAGGGTGCGGCCCCAGAGCTCGACGACGCGCGTCATCGCCGGGTCCGGGTGCCCGGTCGCCGCCAGGTACTCGACGGCGCGGGCGTGGTACTCGCGCTGGATGTCCAGCGCCGAGGCCTCCCGGCCGCCCGCCATCCGGACCGGGCGGCGACCGGTGAGGTCGTGGCTGATCTCGCGGATCGCGCGGATCGGGTTGTCCAGGGTGAAGTCCCGGAACTGGACGCCTGCCTCGATCATCTCCAGCACCAGGGTGGCGGACCCGACCTTGAGCAGGGTCGTCACCTCGGACATGTTCGAGTCCCCGACGATCACGTGCAGCCGCCGGTAGCGCTCGGCGTCGGCGTGCGGCTCGTCGCGGGTGTTGATGATCGGCCGGGACCGGGTGGTCGCCGAGGAGACGCCCTCCCAGATGTGCTCGGCCCGCTGGGACAGGCAGTACACGGCGCCGCGCGGGGTCTGCAGGACCTTCCCGGCGCCGCAGATGAGCTGGCGGGTGACCAGGAACGGCAGGAGCACGTCGGCGATCCGGGAGAACTCGCCCTGCCGCGCGACGAGGTAGTTCTCGTGGCAGCCGTAGGAGTTGCCCGCCGAGTCGGTGTTGTTCTTGAACAGGTAGATGTCCCCGCCGATGCCCTCGTCGACCAGCCGGCGCTCGGCGTCGACGAGGAGGTCCTCGAGGATCCGTTCACCGGCCTTGTCGTGGGACACCAGCTGGGTCAGCGAGTCGCACTCCGCCGTGGCGTACTCGGGGTGCGACCCGACGTCGAGGTAGAGACGGGCACCGTTGCGGAGGAAGACGTTGGAGGACCGGCCCCACGACACCACCCGGCGGAAGAGGTAGCGCGCCACCTCGTCCGGGGACAGTCGGCGCTGCCCGTGGAAGGTGCACGTGACACCGAACTCCGTCTCGACCCCGAAGATCCGACGCTGCATGCCGTTCAGGGTAGGCGCCCGACCCCCTCTACTGTCACGACTGTGAGTGGATGGTTCGAACGCGTCGCACGCAGGTCCCGCCGTCTGGACCGCGGGGTGGACTCGGTGTCCCGGGCCGACCGGGCGGTGACCGACTACATCGCGAGCCGTCCACCGAGCCGGGTGGACACCTCGTTGCGCCGGCTCACCCGTACCGCCGACCACAGCGTGCTGTGGTTCACCGTCGCGGCGCTGCTGGCGGTGCGCCGCGGCGCCGGGCGCAAGGCGGCCCTGCGCGGGATCGCCTCGATCGCGCTGACCAGCTTCACCGCGAACGCGCTGCTCAAGCCGCTGTTGCCGCGGCGGCGCCCGGCCGCGGCGGAGCTGCCCGTCTACCGCACGGTGGCCGACCCGCCGTCGTCGTCGTCGTTCCCGTCGGGGCACGCCGCCTCGGCCGCGGCGTTCGCGACGGCGGTGGTGATGGAGAACCGCCGGGCCGCGCCGGTCGTGGTGCCGCTGGCGGCGCTGGTGGGCTGGTCGCGGGTGCACGTGGGCGTGCACTGGACCTCCGACGTGCTCGTCGGGGCGGCGATCGGCACCGGCGTGGCGAAGCTGACGAACCGCTGGTGGCCGGTGCGCCCCAGTGACGAGGCCCGCGCCCGCCCGATCGACACCGTGCCGGTGCTGCCGCAGGGCGAGGGCCTGGTCATCGTCTCCAACCCGTTCTCCGGGCCGCCCGACCAGGACGTGTCCGAGGAGGTCCGGGAGCGGCTGCCCGCCGCGCACCACCTCGTCGTCGGCGACGGGGTGAAGGTCGAGGACATGCTGACCGACGCCCTCGACCGGCTCGGCTCCTGGGTGCAGGCGGTCGGCGTCGCGGGCGGGGACGGCACCGTCGCCACCGCCGCCGCGGTTGCGGACCGGCACGGGCTGCCGCTGGTCGTGGTGCCCGGCGGGACGCTGAACCACTTCGCCCGCGACGTCGGGGTCTACGACACCCAGGAGGCCGTCGACGCCACCCAGGCCGGGGAGGCCGTCGCGGTCGACCTGGCGCTGGTCGAGGCGCACCCGGGCCGCCTGGACGACCCCGAGGACGTCTCGGTCACCCGCACCCGCTACTTCATCAACACCGCCTCGATCGGCTCCTACCCCGAGCTGGTGCGGCTGCGCGAGCAGTGGCAGCCGCGCTACGGCAAGTGGCCGGCGTTCGCCGCGGCGCTGATCACCGTGCTGCAGCGCTCGGAGAAGATCAGCGTGAAGATCGAGGACCGCTGGTACAAGGTGTGGTTCCTGTTCGTCGGGAACGGGCCGTACTTCCCGCGCGGCGCGGTCCCGGCGTGGCGTCCGACGCTGGACTCGGGCCTGCTCGACGTGCGCTGGCTGCGCGCCGACGTGCGGTTCTCCCGGCTGCGGGTCGTGATCGCGCTGATCCTGGGCGCCCTGGGGCACAGCCGGGTCTACCACCAGCGGGAGGTGCCCAGCCTGGACGTCGAGCTGCTGGAACCGAGCATGCTGGCCACCGACGGCGAGGTCGTCGAGGAGGCCGGGCGCTACACCTTCCGGGTCGCCGGGAAGCCGATCCCGGTCTACCGCCGCGACGAGGAGCGCTGGACCGGGCGGGACCGGCCGTTCCAGGGGTGAGCACGGTGCTGCTGCGCTCGGTCCGCCCGCTGCGGCCCGGCTGCGACGGGCTGGACGCCCCCGTCGACGTGCTGCTGGCCGAGGGCCGGGTGCGCGCCGTCGGTGCCGGGCTCGATCCGGGCGACGCCGAGGTCGTCGAGTGCGACGGGCGGGCGCTGCTGCCGGGGCTGTGGGACCACCACGTCCACATGGCGCAGTGGGCGCTGGCCCGCCGCAGGCTGGACGTGTCCGGTGCCCGCTCGGCCGCCGACGCCGCCGCGCTCGTCGCGCGGCGGCTCGCGGACGCCCCGCCGGCCGCCGGTGAGGTGCTCGTCGGGTTCGGGTTCCGCGACGCCCTGTGGCCCGACGAGGCGCACCGTGCCCTGCTCGACCCGGTCACCGGGGACACCCCGGTGGTCCTGGTCTCCGGGGACCTGCACCAGGGCTGGCTCAACGGCGCCGCACTGGCCCGCTTCGGCCACGACGGCCATCCGACCGGCCGGATCCGGGAGTCGGAGTTCTTCGCCGTCGTCTCCCCCGCGCTGCAGGACGCACCGACCGCGGCCCTCGACGGGTTCGTCGCCGACGCCGTCGCCGCGGCCTCGGCGCGCGGGGTGGTCGGCGTCGTGGACTTCGAGGCGCCCTGGTCGCTGCCGGACTGGCGGCGCCGGATCGCCGGCGGCACGACCGGGCTGCGGGTCGAGGCATCGGTGTGGCCCGACCGCCTCGACGACGCCCTGGCCACCGGGCTGCGCACCGGCGACGTCGTCGAGGGCACCGGCGGGCTGCTCACCGCGGGGCCGCTGAAGGTGATCACCGACGGGTCGCTGAACACCCGCACCGCCTACTGCTACGACCCCTACCCCGCGCCGCCGGAGAACCCCCTGGAGCACCCGTGCGGCCTGCTGCTGGTGCCGCCGGACGCGCTGCGCCCGCTGCTGGCCCGGGCGCACGCGGGCGGGCTCACCGCGGCCCTGCACGCCATCGGCGACCACGCCAACACCCTGGTCCTCGACGCGTTCGCCGGGACGGGGGCCCGCGGCCGGGTCGAGCACGCCCAGCTGCTCACCGGCGACGACGTGCCGCGCTTCGCCGGGCTCGGCCTGGTCGCGAGCGTGCAGCCCGAGCACGCCCTCGACGACCGCGACGTCGCCGACCGGCTCTGGGCGGGCCGCACCGGGCGGGCGTTCGCGTTCGCGTCGCTGCACCGCGCCGGGGCCCGGCTCGCGCTCGGCTCGGACGCCCCGGTCGCACCGCTGGACCCCTGGGTCGCGCTCGCCGCGGCCGTGCACCGCAGCGCCGACGGACGGGAGCGCTGGCACCCCGAGCAGGAGATCGACCGGGCGACCGCGCTCGGCGCGTCGTTCGGGGTGGTGGGGGGCTCGACCGCCGCGGTCGTCGAGGGCGCGGTCGCGGACCTGGTGCTGACCGACGCCGACCCGACCACCTGCGACCCGTCGACGCTGCGGGCCATGCCGGTCGCGGCCACGCTGGTCGGCGGCCGGTTCACCCACCGCGCCGGTGTCTGACCCGGGGGCGCACGTGCGGGTTCGGCTACCGGGCGGGCCGCTGGACCTGCTGCGTCCCGCCGACCCGGACGCCGTCGCGTTCGACCCGGTCGCCGTCGACGAGGGTGTGGAGGAGCTGCACCCGCCGCACTGGGCGCGGCTGTGGCCGTCCGGGCGGGCGCTCGCCGGGGCGCTGGCCGGGGCTGACCCGGGGCTGCTCGCCGGACGCGCGGTGCTGGAGCTGGGCTGCGGGCTGGGGCTGCCGTCGCTGGTGGCGGCCCGAGCGGGAGCGGACCCGGTGCTGGCGACCGACCGGTCCGCCGCGGCGGTGGGCTGGGTGGCGGCGTCGGCCCGGCGGGCCGGCCTGCGAGTCGGGACCGCGGTGGCGGCCTTCTCCCCCGCCGAGGACGCCCTCACCGGCCGGACGTGGGACCTCGTGCTGGCCGCCGACGTGCTCTACGGCGCGGCCGCGGCGACGGCGCTCACCGGGCTCCTGCCGCGGGTGACCGCCCCCGGCGGGCAGGTGTGGCTGGCCGACCCGGGCCGCCCGGAGGCGTCGCGCTGGCTCGACGCCGTCCGTGACACCTGGACGGTCACCACCCGGGCGTTGCCCGACGGCGTCGCCCTGCACGTGCTGCGCCGCCGACCCTGACCGGACGGCCGGGGCCGCGCCCGGCTGCGGATGCCACGCCGGGGGCCGGCTGGGATCATGCTCGATGCATCGCGCAACGTTCACCGGAAGGGGTCCGACCATCTCCCGCCTGCCTCGCTCCGCGGCCTTCGCCGGCCTGGCCGTCACGTTCGCCGTGGTGATGCTCGGGGCGACGATGCCGACCCCGATGTACGCGCTCTACCAGCGCGAGCTCGGGTTCTCCCCCACCGTCCAGACCGTGATCTTCGCGCTCTACGCGGTCGGTGTGCTGGCCGCGCTGCTGGTCACCGGCCGGTGGTCGGACCAGCTGGGGCGGCGACCGGTGCTGCTGGCCGGTGTGGCGCTGTCGCTGGCGTCGAGCCTGGTGTTCCTGGTCGCGGGTCCGGTCTGGGTGCTGCTGGTGGGGCGGCTGCTGTCCGGGTTCTCCGCCGGGATCTTCGCGGGGGCCGCGACCGCCGCGGTCATCGAGGCCGCACCGGAGTCCTGGCGCGAACGCGGGGCCGCGGTCGCGACCGTCGCGAACATCGGCGGGCTCGGGCTGGGCGCGGCGCTCGCCGGAGTGGCGGTGGAGTACCTGCCCGCGCCGCTGCACCTGTCCTTCGCGGTGCACGCGGTCGCCGTCGCGCTGTGCGGGCTGCTCGTGCTGGGCGCCCCGGAGACGGTGACCGACCGGCCCCCGCACCCGGCCCTGCGGCCGCAGGTCCCCGAGGTGCCGCCCGCGGTGCGCGCCGTGTTCGTGCCGGCGGCGACGGCCGGGTTCGCCGGGTTCGCGGTGCTGGGCCTGTTCACCGCGGATCGTGTCGGACCTGATCGGGATCCCGAACCATGCCGTCGCCGGGGCGATGTCGCTGCTGCTGCTGGGCGCCTCGGTGCTCGCGCAGCTCGCGGTCCGCACCGCGCCCACCGAGCGGATCCTCGCCCTGGGCTGTGTGCTGCTGGCGGCCGGTCTCGCACTCGTCGCACTGTCGGTGGCACAGGGGTCGATGGCCGAGCTGGTGGTCGGCGCGGTCGTCGCCGGGGCCGGTCAGGGCATGACGTTCTCCAAGGGCCTGGCCGCGGTGAACGCGCGGGTGGAGGCCCACCAGCGGGCGGGGACGACGTCGTCGTACTTCGTGGTGGTCTACGTGGCGATCTCGCTGCCGGTCGTCGGGCTGGGGGCGTCGAGCCAGGCGTGGGGGCTGCGGACCGCGGGGATCGCGTTCTGCGTCGCGGCCGCGGTGCTCGCGCTGCTGGCCCTGGCGGCGCTGCTGGTCATCCAGCGGCGCGACGCGCGCACATCCGTGTGAGCCTCACCGATAGCCGGTCGTGTCGGCCGGCAGTCCCGCGTCCTGGACCTCGGCGACGTAGCGCCAGGCGTCGGGCCGGGACCCGTCGACGTCGTCGACCCCGTAGACCCGCCCGAGCTCGCCCGATGAGGTGGAGCGGCCGTTCCAGCGGTGCCGGTCGGGGTCGGCGGCCAGCGCGGCGATCCCGCGACCGACGAACCGCGGGCTCTCCGAGATCGCGAAGTGCGGCTCGGCCACGCACGCGTCGCGCCAGGTGTCGGCGGTGACCCCGAAGTGCTCCAGCATGATCTCCGAGCGCAGCCAGCCCGGGGTGACCGCGACCGCGGTCCCGCCGTGCCCGCGCAGCTCGTGCGCCCAGGACCGGGCCAGCCGGATGGGCGCGATCTTGGCCAGGTCGTAGAAGACGTTGAGCCGGTAGTGCTCGGCGTTGTAGGCGTCGGTGCCGTCGGTGACCTCGACGACGAGGCCGCCGGGCGTGCGGGAGAGCAGCCCCAGGGCGTGGTGGGCGGTGACGAGGTGGGTCTCGACCGCCAGGCGCAGCGTACGCAGCCCGTTGTCCAGGTCGTGCTCCCAGACCGGGACGTCCCACTCGACCATCATCTCGCCGCCCCAGATGTCGTTGACCAGCACGTCGAGCCGGCCGTGGTCGCGCTCGACCCGCGCGACCAGTGCCGCGACGGCGTCGGGGTCGAGGTGGTCGGTGGGCACGGCGATGCCGGTGCCGCCCGCGGCGGTGACGAGGTCGGCGGTGTCCTCGATGGTCTCCGGCCGGTCGTACTCCGACCGGGCCGCGCGGGTACTGCGGCCGGTGCAGTACACGACCGCGCCGGCCGCGCCCAGCTCGACCGCGATCCCCCGCCCGGCGCCGCGCGTCGCGCCCGCCACCAACGCCACCCTGTCCCTCAGATCCGTCACACCGGGCAGCGTGGCAGGGACCGCATTCTTTGTAAACGAGCATTCGGTTATGTTCGTCGCGCCGATCGGAGCCGACGAGGGGACCACCCGACACCATGTTCGAGACGACCACCGAGATCGAGGACCTCCGGCGACTGCTGGACGCCTCCGTCTCCGGAGCCGGGGACCACCTGCGCAGCATCGTCACCCCCGGGGAGCGGACGCTGTCCGCCGAGCAGCTCGTCCGGGTCGCCACCGGCATCTGCACCCTGGCGCTGGCCACCACCACGGCGCGCGGCGAGCCCCGGGTCAGTGGGGTGGACGGGCACTTCCTGCACGGCGCGTGGGTCGTCGGCACCGATCCCGGCGCCGTGAAGGCGCGTCATCTCGCGGCCCGCCCCGCGGTGAGCGCCGCCCACCTGCGCGGCGACGACCTGGGGATCTTCACGCACGGGACCGCGCACCCGCTCAACCCGGCGGGCGCACCGGCGCACCCCCGGTGGCCCGCGACCCTCGACCACCTGAAGGACTGCTACGGACCGGAGGGCTTCGTCTGGGACGAGGTGATCTTCTACCGGATCGAGCCGGCCTGGATGGTCGCCTACAGCCCCGACCCGGCCGGCATCGCCGGGTCCGCGGCGCCCGTGGCGTCGCCCGCCTGAGAGGGTGAGCCGTGCCCCGCCGCAAGCAGGTCCCCGACGCGGTCGTCCTCGACGCCGCCCTCGACCTGCTGCACGCCCGCGGACCGCAGGCGCTGACCTTCGCCGCGCTGGCCGAGGTGAGCTCGCTGGCCCCGGCGACGCTCGTGCAGCGCTTCGGCGGCAAGGCCGACCTGCTGCGCCGGACCCTGCTGCACGCCTGGGACCGGCTCGACCGCGAGACCGCCGGGAGGGGAGCGCACGCCGACCCCACGCCCGAGGGCGCGGTCGCGTTCCTGGTGGGCCTGTCCGGGCAGTACGGCGGGATCGACAGCTACGCCGACGCGCTGCTGGTCCTGCGCGAGGACCTCCTCGACCCCGACGTACGACGACGGGGCGCCGCCTGGCGGCAGGCACTCACCGACGTCCTCGACGCCTGCCTGGCCGGCACCCCGGGCGCGCCGGAGGGTGCGGGCGCGCTCCTGGCGACCCACTGGCAGGGCACCCTGCTGTGGTGGAGCTTCGACCCCCGGATGCCGGTGGCCGAGCACGTGGAGCGGGAGCTGACCCGGTTCGTCGGCGCGGTGCTCAGGCCTCCGGCAGGTTCTGCACGTGCCGGAACCCGAACCGGCCCTTGATGCACAGGTGCCCGTGGGTGACCGAGTGGTCGGCCGGACTGGTGACGTTGACGATCTCGCCGCGCTGCACGTGCAGCTCCAGGTTGCAGCCGACCCCGCAGAACGAGCAGACCGTCGTGGTCACGGTCTCCTCGTCGGGGTGCCAGTCGCCGGCCTCGCGCCGGTCGTGCTCGGCGAGCGACTTCAGCGCCCCGGTCGGGCAGACCCCGATGCAGTTGCCGCAGTAGACGCAGGCCGAGCCGGGCAGCTCGACGTCGTGCTCGGTGGCGATGCGGGCGTCGAACCCGCGCCCCGCGGCGGCGATCGCGAAGGTGAACTGGGCGTCGGTACCGCAGGCATTGACGCACTTGTAGCACATGATGCACCGCGCGTAGTCCCGCACGTAGAGCTCGTTGTCGATCTTGACGGGCTGGGCGACGGTCGCCCGGGTCGCGCCGTCGGGGGCCGGGTGGTGCCCGGGGTGGCGGCGGTCGCGCTCCCCCGGCCCGGCCGGTGGGGCGGGGGGGCCGTAGCGGTCGGGGTCGACGCCGTAGTCGGTCATCCAGCGCGCCACGTCGGCGCTCGCCTGGGTCATGTCCACCGACGACGCCAGCAGTTCGAGCACCATCCGGCGGCTGTGCCGGACCCGGTCGGTGTCGGTCCGCACCTCCATCCCGTCCTCGCAGCGCCGCGCGCAGGAGGGCACCAGCGCGCGGGAGCCCTCGACCTCGACCACGCAGACCCGGCAGGCGTTGACCGGGTCCATGTTCGGCGCCCAGCACAGGGTGGGGGTGTCGGCCTGGGCCGGGGAGCCCTCGCGGTGCAGGGCGTCGAGGATCGTCGCGTCCTCCGGGACCCGGACCTGCGTGCCGTCCAGGGTGACGGTGACGGTGCGCCGGATCGCTCCGAGCATCACCGGGCCGCCGGCGAGCCGTTCGGCCGGCCCGGGGCGCGAGCCCGCCGGATCGGCCACGGTCACGCCGACCGCGCCGGCGCCGTTCGTGCGGTGCAGGGCCGCGACGCCCTCCCCCGCGCCGGGGCCGTCCCCCGGAGTGCCGTCGACCGACGACGCGTCGGCCTCGGGCGCGCCGTCGACCTCCCCGGCCCGGGGTGCCCGCGAGCCGCCGCCGGGCCCCATCGGGCCCTTGCCGCCGGTGGTGGTCATCGAGGCCCCCCGTGTCCGTTCGACGAGTGCGACGGCGCCGCGATCAGTCCCAGGTCGAGTGCGGAGGCGACGGCCGAGGGCGCGGTCTGGCCGAGCCCGCAGATCGACGCGTCGCGCATCACGCGGGCGAGGTCGTCGAGCAGGGCCAGCTCGGTCTCCCGCGAGCCGAGCGGGGCGCCGCGTTCCAGCCGGGCCAGTGCCTCCTCCTGGCGCACCGTCCCGACACGGCACGGCACGCACTGCCCGCAGGACTCGTCGCGGAAGAAGGCCGCGATCCGGCGGAGGGTGGCGGTGAGGTCGGCGCGGTCGTCGAACACGAGTACGACGCCGGACCCGAGGGTGGCGCCGATGTCGCGGGCCCCTTCCAGGGTGAGTGTCACGTCGAGGTCCTGCGGGAGCACGAAGCCGCCCGCGGCACCGCCCAGCAGCACGGTGCGCAGGGTGCCGCGGGTGCCGCCGGCGAGGTCGAGCAGCTCGCGCAGGGTGGTGCCGAAGTCGACCTCGTAGACCCCGGGGACGCCGACGGCACCGGAGACGCAGAACAGCTTCGACCCGGTGGAGCGGCCGCCGCCGACCGCGGCGAACGCCCCGCCGCCGATGTTCAGGACCTCCAGCACGTTGTAGAGGGTCTCGACGTTGTTGATCGCGGTGGGCTTCCCGAACAGCCCGGAGGTCGCCGGGAACGGCGGCTTGTTCCGTGGTTCGCCCCGGTAGCCCTCGATCGACTCCAGCAGGGCGGTCTCCTCGCCGCAGATGTAGGCCCCGGCCCCGCGGCGCAGGTCGATGTCGAACGCGAAGCCCTCGCCCATGACGTCGTCGCCGAGGTGGCCGCGGGCCCGGGCGGCGGCGATCGCGTCCTGCAGCCGCCGGGTCGCCAGCGGGTACTCGCCGCGGATGTAGAGGTGCCCGACCGTCGCGCCGGTCACGTACCCGGCGATCGTCATGGCCTCGACCAGGCCGAACGGGTCGCCCTCCATCAGCACCCGGTCCTTGAAGGTGCCCGGCTCGGACTCGTCGGCGTTGCAGACGAGGTGGTGCGGGCGCTGGGGGGACTGCGCGACGCCCTCCCACTTGACCCCGGTGGGGAACGCCGCGCCGCCGCGCCCGGTCAGCGATGCGTCCTTCAGCTCGGCGATCACCCGGGTGGCGCCGAGGTCGACCGCGCGGCGCAGTGCGGCGTAGCCGCCCCGGGCGCGGTAGTCGTCGAGCGAGGTGGGGTCGACGACGCCGACCCGGCGCAGCAGCCGCAGGTGCTCACCGGTCCGGGTCTGGGGTGCGGAGACGGTGGTGTCGGCGAAGGCCCGGTCGGCCTCGGAGGCCTGCTCACCCGACGGGTCGGCGGGCGCGTGCGCCGCGGCGAGGACGGCCTGCGGGGTCGCGGGGGCCTGGGACAGGTCCGGCTCGCCCGCGCGCTGGTGGAGCACCGCGGGCGCCCGCTCGCACAGTCCCAGGCAGGGGCTGCGCACCACGCAGGCGCGCGCGCCGTCGAGCTCACGCTCCAGCGCGGCGACGATCTCCTCGCCCCCCGCGGGCCCGCAGGCGACGTCGTCGCACACGTGGACCACGCGCGGGGCGCGGGGCTCGACGGAGAACATCGCGTAGAAGGTGGCGACGCCGTACACCTCGGCCGGCGGGACCTGCAGGGTCCGGGCGACGTGGTTGAGCGAGCCCTCCGAGAGCCATCCCGCCGTGTCGTGCACCGCATGCAGCAACGGCAGCAGCAGGTGGCGCCGGGAGCGCGCGGCGTGCCCGGCGTGCACCGACCGGGTCGGCCGGTCCCCGGCGGTCGTGTCCGCGGCGGCGGGGGCCAGCAGCGCGAACGCCGCGTCCACGGCCTCCCGTTCGGCCGCGGTCGGCGTGGCGGTGGAGATGTGGAGATCCATTCACAGCCTCTCGATGCGCACCGCGGTCGCCTTGAACTCCGAGGTCCCCGACTTGGGGTCCCACGCGTCGTTGGTCAGCACGTTGACGTCGACCTGCTCGGTGAAGTGCGGGGTGAACGAGGCCAGGCCCGGCCGCAGCGACCGGTCGACCCACACCGGCGCCTCGACGCTGCCCCGACGGCTGGTGACCCGGACCCGGTCGCCGTCGGTGACCCCGAGCGCGGCGGCGTCGGCGGCGTCGATGCGCAGCGACTCCCGGCGGCGCAGCGGGGAGGCGTAGCCGCCGGTCTGCACCCCGGAGTTGTACGCGTCGAGCAGCCGCACCGTGGTGAGCCGGATCGGGTACTCCTCGGTGAGCTCGTCGGCCGGCGGCACGTGCTCGACCGGGGTGAACGGCGCGGCCGCCCCGCGCTCGTCCGGGTCGTCGGCCCACAGCCGGGCGTGCATCAACGGTGTGCCCGGGTGGTCCTCGGCGGGGCAGGGCCACTGGATGCCGCCGAGCGCGTCGAGGCGGTCGTAGCTCATGCCGTGGTGCCAGTTCAGCGACACCGAGCGCAGCTCGTCCCACACCTGCTCGGCGGTCGGCTCGCCCCAGTCGTGCCCGAGCCGCTGCGCGACGCCGCAGATGATGTGGGTGTCGGGGCGGGCCAGGCCCGGCGGGTCGAGGGCCTTGCGGACCCGCTGGACGCGGCGCTCGGAGTTGGTGACGGTGCCCTCGTACTCGCACCAGTCCGCGGCGGCGGGCAGCACGACGTCGGCCAGCTCGGCGGTGGCGGTGCGGAAGATGTCCTGGACGACGAGGTGGTCGAGGGAGGACAGCAGGTGCCGGGCGTGGGCGGCGTCGGCCTCGGACTCGGCGGGGTTCTCCCCGATGCAGTACAGCGCGCTCATCTCCCCGGCCTCCATCGCCTCGAACATCTGCGACAGGTGCCTGCCCGGCCGGTCGGGGAACTCGACGCCGCCGTAGACGGCGTGGAAGCGGGCGTGCGCGTCGGGGTCGGACACGTCGTAGCCGCCGGGCAGCTTGGCCGGGATGGCGCCCATGTCGCCGCCGCCCTGCACGTTGTTCTGCCCGCGCAGCGGGACCAGGCCGGAGCCGTAGCGGCCGACGTGACCGGTCAGCAGCGCGAGGTTGATCAGCGCGAAGACGTAGTCGGCGGCGTTGTGGTGCTCGGTGATGCCCAGCGTCCAGCAGATCTGGGCACGGTCGGCGCGGCCGTAGGCGTGCGCCAGCTCCCGGATCGAGGCGGCAGGCACCCCGGTGATCTCCTCCGCCCGCTCCAGCGTGTACGGCTCCACCGCGGCCCGGTAGTCCTCGAACCCGGTGGTGGAGCGCTGCACGAACGCGTGGTTCACCAGCCCGGCGTGGATGATCTCGCGGCCGACCGCGTTGGCCAGCGCGATGTCGGTGCCCACGTCGAGCCCGAGCCACGAGTCCGCCCAGTGCGCGGTCGAGGTGTGGCGCGGGTCGACCGAGAACATCCGGGCGCCCTTGCGGATCCCCTGCAGCACGTGGTGGAAGAAGATCGGGTGCGTCTCGCGGGCGTTACTGCCCCACAGGACGAGGAGGTCGGCGTTCTCCGCCTCGACGTAGGCGGAGGTGCCGCCGCCGGCACCGAACACTGCCGTCAGACCGACGACGCTGGGAGCGTGTCAAGTGCGGTTGCAGCTGTCGACGTTGTTGCTGCCCATCACCGCCCGGGCGAACTTCTGCGCGACGTAGTTCATCTCGTTGGTCGCCTTCGAGCAGCTGAACATCCCGAAGCGGTCCCCCGGGACGCCCGCGAACCCGGCCGCGGCGCGGTCGAGGGCCTCGTCCCAGGACGCCGGGCGCAGCACCCCGTTCTCACGGACCAGCGGCTCGGTCAGGCGGGCGTGGCGGGGCCGGAAGCCCCGGCGCGATCCCTGCGGACGGGTGGCGGTCATCGTCGGCCTCCGGCGTGGTGGTTCCCTCGGCTCCGCGCACCGTAGCAAGGTCGAGACCCGCGTCACACCCCCGCGAGCTCGTCGCCGGTCACCAGCGGGAACCACGGCGGCAGCGGTTCCGTGCCATCGGCGAGGGCCACCGGTCGTCCCAGCTCCCCCGCCGTACGGGCGCGGACGGTGCGGGCCCGGCCCGCGTCGTGCAGCCGCACGGCGGGCAGCGGACGGGCCCGCGCGGCCGCCAGCTCGGCGGGGGTGTTGACGTTGGTGAGCGAGGCCAGGTCCGGGTCGAGGCGGGCCAGCACCGGGTCGCTGCGCAGGGTCTGCTCACCGATCCGGCGGACCGCGACCCGGTCGAACAGCGACGGCGGGCGGCCCTGCCCGGCCGCGGTCAGCTCGTCGATCACCGGGGCCAGCTCGGTGGCGTAGGCCGCGGCGAGGGGCTGGTGGTGCCCGAACGCCTCGGGCAGCGCGACGTCGTGCTCCCCGCGCAGGTCCAGCACCCGGGCGACGAACGCGGGGTGCAGCAGCGGCAGGTCGACCGACGCGACGAACGCCACCTGCGCCCGGCCGGCGACGGCGGCCAGCCCGGCGCCGATCGCGGGCAGCGGGCCGAGCCCGGGCACCGGGTCGTCGACGACCTCGGTGCCCGGCGGGAGCTGCGGCAGCTCCTGCCCGGCGGCCCGCACGACGACCAGCGGCCCGTCCACCGCGCGGCCCAGTACGGCGACGGTGCGGGTCAGCAGCGCCGCCCCGTGCCAGTCCAGCGACGCCTTCGCCGTCCCCATCCGCGACGACGCACCACCCGCCGGCACGATGCCCGCCCCCGGCCGCCGACCCCCGTACCCGCGCACGCGGCCGATCCTCCTCCTACCCTGGGGGGTCGACAGCGGGAGGGGATCGGAATGGGACGGCTGACCGTGCGGCGCCCGGTGCTGCACCTGAACCCGGACGGCAGCACCCGCTCGCGGCCGGACACCCTCGTGGCCGAGGAGCCGCTGGAGCTGCGCGTCGGGGGGAAGGCGTTGTCGGTGACGATGCGCACCCCCGGCCACGACGTGGAGCTCGCGCACGGGTTCCTGCTGACCGAGGGTGTGATCGGCTCCGGGCTGGACCTGGCCGGGGCCCGGTACTGCAACTCGGTCGACGAGCAGGGCCGCAACACCTACAACGTGCTCGACGTCGACCTGGCCGAGGGCGTCGCCCCGCCGGACGCGTCGGTGGAGCGGAACTTCTACACCACCTCGTCGTGCGGGGTGTGCGGGAAGGCCTCGCTGGACGCGGTGAAGCTGAAGACCCGGCACTCCCCCGCCGCGGACCCGCTGCGGATCGGCCGGGAGCTGCTGCTGGAGCTGCCCGACCGGCTGCGCGAGCACCAGAAGGTGTTCGGCTCCACCGGCGGGCTGCACGCCGCCGCCCTGTTCGACGCCGACGGCGGCCTGCTCGCCGCGCGGGAGGACGTGGGGCGGCACAACGCGGTGGACAAGGTGCTGGGCCGGATGGTGATGGACGGCCGGGTGCCCGCCGCGGGCACCGTGCTGATGGTGTCCGGGCGGGCGTCGTTCGAGCTCGTGCAGAAGGCCGTGATGGCCGGAGTACCGATGCTCGCGGCCGTGTCGGCGCCGTCGTCGCTGGCCGTCGAGCTCGCCGAGGAGTCCGGGATGACCCTGGTCGGGTTCCTGCGCGGGCGGACCGGCAACGTCTACACCGGGGCCGAGCGGATCGACCTGTAGGCCGGGGGTGGATCAGGCCCGCGGGGTGAGCGTGGCCCAGGCCCGCTCGTGCCGGTCCACCACCCGGCGCAGCCGCCCCGCGTTCCCGGCCGGCCCGACCAGCGCCGCGACCGTGGCGACGACCAGTGCACAGCCGATGACCTGCCAGCCGGTGAGGGTCTCCCCGAGCACCAGCATGCCGAGCAGCACCGAGAGCACCGGGTGTACCAGCAGCAGCGCACCCGCGGTGCCCGGGGCGAGCCCAGCCGATCCACGCCCGATCAGCACCCAGGACACCACCTGTCCGGTCAGTGCCAGCACGATCAGCCAGGCCCACGTCGTCGCGGGGAGGGCCACGACGATCCCGCCGCCGGCGACACCGACGATCCCGCAGGTGACCCCGGCCCCGACGGTCGCCAGCGCGACCGGGGTCACGAGGTGGCGCGGCCGGCCCCGGGACACCGAGCGGTTGAGGTGCAGGAAGCCGGCGTAGGCGACCCCGGCGAGGGTGCCGAGCACCGCGCCGCGCACCGGTTCCGGCCCGCCGACCCCGGCACCCAGTACCCCGCCGGCCAGGGCGATCCCGCCCAGCAGCAGCGGCGCGGCGTAGACGAGCCTGCGCGGGACCCGCTCGCCCGCGACCACCCAGGCGATCAGCGGCAGCGCCAGCACCTGGATGTTGAGCACGACGTTCGCGATGCCGGCGCCCGCGTCGAGCACCGCGCGGGTCCACAGCAGGAAGTCCGCACCGAGGAACACCCCGGACAGCAGAGCCCAGCCGACCGTCGCGAGCGGGAGCCCGCCGGCGCGCCGGTACTCGGCCAGGGCCCACGGCGCCAGCACGACCAGCGCGAGCACGCACCGCCAGAACGACGCCGTCGCCGGGTCCGCGCCCGCGAGCGCGACGAGGATGCCGGTCCAGGCCAGCACCGAGGCGCCGGCGAGCAGGAGGAGGGTGGAGTGCGGGTCGGGGGCGGTGCGTACGGTCACGGGCTCCACGATCCCCGCGTCCACCGCAAAGATCCAATGAGTGTTCCTACCCGGTACCGCTAAGAGGTCGTTTCAGAAGTCGGCGTGTCGGTCCTGTGTGGATCGGCGCTGGTAGCTGATCATGTCCGGTCGTGGCGCGGCGATCTTGTGTCGAGCGATTGGTGAGCGACGAGCTGTGGGCGCTGGTGGAGCCGCTGCTGCCCAAGCCGCGCAAGCACAAGCGGGGACGGACAGGCCGTCCGCGGGTGCCGGATCGGGCCGCTCTGGCCGGGATCGTGTTCGTGCTCAAGACCGGGATCAGCTGGAACGCGCTGCCCGCCGAGCTCGGCTGTGGGTCCGGAGTGACCTGCTGGCGGCGGCTACGGCAGTGGCAGCAGGCCGGGGTCTGGGCCCAGCTGCACCGGGTGATGCTCGACCGCCTCGCCCAGCAGGGCCTGCTGGACTGGTCGCGGGCGGCGGTGGACAGCGTGAGCGTGCGGGCCAAGCGCCGCGGCGAGGCCACCGGGCCCTCGCCGACCGATCGCGGGAAGGCGGGCAGCAAGTACCACGTGCTCTGCGACCGAGGCGGGCTCCCGCTGCATGCGCTGGTCACCGGGGCGAACACCCACGACAGTCGGATGCTCGCCCCGCTGCTGGACACCAACCCCGGCGTCCGCGAACGGGCGGGACAGCCGGGGCGTCCGCGACGTCGGCCGGACAAGGTGCACGCCGACAAGGGCTACGACTATCCCCGCTGCCGCCGCTACCTGAGTGGGCGTGGGATCGGGGTGCGGATCGCCCGGCGCGGGATCGAGGACTCCACCCGGCTCGGGCGGGTCCGCTGGGTCGTCGAGCGCACCATGTCCTGGCTGCTGGACTTCCGCCGCCTCGCGCTGCGCTACGACCGCGCCGAATCCACGATCACCGCGCTGTTATCGCTGGCCTGCGCCCTGATCTGCCACCGCCGCCTCACCAAGCCGAAGCCGAAGCCGAAGTGATGGTCGACCCAGCCCTCGCTGAGGCACTCGCCTACGAGGTCGGGGCCAGCGGCCGCCAGGCCAGCCACTCCAAGGCCCGGTCGGCCTCGTCAGGGTCGAAGCGGTGCGGGTCGAACGGCCCGCCCGCCCACTCCAGGCGCTCGGCGCGGTCGGGATGGTCAGGGTCGGCGAGCACGGCCTGGAAGTCCTCATACCCCCCGATCCCGCCGACGTCCTCGGGCGGGCACGCCCCCTGCCCGGCGACGCATCGCGGATAGCACACTCCCGGCTCGACGGCCGCGACCGCCTCGACGGTGATCTCGTGGGCCCAGTTGTCACCGAAGTCGTAGACGTAACCGAACCGGTCACCAGCCTTGACCAGCCGAAACAGCTTCTCTTTCGTCTCGTCGGCGACATCCTGTCCGGGCCAGTCCGGGTCTGGGATCCCGTAGCGGCGCCCGACGATCTCGAACTCGTGCAGATGAGAGTTCGTCCAGCCCATCACTGACTGCACCACCTCGTGTAACACCGCCAAGTCGACCTCGCCCGGCACCTGCACCCGACGCCGGACCGCCGGCACCACCTCGGTCAGGACGATCTCCAACTCGAAAATCTTCGTCTTCTCAGACACACGAGGCGCGACCATCAGCCGATGCTGCCAGCCCCGCCGTCACCGGCAGAACCGGGCCCACCACTTCTGAAACGACGTCTTAGAGGTCGCGCGGATTGGTCACAGCTTGGCCGCGGTCGAGTGTCTGGGGGCGAGGGCGGGTACGGGCCTGCCGATCATGAAGTTATCTACGCTTCGTGATCGTCTGGAGGCCGCGTGCCCACCCTGCCATCATGGCTGACCGAGCCGTTGTGGGACCAGTTCACCGCGCTGCTGCCTCATCGAGACGAGTTCGATCCCACCCATCCGCTGGGCTGCCATCGCCGCCGGATCGCGGATCGGATCGTGTTCGACAAGCTCCTGCAGGTACTGCGGTTCGGCTGCTCGTATGAGGGCATCGCTGACAGCACCTGCTCGGCGACCACCATCCGCGATCGTCGTGACGAGTGGATCAGGCTCGGGGTCTTCGCCCAGCTGCGTCGGATCGTCCTGGACGCCTACGACCGCATCGTCGGTCTGCTGCTGCACGACATCGCCGTCGATGGCGCCATCACCAAGGCCCCCGGCGGCGGCGAGGTCGCCGGTCCGTCGCCGGTGGACCGGCGCAAACAGGGTATGAAACGTTCGGTGCTCGTCGAGGGATACGGCATCCCGCTGGGCCGAGTCCTGGCCGGAGCCAACCGGCACGACTCCCCGCTACTGGGCCCCACCCTCGACCGCCTCGATGCTCTCGGCCCGCTGCCCGACGACATCACCGTGCACCTCGACGCCGGCTATGACTCCGGCAAGACCCGCGACACGCTGGCCGAACGAGGCCTGCACGGCGAGATCGCGCACAAGGGTGAGAAAGCGCCGATCCAGGCCACCCGCCGCTGGCACGTCGAGCGGACCAACGCTTGGCACAACAGCTTCAACCGGCTGCAGCGCTGCTACGAACGACGAGAAATCGTCGTCGACGCGTTCTTCGACCTCGCCGACACGATCGTCACACTCCGTAGCTTGATTCGGCAGGCCTGGACCACACACCGCTGGAACGCCCGACCTGCACGACGTCCATGATCACCAACCAATCCGCGCGACCTCTAAGCTCGGCTACGTGATTTCCTGGGACCGGCTCCAGGTGTTCGACGCCGTCGCCGAGCACGGCTCGGTCGGCGCCGCCGCGGCCGCGCTGCACATCACCGGCCCTGCGGTGACCCAGCAGCTGCGCAAGCTCGAACGCGAGACCGGCGCCCGTCTCGTCGAACCGGACGGGCGCGGCATCCGGCTCACCGCCGCCGGGCACGTGCTGGCCGGGCACGCGGCCGCCGCGGCCGCGACCGTCGCCGGGGCCGAGCGCGACCTCGCCGCCCTGCACGACGATGCCGCAGGCCCGCTACGGATCGGCTCGGTCGCGAGCGCGCTGCGGACGCTGCTGCCCGAGGTCATCGACGGGTTGGCCGTCGCCCACCCCCGGCTGGTCCCGACCGTGGACGACGGCGAGGTCGTCGACCTGCTGCCCGCCCTGCAGTCCCGCGACCTGGACGCGGTGCTCATGGAGAGCTGGACCCAGGCCCCGGCCCGGCTGCCCGCCGGGATCCGGGTGACCGCCCTGGCCACCGAGCCCGCGATGCTCGCGGTCCCCGCCGACGACCCGCTCACCGGGCCCGGCCCGGTGCCGCTGCGCACCCTGGCCGGGCGGGTCTGGACCTCGGGCCCGGTCGGCACCGAGCCCTACGAGGCGCTGCTGCAGCTGCTGCGCGGGGTCGGGACCGAGCCGGACATCCGCTACCGGGTCGGCGACTTCGCCACCCAGCTGGCGCTGGTCCGTGCGCGGCTCGCGATCGCGCTGGTCCCGGGCATGGCGGTGGCGGGGTCCACCGTCCCCGGCGGCACCGGACCGGTCCCGGTCACCGCCGAGGACGGCGTCCGGCTGCTCCCCTGCCGCCCCGCGGCGGGGCGCTCCCTGGTACTGGCCACCCGCGGGTCCGACGCCGACCTCCCCGCACTGCGGGCGCTGGTCGACGGCCTGCGCGCCGCCGCGGCCCGCATCATCCCCGCCTGACCCCGGCCCCAGCCACACCCGCCGACCGCCTCCCACACCCGTCGCCACGGGTGTGGGCACCCGGCCGGGGGTGTGCGTCCGGTCAGGCGAGCAGCTCGCGCACCATCGGGATCACGCGGGTGCCGTACAGCTCGACCGCACGCAGCCGGGCCGAGACCGGCTGCGGACCGACGGTGTAGATCAGGTCGAAGCGCTGGGCGCCGAGCGAGCGGACCGAGTCCGCGATCCGGCGTGCCACCGTCTCCGGGGACCCGACGTGCAGCGCCCCGCCGGAGATCTCGGCCTCGAACCGGGCGCGGTCCAGCGGCGGCCAGCCGCGCTGTGCGCCGATCCGGTCCATCTGCGCCTTGTACGGGGCGAAGAAGATCTCCTTTGCCTCCTCGTCGGTGTCGGCGACGAACCCCGGCGAGTGCATGCCCACCGGCTTCGCCGTGTGCCCGAACTGCTCGACGGCGCGGTGGTAGAGGTCGACGTAGGGCGCGAACCGGCCGGCGGGGCCGCCGATGATCGCCAGCATGAGACCGAGGTCGTAGCGGGCGGTGCGTACCACCGACTCCGGGGATCCCCCGACGCCGACCCACACGGGCAGCCGGCGACCGGCCGTCGGGAAGACCTCGATGCCGTCGATCGCGGCCCGGGTGCCGCCCCGCCACGTCACCGGCTTCTCGTCCAGGAGCTGCACGAACAGCTCGAGCTTCTCCTCGAACAGCTGCTCGTAGTCGTTCATGGAGTAGCCGAACAGCGGGAAGGACTCGGTGAACGAGCCGCGCCCCACGATCACCTCGGCGCGGCCGTCGGACAGCGCGTCCAGGGTGGCGAAGCGCTGGTAGACCCGCACCGGGTCGTCGGAGCTGAGCACGGTCACCCCGGAGGAGAGCCGGATCCGCGAGGTGCGGGTGGCGATCCCGGCGAGCACCGTCTCCGGGGTCGAGATCGCGTACTCGGGACGGTGGTGCTCCCCCAGCGCGACGACGTCGACGCCGGCCCCGTCGGCCAGCACCACCTCGTCGACCACCTGGCGGATGGCCTGCGGGTGCGACAGCGGCGTGCCGTCGTCGCCCACCGGCACGTCGCCGAAGGTGTCCATGCCGAAGACGATGTCGCTCATCCGCTCCCCCAGATTGGTTGATCCCTCAACCATCATGCCACGTGCGGCGGCCGCGCGTGGGCGGGGGCCGGAACGGGGAACCCGGGCACATGCGACGTACCGCGCCCGCTCTGCTGGCTCTGTTCCTGCTCGCCGGCTGCGGCACCGCCGCGCCGACCATCGATGTGGCCCCTCCGACGGGGACCGCGGGTGATGCGCTCGCCTCCGTCGGCGGGATCGACATCCGGGACGCGGCCATCGCCCCCGCCGACGACGCCGAGGGCGGGATCGCCCACCCGGCGGGCTCCGAGGTCGCACTGCGGTTCGTCGCGGTCAACACCGGCGACGCCGCCGACCGGCTGGTGTCGGTGAGCTCCCCGCTGGCCGAGGACGTCGACATCAGCGGCGAGCGGGCCCTGATCGGCGGCGCGACGCTGCTGGTGGGTGGGACCGGGTCCACCGTCCCCGCCGGCGCGGCGTCGGTCACCCGGGCCACGGTGACCCTCGACGACCTGCGCCAGGCGCTGTCGGTCGGCCCGACCTACCCGGTCACCCTCACCTTCGAGCGCGCCGGGTCGGTGACGCTCGAGCTGCCGGTGGACGACCCCGAGGGCAGGTGAGCCCGCTCAGCGCTCCCGGGCGCCGAGGCGGCGCAGCAGGTTGGCCGCGAACCGGTCGCCGGTCGCGTCCATCGTCGCCTTCATGGTGCGGGTCACCACCGGCGCCGCGAGACGCGACAGCGGCATGTCGACGTCGACGGTCAGCGAGATCTCCAAATGCGTCGCGGGCGACCCGTCCGGTTCCGGGTCGGCGTCGCTCAGCGCGTAGTAGCCCTCCGCACCGGCCCACTCGGTGACCCCGGCGGGCGGGGCGTGGGTGAACTCGATGCGCTTACCCTCGACGAAGGTCATCCGCTCGGTGAACACCGGCTTGATCCCCACTCCGAGCACCGCGATCCGCACCATGTGCCAGCGCCACAGCTCGTAGCCGTCGACGGCGGCGTCCCGGGCGGAGTCGGCGTCGATCCGGTTGAGCAGCGGTGTCAGCGTGGGCAGGACGTCGGTGTCGGTCAGCACGCGCCACACGTCCTCCCGCGATGCCGTGACGACGGCGTCGGAGGCGGTGGTCGCGGAGAAGCGGGTCAGGACGCCCCGTCCCCGCCCAGTGCCCCACCGGCGGCGGGGGTGTCGTCGCCCCCCGCCACGTCGGGCTCGGGCTCCTCCGTGCCGCGGTTCGCGGCCGGCAGCAGATCGGCCAGCGCCGCGCCCTCGAGGCGGCGGAAGGTCCGGCGCGGCCGGGTCCGGTCCAGCACCGCGACCTCCAGCGCCTCCGCGCCGAGCACCCGCGGCTGGGCGTTCGCGCCGTTGCCGGGCGTCGCCGGGTCGGCGCCGGGGACCTGCAGCCCACCGAGCGCGACCTCGATCGCCGCGCCCAGCTCCAGCCCGTGGGAGTAGGTCTCGGACAGCTTCTGCGAGATCGGCTCGGTCTGCCCGCCCATCACGACGAAGCGCGGCTCGTCGGTGATCGAGCCGTCGTAGGTGATCCGGTAGAGCTGGTCCCCGGCGGCCTCGACCCCCACCTCGGCGACGCAGAGCTCCACCTCGAACGGCTTCTGCTGCTCGACGAACGCGGTGCCCAGCGCTTGGGCGTAGGCGTTGGCCAGCATCCGGCCGGTCACGTCGCGCCGGTCGTAGGTGAACCCGCGGAAGTCGGCCATCCGGATCCCGCCGGTCCGCAGGTTCTCGAACTCGTTGTACCGGCCGACCGCGGCGAAGCCGATCTTGTCGTAGATCTCGGAGACCTTGTGCAGCGCCGTCGACCGGTTCTCCGCGACGAACAGCACGCCACCGGCGTAGGTCAGCACGACCACGCTGCGGCCGCGCGAGATGCCCTTGCGGGCCAGCTCGGAACGGTCGCGCAGCAGCTGGTCGACGGAGGAGTAGAACGGCATCGTCATGGGGAGACGCTCCAGGCTCGTGCTTCGTGCGGGGAGGGGGTCAGCGGGTGGGACCGCCCGGGCGCTCCCGGCGCCCGGCGATCACCTGGTCGACGACGGCGGCGATCTCCGCGTCGTCGCGGCGCACGGCACCCTCGGCGGTGATGCCGACGACCACCGGGTAGATGCGCCGCACCGTGTCCGGGCCGCCGGTGGCGGTGTCGTCGTCCGCGGCGTCGTAGAGGGCCTCGATCGCGGTGCGCACCGCGCCGTCGAGGTCCGCGGCCGGGTCGTGCAGCTTCTTCAGCGACGACTTCGCGAACACCGACCCGGACCCGACGGCGTGGAAGCCGAGGTTCTCGTCGTAGCGGCCGCCGGTCGGGTCGTAGGTGACGATCCGTCCGGCCTGCGCCGGGTCGGCGGCGTCGGTGTCGAAGCCCGCGAACAGCGGGACGACCACGAACCCCTGCATCGCCGCGCCCAGGTTCTGCCGGACCATCCCGGCGAGCTTGTTGGCCTTGCCGTCGAGCGAGAGCGGGACGCCCTCGAGCTTCTCGTAGTGCTCGAGGTCGACCGAGAACAGCCGGACCATCTCCAGCGCGATCCCCGCCGAGCCGGCGATACCGACCGCGGAGTGGGTGTCGGTGACGAACACCTTCTCGATGTCGCGCTGGGCGATCACGTTGCCCGCGGTCGCGCGGCGGTCACCGGCGATCACGACACCGCCGGAGAACAGCAACGCGACGATCGTGGTCCCGTGCGGGACGCCCAGGGCGTCCGCGGCGGTGCCGGGACCGGCTGTCCGGTCCAGGCCCGCGCCGGGGAGCAGGTGCGGGGCAGCGCCGCCGACGAAGTCGGAGAACGACTGCGACCCGGTCAGGAAGGTGTCGAGCTGACCCGTGTGGTGCCCGGGCACCAGCCCGGGGGTGACCGACGGCCGGAACTCCATCTCGCGGACGTGCCTTTCGTTCGAGCTGCGTGCGCCGACGGTCCCGATCCCCCACCTCGGCGGGGTGACCGGCCCTTCCGGCAGGACCGGGCCCGCAGGTGCGGACCCGGCCGGGACGGTACTGCGGGTGCCGGGGTACGGCACGGTGAGTGGCCCGCGGGGCTCACTCACCGCCCTTCTGCACGTAGGACCGCACGAAGTCCTCCGCGTTCTCCTCCAGCACGTCGTCGATCTCGTCGAGGATGGTGTCGACGTCCTCACCGAGCTTCTCGCGGCGCTCCTGACCGGATCCGGACGCGTTCTCGCCGGACTCGTCGTCTCCGTCGCCGCCACCCTGGCGCTTGGTCTGCTCCTGGGACATGACGCCTCCTCCTCGCAGAACTCCTCGCAGAGAATTGTCTGCGGGTTCACCCTACCCACCGGGGGCGACAAAATCGCCTGTTGCGCAGCGGCGTGTGATCCGCTTCCCCCGGCTCGACGGCTCAGGAGGCGGTGAGCTTGTCGACCAGCTCCTCGGCCGTCGACACCGCCTCGAACAGCTCCCCCACGTGCGAACGGGTACCGCGCAGCGGTTCCAGGGTGGGGATCCGGACCAGCGACTCACGGCCCAGGTCGAAGATCACCGAGTCCCACGACGCGGCGGCCACCTCGACCGGGAACCGGCCCATGCAGGTGCCGCGGAAGTAGGCCCGGGTGTCCTCGGGCGGCTCGGTCATCGCCGCGGCGACCTGCTCCTCGGTGACCAGGCGACGCATCGACCCGCGGGTGACGAGCCGGTTGTAGAGGCCCTTGGCCAGCCGTACGTCGGAGTACTGCAGGTCGACCATCCCGAGCCGGCCCGACGCCCAGGTCAGCCCGTCGCGCTCGCGGTAGGCCTCGAGCAGCTTGAGCTTGGCCGTCCAGTCGAGCCGGTCGGCGGTGAGCATCGGGTCGCGCTCCAGGTCGACCAGCACCGACTCCCACTCCTCGACGACCTCGCGGGTGTCGGGGTCCCACTCCTCGCGCCGCGCGGAGACGGTCTGCTCCATGTGGTCGACGGCCCTGGCCAAGTACTCCTGCTGGATCTGCAGCGCGGTGAGGTGGCGGCCGTCGGCCAGCGGGACGGTCCGCTGCAGCGTCGGGTCGTGGCTGATCCGCGCGACCGACTTCACCGGCTCGGCCAGGCGCAGGTCCTCGAACGACCGCCCCTTCTCGATCATGTCGAGGACCAGGGCCGTGGTCCCGACCTTCAGCAGCGTCGAGATCTCCGACAGGTTCGCGTCACCGATGATCACGTGCAGGCGGCGGTACTTGTCGGCGTCGGCGTGCGGCTCGTCGCGGGTGTTGATGATGCCGCGCTTGAGCGTGGTCTCCAGGCCGACCTCGACCTCGACGTAGTCCGAGCGCTGGGCGATCTGGTAGCCGGGCTCGTCGCCCTGCTGGCCCAGGCCGACCCGGCCCGAGCCGCAGACGACCTGCCGGGTCACGAAGAACGGGGTCAGCCCGGTGACGATCGACGGGAAGGTCGTCGAGCGGGCCATCAGGTAGTTCTCGTGCGAGCCGTAGCTCGCACCCTTGCCGTCGACGTTGTTCTTGTACAGCTGCATCCGCGGCGCACCCGGCACCGTGGCCGCGCGGTTCGCCGCCTCCAGCATGACCCGCTCGCCGGCCTTGTCCCAGACCACGACGTCACGCGGGGACAGGACCTCGGGCGTGGAGTACTCCGGGTGGGCGTGGTCGACGTAGAACCGCGCGCCGTTGGTGAGGATCACGTTGGCCGCACCGAGGTCGTCGAGGTCGGTGTCGAGCTGCGGCGCGAGCGACGGCGCCGACAGGTCGAAGCCCCGGGCGTCGCGCAGCGGCGACTCCACCTCGTAGTCCCAGCGCGCCCGGCGGTTGCGCGGCACGTCCGCCGCGGCGGCGTAGGCCAGCACCACCTGCGTCGAGGTGACGACGGGGTTCGCGGTGGGGTCACCCGGGACGGCGATGCCGTACTCCACCTCGGTGCCCATGATCCGGCGGGCCGTCACGACCGGCCCCCTGCGCGAGACTCCATGGCACGAGCCTAACCGTCCACCACCCCGCCCGGGGCGCACCGCGGCCCGGCGGGATCATCGTGGCGTGACCGACCCCGCGCGCGAGCGCCTCACCGTCTTCGACGCCGACGGCAGGCCCACCGGCGTCGCCGAGCGCGGCGAGGTCTACGCCCGCTCGCTGTGGCACGCGACGACGGCGGTGCTCCTGCGCTCGACCGACCGCGCTCGGGTGTACGTCCACCGGCGCACCGACACCAAGCTCGTGATGGCCGGCCTGTGGGACTGCCTGGCCGGCGGGGTGCTCGACGAGGGCGAGACCCCCGACGCCTGCGCGTCCCGCGAGCTGGGCGAGGAGCTCGGGATCACCGGTGCGGCACTGGAGAAGGTGGCCGTGGTCGCCTTCGACGCCGCGGCGCTGGGCGTCGACACCGGCCCCGGCACCGGGCCGGACGGGCTACGGGCCCACGTGCACGTCTACCGCGCCTTCTCCGACGGCCCGGTGACCCACCAGGCCTCCGAGGTGGCCGAGGGCGGCTGGTGGACCGTCGACGAGCTGACCGCCCGGCTCCGCGCGCCGGACCGGCCGTGGGTCCCGGACGGCCTGTACGTCACCCGCCTGCTCCTGGCCGACCTCGTCCGTTAGGGTCCTCGGGCCGGCGCGTTCACCCGCGGGTAACACGTCACCCACACCGGTACCTGAATCGATCGACACCGGGCGGGTCGCGCGACGACACCCCGGGAAGGGCCCAGCGTGAGGCCTCCCGCACGGACCACCACACCCACCACGCGACAGTTCCAGGAGTTCCCATGGTCAGCATCTCGGTCTCGACCCGCTCCCTCGCCGCCGCCAGGCTGATCGATCCCGACGTCAACACCGCGGCCGTGCAGGCCGCCGTGGAGGCCGCGCTGGCCGCCGAGCGGCACGAGCAGCGCGCCGCCGCCTCCACCACGCGGCGCGAGCACACCGCCCGCCGCGAGCCGGACTCCCGGCGGCCCTGAGCCCGGTACGACCGAGCCCGGTACGACCGAGCCCGGTACGACGACGGGCCCGCACCCCGATGGGATGCGGGCCCGCGGCGGCCGTGATCAGAAGTTGATCATGTGGCCGGCCAGGCCGTGGATCGCCTCCTGCAGGCCCTCCGACAGGGTCGGGTGCGCGTGCACGTTGCGCGCCATCTCGTGGACGGTCAGGTCCCACTTCTGGGCCAGGGTCAGCTCGGGCAGCAGCTCGGTCGCCTCGGCACCGATGATGTGCCCGCCCAGCAGCTCGCCGTAGGTGTCGTCGGCGATCAGCTTGACGAACCCGGCGGGCTCGGCCAGGCCGTGCGCCTTGCCGTTCGCGGTGAACGGGAAGGTCGCGGTGGTGACCTTCCACCCCTTCTCGTCGGCCAGCTGACGGGCCTCGGCCTCGGTGTAGCCGAACGAGGCGACCTGCGGGTTGCAGAAGGTCGCCCGCGGCATCATCTTGTAGTTCAGCTCCTGGGTCTCGGCGCCCGCCAGGGTCTCGGCGGCGACGATGCCCTGCGCCTCGGCGACGTGGGCGAGCATGAGCTTCGCGGTGACGTCACCGATCGCGTAGACGTGCTCCACGCTGGTGCGCATGTAGTCGTCGATCGCGATGGCGCCGCGCTCGGTCAGGTCCACGCCGAGCTTGTCCAGGCCGTAGCCGTCGACCCGGGGGGCGAAGCCGATGGCCTGCACGACCTTGTCCGCGCGCAGGTCCTCGCTGCCCTTGGACGAGGAGACCGAGACGGTGACGCCCTTGCCGTCGTCGGTGACGGACTCGACCTTGGTCGAGGTCCGCACCGTGACGCCGAGCTTCTTGTAGGCCTTGGCCAGCTCCTTGGACACGTCCGCGTCCTCGAGCGGGAGCAGCCGGTCCAGGTACTCGACGACGGTGACGTCGACGCCGTAGTTGGCCAGCACGAACGCGAACTCGACACCGATCGCACCGGCGCCGGCGATGATCACGCTCTCCGGCAGCTCGCGGGTGAGGATCTGCTCCTCGTAGGTCACCACGCGGTCGGACAGCTCGGTGCCCGGCAGCAGCTTGACCGTGGAGCCCGCGGCGATGATCACGTCGCCGTAGGTGACGGTCTCGTTGCCGCCCTTCGACAGCTCGACCTCGATCTCGCCCGGCTTGGTGAACCGGCCGAACCCGTCGAACTCGGTGATCTTGTTCTTCTTCATCAGGAAGTGCACGCCCTTGACGCGCCCGTCCGCGACCCAGCGGCTGCGGTCGAAGGCGGCGCCGAAGTCGAGCGACACCTCACCGGACAGGCCGAAGGTCTTCTGCTCCTTGGTGACGATGTGCGCGATCTCGGCGTTGCGCAGCAGCGCCTTGGACGGGATGCAGCCCACGTTGAGGCAGACACCGCCCCAGTACTTCTCCTCGATCACCGCCACACTGCGGCCGAGCTGGGCGGCACGGATGGCCGCCACGTATCCACCGGGTCCGGCTCCGAGTACGACGACGTCGAAATGAGGCATGTGCCCAGCCTAGGACGCCTGAGCCGGGCTCGGGCCGTCCGGTCCCGAGTCCCGGGTCACCGGCCACTCCCCGCCGCCGGACAGGTGGGCGACCACCGCCTCGCACGCCTCGCGCAGCCCGGCCTGCTGAGCAGGGGTCAGGCCGTCGAACACCGCCTCGCGGACGCTCTCGACGTGGTCCGGGGCCGCGCCGGCCAGCACCTCGAAGCCGCGGTCGGTCAGGTGTGCCAGCTGGCCACGCCGGTCGGTGGGGCAGGACCGCCGCTCGATCCAGCCCGCCTCCTCCATCCGGGCCACCGCGTGCGACACACGGCTGCGCGAGGACAGGGCGGAGTCCGCGAGGACGCTCATCCGCAGGGTGCGCTCCGGCGCCTCGGAGAGGCGGACCAGGATCTCGTAGTACGCCTGGGGCATCCCCGCCCCGGTCTGCAGGCGTCGCTCGACCTTGTCCGAGACCAGCCGCTGTGCGGCCAGGAAGGCGCGCCAGGTGCGCTGCTCCTCGTCGTCGAGCCAGCGTGTGTGACCCACAGCACCCTCCGAAACATTTGGGCGTACCATCCGTTGGTCCTAGTATCGCTCTCAACAAGTGAGAGTTCAACTATCCCGAGGAGTCAACATCATGACCGCCGCCACCACGATCCCCGGCTACGTCGTCGGCACCTGGGACATCGACCCGGTGCACTCCGACGTGGCGTTCGTCGTCCGTCACATGATGGTCAGCAAGGTCCGTGGCCGCTTCGAGAAGGTCTCCGGCGAGCTCGTGACCGCGGAGAAGCTCGAGGACTCCACCGTCACCGCCACGGTCGACGCCTCCTCGATCACCACCGGCAACGACCAGCGCGACGGCCACATCCGCTCCGCGGACTTCTTCGAGGTCGAGAAGTACCCGGAGTGGACCTTCCGGTCCACCGGGATCGCCGCGAAGGGTGAGGACTACGTCCTCACCGGCGACCTGACCCTCAAGGGCGTCACCCGCCCCGTGGAGCTCGACCTCGAGCTGAACGGCTTCGGTCCCGACGCGTGGGGCGGCACCCGCGCCGGGTTCACCGCCAAGACCACCATCAAGCGCTCGGAGTTCGGTGTCGACATCGAGCTGCCGATGGACGGCGGCGGCGTCGTCGTCAGCGAGAAGGTCGGCGTCGAGCTGGAGATCCAGGCGGTCCTGCGCGCCTCCTGACCCCGCACCCGCGGCCACGGCCCCGGACCGGCGACGCCGGTACCGGGGCCGTGCCGCGTCCGTAGGCTCGCCCCGTGCGCAGCTACGCCGAGACGGCCCCCGCCGGACCGCTGCGCGCGGTCGTCGAGGTGACCTGGCGGGCGCACGCCGGTACTGCGCCGCACATCCAGCGGGTGCTCCCCGACGGCTGCATGGACCTTCTCCTGTCCGGCGGCCGGGCGGTCGTCGCGGGTCCCGACACCACGGCGCACCTCGCCGGCTCGCCCGCGGGCGGCGTGACCACCGGCCTGCGCTTCCGCCCCGGCGCCCTCCCGGCCCTGCTGGGCGTCCCGGCCGACGCGCTGCGCGACCGCCGGGTCCCGCTCGCCGACGTGCTCGACCCCGGCCGGCGACGGCTGCTCCGGCCCACCCCCGCCGACGACGGCGACGGCGACGCCGCGCGGCTCGCCCGGCTGGCCCTCGCCCTGCAGGCGGCGGCGGACGACCGGACGCCCGCCCCGCTCCCCCGTCCCGCGCTGCGCGCCCTGGCCGGGGGCATGCCCGCCGCGGAGCTGGCCGACCGGCTCGGCGTCACCGGACGCACCCTGCACCGCCGCTGCGTCGCCACCCTCGGGTACGGACCGGCCGTCGCACGGCGGGTGCTGCGCTTCCGGGCCGCGGCCGCGCTGCTGTACGACGGCGTCCCCCCGGCCGCGGTCGCCGCCCGCACCGGCTACGCCGACCAGCCCCACCTGTCCCGCGAGGTCCGGGCCCTGGCCGGGGTGTCCCCCGGTGCCCTCCCGGTCGCCGCCCGACCGGGCTCCTAGGCCCGGTCCCCCGTGCCGGGAGGCGCGACCGGTGCCGCCCACAGCGCGTGCGCCGGCAGGGGCGGCCGTACCGACGCGCCGGTCAGCAGCCCGGCGAACGCGGACGCGGCCGGGACGGGGCGGCGTCCGCGCGGGAGCACCAGCGCGATCCGCCGCCGGACGACCGGATCGGCGAGCGGGACCGCGGCCAGTCCGGCGAAACCGGTGAGCGGCACGACCAGCCCGGGCACGGCCGTCACGCCGAGTCCGGCCGCGACGAGCCCCGCGACCGCGGCGATGTTGCGGGCCGCGACGCCGCGCCCGGGTCGGCTGCCCGATTCGGCCAGCGCCCGGTCCACGTGCTGGCGGATGCTCGTGGACGCGTCGAAGTCGACGAACTCCTCGCCGTCGAGGTCGGTCCAGCGCAGCTCCGGGCGCCCGGCGAGCGGGTGACCGGGAGGCAGCAGGGCGCAGAACCGGTCGGCGGCCACCGGGGTGACCAGGAGGTCCTCGCGGGCCCGGCCGTGCACCACCGTGACGGCGAGGTCGGCCCGGCCGGAACGCACCCGCTCGGTGACCTCGTCGGCGAGGGCGTCGGAGATCTCCGGGCGGACCCCCGGGCGGCGGCGCAGGAACGCCGACACCACCCCCGGGAGCAGGATCGCCGCAAGCGACGGCAGCGTCGCGATCCGCACGGTGCCCGCCTGCCCGTCCAGGACGTGCTCGACGTGGCGCAGCTCCGCCGCGACCCCGTCGAGGGCCCGGCGTGCGGCCGCGACGACCGCCGCGCCGGCCGGGGTCGGTTCCAGGCGGCGGGTGGTCCGCTCGAACAGCCGCGCCCCGAGAAGCCGTTCGACCTCGGCGACCGCGCGGCTCAGCGAGGGCTGCGCAGTCCGCAGCACGGCCGCGGCCGCGGTGAATCCCCCCGCGTCGTGCACCGCGACCACCGTCCTGAGCTGCTGCAACGTCAGATCCATGTACCCACCGCATCAGTCCATCCGGATTCGGTCTTTGACGATCATAGGTCCGCGCGCGCACCGTTCCCCCGGGCCGACGCCGGCCCGTCCCGCCGACGAGGAGGTCGACGATGCTCGCCGCGATCGGATTCCTGACCATCGCCGTGTTCCTGGCGGCCGTGCTGTCCGGGCGGGTGTCGGTGCTCCTGGCCCTGACCGTCGTGCCGGCGGCCGCCGCCGTCGTCGCCGGGCTGGGCGGCGGGCTGGGCGAGTACGTCGCGACCGGCCTGGAGACCGTCGCGCCGGTCGCGATCATGATCACCTTCGCGATCCTGTACTTCAGCCTGATGCTCGACACCGGGCTGTTCGACCCGGCGATCCGCCGGGTGGTCCGGTGGGCGGGCGGGGACCCGCTGAAGATCTGCGTCGGCACGGCCGCGCTGACGGTGCTCGTCGCCCTCGACGGCGACGGCGCCTCCACCTTCCTGATCATGGTGAGCGCCATGCTGCCGCTCTACGACCGGCTCGGGATGCGGCGGATCGTGCTGGCGGCGCTGGTGTGCCTCGGGGCGGGGGTGATGAACATGATCCCCTGGGGCGGCCCGACGGCACGGGCGATGGCCGCGCTCGACCTCACCGCCGCCGAGGTGTTCGTGCCGCTGCTGCCCGCCATGGCCGCCGGCATCGCCTGGGTGCTGTTCGCGGCCTGGGTCATCGGCCGCCGCGAGCGGGCCCGGCTCGGCGTCGTCGAGCTGCCCGAGCCCGCCGACGCGCCCGGGGCCGCCGGAGCGCCCGCCGTGCGGTCGCGGGCCGACCGGGTCCGGTTCGTGGTCAACGTCGTGCTGACCCTGGCCCTGGTGGTGGTGCTGCTCCTGCAGCTGGCCGACCTGCCGGTGGTGTTCCTCTGCGCGTTCGTCGTCGCGCTGCTGGTCAACCGGCCCACCTGGGACGGCCAGCGCGCGTTGTTCGAGAAGCACGGCCACAACGTCGTGCTGGTGACCGCGATGATCTTCGCGGCGGGCGTGTTCACCGGAGTCCTCGGCGGCACCGGGATGATCACGGCGATGGCGCAGTCGCTGGTCGGGCTGGTCCCCGACGGCGCGGGTGGAGCGCTGCCGGTGGCGGTGGCGCTGACCTCGATGCCGCTCAGCCTGGTGTTCACCCCGGACGCCTACTACTTCGGTGTCCTGCCGGTGCTGGCCGAGACCTCGGCGGCGCTGGGCGGCGACCCCGCGGAGGTCGCCCGGGCCGCGATCCTGGGCCAGATGACCACCGGGTTCCCGCTCAGCCCGCTCACCGCGTCCACCTTCATCCTGCTGGGGCTCACCGCCGTCGAGCTGGGCCGCCACCAGCGGTTCGTGTTCGGGTGGGCGTTCGGCACCACCGCCGTCATGACCGTGGTCGCGCTGCTCACCGGCGCCCTGAGCCTCTGAGGAGACCCGATGACCCGGAGCACCACCCGGATCGGCAGCGGTGCCGGCTTCGCCGGCGACCGGATCGAGCCCGCCGTCGACCTGGTCCGCCGCGGCGGGCTGGACGATCTCGTCCTGGAGTGCCTCGCCGAGCGCACGATCGCGCTCGGCCACCTGCGGCGGCTCGCCGACCCGGCCACCGGGTACGACCCGCGGCTCGGGCAGCGGCTGGCGGCGCTGTTGCCGGGCCTGCTGGCGGGCGGGGTCCGGCTGCTCACCAACATGGGCGCGGCGAACCCTCCCGCGGCCGGCCGCGTCGTCCGCGAGCACCTCGACGGTCTCGGGTCGATGGCTACGGTGGCCGTCGTGACCGGCGACGACGTGCTCGACGTGGTCGACCCGGGAGCACCGGCGGCCGAGGACGGTGTCCCGCTGGGCGAGCACGGGGAGCTGGTGTCGGCCAACGCCTATCTCGGCGCCGACGCGATCGCGCCCGCGCTGGACACCGGGGCCGCGGTGGTCGTCACCGGGCGGGTGGCGGACCCGTCGCTGTTCCTGGCGCCGCTGGCGCACCGGCTCGGCTGGGACCTCGACCGTCCGGACCGGGCCGCTGCCGGCACGCTGGTGGGCCACCTGCTGGAGTGTGCCGGGCAGCTGACCGGCGGGTACGCCGCCGACCCCGGGCACCTCGACGTCCCCCGGCTCGCCGAGCTCGGGTTCCCGTTCGCCGACGTCGCCGCGGACGGCAGTGCCCGCTACGGCAAGCTCGACGGCACCGGCGGCCGCCTCGACCGGCACACGGTGCGCGAGCAGCTGCTCTACGAGGTCACCGACCCCACCGGGTACCGCACCCCCGACGTCGTCCTGGACCTGCGCGGCGTCTCCGTGGACCACGACGGCCCGGACCGGGTCCGCGTCGCCGGCGCCACCGGCCGCGCCCGCCCGGACGAGCTGAAGGTCAGCGTCGGCTACCGGGCCGGGCACCGCGTCGAGGCCGGGATCTCCTACGTCGGCCCGAACGCCGCCGCCCGGGCCCGGCTGGCCGCCGACGTGGTCGCCGCGCGGGTCCGCGGGCTCGCCGTCGCACCCCGGATCGAGGTCCGCGGCGGCGACACCGACGCCCGGCTGCGGGTCGCGGCGCTGCACCACGACCCGGGCCTGCTCGACGTCGTCGCCCACGAGGTCGAGGCGCTCTACACCAACGGCCCGGCCGGCGGGGGCGGCGTGCGCACCCGGCTCGACGAGGTCGTCGGCGTGCTGTCCACCCTCGTCCCCCGCGACGCCGTCGTCCCGCGGGTCACCGTCCTGGAGGCCGGCCGTGCTGCTGCATGAGATCGCGCACTGCCGCGCGGGCGACAAGGGGACGGTGGCGACGCTGACCGTGGTCCCGCACGACGACGCCACCTATCCGCTGCTCGTCGCCGTGCTCACCCCGCAGCTGGTGCGGGCGGGCCTGTCCCGTTGGGTCGGCGGCACGGTCACCCGCTACGAGCTGCCCCGGGTGAGCTGCCTGCAGTTCGTCTGCACCGGGATCCGCGGCGGCGGGGTCACGGTGTCCACCGAGCTCGACACGCACGGCAAGTCGTTGTCGTCGCGGCTGCTGGCACTGGCGCTCCCGCCGCCGCCCGGCCCGCGGTGAGCGGGGTCCGCGCCGCGGGTCAGACCCAGGCGAACAGGTCCAGCGACGAGCCGTCGGGGTCGGCGACGGTGGCGTAGCGCTGCCCCCACAGCGCGTCGAACGGGTCCAGCACCGAGGCGTGACCGGCCGCGGTGATCCGGCGCCAGGCGTCGTCGACGGCCACGGCGGACGGCAGCCGGAACGCCAGCCCGACCCGTCCGTGGCCGTCCGGGGCGACGCCCGGGTGGAAGCCCTCCACCATCGACTGCAGGTCCAGGGCCAGGCGTACACCGCCGCGCAGCGTGGTCTCCACGTGCGCCTCGGTCTCGGAGCCCTCGGGGAACTCCAGCCCCAGCAGGCGATAGAAGGCCAGCGAGCGGGTCATGTCGGTGACCACGATGCCGATCATGTCGAGCTCGGCGCCGATCGAGGTGTCCATGCCCACGACGCTAGGCCGCGGGCGGCCCGGCGTCGTGAACGGATCGGACAGCGCTCAGCGCTTCCCACGGAAGCGGCGCAGCATGTCCTGCGCCCGCTGCCGGTTGCGCGGATCGCTCGCCATCCGCTTGGCCTGGTCGCTGTAGCGACGCCCCTGCGGGCTCTTCAGGAATGCGCTGATGCGCCCGATGATGCCGGCCATGACGACCTCCGTGGTGGCGGGCCGCGACACGGACGTGTACGGCTCCGTGCACAGGATGCCCGTTTCGTCCGGACATCATTCCATCGGGTCACGGTCGCCGGACACACGACGGGCCCCGCCGCGGGGTGCGGCGGGGCCCGTCGGGCGTCGATCGTGTCTACAAGTACTGGCCGGTGTTCGACGCGGTGTCGATCGCCCGGCCGGTGGCGTCGTTCTTGCCGGTGACCAGGGTGCGGATGTAGACGATCCGCTCCCCCTTCTTGCCCGAGATCCGCGCCCAGTCGTCGGGGTTGGTGGTGTTCGGGAGGTCCTCGTTCTCGGCGAACTCGTCGACGATCGCGTCCAGCAGGTGCTGGACCCGCAGGCCCGGCTGGCCGGACTCGAGCACCGCCTTGATCGCGGACTTCTTCCCGCGGTCGACGATGTTCTGGATCATCGCGCCGGAGTTGAAGTCCTTGAAGTAGAGCGTCTCCTTGTCGCCGTTGGCGTAGGTGACCTCCAGGAACCGGTTCTCCTCCGACTCGTCGTACATCCGCTCGACGATCCGCTGGATCATCGCGCCGGTGCACGCCGAGCGGTCCCCGCCGAACTCGGCCAGGTCGTCCTCGTGGATGGGCAGGGTGTCGGTGATGTACTTGGAGAAGATGTCGATCGCGCCCTCGGCGTCCGGGCGCTCGATCTTGATCTTCACGTCGAGCCGGCCCGGCCGCAGGATCGCCGGGTCGATCATGTCCTCGCGGTTCGAGGCACCGATGACGATGACGTTCTCCAGTCCCTCGACGCCGTCGATCTCGGCGAGGAGCTGGGGGACGATCGTCGTCTCCACGTCGGAGGAGACCCCGGAGCCACGGGTCCGGAAGATCGAGTCCATCTCGTCGAAGAACACGATCACCGGGGTGCCGGCGCTCGCCTTCTCCCGCGCGCGCTGGAAGATCAGCCGGATGTGCCGCTCGGTCTCGCCGACGAACTTGTTGAGCAGCTCGGGGCCCTTGATGTTGAGGAAGAACGCGCGCCCCTCGTCCGGGTCGTCGCCCCGCTGCTTGGCGATCTTCTTCGCCAGCGAGTTCGCGACGGCCTTGGCGATCAGCGTCTTCCCGCAGCCGGGCGGCCCGTAGAGCAGCACACCCTTGGGCGGACGCAGCTCGTACTGGGTGAACAGCTCGGTGTGCAGGAACGGCAGCTCGACCGCGTCCTGGATCTGCTCGATCTGCCGGGACAGGCCACCGATGTCGGAGTAGGCGATGTCCGGGACCTCCTCGAGCACGAGGTCCTCGACCTCGGCCTTGGCGACCCGCTCGTAGGCGTAGCCCGCCCGCGAGTCGACCATGACCGAGTCACCGGACTTGAGCGGGCTGGTGCCCTCCTCCTGCCCGAGCTCGAACAACGGCGCCGCCAGCCAGACGACCCGTTCCTCGTCGGAGTGGCCGACCACCAGGCCGCGACCGGCCGAACCGTCCTCGCCGGGCCGGGAGATGATCTCCCGCAGCGAGTAGAGGTCGCCGACCTGCTCGAAGCCCATGGCCTCGACCACGGTGAGCGCCTCGTTCAGCCGGACGGACTGGCCGCTGCGCAGCGACTCGCCCTCGACCGCCGGGGACACGGGGACCCGCATCCGGCGGCCGGAGGTGAAGACGTCGACCGTGTCGTCGTCGTACCGGCCGAGGAAGACCCCGTATCCGGACGGCGGCTGCGCGAGCCGGTCGACCTCCTCGCGGAGCGCGACCAGCTGACCGCGGGCCTCCTTGAGGGTGTCGGTCAGCTTCTCGTTGCGCGCGTTGAGCGCCGAGAGCCGGCTCGTGGTCTCCGCGAGACGCTGTTCCAGCACTCGGGCGTGCCGGGGCGTCTCGGTCAGCCGTTGACGCAGCGTGGAGATCTCGTGCTCGAGATGACGGATGTGCTCGGCGGCCTCAGCGGGGCTGAGGTCGCGGTCAGACTGGAAACCCTGGTTGCCGGGACCGTCGTCGTAGGGGTGGTTCACGGCAGCCTCCCTCCGTGTTCCGTCTCACCACGGTACCCGTGACGGGTGACCGCGACGGTGCGTCGAACCGGTGATCCGGGCCTCAGCCGGTCGGCACCATGTGGTCACTCTGCGGCTTCACGGGCGTCACCGCCACGTCCACACGGAGGGTAGTTCGTAACGTTCTCGTTCCGCGGCCGGGCGCGTCGCCGCGGCGAACCACCCGGAACGGGAGCAAACGCCCCGGTCAGCGACCGGTGGGGCGGCGCTGCTGGCGGGGAGGTGTGACGCCGTCGGCGAGCCTGCGGGTGGTCAGCAGGAACGCCGTGTGGCCGATCATCCGGTGCTCCGGACGGACGGCGAGACCGACCACGTGCCAGGGGCGGACCATCGCCTCCCACGACTCGGGCTCGGTCCAGCACTGCATCTCCCGCAGCGTCTCGGTGAGCACCGACAGCTGGGTGGTGGTCGCCACGTAGCCGACCAGGATCCCGCCGGGGACCAGGCAGTCCCGGACGGTGTCGAGCACGTCCCACGGGGAGAGCATGTCCAGCACCACGCGGTCGACCTCGCCGCGGTGCTCGCGCACGTCCCCGACCGTCAGGTCCCAGTGCGGCGGGCGGTGCCCGAAGAAGGTCTCGACGTTGGTGACCGCGTGCGGGGCGTGGTCGTCGCGGACCTCGTAGGAGATCACCTTCCCGGTCGGCCCGACGGCCTGCAGCAGCGAGCAGGTCAGCGCGCCGGACCCGGCGCCGGCCTCCAGCACCCGCGCGCCCGGGAAGACGTCACCCCACATCAGGATCTGCGCGGAGTCCTTCGGGTAGATCACCTGCGCGCCGCGCGGCATCGACAGCACGTAGTCGGCCAGACGGGGGCGCAGCGTCAGGTACGGCGTGTTCGCCGCCGAGTGCACGAGCCCGCCCTCGGGCGAGCCGATGATGTCGTCGTGGTCGATCTGGCCGCGGTGGGTGTGGTACGACCCGCCCTCCTGCAGGACGACGGTGTAGCGACGCCCCTTGGGGTCGGTGAGCTGCACCCGGTCGCCGACCCGGAACGGGCCGCCGCGGCGCGGTGGCTCCCAGACGGCGTCGGTGTCCCCGGCGGCGCTCCCGACGGCGCGGCCGTCGTCGGTCCGGTCGGCGTCGGTGGGGTCGGCGTCGACGGGACCGGTGGCACCGTCGGAGGTCGGGAGGGCGTCGTGCACGGGCGACGACGCTATCCGCGCTCGCGCGCGGCCCGGTCGCCGGGGCGCCCGCGGCGGGGCACGAGCAGGCTCAGGCCCACCAGCAGCAGCACCGCTCCCCCGCCGACCACCAGGCCCGGGCCGGTGCGCAGGAACCCGGCGGCGCCGCCGACCCAGGGCAGGTGGTACCAGACCCGGCCCAGCAGGTTCTGCGCCGTCACCGGGTGCGGGTCCGGTGCCGGGTTCGCGTCGCCGCGGGTGGTGAACACCGGGCCGGGCCCGACCGCGACGACGCGGTGGGTGACGGTGCGGGTCGCGCCGCCCGCCCGGTCGCGGTCGACGAAGGAGACCAGGTCCCCGACGACGACGCGGGCCGGGTCCACCGGGCGGGACACGACCAGCGAGCCCACGGGCAGGGTCGGGACCATGCTCCCGGACAGCACCGTGTACGCGCGGGACCCGGTGAGCGCGGGGACGACCGCGACCGCCACGGCCAGTCCGACCAGCCCGAGCACGACGACGGTGACGAGCGCACCGCCGATCCGGCGCCACGGGGACGGGCGGGGTGCAGCCGGCACCGGCCACGAGGTGCGCGCGGGTGCGACGGGATCTCGGCCCATCGGGTCACCCTAGGTCCGCGCCCGGACACGCGACGTACACGATCGAGGGGTGAGCAGCGCCGATGCAGCGGGAAAGTTCACGCGCATGGACACACGCACACGTCTCGGGATCGGCGTGGCCGCGGTCGCCGTCGCGGTACTCGCGATCGGCCTCGGCACCTACGCCGCCTTCACCGACACCGAGGACGGACCCGGTGGGCAGGTCTCCTCCGGCACCCTCGACCTCACCGTCGGCTCCAACGCCGACAAGGTCCTGTTCAACCAGGCCAACATCGCCCCCGGCTTCTCCACCACGGTCACCGTCGACGTCCGCAACGCCGGGTCCGTGCCCGGCACCGTCTCCGGCACGCTGACCGCGACCGGGTCCGACGTCACCTGCACCGAGCCCGAGGCGGAGGCGGAGAAGGTGGCCGCGAACGCCTGCGCCGCCGGCGGCAACCTGCAGGACGAGATGACCGTCCAGGTCGTCTCCGGGCCGGGTGTGGGCAGCGCGGGGGCCGCGGTCCCGCTGCGCACCTTCGTCCAGAGCCCGCTGCCGTCCGGCCCGCTGGGTGCCGGGGCCACCGGTACCTACACGCTGACCTTCGCGCTGCCCTCCTCGGCCGACAACAAGGTGCAGGGCGACCGGATCGCGGTCGGGTCCACGTTCACCCTGAACCAGTCGTGAGCCCGGCGGTCCCCCGGCGGCGGGCCGCGCTCGCGCTGGGGGCCGCGGTCGTGCTCGTCGCGGTGTCGGCCGCGGCCTGGGGCACCTGGGCCGCGTTCACCGACACCGACCCGGGTGCCGCGGGCTCGACCTCGGCGGGCACGGTGGTGCTGGGCGGTCGCGCGGCCCCGCCCGCGGTCGCGCTCACCGGCCTGCGGGCGAACTCGACCACGACCACCCCGGTGACCGTCGACTACCGCGGCTCGGTGCCGGCGACGCTGTCGGTGTCGCTGCCCGCGTACTCCTCGACCGCCTGCACCACCGGGGCCGGTGGTCTGCTCGACGGCCTGAACGTCGGCTCGCTGACCGTGCGGATCGGGTCGCGGGCCGCCGAGTCCTACTGTGCGCTGCTCGACGGGAAGGACCGTGTCGTCACCACGCTCGCCCCCGGCACCGTGGTGACGGTCCCGCTGACCGTCGCGGTCGGCCCGGTCGTGCTGCTGCCCCGCACCGAGGCCGCGACGCTCCGGCTGGGGGTCTCGGGCGGGTTCACCGACCGCGTGGACGGGACCCTGCGGATCGGTACCAACCTGCTGGGGACCCGATCCCTGCGGGTCGCCTCGCCGAGCGTCGTCCCGGCCGTCGCCGCACCGCCCGCGGAGTGCGTGGACGCCGGCATCACGTCGGTCGCCGAGACCGTCACCCTCAGCGGCGACGGCGCCGTCTTCGACGCCCGCACCGACCGGCCGGGTGCCACCGGGCCGCTGCTCGTCGTCGGCACCCCCGGGCCCGACCGGTTCACCGGGTCACCCGGCCGGGACTGCCTGGTCGGGGCGGGCGGGGACGACGTGCTCGACGGCGGGGCCGGGGACGACGTGCTGCTCGGCGGGGACGGCGACGACCGACTGTCCGGCGGGGACGGTGCCGACCGGTTGTACGGCAACGCCGGAGCCGACACCCTGCTCGGTGGCCCGGAGACCCCGCGCGCGCCGGACGTGCTGCACGGCGGGCTCGCCGACGGCGCGACCTGCCCGGACGCCGGCCCGGAGGACGTCCGGACCGCGTGCCCGGTCCCGGACCCCGCGGCGGCACCGCCGCCCACCGCGCCGCCGCAGGCACCGCCGCCCACCGGGACCCCGGTGCCGGAGGGCTCGGCGGACCCACCCGCGCCCGCCCCGGCCCCCACGCCGTCGGAGCCGGCTCCGCCCGCACCGGGGGTACCCGCGCCGGACGTGTCCGCGCCGGCCGTGCCCGAGGGCGGGCCCGACCCGTCGACGACCGCGCCGGCCGGCTGAGCGGTCCCCGGAACCGTCGGGGGGCACGGCTAGCCTGCGTGTCGTGACCGTCGAGGAGCCCCCGCCCGCCCGTGCGGCCGGGCCCGAGGTGTCCCCGGCCGCCACCGCACCACGTCCGCCCGCGCTGTCCCCGTCGCGCGCCTCGGACTTCCGCCGGTGCCCGCTGCTCTACCGGTTCCGGGCCGTCGACCGGCTGCCCGAGCCGCTGTCGCGGGCGCAGGTGCGGGGGACCCTGGTGCACGCGGTGCTGGAGCGGCTGTTCGCCCTGGACCCGGCGGACCGGACCCCGCAGGCCGCGCGGGAGCTGCTCGGCCCCTGCTGGGACGACCTCGCCGCCGCGGAGCCCGCCGCGGCCGCGCTGTTCACCGGCCCGCAGGACCCGCAGCTCGCCCTCTGGCTCGACTCCGCCTCCGCCCTGCTCGACGGCTACTTCGGTCTGGAGGACCCGGCCGGTGTCGCCGCGACCGCGGTGGAGGCCCGCATCGAGGCGACCCTGCCCGCGGCCGACGGTGCCACGGGCCCGGTCCCGCTGCGCGGCATCCTCGACCGGCTCGACGACGGTCCCGAGGGACTGCGCGTGGTCGACTACAAGACCGGCCGGACACCCGGCGAGGGCTACGAGTCCGGTGTGCTGTTCCAGCTGAAGTTCTACGCACTGGCGGTCCTGCTGACCCACGGCCGCGCCCCCGACGAGCTGCGCCTGCTCTACCTGGCCGACGGCACCGCGCTGACCTACCGGCCCGACGCCGGGGAGCTCGCCCGGTTCGGTCGCCTGCTCGACGCGGTGTGGACCGCGATCCGGCTCGCCGCACCGACCGGGGACTTCCGGCCGCAGCCCGGCCCGGCCTGTCGCACCTGCGACCACACGGCGGTCTGCCCCGCCTGGGGCGGGACTCCCCCGCCGTACCCCGGCTGGCCGGGCGGCGCGGCATGATCGTCGGGTGAGCGCACCGCCCCCGATCCCGCCCCGCCCGTTCTACCTGCCCCGCGGCGAGCACACCGCCGACGGCGTCACCCGCGCCGACTTCGAGGCGACACCGTCGACCACCGGGCCCTGGTTCGCCGACGCCCAGCACATGGGTCCGCCCTCGGCGCTGCTGGTCCGCGCCCTCGAACGACTGCCCGAGTCCCGTCCCGGCGGCGCCGAGGCCGGGTGGCGGATCGCCCGCGTCACCGTCGAGGTGCTCGGAGCGGTGCCCGCCGGGCCGGTCACGGTCACCGCGGGCGTCGAGCGGCCCGGGCGGACGATCGAGCTGTTGTCGGCGACGATGCGCGCCGGGGACCGGGACGTGCTCCGGGCGCGGGCCTGGCGGCTCGCCGCGTCCGACACCGCCGTCGTCGCGCACGGGCAGGCGGCCGCGCTGCCCGGGCGGGACGCCGCCGTCGTCCGCACCACGCGGCCGGACGGTTGGCTCCCGGGGTTCCTCGACGCGATCGAGTGGGCCTGGCTGGACGGCGGCGGTCTCGGCGTCGAGGGGCCGGGGCGCGGCTGGATCCGGATGCGCGTCCCGCTCGTCGAGGGCGAGGCGCCGAGCGCCGCACAGCGGCTGATGGTCGCCGCGGATTGCGCGAACGGGCTGGCCGCACCGCTGGACGTGACGCGGTGGCTGTTCGTCGACACCGAGCTGACGGTGCACCTGCACCGCGCCCCCGCCGGCGAGTGGATCGGCGTCGACGCCGCCACCGTCGTCGGCCCGGACGGGCTGGGCACCTGCTCGGCCACCCTGTTCGACGACGACGGGCACACCGGCCGGATCGCCCAGGCCCTCACCGTCCGGGCCCGCCGGTGACCCGGTGACACGACGGCGGCCCGCCGACCGGATTCACCGGTGGCGGGCCGCCGTGGGGGGAACGGACGTCGGACGGGGCGGGCTCAGTGGCCGTGCCCGTTGACCGTCATGGCGCGGCAGGACCGGATCTCCGAGGTGAGGATCGCGGTGGCCCCGATGTCGGCCAGCTTGTCCATGACGCGGTTGGTGTCCTTGGTCCGCACCATCGTGCGGACCGCGACCCAGCCCTTCTTCGACAGCGGGGAGACCGTCGGCGCCTGCAGCCCCGGCGCGACCTTCTCCACGGCCTCGAGCAGCCCCTCGGGGCAGTCGAAGTCCATCATCAGGTACTCCCGGGCCACGACGACGCCCTGCAGCCGGTCGGCGAAGACCTTCTTCAGGCGGGTGGTCTCGGCGTCCTCGGCGCGGTCGTGCCGCTTCTCCCGCTCGATGAGCGTGGCCTGCGAGGTGGCGATGGCCTCCCCGATGATCTGCAGGCCGTGCTGGCGCAGGGTGCGTCCGGAGGACACGACGTCGGCGATCGCGTCGGCGAGACCCAGCTGGATGGAGATCTCCACCGCGCCGTCGAGCTTCACGATCTCGGCGCCGATCCGCTTGCCGGACAGGTAGGAGCGGACCAGGCGGGGGTAGGACGTCGCGATCTTGCGACCGTCCAGGTCCTCGATCTTCCAGTCGGCGTCGGCCGGGGCAGCGAAGTGGAACCGCGACCTGCCGAAGCCCAGCGGGATGATCTCCTGGGTCTGGCTGCCCGACTCCTCCATGAGGTCGAAGCCGGTGACGCCCAGATGCAGGTCGCCCTTGCCGACGTAGGTCGCGATGTCCTTGGGCCGGAGGTAGAAGAACTCGATCTCGTTCTCCTCGTCGACCACGCTGAGGTCGCGCGAGTCGGTCCGCTGTCGGTACCCGGCCTCGCGCATCATCGTCGCGGCGGGCTCGGCCAGCGTGCCCTTGTTCGGCAGTGCCACGCGGAGCATGTCCGCTCTCCTGACGGTCGTCGTTCGGCAGTGGTGAGCAGGTCGTCGGCCGACCTACAGGTGCTTGTACACGTCCTCGGGGGTGAGCCCGCGCTGGAGCATGACCACCTGCAGCCGGTAGAGCAGCTGCGAGATCTCCTCCGCGAGCTCGTCGTCGCCCTGGTACTCGGCGGCGATCCAGACCTCACCGGCCTCCTCGAGCACCTTCTTGCCCTGGGCGTGCACCCCGGCGTCCAGCGCGGCGACGGTCCCCGAACCGGCAGGCCGTTCCCGGGCCTTGGCCGCCAGCTCGGCGAACAAGTCGTCGAATGTCTTCACGGGTACCAGTGTGAACGGTGACCCACGCCGCACGCCGGGCGCATCCGGGGCGGTAAGCCGTGTGGGCAACGGACCGCGCCGGGTGGTTCACCCGGAGTGAGCACGCCTCCACCCCGATACCGCTCGTCGCCGCCAACGGCCCGCTCACGCCGGCCCTGAGGCCGTTCAGCGGGCCCGGACCTCCGCGAGGACCGCCCCGAGCTCGGTCGGCCCGATCCCGGCGAGGGTCGCGCGCAGCACCCGGCGCGGACCGGCGGGCACCTCGAGCTCGCACGGCACCACCAGCACCGCGCAGCCGGCCCGCTCGGCCGACAGCGCACCCGTCGGCGAGTCCTCCACCGCGACGCAGTCGCCCGGGTCGGCCCCGATCAGCTCGGCGCCGCGCCGGTAGGGCTCGGGCTGCGGCTTGGGCTCGCGCACCTCGTCACCGGGCACGACGGCGGCGAAGTGCTCCCGACCCAACGTCTCCAGCGCGCGCTCCACCAGCACCCGGATGGTGTTGGTGACGAGCACGGCCGGGATGCCCGCCGCACGCAGCGCGGTGAGCAGCTCCCGGGCGCCGGGCCGCCAGGGCACGCCGTGGGAGAACAGCTCGCCGGCACGGTCGTAGAGCCACTCACCGGTCTCGCGGTACTCCTGCGCACCGACCGTGGCCGGGTCGCGCCCGGCCTCCCGGAAGCAGATCCGCAGCGAGGAGTCCAGCGAGCCGCCGACGGACTCCAGCCGGGCCGCCACGCTCAGCTCCGGGGCGCCCAGGTGCTTCATGAGGTCGTTGAGGGCGACCTCCCACACCTTCTCCGAGTCGATCAGCGTGCCGTCCATGTCCATCAGCACGCCCGCGGGGCGGGTCGGCGTCGGCTCAGGCATCGGGGGTGTACCCCAGGTTCGGGCGCAGCCACTTCTCGACGACGGCGATGTCCACGCCGAGCCGGCCGGCGTAGTCGGCGACCTGGTCGGGCCCGATCCGGCCGACGGTGAAGTACCGCGACTCCGGGTGGGCGAACATCATGCCGCTCACCGCCGCCGCCGGGGTCATGGCGAAGGACTCGGTGAGCCCCACGCCGGTCTCCTCGGCACCCAGCAGGTCGAACAGCGGCCGCTTGAGCGTGTGGTCCGGGCAGGCCGGGTAGCCGAACGCGGGCCGGATGCCGCGGAACCGCTCGGCGTGCAGGTCCTCGACGGCCTGGTTCGCGTCGGGTTCGAACCACTCGCGACGGGCCTGCCGGTGGGCGTACTCGGCGAAGGCCTCGGCGAGCCGGTCGGCCAGCGCCTTCACCATGATGGCCTTGTAGTCGTCGAGCGCGGTCTCGAACTCGGCCGCCATGTCCTCGGCGCCGTGGATGGACACCGCGAACGCACCGAGGTGGTCCCCGTCGGGGGCGACGTAGTCGACCAGGCTGCGGTTGGCCCGTCCCTGCGGCTTGACGGTCTGCTGGCGCAGCATCGGCAGCCGCACGTCCCCGCCGTCCGGGGAGATCACGATGTCCTCGCCCTCGGCGCGGGCGGGCCAGAAGCCGTAGACGCCCTTCGCGGTGAAGCGGTCCTCGGCGATGATCTGGTCGAGCATCGCGTTCGCGTCGTCGTAGAGCTCCTTGGCGACCGGGGAGTTCAGGATCTGCGGGAACTTGCCCTTCAGCTCCCAGGCCAGGAACAGGAACTGCCAGTCGATCAGCTCGCGGAGCTCGGCGATGGTCGGGGTGCACGGCCGGACCCCGGTGAACTCCGGGACCGGCAGCTCGCCGAAGTCCACCGTCTCGCGGTTGGCGACGGCGTCGGCGAAGGGCAGCAGCGGCTTCGCCTGCCGTCCCTCGTGCTGCTCGCGCAGGCGCTGCTGGTCGGCGTCGTTGCGCCGGGACAGCGCCTCGGCGCGGTCGTCGTCGAGCAGGTCGGACACGACGCCGACGACCCGGGAGGCGTCCAGGACGTGCAGGACGTCGCCCTGGTACTGCTGGGCGATCTTCACCGCGGTGTGCTGGCGCGAGGTGGTGGCCCCGCCGATGAGCAGCGGCAGCTTCAGGCCGCGCCGCTCCATCTCGGTGGCCACGTTCACCATCTCGTCCAGCGAGGGCGTGATCAGCCCGGACAGCCCGACGACGTCGGCGCCCTCGGCCACGGCGGTGTCCAGGATCGTCTGGGCGGGCACCATCACGCCGAGGTCGATGACCTCGTAGCTGTTGCAGCCCAGCACCACGCCCACGATGTTCTTGCCGATGTCGTGCACGTCGCCCTTGACCGTGGCCATGACGACCTTGCCGTTGCCGCGCGAGTCGATCTCACCGCGGGCCTTGGCCTCCTCCTTCTCCTTCTCCATGAAGGGCTCGAGGTAGGCCACGGCGCGCTTCATCACGCGGGCGGACTTCACGACCTGGGGCAGGAACATCTTGCCGTCGCCGAACAGGTCACCGACGACCTTCATGCCGTCCATCAGCGGGCCCTCGATGACGTCGAGCGGCCGGGCCGCCTCGGCGCGGGCCTCCTCGGTGTCGGCCTCGACGAAGTCGACGATGCCGTGCACGAGCGCGTGCGACAGCCGGGCGCGGACGTCGCTCTCCCGCCACGACAGGTCCACCTTGCGCTGCGTGCCCTCGCCCTTGAACCGGTCGGCGTTCTCCACCAGCCGGTCGGTGGCGTCGGGGCGCCGGTTGAACAGGACGTCCTCGACCATCTCGAGCAGGTCGGCCGGGATGTCCTGGTAGACCGCGAGCTGGCCGGCGTTGACGATCCCCATGTCCAGGCCGGCCTTGATGGCGTGGAACAGGAACGCCGAGTCCATCGCCTCGCGGACGACGTTGTTGCCGCGGAAGGCGAAGGACAGGTTCGAGACACCGCCGGAGATGTGGGCGCCGGGGCAGCGCTCCTTGATCCGGGGGCAGGCCTCGATGAAGTCCTTCGCGTAGTCGTTGTGCTCCTCCATGCCGGTGGCGATGGCGAGGATGTTCGGGTCGAAGATGATGTCGTGCGGGTCGAGCCCGGCCTGCTCGACGAGCAGGTCGTAGGCGCGGCCGCAGATCTCGACCTTGCGGTCGGCGGTGTCGGCCTGGCCGGTCTCGTCGAAGGCCATGACGACGACGCCCGCGCCGTAGGCCTTGACCTTGCGGGCCTGCTCCAGGAAGGGCTCCTCGCCCTCCTTGAGGCTGATCGAGTTGACGACGCCCTTGCCCTGCACGCACTGCAGACCGGCCTCGATCACCGACCACCGCGAGCTGTCGATCATGATCGGCAGCCGGGCGACCTCGGGCTCGGTGGCCAGCAGGTTCAGGAAGGTGCGCATCTCGTCGGCGGACTCGAGCAGGTCGGCGTCCATGTTGACGTCGAGCATGTTCGCGCCGCCGCGGACCATGTCCAGCGCGACGTCGAGCGCGCCGTTGTAGTCCTTCGACTCGATGAGCCTGCGGAACCGCTTGGACCCGGTGACGTTCGTGCGCTCACCGATCATCACGAAGCCGGTGTCGGGCCCGATCTCGAAACGCTCCAGACCGGAGAACCGGGTGCGCCGGGGGGCCTCGGCCGGGACCCGCGGCGGCAGCCCCGCGACCCGGTCGGCGATGTGCCGGATGTGCTCCGGGCCGGTGCCGCAGCAGCCGCCGACGATGTTGACCAGCCCGGACTCGGCGAACTCCTTGAGGAAGTCCGCGGTCTGCTCGGGCGTCTCGTCGTAGCCGCCGAAGGCGTTGGGCAGGCCCGCGTTGGGGTAGGTCGCCACGAACGCGTCGCTGATCTCGGCGAGCGCGACGGCGTGCGGGCGCATCTCGTCGGCGCCCAGCGCGCAGTTCAGCCCGACGACCAGCGGCGCGGCGTGACGCACCGAGGTCCAGAACGCGTCGACGGTCTGCCCGGACAGCGTGCGCCCGGAGCGGTCGACGATCGTCACCGAGATCCAGACCGGCAGGTGCGGGGCGACGTCGTGCGCGGCCTGCAGCGCGGCCTTGGAGTTCAGCGTGTCGAAGATCGTCTCGATCAGCAGCACGTCGACGCCGCCCTCGTCCAGCGCGGCGATCTGCTGGGCGTAGGAGTCGTAGACCTGCGCGTAGGACACCGCGCGGTAGGCCGGGTCGTCGACCTTGGGCGAGAGCGACAGCGTGACGTTCAGCGGGCCGATCGAGCCGGCCACCCACTTGGGCTCGCCGGTGGCCTTCTCCGCCTCGTCGGCGGACTCGCGGGCCAGCCGGGCCGCGGCCACGTTCATCTCGTCGACCTTCGACTCCAGGCCGTAGTCCGCCTGGCCGATGGTGGTCGCGGTGAAGGTGTTGGTCGTGGTCAGATCGGCGCCGGCGTCGAAGTAGTTCCGGTGCGCCTGCAGGATCAGGTCCGGACGGGTGAGGTTGAGCAGGTCCGGGTCGCCGTTGGTGTCCTTGTGGTGGCCGTGGAGCCAGTCCGCGGAGTAGTCCTCCGGGGTCAGGCCCAGGCCCTGGATGACGGTGCCCCAGGCGCCGTCGATCACACCGATGCGGCGGCCGAGGAGCTCCGTGAGCTGCTCGGTCCGCTGCGCCGCCCGCCGGACCCGTTCGGGGTCGACCGGACGGAGGGTGCTGTCATGCGCCGAGGTGCTCACCGAGTGATCCGCTCCCGTCGTAGATGACACGATCAGCCACGGTACCTGGTGGAGGGGGAGGAACCCGGGTTCGCGCCCGCGGGGTCGTAGGCTGGGGTGATGACCGACCGAGAGCCGAGCACCACGGGTGGCGACAGCACTCCGCAGCTGGTCGATCCGGTCCTCATCGCCGCGTTCGAGGGCTGGAACGACGCCGGTGAGGCCGCGAGCACCGCGCTGGAGCACCTCGAGCTCAGCTGGGACGCGAAGCCGCTGACCTCGATCGATCCCGAGGAGTACTACGACTTCCAGGTCACGCGCCCGCACGTCAAGCTCGCCGGCGGCGTCACCCGGCGGATCGAGTGGCAGACCACGCGGCTGTCGTGGGCCACGCTGCCAGGCACGGACCGCCACGTCGTGCTGGTGAACGGGATCGAGCCGAACCTGCGCTGGAAGACCTTCTGCGCGGAGCTCGTGGGTCACGCCGAGCGTCTGGGCGTGACGAAGGTCATCACACTGGGGGCTCTGCTCACCGAGGTCCCGCACACCCGTCCGACGCCGGTGAACGGCACGTCCTGGGACGCGGAGTCGCAGAAGGCGATGGGCACCGAGCCGTCGAACTACGAGGGCCCGACCGGGATCGTGGCGGTCTTCCAGCAGGCCTGCGTGCAGGCGGGGATCCCGGCCGTCTCCTACTGGGCCGAGGTGCCGCACTACGTGTCGCAGGCCCAGGTCCCGAAGGCCGCGGTGGCCCTGCTGCACCGCATCGAGGAGTCCCTCGACGTCGAGGTGCCCCTCGGCGGGCTCCCGGAGAAGGCCGAGGAGTGGGAGCGGACCGTGTCGGAGATGGCCGACGCCGACGACGAGGTCCGCGAGTACGTGCGCCAGCTCGAGGAACAGGCCTCCGAGTCCGACGACGAGGAGGCCCGCACCGAGCTGCGCGAGACCTCCGGGGACTCGATCGCGGCGGACTTCGAGCGCTACCTGCGCCGCCGCGACCCCAACTCCTGACCGGCCCCGGCACGTGGTGGCGCTGCGCCGCGCGGCGCTGTTCCTGGGCGCGTTCCTCGGCCCGTTCGGCGGTGGTCTGACGGCGGCGATGCTGCCGGAGCTGGGGGCCGACTTCGCCGTGCCGACGGCGACGGCCTCGGTGTCGATCACCGCGTACCTGCTGCCGTTCGCCGGGGTCATGCTCGTCTCGGGCACCCTCGGTGACCGGTGGGGCCGGGGGCGCACCGTCGTCGCCGGGTACGCCCTCTACGTCGTCGCCTCACTGGTCTGCGTGCTGGCCGTGTCCTGGCCGGTGTTCCTGGCCGGGCGCGCGCTGCAGGGCACGGCGAACGCCTTCACCACTCCCCTGCTGCTGGCGGCACTGGCCGCCGCGGTGGAGCCGGACCGTCTCGGCCGGGCGCTGGGCTGGTTCGGGTCGCTGCAGGCGGCGGGGCAGACCTCCGCGCCGCTGTTCGGCGGGCTGGCCGCCGAGGTGGACTGGCGCTGGGCGTTCTGCGGCGCCGCGGTCGTCGCGCTCGGGCTGGGCGCGGTCGGCATCCCGGGCGGCTCGACCCCGGCGACCGGCGGGGGGCGACCGCGGCTGCGGACGGCGTGGAGCCCACCGGTGCTGCGGCTGGGACTCGTCGCGGGGATCGGCTGGGGCTGCCTGGCCGGGCTGAACTTCCTGCTCGCGCTGCGCCTGGAGGAGCAGTTCGGCCTGGGGGCGGGGCCGCGCGGGCTCGTACTGACCGCGCTCGGCGTGGCCGGGATCCTGACCGCCCGCCTGATCGGCGGGGCGGTGGACCGGCTCGGGGCGCGCCGCTGCGTGCTCGCCGGGGCCGTCGGCGGCGGGGTGCTCGTCGCACTGATCGGGGTGGTGCCGGTGCTGGGTGTCGTCGTCGCGCTGTGGGCGCTGGGCGGGGTGTGCAGCCAGCTGGTCCTGGTCGGGGTGAACGCGCTGGTCCTCGGCCCGGCCGGGGGCGGGGGCGGGGCGGTGTCGGTGGTGCAGGCGGTGCGCTTCGCCGGGACGGCGGCGTCGCCGGTGGCGCTGACGCCGGTGTACCACGCGGACCCGCTGGTGGCGTTCCTCGCGCCCGCGGCGCTGCTCGCGGCGGGCGCGCCGGCCGTCCTCGCCCTCGACCGGGCGCGCCGCGCCTGAGGCCTCACCCCGCGGCGTGCGCCCGCAGGTCGTCGAGGTCGACCCACTCCAGGGTGCGGGCGTGGGTGGCCTCCAGCACCACCGGCGGCGCCACACCCCCGTGCAGCGCCTCGGCCCAGCGGCTCGCGCACAGGCACCACCGGTCCCCCGGCACGAGACCGGGGAACCCGAACTGCGGGCGCGGGGTGGACAGGTCGTTGCCCTGCTCGCGGGAGAAGTCCAGGAACTCCGCGGTGACCCGGGCGCACACGGTGTGCACCCCGACGTCCTCACCACCGGTGTCGCAGCACCCGTTGCGGTGGAAGCCGGTCATCGGGTCGGTCGAGCACGACTCCAGCTCGCCGCCCAGCACGTTGCGGGCCACCGCTACAGCCGCACGCCGAGCAGCGCGTCCAGCGCGGCGCGCACCTGCTGCGGGGCGGCGGTGTCGGTACCGCGGCGGGTCAGCGCCTCCTCGGCCCAGGCGTCGACGGCGGCGAGCGCACCGGGGGTGTCGAGGTCGTCGGCGAGGTGGGTCCGCAACCGGGTGACCAGCTCGGCCGCGTCCGGCCCGGCGTCGAGGCCGACGGCCTCCCGCCAGCGCGCCACCCGCCGGTCGCCCTTCGCGTGCACCTCGTCGGTCCAGGACCGGTCGGTGCGGTAGTGGCCGTCGAGCAGCGCGACCCGGATGACGTTCGGGTCGACGCGGGCGTTGCGCAGCTTGGAGACGAAGACCAGGTTGCCCTTGGACTTCGACATCTTCTCCCCGTCGAGCCCGATCATCCCGGTGTGCACGTAGTGCCGGGCGAACGGGTGCTCGCCGGTGAGGGACTCGGCGTGCAGGGCGCCGCACTCGTGGTGCGGGAAGATCAGGTCCGAGCCGCCGCCGTTGAGGTCGATCTGCGGGCCGAGCCGGTTCAGCCCGATCGCGGCGCACTCCACGTGCCAGCCGGGGCGGCCGCGGCCGAGACCGGAGTCCCAGGCGGGCTCACCGGGGCGCGCGGTGCGCCACAGCAGCGGGTCGAGCCGGTTGCGCTTGCCCGGCCGGTCCGGGTCACCCCCGCGCTCGGCGGAGAACCTCAGCATGGTGTCGAGGTCGTAGTTCGACTCGTAGCCGAAGTGCCCGGTGGCGGTGACGTCGTGGTAGACGTCGGGGTGGTCGGGGTCGTCGATCCGGTAGGCCGCGCCGGACGCGACCAGCTTCTCGACGAGCTCGGCGATCTCCGGGATCGCCTCGACCGCGCCGATGAACTCGCGGGGCGGCAGGACGCGCAGCGCCTCCATGTCCTCGCGGAACAGGGCGGTCTCGCGCAGGCCCAGCACGATCCAGTCGTCCTGGTCGCGCTCGGCACGCTCCAGCAACGGCTCGTCGATGTCGGTGACGTTCTGGACGTAGTGCACCTCGTGACCGAGGTCGCGCCAGTAGCGGTGGACCAGGTCGAAGGTCAGGTAGGTGGCGGCGTGGCCGAGGTGGGTCGCGTCGTAGGGGGTGATCCCGCAGACGTACATCGTCGCGACCGGACCGGGCGCCGTGGGCCGGACCCGGCCGGTGGCGGTGTCGTGCAGGCGCAGCGGCGGGCCACTGCCCTCCAGTGCCGGGACGTCGGTCGGGGCCCAGGTCTCCATACGGTCAAACCTACCTAGCTCTCGGAAGCGGTCACGGATGCGAACGTGCGTCGTCCGTCGCAGATTCCGGGACGGGCGCGGCGCCGGCCACACGGGCGGGAACCCGGGACCGTGGGGTCACCACCACCGCGGGTCGAGCTTGGACTCGATGTCGCGGACGTGGCGGCGCGCGCAGGCCGGGCACAGCCGCCCGTCGCGACCCTGCTCGTCGCGGTCGGTCACCCACCCCGCGACGGCGGCGACCCCGGCGGCGTCGGGACCGGGGGCGCCGCAGCGGCGGCAGTCGGACGGCGTCACGCCTGCGATGGTGCTCCGGCGGCGTGCTCGGTGTCGAGCACCCCGCGACGCCGCCCGACCCGCTCGGCGATCACCGCGCAGGCCATCAGCTGGATCTGGTGGAACAGCATCAGCGGCAGCACCACGAGCGCCCCGGCGGGGCCGCCGAACAGCACGCCGGCGATCGGCAGCCCGCTGGCCAGGGACTTCTTCGACCCACAGAACACGATCGCGATCCGGTCGGCGTCGTCGAACCCGAGCGCACGGGCCCCGACGGAGGTCGCCACGAGCACCAGCACGAGCAGCACCAGGCAGACGCCGAGCAGGACCAGCAGCGACACCGGGGTGAGGCGTCCCCAGATCCCGGCGACCACGCCCTCGCTGAACGCGGCGTAGACGACGAGCAGGATCGACCCGCGGTCGACCAGCGACAGCCGCTTCCGGTGCCGGGCCACGAACCGGCCGATCAGCGGGCGCGCGGCCTGTCCGGCGAGGAAGGGCACCAGCAGGCGCAGCGCGATGTCGCCGAAGCTCGACGCGTCGAACCCGCCGCTGGTCGCCAGCAGCAGCGCGGCGAGGACCGGGGTGAGGAACACCCCGAGCACGTTCGACACCGACGCCGCGACGATCGCCGCGGGCACGTTGCCCCGCGCGATGCCGGTGAAGGCGATGGAGGACTGCACGGTCGAGGGCAGGCAGCACAGGAACACGACCCCGGCCGCGAGCGGCGCGGGCAGCAGCCACTCCGGCAGCAGCAGCACCGACAGCCCCAGCAGGGGGAACAGGACGAACGTCGCCACCAGGACGGTGCCGTGCAGGCGCCAGTTGCGCAGTCCGGTCAGCGCCTCGGCGGCGGACAGGCGGGCGCCGTAGAGGAAGAACAGCAGCGCGATCGCCGCGGTGACGGCGATGTCGACGACCCCGACCGCCGCGCCGCGCGCGGGGACCAGCGACGCGACGCCGACGGTCAGGAGGAGCAGCACCAGGAAGGGGTCGGGACGGACTCGCATGGGTCCCATCCTGCAAGCCCGCGTCTCATCGGGAAACCGACTGATCACCATGACTGTGACCGCGTTCTATGATGACCGGGTGCTCGATCCGGTCCAGCTGCGGTCCTTCGTCGCGGTCGCGCGTGCCCGCAGCTTCACCCGGGCCGCCGCGACGCTCGGGGTCGGGCAGTCGACCGTGAGCCAGCACGTGCGTCGGCTGGAGGCGACGGTCGGACGGCCCCTGCTCGAGCGCGACACCCACTCGGTGGCGCTGACCGTCGACGGCGAGGCCATGCTGGACTTCGCCGCGACCATCCTCGACGCCGGCGAGCGGGCGGTGGCGCACTTCCGGGCGTCGCAGGTGCACGGACGGGTGCGCTTCGGGGTGTCCGAGGACCTGGTGCTGACCCGGCTGCCCACCGTGCTCGCGGACTTCCGCCGCCGCCACCCCGAGGTCGACCTGGAGCTGACCGTCGGCCTGGCCGGGGGCCTGGAACGCCGCCTCGACGCCGGTGAGCTGGACCTGATGTTCGCCAAGCGCCTCCCCGGCCCCGACGACGGTCGCCTGGTGGTCCGCCGCGACCGGTTCGTCTGGGTGGGGGCACCGGGGATCGCGCTCGGTCCCGACGACCCGGTCCCGGTCGTCGCCTATCCCCCACCGAGCCTGTCGCGCACGGCCGCCGTCGGGGCCCTGGAGGCCGTGGGCAGGCCGTGGCGGATGGCCTGCACCAGCGGCAGCCTCTCCGGGCTGCGGGCCGCCGCGCTCGCCGGGCTGGGCGTGCTCGCGCACGCCGCGACGCTGGTCCCCGACGGGCTGGAGATCGTCGCCGACCGTGCCGGTCTGCCGGGGCTGGGACCGGTGGAGCTGGTGCTGGCGCACGGACGGCGCCGCAGCGACCCGGCCGAGGCACTGGTCCGCAGCATCCGCACCGCCGACCTGCGTCCGGAGTCGTGGCCTCCGCCGTCCGGCGGCTAGGGTCCCGGGCCGTGCGCCGCCTGCCGATCGTCCTGCTGCTCGCCGTGCTGGTCGCCGGCTGCGGCACACCCCCCGGACCGGCCTCACCGAGGCTGGAGCGGGTGGCGTCGTCGCAGGTGCTGCGGGTCTGCTCGACCGGGGACTACCGGCCGCTGACCGCGCTGGCCGCGGACGGCACCTGGTCCGGCATCGACGTCGAGATGGCCCGCGACCTCGCCACCGAGCTCGGCGCCCGGGCGGAGCTGGTGCACACGACCTGGGCGACCCTGCTCGACGACGTCGTGGCCGACCGCTGCGACATCGCCGTCGGCGGGGTCTCGGTCACCCCCGACCGGGCCGAGCGGGCCGCGTTCACCGAGCCCTACCTGCGCGACGGCAAGACGCCGATCGTGCGGTGCCCCGACGTCGCCCGCTACGACACCGTCGCCGACATCGACCGGCCCGGGGTGCGCGCGGTGGTGAACCCGGGCGGCACCAACGAGCGCTTCGCCCGGGAGACGTTCACCCGCGCGACGATCGTCGACCACCCGGACAACTCCACGATCTTCGACGAGATCGTCGCCGGCCGCGACGACGTCATGGTCACCGACGCGATCGAGACCCGCTGGCAGGCCGCGCAGCACCCCGGGGTGCTGTGCGCGGTGCACCCCGACGCCCCGTTCACGACCTCGGAGAAGGCCTACCTGACCCCCCGCCGGGGACCCGGCGTTCACCGAGCGGGTGGACACCTGGCTGCGCGCGGCCCGCACCGACGGCACCTGGGACCGGCTCGCCCGCCCCTGGCTCGGCTGAGCCACACCCCCGCGCGGGTGGCCACACCCGTCGTGACCGGTGTGGCCACCGATGGACGGGTGTGGCTGTCGGACCCCCGTGCGACGGTGCGGTCATGCGCATCGTGGTGACGACGGCGGCCGGCACGGTCGGGTCGCGGGTGCTGCGCCTGCTCGTGCAGGCCGGCGTGCGCCCGGTGGCCCTGGTCCGCGACCCGGCCCGGCTCCCCCCGGACCTCGCCGGGCTGGTCGAGCCGGTGGTCGCCGACCAGACCGACGCCGACTCCGTCGTCGGCGCCACGCTCGGGGCGGACCGGCTGTACTGGGTGAACCCGCCCGCCGCGCCCGGCACCGACCCGCTCGCCCACCAGTCGGCCTGCGCGGCTGCCGTCGCGGAGTCCGTGCGCCGCAACGGGGTCGGCGCGACGGTGTTCCAGAGCAGCGGCGGGGCGGAGCTGCGGCGCGGGGCGGGGGACATCGACGGTCTCGCCGCGACCGAGCAGGCCTTGGACGCGACCGGCGCCCCGGTGCTGCACCTGCGGTGCGGCTACTTCATGTCCAACCTGATGACGTCGGCCGGGGAGATCGCCGACGGGACGCTGTCGACGCCGTGGCCGCTCGACCACGCGTTGCCGTGGGTCGCGCCCGGTGACATCGCCGCCGTCGCCGCGGTGCGTCTGCTCGGGCCGGTCTGGTCGGGGCGGGTGGTGCAGGCGGTGCACGGGCCGGCCGACATCACCTTCGGCCAGGCCGCGGCGGAGCTCGGCGAGGTCGTGGGGCACCCGGTGCGGGCGGTGCACCTGCCCCGCGCCGAGTTCCGGTCGATGCTGGCCGGCCTCGGCATGACCGCACCGGAGATCGACGCGGTCGCCGGGATGGCGGAGGGCCTCTCGGCCCCCGGGTACCTCCCCGAGCAGCGCCGCGACGCGGTGTCGACGACCCCGACGACGCTGCGGAGCTGGGCGGCGGAGCACCTGCACCGCAGCGGCGACCGGCCGGTCTGACCGAGCCGGACCGGCTCCGGACCCACCGGTCGCCGGCGCATGCGGGTGCCCGGGTCGTCGGGGACCACCTCGCGGTGCCGCCGGTCGAGGTCGGCCGCACAGGTGACCGGCCGCGGCTCCTCCGGCAGCACGTGTCGTGACCGCCGGTCAGCCCTGCCGGGTCGGGCGGATGACCAGCTCGCCGATCTCCACGTCGTCGGGCTGGTCGATCGCGAAGGCGATCGCTCGCGCCACCGCGGCCGGATCGATGCCCTTGTCGGCCATGTCGCGCTGGTAGCGGGCCCGCAGCTCGGGGTCGACGACGGAGTCGACCAGCTCGGTCCGCACGTAGCCCGGCGACACCGAGGTCGTGCGCAGCACCCCGTCGGTGGACTCCTGGCGCAACGCCTCCACCAGGGTGCGCACCGCGTTCTTGGTGCCGGCGTACACGCCCTGGGTGGGAACGATCTGGATGCCGGAGGTGGACACCACCGTGACCAGGTGCCCGCGACCCTGTCTGCGGAACACCGGCAGGGCCGCGGCGATCCCGTGCAGGACGCTGCGCAGGTTGGAGTCGATCATGGCATCCCAGTCGTCGACGTCGAGGTCGGCCAGCGGCGCGGTCCGGGCGATCCCCGCGTTGGCGACCAGCACGTCCAGCCGCCCGAACCGGTCCACCGCCCGGTCGACCAGGGTCTGCACGTCCGCCCGCCGGGTGACGTCGACCGTGACGGTCTCGGCCCGGCCGCCCGCCCGGCGGATCTCCTCGGCCACCGCGTCCAACCGGTCGGTACGCCGGGCCCCCAGGACGACCGCGGCTCCACGGGCGGCCAGCTCCCGCGCCGTGGCCGCCCCGATCCCGCTGCTGGCCCCGGTGATGGCCACGACCTCGTTCTCGATCCCGCTCATGATCCCGGCTCCTCGACTAACCTGACAGTTGTCCGCTTACTCGTCCGAGCGTACCGGACAGCTGTCCGGTTAGGGAGTCGCGATGTCGCTGCGGGAACCCCGGGCCGACGCCCGGGCCAACCGGGAACGGATCGTCGGCGCGGCCCGGTCCGCCCTGGCCGCGGCCGGAGCGGACCCGGACGGGGTGGCGCTCAGCGCCATCGGCCGCGCCGCCGGGGTCGGCCAGGGCACGCTCTACCGGCACTTCCCGACCCGCGAGCACCTCCTGGTCGAGGTCTACCGCACCGAGGTGGGGGAGCTGGCCGACACGGCCACCGCGCTGCTGGCCGCCCATCCGCCGTGGATCGCGCTGACCCGGTACCTGGACCGGTTGCTGGACTACGTGCGGGTCAAGCGCGGGGTGATGGTCGCCCTGACCGCGACCGCGTGGCGGGATCTGAGCACGGACCAGCACACCCGGCTCGCTGCCGCCTTCTCGGCCCTGCTCACCGCGGGCCGGGCCGCGGGTGTGGTCCGTGACGACGTCGAGGTGGCCGATGTGGAGGTGCTGCTCACCGGGCTGGCCCGGATCCCGCAGGACCAGTGGGACCACCGCGCCCCCCGGGTGGTCGCGCTGATCCTGGAGGCCCTGCGGGCTCGCTGACGTCCGGGCGGGGCGCCTCAGCCGGTCCGGCGGCGCAGGTAGTCCGAGACGACCTCGGCGCCCAGGCCGTCGAGGTCGGGCTGCACCACCCGTCCCCCGGCGCGGCGGGCGAGCCGGTTGACGAACGACAGCAGCCCGGGGTCGTCGCCGAGCACGAAGAACGTGAAGGCGGCGTCCATGCCGATCAGCCGGTCGAGGCCGTCGACGGTGGCCCGCAGGGTGTACGGGCTGGGCGGATAGTCGAAGAACGCCTCGCCGTCGGGCTCCAGGTGCGCGGTCGGCTCGCCGTCGGTGACCACCAGGACCACCGGCGTCGCGTCGGGCTGGCGGGCCAGCCGTTCGCGGGCCAGCAGCAGGGCGTGGTGCAGGTTGGTGCCCTGCATGTACACGCCCTCCAGCCCGATCAGCTCGGCCAGGTCGACGGTCTGCGCGTGCCGGCCGAAGGTGATCAGGGACAGGTCGTCGCCGCGGAACCGGGTGGAGATGAGCTGGTGCAGGGCCAGGGCGGTGCGCTTCATCGGGACCCAGCGCCCCTCGGCGACCATCGACCACGACGTGTCGACCAGCAGGGTCACCGCGGCCCGGGTGCGCTGCTCGGTCTCGACGATCTCGACGTCGGACACGTCGAGTGCCCGGTCGTCGCCGCCGGCGCGGCGGAGCTGGGCGTTGAGCAGCGTCCGGGGCACCGACCAGGCCTGGGTGTCGCCGAACGCCCACGGCCGGGTCGCCCCGGTCGCCTCGCCCGCCGCGCCGGCCCGCCGGGTGTCGCGCTGTCCCTGCCGCCCGGAGATCCGGTCGGCGACGTCGCGCAGTACCGACTGCCCGAGCGTGCGCAGCGCCTTGGGCGAGAGCAGCAGCGACCCGTCGGGGGCGCGGCGGAACAGGTCCTGGCGCTGCAGCTCGCGTTCCAGCTCGGCGAGGGTGCGGGCGTCGGCGGCGGCCTCGGGCCCGAGCATCTCGGTGAGCGCGTCGAGGTCGATGTCCTCCATCCGCGCGCCGGGGTAGCTCTGCGCGAGCTGCTCGGCCAGGGCGTCGAGCTGCCCCAGCTCCTCCATCGCGCGGGTCGCCTCGCCCATGCCCATCGGGTTCTCGCCGCGGAAGTTCCCCTCACCGGACCAGTCCTCGCCCGGGCGCAGACCCTGCAGCTGCGCGTCGAGCCGGGCCAGCGACTGCGACAGCCGCGGGTCGCCGAAGGCCTGCTGGGCCAGCTCGGCCAGCTCGGCGCGCTGCTCGGCCGACATCGAGTTCATCATCCGCTGGGCCGCGGCGGCGCGGGCGGCGAGCGCGTCGACGAGCTCCTCGGTGCTCTGCGGGTTCTCCGGGAAGTGCTCGCCGTGGGCGCGCATGAACTCGGCGAACTGCTCGGTGGTGTCCTCGCCGCGGGCGTGCCGGTCGAGCAGGTCGTTGAGGTCGTCGAGCATCGCGTTGATCCGCTCGACGTCCTCCGGCGTCGCGTTCTGCATGGCCTGCTTCATGCCCTGGAAGCGCTGGTCGAGCATCTCCCGGCCGAGCAGGTCGCGGATCTCCTGGTAGGCCTGCCGCGCGTCGGAGGACCGCCAGTCGTACCCGCCCAGCTCCCGCACCGCGCCGCCGGTGTCGGGCGGCAGGGCGTCGAGCTGCATCTCCCGGAACCGCGCGTCGTCGGAGTCCTCGTTGCCCAGCGACTCCCGCTCGGCGTCCAGCGCCCGCGCGAGCAGCTCACGGACCTCCTGCAGGGTGCCGTCGATCCGGTTGTCGCGCTGCAGGTCGCGGCGCCGCTCCCACACCCGGCGGGTGAGGTCGTCCAGACCGCGCCGTCCGTCGAGGCCGCGGCGCAGCAGCTCCTGCAGCGCCTGGCGCGGCGACACGTCGCGGCCGATCTGGTCCATGGCCGCGCGGATGTCGTAGGGCGGCGCCAGCGGGTCGGGCCCGCCGGCGTAGGGGCCGTAGGCGTAACGGCGTCGACGACGCCTGGGATCAGCCATACGACACCGTGTCGCCGTCGTCGCTCTCGTCCTTGGCCAGCTTGCGGGTCAGGAACAGGTACTCCAGCGCCAGCTCCGCGGCCGAGGCCATCGGGCCCGGGTCCTCGGTCCCCTCGGCGCCGAGCCTCGCCGCGATCTCGGTCAGGGCGTCGACCTGCGGCAGCGCCGCGACGACGTCCTGGGCCGGGATCCGCTCCCCGGTCCGGACCGGGCGGGTCGAGACCGCGACGGCGAGCTCGTCGAGGTCGACCCCGCGCAGCGCGAACCGGGCGGTGTCGGCGGTCGCGCGGCGCAGCAGGTGCTCGAGGACCTCGTCCTCGCGCCCCTCCTCCCCCGACGCGAACTCGATCTTGCCGCGGAGCACGGCGGGGACCGACTCCAGGTCGACCGGCCGGGCGTAGGGCGTGTCCTCGCCGGTCAGCGCGGCCCGGCGCAGCGCCGCCGCGGCCACGGTCTCGGCCGCGGCGACGGCGACGGCGACGGCGACGGCGAACCGTGCCGACACCCCGGAGCCCTGGTCGACCGCGGAGGAGTCGCGCAGGTGCCGGGTGAACCGGGCGACGACCTCCAGCAGGTGCCGCGGCACCTGGGCGACGAGGTCGGCCTCCTGGGCGACGAGCTCGACCTCGGGGGCCAGCTCGAGCGGGTAGTGGGTGCGGACCGCGGCACCGAACCGGTCCTTGAGCGGGGTGATGATTCGCCCCCGGTTGGTGTAGTCCTCGGGGTTCGCACTGGCCACGAGCAGCACGTCCAGCGGCAGCCGCAACGTGTAGCCGCGGACCTGGATGTCGCGCTCCTCCATCACGTTGAGCAGAGCGACCTGGATGCGTTCGGCCAGGTCGGGCAGCTCGTTGATGGCCACGATCCCGCGGTGCGACCGCGGGACGAGGCCGAAGTGGATGGTCTCGGGATCGCCCAGCGACCGCCCCTCGGCGACCTTGACCGGGTCGACGTCGCCGATCAGGTCGGCGACCGAGGTGTCCGGCGTGGCCAGCTTCTCGGTGTAGCGGTGGTCGCGGTGCACCCAGACGACCGGCAGCTCGTCGCCGAGCTCGGCGGCGCGGCGGATCGAGGCGGGCACGATCGGCTCGTAGGGGTGCTCACCGATCTCCGAGCCCTCGATGACCGGCGCCCACTCGTCGAGCAGGCCGGCCAGCGAGCGCAGCAGCCGGGTCTTGCCCTGGCCCCGCTCACCGAGCAGGACGAGGTCGTGGCCGGCGATCAGGGCCCGCTCGAGCTGCGGGACGACGGTGTCGTCGAAGCCGACGATGCCGGGCCAGGGGTCGCGGCCCTCGCGCAGGGCCGCCAGCAGGTTGTCGCGGATCTCGTGCTTCACAGGTCGCTGTACGTGGCCGGACGCACGCAGCGCACCGACGGTACGGGGAAGGTCAGGTGTGACGGGCACGAACTCCACGCTACGCCCGCTGCGCGGGTGCAGCGCGTCGTCGCGGAACCGTGTTCCGCCGACGGCCCTGGAATCTGTCTGGTTGTACAGATAGTTTGTCGTCATGACCGACCGATCCCCCGACGGACGCCGCCGCCGCGGCGCCGACACCCGTCGCGCACTGGTGCGGGCCGCCGTCGACGTGGTGACCGCGCACGGCTTCGACCGCCTCACGCTGCGCCGGGTCGCGGACCGGGCGGGGGCGTCGGCCGCGTCGGCGACGTACCACTTCGGCACCGTCGACGCCCTGCTCGGGGCCGTCGCCGCCGAGCTGGAACGCGACGCGGTCGCGCGGCTGGGCGAGCTGACCCGCCGCAGCCGCACCGGCGAGCTGACCCTGCTCGACGCCTGCACCGCCTACCTGGTCGACCTGCTCGGCGCCCGCCGCACCGAGTTCCTGACCATGCTGGAGCTGCGCGTGCGGGTCGCCCGGGGGCACGGCGGTGCCGCCGACCCGGCCGCCGCGGAGCCCGACGCGGCGCTGGTCGACCTCATCCAGGACCACGTCGGGAACCGGGAGCGGGCCCGCGAGCTGTTCGCCGGGGTCTTCGGCCTGTCCGCACTGGCCGCGTTCGCACCCGTCACCCCCACCGAGCCCGAGCTGCGCGCGCGGATGGCCCGGCTGCTCGCCGGAGCCGGACTCGGCGCCCACGACGCCCACCAGCCCCAGGAGGACCGGCTCCCGTGACCAGCACCCGACCGTCGGGGACGCTCGACCGCGACGCCCTCGCCGCCCGCTTCGGTCCCGGACGGGCCGACCTCGCGCTGCACGCCAGGGCCGCGGGCGACCCGCTCGCCGACGCCGTCGTCGCCGAGATCCGTGCCGCGGGGCGCGACCGCGGTCGCGCCCTCACCGCCCAGCTGCAACGCGGCATCCGCGACGGGCTCGCCGCACTCCGCGATCCCTCCCCCGCCGTCGCCGCCCTGCTCACCTCCGCCGAGTCGCTGCCCGAGGGCGTCGACCCCGCCGTGCTCGACACCGGGATCCGGCCGTCGTTCACCGCCCCGCCCGCCGTGCACACCCTGTCGCTCTCGGCCGGGGCGCTGCTGCGCACCTACGGTTCCCCGTCGATCGCGGTGCTGCTCGGCACCACCGGACGGCTGGTGGAGTCCGCCGAGCGCCGTCTCACCGAGACCGGGACCTGGCTGCTCGCCGCCACCCTGCCCGGTGGCATGCGTCCCGGCAGCCCGGGCTACGTCGGCACCCTCCAGGTCCGGGTGCTGCACGCCCGGATGCGCCTGCTCGCCCGCGACCGCGGCCTGGACGAGGCGGTGCACGGCACCCCGGTCAATCAGGTCGACCTGGTCCGGACGTGGCTGGACTTCACCCTCGTCTCGATGCGTGCCGAGGCGACGATCGGGTTCGGGCTCACCCGCGCCGAGACCGCCGAGGTCTACGCCTGCTGGCACCTGCTGGCCCACCAGCTCGGCATCGACCGCGAGCTGGTCCGCGACATCACCTCGCACGCCGCCGCCGAGGAGCTCGACGCCCTGGTCACCGCCGTCACCGGTCCGCCGGTGGCCGAGTCGCGCGCGCTGGCCGGCGCGCTCGTCGACGCCGTCGCCGCGCTGCTCGTCGAGCCGTTGCGGCTACCCGCCCCGCAGGGACGCCGCCTGCTGCAGGCGCTGGCCCGGCGCTTCCACGGCGCCGCGGTGACCACCGGGCTGGGCCTGCGCCGCAGCCCCGGCTGGGAGGTGGCGGTCGCCGTGCTGGCACGGGCGATCGCGGTGCAGCGCCGGTGGGTCCGGCGCAGCCCGGCGGCGCTGGCGGCCGCGCAGGCCCGCAACGTCGCGGCCACCCGGGCCCTGCTGGCCGAGGACCGGGGCGGCGCCACGCTGTTCCAGACGCACGGCGCCTGAGGTCAGGCGGGGTCGTCCCACCAGCGCACCCGCAGCCCGGCGCCCTCGACCGCCGCGGCCAGGTCCGCCCGGCGCGAGGCCGGCCCGACCAGGACCAGCCCCCCGTGGCCGAGCGCGGCCGCGACCCGGTCCGCGGGCTGCAGGTGCAGCCCCGGCCCCAGGTCCGGCGACCCGAGCTGCGGGTAGGTGTCGGCGACGGCGAGCAGCGGGCCGCCCGGCCCGTCCCGGCGCCCCCACAGCGCGACGACGTGCGCGGCCGCCGACCAGTCCGGCCCCGGCCGGGCCCCGGCGTCGAGGTCGGCGACCGAGGTGGCCGCGGCCCCGAGCTCCCCGGTCGCCAGCTCCACCAGCACCCCCACCGGGCCGGCCGCGTCGTCGGTCGTGGCGGCATCGAGCAGGGCCACCAGAGCTCCCCCGGTCCACTCCCCCGACGCCGGGACGGCCGCGAGCGACTCCCCGGAGAACTCCTCGACCGCGCGCCCGAGCCCGGCCACCGGGGTACCCGCCCACTCGTCGTCCGCGGCGGGCGGGAGCCCCCTCAGGTAGTCGGGGTCCGCGGGGGCCCCGGGCGGCCGGTCGGACGCGTCGTCGCCCGCCCGCACCCGGGTCCCCGCCGCGTGGGCGAAGGCGGCCACCGTCGGCGCCGGCAGCGGCGACAGCGCGGCCACGAGCAGCCGGGCGACGAACGGCCCCGCCAGCTGGTCGGGCTGGGGCAGCGACGCCGCGTGCACCCGCAGCAGCGCCTCGGCCCCGGGGAAGGCCCGCACCGGGGACGGCACCGGGGGGCTCACGGAGCGACCAGCAGCCAGACCGGCACCGCGACCAGCGCGAGCGCCACCAACCGGATCAGCCCGTGCACGACGCGCGGCAGCGGCGGCGGCGGAGCGGTGATCCGGTCGATCCGGGCCTCCAGCGCGTCGGTGAACGACGAGAGCGCCGCGGCCGGTGCGGACCCGCCGACGGCCTTGAGCGCGGTCGCCAGCTCGGTGGGGTCGCACAGACGGCGCGCGACGTCGTCGGCCCGCATCTCGATCAGCCGGGCCACCGCGAGCTGGGCGTGCACCATGCCGCGCACGAACGGCGCCGTCGCCCCCCAGGCGACGAACGGGAGCACGACCAGGTCGTGCCGCTCGCGCAGGTGCGCCCGCTCGTGGGCCAGCACCGCGACGACCCCGGCGGTGTCGAGCGTGTCCAGCACCCCCGCCGACACCACCAGCCGGGAACTGCGCCCGGGCAGGCAGTAGGCGACCGGGACGGGATGGTCGAGGACGCGGGTACCGGAGGCGTGCGGCCAGGGCGTGGCGAGCACGTCGAGCAGGTCGCGGTGGCGACGGCGGGCCCGCAGGGTCCGCACGGTGGTGATCACCAGGACCGACAGCAGCCGCAGCAGCACCCCGAGCGCGATCAGCAGCGCGCCCACGTGCAGCGGGTCCATCCGGTCCGGCCACTCGCCCACCGCCAGCGACGCCGACAGCGCGGCCGCCGCCGTGGGCAGGCTGGGCCCCATCGGCGAGAGCCCGTAGGCCAGCCCCGCGCCGAACAGCGAGATCCCCCCGCCGAGCCCGACGGCCTGCCACAGCAGCAGCGCACCGACGGGGTCGCGGCCGGGCCATCGCGCCCGGGCCAGGGCACGGCTGACCGGCTCGGCGAGCAGTACGCCGAGCAGTCCGAGTCCGAGCGCGGTCAGCTGCATCGCCTCACATCGTCGCGGAGTGCGCGGCGCGGCGCCGCATCACCCCCGCGACCGGACAGGCTCGTGGACCGTCGGTCGCTCAGCCGAGCAGGTCGCGCAACCGCGACCGCTCCTCCTCCGACATGGAGCCGAGGAACCGCGCGAGGGCGGCGCCCCGGTCGGACGTGTCGTCGAGCGCGTCGGTCATCAGCTCGGCCACGTGGTCCTCCCGGCTGGCCACCGGGCGGTAGTGGTGGGCGCGGCCGTCGCGGATCCGCCGGACGAGCTGCTTGCGCTCGAGCCGACCGAGGACGGTGAGCACGGTCGTCGTGGCCAGGTCGCGGTCGGAGAGCTGGTCCTGCACCTCACGGGCGGTCATGTCCCGCTCGGTCTCCCAGAGGACGTTCATGACCGCCCGCTCCAACTCGCCCAGACTCGTCACGAAGGTCATCCTACGCGAACCTTTCTACTGCGCGTAGAACCCCTGCGGGAGATGGCTCACACCCGGGCGCGACTCAGTGGATCTGCACCTGGTCGCCGACCTGCAGGTGGCCGAACCACTGGCGCGCATCGGCCTCGGCGAGCTTCACGCAGCCTGCCGACGGCGTGGAGAGGTCGCCCTGGTGGAAGGCGATCCCGCCCTGGGCGAAGAACACCGACCAGGGCATCTGGGTCAGCCGCTCCCGGCTGGTCCACTGCTCGGCCTTCCACTGCACGGCGAAGGTCCCGGTCGGCGTGGGTGCCTCCGGGTCGCCGGGACGCATGGTGACCGGCCCGGCCACGACCCGGCCCGCCTCGAACAGCCAGCTGGACCGGCTCGCGAGATCCACGCAGGCGCGCGCCGACGAGGTGCACGGGGTGCCGGGGACGAGCAGACCGGTGGCGACCTGCCGGTCGGTGGGGTCGGGCTGCTCCGACGGCTCGGCGAGGGCGGGACCCGTCAGGAGTCCGGCGGTCAGGGCACCGGTCAGCGCGACGCCCGCCGCGAGGAGCCCGGCGATCCGGCTCCGCTCCCGTGCCCGCATCCGTCCACCCCTCCGCCGGACCCGGGCCCGACGTCCTCGGCCCGTCCGGACCGCCCCGGATGCACAGTGCGACCGGTTGGTTCCACACGGTAGCCCGACATGATCTTGGACTGAACGGGTGAGTCCCGTACCGCCGATCGGCGGTGCACCAGATGCGTCGGACGGTCGCCGCGCCGTCCGGTCTCCCGGTCAGCGTCCCCGGAACACCGGTGCGCGCTTCTCGGTCCGGGCGGCGCGACCCTCGGCGATGTCCTCGGCGGCCCAGCAGCCGCGGAACTGCTCGGTGAGGCCGTCGACCATCGCCTGGTCGGTGTGGCCGCCGTGGCCGAACGCGTCCACCGACCGCTTGTTGTAGGCCAGGGTCAGCGGGGCCATGGTGGCGATGTCACGGGCCAGGGCGAGCGCGGCGTCGCGGTCTCCGAGGGTGTCGGCCAGACCCCGGGCGTGGGCGGTGGTGGCGTCGACGGTGGCGCAGGCCAGCAGCAGGCTGCGGGCCGTGCCGCCGCCGGCGATCTGCACCAGCCGCTGGATCGTCCACGGGTCCACGGCCAGCCCGAGGCGCGTGGTGGGCAGCCCGAACACCGCCTCCGGGGCCGCGACCCGCAGGTCGCACGCCAGGGCCAGCTGCAGGCCACCGCCGATCGCGGGCCCGGTCACCGCGGCGACGGTCGGCATCGGCAGGTCGGCGACCGCGTGCAGCCCCGCATAGAGCGCATCGAGGAACTCGGCCGTGTAGACCTCGCCGAAGTCCGCGCCGGAGCAGAAGGCCGGCCCGTTGCCGGCGACGACGACGGCCCGCGCCCCCGCCGCGCGGACCTCGGCGGCCGCGTCGACCAGCTGCCGGCAGGTCGCGATGTCCAGCGCGTTGCGGCGCTCGGGGCGGTTCAGCTCGATCAGACCGACGTCGTCGTGGGTACTCACGGAGATCACGGGCCGGACCCTAACCCGCGGCCGCGGTCCCCGACCCGTCCGCGTGACCGGCGCCGCGTGCGGCGGGTGCCGGTTCGCTCCAGGTCCGGCCGCACAGCTCCCGGGCCAGCCCGACGGCCAGCTGGTCGATCCGGCGCAGCAGCCGCGCGGCGGCCAGCCGGCGCGTGCGCTCGGGCCCGGCGCCGGTGGGCGTCCAGGAGGCCGCGTCGGGCGCGGCGGCGGCGAGCAGCTCCTCCGCCGAGCCGACGCCGTAGTCGGCGGGTGCCGCCCCGGCGGCGTGCTCGCGGCGGTCGGCCGGGCCCCAGCCGTCGTCGAGGATGCGGCGCAGGCCGTCGACGTCGGCGCGCACCCGCTCCGCCGCGGGCACCAGGGTGGCGGCCCAGCCGGGCACCGACGCGGTCGCGGCCTGGGCGGCGAGCAGGCGGGTGTAGTGGTCGATCGCGCCGACCACCCGGACGGTGTGGTGCACCCCGCGGCGCAGCGGCCTGCGCGCGACCGGGTGCTCCAGCGGTACCGCACGGGCCCGGACGGTGGCGACCGCGGTGTCCACGGCACGGGCCTTCTCCAGGGGGTCCCCGGCGCCGGGCCGGCCCAGCGCCGCGTCGACCGAGGTGCGCAGGGACACGTCGACGGCGGTGAGGGCGTCGTCGAGGGCCTCCGCGAACGCCGTGCGCGACCGGGTGGGCAGGACCAGGTAGGCGGCGAGCATCCCCAGCGCCCCACCGACGACGGTCTCCTCCACCCGCAGCACCAGGGTCTGCACACTGAACTGGCCGATCACCCCGTAGAGCAGCGCCAGCACCGCGGTGATCCAGAACGCCATCATCGCCTGCGAGATCCGCACCAGGTAGAGCGCGAGGAACACGCAGACGAACAGCAGCGCGAGGCTGGCGACGACGTTGCCGCCCACCAGCAGCGCCAGCAGCATCCCGGCCACGACACCGCCCGCGGTGCCGACCGCGCGGGCCCAGCCGCGGCTCAGCCCGTCGCCACGGCTGGCGGTACCCGCGAACACCACGAACGCCGCGATCACCGCCCAGTACCAGCGGGCCGGGGAGATCAGCTCGCCCACCACGATCGCCAGGCTGGTGGCGACGCCGACCTGCACGGCCTGGCGGGTGTGCAGGGCGAGCCCGTCGAAGCGGTCGCGGACCGCCGGTGCGTCCCCGGTGTGGTCGGGGGACGGGACGGGGTCGCCGCCCGCGGTCTCGCGCTCGGTGTCGTGGTGCTCGGCGATCCGCAGCCGGGCCTGCTCGACGGTGGTCTGCATCGCGTCGGCGAGCCGGACGACGGCGAAGCCGATCCGCTGCTCACGGGCGGCCGGACCGGCACCCGACGGCCGGTCCACGATGCCGGTGACCGCGCTCCGCGCGTCGTCGTAGAGGCGGGCGGCGATCGCACCGGGCGTCCCCACCGCGGTCGCCGCGGCGAGTGCCCGCAGTCCCTCGGCCAGCGCGGCCCGGTCCTGGTCGGGGACCGGGTCGTGGTGCTCCACCGAGCGGCGGACCGACATGGCGACCCGTTCGGCGGCGAGCTCGGAGTCGATGACCCACTGCCGCAGGCCCGCCACGGGGCCCAGGGTGTCGTCGGTGCCGTCCCCGGTGGTGCCGTCGGCGCCGTCGTCCGGGCGGTCGTCGGTGGTCTCGTCGAGCCGGTCGGTCACCAGCAGCGCGGTCTCGTTCAGCCGCGCCTGGGCGCGCAGCAGCGGGTCGAGATCGGGCTCGCCCCCGGTCGTACCCACCGCCTCGACCGCGGCCAGCAGCAGCGCGTGCAGCCGCGCCTCGAACGCCCGGAACAGCGCGTCGAGCACGACCTCGGAACGGCGGGTGAACACCAGGCAGCGCAACAGGAAGGTGCTCCCGATCCCGATCACCGCCCCGGCCAGCAGGAACGGGAGCTCGCCGGGCCCGGCGTGCAGGAACTGCACGAAGAAGAACGGCATGAACGCGGCCATGCCCAGCGCGACACCGCGCGGCCCGTACCGGCGCACCGCGACGGCGACCATCATGACCAGCACGAACACGACGTCGGCCGCGACCCGGTTGGTCGACAGCACCGCCGACAGCGTCGCCGACGCGGCGGCGGGCAGGACCATCAGGGCGGTGGTGACCCGTCGTCGTCCCAGGTCGTTCTCGTTCACCGCCAGGTTGCTGATCATCGCCAGCACGACGGAGAACAGCACGATCGTGACCGGCTGCCCGGTCAGCGCCCGCAGCACGCTCGCGACGACGGCGGCGAGCAGCATCGCCGCGGTCGCGACCGAGGCCAGGTGGAGCCGGGTGTGCCCCGGGTCGACCGCGGCCGCCCACGTCCGCAGCTCACCCCACCGGACCGGCGCCGGCAGGCGCCGTCCCCGCTCGGCCGTCCCCGTCACGGTGCGAGTCTGACACGCACCGTGGCCCCGGGTCCGGGCGTCAACCCGCGGTGCGGGCCTGGGGCGGCAGCGACTCGGCGGGCACCGGGTTGGTCGCGCCCGGGACCGGCTGCGAGGTGGGGCGGGCGACCCGGATGCCGAGCACGTCACCCGCGGCCGCGGCCATCGCCCGCATGCCCTGGGCGTTGGGGTGCACCGGTGCCGCCGGCGAGGTCGGGATCAGGCCCTCCACCCACTTGACGCCGGGCAGTTGGCAGGCGTCGTGGCCGATGGTCGGGGTGTAGGTGTCGACGTAGTCGACCCCGGCGTCGCGGGCCGCGTCGGCCAGCATCGCGTTGAGCTTCTTCTCGGTCTCGCGCAGGTAGGCGGTGTCGCCCGGGCTGAACGGGAGGACCGGGTAGCAGCCGGGCCCGGTGTCCGGGAGGATCGACGGGTACCCGACGACGGCGACCCGGGCGGCCGGCGACCGCTCACGGACCGCGGCGAGCACGTCGGAGACCTTCGGCTCGGTGTCGTCGATCCGCTCGGCGAGCTGGTCGGTGCCGCCCGCGGTGTAGAAGTCCTTGCAGGCTGCCCCGAACAGGTTCGCCGAGGAACGGCGCACGCACTCGGTGATGATCCCGGAGAACCCGATGTCGTTGCCGCCGATGGTGAGGGTGACCAGCGACTCCGACCCGTCGAGGGTGTCGAGCTGCGGCGGGTTGGGGCCGGCCTGGACCTCCTGCGGGGACGTCATGTCCTCGGTCGTCGCGCCGCTGCAGGACACGTCGGTGAACCGGCCGATGCCGGCGGAACGGGCGAGGACCGACGGGTAGTTCTGGTTCGAGCGCAGGCACCCCGACGGCGTGCCCTGCTGCACCGGGACCAGCGGGCCCGCGGCGTAGGAGTCGCCCAGGGCGACGAAGCGCCCGACCGGGGCGGTGTCCAGGTTGCGTGCGGACCGCGTGGTCTCGGCGAACGTGGTCGGTGCCTCCGCCTGCGCGGTCGCGAGGGCGCTCATCCCCGCCGAGCTCAGCAGGGTCATGGTCGCCACGGCGAGCCACCGGGACGGACGGGGACGGCGCACGGGCTCTCGGACCTCCGGTCGGACGGCGCCGGCGCGGGTACGCCGGTCCTGGCCGACCAACGATCATCGTCGACGGGCGGTTACGCCCCGTTCGACGCACGTGACGGGCCGGGTACGCGCCCGGCCCGTCACGCACCGTGGGCGGGGCTCGCTCAGTCGGTGAGCCTGCGCAGCGACAGCGGCGCCACCAGGCGGTGCCGCAGCGCCGTGGCGTCCCAGCACTGCGGCTGCGACGGCATCGACGCGAGCCGCCCGGCGGCGACCGCGCCGGGGTCGGCCATCGGCTCGCGGACGCCGGCGAGGAAGGCCCACTCGTGCTCCTCGCAGCCGATGTAGACCCCGTGCCCGCCGGTCGGGCCGAACACCGCGGCGAAGCGCTGCCAGGCCGACCGCAGCGTCGCGTCCCGCCACACCGCCGGGCTGCCCGCCTGGAACACCAGCACCCCGCCGGGGGTGAGCCGCTGCGCACAGGCCCGGACGAAGTCCTCCTCGTAGAGCCGGTTGATCTGGGCGTCGGGCTCGTCGGGGCGCTCGTCGGGCAGGTCGACGATCACCAGGTCCCAGTGCTCACGCGCGTCCAGGACGAACTGCCGCCCGGCGCCGTAGGTCAGGTGCACCGGGCCCTCGCCGCGCTCGGCCGCGGCCAGGGTCTCGGGGGTGTAGCCGTAGGGCAGGTGCTCGGCACAGATCCGGACGGCCTCGGCGTCGATGTCGACGTGGTCGACCCGGCTCGCACCGGCCGCGACCGCCATCTCCGACGCGACCCCCTCCGACGAGCCGACGATCAGCACCCGGTCCAGCTCGCGGGCCAGCAGCGCACCCGGCCACACCAGCGCCTCGTGGTAGGTAAGACGTCGTTTCAGAAGTGGTGGGCCCGGTTCTGCCGGTGACGGCGGGGCTGGCAGCATCGGCTGATGGTCGCGCCTCGTGTGTCTGAGAAGACGAAGATTTTCGAGTTGGAGATCGTCCTGACCGAGGTGGTGCCGGCGGTCCGGCGTCGGGTGCAGGTGCCGGGCGAGGTCGACTTGGCGGTGTTACACGAGGTGGTGCAGTCAGTGATGGGCTGGACGAACTCTCATTTGCACGAGTTCGAGATCGTCGGGCGCCGCTACGGGATCCCAGACCCGGACTGGCCCGGACAGGATGTCGCCGACGAGACGAAAGAGAAGCTGTTTCGGCTGGTCAAGGCTGGTGACCGGTTCGGTTACGTCTACGACTTCGGTGACAACTGGGCCCACGAGATCACCGTCGAGGCGGTCGCGGCCGTCGAGCCGGGAGTGTGCTATCCGCGATGCGTCGCCGGGCAGGGGGCGTGCCCGCCCGAGGACGTCGGCGGGATCGGGGGGTATGAGGACTTCCAGGCCGTGCTCGCCGACCCTGACCATCCCGACCGCGCCGAGCGCCTGGAGTGGGCGGGCGGGCCGTTCGACCCGCACCGCTTCGACCCTGACGAGGCCGACCGGGCCTTGGAGTGGCTGGCCTGGCGGCCGCTGGCCCCGACCTCGTAGGCGAGTGCCTCAGCGAGGGCTGGGTCGACCATCACTTCGGCTTCGGCTTGGTGAGGCGGCGGTGGCAGATCAGGGCGCAGGCCAGCGATAACAGCGCGGTGATCGTGGATTCGGCGCGGTCGTAGCGCAGCGCGAGGCGGCGGAAGTCCAGCAGCCAGGACATGGTGCGCTCGACGACCCAGCGGACCCGCCCGAGCCGGGTGGAGTCCTCGATCCCGCGCCGGGCGATCCGCACCCCGATCCCACGCCCACTCAGGTAGCGGCGGCAGCGGGGATAGTCGTAGCCCTTGTCGGCGTGCACCTTGTCCGGCCGACGTCGCGGACGCCCCGGCTGTCCCGCCCGTTCGCGGACGCCGGGGTTGGTGTCCAGCAGCGGGGCGAGCATCCGACTGTCGTGGGTGTTCGCCCCGGTGACCAGCGCATGCAGCGGGAGCCCGCCTCGGTCGCAGAGCACGTGGTACTTGCTGCCCGCCTTCCCGCGATCGGTCGGCGAGGGCCCGGTGGCCTCGCCGCGGCGCTTGGCCCGCACGCTCACGCTGTCCACCGCCGCCCGCGACCAGTCCAGCAGGCCCTGCTGGGCGAGGCGGTCGAGCATCACCCGGTGCAGCTGGGCCCAGACCCCGGCCTGCTGCCACTGCCGTAGCCGCCGCCAGCAGGTCACTCCGGACCCACAGCCGAGCTCGGCGGGCAGCGCGTTCCAGCTGATCCCGGTCTTGAGCACGAACACGATCCCGGCCAGAGCGGCCCGATCCGGCACCCGCGGACGGCCTGTCCGTCCCCGCTTGTGCTTGCGCGGCTTGGGCAGCAGCGGCTCCACCAGCGCCCACAGCTCGTCGCTCACCAATCGCTCGACACAAGATCGCCGCGCCACGACCGGACATGATCAGCTACCAGCGCCGATCCACACAGGACCGACACGCCGACTTCTGAAACGACCTCTAAGAGGTCATTTCAGAACGAGGTCGACGTGTCTGTTGTAGACGACAAGCGGCTATCTGACCTGCCGTTTGATCTGTCGTCGAGGGGTCAATGGAAACTCGACAAGTCGTTCTGAAACGACCTCTAAGCTTGGTTTTTAACCTGTGTGTTGTCGTCGCGCGGTGATGGTGCGGTCGCGTTTGACCGTTTTCCCGACGTCGTGGCTGGTCGGGGTGTGCCGGTTGCGGGAGCCGGGTGGGCGGCCGGGACCGGGTCGGCTGGGTTTCGGTGCACTGGCCGGGAGGACGGTCCGCGCGCGGATGTTCCGAAAGGCGCGGCGAACCCGGGCCGGGGTGAGCCGGGTGGGGGCGGCGGGTCGTTCCCAGGGGCGGCGTAGGTCGGCGGCCAGTGGTCGGGCCAGGCGGAGTTGGGTGTGGGAGGCGATGATCAGCCAGGTCCAGCGGTCGGCGGCTTCGGGGGTGCGCAGCTTCGGGGTTGTCCAGCCGAGGGTCTGCTTGAGCAGGCGGAATGTGTGCTCGAGATCGAATCTGCGGAGGAACGCCTGCCACCAGCGGTCCACGTCGGCGGCGCTCGCGTCGGTGGCGGAGCTCCATAGCCACACGGGCTTCGGGTCGCGGTCGCCGGGTAGGTGGTCGACCTGCAGCCGGAGCAGGGTGCCCTCGATGATCGGCAGTTCGCCGGCGTGGTCGATCCAGCACGTGCGCCGGGTCAGCCGGGGGTGGACCCGGTCCCAGCTGGTCGCGACGGCAGTGCCGTAGCGGGTGGTCTTGGTCGTCGTGGTGTGCACCGGTTCGATCCAGGTGGCGGGCCGGTTCAAGGCGATCTCCGGGCCGTGCTTGGGTGGGCGCCCGGTCGTGCCGGGCAGCCGTGGCGGCTTGGGCAGGCGCAGGACCCGGTCCGAGCGCAGTCGTCCGACCAGCTCGACGGGCAGATCGGCCAGTACGTAGGCGAGGCGGGTGATGTCGTATCCGGTGTCGGTGACGATCACGATGTCCGGGTCCCCGGGGCGCCAGTGCCCGGCGCTGGTCAGTCGCTCGATGACCGCGCGTAGCTGGGTGGCGGTCACCGCGGTGGCGTCGTCGGCCGGGCCGAGTCGAACCGCGTCCAGGACCGCCGTCCACGACGTCCGGCCCGTCTCCAGGGCGGCGACGAACGAGTATGGCCAGCCCGGGATCAGCTGCGCGTTGCCCTTTCCGCGTCCGTAGACATGGCAGAACAGCCGCTGATCGCTGGTCGTAGCGTCCGGGCGCAGCCACGGGCTGACATCCACGGCGAGCACGATCCGACCGTCGACGGCACGGGGCAACGGGAGACCGGCCAGCACCCGGCGCAGCCTCCGGGCGGAGATCCTGCCACAGGCCAACGCGTCGTACATCGCGCCGTGCCCGCGACGGTGCTCAGCCACCAAGGTCAGCTCCGGTAGCGAGCGAACCGGGCCGTCCGCGCACAACACGGCGTCGGTGAGCTCGAACAGCGCATCCGCTCGCGCAGTCAACGACGCGTAGAACTCCTGCCGAAACCCGGCAAGATCACCCCGCCCGACCGGAGTGTCACCGAGCACCACTGGCCCGGCAGAAGCCACACTGACCACCACGGCCACCGCTTTCGTCTTCGATGTTCTGTGGAAGGAACCCGAAGATGATCAAGCGGTGGCCGTACCCATGTCCCGCCGACACGCCGCCCGAACTACATCAACCTCCCAGCAGCAGCTCCGGAAGGTTAAAGATCAAGCTAAGAGGTCGCGCGGATTGGTTGGTGATCATGGACGTCGTGCAGGTCGGGCGTTCCAGCGGTGTGTGGTCCAGGCCTGCCGAATCAAGCTACGGAGTGTGACGATCGTGTCGGCGAGGTCGAAGAACGCGTCGACGACGATTTCTCGTCGTTCGTAGCAGCGCTGCAGCCGGTTGAAGCTGTTGTGCCAAGCGTTGGTCCGCTCGACGTGCCAGCGGCGGGTGGCCTGGATCGGCGCTTTCTCACCCTTGTGCGCGATCTCGCCGTGCAGGCCTCGTTCGGCCAGCGTGTCGCGGGTCTTGCCGGAGTCATAGCCGGCGTCGAGGTGCACGGTGATGTCGTCGGGCAGCGGGCCGAGAGCATCGAGGCGGTCGAGGGTGGGGCCCAGTAGCGGGGAGTCGTGCCGGTTGGCTCCGGCCAGGACTCGGCCCAGCGGGATGCCGTATCCCTCGACGAGCACCGAACGTTTCATACCCTGTTTGCGCCGGTCCACCGGCGACGGACCGGCGACCTCGCCGCCGCCGGGGGCCTTGGTGATGGCGCCATCGACGGCGATGTCGTGCAGCAGCAGACCGACGATGCGGTCGTAGGCGTCCAGGACGATCCGACGCAGCTGGGCGAAGACCCCGAGCCTGATCCACTCGTCACGACGATCGCGGATGGTGGTCGCCGAGCAGGTGCTGTCAGCGATGCCCTCATACGAGCAGCCGAACCGCAGTACCTGCAGGAGCTTGTCGAACACGATCCGATCCGCGATCCGGCGGCGATGGCAGCCCAGCGGATGGGTGGGATCGAACTCGTCTCGATGAGGCAGCAGCGCGGTGAACTGGTCCCACAACGGCTCGGTCAGCCATGATGGCAGGGTGGGCACGCGGCCTCCAGACGATCACGAAGCGTAGATAACTTCATGATCGGCAGGCCCGTACCCGCCCTCGCCCCCAGACACTCGACCGCGGCCAAGCTGTGACCAATCCGCGCGACCTCTAAGCTGGGTCTGCTCGGTGGACTGGCGTTCGTCGTCGCAGAACAGCGAGACACCGTGGGCGGTGTCGGCCACGACCACGTGCTGGAACCCGGTGTGCGCGACGTGGTGGACCCGGCCGAGGTCCCAGCGCCGGGTCAGGCCGGGCGAGACCGGCTCGGTGACCGTGCGCGGGGCGCCCCCGCGGTCCACGACCTGCAGCGCGGTGTCGGCCGCGCCGACGCGCTCGGCGAGGCGGCGCACCGCGTCGACCGGGTCGGCGCTCTCGCCGCAGGTGAACACGTCGACGTGCATGCCCCCGTGCTCGGGCCAGGTGTGGATCGAGGCGTGCGACTCGGCGAGCACGGCGACGACCGTCGCCCCCTGCGGCTCGAACCGTTCGGTCACCACCTGGCGGACCTGGGCCCCGGCCTCGGTCAGCGCGGTGGTGAGGTCGGCGCGCAGGCGTTCGCAGTCGTCGAGGACCTCGGGGGCGATACCGCCGAGCTCGGCCAGGACGTGCCTGCCGACCGGCGAGGAGGTACTGGGCAGGGCGGGGGTGCCCGGGCCGAGCCCGGCGCCCGGATGCAGGTCTCCGGCCGCGGTGGCGGGCACGGACGTGATCGGCGAGGTGGAGGATGACACGTCCGGACACGTTAACCGGGATGTGGGATCGACGCCCCCTCCCCCGCGACGACCACCTCCAGCGGTCCGAACCCGTTGAACCCGACCGAGGCGTAGCTGGAGGTGTAGGCGCCGGTGTGCAGCAGGTCGACCACGTCGCCCGCGGCCAGGTCCGACGGCAGCGCGACCGGGGTCCGCCGGTAGATCACGTCGTCGCCGTCGCAGGTGGGGCCGGCGAGCACGCACGGTCCGGCCCGACCGGAGCGGCCCGGGACCCGCAGCGGGTAGCCGATCGCCTCCCCCTCGGTCTCGGCCAGCCCCTGGTAGCGGCCGACGTCGAGGTACACCCAGCGCCGATGGTCGATCCCGGGCCGCCGCGACACGCGCAGCACCGGCGCCCGCAGGACGCCCGCCGGCCCGGCCAGGGCGCGGCCCGGCTCCAGCAGCAGGTCCGCGCCGTCGACGTGCCCGGCGGCGACGGCGTCGGCCACCGCGCCGTGCACCGCCGCAGCGTAGTCGGCCGGTCCGGCGACCGGTGAGCGGTACGCGACCGGCCACCCGCCGCCCAGGTCGAGCTCGGGGTGGCGCAGCCCGGCCCGGCCGGCGGTCCCCAGCGCGCGGGCCACGGCGGCGGCGTAGGTGCCGGGGCGGGTCTGCTGGGACCCGGCGTGGAAGGTGATCCCGGCCGGGTCCAGGCCGCGGCGCCGGCACCGGCCGAGCAGCGCGACCGCCTCGTCGGGCGCCGCACCGAACTTGCCGTGGAACGGCGTCGCCGAGCCGGTGTCGTCGACCGAGAGCCGGACCTGCACCCGGGCGCCGGGGACCTCCGCGGCCAGGGCGTCGACGTCCTCGGCGCTGTCGGTGACGAACCGGGTGACCCCGTCGCGGGCGGCGCGGGCGGCGGCGCCGGGCCCGCGCACCGGGTCCCCGTGCTGCAGCACCGACGGGTCCGCGACGGCGGCCAGGCACAGGTCGATCTCGGTCTGGGAGGCGACGTCGAAGCCCGCCCCGGCGGCGACGAGCGTCTCCAGCACCGCGGGCTCGGGGCAGGCCTTGACCGCGTACAGGATCCGGGCGTCGCCGAACGCCCGGGCCAGGGTGCGGTACCGCTCCCGGACGACGGCCGGGTCCAGCGCCAGGTAGGGGGTCGGGCGGTCGGTGGCCAGCAGCTGCTCCAGGCCGGGGCTCAGGACGTCGGGCACGGCCGGATCGTCCCCCGGGCCGCTCGCCGCGCCGCCGCCGGGGCACGACCCGGAGGGGCCCGACCCGGCCCGGCCGGACCGCTCCGGGAGGCACCGCCCTGATCTAGTGTTGCGGTAACTAGGTTACTTTACTCACGGGCTGGTTGGGGTCGCCGTAGTATCCGGGAATAATCGGGCGGATATGGCTGGGTAGGCTCCTGACCAGGGGGTTTCTGGGGTTCTGGTCGGGAGGTTGTCGGGTGGTCGCTCCGGTGTTCACAGACGTCGAGCTGGAGAGGCTGCGGCGGTTCCCGGAGATCGGCCGGGAGGAGTTGTTCCGGTTCTTCACGCTGGCCCCGGCGGACGTTGCGTTTGTTGATCCCGGTCGGGGCCGGGGCGCGGCGGATCGGCTGGGTCTGGCGGTCGCGGTGTGCTCGTTGTCGTGGTTGGGGTTCGTGCCGGATGAGGTGGCGTCGGCGCCGCAGGCGGCGGTGGTGCGCCTGGCTGAGCAGTTGCGCGTGGATCCGGCCGTGATCGGTTCGTATGGGCGCCGGGCGAAGACCCGCACCGAGCATCTTCGGCTGGCGGCGCAGTATCTGGGGTGGCGGCCGCCGACGACGCTGGAGATCAAGGAGCTCGACGAGTTCCTGCTGGCGCGGGCGATGGAGCATGATTCGCCGACGCTGCTGTTCCGGCTGGCGTGCGAGTTCCTGATCTCGGCGCGGGTGATCCGGCCGGGACCGGTGACGGTGGTCAAGCGGGTCGCCCACGCCCGCGAGGTGGCCCGGCAGGAGACGTTCGACCGGTTGGCGCACGAGTTCACCGACGCCCGCCGCGTCGGGCTGGACGGGCTGCTGGTGGTGGATTCGGAGATCGGGATGACCCGGCTGCGGTGGCTGGGGAAGGGGCCGGTGGAGGCCTCGCCCGCGGCGGTGAAGGCCGAGATCGCGAAGCTGGAGTTCCTGCGCGGAATGGACGCCCACGCGTTGGACCTGTCGGTGCTGCCGGCCGAACGCCGCCGGTTCCTGGCCACGGTCGGTCGCCGCCTCACCGCCCAAGCGCTGGAACGGCGGGAGCCGGAACGCCGGTACCCGATCTTGCTGACGTTGCTGGCCCAGTCGGCGACCGAGGTGCTCGACGAGGTGGTGGCGCTGTTCGACCAGGCGCTCTCGGCGCGGGAGAGCAAGGCCGCGCACAGGATGCGGGACTATCTGGCCGAACGCGCCAAGTCCGGGGAGGACCGCCAGGAGCTTCTGGACGCGATCTTGGCCATCGTGGCCGACCCGGCGGTGCCGGACGGCGATGTCGGCGGTCTGATCCGGGGCGAGCGGGTCGGCTGGGACCGGCTGCGTTCGGCGCAGTCGAGCGCGTTGCCGCCGCTGCCGCGCGATCACGGGCACCTCGCCGCGCTGGACGGCTCGTACGGGTACCTGCGCCAGTTCACCCCGAACGTCCTCGACGCCGTGACCTTCGCCGGCGGCACCGCCGCGGCCGAGCTGCTGGAGGCGGTGGCGATCCTGCGGGAGCTCAACGCCACCGGCGCCCGCAAGGTCCCCGACGACGCGCCGAGCGGGTTCGTCCCGGCCCGCTTCCGCGGCTACCTGGACACCGCCGCGGCGAACCGCAGCGCGACGGCGTATCGGCATTACTGGGAGCTGTGCGTGCTGCTGGCCCTGCGGGACGGGCTGCGCACCGGGGACGTGTTCGTGCCGGGCAGCCGCCGTTACTCCGACCCGGCCGCCTACCTGCTCACCGAGGACAAGTGGGCGGATCAGCGGGCGGAGTTCTGCCGACTGGTCGGCAAACCCTCCGACGCCGCCACCGGCCTGGCCGAGGCCGAAGACGAGCTGCACACCGCGCTGGGCAAGCTGGAAACGACGCTCGCCCACGGCGACGGCCCGGTCCGCCTGGACGACGACGGCGATCTGGTGATCTCCCCGCTGACCGCGGAGGACATCCCGGCCGAGGCGAGAGCGTTGAAGGCGGAGCTGACCGAGATGCTGCCGTTCGCGCCGATCGTGTCGCTGCTGATCGAGATGGACAAGCGCACCGGGTTCCTGGACTGCTTCACCCACGCCGGCGGCAAGCAGGCCCGCACGCGCGAGCTGAAGCGGAACCTGATCGCGGTGTTGCTCGCCCAGTCCACCAACCTCGGGCTCACACGGATGGCGGACGCGTGCGGGATCTCCTACGACATCCTGGCCTGGACCGCCGAGTGGTACGTACGGGAGGAAACGCTGCGGGCGGCGAACCTGGCGCTGATCGGCTACCACCAGCGCCTGCCGCTGACCCCGGTGTTCGGCACCGGCACGCTGTCCTCTTCGGACGGTCAGCGGTTCCCGACGCGAGGTAAGTCGGTCACCGCCAGGGCTCTGAGCAGGTATTTTGCGCACGAGGGCCTGTCGACCTACACGCACGTGACCGATCAGCATACCACCTACGGCACGAAGATCATCGTCGCCACGAAACGCGAGGCGCACTACGTCCTGGACGAGATCCTCGGCAACGCGACCGACATCCCGATCACCGAGCACGCCACCGACACGCACGGCGTCACCCTGGTCAACTTCGGGCTGTTCGACCTGCTCGGGTTGCAGCTCTCACCGCGGATCCGGGACCTGGGCAAGATCACTCTCTACCGGACGGGTGCGAAGGCGGCGGCCGAGACGGCGTTCCCCCTGACGGGGCCGCTGTTGGCTCGCAAGCTCAACACCGACCTGATCGCCGAGCACTGGGACGACCTGCTGCGCCTGGCCGGGTCGCTGAAGTTCGGGCACGCCACCGCATCGCTACTGGTCGGGAAACTCTCGGCGTCCGGGCGGCAGAACGCGCTCGCCGCGGCGCTCAAGGAGTACGGCGCGCTGCGCAGAACCGTCTACACCGCCCGGTACCTGTCCGATCCGGCCTACCGGCGCAAGATCTCCCGGCAGCTGAACAAGGGCGAGTCGCTGCACGCGCTCAAGCGGGACCTGCTCTACGCCCACGAGGGCATGATCCGCGCCCGACACCTGGAGGGACAGACCGAGCAGGCGTGGTGCCTCACCCTCGTCACCAACGCCGTGGTCACCTGGACGACCGAGTACTACGGCCTGGCCGTCGAGCAGATGCGCGCCGCCGGTCGCCGCATCGACGACGAGGTCCTGGCCCACATCTCCCCGGCCCACTCGGAGAACATCAACTTCTTCGGCGCCATCGAGGTCGACATCGACGGCGAACTCGCCCAACTCAGCCCGACCGGCTACCGACCACTACGTGTCCGCGACACCCTGTTCTGATCAGGTTCGCCGTCCTCACGACGCGACGCCCCCGTCATCGGGCAAGTTTCACTCACTGGCCAGCCACCACAGCACCCATCGTCGCTGCTCAGACCCACTGTCGTCTCTGGCAGCGCACTCCGTGGCCACTGCTGTCGAGACGAGTCCATGGTCGCTTCCGCCTCGATAGATTGAGACACGCGATAATCGCGGCTTAGAGGTCGCGCGGATTGGTCACAGCTTGGCCGCGGTCGAGTGTCTGGGGGCGAGGGCGGGTACGGGCCTGCCGATCATGAAGTTATCTACGCTTCGTGATCGTCTGGAGGCCGCGTGCCCACCCTGCCATCATGGCTGACCGAGCCGTTGTGGGACCAGTTCACCGCGCTGCTGCCTCATCGAGACGAGTTCGATCCCACCCATCCGCTGGGCTGCCATCGCCGCCGGATCGCGGATCGGATCGTGTTCGACAAGCTCCTGCAGGTACTGCGGTTCGGCTGCTCGTATGAGGGCATCGCTGACAGCACCTGCTCGGCGACCACCATCCGCGATCGTCGTGACGAGTGGATCAGGCTCGGGGTCTTCGCCCAGCTGCGTCGGATCGTCCTGGACGCCTACGACCGCATCGTCGGTCTGCTGCTGCACGACATCGCCGTCGATGGCGCCATCACCAAGGCCCCCGGCGGCGGCGAGGTCGCCGGTCCGTCGCCGGTGGACCGGCGCAAACAGGGTATGAAACGTTCGGTGCTCGTCGAGGGATACGGCATCCCGCTGGGCCGAGTCCTGGCCGGAGCCAACCGGCACGACTCCCCGCTACTGGGCCCCACCCTCGACCGCCTCGATGCTCTCGGCCCGCTGCCCGACGACATCACCGTGCACCTCGACGCCGGCTATGACTCCGGCAAGACCCGCGACACGCTGGCCGAACGAGGCCTGCACGGCGAGATCGCGCACAAGGGTGAGAAAGCGCCGATCCAGGCCACCCGCCGCTGGCACGTCGAGCGGACCAACGCTTGGCACAACAGCTTCAACCGGCTGCAGCGCTGCTACGAACGACGAGAAATCGTCGTCGACGCGTTCTTCGACCTCGCCGACACGATCGTCACACTCCGTAGCTTGATTCGGCAGGCCTGGACCACACACCGCTGGAACGCCCGACCTGCACGACGTCCATGATCACCAACCAATCCGCGCGACCTCTTATCTGACCTATCCCCACGAACCACGAGGTCACAGCCCTGCATCCTCCATATCCGCCCGAAAAATTCCGGATACTACGGCGCCCCCTGGTTTACGGGATCATGAGCTGTGCCGTTGACTGTGACCGTGGACGTTCCGGCCGCCGACCGCGAGGTGCTGGAGTCCTGGCTGCGTTCCTCGTCGGTTTCGGCGGGACTGGCCCGACGGGGCAGGATCGTGTTGCTGGCCGCGGACGGGGTGGCGGTCAAGGACATCGTCACACTGGTCGGGGCGTCGAAGGCGACGGTGATCGGGTGGAAGAAGCGTTACGCCGCTGAGGGGATCGCCGGGCTGGCCGACCGGCCCAAGGCGGGCCGGCCGCCGGTGATCGACGAGGTCGCGGTCGTGCTCGCCACGCTGGAACCGCCGCCTGAGCGGCTCGGAGTCACGCACTGGTCGTCACGGCTGCTCGGTGCCGAGCTCGGGATCTCCCACGTGTGGATCGGCAAGATTTGGCGGCGGTGGGGGCTGCAGCCGTGGAAGTCCGAGACGTTCAAGTTCTCCACCGATCCCGAGCTCGAAGCCAAGGTCCGCGACATCGTCGGGTTGTATCTGAACCCGCCGGACAAGGCCGTCGTGCTCTGCGTCGACGAGAAATCCCAGGTCCAGGCCCTGGACCGGACAGCGCCGATCCTGCCGATCATGCCCGGTATCCCGGAGAAACGGACGCATGACTACGTCCGTCACGGCACCACCACGCTGTTCGCGGCGTTAGAGGTCGCGACCGGGCGGGTCGAGCAGGCGTGCCTGCCGCGGCATCGCCATCAGGAGTTCCTGCGGTTCCTCAAGCAGGTCGCGAAGGCCTACCCGCGGCGCAAGCTGCACCTGGTGGTGGACAACTACGCGACCCACAAGCACCCCGCAGTGAAGGCCTGGCTGGCCCGCAACCCGCGGATCACCCTGCACTTCACCCCGACCTCGGGATCGTGGCTGAACATGGTCGAGGTCTTTTTCGGGGTCATCACCCGCCAGGCCATTCGCCGTGGCAGCTTCGGCAGCGTCAGAGAACTGATCGGCGCGATCGGCCGGTTCATCGACGGCTGGAACGAACGCTGCCACCCGTTCATCTGGACCAAACCCGCAGACCACCTACTCAACCACTGCCGACCCGGTCAAAGAACATCGTTTACGCGACACTAGGTTCGTCCCATGACCGCACCGAAGCCGCAGCGCCGCGCCCGGAAGATCGCCATGACCGCCGAGGAGGTCACCGCCTTCCTCGACGCCGAGCGCACCTGCCGGGTCGCCACCAACGGGGCGAACGGCCCGCACGCCACCCCGCTCTGGTACCTCTGGGACGGCGACGCGCTCTGGCTGACGTCACTGTCGCGCTCGCAGCGCTGGACCGACCTGGAGCGCGACCCGCGGATCGCCGCCGTCGTCGACGCCGGGGACGACTACACCGAGCTGCGCGGGGTGGAGCTGCGCGGGTCGGTCGAGGTGGTCGGCGAGGTGCCGCGGACCGGGGAGCCGAACCCGGAGCTGGAGCGCGTCGAGCAGGCGTTCGCCGACCGCTACACCGGCGGGCACGTGGTGATCGACGGGCGGCACGCATGGCTGCGGCTGCGCCCGGAGAAGATCACCAGCTGGGACTTCCGCAAGCTGGCGCAGGGCTGAACGGTCCCCGGCGGGCCACGGCACCGCCGGGGACCGGCGCTCAGACGGTCGCGGCCTCCCCCGCCCGGTCCAGGAGGAACCCGCGGTAGCCGTCGTCGGCGACGGCGCGCAGCTCCTCGCGATAGGCCTTGTGCCCGGCCATGTAGAACATCACCGCGTTCGGCTTGCCGGGGATGTTCGCCCCGAAGATCCACGAGTCGGCCTTCGGGAACAGCGTCGCGTCGGCGATCTCCCGGCACACCCGGCTCCAGCCGGCCTCCGCCTCGGAGGTCGCCTCGACGGCGCGGACGCCGGTGCGCTCGGCGTGACCGATGAGCCCGCCGATCCACTCCACCTGGGCCTCGATGCTCGGCGGCAGGTTGGTGAAGGGCCCGTTCGGCCCGAGGACCATGAACATGTTCGGGAAGCCGGCCTTCGCCACCCCGAGGTAGCTCGACGGCCCACCGGTCCAGTGCTCGTCGATGTGCCGCCCGCCGCGGCCGCGCAGGTCCATCGCGCGGTAGTTCCCGTCGACGGCGTCGAACCCGGTCGCCAGGACGAGCACGTCCAGCTCGTGGAGCACGCCGTCGGCGGTGCGCACCCCCTCGGGGACGATCCCGACGATCGGGTTCTCCCGGATCGGGACCAGCTCCACGTCGTCGCGGTTGAAGGTCTCGTAGTAGCCCTCGTTGCAGATCGGGCGCTTGGCGTAGAGGTCGGTCGGGGTCAGTCTGCGGGCGGTCTCGGGGTCGGTGACGGTCTCGGCGATCTTGCGGCGGATGAACGCCGCCGCCGCCGCGTTCGCCTCCGGGTCGGTCGCGATGTCGCAGAAGGTGCCGAACATGAAGCGGAACCCGTTGCCCGCCTCCCAGTTCTCCTGGAAGACCCGCTCCCGCTCCTCCGGCGGCACGCTCATCGCCTCGACCCCGCTCTCCTCGAAACCGAAGGCGACCACCGAGCCGCGGACCTGGTCCCAGATCTCCCCGAAGCGCTCCTTGGTCCGGTCCACCTCGTCCCGGGTGACCGGCCGGTTCCCCGACGGCACGTTGTACTGCGGGCTGCGCTGGAACACGGTCAGGTGCCCGGCCACCGGGGCCGCGGCAACGATGAACTGTGCCCCGGTCGAGCCGGTGCCGATCACCCCGACCCGGCGGCCGGTGAGGTCGAGGTCGTCGGGCCAGGCGTTCGTGTGGACGGTGCGCCCGGCGAAGGTGTCCAGACCCGGGATGTCCGGGACGTTGCTGCGTGCGAGCAGGCCCAGGGCGTTGACCAGGTAGCGGCAGCGCAGCGTCCCGCCGGTGGAGGTCGACACCCGCCACAGCCCGGTGTCCTCCTCGTAGGCGGCGCCAGTCACCTCGGTGTCCAGGGTGATGTCGCGCCGCAGGTCGAACCGGTCGACGACGTGCTCGAGGTAGGCCAGGACGTCGGGCTGGTCCAGGTAGCGGCTGGTCCAGTCCCACTCCTGCAGCAGGTCGGGATCGAAGGAGTAGCGGTAGACGAAACCCTCGGTGTCGGACTTCGCGCCCGGGTAACGGTTGAAGTACCAGGTGCCCCCGACGCCGCCGCCCTTCTCGAACGCGCGGACGCTCAGGCCGAGCCGGTCGCGCAGGGTGTGCAGCATGTAGATGCCGCCGAAGCCGGCGCCGACGACGACGGCGTCGACGTCCGGGGTGGTGGGTGTGTCCATGACGGTCTCCGGGTGGTGCGACGGGTCAGCGGTGGTACCAGGCGGCGAGGGCGGCGAGCTCGTCGTCGGCCTCGGGCGCGGTCCCGGCCAGGAACGGGAAGACGTGCTGCATGCCCTCGACGACCGAGAGCGTCACGTCGACGACGGCGGCGCGGGCCCGGTCGGCCAGCCGCACCGCGTCGTCGAGCAGCGCCTCGGCGCCGCCGGCGTTCACGTAGAGCGGCGGGAACCCGGTGAGGTCGGCGTGCAGCGGGTTCGCCAGCGGGGTCCGCGGGTCGACCCGGCCCTCCCCAGGACGCCGGCGATCATGCCCTCCAGCAGCGGCACGGTGACCAGGGCGTCGGTGGCGGCGTTGGCGGACAGCGTGGATCCGGTGTTCTCCATGTCCAGCCACGGCGAGAACGCCACGACCCGCCCCGGCAGCGGCCGCCCCGCGTCACGCAGGGCCAGCACCGCGGCGACGGCGAGGTTGCCGCCCGCGGAGTCCCCGATCGTGCCGGGGCGGTCCCCCGCGCCCTCAGCGCCTCGAAGACCGCCACGGTGTCCTGCACCTGCGCCGGGTGCGGGTGCTCGGGGGCGCGCCGGTAGTCGGCGACGAACGCGGTCGCCCCCAGTGCCTTCGCGACGTGCCCGGCGAGCTTGCGGTGGCTGGCCGCGGAGCCGACCGCGAACCCGCCGCCGTGGGTGTAGAGCAGGACCCGGGCCGGGTCCGCACCGATCGGGAGGGTCCAGGTCCCGGGGACCCCACCGAGGGTGTCCTCGCGGTAGGTGACGTCCTCGGGCTCGCGGGTGGCCCGGTGCCACTCGTCGAAGATGCTGCGGAACAGCCGGGTGGTGAGGTCGGGGGTGTCCGCGATGATCCCGGACCAGTCCGCGTAGAGGGCACGCAGCGCGTCGGACTCGGTGGACGTGCCCGGCGGGCGGGTCGGTGGCGCCGTCGTCATCGCAGTTCTCCTCCGGTCGGCCGGGACGACGGGGGCGCCGCACCGGCGGTGGTGTGGTCGTCGATGGTCGGCACCCCGCCGCCCGCGCGGGTGTTCCGTTCTGGAACGCCCCCGGACCGCGAGCGCTGGCCAGAATCGTGTGACCCGGGGCACAGTGGGTGTGTCGGCGGTGGGAACGGATCGGGCGGGACGGATCGGGGCGATGACGCGTCGGGACGACGACACGGCGGTGCCGGCGCTGTCGGCCGGACAGCGCCGGCACATCCGGCGCAGCCGCGAGACGCTCGTCGACGGCGGGCTGCTCGCCGTACCGCCCGGCCACGCGGGGGTGCCGCCGCTGATCGAGCAGAGCTGGCGGCGCTGCATCGGCGAGGCCGTACCGACCGCGCCGGAGCGCATCGGCCACGCCGACCCCGGGGACGACCACACCCTGCTGCGGCGGGCGGCCGAGCCGGTCCTGGCCCGGCTGGTGGACAGCTTCGCCGACGTCCCGGTGGCCATGGTCCTGTCCGACGCGACCGGGCGCATCGTCCGGCGCCACGTCGGCCCCCGGCGGCAGCGGACCATCATGGACCGGGCGAGCGCGGTGGAGGGGTCGGACTTCTCCGAGCGGTCGGTGGGCACCAACGGCATCGGCACCGTGCTCGTCGAACGGCGGCCGGTCCTGGTCCGGGGCCCGGAGCACTACAACGCGCTGCTGGAGAACCTGACCTGCGCGGGCACCCCGGTCGTGGACCCCGGGACCGGGCGCGCGGTGGGCTCGTTCTCACTGGCCTGTGCGGTGGGGGACGTGCATCCGCTCATGGCGGTAATGGCCGCCGACATCGGCCGTCAGATCGAGGGCCGGCTGCTCGACGAGGCCGTGGAGCGGCACCGGCGCCTGGTGCGGGCCTACCTCGCGCTGGGGCGGACGACGGCCGGGGCGCTGGTCGTCGACGCCGACACCCTGCTCGGAGACCGCCCGGCGCTCGCCCACGCCGGACCCGACCTGCACCCCCTGCTGTGGGCGTTCCTGCGCGAGGACCGCCCGGACCGGGCACGGCGGATGCGGGTCCCGCTGCCCGACGGCCTGCACGACGCGGTCGTCGCACCGGTCGAGGGCACCGGCGGGACCGCGTTCAGCATCCGGCTCGGACGCCGCAGTCCCCCGGTCACCGAGCCGGCGCGGGCTGCGGTCCGGGGCGCCACCGGGCAGCACGTCCGCTCGCGGCCCGAGGCCCGCCACGACGCCCGCCGTCACCGGGGGCTGCACCACGATCCGGAGGCCGACCGCCGCCTCCGGGACGCCGTGGCACACCGGGAGACCGTCGCGGTGACCGGTCCCGGTGGCAGCGGGAAGCTGCGTACCGCCCGGCTGCTGCTGTCCCGCCTCGGCCTCGACGACGTCGTCGTCGTCGAGCCGCACCGCGATCCGGACTGGTTCACCACGGCCCGCGCCGCCGCGGCGGCGGGACGCGGCCTGGTCCTGCGGCGGGTGCACGCGGCTCCGGGCCCGTCCGCGGCGGAGCTGCGGGACCTGGCCGCGACGGGCGGGCCGATCGCCCTCACCGCGGAGGCCACCACGGTCGACGGCCGTCTGTCCGACCTGCTCGGCCAGGTCGCCACCGTCGTCCGGCTGCCGGCACTCGCGGCGGGCCGCGAGCACCTGCCGGCGCTGGTCGAGGCGGTGCTGGCCGGTCTGCCGGGGCCCGCGTCGGGGTCGCGCCCGACCGCGGCGGCGCTGGACCGGCTCCTGGCCTGGCACTGGCCGGGCGACATCGCCGAGCTGCACACGGTGCTCGGCGCGGCGGCCCGGCGCGCGGCCGGGGGCCCGATCGGACCCACCGACCTGCCCGACCGGCTGCGGGCCGCCCGCCGGGGGCTCGCGCTGATGGAGGCCGCGGAGCGGGACGCCGTCGTGGAGGCGCTGCGCGGCGCCGGCGGGAACCGGACCCGGGCCGCCCGCGCGCTCGGGATCGGCCGCAACACCCTCTACCGCAAGCTGCGCGAGTTCGGGATCTCCTGACCGCTCAGGGCCGCCCGACCACCAGCGGCCACAGCCCGTCGGCGCCCGCCCCCAGTGCGGCCGCACCGACCCGGTCGTTCCAGTAGGCCTCGTCGCCGTCCTCGTCGCGCCAGGCCCACAACCGGGTCGTGACCAGCCGCAGGTCGTGCTCCCGGGTGAACCCGATGGCGCCGTGCACCTGGTGGGAGATCCGTGCGACGGCACCCGCCGCCTCCCCGCAGCGGGCCTTCGCCGCGGCCACGGCGAACGCGGTGCCCGGCGCGGCGAAGCCGTCGCGCTCCGCGGTGGCGGCCGCCGCGGCGGACGCGGCCGCGGCGGCGGCCACCTCGGCACCGGCCTCGGCGAGCATCTGCTGCACGGCCTGGAAGCGGCCGATGGCCCGCCCGAACTGGTTGCGCTCCCCCGCGTACCCGACCGAGCGGGCCAGGGCGGCACGGGCGGCCCCGGCGAGCAGCACCGCGCGGGCCAGCGCGGCCCGCAGGGCGAGCTCCTCGGCGGCACCGGTGGGCGCGTCCCCGGCGGCGAGCGGCGTGGCGGCGGCGAACGCCAGGTCGTCGCGCGGCTCCTCGGCCAGGTTCGTGTGCTCGGTGACGGTCGCCCCGGTGGTGTCGAGCACCAGCACCCGGCCGGCGTCGAGCACGACCACCGCGGCGAGGCTGCGCCCCCACGGCACCCGGGTGAGCGTCCCCGAGACGGTGCCGGCCCCGTCGAGGGTGCCACCGGCGGTCCCGGCGGGCCGGGTCCCGGCCGTGCGGGCGGTGACGACGGCGGCCAGCGGCCCGTCCGGCACGGCGAGCCCGGCGGCGCGGGCCAGCCACCCGGCGAGCAGGTCGGTCTCGGCGAGCGGAACCCGTGCGGCCCACGCCCCGGCCGCGTCCAGCACGACCGCGGCGTCGGTCGGGGTCCCGCCGGTCTCCGGGGCGGTCAGCGTCGTCAGCCCCGACTCGGCGCAGGCCTTCCAGGCCGCGGCGTCCAGACCGGTGGCGTCGCGCTCGTAGGAGTCCGCGAAGATCGCCCCGGCCAGGTCGGCGAGCTCGGTGTTGCGGGCCATCAGCGCAGTCCCATCCCCCGCGCGACGATGCCGCGCAGGACCTCGTTGGTGCCGCCGCGCAGGGTGAACCCGGGGGCGTGCAGCACGGCGTCAGCCAGCAGCCGGGCGAACCCGGACCCCGCGCCCGGATCGGGCGGGACGTCCACGAGCAGCCGGGCCGCGTCGACGATCTCGTTCTCGAAGCGGGTGCCGAGGTCCTTCACCAGGGCCGCGGCCAGCTCGGGCGCCTCGCCGGACTCCAGCGCCCCGGCGACCGCCAGCGACATGGCCCGCAGCGTCCACAGCCGCGACACCAGCGACCCGATCCGGCGCCGGGTGCCGGCGTCGACGCCGCCCGACGCCGCCGTCAGCTCCCCGACCAGCGACGACAGCAGCGGGTAGGTGGACAGGAACCGCTCCGGCCCGGAGCGCTCGAACGCGAGCTCCCCGGTGACCTGGGCCCAGCCGTTGCCGATCTCGCCGAACACCCGTGCGTCCGGGATGAACACGTTCTCGAAGCGGACCTCGTTGAAGTGGTGCGCACCGGTGAGCAGGGGGATCGGCCGGATCTCCACGCCCGGCGAGTCCAGCTCGACGAGGAACTGCGACAGCCCCGCGTGGCGGTGGGCCTCGTCGCGCGGCTCGGTGCGGACCAGGGCGAAGAACGCGTGCGCGTGGTGCGCCCCGGACGTCCACACCTTCGTGCCGTTCAGCTGCCACCCGCCGTCCACGCGGGTGGCGCGGGTGCGCACCGACGCCAGGTCGGAGCCGGAGTCCGGCTCGGACATCCCGATGCCGAAGAACACCTCCCCGCGGGCGATGCCGGGCAGGAACGCCCGGCGCTGCTCCTCGGTGCCGTGACGCAGCAGCGACGGCCCGATCTGCCGGTCCGCGATCCAGTGCGCCGCGACCGGCGCGCCGGCGGCGAGCAGCTCCTCGGTGACGACGTAGCGCTCCAGCGCGGTGCGGCCGTGACCGCCGTAGGCGGTCGGGATGGTCATGCCCAGCCAGCCGCGCTCGCCCAGGCGGCGGGAGAAGCCCTCGTCCCAGCCCGACAGCCAGACGTCGGCGCGCGGGGTCCAGCGGTCCGCGGCGCGCTCGTCGTCCAGGAAGGACCGGACCTCGGCCCGCAGCCCGGCCAGCTCCGCCGGCAGCTCCACCGGCTCGGGCACCAGCGCGGGCAGCTTCGGGATCGTCGTCGATGTACCTGCCACGGACGCCATCATGGCCCAGGTCGCGGGCCCGCCGCCGTGTCTATGGGAGGGCTCACCGGGGTACGTTCCGGGCATGACCACCAATGCTGACGAACGCAGGGTGCTGGAGGCCGTCCCCACCGGCCTGTTCATCGGCGGCCGGTGGCGGCAGGCGGAGAACGGCGCGACCGCGAAGGTGGAGGACCCGGCCACCGGCGAGGTGCTCACCGAGGTCGCCGACGCCTCCCCCGCCGACGGCATGGACGCCCTGGCCGCCGCACACGCCGCACAGCCCACGATCGCCGCGATGGCGCCCCGGGAGCGCAGTGAGATCCTGCGCCGCGCCTACGACCTGCTCCACGAGCGCATCGACGACCTGGCCCTGCTGATGACCCTGGAGATGGGCAAGCCCTTCGCCGAGGCCAAGGGCGAGGTCGTGTACGCCTCGGAGTTCCTGCGCTGGTTCTCCGAGGAGGCCGTGCGCATCGACGGCGGCTACCAGGTCGCGCCGAACGGCCAGACCCGCTTCCTCACGATCCGCCAGCCCGTCGGGGTCTGCGTGTTCGTGACGCCGTGGAACTTCCCGCTCGCCATGGGCACCCGCAAGATCGCCCCCGCGGTCGCCGCCGGTTGCGCATCGGTGATCAAGCCCGCCCCGCAGACGCCGCTGACGATGCTCGCGTTCGCCCAGGTGCTGGCCGACGCGGGCCTGCCCGACGGCGCCCTGAACGTCATCAACGCCACCGACGCCGGCGGGGTGATGGAGCCGATCCTGCGCGACGGCCGCGCCCGCAAGATGTCGTTCACCGGGTCCACCCCGGTCGGCAAGCTGCTGCTGGGCCAGGCCGCGGACAAGGTCATGCGCTCGTCGCTGGAGCTGGGCGGCAACGCCTCGTTCATCGTGCTCGACGACGCCGACGTCGACGCCGCCGTCGAGGGCGCCATGATCGCGAAGATGCGCAACATGGGCGAGGCCTGCACCGCGGCGAACCGGTTCTACGTCCAGCGCGGCGTCGTCGAGGAGTTCACCGCCAAGCTCGCCGAGCGGATGGGCGCGCTCAAGGTCGGCCGTGGCACCGAGGAGGGCGTGAACGTCGGCCCGCTGATCGACGCCAAGGGCCGGGACAAGGTCACCGACCTGGTCGCCGACGCCGTCGCGAACGGCGCGTCGATCGCGCTGGGCGGGCAGGCCCACGACGGGCCCGGCTACTTCTACCCGCCGACCGTGCTGACCGACGTCCCGTCGGACTCGCGGCTCAACCACGAGGAGATCTTCGGGCCGGTCGCGCCGATCACCGTGGTCGACAGTGCCGACGACGCGCTCGCCGCGGCCAACGCGACCGAGTTCGGCCTGGTCAACTACGTGTACACGCGGGACCTGAACCGGGCGCTGCACATCGCCGAGAACCTCGAGAGCGGCATGATCGGGCTCAACACCGGGCTGGTGTCGAACCCGGCCGCACCGTTCGGTGGGGTCAAGGAGTCCGGGCTGGGCCGCGAGGGCGGCGGCATCGGCATCGACGAGTTCCTGGAGACCAAGTACGTGGCGATCGGCTACAGCGGCTGATCCCCCGCACGCACGAGGGCCCCGGCGCCGTACGGCACCGGGGCCCTCGCGTATCGCCGGTCGGTCAGCCGGGCGGGGCCGCGGGCGGGGCCGGGGCGGCCGGGGCCTGCGGCTGGATCGGCACCGCCGGGTCCTGCCCGGGCAGCGGCTCGGCGGGCTGGGTCACGTCGGCCCGGCCCCCGGAGACGAGCTCGACCAGCTCGACACCGCCGTTGAGGCTCAGCATCACGATCACCAGCGCCACCGAGGCGACGGCGGCCGCGGTGAGCCCGCGCTGCGCGGAACCGCTGGTGACCAGCCGGCCCCGGCTGGTCTCCACCACCCAGGCGCGGGCGGCGAACACCGCCAGCATCAGACCGAAGGCGAGCCAGGTCAGGAGGAATCCGTTCACGGGTTCGGCACCTCCCCGCCGGCCGCCGGAGCGGGCGCCGTGTCCGGCGCCGGGACACCCGGCACCGGGAGCGGCTCGTTACGCACCAGGATCGCGTCGAACCCGCTCTCGTAGGTCGCCCGGTACTGGCCCGACGCGACGAGCTGGTTGCGGATCTCGATCGTCCAGCCCGGCTCGCGGTCGTTCAGCACGACGCCCTGCTTCTCGATCGCCGGGTAGAACAGGATCGTCTGCGGCTGGACCTGGTCGATGCAGCGGAACGGGTCCGCCGCGAGGACCGCGCAGCCCTGTCCGCCCGACGCCATGTTGTTGTTCTCGCCGACGCCCTCCAGGGCGTACGGCCCGACCGTCGACAACGGCTGCACCGTCGCCCCGGGCGGCGCCTCGTCGTAGGCCTTGCGGGTCATCTGGACGTCCTCGGTCGTGACGTCGGTGTAGGCCTCGTTCCCGCCGCGGATGAAGATCAGCAGGCCGAAGATGACCACCATGCCCGCCGCGAGCAGACGTTCGCGCTTGCGGTCGACACGGGCGAATGCCCGCAGCGCGTCGACGGCGAGGATCGACAGGATCGGCAGGCCGTAGAGCAGCACGCGCAGCAGCAGCTCGCCACCGTAGCTCTGCACGACCGCCATCCCCATCGGGATGATCGCCAGCAGGATCGGCACCAGGTCGCGCCGACGGCGCCAGTAGACCCAGGCCCCGGCGAAACCGATGACGTAGGTCAGGCCGGTCATCACGACCCGGAACCCCTTGCCCACCAGCTGGCCCGTGTCGCCCTGGAACCGGTCGACGACGCCGGCCTGCAGCGCGCTGCCGTCGTCGCTGCTACCGATGATCATGCTGATCTGGTTCATCCAGAAGTCGCGGGCACCGATCAGCACGAACACCGCCACCGCCGCGATCGCGATGATCACCAGCCCCCGGCCGCGGAACCGTCCCACGACCGCCAGCACGGCGAGCTGGCCGATGATGGCGAACGGCGTCAGCTGGTGGGCCGGGGCGACCGCGATCACGCAGAGCGCCGCGCAGAAGTAGATCAGCAGCAGCTGCCGGGCGGGCAGCGTCGGGGTGTTCGGCGGGGTCAGCGCCGACACCAGCCAGCGACGCCATCGGGGCAGCGGTGGTGCGCCGCGGTGCGCCCGGGGCCAGCCCGGGACGCCGGCGTTGTCGACGCGGCGGGTGGCCAGCGGGCCGAGCGCGAACGTCAGCACCGTCAGCAGCAGCACGATCGCGGTCGCCTGCGGGGAGAAGTAGTCCTGCTCGATCCAGTTCAGGCCGATGAACAGCCAGGCCGCCACCCACGGCGCGCGGGTGCCCCCGAGCATCGAGCGGGCGAGCGCGTAGACGCCGATCGCCCACACCGCGGTGACCGCGGGCGGGTACCAGCGCAGGATCGTGTCGAGCTGGTCGGCGCCCGCGGCGTCCCGGATCCACGCCCACTGGGCGAAGAACGCCGGCCAGTAGAACCGGGCGTCCACACCGGTGGGCGGGACCCCGTTGTTGCGGGCGACGGCGTCGACGAACCCGGAGATCAGCCAGGCCGTGGTGAACCGCGCCTGCGGCTGCACGACCGAGGGCAGGCCGGTGGAGCACAGCAGCAGCACACCCGTCGCGGCACCCAGCATCGGGATGCGCGGGCGGCGCGACCACAGCTCGACCAGGCAGGCGCCGATCGCGAGCAGCAGGGCGATCCAGGCGAACGGGCTCAGTGCCGGGGCCAGGCCCCAGCCGCCCAGGTCGGACAGGTCCGTCGTCGCGGCGGCCACGGGGAGCAGCAGCACCGCGAGCACGGCGAGCACCGGGGCGCCCCAGACCCACAGCGGGGACAGCGGCTCGGCGGTCTCGGGTGCGGGCGGCGGAGGCGGGCCGTCCCCGGGCGGACGCGGGACCGGGCCGCGGACGGCCATGGTCGGCGAGTCCGGGCCCGGCGGCGTGACGAACCGGGTCCGCTCGCTCGCGCTCTCCTCCGCGACCCGGGTCCGCGCGACGGCGGGCTCCGCGCCGCGGTGGCCGCGGGTGGACGGGGACGGGTCGGGGCCGCCCGTCCGGCGGGTCTCCGACGTCACGACTTCACCTCCGGGGTGCTCCGGCGGTTCCACGCCGGGACGAATCTGAGTGCCAGCGCGCAGAGGAGCTGCGCGCCGACGTAGCCGAGCACGATCGGCAGCATCATCATGCTGACCGATGCGGTTCCCGGGTCGGGCAGCGGGACCAGACCGGCGAAGGCCACGACCAGTCCGGTGTTGAGCAACTGGATCTTCGCGTAGCCCATCCCGTCGCCGTCGGCCTGGCGGCGGGCGAGCTCGAAGACCACGATGAGCCGGAAGAACAGCCCGCCCATGAGCACCGCGAGCGCGGGCGCCCCGGGCGCGTAGCCCTCGCCGAGCAGCGACAGCACCGGGTAGCCCAGCGCCGCGCCGAGCCCGAGCGCCGGGACGAACAGCAGCAGCATCCGGCGGCGGGCGACGCGGGCGAACTCCTCCGCGCGGTGCGGCTCCCGGGCGGTCTGGACGGTGAGCGAGTTCGTGAAGAAGGTGGCGGCCAGGTCGATGACGGTCACCGCCTGCCAGCAGATGAAGAAGACCGCGCCGATCTCGTTGCCCATGCGGAAGTTCGCGAACAGCGGGACCTGGTTGTAGAGCAGCGCGTTGCCGCACTGCGCCAGCGCGGTCGGCGCGAGGAACGCGATCATCTCCGGGCGCGACGGCACCGTGCCCGGCCCGCCGGAGCGGGCGAAGCGCCGCACCATGAACCAGAGCAGCACGGTGCCGGCGGCGATCCACAGCACCACCGGGATCGCCCAGGACAGCACCAGCGCCTCGGACGCGAGCGTGCCGCCCAGCGCGAGCAGCAGCACGATCCGGGTCACCGCGAAGGTGCCGTTGCGCCACACGGCCACCCACGGGCGCCCGATGGCGACCATGACGAAGTCGTGCACGACGAACACGCACCAGCCGGCACAGGTCAGGACGAGCACGACCAGGCCCCACCCGAACGACCCGCCACCCGCCGCCTCGGCGACCCGGGGCACGAGCGTGCCGTAGATCAGGCCGATCAGCCCGGACAGCGGCATGATCAGCAGCAGCGAGCCGAAGGTGAGCCGGACGGACCTGCGGCCGGCGCCGGGCAGCCAGCGCAGCAGCGCGAGCCCCAGGTTGAGCTGGGCGACGCCGCCGATCAGCTGGAACGCCGACACGAACTCCGAGGCCCGCCCGACCTCGGACTGCGGCATGATCCGGGTCGCGATCAGCACGCCGAGCAGACCGGCGACCGATCCGAAGCCCGAGCACAGGGTCAGGGCGATGCCGTCGCCGATGCCGGCGTTGCGGTCGGGGACCTGCTCGCCGTCGTCACCGCCGTCGTCACCGCCGCCTCCGCCGCCCGGTCCGGGCGGAGGGGCCGGCGGCGGGGTCGGTGGGTTCTCACCGGGCCCGCGCAGGCCGACCAGCGGCGGCAGGTACTCGGTGTGCTGCTCGGCGTTGCGGCGCACCCGTCCCCGGGCGTGCGCCGTGGCGAGACGCTGGGTCGGGGCGTCGGGGTCGACGTCGGACATCCGGGGTCCGGGGGCGGGGCCGGGACCGGGCGCACCCGCGGCAGGGCGGGGGCGGGCCGGCCCGACCGGCCTCACCGGAAGGTCCCGCTCACTGGGCCACCACGGCGTGGCGCAGCAGGAACGGGACGGACAGGAGCGTGACGACGAACAGCGCGACGCTGGGGTACCAGAGACCGAGGCTGACCATGAGCTGGCCGCCGATCAGGGTGACGGCGGTGCCGACCCCGAGGGTCAGCAGCCAGACGTGCGCGGCGGGCGCACGACGCAGGAAACCCGCGGCGGCCCAGCCGGGGCCGAGCAGCAGGAAGCCGATGGTGACCAGCAGCCGGAACTCGCCCAGCGCGCCCCCGCTGACCCCGGCGACGCTCAGTCCGCAGGCGATGACGCCGGCGGCGACGAGCAGGATCGCCACGTACCGCCGCGCGGTCCTCGCGCGGGTCAGCTCAGCTGCGGACTGCACGCTCACCGCGGCTCACTCCTCTTCTCCGATGGTTCTGCCGGCGCGCCACCCCGTGCGGGCGGGCGGCCGGTGGGGTCGCGACCGGCCGAGCCGGTCGCGGGGCGCTCAGGACGCCTCTTCCCCCCATGCGTACCGCACCCCGGTCCGCTCCGGACGGGCGGACCCCTCCCGCTCGGCGCCGACCGGACGCTGCTCGCGCGCGACCGGCGACGGGGCGGGCCGCGACGGCGCCGGGGCGGGCGCGTCGGCGTGCGGGCGCGGGGCCGGGCGCTGCGGGTGCGCCGGCGCCGCGGGCGTCACCGGGTGACCGGCGGGCGGCAGGACCGCGGCCGGGCCGGGGACGGCCGGTCCGCGGGCGGCGGGCCGGTCGTCACGACCGGCGCGGCGACGCTCGGCCGCGAGGGTCCGCAGGACCCGGGTGCCGTCGGCGAAGGTGCGCAGGTTCGTCTCGCCGAACATCCGCTCCTTCTCCACCGAGGGGACCTCGGTGATCGACAGACCCGCGGCGGCGACCCGGCAGTTCAGGACCGTCTCGATCTCGAAACCGTCGCCCCAGTACATCCCGCCGTCCGGGTGCGGCGGCATGTCGACCGCGGGCAGCTCCAGCAGCGGCAGGATGTCGGCCCAGAAGGCGTTGTAGCCATAGCAGAGGTCGCTGTAACGCGTCCCGAACAGCGTGTTCGCGATCAGGTTCAGACCGGCGTTGCCACCCTTGCGGAGCAACGTGATGTCGTCGCTGCCGCCCCCCTTGGTGAACCGGCTGCCCTTGGCGAAGTCGGCGCCCTCGACGAGGGCGGCGATGAAGCGCGGGATCTCCTGCGGGTCGGCGGAGCCGTCCGCGTCGAACATGACGATGGCGTCACCGGTGGCCGCGGCGAAGCCGCAGGCCATCGCGTTGCCCTTGCCCTTACGGGTCTGCCGGACGATGCGGACGCCGGGCAGGACGCGGCGGGCGGTCTCGACGGTGCCGTCCTTGGAGTCGCCGTCGACGACGATCACCTCGTGGACGGCGGGTCGCACGGCCGCGACGGCCGGTAGGACGACCTCGAGGTTCCGTGCCTCGTTGCGGGTCGGCACGATCACCGACACCCGTGGCTGGGTCGGACGACGTGGTCCGTGGTCAATGCGCTTGTCCACCGGTCTCTCCCCCGAATCGATCGGTCCTGGCGCGCGGTTGGCGAGCAGTGCGTTCCCGGTCGTGACGACGATGCCGACCCCGACCGGATCCGTTACCCCACAACGGGGGTCATCCGGCATATCTCCGGCGCCGTCGATCGCGTTACGTGACCCGCACCGCATCTGGTGTCGCCCGGACGGCGTACACCCTCCGGGCTCCGTCGCCACGGCGTGGACCGACCACGCGAACACGATCGCCGATAGTACGGACGCCGTCCGGGCCGCCGCGGCGCGGGACCGGCCTGTGCGGCACCGGCCGACGAGCGGTGACCGACGGGCGGCGAGCGGCAGCCCCCGGGTCGCGATCACGGTCCGTGGCCGTCGGTTGCGGACGGCCCCGGTCGGACGTCGCTCGTCCGCGCCGCCGTCGGGCCCGCCGAACGGGGCGGGTAGCGTGGCTCGCCGCCTGCTCGTCCGATCCGTTCCACCCCTGCGAGGTACCCGATGAGGCCCGGCGGCTTTGTGTCCAGCGTGTCCGTCTGCATCCCGGTCCACAACGGCGAGGCCTACCTCGCCGAGACCATCCGCAGCGTGATGGAGCAGACCTGGCGGGACTTCGAGCTCGTGGTGCTGGAGAACGGCAGCACCGACGCCAGCTGGGAGATCGCGACCTCCTTCCGCGACCCGCGGATCCGGGTCGAGCGCAACCGGCAGCCGCTGTCGCAGGGCGAGAACTGGAACCGCGCCGTCGAGCTGTGCCGCGCGCCGCTGGTGAAGATGGTGTGCGCCGACGACCTGCTGCACCCGCGCTGCCTGGAGCTGCAGGTGCCGCCGATGCGCGACGACCCGTCGCTCTCGGTGGTGGCCTCGCGCCGGCACATGATCGACGAGCAGAGCCGGGTCATCGTCCCGCGGCGCGGGCTGGGCGGCGGGCTGGTCGGGCTGCACTCGGGCAGCGAGGTCGCCCGGCGGGTGATCCGCAACGGCGCGAACCCGATCGGCGAGCCGGGCAACGTCCTGTTCCGCCGCGAACAGTTCGTCACCGCGGGTGGGTGGCGCCCGGAGCGGCGCTTCATCATGGACCTCGACCTGTGGATGCGGCTGCTCCAGTACGGCGACTTCCTCGGCGTCCCGGAGACGCTGGCCGCGTTCCGGATCGCGCGCGGCTCGGTCTCGTCGGAGTTCGAGCAGCAGATCTCCGCCGAGCAGCAGCTGCTGTTCGACGAGCTGGGCGACTCCGGGGTGTTCGACGTCCGCCCGCTCGACGTGCGGATCGGCCGGCTCGCCCTGCCCCTGGGCCGGGCCCGGCGCAAGGCGCTGTTCAAGGTCTCGCGGATCGCCGCCCGCAAGGACGACCGGCTGATCGCCGAGCGCGACGAGGCCGCGGCGGCCGACGCCCGCTGATCCCGCGGCCCGCCGGGCCACCCGGACGGACGGTGCCCCGGACCCTCCCATCGGCGAGGCTCGTACCGGACATCCGGGACATGCAGTCGTCTATCTACTGCCAGCTCTGTGCGGGAGCACCGTTGTCGCGTTGAATCCCCTCACCCGGCCGGGTGGCGGCCGGTCCGACCGGTGAGGGGGCGCGATGCAGACGCACGCGGTCGCCATGCACATGAGCGACGGGCTGGTGAACGGTCCGACGGCGCTGCTGTTCGCCGTCGTCGCGGTGATCGCGCTGACGGTGGCCGTCCTGCGCGCCCGCGCGGACCTCGACGACCGCACCGCGCCGATGGCCGGCCTGGTCACGGCGTTCGTCTTCGCCGTCCAGATGATCAACTTCCCGATCCTGCCCGGGCCAGCGGACACCTGCTGGGCGGGGCGCTGGTCGCGATCCTGGTGGGCCCCTGGGTGGGCGTCATCGCGATCTCGATCGTGCTCGTCGTCCAGGCGCTCCTGTTCGCCGACGGCGGCATCACCGCGCTCGGGCTCAACATCACCAACATGGCCGTGATCGGGGTCGTGGTCGGCTGGCTGGTGGCCCGCTCGCTGCGCCGGTTCGCGGTCCGTTCGCGGGGCGGGCTGGTCGCGGTGGCCTTCGTCGCGGCGCTGCTGAACACGATCGTCGCCTCGATGGGCTTCGTCCTGGAGTACGCGATCGGAGGTGCCGGTGGCGCCACTCTCGGCACGGTGTTCGCCCTGATGGGCGGCCTGCACGTGCTGATCGGCATCGGCGAGGGTGTGATCACCGCCGCCACCGTGGGCGCGGTGGCCGCCGCCCGGCCCGACCTCGTCCACCTGCTGCGCGGCACGGCGCGCCCGCTCACCCGCCGCTCGACCTCCCCGGAGGGTGCCCGATGACCGCCACCGCCCGCCGTCGCCCGCTGCTGTTCTTCGCCGGGTTCCTGATCGTCTCGCTCGTCGTGGCCGGCCTGGTCTCCTCCCTCGCCTCCCCCGACCCGGACGGCCTGGACACCGTCGCCCGGGACGGCTGCACCGCCGTCGCGGGCCCGGACGGCGAGGAGCAGCTGCAGGGGACCTGCATCGCGCGCCACGAGAGCGACCACGCGATGGCGTCCGGTCCGCTCGCCGGCTACGCGGTCGCGGGCGGCGAGGGCACCACCGGGGTCGCCGGGGTGGCCGGGGTCCTGGTGACGGTCGTCGTCGCGGGCGGGGTGTTCCTGCTGCTGCGGCGCCGGGACGGCTGATGGGCGCCGGGCACTCCCACCCGCTCCACCTGCACCACGACTCCCCCGTCCACCGGCTCCCGCCGGAGGTCAAGATCGTCTCGGCGCTGCTGGTGGTGGTCTGCGTGGTCGCGACCCCCCGCGAGGCGTTCGCGGTGTTCGGCGGGTTCGCGGTCCTGCTCGCCGTGGTGTGGGCACTGGCGGGCATCCGGCCGGGCTGGATCCTGCGCCGCTCGGTCATCGAGCTGCCCTTCGTGGTCCTCGCGGTGCTGCTGCCGTTCACCGGCCCCGAGCCGACGCTCGACTGGTTCGGGCTCCCACTGTCCCAGCCGGGCCTGTTCGCCGCGTGGAACATCCTGGTCAAGGGCACCCTGGGGGTGCTGACCTCGCTCACCCTCGCGGCGACGACGCCGATGCGCGACCTGCTGGTCGGGCTGGCGCGGCTGCGCGCCCCGGCCGTCGTCACCACCATCGCGACCCTGATGCTGCGCTACGCCGACGTGATCGCCGGCGAGGCCCGGCGGATGCGCCTGTCCCGGATCTCCCGTGGTCACGACCCGCGGTTCCTGTGGCAGGCCGGGGCGACCGCACGCGGGATCGGCTCGCTGTTCGTACGGTCCTACGAACGCGGCGAACGGGTGCACCTGGCGATGCTGTCGCGCGGCTGGACCGGCACCCTGCCGCCGACGGCCGACGCCCCGACCACGTCGCGGCAGTGGCTGGCCGGACTGACCGTGGCGGGCGTGGCGGTGCTGCTCGCCGGTGCGGGCTGGGTGGCCGCGTGAGCACACCGTCGCTGCGGCTGACCGACCTCGCCTTCGCCTACCCGGACGGGCACCAGGCGCTGTTCGGCGTCGACCTCACGATCGCCCCCGGCGAGCGGGTGGCGCTGCTCGGACCCAACGGCGCCGGGAAGACCACCCTGGTGCTGCACCTCAACGGGATCCTGGGCGGCGGAGGGGACGGCGCGGCGGGCACGGTCGAGGTCGGCGGTCTGCCCGTGCAGCGACCGCACCTGCGCGAGATCCGACGCCGGGTCGGGATCGTCTTCCAGGACCCGGACGACCAGCTGTTCATGCCGACCGTCGCCGAGGACGTCGCGTTCGGGCCCGCGAACTTCGGCCTGCGCGGGCCCGAACTGCGTGCGCGGGTCGCCGAGGCGCTGGCCGCGGTGGGGATGGCCGACGCCGCCGACCGCTCCCCGCTGCACCTGTCCGGCGGACAGCGCAGGCGGGTCGCGCTGGCCACGGTGCTGGCGTGCGACCCGGAGATCCTGGTCCTCGACGAGCCGTCGTCGAACCTGGATCCGGTGGCCCGTCGCGAGCTGGCCGAGGTGCTGCTCGGGTTGGACCGGACGATGCTGATGGTCACCCACGACCTGCCCTACGCGCTGCAGCTGTGCCCGCGCAGCGTCGTGCTCGACGGGGGCACCGTCGTCGCGGACGGGACGACCCGCGACCTGCTCGCCGACGACGAGCTGCTCGCCCGGCACCGCCTGGAGCTCCCCTACGGCTTCGTGCTCGCCTGATCCCGGCCCGCCCGGCGGCGCAGTACGAGCACCGCCGGCAGGATCACGGCCAGCGCGCCGAAGGCGAGGAACTCCATCGACGTCGGTCGCGCCGGGTCGACCTGCGTGCTCAGCGCGCTGAAGTCCCACCAGCCGTGCGCGAGCATCGCCGCCGTGAGGGCCCCGGTGCTGCGGAACACGAGGTAGAACACGAACCCGGTTCCCGTGGTCAGCACGACCTGCAGGAGCGCGTTGCCGTACTCACCGGTGACGAGCCCGTTCGAGCCGTGCGCCATGCCGAAGACGATGCTGGTCCACAGACCGACCCGGAACTCGCTGCACCCGCTTCGGCGGAAGACCTGCACCCCGACGCCGCGGAACAGGAGCTCCTCGGAGAACCCGACCATGAGGGTGGCGATCAGCAGGGCCCCGGTGAAGGTGAGGCCCTTGCCGACGAGGCCGCTGTAGTCGGTCACGACCAGGCCGGTCACCAGCAGCACGACCGGGATCGCCAGGACCCAGGCGCGCAGCCGGCGGGGCTCGACGAAGACCGTCTGCCAGGCACGCAGGTAGGTCACGATCCCGAGGACGAACGCGGCACCGATCCCGACCGGGACGACGACCTGCTGGAGGATCGCGTCCGTGGAGGTCAGGCCGTGTGCGTCGGCGCCCGGCTCCGCGGCCAGCAGGAGCACTGCGCCCTGGACCAGGACGAGGTACCCGAGGACCAGGACCAGGAACTGCCACACCCGTAGCCGCGGCGCCCGGGAGCCGGCGTCCGCCGGGCGGTCGCCGCCCGGTGCCGCACCCGTGTGCCCGGGTGACGAGGCCGTGACCACTGTCGATCTCCTACTCGTCGGTGGATCGGAAGCCGTTGTACACGGCACCGCCCCACCCGGCGGACCGGATGGGGCGGTGCGTCACCGTCGGAGGTGACGTGCGGCCGGGATGGCTCAGCCGCGCTGCTCCTGGCCGTTCGGGTGGCCCTGCACCGTGCCCGGGGCGCCGATGCCGGGGACCTCGCGGGAGGCCTCCAGCTGGGCCGGGGCGCCGGCGGCGCCGCCGTTGCCGGTCTCGGCGCCGGGGACCGGCGGAACGTCCGAGCCGACCGGCGGGACCTCCTGCTGGGCGGCCGCGGTGGCCGCCGCGACCTGCTTGGCGATCTCCGGGTCGGAGGAGGTGTCGAACCAGTCCTCGACGCCGTCGTCCTCCGCCGGCTTGGAGACGGTCCCGTCGTCCGGGCTCGGCTCGTAGCGGAAGACGCCGTCCTCGCCGGGCGCGCCCAGCATCCGGGTGAAGCCCTCCAGTGCCTTGCCGAAGTCCGACGGCACGACCCACAGCTTGCTGGCCTCGCCCTCGGCCATCTGCGGCAGCGTCTGCAGGTACTCGTAGGCCAGCAGCTCCGGGGTGGGCTTGCCGGCCTTGATCGCGGCGAACTTCTTCTCGATCGCCTTCGACTCACCCTGCGCCTCGAGGTACAGCGCGGCGCGGCGGCCCTGGGCCCGCAGGATCTCCGACTGCCGCTCGGCCTCGGCCGCGAGGATCGCGGCCTGCTTGGCCCCCTCCGCGGTGAGGATCTGGGACTGCTTGTTGCCCTCCGCGCTGCGGATGGCCGACTCGCGCTGCCCCTCGGCGGTCAGGATCATGGCCCGCTTCTCGCGGTCGGCCTTCATCTGCTGTTCCATCGAGTTCTGGATCGAGGGCGGCGGGTCGATCGCCTTGATCTCCACCCGGGCGACCCGGATGCCCCAGCGGTCCGTGGCCTCGTCCAGCTCGCCGCGCAGCGCGGTGTTGATCCGGTCCCGCGAGGTCAGCGTCTGCTCCAGCGTCATGCCACCGACCACGTTGCGCAGGGTCGTGGTGGTGATCTGCTCGACACCGGCGATGTAGTTCGCGATCTCGTAGACCGCCGCCTTGGCGTCGTTGACCTTGAAGTACACGACCGTGTCGATGTTGACGGTCAGGTTGTCCTGCGTGATGACCGGCTGCGGCGGGAACGACACGACCTGCTCCCGCAGGTCGACCCGCTCGCGGGTGCGGTCGACGAACGGCACCAGGATGGCGGGGCCGCCCTCCCGGATGCTGTGGTACCGACCCAGCCGTTCGATGATGTAGGCCCACTCCTGCGGGACGATCACGACCGACTTGACGACGATCGTCACGACCAACGCGAGCAGGATGATGCCGATGACGAGCTCGGCGCCCATGTGCTCTCCCCTCTGCGCCGGAGAACCGGCGCCCGTGTCGCTCCGGGAGTCCCCGGAGCGGTCCCGCCGACCTGCCGCGGACGCGGTCAGGCCTGCGGCAGTTCCCCCCGACCGGTGACGAGCACGGCCGCCCCGGTCACCTGCAGGATCGTGACGGTGGCACCGGCCTCGAGGACCTCCGTGCCGTCCATCGACCGGGCCGACCACAGCTCGCGGCCGATCCGCACCTGACCGCGCTCACCGTCCACGCGCTGCACGACCTCGGCGGCGGCGCCGACGAAGCGGTCCTGGTGACGGTCGAGCGTGCCCATGTGCTCGGCCAGCCTGCGTTTGGCCACCGGCCGCACGGCCAGCAGCAGCAGCACCGCGACGGCGCCGCCCACCCCGGCGGCCGGGAGGAGCGTCAGCCCCAGTGCCGCACCGGCCGCCGCGGCGAGCGCGCCACCGCCCAGCATGACGAGGAACAGCTCTCCGGACACGACTTCGCTGCCGATCAGTACGAGACCGATGAGCAGCCAGATCAGTGCCGGGTCCATGGCTCCAGGGTGCCAGAATGTCCGATTCCCCGTCGTCGTTCCGCCGGGATGGTGCCCCCCGCTCCACCGGATCGTTACCGGTCGGTGCCGGTGGGTGCCGGACTTCGCCCGGTGTGCCGGGATCAGGACGCGTCGGCGGTCACGAAGTCGATGAGCCGCTCGACCGCACCGATCATCGGGGTCTCCAGGTCCCGGTAGCTGCGCACCGCGCCGAGCACCCGGCGGGCGCCGTCGGCGGGCTCGCCCCACCGCAGCGCCGCGCAGACGCCGGTCTTCCAGTCGGTGCCGCGCGGGATCACCGGCCACGCACGGATCCCGACGACCGAGGGCTTCACGGCCTGCCACACGTCGACGTAGGGGTGGCCGGTGACCAGGACGTGCTGCTGCGCGTCACGGGTGGCCCGGTAGGCCTCACGGGCCTGCCGGGTCTCCTTGGTCCCCTCCACCAGGTGGTCGACGAGGATCCCCAGGCGCCGGTGCGGGCCCGGGTCGAAGTCGCGCACGGCCGCGGCGAGGTCGTCGACGCCGTGCAGCGGCTCCACCACCACGCCCTCGACCCGCAGGTCGTGCCCCCACACCCGTTCGACCAGCGCGGCGTCGTGCAGGCCCTCGACCCAGATCCGGGCGGCGCGGGCGGTGCGCGCCGTCAGGTTCGCCACGTGCACCGAGCCGGACGCGGACAGCCCGCGGCCCGCGGGCGCGGCCCGCGGCCGCACCAGCGTCGCCGGGCGGCCCTCGTACAGGAACCCGGCGGGGCGCAACGGGAAGATCCGCCGGCCGCCGAAGCGGTCCTCCAGCGTCACCTCGGAGCCGGTGACGGTCACCACGGCCCCGCAGAACCCGCTGGCCGGGTCCTCCACGACCAGACCCGGCTCGGCGGCGACCTCGGCGACCCGGCTCTCCCGCGGCGCACGGGTACCCGTGGTGTCGAACATGCCCCGGTAATCGTGGGTCCGGCTCATGGTGAGCCAGTATCGGCCGACGCCGGTCGGTGACCGGGCCACGACACGCCCACACTCCGGTGGTCACGCACAGCGTGAACCTTGTCGCGCTGCGTCACCCACGTGCCGGGTGTGCGGCGCCGGGCGGGCCGTTAGCCTGACCGCCGTGTCCTGTGCCTCCACGACCTTCGCCGTGTGGGCCTCGGCCTGGCTGGCCGGGTCCGCCGCACCCGACGACGTCCTCGACGCGCTCGCGCCGTGGTCGGAAGCGCACGACGTGCTCGCCGCCGACGACCTCACCGCCGCCGCGCCCGGGCTGCCCGGCCCCGGGGCGCCACCGACCTCGACGGCGCTGCTGCTCGCCGCCGTCCGGCGCGGTGCCCCGCGCGGGCAGGCGCGACTGGTGCTGCCCGCCCCCGGTGACGTGCGCGGGCTGCCCGGCCCGGGTCCGTTCTCCGACGCCGCGATCACCGCGGGCGAGGGTGTGCTGTTCCCGGACGCCGGGTTCGGGGTCGTGCCGTCGCCGATCGCCGACGGGGTGGTCCGCTGGACCGCGCACGCCGTCGCCGACCCGGGGCCGGTGCCCGAGTACGTGGCGCTCAACGAGGCCGAGCGGGAGCTGCGCGGCCAGGTGCGGGCCGCCGCCGCGGCGCTGACCGACCTGGGCGTGGCCCGGCACCGGCCCGGCGTCCGTGAGGAGATCGCGGCCTCGCTGCGCCGCCGCCCGCAGGCGCTGTGGCCCGCCGGGATGCCCCCGCAGGCGCTGCGCGTGCTGCAGCAGGCCGACGAGGTCGACGCGATCCTGTCCGCGTCCTCCGGCGACGAGCCGGGCGGCGCGCTGTCGGCGTCGGCGGCACTCGCCCGGTCCGACGCCCTGCGCCCGATCGCCACCGCGGTGCGGGTCGCCCGCCGTGCCGCCGTCGCCGAGGCCGTCCGGGTCCTGGTGTCGGTCCCCCGCTGAGCCCGCGCCCTACCGCAGCAGGGAGTCCAGCAACGCCCGCGCCGCCGGTCCGCCCGGGCCGCCCCGGCGCCACACGAGGTGCAGCCGGGTCCGGATCTCCGGGGTGATCGGGACGGCGACCGGGGGCCGGGCCAGCGCCGCGACGCCCGCTGCACCGAGCGCGGGCTCCGGCACCACGGCCACCCCGGCCCCGCGCGCGGCCAGCCGCAGCAGCAGGGTCATCGCACCGGACTCGAACCCGACCCGGGCGCTCAGCGACCGGGCCGCCAGCGCCGAGTCCAGCGCGGAGCGCAGCCCGTGCCCGCGGGGCAGACAGATCAGCGTCCTGGACGCCAGCTCCTCGCACGTCACCGCGGCCCGACCGGTGAACGGGTCGTCCGACGCGACGGCCGCCACCAGCGGGGACTCGACCAGCACCCGGCCGTCGAGGCCGTCGGGCGGGGCGTGCGGGAATCCCAGCACGGCGACGTCGAGACGCCCGGCACGCAGCTCCTCGACCAGGTCGTCGGTCGTCCCCTCCCGCAGGGACACCTCCAGCTGCGGGTGGGCGGCGGCGAAGTCCCCGACCGGGTCGGCGAGCACCGTGTCCGGCAGCGACGTGGCCATCCCGACCGCGACCCGGCCGCGCAGCAGCCCGTGCAGCGCGGCGACGGCGCCGCGGGCCTCCTCCACCGCGGCCAGCGCGGCCCGGGCGTGCGGCAGCACCGCCCGGCCGGCCTCGGTGAGCGTGGCGGCGCGCGGGCCGCGGTCGAACAGCGGCGCGCGGGCCGCGGTCGAACAGCGGCGCGCCGAGCTCGCGCTCCAGCCGGCGCAGCTGCGCGCTCACCCCGGGCTGCGCGACGTGCAGTGCGGCGGCGGCCGCGGTGACGGTCCCGGAGTCGACGACCGCGACCAGGTAGCGCAGGTGACGCAGTTCCATAACCGGAGATGCTAGCGACCAGACGATCCATCTCTTCGACTTCTGCCGGCTCCGGGACCAGGCTCGAGGCCATGACGAGCACACGCAGCTTCCAGACCGGGGTGGCCCACCGTCCGTCGGTCGTCGTCGCCGCCCGGGACGCGGACGACGTCGTCGCCGCGCTGGCCCGGGCCGGCCGCGACGACCTCCGGGTCACCGTTCACTCCACCGGCCACGGCCTGCGTCGCCCCTGCACGGACGGCCTGCTCCTCGACACCGCCCCGATGGCTCGGGTGACGGTCGACCCGCGCAGCCGGACCGCCCGCGCCGGGGCGGGCGCGACCTGGGGCGACGTCGTCGCCGCGGCGGCACCGCACGGGCTGCGCCCGCCGCACGGCAGCGCCCCCTCGGTCGGCGTCGCCGGGTACCTGTTCGGCGGGGGGCTCGGTCTCACCGTCCGCGCCGACGGCTGGGCCGCCGACCACGTCCGGGCGATCGAGCTCGCCCGGGCGACCGGGACCGTCCGGGTCTGCGCGGAGTCCGACCCGCGCTGCTTCGCCCGCCTGCGCGGCACCGGCCCGGACGACGGCGACGTCGTCACCGCGGTCCACCTCGGGCTCCTCCCCTCCGCGGGGCTGGTGGGGGGTGGGCTCGTGCGCGTCCTCGGCCCCGCGGACTCCCCCGGCGACCCGGCACCGCTGTACGCCTGGGCCGACTGGTCCGCGAGGCTGCCCGACGACGTCTCCTCCGGTGTGTCGGTGGTCGGCTACCCCGACCTCCCCTTCCTGCCCGCCCACCTGCGCGGACGCCGGGTCCTGCGGGTCGGGGTCGTCGGCACCGGGGGGACCGGCCGTACCGACACGCTGCTCGCGCCGCTGCGCGCCGCCGTCGCCTGGGACGACGACACCGTCGGTCCGCTGGACCCGCGCGACTCCGCGCGGGTGTACGCCGAGCCGGAGGTCCCGCACGCCTATCTGGGCGACGACGTCCTCGTCGACGGTCTCGACCGCGCCGGCCTCGCCAGGGTCGTGTCGCGGACCGGTCCGATGGTCGTGACCGGGATCCGGCACCTGGGCGGCGCGGCCGGGCGCCCCCCGGCCGTCGCCGACACCGTCCGCGGCCGCGACGCCGCCTACTGCGTGAACGCCCTCGCCCCGTTCGGCGACGACGTCACCGCCGCGTCCGCCTGGTCGGTGGTCGACGACGTCCTGGACGGGTTCTCCGGCCGGGCGACCACCGAGGGGACGCACCCGTCGTTCCGGTACGGGCCGCCCCGCCCGGGCACCGCCTGAGCGCGGGTCAGACCGGCGGGGACAGCCCGGCGTCGTGCACCAGCAGTGCCACCTGGACCCTGTTGTTCAGGTCCAGCTTGGTCAGGATCGCCGACACGTGGGTCTTCACCGTCGCCACGCTGATGTGGTGGCGTGCGGCGATCTCGGCGTTGGACCGGCCCGCGCCGAGGTCCAGGGCGATGGTGCGCTCGCGCTCCGCGAGCCGCTCCAGCCGTCGCCGGGCCGCGGCCCGGACGCTGTCCCGGTCGGTCTCGGCGACCCGGTCGATGAGCCGGCGGGTCACCTCCGGGGAGAGCACCGGGCGTCCCGCGGCGGCCTGCCGGACGGCGAGGACGAGCTCGTCGGGCGGGGTGTCCTTGAGCAGGAACCCCGCGGCACCGGCCCGCAGCGCGCGCAGCACGTGGGCGTCGGCGTCGAACGTGGTCAGCACGACGACCTGGGGCGCGTCGGGGCGGCGGCGCAGCGTCTCGGTGGCGGTGAGCCCGTCGGTGCCCGGCATCCGGATGTCCATCAGCACGACGTCGGGCCGGTGCCGCTGCGCCAGCGCGACCCCCTCGGCGCCGTCACCGGCCTCCGCGACGACGGTCAGGCCCTCGGCGCCGCGGAGCATCATCGACAGTCCGAACCGGACGACCGGGTCGTCGTCGACGAGGAGCACCGTGACGGGGTCGGAGCCGGTCATGGCGGCCACGGTAGCCGCATCCCGGTCCGCCACCCGCCGTCCGTGGTCGGACCGTGGTCCAGCCGCCCGCCGACCAGCGCGGCCCGCTCGGCCAGCCCCCGCAGACCCTGCCCGGCCCCCGGGCGGTCGGCGGCACCGGACCGGGCCGGTGCCGGGTTCGCCACCTCGACGACGAGGCCGTCCCCGGCGCCACCGGTGAGCGTCACCGTGACCGGGGCGCCCGGCGCGTAGGTGCGGGCGTTGGTCAGTGCCTCCTGCACCAGCCGGTAGGCGGTGCGGCCCGCGGTCTCGGGCACCGGCTGCTCCCCGCTGGTCACACCCGGCCCGTCGTGCAGGGTGACCGCGGTCCCGGTCCGGCGGGTCTCCTCGATCAGCTCCCCGACGTCGGTGATCCCGGGCAGGGGCAGCTCGCCCACCGGCGCGCGGAGCACCCCGATGACCTCACGCAGGTCCTGCAGCGCGCGGTGGGCGTTCTCCCGCACCACCTCCGCCGCGCGCGCGGTCTCCTCCGCGGGGGCGCCACGGTGGAACGCCAACGCCCCCGCGTGCACGCTGAGCAGCGACAACCGGTGTCCCAGTACGTCGTGCATCTCCCTGGCCAGCGCCTCGCGGGCCTCGTGCTGGGTGCGCTCGGCCCGCAGCGCCGCCGCCGACTCCGCCATCGCCGCCCGCTCCCGCAGCGACGCGAGCAACAGGCGACGGCTGCGCACCAGCAGCCCCCAGCCGAACACCGCCGCGTGCCCGGCCACGACCGCCCCGACCAGCAGCCACACCGGCGCCTCGGGCGCGGACCGCCACGAGAAGTACACCCCGAACGACGCCAGGCTCCCCGCGAACACCGCGGCCGACACCCGGGCGGGACACCGCCCGGCGACCGCGAACAACGCGACCAGCCCCGGGACCGACGCGATCTCCGAGACCGTGCACAGCAGCACGATCCCGACCCCGACCGGCAGCGGGTACCGGCGCCGCCACCACAGCGCGACGCAGGCGACCATCCCGACGGCCAGGTCGGCCCGCAGCAGCAGCTCGGGCTCCCCGCCCGGCATCACCTGCCGCAACCGGGCCGCGAGCAGCCCCACCAGGGCCGTCAGCACGACCGGCAGGCCGTCGACGACCCACCGCCGGTACGCCGGAGCCTCGGTCATGGCGCCGAGGCTAGGGCCCGCACCGGCACGGGCGCCTCCGTCCCCCGGACCGGACGCACTCATCCTTCGGACGGAGCCCGGGCGGGCGGACCGCTCCACCGGACCGATCCGCCCGCCCGGCCGGCCCCCGCAGGATCGGCCGCATGCCACCCCCGTACCGCGCCCTCCGCCCCCTCGCCGTGCTCGCGGCGGCCGTCGCCGTGGCCCTCACCGGCTGCGGCGCGGGCGTCCCGCCCGCCGGTCCCGCCGCCGACCCGCCACCACCCGGCCCCCTCGCCTGGTCCGACTGCGGACCCGGCCTGGAGTGCGGCACCCTCGAGGTGCCGCAGGAGTACTCCGACCCCGGCGGCCCGCGGATCGCCCTCGCGGTGATGCGCCACCGCGCCACCGACCCGCAGCGCCGCAGCGGCACCCTGTTCTTCAACCCGGGCGGGCCGGGGGTCGCCGCGACCGACACGCTGCGCGCGATGCCGTCGACCCCGGGGGCGCCGGGCACGTTCGGCCCGGAGGTGCTGGCCCGCTTCGACGTCGTCGCGATGGACCCACGCGGCGTCGGCGGCTCGGCGGGTGTGCGCTGCCGGACCGATGCCGAACGCGCCGAGGCCGCGGCCGACACCACCGCCGACCCCGCGATCCCCGGCGGTGCCCCGCTGCCCACGCTGCAGGCCCAGGCGGCCGCGCTGGCCGAGGGCTGCGCGCGGCACCAGGACCCGGCGTTCCTGGCGAGCCTGTCCACCGACAACGTCGCCCGCGACCTGGACCGGCTGCGCGCCGCGCTCGGCGAGCGGACCGTCACCTACTACGGCATCTCCTACGGCACCGTCGTCGGCCCGATGTACGCCACCCTGTTCCCGGACCGGGTCCGCCAGATGGTCCTCGACGCGCCGGTCGACACCACCCTGTGGGCCGGTGACCCGCTCGAGTTCCTCGGCGAGGTCGCCGTCGCGAGCGAGCGGACCCTGGACGCCTGGTTCGACGCCTGCCGCACCGAGGGGACCGCGGCGTGCCCGTTCGGCGACGACGACCCGGCGGCCGCGTTCGACGCGCTCGTCACCGCCCTGGAACGCCGTCCCGCCCCGGCGCGGGCGGTGGAGGGGCTCTCCCCCGCCGGCGTCGTCGACGGCGCGATGCTGCTGGAGGTCGCCCGCGCCGCGGCGGGCGACCGGACCCTCTGGCCGGTGCTGACGACGGCACTGACGACCGCGCAGCAGGGCGACGGCACCACGGCCCATCTGCTGTACCGCTCGCTGACGGTCTCGCCGTTCGGGGTCCCCACCGCGACCCAGGAGCAGCACACCGCGGTGCGCTGCGCGGACTGGGACACCCCGACCGACGTCGCGGCGCACACCGCGGCCGCCGAGCGGGCCGTCGAGCAGGCTCCGCGGATCGGCACCCGGGCGGCCTACAGCGCGCTGGCGTGCGCGGCCCTGGACGCGCCGAACACCGACCGGGTCACCGGGCCGCTGACCGGCGCGGGCGCACCGCCGACGCTGGTGGTGGGCGGCAGGCTCGACCCGGTCACCCCCCACCGGTGGGCGGAGCGGATGGTCGACACCCTCGACTCGGCGGTGCTGCTGACCCGCGAGGGCGTCGGGCACGGCTCCTACGGCACCGACCCCTGCGTCGCCGCCGCGGTCGGGTCCACCCTGATCGCGGCCACCGTGCCGCCGGCCGGGACCGTGTGCACCCCGCCGCCGGCGACCACCCGTCCCGGCGCCGCCCCGGTCGGCTGAGGTCAGCCGTGCGCGAGCAGCTTGACCACGATGACCAGCGCACCCAGTCCGACCAGGGCGACGACCAGCAGCACCCGCCGCCACCACGACAGCGGGGTCCGCCGGGCGGCCAGCACCGCGAACAGCGCCAGCACCAGCACCGTGACCCCGGTCGCGAGCTCCAGCGCGGTCGTGAGCTCGAGCAGGCCGGCCGCGGCGGCGGCCAGCAGCACGACCGGGGCCGCCGAGGCCTGGAGGATCTGGCCCGAGCTCCGCAGCGCCGCGACGAGCTCGTGGCCGCGGGGACCCGCACCGTGCACGGCGAGGTGGGCGACCACGTCGGACAGCAGGCTCGCCGCCCACAGGGCACCCGCGGCCACCACGACGTCGACGATCGCGGACCCGGCCGTGGAGCCCTCGCCACCGTGACCGAGCAGCACGAGCAGGGTCGACAGGCAGGACAGGGTGCCGTAGAGCCGCTCCCGCAGCACCGTCACCACGGCAGGGGCAGGGGCCCCGCCGTCGGGACGACGGCGGGAGGGGACACGCGCGCTCATGGCGCCGAGCCTGCCAGGCCCCGGCGACGGCAGGGCACCGCGGCCGGGGACGACCCCGGTGCCGCTACCGTCAGGCGTGGGCGGGGGCGCCGACGGTGTCCCGGTCGCGCAGGGCGGCGACGACCTGCTCGGCCATCGGGGTGCTCGACGCCGGGTTCTGCCCCGTGACCAGGTTCCCGTCGACCACGGTGAACGCCTGGTAGGCGGGGCCGCTCTCGTGCACGGCGGCGCGCTCCCGCAGCCGGCTCGCCAGCAGCCACGGGGCGCCGTCGGCGGTGCCGAACAGCTGCTCCTCCTCGTCGGTGAAGGCGGCCATGCGGCGGCCGGCGTAGAGCCAGCGCCCGTCCGGGCCGGTGGCGCTCAGCAGTCCGGCGGGTCCGTGGCAGACCGCGCCGACGATCCTGCCGTCGCCGTCGACCCGCGCCAGCAGGGCGCCGAGGTCGGGGTCCCGGTACAGGTCGACGAGCGGCCCGTGCCCCCCGGGCAGCACGACCGCGTCGTAGCGGTCCGGGTCGACGTCGGCCAGGCGCAGCGGTGTCCCGAACTCGCGCAGGGCGGCCTCCGCGACCCGGACGTGGTGCGCGCAGTCCGGGCCGGCGACCGCGGGGTCGGCGCTGTGCCGGTCCAACGGCTGCAGCACCCCGCCCGGGGAGGCGAACTCCACGGTGTGCCCGGCCGCGACGAACGTCTCGTACGGCGCCGCGAGCTCCTCGGCCCAGTACCCCGTCGGGTAGGCGGACCCGTCCGTGCGTTCCCAGGTGTCGGCTGCGGACAGGACGATCAGGATCCGGCTCACTGTGGTGCTCCCTCGTTGCTCGATGGCGGTACGCCGCCGGCGACCCGGGGCGTGCACCCAGCCTGGTGCCGGTACGGGCCGTCCGGGCGCCGCTACCGGGCCCTGTGCGACCGGGGTCCCCGCCGACCAGGACCCCGCCGACCAGGACTCCGCCGACCAGGACTCGCAGGGCCAGGTCCGCCGGGGCCCGATGGACGACACTGGCCTCCATGGCCGGGAACAACCGTGAGCTCGCCGACTTCCTGCGCCGCGCCCGTGGCCAGTGCGACCCGGCCCGCGCCGGGCTGCCGGCCGACGGCCGCGTCCGCCGGGTACCGGGACTGCGCCGGGAGGAGGTCGCGCTGCTCGCCGGGGTGTCGTCGGACTACTACGCACGGCTGGAGCAGGGCCGCCGGATCGTGCCGTCCCCCGCGGTGGTCGAGGCGATCGGGCGTGCCCTGGAGCTCGACGGGGCCGCCCGGGCGCACCTGGCCGACCTGATCGGGCTGGGCTCGGCCGCACCGCGGCCACGGGCCCGCGAGGTGCAGCGGGTGCGCCCCGGTCTGCGCCAGCTCATCGACGCCCTCGACGGCGAACCCGCCCTGCTGCTCGGGCGCCGGATGGACGTGCTCGCCGCCAACCGGATGGCCGCGGCCCTGTTCGGGGACTTCGAGCGGTTCCCCGGTCCGCACCGCAACTACGCCCGCTGGATCCTGCTCGACGCCGAGGCCCGCGCGTTGTTCGAGGACTGGGAGGCGCAGGCCCGGGCCGCGGTGGAGACGCTGCGGCTGGAGGCGGGACGCGACCCCGGGGACCGGGCGACCGTCGCGCTCGTGGCCGAGCTGCGCGAGGAGAGTCCCGAGTTCGGTCGCTGGTGGCAGGAGCACCGCGTGTACCAGCGCACCCACGGGTCGAAACGGCTGCGCCACCCGGTCGTCGGGCCACTCACCGTGGAGTACGAGACGTTCGCCCCGCCCGGTGACCCGGACACCACCCTGTTCGTCTACACCACCGCGGCCGGGTCGCCGTCCCGGGAGGCGATGGACGTCCTGGCCAGCTGGACCTCGACCACCCGACGGGCCGGCCACCCCGGGAGCTGACCGGCGGCCTCATCCACGGAGCGCCGTCGCGAGAGCGGCGAGGTCGTCCGGGTGCATCCGGGCCGGTGCCGGGGGCCCGGCGCGCAGCCCGTCCCGCTCGGCGGCGAGCGCGGCGCACTCCCGTCGGGCGTCGTCGAGCCGCCGGGTCAGGTCCTCGACCGCGTCCCGGGCGGCGGCGTGCTCCGCGCGCAGCCCGTCGGCGACCGTGCGGGCCTCGTCCAGCAGCTCCCGCTGCGACGTCAGCCGGCTGCGCTGCTCGACCACGGTCTCGACGAGCCCGGCACGGTCGGCGACCACCGCGGCCCGGTCGTCGGCCAGCGCCGCCAGCTCCGCGCTCACCCGCTCCCGGTCGCGGGCGGCGACGTCCGCGCGGCCCAGCGCGGCGTCGCGCTCGTGCTCGGCGGTCCGGGCGGCGAGTACCGCCGCCTCCCGGTCCCGGGTGGCCGTCGCGGCGGCCACCCGCGCCTCGCGGGCGTCGGCGACGGCCTCGTCCCGGGCGGCGACGGCGGCATCGCGGGCGGTGACGGCGTCGACGGCCTGTTGCCGGGCGGCACCGAGGGCCTCGGTCGCCGCCAGCGCGGTGGCGGCGGCCTCCTCCGCGCGGGTCACCGCCTCGGCCCGCTCCTGCCGCGCCTCGGCGGCGGCCCGCTCCGCCTCCCGGGCGCGGCGCTCGGCGGCCTCCCGCCCGGCGTCTGCCTCCTGCCGGGCGGCGTCCGCCTGCGCCGCTCCCGCGCGGGCCGACTCCGTCGCCGCCAGCGCGTCGCGTTCGACCTCGTCCAGCCGGTCCAGCACCGCGGTCAGCGCCCCGGACAGCTCCGCCACCGGCCCGGCGAGCGCCCCCACGTGCTCGCGCAGCCGGTCCGCGTCGAGCGCGAACGCCCCGGTCCCGGCGTCCAGGCCGAGGGTGCCGAGTGCCTCCCGCTCGGCGCGGGCCATCTGGGCGCACGTCCTCCCCTGCTCCCACCGGGTGTCCCGGCAGAACGACCGCGGCCGGCCCCCCTGCGGCCCGGGTGGGGGCAGCTCCGCCCGGCACCGGCTGTATCCGCACCGCACCACCGTCTCCGTCACGGTGGACACTCTACCGGTTCGGATTGAACAAACTGTCTACAGGTTTCGAGTATATCAACCACAACGCATTCTACACGGGATAATGCAGAGAATCCCGGCATACCGTCGACGGCAGGCGCTGGTGGTCGACCGAGCGGACGGCGAGCGCGGACGACGAGGGGCGCCGCCGCGCACGAGCCCCACCACCGGTGAGCGGCCGCGCGACGTCGACACCGGTCGCCCGCCGGAGGCGACGGCGCTACCTCCCGAGACCGGCCCAGAAGGCGCAGTGGTGCCGGGCCGCAGGATCGGCCCGGGTGGGTCGTCCGGGGTCGGCGGTGAAGACGTGCACGGCCGAGGTGAGGCCGTGCCATGCCGGCCAGGCACCCGGACCGGTCGGTGGGGCACCGGTGCGGGCGAACGTGGTCCACGCGGCGATCATCGTGTCGGCCACCTGCCGCTGGACCGGGGTGAGCATCTGGACCGAGCCGTCGGCCCGCACGGGCTTCCCGGGCTGGTCGAACAGGTAGAACAGCTCCGAGGCGTGCGTGGCCCCGGCGGTCGTCCCGGTCGGGTCCGGGATGGTCGGCGGCGCGGTCGGGTCGGCGAACTCGTAGCCGAACACCGGTCCGCGTGTGGCCAGGGCGGCGGTGGTGTCCAGCTGAGGACAGACGTACCCGGAGTCGGTGTGGACGGCCGTCCATGCCGAGGCCGCGTCGGGGTAGGAGGCGAGCGGATACTCGCCCAGAACGGCGTCTGCGTCCTCCCCGAAGCCGGTGGCGATCAGTTCCGGGTAGGCCGCCGCGGTGACGGGCTGCCCCAGCAGGGCGAAGAGGTTGGCGATGAAGCGCTGCTCGTCGGCGGTGTGGCCGGACAGCACCGGGACGTCGGCGAACCGCCCTGAACGCAGGGCGTCGCGGGGATCGACGGGGAGGGTGCTGTCACCGGTGGCGGCCGCGGTGACCGGAGTGGGCTGGGCGAGCAGCCTGTCCGCGGGTACGCCTCGCAGACAGGCCAGCCGAGTCGTCGGATCGGTGCAACCCAGGTTCTCGGCCACGGAGATGCCGGTGCGCCGGGCGTGCGCCATGGGCCTCCAGAACGCCCCGAAGGCCGGCGAGCCGGGACCGGCGGCACCAGCGGCGAGGGTCGTGCCGCAGGAGCCGCTCTGCAGGATGGCCTTGTCGAACAGTCCTCGCGCAGCGGGTGAGGTGAGCTGCCCGCACACCGCCACGGCGCCGCCCGACTGCCCGAACAGCGTGATGTTCGCGGGGTCCCCACCGAAGGCGGCCGCGTTGCGCCGGACCCAGGCCAGGGCGGCCTGCTGGTCCTGGAGCCCGTAGCTGCCGGGGTCGATCATCCCGGGCAGGGCGAGGTAGCCGAACGTCCCGAGCCGGAAGTCCACGGTGACGACCACGACGTCGCCCTGGGCGGCGAGGCGCCGCGGGTCGTGGTCCGAGCCGGCGCCGGTGCTGAAACCGCCTCCGTGCAGCCACACCATCACCGGGCGCGGCACCGCAGCCGGTCGCGCCGGGACGGTGACGTCGAGGTGCAGGCAGTCCTCCTCGACCTGCGGGCCGGCCGGTGGCGGCGCGGACTGCGCGCACGGCGGTCCCGAGCGGTCGGCGGCGCGCACCGCGCTCCACGGGGTGACCGGCACGGGCGGTGCCCAGCGCAGCTCCCCCACCGGTGGCTGGGCGTAGGGCACCCCGCGGAACCGCACCACGTCGCCGTCGGCGACGCCCTGCAGAGCACCCGACGCGGTCTGCACACGGGTGGGATCGCCGCCCGGGTCCTCGCCGGGGCCGGCCGGGGAGCACGCAGCCGCGACCCCCACCGTCATCGCCACGGCGACCAGCCCGTTCATCAGGCGCCGTGCCGTACGCCTCGCCATCGTGTCGCCGTCTCAGACGGACAGGTGCGCGGCCGCGAGGTCCTGCCGGACCGCCTTGACGATCCGACGGAACCGACGGCCGAGCGTGATCATCAGCCACGGCCCGGCACCGGTCGACGCCATGGCCCCCGTCATCGCCGCCCCGACCGTCTCCTGGTCGAGCACCACGCGGTCCGCGTCGGGTCGGACACGGACCCGGACCCGCAGCCGCTGCGAGGTCGGCAGCGCGGCGTCGCGCACCGCGGCATCGCCCTCGCTCGCGCGGGCCTGCCGGTCGCCGTCGGGCTGCCAGGTGAAGTCGCGCGACTCGAAGGTCGCGCGGACGACCTGCAGCACCTGCTCGGGAGCGGGCCCGGGCCTGATCCTGATCTTCGTCATCGGTGCACCTTCCGACGTGGGTCCCGACTTCCAGCCGATCACGGCCCGTCCGGCCCGTGAAGATCTCCAAGGTCTCGACGCGGCTCACCACAGTCCGCCGCGCGATCCCCCGACGTCGGTGGCGCGGGTCGAACCGCACCCGCTCGGGTCCGGCGTCATGGCCCGTCCGCCGCGTCGACGGAGACGTGCGCCCATCCCGACGGCGTGACCCCGGCCCGTCGGAGATCGCCCGCCGGACCTGCGCCCCACACGACGACATCCCGGCGGGCGGGCTGGACCCGACGCCGACGACCGCCGACCCGTGCGGACACGCAGCGAGGAATCCGTGCGTCGACCGCTTCCCGACGCGACGCCGGGTGGAGCCGGCCCGGCGCACGATGCACAGACGTCGTGTCCAGCGCCCGGGATCATCGGCAATCGTCGGCTGTGCACCTACGCCCCGGAGACCACACTTGGTAGGTCTGCCCGCGAGCAGGAAGGACACGAGGATGCCCGGTGATCGTCCGCAGTATCCGGAGGCGAGGACCGTCGACGTCCGGGACGTCGTGGCGGGTGTCGACTCCCCCGATCCCTACCGCTGGCTGGAGGACGACTCCGACGAGGTCGCCGCCTGGCAGCGGGACCAGCAGTCGCTGACCGACACGATGATCGGCGGGTGGCCGCACCTGGCCGCGCTGCACGCGTCGGTCGACACGTTCGTCGCCGACGGGACCGGGTCGAGCAACTGGATGGTCGAGCCGGCGCCGCGGTACGCAGGCGGTCGCTGGTTCCGCCTCGACCGGACGCCCGATCCGGACTACCCGGACCGGGCCGCGCTGGTCGTCTCCGACGGACCGGACCTCCCCGGAACGGTCCTCTACGACCCGGACACCGACGGCAACCGCCAGATCTCGTGGTTCGCGCCCTCCCCGGACGGGCGGATCGTGGCGTTCGCGGTCTGCGCGGACGGCTCCGAGCTCGGCGAGGTCAGGCTGCTCGACGCGGAGAGCGGCGACCGCCTCGCGGACCGGATCCCGCAGCGGACCATGGGACCGCTCGTCACTCCACAATGGGTGCCGGACGGTTCCGGGTTCTTCTACACGGCCGCCGACACGTCCTCCGGGACGTTCGCCCTGCGAACGTACTTCCACGCGGTCGGCGCCCCTCCCCCCGACGAACCGGAGCCGTTCGACGTCGCCCACGGGCCCACCGTGCAGGTCTCCGCCGACGGCAGGCGCGCGGTCGTCTCCGCGGTGTGGCCGCTGCCGCAGTACGTGTGCGACCTGCCCGGGCGGGCGTGGCGACCGTTCGTCCGCGACGTCGACGCCTCGGTCGCGGGCGTGATCCACGGCGACCGGTACATCGCGGTCACCGATCACGGCGCTCCCCGCGGACGGATCGTCGCGATCCCGTTCGACGCCCCGGCGCCGTCGGACCCCGCCACCTGGCAGGAGCTGGTCGCGGCCTCCGACCGCGTGCTCGGCCACGTCCGGTTGATCGGTGACCGCCTGGTGGTGACCGGCTCGGTCGACACCGAGGCGCGTGCCTGGGTCTTCGATCTCGACGGCCGCGAGCTGGAGGAGGTACCGCTGCCCGGCCGCGGAGCGTTCCCGCTGGACGTGCTGCCCCACGCCTCGCTGGTGCCGCCGGAGCACCCGGAGGAGTTCCTCTTCGCCTTCTCCACCCCGACGTCGTCGCCGGGCGTGTACAGCTACCGCCCGGGTTCGGGTCGGCTGAGCACGCTGCGCGAACCCCGCGTCCGTCTGCCGGGGGCCGGCGTGTCGCTGCGCCGGGCCCGGTCCGCGGACGGCACCGAGGTGCCCTACCACCTCGTCCGGCCGGCCGGCACCGACGGGACGCAGCCGTCGCCCACGCTCATCACCGCCTACGGGGGCGGCCGGGTCGCCTGGCCCGCCCAGTTCCCCGGGCCGGTCGCGGCGTTCGTCGCGGCCGGCGGGACGCTGGTCATCTCGCACCAGCGCGGGGGCGCGGACCTCGGCTCCGACTGGGCCGACGCCGGGCGCCTCCGGAACAAGCAGAACAGCTTCGACGACCTGTACGCGATCGCGGAGGACCTGGTCCGCACCGGGGTCACCACGCGGGACCGGCTCGCCGTGACCGGGTGGAGCAACGGCGGACTCATGGCCGGGGTCGCCTTCGCCCAGCGCCCGGAGCTGTGGGCGGCGGTGGTCGCCCAGTGCCCGATCCTCGACGTGATCGGCTGCCACCGCCATCCCTACGGCCGGTTCGCGGTCGGCGCCGAGTACGGCGACCTCGACGACCCGGACGAGGTGACCCGGCTCGCCGGGATCTCGCCGTACCAGCTGATCGAGAACGGCACGGCCTACCCGGCGCTGTACGTGCACGCCGGCGGCGCCGACGTCGCGTGCCCGCCGGGGCCGATCCGCAAGTTCGTCGCCCGGGTGCAGGCGGTGCCGGACACCACCGCGCCGCAGCTGCTCCGGGTCTGGGACCGCGTCGGGCACGGAACGGCGACCTCCCGGTCCGACGGCGTCACCCACGCCACCCACTGGCTCGCCTTCCTGATGCAGCGGCTCGACCTGACGCCCGTCGATCCGACCGCCGGGGAGACTCGCCCACACGAGACCACGGCAGGATCCGGGGGAGCCCGATGACACAGCGGAGCACGCAGCAGCAGGCGCAGTACGACAGGGTCCTGGCACACCTGCAGGCACTGCACGAGCCCGGGTTCGGTGGCCCGTCGAGCATCCGGGAGCCGCACGTGACCCGGGACGGGCGGCGCACGGTGGTCACCGCGGACGTCCTGGACGAGCTCGACGGCGTGCCGCGGAACGCGCTCCACACGGCCGAGGACGGCCGCTTCCGGCAGGTGTCGGCCACGGGCGCATCGGCGCGGTCCGGCCGGTTCTCGCCGGACGGGCACACCCTGGCGTTCCTGGCCGACCGGGGCGAGCGCGGGGTGTTCCAGCTCCACCTGCTGGTCGACGGCAGGCTGGGTGAGGCGCAGGCGGCGCCCCCGGTGCCCGGCACGGTCGAGTACCTGCACTGGTCGCCCGACGGCAGGCGGATCCTGCTGGGCGTCGCGGGTCTCGGCGCCGACCTGTCCGGCGGACAGGGATCGGGGGTCAACCGACGCGACGCCGACGAGACACCGTCGTGGTTCCCCCGCATCGACGACGGGGCCGGGGAGCAGGCACGGCGCAGCCTCTGGCTGTACACGCCGGGGACCGGGGCGCTCGACCGGCTCTCCGCGGCGGGCCTGAACTGCTGGGAGGCGGGCTGGTGCGGCCCGGAGCGGGTCGCGGCGATCACCTCCGACGGGCCCGGCGAGGACGACTGGTACCGCGCGGACCTGAGCCTGTTCGAGCCGGTCGGCTCGATCCGGAAGGTGCTGGGCAGCGACGTCCAGCTCGCCCTGCCGACCGGCTCCACCGACGGTCGGTGGCTGTCGGTGGTCGAGGCGGTGTGCAGCGACCGCTGGGTGGTGGCCGGTGACCTGCTGGTGGTGGACCGCACCTCCGGGGCGGTGCGGCGGATCGACGTGCGCGGCACCGACGTCTCCCGGGCTGGAGTGGCTCGACGAGACCCGGCTCGGCTACGTCGGGCTGCGGCACCTGGACTCGGTCGCGGGCGTCGTCGACGTCGCACACGACGGGACGACGGAGGTGTCGGAGATCTTCTCGACGGCCTCGGCGTGCGGCGGGAGCACCTTCCACCCGGACGGCGTGTTCACCGCCGACGCCACGGTGTGCACGATCCAGGAGTCCTACGCGCTGCCGCAGCAGCTCGTCGTGTCCGGCTCCGGCGGTGACCGGGTGCTCGCCTCGGTGGCCCACCCCGGGACCGAGTACCTGCGTTCCGTCGCCGGGACCGCGCAGGTGGTCACCTGGGACGCGCCGGACGGCACGGAGATCGAGGGGATCCTGTGCACGCCGGAGGGGGACGGTCCGTTCCCGCTGGTGGTGAACGTCCACGGCGGGCCGATCTGGGCGTTCCGCAACCAGTGGTCGATGCGGTCGTCGTGGGTCCCGCTGCTGGTGTCCCGCGGGTACGCGGTGCTCAACCCGAACCCGCGCGGCAGCGCCGGGCGCGGCCAGCACTTCGCCGGCCTGGTCGTCGGCGACATGGGCGGGGCCGACACCCACGACCTCCTGTCCGGCATCGACGCACTCGTGGAGCGCGGTGTGGTCGACGGGGGCCGGGTCGGTCTGATCGGCGGGAGCTACGGCGGCTACATGTCGTCGTGGCTGGTCACCCAGGACCGGCGGTTCGCGGCGGCCGTGCCGATCGCCCCGGTGACCGACTGGTACAGCCAGGGCTTCACGAGCAACATCGCCGCCTGGGGCAACCGGTTCCTCGACGCCGACCCGGAGCAGCACGGAACCCGGGCACACACCCGCAGCCCGGTGCTGCACGCCAGCAAGGTCCGCACGCCGTGCCTGACCGTGGCGGGGGCACTGGACAACTGCACACCACCCGGCCAGGCCCAGGAGTTCCACCAGGCGCTGCAGGCACACGGCGTGGCCTCGGTGCTGGCGGTCTACCCGCAGGAGGGGCACGGGGTGCGCGCCTACCCGGCGCAGGTCGACTTCCTGGCGCGGGCCGTGGACTGGTTCGAGCTCCACATGCCGGCCCGGTAGCGCAGGCTCCCCCGGGGAACACGGACTCCCGCGCAGATGCCGGATGCCTATGCTGCGGATCCGTCCCAGGAACATCCGGAGGTCGTGCGCTGGTGGCGAAGCGGGCACGGGACCGGCTGCACACGGCCGGCACCGAGGACGAGGCGGGCCTGCAGGAGGCCGTCGACGCACTGGCCGAGCGGCTGCAGCGGTCGGTCGCAATCGACGACCCGAACATCCGCCTGCTCGCGGCCAGCAGGCACTTCGGTGACGAGGACGAGACGCGCATCCGATCGGTGCTCGGCCGGGACGTCGACGACGAGGTCCGCGAGCTGGTGCAGGCGCAGGACGTCTGGCAGCTCACCGAGCCGGCCCGCCTGACCCTGCCGCTCCCCGGCGTCACACCCCGGTTGTGCGTGCCGATCCGGTGCGCGGGTCTGCTGCTCGGGTTCCTGTGGTTGATCGAGGACGCCCCGCTCACCGAAGAGCAGATCGCGGACTCCGTGGAGGTCGCCGAGACGATCGGACTGCGTCTCTACCGTCGCGACGTCGCGCTGGAGCGTCGGCGTGCCCGGATGGAGGTGCTCCTGCGGGGGCTCGTGTCGTCCGACACGGCCACCCGGGGCGACGCGCTGTCCGAGCTCCGCGAGGACGACCTGCTCCCCGAGGCCGACCACGTCGAGGTCGCCGTCGTCGGCCGCCGCGCTGCCGCCCACGCCGACGACGACGCCGCCGATGTCGACCGGGCCCTCGCCACGGCACTGGCCCAGGCCGCCGACCAGGTCCTGCGACGCGCACCCGGACACAGCACGCTCGTCTGGGTCCGCCGCACCGGTCTGGTCGTCCTCGTCGCGGGGGACCAGGTGGCGGGCCACCAGGTGGAGCAGGTCGCGGCCCGGGTCACCGCCGAGCTGGACCGGGCGACCGGGGGCGGCTGGACGGCCGGCACCGGGAGCCACGACGGCGGCCTGGCGGAGGCCCGCCAGGCCTATCGGCACGCGGTGATCGCGAACCGCGCCGCTCAGCACCTGCCGGAGTTCGCGAACGTCGTGACCTGGGAGGAGCTCGGCGTCTACGGGCTCCTCGCCATGCTCACGCCCGGTGACCTGGACATCTCGTCGTATCCGGCGCCGCTGCTCCGGCTGGCCGGGCACCGCGGCGCCCGGCTGCTCCTGGAGACCGCGGAGACCTTCCTGGACCTCGCGGGCGACGTGCAACGTGCGGCGGCGGAGCTGCACATCCACCGGGCGACGCTCTACCAGCGTCTGTCGCGCATCGAGCAGCTCACCGGTCTGAGCTTCGCCAACGGCGGGGACCGCCTCACCTTCCACCTGGGGGTCAAGATCGCCCGGTTGGCGGGCACGTACGACCGGTTGGTCGCGTCACCGCGCCGCCCGGACCGGTAGCGCGCCGGTCGCGACACATGTCGTGCCGGTGGGTCCGCACCGCGCGACACCTGCGGCTGTCGGGGCGCCCGGGGCCCGACCATGCTGGTCAGGGACCCAGGCCCTCCGGACAAGGACACCCATGAGAACTGACACCGTGGTCATCGGAGCCGGAGTGGTCGGCTCCTCGATCGCACTCGAACTCGCCCGCGGCGGTCGGCGGGTCGTCGTCGTCGACAAGGCGGGCGGGGTCGGGCACGGCTCGACCAGCGCGTCGAGCGCCGTGGTCCGATTCAACTTCTCCACCCGCGCCGGGGTCGCGGCGGCCTGGGAGTCCCGGTTCGCCTGGGAGTCGTGGGCCGACCATCTCGGTGGCGAGGACCCGGCCGGGATGATCCGGTACGTCCGCACCGGGCTGGCCGTGCTCGACGTCGACGCGGCCCCGCGCAGCATGTTCGTCCCGCACCTGGAGCAGGCGGGCGTGCCCTTCGAGGAGTGGGACGCCGCGACGCTCGCGCAGCGCATCCCGGGTATCGACGTCGGCCGCTACTGGCCGCCGAGGTCCCTCACCGACGAGCGCTTCTTCGACGACGCGCAGGGCACCGTCGGGGCGGTGTACACACCAGACGCGGGCTACGTCAGCGATCCGCAGCTCGCGGCGCACAACCTCGCGTGGGCCGCGGAGCGTCACGGCGCCCGGTTCCTCCTGCGCCGCACGGTCACGGCGATCGAGCGCGGCGACCGGGTCCGTGCGGTCCTGCTCGACGACGGGACCCGGGTCGACGCGGACGTGGTCGTCAACGCAGCGGGCCCCTGGTCGTCGGCGATCAACCGGCTCGCCGGGGTGGGCTCGGACTTCACGATCTCGCTGACGCCGATGCGTCAGGAGGTCGCCCACGTCCGCGCTCCGGCGGGTCTGCATCCGGAGGGCGGCGCGAGCATCTCGGTCGCCGACCTGGACCTCGGTGTCTACCTGCGCGGCGAGGTCGGCGGGGGGCTGCTCGTCGGCGGCACCGAACCCGAGTGCGACCCCTTCCAGTGGCTGGAGTGTCCCGACGACGCGCATCCGGACGCCACCATGGAGGTCTTCGAGGCCCAGACCGTGCGGGCGGCGCGACGGCTGCCGGAGCTGCAGGTCCCGCACCGCGCCCGCGGGGTGGTCGGGGTGTACGACGTCACCGACGACTGGACCCCGGTCTACGACCGGACCGACCTGCCCGGCTTCTACGTCGCGGTCGGGACCAGCGGTAACCAGTTCAAGAACGCCCCCGTCGTCGGCCGGCTCATGACGGCGATCATCGACCGGGTCGAGAGCGGGGGCGATCACGACGCCGAGCCCGTCCGGTTCCTCGCCGAGCACACCGGCGCCGAGATCGATCTCGCGGCCTTCTCCCGACGGCGTGCGGTCAACAGCAGCAGCGGCACCGTCATGGGATGAGCCGGGCACGACGTGGAGCGCGACGCCCCGGGGAGGCGGCAGGATGTCCACAGTGGTGTTCATGTCGGGCGAGCACGTGGTGCGGATGAACGATCTGCTGCGACGCTCGCCCGACGTCCGGGAGGCGTGCGCGGCGCTGGACCGCGACTACACGATCGCCTACGAGCTGCACGACGCTCCGGACGGCGGCACCGTGTACTGGGTGCTGGCGTTCGAGCGCGGCACCGGGGCGCGGTTCTCCCTGGAACCATCGGGCACCGCCGATCTCACCTACGTCGGCGGCTGGCGCGCCGCGATACGCGCCGCCCGGGCGGCCCGCGCCGGTCGGACCTCCGACGAGGACCCGTTCGAGCTGCGCGGCGACCCGTCCGTCCCCGCGCGTATCGCCGGCGCCTACCGGGTGGCACAGCGGGTCGCGACCATCGGGACAGAGCTACCCGACGTCCGGCCGTAGCGCCCCGGACCGTGCTGGACGGCGTGGTCACCCCGGGAGGAGGGGAACCGGCCGAGGTTCGACGTGGTCGCGTCGTCGACGTATGTTATGAATCCCTCACTAACTAAGAGGTCGCGCGGATTGGTCACAGCTTGGCCGCGGTCGAGTGTCTGGGGGCGAGGGCGGGTACGGGCCTGCCGATCATGAAGTTATCTACGCTTCGTGATCGTCTGGAGGCCGCGTGCCCACCCTGCCATCATGGCTGACCGAGCCGTTGTGGGACCAGTTCACCGCGCTGCTGCCTCATCGAGACGAGTTCGATCCCACCCATCCGCTGGGCTGCCATCGCCGCCGGATCGCGGATCGGATCGTGTTCGACAAGCTCCTGCAGGTACTGCGGTTCGGCTGCTCGTATGAGGGCATCGCTGACAGCACCTGCTCGGCGACCACCATCCGCGATCGTCGTGACGAGTGGATCAGGCTCGGGGTCTTCGCCCAGCTGCGTCGGATCGTCCTGGACGCCTACGACCGCATCGTCGGTCTGCTGCTGCACGACATCGCCGTCGATGGCGCCATCACCAAGGCCCCCGGCGGCGGCGAGGTCGCCGGTCCGTCGCCGGTGGACCGGCGCAAACAGGGTATGAAACGTTCGGTGCTCGTCGAGGGATACGGCATCCCGCTGGGCCGAGTCCTGGCCGGAGCCAACCGGCACGACTCCCCGCTACTGGGCCCCACCCTCGACCGCCTCGATGCTCTCGGCCCGCTGCCCGACGACATCACCGTGCACCTCGACGCCGGCTATGACTCCGGCAAGACCCGCGACACGCTGGCCGAACGAGGCCTGCACGGCGAGATCGCGCACAAGGGTGAGAAAGCGCCGATCCAGGCCACCCGCCGCTGGCACGTCGAGCGGACCAACGCTTGGCACAACAGCTTCAACCGGCTGCAGCGCTGCTACGAACGACGAGAAATCGTCGTCGACGCGTTCTTCGACCTCGCCGACACGATCGTCACACTCCGTAGCTTGATTCGGCAGGCCTGGACCACACACCGCTGGAACGCCCGACCTGCACGACGTCCATGATCACCAACCAATCCGCGCGACCTCTAAGAGGTCGTTTCAGAACGACTTGTCGAGTTTCCATTGACCCCTCGACGACAGATCAAACGGCAGGTCAGATAGCCGCTTGTCGTCTACAACAGACACGTCGACCTCGTTCTGAAATGACCTCTAAGGAGTGGGCATGGTCGTGGACGACATCGCCGACCGTCGTGCGGCGGCGCAGCACGCTGTGGCCGAGCACCTACGGCTGACCGCCGCGGGACGCGTCGACGAATGGGTGGAGCTGTTCGCCCCGGACGCGGTGCTCGAGTTCCCGTTCGCCCCGGCCGGCGTGTCGCCACGGGTCGCCGGACGCGATGCGCTGATCGCGCACATGCGTCGTTTCCCCGAGACCTTCGACGTGGAGTTCGTCGATCTGGTCTTCCACGAGACCGTCGATCCGAGCCTCGTGATCGCCGAGTTCCGTTCGACGGGTACGGCGCGGCCGACCGGCAAGCCCTACGAGCAGACCTGCATCTCGGTCGTCCGGACCGATGACGACGCCCGCATCACCCACTACCTGGACTACTGGAACCCGTTGGTGGCGATCGAGGCACTCGCACCGGACGATGTGACGTCCGGCTCCGACCTCAGTGCTCCTTTCGGCACCTGAGGGGGCCGCGCCCGCCTCGACGGGACCGCGAGTCCGCCCGGCACCTCGCCGTCGACGGCCACCGCCCCTCCCGATGAGCCGGCACGACGCGCGTGGGCTCACCCGCGCAGCACACGGGCCCACGGCTCGTCGGTCTCCTGCAGGTCCAGCGCGGCGACCACGGTGTCGAGCATGCCGTCGGCGAACCAGTGACGGACGACCTGCTCGTCCCCGCCCAGGAGCTCACCGACCAGTGCCACCTGGCTCGCGTAGCAGGCCCGTACGGCGGCGCCCACCGACGGCTCGGTCGCAGCGCAGTTGGCCTGGAGGAGGAAGCGCAGGACGTCGCGGTCACCGATGATCCCCGCCCAGGCCGCCCTCGTCGCCCGCAGCGCGCCGTCGCGGCCGGTGTCCGGGCTCCCGATCCGCGTGGCATGGGCCCGCAGCGCCTCGGACAGGAGCCGCGAGACCCGGCGGACCGCCTCGACGAACAACGCCTCCTTGCCGGGGAACAGGCGGGCCACGTAGGGCTGGGAGATCCCGGCCCGGTCGGCGATCTCCTGCGTCGTGGTTCCGTACAGCCCCCGGCGCGCGAAGCAGGCGATGGCGGCGTCCAGCACGGCCTCACGGCGCTGATCGCTCTTGACGTGCGTGCCTGCGGCGGGCATGCCCCCAGTCAATCACGCGATCCACCCTCGGTCGGCGCTCGACGCCCTCGCCGGGTCGGACCGGCGCCGCGGCGCATCGTCCCCGTCGCGACCGCCGAGACCCCCTCCGCCCGCGTCCGGCGGCGACCCACCGGCGTCCCCGCCCGCCGCACCCCGGGAGCGGACCTCGTCGGGGGTATCACCGGCACCTCCCGAGCCGGGCACGGTCGACGGCGCCGGCAGCGTGGTAGGTATCGGTCCTCGCGACCACGATCGCCCCGGAGGTGCCCCCGTGACCGGACCGGTCCCCCGTCCCGCCGATCTCGACGCCGTGCGGGACTCCTACGACCGCGTCGCCGCCCGGTACGTCGAGCTGGTCGTCGACACCGGGATCGGCGACGTCGGAGCCCACCCCTGGCTGCGCGCCGCCATGGACGTCTTCGCCGACGCCGTCCGGGGGCGCGGCCCGGTCCTAGACGTCGGCTGCGGGCCGGGTCAGGTCACCGCCCACCTGGTCGAGCGCGGCGTCGACGCCTCCGGGGTGGACCTCTCCCCCGCGATGGTCGCGCAGGCCCGCCGGCTCCACCCGCACTGCCGCTTCGCGGTCGGGTCGGCGACCGAGCTGGGGGTCCCGGACGGTTCGCTGGCCGGGGTGCTGGGCTGGTGGTCGCTGTTCAACCTGCCCCGCGACGTCCTGCCACCGGTCCTGGCCTCCTTCACCCGCGCACTCGCCCCCGACGGGCGGCTGATCATGGCCACCCACGTCGGCGACGGCGATCTCGTCCGGACCGAGGCCTACGGCGGCGTGCCCGTCCGCTGGATCACCCACCTGTGGCAGCCCGAGCAGCTGCGGGACCTCATCGAGGGCGCCGGGCTGTGCCCCGAGGCCGAGGTCCGGCTCCCCGCCCAGGGCGCGGGCGGGGCGGGCGTGGTGATCGTCGCCCGCGCACCGGGCCCGGCAGAATGACCGCCGTGACCGACCCCGTGCCGGACCCCGTGCCCGGCGGCGAGCTGCTCGCACCGCAGGTGGACCTGCCCCTGACCGAGCAGGAGGCCGCCTACGTCGCCGCCGCCCGCTCGGCCAACACCCGGCGCGGCTACGCCTCGGACTGGCGGGAGTTCAGCGGGTGGTGCGCCCGGCACGGGCACCGGCCGCTGCCCGCGGCCCCCGAGGCGCTGTCGGGCTACATCACCGAGCTCGCGGGTGCCGGGGCGAAGGTCGGGACCATCAGCCGCCGGCTGTCGTCGGTCCGGTTCGTGCACCTGATGCGCGACCTGCCCGACCCCACCGACGCCCGTCGCGTCACCGCCGTCTGGGAGGGCATCCGCCGCACCCACGGCGCCCCGCCGGTGCAGGCGCGGCCGTTGATGCCGCCCGACCTCGACGACGTCGTCGACGCCTGCCCCGCCGTCCGCAGTTCGCGGGCACGCGCCGACGAGGAGGACCTCGCCGGGCTGCGCGACCGGGCCCTGCTGCTCGTCGGGTTCTTCTCCGCGCTGCGCCGCTCGGAGCTGGCCGCGCTCACCGTCGCCGACATCGCCGACCACCCCCGCGGACGCGTCCTGTCGATCCCCCGGTCCAAGACCAACCCCTACGGCACCGAGCCCGAGCTGGTCGTCCTCCCGCACGCCCACCGGGCCACGCGCTGCCCGGTCACCGCGCTGCGGGCCTGGCTCGGCGCCGCCGGGATCACCGAGGGCCCGGTGCTGCGCAAGGTCACCCGTGGGAACCGGGTCACCGACGGTCCGCTGCACCCCGAGTCGGTCAACGCGATCGTGCAGCGTGCCGTGGCCCGCGCCGACATCGGCCCCGGCCCCTGGTCCGCGCACTCGCTGCGCGCGGGCCACGTGACCTACGCCCACCAGCGGGGCGCCTCCGACCGGGCCATCGCCCACCAGACCCGGCACCGTTCCCTGGCCACCGTCGGCACCTACATCCGGATCGACAACGCCTGGGAGGACAACTCCGCCGCCCTGCTGGCCGGGCTGTAGCCGTGCCCCGGTACCCGCCGATCGAGCCCTACGACGCCGGGACCCTCACCACCACCGACGGCCAGTCCCTGTACTGGGAGACCTGCGGCAACCCCCGCGGCCACCCCGCCCTGCACCTGCACGGCGGCCCCGGGTCGGGCTCCACGGCAGGCGCGCGCCGGTACTTCGACCCCGAGCGGTACCGGATCGTGCTGTTCGACCAGCGCGGCTGCGGCCGCAGCAGGCCGCTCGCCTCCGACCCCGACGTCGACCTCGGACGCACCCAGACCACGCAGCTGCTGCTCGACGACATCGAGCGGCTCCGCGAGCTGCTGGCGATCCCCTCCTGGGTGGTGCGGGGCGGCTCCTGGGGCACCACCCTCGCGCTGGCCTACGCCCGGGCCCACCCGCAGCGCGTCGACGCGCTCGTCCTCGCCGCGGTCACGACGACGACCGCGCGGGAGGTCCGCTGGATCACCGAGGACATGCGCCGGATCTTCCCCGCCGCGTGGGACCGGTTCGCCGGCGCCGTGCCCGCCCATCTGCGCGGCACCCCCCTCGTCGACGCCTACGCGACCCTGCTCGCCGACCCGGACCCGGAGGTCCCACGCCGCCGGTGAGTGGTGCCGCTGGGAGGACACCCACGTCTCCCTCGCGCCGGGCCACGCGCCGAGCCCCCGCTACGACGACCCGGCGTTCCGGCTGGTGTTCGCCCGGCTGGTCACGCACTACTGGCGGCATGCCGCCTTCCTCCCCGACGGCGCCCTGCTCCGCGGCGCGGCACGGCTCGCCGGGATCCCCGGTGTGCTCGTCCACGGGCGCTACGACGTCAGTGGTCCGCCGGACATCGCCTGGGACCTGCACCGGCGCTGGCCGGGGAGCGAGCTGCGGCTCATCGACGACGCCGGGCACGGCGGTGGCGGCGCCTTCACCGACGCCGTCGTCGACGCCCTGGACCGGGTCCTCCCCCCTCGTCGCTGACCAGCCCCCACCGGGCCCACCACGGCGGGGCCGCAGCCCCGGACCGTCCGCCCCCGGCCGGCGCGGAGGCGGCTTCCGTGGTCGTGGGCGGGTCGGGTGGTCGTCGTTTCGTCGACGGATCGTTGGCGTCAACGTTTCGTTGACCACGGTGCCCACGGATGTCCGGAGCCGTCCCGGCGGGGTGCGAGTGGGCGCATCCGAGGCGGGCTCCGGGGGCGTCGTCGGCGCCCGCGTCGACGACGGGGGCCCGCCCGTGCGCGGGCAGCTGCACCGGGCGACACCCCGGCCACTGCGGTGTGGGGCGCCGGCATGGTGCGGGCCGGTCCCGGTGCTCACCCCGGGCCGCGCCGAGGTGCCGCCGGTCCTGGGCACGGCGGCAGCCGCGCGGGCGCCGACCCCTCCCCCGGGCTCCCGGTCCGTGGGTGTCGCTGTTCGGTTGACCGCGCGTCGGCGTCAATGATTCCTTGACACTGTGATCCCTGCGCCGCGGTCGCCGGCGCGTTGACCCTCCGCCCACGGCGCGCCTACATTCCGGGAACGATCCCCGGTGCCGACACCGTGCACCCCGCCCGTCGCAGGAGTGCACCCTGTCCACGATCCCGCTGTCGTGCCTGGACCTGAACCCGGTCCGGCCCGGCGGAACCGCCGCCGACGTCGTCGCCGACGCCGTCGCGCTCGCGCAGCAGGCCGAGGCGCTCGACATGCGGCGCTACTGGGTCGGTGAGCACCACCTCGCCCCCACGCTCGGGTCGACCAGCCCGATGGTCCTGCTGTCCCACCTCGCGGCCCGCACCGGGCGCATCCGGCTCGGCGTCGCCGCGACGCCGGTCGCCTACCACCCGCCACTGCGTCTGGCCGAGGACGCCACCCTGCTCTCGGCGCTGTCCGGCGGCCGTGCCGACCTCGGGCTGGGCCGGTCCGTCGCCGCCCGTACACCGCGCACCGTGGGGGTCGAGCACGACCGCGCCCACGTCGAGGCCCGGTTGCTCGAACGCGGCCTGGGCTCGTTCTCCGGGCGCTGCGACCAGCTCCTGCGCCTGCTCGCCGGCAAGGAGCCGGGACTGCAGGGGGCACCGGTCGAGCTGCTCGAGGCCGTACCCCCGCAGGTCTGGGTGCACGCGGCCGGAGCGGGCGAGAGCGCCGACTACGCCGCCCGCAACGGGCTGCCGATGGGCGTCGCCTACTTCTCCCGGCCGGGTACCGTGCTGGAGGCGATCGACCTGTACCGGGAACGGTTCGTGCCCGGCCCCTACCGGGACCGCCCGTACGTGGCGATCGCCGTGTCGGCACTGGCCGCGGACACCGACGACGAGGCGGCGTCCCTGGGCACGGGCTACGACGTCTGGCTGCGCGGACTCGCCCTCGACGGCGGCAGGCACCACTACCCCACCGCCGCCGAACGGGCCGATCTCCCGCCGCTGGACCCCGACGAGCTGGTCGCCCTGGACGACCGGCTGCGCACCCGGGTCGTGGGCCGGGCCGACGTGGTCGCACACCGGCTCGCCGCGATCGTCGAGGCCGCGGAGGCCGACGAGCTGGTCGTCGAGACCGTGGCCCCCACCCTCGCCGACCGCCTGCGTTCCTACGAGCTGCTCGCCCGGGCCTGGGCCCGGCTCTGAGCCGGGCCCACCCGACGGGTCAGAGCATCGCGCGCTCGGACGGCTCCACCTCGGTGACCTCGCCGGAGGCCAGCTTCGCGCGGAACGCGCGGACCTCCCGCTTCACCACCGGGGCCAGCACGTACAGGCCCAGGATGTTGAAGAACGCGAGCAGGAACAGGACCGCGTCGGCGAAGTCGAGCACGCTCCCCAGGGTCAGCACCGAGCCGACGATCACGAAGAAGCAGAAGATCGCCTGGTAGATGCGCTCGGTCACGACGTTCTTGCCGAACAGGTACGTCCAGGCCTTCTGACCGTAGTAGCCCCACGTGATGATCGTGGACACGGCGAACAGGAACACCGCGACCGCCAGCACGTAGGGGAACCACGGCAGGACCGTGGCGAACGCGTCGGAGGTGACGAGCACGCCGTCGGCCACCTCGTCGCCACCGGTGGCGAACGCGGTCGCCTGGGCCTGCTGCCAGAACGGCGTGCCGGCGATGACGATCGTCAGCGCCGTCATGGTGCAGATGACCACGGTGTCGACGAACGGCTCGATCAGGGCCACGTAGCCCTCGGTGGCCGGGTTCTTCGTCCGCACCGCCGAGTGCGCGATCGGCGACGAGCCCAGGCCCGCCTCGTTCGAGAACGCCGCCCGCTGGAAGCCCACGATCATCGCGCCCAACGCGCCCCCGACGACACCCTCCGCGGAGAACGCACCCGCCAGGATGAGCCCGACCGCCGTGGGGACCTGCGCGATGTTCACCGCGATGACGACCAGGCAGGCGGTGACGTAGACGATCGCCATCGCCGGGACGAGGCGGCCGGTGACCGCGCCGACGGACTTGATGCCGCCGAACACGACCGCCCCGACGAGCGCCGCCAGCAGCAGACCGAAGACGAACGCGGCGCCGCCGCTGCCGAGCAGTCCGGTCTCGCCGCCGGTGACGTTGCGGAGCTGGGCGAAGGTCTGGTTGGCCTGGAACATGTTCCCGCCGGCGACCCCGAAGAAGAGGATCATCACCGCCGCACCGGCCGCCAGCACCTTCCCCAGGCCGCGGCCGAAGGCGTTCGGGATGCGCTCGGCCACGCCGATCCGCAGGTAGTGCATCGACCACCGGACACGGTGCCGTCGGCGTGCACCTCGCGGTACTTCACCCCGAGGGTGCACTCGACGAACTTGGTCGCCATGCTCAGCAGACCGGCGACGATCATCCAGAAGGTCGCGCCCGGCCCGCCGACGGTGACCGCGACGCCGACCCCGGCGATGTTGCCGAGCCCGACGGTCCCGGACAGGGCGGAGGCCAGCGCCTGGAAATGGGTGATCTCCCCCGGCTCGTCGCGACGGGTGTAGCGGCCGCGGACGATGCGCAGGGCGAGCCCGATGTTGCGGAACTGGACGAACCCGAAGTACAGGGTGAACAGCACGCCCGCCAGGATCAGCCAGCCGACGATGATCGGGAAGTCGGCGCCGAGGACGGTCACCTCGTAGAAGACGATGCCGGACAGCCCGGAGGAGATGGGGTCGAACACCGAGTTGATCGAGTTCTCGATGTTCTCGAGCACGCCGGGTTGCGACGGCACCGTGGACGGGAGGGAGGACATGATCGGCTACCTCACCCGATCGCCACTCGAACCGCAACAATCCGGACGAACAGTTACATGATCGTCCTTATCGGGCAGTGACACCGGCCGGATCGCCGGGGCGCCACGGCCGGCCGCGGGTCAGCTCGGCCGGGCGGGCCGACGCTGCGGTACGCAGCAGTCCACCGCGCACGGCGCCCCGTTGCGGGTGCACCCCGCGGACGGGCCGGTGCCCAGCCGCCGGGCGGGGACGCCGTCGGTGTGCTCCCGCACCAGCTCGACGACCATGTCGGCGAAGCGCGGGTCCGGCCCGGCCGTGGTGGCCCTGGCGAACCCCATGCCGTGCTCGGCGGCGCGCTCGGCCGCCTCGTTGTCCAGGTCCCAGACGACCTCGACGTGGTCGGACACGAACCCGACCGGCGCGACGACGACCGCGGGCACCCCCTTGGCGTGCAGGTCATCGATGTGGTCGACGATGTCGGGCTCCAGCCACGGCACCTGCGGCGGCCCCGAGCGGGACTGCCAGACCACGTCGAACTCGTCGGCACCGACCTGGGCGGCGACCAGCGCCGCGGCCTCGGCGACCTGGCGCGAGTAGCGGTGCCCGCCGTCGGCGGGTGTCCCGGCGGCCGTGTCGGCCGATGTCGGGATGGAGTGCGCGGTGAACACCAGACGCGCCGCGTCCCGGAGGTCCTCGGGCAGCTGTGCCCAGGCGGCCCGCACCGCGTCGGCGTTCGCGCGCACGAAGTCCGGGTGGTCGTGGAAGTGGCGCAGCTTGACCAGCTCGGGGGCCGCGACGCCGACCGCGTCACGGGCCCGGGCGATGTCCTCGTGGTACTGTCGGCAGGCCGAGTAGCCACCGTAGGCGCTGGTCGCGAACACCAGGGCCCGGCCGACCCCGGCCTCGGTCATCTCCCGCACCGTGTCCTCGGCGAAGGGTCGCCAGTTGCGGTTGCCGAAGTACACCGGCAGGTCCGTGCGCGCGGTGATCGCCGCGACCAGCTCCCGGTTGCGGGCGTTGATCGGTGACACCCCGCCGAAGTGCTGGTAGTGCTCCTCGACGGCGTCGAGCCGCTCCGGCGGTACCCCGCGGCCCCGCGTCACGTTCTCCAGGAACGGTCGGACCTCGTCGGGGGCCTCGGGGCCGCCGAAGCTGAGCAGCAGGATGGCGTCGAACTGTTCGGGCACGCGCCCGATTATCGACGCCACCCGGTGCGCGCGCTCCCCGGCCTCACACGCCGACGGCGTGCACCCCGCCGTCGGCCATGATCATCGAGCCGGTGGTGGTGGGCATCCAGTCCGAGAGCGCCGCGCAGACGGTCCTCGCGACCGGCACCGGGTCGTTCATGTCCCAGCCGAGCGGGGCGCGCTTGTCCCAGACGTCCTCGAACGCGGCGAACCCCGGGATCGACCGGGCGGCCATCGTCCGCACCGGGCCCGCGGCGACCAGGTTGACCCGGATGCCGTCGCGGCCCAGCTCACGGGCCAGGTAGCGGGTGACCGACTCCAGCGCGGACTTGGCGACGCCCATCCAGTCGTAGGCCGGCCAGGCCTGCCGGTTGTCGAAGTCCATGCCGACGATCGATCCGCCGGGACCCATCAGCGGCTTGCACGCCACGGCCAGGGACTTCAGCGAGTAGGCGCTGACCTGGATCGTGGTGGCGACGTCCTCCCACTCGGCCGTCAGGAAGGCCCCCTCGCCGAGCGCACCGGCCGGGGCGAAGCCGATCGAGTGCAGCACGCCGTCCAGGCGGGGCTCGTCACCCAGGTGCGGGGAGATCCGCTCGACCAGCGAGTCGAGCTGGCCCTGGTCGGACACGTCCAGCTCGACGACCGGTGCGGGCTTCGGCAGCCGCTGCGCGATCCGCTCGACCAGACGCATCCGGCCGAAGCCGGTGAGCACGACCTCGGCGCCCTGCTCCTGGGCGATCTTGGCGGAGTGGAAGGCCAGCGAGGCGTCGGTGATCACACCGGTGATCAGCAGCCGCTTGCCGTCGAGCAGTCCCATGACGTCCTTTCGAGAGTTCTGCGGGGCCGGGGCCGCGGTGGGCCCGGTGTCGATGGTCGCTCCGCGAGCGACGCTCAGTGCCCCATGCCCATGCCGCCGTCGACCGGGACGACCGCCCCGGTGACGTAGCCGGCGCCGGGCGAGGCGAGGAAGGTGACGACCGAGGCGATCTCGTCGGTGTCGGCGTAGCGGGCCAGCGGGATGGTCCCCAGGATCTCCGTGCGCCGCTTCTCGGGCAGCGCGCGGGTCATGTCGGTGTCGACGAACCCCGGGGCGACGACGTTCGCGGTGATGCCCCGGCTGCCGAGCTCGCGGGCGACCGAGCGGGCCAGCCCGACCAGGCCGGACTTCGAGGCCGCGTAGTTGACCTGGCCCGCCGAGCCACTGAACCCCACGACCGACGACACGAAGATCATCCGGCCCGTCCTCGCCTTCAGCATGCCGCGGGAGGCGCGCTTGGCGACCCGGTAGGCCGCGGTCAGATTGGCGTCGACGACCTTGGTGAACGAGTCCTCGGCCATCCGCATGAGCAGCCCGTCGTCGGTGATCCCGGCGTTGGACACCAGGATCTCGACCGGGCCGTGCGCGGCCTCGGCCTCGGTGAACGCGGCGTCGACGGACCCGGCGTCGGTCACGTCGCAGTGCACCGGCAGCAGCCCGTCCCCGATGTCGTCCTTCCCAGAGCGGTAGGTCACCGCCACCTGGTCGCCCTGGGCGGCGAACGCTCTCGCGATCGCCAGCCCGATGCCGCGGTTTCCTCCGGTCACCAGCACGCTGCGTCCCACGGGGGGAGAACCTAACGCACTACCGGCCGGTACCCGTCGGCGGAGATCACCCTCACCGCGGGCCGGGTCACGGCAGCCGCCGCCCGAGCAGGATGCCCGCACCGAGCCCACCGATCAGCAGCACGAAGCCGCCGACCATCCACGGCCTGCTCGCGTCGACCTCGCGTTCCTCGTAGCCCAGCGCCTCGGACAGGTCGGAGTAGACCGCGCGCAGCTCGGACTCGGTGGCGGCGGTGAAGAACCGTCCGCCCGAGAGCTGCGCGATGCGCTCCATCGAGGCGTCGTCGACGGCGACCGGGGTCCGCCCGCCGTCCAGCTCGATCGTGCCGTAGCTGGTGCCGAACGAGATCGTGGACACGGGGATGCCGCGGTTCTTCGCCTCGGTGGCCGCGGTGAACGAGCCACGCGGCTCGGTCTCCCCGTCCGGCCCCGGCACGGTCTGGGTGCCGTCGGAGAGCAGCACGATCCGGGCGGGCGGCGGCACGCCCTCGGCGTCCGGCCCGCCCTGCAGCGACCGGGAGAACGTGTCGATCGACTGCATCGCGGTGAAGATCGCCTCACCGGTCGCGGTGGACTCGGCGAGCTGCAGGTTGTCCACGCCGTTCTTCACCGCGCTGCGGTCGGTCGTGGGCGACACCAGCACCGCCGCCGTCCCGGCGAAGGACACCAGCCCCAGGTTCACACCCGGGGTGAGCTGGTCGGCGAACTGCTTGGCCGCGGCCTGCGCCGCGGCCAGCCGGGTCGGGGCGACGTCGGTGGCCTTCATCGACAGCGACACGTCGATCACCAGCATCACCGTGGCCCGGTTGCGGGGCACCTTCGCCGTCGCCTGCGGCCCGGCGAGCGCCACGGTCAGTACGGCCAGGGCCGCGATCAGCGCGATCGCCGGGAGGTGCCGCCACCGGCCGGGCCGCTTCGGGGCGACCGAGTCCAGCAGCTCCAGGTTGGTGAACCGGACGACGTCCCGACGGCGCCGGCGCAGCAGCCACACGTAGGCCACGACGAGCCCGGCCACGACGAGCAGGCCGAGCAGCCACCAGGGGGCGGTGAAGGTCATGCCGGCCCCCACGGGGCCGCCGTGCCGCTGCCACGGGCCGCGGTACTGCTGCGCGGGGCCGCGGTACTGCTGCGCGGGGCCGCGGCGTGCTTGCGCGCGACGGCGAACCGCACGATGTCGGCGACCCAGTCAGTGTCGGTCCGCAGCGTCAGGTGCCCGGCCCCGCAGCGGCGCAGCGCCGTGGCGACCCGGTCCCGGTGCTCGGCGGCGGCCGCGGCGAACTCGCGACGCAGCAGCGGCGTGGTGTCGACCTCGCGCTGCCGCCCGGTCTCGGGGTCGGCCAGGACGACGGTCCCGACATCGGGCAGCTCCAGCTCCCGCGGGTCGACGACCTCGATCGCGAGCAGCTCGTGCCGGGCCGAGAGTGCCCGCAGCGACCGCTCCCAGACGGGCTCGCCGAGGAAGTCCGACACCACGACGACCAGCCCGCGCCGGCGCGGAGGGCGGCGCAGCTCGTCGAGGGCACCGGCCAGGTCACCGCGGACGCCCTCCACGGCCGCGGGCATGGTGGCCACCCGGCGGACCAGGCCGCGGGCGTGCGCCAGGCCGCCGCGGGCCGGCAGCCGCAGCGTCGTCTCCCCGTTCGCGACGACGGCACCGAGCCGGTTCCCGCCGCCGGTGGTCAGCTGCGCGACCGCGGTCAGCCCGGCCAGTGCCAGGTGCCGCTTGTCGGTGCGGGCGGTGCCGTAGTCGATGCTGCGCGACAGGTCCACCACCGCCCAGGTCTCCAGCTCCCGGTCGGCGACCGTCTCCCGCACGTGCGGCGCGGTCGTGCGGGCGGTGACCGACCAGTCCATCCGGCGGACGTCGTCACCGGGCTGGTACGGGCGCGCGTCGCCGGGCTCGGTGCCCGGACCGGGCAGCAGCCCGATGTGGTTGCCCTGGAGCAGGCCGTCGAGACGCCGCCGGACGGTGAGCTCCAGGGTCCGCAGGGACGCCTCGAGCCGGACGAGGTCGGGGGACCCCGCCGTCACGCCGGGCCCTGGCCCGCGCCCGGCGCGGGCGGCGGCCACGCCGACGACGCGGCATCGGGGGCTCCCCCGGGCCGGGCACTGACCTGGGGCAGCGGAACCGTCTGCAGGACCCGGGTCACGATGTGGTCGACCGGCACCTGGTCGGCGATCGCGTCGTAGGACAGCACGAGACGGTGCCGCAGCACGTCCGGCGCGACCTCCAGCACGTCCTGCGGGAGCACGTAGTCACGGCCGCGGACCAGGGCCAGCGCCCGGGCGGCGGACACGATGCCCAGCGACGCGCGCGGCGAGGCGCCGTAGGCGATCCAGGACGCGACGTCGGCCAGGCCGTGCTCGGACGGCAGCCGGGTCGCGACGACCAGCCGCACGACGTAGTCGACCAGGGCGTGGTGCACGAACACGTCCGCCGCGGTGCGCTGCAGGCGGACCAGCTCGTCGGGGGTGAGGACCTGGGAGGGCGACGGCGGCGTCGAGCCCATCCGGTAGATGATCTCCCGCTCCTCCTCGACGCCCGGGTACTCGATGATGAGCTTGAACAGGAAGCGGTCGCGCTGCGCCTCGGGCAGCGGGTAGACGCCCTCGTTCTCGATCGGGTTCTGGGTGGCGAGCACCAGGAACGGGTCGGGCATCGGGTGGTCGCGGCCGGCCAGGGAGAGCTTGCGCTCGGCCATCACCTCGAGCATCGCCGACTGCACCTTCGCCGGTGCACGGTTGATCTCGTCCGCGAGCACGAAGTTGGCGACGACCGGACCCAGCTCGACGTCGAACTCCTCGCGCCCCTGCCGGTAGATCCGGGTGCCGAGGATGTCGGCGGGCACCAGGTCGGGGGTGAACTGCAGCCGGGAGAAGCTGCCGCCCACGACCGTCGCGAACGTCTCCACCGCGAGGGTCTTCGCGACGCCGGGCACGCCCTCCAGGAGCAGGTGCCCCTTGGCGAGGAGCCCCACCAGCATCCGTTCGACCAGCCGGTCCTGACCGACGACCACCCGCTTCACCTCGAGCACCGCTCGCTCGAGCCGCTCGGCGTCGCGGGCGGGGGTGATCGGGTCCGGACCGGTCGGGGCAGTCGTGCTCACGGTCCCATCCCACCGCGTCGGCCGTGTGGGGGCGGTGAGGCGTCGCGCCGTGCGCCCACAGGAATTCCTATAGGATCTAGGCTTCTGGTCGACGCCGACGAGGAGACCGCGATGACGCGCCTGTTCAACGACCCGGACGAGTTCGCCACCGAGATGACCGCGGGGCTGGTCGCGGCCTCGGCGCGCTGGCTGCGCGCGGCCCCGGGTGGTGTCGTCCGGTCCACCGAGTCCTCCGTGCCCACGGTCGCGCTGGTGGTCGGCGGCGGGTCCGGCCACTACCCCGCCTTCGCCGGCCTGGTCGGTCCCGGCCTGGCACACGGGGCCGCGATGGGGAACCTGTTCGCGTCCCCGTCGACCGCGCAGGTGCACGGCGTCGCCGCCGCCGCCGACCGCGGCCGGGGGGTGCTGCTGTCCTACGGCAACTACGCCGGTGACGTCCTGAACTTCGACGCCGCCCAGCAACGCCTGCGCGAGGCCGGGGTGGACTGCCGCACCGTGGTGGTGACCGACGACGTCTCCAGCGCCGCCGACCCCGCGCTGCGCCGGGGGATCGCCGGCGACCTGTGCGTGTTCAAGGTCGCCGGCGCGGCCTGCGAGGCCGGCCACGACCTCGACGACGTCGAGCGCCTGGCGCGGCTGGCCAACGAGCGGACCCGCTCGCTCGGCGTCGCCTTCGACGGGTGCACCCTGCCCGGCGCCGACGAGCCGCTGTTCACCGTCCCGACCGGGCGGATGGCGGTGGGTCTGGGCATCCACGGCGAGCCCGGCATCGAGGAGACCGCCGTCCCGACCGCGGACGGGCTGGCCTCGCTGCTGGTCGACGGGCTGCTGGCCGAGCGACCCGCGGGCGCGGGGAGCCGGGTGGTGCCGATCCTGAACGGGCTCGGCTCGGTCAAGTACGAGGAGCTGTTCGTGGTCTACCGCGCGGTGCACCGGCTGCTCGGCGAGGCCGGGCTGACGGTCGTCGACCCCGAGGTGGGCGAGTTCTGCACCAGCTTCGACATGGCAGGCGCCTCGCTGACCCTGCTCTGGCTCGACGACGGGCCGGGCGGCGAGCTGGAGACCCTGTGGACCGCACCCTGCGACACCCCCGGGTTCCGCCGCGGCGCGGTGCCCGCCGGGCACCGGGCCCTCGGCGCGGCCGCGTCGGCCGCCGACGCGGCCACCGCGTCGGCGTCGGCGTCGGGGACCGGCCCGGCACCCGCCACCGCCCCCGGCTCCCCCGCGTCCCGGGCCTGCGGGCAGCGGGTCGCCACGGCGCTGGACGCCGTCGCCGTCGTGCTCGACGCCGAGGCGGACGCACTCGGCCAGCTGGACCGCGTCGCCGGCGACGGCGACCACGGGATCGGCATGGCGCGCGGTGGCCGGGCCGCCCGCGACGCCGCCGCGGCGGCGGCCGACGCGGGCGCCGGGGCCGGGACCGTGCTCCGGCACGCCGCCGCCGCGCGGGGCGACCGCGCGGGCGGTGCGTCCGGGGCGATCTGGGCCGCGCTGCTCGAAGCCGTCGGCGCCGCCCTCGGCGACACCGACGCCCCGGACGCGGCCGCCGTCGCCGCGGCGGTCCACGACGGCGGGCGCGCCGTCACCGACGCCGGGGGTGCGGCGGTCGGCGACAAGACCATGGTCGACGCGATCGTCCCGTTCACCACGGTGCTCGGTGAGCGCGTCGCCGCCGGTACCGGCCTCGCCGCGGCGTGGGCGGCCGCCGCCGACGCCGCCGAGGAGGCCGCCGGGGCCACGGCGCGGCTGACCGCCCGGATCGGGCGTGCCCGTGCCCACGGCGAGCGCAGCATCGGCACGCCCGATCCCGGCGCGGTGTCGTTCGCGCTGGTGGTGCGGGCCGCCGGGGACCGTCTGTGCTGATCGGGACCAGCTTCAAGACCTACTTCTCGCACGCCCGCACCTGCTCCTGGCTCCGCGAGGTGGCCGCGCTCGCCGTCCGGCACCCCGCCGTCGCCTCGGGGACGGCCGCGCTGTTCGCCCTGCCGCAGTTCCCGTCGATCCCGGAGTCGGTCCGGATCGCACGGCCGGCCGGGATCGCCGTCGGCGCCCAGACCCTCGCCGTCCACGACGAGGGCCCCTGGACCGGCGAGGTGTCCGGCGCGGTGCTCGCCGAGCTCGGCGCCACCCTGGCCGAGGTCGGGCACGCCGAGCGGCGCACCCACTTCGGCGAGACCGACGACGTCGTCGCCGCGAAGACCCACGCGGCCCTGCGCAACGGGCTCACCCCGGTGCTGTGCGGCGGCGAGTCCGGGCACACCGGGCCCGGCCGGGCCGCCGACGTCGTGCGCGCCCAGGTCGACCACGCCCTGGCGCCGGCCAGGGCGGCGGGCCACGAGGGCGCCGTGGTGGTCGCCTACGAGCCGGTGTGGGCGATCGGCGCGCCCGCGCCCGCGCCGGTCGAGCACGTCCGCCGGGTCGGGTCCGCGCTGCGTGCGCACGTCGGGGAAGTCGCGGGGTCGGCGGTCCTCTACGGTGGGAGCGCGGGACCGGGCCTGCTGCCCCGGATCGCCGACGGGGTCGACGGCCTGTTCCTCGGCCGCTTCGCCCACGACCCGCGCGCCGTCGCCCTGATCCTCGACGAGGTCGCCGCCCTGGAGGGAGCCCGATGAGTGCCACACCGGGACTGCGCGGCGGCATCGAGCGTCGCGGGCTGCGCGACCACGTCTACGAGCGCATCCTCGAGCTGCTGCTCTCCGGCGGTCTCGAGCCCGGCACCCGGCTGGGCATCGACACCATCGCCCGGGACCTGGACGTCTCCCCCACCCCGGTGCGCGAGGCCATGGTGCAGCTCGAACGGACCGGGCTGGTGACGCGGGAGGCCCTCAAGGGCTACCGGGTCGCGCCCCCGCTCGGCGCCGCACAGCTCGCCGAGCTGTTCGACGCCCGGCTGATGCTGGAGACCACCGCCGCCCGGATGGCCGCCCCCGCCTCGGCGGCCCTGCTCGACGAGCTGGCCGCAGCCCACCGGCGGCACGCCGGGGCCGGGGAGCGGGTGGCCGACGCGCTCGCCCGGGGGCGGGTCGACCCCGCGCTGACCGCCGAATACTTCGCGGCCGACACCCAGTTCCACGACGTCGTGCTGCACCACGCGGGCAACCGCTACCTGGCGCAGATGTCGGAGGCACTCGGCGCGCAGGTGCACCGGATGCGCCAGACGGCACTGCGGGGCGTCCCCGACGTCGAGGAGGCCGTCGCCGAGCACGCCGCGGTCGTCGAGGCGTTCACCTCCGGCGGCGTCGACGAGCCGGTCGCCGCGCTGCGCCGGCACCTGGACAACGTGCGGGAACGTTCGCTGCGCCTCGAGCACGACGGCTGACCCACCTCCGAGTCCTCGAAGGGGTTGAGTTCGCGCAGCAATCCTATAGGATCTATCCCACATCGCATGTGCACCGAAGGAGCCGCCATGCCACCGCCCTCCCCTGCACCGACGGCGCAGAGCTGGCCGATCGCCGTCTGCATGCACGGGTTCGCCCCGGTCGGCCCGGACGGGGTCGCCCTGCACGACGCACCCACCGAACGCTGGGACGCGGTGTTCGCCGAGGTCGCCGCCCTGGGGTTCAGCGAGCTGGAGCTCGCCGACTCCCACATCCGCCCCGCCGACCTCGAGCCCACCCGCCGCGCCGAGCTGCTCTCGATCGCGGAGCAGCACGGCGTCGAGATCATCTCGGTGCACGTGCAGCGTCAGAGTGTGCTCCAGCCGGGCCGCGAACAGCGCAACCTCGACTACGCCCACCGCACCATCGACGCCGCCGCGGAGATGGGCATGTCGGTGTTCTCCACCGGCCTGCACCACCCGTTCTCCGAGGCCCAGAAGAAGGCGCTGTGGTTCTGGACCGCACCGGGCTGGAAGGACCCCGACGACGCGCGGACCCGCGCCACCGCCGTCACCCGGCTGCGCGAGCTGGGCGAGCACGCCGCCTCGGTCGGCCTGCCGATGGCCCTGGAGATGTACGAGGACACCTACCTCGGCACCGCGGACTCCGCGGTGCAGCTCGTGCACGAGATCGGCCTGGACAACGTCGGGCTCAACCCCGACATCGGCAACCTGGTCCGGCTGCACCGGCCGATCGAGGACTGGCGCGACATGCACGCCAAGACGCTGCCGTACGCGAAGTACTGGCACGTCAAGAACTACACCCGCGACGAGGCCGCGGACGGCTCGTGGTTCACCGCGACCCCGACCTCGATGGAGCTCGGGCTCATCAACTACCGCCAGGTGGTGCGCGACGCCGTCGAACTCGGCTTCCGCGGGCCGTTCCTGATGGAGCAGTACGGCGGCGACTCGCTCGGTGTCTGCGCCACCAACCGCGACTACCTGCGCGGCCTGCTCACCCTCCCCGGGAAGGAATCCGAATGATGGTGTCAAGCCGCGGTAGCGGGTTGTGGTGCGGTGATGGTGAACATTCTCCGGTCACGCAGCAGGGCCCACAGGACGTCGACCAGGCGTCGGGCCAGGGCGAGCAGAGCTTGGGTGTGCAGCATTCTTTCGCTGCGTTTGCGCTGGTAAAAGGCCCGGGACGGGCCGTTGACCTTGAGGCTGGACAGCGCGGCCATGTAGAACACTCGCCGCAGGCGGCGGTTGTAGCGTCGTGGGCGGCGCAGGTTCCCGCTGATCCGGCCGGAGTCCTGGGGCACTGGGACGAGGCCGGCGTAGGAGGCCAGCCGTCCCGAGCTGGCGAAGCCACCCAGCTCGGAGCCGACATCAGCGCCGATACTGCTGCTGACACCGCCGTTGGTGGCGGTGAGGAATTCCGCGCCCAGAATGGGGCCGAGTCCGGGCAGCGACTCGATGATCGCCGCGTCCGGGTGGGTGCGGAACACGGTGGTGATCAGCTTGTCGGTGTCTTTGATCTCCCGGTCGAGCTCCAACAGCCGCCGGGCCAGGCCGGCGACAAGGACCGCGGTCCGCGTCTCGCTGGGCAGGGTCACGGTCTGGGCGTGGGCTGCGGCGACCGCGGTGGCCGCCATCGTGGGGATGCCTGGTGCCCATGCCCGGTGGGCGTGCAGATACTCGATCACTCCGGCTGTGTCCGCGTCTCGGAGCGCCTGCGGTGTCTGGAACCCGGTGACCAGCACCAGAGCGCTGCGGGTGGAGTAGTCGAAGGCCGCCTCGAGACCGGGAAAGATCGACCCGAGCAGGTCACGCAGCCGGTTGACCCCGCGTACCCAGTCAGCCATCAGGTCCTCGCGGTGGGCCACGAGCCGACGCAGCTCAGCAGTGGTCTCGTCAGTGGCGGTAACCACGGTGAGGTCGGCGCCGGACATGCGGGCGGTGTCGGCGATGACCTTTGCGTCGCGGGCGTCGGTCTTGGCCTCCCCACGGAACACGCCGCTCATCCGGTTGACGACCCGCCCGGGAACGTAGACCACCCGCTGGTCGGCTGCGGTGAGGACGACCTGCAACAGCGCGGCATAGCTGTTGGTCAGATCGATCGCCCACCGCACGTCCTCGGCCGCGGCGGACGCCCGATCGAGCAGAGCTTCGATCGCGGCCTGGTCGTTGCCGACCTTGCGGGAGAACACAACCTTGCCCTCGGCATCGACAGCGCAGGCGTGGTGGGTCCTTTTCCCGACGTCGATCCCGATCCAGACCACTGCTCGTCGCGCCACGAACAAACTCCTGTTGTTGCAGTTCACGCCCGTGGACAACCCGCCATCAGGTCCCTAATCAGCGACGGTTCGCATCAGATCCGAATCAGTGGCCAGGCCTGTCCAGAACGACGGGGCGGCCATTCCTTCCGAGCCACCGAAGCGGCAACAGCTCATCAGCCACACCCCGTCGTCCCGGGCATCCGGGGCATCAACCCCGAACACCTGCGACCTTAGGGACACCTCATGAGGATCGGACTCATCGGCCTCGGCCGGATCGGCGCGTTCCACGCGCGGACCCTGTCCGGGCTGGACACCGTCGACACCCTGGTCGTCACCGACGCCCGCCCGGACGTCTCCGACGCCGTCGCCGCGCAGGTCGGCGCCCGCACCACGGGCTCACCGGAGGAGCTGCTCGCCGCCGGCATCGACGGGGTCGTCATCGCCGCCGCCACCCCGGCGCACCCGGAGCTGCTGCTCGCCGCGGTCGAGGCCGGGCTGCCGGTGTTCTGCGAGAAGCCGCTGGCCGGCCGGATCGACGACGCCGTCGCGCTCGCCGCCAAGCTGGCCGGGCGCGACGAGCGGGTCCAGATCGGCTACCCACGCCGCTTCGACGCCGGCTACGCCGCCGCGCGGGCCGCCGTCGCGGGCGGTGAGCTGGGCCGGCTGCACACCGTGCGGGCCACCACCCTGGACCCCGCCCCGCCGCCCGCCGAGTACCTGCGCGTCTCCGGCGGGATCTTCCGCGACTGCTCGGTGCACGACTTCGACGCCATCCGCTGGGTCACCGGCCGCGAGGTCGTCGAGGTGTACGCCACCGGCGACACGCACGGCGACCCGGTGTTCGCCGAGATCGGCGACGTCTCGACCTCCCAGGCGGTCCTGACCCTCGACGACGGCAGCCACGCCGTGGTCTCGAACTCCCGCTACAACCCGCGCGGCTACGACGTGCGCCTGGAGCTGCACGGCGACGCCGACTCGGTCGCCGTCGGCCTCGACGCCGGGCTGCCGCTGCGCTCGGTCGAGCGGGGGGTCGCCTTCCCCGGCGGCACCCCGCACGCGTTCTTCATGGACCGGCTCGCCCCCGCCTTCCGGGCGGAGCTGACCGCGTTCACCGAGCTCGTCGCCGGGACGCGGCCCTCGCCGTGCACCGTCGCCGACGCCATGGCCGCCGGCTGGATCGCCGAGGCCGCCACCACGTCACTGCGGTCCCGGCGCCCCGTGCGCCTCGAGGAGGTAGTCCGATGAACGCTCCCACCGGTCCCCGGATCGCCGGCGCCCCGATCTCCTGGGGCGTCTGCGAGGTCCCCGGCTGGGGCTTCCAGCTCGACCCGGAGCGCGTGCTCACCGAGATGCGCGAGGTCGGGCTGTCGGCCACCGAGTTCGGCCCGGACGGCTTCCTGCCCGACGCGCCCGCCGCCAAGGCCGCGACGCTGCAGCACCACGGCCTGTCCGCGGTCGGCGGGTTCACCCCGACCCTGCTGCACGTGCCCGGACACGACCCGCTGCCCGGCGTCGAGGCGCTGCTCGCCGGCTACGACGCCGCGCACGCCGGCACCCTGGTGCTGTCCGCCGACTCGGGCGGCACCGGCTACGACTCGCGCCCCGAGCTCGACGGCGCGGGCTGGGCGCTGCTGCTGTCCCACCTGGACCGGATCGCGGAGTACGCCGCGACCCGCGGCGTCGTCGCCGTGCTGCACCCGCACGTCGGGACGATGGTCGAGACCGGCGACGACGTCGCGCGCGTCCTGGAGGGCTCGTCGATCGCGCTGTGCCTGGACACCGGGCACCTGCTCATCGGCGGCACCGACCCGGCCGAGCTGACCCGCCGGGCCCCCGAGCGGGTCGCGCACACCCACCTCAAGGACGTCGACCTCGGCCTGGCCCGCCAGGTGCAGGACGGCCGCCTGACCTACACCGAGGCCGTGGGCGCGGGCATGTACCGCCCGCTCGGCGAGGGCGACGTCGACCTCGAGGGCGTGCTCACCACCCTCGACGCCCACGGCTACGACGGCTGGCACGTCCTGGAGCAGGACACGATCCTGCACGGCCCGCCCACCGGCGACGGCCCCGCGGGCGACGTGCACACCAGCGTGCAGAACCTGCGCAAGGCCCTCGGCCGCTGAGACCGGCCGGGGCACCGCACGGTCCGTACTCAGACCACCAGGGAGGTCTGCACGGTGTAGCGGTCGGCGCGGTACAGGTGCCGCCCGACCTCGACCAGCGCGCCCGCGTCGTCGTAGACGATCAGCTCGGCGGTGACGCACGCCAGCGGGCGGGGCTGCTCCAGCAGTCCCGCCTCCTCGGCATCCGCCAGGCGGGCCCCGATCGTCTGGTGCGCGATGGCGATCTGGGCGCCCTGCTCGCGGAGCAGGTCGTAGAGGCTGCGCCCGGCCAGCGCGGCGTCGTCGAGCTCGAAGCGCGCGGGCACGTAGTTGGTCATGATCGCCAACGGCTCCCCGTCGGCCCAGCGCAACCGGCGGAGAAGGTGCAGCGGGGTGTCCGGGGCCATCACGTCGCCGAGGTCGATGCCCGCCGCCGACGGCGTGGTGGTGTCGTGCGTGAGCAGCCGGGTGTCGGGCTCGCGCCCGCCCGAGGCGAGGTCGCTGTAGAGGCTGGTCAGGCGGGCGTCGCGGTGGATGGCCGGGCGCACCACCTGGGTCCCGAGACCGCGGCGGCGCACCAGCAGCCCCTTGCGGACGAGCTCCTGGATCGCCTGGCGCGCGGTCGGCCGGGCCAGCCCGAGTCGTTCGGTGAGCGAGAGCTCGTTCTCCAGCCGGTCGCCGGGACGGAGGGCTCCGTTGTCGATCGCGGCCTCGATGGCCTGCGAGAGCTGGTGGTACAGCGGCACCGGACTCGTCCGGTCGAGACGGACGTCGACCTGGACGGCGTCGGAGCGGGTAGCCATGTCCACCACTCTACCGGCCCAGGTTCGCTTGTCCTTATGTCTGTACAAACTGTTGACCGCGGGCGCGGGGCCGCCTACCGTTCTCCCCGTCGCCCGTTCCGCCGCACACCGCCCACGAGAGGTCACCGAGGACCATGAACGCCCCCGCTGAGATCCTCACCTTCGGCCGCGCCGGGGTGGACATCTATCCGCTGCAGGTCGGCGTCGGCCTGGAGGACGTCGTCTCGTTCGGCAAGTTCCTCGGTGGCACCACGGCCAACGTCGCGGTGGCGGCGGCCCGGCTCGGCCGGCGCGCCGCGATCGTCACCGGCGTGGGCGACGACCCGTTCGGTCGCTACGTGCGCCGTGAGCTGAACCGGCTGGGGGTGGACGACCGGCACGTCGTGACGAGCTCCGAGTTCCCGACACCGGTGACGTTCTGCGAGATCTTCCCACCGGACGACTTCCCGCTCTACTTCTACCGCAGGCCCTCCGCCCCGGACCTGCAGGTCTCCCCCGCCGACCTGGACCTCGACGCGATCGCCGACGCCGGCCTGTTCTGGCTGAGCGTGTCCGGGCTGTCCGAGGAACCCTCGCGCGCGGCGCACCACGAGGCGCTCGCCGCCCGGGCCCCCGGTAGCGGGCCGACGGTGCTCGACCTGGACTACCGGCCGATGTTCTGGGAGTCCCCCGCGGCCGCGACCGAGCAGGTGCAGAAGGTGCTCGGCCAGGTCACCGTCGCCGTCGGCAACAGCGAGGAGTGCGCGGTCGCGGTCGGTGAGACCGACCCGGAGCGGGCCGCCGACGCGCTGCTCGACGCCGGCGTCGAGCTGGCGATCGTCAAGCAGGGCCCGAAGGGGGTGCTCGCGCGGTCGCGCACCGAGCGTGTGGTGAGCCCCCCGATCCCGATCACCCCCGTGAACGGCCTCGGTGCCGGCGACAGCTTCGGCGGCTCGCTCGCCCACGGCCTGCTCGCCGGGTGGCCGCTGGAGACGGTGCTGGCCCGGGCGAACGCGGCGGGCGCGATCGTCGCGTCCCGTCTGGAGTGCTCCACCGCCATGCCCACCGCCGCGGAGATCGACGTCCTGCTCGCCGGCGGGGACCCGAACCGGAAGGAGGCGTCGTGAGCTTCGCCCGCGACTACGACGAGGTGCGCGAGATCCGGGCCTCGTCGCCCGAGCGCATCCCGGCCCTGCTGGCGGCACGACGGCGTCGTCCGTTCGTCCCCGCCGACGGCCGGCTGATGATCGTCGCGGCCGACCACCCGGCACGCGGGGCGCTGGCCGCCCGCGGCCGGGCGGACGCCATGGCGAGCCGCCCGGAGCTGCTCGACCGGCTCCGGACCGCGCTGGCCCGGCCCGGTGTCGACGGCGTGCTGGCCACGGCCGACATCCTCGAGGACCTCCTGCTGCTGGGGGCGCTGGAGGGCAGGGTCGTCGTGTCGTCGATGAACCGCGGCGGGCTCCAGGGTGCGAGCTTCGAGCTGGACGACCGGCTCACCGGCTACGACGTGCGCGGCACCGTGGACGCCGGCTTCGAGGCCATCAAGATGCTGACCAGGATCGACCTGTCCGACCCGGGCAGCGTGCGGACCCTGGAGACCTGCGCCGGGGTGGTCAGCGAGGCCAACCGGGCCGGCCTGGTCGCGATGGTGGAGCCGTTCCTGTCGCGACGCATCGACGGCCGCGTGGTCAACGACCTGTCCCCCGAGGCCGTGATCCGGTCGGTGCACATCGCGCAGGGCCTGGGCGCGTCGAGCGCCTACACCTGGATGAAGCTGCCGGTGGTCGAGGAGATGGAGCGGGTGATGGACGCGACCACGCTGCCGACCCTGCTGCTGGGCGGTGACCCGACCACCAGCCCGGACGAGACCTACGCGTCCTGGAAGTCCGCCCTGGAGCTGCCGTCGGTGCGCGGGCTCATCGTCGGACGCGCACTGTTGTACCCGGAGGACGGCGACGTCGCCTCGGCCGTCGACACCGCCGTGTCGCTGGTACGCCCGCAGGAGGTGAGGGCCGCATGAGCGCGTCCACGAGCGCACCGTCGGCCGCGGGCCGCCGCGACCCGCACTACGTCGTCCCGGCCGGGACGAGCCCGGGAGACGGCTGGGAGCTGGAGGTCACCCAGGACTCCGCCGGGTGGGAGCACTCCTCGCTGCGGATCCTGGCGCTGTCCCCCGGTGCGTCACGCACGGTGGACACCGGCGGCGAGGAGATGTTCCTCGTCCCGCTGTCCGGGTCCGCGACGGTCACCCTCGGTTCCGAGACCCACGAGCTCGCGGGCCGGGCCGGGGTGTTCGAGGGCCCCACCGACTTCGCCTACCTGCCGGTGCGCTCCGCGGTCACCGTGACCTCCGCCGCCGGGGGCCGCTTCGCCCTCTGCGGTGCCCGCACCGACCTCGCGCTGCCGTTCCGGTACGGGCCCCGCGCCGACGTGCCGGTCGAGCTGCGCGGCGCAGGCCGGTCCTCGCGCCAGGTCCGCAACTTCGGTGCGGCCGGCGTGTTCGAGGCCGCGTCGGCCATCTGCGTCGAGGTGGTCACGCCGGGCGGGAACTGGTCGAGCTACCCCGCGCACAAGCACGACGAGGCCGGACCCCACGAGTGCGAGCTCGAGGAGATCTACTACTTCGAGGTCGCGCCCGGTCCGGCCGGACAGCCCGGTCTCGGGTTCCACCGCACCTCCAGCTCCCCCGGTCATGACATCGACATCACGGTCGAGGTCCACGACCGGGACACCGTGCTCATCCCGTGGGGCTGGCACGGCCCGTGCGCCGCGGCCCCCGGGCACGACATGTACTACCTCAACGTGATGGCCGGCCCGGGCGAGGAGCGCGCCTGGCGGATCACCGACCACCCCGACCAGGCCTGGGTCCGCGACACGTGGGCGGACCAGGCCGTCGATCCCCGTCTCACCGGGAACGGAGGCCAGTGATGACCGAGACGGTCCGGCTGACCGTCGCCCAGGCCGTCGTGCAGTTCCTGGGCGTCCAGTACAGCGAGCGCGACGGTGTGCGCCGCAAGCTCTTCGAGGGCTGCTTCGGCATCTTCGGCCACGGCAACGTGGCCGGGCTGGGCCAGGCGCTGCTGCAGGCCGAGCTGACCGAGCCGGACCTGCTCCCCTACGTGCTGGGCCGCAACGAGCAGGCGATGGTGCACACCGCCGTCGCCTACGCCCGGGCCACGGACCGGCTGCGGATGTGGGCGGTGTCCTCGAGCGTCGGGCCGGGCGCGACGAACATGGTCACCGGCGCCGCGCTGGCGACGATCAACCGGCTGCCGGTGCTGCTGCTCCCGGCCGACACCTTCGCCGACCGCGCGGCCTCGCCGCTGCTGCAGGAGCTGGAGCGTCCCGACGCCGGTGACGTCACCGTCAACGACGCGTTCCGCCCCGTCTCGGCCTACTTCGACCGGGTCTGGCGCCCCGAGCAGCTGCCCGCCGCGCTGCTGTCGGCGATGCGGGTGCTGACCGACCCGGCCGCCACCGGGGCGGTCACCGTCTGCCTCCCGCAGGACGTGCAGGCCCAGGCGCACGACTGGCCGGTGGAGCTGTTCGCCGAGCGCACCTGGCACGTCGCCCGTCCCCGCCCGGAGTCCTGGGCCGTACAGCGCGCCGCGGAGCTGGTCCGCGCCGCCGAGCGCCCGGTCGTCGTCGCCGGGGGCGGGGTGCACTACAGCGGCGCCACCGAGGCACTGGCCGCGTTCTGCGCCGCGACCGGCATCCCGGTCGGCCAGAGCCAGGCCGGCAAGGGCACCCTGGTCTGGGACCACCCGCAGTGCCTGGGCGCCATCGGGTCGACCGGCACCACCGCGGCCAACGCGATCGCCCGCGATGCCGACCTCGTGATCGGTGTCGGGACCCGCTACTCGGACTTCACCACCGCCAGCCGCACCGCGTTCGCGCACCCCTCCGTCCGGTTCGTGAACGTCAACGTGGCACCGATCGACGCGGTCAAGCACTCCGGGGTGTCGGTCGTCGCCGACGCCCGGGAGACCCTGACCGAGCTCACCGCGCTGCTGGCCGGCCACCGCGTCGACGAGGGCTACGTCGCGGAGTACACCCGGCTCGACGCCGCGTGGACCGCGACCGTCGACGCCGCCCACCACCCGGCGGTCCCGGCGGCCGGCGCCGGCGGGCTGCTGACCCAGGGCGAGGTCATCGGCATGGTGAACGACCTGTCCGACCCGCGCGACGTCGTCGTGTGCGCCGCCGGTTCGATGCCCGGTGACCTGCACAAGCTGTGGCAGACCCGGGACGCCAAGGGCTACCACGTCGAGTACGGGTACTCCTGCATGGGCTACGAGGTCGCCGGCGGCCTCGGCGTGCGGCTGGCCTGCCCGGACCGCGACGTGTTCGTCATGGTCGGCGACGGCTCCTACCTGATGATGGCCACCGAGCTGGCCACCGCCGTCCAGGAGGGCATCAAGATCATCACGGTGCTGGTGCAGAACCACGGGTTCGCCTCGATCGGCGCGCTGTCGGAGTCGCTCGGGTCCCAGCGGTTCGGCACCCGCTACCGCTACCGGTCGGCGCGGTCGGGCCGGCTCGACGGCGACGTGCTGCCGCTGGACCTCGCCGCGAACGCGGAGAGCTTCGGCCTGCGCGTGCTGCGGGTCTCGACCCCCGGCGAGTTCGCCGACGCGGTCAAGGCCGCCAAGGCCGCCGAGGACTCCACCGTGATCCACGTCGAGACCGACCCGCTCGTCGGTGCGCCGGACTCGGCGTCCTGGTGGGACGTCCCGGTGTCGGCGGTCAGCGACCTGGACTCCACGCGGGCCGCCCGCACGGTGTACGACGAGCACAAGGCGACGCAGCGCACGTTCCTGCGCCCGAGCAGCTGAGAAGGAAGAGGACCATGACGAGCACGCTGCAGAAGACGCTCCACCACTGGGTCGCGGGCCGGCCGGTCGAGGGCACCTCCGGGCGCACCGGCGAGGTCACCGACCCGGCCACCGGTGAGGTCACCGCGCACCTCCCCCTCGCCGGCACCGACGAGGCCGCCGCGGCGATCGCCGCGGCGAAGGACGCGTTCCCCGGCTGGCGCGACACCTCCCTGACCAGGCGCACCCAGATCCTGTTCCGGTTCCGCGAGCTGCTCAACGCCCGCGCCCCGGAGCTGGCCGCGCTCATCACCGCCGAGCACGGCAAGGTGCTCTCCGACGCCGCGGGCGAGGTCGCCCGCGGCCAGGAGGTCGTCGAGTTCGCCTGCGGCATGCCGCACCTGCTCAAGGGTTCGGCGACCGAGAACGCCTCGACCGGCATCGACGTCCACTCGGTGCGCCAGCCGCTCGGCGTCGTCGGGATCATCAGCCCGTTCAACTTCCCGGCCATGGTCCCGATGTGGTTCTTCCCGATCGCGATCGCCGCGGGCAACACCGTCGTGCTCAAGCCCTCGGAGAAGGTCCCCTCCGCCGCGCTGTGGATCGCCGAGCTGTGGTCGGAGGCCGGCCTGCCCGACGGCGTGTTCAACGTCCTGCACGGCGACAAGACCGCCGTCGACGCCCTGCTGACCAGCCCGGACGTCCGCTCGATCAGCTTCGTCGGCTCCACGCCGATCGGCCGCTACGTCTACGAGACCGGCACCGCGCACGGCAAGCGCGTCCAGGCCCTCGGTGGCGCGAAGAACCACATGGTCGTCCTCCCCGACGCCGACCTCGACCTCGCGGCCGACCAGGCGGTCAACGCCGGGTTCGGGTCCGCGGGCGAGCGCTGCATGGCCGTCTCGGCGCTGGTGGCGGTCGGTGACATCGCCGACACCCTGGTCGCGAAGATCGCCGACCGGGCCAGGGCCCTGCGCACCGGCGACGGTCGCCGTTCCTGCGACATGGGGCCGCTCGTGACGCGGGCGGCGCGGGACCGGGTGGCGGGCTACGTCGACGCCGGCGAGTCCGAGGGCGCCACCGTCGTCGTCGACGGCAGGACGGGCGAGTTCGACGCCGAGGGGTCCGGCTTCTTCGTCGGCCCCACCCTGCTCGACCACGTCACCCCCGACATGAGCGTCTACACCGACGAGATCTTCGGGCCGGTGCTGTCGGTCGTGCGGGTCGAGAGCTACACGCGTGCCGTCGAGCTGATCAACGCCAACCCCTACGGCAACGGCACCGCGATCTTCACCAACGACGGCGGCGCCGCCCGCCGCTTCCAGAACGAGGTCGAGGTCGGCATGATCGGCGTCAACGTGCCGGTCCCCGTGCCGATGGCCTACTACAGCTTCGGCGGCTGGAAGAACTCGCTGTTCGGCGACACCCATGCCCACGGTGTCGAGGGGGTGCACTTCTTCACCCGCGGCAAGGTCGTCACCACCCGGTGGCTCGACCCCGGCCACGCCGGCGTGAACCTCGGCTTCCCGACCAACACCTGACCCCGCCCGCCGGGTGGCCGTGAGGGCCACCCGGCGCCGCCGGACCGGACACCGTGCACGGCCGGCCGTCCGGTGTCCCGGCCTGCCCGCGACCGGCCGTGCCCCTCGATGCGGAGGACCCATGACCACCCACGGAGCGACCGGCGCCGCCGCCGGGCTGCCCCCCGACACCCAGGGACCGCACTCGTCGCGGCTCGGCCTGATCACCGTCATCGCCACCTTCGGCGGGCTGCTCTTCGGCTACGACACCGGCGTCATCAACGGCGCCCTGGAGCCGATGACCCGCGACCTCGGGCTCACCCCGCTGACCGAGGGCTTCGTCGTCAGCATCCTGATCGTCGGGGCGGCGGTCGGCGCGGTCGCCGGCGGGTCGCTGTCGGACACCTACGGCCGACGGCACAACATCCTGCTGCTCGCGCTGGTGTTCATGGTCGGCACGATCGGCTGTGTCCTGGCCCCGAGCTGGCAGGTCCTCGCCCTCTTCCGGTTCGTGCTCGGCCTCGCCGTCGGCGGCGCGTCGGCCACCGTCCCGGTCTACCTCGCCGAGATCGCCCCGGTGGAGCGCCGCGGCGGGCTCGTCACCCGCAACGAGGTCATGATCGTCTCCGGCCAGTTCGCCGCGTTCGTGGTGAACGCGGCCATCTACAGCATCTGGGGTGAGGTCGACGCGGTCTGGCGGGTCATGCTGCTGGTCGCGCTGTTGCCCGCGGTCGTGCTGTTCGTCGGGATGCTGCGGATGCCGGAGAGCCCGCGCTGGCTGGTCTCGCGCGGCCGCGAGGAGGAGGCGCTGGCCGTGCTGCGCCAGGTCCGATCCGACGAGCGGGCCCGCGCCGAGATGGCCGAGGTGCACCGGCTCGCCGACGAGGAGCGGGCCTCGCGCACCGGCGGGGCCACCGACCTCGGGGTGCGCTGGATCCGGCGGCTCATCCTGATCGGCGCCGGGCTGGGGGTCTTCCAGCAGGCGACCGGCATCAACTCGGTCATGTACTACGGCACCCAGCTGCTCGGCGACGCCGGCTTCTCGGCGAACGCCGCGGTCGTCGCGAACACCCTGAACGGGCTGTTCTCCGTGCTGGGCGTGACCGTGGGCCTGCTGCTGATCAACCGGATCGACCGCCGCACGATGCTGCTCGCCGGGTTCGTCCTCACCACGACCTTCCACCTGCTCGTCGGGCTGGCGGCGCTGCTGCTGCCGGACGGCGCCGCCAAGGCCTGGTTCATCCTGGTCTTCGTCGTGCTGTTCGTGTTCTCCATGCAGGGCACGATCGGCCCGCTGGTGTGGCTGATCCTGTCCGAGATCTTCCCGCTGAGGATCCGCAGCCTGGCCATCGGCATCAGCGTGTTCGTGCTGTGGATCGCCAACGCGGTGGTCGCGCTGCTGTTCCCGCCGATGGTCGCCGCGATCGGCATCGCCAGCTCCTTCTTCGTCTTCGTCGCCCTCGGGCTCGGCGCGCTCGTCTTCGTGTACCGGGTTGTCCCGGAGACCCGGGGACGGTCGCTGGAGCAGCTCGAGGCCGAGTTCCGTACCCGCTACGCGTGAGCCCGACAGGGAGGGAATGCACATGAGCGTGCTCGTCGCCGTCGCCGCAGGCCCGGAGGGCGCCGCCGCCCTGGCGGCCGGGGTCGCCGAGGCCGACCTGCTGGGCACCGACCTGGTCGTGGTCAACCTGACGCTCGACCCGCTGGGACCGGTCCCGGCCGCGTCCGCAGTGCTGGAGCGCGACGGCCCCGGCGACCGGGACCCGGTCGACGCCGTCCTCGACGAGATCGCCGAGCGCGGCGACGTGGCGCGGCTCGTCATCGGGCTGCGCCGGCGCAGCCGGGTCAGCAAGGCGCTGCTCGGCAGCGTGTCGCAGCGACTGCTGCTGGACAGCCCGGTCCCGGTACTGGCCGTCAAACCGGAGGGATCCGCATGACCAGCGAGATCGGGGTGGGCGTCGTCGGCGCGGGGTGGATGGGCCACCTGCACGCGCGCGCGTACGCCCGGCTGCCGCACCACGTCACCGACCTGCCGCTGCGGCCGCGCCTGGTCGCGGTCGCCGACCCGGTGGCCGCCGCCGGGGCGGACCACGTCGCCCGCTACGGCTTCGCCCGCGCCGTCACCGACTGGCGAGAGCTGGTCGCCGACCCCTCGATCGCGGCGGTGAGCGTCGCGTCGCCGAACAGCACCCACCGCGAGGTCGGTGTCGCCGTCGCCGAGGCGGGCAAGCACCTCTGGATCGAGAAGCCGGTCGGGCTGTCCTCCACCGACACCGCGGCCGTCGCCCGGGCGGTGCGCGCGGCGGGCGTGCAGGCGACCGTCGGGTTCAACTACCGGATGGTGCCGGCCGTCGCGCGGGCGAAGCGCCTGATCGACGACGGCGTGCTGGGCACGCCCACGCACGCCCGGTTCCGGCTGCTCACCGACTTCGCCGCCGACCCGTCGGGGGTGCTGAGCTGGCGGTTCACCCGCGAGCACGGCGGCTCCGGGGTGCTCAACGACCTGGCCGTGCACGGGGTGGACCTGGTGCGGCACCTGGTCGGGGATCTCGCCTCGGTGGTGGCCGACGGCGACCGGTTCGTCCCTCGCCGCCCGGTCGCCCCCGCCGGGGCGAGCCAGTACGTCCGTGCCGCCGCCGACGCCCCCACCGGCGAGGTCGAGAACCTCGACTTCGTCTCGGTGCTGGGCCGCGCCGTCGGCGGGGCGATCGTGACGCTGGAGGCCAGCCGGGTCGCGGTCGGTGACCAGAACGACTACGGCTTCGAGATCCACGGCACCCGCGGGTACCTGTCGTTCGACTTCCGGCGCCCCGGCGAGCTCGTGGTCGCCGCGGGCGGGTCGTACGTCGACCAGCCCGCGACGACCTGGGCGGCCGCCCCCGGCGACGGCGATTTCGCGCTGTTCCAGCCCGGGGCGGGCAACCCCACCGGCTTCGACGACCTCAAAGTCTCCGAGTGCGCGGCGTTCCTGCGCGGGGTCGCCGAGGGCCGTTCGGGCGGGGCGACGATCGACGACGCCCTGGCCGCGGCCCGGGTGCTCGACGCCGTCGCGGAGTCGGTGGACGAGCGCGCCTGGGTCGACCTGGGCTGAGGACACCGCGGCCTACAGGTCCAGCACGAGCCGCGCCGAGCGGGCCCGGGAGACGCAGATCATCATGCAGTCGCCCGCGGCCCGCTCGGCGTCGTCGAGCACGGAGTCGCGGTGGTCGACCTCGCCGTCCAGCACCCGGGTCTCGCAGGTCCCGCAGGTCCCCTCGGCACACGACGACAGCACCGTCGCCCCCGCCTGCTCGACGACCTCGAGCACCGACCGCTCCGGCGGGACCTGCAGGGTCACCCCGGTGCGGGCCAGCTCGACGTCGAACGCCTCGGCCCGGGCCGGCTCGCCGACCGGCTTCGGGCTGAACCGCTCCACGTGCAGCGCGCCGTCCGGCCAGCCCGCGCACCGCTGCTCGACGGCGGCGAGCAGCGGTTCCGGACCGCAGCAGTAGACGAGGGTCTCCTCCCGCGGGGTGCCGAGCAGGCCGTCGAGGTCGAGCAGGCCCACCTCGTCCTGCGGGGCGACGACCACCCGGTCGCCGTAGCGGCCCAGCTCGTCCAGGAAGGCCATCGACGCCCGGCGGCGGCCGCCGTAGACGAGCTGCCAGTCGGCGCCGGCCGCGTCCACGGCGGCGACCATCGGCAGGATCGCGGTGATCCCGATGCCGCCGGCCACGAACAGGTAGCGCGGTGAGCAGGCCAGCGGGAAGTTGTTGCGCGGGCCGCGCACCCGCACGGTGTCCCCGACCGACAGCGCGTCGTGGACGTGCCGGGAGGTGCCGCGTCCGGCGTCCTCGCGCAGGACGCCCATCCGCCAGGTGGTGGTGTCGGCCGGGTCCCCGCACAGCGAGTACTGGCGGGCGGTGGCCCCGCCGCAGAGCAGGTCGGCGTGCGCTCCGGGACGCCAGGCCGGCAGCGGCGAGCCGTCGGCGGCCCGCAGGGTCAGGGTCACCACGCCCTCGGAGACGGGCTCCTTGGCGACGACCGTCGCCTCGGCCACGACCTCGGTCACCACCCCGCTCCGGGAGCCCGCGCCCGGGGCCGGGCGGCGGTGCTCCGGCCCGGCGTCGGGGACCGGGGCGGCGAGCGCGAGCGGCATCGACTTCCAGACGTACATGTTGGGCGAGCTGGCGTAGAACCGGGGAGGGCCGTCGAGGACGAAGTCCCCGAGCAGCGGCAGCGCCTCCTCCAGCGCGACCCGCGCCTCCAGCCGGGCGAGCGGCGCGCCGAGGCAGCCGTGCACGCCCTCGCCGAATCCGAGGTGCCGGCCGGGCGGGCGGGTGATGTCGAACCGGTCGGGGTCGGGGAAGCGGCGGTCGTCGCGGTTCGCCGCGCCCGGGACCAGCACCACGCGCGAGCCCGCGGGGAGGGTGACGCCGTGCAGGCGTACCTCGCGGCCGGTGGTGCGGGCGGTGAGCTGCAGCGGGGTCGCCCAGCGCATCGCCTCCTCGACCGCGGCCGGGACCAGCGACGGGTCCGCCCGCAGCAGGGCGAGCTGGTCGGGGTTCTCGGCCAGCAGCTTGAACAGTGTCGTGACCAGCCCGGCGGTGGACTCGACCCCGCCCAGGAAGAGGATCATCATCAGACCGCTGATCTCGGAGGTCGTGGTGATCTCCCCCGGGACGAACGGCTCGCCGTCGACGTCGGCGGTCACCATCGAGGTCATCAGGTCGTCGCGCCCGGACCGGCGGCGCGACTCCAGGACGTCGATGAAGTACTGCTGCACCTTCGGGGTGGCGGCCCTCGCCTTCGGGCCGAGGTGCGGCGTGCCGGGGATCCGGTCCTTGAGCTCGTGGGTCCAGTGCTCCAGCTGGTCGCGGCGGGCACGCTCGGCGTCGGTGGCCTCGGCCCGGCTCGGGAAGCCCATGAGGTGGAAGAACACGTCGAACGGCATCGGCCAGGCCAGGTCCCGGCCGATGTCGATGCGGTCCCGCCCGGCCCAGGACCCGACGAGCCCGCGGACGACGCCGCGCACGCCCTCCTCGAGCCGGGCGATCCGCCGCGGCACGAAGAACGGCTGCACGACCCGGCGCACCTGGTCGTGGCGCGGGTTGTCCATCGACCCGATCGACCCGGGCGGGACGTGCTCGAGGCGCGAGTCGTCGATGTCCATGCCCTCGTGGCTGAGGAAGGTCTCGGCGTCGGTGATCGCGGCACGGACGTCGTCGAAGCGGGTCAGGGCGTACCAGCCGTAGCGCTCACTGTGGTGGACCGGCTCCGCGTCCCGCATCCGCCGGTAGGTCCCGAACGGGTCGTCGGTGTAGAAGCTCGGGTCGAACGGGTCGTACACGACCGCCGTCATGGGGGCCTCCTCGCCGCCGGGTGGGTTGAAGCGCTCTAACGACAAAGATTAGAGCGCTCTAACACGCACGCGTCAAGACACCGGTCGACCGGGACGGTGCCGGGTCAGGCCGCGGGCGGGGGCGCCGTCGACCCGCGCACCACCAGCTCGGGGTCCAGGACGATCTCACGTGGTTGCGGCTCCTCGCCGCGCAGCCGGGCCACGCTGCGCCCGACCGCGAGCCGGGCCAGTTCCACCGGGTCCTGGCGCAGTGTGGTCAGCCCCTGCTCGGGCAGCCGGGCCAGGGAGCTGTCGTCCCAACCGGTGACCGACACGTCGCCGGGGACCCGGATCCCGTGCGCACCGAGCGCCTCGGCGAGCCCGGCGGCGACGTCGTCGTTGAACCCGACCACCGCGGTCGGGAGCGTCGGCAGGCGCAGCAGCTCGCGGGCGGCGCGCACCCCGGCCTCCAGGCTGTCCCCGCCCGGTACGACGATCCCTCCGGCGGCCAGGCCCCGCCGGCGCAGCGCGGCGCGGAACGCCGTCCGGCGGGCCGTGCCGATCGGACCGGGACCACCGTCCACGTGCGCCACGCGGCGGTGGCCCAGCCCGCCCAGGTGCTCGACGAGCAGCCGCAACCCGGCCGTGTCGGAGGTCCGGACCACGTCGACACCCGGGTCGGGCACCCGCCACCCGACGACGGTGACCGGCAGCCGCCCGGCCGGCACCGGGACCCCGCCGAGCCCGGAGCCGAGCAGGATGACGGCCTCGCAGCGCAGGTCGAGCAGCGTCTCGACGGCGGCACGCTCGTCACGGCGCGGGGTCAGCGCGGACAGGAACAGCTCGTAGCCGTACGCCGCGGCGGCGTCATAGAGGCCGTCGAGGAGCTCGGTGTGGAAGCGGCCCGACATCCCCAGCACCACCCCGAGCTGGCGCGAGCTCCCGCTGGCCAGCAGCCGGGCCCGGGTGTCGGGCCGGTAGCCGACCCGCTCGGCCGCGGCGAGCACGCGCTCGCGGGTCTCCGGGCGCGACCCCGGCGCCCCGCGCAGCACGATCGACACCATCGCCCGTGACACCCCGGCCGCGGCCGCGACGTCGTCGAGGGTGGGACGACGACCGGCCCGTCGCGCCGGGCGGCCTGCGGCGTCGGCCACGGTGCGCTCCTGTCCTCCCGGGGGCGGTCACCGTAGCAGTGGAGCGCTCCAACCCGTGCCGTCCGGAGACGGTCCCGGTGGCCCGGACGTGTGAGGACGGCCACCGGAGGTACCCCTCCCCCATGACCTCCTTCCTGGGACGACTGCTGGACCGGCTGCGCGGACGCGGCCCGGCCGAGGACGTCGAGCCCGACCCGCACCTGGCCAACTCCCGCGAGACCGGTGGCCTGCCCCGGCAGGACGGCGACTCGGCGTCCACCACCGGGACCGGCGAGTCGGGCGGGTTCGTGGGCCGGGTCGCCGGCCGCGACGAGGGCTACGCGGGGCGGACCGGGGCCGAGGCGCGTGCGGAGGCGCTCGCCGAGGAACGCGGCGAGGACGACACCCGCTGAGAGGGCGTCAGGGGGTGAACAGCACCTTCACCGCGCCGTCGCTCTTGTCCTGGAACATCGAGTACGCCTGCGCGGCCTCCTCCAGCGGTACCCGGTGGGTGGCGAAGTGGTCGACGCCGAGCGGGTCGTCGTCGCCGAGCAGGGGCAGCAGGTCCGGGACCCAGCGCCACACGTTGGCCTGGCCCATCCGCATCTGGACCTGCTTGTCGAACAGGGTGAGCAGCGGCAGCGGGGTGGCGCTGCCGCCGTAGACCCCCGACAGCGAGATCGTGCCGCCCCGGCGCACCGCGCCGATCGCGAGCTCCAGGGCCGCGGTGCGGTCGGTGCCCGCCGTCTCCATGACCTTGCGGCCCAGCCCGGACGGCATCGCGGCCACGAGCTTCTGGGCGGCGGCCGCGATCGGGGACCCGTGGGCCTCCATGCCGACCGCGTCGATCACGGCGTCGGCGCCACGGCCCCCGGTCATGGACCGGATCGCGCCGAGCACCTCATCGTCGCCGTGGCCCAGGTCCAGCGTGGTCACCCCGCGCGCCCCGACCCGGGCCAGACGCTCGGGCACGACGTCCACGCCGACCACCTGCCGGACCCCCAGGTGCGCGGCGATCCGGGTGCACATGTCGCCGATCGGCCCGAGCCCGAGCACGACCAGCGTCCCGTCGGCGGGCGTCGCGGCGTAGCGGACCGCCTGGTAGGCGGTCGGCAGCACGTCGGACAGGAACAGGAACCGGTCGTCCGGCGGGCCCTCGGGGACCCGGATCGGCAGCGAGTTGCCGAACGGCACCCGCAGGTACTCGGCCTGCCCGCCGGGCACCTGGCCGTAGAGCCGGGTGTAGCCGAACAGGGACGCGCCGGTCCCCTGGTCGCGGTTCTGGGTCGTCTCGCACTGGGACTGCAGGCCGCGCTCGCACATCCAGCAGTGCCCGCAGCTGACGTTGAACGGGATCACGACGCGGTCACCCACCGAGAGCTCGGTCACGGCGGACCCGACCTCGGCCACGACACCCATCGGCTCGTGGCCGAGGACGTCGCCGGGCGTCAGGAACGGGGTGAGCACCTCGTAGAGGTGCAGGTCGGAGCCGCACAGCCCGGAACTGGTGATCTGCACGACCACGTCGTCGGGCTGCTCGAGGACCGGGTCGGGAACGGTGTCCACCCGGACGTCGCGGCGGCCGTGCCAGGTCAGGGCACGCATGGGGTCCTCCTCGGTGTCGCCGGTGGTGTGGGCGCCCGGCTACCCGGTCGCATCCCGGCGAAACCGGCACGGGCGCCGGGGAGGCGGCCGCGGCACCGGCCCGCCGTCCCGCTCACCGCGCCCCGCGGGCGGCGTCGGGCCCGCCGGGCCGGGTGCCGTCCCCGGCCGGCTCGTCGGGGTCCGGGACCCCGGTGCCCGCGTGCGCACTGCGGTCGCTCAGGCCCGTCATCCGCCGGCCCGCCGCCTCCACCCCGCGCTGGAGCCCCGCGTACGGGGCGTCGCTGAACGCGCGACCGAACACCGCGACCGCGCCCAGCACGAGCAGCAGGACCCCCATCAGCACCGAGCCGGTGTTGGTCACGAACGGTCCGGCCGGAACCAGGCGGAGCACGCCGGTCAGGAGCCCGAGCAGGACCTCGGCGACCCCCAGGACCATGAGCACCACCCCGAATCCCCGTGACCAGGGCAGCCGGGTGGCGCACGGCAGCCCGACGACGCCCAGGACGACGTGCACCAGGTCGCGCAGCGGGTCCACCCCGATGCCCAGCAGCTCCCCGCTGGCCGCGGGCAGCCCGGGCAGGCCGCTGTAGCGGAACCCGAGCAGCCCGTAGAGCAGCAGCAGGAACGCGGAGACGACCACCAGCAGCTGGGGCCAGGGGAACACCGCGTGGCCGTGGGAGTGGTGCTGGGACTGGGTCGGCATACTCGTCCTCCGGATCGGGCGCACCGGTCGGTCCGGCGTACCGGCGCGGCTACCCGCGCACCGGCGGGGGATGCCGATCGTGACGGGCATGACGTCCGTGGCCCGGGGTACCGCTGTGCAGGGGCAGGCCCGCGCGGGCCCCGGCACGGGAGGGGGACCGGGTGGCGGAACGGGTCGACGCCGTCGTCGTCGGGGCCGGGCACAACGGGCTGGTCGCGGCGAACCTGCTGGCCGACGCGGGCTGGGAGGTCCTGGTCTGCGAGGCCGCCCCGGCCCCGGGCGGCGCGGTGCGCTCGGCCGAGATCACCGCGCCCGGCTTCGTGAGCGACCTGGCCAGCGCGTTCCACCCGCTGGGAGCCGCGTCACCGGTGCTGCGCGAGCTCGACCTCGGTGCACACGGGCTGGTGTGGCGGCACGCCCCCGCCGTGCTCGCCCATCCCACACCCGACGGCCGGTGCGCGGTCCTGCACCGCCGCCTCGACGACACCGCCGACGCGCTCGACGAGGACCACCCCGGCGACGGCGCCGCCTGGCGCGCGCTCGTCGCGCAGTGGGACCGGATCGGCGACGACGTCCTCGCGGCCGCGCTGCGCCCGTTCCCGCCGGTCCGGCCGGCGTCCCGGCTGCTGCGCACCCTGGGCCCCGGCGACGCGCTGCGGCTGGCCCGGATGCTGCTGGCGCCGGTCACGCGGATGGCCCAGGAGCACTTCGGGGGCCGGGCCGCCCCCCTGCTGCTGGCGGGCAACGCGCTGCACACCGACCTCGGGCCGGACTCCGCCGCGGGTGCCGCCTACGGCTGGCTGCTGGCGATGCTCGGGCAGCGTGTCGGGTTCCCGGTCCCGCAGGGCGGGGCGGGGGCGCTGACCGGTGCGCTCGTCGCCCGGCTCGCGGCGCGGGGCGGGCGGCTCGAGTGCGGACGCCCGGTCCGGACCGTCCTGGTCGGACCGTCCGGCCGGGCCTGCGGCGTCGTCGACGCGGCCGGGCAGCGCGTCCTCGCCCGCCGGGCGGTGCTCGCCGACGTCGACGCGCCCCGGCTGTACCGCGAGCTCGTCGGGGAGGAGCACCTGCCGGCCCGCTTCGTCGCCGACCTCGACCGGTTCGAGTGGGACCACTCCACGGTGAAGCTGGACTGGGCGCTCGACGGACCGGTGCCGTGGACCGCACCGGGCGCCCGGTCGGCGGGGACGGTGCACCTCGGCGCCGACGTCGACGGTCTGCGCCGCTACGCCGCCGACCTCACCGCGGGCCGGCTGCCCGGCGAGCCCTTCCTGCTGTTCGGACAGATGACCACGGCCGACCCCACCCGTTCCCCGCCCGGTACCGAGTCGGCGTGGGCCTACACCCACGTGCCCCGCGGGCTCGGCTGGGGCCGCGACGAGGTCCTGCGCTGGGCCGACCGGATGCAGCAGGTCGTCGAGGACCACGCGCCGGGGTTCGGCTCGCTCGTCCGCGCCCGCGCCGTCGCCGGACCGGCGGACCTGCAGGCCCGCGACGGCAACCTCGTCGACGGGGCCATCACCGCGGGTACCTCCGCGGTGCACCAGCAGCTGGTGTTCCGGCCGGTCCCGGGCCTGGGTCGCGCCGACACCCCGGTACCGGGCCTGTTCCTGGCCGGGGCCTCGGCGCACCCCGGCGGGGCGGTGCACGGCGGGCCCGGCGCCAACGCGGCGCGGGCCGCGCTGGCCGCGGCCGGGGCGACCGGCGCGCTGTACCGCGGCGCGGTCCGGTCGGCCCACCGGCGGCTGTACGGCCCGGCGCCGCGCCCCGGTCGGGTTTGGACCCGCCGGGACCGGAGATACGGAGGTCCGTGACCCTCGACCACCGATCCGGTGTCCCCGCCACCGACCGCCGGGACGGGCTCCCCGGGACCGCCGTCCTGGACCCGGTGCCCGCGCCCGCGGGCCCCGCCGAGCCGTTCCCGGCCGCGCCCGGGGCGACGGTCGCCGCCGCCGTCGCCGCCGGTGAGCTGGACCTGCCGCTGCCCGGTTCCGGGGCGACCGCGACGCGGTGGGCGCGGCTGGCCCGCATCGCCCGGCGCGACCTGCCGGTCGCCCGGCTCGCCGAGGGACACGCCGACGCCGTGGCGATCCTCGCCGACCACCACCGCGCCCCCGTCGAGGGCGCCACCTACGGGGTGTGGGCGTCGCGGTCCGGCGGCGGCGCACGCTACGACACCGGCCCCGACGGGCCACGCCTGACCGGCACCGTGCGGTTCTGCTCGGGCACCCACCTGCTGGACCGGGCACTCGTCGTCGCCGGGGCGCGGGACGGCACCCGGCTCGTGGACCTGGACCTGGCCGCGCCGCAGGTGGAGCGGGTGACCGCCTGGCACGCGGCCGGGATGGCCGCGAGCGACACCCACGACGTCGTCCTGCACGACGTGCCGGTGCCTGCCGGGACCGTCGTCGGTGGCCCGGACGCCTACACCGCACGCCCCGGGTTCGCCCACGGCGGCGCCGGGGTGGCCGCGGTGTGGCTGGGTGCCGCCGCCGCGATCGTCGACCACGTGGCGGTGCCCCTGCGCACGACCGGACCCGACCCGCACCGGCTCGCCGCGCTGGGGGCGGTGCACACGGCCGTCGCCGCCGCCGACGCCCTGCTCGTCGTCACCGCCGCCCGGATCGACGCCGATCCCACGAACGCCCACCACGACGCGGTGGCCACCGTGCGGGCCGCGGTGGAGCGGGCGTGCCGCACCGTCCTCGACGCCGCCCCGGAGATCGCCGGGGTGGCCGTGCTGGCCGGCTCGGCGCTGCTCAGCGCGCGCCTCGCGGACCTGCAGATCTACCTGCGCCAGCACCACGGCGGCCGCGACCTCGCCGACCTCGGGCGCGCCGTGCTCGCCGCGGGGACCTGATGGAGCCGGTGCAGACCGCGGACGTCTGGGAGGACGCGACCGCGGCGCTCTCCCCGCGCGAGCTCGACCCGGCGGCGTTCGGCCGCCTGGTCGTGGTGTGCGCCCACCCCGACGACGAGACGCTCGGCGCGGCCGGGCTCCTGCGCGGTGTCGTCGCCGCGGGCGGCACCGTCGAGATCGTCCTGGCCAGCGACGGGGAGGCCGCCCTGCCCGAGGTCGGCTCGATCGACCGCCGCGAGCTGGCCCGCACCCGCCGCGCCGAGCTCGACGCGGCGCTGGCCGAGCTGGGCGTGCCCGCGACGGTGCACCGGCTCGGGCTGCCCGACTCGGGGTTGACCGAGGACCGGCTCGTCGATCCGCTGACCGAGCTGCTCGCCGGAGCCGACGCCTGGGCGAGCCCGTGGCGCGGCGATCCGCACCCCGACCACGCCGCGGTGGGCCGGGCCTGCCCGGAGGCCGCGCCGGTGACCGCCCACGGCTTCGGGTTCCCCATCTGGGCACGCACCCGGATCGCGCCGACCGACCCCGGCGTGCCGTGGGACCGCGCCCACCGGCTGGCGCTGTCGCCGGGCGACCGCGAGGCCAAGCGCCGCGCGATCGCCGCGCACGCGTCCCAGTCCGCGGTCCCGCCCGGGGGGACCCGGGCGGTGCTCTCGGAGGCGACGCTCGCGCACTTCCACGGCCGCCAGGAGGTGTACTTCCGGGAGCCGCCGCCGGCGGGGGCGCCACCGGAGCTGTTCGCCGCCCTCTACCGCGACGGCGCCGACCCGTGGGACGTGCGCACCTCGTTCTACGAACGGCGCAAGCGCGACGTGCTGCTGGCCTGCCTGCCCCGGGAGCGCTACGTGCTGGCCGCCGAGCCTGCCTGCGGGCTCGGCGAGCTGACCCGCGGGCTGGCGTCCCGCTGCGACCGGGTGGTGGCCTCCGACGTCGTCGCCGAGGCCGTCGCCGCCACCGTCGACGCCCTGGCCGGGACGCCGGGGGTCGAGGTCGTGGCGGCCGACGTCGACGACTCCCGGGCGGTGCCCGCCGGCGCCGACCTGGTGGTGCTCGCCGAGTTCCTCTACTACCTGCCCGCCGACCGGGTGGGCGCCGTGCTCGACCGCATCGCGGACGCGCTGGTGCCGGGCGGTGACCTGGTGCTGGTGCACTGGCGGCAGTGGCCCGCCGAGGCACCCGCCGACGCCGCGGCCGTGCACGCGCGGGTGCTGGCCGACGACCGCTTCGGCACCCTCGTCGAGCACACCGACGAGCAGTTCCTCCTGCACGTGGTCCGGCGCCGGTGATCCGGCCCCCGGCCCCGGGAGCCCCGGTGTCCGCCGCCGGCGTGCTCGTGCCCGCCCACGACGAGGCGGGCACCGTCGCCGCGTGCGTCCGCTCGGTGCTCACCGCCCTGGACCAGGCGTCCGGTCTCACCGCGCGGGCGCTGTGCGTGGTCGCCGACCGCTGCTCCGACGGCACCGCCGCACTCGCCAGGGCCGCCGCTGCGGCCCACCCGGCGGCGGACCGGGTCCGGGTGACGGTGCTGGAGCCCACCGCAGGGGTGGCGCCGCTGCCCGGCTGCCGCCGGGCGTCCCGGCGCGACGGGGTCGCCGGGCCGGTCACGATCGGTGCGGTCCGCGAGCTCGCCGCCCGTACCCTGTCCGCGGTGCTGGCCGCCGAGGGCGCCGACCCGGCCACGACCTGGCTGCTCGGGACCGACGCGGACGGCACCGTCGTGCCCGGCTGGGTCGCCGCGCACCTGGCCCTCGCCGCGGACGGCGCCGACGCCGTCGCCGGCGGGGTGGTGCTCGACGTACCCGGGCTGCCACGCCCGCCCGGCGAGCCGGTGCCGCCCGAGCACCCGGTGTACGGGGCCAACCTGGGCGTGCGGGCCGACGCGTGGGCCGCGGTCGGCGGGTTCCCCCCGCTGGCCTGCGGGGAGGACCACGGCCTCGTCGCCCGGCTCCGGGCCGCCGGCTACCGGGTCGTCGCCGGCGCGCCCGGTACGGTCCGCACCAGCGCCCGCACCCACGGCCGGGCCCGGGGAGGGCTGGCCGACCTGCTGCGCGACGCCCGGCCGGCGGGCCCGCCGCGGGCCGGGCAGGGCGTCGGGACCGGCGGGGCGGGCATGCCGGTCGCGTGAGCACCGCGCACGTCGGTGGCCGTGTCCTCGGCGTGGTGCACGACGGCGGGGCCGGAGGCACGACGGCAGGGTCGGGTCAGTCCCGTTCCTCGAAGTCGTCGGGCACCGCGGAGTCCAGGAAACGACGGAACGCGTCGAGTTCGGCGGACCGGCCACCGTCGTCGTGCACGGTGACCGCGGCCGGGTCCACCCCGGCCACCGTCAGCACCGCGTCGGCCACCTCGATGTCCGCGCCGAGCAGCAGCGCGAGGACGATCGCGTCGCTGGTCCGGGAGTCGACCCGGGTGCCGTCGTCGAGGTCGAGCTCCGCGTGGAAGACCCGGTCGCGCAGCGTGTGCACCCGGACCCGGACCAAGCGACGGCCCGCGGCCTCCAGCACGGCGCCGATCAGGCGGTGCGTACCGGGGCGGGCGCCCGCGACGCCCTCCAGCGCGGCGGCCGCGGCCAGGGCCTCGGGCTCACCCACCGCGACCACGACGATCCGGCCTGCGCCCGCGGTCTCCTGCAGCAGCACGACCCGGTCGCCCGTGCCGGCGTCGACGCCGACCCCCGTCACCCGCACCTGTGCCATCCGAACGCTCCTCGTCCTCGGCGCCGTGCCGGCGGGTACCCGCCACCGGCGTCCCCACACCGGGCGGCGCCTGCTGCCCGGCCGGCGGGGCTCAGCGGGACACGGCGTGCAGCAGCAGCCCCCGCACGGTGCCGTCGGCGATCAGCCGCCCGATCCGCTCGGACTGCTCGCGGGCCGCGGCGTGGCGGGGGTCGTGCCCGTGGTCACGGTCCAGGACCGCCTCCACCCGTGCCGTCCCGTCCTGCCACTCCTGCGGCGACGGGGGGAAGGAGGTCAGCGCCGCCTCGTCGGTGAGCGCGAACCCGGCGTCGTGCAGCAGGGTGCGCAGCCCCGCCGCCGAGGGGAACCGGTTGCCCTGCGGGGACCCGGCCGGGCGTTCGGTGTCGGCGAGGAACACCAGCAGCCCGAGCGACCCGCCCGGGCGCAGCACCCGGTGCAGCTCGGCCAGCACCGCGGCCTTGTCCTCGACCGTGCAGAGCACGCCCAGGCACCAGCAGACCGGCACCGACCCGTCGGCGAGCGGTACGGCGTCCCCGGCCCCGACCAGCGTCGGCAGCCCGAACAGCGCGGCCGCCGTCCGGCAGGCCCCCGGCATCGGGTCGACGACGACGGGGTCCGCCCCGGCCCGCCGCCGGGCCCATGCCGCGGGGCCGCCGGTACCTCCCCCGACGTCGGCGAGCCGGATGCCCGGTCCGAGCCCGCAGGACTCCACCAGCCAGTCCAGCCCGGCCGGGCTGGCGCTGCCGCGGCAGGCGGCCGGGAGGGCGTGGTCGGGGCCCAGCTCGGCGACCGCGCCGCGGGTCCACTCGGCGACGGTGTCGAACTCCAGTGCCATCCGCTGCGGGACGAGGTCGGCCATGGGCCGCGCCTACCCGGCCGACGCCACCCCACGCCGGATCCGCCTGCCGATCTCGGCCTTGATCTCCGCCGCGGCGTCGTCGCCGGCGGACGTGCCGCGCCCGGACAGGTTGACCCCGTCCACCCCGTCGACCGCGAGCAGCTCCAGCGCCTCGGCGGTCGCCGCGGCGATCCCGGCCTCCACCGGGTCCGGGGCGCCCAGCACCGCCTCGACGGCGGCGGCGTCCAGGCCCAGCCCGGGGAAGGCCGCCAGGGTGCGCGCGCCCTGCTCGTCGGTGAACACCGCCACCCCGGCGACGACGGGCAGGCTCGCCCCGTACGCCCGCGCGGCGGCGGTGAACCGCGCGACCCGCCGCGGGGACGCCGCGTGGTTGAGCACCGCGGCCCCGGCGCCGGCGCGCTGCTTCTGGGCGAGCCGCGCCGGGCGCAGCGCCACCGGTGCGGCGTCCGGTGCCTCCGGGACGACGGCGGCCATCCCGGCGGCGGCGGCCAGCGCCGCGAGCCGGGTGCCGTCGAGGTCGAACACCTGGGTGACGTCGGGACGCACCCCGGGCCCGCGGGCGTCGCCGGTCACGCAGAACACGGCGTCCGCGCCCGCGGCGGCGAGCCCGGCGACGTCCTGTTCCAGCACGACCCGGTTGCGGTCCCGGCAGGTCAGCGTCACCCACGGGCGGGCACCGGCCTCCCGCACGAGCGCCGCGAGCATGGTCGGCGGGAAGTCGGGGGCGTCGTGGTGCTGGCCGACCAGCACCGCGTCGCAGCCGGCAGCGGTGGTCGCGACGATCCGGCGCAGCGCGACCGGGTCGTAGGGCGGGCTGGTCAGGTCGGTGAGCACGACCGGGCCGTCGCCGTCGAACGCCGACGGCCGCACCGGTCGGACGGCAGGCCCCGTCCACGGCACCAGGGGCGCGGCGGCGAACGGGCACGGGCCGGTGCCGAGCTCGCAGCCGTGGTCGGGACGGACCCCACCGCACGGGCCGAACTGCATCCGCTTGGGACAGGCGTGCACCCGGCCGACCCTAGGTGTGATGTCCAGGCAGGTTGGTCAGGCGGTTGATCGGCGGTAGGCCGTTGGTTGCGCTGTGGGGCCGGTGGTGATTGTAGAAGTGCAGCCAGCCGGGGAGCGCGTCTCGACGAGCGGTTTCGCAGGGGTGGAAGCGGGCGTAGGCCCACCCGTCGGCGAGGGTGCGGTGGAAACGTTCGATCTTGCCGTTGGTCTGAGGCCGGTAGGGCCGGGTTCGTTTGTGGGTGATGCCCAGTTCGCTGCAGGTGTCACGCCAGGCGTGTGAGCGGTAGCAGCTGCCGTTGTCGGACAGGACCCGTTCGACGGTCACGCCGCGGGCGTTGAGCCAGTCCACGGCTCGTCGGAGCACACCGGTGGCGGTGTCGGCTTTCTCGTCGCTGTGGATCTCGGCGTAGGCGACGCGGGAGTGGTCGTCGATGACGGTGTGGACGAACGCTCTGCCGGTGCGCGGCTTGTAGTCGGTTCCCTTGGGCAGTCCGGGAGTGGACCGCTTGTTCAGGGCGCCTTGTCGGCGTCCGACGTAGCGGTGTCCGCCTCCGTCGGGGATGTTGCCGAACTTGGTGACGTCGACGTGGATCAGCGAACCGGGGTAGGGGTGTTCGTAGCGGCGTAGGGGCTCGCCGGTGACCCGGTCGATGTGGGAGAGCCTGTTGATCCGGCAGCGGCGCAGGACCGCGTGCACGGTCGAGGCGGCGAGAGTGTCAACGGATCCTGAAGATTGACCCCCCTGGGGATCGGCAAGTTTGACCCCTCGGTTGGTCTGTCAGTCCCGGTCGGCGCGGTTCTGTTTGGCCAGCAGCTCGCGGCGCTGGCGGGTCCGGTAGGAGTCTCCGGTCAAGGTCAGAACCTCGGCGTGGTGAACCAGACGGTCGATCATGGCTGCGGCGACGACATCGTCGGAGAAGGTCTCGCCCCAGCGTCCGAAGGGCAGGTTCGAGGTGACCATCACAGAGCCCTGCTCGTAGCGGGAGGCAATGAGCTGGAAGAACAGGTTCGCCGCGTCCTGGTCGAAGGGGATGTAGCCGACCTCGTCGATGATGATCAGCTTGTAGCGGCGGATCTTCTTCAGCTCGGCCTCCAGCCGTCCGGCCTGGTGGGCGTCGGTGAGGCGGGTGATCCAGTTGTTCGCGGTGTCGAAGAGCACCGAGTAGCCGGCGTGGGCGGCTTTGACCCCGAGCCCGATCGCGAGATGGGTCTTCCCGAGCCCGGGTGGGCCGAGCAGGATCACGTTCTCAGCCTTGGCCACGAACGTCCCGGTCGCCAAGTGCGCCAGCACATCTCGACGCAGCGAGGGCAGGTGGTCGAGGTTGAAATCCTCGAGAGTCTTCACGGCTGGGAAATGCGCGGTCCGGATCCGCATCGTGGTGCCGGCGGACTCGCGTTCGGCGACCTGGCGTTGCAGGACCGCAGCCAGATACTCCTCGTGCGACCAGGTCTCGTCGCGGGCCTGCTCAGCGAGCTCAGCCCAGCAGCGCCCGATCGTCGGGGTCTTCAGCACCCGGGTCAGGTAGGCCAGCATCGAGGGCAACCCCTCGCTCGGCGCAGTCCCGGTCGTGGTGGCGGTCATGGGTTGCTCGCTTCCGCTGCGGGCGCGGCCGTGGGGTCGGCCGGGCTGGTGGGGGTGAAGTCGACGCCGAACAGGGCGTCGTAGTCGGGCAGGGCCCGGATCGCGACGGCGTGGCCATCGTTGTGGCGGCGCGTCCCGGACTGCTGGGACCGCTGCTGGGCGCGGCGTTGTTCAGCCAGTGCGTGGCGCATGTCGGCGGCGGTGGCGACGTGGGCCGGGTCGGTGATCACCAGGTGGCGGCCCCAGCTGCGGTCGTGGCTGGCGACTCGCTCGTTGCCGCAGAACACCTCGACCGCAGTGGGTGATGCGGCGACCTCGACGAAGCGGCCGATCATCCGCGGATCGACGGAGTAGTCGTTGGCGTCGACGCGCACGTAGTAGTCACGGGCCAGCCGGATCCGGTGGGTCAGACCGACCTGTGGAGCCACCGGCGGCAGGACGATCATCGCCTGGCGGTCGACCTCGAGCAGGTCCACCGGCCGGCCATGGATGGCGCGGACGGTGCGCGTGTTCGCCCTGGTCACCAGCCACTCGGCGAGCTGGTCGTTGAAGTCGGCTGGGGAGGCGAACTCGCGTCCGGGCAGGAACGAGGTCTCGAAGAACCCGTTGTTGCGCTCCACCATGCCCTTGAACTCGGGGTCCTTCGGCGGAGCCAACCGGATCCTCGTGGCCAGAGTTCCGGCGAACCCGGCGGCCGGGGCCGAGACCTTCCCGGTGCCGCCGATCGCCGATTCCCGGTCCCAGACCAGCGTCTTCGGGACACGGCCCAGGGCAGCGATCAGCTGCCACATCCCGGACAGGATGTCACCGCCCTGGCGCGACGGGATCATCGTCGCCGACAGAAACCGGGAGAACGCCAAGGTCAGCACCAGCACCGGCAGGATCCGCGCCTGCCTTGCCGCGACCGGGATCAGGGTCTCGGGGAACCACAGGTCGCACTGGGCGATCTCGCCCGGCTCGTAGACGGTCCGGTCCGACGGATCGATCCCGACGTACTCGGGCCGGATCCGGGCCAACAGCTTCTTCAGCGGCCCCTCGGAGTAAGAGGTCATTTCAGAACGAGGTCGACGTGTCTGTTGTAGACGACAAGCGGCTATCTGACCTGCCGTTTGATCTGTCGTCGAGGGGTCAATGGAAACTCGACAAGTCGTTCTGAAACGACCTCTAAGAGCGCCCGGCAAATGAGGTCGTGGGGGTGTCGTTGCAGGTAGAGGCACGGACTCTCCAGGCGACCATCAGGACATCAGCAATCCCATGATCACTTGCAGGTCCGTGTCTCTACCAACACCGACACACGGCCACCTCTACTGCCGGACGCTCTAAGGCCAGCCGATCTTCTGCGCGATCACCGGCCCCGGCATCCTCGGCCACTGCACCAGCAGCGCCCGTACCTGCGGCTCGTAGGCATCAGCGACCGAGCCCCGCGACACGCGCTCGTACTTCGGTGGCCCCTCCGAGCGCAGCGCCGCCCGCACCGTGTTCCGGGCTACCCCGAGCCGGCGGGCGATTTCCTTGATCGGGACACCCTCGGCCCGATGCAGACGACGGATCTCCGCCCAGTCCTCCACGTTCAGCACCTCCCCAGCGTTGGGAGGGGTCACGATTCCCGGAACGCCAGGGGGTCAGATTTCAGGATCCGTCGACAGACCAGCAGGGACACCGGAAACGACGCGGCACACGCGGCGGCCGACCACCGGCGTTCGACCGGGTCGACTACCGCGGCCGCAACGTCGTCGAACGCGGGTTCTGCGAGGTCAAGCAGTGGCGCGGCCTCGCGACCCGCTACGACAAACTCGCCCTGACCTACCGCGGCGGAGTTGCACTGAAGGCCATCGTCACCTGGTTGCGCACTTTAGAGGTCGCGCGGATTGGTTGGTGATCATGGACGTCGTGCAGGTCGGGCGTTCCAGCGGTGTGTGGTCCAGGCCTGCCGAATCAAGCTACGGAGTGTGACGATCGTGTCGGCGAGGTCGAGGAACGCGTCGACGACGATTTCTCGTCGTTCGTAGCAGCGCTGCAGCCGGTTGAAGCTGTTGTGCCAAGCGTTGGTCCGCTCGACGTGCCAGCGGCGGGTGGCCTGGATCGGCGCTTTCTCACCCTTGTGCGCGATCTCGCCGTGCAGGCCTCGTTCGGCCAGCGTGTCGCGGGTCTTGCCGGAGTCATAGCCGGCGTCGAGGTGCACGGTGATGTCGTCGGGCAGCGGGCCGAGAGCATCGAGGCGGTCGAGGGTGGGGCCCAGTAGCGGGGAGTCGTGCCGGTTGGCTCCGGCCAGGACTCGGCCCAGCGGGATGCCGTATCCCTCGACGAGCACCGAACGTTTCATACCCTGTTTGCGCCGGTCCACCGGCGACGGACCGGCGACCTCGCCGCCGCCGGGGGCCTTGGTGATGGCGCCATCGACGGCGATGTCGTGCAGCAGCAGACCGACGATGCGGTCGTAGGCGTCCAGGACGATCCGACGCAGCTGGGCGAAGACCCCGAGCCTGATCCACTCGTCACGACGATCGCGGATGGTGGTCGCCGAGCAGGTGCTGTCAGCGATGCCCTCATACGAGCAGCCGAACCGCAGTACCTGCAGGAGCTTGTCGAACACGATCCGATCCGCGATCCGGCGGCGATGGCAGCCCAGCGGATGGGTGGGATCGAACTCGTCTCGATGAGGCAGCAGCGCGGTGAACTGGTCCCACAACGGCTCGGTCAGCCATGATGGCAGGGTGGGCACGCGGCCTCCAGACGATCACGAAGCGTAGATAAGAGGTCGCGCGGATTGGTTGGTGATCATGGACGTCGTGCAGGTCGGGCGTTCCAGCGGTGTGTGGTCCAGGCCTGCCGAATCAAGCTACGGAGTGTGACGATCGTGTCGGCGAGGTCGAAGAACGCGTCGACGACGATTTCTCGTCGTTCGTAGCAGCGCTGCAGCCGGTTGAAGCTGTTGTGCCAAGCGTTGGTCCGCTCGACGTGCCAGCGGCGGGTGGCCTGGATCGGCGCTTTCTCACCCTTGTGCGCGATCTCGCCGTGCAGGCCTCGTTCGGCCAGCGTGTCGCGGGTCTTGCCGGAGTCATAGCCGGCGTCGAGGTGCACGGTGATGTCGTCGGGCAGCGGGCCGAGAGCATCGAGGCGGTCGAGGGTGGGGCCCAGTAGCGGGGAGTCGTGCCGGTTGGCTCCGGCCAGGACTCGGCCCAGCGGGATGCCGTATCCCTCGACGAGCACCGAACGTTTCATACCCTGTTTGCGCCGGTCCACCGGCGACGGACCGGCGACCTCGCCGCCGCCGGGGGCCTTGGTGATGGCGCCATCGACGGCGATGTCGTGCAGCAGCAGACCGACGATGCGGTCGTAGGCGTCCAGGACGATCCGACGCAGCTGGGCGAAGACCCCGAGCCTGATCCACTCGTCACGACGATCGCGGATGGTGGTCGCCGAGCAGGTGCTGTCAGCGATGCCCTCATACGAGCAGCCGAACCGCAGTACCTGCAGGAGCTTGTCGAACACGATCCGATCCGCGATCCGGCGGCGATGGCAGCCCAGCGGATGGGTGGGATCGAACTCGTCTCGATGAGGCAGCAGCGCGGTGAACTGGTCCCACAACGGCTCGGTCAGCCATGATGGCAGGGTGGGCACGCGGCCTCCAGACGATCACGAAGCGTAGATAACTTCATGATCGGCAGGCCCGTACCCGCCCTCGCCCCCAGACACTCGACCGCGGCCAAGCTGTGACCAATCCGCGCGACCTCTTAGAGGTCATTTCAGAACGAGGTCGACGTGTCTGTTGTAGACGACAAGCGGCTATCTGACCTGCCGTTTGATCTGTCGTCGAGGGGTCAATGGAAACTCGACAAGTCGTTCTGAAACGACCTCTTAGGAGACACGCCCTAGCACTCCAGCCGCAGTTTGTGATGTTGATGTGCGCTAAGCTTCGATCTTGTGCAGGTGGAGGAGGATCTCGAGGCGTGGGCCGGTGGCCTGGATGGGCTGTTCGGGCTGGTGGCGGGCCGGTTCTTCCGGACGGAACCGCGGCGTCGGGCGCGGGCGTATGTGCGGGGGTTGTTGGCGCCGTTGGCGGGGAAGAACGGGTGGACGCTGGCCGAGGTCGCCGGTGACACGACTCCGGATGGGATGCAGCGGCTGCTCAACTCCGCGACCTGGGATGTCGACGGTGTCCGTGATGACCTGCGGGATTACGTCGTCGAGCACCTCGGCGAGTCCGGTGGGGTGCTGATCGTCGATGAGACCGGGTTCCTGAAGAAGGGGACGAAGTCGGCGGGGGTGCAGCGCCAGTACTCGGGCACTGCCGGGCGGGTGGAGAACTGCCAGCTCGGAGTCTTCTGTGCCTATGCCACGAGCAAGGGCCGGACGTTGATCGACCGCGAGCTCTACCTGCCCAAGTCCTGGACCGGTGATCGGGAACGCTGCCGAGCCGCGGCGGTGCCTGAGGAGATCGAGTTCGCCACCAAGGCCACGCTGGCCAAGGAAATGCTCGGCCGTGCCCTCGATGCCGGGGTTCCCGCAGGATGGGTGACCGCGGACGAGGCATACGGGCAGGACTACAAGTTCCGCACCTGGTGCGAGCAGCGCCGGATCGGCTACGTCGTCGCGGTTCCGCGCAGCCAGTCCGTCCCGTTGTCCCTGGACGCCGACATCTGTCAGATCAGCGGCTCACGACGGGCCGACGACCTGGTCGCCCGCGCTCCCGGACGGGCGTGGAAGCGCCGCTCAGCCGGTCCGGGTGTGAAGGGAGAACGCTTCTACGACTGGGCCGTGGCCTCGCTGTATCCGCCCGAGAACGCCCCGGCCGGATGGGGCCGATGGCTACTGGTCCGACGTCAGATCCTCACCGACACACAGCTCTCCGCCGGCGAGGAGCCCGATCTGGCCTACTACCTGTGCGCCGGCCCGCCCGGCACCACCGACGACGATCTCATCCGCGTCGCCGGCCCGCGGTGGGCGATCGAGGAGTGCTTCCAGACCGCGAAGAACGAGGTCGGGCTCGACCACTATCAAGTGCGGCGTTACGACGCCTGGTACCGCCACGTCACCCTGGCTATTCTCGCCCACGCCTACCTCTCGGTCACCGCGGCGATCGCCCCAAAAGACCTGATCACGGGCTCATCCCGCTCACCCTCGCCGAGATCCGACGTCTCCTGGCACCTCTGATCCACATTCCCACCCAGGCGCCGTGCTGGGCCTGGTCGACCTGGCGACGTCGCCACCAACACCGAGCCCGCGAAAGCCACTATCGACGACGAAGACAGCTCAGCTAACGAAGTGCGGCTGGAGTACTAGTGTCGCGTAAACGATGTTCTTTGACCGGGTCGGCAGTGGTTGAGTAGGTGGTCTGCGGGTTTGGTCCAGATGAACGGGTGGCAGCGTTCGTTCCAGCCGTCGATGAACCGGCCGATCGCGCCGATCAGTTCTCTGACGCTGCCGAAGCTGCCACGGCGAATGGCCTGGCGGGTGATGACCCCGAAAAAGACCTCGACCATGTTCAGCCACGATCCCGAGGTCGGGGTGAAGTGCAGGGTGATCCGCGGGTTGCGGGCCAGCCAGGCCTTCACTGCGGGGTGCTTGTGGGTCGCGTAGTTGTCCACCACCAGGTGCAGCTTGCGCCGCGGGTAGGCCTTCGCGACCTGCTTGAGGAACCGCAGGAACTCCTGATGGCGATGCCGCGGCAGGCACGCCTGCTCGACCCGCCCGGTCGCGACCTCTAACGCCGCGAACAGCGTGGTGGTGCCGTGACGGACGTAGTCATGCGTCCGTTTCTCCGGGATACCGGGCATGATCGGCAGGATCGGCGCTGTCCGGTCCAGGGCCTGGACCTGGGATTTCTCGTCGACGCAGAGCACGACGGCCTTGTCCGGCGGGTTCAGATACAACCCGACGATGTCGCGGACCTTGGCTTCGAGCTCGGGATCGGTGGAGAACTTGAACGTCTCGGACTTCCACGGCTGCAGCCCCCACCGCCGCCAAATCTTGCCGATCCACACGTGGGAGATCCCGAGCTCGGCACCGAGCAGCCGTGACGACCAGTGCGTGACTCCGAGCCGCTCAGGCGGCGGTTCCAGCGTGGCGAGCACGACCGCGACCTCGTCGATCACCGGCGGCCGGCCCGCCTTGGGCCGGTCGGCCAGCCCGGCGATCCCCTCAGCGGCGTAACGCTTCTTCCACCCGATCACCGTCGCCTTCGACGCCCCGACCAGTGTGACGATGTCCTTGACCGCCACCCCGTCCGCGGCCAGCAACACGATCCTGCCCCGTCGGGCCAGTCCCGCCGAAACCGACGAGGAACGCAGCCAGGACTCCAGCACCTCGCGGTCGGCGGCCGGAACGTCCACGGTCACAGTCAACGGCACAGCTCATGATCCCGTAAACCAGCCCGTGAGTAAAGTAACCTAGTTACCGCAACACTAGGTGCCCCACCGCGTCCCGGCAGGCCGGTCGGGCCCGCCCGGCACCGCGGCGGGTCGCAGATCACCGGGCGGCCCGGACTGGACCGTCGGCAGCCGGGTACACCGCCCGGATGACGACCCCGGACACCGCGGTGATCGACGTCGACGGCACGCTCGTCGACACGAACTACCACCACACCCTCGCCTGGTCCCGCGCCCTGCGCCGGTTCGACGTCACGGTGCCGCTGTGGCGGCTGCACCGCTCCGTCGGGATGGGCGGTGACCAGCTGGTGCCCGCCGTGGCCGGACAGGAGTTCGAGGACGCCCACGGCGACGACGCCCGCGCCGCCTGGAAGGAGGAGTTCGACCCGCTGCTGGGCGAGGTCGTCGCGTTGCCGCAGGCCGCGGAGCTGCTCACCGACCTGCGCGACGGCTTCGGGATGAAGGTGGTGCTGGCCAGCTCCGGCGACCCGGAGCACGTCGAGGCCTACCTGGACCTGTTCGGCGGACGTGACCTGGCCGACGCCTGCCTGACCCGGGAGGACGCGCGGCGCACCAAGCCCGACCCGGACCTCGTCCGGTCCGCGGTCCGCCGCGTCGCGGGGTCGACCGCGTTCGTCCTCGGCGACTCCGAGTGGGACGTGCGCGCGGCCGCGGCCGCCGGGCACCCCGCCTACGCGGTGCGCACCGGCGGGGCGGGGGTCGACGAGCTGGTCGCGGCCGGCGCCGTGGAGGTGCTCGCCGACCTCGCCGCGGTGCGCCAGGCCGTCCCGCGGATCCTGCGCGGCTGATCCGGAGCCGCTACCGGCCGACCGCGCACGGCGCGGGCCCGGCGCGCCGGTCGGGGCGACGCGCCGGCGGCGGGTCACGGCCGCGGGGTGGCAGCATCGCCCCCGGGCCCGCGGTCGCGCGGCCGATCCGGGACAGCCGCGGGGAGCACCCATGTCGATCATCGCCGTCGAGGAGCACTGGTCCTCCCCCGCGCTGGACGCGGCGCTGGCCGCGCTGCCGCCGGACCGGCGGGACCCGAGCACCGCGCTGAACGGCATCGGTGACCACCTCGCGCAGCTGCACGACCTCGGCGCGGGCCGGATCGCCGCGATGGACGCCCAGGGCGTCGACCTGCAGGTGCTCTCGCTCGCCCCGCCCGCGACGGGCCCGCTGGACCCGGCCGACGCGGTCGCGCTGTGCCGCGAGCTCAACGACACCGCCGCCGCGGCCGTCGCCGAGCACCCGCGGCGCCTGCGCGCGATGGCGACCCTGCCCACCGCGGCGCCGCCGGCGGTCGCGGCCGAGCTGGAACGCGCCGCCGACCGCGGTCTGGTCGGGGCGATGGTCTACGGCCGCAGCGGCGACGTCCTGCTCGACGACCCCCGCCTCGACGACCTGTTCGCCGTCGCCGCGGCCCGCGCGCTGCCGGTGTTCGTGCACCCGCAGGTCCCGCCGCCCGCCGTGCGCGACGCGTCCTACTCCGGGTTCGGCGACACCACCGACCTGGCGCTGGCGACGTTCGGGTGGGGCTGGCACGTCGAGGCCGCCGTCGCGGTGCTGCGCCTGATCGCCCGCGGCACCTTCGACCGGCACCCCGGCCTGACCGTCGTGCTCGGACACTGGGGCGAGCTGCTGCCCTACTGGGCCGACCGCGCGAACGGCGTCGCCCGGGTCGCCGGGCTGGAGCGTTCGGTGTCCGAGTACGTGCGCGAGAACATCGTGCTCACCTGCTCGGGCATGCTCGACCCCGCACACCTGCGGCACGCGCTGGCGGTGACGACGCCCGACCGGCTGCTGTTCTCCACCGACCACCCCTTCCAGCACCCCTCGCGGGCGGAGGTCGCGGGGTTCCTCGACGGGTTCACCGCCGCCGACCGCGACCTGTTCACCGAGGGCACCGCGCGACGGCTGTTCCACATCGAGGGACCGGTCGGGCCGGCCCGCTGACGCGACGGGTGTCGACCGCCACCGGTGTGTCACGCGCCGTGGCGCCCCGGGCGGGGTAGGGTGGACACCGGATCAGATCTGCCGCCCGTCCCGGGCGTTCCACTCCCGGGTCGTACGGCGGGTCCCGGACACCGTCGACGGCCTGTGGCGCTTCCCGCAGCCGGACCGCCGACCTCCGTGACTGCGATCCCCCACCGGCCGGTTCGTGGTGCGGAGGGGCCAGCCCGGCCCCTCGTCACGTCGAGTACGTCCGGTCGCGGCCCACCCGGGACGCGGCCACGGACCGGCGCCGCAGGACGTCGACAGGAGCAGTACGTGGCGCGAGGAGGCAGGCCCCGGACCGGGGCTCGCCAGAGCACCCCCCAGCGACGTCGCCGCCCGCGCGGCAACGACGTGATGTCGGTGCTGACCGGGGCCGCCCGCGAGGTGCGGACGGCCCTGCGGACCGGCCGGGTCACCCCGGCCACCCGCACGAAGTTCCAGACCGTGGCGCTGCTGCTGCGCGACGAACGGGCCCGGGTCCGCGAGCGCCACGACGACGGGAAGCGGGCCGAGACCCTCCAGCGCCTCGACGAGATCGCGAAGGCGCTGGCGATGGACGCGGTCCGCGACGCGGGCCTGCTCGCGCTGCTCGCCGACGACGCCGTCGTCTCCGACTCGGCGCGCGCGCTGAAGCGGGAGCTGCTGCGGTCGGCCGGCATCGAGGTGGACGAGCCCGAGCCCGAACCGGAGCCCGTCGAGGTCCCGCTGGTCCCGGCCAAGCCGCAGGTCGTTCCGCAGTCCGTGGTCGCCCGGCAGATGGCCAACCCGTTCCTCGGCCCCGACTTCTCCGCGGCCCCGCCGAGCGGCCCGCGCCCGACACCGCTGACCGGTTGGGAGCTGCTCGGCCCGCTGCTGCGCTCCTTCGAGCGCGCCGGGGCCGGTGCGCCGGCCTGCATGGAGCTGCCCGAGCCGTCGACCCGGCCGGTCCCGGGCGGGCGGGAGCTCATGGCGCACCAGGCGAAGCTCGTCGCCGCCGCCGAGAACGGGCACCGCACCTTCCTGCTGGCCGACGAGCCCGGCCTGGGCAAGACCGCGCAGGCGCTGCGCGCCGCCGAGGCCGCGAACGCCTACCCGCTGCTGGTCGTCGTGCCGAACGTGGTCAAGACGAACTGGGTGCGTGAGGCGGCGCTGTGGGCGCCGCGCCGCGCGGCGACCGCGATCCAGGGCAACGGCGACTCCGTCGACGGGTTCGCCGACATCGTCGTCGTCAACTACGAGGTGCTCGACCGGCACATCGGCTGGCTGGGCGACTTCGGGTTCCGCGGGATGGTCGTCGACGAGGCGCACTTCATCAAGAACCGGACCTCGCAGCGGTCCCGGCACGTGCTGGAGATCGCGGAGAAGATCCGGGCGTCCGTCCCGCGGCCGCTGCTCATGGCGCTGACCGGGACCCCGCTGATCAACGACGTCGAGGACTTCCTGGCCATCTGGCAGTTCCTCGGCTGGATCGACGCGACCAAGCCCCGCGCCCAGCTGCTCGACGCGCTGACCGCGACCGGGATGACCCCGGCCGACGGGCTGTTCGAGCGCGCCGCCCGCCAGTGCGTGGTCGACATGGGCATCGTGCGCCGCCGCAAGATCGACGTGGCCGCGGACATCCCGGCCCGGCGCATCGCCGACCTGCCCGTCGAGATCGACGGTCCGACCGGCCGGTCCATCCGCGCCGCCGAGCGGGCGCTCGCCCGCCGGATGGTGGCCCGCTACACCGCCGCGCTCGCCGCACGCCGGTCCGGCCCGCCGGTCGAGGGGATCGACCACGGCCTGGTCCGCGACGTCGCGGGCTGGGAGCAGAAGGACGCCGCGGAGGCGGGCTCCGGGGACAACGTGTTCACGATGATGCGCCGCCTCGGCCGCGCCAAGGCCGGTCTGGCCGCGGACTACGCGGTGCAGATCGCGCGCAGTGCGGGCAAGGTCGTGTTCTTCGCCAAGCACGTGGACGTCATGGACGCCGCCGAGCAGACCTTCGCCAAGCAGGGCGTGCGGTACTCCTCGATCCGGGGCGACCAGACACCCTCGGTGCGCCAGCGCAACATCGACGCGTTCGTGAACGACCCGGGCGTCGCGGTCGCGGTGTGCTCGCTCACCGCGGCGGGGGTCGGGCTGAACCTGCAGGTCGCGTCGAACATCGTGCTGGCCGAGCTGTCCTGGACGGCGGCCGAGCAGACCCAGGCGATCGACCGCAGCCACCGGATCGGTCAGTCCGAACCGGTGACCGCGTGGCGGATCCTCGCCGCGCAGACGATCGACGCGCGGATCGCGAACCTGATCGACGCCAAGGCCGGCCTCGCGGCGGCGGCGCTCGACGGCGCCGACGACGTGTCCGGCTCCTCGGCCGACGTGCAGCGCGAAGCGCTGGTCGCGCTGCTCACCGAGGCGCTGGAGGCCGACCTGGCGGCGTGAGCGGCCGGATCGGGTGGCGGGGCGGCAGCCCCGCCACCCGGGCCCACGGGTTCAGGCGTCGCCGCCCAGGTGCTCACCGAAGTGTCGCTCCATCGCCCGGAACAGCCGGATCCGGTTCTCCGGGTTGACGAAGCCGTGGCCCTCGTCGGCGGCCAGCAGGTACTCCACCGGCACCCCGCGCTCGCGCAGCGACGCGACGATGTTGTCCGACTCGGCCTGGACCACCCGGGCGTCGTTGGCGCCCTGGGCGACCAGCAGCGGCGTGCGGATCCGGTCGACCATGGTGATCGGGGAACGGGCGGCGAGGTCGGTCGCCTGCTCCGGCACGTCCGGGTCGCCTGCGTAGCGGTACCAGGCGTTGACCTGGTAGGGCCGCACGAAGGGGGGCAGCGTGCGCATGAAGTTGGCGAGGTCGGAGATGCCCACGTAGTCGACGGCGGCGGCGAAGCGGTCCGGGGTGACGGTCACGCCCACCAGGGCGGCGTAGCCGCCGTAGGAGCCGCCGTAGATGCCGATCCGGTCGGGATCGGCCCAGCCCTGCGCGACCGCCCAGTCGCAGGCGTCGAGCAGGTCGTCGTGCATCGCCCCGGCGAGCTCCCCGATCGCCGCGGTGAGGTGCCGGCGTCCGTAGCCGGTGGAGCCGCGGAAGTTGACCTGCAGCACCGCGTACCCGCGGTTGGCGAGGAACTGCACCTCCGGGTCGTGGCCCCAGGTGTCGTGCGCCCACGGCCCGCCGTGCACGACCAGGACCAGCGGTAGCCGCTCGGCGGCCGGGTCGTGGCGCTCCGCGCCCACGGGCAGCGTCAGGAACCCGTGCAGCGGCAGGCCGTCGCGGGCGGTGAACGAGACGGCCTCCATCGGCGCCAGGTCGGCCGGGTCGAGCTGCGGGTGGGCACGGAACAGCTCCCGGCTCTCCCCCGTGGCGTGGTCGTAGAGCCGGTACACGCCCGGCTCGCGGTCGTGGGTGTAGCCGGCGATCCAGAGCCGCCCGGACTCGTCGGAGGAGACCGACTCCAGCACGCCGTCGGACAGCGCGGACAGCGCCTCGTACACCGGTGCGAAGTCCGGGTCGAGGACCTCCAGGTGCGGCCGGTCCCCCACGTACCGGGCGGCGATCAGCTCGCCGGTGGCGCGGTCGGTGAGCAGCGTCTGCGGTAGGCCGGGTCCGAGCAGTCCCAGCGTGTCCAGACTCGTCCCGTCCACCGCGGACACCACGGTCTCCTCGCCGGTCTCCCGGTCGATCCGCACGAGCCGCAGGTCGTCGGAGTCCTGGTAGAGCCCCAGCAGCAGGCCGGTGCCGTCGGGGGTGACCATCTGCGGGTACACGCCGACCGGGTGCTCCGGACCGCCGACGGTGCGCAGCAGGCGCCGCCCGCCGTCCGGGTCGACCGCGGAGAACTCGTAGTCACCGGCCTCGGTCATCACCGAGTGGAACGCCGGGCGGCCCTCGCGGTCGGTCAGCCAGGTCTCGCGCACCCCGGGCTGGGGCAGTTCGAGCGTGGTCCGCCCGGTCGCGAGATCGACCCGGAACAGGTCGATCGACATCGGGTCCGGGTTCATCGACACGAGCACGGTGCCCGGTCGCTCGTGCGCGGGCTCGACGCCGAACACCCGCGAGCCCGGCGCCATCGGTGTCAGGTCGACGGCCGGCCGGTCGGGGGCGTCGAGGTCGACCCGGAACAGGTGCCAGTCCTCGTTGCCGTCGGTGTCCTGCTCGTAGAGCATCCAGCGCGGGTCGCCGGTCCAGTGGTAGCGGGAGATCCCGCGGCGGGTGTCGTGGGTGACCGGGACGGCCTCGGCGTGGCTCTCGTCGACCCCACGGACCCAGAGGTTGCGCCGCCCGCGGTGCGGCGCCAGGTAGGCCAGGCGCGTCCCGTCCGGCGACAGCGACGGCCCGGCGAACTCCGGGTCGGCGAAGAAGGTCTCCAGCGCGATACGGGCGCGGCTGCGGGTGGGTGCCTGGGTCATCGGTACCTCCTCGGCGAGCCGGGGACCGTCCCCGGTGCAGGGCTCCATGTCACCGTCGGCCGTCGCGGCACGCCCCGGTCCTCGTGACCGGGGTCACGAGGACCGGGGCGTGTCAGGGGCGTGCGTGCGGCACGCGTGCCCCGTACCAGTGGCCGGTCGCAGGCTCGGGGCACGACCTCGACGACGGGAAGAAGGCGATCGGTGTGGACGACGTGGTGATCGTGGGAGCGGGCCCGGTCGGGCTGCTGCTCGCCTGCGAGCTGGGGCTCGCCGGCTGCTCGGTGACGGTGCTCGAACGCGGGCCCGACGGCGGGAACCCGTGGCGGGGTGTGCCGCTGGGCATGCGCGGGCTCGACGCGGGCTCGCTGGAGACCTTCCACCGGCGGGGGCTGCTGCCGTCGCTGCGGGCGGCGGTGGGCGCGGCCGACGCCGACGACGGCGGCGGTCCCGACGTGGCGACGCCGGCGCGGGCCGGGCACTTCGCCGGGATCATGCTGGGCGGGGTCGAGCTCGACGAGGCCGCGCTGCCGCCCCGGCTGCCCACCCCGGCCGCCGGATGGCTGATGGTCCACCTCGCCGACGTCGAGCGGGTCCTCGCCCGCCGCGCGGGCGAGCTCGGGGTGCGGGTGCTGCGCGACACCCCGGGCACCGCCCTCGACCGGACCGACGACGGCGTCCTCGTCCACAGCGGCGACCGGGGGTTCCCGGCGCGCTGGGTGGTCGGCTGCGACGGCGGTCGCAGCACCGTCCGGCGCCTCGCCGGGTTCGACTTCGTGGGCACCGAGCCGCAGTTCACCGGCTACGTGCTGCACGCCCGCGTCGACGACCTGGACAAGCTCGACCCCGGCTTCACCCTCACCCCCCAGGGCATGTACCTGCGGATGCCCACCGACGGCCACCTCGGGATCATGGACTTCGACGGCGGGGCGTTCGACCGCTCGCACCCGCCGACGGCCGGGCACCTGCAGGAGGTGCTGCGCCGGGTCTCCGGCACCGACGTGACGCTGCTGGAGGTGTGGAACGCCTCCAGCTTCACCGACCGGGCCATGCAGGCCACGACGTACCGGCGGGGACGGGTGCTGCTCGCCGGCGACGCCGCGCACATCCACTCCCCGCTGGGCGGCCAGGGGCTCAACTCCGGCGTGGCCGACGCGCTCAACCTGGGCTGGAAGCTGGCGGCGACGGTGCGGGGCAGCGCCCCGGAGGACCTGCTCGACACCTACGACCGCGAGCGGCACCCGGTCGCGGCGGGGGTGCTCGACTGGTCGCGGGCCCAGGTGGCGTTCATCCGGCCCGGCCCGCAGGCCGCCGCCCTGCAGTCGGTGGTGCGCGACCTGCTCACCACCCCCGACGGCGCCCGGCAGGTGTACCTGCGGACCTCCGGTGCGGGCGTCCGCCACGACCTCGGCGACGACCACCCGATGGTCGGCCGGGTCGCGCCCGAGTTCCGCCTCGCCGACGGGACGCTGCTCGGCGAGCTGATGTCCACCGGCAGCGGCGTGCTGCTCGACCCCCGGGCCGACCCCGCGCTCGGGGCCGCCGCACAGGGCTGGTCCGACCGGATCCGCCGGGTCACCGCAGAGGTGCGCGACGACCTCGGCACGGGCACCGTGCTGGTGCGACCGGACGGCGTCGTGGCCTGGGTGGGCGGTGAGCGGCCCGATCCCGCGACGTTCGGGCGGGCGGCCCGCCGCTGGTTCGGGCAGCCGTCCGCGTGATCGGACGCGTGCCCCGGCGGACGGACCGCCGGGGCACGCCCGGCTCAGGTGCCGACGCCGTCGAGCAGCCAGTGGTAGCGCAGCCGCAACGCGCGTTCGGTGCTGGCCAGGGCGGCGAGGAGAGCGAGCGCGACGTTGAGCCAGATCGGCAGCTGGACCGGGGACTCGAACACCCCGACCGCCGCCGCGACCGGCGGGATCCGGCTGAGCGGCTCCAGCAGCTGCAGCAGGTTCAGGCCGACGCCGACGACCAGCGCCACCACCGACACGACACCGAGCACGCGGCCCAGCGACGGGTGCCCGCGCTCCAGGCGGGCCCGGCGGCCCTCCGCCGAGCGCGGGTCCGGGACGAGCTGCCGGACCGCACCGCCGGCGGTGACGTACCGGCAGCGTTTCACCCCGAACGCGCTCGTCGCGACCTCGATCGCACCACCCTCGACCGGGACGACGGCCGGCACCCGCGACGACGCGTGGTGCCGCCCGTCGCGGTACACCTGCGCGACGACCTGCCCGGTCTCCCCGCTGCCCTGGTGGCGCACGTCGACGGAGTACCGCACCGGGCGACCGTCGGCCCCGGCCAGGTCCAGGTGCAGCAGCGCGCGCCCCAGGAACATCTGCCACCAGCGGAACGGCGGGAGCGGACTGCCGTCGCCCGGCCGCACCCGTCGGACGGCGCGGTGTCGTCGCCACTCGGTCAGCATCGGGTCCCCCGCTCGTGAGCCACGACCAACACACTGTGTTGGTCCATGGGCCGGGACACTAGCACGGCGTACTAGTACGCTGCCGGTGTGGACGAGGGGCAACGCCGGGAGCTGAGCAGCCGGAACAAGGTACTCCTGGCCGCGATGGAGCTGTTCGGCCAGGACCCGGGCGGCCGGCTGAGCGTGCGCGCCGTCGCCGCACGGGCCGGGGTCAGCACGGGCTCGCTGCGGCACCATTTCCCGACCCAGCGGGCCCTGCAGGACGAGGTGCTGACCCGCGTCTACGACCTCGTCGTCCCCGACGGCGCCATCCACGACACCTCGGTACCGGCGCGGGACCGCCTCGCCGACTGTCTGCGCGAGGTCCTGTCCCGCACCGGGGTCGGGGACCAGGCACGCCGGTCCCTGCAGGTCGCCGTCGAGACGTTCGTCGCGCCGGAGCCGACCGAGCAGAACCGGGCCGCCTACCTGGCCATCGAGCGCGAGATGCAGCGCCGCGTCGAGTACTGGCTGACGACCCTGGTCGAGCAGGGCGCACTCGCGCCGGGCGACACCACGCGACGGGCACGGTTCCTGACCACCGTGGTCAACGGGCTCACCCTGGAGCGGGCGCTGCCCGCCGCCGACCCGGTCCTGCGCGCCGAGACCGAGACCCTCCGGCTGGCCGTGGACGCGGTGCTGGGCGACGCGCCGGGTCACGGCCGGGACTGACCCCGCACCCGACGGGCCGGTCGCCGGGCTCAGCCCGGGATCCGGCCCAGGAACCGGCGCACGTGCCCGGCGACGACGTCGAGGTGGCTCTCCAGCAGGAAGTGGCCGCCGTCCACCAGGTGGACCTCCACGTCGTCGGCGTCGCGGGCGAACGCCCGGGCCCCGTCCGGGCCGAAGATCTCGTCGCCCCGGCCCCACACCGCCAGCACCGGCGTCCCGCCGGCGCGCAGGAACTCGTGCAGGCGCGGGTAGAGCGCGCGGTTGGTCCGGTAGTCGGCGAACAGCGCGAGCTGGATCTCGGCGTTGCCCGGCCGGGACACGAGCGCGTGGTCGCGGTGCCAGGTGTCCGGGTCGACGGTGTCCGGGTCGGGCACCCCGTGCAGGTACTGCCACCGGATGGCGTCGAGTCCCAGCGCCGCCCGGACGGCGGGTTCGGTGTCCGGACCGGGCGCGTCGCCGTAGGCCCAGACGTCGGCCCAGAACGTGTCGACGAAGCCGTCCTCGTAGCCGTTGCCGTTCTGGGTGACCATCCCGGTGATCCGCTCCGGATGGGCGAGCGCGAGCCGCCAGCCGATCGGTGCGCCGTAGTCCTGCACGTAGAGGGCGTAGCGGTCGACACCGAGGTGCTCGAGCAACGCGTCGGTGAGCGAGGCCAGCGCGTCGAAGGTGTAGTCGAACTCCGCCACCGACGGAGCGGCGGAGTGGCCGAACCCGAGGTGGTCCGGCGCGATGACGTGGTGGTCGACGGCCAGCAGCGGGATCAGCCCGCGGAACATCGAGGAGCTGGTCGGGTAGCCGTGCAGCAGGACGATCGTGGGCGCGCCGGCCGGGCCGGCCTCCCGGTAGAAGATCTCCTGCCCGCCGACGGTCGCGGTCCGGTGGTGGACGAGCGGCATGACTAACTCCTTCAATCATTTGATGTGGTTAGACACTCATCGGAGCACGGCGGTGTGTAACCTGTCACCGACGCCGATGCGGTTAGGAGTTGCCGTGGACCTGCTGCTGGACCTGCTGAACAGCAGACCCGTGGTCGACGGTGGGGAACGCGACGCCCTCCACGACCCCGCCGGCGGGAGCCGCTGGGCGCGCGAGCACGGCGGTGACGGCGGCGCGCAGGAGCTGGCGGCACTGCGCGAGGTCCGCGACGCGCTGACCCGGGTCGTGCGGGAGGGGGCGGACCCGGCGGTCACCCTGGGCCCGTTCCTCGACGACGTGCACCGGGTGCCGCAGCTGATCGGTGGCCGCCTGACCTGGCGGACCGTCGCCCCCGACCACGCCCGGCTCGCCGTCGAGGCGGTCCTGGCCTGGGCCGCCGTCGAGGAGGAGCAGCCCGGCCGGCTCCGCCCCTGCGCGAACGGGACGTGCCGGCTGTTCCTGCTCGACCGCAGCCGGGCGAACCGGGCGCGCTGGTGCTCGATGGCGGCCTGCGGGAACCGGGCCAAGGCACGCCGGCACTACGAGCGGACCCGCTGAGCAGCGCTGCGCCCCGTTTCCGAACCGGATCCCGCGGGACGGAAGAGGATGCGCCTCCGGTTCGTTGGACCCGGTGTCACCGTGTCGATCCGTGAGGTGCTGTCATGCCGCTACCACTGCCGTTGTCGATCCTGGACCTGGCCACCGTCGCCCGGGGGGAGACCGTCGCCCAGGGCCTGGAGGCCAGCACCAGGCTGGCGCAGCGCGCCGAGGACTGGGGTTTCCGCCGGATCTGGTACGCCGAGCACCACAACATGGGCTCCATCGCCTCGGCGGCGACGAGCGTGCTCATCGCCCACGTCGCCGCGCACACCGAGCGCATCACGCTCGGCTCCGGCGGTGTGATGCTCCCGAACCACTCGCCGCTGCAGATCGCCGAGCAGTTCGGCACCCTCGCCGAGCTCCACCCCGGCCGCATCGAGCTCGGTCTCGGGCGCGCACCCGGCACCGACCAGGCCACCGTCGCGGCGCTGCGCCGTGATCCGCGGGCCTCGGAGACCTTCCCGCAGGACGTGCAGGAGCTGCAGGCGTTCCTCGGCAGCACCAGCCTGGTCCCGGGGGTCGAGGCCCACCCGGGCCGGGGCACCGGGGTCCCGCTGACGATCCTCGGCTCCTCGCTCTACGGCGCGCAGGTCGCGGCCGCACTGGGCCTGCCCTACGGCTTCGCCTCGCACTTCGCACCGGAGGCGCTGGAGCAGGCCGTGGCGCTCTACCGCCGCGAGTTCCGGCCCTCGGAGCAGCTGTCCGCCCCGCGGGTGCTGGCCGGGGTGAACGTGATCGCCGCCGACTCCGACGACGAGGCGCAGCAGATCCAGCGCGAGGTGCAGCGGTCCCGGGTGCGACTGTTCACCGGGCGTCGCGGTGCCTCGCTCACCGACGCCGAGGCCGACGCCGTGCTCGACAGCGCCTCGGGCGGCCAGATCCGGTCGATGACCCGCTACACCGCGGTCGGGACGCCGGAGACGGTCACGCGCTACCTCGAGGAGTTCGCCGAGCGGGCCGACGCCGACGAGCTGATCGTCACCGGTCCGGCGCCGCGCCGGGAGAGCTGGTGGCGCAGCTGGGAGCTGCTCGCGACAAAGGTGCAGAACTCCGGCTGACCCCGACCGTCAGCGGGGCGGCGGCCCGACGCTGTCGCGGGACACCAGCACCGGGGCGATCCTCCGGTGCACCGCCTGCGGCGCGTCCGGCCCCGTCCCCTGGTTGAGCAGCAGGTCGAGCGCCTCCCGGGCGACCGCCTCGAAGTCGGCGCGCAGGCTGGTCAGCGGCGGGATCAGGTGCGCCGAGACGGGCACGTCGTCGAACCCGACGACGCTCACCTCGGCCGGGATCCGCCGGCCGCGGTCGTGGAAGGCGTGCAGCAGGCCGGTGGCCAGCGCGTCGTTCGCGGCGAAGATCGCGGTCACCTCGGGCATCCGCGCCATCAGCTCGCCCGCCCGGTACCCGGCGTCCGCGCTCCAGTCCGCCGCCATCACCGGGGGCACCTCGGCCCCGGCCGCGTGCAGCGCCGCGGCCCAGCCGGCCGCGCGGCCCGCGGCGTCGAACCAGTCCGTGGGGCCCGCGACGTGCCAGACGGTCGCGTGGCCGGCCGCCAGCAGGTGCTCGGTCGCGATGCGGCCGCCCTCGACCTGGTCGACCGTCGCCATCGGCAGGTGCTGCTCGGGGTCGCCGTCGACGGTCACGAGCGGGACGTCGCGCGGGACGGAGTCGAGCGCCTCGGCCACCGACGCGACCGGCGCGATGACGACGATCCCCGCCACCTGACCGTCGAGGTGGCGCTGGACGGCCTCGCGCACCGACCCGCCGTCGATCTCACGGACCCGCACGACGCTGACCCCGAAACCGGCACCGACCGCCTGTTCCTCGAACGCGGCGAGCAGCGACACCGGGCCGAACAGGGTGGACCGCGGCGCGACGACGCCGAGCACCCGGTCCCGGCCGGTCACCAGGGTGCGGGCGGCGCGGTTCGGCCGGTAGCCGAGCTCCTCGATCGCGGTCCGGACCCGCACCCGGGTGCTCTCCCGGACGTTCGGGTGCGCGTTCAGGACGCGGGAGACCGTCTGGTGCGAGACACCGGCACGACGGGCCACGTCGAACATCGACGGTGCCCGCTGCGGCCTCGGTCCCGGCTCCATCGCGATCCCCACGCCCGTTCCCCCTCCGGTCGGTGCAGCGTAGCCGTCCGTGATCATCCCCTACGGAGGGCGATCACACCTGTTCAGCCGTCGCCACGGGCGCGCCGCTTGTTCCAGACGTCGAACGCGACGGCGAACAGCAGCACGAGCCCCTTCACGACCGACTGCACGGACTGGTCGACGCCCATGAGCTGCATGCCGTTGCTCATCACGGCCATGATCAGGCCGCCGACCAGCGCTCCCACCACGGTCCCGACCCCGCCGGTCACCGCGGCACCACCGATGAACGCGGCGGCGATCGCGTCGAGCTCGAACATGTTCCCGGCCGCGGGCTGGGCGCCGTTGGAGCGCGCGGAGTAGATGACACCGGCCACCCCGGCCAGGAAACCCATGTTCACGAAGATCCAGAACGTGACGGCCTTGACCTTCACCCCGGACAGCCGGGCCGCGGCCGCGTTGCCGCCCAGGGCGTAGACGTGCCGGCCGAACACGGTGCGCCGGGTGAGCAGACCGTAGGCGAGCACCAGCACCGACAGGACGACCAGCACCACGGGCAGCCCGCGGGAGGAGGCCAGCTGCCAGGCGAACGCCATGACCACCAGGCCGACCAGCGCGATCCGGCAGGCGAACAGCGGGAACGACTCGACCTGCTGCAGGTCGAGCACCTTGGCGACCCGGCTGCGGTAGGCGAGCACCGCGTACCCGGCCACGCCGAGCGCGCCGATCAGGACGGTGAAGGCGTCGTAGCCCTGGCCGCCGATCAGCCCGTTCAGGAAGCCGCCCGCGATCTGCTGGTAGCCCGCGGGGAACGGCGACAGGGAGATGTTGCCCAGGACCTGCAGGGTCAGGCCGCGGAACAGCAGCATCCCGGCCAGGGTGACGATGAAGGCGGGGATGCCGACCTAGGCCACCCAGAACCCGTGCCAGACACCGACCAGCACCCCGACGCCGACGGCCGCGACGACGCCGACCCACCACGGCAGGCCGCCGCCGATCACCAGGACCGCGGCCACCGCACCGGTCAGCGCGACCACCGACCCCACCGAGAGGTCGATGTGGCCGCCCACGATGACGATCACCATCCCGATCGCGAGGACCAGGATGTAGGAGTACTGCAGGACGATGTTGGTGATGTTGCCCGGGCTCAGCGAGACGCCTCCGGTGAGCACCGCGAACAGCGCGACGATCGCCACGAACGCGATCACGATCCCGCTCTGGCGGACGTTGCCGGCCAGCAGCCGGCGCAGGTTGCTCGTGCCGGAGTGCAGGGCGGCCGCGCCGGCGCCGGGACGCTCGTCGGAGGAGGGGTCCTTCTTCGGGAGGGTGCTGGTCATGCGGAGCTCTCCGCCTCCTGGGTCATGAGGGCCATCAGGCCCTCCTGGGTGGCCTCGGCGACCGGCACCTCACCGGTGATCCGTCCGGCCGACAGGGTGTAGACGCGGTCGCAGATCCCCAGGAGCTCGGGCAGCTCGGAGGAGATCACCAGGACCGCCTTGCCGGCCTCCACGAGCCGGTTGATGATCACGTAGATCTCGTAGCGGGCACCCACGTCGATCCCACGGGTCGGTTCGTCGAGGATCAGCACGTCCGGCTCGGTGAACAGCCACTTGGCCAGCACGACCTTCTGCTGGTTGCCGCCGGAGAGGGTGCCCACCCCGACGCTCGTGCTCGCGGCCCGGATCCCCAGGTCGCGCCGGTAGCTCTCGGCGACGCGCAGCTCGGCGTCGCCGTCGACCCAGCCGCGGCGGGAGAGCCGGTGCAGTCCCGCACCGGACACGTTGCGCCGGATGTCGTCGATCAGGTTCAGGCCGAAGTGCTTGCGGTCCTCGGTGACGTAGGCCAGCCCGGCCTCGATCGCCTCGGGCACCGAGCGGGCACGGACCTCGCGACCCCCGACCTGCAGGGTGCCGCTGACCTCGCGTCCCCAGGACCGACCGAACACGCTCATCGCGAGCTCGGTGCGGCCCGCGCCCATCAGCCCGGCGATCCCGACGACCTCCCCGGCCCGCACCGACAGCGACGCGGCGTCGACGACCTTGCGGTCCTGGGTCGGGTGCCAGACCGTCCAGTCGGTGATCCGCAGCAGCTCCTCCCCCGGACTGCTCACCCGGTCCGGGTAGAAGGAGGTCAGGTCGCGGCCGACCATCCCGCGGATGATCCGGTTCCGCGGGGCGGGCTCGTCGGCGACGGTGAACGTCTCGACGGTACGGCCGTCCCGGATGACGGTGGTGCGGTCGGCGATGGAGACGATCTCGTCGAGCTTGTGCGAGATGATGATCGAGGTGATGCCGTCGTCGCGGAAGCGCCGGATCAGCTCCAGCAGGTGCGCGGAGTCCGTGTCGTTCAGCGCGGCGGTCGGCTCGTCGAGGATGAGCAGCCGCACGTCCTTGGTCATCGCCTTGACGATCTCGACGAGCTGCTGCTTGCCGACACCGAGCCGGCCCACCGGCGTCGCGGGGTTCTCGGTGAGCCCCACCTCGCGGAGCAGGCGGGCGGCCTCGGCATGCGTGCGCCGCCAGTCGAGCAGGCCCAGCCGGCCGCGCCGCTCGTTGCCCAGGAACACGTTCTCGGCGATCGACAGGTGCGGCACCAGCGCGAGCTCCTGGTGGATGATCACGACGCCGTCGGCCTCGGAGTCGCGGATCCCGGTGAACCGGGCGGGCCGCCCGTCCAGCACGACGTCGCCGTCGTAGGTGCCTGCGGGGTGCACGCCCGAGAGCACCTTCATCAGCGTCGACTTGCCGGCGCCGTTCTCGCCGCAGATCGCGTGGATCTCGCCACGGCGCACGGCGAGCGAGACCTCCGACAGCGCGGTCACCCCCGGGAAGGTCTTGGTGATGGCGCGCATCTCGAGGATGGTGTCCGGCGGGTCGCCGCCGGGATCGTGGTCGGTCACGTCGTCCTCCGTCACGGAAGGGGTGGGGCCGGTCGCGGGGCTCAGCCCTGGCGGCCGCGGGCGACGTCCTCGGCGGTGTAGTAGCCCGAGTCGACCAGGACCGGCGCGATGTCGGCCTTGAACACCGTCCGGACCGGCAGCAGGTAGGACGGCACGACCTTCACCCCGTTGTCGTAGGTGGTGGTGTCGTTGGCCTCGGGGGTGCCCCCGTCGAGGAACGCCTTCGCGGCGACGACCGCCTGCTCGGCCAACTGACGGGTGTCCTTGAAGACCGTGGAGCTCTGCACCCCGTCGTCGATCAGCTTGACCGAGGCGATCTCGGCGTCCTGGCCGGTGACCGTCGGCATCGGCTTGGCCGGGGTGCCGAAGCCCGCGTTCTGCAGGGCGGTGAGGACACCGCGGGAGATGCCGTCGTAGGGCGAGAGGACGCCGTCGGGGCTGCTGCCGTCGTTGTAGGAGGAGGTGAGCAGGTCCTCCATCCGCTTCTGCGCGGTCTCCTGTGCCCACCGCAGCGTGGCGGCCTGCTCGATGGTGGTCTGGCCGCTCTTCACCCGGACCGTGCCGTCGTCGATCAGCGGCTTCAGCACCGACATGGCGCCGTCGAAGAAGTAGAAGGCGTTGTTGTCGTCCAGCGAGCCGGCGAACAGCTCGACGACGACCGGGCCGCGCTCCGGGCCGGGCGACCCCTCGGCGTTCTGCAGACCCATGCCGCGCAGCAGCGCGTTCGCCGGGGCCACCCCGACCTGGAAGTTGTCGAAGGTGACGTAGAAGTCGACGTTCGGGCTCTCCCGGATCAGCCGGTCGTAGGCGACCACCGGGATGCCGGCGTCCTTGGCCGCCTGCAGCTGCCCGGACAGGGCGGTCCCGTCGATGGCCGCGACGAGCAGGAGGTCGGCCCCGCTGGTGACCATCTGGTCGATCTGCTGGGACTGGGTGGGGATGTCGTCGTTCGCGTACTGCAGGTCCACCTGGTAGCCGGCGGCCGTGAGCTGGTCGCGGACGGCGTTGCCGTCGGCGATCCACCGCTCGGAGGTCTGGGTCGGCATCGAGACCCCGACCGTCAGGTCGCCGGGTGCCTCCCCGGCCCCCGCGCCGCCACCTCCCCCGGCGCCCTCGCCGCCGCAGGCGGCCAGACCCAGTACCAGCAGGGCACCGACGGCGACGGTGCGCATCCTCGTGAACACAGGCGATCTCCTCGTCGAGACGGCAGCGGGCGGGACACGCCCGGTCGGGATCTGAACCCGGAAATGTGAACGCTAACCACAGCCTGGCCGCCACGGAAGTGGCGTTACCCGTCCGTTATGTGCCGCACCGAGCCGGTCCGATCCGGCCCGAAGATCCCTGACCACCGCACCTCCCGATCCGGCGGCGACCGCTGGGTGAACGTGCACGGCAGCGAACGGTTCGCAGGGCCTGCCCGTCCGGCGACCATTGAGTCTGCGTTCTGTGAGCGATAACATCCGGCCGCCGACCGGTCTCCGGTCGGCCGCGTTCGTGACCCGAGGAAGTGCTCATGATCCGACCACCGGTCGACCCCGCCGACGCCCTCGTGGTGGGCGTCGACTTCGGGACGCTTTCCGGACGGGCGGTCGTCGTCCGTGCCGCCGACGGGGCCGAGCTCGGCACCGCCGTCCACGCCTACACCCACGCCGTCGTCACCGACGCCCTGCCGGGCCGGCCGGACCTCCGGCTGCCGCCCGACTGGGCGCTGCAGGTGCCGTCGGACTACGTCGACGTCCTGCGCCACGCCGTCCCCGACGCGGTCGCCGCCGCCGGGGTGGACCCCGCACGGGTGGTCGGGATCGCCACCGACTTCACCGCCTGCACCATGGTCCCGACCCTGCGCGACGGCACCCCGCTGAACGAGGTGCCCGACCTCGCCGACGAGCCGCACGCCTACACCAAGCTCTGGCGCCACCACGCCGCCCAGCCGCAGGCCCACCGCATCAACGCCCTCGCCGCCGAGCGCGGCGAGAGCTGGCTCCCCCGCTACGGCGGGTTCATCTCCTCGGAGTGGGAGTTCGCGAAGGGCCTGCAGATCCTGGAGGAGGCCCCCGCGGTCTACGCCCGGACCGAGCGCTGGGTCGAGGCCGCGGACTGGATCGTGTGGCAGCTGTGCGGTCGCTACGTCCGCAACGCCTGCTCGGCGGGCTACAAGGGGATCCTGCAGGACGGCGCCTACCCCGGCCGCGACTTCCTCGCTGCGCTGAACCCGGCCTTCGCCGGGTTCGCCGAGACCAAGGTCGCCCACGAGATCGGTGAGCTGGGCGCCGTCGCCGGGACGCTGACCGCCGAGGCGGCGGGCTGGACCGGGCTGCCCGAGGGGATCGCCGTCGCCGTCGGCAACGTCGACGCCCACGTCACCGCCGCCGCGGCGAACGCCGTCCGGCCCGGGCAGATGGTCGCGATCATGGGGACCAGCACCTGCCACGTCATGAGCTCCGACGTGCTGCGCGAGGTGCCCGGGATGTGCGGTGTCGTCGACGGCGGCATCGTCTCCGGGCTCTGGGGCTACGAGGCCGGGCAGAGCGGCGTCGGCGACATCTTCGGCTGGTTCGTCGAGCACGGCGTGCCGCCCGCCCACCACGAGGCCGCACGGGCCCGCGGGCTCGGCATCCACGAGTACCTCACCGAGCTGGCCGCCGGGCAGGCGGTCGGCGAGCACGGGCTCGTCGCGCTGGACTGGCACTCGGGCAACCGGTCGGTGCTGGTGGACCACGAGCTGTCCGGCGTCGTCGTCGGGCAGACCCTCGCGACCCGGCCCGAGGACACCTACCGGGCGCTGCTGGAGGCCACCGCGTTCGGCACCCGGATGATCGTGGAGACCTTCGCGGCCTCCGGCGTCCCGGTGACCGAGCTGATCGTCTCCGGCGGGCTCACCCGCAACGCCCTGCTCATGCAGATCTACGCCGACGTGACCCGGCTGCCGCTCACCGTCGTCGAGACCGGGCAGGGCCCGGCCCTGGGCTCGGCGATCCACGCGGCCGTCGCCGCGGGGGTGCACCCCGACATGCCCACCGCGGCCGCGGCGATGGGCCGCGTCCGGGAGGGCGCACACCTGCCCGACGAGGAGTCGGCGAAGTCCTACGACGCCCTGTTCGCCGAGTACACCCGCCTGCACGACCACTTCGGCCGGGGCGGCGACGACGTGATGCACCGCCTGCGCGCGATCCGCCGCGAGGCGCGCGCCCAGCGAGAAGGAGACCTCGACGCATGACCGACACCCTGGCCTCTCCCGACGTCGCCGCCACCGTGGCGCGGCTGCGCGAGCAGGTGTGCGCGCTGCACGCCGAGCTGGTCCGCTACGGGCTGGTCGTCTGGACGGCGGGCAACGTCTCGGCCCGCGTCCCCGGCCACGACCTGATGGTCATCAAGCCCAGCGGGATCTCCTACGACGACCTGACCCCGCAGAACATGGTGCTGTGCGACCTGCACGGCACCCCGGTCGAGGGCGACCTGACGCCGTCGTCGGACACCGCGGCGCACGCCCACGTCTACCGGGCCATGCCCGGGGTCGGCGGCGTGGTGCACACCCACTCCACCTACGCCAGCGCGTGGGCGGCGCGCGCCGAGCCGATCCCGTGCGTGCTCACCGCGATGAGCGACGAGTTCGGCGGGGACATCCCGATCGGCCCGTTCTCGCTGATCGGCGACGAGTCGATCGGCCGCGGCGTCGTCGAGACCCTGACCGGCAGCCGCTCCCCCGCCGTGATCATGCAGAACCACGGTGTGTTCACCATCGGCGCCGACGCCCGCTCCGCGGTGAAGGCCGCGGTGATGTGCGAGGACGTCGCCCGCACCGTGCACCTGGCCCGCCAGCTCGGCGAGACCGTGCCCATCCCCCAGGCCGGGATCGACAGCCTCTGGGACCGCTACCAGAACGTCTACGGGCAGCGTTGAGCGCCGCCGCACCCCAAAGGAGGGACGTCCGATGAGCGGCTCGCTGCTCGACAGCTACGAGGTCTGGTTCCTGACCGGCAGTCAGGGCCTCTACGGCGAGGAGACCCTCGCCCAGGTCGCCGACCAGTCCAGGGTGGTCGCCGACCGGCTCGACACCGCCGCCGAGATCCCGGTGCGGGTGGTGTGGAAGCCCGTGCTCACCGACGCCGACGCGATCCGGCGGATCTGCCTGGAGGCCAACGCCGACGACCGCTGCCTCGGCGTGATCGCCTGGATGCACACCTTCTCGCCGGCGAAGATGTGGATCCCCGGGCTCGAGGCCCTGACCCGGCCGCTGCTGCACCTGCACACCCAGGCCGGTGTCGACCTCCCCTGGTCGGAGATCGACATGGACTTCATGAACCTGAACCAGGCCGCGCACGGCGACCGGGAGTTCGGCTACGTGCAGACCCGGCTCGGCCTGGCCCGCAAGACCGTCGCCGGGCACGTCTCGGACCCGGTGCTCCGCGACCGCATCGGGACCTGGACCCGGGCGGCCGCCGGTGCGGCGGAGCTGCGGGCACTGACGCTGGTCCGGTTCGGTGACACCATGCGCGACGTCGCCGTGACCGACGGCGACCGGGTCGAGGCCACCCGGGTGTTCGGGATGTCGGTCCGGACCCACGGCGTGAACGACCTCGTCGCGGTCGTCGACGAGGTCGCCGACACCGACGTCGACAAGCTCGTCGCCGAGTACGCCGAGCTCTACGACGTCGTCCCCGAGCTGCTCCCCGACGGCGACCGGCACGACGCGCTCCGCTACGGCGCCCGGGTCGAGATCGGGCTGCGCTCGTTCCTGGAGGCGGCGGGCGCGCAGGCCTTCACCACGAACTTCGAGGACCTCGGCAGCCTGCGCCAGCTCCCCGGGCTCGCGGTGCAGCGCATGATGGCCGACGGCTACGGCTTCGGCGCCGAGGGCGACTGGAAGACCGCCGCCATGCTGCGCGCGGTGAAGGTCGTCGCGACCGGACTCCCCGGCGGCACCTCGTTCATGGAGGACTACACCTACCACCTGCGGCCCGGCCACGAGCGGATCCTCGGGGCGCACATGCTGGAGGTCTGCCCGAGCATCACCGGGTCCCGGCCGTCGCTGGAGATCCACCCACTGGGCATCGGCGGGCGCGAGGACCCGGTCCGGCTGCGGTTCACCGCCGACCCGGGCCCGGGCGTGGTGCTCGGCATCTGCGACCTCGGCGAGCGGTTCCGTCTGGTCAGCAACGACATCGAGGTCGTCGACCCGGACGAGCCGATGCCGAGGCTGCCGGTGGCCACGGCGACCTGGGTCCCGGAGCCGTCGCTGGCCACCTCGGCCGAGTGCTGGCTGATGGCGGGCGGCCCGCACCACACGGTGCTGTCGACCGCCGTCGGGGTCGAGGCCCTCGACGACCTGGCCGAGATCGTCGGCACCGAGCTGGTGCACATCGGCGACACCACGCGGCCGCGCACGTTCCTGCACGAGCTGCGCTGGAACAACGCCTACCACCGGCTGGCGCGGGGCTTCTGAGCACGCCAGCGGTGCCGGCCTCCGCGGTGGCCGGCACCCGGGCGGGGCCTCACACGAGCCGGCCGAGCACCCCGGCCGCGACGTCCGCCATCCGGTCGAGGCCCTCGTCGCCGGGGTGCAGGTGGTCACCGCTGTCGCCGCGCGGGTCGAGCGCGACCGAGCCCGGTCCGGCTCGCAGGGCGGCATCGAAGTCGAGGACGGGGCGGCCGCTGCCGGGGTCGCGGATCCACGCGTTGACCTCGGCGCGGCGCCGCTCGCGCTCGTGGTCGAACCCCTCGGCGCCGTCGAACGGCGTCAGGGTCGCGAGCACCACCGGCAGGCCCGCGGCCTCGGCCCGGCCCGCGACCTCGTCCAGCGCGCGGATCAGCTGCCCGGCCGTCGGCAGCTGGTCCTGCGGCGCCGTCGTCCCCGGGTGGCCGAGGTCGTTGACCCCGAGTGCGACGACGACGTGGGTCCGGCCGGTGGTCGCGAGCACGTCGCGGTCGAACCGCGACCGGCCCGACGCGCCGAAGACCGGCCCGAAGGGCCCGGCCCCGTCGAGCCGGAGCCGGTTGCCGGCGATGCCCCGGTTGACCACCGCGACGGGGCGGTCCCGCAGCAGCCGCGCCGTGCGCTCGGGCCAGCCGGCCGCGGTGATGGAGTCCCCCAGGCAGACCACCACCGGGGCGGGTACCTCGCGCTGCACGTCCACCCCGCGCAGCAACGGCGCGGGCAGGGCCCTCGCGGTGCCGTCGAGCAGCGTCAGCACGGGGGCGTCCCGTCCGGGGAACCGGTCGGACCCCGCGTGGTCGCCGGGCGCGGACGGGCGCCACGTCGCGGTGGACACGTTCGCCGTGGCGTAGCGCCACGTGCCGGGCAGGTACAGGTCGAGCTCGACCGCGTCGCCTGCGCCGACGGGGAGGTCCACCGGGTCGGTGGTGAGCTCGGCGCCCGCCGGGAGCTCCACGGTGGGCACTCCGTCGAACCGGGCCGGGGCGCCGCGCCCGGCCACCCGCACCGCGGCCCGGCCGATGTGCAGCGGGGTCGTCCCGAAGCGGTTGCTCAGGCCGATCCGCAGCCGGTCACCGCCGACGCCCGCCTCCACCGCGATCCGCAGGGTCACGTCCCGGAGCTCGAGGTCGGCCACCCCCACGTCGGTGACGGCCTGCGTCCAGCTCGCGGTCCAGCCCGGGCTCACGACCGCGCGTCCGGGGTCGTGGCCCTGCGCGGGTCCGGGTCCCCGTGGACGACCGCCGGGGTGGCGCCACGGGACGAGGTCAGGCTCCGGGCGATCGCGGTCGCGGCCCGCCACGCCAGTGCCACCGTCGTCAGCGTCGGGTTGGACGCGGTCGAGGTGGGGATGACGCCGTTACCGCCGACGTGGAGGTTGTCGACCCCCCAGACCCGCAGCCACGGGTCGCAGACCGACGAGCCGTCGTCGACCTCGCCCATCCGGACGGTCCCCTGGTAGTGCAGCGAGGACCCGCCGGCGGCGAGCGCCGGGGGCTCGTGCAGCGTGCCGATCCGGCGCGCCGCGCGGACCGAGTCGGCCGTCATCCGCTCGATCGTCGCCCGGTCCCGGTCGGTGTGGGAGTAGCGGATCCGCATCCGCGGCATGCCGTAGAAGTCGGTGGCGGTGTCGCTGAACCCGACGGCGTCGGCGGAGCGGATGTCCTTCGCCCCGTACCAGGCCAGGACCGCGAGCCGGTCGGAGGCGCCGGCGCCGGCGAGCAGGTCGCCGCCGCCCGGGCTCGGCCGGTAGGCGGAGTTCGCGAGCAGCACGACCCCGCCCTGCACGGGCCGGGCGTCGGAGAACGGGATCAGTACCGAGCGGACGTTGCGGGGTTCGGGCGGGAACGCCGCCGGGTCGACCCGGTCGTCCAGGGAGACGAACGAGGTCACCTGGAAGTGCTCGTTGAGGTGGCGCCCGAGAGCGGCCGGGCGGACCCCCGAGGCGTACAGCACCTGCGGCGTGCGCAGGCCGTCGGCGCACACGACGACGTGCCGGGCCCGGACCTCGTAGGTCCGTCCCGACCGCCGGTCCTCCAGCACCGCGCCCACGGCGGCGCCGTTCTCCACGACGACCCGGCGGGCCAGGGTCCCGGTCCGCAGCCCGAAACCGGGCACCGTGGCCTCCAGGTCCCCCAGGATGCTGCCGGTACCGCTGAACCGCAGGGTGTCGCCCTCCCAGTGGGTGGAGGTCGGCATGAACCCGGTCGGGGTCAGCCCGGGCCCGTCGAACTCGTCGGCCAGTGCCGACCGGACGGCCTCGGGCAGCCCGTGTCCCGGGGTCGGCGGAGTGGTCGTGCCCAGGAGCCGCTCGGCCCGGTCGAGGGCGGTGTCCATCTCGGCCGCGGGCACGAACGGGATACGTTCGGACTGCTGCGGGCGGGGGCTCGAGGTCCCCCAGTGGATCCCCATCCCCCCGACCCCGCTGGCCATGCTGGCCGCGGGCAGCCCGACCTCACCCGGGTCCCGGGTCGGCCGCGGGTCGGCGAAGAACAGGCCCGGCAGGATGGTGTGCCGGAACTCCAGGCTCGGGTCGATGCCGTCGGCGACGTCGGAGAGCGCGGCCGCCCGCTCGACACCGGCGTCCGGCCCCTGGGTGAGCAGCTGGGCCGCGGCCCGGTCGTCGTCCGACATGTTCTGGGTGTGGTCGCCGCGGACGCCGGGGACGGCCGGGCCGACCTCGACCATCAGGATCCGCGCCGTGGGGACGGCGTCCCCGATGGTCCGGGCGTAGGTGGAGCCGGCGGGGCCGCTCCCGATCACGAGCACGTCGACCCGGGGGTCGCCGGCGTCGGTGGAGGTCATCTCGGTCCTCTGCGAGGTCGCGGGGCAGGTCAGCGGGTCAGCCGGTCCCGGCGAACGCCGCGGCGGTCAGGTCGAGCACCCGCCGCGTCCTGGCCCACGGGTCGCCGCCGGTGCCCTCGTACTCGACCGTCAGCGGCCCCCGGTAGCCGTGGCGGGCGAGGATCGCGAACGCCCGCGGGAGGTCGACGAGCCCGACGGTCCCGTCGTCGTCGACGTCGTGGGCCTTGACGTGGACGAGCTCGGCGCGACCGGCGAGCGCGTCGATCCCCCGGTAGACGGGTTCGAGCTCGGCGCCGCCGCGCAGCGGCACCGGGGGGCCGTCCGGGTCACCGGTGAGCGCGGCCGTCATCGGCACCGTGATCACGTCGAAGTTCCCCAGGTCGAGCAGCAGGCCGAGGTTCTCCTGCCCCACGGCGTCGAGCAGCCGGTTCATCCAGACCGCGTCGCTGGAGGGCCCGCCGTGGTTCTCCACGAGCAGCCGCACGCCCCGCTCCCGGGCGTGGGCGCCGAGCCCGGTCAGCGCCTCGACCAGGTGCTCCGGCGGCGTGGTCCCGTGGTGGGGGCTCAGCGGCGAGCCCGGGTTCACCCGGACGAAGGCGGATCCGAGCCCGGCGCACCGGTCGATCCAGGCCGTCAGGGCCGCGACGTCGTCGGCGCGCCGGACGGGGTCCTCGGTGAGCAGGTCACCGACGTCCACGGCCACGTTGAGCAGCCGTACGCCGGCGGCCGCCGCCTCCGCGGCGAACCGGTCGAGCTGGGGGTCCTGCGGGCCGGTGAACTGGAACGCCACCGTCTCGACCCCCGCGACGCCGAACCGCTCGGCCGCCAGGCCGGGGAACTCGGCGATGTCCACCAGCGCCGGGAAGTCGGTGGTGAACCGGATCTCGCGCCCGTCGGGGGCGACGACGGCGAGGTCGGTCGGTCCGAGCTGCTCGCGCAGGCTGTAGGACGACACGGACAGGACGGTCATCGGTTTCCTCTCGTCGGGCGCCCGTCGTCCGGGAGCCGGTGGCCCTCACGCGGGGGCTCACTCACCCCGGGTGGTGTGCCGCCGGCGGGGATCGCCCTCCCGGCCGCAGCCTGCGGGGGTCCCGGGCGCCGGGGGCCGTTCATCACCGGTGCGCCGACGACGGGGACCGACATCGACACACCTCCTCGTGTGGAGTCGACTTCTGATCGGTAGTGACTACCACATTGGAGTCACACCTCTCTCGTTGTCAAGTCCTTCCGGGTGAGAGCCCCGGGTACGATCACGTCATGGGTCTGCGGGAGATCAAGTCGGCGCGCACCCGGCAGCGGATGATCGACGTCGCCGTGGAGCTCTTCCTCAATCAGGGCTACGACGACACGACGATGGAGCAGATCGCCGAGCGCGCCGAGGTCGGCACCACGACGCTCTACCGCTACTTCCCGACCAAGGACCTGCTGCTGCTCGACCGGATCGTGGGTGGCATGAACCTCGGGGAGCGCCTGCGCGAGCGGCCCCGCGACGAACCGGTGGGCGAGGCGCTGACCGCCGTGCTGCGCCGGGCCGCGGCCGACTTCGACGCACCCGAGCTGCGGCTACCGGAGATCCGGCGGCTGGTGGACCTGGCCCCGGTGCCACGGGCGCGGCTCTGGGACTTCCACCTCAGCACGCGGACACAGCTGGAGGCCGCTCTGGCGCCCCGGATGGGCCGGCCCGAGAACGACCTGTCGGTGCGGCTCACCGCGGCGTTCGTCGTGGAGGTGCTGGTCCTCGGCGACGAGCGGCGCCGGGAACGCGACTACGCGACGTCGGCCTCGGTCTCGCTGGAGGAGGTGCTCGCCGGACTCCCCGGGGCCGAGATCGTCCTCCCCGCCGTGCCGGCCGTGAGCGGACCGACGACCGCGCCGGGCTGAGGCCCACCGGTCCCGGCCGCACCGGGACGGTCGGCGGCGCTCACGCGGCCGGGTACCGGGTCGGCACGGCGGGGTCGCAGTCCTCGTACGGGGAGTCCCCGGTGAGGTTGTCGCCCCCGTTCGGCCGGGGCCGTGGCCGGCGCGGTGGCGCGTCGCCGTACCGGGCACGGACCAGCGACGCGTGCGTGGGGGCGTCCGGGACACCGGGTGCGCGGGCGGCCGCGGTCTCCCGGCGCAGCACCGGGACCACCTCAATCGGTCACCGCGGGCGGGCCCGGGTCACCCGTCGGGCCCGGGCGCGCGCAACCTCAGGTCGCCCGCCATGTCGATCCGGGCCAGGTCGGCGCGGGAGGCGATGCCGAGCTTCGGGTAGACGCTGCCCAGGTGGTGCCCGACCGTGCGGTGGCTGATCAGCAGCCGGGCGGCGATCTCCCGGTTGGTGAGCCCCTCGGCGGCCAGCTGCGCGACCCGCAGCTCCTGCACGGTGAGGCCGGGCCCGGACGGCTCGTGCCGCGTGCCCGACTGCGCGGCCAGTCCCAGCTCGCGCAGCGCGCGCTCCCGCAGCCCCACCGCACCGAGACGCGCGAAGACCTCCGCCGCGCCGCTCAGCTCGTGCCGGGCGTCGGCACGACGGCGGACCCGCCGCAGCCACTCCCCGTACAGCAGCCGGGTCCGGGCCTGCTCGAACGGGTCGACGGCCAGGCCCACGGCGTCGAGCGCCGCCCGGTAGGAGGTCTCGGCGTCCGGCCCGCTCGCGGCCAGGGCGTGCAGCCGGTCGGCGGCGGTGCGGGCCCAGGCGGCCCCGGTCCGCCGCGCCCACGCCGACACGGCCGCGGTCCGGGACGCGGCCGTGTCGGTGCGCCCCGCCTGCGTCGCGGCCTCCGCGGTGTCCGGGGCCGCGAGCAGCGCGAACGTGGGGTGCGCGGCCTCGTGTCCTGGTTCCTCGAGCGGCACCAGGTGCCGCAGGGCGTCCCGTGGCCTGCCCGCGAACAGCGCCGCCCGCCCCCGCACCCAGTACGCCGACGCGCTGAGGGCGCGCACGCCCTGCGGCACCGAGACCGCCAGTGCCCTGCCGGTGTGCTCGTCGACCGCGGCGGTGTCGCCCCGGGCCGCGGCCAGGTTCGCCAGGTGGAGCCGGCACTGGGAGGCCACGTGGTCCGCGCCGGCCTCCTCGGCCAGCCGCAGGGCCTCGGCCGCCGCGGCCCGGGCCACCTCCCACCGGCCCGCCGCGAAGTCGAGCACCGCGCCCTGGACGAGCACCACGGCGAGTGCCGCGAGCTCGTGCCTGCGGCGCAGCTGGGCGGCCTGGACCCGCAGCACGTCGCGCAGCGGCCCCTCGACCCCCCACGACTGGGCCAGCGGCACCGGGGGCAGCAGCTCCCACGGCACGGTGCCGAGCAGACCGACGGTGTCGGCGTCGGGGGCGGGGAACGGCGGCGTGGGCGTGCCGGTCACGTCGTAGCAGGCCCACCACGCCTGCAGGGTCGGCAGGACCGGTGCCAGCTCCGGGACACCGCCGGTGTCCAGGGCGAGCAGCCGGCGCAGGGCGTCCTGCTGCAGGTCCGGCCGCCCGGCCGACCATGCCGCGCGGACCGCCACCGTGCCCAGCTCCAGCGCCGTGCGGGTCCCGGGGACGACGCCGGTGTCCGCGACCAGGTAGTGGTGGGCGCGTTCGGGGAGCCCGACGGTGAACTCGAGGATCCCGCGCAGACCGCCGCTGCACCGCACGACGGGCTCCACCCCGCCCAGCCGCTCGGCGTCGTCGAGCAGCCGACGGGCCTGCCCCGCGTCGCCGGCGTCCCAGGCGGCACGGGCCGCGGTCGCCAGCCGGCGTGCGGCGTCCGCGGGTTCCGGGGACAGCTCGGCGGCGCGCCGCAGTGTGCGGGCCGCCAGCGGACCGGCGCTGCGCTGCAGGCAGCGCTCGGCCGCCTGCTCCAGCAGCGCCGCGACCTGCTCGTCCGGCCCGTCCGCAGCCGTCGCCAGGTGCCAGGCACGTTCCTCCGTGGCCCCGGCCGGGAGCACGGCGGCCAGCGCGCGGTGCGCGGCCCGCCGGTCGGGCACCGGCGCACCGTCGTAGAGGGCGGCCGGGACCAGCGGGTGGCGGAACTGCACGCGGTCGCCCGCGGCGTGGAGCAGACCCGAGCGCAGGGCCTCGTCCCAGCTGGACGCGTCGACATCCCATCCAGCTCCGGCCCGGTCGACGACCCGGCGGTCGCCCCGCCCCTCGGCCGCCGCCAGGAGCAGCAGCGCCCGGGTGGCCGGCTTGAGCGCCTCGGCACGCGCGCAGAACGCCTGCTGCAGCCGGGGCCCCACCGGCATCGGCTCTCCGGACGCGGTGCGGGAGGTCCCGGCACCGGCGTCGCCCACGACGGTGGGCAGCTCCCGCAGCGCGAGCGGGTTGCCCCCCGCCATCGCGACGATGCCGTCGACGGTGGCCCCCTCGGCGTCCGGGGCGACAGCGACGACCAGCCGGCGGGCGTCGTCGTCGGTGAGTCCCACGACCTCCCGGGCCGGTACCCCCTCCCAGGGTCCCGTGGCCGGGTCCGCGTGGTCGGTCAGGACCACCACGACCGGGTCGGTCCGCACCCGGCGCGCGAGGAAGCCCAGGCAGTGTGCGGTCGCCTCGTCCACCCACTGCGCGTCGTCCACGACGACGAGCACCGGTCGCTCCCGGGCCAGCCCGGACAGCAGCGACACCACGGCCGCACCGATGAGGAACCGGTTGGCCGGATCCCGGCTGATCCCCAGCGCACCCCGCAGGGCGGCGGCCTGCGGCGCCGGGAGCGCACCGAGCCGGTCGAGCACCGGCCACAGCAGCGCGTGCAGGGCACCGAACGCGAGCCCCGCCTCCATCCGGGTGCCCCGGGTGCGGAGCACCGTGACGCCGGACGCGACCCCGGACGCGACGTCGACGACGTGGTCGAGCAGCGCCGTCTTGCCGATGCCCGGCTCGCCCCACAGCACGAGCGACGCCCCCGCTCCCCCGGCCGCACCGTCCAGCAGCCGGTCCAGCGTCGCGGTCTCGGCACGCCGCCCGAACAGCTCCATGACCCCGCGCACCCCCGGTGACCCGGCCCGCCGTGGCACGGCCGGTCCGTCCCCCACCGTAGCCGCGCGGCCCGGATCGTCCCCCGCGACCGATCCGGCGACCGATCCGGCGGGACCCGCCGCGCCCGACACTGCCCGGGTGACCCGCTCCGCACCCCCCGCTGCGCCCGCGACGGCCGCCGGGCCCGACTTCACCGGGCTCCGCGCGACCTTCGTCAACTGCACCCTCAACCGTTCCCCCGGCCGCAGCCACACCCAGGGCGTCATCGACCGCAGCATCGCGATCATGGAGGCCAACGGCGTCTCGGTCGACCGGTTCCGGGCCGTGGACCACGACATCGCCACCGGGGTCCGCCCGGACATGACCGAGCACGGCTGGGACACCGACGACTGGCCCGCCCTGCTCGAACGCATCCTCGACGCCGACATCCTCGTCCTCGGCGGGCCGATCTGGCTGGGCGACAACAGCTCGGTGACCAAACGCGTGACCGAACGCCTCTACGGCCGCTCGGGCGTGCTGAACGACCGCGGCCAGTACGCCTACTACGGCCGCGTCGCCGGGTGCCTGCTCACCGGCAACGAGGACGGCCTCAAGCACTGCGCGATGAACATCCTCTACAGCCTCCAGCACATCGGGTTCACCGTCCCGCCCCAGGCCGACGCCGGCTGGCTGGGCGAGGTCGGCCCCGGCCCGTCCTACCTGGACGAGGGCTCCGGCGGCCCGGACAACGACTTCACCAACCGCAACATCGCCTTCATGACCTACAACCTGCTGCACCTCGCTGCGATGATCCGGGACGCCGGCGGCTTCCCGGCCTACGGCAACCAGCGCACCGCCTGGGACGCCGGGACCCACCCCGGGCACGCCAACCCCGAGTACCGCTGAGGACCAGGAGCACCGATGACGAGCACCACCACGGCATGGCCGGCCCTGCGGGTGGCGGACTGGACCGACACCCGCGAGACGCTGCACATGTGGACCCAGATCGTGGGCAAGATCCGGATGGCCCACGCCCCGCTGCTCAACCACTGGTGGCAGGTCACCCTCTACGTCGGCCCGCGCGGGCTGACGACGTCGACGATCCCGTACGGCACCGGCGCCTTCGAGATCGAGTTCGACCTCGTCGGCCACCGGTTGGAGGTCCGCACCAGCGACGGCGGCGCGCTGGGCTTCGCGCTGGCGCCGATGCCGGTCGCCGAGTTCTACGACCGGCTCCTCGACGTCCTGCGCCGGCTCGGGATCCCCGCCCCGATCCGCCCGCACCCCAACGAGGTCGACCCCGCGATCCCCTTCGCCGAGGACCGGACCCACAGCTCCTACGACGGTGCGGCGGTCACCCTGTTCTGGCGGCAGCTGCTGCAGGCGAACCGGGTGATCGGCGAGTTCCGGTCGCACTTCGTCGGCAAGGTCAGCCCGGTGCACTTCTTCTGGGGCGGCATGGACCTGGCCTGCACCCGGTTCTCCGGGCGGCCGGCGCCCCCGCACCCGGGCGGGGTGCCGAACTGCGGCGACTGGGTCATGGTCGAGGGCTACTCCCGGGAGCTGTCCAGCTGCGGGTTCTGGCCGGGCGGGGGCGAGGAGGGCGCCTTCTACTCCTACGCCTACCCCGCACCCGCCGGTTTCGCCGACGCACCGGTCGGCCCGGAGGGGGCCTTCTTCAGCCCGGAGTTCGCCCAGTTCCTGCTGCCCTACGAGGCCGCGCGCACCGCGCCCGACCCCGACCGTGCGGTCGCCGAGTTCCTCCGCACGACCTACGCGGCCGCGGCCGACCTCGGGAACTGGGACCGCGCCGCGCTGGAGGACGACCCGCTGCGGTGGGCGTGACCCGCGGCCGTCCCGGTCATCGGCCGGTCGGCGAGACCCGGTAGAAGAACGGGCCGGTGCCGTTGCGGGCGATGGCGATCAGCAACGGGCCGGCGTCCTCGATCGCGCGGGCCGCCTCCAGCCCGCCGACGTGGACCGGCGCGAACCCCGCGTCCCGGTTGAGCCGGTCGACCAGCTCCCGGATCTCCGGCTCGGCGGCCACCAGGTTGCCCGGCGGCGTCGCCTGGTCGGCCAGCCGCGGGTACTCGGAGGCGAAGTTCGCGCTGAACGACTTCGCCACCGGGCCGCCGGTGACCGACCGGACGAGGTGCGCGTTCGACTCGTGGCCGGGATCGCGCGGACCGTAGACGTTGGTGGCGTCGACCGCGGGGGTGCCGGCGATCCCCGTGACCCGGGACAGGGCCTCGGCGACCCGGTCACCGGGGACGGCGACGACGAGCACGTCGGCGCCGGTGGCGTCGCCGCCGTCGCGGCCCAGCACGGTGACGGTGTGCCCGGCCGCGGTCCAGAGCGCCGCCAGCCCGCCGCCGACGGTGCCCCGGCCCAGGATCGTGATCCTCATGGTGCTCCTCTCCTGCCGGGCCCGGCGTCCTCGCTGCGCGACCGGTCGGACCGGCCGTCCCGCCCGTCGCGCGTGCCGGGTCGGGACGGAGCAGTGCGGGCCGGACGCTAGGCCGGGGTCGGGACCGCCGGATCGGGCGCGCAATCGGTCGCCGGCACGGCGGGCGGGACGGGCCCGGTGCGGACGGTCACGGCCGGAGCGCGGCCTGCCGGGTCGGGTCGTCGCCGTCGTCGGGCCCGCCCGGGCGACGGTCACCGACCCGCAGACCCGGTGCGGACGCCAGCCCGGCACGACCGTCGATCCCCAGCTTGCGGTACACCCGCGTGAGGTGTCCCTCGACCGCCCGCAGGGTCGACCCCAGGACCGCGGCGATGTCCCGGTTGGTCGCTCCCCCCGCGGCCAGCCGGGCGACGCCGAGCTCGGCCGGGGTCAGGGAGGAGGAGCCACCGCGGCGCGGTCGCCCACCGGCGGCGGCGAGCTCGGTGCGGGCCCGGGCCGCCAGGGTCGGGGCACCGCACTCGGCGGCCAGCTCCAGCCCGTGCCGCAGCAGGGCCCGCGCCTCACCGGCACCGCCCTCGGCGCGCACCCGCGCGCCCAGGTCCACCGTGCACCGTGCCCGGTCCAGGGCCAGCGGCGAGGCCGCGAGCGCGGCGCGGGCCGAGCGCAGCGTCGCCAGGCCCTGCTCCCCGCCCTGGGCGAGTCCGAGCACCCGCAGCGCCGCGCCGACGTACCCCTCGGCCCCCCAGCGGCGGCAGAGCGCGACGTACTCCTCCGCCGCCGTCCTCGCCGCCTCGTGCTCGCCGAGCTCGTGGTGGAGCTCGACCGCGCGCCGGCGCCAGTCGAGCACCACCGGGTTGACGATCCCGGCGGACATCAGCCGGTGTCCGCACTCGAGGGTCAGCGCGAGCGCCTCCCGGGTCCGCCCGGTCGCCGCGAGGACCGCCGCCCTGGCGTCGAGCAGGTAGCTCCACCGCCAGGTCCGCTCGGACGTGACCCGGTCGTCGACCGGCGCGAGCAACCGCTCCGCCTCCGCCGTGCGCCCCAGCTCGACACACGCCAGCGGCGACGCGCGGACGACCATCAGCCGGGTCTCGCCGGTCAGCACGTCGAGCGAGGCCAGGGCCGCGGCGAGCGCCGCAGGCACCTGCCCGCGCCGGAGCAGCCGCATCGACTCGACCCCGCGCAGGAACGCCTCGACGTCCGGCCGGTTCGTGCGGTGGGCGGCGTCCAGGGTCCGTCGGCGGACGCCGCCGAGACCGGTGGCGGCCTCGGACCAGCACAGCAGTCCGAGCGCTGCCACCCGCATCGGATGGAGGTACGCGTCGTCCTCCAGGTCCGCGGGCATCGCCTCGGCGGTCCTGGCGGCGGCCGTCGCGGCGTCGGTGTGCAGTCCCAGCGCGGAGAACAGCAGGTGGGCGCTACGCAGGACGTCGGCGCCGGGCCCGTCCCCCAGCTCGTCGGGGTCGGTCCGCACGACCCACTCCCACACCTGCGCGGCACCCGAGGGGTCCTCGCAGGCGGCGTGCAGCGCCAGTGCCTCCAGCCGCTGCCGCAGCTCACGGTCCTCCCGCGTCGCGGTGGTCGCGTCGGCCAGCTCGCGCCGGCCGCGCTCCAGCAGCGGCGCGAGGTCCACGGCGCCCCCCGGGTGACCGGGCCACGGTCCGGGCGAGCAGCTCGGCACGTTCCCGCGCGCAGGGCACCAGCGACAACGCCTCGGCCAGGTGCCCGTGCGCCGTCGCCGGTGCGGCGACCCGCGCGACGACGCTGAGGTCCACCAGCAGGGCGGCCCGCCGCCGGCCGCCCACCGGCCCGGTCAGCGCGTGCTCCAGCAGGCGCCCCGCCCGGGTGCGGTCACCGCTCTGCTCGGCGCGGGCGGCGGCGACGTGCAGCAGCTCGACCACTCCCCCGTCCCACGGCGGCCCGGCCGCCAGGTGGTGGTGGGCCACCCGCTCCAGCGGTGCCCCCTCGCAGTCCAGTACCCGGGCGGCGCGGGCGTGCAGCCGGCGGCACCGGTCGTCCCCGGCGGCGTCGAGGACCGCGGCGCGGGCCGGTCCGTCCCCGCAGCGTGCTCCGTCGAGCACCCCGAGCTCCGCGAGCCGTTCCGCGGCCCGGGCGGCCGCGATGTCGTCCAGCCCGGCCACCCGGGCCCGGGTGGCGGCACCGGCGTCCGGGTCGAGCACGGCGGCGGCCCCGGCCAGCTCGACGACGCCGGGCGGCTCGTGACGCAACGCGGCGGCCAGCCGGTCGGCGGGCGGCGGTGCGCCGCTCCCCGACCGGTCAGGCGATGCGATCGGAACCACTCTCCCGGAGACGGCGGAGCGCAGCACGCCCCGGCACCCCCAGCTTGCGGTAGACGCCGGTCAGGTGCTTCTCGACGGCCCGGACGCTGACGGCGAGGTCCGCGGCGATCTCCTGGTTGGTCAGGCCGCGGGAGGCCCGGGTCGCGACCCGCTCCTCGGACCGGGTCAGGGCGGCGGGGGCGCGGACGGCGGGAGCGGGCCGGCGCCCGGGCATGGGCGTCCCCACGGTGTCGTGGCGGCGCGGTGGCCCCGCCGGGGTCCCGGGCCGGGGTGGCAGGTCACCGGGACCCGGCTCGGCCCGGTGTGCGTCCAGCGCCCGGGTCGCCCGCTCGACCTCCGACCGGTCGGCCGAGGCCCGCAGGACCGTGGTCGCCTCGTCGAGCAGGCCCGCGGCACGGTCGGTCCCGCCCAGCTGCCCGAGCATCCGCAGCGCCCGCCCCAGCTGCGCCGGTGCACCCCAGCGGCGCGCACGGGCCAGCTCCTGCCCGGCGAGCTCGCGGGCCTCGGCCCGCCGCCCCCGCTCGGCCAGGATCTCCACCGCCCACGGCCGCCACGGCACGGGGGTGGCGACCCATCCCGCCTGGTCGAACCGGCGACCGGCGTCGAGACAGTACTCCAGGGCGGTCTCCACGTCGCCGGCCTCGGCGGCGACCCGGGCGCGCAGCATCTGCAGGCAGGCCCCGAACCCCGGGGGGATCGACGGCGTCGCGCCGTAGCGGGCCAGTACCCGGTCCGCCCCGGGCCCGTGCGGTACCGCGGTCAGCACCGGGGCGAGCACCGTCCCGGGCAGCAGCGAGTCGTCGGACAGCTCGTCGACCAGGTCGACCGCCGACCGCACCTGTTCGGCGGCCTCCGTGACCCGGCCGGAACACACGAGGACCGCCGCGAGCTCGGCACGCAGCACCGCCTCGGCGACCGGGGCGCGCTCGGCACGCGCCTGCTCGATCGCGACCGACAGCCAGGGCGGGAGGTCCTCGACCGCATCGGCCATGCACAGACAGGTCACCAGCATCCCGACCGTGCTGTGCACGTGCTCCGACGACGCCGGTTCACGGGCCAGGACCGCCCGGCAGGCGGCGGCGACCCGGCTCGCCGGCCGGTGACCGCCGACGGCGGCGGAGTGCAGCAGGACACACGCCAGCTCCCGCTCCCCCGGTGTCCCCACCGGGAGCCCGGCCGAGAGGTCCTCGAGCTCGTCGAGCCGGACGGCGGCGGCGGACAGCCCGGCGCGGGTGTGCTTGTCGACGTAGTGCAGCCGGGCCTCCACCCGCAGGGCGAGCTCGCGGACCTCGGCGTCCCCGGTGTCGCCGTCGCGGTCCAGCTCCGCGGCCACCCCCCGCAGGAGCGCGATCACCGGCGGCGCGGCACCCTCCAGCGCGAGCGGCGTCACCCGGCACAGCGCGGCGGCCCGCTCCCGCACCGACCCGAGCAACGGGACCGCCTGGACGATCCGGCGCAGGGCGAGGCCGGTGTCGTAGGAGCGCTCCAGGCCCGCCAGGTCGACCAGCACGCCGGCCCGCTCCGGCCCCTCCGGGCCCGCGAGCAAGGCGTGCCGCAGGTACCGGACGGCGGTCCACGGCTCCCCGCGGCCCGCCGCGCTCCCCGCGGCGTCGCGCAACGCCTCCACCGTCCAGGCCGGTGCCGACCCGCCGACCGCGAGCAGGTGCGACGCGACCCGGTCCGACGGCGCGCCCGCGTCCCGCAGCATCCGGGCGGCATCCAGGTGCAGGTCGCGTCGCTGCTCCGACGGCTGGACGACCCCGAGGGCGTCGCCGACCACGGCGTGCCGCAGCCGGTGGCCGTCGGGCCCGGTGAGCCCCATCCGCCGGGTGACGGCCCCGGCGAGAGCGACATCGGTCGCGTCCAGCCCCGCCAGCCGGGCCGGCATCGTGTCCTCGTCGGTCTCCCCCACGACGGCCACCGCGGCCAGGTAGCGGCGCTCGGCGGCGGGCAGTCGTCGCACGGCGTGCGCGAGCCGGTCCCGCAGCCGCGTCGGCGCACACCCGGGCACCCGGCTCGCCGGCGGTTCCACGGCGCCCTGCGGTCGGGCCGCGAGCTCCTCCAGCACGCAGCTGAGGTACAGCGGGTTCCCCTCCGTCGCCGTGGAGAGGGCCTCGACGAGGTCCGGGGTCGCGTCCCGACCGAGTGCCGCGCGGGCCGACGCCGCGATCGCCTCGTCCGAGAGCGGGCGGAGCGACCGCACCGCGTCGGCCGCGGCGGTCAGCTCGGCCGGCAGTGCGGCGGTACCGCCGTCGTGCCCGGCCTCGCCGTCGAGGACGGTGAGGACCACCGCCACGCGCAGACCGGCCCGGGGGTGGCACAGAGCGGCCAGCCGGCGCAGCGGGTCGGCGTCGCAGCGGGCCGCGTCGTCGACGAGCAGCAGCACCGGCGCGACCGCGGCACGGTCGGCGGGCTCGGCGCCCGGGGCGCCGGTGGTGTCCTCCCGGTCGTGTCCCCGGCCGGGGGACGGCCGACGGCCGGACGGGGCGAGCAGGTCGTCCAGGGTGCCCGGCGGGAGGCCGGGCCCCTCGTCGCTGCCGGCGGCCCGCACGACCTGCATCCCGCGGGCGGCGCCGCGGCGCGCGACCTCCTCGAGCAGGGCCGTCCGCCCGATACCGATCGGGCCGGTGAACACGAGCAGGCCGGCCGCACCGCCGACGGCACGGTCGAGGACGGCGTCGACCTCGGCCAGGTCGTCGGCGCGGTCGAGCAGGACCGGACGGGGCATCAGCGCAGGCCCCGTGACCGGGTGACGCGCGCACGGAGCGCCGCGCGGTCCGTCCGACGGACGGCTCCCCCGGGTGGGCCCCCGACACTCATACGACCTCCGGTCCGCGGACGTGCACGCGATTCGATGATCATCTTACGCCGGTGCGGCGTGGAACGGAGCCCCACCACGGAATCCGTCGGGAAAGGCCCAGTTCTGCCGCCGGCCCGCGTCGGTTCGATCCGCGCAGTGGATACTGGTGGTATCCGGGCGACATCGGCGGCATAGTCCTACCGCGATGACGATCGGGGACGGCGAGCATGAACTCATCATGTCGGGAATGCAACGGACGGGCGACGCGACCGGTCGGGGACCCGCGGGTCGAGCCGGTCCGACACGGAGGGGGAGCGACGTGGAACCCGTTCCGGGACTGACCGTCCGGGTGCTCGACACGGGATGGATGGAGCTGGGCCATCCGACGCGCTGCGACCGGCTGCTGTGCGACGAGGTCGGCACGGCCATGTGGCTCGCGCTGTGCCGGTCGGCGTGGAACCTCGGCGACGCCGCCGCCCATCTCGCCGACCTGTGGGACACCGACCCTGGGCGATGCGGGACATGATGGACGACTGGCTGGACGACCTGCGCGAAGCCGGTCTCGTGCGGCCCTGAGGCGAGGACCGGCACCGGCGGACCGGCCCGGGCGGGGCGACGCCGCCGGGTGTGACCCGCCGGGCGATCTCGTTACCCCGGGGCCGCCGCGCGCACCCGCGGGACCACGGACGGGACCAGCAGAACCCCAGCACTCACACCCCGCACCGTAGTGATCCAGCTCACACACCGCACCACACCCCACCGAACCCCCGCACCCCCGCGGCCACAGTGTTAAGCGCTTACGCTACGGAGCCGTTGACCCCTGTCGAGCGACCCCCATACGGTCGAATCGGTTATCGAGAACGGCTACCGCGACTGTCCGGTCCGCTCCCGGAACAGCGTGTTCCGTTGAACTTCGGGGAGTTAGAGCGCCCGGTAAATGAGGTCGTGGGGGTGTCGTTGCAGGTAGAGGCACGGACTCTCCAGGCGACCATCAGGACATCAGCAATCCCATGATCACTTGCAGGTCCGTGTCTCTACCAACACCGACACACGGCCACCTCTACTGCCGGACGCTCTTATTCGATGCGAGTCCTGCCCTATGAAGGCGACACCGCCGAGCGCATTTCCCAGGAATCCACCAGTGCCTGCATGGTATCGCTCGACCGAGGCCTGCGCGTCGTCGCGGCGAACCAGGAGATGTTCCGCCGGATGTGCGACATCGGCTCCGGCGACGTGTGCGGATCGGCCTTCTGCGATCTGCTGGACGGGAGCATCCGGCCCCGTGTCCGACACCAGATGGAGCGGCTGCTGGACGGTCAGCAGCCCCGTTTCCAGGAGCGGTCGGTCGCGATCGCCGGGGCCGACTCGTCGCTGCGGGGTGACCTGATGGCGACCGCGATCGCGCGGAACGCGGGCCGGGTCGAGGGCGTCGTCGTCGTCCTGCGCACCGGGGACGCCGAGCCGTCCGCGGCGTGGAGCGGGCCGCGCCGGATCCTGTCGGACATGGACGCCAAGATCCTGGAGGGGGTCGCCTCCGGCGCCTCCACCGTGCAGCTGGCCTCCACCCTGTTCCTCAGCCGCGGCGGCGTCGAGTACCACGTGACCGCCCTGCTCCGGAAGATGCGGGTCAAGAACCGGCCGGCTCTGATCTCCAAGGCCTACTCGATGGGCTTCTTCGAGCTGGGTTCGTGGCCGCCCCAGGTCGTGCCCGATCACGTGAAGTGACTGCTCGACCCGACGACGTCCCGAGGCGAAAGGTGAGAACATGACCGCCACCGACGACATCCGGACGACCGCGGACCTGCGGTCGCGGGTGGCCGAGCTGCACGCGGCCCGTGAGCAGATCCGGTCCGGCCCGTCCACCGCCGCGACCGAGCAGCAGCACGCCCGCGGCAAGCTGACCGTGCACGAACGCCTGGCGATGTTGCTCGACGAGGGCAGCTTCCGCGAGATCGAGCAGTTCCGCAGGCACCGCGCCACCGGTTTCGGGCTGGAGGACCGCCGTCCGCACACCGACGGCGTCGTCACCGGCTGGGGCACCATCGACGGCCGCACCGTGTTCGTCTACGCCCACGACTTCCGGATCTTCGGCGGTTCGCTCGGCGAGGCGCACGCCACCAAGATCCACAAGGTGATGGACCTGGCCGAGTCGGCCGGGGCGCCGTTGATCAGCCTGAGCGACGGCGCGGGCGCCCGGATCCAGGAGGGCGTGACGGCGCTGGCCGGCTACGGCGGCATCTTCCGCCGCAACGTCCGGGCCTCCGGTGTCGTCCCGCAGATCAGCGTGATGCTCGGCCCGTGTGCCGGCGGCGCGACCTACTCCCCCGCCCTGACCGACTACGTGTTCATGGTCCGCGACATCGCCCAGATGTACATCACCGGACCGGACGTCGTGTCCGCCGTGACCGGTGAGGAGATCACGCACGAGGAGCTGGGCGGCGCCGAGGTGCACGCCACCGAGTCCGGGGCGGGTGCCTTCGTCTACGACGACGAGGAGTCCTGCTTCGCCGACGTGCGCCACCTCGTGTCGCTGCTGCCGTCGAACAACCGCGAGCAGCCGCCCGTCGCGCCCACGGCCGATCCGCCGGACCGCACCACCCCCGCGCTGCTCGACATCGTCCCGGCCGACACCACCCGCGCCTACGACATGCGTGACGTGATCGCCGAGGTGGTCGACGACGGCGACCTGTTCGAGGTGCACGCGAACTGGGCCACCAACATCGTGTGCGGCCTCGCCCGCCTCGACGGGCACACGGTCGGGATCGTGGCGAACCAGCCGGCCTCGCTGGCCGGGGTACTCGACATCCACGCCTCGGAGAAGGCCGCCCGCTTCGTCTCCACCTGCGACTCCTTCAGCATCCCGCTGGTCACCCTGGTCGACGTGCCGGGCTTCCTGCCCGGCGGCGACCAGGAGCGCGGGGGGATCATCCGGCACGGCGCCAAGCTGCTCTACGCCTACTGCGCCGCCACCGTCCCGCGGGTCCAGCTCATCCTGCGCAAGGCCTACGGCGGCGCCTACATCGTGATGGACTCGCGCTCGATCGGGGCGGACCTCTCGCTCGCCTGGCCGACCAACGAGATCGCCGTGATGGGCGCCGAGGCCGCGGCCAACGTCGTCTTCCGGCGCGAGATCGCCGCCGCGCCCGACCCCGAGATCGCCCGCGCCCAACGGATCAAGCAGTACCGCAACGACCTGATGCACCCCTACTACGCCGCCGAGGCCGGTCTGGTCGACGACGTGATCGACCCCTCCGACACGCGCGCGGTCCTCGTCGACGCGCTGTCGATGCTGCGCGCCAAGCGCGCCGAGCTGCCGGTCCGCAAGCACGGCAACCCCCCGACGTGACCACCGCGACGGGCCCCGGGCCGCGGATCCTGATCACCGGGGGCCACCCGACCCCGGCCGAGGTGGCGGCGGTGACCGTGGCGCTGTGCGCCCTGGCCGGACGGGCCCGGACCGGCCCGCCTGCCCGGCGGCACCGGGCCACGTCCTGGCCGGGCGCGGACGGCTACCGGCCCGCGGCGAGCTGGACCGGTCAGGGCGGCTACCAGGCGCCCGCGAGCTGGACCGGACGCGCCTGACGGGGCCCGGCCCCGGTGCCGCACGCCCGGCATCGGGGCCTGCGCTCGACCGGCCCCCGGGAGCGCGCTGCGGCCGCTGACCCCGAGCTTGCGGTAGGCACTGGTCAGCCGCTTCTCCACGGCCCGGCGGCTGACGCCCAGCTCCTCGGCGATCATCTTGTTGGTCGCCCCGGCGACCACCCGGTCCACGACCTGCCGCTCGGCCTCGGTCAGTCCCTCGACCACGAGCGGCCCCGCGGGCGCCTCCCCGTCGTCGCCGGTGCCGGCGGCCCCGGCCCCCGGCTCGACCGCCGGTACCGGTGCCGGCGCCCCGCCGTACGGGTCCCCGACCCCGGCCTCCTCGACGCGACGCAGGCCGCGGCGCAGCAGTTCCTCCCCCTCGGGCGCGCCCGTCCCGGCGAGGTGTCGCCCCAGCGCGATCTCGGCCCCGCCCCAGCGCGGCGGTGTCCGCCGAGTCCCCGAGCACCTCGACCGCCTCCGTCAGCTGGGTCCCGCCCGCGGCCCCGCCGACCAGCGCGCCCGCACCCGCAGGGCGCGCCCCAGCGCGGCGGGAGCGCCCCACGCCCGCGCCAGTGCCAGGTCCTCGTCGGCCCACTCCAGCGCGGCCGCCGTCGCACCACGCCGGCGCAGCAGCCGGGCCGCCCAGCTCCGCCACGGGAACAGGGCCGGGTTGGACCAGCCGAGGTGCTCCAGGTGACGCCCGCAGTCGAGGAGGCACTCCAGCGCCAGGTCCTGCCGGTCGGCCCGCAGTGCGCCGGCCGCGCGCACGAGCTGGTGGGTCGCGTGCGCGACCAGACCGCCGCCGGGCGGGCGCCCGGCGGGCTCCGGGCCGAGGGCCGGCGCCCCGGCCTCGATCGCCGCGGCGATCAGCGCGGTGTGGAACGCGGCCGACGTCGGAACCCCGCGCTCGCGCAGCACCCCACCGGGCAGCGCCGCGGCCTCGGCGGGACGTCCGCGGGCGAGCAGCACCAGTGCCAGCTCGTCGGCGGTGGCCGCTGCGGGCGACGCCGGGTCGGGGACGAGCCAGTCCTCCAGCGGCCGCGGCCGGTCGGCGGCGACGAGTGCGAGCACCAGCAGGCCGCGCGGCCCGTCGCCGGGCGGGATGCCGTGCGGGGGGCGCACCTCACGCGCCGGTGTGATCCGCAGCAGCCGTTCGCCGAGATGGGCGACGTCGGCCGCCGGCACCGCGCCGGTCAGCGCCGCGGCGTGCAGCAGCACGCCGACCAGCTCCCGGCCTGCCGCGGTGCTGAGGTACCCGTCCGGCGCGGCCACGACCTCGCGCAGCAGCGCACAGGACCGGGCCAGCCCCTCGGGGTGCTGCTCGGCCAGGCGCCGGGCGCGGGCGCGGATCCGCACGGCCACCGCGCGCTCGTCGTCGGCGACCGGGTCCGTTCCGGCGTCGGCGGCACGGACCGCCTCCCGGACCCGGGCCGGTACCTCCCGCACCGTCGACGGGTCGATCAGGGTGAGTGCGACCGCCCGGTCCTGCGGGGAGGCGAGCAGCGGCAGCGCCTGGGACACGTGCCGGACCGCGGTGCCGGGCTCGGTGAACCGCTCCGCCGCGGCCAGCTCCACCAGCAGGGCCCCGCGCTCGTGGCCGCGGACGTCGCTGTCGAGCAACGCCCGGCGCAGGTACCGGACCGCGACCGGGTCGGTGTCGTGGTCGTCGGCCGCGTCCGGGCGGTGCGCGGTGGCCGTCTGGTGTGCCGCGGCCCGCAGGACCTCGACCGCCCAGCCGTCGAGCGGGGCGGCGACCGCGAGCAGGTGTGCGGCCACCTGCCGGGCGTGGTGCCCGGTCTCGTGCAGCAGCCGTGCCGCGCGCAGGTGCAGCCGTTCCCGCTCGGCGGGGTCGGCGGCGACGTCCCGGACCAGCGGGTGGGTGAAGCCGGTGTGGTCGTCGGTGAGCAGGCCCTGGTCGGTCAGCTGCCCCTGGACCGCACGGAGCCCGTGCGGGTCCAGGTCCGCCAGCCGCGCGACGATCGCCGGGTCGGTGCCGGGCCCCAGTACCGCCAGGGCACCCAGGTACCGGCGCGCCGCGTCGTCCTGTGCGCGCAGGCACCGGACGAACCGCTCCCGCAGGACGGCGGGCCAGGCCGCCCGCACCGCTGCGCCGCACGCCGCGACCGGTCCGCCGCCGGCGGCGACGACCTCGTCGAGCACCGCCCGCAGCACCGACGGCACCCCCCCCCGTTACCTTCTTGATCAAGCCCGCTGAGGGCTTGCAGGCCGCCGGCCGCGGTATGACTGACTGCCCCTGTCGCCCGATGATCTGGGGGGTGTTGTCGCCGTGGCCGGAGGGCGCCAACGACCGCTGATAGAGACCTGACCCGTGTGGTCTGCTCGTAACGTGGCTGCCGGCGCGGGTGCTCGTGGTCGGCCTGCCGCGACGAGAAGGGAGCGGCGGTTGCCCGATCCTGACCAGCACCCGACCGGGTTCGCGGTGTTCTGCGGCCTGGACGTGGGCAAGTCCGAACACCACGCCTGCGCGGTCGACACCAACGGGAAGCGGGTGCACGACAAGGCCCTGCCCAACGACGAATCGGCGCTGCGCACCGTGCTGTCCGGGCTGGCCGAGCACGGCGCGGTGCTGATGGTCATCGACCAGCCCGCCTCGATCGGAGCGCTGGCCATCGCCGTCGCTCGTGATCTGGGGATCACGGTGGCCTACCTGCCCGGGCTGGCGATGCGCCGCATCGCCGACCTGCATCCCGGGCAGGCCAAGACCGACGCCCGCGACGCCCACGTGATCGCCGAGGCCGCCCGGACGATGCCGCACACCCTGCGCCGGGTCGGCACCGACGACGAGACCCTCGCCGAACTCACTGTGCTCGCCGGTTACGACGATGACCTGGCTGGGCAGAGCACCCGGCTGACGAACCGGCTGCGCGACGCCCTGCTGCATGTTCATCCCGCCCTGGAACGCCTGCTCGGGCCACGCCTGGACCGCGGTGGCGTGCTCGACCTGCTCGCGGCCGCGCCCACCCCGCAAGCCCTGCGAGAGCTCGGCGCTGACGGATCGCCGAGACGATGCGGGCCCGGTCGCCTCGACTGGCCCGCACCCTTCCCGCCCAGATCCTGACCTCGCTCGACGCCCAGAGCCTGACCGTTCCCGGCACGGCCGCGTTCGCCCGTGTCATCACCGGCGTCGCCGGGCAGCTGCGCCAGGTCCACACCGAACGCGACCAGCTCGCCGACGAGCTCGAAGCCCGCCTGGAGGCCCACCCTCTTGGACCGGTCCTGACCTCGATGCCCGGACTCGGGGTCAGGACCGCCATCAAGATCCTCACCATCGTCGGCGACGGCTCCGGGTTCCCCACCGCCGGCACCTCGCCGCTTACGCCGGCCTCGCCCCAGTCACCCGCCGCTCCGGCACCTCGATCAAAGGCGAAACCCGATCCCAGCGCGGCAACCACGCCCTGAAATCCGCGCTGTTCCTGTCCGCATTCGCCGCCCTGGCCGACCCCGCCAGCCGCGCCTACTACGACCGCAAACGAGCCGCCGGCAAACGACACAACGCCGCCCTGATCTCCTCGCCCGACGCCGCACCGACGTCATCTACGCCATGCTCCGCGACCGCCGCCCCTACAACCCGCCCACGGTCAACAACCCCGATCCAGAACTCGCCGCCGCTTGACGAACCCATAGAGACACCCCCCCCCGACACCTCCTCGCACACCTGCAGGAACTCCGGGTCGCCGCGCGCGGCCGAAGCGGCCGGCGACCACCCCGCGGACCGCTGCGGGCCCCAGCGGCCGGGCGCGCAGCGGTACCCGCGGCCGGCGGCCAGGCCGCGCACCGGTGGCCGTCCGGCCCCCGGGATCGCCGTGCAGGGTGGTGCCGACGAAGGACACCGGCAGCTCCGCGACCCGCGCGACGAGCCGGTTCAGCCACTGCAGCGACGCCGTGTCCGCCCACTGGAGGTCGTCGACCAGCACCAGGACCGGCCGCTCGGCGCCGACCGTCGCCAGCAGCGCCTGCAGCTCGCGCACCCCGGCCGTGCTGGTCGTGCGGCTCCGGCCGGTCGAGCGGCTCCACCGCCAGCGCCGCGGGCAGGCTCCCGCCCGACGCCGCCAGCCACCGGCCGCGGGCGTCCGCGCCCGCGGCGGCGAGGAGCGGGTCGAACAGCTGCCGGACGACGCCGTACTCGAAGTCGCGCTCGACGAGCGCCGACGCGGCCCGCAGCACCGTCAGACCGGCCCTGCCCGCCGCGACCGCCACCGCGTCGAGCAGTGCGGTCCGGCCGGTGCCGACACCGCCGCCGACGACGACGGCCGTGCCACGCCCGTCGGCGGCCCGGGCGACGGCGTCCCGCGCAGGGTGCGCAGCTCCAGGTCACGGCCGTGCAGCACGGGTCACCCCGTCCCCGCCCGGCTCCTCGACGGTGGGATCGGCGTCCAGCCCGGCCAGGACCGCCTCGGCCACGGCGACCGGGCCGGCGCGCCCCACCGGGAGGGCGAGCCGGAGCTCGTCGGCGGCCATCCGGTGGGCGGCCGCCGGGGCGCCGCAGGCCAGCAGCGACGTCGCCGCCGCCGACCGCCACGGTGCCAGGACCGGGTTCACCGCCCCCCCGGTCCAGCAGGAGCCGTCCGCACACCCCATGTACTGCTCGACCGCGTCGCGGTGGCGGCCCTGCGCCGACCGCACACGCCCCCGCGCGTACTCCAGCAACGCCGCACCCGGCCGTACTCCCCCGGCGGCCGGGGTGCCCGAACGCCGCGGCGTCCGCGGCGTCCGGGTCGGACTCCGCCAGGTGCAGCAGC
>NZ_JAHLEL010000015.1 GCF_020131355.1 Pseudonocardia sp. ICBG1293
GGAATTTCGACCCCCAGAATGATACCAGAGTCCGAGGGTGAGCTCGGCGTGCACACGTGGCCATGCCGTAGGTTCGCCCCGGGACTCTGCGTGGATTTTCTCGATGTGTTTGAGGAGCAGTTCGTTCTCCTGCGTCCGTAGCGATGTCGCCCCGGAGTGCCATTCGTAGTAGCCCTGGCGGCGGACGCCAAGGACCCGGCAGGTCACCGCGACGTCGAATCCATCGTCGGCGAGTTCACGGACCAGCGGGAAAACTACTTTGGGAGGATGTTCTCCCGGGCGAAGTACGCGGCAGCACGCTTGAGGATCTCGTTCTCGATCTCGATCCGGCGGGCCTTCTTTCGGAGTTCGACGATCTCACTTTTCTCCGCGCTCGACAGACGTGTGGAGCGCGGGTCACCGTCGTCTGCGTCGGCCTGGGAGACCCAGTTCCGCAGACACGACTCCGACAACGACAGGTCCTTGGCGATTTCCGAGATCGGCTTGACCTTCGAACGGGCCAGGTCGATAGCGCGTTGCCGGAACTCCGGCGGGTGAGGAGCGGGCACGAACGACATCCTTCCCGGCGGACGGCGTCCGCCTCAGGACAGGTGTCCGGTACCAGGGGCCAAGCTCACCGGTGTGCTCCCGATCAGGGTGAGCTTCCCCCGGTTTGCCGGAGTGCGGGTTACCTGTCGGCGTCGCGCTGGGCGCGACGATAGTCGTCTTCGTACTCGTCGGGTGAGAGCCCTCCGAGGCGGGCCTGGATCCGGCGCGGGTTGTACCAGCCGTCGAGGTAGCGGATCAGCGCATGCTCGGCCTCGCAGCGGGTCGCGAAGCCCGTCCCGGGCCAGTAGAGCAGCTCGATCTTGAGCGTGGACCACAGGTTCTCGGCGAGGGCGTTGTCATAGCTGTCCCCTGTGGACCCTGTCGACGGGGCGACACCCGCGTCGACCAGGCGCTGAGTGAATCGCAGTGCCGTGTATTGGGCCCCCTTGTCGCTGTGAAAGATCAACTGACCGGGACGCAGGCTCCGGGAGCGCAGCGCGTGGTTGAGCGCGGTCAGCACCAGCACCGTCGTGGCTCGCGGGTCGGTGGCCCAGCCGACGACCCGGTTGGAGAACGCGTCCCGCACCGAGGCCAGCCACAACACGCCCTCACCGGTGACGATGCGAGTCAGGTCCGCCACCCACACCCGGTTGGGCGCGGTCGCGGTGAAGTCGCGTTCGAGCAGGTCCGGCGCCGGGCGGTGGGCCGGATTCTGCCGGGTCGAGCCGCCCTTCCAGCCGCGACGCAGGTGCGCGCCCTGAAGGCCGTGCTCGCGCATGATCCGAGCGACGCGCTTGCGCCCGACGTGCACGCCCTGGCGGCGCAGCTCCAGCCACACCCGCGGGGATCCGTAGGTGGTGGCGAACTCGCTCACCGAGCGGATCTTCACGATCTGCTCAAGCAGGACGGCGTCGTCGAGCTGCCGCTGAGAGGGGTTCGCGCGGCGGGCGCGCCAGTCGTAGTAGGTCGGGGCCGCGATGTTCAGGACCCGTAGTACGAGACCGGCGGGGAAATCATGGGCATCGACGAAGCTCATGATTTCCTCCGGGTCGGGCCGATCTCGCTGGCGAAATAGGCGCTCGCCGCGCGCAGGACCTCGTTGACCCGCCGCAGCTCAGCGTTCTCCCGCGCGAGCCGGCGGTTCTCGGCGAGCATGTCGGTCGACGGCCGATCATGGCGCTCGCCGGTGTCTGCCTCGGCCTGACGGACCCAGTTGCGCAGGGCCTCGTGATGCACCCCGAGCTGCTCGGCGAGCCCCCGGAACGTCGGGCGAGGGTCGGACTCCCGATACAGCCGAACCGCTCGTTCGCGCAGCTCATCGGGGTACTTTTTCGGTGCGGGCACCAGTGCCTTCCTTCCTGGCCCTCAAGATCGAACCAGTGTTCAGACACTCCGGCAAAGCGGGGGAACCTCAGGGAGCCCACCGTGGGCTCCCTGGCTCGGCTTCTGGCCGGTGAACGTGCCCGCTGTGGCACCCGAACCGGTCGCCGTGCTCTGGCCCCCGTCGCCCAGGCGGTCCTGGTCCTGCGGTGGTTCCTCGATGCGAGCCGTGTGGCGCGCCTGGCGGCCGACAACACGATCAGCACCGCAACCGCCTACCGCTACCTGCACGAGGAAACGCCCTGCTCAAAACCACCTTCGCAGCGCTACGGCGGATCACGCTGTGTCCCTGGCGGATCGGCGCTATCACCGCCGCCGCGCTCGTGCTACTCCACATCGAACACGACCGCACAACATGATCACCGCGCTACTGAGAACACCTCAATCTCCTCGTTCAACGCTGCTTCCAGCACGTTCTTGGTGAACAGCTTCAACAGCCCGTCCGGGCCGGTCAACGCCAACCCCCGGGCGCGCGCGTCGGTCACCATCGCTGCCGCAGCGGCCTGTTCGGCCGTCAGCTCACGCCCCGGCCCGGACTCGTACTCACCTGGACTCACACGGTCCGATGTCATCACTCACAGTGCCCATCCCGCCGGACCCCCGCCCGGCGCGTCGGGCCGAAAACACCGTTCCTGGGACAAACCCTCCAGGGAGGCGACCCAGCGGGTTTAGTGCGCAGCGTGACCGTTAGTTTCTTCGTGATCATATGTTGCGGACAGGGCTGGGTGGCTGGTTACTGTCCGCGAATCGGTCGACCTTGGTGAGGGCCTGCATGCTTATCGCTCTGGGGTCCGCGATGATCGCGGTCTTCATGTATTTGATCTTGTCGAAGCGGCTTGCGCCGACTTTGGCGCTGGTGTTGGTGCCGTTGAGCTTCGCTCTAGTCGCGGTCGGTACGGGGATCGCGGAGCCGAGCGAGGACGGGGTCGTCAAGTCGATCACGGCGGCGATGAAGGACTTCGCGCCGACCGCGGTGTTGTTGTTCTTCGCGATCATCTTCTTCGGGACGATGATCGATGTCGGGTTGTTCGATCCGTTGATCCGGTTCGTGCTGCGCGCGGTGAGCAACGACCCGGTCCGCCTGGTCGTGCTGACCGCGGTCCTGGCCGGGGTGGTCTCGCTCGACGGGGACGGGTCGACCACGTTCATCATCACGGTCTCGGCGTTGCTACCGATCTATCTGCGCCTGGGTTTGAGCCCGGTGGTGTTGACCGTGGTCGCGAATCTGGCTAACGGGGTGCTCAACATTCTGCCCTGGGGTGGGCCGACCGCTCGGGCGGCGACAGCGTTGAACGTGTCGCCTTCGGAGCTGTTCAACCCGATGGTCCCGAGTATGGCGCTGGGAATGGTCACGGTGCTGGTCCTAGCCTGGCTCCTCGGCCGGTCGGAGCGGAAGAGGCTTGCCGCGGCGGGTCGGTCGTTGCCGGTCGTCGCCGCCGAGTTCGACCCCGACCGTGGCGGTGACTGCGTTCCTGAGCAGGTCCCTGAGAAGGTCGGCGCGGCGCAGCTCGCGCCGACAGAACCCGGCACCGGCGGTATCGGGGGGGCCGGTTCTGACGGGCAGCTCCCGCTCGGTGCAACCGCCGCGGCCGGTGCAGATGTCACGGGCGGTGGGGCCGTCGTGGCTGGGGGGGACGGTACTGGTGGGGTGAGAACCGGTCCTGGGGATGGGTTCATCGCTGTGGGTGGGGTGTTGGATCCGAACCGGCCGACGCTGCGTCCGAAGTTGATCTGGTTCAACCTGGCTTTGACCGTGGCGCTGCTGATGGTGCTGGGGTTGGACGCGTTGCCGTTGTCGCTGGTGTTCGTCGCTGCGGCGGCGATCGCGCTGGTGGTGAACTTCCCCCGTCCTGCTGATCAAGTCACTGCGGTCACTGCGCACGCGAGTTCGATCGTGGCAGTGGTGGCGATGGTGTTCGCCGCGTCGGTGTTGGTTGGAGTGCTGTCGGGTACCGGGATGGTCACGGCGATGGCGAACGGGATCGTCGCGACGGTGCCGCCGGAGGTTGGGTCCTGGTTCGCGGTGATCGTCAGCGTGCTGAGCATGCCGTTGACGTTCTTCCTCACCAACGACGCGTTCTACTTCGGGATCCTGCCAATCCTGTCCGAGGCGGCCGGGCACTACGGCATCACACCGGTGGAGATGGCCCGGGCGGCGCTCATCGGGCAGCCGGTGCACATGACCAGCCCGCTGGTTCCGGCGATGCTGTTGTTGGTGTCGTTGGCCAAGGTCGACCTGGCTGATCACCATAAGAAGGTCATCTGGCGGGCTGCGGTGTGCTCGCTGGTGATGATGGCAACGGCGATCGCGCTGGGAGTCATCCCCCTCGGCTGACCAGTGCTGCGTTGCCTCGCCCGGTGGGGCGGCCTCGACTCCCCGGGGGCCGCCCCACCGGTGCGTGCGGGCGTTCTGCCCGGGTTCCGCAGTTCGTGGGCAGACCTGGGTTCCGCAGCTGCTGTCCGATGAAAGTGCCCGGATAGGGAGTCTGAGCTGGGGAGACGGGTGTCGGCCTGGTGACATGTCGTGTCACTAGGCGGCGGTGTTGTCCCTGGTCAGGGCGTTGTGGACGGCTCGGTGTCGAGGTCGAGGATCCGCGGCGGCAGGGCGATGTCGAGGACCTGGTGCAGCCGCCGGACCTCGGCGCTGGGTGGGGTGGTCTGGCGGAACAGCCCGGCCGGGCCGGTGAAGATGCCGACGTGCAGGCGCTGTAACTGGTCGCGGGCGCGGGGCCAGGTCGTGGCCTGGTCGGGGGCGCCGGCCTGGGTCTCGACGACGCGGGCCAGGAGCAGTGCGAGCCAGCAGGGCACGACGTGCGCGCGGATGCGGTCCTCGAGTCGGTGATAGACCGGCCGCAGGTCCAGGACCTGCTTCATGTCCCGCCAGCCGCGCTCGACCTCCAGCAGCTGCTTGTAGCCCAGCGCGATGTCCTCAGTCGGCAGGTGCGGATCGCAGGTGCGCAGCAGGTACTTCCCGTCCAGCTTCGCGTCCGCGGTGATCCTTGCGGCGTCGACGCGGAGCAGCCCGCCCGGTGTGACGCGCAGGAACCGGTTCAGCCCAGGCTTGGTGGAGATCACCCCGCGCAGCTCGGCCCGCTTCGTCGGCGACAACCGATCGGAGGTCTCGATCATCGTTTCGAGCCGCTCGACGAGGTTCGCGCGGACCGCGGCGTCCCGGTCGGCGGCGTCGGGGTTGTGGCAGACCACGAACCGCTCGGTGTCGCTGATCTTGACTTCCTTGACCCGCAGGTTCGCGCTGACCTCCTGAAGCGCCCCGGGAGTGGTGGAGGCTCTGATCCCACGGAAGGGTGGAGATCGTGCCGGCACCGAGGAAGTTCAGCAACGAGATGCGTGAGCGCGCGAAGCGGATGGTCCGCCAGGCGCGTCAGGAGGATCCGGGGCTGTCGGTCAACGCTGCGTGCAAGAGGATCGGTCCGCAGCTGGGGATCCTGCCCGACGCCCTCCGGGGGTGGTGTCGCCAGGCCGACATCGATGACGGCGTCACCCCAGGTGTGACCACGGTGGAATCCGACGAGCTCAAGCGGCTACGGCAGGAGAACGCCGAGCTGCGGCGGGCGAACGAGATCCTCAAGACCGCGTCGGCGTTTTTCGCGGCGGCGGAGCTCGACCGCCGTATCCGCTGATCGTCGCCTACATCGACGCTCACAAGCACCGGTTCGGGGTCGAGCCGATCTGCGCTGTCCTGCGCGCCCAGGGCATCGCGGTCGCCCCGTCGGGCTACTACGCGCACAAGAACCGGGCTCCGTCGCGGCGGACCCTGAGCGACGCGACGTTGGCGGAGACGATCGAGGCCGCGTTCTTCGACCGCGACAAGGGCCGTGGGGTCTACGGCGCCCGCAAGATGTGGCACCAACTGCGCCGCGACGGGGTCACCGGTCGAACAGGTCGGCCGGTGGCGCGCTGCACGGTGGAGCGGCTGATGCGCCGTCTCGGGCTGCGCGGGGTGCGCCGCGGGCAGCCGGTGATCACCACCCGCCCCGACGCCCAGGCCGGGCGGGCACCGGACCTGGTCGATCGGGACTTCACCGCGGCGAGCCCGAACCAGCTGTGGGTGGTGGACATGACGTATGTGCCGACGTGGTCGGGGACGGTGTTCACCGCATTCGTGTCCGATGTGTACTCACGCCGGGTGGTCGGGTGGCGCTGCGCGTCCAGGATGCCCACCGAGCTCCCGCTCGACGCCCTGGAGATGGCGTTATGGACCCGTGAACGCGCAGGTCAGACCACCGACGGACGTCTGGACGGGTTGATTCACCACTCCGATGCCGGGTCCCAGTGCACAGCCATCCGCTACGGCAACCGGCTCGCCGAAGCCGGCGCGGTGGCCTCGATCGGGTCGGTCGGCGACTCCTACGACAACGCCGCCATGGCCAAGTCGCTGATCGGGCTCTACAAGTCCGAGTGCGTCCGCCGCGACGGGCCGCTGCGCACCGTGGAGGACCTCGAGCTCGCCACCGCGTCCTGGGTGCACTGGTTCAACTGTCTCGTGCCGGGTTTGGTGGAGGGCAGCAACTCCAGCGAGGATGAGAAGCGATGGCTGCCCCACAGAAGTACCCCGATGAGATACGGGAACGAGCGGTCCGCATGGTCCGCGACATCAAGGCCGAGCCCGGCGGCTCGGCCAAGGGCGCCTGCCGGCGCGTTGGTGACCAGCTTGGGATCAACCCCGAAACGCTGCAGGGCTGGGTCAACCAGGCCGAGATCGACGACGGTGACCGGCCGGGGGTGAGCACCGGGCGCGCTCAGGCGGTGGAAGCATTTGCCTCGATGAGTTCGCTGAATACCTCGGAGGGTTTCTTCCAGTCGAAGATTTTACGGGGTCGGTCGTTGATGTCGCTGGCGATCATGGCCAGATAGGTGGGGTCGGAGGGGATCTCCACGCCTTTGGGGGGGTACTCGCGCACGATGCGGTTGAGGTTCTCATTGCTGCCCCGCTGCCAGGGGGAACGCGGCCGGTCGGAGTAGACTGGCATCGAGCCCTTGGTTACGGTGTGGTGGGCGGCCATCTCTGTGCCGCAGTTCCAGGTCAACGACCGGCGCATCACCTCGGGGAGCCCGGCGGTCGCGGTGATCAGGGCACGGCTGACGGTGTGGGAGTCGCGTCCGTGCAGCGGGACCAGGACCAGGAACCGCGAGGTGCGCTCGACCAGCGTCGCCACCGCGGTCTTGCCTGTTTTGCCGATGATCAGGTCGCCCTCCCAGTGCCCGGGCACCGCCCGGCTCTCAGCTTCGGTGGGCCGGTCGTCGATGTAGGCCGGTTCGATGATCCGGGGAGCAGGTGGAGGCCTACGGCCGCCACGTCGGGCGGTCCGGCGGGTCCGTAACGCGATCAGCTCGCGAGCCAGGATGGACACCGGGGTGGCATAGATCCACTGGTAGATCGCCTCGTGGGACACCCGGCAAGTCTTGTCGGTCGGGTAGAGCCGAGGTAAGAGCGTCCGGCAGTAGAGGTGGCCGTGTGTCGGTGTTGGTAGAGACACGGACCTGCAAGTGATCATGGGATTGCTGATGTCCTGATGATCGTGTGGAGAGTCCGTGCCTCTGCTGCCAGCATCTCTGATCGAGCCCTTGTGGGGCGAGTTCGCCGCTCTGATCGGGTCTGACCGGCCCGAGTTCGACCCGGCCCATCCGTGGGGCTGTCACCGTCGCCGGATCTCTGATCGGGTCGTGTTCGACCACGTCGTTGCCGCTCTGGTGCACGGTAGTGGCTACGAACGCATCGCCACGCCGGGTTGCTCGGACCGCACCATCCGCCGCCGTCTCGATGACTGGGCCACCGCGGGAGTCAGCGAGGAACTGCTCCGCACCGCGCTGGCCGGTTACGACCAGATACTCGGCCTGGATCTTGACGATCTGGCGGTCGACGGATCGATCACCAAGGCACCAGGCGGAGGCGAGGTGGCCGGCCGCAGCCCTGTCGGCCGCGGCAAGCAGGGCACGAAACGGTCCGTGGCCTGCGATGACCAGGGCATCCCGCTGAGGTTCCCCCGCTTTGCCGGAGTGTCTGAACACTGGTTCGATCTTGAGGGCCAGGAAGGAAGGCACTGGTGCCCGCACCGAAAAAGTACCCCGATGAGCTGCGCGAACGAGCGGTTCGGCTGTATCGGGAGTCCGACCCTCGCCCGACGTTCCGGGGGCTCGCCGAGCAGCTCGGGGTGCATCACGAGGCCCTGCGCAACTGGGTCCGTCAGGCCGAGGCAGACACCGGCGAGCGCCATGATCGGCCGTCGACCGACATGCTCGCCGAGAACCGCCGGCTCGCGCGGGAGAACGCTGAGCTGCGGCGGGTCAACGAGGTCCTGCGCGCGGCGAGCGCCTATTTCGCCAGCGAGATCGGCCCGACCCGGAGGAAATCATGAGCTTCGTCGATGCCCATGATTTCCCCGCCGGTCTCGTACTACGGGTCCTGAACATCGCGGCCTCGACCTACTACGACTGGCGCGCCCGCCGCGCGAACCCCTCTCAGCGGCAGCTCGACGACGCCGTCCTGCTTGAGCAGATCGTGAAGATCCGCTCGGTGAGCGAGTTCGCCACCACCTACGGATCCCCGCGGGTGTGGCTGGAGCTGCGCCGCCAGGGCGTGCACGTCGGGCGCAAGCGCGTCGCTCGGATCATGCGCGAGCACGGCCTTCAGGGCGCGCACCTGCGTCGCGGCTGGAAGGGCGGCTCGACCCGGCAGAATCCGGCCCACCGCCCGGCGCCGGACCTGCTCGAACGCGACTTCACCGCGACCGCGCCCAACCGGGTGTGGGTGGCGGACCTGACTCGCATCGTCACCGGTGAGGGCGTGTTGTGGCTGGCCTCGGTGCGGGACGCGTTCTCCAACCGGGTCGTCGGCTGGGCCACCGACCCGCGAGCCACGACGGTGCTGGTGCTGACCGCGCTCAACCACGCGCTGCGCTCCCGGAGCCTGCGTCCCGGTCAGTTGATCTTTCACAGCGACAAGGGGGCCCAATACACGGCACTGCGATTCACTCAGCGCCTGGTCGACGCGGGTGTCGCCCCGTCGACAGGGTCCACAGGGGACAGCTATGACAACGCCCTCGCCGAGAACCTGTGGTCCACGCTCAAGATCGAGCTGCTCTACTGGCCCGGGACGGGCTTCGCGACCCGCTGCGAGGCCGAGCATGCGCTGATCCGCTACCTCGACGGCTGGTACAACCCGCGCCGGATCCAGGCCCGCCTCGGAGGGCTCTCACCCGACGAGTACGAAGACGACTATCGTCGCGCCCAGCGCGACGCCGACAGGTAACCCGCACTCCGGCAAACCGGGGGAAGCTCACAAATCGCCGGACGCTCGAAAACCGCCGAGCCTCACACACCGTTCATTGGACAGACCCGGACAGACCCCACGGGATGTTCATGACTGGGACGGGCAGGCTTGTCGTGACTGGTGAGAGGATTTCTGGCGGGTTCAGGTCGCCGGGGTGGTCGTGGGCAAGTCGACCCGGACCGCAGCCCGTGCTAGCGGGCGAGGACCGGAAGCGACGCGGCAGCACCGTTCGTGGGACTTGGCAGCCGCCGGGTGGGAGCACGAGCTGGTGTTCAGCATGACGCCCCGGCAGAGGAGACCCGTCGGGAGCGCCGGGCCTGGAGCAGAGCGGTGATCTGAGCGCGGGCGCTCTCCCGGGTGGCGGCGCCGGCGGTGTCGTGGTCGGGGACGAGCCCGGTGAGTAGCGCGTGTCGGTCACGGGCCTGGTTACAGGCCAGGGTGGTGCGAGCCAGGGCCGGCTGTTGGTCGTCGACCCGGAGAGCGGTGGGTGGGAGCTGGGTGTGGCCGTAGGGCAGCCGCTGCGCGGCGGCGCGGCCGTGCCGGGCGGCGAGAGTGGCCCGCTGGCGGGCGTCGAGGTGCGGGGAGGTCAGGGGCCCGCGAGGCCCGGTCCAGGGGGCCAGGCGGTGGCGCAGCCACCCCGACGGCCAGCGCACCTGAGAGGCCGGGCAGCGCTCAACGGGCCGGGACGGCCCGTTGAGAGTGGGCTGGTGGGCCAGGGCGTGGCGCAGGTCGTTGTTGGTCCACCCCGCTCGCCAGAACGCCTTCACCGCGGCCCGGATCGCGCGGGGCGACAGCCGCGCCAGCAGCGGGTCATCGCGCAGCTGACGTGCTGCGGCGAGCATTTCCCCGCGGGTGAGGGGCACCCGCTCATCGAACCAGTCCCCCTCGCGGCGGCCCTGCCGGGGCGGCGACGGCCGAACAGGCCGCACGGACCGCGGGGTCCGCGGGGTCCGCGCTGAGGGTCGGAGTCCAGCCGGTGGCTTATTGTGGATGATCGTTCTCGCGCGCGTATGAGGGGAACTCTTACCTTCGGTAAGAGTAAACCCCGTTGGGGTCCAACTTTCGCCGTGCAACGATCCCGAGGGGGGTTCGAGCGGGGCCCCTGAGGGGGTTGCGGAGGGGATGTCGACGGTCTCGGTGAGCGGGCGGGCTACGTCGCGCGCGGCGGCGGTGTTCAACTCGGTGATGGCGTGGTCGGGGAGGCGGAGTTGATATACGGCGGCCCGGTTCCCGGTCTGGGCTCGGCGGTCGGCGTGGGTGCTGGTCTGTGCGGTGATCTGGCGTTCGAGTAGGTTGCGGTAGCGGTGGGTGGTGCCGCGTTCGACGAGGACGAGCCAGCCGAGTTTTTTCAGCGTGGCGATCCAGGCTGCGATCGAGGCTCTCGACCATCCGGTGGTCTCCTGCAGCCGGGCCCAGGTCGGCCGGGTCAGGTGATCGGTCCAGTCCGCCCGGCGGGCCAGCTCGGTCAGCAGAGCGCGCAGACGGCGCTGGACATCGCTACGCAGCCCCTGGAACCAGGAGGAGTCACGCAGCGCGTGGGTCCAGTGCCGGGCCGTGCGCGGCAACCCCCGGATCGCCGCGGCAACGTCCTCGCCACCGCTCGGGGTGGCCGTGTCAGCGGTGATCGCCGACCAGCACACGGTGCAGAGGATCGAGGCGAGCACTGTGTCCCGGTCGACCCCGGAACGACGCACACAGTGCGTACACATCTGCGCCACTGCTGGAGCGGCGAGGGCTGCACGGTCGGTGAGCAGGTGGGCGGCGGTCAGGGCCGCTGCCGCGATAGCGAGCTGCCCGGGGCCGATCCCCGGCAGCGGCCAAAGACTACCGACAGGGGTGGGGCGGATCGGACAGACGTCCTGGCCGTCGGCGTCCCCGGTAGGGGGCGTTGCCCGGTGGTCAGTGTCCGAGCTATTCTTGTCGCACGCTAGCAAGGCGTGTTCGCTCCTTCAGATGATGGTGGGGGGGCTGAAGGAGCGGAGTGGTGACTCCGTTGTACTTCCGTCGTAGGGCCCGGCCGTCAGGTCGGGCCCTACGACGTTCTGAAGCACATACTGCTGCTTCAGCCCGCCATGTGGAGTTGAGTTCGGTGCGACCAGCACGTGGTGGCTGGTTCAGGGGGCCTAGCTGCGCATCGTCGTCGATCCTTCGTTCGGTCCGGAAGACCCGGAAGACCCGGAAGACCCGGAAGACCCGGAAGACCCGGAAGACCCGGAAGACCCGGAAGACCCGGAAGACCCGGAAGACCCGGAAGACCCGGAAGACCCGGAAGACCCGGAAGACCCGGAAGACCCGGAAGACCCGGAAGACCCGGAAGACCCGGAAGACCCGGAAGACCCGGAAGACCCGGAAGACCCGGAAGACCCGGAAGACCCGGCTCAGCTTCCGATCCTGCCAGACCTGACTCGCGGCCCTGCCGACAGGGCCGGGCTACTGGCCTGTCGGCCGCTTCGGCGCCCCGCTAGGGTCGTCCCGGTCATCGAGGTCGTCGAGGTGCTCGACGCAGTCATCGAGGATCGCCTGAGTGGTCCGGACATGCCACGCCGCCGGCGCCTGATCTTCGAGGGTCGCCCCGTACGGGTTACGGACCTTCTCCGCTGCACACACCAGCTCCCGGGCCACAGCGAGGATCTTGTCCCGCAACCAGTTCTCCTCCAGATCCACCCCACCACGCCCCACACGACGGACCGGCCGCGGGGAGACGAGGCCCGGTGGCATCCACTGCGGGCCGGGATCAGGCTCGTTGGGTGGCTCGGGGTGCGAGTTGAGCACGGTCTTCCTCCGAGGTCCGGAGCTCCGGGCGCCACTTGCTTGGCTGCATGCGCACCGCAGGAGCGATGTTGTGAGCTTGCATGTCTGGGCACGCTCTGTCAATGCAGCTATGCTCTGCGTGTGCGCGATCATGCATACGGGTGGTCGTCGATGAGGAGGGGCGGAAGGGCGGTTCGGTGTGGGTGCCACGGCAGATGAGGTAGAGGTTCGAGCGGCCGAGAGACTGGCCAACAAGATCAACATGTTGTTCGACACGGTCTATGACCGTTCGGTGCGGGATCGTCCGTATTCGACGAATGAGGTTGCTCAGTGGCTCCAGGAGCACGCTGATGAAGGGCCAACGATCAGCGCTAACTATCTGCGAGCTCTCCGCGGTGCGTGGCGTACGAACCCGACTGCGAACAGTCTGCGCGCGATTGCTCGATTTTTCCAGGTTGATCCGGGATATCTTTTAACGGATGACAGGAAGACTGAAGAGTTGCATCAGGAGCTGTCTGCTCTTCGGCTCCTTGCCGATGCTAGCGCCCGTGGTATTGCTACTCGCGCTGCATCGCTGGACGCTTCCACGCAGGCCTGGGTATTGCAGATGCTAGAGACTCTGCCGACACACAGGGAAAGAGAGAGCCGAGAGCAGGAAGACACCTCTTCCAGGTAGCGATTGATCCTATATAAGCAGGTCCGCCACCTCTGAAGCAGTCCCTTTCGAAGGCTGTGAGTCGCGCGGAACGCCGTTATCGTTCTCTTGCAGAAACTCTGAACCATGCGCTTCGAGGGCGGCCTGAATTCGGTCAAGCCCGCCGGCGTGGTGTGTGACGACTACCGCGTGATCTCCTGTTCTGTCAGGCGCTGAGCGCCGGGATCGTGTCGGTTGAGGTCACCTCCTCGCCGTTGGAAGCGGTGCCGGAGACCACGGTGACTCGGGCGCGGGCCAGGACCTCGAGCCCGAGGTAGCGTGAGCTTCCCCCGGTTTGCCGGAGTGTGGGTTACCTGTCGGCGTCGCGCTGGGCGCGACGATAGTCGTCTTCGTACTCGTCGGGTGAGAGCCCTCCGAGGCGGGCCTGGATCCGGCGCGGGTTGTACCAGCCGTCGAGGTAGCGGATCAGCGCATGCTCGGCCTCGCAGCGGGTCGCGAAGCCCGTCCCGGGCCAGTAGAGCAGCTCGATCTTGAGCGTGGACCACAGGTTCTCGGCGAGGGCGTTGTCATAGCTGTCCCCTGTGGACCCTGTCGACGGGGCGACACCCGCGTCGACCAGGCGCTGAGTGAATCGCAGTGCCGTGTATTGGGCCCCCTTGTCGCTGTGAAAGATCAACTGACCGGGACGCAGGCTCCGGGAGCGCAGCGCGTGGTTGAGCGCGGTCAGCACCAGCACCGTCGTGGCTCGCGGGTCGGTGGCCCAGCCGACGACCCGGTTGGAGAACGCGTCCCGCACCGAGGCCAGCCACAACACGCCCTCACCGGTGACGATGCGAGTCAGGTCCGCCACCCACACCCGGTTGGGCGCGGTCGCGGTGAAGTCGCGTTCGAGCAGGTCCGGCGCCGGGCGGTGGGCCGGATTCTGCCGGGTCGAGCCGCCCTTCCAGCCGCGACGCAGGTGCGCGCCCTGAAGGCCGTGCTCGCGCATGATCCGAGCGACGCGCTTGCGCCCGACGTGCACGCCCTGGCGGCGCAGCTCCAGCCACACCCGCGGGGATCCGTAGGTGGTGGCGAACTCGCTCACCGAGCGGATCTTCACGATCTGCTCAAGCAGGACGGCGTCGTCGAGCTGCCGCTGAGAGGGGTTCGCGCGGCGGGCGCGCCAGTCGTAGTAGGTCGAGGCCGCGATGTTCAGGACCCGTAGTACGAGACCGGCGGGGAAATCATGGGCATCGACGAAGCTCATGATTTCCTCCGGGTCGGGCCGATCTCGCTGGCGAAATAGGCGCTCGCCGCGCGCAGGACCTCGTTGACCCGCCGCAGCTCAGCGTTCTCCCGCGCGAGCCGGCGGTTCTCGGCGAGCATGTCGGTCGACGGCCGATCATGGCGCTCGCCGGTGTCTGCCTCGGCCTGACGGACCCAGTTGCGCAGGGCCTCGTGATGCACCCCGAGCTGCTCGGCGAGCCCCCGGAACGTCGGGCGAGGGTCGGACTCCCGATACAGCCGAACCGCTCGTTCGCGCAGCTCATCGGGGTACTTTTTCGGTGCGGGCACCAGTGCCTTCCTTCCTGGCCCTCAAGATCGAACCAGTGTTCAGACACTCCGGCAAAGCGGGGGAACCTCAATCGCCGGACGCTCGAAAACCGCCGAGCCTCACACACCGTTCATTGGACAGACCCGGACAGACCCCACGGGATGTTCATGACTGGGACGGGCAGGCTTGTCGTGACTGGTGAGAGGATTTCTGGCGGGTTCAGGTCGCCGGGGTGGTCGTGGGCAAGTCGACCCGGACCGCAGCCCGTGCTAGCGGGCGAGGACCGGAAGCGACGCGGCAGCACCGTTCGTGGGACTTGGCAGCCGCCGGGTGGGAGCACGAGCTGGTGTTCAGCATGACGCCCCGGCAGAGGAGACCCGTCGGGAGCGCCGGGCCTGGAGCAGAGCGGTGATCTGAGCGCGGGCGCTCTCCCGGGTGGCGGCGCCGGCGGTGTCGTGGTCGGGGACGAGCCCGGTGAGTAGCGCGTGTCGGTCACGGGCCTGGTTACAGGCCAGGGTGGTGCGAGCCAGGGCCGGCTGTTGGTCGTCGACCCGGAGAGCGGTGGGTGGGAGCTGGGTGTGGCCGTAGGGCAGCCGCTGCGCGGCGGCGCGGCCGTGCCGGGCGGCGAGAGTGGCCCGCTGGCGGGCGTCGAGGTGCGGGGAGGTCAGGGGCCCGCGAGGCCCGGTCCAGGGGGCCAGGCGGTGGCGCAGCCACCCCGACGGCCAGCGCACCTGAGAGGCCGGGCAGCGCTCAACGGGCCGGGACGGCCCGTTGAGAGTGGGCTGGTGGGCCAGGGCGTGGCGCAGGTCGTTGTTGGTCCACCCCGCTCGCCAGAACGCCTTCACCGCGGCCCGGATCGCGCGGGGCGACAGCCGCGCCAGCAGCGGGTCATCGCGCAGCTGACGTGCTGCGGCGAGCATTTCCCCGCGGGTGAGGGGCACCCGCTCATCGAACCAGTCCCCCTCGCGGCGGCCCTGCCGGGGCGGCGACGGCCGAACAGGCCGCACGGACCGCGTAGCGGGCCGGGTCACGATCGATGATCATCGTCAAACATCGTGCCGCCACCCACCTTCGACACCGACATCGCTACTGCGCATCAGGTCGTTACGTCAGGCGAGCCCGAGCCCACCGAGTACCCGACGGACGCGCGCACGTTCTTCATTCAGGAAGGCGTGGAACTGCGCCGAGGATAGATACGCGTCCTGCCAGTTGTTTTCGGCGAGGTAATGTTTCCATTCTGGTGAGGCGACCAGGGCTTCGACGGTGTTTTCCAGCTCGGCTCGTTGCGTCAATTCCAGCCCAGGCGGCGCCATCAGGCCCCGCCAGTTGGATGACGTAACGTTAATTCCATACTCACGCAGAGTGGGGACGTCCGATCCAGGTTTCCGCTCGTTCGCCGCGACCGCTAGTGCGCGAAGTTCTCCTGTCTTGAGATGGTAGACGAATTCGCTAGCGCCAGTGGCAGCGAAAGTGACCTCTTCGCGGAGGAGTGCCTCCAGTAGACGCCCCCCGCCATCGTGGGCGATGTAGTTGACCGACTTCGGGGCCAGGCCAACGTATTCAGCCGTCAGCATCGGTGCGAGATGGTCAGGGCCGCCGAGAGAGGAGCCGCCCCCTACAAGAATCGCGGCAGGATATTCCTTCCATGCTGTAATCAGATCACTTATGTTGCGGTACGGAGAGTTCGCAGGGACAAGGATTATCTCAGGCTCCTCCATTAGTCGGGCGATCGGAAGGATCTCACTGAGCATGGAATTTGCTTGGTTACTGAGCAGGCCACCAACCAGGCCGAGTCCCATGCTCACTAGCAGTCGGTCGTCACCGGCCTCGTTGATGGCGTAATGGATCCCGGTTATGCCGCTGTGCCCGGTGACGTTGAAGATCTCAACCGCGCTGGTCAGTCCGGCAGCTTCGAGTACTCCGCCAACGGCTCGAGCTAGCATGTCATAGCCACTACCGGGTGAGTTCGGGACGAGTAATCGCAAATCATGCATACGTCCATCTGCGAGCTCCATCAGGGGTCGCCTCTCGAGCGCGGCGCCACCGCCGACTGCGGCGAGCCCGAGAAGAACCCCCAGCTGTCGCCGGGTGACGGGGATCTTCGATCCGACTGAAGGGGACGATTGAGACATCTGCACGAATTCCTGCACGCTCCGATTGGGTGGACCTCGATAGGAACTCACGTCACCCACCCAGGAGGCAAATTCTGCTACATACTGTTACGAGTTCATGCGCTATCGGGTTCAGGGCGTGCTGTCTTCGGGGGGGGGGTCAAGCGGCTGCGGCCACTGGCTGCAGCGTCGGGACGCTTGGTGGTGCGTAGGGGCGGCGGTCGCGGAGCATGGCGTAGATGACGTCGGTGCGGCGTCGGGCGAGGCAGATCAGGGCAGTGTTATGGCGCTTGCCGCTGGCTCGTTTACGGTCGTAGTAGGCGCGGCTGGTCGGGTCGGCGAGACTGGCGAATGCCGACAAGAACAGTGCCGATTTCAGGGCGTGGTTCCCGCGCTGGGAGCGGGTCTCGCCCTTGATCGAGCTGCCCGAGCGGCGTGTCACGGGGGCCAGGCCTGCGTAAGCGGCGAGGTGACCGGCGGTGGGGAACGCAGCGCCGTTTCCGACGATCGTGAGGATCTTCAAGGCGGTCCTGAACCCGAGACCGGGCATCGAGGTCAGGACCCGGGCAAGAGGGTGGGTCTCCAGCAGGTCCTCGAGCTCGGCGGCGAGGGTGTCTCGCTCGATGCGGACCTCGCGCAGCTGCGTGGCGACCCCGGCGATCACTCTCCCGAACGCGGCGGTGCCTGGGACGACGACGGTCTGGGTGTCGAGCGCGGCCGGGATCGTGGCGGGCAGTGTTTTGGCCAGCCGCGGGGAACGCGGTCGCATGGCGGCGGCGATCACGGCCTCGCCGAGGTCGCGCAGGGCCTGCGGTGTCGGGGCGGTGGCGAGTAGATCGAGCACTCCGCCGCGGTCGAGCCGGGGGCCGAGCAGGCGTTCCAGGGCTGGGTGGACGTGGAGCAGGGCGTCGCGCAGCCGGTTGGTCAGCCGGGTCGACTGGGCGGTGAGGTCGTCGTCGTAGCCGGCGAGGACGGTGAGCTCGGCGAGGGTCTCGTCGTCGGTGCCGACCCGGCGCAGCGTGTGCGGCACGGTGCGGGCGGCGTCGGCGATGACGTGGGCGTCGCGGGCGTCGGTCTTGCCCTGGCCGGGGTGCAGGTCGGCGATGCGGCGCATCGCCAGCCCGGGCAGGTAGGCCACCTCGATGCCCAGCGAGCGGGCCGCCGCGACGGCCAGCGCACCGATCGAGGCAGGCTGGTCGACCACGACCAGCGTCCGGCCGTGCTCGGTGAGGCGTGTGAAGACCTCGGTCAGCGCGGCCTCGTCGTTGGGCAACGGCTTGTCGTGCAGCCGCTTCCCAGCCCGGTCCAACGCGCAGGCGTGGTGCACCGACTTTCCCACGTCCAGGCCGCAGAACACCTCGAAGCCGGTGTTGTCGGATTCCGACAAGAAGGTCTCCTCGCTCGTCGCCGCAGGCCGACCTGGACACCCGCGCCGGCCGCCACGTTACGAGCAGACCGCGCGAGCGGGTCAGGTCTCTATCAGCGGTCGTTGGCGCCCGCCGACCACGGTGACAACACCCCCCCAGATCATCAACGACAGGGGCGATAAGTCATGCCGTGGCCGGTGGCCTACAAGCCCTCACCGGGCTTGATCAAGAAGGTAACGTGTCTCTATGGGGTTGTCGGTTGTCGTACAGGTAGACGCATTCAGGGCGAGGTGATCGCCGTGAAGGTTATCCACGGCATCGTTTCCTGGTAGGAGGCCCAGTAATCGGCGCCGAATTGTTCCAGTCCGGCCGGGGATGCGGGGCAGTCCCCCCCAGCGAACCTCTCGGAATCCTTCTGAGCGGAGACAGTCGTCGAGCACGTCTCGGCGGGGTGCATGCAGCCGGAGCGTCACTAGAGGATCGCAGTGAGCGGTGAAGTCTAGTTCCACGACGTCGGACGATTCCTTCACGATCGTGTATTCGATTTTGTATGTGCGGAGTTCCGGCCGGGTCAGTGGCGCGTCGGCGTCGGTGAGGAGCGCAACGACCCGGGTACCATCACGACAGTT
>NZ_JAHLEL010000016.1 GCF_020131355.1 Pseudonocardia sp. ICBG1293
TAGACGCCCTCACCGCGGGCGGCCTGGACCGGCGGGCAGGATCCGTTTCGGTGCCAGCACCGCCAGCGACGCGAGCTCGGCCGCCAGCAGCATCGGGTTGCGACCGGGCAGGATCGTGACACCGGTGCCGACCTTGAGCGTGCGGGTGCGGGCCGCCGCCCAGGTGGTGCCGACCATCGCGTCGACACCGGGGGCGGAGACCAGGTCGGGCAGCCACAGGGAGTCGATCCGGGCGCGCTCGAGCGCGTCCACGAACTCGTCGAACTCCGACCCGGGGTCGGTGGCCTGCAGCCCCACCGAGCCGACGCCGATGCGGACCTTGCCGTGCGGGGACGTCACCACGTCGGTCGACGCTACCCCGCGTCGGGGCTCCGGCGCGGGTCGCGGCCGCTGTTGCCCAGCGCCCGGTGGAACGGCGGCGCATCGGCCGGGACCGGGACCACCGGCCCGAACAGACCCTCCCGCGACGCCTCCTGGCCGGGTGCGGACATCGCGGTGGTGAACTCCAGTACGGCGGCGACGGCCTCGTCGTCGGGGGTGAACGGGCGGCCGGTGGCCACGGCGAGGTCCCAGCCGTGCAGGACCAGCTCGTCGAGGGCGATGACCCCGGCGACGTCGGCGGGCAGGTCCAGACCGCCCGCCGCGGTGAAGCCCTCCCAGGCGGCCGGTTCGCGCCACGCCTGCGCCAGCGCGGTGAGCCGGGCCGGGATCGCGGTCCGCCAGTCCCCGACGAGATTGCCGGCGTCGGCGCTCGGCGCGGTACCGGCGGCCTCGGGGGACTTCTCCGCCGCGACCCGGAACGCCCACGCCAGACCGTGCAGGTGGTCCAGCAGCGCGGCGACGGTCATGCCGTCGCAGGGCGTCGGGTCGTGGAGCTGGTCGTCGCGGACTCCCACGACGATGTCGGCCACGGCGCGGGCGGTCGGAACGAGATCGGGCACGGGCTACCTCCGGTCGGTCGGGGCCCTGCGATCGCGGGGCCCCGTCTGCTCCGACCGTCGGCAGGACGCCGACTCATCGCCCGCCGTGTTGTTCGACACCCGGTAGAAGGTGGTGTGCGGGATGCGGCAGAGTGGACGACGACGTCCCGTCCGCCTGGAGGAAGCACCCGTCATGAACGACCCGTCACTCGTCGCCAAGGTCTTCCGCGCCGTGGCGATCGCCGAGGCGCTGTCCTGGACCGGCCTGCTGATCGGCATGTTCGTCAAGTGGATCCTGGCCACCTCCGAGCTCGGGGTGCAGGTCATGGGGCCGATCCACGGGGCGCTGTTCGTCGCCTACGTGGTCGTCACGCTGTGGACCGCCCGGCTGTTCCGCTGGGACCTGCGCACCGTCGTGATCGGTCTGCTCGCCAGCATCCCGCCGCTGACGACGATCTGGTTCGAGCGGCACGCCGGGGCGACCGGCCGGCTCGATCCGGCGCGGGCCCGGGCCGTGACCGGCTGAGTCCTCCCGGACCGCGCGCCGCGCTTGACGACGCAGGTAAGCCTAGGCTAACTTCAGGTCGTCGCTTGGTGGTGGGAGCGGCGCGTCAGTTCGGGACGAGGGCCCGGTCGCTCGACCACGGCGACCGGGCCCTCACATATTTCCAGCTCATCGCTCGCTCGGGACGGGCTTCCGGATCCACCACAGGTGCAGTCCCAGGCCGGCACCCGTGGCGACGGCGAGCAGTACGACGTAGAGCCCGGTGTCGGCGAGGTCGCCGCCCACCCACCAGTGGACAGCCCCGGCGACCACCACGAGCAGCGGCAACAGCAGCAGCGCGCGGAGCGTCTCCGCTCGCTCCCGCTCGGGTGTCACGTGTGTCCCGTACAGGGCTCGACCGACCGCCCGTGCGACCAGCCACACGGCGACAAGGCTCAGTACCAGTACGAGCACGGCACCGGACCAGGTCGCCCCGGAGGCATCCCGCAGTCCGAGCGGGCGGCCCAGTAGAACGACCACGCCGAGCGCCCCCGCGACGACCACCACCTGCATCTCCAGGCAGCGGCGCCGCAGCAGCACCAGCTCCGCGCGCTCGTCGGTCTCGTTCCTGATCTGGCGCTGCGTCTCGCGCAGGGCCGTCCACGGACTAGGCATCCCGGCCTCCCGTCTTCGCTGCGTCACGCCGGGCGCGGATCCTGTCGGCCTCCGCGGCGGGCAGCGCGAACAACTGCTCCACCGGGGTGTCCAGCGCGACCGCCAGTCGCAGTGCGACCGCCGTCGACGGGTTGTATCCGCCGGCCTCGATCTCCACCACGGTCTGGCGGCTCACGCCGACCAGTTCGCCCAGTCGTCGTTGGGTCAGACTCGCCCGGCGTCGCGCTGCGGCGACGTCGGATCGCACATCGGCGGGGAGCCTGCCCATGCGACAGCTTTACCCGACATGGGTCGGGTCTACCCGACCTTTCACGCGTCCGGATGGGCCAGCGCCCGGTACACCGGCCGCAACGCGTCGGTCAGCCGCCCGCCGTTCGCCCGCAGGGACGGCTCGGGCACCTGGTCCAGGACCGCGCCCGGCTCGGTGTCCGGCGGGCGCGGGGGAGCGGAGCCGGGCGCCCCCTCCCAGAAGTCGTCCAGCAGGACCGCCAGCGGCACCGGCCCGGACGGCGCGGATCGGCCGCCGGTGCGGTCGCGCTCGGACCGCAGCCGCTCCAGCAGCGTGTCCCGGTCGCGTCCGCGCAGGGTGAGCAGCGTGAACGGGTCGGTGTCGCACCGCTGGGCCAGCACGTAGAACACCGCGGCCAGGTGCTTGCACGGCACGGTGTGGTCCGGGCACGAGCAGTCCTGTGCGAGGTCGGCGACGTCGGCCGGGAACAGCGACAGGCCCAGGCCGTCGAGCAACTCCTCGATCTCGGGGGGCACGGTGCCCGACAGCAGCGCCGCGGTGTACCAGGCGTCGGCGGCCAGTGCCTGCTCCACGCCCCGCCACTCCGTCTTGTCCCACACCCGCAGCCCGATGCGCACCCGGTAGGGCTGCGGCCGGGTGCCCTGCACCAGTGCGACCACCGCGCCCGCGTCGACGTCGAGCGACACGATCTGCCCCGACCGGGCGTAGCTGCGGCCACGCGAGAGCCGCCCGCCGACGCCGAGGCGTTCCAGCACGGCCAGGAACCGCGCCGACCACCAGGTCCGGGCGACCGCACCCCGCGTCGCGTGGATCCGGATCCCGCCCTCGACGCGGCGCGGCGGCCCGCCGGTGAAGTCCTCCTGCGCCCAGAACGGCCGGTCACTCATCGCCGCCCCCTGTGTCCTCGTCGGGATCGGCCACCGCGTCCGAGCCGAGTGCGAACACCGCGCGCAGCTCGGAGGTCGACAGCGACGTCAGCCAGTCCTCCCCGCCGGTCACCACCATGTCCGACAGCGACCGCTTCGCGGTGACCAGCGCCTCGATGCGCTCCTCCACGGTGCCCGGGCACACGAACCGGCGCACCTGCACCGCGCGCCGCTGCCCGATCCGGAACGCGCGGTCGGTGGCCTGGTCCTCCACCGCCGGGTTCCACCACCGGTCCAGGTGGATCACGTGGTTCGCCGCGGTCAGGGCCAGCCCGGTGCCGCCCGCGCGCAGCGAGAGCAGGAACAGCGACGGCCCCTCGCCGGACTGGAACCGCTCCACCATCTCGTCGCGCCGCTTCTTCGAGGTGCCGCCGTGCAGGTAGAGGACCTCGGTGTCGAACCGTGCCGACAGGTGCGGTCGCAGCATGGCGGCGAACTCGGTGTACTGGGTGAACAGCAGCGCCCGGTCCCCGGCGGCGAGCACCGGCTCCAGGAGCTCCTCGAGGCGGGCGACCTTGCCCGAGCGGTGCCGCCCGCCCGAGCGGTGCATCGGGGACCCGTCGTGCAGCAGCTGCGCGGGGTGGTTGCAGACCTGCTTGAGCTTGCTCATCGCCGCGAGCACGTTGCCGCGGCGCTCGATGCCGTCGCTGTCCTCGATCTTCTCCATCATGTCGTCGACCACGGTCCGGTACAGCGACGCCTGTTCCCGGGTGAGCCGGTGGTCGGCCACGATCTCGATCTTCTCCGGCAGGTCGTCGATCACCGTGGGGTCGGTCTTGACCCGCCGCAGCAGGTACGGCCGGGTGATCCGGCGCAGCGTCCGTGCCACCCCGGCGTCGCGGTGGCGTTCGATCGGCACCGCGAACCGCTGCCGGAACACCTCCGGCACCCCGAGCACCCCCGGGTTGAGGAAGTCCATCACCGACCACAGCTCGGCCAGCCGGTTCTCCATCGGCGTGCCGGTCAGCGCGACCCGGTGGGCCGCGTCGAGCGACCGCATCGTGCGCGACGCCGCCGCGTGCGCATTCTTGATCATCTGGGCCTCGTCGAGCACGAGGCGGTGGAACCGCCACGCCCGCAGGTCCTCGGCGTCGCGCGTCGCGGTCGCGTAGGTGGTGACGACCAGGTCCGCCGCGTCGAGCGCGGCGTGCAGGGCCGCACCGCGCGGCCGGGAGGCGCCGTGGTGGGCGTGCACCCGCAGGCCGGGGGCGAACGTCGCGGCCTCCCGCTGCCACGTGCCGACCATCGACATCGGGCACACGATCAACGACGGCGCGCCGGTCGGCCCGTCGGCCCGGTCGTGCGCCTCCAGGGCCAGCAGCTGCACGGTCTTGCCCAGGCCCATGTCGTCGGCCAGACACGCCCCCAGCCCCAGCGAGGACAGGAACGCCAGCCACGCCACCCCGCGCTCCTGGTAGGGGCGCAGCGTCGCGGTGAACCCCGGCGGTGCCGGAACGGGTGTCAGCGTGCGGTCGGCGGTGCCCTCCAGCAGCGCCCCCAGGTCCCCACGGGCCGACACGTCGGTCACCGGGAGGGGGGCGTGGGCGTCGCCGCGGGCCGCGGCCAGTACCTCCCCGACCGTGGGCGGCCGGTCCCGGTGGCGGCGCAGGAAGTCCAGCCCCTGCGCCAGCGCCTCGGCGTCCACGGCGACCCAGCGTCCGCGCAGCCGGACCAGGGGCGCCTTCGCGGCCACCAGCGCGGAGATCTCCGACTCGCCCAGCTCCTCGTCGCCGACGGCGAGCGACCAGCGGAACTCCGCCAGCTCGTCGCGCCCCAGGCCACCGCGGGTGATCACCCCCGGGGCGGGGGCCGACGAGGCCGACAGCCGCAGCCCCAGCGGACGGCGCCCGTCCCAGCCGCGCGGCAGCGCCACCCCGAACCCGGCCGACAGCAACGCCGGCGCGTCCCGGGTGAGGAACCGGTGCGCGCCGGTGACGTCGAGCGGCAGCCCGGTCGGCCGGGCCCGGCGCAGCGCGGGCACGAGATCCGGCAGCACCTGCGCCGCCCGGCCCAGCTCCGCCAGCAGCACGTCCTGCGCGCCGGACACCAGCGCGTCGGCCTCCCCGGCCCAGACGCCGGCCGCGTCGAACACCAGGCTCGGGTCCTCGGTGGAACGCAGCGCGAACTGCAGCTCCCACCGGGTGCCGTCACCGGTCTGGTCGTCGAGGTCCGGGCCGGGGTCCGCCGGGTCATGCAGGGTGGACACCTCGGCGAGCCGGAACAGGGCGGTCGCGGCGCCGGGCTGCTCGCGCCCGACGTCCTCCCACACCGTGAGCGCCTCGCGCAGCACCTGCAGCCCGGCCCCGGTCGCGGGCAGGTCCGCCGACGGTCCGGTCAGTGCGTGCAGCAGGGCCGCCGGCGCGTCCGGCCGGGCGGGCAGCGGGAGCGGCATGGTGGCACTGCGCCCCAGCCGCTCGCGGACCGCGGTGTCGGTGAAGCGGGCCAGCGCGGCGTCGACCAGGGTGTCCGGGTCCTGCCCCGCGACGTCGCCCGGGCGGCGCTGCTCGGCCCGCGCGACCGGGGGCAGCCGACGGACGAGGTCCGCGCGGGCGACCGCGTCCAGCCCCTGGACGACCGGGCGCCAGCGCGCCGCGGGCCGGCCGGACTCGGTGAGCAGCACCGGCAGGACCCGGCCGCGGGCGGCCAGCTCCTCGGCGAGCTGCGCGAGGTCGGCGAGGTGGGTGAAGCCGGCGCCGTAGCGGACCTCGGGGGAGGGGTCGGTGAGCTCGGAGGGGTCGACGACCACCGCGGGCACCGTCCACGGCGCCAGCGTCGGCGCGCCCCGGCCGCGGGTGCGCGGCCGGGAGCGGACCAGACCGGGGGAGTCCTGCGGCCCCGACGGGTACGAGGGCAGCAGCACCGTCACCGACGCCGGCTTGCCCGGGTGGATCGCGGCCAGCGCGTCCGAGGGCACCGCGAACGGGTGCGGCCGCGCCGTGCGCAGTGACCGGCGGTCGGTGCGCGGGCTCCGCTCGCCGTCCTCCGCCCACAGCAGGACGCCGCGGGCGGGGGAGTGCAGGGCGTGGACGACGAACACACCCCCACGCTAGAGGCGACCCCCGACAGCCACCGCGTGCAGGAGCCCGGCCGCGGCCGCGCACGCCTCGTCGGTGACCACGTGCTCGTCGCCGTCGTCGATCCGCAGGTCCACCCGCGCACCCGCCCCGGTCAGCAGGACCGCGGTCTCCTCGACCCGGTGCGCGGGCACCCACGGGTCGCGCGAGATCGACCGCAGCACCGCCGGGGTCGGCGCGAGCGACCCCGACGGCGGGGCGGGCACCGGGTCCGGGCCGACGAACCCGCCGGTGAACACGACCAGTCCCGCGCACGGGCGTGGGTCGCGCACCAGCAGGTGGTGCGCGACCACACAGGCGCCCTGGGAGAACCCCCACAGCACCACCCGGTCCCGGCCGACCCCCTCGTCCGCCAGCCGGGCCAGCCGGTCGTCGACGACGTCGAGCGCGCGCAGCAGCGCGTCCCGGTTCTCGTCGAACGGTTCGAGGAACGGCTTCGGGTACCAGCTGCCGCCCGGCGCCGCCGGGGCGACGAACCGGGCGGGCACGTCCCCGAACCGCGCCGCGGTGGCGCGCATGTCGCCGGGGTCGCGCCCCCGCCCGTGCAGGGCGAGCACGACCAGCGGCGCCGCGGGGTCCCCCCAGGTGGTCATCAGGCCTCGATCGGTTCCAGCTTGGCGAAGATCTCCTCGCGTCGGTCCTCGAACTGCTCCGGCAGCTGGAACCGGGTGCCCAGCTCGTGCGGCGACTCGTCGCAGGTCCAGCCGCCCTCCTCGTGGGTGACGGCCAGCTCGAACAGCGCCCCGCTCGGCGTCCGGACGTAGACGCTCTTGAAGTACTTGCGGTCCTTGAGCTCGGAGATGTCGGTGTAGCCCGCACCCTCGATGTCGAACTTCACCGCCTCCTGGTTCGCCAGGTCCGACACGTTCCACGCGAAGTGGTGATAGGTGCCCGCGCCGTAGCGCCAGGTGCCCTGGTCCTCGCTCCGGTTGACGGTGATCTCCAGGTGGTTGCCGACCTTCGCGTCCCCGATCCGCAGGCCGAACATGTCGCCGTCCTCGGCGGGGTCGCCCTGGGCGAAGAAGGAGGTGTCGGCGAACTCGACCATCCGGTCCGGGGTGGTCATGTGCACGCCGACGCCGTGGATGCCGTGGATCGCGTGCTCCGCCGACACCCCGTTGCCCTCGAAGCCGCGGCGCGGGTCGCCGGTGTTGGCGACGAGCTGGTACTCGATGCCCGACGGGTGGGCGAAGGCGAGCCGGCGCCGGTCGAACCGTTCGACGTCGGCGACCTCGACGTCGTGGGACCGCAGCCGCTGCGCCCAGAAGTCCAGCGAGCCCTCCGGCACCGACAGCAGGACCTCGCGGGCCTGGTTGGTGCCGCGGGTGCCGAACTGGCCCGCCTGCGCCCACGGGAACGTGGTGACCACGCTGGACGGGTCGCCGTCGGCGTTGGAGTAGTAGAGGTGGTAGATCGGCAGGTTGCCGTCGAACAGGACGGTGCGCTTGATGAAGCGCATGCCGAGGATCTTCGTGTGGAAGTCGACGTCCTCCTGGGCGCCGGCGACGGACAGGGTCACATGGTGCGAGCCTTCGACATGAGCCACGTGTCCGGACGCTAGGAACGACACGGTCCCCGCACATCGCCGACGGGCGCAGACCGCTGTCGTCCGCGTGCACGCCCGCACCGGGCCGTCGGACGACTGCTGCGCGACTAGGCTGGGTACGGCCACCAGCACGACCAGGAGCCGCCGATGACGACCGTCGCCGACCGTCCCGCCGACCCGCCGACCCGGGGACCGGGGCCGTCCCCGGTCCCGACGGACCGGAGGGCGTCTCCTTCGTCACCGTCGCCGGTGACCTGCCCGCCCCCGGGGACGACCGGCTGGTACTGGTCGTGGCGCTGGCGGGCAGCGCCCTGCTCGGCGACGGCGAGCCGCTGGTCCCCGGACGGTGGGCGCTGCTGGACCCGGCCCGCCCGGGTGCCCGCACCGCGGACCGCGCGTTCCGCGCCCTGTGCGTGCACTTCCCGCGCGAGCGCGTCGAGCCCCGCGGGGAGCCCCTGACCGGGGTGGCGGGCACCGCGTTCGACGCCGGCCCCGGGCTGGCCGGCTACGTGTGCGACACCCTGCGCCACCTCGACGCGCACCGGATCGCGATGGGCACCCACGCCGCCGTCGCGGTGCGGCACGCCGTGGACCTGGTCGGGGTGCTGCTGCGGAGCACGGCCGGGGCCGAGCCCGCCCCGCACTGCGACCTGCTGGACCGGATCAAGGCCTACGTCGAGGCGCACCTCGGCGACCCGGACCTCGCCCCCGCCGGGATCGCCGCCGCGCACTTCGTCTCCGCGCGCCACCTGCACAACCTGTTCGCCGGGACCGGGACCAGTGCCGCGGCCTGGATCCGGGCCCGGCGCGTCGAGATGTGCCGGCGCGACCTGGCCGACGCGGGCCTGGCCGACGTGCCCGCGGCGGCCATCGGGTCGCGGTGGGGGTTCCGCGGGCCGTCGCACTTCGGGCAGGTGTTCAAGCGTGCGACGGGGCTGACGCCGGCCGCCTACCGGGAGGCCAGCAGCTCGTCGAGCCGCTCGTGACCCTGCACGACCCCGACCTCCATGCCCGAGGCCAGCATCCCGTCGCGGGAGTCGAACGAGTCGAACAGCGACTCGGCGACGAGCCGGGTCCGGCCGCCGGGCAGGGCGGTCAGCGTGAGCGTCTCCAGGCAGGCGCTGTCGGGGAAGCCCTCGTAGGAGAAGGTCTGCACGATCCGCTCCGGTGAGCGCACCTCGTGGAAGGACCCGAAGAACCGCCACTCGCCGGTCTCGTCGGAGCTGGTGTACCGGTAGCCGCCGCCGGTCTCGGCGTCCCAGCGGTCGACGGTCATCGTGAGGTTGCGCGGGCCGAGCCAGCGCTTCACCTTCTCGACGTCGACGTGCGCGTCGAAGACCCGCTCCGGCGGGGCGTCGAACTCCCGGGTGATCCGGATCGTCGGGAGGCCCTCGACGGCCTCGATGTCGGTCTCGCGGGTCGTCGTGCTCATGACGCTGCTCCCTCGCTCGTGCCGGTGGATCCCGGCGTCTCGTCGGCGAGCAGGTCGTCGAGGCGCGCGTAGCGCTCCTCCACCTGCCGCCGGTACCGCTCGATCCAGGCCGTCATCAGGTCGAACACCTCCGCGTCGAGATGTACCGGGCGGCGCTGGGCCTGCCGGCTGCGCCGGACGAGCCCTGCGCCCTCCAGCACCCGGATGTGCTTGGAGACGGCCTGCAGGGAGACGTCGTAGGGCTCGGCCAGCTCGTTCACGGTCGCGTCGGCCGTCGCCAGCCGGGCCACCATGTCGCGCCGGATCGGGTCCGCCAGTGCGGCGAAGACCCGGTTCAGCCGGTCCTCCACGACTCCTCCTTGCTCAACCCTTCGGTTGACAACACCGTAGCGACGGGAGCGCTTTTAGAGCGTCCGGCGATTGATGGTTATCGGAGTCGACGGGTCGTGGGTCGGGTTGTCCAGCGGTAGCGGCTGCGGGCATGGTTGATCAGCCGGCGGATCACGGTGAGCGCGGCGGCGAGGTTGAGGTAGAACTCGACGATGATCTTCCGGCGATCGGTGAACCGGCGCAGCTTGCCGTAGCCGTTCATCCAGGAATGGGTGCGCTCGACCGGCCACCGCTTACCGACCTGGATCGGGGCGGGCCGGCCCTTGGTGGCGATCTGTGCGTCGAACCCGAGTCGTTCGAGCAGATCGCGGGTCTTGCCTGAGTCATAGCCCCGGTCCAGGTGCAGGCACGGTCGCTCGGGCAGCGGCCCGATCATGTCGTAGATCCCGATCAGGGTCGGTTTCAGCAACGGCGAGTCGTGGTCATTGGCGCGGGCGCTGATCAGGTGCAGCGGGATCCCCGCACCGTCGCAGACCACGGAGCGTTTGGTGCCCTGTTTGCCCCGGTCGACCGGGTTACAGCCGGCGACCTCGCCACCGCAGGGAGCCTTGGTGATCGCTCCGTCGGCAGACAGATCGTCGAGGTCGAGACCGATCATCTGGCCATAGCCGGCCAGCGCGGCCCGAAGGACCTGCTCCCCGACGCCGGCGGCGGCCCACTGGGCGAGACGGCGGCGGATCGTGCGGTCCGAGCAGCCGGGGGTGGCGATGCGTTCGTAGCCGCTGCCGTGCACCAACGCCGCGAGCACGTGCTCGAACACC
>NZ_JAHLEL010000017.1 GCF_020131355.1 Pseudonocardia sp. ICBG1293
CCTGTCGGGGCCTTGTACGGGTGGGTCGGGGCCTGTGTGATGGGTGCTCCGGACCATCGCCGCCGGGAACATCCCGATCACCGAACACACCGGCACCTCGATCACCCAGAGTGAGTGAACAACGGCCGGTGAATAGAATGATCGCCGTGCTCACTTCACCGCCACCCACCCGGCCGCCGGGCCGGGCTCGTGAGGCGCTGGTCATCGCCCGCCAAGATTTCGATCTGCCTGGTAAAGACCTCCACCAGGCTGCGGAGGTGCTCGCCGGGCACTTCACCGGGCTGCTGCGCCGCGGCGTTCTGTCCCCGCGCGGTCGCCGAGGTGATCGGAAACCCGGCCCGCTGGGGCCACAAGCGTCTCCTCCTCACCGTGCAGATCGACGTCGTCGCCCGCGACACCGTCGCCGGGCTCGCGACCGCGCTCAACACCATCCGCGACGGTTTCCGCCTGCTCCCGGCCGCGCTGCCCGACCAGTTCACCACCACCGAGATCGAACACCTCGCCAGCAGGATCATCGGCGCCGACGACCTCCAGGTCACCACCCACCACGACAGCCGCGCCAGCGGCGATCGCCGAGCGCACCAGTCCCTCAGTACAGGGCGTCTCCCGGCGCGACCACCGCGGCCAAGGTGAACGGGAACGCCTTTACCGATGCCCCGGAGCCTGTGAGGTCGCAGTGCCGGGGACCATCGGGTTGCCGTTGGCGGTGTCGGCGGGGATGGCTTGGATGACGTCCCAGTGCTCGACGATCTTCCCGTTCTCCACGCGGAAGAAGTCCGCGACCGCGGACCGCTGCCCGTCCTTCTCGATGGACTCGGCATGCACCACCACGATGTCGCCTTCGGCGACCACGCGGCCGATTCTGAATGTCACCCCGTCTTTCACATACGGGCCCATCGTGTCCACGAACGCCGCCCGCCCGTTGGGGACCTGCGGATTGTGCTGGATGTAGCTCTCCGCGACATAGATCTGCGACGCCCCGGCAACGTCGCGGTGGACGAACGCTTGGGTGTAGAAATCGGTGACCAGCTTCGCGTTACTCCCCGACCGGCACCGGAGCCGACGTCGAAACCGGTGACGCCGACTCCGCAGGATGGGCATGTCCAGCGTGCTCCTGCTCACCCGAGCTGCACCCCGCAGCAGCCAGCAGCACCGCTGCCCCTGCGACCATCCTCAGCACCGGTCGTGCCCCTGCCTGCCGTGTCATCGTTGTTGTACTCATCACCCGGTATCCGTATCTCATTCCGGACCGGGCTGCTGACCATCTTCACCCGTGCGAGGCACCGTGGCCTGCCTCCGGAACGGGCTCATCCGGTGCTTCTGGCTGCAGGGCCGCGCGCCAGGCCAGGTCTTCGGTGCGGGCGCGATCGAACCACGGCCGCCACTCGACAGTTTCCAGCCGCCGTCCGGGGTCCCGTCCGGGGGCTCGGTGCTCCGGGCGGTCGCAGACACCACCGCGCGCGGTGTCGGGTGAGGTTCCCCCGCTTTGCCGGAGTGTCTGAACACTGGTTCGATCTTGAGGGCCAGGAAGGAAGGCACTGGTGCCCGCACCGAAAAAGTACCCCGATGAGCTGCGCGAACGAGCGGTTCGGCTGTATCGGGAGTCCGACCCTCGCCCGACGTTCCGGGGGCTCGCCGAGCAGCTCGGGGTGCATCACGAGGCCCTGCGCAACTGGGTCCGTCAGGCCGAGGCAGACACCGGCGAGCGCCATGATCGGCCGTCGACCGACATGCTCGCCGAGAACCGCCGGCTCGCGCGGGAGAACGCTGAGCTGCGGCGGGTCAACGAGGTCCTGCGCGCGGCGAGCGCCTATTTCGCCAGCGAGATCGGCCCGACCCGGAGGAAATCATGAGCTTCGTCGATGCCCATGATTTCCCCGCCGGTCTCGTACTACGGGTCCTGAACATCGCGGCCTCGACCTACTACGACTGGCGCGCCCGCCGCGCGAACCCCTCTCAGCGGCAGCTCGACGACGCCGTCCTGCTTGAGCAGATCGTGAAGATCCGCTCGGTGAGCGAGTTCGCCACCACCTACGGATCCCCGCGGGTGTGGCTGGAGCTGCGCCGCCAGGGCGTGCACGTCGGGCGCAAGCGCGTCGCTCGGATCATGCGCGAGCACGGCCTTCAGGGCGCGCACCTGCGTCGCGGCTGGAAGGGCGGCTCGACCCGGCAGAATCCGGCCCACCGCCCGGCGCCGGACCTGCTCGAACGCGACTTCACCGCGACCGCGCCCAACCGGGTGTGGGTGGCGGACCTGACTCGCATCGTCACCGGTGAGGGCGTGTTGTGGCTGGCCTCGGTGCGGGACGCGTTCTCCAACCGGGTCGTCGGCTGGGCCACCGACCCGCGAGCCACGACGGTGCTGGTGCTGACCGCGCTCAACCACGCGCTGCGCTCCCGGAGCCTGCGTCCCGGTCAGTTGATCTTTCACAGCGACAAGGGGGCAAGGGGGCCCAATACACGGCACTGCGATTCACTCAGCGCCTGGTCGACGCGGGTGTCGCCCCGTCGACAGGGTCCACAGGGGACAGCTATGACAACGCCCTCGCCGAGAACCTGTGGTCCACGCTCAAGATCGAGCTGCTCTACTGGCCCGGGACGGGCTTCGCGACCCGCTGCGAGGCCGAGCATGCGCTGATCCGCTACCTCGACGGCTGGTACAACCCGCGCCGGATCCAGGCCCGCCTCGGAGGGCTCTCACCCGACGAGTACGAAGACGACTATCGTCGCGCCCAGCGCGACGCCGACAGGTAACCCGCACTCCGGCAAACCGGGGGAAGCTCAGGGGGCATCGCGCACGCAGCGTAGGCATGTGCCACCCCGGTGTGCCACCACCGCCTACCGGGAACGACGGGCCGGCCGCCTGCCGGTAGGCGGTGGTGTAGGCAGGACAGGGTTTCGCGGCCCCAGGTGTGAGCGGGCTAGGGTGAGCTTCCCCCGGTTTGCCGGAGTGCGGGTTACCTGTCGGCGTCGCGCTGGGCGCGACGATAGTCGTCTTCGTACTCGTCGGGTGAGAGCCCTCCGAGGCGGGCCTGGATCCGGCGCGGGTTGTACCAGCCGTCGAGGTAGCGGATCAGCGCATGCTCGGCCTCGCAGCGGGTCGCGAAGCCCGTCCCGGGCCAGTAGAGCAGCTCGATCTTGAGCGTGGACCACAGGTTCTCGGCGAGGGCGTTGTCATAGCTGTCCCCTGTGGACCCTGTCGACGGGGCGACACCCGCGTCGACCAGGCGCTGAGTGAATCGCAGTGCCGTGTATTGGGCCCCCTTGTCGCTGTGAAAGATCAACTGACCGGGACGCAGGCTCCGGGAGCGCAGCGCGTGGTTGAGCGCGGTCAGCACCAGCACCGTCGTGGCTCGCGGGTCGGTGGCCCAGCCGACGACCCGGTTGGAGAACGCGTCCCGCACCGAGGCCAGCCACAACACGCCCTCACCGGTGACGATGCGAGTCAGGTCCGCCACCCACACCCGGTTGGGCGCGGTCGCGGTGAAGTCGCGTTCGAGCAGGTCCGGCGCCGGGCGGTGGGCCGGATTCTGCCGGGTCGAGCCGCCCTTCCAGCCGCGACGCAGGTGCGCGCCCTGAAGGCCGTGCTCGCGCATGATCCGAGCGACGCGCTTGCGCCCGACGTGCACGCCCTGGCGGCGCAGCTCCAGCCACACCCGCGGGGATCCGTAGGTGGTGGCGAACTCGCTCACCGAGCGGATCTTCACGATCTGCTCAAGCAGGACGGCGTCGTCGAGCTGCCGCTGAGAGGGGTTCGCGCGGCGGGCGCGCCAGTCGTAGTAGGTCGAGGCCGCGATGTTCAGGACCCGTAGTACGAGACCGGCGGGGAAATCATGGGCATCGACGAAGCTCATGATTTCCTCCGGGTCGGGCCGATCTCGCTGGCGAAATAGGCGCTCGCCGCGCGCAGGACCTCGTTGACCCGCCGCAGCTCAGCGTTCTCCCGCGCGAGCCGGCGGTTCTCGGCGAGCATGTCGGTCGACGGCCGATCATGGCGCTCGCCGGTGTCTGCCTCGGCCTGACGGACCCAGTTGCGCAGGGCCTCGTGATGCACCCCGAGCTGCTCGGCGAGCCCCCGGAACGTCGGGCGAGGGTCGGACTCCCGATACAGCCGAACCGCTCGTTCGCGCAGCTCATCGGGGTACTTTTTCGGTGCGGGCACCAGTGCCTTCCTTCCTGGCCCTCAAGATCGAACCAGTGTTCAGACACTCCGGCAAAGCGGGGGAACCTCAGGGCGTGTCTCCTAAGAGGTCATTTCAGAACGAGGTCGACGTGTCTGTTGTAGACGACAAGCGGCTATCTGACCTGCCGTTTGATCTGTCGTCGAGGGGTCAATGGAAACTCGACAAGTCGTTCTGAAACGACCTCTAAAGTGCGCAACCAGGTGACGATGGCCTTCAGTGCAACTCCGCCGCGGAAGGTCAGCGCGAGCTTGTCGTAGCGGGTCGCGAGGCCGCGCCACTGCTTGACCTCGCAGAACCCGCGTTCGACGACGTTGCGGCCGCGGTAGTCGACCCGGTCGAACGCCGGTGGTCGACCGCCGCGTGTGCCGCGTCGTTTCCGGTGTCCCTGCTGGTCAGCCGGCTCCGGGATGACCGCGACGATCCGTCGTCCGCGCAGGTGGGCGCGGATGGCGCGCGAGGAGTAGGCCTTAGAGGTCGTTTCAGAACGACTTGTCGAGTTTCCATTGACCCCTCGACGACAGATCAAACGGCAGGTCAGATAGCCGCTTGTCGTCTACAACAGACACGTCGACCTCGTTCTGAAATGACCTCTAAGAGGTCGTTTCAGAAGTCGGCGTGTCGGTCCTGTGTGGATCGGCGCTGGTAGCTGATCATGTCCGGTCGTGGCGCGGCGATCTTGTGTCGAGCGATTGGTGAGCGACGAGCTGTGGGCGCTGGTGGAGCCGCTGCTGCCCAAGCCGCGCAAGCACAAGCGGGGACGGACAGGCCGTCCGCGGGTGCCGGATCGGGCCGCTCTGGCCGGGATCGTGTTCGTGCTCAAGACCGGGATCAGCTGGAACGCGCTGCCCGCCGAGCTCGGCTGTGGGTCCGGAGTGACCTGCTGGCGGCGGCTACGGCAGTGGCAGCAGGCCGGGGTCTGGGCCCAGCTGCACCGGGTGATGCTCGACCGCCTCGCCCAGCAGGGCCTGCTGGACTGGTCGCGGGCGGCGGTGGACAGCGTGAGCGTGCGGGCCAAGCGCCGCGGCGAGGCCACCGGGCCCTCGCCGACCGATCGCGGGAAGGCGGGCAGCAAGTACCACGTGCTCTGCGACCGAGGCGGGCTCCCGCTGCATGCGCTGGTCACCGGGGCGAACACCCACGACAGTCGGATGCTCGCCCCGCTGCTGGACACCAACCCCGGCGTCCGCGAACGGGCGGGACAGCCGGGGCGTCCGCGACGTCGGCCGGACAAGGTGCACGCCGACAAGGGCTACGACTATCCCCGCTGCCGCCGCTACCTGAGTGGGCGTGGGATCGGGGTGCGGATCGCCCGGCGCGGGATCGAGGACTCCACCCGGCTCGGGCGGGTCCGCTGGGTCGTCGAGCGCACCATGTCCTGGCTGCTGGACTTCCGCCGCCTCGCGCTGCGCTACGACCGCGCCGAATCCACGATCACCGCGCTGTTATCGCTGGCCTGCGCCCTGATCTGCCACCGCCGCCTCACCAAGCCGAAGCCGAAGTGATGGTCGACCCAGCCCTCGCTGAGGCACTCGCCTACGAGGTCGGGGCCAGCGGCCGCCAGGCCAGCCACTCCAAGGCCCGGTCGGCCTCGTCAGGGTCGAAGCGGTGCGGGTCGAACGGCCCGCCCGCCCACTCCAGGCGCTCGGCGCGGTCGGGATGGTCAGGGTCGGCGAGCACGGCCTGGAAGTCCTCATACCCCCCGATCCCGCCGACGTCCTCGGGCGGGCACGCCCCCTGCCCGGCGACGCATCGCGGATAGCACACTCCCGGCTCGACGGCCGCGACCGCCTCGACGGTGATCTCGTGGGCCCAGTTGTCACCGAAGTCGTAGACGTAACCGAACCGGTCACCAGCCTTGACCAGCCGAAACAGCTTCTCTTTCGTCTCGTCGGCGACATCCTGTCCGGGCCAGTCCGGGTCTGGGATCCCGTAGCGGCGCCCGACGATCTCGAACTCGTGCAGATGAGAGTTCGTCCAGCCCATCACTGACTGCACCACCTCGTGCAACACCGCCAAGTCGACCTCGCCCGGCACCTGCACCCGACGCCGGACCGCCGGCACCACCTCGGTCAGGACGATCTCCAACTCGAAAATCTTCGTCTTCTCAGACACACGAGGCGCGACCATCAGCCGATGCTGCCAGCCCCGCCGTCACCGGCAGAACCGGGCCCACCACTTCTGAAACGACGTCTTATCTGCGCGGACCCGCTCGGGTCGGGTCCGCGGTCGGCCCGGACCGACCCGTCCGACGCTCAGATGTGACATCAGGTGCGCGAACATCGGGGCGTCACCGGCCTGGCCAGGGCCGACCAGTACGACCAGCGGGCGGCCGTGTCCGTCAACGAGCTGGTGGATCTTCGTGCCGAGCCCTCCGCGGGAGCGGCCCAACGCGTGATCGGGCGGCTCGATCAGCAGATTCTTGTAGTTCGATCCGGCCCCCTGTGTCCCGCTGCAGGGTCGCGGCGTGTTGGTGAGCGCGGATGATCGTCGAGTCGACCGACACGGCCCAGTCCACGAGACCGGCGGAGTCGGCATCGGCGAGCAGAGCTGCGAGAACCTGGTCCCAGGTGCCGTCACCGCAGTAGCGGCGGTGGCGTTTCCATAGGGTCTGCCACAGCCCGAACTCGACCGGGACATCACGCCAGGCCAGCCCGCAGCGGAACCGGTAGATGATCCCCTCGATCACTCTGCGGTGATCGGCGAACGGGCGCCCTGGCATCCCGTCCGACGAGGGCAGTAACGGCTCGAGTCGGTCCCACTGGGCATCGGTCAGGACGGCACGGCGCGACACCTACTGATCATCGCGCAGGCCCGACCAGCCGGGTTAGGAGACGCGCCCTAGAACAGCGTCGATCAGGTGGCGGTGCTCGAGCTGCCCGACATCCCCGCCAAGGGCTTCGACCGCCCGGGTCCACCACGCCCGCGCATACACGTCATCCGCCGCCGGGGCCGGACCCAAACTCGACACTGAGTTGTCGATGCCCGCGTACTCCCGATATCCGGCCGCGACACCGACCCGCCGGACCCACTCCGCACGCTCACCAACAGCAGCAGGATCGGGGACCTGGCCGAGGTGTTCGACCGCCCACCCGGCCTGCTGCTCGACGGTCTGCTCTCCGAGTTGGCGGATGCGGTCGACGATCAACGGGGCCAGCTCGTTCCGCTGTCGATCATGAATGTCATCGCCCGGGACGGTCCAGGTGTCGAACCGCCCAGCCGCACCGACCGGGTCCTCCGGCACCCGCGTACTGATCGCTCCGGCAATGCGCCAGCGCAACACATCCGACACGGACTCCGCACTGTCCAACTCCCGGACACCCGCGACCTGCCCCAGCAGCCGGCCCGGGTCATGCCCGCCCAACTCGGCATCGGCAAGCACCGTGAGCAGCGACCCGCGACCCCCCTCCGCCTCGACCCGGGCCGCGTTCACCGCACCCAACGCACCGGTCAACAGCCGGTCGGCCCGCTCCCGCTGCCCGATGCGGGCCAGGTCGAACCAGTCCCCAGCCAACGTCACCAACGAGCCGGCCTGCGCGCGGCCCTCAGCGCGGGCGGCAAGCGCGGACACCTGCGCCCCGGAATACTCGATCACGTTCGAGAACCGCGACCGCGCCGTCTCCGCCAGGGCTTCCGGGGTGTGCTCATCCGCGTCCCGGGCCGCGACCAGCCACACATGATTCTCGCCCCGACCCCGGGTGATCGCCGGATACACCGACTCCCGCCCCACACCCTCACCGATAACCGAATGACTCGTGTCCACGGTCAACGACTGCGCCGCATGCACCGTCCCCGCATAGGCCAATCGGAGATTGTGAGCAACGTAACTCGCAGGGAAGTGGGCGGTTGCTCCACTGCTGTCCTGTCCGAGAAGAAAGTGATCATTGTTTTCATCCCGGACCGCACCGACGATCGTGTAGATCTCCCGGTTGGTGACCGCACCACCCTCCTTCCCGTGGAAACCGGCCGGGAGGTCGACCCTCAGCGATCGGTCGTTGAGCCGGGCCTGCACCCGATCCCCCACCGACACCGGCTGCCCACCCGGCTCGCGGCCATGCACCCACCCGACCGACACGCCATCGACGCGGCCGAGTCCGATCAGCTCCTCCCGCAACCGCTCCGACAGCACCGCGGCCTGCTCATTGCCCGCCACGATCAACAACGACCGCCGGCCGGCGACGGTGTCGGCCAGCCACGCCCGCGACGCCCCCGCCTCCATCTCCTCGACAGTCCCGGCGTGCAGCCGGCCACGGGACAGATACTCGCCAACCGCGGCCGTGTCACCCGCCCGGACCTGCAACGACGCCGCCCTCTCCCACCCCTGCTCGAACCGGTGCACCGTCTGCAGCTCCGTCACCGACGACGCCGTATCGACGAGATGGGAGAACAGCCCACCCGCGCCGACCGCACCCAGCTGCTCCGGGTCCCCGGTGAGCACAACCTTCGCCCCCGCACCCGCCGCCAGCCGAGTGATCAGGTGCAGATCCGCGGTGGAGGTCATCCCCGCCTCATCCACGATCACCAGATCCCCCGCCGAGAGCCGGTCCCTCACCTGCCCGTCCTCACCCGGGGCGAACCGGCCGGCGAACACAGCGGTGTTGATCGCATCAATGTGGTCATCGGCGAGGTTGTTCGCCGCAATCTGCGACGTCGTCAACCCGAGCACCCGACCGCCGACCTCGCGGGACCACACCTGCGCCAGCGCGGACATGGTGCGGGACTTCCCCGCCCCCGCCGGGCCCACGACAACGTCACCTGCAACCCGGGAGGTCAACACCGTCAAAGCGGCGCGGACCTGATCAGCGCTCAGGCCGAGCACCGACAGCTCCGCCCGCACCCCCGCAGTCCTCTCCGCAGCCAGACCGACATCCAGCGCGGACGACACCCGTCCGACCACGGCTTCTTCCCGTCCGAGGTGCGCGGCCGAGGTGTAACGCTCCCGATGGGCACCCCGCAGCACATACCCGCCGTCCCCGACCACCCTCGACCCGTCAGCGCCCACCCGCGCACCCCGGTCACGGCGCAACCCATCCGGTACCGGGGCAGGCTCGGTCATCGACACCTGCACCACATCCGCACGCCCCACCGCCTCCCGAGCAAGGTCAAGCAGCGCCGCACCCCGCTCAGCATCCGACGCCCCGTCCAGCCCGACGACCTCCCACCGGTCCCCGATCTGAGCTTTGACCGCCAACGTCAGGTTCCCGATGTCCCACACCGCATACAACGCCGACACCCGCGCCACCGCCGCCGCCAACACCGCAGCCCGCCCCACCGGCTCATCAGTGCCGGCACCGCCGCTACTGCTGCTGCGTGCTGCGGCTTCCGCGGTCTCCGACAACACCCCGACCGCAGCATCAGCATGCTTACGCGCCCACCGCGCCAACGCCCGCGGCCCCGCATCCACCGACTTCGGCGCCCGTGTCTCCAACGCCGCCAACCGTGCCACGCGATGCAACACCACCGGAGAAAGCTCCCCGCCCCCCGCACGCGCCGACAACTCCGCCTTCAGCGCCTCGACACGATCCTCGAGCTGCCTCGTCCGCGTCGACGCCGCATCCATCAACCTCTGATCGACACCCGCGATCTCCCGGGCGAACCCATCCGGACGATCCCGCCACCCCACACCCAACTCAGCCGTCAGACGCTGCTCCAAAGCCTGCTGATAGACCGCGTCCACCGCCTGCTTAATCCCCCGAAACGACGCCCCATCCAACGCACCGACCTTCCCCCCAGAGGTCGCGGTGCGGTTCAACAACGCCGCATGCGTGTGCAGATGCGGCTCATCGGCACGATTCGTCGAATGCGCCCACAACGACCACACCGTCCCCCGGCCTTGCTCAAACACACCCATACCCGCCGCCGAACGCGGACCCGAATGACGCCCCGTCCGCGTCACCGCCACCCGCGCATCCGCAAACGACACCGCCGACTCCACCGCCGACTCATGCGCCGCCCGCACCCGCTCCGCATCACCCTCCGCACCCGCCGCCACCAAGGCCGCGTAATACACACTCACCGACTTCGGCGCCGCGAACACCCAATCGTAATACGCCACACTGCGTCGCCCATCCGACTCCGCAGCCCGCCGAACCTCCTCCACCCGCTCCTCAGACGGGACACCCTTCTCCCGCCCGAGCGCACGCTCAACACGCTGCTCCGCAGACAGATATTTCCGCGGCCGCGACCCGAGGAACTCCGGGTCCTTCTCCGACGAATCCGGATGCCGCAACTGACCGAACACCGCACGAACATCATCCGCCGCGACCGTCTCACCCGAGACGAACGACAACCCCAACCCGGCCATCCCCGTACCGAACCACCGACCCGCCGGCTCCCCCACAGCCACCGCCTTCGCGTAATACCCCGGCGCGTCCACACCCTCCCCCGCGGACTCGTGTGCGGCACAACCCGAACCGCGAACCAGGTACTCCACCGCACCCGCACCCACCGCGATCACCCGCAACACACCGACCACCCTACCCCACCCGGCCACAGATCATCAGACGATGCATAGGTCCTGGTCCTGGTCCTGGTCCTGGTCCTGGTCCTGGTCCTGGTCCTGGTCCTGGTCCTGGTCCTGGTCCTGGTCCTGGTCCTGGTCCTGGTCCTGGTCCTGGTCCTGGTCCTGGTCCTGGTCCTGGTCCTGGTCCTGGTCCTGGTCCTGGTCCTGGTCCTGGTCCTGGTCCTGGTCCTGGTCCTGGTCCTGGTCCTGGTCCTGGTCCTGGTCCTGGTCCTGGTCCTGGTCCTGGTCCTGGTCCTGGTCCTGGTCCTGGTCCTGGTCCTGGTCCTGGTCCTGGTCCTGGTCCTGGTCCTGGTCCTGGTCCTGGTCCTGGTCCTGGTCCTGGTCCTGGTCCTGGTCCTGGTCCTGGTCCTGGTCCTGGTCCTGGTCCTGGTCCTGGTCCTGGTCCTGGTCCTGGTCCTGGTCCTGGTCCTGGTCCTGGTCCTGGTCCTGGTCCTGGTCCTGGTCCTGGTCCTGGTCCTGGTCCTGGTCCTGGTCCTGGTCCTGGTCCTGGTCCTGACCGGCAGACCCGAGGACGGAGGGCACCGGTGGAGATCGACCCGGTCGCCTTCGCCGACGCTCAAGCCCGCCGATTCACCGGCCGCCGCCTGCGCGTCGGCCGCTCCGCGGTCGTTCACGACGTAGCGCGGAAGGCGTGGATTGGCGACCTCACCCTCCCCGTTGCGGCCTGTAATCAAGGGTGGGCGGGGCTCGCCGCGACCGACGATTTGATGGCCACCGACGATCCCGCGAACTGCCGTAAGAGGTCATTTCAGAACGAGGTCGACGTGTCTGTTGTAGACGACAAGCGGCTATCTGACCTGCCGTTTGATCTGTCGTCGAGGGGTCAATGGAAACTCGACAAGTCGTTCTGAAACGACCTCTAAATGCGCCCTGACTCTCGGGCGCGTGACAGCGCGGCAGGCGCCGCCGTTTCAAGCCACCTTGTTCGACCTCGACACCGTCACCGATGACGACGATCCCAGGCGGGTCGAGCGGCCCGATTGACCACGTCGTGATGCTCGCTTGATCCCGGGGCGCAGGCCCGAGGTCGCGACTACCCTGAACCCGGTGAGTACACACAATCCGGACCCCCGGGCGAGTCGGGGAAACGCGCCGCGAAACAGGGTCGGCGCCCGCTACGATTACGCGCCGAGCTCGACGCGTTCGCGGTGAACCGGGCACGCCTCCACGAGGACGCCGACGAACGACGACGTGAGGACGAGGCGTTCACCCACTACGCTCACGCCCGCCGCCGCGGCGACCGCATCGAGGAAAAGCGCGACGCGGCACTGGCTGCGCTCGACCGCCGCCGACAACTCATCCTCACCGCTGCCGAGGAGAAGCTCGACGGCGTCCGTGACGAGCAGGCCCGCGCACTGGCTGCGGTTCACAAACGTTCCGGTGGGCATCGCAGCACCCGCGAGGTCGCCGTTTTGTTCGCGCTCCCGATCCCACACGTACGAGCGCTGCTACGCCGAGACTGGGACACCCGACCCATCGACAACAACGACAGCACCGAGGTCGGCACCGGCGGCGAGCCCGAGCACACACCGCGACCGCGGAGGCAACGGCGTGAGTGACATGCGTGCGGTCTCCCAGCGGATGGGACCCCGCGATCTACTGGTCGCGGTCTGTCAGAAGTTCCCGTTGCCCGGCAAGAATCTTGCTGCGGTCTCCCGGGTCGTCGATGCCCATCTCGGACGGCTCCATCGGCGTGGGCAGATCGCCGACAGCTACGCCGGGCCCGACCACGACCGCGGCACCGGACGGCCGCTCGCCCCGACCGATCCGGGTGGGGGACGTCCTCGTCGTGCGGGTCGAGGTCATCGCCGCTGATGTCAACCCGGGCCTGCAGGCCGGGATCGCGGCGTTGCGGTCCGGGCTCGCTGCCGCGGTCGCGGCACTGCCCGACCAGTTCGGTCCCGAACAGGCCGCGCAGCTACTCGCCACGGTCGCTGGGGACGCGATGAGCGTGTCCTGGGCGAACCGCACCGAGATCCGGATCCGGGACGGCCTGTTCCCCTGAACAGCTCCAGAAAGGAAACCCGGAGGACCCGCACGATTTATGCGATCCTGGTAACGGATCGTCGACACGTTCAGCAAGACTCAGTATCGGCGGAGAGGTGGTCGTGACCCGACAGGATGAGCCCCGACGCGACAGCCGGCAACGCAGCGAGCAGCCGCGGGGTGGGCGGTGCTGGCTGGATGTGCCGTTCGTGGAGAAGGACGAGGCGAAAACCGCCGGGGCTCGCTGGGATGCCCGGGCGAGGCGGTGGTTCGACCCGGCCCCGCCGACCGCTGCTCTTCAGCGCTGGGCTGCTCGACCTGAGGTGCCTGAGGTGTTGCCGGGGGAGGACCGCACGGTCGGGGACGGCCTGTTCGTGGACCTGGTCCCGTCCTCGTGCTGGTTCACCAATGTCCGTTCGTGTGTCGATCCTGCGGACTGGGAGCGGCTGCGTCGTCCGGTGCTGCGCCGCACCGGGTACCGCTGCGAGGCCTGCGGGCGCGGGGAGGACCGCCGCACCGACATCGCCCGTTATCTCGATGTCCACGAACGCTGGACCTACGACGAGGCGGCCGGGGTGCAGACGTTGCGGCGGCTGGTGTGTCTGTGTTCGGACTGTCACCTGGTGACCCACTTCGGCTACGCGACCGTTCAGGGTCACGACGCCGAGGCCCTGGCTCATCTGTGCACGGTGAACTCGTGGACCCGTGAGCAGGCCCTCGCTCACATCGCCGATGCAGGCCGGGTCTGGGAGCAGCGTTCGACCCGGACCTGGGAGCTGGACCTGGGGATCCTCACCGGCGCCGGGATCACCGTCAGGCAGCCCCCGGCGCCGCAGCAGCGGGCACAGATCGCCGACAAGACCCTCGGGTACGAGGCCACCGCATCGACCACGCCCAGCTCGCCATCGGTGCCCCGGCAACGCGCCGCGGCACCGCGGCCGGCCAGGGCGACGGGGAAGAAGAGGTTGACCGGCGAGCAGCAGGCCGCGGTCGAGGCGTTCACCGCCGGCTACGACCTGACGATCCAGGCCGGGGCGGGGGCTGGGAAGACGTCCACTCTGCGTGCCCTGGCCGCGACCACCGCCGGGCGGGGGCTGTATCTGGCGTTCAACAAGTCCATCGCGACCGAGGCCGGGCGGTCGTTCCCGCCGTCGGTGCAGGCGGTGACCTCCCATTCCCTGGCCTACGCCGCGGTCGGCCACCGCTATCAGGCCCGGCTGGCCGCGCCCCGGATCCCGAGCATTGAACTCGCCCCCCGGCTCGGGATCGATACCCCGCTGATGTTCGGTGAGCGGCGTGTCACCCCGGCCGGGCAGTGCGCCGCGGCGCAGAAGACCGTCCTGAACTTCTGCCACTCCGCTGATGACACCATCGGTCACCGCCACGTCCCCCACCTGCCCGGGATGCCCGACCGCCGATCCCACCGGGTCTTCGCCGGGATCATCGTCGACTACGCCCGCCGCATCTGGAACGACCTCCAGACCCCCGACGCCCCCGGCAACAGCGGCGGGTTCCCGTTCGGTCATGACCACTACTTCAAGATGTGGGCGCTGACCGAACCGAGTCTGGACTGCGATTTTCTGCTCCTCGACGAGGCTCAGGACACCAACCCCGCCCTGGAGAAGATCTTCTGCGACCAGCGTGACCACGCGCAGCTGGTGATGGTCGGTGACTCCGCCCAGGCCATCTACGGCTGGCGCGGCGCACGCGATGTCATGACCGATTTCGACGGTGTCGGGTTGACCCTGTCGCGGTCGTTCCGCTTCGGTGACGCGATCGCTGATGAGGCCAACCACTGGCTCCCCTACACCGGGCAGACCCTGCGCCTGACCGGGAACCCCGACCTCACCAGCACCGTCGGGCCCCTCGACGAGGCCGGTGGGGACGTGCCGGATGCGGTGTTGTGTCGCACCAACGGCGGGGCTATGGGTGAGATCATGGCGCTGCTCGCCGCCGGCCACCGGGTCGCGCTCTGCGGCGGCGGCGGCCCGCTGCGCTCCCTCGCGCTGGCCGCACGCGACCTGCAGGCCGGACGCCCGACCCAGCACCACGAGCTGCAGCTGTTCACCAGCTGGGACCGTGTCCGTGACTACGTCGACCACGACCCCGCCGGGCAGGATTTGAAACCCCTGGTCGACATCATCGACCGTCGCGGTGTCCCCGCCGTCCTCGCCACCCTCGACGAGCTGTCGTCCGAGAACGACGCCGAGGTCGTGGTCTCCACCGCACACAAAGCCAAAGGCCGTGAATGGCCGATCGTGCGCATCGCCGACAACTTCCCCACACCCCCACCCCAACCCGACCCCGACACCGCCGGGGGGACGATCGTGGAGATCGACCCCGACTACGCCTGCCTCGCCTACGTCGCGGTCACCCGCGCCCAGCACCACCTCGACCCCGGAAGCCTCGACTGGATCCACCACCCACCCGGCCGGGTCCGCACCCGCACCACCCCCGACAACACCCCCACCGACAGGGGCGTCAGCGGCAGCGTCCACCGACACCGGGCCGAGGGCAGAGACCACCGAGACCACGGCGCAGGGCAGGACCTACAGCGCGATCGCGACCCGCAACGTATCGGGGAGATCCTCGCCAGCCACCGCGCCTGCACCGCCACCCGCCACCCCAGCGACCCCGACCTACCCGCCGCAGCGCGGCGCTGGGCCCGCGTCATGACCGGCCTCGCCTCCCGCTGGTGATCGCCCCCCCCCGTTGACACCGACTTCCTGCTGACACCGACCTCACCCGAGGAGTACCACTCCGTGGTGTGAGAAGGCTCACCGGATGGGGTCATACAGGCCAGGCGGTGGGGAACTACAGCGCCTCGGGTCGAGGCCTCCAGGAAGACCGTTCACGGTGAAGGGTCATTCATGGCATCAGGCAGCCAGTACGATGCGATCGGCGCGGCGTATGACGCTGTGAAAGCTCTCCCCGCCGCCCGTTACGCGGAGATCCCGACCGTACGAGCACTTCTCGGGGACCTCACCAGGCTCACGGTGCTGGACCTTGGGTGCGGCACTGGACACTACGCGCGGATATGCCGGGAACTCGGCGCCACGACAGTGGTCGGTGTCGACAACTCTGCCGAGATGATCTGAGCTTGGCCCCGTAGTCCGGACCCCGACGGTGTGGGGTCAGTGGGTGTGGTCGGGCGGGGTGTGGGCTGCTTCGAAGTCGTTCGGGGAGAGCATCCCAATACTGGAATGGCGCCGTAACGGATTGTACCAGCATTCTATCCATTCGAAGATGGCGGTGGCAAGCTCTGCGCGGGTTTTCCAGGTTCTGGAATCGAGCAGTTCGAGTTGCATGGTACCCCAGAATGATTCGACCAGAGAGTTATCGTAGCAATCTCCGATCGAGCCCATCGATGGGACGATTCCAGCGGCGACCAGACGTCGACCGAATGCCCATGATGTGAATTGGGTGCCGTGGTCGGAATGTAGGATCGTGGCGTGGTATTGCGGGCGTCGGCGGAGTATGGCCATGCCGAGGGCGTCGATGACGAGTTCGGTGCGCATGTTGTCGGCGATGGACCATCCGACTGCTTTCCGGGAGAATACATCGATGACTGCCGCGCAGTAGACTTTCCCTTCTCGGGTGGGGTGTTCGGTGATGTCGGTGCACCAGATCTCATCCGGTCCGTCGACGGTGAAGTCGCGGTCGACCAGGTCGGTGTAGGGGTCGGCGTGCTGGTCCCGGACGGTGCAGCCGTGGTTGCGTCGCCGGTAGAGGCCCTGGATCCCGGCCTGGCGCATCAGCCGAGCGACGCGTTTGTGGTTCACCGTGATACCGAGTCCGAGGGTGAGCTCGGCGTGCACACGTGGCCATCCGTAGGTGCCCCGGGACTCTGCGTGGATTTTCTCGATGTGTTTGAGGAGCAGTTCGTTCTCCTGCGTCCGTAGCGATGTCGCCCCGGAGTGCCATTCGTAGTAGCCCTGGCGGCGGACGCCAAGGACCCGGCAGGTCACCGCGACGTCGAATCCATCGTCGGCGAGTTCACGGACCAGCGGGAAAACTACTTTGGGAGGATGTTCTCCCGGGCGAAGTACGCGGCAGCACGCTTGAGGATCTCGTTCTCGATCTCGATCCGGCGGGCCTTCTTTCGGAGTTCGACGATCTCACTTTTCTCCGCGCTCGACAGACGTGTGGAGCGCGGGTCACCGTCGTCTGCGTCGGCCTGGGAGACCCAGTTCCGCAGACACGACTCCGACAACGACAGGTCCTTGGCGATTTCCGAGATCGGCTTGACCTTCGAACGGGCCAGGTCGATAGCGCGTTGCCGGAACTCCGGCGGGTGAGGAGCGGGCACGAACGACATCCTTCCCGGCGGACGGCGTCCGCCTCAGGACAGGTGTCCGGTACCAGGGGCCAAGCTCATTCGAGCCGGTGATCGTCCCCAAGCGCAAGCGCCGCCTGGACGGCATCGACCAGATCGTGCTGTCGCTGACCGCGCGTGGACTGACGACCGGGGAGATCGTCGCGCACTTCGACGAGGTCTACGGGGCGAAGGTCTCCAGGGACACGGTCAGCCGAATCACCGAGAAGGTCACCAGCGAGCTCGCCGAATGGGCGAGCAGGCCGCTGGATGTGCTCTACCCGGTGATCTTCGTCGACGCGATCGTGGTGAAAGTCCGGGACGGGCAGGTCCGCAACACCCCGTTCTACGTCGTCATGGGCGTCACGACGAACGGAGAACGCGACATCCTCGGCATCTGGGCCGGCGACGGCCAGGAAGGCGCGAGGTTCTGGCTGCAAGTGTTCACCGAGCTGAAGAACCGCGGCGGCGAGGACGTGCTCATCGCCGTCTGTGACGGCCTCAAGGGTCTCCCGGAGGCGATCAACACCACCTGGGAGCAGACAGTCGTGCAGCAGTGCATCGTCCATCTGATCCGCAACAGCTTCCGTTACGCCGGACGGCAGCACCGCGACGCGCTCGTCCGTTCGCTCAAGCCCGTCTACTCGGCCCCGTCCGAGCAGGCGGCGAAGGACCGGTTCGAAGAGTTCGCCGCCGAGTGGGGACAGCGGTATCCGGCGATCGTCCAGCTCTGGCGCAGCTCCTGGGCGGAGTTCGTGCCGTTCCTGGAGTACGACGTCGAGATCCGGCGAGTGATCTGCACGACCAACGCGATCGAGTCCATCAACGCGAGGTATCGCAGAGCCGTTCGAGCGCGTGGACACTCGAGCGCGTGGACACTTCCCCAACGAGGCCGCGGCGCTGAAGTGCCTCTACCTCGTGACCCGCTCGCTTGACCCCACCGGCGGAGGCCGGGCACGCTGGATGATGAGGTGGAAGCCCGCGCTGAACGCGTTCGCGATCACCTTCGCCGCACGATTCGAGAGAACCACTCACTGAAAACCGCCGGGCCTCACACACCGTTCATCGGACAGACCCCTCGACCCCGCGGCCGGACGCTACTCCAGCCCCTGGGTCTGTCCCAGGAACGGTGTTTCCAGCCTGACGCGCCGGGCGGGGGTCCGGCGGGATGGGCACTGTGAGTGATGACATCGGACCGTGTGAGTCCAGGTGAGTACGAGTCCGGGCCGGGGCGTGAGCTGACGGCCGAACAGGCCGCTGCGGCAGCGATGGTGACCGACGCGCGCGCCCGGGGGTTGGCGTTGACCGGCCCGGACGGGCTGTTGAAGCTGTTCACCAACAGCCTTTTCCATCGTGATTCTGCTGGTCAGCGGCGGGTTTCGATCCGGTTCAGGATGGTGATCGCGGCGATGGCGATGTCTGCGCGGCGGGGGCAGCAGCAGAGCCGGTCCAACACGTGCCAGCCCTTGAGTTCAGCGACGGCTTGCTCGCCCCGGCAGCGGATACGGGCGTGAGCGTGGTTCACCGCTTTCTGCCCGGTCGACAGACGATGTCGTGTCCGGTGACGCTTGTGCGGGGTCCGGACCGTTCCTCCGGCGCCCTGGTATGCCTTGTCCACCCAGGTCTCTACGTTTCGGCTGGACAGGGCGTCGATCACACCGGTTCGCCGGGCGGCGGTGAGATCGTGGGTGGATCCCGGTAGTGGTGGGGCTGCCCACAACAGCCGACCGAACGGATCAGCGAGGACCTGGACGTTCACTCCATGGCGGCGGTGTCGTCCGGAATAGAAGTGGCGCTGCCCGGCGACGCGGTCGATCGGGACCAGGGTCCCGTCCAGCAGCACACAGGCCAGAGCCCCGATTCGATGTCCGACCTGGCCGATGTCTTCGGCCAGCGCCGCGAGCAGAGTCAGGGTGTCGTGGACGTAGCGCCAAGCGGTACTGGTCGCGATCTTGACCCCGGCCGCGAGACAGGTGCAGGTGTCACCGTTGCGTAGATGCGCGAGGACGAGCAGGGGTCAAGCCCGCCGGCGTGGTGTGTGACGACTACCGCGTGATCTCCTGTTCTGTCAGGCGCTGAGCGCCGGGATCGTGTCGGTTGAGGTCACCTCCTCGCCGTTGGAAGCGGTGCCGGAGACCACGGTGACTCGGGCGCGGGGCCAGGACCTCGAGCCCGAGGTAGCGCCGCCCCTCGGCCCATTCGTCGTGCTGCTCGGCCAGCACCGCGCCGACCAGGCGGAGCAGGGAGTCGCGATCCGGGGGAAGATCCCGACGACGTCGGTGCGGCGGCGGATCTCCCTGTTCAACCGCTCGGAGGGGTTTGTTCGACCAGACCTGGCGGCACACC
>NZ_JAHLEL010000018.1 GCF_020131355.1 Pseudonocardia sp. ICBG1293
CCGTCGGGGGTCAGCAGGGCCACGTCCCTCGCAAGGGTGACGACCCCTCCCGGTCCCGCCCGACACGGGCCCCGTCACGCTATCAGCGAACACGCGCCTATAAATTTCTCGTGAATACGAGCCCAAGATACAGAGTGTCACCGATCTACTGACACTCGTGAACGCCAGACGAGCACCATTCACTCGACCGGGGACTGTCTGAATAACGGTGGGTGGGGTCCGGCCTGATCCGGAAGGAGACGGCCGTGGCTGACACGACCGAGTTGTTGGACGACGCGATGATCGATCCCGTGACGGGAGAGATCATTGATCAGAAGGACCTCGCCGAGCGCCTGCTGACGCAGGCGAAGAAGCAGGGCGTGAGCCTCGTCGGCCCGGGTGGGCTGCTGAACCAGCTCACGAAGAACGTCCTGGAGACGGCGCTGAGCGCCGAGCTGACCGAGCACCTCGGTCACGAGCATGGTGAGACCCCGCTGGGGGCGAACATGCGTAACGGCAGCCGGACGAAGACGGTGCTCACCGAGATCGGCCCCGTGCAGATCGAGGTCCCCCGGGACCGGGACGGGTCGTTCGAGCCGGTGATCGTCCCCAAGCGCAAGCGCCGCCTGGACGGCATCGACCAGATCGTGCTGTCGCTGACCGCGCGTGGACTGACGACCGGGGAGATCGTCGCGCACTTCGACGAGGTCTACGGGGCGAAGGTCTCCAGGGACACGGTCAGCCGAATCACCGAGAAGGTCACCAGCGAGCTCGCCGAATGGGCGAGCAGGCCGCTGGATGTGCTCTACCCGGTGATCTTCGTCGACGCGATCGTGGTGAAAGTCCGGGACGGGCAGGTCCGCAACACCCCGTTCTACGTCGTCATGGGCGTCACGACGAACGGAGAACGCGACATCCTCGGCATCTGGGCCGGCGACGGCCAGGAAGGCGCGAGGTTCTGGCTGCAAGTGTTCACCGAGCTGAAGAACCGCGGCGGCGAGGACGTGCTCATCGCCGTCTGTGACGGCCTCAAGGGTCTCCCGGAGGCGATCAACACCACCTGGGAGCAGACAGTCGTGCAGCAGTGCATCGTCCATCTGATCCGCAACAGCTTCCGTTACGCCGGACGGCAGCACCGCGACGCGCTCGTCCGTTCGCTCAAGCCCGTCTACTCGGCCCCGTCCGAGCAGGCGGCGAAGGACCGGTTCGAAGAGTTCGCCGCCGAGTGGGGACAGCGGTATCCGGCGATCGTCCAGCTCTGGCGCAGCTCCTGGGCGGAGTTCGTGCCGTTCCTGGAGTACGACGTCGAGATCCGGCGAGTGATCTGCACGACCAACGCGATCGAGTCCATCAACGCGAGGTATCGCAGAGCCGTTCGAGCGCGTGGACACTCGAGCGCGTGGACACTTCCCCAACGAGGCCGCGGCGCTGAAGTGCCTCTACCTCGTGACCCGCTCGCTTGACCCCACCGGCGGAGGCCGGGCACGCTGGATGATGAGGTGGAAGCCCGCGCTGAACGCGTTCGCGATCACCTTCGCCGCACGATTCGAGAGAACCACTCACTGAAGAGCGTCCGGCAGTAGAGGTGGCCGTGTGTCGGTGTTGGTAGAGACACGGACCTGCAAGTGATCATGGGATTGCTGATGTCCTGATGGTCGCCTGGAGGGTCCGTGCCTCTATTGCCAGAATCGCTGATCGACCCCCTCTGGGTCGAGTTCGCTGCCCTGATCGAGGCAGAGCGGCGCCCGGAGTTCGACCCGGCCCATCCGTGGGGCTGTCACCGTCGCCGGATCTCTGATCGGGTCGTGTTCGACCACGTCGTTGCCGCTCTGGTGCACGGTAGTGGCTACGAACGCATCGCCACGCCGGGTTGCTCGGACCGCACCATCCGCCGCCGTCTCGATGACTGGGCCACCGCGGGAGTCAGCGAGGAACTGCTCCGCACCGCGCTGGCCGGTTACGACCAGATACTCGGCCTGGATCTTGACGATCTGGCGGTCGACGGATCGATCACCAAGGCACCAGGCGGAGGCGAGGTGGCCGGCCGCAGCCCTGTCGGCCGCGGCAAGCAGGGCACGAAACGGTCCGTGGCCTGCGATGACCAGGGCATCCCGCTGCACCTGGTCGCGGCGCGAGCCAACGACCATGACTCGCCCCTGCTGGAACCGACCTTGACCGGCATCGTGACGATGATCGGCCCGCTGCCCCGCCACCGCGACGCCCACGGTGGTGATCTGTTCCCGACCGTGCACCTGGACCGCGGCTATGACTCCGGCAAGACCCGTACTCTGCTGCACACCCTGGGCTTCACCGGCGAGATCGCGACCACGGGGGTCCCGGCTCCGATCCAGGCAGGACGACGGTGGCCCATCGAGCGCACGCACTCCTGGATGAACGGCTACGGCAAGCTGCGCCGGTTCACCGATCGCCGGAAGATCATCGTCGAGTTCTACCTCGACCTCGCCGCCGCGCTCACCGTGATCCGCCGGCTGATCAACCGTGCCCGCAGCCGCTACCGCTGGACAACCCGACCCACGACCCGTCGACTCCGATAACCATCAATCGCCGGACGCTCTAAGAGGTCGTTTCAGAACGACTTGTCGAGTTTCCATTGACCCCTCGACGACAGATCAAACGGCAGGTCAGATAGCCGCTTGTCGTCTACAACAGACACGTCGACCTCGTTCTGAAATGACCTCTAAGAGGTCGTTTCAGAAGTCGGCGTGTCGGTCCTGTGTGGATCGGCGCTGGTAGCTGATCATGTCCGGTCGTGGCGCGGCGATCTTGTGTCGAGCGATTGGTGAGCGACGAGCTGTGGGCGCTGGTGGAGCCGCTGCTGCCCAAGCCGCGCAAGCACAAGCGGGGACGGACAGGCCGTCCGCGGGTGCCGGATCGGGCCGCTCTGGCCGGGATCGTGTTCGTGCTCAAGACCGGGATCAGCTGGAACGCGCTGCCCGCCGAGCTCGGCTGTGGGTCCGGAGTGACCTGCTGGCGGCGGCTACGGCAGTGGCAGCAGGCCGGGGTCTGGGCCCAGCTGCACCGGGTGATGCTCGACCGCCTCGCCCAGCAGGGCCTGCTGGACTGGTCGCGGGCGGCGGTGGACAGCGTGAGCGTGCGGGCCAAGCGCCGCGGCGAGGCCACCGGGCCCTCGCCGACCGATCGCGGGAAGGCGGGCAGCAAGTACCACGTGCTCTGCGACCGAGGCGGGCTCCCGCTGCATGCGCTGGTCACCGGGGCGAACACCCACGACAGTCGGATGCTCGCCCCGCTGCTGGACACCAACCCCGGCGTCCGCGAACGGGCGGGACAGCCGGGGCGTCCGCGACGTCGGCCGGACAAGGTGCACGCCGACAAGGGCTACGACTATCCCCGCTGCCGCCGCTACCTGAGTGGGCGTGGGATCGGGGTGCGGATCGCCCGGCGCGGGATCGAGGACTCCACCCGGCTCGGGCGGGTCCGCTGGGTCGTCGAGCGCACCATGTCCTGGCTGCTGGACTTCCGCCGCCTCGCGCTGCGCTACGACCGCGCCGAATCCACGATCACCGCGCTGTTATCGCTGGCCTGCGCCCTGATCTGCCACCGCCGCCTCACCAAGCCGAAGCCGAAGTGATGGTCGACCCAGCCCTCGCTGAGGCACTCGCCTACGAGGTCGGGGCCAGCGGCCGCCAGGCCAGCCACTCCAAGGCCCGGTCGGCCTCGTCAGGGTCGAAGCGGTGCGGGTCGAACGGCCCGCCCGCCCACTCCAGGCGCTCGGCGCGGTCGGGATGGTCAGGGTCGGCGAGCACGGCCTGGAAGTCCTCATACCCCCGATCCCGCCGACGTCCTCGGGCGGGCACGCCCCCTGCCCGGCGACGCATCGCGGATAGCACACTCCCGGCTCGACGGCCGCGACCGCCTCGACGGTGATCTCGTGGGCCCAGTTGTCACCGAAGTCGTAGACGTAACCGAACCGGTCACCAGCCTTGACCAGCCGAAACAGCTTCTCTTTCGTCTCGTCGGCGACATCCTGTCCGGGCCAGTCCGGGTCTGGGATCCCGTAGCGGCGCCCGACGATCTCGAACTCGTGCAGATGAGAGTTCGTCCAGCCCATCACTGACTGCACCACCTCGTGCAACACCGCCAAGTCGACCTCGCCCGGCACCTGCACCCGACGCCGGACCGCCGGCACCACCTCGGTCAGGACGATCTCCAACTCGAAAATCTTCGTCTTCTCAGACACACGAGGCGCGACCATCAGCCGATGCTGCCAGCCCCGCCGTCACCGGCAGAACCGGGCCCACCACTTCTGAAACGACGTCTAAGCGACCCGCGATCGAGGCCGGGGACCAGCCGATCTTCAACAACCCGGTCACCACCGCCTGTAATCGCGGTGACCGGTCCACCGCGAACCTCTTCGGTCGGGCCCGCGCTGCGCGCGCGGCTTCCTCGGCCGGACCTGCCCGGTAGTCCTCCCGACCGCCGTGGCGGGCGACCTCACGAGAGATCACCGACCGATCCCGACCCAGCACCTCAGCGATATCACACAACCGCCAGCCTGCGGCCAACCCCCGCGAGATCTTCTCCCGATCAGTCAAAGTGAGCACTTCCCGCACGTCATGATCCTGTTCTCCACCGAACAACAAGATCAAGTGCTACGACCGCCTGAGCGCGCCACTATCAGAGTCGGATGCAAATACCCAGCGCCATCACTCCGAATCGCCTCGCCGCACCGCTCCTGGTCACAGCGCCCCACCAACGGGCCTGTGCAGTGAACAAGCACTCCGAGCCGGCGGGGGAACCTCACCAGCGTTCGGCCAACGACACGACATTGTCCGGAACCCAAAGCCCCGGACAACAAAGCAGCGGGTCGCCCGACCAGCAGCACCGGCCAGCAGATCGCCCTGCCGCTCGGGGTTCACAGAACGGCCTCCACGATGGAGTACGGGGTCGAGGTCCCGACGACGCGCTCGACGGTAAACCCGGCCCCGTCGAGCAAGTCCCGATAGTGCTGTTCCGTGCGTTCCTGACCAGGAAGAAGCCCGAGCATGGTCAGGTCAAAGATGCCGGCCAACCCAGAGTCGGTGGCATCAGAGGGCAGCAGAGCCTCGATGACCAGCAGCCGGGCACCCGACCGGGCAGCGCGCGCGATCGTGGTCAGGATGCGATGACTCTCTTCATCACTCCAGTCATGAAGCACATGAGCCAACACATAGACATCCGCAGCAGGGACAGCAACGAAGAAATCCCCGCCGACAACCTCGACACGATCAACCAGGCCGGCCGCGGTCAACACCGGAGTGGCGGCAGGAGTTGTGGTCGGGAGATCGAACAGGATCCCCCGCCGAGAACGATCGCCCCGGTCACGGGTGAGCAGCTCGACCAACAGGCTGCCATCAGCACCACCGAGATCAGCAACCACACGCCCGGGCGGGAGCCGATACCCCTCGAACATGCCCGCCCGCAGACCTCGGGTGATATCAGCCATGGCCTGGCTGAACAGCTGCGCCCGGTCAGGATCCCGGTGAAGCCACTCCCAAAACGGCGCACCGAGATACCGCTCCCCACCAGGGGTATCGGTCCGCACGCTGTGACCGAGCTCGGAGAACGGCAGATAATTGATCTGCATCCACATCCGCACCAGCCGGGCCTGCGAAGCCGGATGAGTCTCCGACAACAACGCCCCCGCCTCGGTAACCCCGAACCGACCGGCCTCATCGAGAGTGAGCACCCCCACCGGAACCAACGCCCGCAACAGACGAGCCAACCGATCCGGCCGAGTACCCGTCCGCTCCGCAAGATCACCCACCGTGGTGGGGCCTTCCTGCTCCAAGCAGGTGGCAACCCCGGTATCGACGACCACGAACAGCGCCTGAGAGATCTGGAACCCCGTCGACAACTGCACGATCAGCATGCCCGGCGACACCATCGACATATCACAGCGTGACGACATACCCCGCCACTGTCCTCACCCCAGCGCAACATCACCAGCCGACATTCGAAGGACACCCCGCCGCCGAATGCTCCAGTGAAGCTGCACCCGGTTGGCCCACGAGCACCTACCAGGCAGACCAACCGCTACAGGCTGTCGACGGCACGGTGAACTGACCCCTCGCCACCCCGCCCGCCGTCAGCGACCCCGAGCCAGCCGACCGTCGCCCTCGGCACGCTATGGGCTGCAGACCCAACGGCCTGGACCCATCCCAACAAGTCAGAGACACCCCCTGGTCAGGTTCGGCGTAGCATGCCGGGGGTGTCCGATAGGTCTGATCCGATGGGCCCCGATGACATCCTGGTCATCGCCGCCCAGGAGTTCACCCTCCGCGGCAAGGACCTCTACCAGGCCTCGTATGCGTTGATGAGCTACTTCTCCGGCCACTGCCGCCGCGGAACGATCGCCGACGGCTACGCCGGACCCGCACAGCTCCCACCCGCCGATGCTCCCTACGACCCCGGCGACACCGGCGGCAACATCCTCGCGGTGCGGGTCGAGGTCATCGCCGACACCCTCGACCGCGGCACCACCACCGCGATCGAGGTCATGCACCGCGGCTTCGACACCCTCGGACGGGCGCTGCCCGACCAGTACACCGCCGATGAGATTCAACTGTTGACGATCGCCATCGGCGGTGACGCACTCACCGTGTCCCACCTGGACCGCGATACCGCCTACCGCCGCGCGGGCAGCACCGAGCCGTGAACCCCCATCGACGGGCGTAGTCGTTTCGTGGCTGCCGGACGGCTGTTCGGTGCCGGTCTCATGAACACCCCGATTGTCACCCGTTCGGGTAGTAGCGTGCGGTGTGTCCGAAAGATTTCGCACGTGAAGGAGAGACGCTCGTGGTGAAAAAGACCGGACTCCTCACCGCCACCACTCTGGCTGGGCTGTTGCTGGCCGCCCCGGCCGCGTTCGCCGACACCGATGATCACCGCGGCAAGCCCGGCGGGGGCTCTGGTGGTTCTGGTGGGTCGGGGGATGTGGTGCAGGTCAACGAGATCGACCAGAACCGGGAATCGGCGCAGTCCGGGCTGGTCAACGTCGGCGACGTCAACGCCCTCAACAACGCCAATGTGCTGTCGTGCAGCCTCAACAACGCTGATATCGCCGCCGGGGTCCTCGGCGCCGCGAGCAACGGGACTGACGCACCCAGCAGCTCCGAGTGCTCACCCGGATCGATCGCCCAGAACAACACCAACAACTGACTCTCGACGCCCCTGCAGGGGCGCGCACCGCACCAGGCCGGCGCAGCGATCACGGTGACGACGGTGGCGGCCTGACCAGGCCCGGTGTCGCTTTCCCATAGCAGCCGGCACACGCCGCCCGCAGGGCGGCGGGACACTTCCGGCGAGGGCCGGGGACGACCCGCTCCAAGAGTGAGCCTTTGCCAACCTGGTCAGGTGTTGGCGATCATGAGGGTCTGAACTGCGGGCCCGGTTCGAGCTCAGCAACTCCCCGACCACCGCGTCCACCGCCTCCCGGATCTCCGCCGGCGGGGCGAGTCGATCGAGAACCATCCTGATCCGCCGCGCCAAGGTCGTCCGATCGGCTGGATGGATGAGCGCTGTCGGTGTCGGTTGCAGCTGTGGGTCCACCCGGTACCACGCCCACGGCCCCGCGTACGTCTGACCGCCGGGATTCTTTTTCTTCTTCTCGTAGCCCAGCGTAGAACGTGCACGGTCCAGATCTGCTTCATCGGTCTGCCGCTCTCGTGCTGGTCGGCTCGGTCGGCGTGTGCTGATGGGGAGTTCGGAGAGGGGGGTGCCGAGCGCGACGGCGTAGGGGCGTTCCTCGATTCACCGATCCGGCCTCCGCCGCCCAGCCGGGCTGGCCCGCCCCACGGGACGGCCGGGGCAACCACGGCACGGAACCCGGCTCCATCGGTGGTCTGGCCGATGACGCCGAGCGCGGCGTTCACGCGAGCGGTCTGCGCGCTCCGGGTGTCCGCGGTGAGCAGCGCTGACAGCGCTCACGCCCTGGCCGGGCCCAGCCTCGCCACACCCGATGTCGTTCCAGGAACGACGCGATACTGCGCCCTGACGTGAGTTGGTGGCACGGACACGAATAGATCGTGAACTGCGCCGCACCCTCACTACGCCATCATCAATTTAGCGTAAATATCGCTCGGGGCAGTATTTTTGATGTTGCTCTACTGCTCTACTCATTGAGCGAGATCGGGCTCTTTAATTCCGCCCAGACATCGAGTTGACCGGAGTGAAAGTCGAGTGACGAGCGCAGTAAACGACGTCGCCAGTTTTTATGATCGTTGGACTGATTTCATCACTGCAGCATGCGGTGACAACATTCATCTCGGCTACTGGGGCGCCTCGGGTGCCACGCTGCCGGCCGCGACAGCAGCTATGACGGATCTCGTGATCGATGCGCTCAGAGTGACGCCTGGTGATCATGTGTTAGATGCGGGCTGCGGGACGGGGCGCGCCGCGCTGGATCTTGCCAGGAGCGCCGACGTGACCATCGATGGAGTATCTACTAGTTTTCGTCATCTCAGCACGGCGAATACTCTAGCGGAAGATGCTGGGGTAGCGGATCGAGTACGTTTCTGTTACGCGGACGCCCTCGACCTTCCGTATTCTGATTGCTCTTTCGATGCGGCATGGGCGCTGGAATCCATGTCTCACGTCGGCAATAAATCTGCTTTTGTGCGTGACGTTGTGCGCGTCTTGCGACCGGGCGGGCGTTTCGTGATTGCAGACATAGCACTGAATTCTTCTCCGCAAAATTCAGCCCAAAGACAGTCCATCGCTAACTTTCAGGCCGCATTTCGGATCCCTTCTCTCGAACTCGTGGACTACTACTATGCGATCCCGCACTCCGCAGGACTTCAGATACGCAGCGTTGTGGACATAGGAGATCAGGTGCGGCCGAGCTATTCAGCGATCGCTGCAGCACTGAAGGCTGCACATCACCGATTTTCCGATATCGTGGGGGTTCGCGAGTTATATAACCATCTGCAGTCGATCACGGCCTTCGCACCACTTTCAGCGTATGTGCTGGCAGTGGCTGAGCGGCCGCACCGGTAACGGTGCATGGGTGATTATCACACCCTTCTGGGCATCTTTATTTTGGGGGAATACCTCATGTGTTCGCATTCTACTTTTTCAACTCCGAGGTTCCTCGATACCCAACCATACGGAGGGGGCAGTCGATGGCGGTGGACGACGACATGACGTGTATCCAGCCGAAGCATTCCAGTCCCAGTCACATCTGAGCATACCCACTCGCCGGCGGCGATAACTGAAATAGCTAAGCGCTGGACATTCGACGCGGCGCATCATCTACCTGACCATCAGGGAAAATGTCGTCGGCTGCACGGTCACACCTACAGTGTGGAAGTGACGGTACAGGGGGCGGTGCAGCCGATTCGGCACCGTCGGATGACGGGATGGTCATCGATTTCGGTGAACTGTCCACGATATGGAAGACCGAGGTCGAGCCTCTTCTTGACCACCAGGATCTGAACGACACCGTAGGCAGCCGGGGTTGCTGGCCGACCACGGCGGAGAATCTCGCTCACTGGATCGGTGAAACCTTCACGACACATGGTGTGGCCGTCGCGGCCGTCTCGGTATGGGA
>NZ_JAHLEL010000019.1 GCF_020131355.1 Pseudonocardia sp. ICBG1293
CCGCCACCGGCCTGCGGCTGCCCGCCACCGCGATCTTCGACTACCCGACGGTCGCCGCGCTCGCCGAGCACCTGCTCGTCGGGCTCCTCGGGCCGGACGCCGACGGCGACACCGGGACCGGTGCCGACGTCGCCGGTGTCGTCACCGCGGACGACCCCGTCGTCGTGGTGGGCATGAGCTGCCGCTTCCCCGGCGGCATCGGCTCGCCCGAGGACCTGTGGACGGTCCTCGACGAGGGCACCGACGTGATCACCGGGTTCCCCACCGACCGCGGCTGGGACCTCGACGACCTGTTCGACGACGACCCCGCGCACCGCGGCACCTCCTACGCCCGCTCCGGCGGGTTCCTCGACGACGCCGCCGGGCTTCGACGCGGACTTCTTCGGGATGAGCCCGCGCGAGGCGATGGCGACCGACGCCCAGCAGCGGCTGCTGCTGGAGTCGTCGTGGGAGGCGATCGAGCGCGCCGGGCTGGACCCGCAGAGCCTGCGCGACAGCCGGACCGGTGTGTTCGCCGGAGTCATGTACTCCGGCTACGGCAGCCGGCTCGACGGCGACGAGTTCGAGGGCTTCCAGGGCCAGGGCAGCGCGCTGTCGGTGGCCTCGGGCCGCATCTCCTACTCCTTCGGGTTCGAGGGCCCGGCGATGACGGTGGACACCGCGTGCTCGTCGTCGCTGGTCGCGCTGCACCTCGCCGCGCAGGCGCTGCGCAGCGGGGAGTGCGACCGGGCGCTCGCCGGCGGCGTCACCGTCATGGCGGGCCCCGAGACCTTCGTCGAGTTCTCCCGCCAGCGCGGCCTCGCCCCCGACGGCCGCTCCAAGCCGTTCTCCGACTCCGCCGACGGCGTCGGCTGGTCCGAGGGCGTCGGCATGTTGCTGCTGGAACGCCGGTCCGACGCGCTGCGCCACGGCCACCGGATCCTCGCCGTGGTGCGCGGCTCGGCGGTGAACCAGGACGGCGCCTCCAACGGGCTGACCGCGCCCAACGGGCCGTCCAGCAGCGCGTCATCCGGCAGGCACTCGCCTCCGGTGGCCTGTCCACCGCCGACGTCGACGCGGTCGAGGCGCACGGCACCGGCACCACCCTCGGCGACCCGATCGAGGCCCAGGCCCTGCTCGCCACCTACGGGCAGGACCGCGAGCAGCCGCTGCTGCTCGGCTCGGTCAAGTCCAACATGGGCCACACCCAGGCCGCCGCAGGCGTCGCCGGCGTGATCAAGATGATCATGGCGATGCAGCACGGGGTGCTGCCCCGCACGCTCGGGGTCACCGAGCCCTCCTCGCACGTCGACTGGGACGCCGGAGCGGTCGAGCTGCTCACCGAGCGGACGGCCTGGCCGGAGACCGGGCGCGTCCGCCGCGCCGGGATCTCCTCGTTCGGCATCAGCGGCACCAACGCCCACGTCGTGCTGGAGCAGCCCGTCGCCGGTGGAACCCGCCGACGCGGTCGCCCCGGCACCCGCCCGGGACGGCCTGGCGCCGCTGGTGCTGTCCGGCAGGACCCCCGAGGCGCTGCGCGGGCAGGCCGACCGGTTTGCGCGCGCACCTGCAGGACCGGCCCGGCCTCGTCCCGGCCGACGTCGCGTCGGCACTGGCGAGCAGCCGGTCGCGGTTCGCCCACCGGGCCGCCGTCCTGGCCGCAGACCGCGACGACGCCCTGCGCGCGCTGGCCGCGCTCGCCACGGACACCCCCGATCCGGCCGTCGTGACCGGGACCGCCCGGCCCGGCCGGACCGCGGTGGTGTTCTCCGGGCAGGGTTCGCAGCGGCTCGGGATGGGCCGTGAGTTGTACGGGCGGTTCCCGGTGTTCGCCGGGGCGTTCGACGCCGTCGTCGCGGTGTGCTGGACGCCGAGCTCGGTGGTGATCTGCGGGCGACGGTGTGGGGCGCCGACGCCGCGGCGCTGGACGAGACCGGCGTGGCCCAGCCCGCGTTGTTCGCGGTCGAGGTCGCGCTGTACCGGCTGGTGGAGTCCTGGGGTGTGCGTGCGGACCTGGTGGCGGGGCACTCGATCGGTGAGATCGCGGCGGCGCACGTGGCGGGGGTGTTCTCGCCGGCCGATGCGGCGCGTCTGGTCGCGGCGCGGGCGTCGCTGATGCAGGCGTTGCCGACCGGGGGTGCGATGGTCGCCGTCCGTGCGACCGAGGAGCAGGTGCGCCCGCACCTGACCGACGACGTGGCGGTCGCCGCGGTCAACGGACCCGCCTCGCTCGTGCTGTCCGGGGCACGCGACGCCGTCCTGGCCGTCGCGGAGCAGCTGCGCGCGCAGGGCCGCTCGGTCACCACGCTGCGGGTCTCGCACGCGTTCCACTCGCCGCTGATGGACCCGATGCTCGAGGAGTTCCGGGCCGTCGCCGAGCAGCTCACCTACTCCGAGCCGGTGGTGCCGGTGGTGTCGAACCTGACCGGTGCGCTCGCCGAGCCGGGTCGGCTGTGCGACCGGGGTACTGGGTGCGCCACGTCCGGGAGGCCGTGCGGTTCGCCGACGGTGTGCGGGCGCTGGCCGAGGCCGGTGCGACCACGTTCCTGGAGCTCGGCCCGGACGGTGTGCTCTCGGCGATGGCCCGTGAGTCGCTGCCCGACGACACGACCGTGACGGTCCCGGTGCTGCGCCGCGACCGCGACGAGGAGCACACCGCCCTCACGGCGCTCGCCACGCTGCACACCACGGGCGCACCGGTCGACTGGACCGCCCTGCTCCCGGCCGTGCCGGGGCACGTCGACCTGCCGACCTACGCCTTCCAGCACCGGCACTTCTGGCCGACCGGGACGACCGGGGCACCGGCCGGTACCGGTGCGACCGGGCACCCGCTGGCCGGCGACGTCGTCGCGCTCGCCGACGGCGAGGGCCTCGTGCTCACCGGGCGGATCTCCACCCGCACCCAGCCGTGGCTGGCCGACCACGCCGTCGGCGGCCGGGTGCTGCTGCCGGGCACCGCGTTCGTCGAGCTCGTGCTGCGGGCAGGCGAGGAGGTCGGGTGCGACCACGTGGAGGAGCTGACGCTCACCGCACCACTGGTGCTGCCCGACCACGACGCCGTCCGGACCCAGGTCCGGCTCGGCGCCGCCGACGCCACCGGCCGCAGGCCGGTCACCGTCCACGCCCGGCCGCACGGCACCGACGACGACCCGGACCCCGACGCCGGGTGGACCCTGCACGCCACCGGCACCCTGGTCGCCGCCCTCCCGCCGGTCCCGGACCCGCTCGACGGGGTCTGGCCGCCCACCGGCGCCGAACCGGTCGACCTGGACGGCTTCTACCCGGCCCGCGCGGCCGAGGGCTTCGACTACGGCCCGGCCTTCCAGGGGCTGCGGGCCGCCTGGCGGCGCGACGGCGAGGTGTTCGCCGAGCTCGTCCTCCCCGAGCCCGCCGACGGGACCGCCACCGCCTACGGCCTGCACCCCGCCCTGCTCGACGCCGCCCTGCAGTCCGCATGGCTGGTCGAGGACCGGGGCGAGGACCGGCGGGAGGACACCGCGGGTGGTACCGCCGCCGGGGTCCCGTTCGCCTGGAGCGGTGTCTCGCTCGCCGCCGCCGGCGCGTCCGCGCTGCGGACGCGGCTGCGCCGCGACCCCGACGGCACCCTCACCGTCTCCGCGACCGACCCCGGCGGCGCCCCCGTCGCCGAGGTCCGGGCGCTGGAGATGCGGTCGGTCGGCACTCCCGACGACGTCGCCCCCGGTGTCCGGGACTCCCTGTTCGGCCTCGACTGGACCCCCGTCCCCGATGCCGGGCCGCTCCCCGACGCCACCACCGCCGTCCTGGTCGGGGACGACCCGTTCGGTCTGACCGGCGCACTGGCCGGGCTCGGCGCGACCGTCGAGCAGCACGACGACCTGCCGTCCGGGCCGCCCGCCGGCCCGGTGCTGGTGCCCGTCGCCGCACCCGCGGACCCCGGTGGCGAGGACGCCGCCGCGGCGGCCCACACGCTCACCGCCCGGGTGCTCGGCCTGGTCCGCGCCCGCCTGGAGCAGGAGCGTTTCGCCGGGACCCGGTTCGTCGTCGTCACCCGCGGCGCCACCACCGGGCACGACCCGGCGGCGGCCGCGGTGTGGGGACTGGTCCGGTCCGCGCAGTCGGAGAACCCCGGCGCGTTCGGCCTGCTCGACCTCGACCCGGACACCACCGCCACGCTGCCGTCCGCGGCCCTGGACGGCGACGAGCCGCAGCTGCGGACCCACGACGGGGAGCTGCGGGCGGCCCGCCTGGCCCGCCGCGCACCCGCCGGCGACGACACCGCGGCCGCCGGCCTCGGCGCCGGCACCGTCCTGGTGACCGGCGGGACCGGCGGTCTCGGCGCCGTGCTCGCGCGCCACCTGGTGGCCGCGCACGACGTGCGTGAGCTGCTGCTGGTCAGCCGCCGCGGCCCGGACGCCGAGGGCGCCGCCGACCTCGTCGCCGACCTGGCCGACGCCGGGGCCCGCGCCACCGTCGTCGCCTGCGACGTGTCCGACCGCGACGCCGTCACCGCGCTCCTCGCCGAGCACCCGGTGCACGCGGTGATCCACGCCGCGGGCGTGCTCGACGACGGTCTGGTCGCCACGCTCACCCCCGAGCGGCTCGCCGCGGTCCTCCGTCCGAAGGTCGACGCCGCCTGGCACCTCCACGAGGCGACCCGCGACCGCGACCTCACGGCGTTCGTGCTGTTCTCCTCGGTCGCCGGTGTGCTCGGCAACCCGGGACAGGCGAACTACGCCGCCGGCAACGCGTTCCTCGACGCCCTGGCGCTGCGGCGCCGCACCGAGGGGCTCCCCGGCACCGCGCTGGCCTGGGGCCCCTGGGAGCAGGGCATGGCGGGCGAGCTGACCGAGGCCGACGCGGCGCGCCTCGCGCGCTCCGGGGTCCCGGCGCTGACCGTCGAGCACGGACTCGCCCTGTTCGACGCCGCCCTGGCCACCGGTGAACCGGCACTCGCGCCGCTGCGTCTGGACCCGGCCGCGCTGCGCGCCCACGGAGAGGTGCCCGCGGTCCTGCGGACCCTGGTCCGGGGCCGCTCCCGCCGTGCCGCGGTCGCAGGCTCGGCCGCCGCGTCGGGGCTGCGGGACCGCCTGGCCCCGCTCACCCCCGAGGAGCGACGCGAGGTGCTCCTCGACCTCGTCCGCGGGCAGGTCGCGCTGGTCCTCGGCCACGCGGGCGCCGCCGACGTCGACGCCGGGCGCGCGTTCCGCGACCTCGGCTTCGACTCGCTCACCTCGGTGGAGCTGCGCAACCGGCTCAACACCGTCACCGGACTGCGGCTGCCGGCCACGATGGTCTTCGACCACCCGACCGTCGACCTGCTGGTCGAGGTGATCGCCGACGACCTGTTCGGCACCGACGACGCCGTCCCGGCCGCCCCGGCGCGCACCGCCGCGGTCGCCGGCGCCCCGATCGTCATCGTCGGGATGGCGTCGCGGTACCCCGGCGGCGTCGCCACCCCGGACGACCTGTGGACCTTGGTCACCTCCGGCGGCGACGCGATCACCGGGTTCCCCACCGACCGCGGGTGGGACCTGGAGAACCTCTACCACCCCGACGCCGACCACCTCGGCACCTCCTACACCCGCGAGGGCGGGTTCCTGCACACCGCGGCGGAGTTCGACGCCGGGTTCTTCGGGATGAGTCCGCGTGAGGCGACGGCCACCGACGCCCAGCAGCGGCTGTTGCTGGAGACCTCGTGGGAGGCGGTCGAGCGGGCCGGGATCGACCCGGTCTCGTTGCGCGGCAGCGCCACCGGCGTCTTCGCCGGGGTCATGTACAGCGACTACGGCACGGTGCTCGCCGGGCCCGAGTACGAGGGCTTCCAGGGCAGCGGCAGCTCCCCGAGCGTCGCGTCGGGCCGGGTGTCCTACACCCTGGGCCTGGAGGGCCCGGCGGTCACCGTCGACACGGCGTGCTCGTCGTCGCTGGTGGCGATGCACTGGGCGATGCAGGCGCTGCGCTCGGGGGAGTGCACGCTCGCCCTCGCCGGCGGTGTGACGGTGATGTCGACGCCGGGCACGTTCGTCGAGTTCTCCCGGCAGCGGGGCCTGTCCCCGGACGGGCGGTGCAAGGCGTTCTCCGACGACGCCGACGGCGTCGGCTGGGCCGAGGGCGTCGGGATGCTGGTGCTGGAGCGCCGGTCCGACGCGCTGCGGAACGGGCACGAGATCCTCGCCGTGGTGCGCGGGTCCGCGGTCAACCAGGACGGCGCCTCCAACGGGCTCACGGCACCGAACGGACCGTCCCAGCAGCGGGTCATCCGCCAGGCGCTGGCGTCGGGCGGCCTGTCCACCGGCGACGTCGACGTCGTCGAGGCGCACGGCACCGGCACCACCCTGGGCGACCCGATCGAGGCCCAGGCGCTGATCGCGACCTACGGGCGGGACCGCGACACCGACCGTCCGCTGCTGCTGGGGTCGGTCAAGTCGAACCTCGGCCACACCCAGGCCGCCGCCGGTGTGGCGGGTGTGATCAAGATGGTGCTGGCGATGCGGCACGGGACGGTGCCGCGCACGTTGCACGTGGACGCGCCGTCGTCGCACGTGGACTGGTCCGACGGCACGGTCGCGCTGCTGACCGAGCAGACCGCGTGGCCGGAGACCGGGCGCGCGCGCCGGGCCGGGGTGTCGTCGTTCGGGATCAGCGGCACCAACGCGCACGTCGTGCTGGAGCAGCCCGCCGCCGTCCCCGGATCCGGTGAGCCCGCCGCGCCCGAACCCCGCGTGGTGCCGTGGGTGCTGTCCGGTCGCACGCCGGAGGCACTGCGCGCCCAGGCGGCACGACTGCGCGACGCGCTCACCGAGCGGCCCGGCCCGCGCCGGGTCGACGTCGCCCACGCGCTCGCGACCACCCGGTCGGAGTTCGCCCACCGCGCCGTCGTCCTCGCCGGGGCCGGTACCGACCCGCTCACCGCGCTCGACGCGGTCGCCGGCGGTCGCCCGGACCCGGCGGCGGTCACCGGGGAGAGCGACGGCGGCCGCACGGCTTTGCTGTTCTCCGGGCAGGGCTCGCAGCGTCCCGGCATGGGCCGGGAGCTGTACGAGCGGTTCCCGGTGTTCGCCGAGGCGTTCGACGCGGTCGTGGCCGCGCTGGACGCCGAGCTGGAGCCCGCGGGCGCCGGTACCCCGTCGCTGCGCGAGGTGATGTGGGCCGCCGACGACCGGGAGTCCGGCCGGCTCGACGAGACCGGCTGGACCCAGCCCGCGCTGTTCGCGGTCGAGGTCGCGCTGCACCGGCTGGTGGAGTCCTGTGGTGTGCGTGCGGACCTGGTGGCGGGGCACTCGATCGGTGAGATCGCGGCGGCGCACGTGGCCGGGGTGTTCTCGCTGGCCGATGCGGCGCGTCTGGTCGCGGCGCGGGCGTCGCTGATGCAGGCGCTGCCGACCGGCGGCGCGATGATCGCGGTGCAGGCGCGACCGGACGAGGTCACGCCGCTGCTCACCGGTGACGTCGCGATCGCCGCGGTGAACGGACCGTCCTCGGTCGTCGTGTCCGGTACCGAGGACGCCGTGCTGGCCGTCGGGACCCGGCTCGCCGAGCAGGGCAGGCGGACCACCCGGCTGCAGGTGTCGCACGCGTTCCACTCGCCGCTGATGGACCCGATGCTCGAGCAGTTCCGGGCCGTCGCCGAGCAGCTCACCTACTCCGAGCCGGTGGTGCCGGTGGTGTCGAACCTGACCGGTGCGCTCGCGCAGCCGGGTCAGCTGTGCGACCCGGAGTACTGGGTGCGCCACGTCCGGGAGACCGTGCGGTTCGCCGACGGTGTCGCGGCGCTGGACGCCGCGGGTGTCACCGCCTACCTGGAGATCGGCCCGGACGGGGTGCTGTCGGCACTGGCCGCACAGACCGTCCCGGAGGGCGCCGTCACGGTGCCCCTGCTGCGCCGCGACCGCGACGAGGAGACGACCGTGCTCACCGCGCGGGCACAGCTGCACACCGCCGGACGCACCGGCGACTGGCACGACGTGTTCACCGGGACCCGGCCGGCCCGGGTCGACCTCCCGACGTACGCCTTCCAGCGGCAGTGGTTCTGGCCTGCGGCCCGGACCGCGGACGGCGACGTCCGCGCGGCCGGCCTCGGTGCGCCCGAGCACCCGCTGCTCGGCGCCGCCGTGGAGCTCGCGTCCGGCGGGGGAGTGGTGTTCACCGGACGACTGTCCCGCGGTTCGCACCCGTGGCTGGTCGACCACACGGTGCTGGGGCACGTACTGGTCCCCGGCACGGCGCTGCTCGACATGGCGATCCGGGCCGGCGACCAGGTCGGATGCGACCGGGTCGAGGAGCTGACCCTGGCCGCACCGCTGGCCCTGCCCGAGCAGGGGGCCCTGCAGCTGCAGGTGACGGTCGACGCACCGGACACCGACGGCAGCCGGGGCATCGGCATCCACTCCCGGCCCGAGGGCGCGGGCGAGGACGCCTGGACCCGGCACGCGGCCGGTGCGCTGGCCCCGGCCGGCCCCGCCGCCCCGCTCGCGGCGGACGCGGCGGTGTGGCCGCCGTCCGACGCGGCCGCGGTCGAGGTGGAGGGCTGCTACGACGTCCTCGCCGACGCCGGGTTCGCCTACGGCCCGGTGTTCCGCGGCCTGCGGGCGGCCTGGCGCCGCGGCGAGGAGCTGTTCGCCGAGGTCGAGCTCCCCGACGGTGCCGGGGGCCCCGACGGGTTCGGCCTGCACCCGGCGCTGCTCGACGCCGCGCTGCACGTGTCGCTGCTCGCGGCCCTCGCCCCGGCGGGACCGGCGGTGGCGACGGAGCCGGCGGTGGCGCACTGCCCTTCTCCTGGTCGGGGGTGTCGCTGCTCGCGGGCGGCGCCGCCACCCTGCGGGTGCGGATCGCGCCGGCCGGGGACGGTGTCCTGTCGGTGCAGGCCGTCGACGGGACCGGTGCTCCGGTCGTCACCGTCGAGGCGCTGCACACCCGGCAGGTCGGAGCCGAGCAGCTGCGGGCCGCCCGGACCGACCGTGACGCGCTGTTCGGGCTGGACTGGACGGACGTCGACGCCACGCAGGGCGCGGCCGGGTCGGTCGCGGTCCTCGGGGCCGACCCGTTCGGGCTGACCGAGGCGGTACCGGACGCCGTGCAGGTCGACGACCTGGCCACGCTCGCCGCGGGCACCGAGCCGGTTCCGGACGTGGTGCTGTTCCCGGTGGCGGCCGATCCGGGCGTCACCGGGCGGCCCGAGGAGGTGCGCGCCTGCACCGTCCGGGCCCTGGAACAGGTCCAGCAGTGGCTCGCCACCGAGGAGCTCGCCACGGCCCGGCTGGTGGTCGTGACCCGCGGCGCCGTCGCGGTGGACGGCGGCGCCGTCCCCGACCTGGCGGCCGCCGCGGTCCGGGGCCTGGTCCGGTCGGCGGGGAACGAGAACCCGGGCACCCTCGGGCTGCTCGACCTCGACCCGGAGGCGACCGGTACGGATCCGTCCCTGACGGCCGCCGCGCTGGCCGCACTCGTCACGGAGCCCGAGCTGGCGGTCCGCGACGGGCGCCTGCGTGCCCCGCGCCTGGTCCGGACCGCCGTGACGCCCGAGCAGCGGGACGGCACCGACGGCCCCGACGGCCCCGACGGCCCCGACGCGCGTCCGGCCCTGCGCACGGACGGCACCGTGCTCGTCACCGGCGGGACCGGTGGGCTCGGCAGCCTGGTCGCCCGGCACCTCGTCACCCGACGCGGTGCGCGGGACCTGGTCCTCGCCGGCCGTCGCGGGCCGTCCGCACGGGGCGCGGCGGAGCTGGTCGCCGACCTCGAGGCGCTCGGCGCCCGGGTCCGGGTGGTGGCCTGCGACGTCGCCGACCGCGACGCCGTCGCGGCCCTGGTCGCCGAGGCCGGGCGGGAGCGCCCGCTGCGGGCCGTCGTGCACACCGCGGGTGTGCTCGACGACGGTGTGGTCGGCGCGCTGGACGCGGCCCCGGCGCGACACGGTGCTGCGGCGCCAAGGCCGACGCCGCCTGGCACCTGCACGAGGCGACCCGGGAGCTGGACCTCGACGC
>NZ_JAHLEL010000020.1 GCF_020131355.1 Pseudonocardia sp. ICBG1293
TGCGGAACTGGGTCTCCCAGGCCGACGCAGACGACGGTGACCCGCGCTCCACACGTCTGTCGAGCGCGGAGAAAAGTGAGATCGTCGAACTCCGAAAGAAGGCCCGCCGGATCGAGATCGAGAACGAGATCCTCAAGCGTGCTGCCGCGTACTTCGCCCGGGAGAACATCCTCCCAAAGTAGTTTTCCCGCTGGTCCGTGAACTCGCCGACGATGGATTCGACGTCGCGGTGACCTGCCGGGTCCTTGGCGTCCGCCGCCAGGGCTACTACGAATGGCACTCCGGGCGACATCGCTACGGACGCAGGAGAACGAACTGCTCCTCAAACACATCGAGAAAATCCACGCAGAGTCCCGGGGCACCTACGGATGGCCACGTGTGCACGCCGAGCTCACCCTCGGACTCGGTATCACGGTGAACCACAAACGCGTCGCTCGGCTGATGCGCCAGGCCGGGATCCAGGGCCTCTACCGGCGACGCAACCACGGCTGCACCGTCCGGGACCAGCACGCCGACCCCTACACCGACCTGGTCGACCGCGACTTCACCGTCGACGGACCGGATGAGATCTGGTGCACCGACATCACCGAACACCCCACCCGAGAAGGGAAAGTCTACTGCGCGGCAGTCATCGATGTATTCTCCCGGAAAGCAGTCGGATGGTCCATCGCCGACAACATGCGCACCGAACTCGTCATCGACGCCCTCGGCATGGCCATACTCCGCCGACGCCCGCAATACCACGCCACGATCCTACATTCCAACCACGGCACCCAATTCACATCATGGGCATTCGGTCGACGTCTGGTCGCCGCTGGAATCGTCCCATCGATGGGCTCGATCGGAGATTGCTACGATAACTCTCTGGTCGAATCATTCTGGGGTACCATGCAACTCGAACTGCTCGATTCCAGAACCTGGAAAACCCGCGCAGAGCTTGCCACCGCCATCTTCGAATGGATAGAATGCTGGTACAATCCGTTACGGCGCCATTCCAGTATTGGGATGCTCTCCCCGAACGACCTCGAAGCAGCCCACACCCCGCCCAACCACACCCACTGACCCCACACCGTCGGTGTCCGGACTACGGGGCCAAGCTCAGTTACGACCAGATACTCGGCCTGGATCTTGACGATCTGGCGGTCGACGGATCGATCACCAAGGCACCAGGCGGAGGCGAGGTGGCCGGCCGCAGCCCTGTCGACCGCGGCAAGCAGGGCACGAAACGGTCCGTGGCCTGCGATGACCAGGGCATCCCGCTGCACCTGGTCGCGGCGCGAGCCAACGACCATGACTCGCCCCTGCTGGAACCGACCTTGACCGGCATCGTGACGATGATCGGCCCGCTGCCCCGCCACCGCGACGCCCACGGTGGTGATCTGTTCCCGACCGTGCACCTGGACCGCGGCTATGACTCCGGCAAGACCCGTACTCTGCTGCACACCCTGGGCTTCACCGGCGAGATCGCGACCACGGGGGTCCCAGCTCCGATCCAGGCAGGACGACGGTGGCCCATCGAGCGCACGCACTCCTGGATGAACGGCTACGGCAAGCTGCGCCGGTTCACCGATCGCCGGAAGATCATCGTCGAGTTCTACCTCAACCTCGCCGCCGCGCTCACCGTGATCCGCCGGCTGATCAACCGTGCCCGCAGCCGCTACCGCTGGACAACCCGACCCACGACCCGTCGACTCCAATAACCATCAATCGCCGGACGCTCTAAGATCGGCGTGCGGTCCCGCGGCCGCACGATCCCCCGAGGGGCGCACCACCCGACAGCGCGCCCGTCACGTGCTTCCGCTCCGGCGGTCGCGACGAGGAGGCCCGGTGCAGGACGGCGACGACGAGGTGCGCCGGACCCGGCGTACCCGCCGGCGCCCGGACGACGCCGCTCCGCCCGCTCCGCAGGGCTCTCCGGACGCGCAGCCCCCGACCCCCGCGACGCATCCGTCCGGGCCCCAGCGGCGCCCCGGAGCACACCCGTCCGGGCCGCGGCCCGAGCCCGGCACCCACCCGTCCGGGCCGCAGCCGCGGACCGCCGACACCCCGCCGCCGCCGGTCCCCCCGAGCGGCGTGCGACGCGTGCGCGGCGGGCCCGTCCCCCGCCGCCCCGGTGAGCAGCCGGCCCGGCGCGGCCCGCACCCGCGGGACGGCGGACCGTCGCGGGCCACCCCGGTGCCCCCGGCGAGCGGTCGTCCCACCCGGCCGGCCCCGCCCGTCGACCGGCCCACCCCTGCCCCGGGGCCGGGGCCGGGGACCGGGAGCACCGCCGTCCCGACGCAGGCCCCGGGCACCGGGACTCCCCGGCCGGGCCCCGGCACGCTCCCACCCGACGCCCGGGCGGACGCCACCGCACGGGGATCCCGACCGGGCCCCGCACCGGCCGGTGCCCACCCGGGCACCCCCGACGAAGGCCCGCAGCCCGCCGGACCGACCGGAACCGACCGCCGGGGAGCCGCGGACTCCCGCGTCACCGAGGTCTTCGACGCGCTGGGGCCGCGCCGTCGTCGTCGCCGCTACCGGGACGACCCGCCCGCCGACGACGCCGGCGTGGTGGCGGAGCAGGCGGAGCGGGCCGCACCGGAGGAAGCACCGCCGGTGACCACGGAGCCGGAGCCGGCAGACACCCCGCCCCCGGGCCGGGCCGCCCCCCGTGCGTGGCGGATCGGTGCGGCGGTGGCCGCCGCCCTCGTCCTCGTCACGACCGCGTTCGGCTTCGCCGGGCGCAGCGAGGTGCACGACGGTGTCCGCACCGTCGCCGCGCTCGCCCCGGACACCGACGCGATCCTCGACGCCGAGGCCCAGTCCGGCGACCGGAACGTCCTGGTCCTGGGCCTGCAGGCCGACCGCGCGGGCACCGCGGAGTCCGCGCGGACCGACACCGCGGTCCTGGTCCACCGACCCGCGGGCGGCGGCCCCGCGGTCACCCTGTCGATCCCGGCGACGCTGGAGGTCTCCCGGCCGCCGTGCCGGCGCTTCGACCCCGCGACCGGTGGCTACGGCGACACCGTCCCCGCCGAGTCGCGCACCGCCTTCGCCACCGCCTACGACGTCGGCGGCCCGGCCTGCAGCGTCGGTGTCGTCCAGCAGCTGACCAGCATGCCGATGAGCGGCTTCGTCGCGCTCGACCTGGCCGGCGCCCCGGAGCTGGTCGACGCCGTCGGCGGGATCGCGGTCTGCACCGAGCGCCCGGTCGTGGACCCGGTGCTCGGCCCGGTCGTGGAGGGCTCGGGCACCGTGGAGCTCGACGGGGCCACCGCTGTCCGGTTCGCCTCCGCCGCGGGCACCGCCGACAGCTCCCCGGCCAACCGGGTCCGCCGCCAGCAGCGCGTGGTCGCCGCGGCCCTCGGCGACGCGCTGTCGACCACCTCGCTGCTGACCCCGGGGGCGCCGGGACGGTCCGCCGCCGGAGTGTCCTCGGCGCTGGCGGCCGACGGCGTCGACGCCCGGGAGATCCTCACCCTGGCCCGCGGGCTCGCCCGGTCGGGTGCCGCCGCCGACGACGACACCCCTGCCTTCCTGTCCGTCCCGGTCTCCGACGCTCCGAACACCCGTGGCCAGCTGGAGCTGCGCCGCCCGGAGGCCCGCGCCCTGTTCTCCGCGCTGCGCGAGCACGAGCCGCTGCCCGAGAGCGCGACCGCTCCGGCCTCGCGCTCCGCGGCCGCGCCGGCGGCGGGCACCGTCGTGACCCTCGTCGACGCGACCGGGCGTCCCGGCGCGGCCGACCGGGTCGCCGCGGACCTGCGCGAGCGCGGCTACGAGATCGGCGCCGTCACCATCGGCCCGGCCGCACCCGGTGCGCAGGTCCGCTACTCCCCCGACAACACCGACGCCGCGGGCACCCTGGTGGACGCGCTGCCCGGCGCCCGCCCGCTGCCGGACCCGACCGGGAGCCGGGTCCTGGAGCTCGTCGTCGGCGCGGGTGACGCGGCCCCGGTGCAGGCCGTGCCCTCCGACGACGTCGACTGCGACTGAACGCCCCCGGTCCCCCGACCGGGTACGTCGCCCAGCGTTCACGGTGGGTTCACCCGCTGCGGCTGAACCATCACGTCCGGGGGCCTAGGCTCGTGGCATGCGCGACACCTATCAGGAGCAGCTGGACGAGCTGGCCTCCGGCCTGGCGGACATGTGCGACGACGTCGCACGCGCCATGGCGCGCGCCACGACCGCGCTGCTCGAGGCCGACCTGCAGCTCGCCGAGCAGGTCATCTCCGAGGACATCAAGATCGATGACGTCCGCGCCGCCGCGGAGCACCGGGCCTTCGGTCTGCTCGCCCTGCAGGCGCCGGTCGCGACCGACCTGCGGGTCGTCGTCGCCGCGATCCACGGCGCCGGTGACATCGAGCGCATGGGTGACCTCGCACTGCACGTCGCCCAGGCCGCGCGGCGCAGGCACCCGCAGTCCGTGCTGCCCGACGAGGTCAAGTCGTACTTCGCCGAGATGGGCCGGGTCGGCGTGGAGCTCGCGGAGAAGGCCGGCCGGGTCATCCGTACCCGCGACCTGGACGCGGCCACCGAGCTCGAGGCCGACGACGACGCCGTCGACGACATCCACGAGCACATGTTCACCGTGCTGATGGACCGCAACTGGACCCACGGGGTGTCCGCCGCGGTCGACGTCGCCCTGCTCGCGCGGTTCTACGAGCGCTACGCCGACCACGCCGTGGCCGTCGCCCGCCGGATCGTGTACGTGGTCACCGGACAGATGCCCGGCCCGCTCGCCGTCTGAGTGCGTCGTTGCCCCGTTCGACGTAGTCCGTACCCCCCGCTCGGCGAACGGTCGACCGATCGAGTTTGACGGTGAGACGCCAGGGGCACGTCTGCGTCATGGAACACGCGGACTGCGTCGTCACCGAGGTCGTCGGGACCTCCGACGAGAGCGTCGAGGCGGCGATCCTGGACGGCATGGGTCGCGCCGGGCACGCCCTCGAGTGGTTCGAGGTGACCGGGGTCCGGTCGACCGTCCTCGGCTCCACCGAGCGCTTCCGGGTCGGCCTGCGCGTGGGCCTGCGTGCCCGCGCCGCCTGACCCCGGCGTTCACCGAGCGTTCACCGGTCCCCGGCCGAAGCCGGCACGCACCCCGATCTAAGAGGTCGTTTCAGAACGACTTGTCGAGTTTCCATTGACCCCTCGACGACAGATCAAACGGCAGGTCAGATAGCCGCTTGTCGTCTACAACAGACACGTCGACCTCGTTCTGAAATGACCTCTTAGAGCGTCCGGCGATTGATGGTTATCGGAGTCGACGGGTCGTGGGTCGGGTTGTCCAGCGGTAGCGGCTGCGGGCACGGTTGATCAGCCGGCGGATCACGGTGAGCGCGGCGGCGAGGTCGAGGTAGAACTCGACGATGATCTTCCGGCGATCGGTGAACCGGCGCAGCTTGCCGTAGCCGTTCATCCAGGAATGGGTGCGCTCGACCGGCCACCGCATACCGACCTGGATCGGGGCGGGCCGGCCCTTGGTGGCGATCTGTGCGTCGAACCCGAGTCGTTCGAGCAGATCGCGGGTCTTGCCTGAGTCATAGCCCCGGTCCAGGTGCAGGCACGGTCGCTCGGGCAGCGGCCCGATCATGTCGTAGATCCCGATCAGGGTCGGTTTCAGCAACGGCGAGTCGTGGTCATTGGCGCGGGCGCTGATCAGGTGCAGCGGGATCCCCGCACCGTCGCAGACCACGGAGCGTTTGGTGCCCTGTTTGCCCCGGTCGACCGGGTTACAGCCGGCGACCTCGCCACCGCAGGGAGCCTTGGTGATCGCTCCGTCGGCAGACAGATCGTCGAGGTCGAGACCGATCATCTAGTCATAGCCGGCCAGCGCGGCCCGAAGGACCTGCTCCCCGACGCCAGCGGCGGCCCACTGGGCGAGACGGCGGCGGATCGTGCGGTCCGAGCAGCCGGGGGTGGCAATGCGTTCGTAGCCGCTGCCGTGCACCAACGCCGCGAGCACGTGCTCGAACACCAGGCGGTCGGGGATACGGCGGCGGTGACATCCCCACGGATGGGCCGGGTCGAACTCCGGGCGCCGCTCTGCCTCGATCAGGGCAGCGAACTCGACCCAGAGGGGGTCGATCAGCGATTCTGGCAATAGAGGCACGGACCCTCCAGGCGACCATCAGGACATCAGCAATCCCATGATCACTTGCAGGTCCGTGTCTCTACCAACACCGACACACGGCCACCTCTACTGCCGGACGCTCTAAGAGGTCGTTTCAGAACGACTTGTCGAGTTTCCATTGACCCCTCGACGACAGATCAAACGGCAGGTCAGATAGCCGCTTGTCGTCTACAACAGACACGTCGACCTCGTTCTGAAATGACCTCTAAGAGGTCGCGCGGATTGGTCACAGCTTGGCCGCGGTCGAGTGTCTGGGGGCGAGGGCGGGTACGGGCCTGCCGATCATGAAGTTATCTACGCTTCGTGATCGTCTGGAGGCCGCGTGCCCACCCTGCCATCATGGCTGACCGAGCCGTTGTGGGACCAGTTCACCGCGCTGCTGCCTCATCGAGACGAGTTCGATCCCACCCATCCGCTGGGCTGCCATCGCCGCCGGATCGCGGATCGGATCGTGTTCGACAAGCTCCTGCAGGTACTGCGGTTCGGCTGCTCGTATGAGGGCATCGCTGACAGCACCTGCTCGGCGACCACCATCCGCGATCGTCGTGACGAGTGGATCAGGCTCGGGGTCTTCGCCCAGCTGCGTCGGATCGTCCTGGACGCCTACGACCGCATCGTCGGTCTGCTGCTGCACGACATCGCCGTCGATGGCGCCATCACCAAGGCCCCCGGCGGCGGCGAGGTCGCCGGTCCGTCGCCGGTGGACCGGCGCAAACAGGGTATGAAACGTTCGGTGCTCGTCGAGGGATACGGCATCCCGCTGGGCCGAGTCCTGGCCGGAGCCAACCGGCACGACTCCCCGCTACTGGGCCCCACCCTCGACCGCCTCGATGCTCTCGGCCCGCTGCCCGACGACATCACCGTGCACCTCGACGCCGGCTATGACTCCGGCAAGACCCGCGACACGCTGGCCGAACGAGGCCTGCACGGCGAGATCGCGCACAAGGGTGAGAAAGCGCCGATCCAGGCCACCCGCCGCTGGCACGTCGAGCGGACCAACGCTTGGCACAACAGCTTCAACCGGCTGCAGCGCTGCTACGAACGACGAGAAATCGTCGTCGACGCGTTCTTCGACCTCGCCGACACGATCGTCACACTCCGTAGCTTGATTCGGCAGGCCTGGACCACACACCGCTGGAACGCCCGACCTGCACGACGTCCATGATCACCAACCAATCCGCGCGACCTCTTACTCCGAGGGGCCGCTGAAGAAGCTGTTGGCCCGGATCCGGCCCGAGTACGTCGGGATCGATCCGTCGGACCGGACCGTCTACGAGCCGGGCGAGATCGCCCAGTGCGACCTGTGGTTCCCCGAGACCCTGATCCCGGTCGCGGCAAGGCAGGCGCGGATCCTGCCGGTGCTGGTGCTGACCTTGGCGTTCTCCCGGTTTCTGTCGGCGACGATGATCCCGTCGCGCCAGGGCGGTGACATCCTGTCCGGGATGTGGCAGCTGATCGCTGCCCTGGGCCGTGTCCCGAAGACGCTGGTCTGGGACCGGGAATCGGCGATCGGCGGCACCGGGAAGGTCTCGGCCCCGGCCGCCGGGTTCGCCGGAACTCTGGCCACGAGGATCCGGTTGGCTCCGCCGAAGGACCCCGAGTTCAAGGGCATGGTGGAGCGCAACAACGGGTTCTTCGAGACCTCGTTCCTGCCCGGACGCGAGTTCGCCTCCCCAGCCGACTTCAACGACCAGCTCGCCGAGTGGCTGGTGACCAGGGCGAACACGCGCACCGTCCGCGCCATCCATGGCCGGCCGGTGGACCTGCTCGAGGTCGACCGCCAGGCGATGATCGTCCTGCCGCCGGTGGCTCCACAGGTCGGTCTGACCCACCGGATCCGGCTGGCCCGTGACTACTACGTGCGCGTCGACGCCAACGACTACTCCGTCGATCCGCGGATGATCGGCCGCTTCGTCGAGGTCGCCGCATCACCCACTGCGGTCGAGGTGTTCTGCGGCAACGAGCGAGTCGCCAGCCACGACCGCAGCTGGGGCCGCCACCTGGTGATCACCGACCCGGCCCACGTCGCCACCGCCGCCGACATGCGCCACGCACTGGCTGAACAACGCCGCGCCCAGCAGCGGTCCCAGCAGTCCGGGACGCGCCGCCACAACGATGGCCACGCCGTCGCGATCCGGGCCCTGCCCGACTACGACGCCCTGTTCGGCGTCGACTTCACCCCCACCAGCCCGGCCGACCCCACGGCCGCGCCCGCAGCGGAAGCGAGCAACCCATGACCGCCACCACGACCGGGACTGCGCCGAGCGAGGGGTTGCCCTCGATGCTGGCCTACCTGACCCGGGTGCTGAAGACCCCGACGATCGGGCGCTGCTGGGCTGAGCTCGCTGAGCAGGCCCGCGACGAGACCTGGTCGCACGAGGAGTATCTGGCTGCGGTCCTGCAACGCCAGGTCGCCGAACGCGAGTCCGCCGGCACCACGATGCGGATCCGGACCGCGCATTTCCCAGCCGTGAAGACTCTCGAGGATTTCAACCTCGACCACCTGCCCTCGCTGCGTCGAGATGTGCTGGCGCACTTGGCGACCGGGACGTTCGTGGCCAAGGCTGAGAACGTGATCCTGCTCGGCCCACCCGGGCTCGGGAAGACCCATCTCGCGATCGGGCTCGGGGTCAAAGCCGCCCACGCCGGCTACTCGGTGCTCTTCGACACCGCGAACAACTGGATCACCCGCCTCACCGACGCCCACCAGGCCGGACGGCTGGAGGCCGAGCTGAAGAAGATCCGCCGCTACAAGCTGATCATCATCGACGAGGTCGGCTACATCCCCTTCGACCAGGACGCGGCGAACCTGTTCTTCCAGCTCATTGCCTCCCGCTACGAGCAGGGCTCTGTGATGGTCACCTCGAACCTGCCCTTCGGACGCTGGGGCGAGACCTTCTCCGACGATGTCGTCGCCGCAGCCATGATCGACCGTCTGGTTCACCACGCCGAGGTTCTGACCTTGACCGGAGACTCCTACCGGACCCGCCAGCGCCGCGAGCTGCTGGCCAAACAGAACCGCGCCGACCGGGACTGACAGACCAACCGAGGGGTCAAACTTGCCGATCCCCAGGGGGGTCAATCTTCAGGATCCGTTGACAACGGCGAGTCGTGGTCATTGGCGCGGGCGCTGATCAGGTGCAGCGGGATCCCCGCACCGTCGCAGACCACGGAGCGTTTGGTGCCCTGTTTGCCCCGGTCGACCGGGTTACAGCCGGCGACCTCGCCACCGCAGGGAGCCTTGGTGATCGCTCCGTCGGCAGACAGATCGTCGAGGTCGAGACCGATCATCTAGTCATAGCCGGCCAGCGCGGCCCGAAGGACCTGCTCCCCGACGCCAGCGGCGGCCCACTGGGCGAGACGGCGGCGGATCGTGCGGTCCGAGCAGCCGGGGGTGGCAATGCGTTCGTAGCCGCTGCCGTGCACCAACGCCGCGAGCACGTGCTCGAACACCAGGCGGTCGGGGATACGGCGGCGGTGACATCCCCACGGATGGGCCGGGTCGAACTCCGGGCGCCGCTCTGCCTCGATCAGGGCAGCGAACTCGACCCAGAGGGGGTCGATCAGCGATTCTGGCAATAGAGGCACGGACCCTCCAGGCGACCATCAGGACATCAGCAATCCCATGATCACTTGCAGGTCCGTGTCTCTACCAACACCGACACACGGCCACCTCTACTGCCGGACGCTCTAATAAGAGGTCGTTTCAGAAGTCGGCGTGTCGGTCCTGTGTGGATCGGCGCTGGTAGCTGATCATGTCCGGTCGTGGCGCGGCGATCTTGTGTCGAGCGATTGGTGAGCGACGAGCTGTGGGCGCTGGTGGAGCCGCTGCTGCCCAAGCCGCGCAAGCACAAGCGGGGACGGACAGGCCGTCCGCGGGTGCCGGATCGGGCCGCTCTGGCCGGGATCGTGTTCGTGCTCAAGACCGGGATCAGCTGGAACGCGCTGCCCGCCGAGCTCGGCTGTGGGTCCGGAGTGACCTGCTGGCGGCGGCTACGGCAGTGGCAGCAGGCCGGGGTCTGGGCCCAGCTGCACCGGGTGATGCTCGACCGCCTCGCCCAGCAGGGCCTGCTGGACTGGTCGCGGGCGGCGGTGGACAGCGTGAGCGTGCGGGCCAAGCGCCGCGGCGAGGCCACCGGGCCCTCGCCGACCGATCGCGGGAAGGCGGGCAGCAAGTACCACGTGCTCTGCGACCGAGGCGGGCTCCCGCTGCATGCGCTGGTCACCGGGGCGAACACCCACGACAGTCGGATGCTCGCCCCGCTGCTGGACACCAACCCCGGCGTCCGCGAACGGGCGGGACAGCCGGGGCGTCCGCGACGTCGGCCGGACAAGGTGCACGCCGACAAGGGCTACGACTATCCCCGCTGCCGCCGCTACCTGAGTGGGCGTGGGATCGGGGTGCGGATCGCCCGGCGCGGGATCGAGGACTCCACCCGGCTCGGGCGGGTCCGCTGGGTCGTCGAGCGCACCATGTCCTGGCTGCTGGACTTCCGCCGCCTCGCGCTGCGCTACGACCGCGCCGAATCCACGATCACCGCGCTGTTATCGCTGGCCTGCGCCCTGATCTGCCACCGCCGCCTCACCAAGCCGAAGCCGAAGTGATGGTCGACCCAGCCCTCGCTGAGGCACTCGCCTACGAGGTCGGGGCCAGCGGCCGCCAGGCCAGCCACTCCAAGGCCCGGTCGGCCTCGTCAGGGTCGAAGCGGTGCGGGTCGAACGGCCCGCCCGCCCACTCCAGGCGCTCGGCGCGGTCGGGATGGTCAGGGTCGGCGAGCACGGCCTGGAAGTCCTCATACCCCCGATCCCGCCGACGTCCTCGGGCGGGCACGCCCCCTGCCCGGCGACGCATCGCGGATAGCACACTCCCGGCTCGACGGCCGCGACCGCCTCGACGGTGATCTCGTGGGCCCAGTTGTCACCGAAGTCGTAGACGTAACCGAACCGGTCACCAGCCTTGACCAGCCGAAACAGCTTCTCTTTCGTCTCGTCGGCGACATCCTGTCCGGGCCAGTCCGGGTCTGGGATCCCGTAGCGGCGCCCGACGATCTCGAACTCGTGCAGATGAGAGTTCGTCCAGCCCATCACTGACTGCACCACCTCGTGCAACACCGCCAAGTCGACCTCGCCCGGCACCTGCACCCGACGCCGGACCGCCGGCACCACCTCGGTCAGGACGATCTCCAACTCGAAAATCTTCGTCTTCTCAGACACACGAGGCGCGACCATCAGCCGATGCTGCCAGCCCCGCCGTCACCGGCAGAACCGGGCCCACCACTTCTGAAACGACGTCTAAGAGGTCGCGCGGATTGGTCACAGCTTGGCCGCGGTCGAGTGTCTGGGGGCGAGGGCGGGTACGGGCCTGCCGATCATGAAGTTATCTACGCTTCGTGATCGTCTGGAGGCCGCGTGCCCACCCTGCCATCATGGCTGACCGAGCCGTTGTGGGACCAGTTCACCGCGCTGCTGCCTCATCGAGACGAGTTCGATCCCACCCATCCGCTGGGCTGCCATCGCCGCCGGATCGCGGATCGGATCGTGTTCGACAAGCTCCTGCAGGTACTGCGGTTCGGCTGCTCGTATGAGGGCATCGCTGACAGCACCTGCTCGGCGACCACCATCCGCGATCGTCGTGACGAGTGGATCAGGCTCGGGGTCTTCGCCCAGCTGCGTCGGATCGTCCTGGACGCCTACGACCGCATCGTCGGTCTGCTGCTGCACGACATCGCCGTCGATGGCGCCATCACCAAGGCCCCCGGCGGCGGCGAGGTCGCCGGTCCGTCGCCGGTGGACCGGCGCAAACAGGGTATGAAACGTTCGGTGCTCGTCGAGGGATACGGCATCCCGCTGGGCCGAGTCCTGGCCGGAGCCAACCGGCACGACTCCCCGCTACTGGGCCCCACCCTCGACCGCCTCGATGCTCTCGGCCCGCTGCCCGACGACATCACCGTGCACCTCGACGCCGGCTATGACTCCGGCAAGACCCGCGACACGCTGGCCGAACGAGGCCTGCACGGCGAGATCGCGCACAAGGGTGAGAAAGCGCCGATCCAGGCCACCCGCCGCTGGCACGTCGAGCGGACCAACGCTTGGCACAACAGCTTCAACCGGCTGCAGCGCTGCTACGAACGACGAGAAATCGTCGTCGACGCGTTCTTCGACCTCGCCGACACGATCGTCACACTCCGTAGCTTGATTCGGCAGGCCTGGACCACACACCGCTGGAACGCCCGACCTGCACGACGTCCATGATCACCAACCAATCCGCGCGACCTCTAAGGTCGTCCCCATGCGCAGGGAGACGCTCGACGACAACCTCGCGCAGCTCCGGTCGATGCTCGACGAGACCGGTCCGCTCGTGGCCTCCGCGTTCCGCGACGCGTCCGAGGCGCTGTTGCACCACCGTGTCCGGCTGGCCGAGCAGGTCGTGTCCCGTGACCCCGTCATCGACGCCCACCGCGACGCGATCGAGCTGCTCGCCGTCGAGACCATGAACATCCACCAGCCGGTGGTCGCGCCGCTCCGCTCGGTGATCACCGCACTGCGGTGTGCCCAGCAGCTGGAGCGGATGGGCGACCTCGCCCGCCACGTCGCCGCCACGGTCGTCCGGAACGGGGGCCGCCCGGTGCTCGCCGAGCAGGCCCGCCCGCTGTTCGCCGAATACGGCGCCCGGGTCGCCGCCATGGGCGACAAGGCCGTCGAGGTGCTGCGCACCCACAACGTCGTGCTCGCCGCCGAGCTGCCCGTCGACGACGACGTCGTCGACGCCCTGCACCGCCAGGTCTTCGAGCTGATGTTCGGGCCGGGCTGGGACGCGGGCGTGCCGGCCGCCGTCGACGCCGCCCTGCTGGCCCGTTTCCACGAGCGCTACGCCGACCACTGCGTGCACCTGGCCGACCACGTCGTCTACGCCGTCACCGGCGGCACCGTGGACGAGCTGCCGGTGCTCTGAGCCTGCTCCACGACGACGGCCCCGGCCCCCGGTCGGAACCGGGGCCGGGGCCGTCGTACCGCAGCGGGGGACTCAGCCGAAGCGACCGGACACGTAGTCCTCGGTCGCCTTCTGCCTCGGCTGGGAGAAGATCGTCTTGGTCTCGTCGAGCTCGACCAGCTTGCCGGGCTTGCCGGTGCCCTCGATGTTGAAGAAGCCGGTGAAGTCGCTGACCCGCGCCGCCTGCTGCATGTTGTGGGTCACGATGACGATCGTGTAGTCGTTCTTCAGCTCGTTGATCAGGTCCTCGATCGCCAGCGTGGAGATCGGGTCCAGCGCCGAGCAGGGCTCGTCCATCAGCAGGACGTCCGGGCGCACCGCGATCGCGCGGGCGATGCAGAGCCGCTGCTGCTGACCGCCGGACAGGCCCGAGCCGGGCTTGTCGAGCCGGTCCTTCACCTCGTTCCAGAGGTTCGCCCCGCGCAGCGACCGCTCGACGGTGTCGTCGAACTCGGCCTTGGAGGCCCGCTTGTTGTTCAGCTTCATCCCCGCGATGACGTTGTCGTAGATCGACATCGTCGGGAACGGGTTGGGCCGCTGGAAGACCATCCCGATCTGGCGGCGGACGCCGACCGGGTCGACGTTCGCGCCGTAGAGGTCCTGGCCGTCGAGCTCGAGCCTGCCCTCGACGCGGGCGCCGGGGATGTTCTCGTGCATCCGGTTGATCGAGCGCAGGAAGGTGGACTTGCCGCAGCCCGACGGGCCGATCAGGGCCGTCACCGTCTTCGGCTTGATCGTCATGTTGACGCCCTCGACGGCGAGGAACGACCCGTAGTAGATGTTCAGGTCCTTGGCTTCGACGCTCTTGCCCATGTCGCGGTTCCTTATCGGGTCTTCGGGGCGAAAAGGCGGGAGATGACGCGGGCCACGATGTTCAGCACCATCACGATCGCCATGAGGATCAGCGCCGCGGTCCACGCGCGGTCCAGGAACGCCTCGCGGGGGATGCCCGGCACGGCGTAGGAGTAGTACGAGAACACCGGCAGCGTGGTCATCGGACCGGAGAACGGGTTGAGGTTGACCCCCAACGCGTAGCCGGTCGTGATGAGCAGCGGGGCCGTCTCGCCGATGACGCGGGCCACGGCCAGCGTGATGCCGGTGGCGATACCACCGGCCGTCGTCGGGATGACGATCTTGACGATCGTCCGCCACTTGGCGACGCCGAGGGCGTAGGACGCCTCGCGCAGCTCATTGGGGACGATCTTGAGCATCTCCTCGGTGGAGCGCACCACGATCGGCACCATCAGCACGGTCAGGGCGACCGCGCCGACGAAGCCGAGGCGGACGCCCGGGCCCAGGACCAGCGCGAACAACGCGTAGGCGAACAGACCGGCGACGATCGAGGGGATGCCCGTCATGACGTCGACGAAGAACGTGATGGCCCGGGCCAGCCGGGAGTTGTTCGCGTACTCGACGAGGTAGATCGCGGTGAGCAGGCCGATCGGGATCGACATCGCCGCGGCCAGCGCGGTGATGATCAGCGTGCCCTGGATGGCGTGCAGCGCACCGCCGCCGACGCCGACGATGCCGCGCATCGAGTTCGTGAAGAAGGTGGCGTCGAGCCGCGCCCAGCCCTGCGAGACCACGGTGTAGAGCACCGAGACCAGCGGGAGCATCGCGATCAGGAAGGCACTGGTGACCACCACGGTCACCAGCCGGTCGGCGGCCCGGCGGGCGCCCTCGACGACCCGGGACACCGTGTAGGTCGCGCCGGCGAAGATCACGACCGACAGGAACACCCACAGCCCGACGTTGAAGCCGCCGGCCAGCGCGGTGATCCCGGCGGCCACCGCGACGGCGGCGAGGAGGATGCCCCACGGCGCCCAGGGCGGCAGCGAGCCGCGGGTGCGCAGGACGGTCGGGGTGGCAGCGGGGGCCTCGAGCCCGGTTCCGGTCACGGGGCCTCGACGTCCGCTCGGTTGCGTTCGGTTCCGGTGGACATCTCAGTTCGCTCCGGAGAAGTCGCGACGGCGCTCGACGATGTAGCGGGCGAGCATGTTGACCAGCAGCGTCATGACGAACAGCACCAGACCGGAGGCGATCAGGACGCTGACACCGATGCCGGTGGCCTCGGGGAACTGCAGGGCGATGTTCGCCGCGATGGTCGACGGGTTCTGGTTGCTGATCAGGTTGACGGTGACCGCACCGCTGGCCGACAGGATGATGGCGACCGCCATGGTCTCGCCGAGCGCGCGGCCCAGGCCGAGCATGGCACCCGAGACGACGCCCGACCGGCCGAACGGCAGGACCGCGAGCCGGATCATCTCCCACCGGGGCGCGCCCAGCGCGAGCGCGGCCTCCTCGTGCAGCTTCGGCGCCTGCAGGAAGACCTCACGGGCGACCGCGGTGATGATCGGCAGGATCATCACCGCCAGCACCAGACCCACGACCAGCATCGTGCGGCCGGTGGTCGACACCGGGCCGGCGAACAGCGGGATCCAGCCCAGGTAGGTGTTCAGCCAGGTCGAGAGCCCGACCGACAGCGGCGCCAGGGTGTAGAAGCCCCACAGGCCGAAGACGATCGAGGGCACCGCGGCCAGCAGGTCGACGATGTAGCTCAGACCCTGTGCGAGGCGCCGGGGCGCGTAGTGGCTGATGAACAGGGCCACCGCGACCGCGAGCGGCGTCGCGACCACCAGGGCGATGACGGCGCCGAGGAAGGTACCGAAGGCCAGCGGTGCCACGTAGGCGAGCAGACCGTTCGGGAGCTCCTGTTCCGACGCGGTCAGCGCGGGGAACGCCTCGATGAGCAGGAAGGCGGCGACCCCGGCGAGGATCACCAGGATCAGGATCCCGGCCCCCTTCGCCGAGCCCGCGAAGATGCGGTCGCCGAGCTGGCTGACGGGTTGGGGCGCCCGGTTCCCGGGCTTCGGTTCCGTGGTGGTCACAGTGATCCCTGAGGGTGCGGACGGGCGCTGGGCAGGGGAGGACGCCGGAGATCCCGGTCGGTGACCATGATGAGCACCGACCGGGACCTCTGGCTAGATGACATCCGACTCAGGTGCGGGGATCAGCCCGCGGCCTTGATCTGGTCGATGACCGGGGTGATCTGGTCGCGCAGGGTCGCCGACAGCGGCGCGGAGCCCGCGTTCTGGGCCGCGGTCTGCTGTCCCTGCTCGCTGACCACGTAGTTCAGGAACGCCTTGACCGTGTCGGCCTGGGCGGCGTCCGGGTACTGCGGGCAGGCGATCAGGTACGAGACCAGCACGACCGGGTAGGCGCCGCCGGTCGCGGTCCGGTTGAGCTCGTAGGCGAACGAGGTGTCGCCCTGGCCCTCGACCCGCGTCGACTCCTCGAGGATCCTCGCGGCGGCGTCGGCGGTCGGCTCGACGGCCTGGTCACCCAGCTTCAACTTGGCCTTGCCCAGCTCACCGGCCTGCGAGGCGTCGGCGTAGCCGATGGTGCCGTTGCCGGCCCCGACCGCACCGACGACACCGGAGGTGCCCTGGGCGGCCTCGCCACCCGGGACCTTCCACTCGCCGTCGGCCTCGTCGGTCCACACCTGCGGCGCGGCCTTGTTCAGGAAGTCGGTGAAGTTCTCGGTGGTGCCGGACTCGTCGGAGCGGTGCACCGCGGTGATCGCGGTGGCCGGCAGCGTGGCGCCCGGGTTGTCCGCGGCGATCTTCGGGTCGTTCCAGGTGGTGATCTCGCCCTTGAAGATGCCCGCGACCGTGTCCGGGGACAGGGTCAGGTCCGACACGCCGTCGAGCTTGTAGACGATCGCGATCGGGGACACGTACGCCGGGACCTCGACGACCGAGCCGCCGCAACGCTGGCGGGCCTGGTTCAGCTGCTCGTCCTCGAGGTAGGCGTCCGAGCCGGCGAACTGCACGGCACCCTGGACGAACTGGGTGCGCCCGCCGCCGGAACCCACCGGCTGGTAGTTCACGGTCGCGCCCGGGTTGGCCTCGGCGAACCCGGCGTTCCAGGCCTGCATGGCCGCCTGCTGGGAGCTCGCGCCGGCACCGCTGATGGTGCCGGTGACGCCCGCGCCCGCAGCGGCGTCGCCACCGGACTCGTTCGCCCCGCTGCAGCCGGCGACGAACAGCGCACACGACGTGGCGATACCGACGGCAGCCAGGCGCGCACGGGGCGCGCGCCGCTTGGTCTTCACTGCAGTTTCCTCCGAGTCGGCGAGAGCCGGTTGCGGGAAGGCGGTCCGGGGTGACCACCCGGGCGCAGACGCTAGGAGCCGCCGTTGGACGCCACCCCCACGGAAGATGAACGTGGAATGAACAGGTCGGCGACCGGGTGGACCTGCGTCACACGATCGAACGAGCCCGGTCACGGGTCGTCGATCGGCGACCGGGTCTCACCGCGCGTAGTTGACGTCTGCGGCGTGGACGGTGAACCCCAGTCGCTCGTAGACGGCCACGGCCGGGGCGTTGTCGGCCTCGACGTAGAGCAGCACCGTCTCCAGCCCGCGCTCGTGCAGATGGTGCAGGCCGGCCAGGGTCAGGACCTTCCCGAGCCCGCGTCCGTGCGAGGCCGGGTCGACGCCGAGGACGTAGACCTCGCCCATGGCCCCCTCGTCCCCCTCCGCCGGGTGGACCTTGGTCCAGTGGTAGCCGAGCAGGGTGCCGCCGCCGTCGACGGCGAGCAGGAACCCGGACGGGTCGAACCAGGTCTCCGCCTCCCGGGCGGCGAGCTCGGCACCGGTCCAGCCGCCCTGTTCGGGGTGCCAGTCGAAGGCCGCGTTGTTGACGCGCAGGAACGCCTCGTCGTCGCGGCCGGGCTCGAAGGCGCGGATCGTGACGCCGTCGGGGACGGTCAGCGCCGGGAGCGCCCCGGCCGCGGCGGTGCGACGCACCTGCCACAGCACGCGGTCCCGGCGGTAGCCGCGGCCCGCGGCGAGCTGCTTCGCGGCGTCGAGGTCGCCGTGTGCCCACACGTGCGGGTCGGCGGTGACCTTCTCGATCGCGGTGACGAGGGCGGCACCGATCCCCCGGCGGCGGGCGTCGGGGCGGACCGCCAGCTCGGCGTAGGTGCCGTCGACCTGGGCGTAGCCGGCCACGGTATCGCCCCCGTCCTCGACGACGAGGTGCGTCACGCCGTCGGCCGGGGCGTCCGGACGCAGGTGCATCAGGAACTGCTCGGAGAGCGGTTCCGCGCCGTCGGCGGCGGTCGCCGCTCCCAGCAGTTCCTGCACCGCGGAGACGGTGGCGGCGTCGAGACGGGTGTGCTCCTGCGGGTCCACGAGCGCGACCCTAGGTCACCGCGGTGACCACGCTCCACGTCCCGGGCCGGTCGCGGGCCGGGCACCCGGCAGGCGACGGTCCCCGACGGGCTCGGGGTCCGCGTCGTCCTGGTCGGGCGGCGCGGACAGCCCGCCCCGCGACGGCCGGACGAACTTGTAGCCGACGTTGCGCACGGTGCCGATCATCTGCTCGTGCTCGCCACCCAGCTTGGCGCGCAGTCGCCGGACGTGGACGTCGACGGTGCGGGTGCCACCGAAGAAGTCGTACCCCCAGACCTCCTGCAGCAGCTGGGCCCGGGTGAACACCCGTCCCGCGTGCTGCGCGAGGTACTTGAGCAGCTCGAACTCCTTGTAGGTGAGCTCCAGCAGCCGGCCCTTGAGCCGCGCCGAGTACGTCGCCTCGTCGATGACGAGCTCACCGAGCACGAGCGCGCCACCCCCGGAGGCCGACTCGGCCCCCGGGCGCGACCGCAGCAGCCGCAGTCGCGCGTCCACCTCGGCCGGGCCGGTGTCGGGCAGCAGGATCTCGTCGACCACCCACTCGCCGGACACCGCGACCAGGCCGCCCTCGTTCAGTACGGCGATCACCGGCGCGTCGGTCCCGGCGCTGCCCAGCAGCCGGCACAGGCTGCGCGCGGCGACCAGGTCGGACCGGGCGTCCACCAGGACGGCGTCGTGCGGACCGGCGTCGAGCAGTGCCGCCACCTCGGGCGCCGCGGTCCGCACGTTGTGCGGCAGCAGCGACAGGGCGGGCAGCACGGCGGCCGCATCCGGAGCCGTGGTCAGCAGGAGCAGTTCCATGGACTCCCCCTTCTCGCGATACGTCGACGATACCGGGACGTCACCCCACGGTCAGCCGGAGAGCGACGGGTTTCACGCGACGATCTGGATCGTTTCGTCCAGGGAGCGGGACACGTGCGGGGCGCCGGGGCCGCCCGCCGGGCCGGCGCCGGGGCTCTCTACCCTGGTCAGGACCTATCCCGAACCTGTGGAGGCCCGGTCGTGGGACGCCCCGTCCGTCGCGTGTTCCTCGCCGTACTGGCGGTGGCCGCCGTGCTCGTCGTGGGCGATCTCTCCACCGGCGCGGCCGTCGAGTCGGGCATCTCCCGCGCGCTGCGCGACGAGCTCGACCTCCCCGAGGACCCACGCGTGCAGGTGCACGGCTTCTCGGTCCTCGCCCAGGCCGCGACCGGCCGCTACGACCACGTCGAGATGACGCTGCAGCGGGTCCCGGTCGGTCCGCTGCGCACCCCCGAGCTCCAGGTGCAGATGTACGGGGTGCGCGGGGACCTGTCCGACCTGGCGGGTCCCGGGCCCGCCCGGTTCCGCGCCGCGGCCGCCGAGGGGATCGTGCAGGTCAGCCCGAACGACATCCGCCGGATGGTCGTCGCCGCGGGCGGGCCCGCCGCCGGGGTGACCCGGCTGTCCGTCGAGGCCGTCGACGCGAACGCGATCGACACGGTGGTCCGGGCCGGCGGCGACCCGACGTTGCGCGGGCTCGACCCGCGCAACGCCGCGCGGTTCGTCGCGGAGATGCCGGTGGACGGCGCCGACGCGCGGGTGGGCGTGCTGACCTCGCTCGTGGTGGACGACGGCACCATGCGGGTCGTCCCGCGCGACGTCCGGATCGTCGACAGCGACGAGCCGGTGCCGGACGCGGTGCGCACGTCGATGCTGCGTGCGCTCGCCGTCGACATCGACCCGGGGCCGCTCCCGCTGGGCGTCACCGCGACGTCGGCGGGTGTCCCGGAGTACAACGTGCTGCAGGTCGAGGGCGCCGTACGCGACCTGAGTGTGGGCGGGGGACCGGACACGTCCCGTTCCGCGGGCTGAGAGGGGACCGGCGATGGACCTCACGGGTGCGGTGGTGCTGGTGGTTGCCCTCCTGGTGGCGACGCTGGTCGGGCTGGTCCTGCGTGCCCGCTCCGGTCGGCTCCGGGCCGCCCGCGGCACCGACCGGTCCGCGACGGCCGGGCCGGGCTGGGAGCTCGCGGGGACCGAGCCGGGCGGACGGCGGGCGCTGCTGCTGCAGCTGTCCTCGCCGGTCTGCGCGCCGTGCCGGCAGACCGCGCGCGTCCTGGGTGACCTGGTCACGGCCGACCCGGGGCTGGCCCACGTGGAGGTCGACGTGGCCGATCGCGTCGACGTGGCCCGGGCGCTGGGAGTCCTCCGCACACCGACCACGGTCGTCTTCGACGCCCGCGGCGCCGAGATCCTGCGGGTGTCCGGGGTCCCGCGCGGCGACGAGCTCGTCGCCGCCCTTCCCACCAGGTGAGAACGTGTCGGTGATATCGACGTCCGGTCGGCGCCGGCCGCTGGGCTCGGGACGGATCGTCGGCTACGCTCGGACCCGTGAACTGGCCGCTGACCCGACGCCGCACGGTTGACCTGTGCCGCCTCGCCGGCTGCCTGTGTCTGGACTCCTGACCCGCGTGTCCTGAACCGCGGCGCCCGTGCGGGCGCCCGGTCCCGCCCCGGTCCCTGGAGTCCCATGTCCGTCCCGGACCTCGGATCCGCGCGCGCCGAGCCCCGGCTCGACCCGCGCGGGGTCCGTTTCTCCGCCGCGATCACCACGGTCGTCCTGGCGCTGGTGCTGCTGTCCGGCAGCGGCCTGCTCGTCACCGCGCAGGCCGTCGTCTTCGCCGTCGCCGCGTTCGCCGGGATGCGGTTCGCGCCGTACGGCGTGGTCTACCGGCACGTCGTAGCGCCCCGGCTGGGTCCGCCCGCCGAGCGCGAGGACGCCGCCCCGGTCCGCTTCTCGCAGACCGTCGGGCTGGTGTTCACCGTCGTGGCGGCGGTCGGCTACCTGTCCGGACTGACCGTGCTGGGCGTCGTCGCCACGGCGGCGGCGCTCGTGGCGGCCTTCCTCAACGCGGCCTTCGGCTTCTGCCTGGGCTGCGAGATGTACGGGCTCCTCGCCCGCCTGCGCGGTGGCGCCGCCACCGCGCGTTCCTGACCCACCCTCCACACGACTCGGGAGAGATACGAACATGAGCCGCGAGGACGTCCTCGTCACCGCCGACTGGGCGGAAGAGAACCTGGAGACCGACGGGGTGGTGTTCCTGGAGGTCGACGAGGACACCACCGCCTACGACGGGGGCCACATCCCCGGTGCGGTCAAGGTCAACTGGACCGACGAGCTGCAGGACGTGGTCCGCCGCGACATCCCCACCAAGGAGCAGTTCGAGCAGCTGCTCTCGGCCAAGGGCGTCTCGAACGACGACAAGGTCGTGCTGTACGGCGGCAACAACAACTGGTTCGCCGCCTACGCCTACTGGGAGTTCAAGCTCTACGGCCACGACAACGTGGTGCTGCTCGACGGTGGCCGCAAGAAGTGGGAGCTCGACGGCCGGACCCTGACCACCGACGTCAAGGACCGCCCGGCGACCTCCTACACCGCCAAGGAGGCCGACACCTCGATCCGCGCGTTCCGCGACGAGGTCGTCGACGCGATCGACACCAAGAACCTGGTCGACGTCCGGTCGCCCGACGAGTTCTCCGGCAAGATCCTGGCCCCGGCCCACCTCCCCCAGGAGCAGAGCCAGCGCCCGGGCCACGTGCCGAGCGCGATCAACATCCCGTGGTCGAAGGCGGCAAACGAGGACGGCACCTTCAAGTCGAACGAGGAGCTCGCCTCGCTCTACAAGGAGGCCGGCTACGACGAGGGCCGGGCGACCATCGCCTACTGCCGCATCGGCGAGCGCTCCAGCCACACCTGGGTCGTGCTGCACGAGCTGCTGGGCCACTCCGATGTCAAGAACTACGACGGCAGCTGGACCGAGTACGGCTCGCTGATCGGCGTGCCGATCGAACTGGGAGCGAAGTGACATGTGTGCCGCACCCGACCAGAACCTGACCCTGCCCGCGAGCACCGACCTGTCCAAGGAGACCGTGCTCGCCGGACGCGTCGTCGCCGGTGGTGACCCGGTGGCCGGGGCCTTCGTCCGGCTGCTCGACGGCACCGGGGAGTTCACCGCGGAGGTCGTGTCCTCGGCCTCCGGGGACTTCCGGTTCTTCGCCGCACCGGGCACCTGGACCGTCCGGGCGCTCTCGCGCTCGGGCAACGGGCAGTCCGAGCTCGTCGCCGACGGGCCGGGCCTGCACCAGGCGGAGATCGCCGTCGCCTGACCGGCCCCCGGGGCTCTCCCCGGACCACCGCACGTGCTCACGAACGGGCCCCTCGTACGAACCTTTCGTACGAGGGGCCCGTTCGTGCACGGGGACGGGTGGGCGCGGCACCCGGTGCACGCCCCGGGGGCGGCGGTAGAGTCGCCGGTCGTGCACTGGTTCTCCACCGGGCTGCTGATCGCCCTGTCCGCGGGAACCGCCGCCTGGGCCGGCTGGTTGCTCCGTCGCCTGTTCGTCGTCGAGCCCGTCGCCGCGTCCGGGCCGGGTCCCGATCCCGAACGGGACCCCGACGACCACCACACCGAGGAGCAGATCCCGTGACCGACCCCGAGCCCGCCGCAGCCCCCGACGAGGAGCTGCAGACCACGATCACCGGTCCGGAGAACGCGGCTCCGGACTCCCCGCAGCGCAACCGGCCGCAGTGGCCCGACCTGCCCGTCGACGACGACACGGCCAACCTGCGTCAGGGCCCCGACCTCCACGAGGCCTGCCTGGGCCTGCTCCCGCTGGTCGGCACCTGGCGCGGCACCGGCGAGGTCGTCTACCCGACGATCGAGGGCCCGTTCCACTTCGGCCAGCAGATCACCTGGGCGCACGACGGGCGTCCGTTCCTGTCCTACGAGGCCCGCTCCTGGCTCCTCGACGACGACGGCGGGATCATCCGCCAGGCCGCCCGCGAGACCGGGTTCTGGCGGCCGCAGGACGACGGCTCGATCGAGGTCCTGATCGCCCACCACACCGGCATCGTCGAGGTCTACTACGGGCCGCGTGGCGACATGCGCTCCTGGCAGATCGAGACCGACGCCGTCGCCCGGACGCCCTCCGCGAAGGAGGTCACCGCGGCGAAACGGCTCTACGGCCTGGTCAACCAGGGCGATCTCGCCTACGTGGACGAGCGGGCGATGGTCGGCCAGCCGATGCAGCCGCACATCTCGGCCGTCCTGCACCGCGTGGTCGGCTAGGTGGTCGCAGTCCGGGTCCGCCCGTGCGGCGGGCACGCGGTGCTGCTGGAGGTCGACGACGCCGCCGGGGTGGCGGCCGTCGTCGCCGCCGTGCGGGACGCCGTGCTGCCCGAGGTGCGGGAGCTGGTCCCGGCCGCCCGGACCGTGCTCGTCGAGGTGGCGCCCGGGGCCGCGACCGAGCGGATCGTGCAGGTCGCGCGGGCCGCCGACACGGCCGCCGGGGAGGCGGGCACCGGCACCGTCCACACCCTGGGTGTGACCTACGACGGCGCGGACCTCGGCCTCGTGGCCGAGACCGCGGGGATCTCCGTCGACGAGGTGGTCGCGCTGCACAGCGGCGCGGAGTACCGGGTGGACTTCTGCGGCTTCGCGCCCGGGTTCGGGTATCTCTCCGGGCTGCCCGAGCCGCTGCGACAGCCACGCCTGGAGAGCTCACGGACCGCGGTGCCCGCCGGTTCGGTCGGGATCGCCGACGTCTACAGCTGCGTCTACCCACGCCGCTCCCCCGGCGGCTGGCGGCTGGTCGGACGCACCGACACCGTCCTGTTCGACCCGGCCGCCGACCCGCCCGCGCTGTTCACCCCGGGCGACCGCGTCCGGTTCGAGCCGCGATGAGCGCGCTGCTGGTGCTGCGGGCCGGTCCGCAGGCGCTGGTGACCGACCGGGGTCGTCCGGGACACGCGCACCTGGGGGTACCACCCTCGGGTGCGCTGGACCGGCCGGCGTACGAGCTGGGGAACCGCCTGGTCGGCAACGACGACGGCGCCGCCGGGCTGGAGCTGCTCGGTGGCGGGCTACGGGTGCGCGCCCGCGGGGACCGGACCGTCGCGGTGACCGGGGCGCCCGCACCGGTGCTCCTCGACGGCCGTCCGGCCGGATCGCACCGGGCGCTCCACCTGCCCGACGGAGCCGAGCTGGCCGTGGGGACGCCGCTCGGCGGGCTGCGGTGCTATCTCGCGGTCGCGGGCGGGCTGGACGTCACCGTCGCGCTGGGCAGCCGCAGCACCGACCTGCTGTCCGGACTCGGCCCCGACCCGGTCGCCGACGGCGACGAGCTGCCGGTCGGTCCGTGGTCCGGTCGCGTCCCGGTCGCCGGTCCGGTACCGGTGTCGCTGCCCGGTGCCGTGGTCCGGCTCCGGGTGCGACCCGGCCCGCGCGACGACTGGTTCACCGACCCGCACGGCGCCCTCTCCGATCCGCTGTGGACGGTGTCCGCCGACGGCAACCGGATCGGCGTCCGTCTCGACGGGCCACCCCCGCGGCGGCACCTGGAGCTCCGCGACCGGGAGCTGCCGAGCGAGGGGATGGTGACCGGGTCGGTGCAGGTCCCACCGGACGGGCCGCCGGTGGTGTTCCTCGCCGACCACCCGACGACCGGCGGCTACCCGGTGCTCGCCGCCGTCGAGCCCGCCGACCTGCCCCTGCTCGCCCAGGCCCCGCCGGGGACGGGCGTGCGGTTCACGATGCTGCGCTGAGGCTCAGCGCTCGGCGTCCTCGCCGTCGAGGATGCTCCGCACGTCGTCGACGGCGAGCCCGGACAGCCTGCCGATCTGCGCCGCGTCGAGCCCGCACTCGTGCAGGTGCCGGACGGCACCGGCCAGGTCGTCACGACGGCGACGCAGGACCTCGTCGAGCTCGGCGATCCGGTCGCGGGTGTCGTCCAGCCGCTCGGTCGCGTCGACCGCGCGGGCCGGGTCGGCGAGGAGCACCCCGAGCAGCCGGTCCTTGGCGTCGCCTGCCGTGGGCGTGCGGGCACCCACGGACGGGACGACGGCGAGCGGCAGCTCCTGCTGCAGGTCGTCGACGGCGTCGGACTGCGGCTCGACGACGGCGTCGGTGCCGCGCAGCCGGGCCCGCTGCACGGCGCGGGCGGCGAGAGCCTGCTGCACGGCCCGTGAGACCGGCTCCGGGGCCGTCCGGGGTGCGACCTCGGAGCCGGCGGGCGGTGTCGGCAGGGAGGGCGGGGTCGGTGCGGAGGGCGGGGGCGTCGTCGGGATCTCGGAGGTCGCGGGCAGGTCCTCGGCGGCCGGCTCGGCGCGCTCGGCCGACCAGGGCGGCAGCGGACCGGGCGTGGCGTCCTGGCGCGTCGGGCCCGGCCCGGTTGCGGGCCCGGTGGTGTCCGGGTGCTGCGCGGCGATGTCGGCCGGGTCGTCGACGATGCGCAGCCGTGCGACGGGCCACTCCGGCGCCTGCGGCGTGGAGGGGTCGCCGGGAACAGCCGCGGCGACGGCATCGGTCGCCGCCGAGGCATCGGTCGTGGCAGGGGTATCGGTCGTGGCAGGGGCACCGGTCGTCTCAGCGGCGCCGGTCGTGACGTCTCTCGCGGCGGCGGCACCGGCCACGGCGGCGGTCGCGGCAGCGGCACCGATCGTCGCGGCAGCGCCGCCCGAGGCAGCGGTGTCGCCGGAGGGTTCGGTGTCGCCGGAAGCAGCGGTGCCACCGGAAGCAGCGGCGCCGCCGGAGGGTGCGGCGCCGCCGGAGGGTGTGGTGTCCCCCACTGCGGCCGCGGCGTTCCCGGCAGCCGCGCCGCTCCGGTCCTCCGTGGTGCTCCCGGGAACCGCCTCGCCCGCAGCAGCCGTAGGAGCGGGCTCGTCCTCACGGGCGTCGACGGTGTCCGCCGGGGCGGTGGCACCGACCGGCCCCGCGGCACCGGTGGTGCCGTGGCGCCCGGTCTCCGCGGCCTCGTCGTCGGTGGTGGTGCGCCCGGCGTGCACGGCCGGGGCCCTGCGCAGCCCGGTCGACCGCAGGCGCGGGGTCGGCCGCGGCCGGGGCAGCGTCTCCGACGACGCGCCCGACGAGGGCGCCGCGGTGAGTGCGACGGCGGCCGTCGCCCCGGGGTCGCGCCCGCGGGCGAGGGTGGCCGCGTCGGGCTGCTCGTCGGCCGGGGCGAACAGGGCCTCCAGCGAACCCTCGTCGTCGTCGGGGGCGGCGTGCCGGCCCGCGCCGGAGGAGACGGCCGCTCCGGCGTACGCGGGCACGCGCGGCAGCGGGCCGGTGTCCGCGCCGCGCTCGGCGACCACGTCGGCGACGGTCCGTGCGCGGACCGGGGGCGGCGGGTCCGCCGGACCACCGGCCGCCTCACCGGTCCAGTCGGCATAGGACGGCTGCGGGTCCGCGGACGTGCGCGGGGGCTCGAGCGGCAGCGGCACGGGCGCGGGGGTGCGGCGCACGCGCCACACGCCCCAGAGGACCAGGACCACGAGCACGCCCGCGCCCAGCACCGCCACGAGGGGCAGGAGCGGGACCGTGAACGAGCCGAGCTGCATGGGCCCGGACCCTATTGGGGTCCCGGGCCCCGCGCGGGGAACCTCAGCTGCTGCGCGTCCCCGTCGAGGGCTGCGCTGCGCCGGTACGACCCTTGTCCCCGGTGGCCGGCGCGGAACCGTTGCGGGTCGCGCCGTTGCCCTTCTCGCCGCCCTGTGACGACGAGTCGGGCGTCGACGACGCACCGTTGCGACCGTTCTGACCGTGGCCGGCCTGGCCGGAGCCGTTGCGGGGCCCCTCCGGACCGGGACGGGCGGACTCGCGCCCGGCGGCCGGGTTCGCGGTCGTCGGGGGATCGGCGTCGGCCTTCGGGCTGTCGGCCGCGGCCCCCGTGTCCCCGGCGGCCGGCTTCTGCGAACCATCCGTTGAGGTGTCACCGGAACGGCGGACGGCGCCGACCGCGACCGTGCGCTCGGCGTCCCCGGCGGCCGACGGACGCCGGTCCTGACGCGGCACCGCGGACGTCTTCGGCTCCGGCTCGACCGGACGGGAGTCCGACGCGGGCCGGAACAGCTCGGCGGGCTCCGGCTCGTCCCCGGGCCGCACGGCGGTGGTCCGCTCGGCCCCACCCTGCTGCCCGGTCGGGGCCGGCGACGGGCGCGGGCCCGGAGCGGGACGCGGCCCCGGACGGGGACCTGCCGCCTTGTCGCCGTCGGCACCGCCGGGACGCGGGCCCGCGGGATCCTTCCGCGCGGGCTGGGGTGCGCCGGCGGGACGGTCGGACCCACCGGATCCGGGGGTGCCCGGTCCGGAGTCGGGCCGGGCCTTCGCACCGGAGTCCTGCCGCGCCGGGGCGGGACCCGGCTGCGGGCGCGCACCGGGCCGCGGAGCGGGTGCCGCATCGCCCGACGGCGACGCCTGGGCGGCCGGCGGCCGGACACCGTTCACCCCGACCCCCGGGGCCTGCGGACGGCCGTTCGGGGAGCCCTGCGGACGGCCCGCGACCGGGTCCTTCCGGCCGGGACGCTGCTCGGCACCCGGACGCTCCTCGGCCCCGGACCGGCTCCCCGGGCGTGGCGCGTCCGCGGCACCCGGGCGCGGCGCGTCCGGGCGTGGCCCGGGTCGCGCGGAGCGCTGGTCGGCGGAGTCGGGGCGCACCGGCCCCTGGTCGGGGCGGCCCGGGTCGGGACGGCCCTGGTCCGGTCGCCCGGACCGGGAGTCTCCCTGACCCGGGCGTGCGGAGGCGTCCGCACCCGTCCCGGCGGCGACCGCGGGCTGGGCACCGGCGGGCTGGGCAGCGGCGGGCTTGGCAGCGGCGGGCTGGGCGCCGGCGGGCTTGGCACCGGCGGGCTGGGCGCCGGCGCCGGACTGCGCGGCGGGCGCGACCCCGGCGCCCGGCTGACCGGCGGACGGGCTGGCACCCGGCTGGGCGGTGCCGGCCTGGGCCGCGCCCGGCTGGGAGCCGGCGGCGGGCTGGGCGGAGCGGTCCTCGGACGACGTGGACTCGCCGGACGGACCGCCCGGCTTCTGCCCCGGACCCGATGCCGGCCGGATCTCGTGGCGGGCCTTGTCCCCGGTGGCCGGGGCCTTCCCGACCTCGGCGCGCAGCTCGTCGCGGCGGCGGGTCAGCTCACCGACCTCGGTGCGGAGCTTGTCGCCCTGCTCGCGGGCGCGGTCGGCGTCGGCACGGGCGCGGTCCGCCTGCTTGCGGGCCTCGGTGACGACGCGCTCGGCGTCGGCCCGGGCCTTGCTGCGGATCTCCTCCGCCTCCTCCTCGGCCTTCTGCAGGATCGCCTGCATGCGGTCGGAGAAGTTGTCGACGGCACCGTGCCGGTCGGAGTCCGACGGCCCCGGTCCGGGACGCGGTCCCGGACGGGGTCCCGGGCGCGGCGGACCACCGTGCGGCGCACCGGCCGGACCGGCGGCGAACCCGCCGGGCGGCGGCACCGGCATGGGCGGCGGCATCGGCCGGCTGCGCAGTGCGTCGATGTCCGCGCGCATCCGGCCCATCAGCCGCTGCATCCCGACGATGTGCTCGTCCACCTGCCGACGGTCGTAGCCGCGGAGAACGACGTCGAACCGCGGGGAACCGCCCGGGCGGTCCGCCCCGTCTGCCGTCATCGCCTCTCCTCAGGTCGTCGACTCGGGTGCCCTCGGAGGGCACGTACGAGGCCGGCGGACCGATGGTTCGACCCGACCTCGCCGGTCAGGGTAGTCACGCCGACGGGGTCGCGGCGAACCACGCAGCGTGCAACGGTCGTCCGTCGGCGTGGCGGGCCTCGCGACGATCGATTCCGTGACACGATGAGCGGTCACCGTCCTCGGGGCCCGAGCCTACCGGGCCGTACCGAATACCATCGGCGGTGTGGACAGCACACTGAAGGGCACGTTGCACCGGCGCGGGCTCCGGATGACCCCTCAACGCCAGCTCGTGCTGGACGCGGTCCGGGAGCTGGGGCACGCGACACCCGAACAGGTGTGCAGCCGGGTCCAGGCGACGGCGCCGGCGGTGAACATCACGACGGTGTACCGGACGCTGGACCTGCTCGAGGAGCTCGGCGTCGTCCGGCACGCCCACCTCGGGCACGGGGCACCGACCTACTCCGAGCACCAGCACCGCCACGTGCACCTCGTCTGCCACCACTGCGGCCGTGTGGACGAGGCGCCGACCGAGCTGCTCTCCGATGTGGCGAGTCGCACGCTCGCCGACCTGGGTTTCCACCTGGACGCGACGCACGTGGCGCTGTCCGGCACGTGCGTCGACTGTGCGCACGACGACGACGAGGACTCCGCCGACGGGGCCCCCGAGCACGACGACACGGCGCCCCCGGCGGGCGCGGAGGGAGACCGGTGACCGTTCCCGGATCCGAGCAGACCCCCGACACCACCGACGACGGCACGCCCGACCCGGACGACGCCGTCGCCGCCCACCACGGCGACCCGCCCGCCGAACAGCGGGCGATGGCGCGCTCGGCCGCCGTCGTCGACCGGGGGCACCGCGAGGTGCTGGCGGTGACCGGGGAGGAGCGGCTGTCCTGGCTGCACCTGCTCCTCACCCAGCACATCAGCGAGCTGCCGCCCGACACCGGAACCGAGGCCCTGGTGCTCGACGCGCAGGGTCGGGTGCTGCACCACGTCGTCGTCGCGGCGGCGGGCGACACGGTCTGGCTCGACACCGAGCCCGGCGAGGGCGCTGCGCTGCTCGACTACCTGGCCAGGATGGTGTTCTGGTCGAAGGTCGAGCCGCGTGACGTCACCGCCGAGCTGGCGGTGCTGTCGGTGGTCGGCCCCGAGACGCCCGCCGTGCTCGCCGCGGCGGGGCTGCCGGTGCCCGATGCGCCGAACGGCGTCACGGCGCTGCCGGACGGCGGGTTCGTGCGGCGGAAGCCGTGGCCGGGCCGCGACGCCGCGGACGTCGTCGTCCCCCGCGGGACGCAGGACGCGCGCCGGGCCGACCTCGTCGCCGCCGGGGCCCGGGCCGCCGGGACGATCGCGTTCGAGGCGCTGCGTGTGGAGTCCCGTGCGCCGCGCCTGCACCGCGACACCGACGACCGCACCATCCCGCACGAGGTCGGCTGTATCGGCTCCGCGGTGCACCTCACCAAGGGCTGCTACCGGGGCCAGGAGACCGTCGCCCGGGTCGCGAACCTGGGGCGGCCGCCGCGTCGCACGGTGCTGCTGATGCTCGACGCGGGCGACGAGGACCTGCCCCGCACCGGCGACCCGGTGGTGCGCGAGGGCCGCACCGTCGGCCGGGTCGGGACGGTCGTCCAGCACCACGAGCTGGGTCCGGTGGCGCTCGCGCTGGTCAAACGGTCCGTCCCGGTGGACGCCGAGCTGACCGCGGGCGTCGAGAACCGGATCTCCCCGGCCACGATCGACCCGGACTCCTACGAGCCGGACCCGGACTCGCCGCCCCCGGGGCGCGCGGCCCGGGAACGGACGGGCGGCGCGCGCCGCGGGTGACCGCCGGCCGTCGCGCCCTCGCGCGGGCGGCCACCGGGCGGACACCCGGTGCCCCCGCGTCGGTCGCGTCCGGGTCCGCCTGTGACGACGGCGGTGCCGCGTCGCATGTTCCGGGGTGAGCAGGGTACGGTTGCTCTCACGACATTGATGAGACGAGAGGGGCCGCCGGGTCGTGCGCAATGACCGGCCGCCCCTTCCCTGTTGTAAGGGGGACCTGCCATGGGGCGTGGACGAGCCAAGGCCAAGCAGACGAAGGTGGCCCGTGAGCTCAAGTACAGCTCCCCTTCTATGGATCTCGACGCCTTGCAGCGGGAGATCGGTAGCGGGACGGCGGTGACTACCGACAGCCGTGAGGACGACTACGGCGAGTACGACGACCTCGCCGCCAAGTACAACGACGAGGACGACGACCCTCGCCGTTGACGGCCACTCCGGCGCCCGGCCCCGTTGCGACACGACGGCCCGGGCGCCGTGGCACGTACGGACCCGGTGAGCCCGCTCGCCGGACCGGTCGAACCGGACGGTTTCCCCTGGCCGGTCGGATAGGGCAAGATCATGACAGCCTCCTGTGCGAGGCTCGACCACCGATCCCGTCCCGTCCGAGGTGTTCAGCAGATGCGCGGCAACCTGTTCGCGGTCGCCGTGAACCTCGTCGTGCTCACCGTGCGGTCGGATCGTCTGCACGTGTTGCTGATCGAGCGGGGTGAGGCGCCCTTCCTCGGGGAGTGGGCACTCCCGGGCGGCTTCGTGCGCCCGGAGGAGGACCTCGCCCACACCGCGGGCCGCCGGCTGGGCGAGGAGACCGGGGCCGACACCGGCAGCGCCGTGTGCGGGCACCTGGAGCAGCTCGCGAGCTACGCCGCGCCCGACCGTGATCCCCGCGGCCGTGTCCTGTCCGTCGGCTACCTCGCGCTGCTGCCCGACATGCCGGAGCCGACACCGGGTGGCGGAGCCGTCGCGTCGGCATGGCGGCCCGTCGACGAGGTTCCCCCGCTGGCGTTCGACCACCGGCAGATCCTCGCCGACGGCGTGGAGCGGGCGAAGTCGAAGCTCGAGTACACGACGCTGGCCGCCTCGTTCTGCCCGGACGAGTTCACGGTGACCGATCTCCGCCGGGTCTACGAGGCCGTCTGGGAGACCAGACTGGACCCGCGCAACTTCCAACGCAAGGTGACCTCCACCGACGGCTTCCTCGTGCCGACGACGACACTGGTCACCGGTGGCCGCGGGCGTCCGCCGCGGCTGTTCCGCCGCGGCCCGGCGACGGCGCTGCACCCGCCGATGCTGCGCGAGTCGCACCGGGCCACGAACCGCAACTCCGTGCCGCACGAGGCGGAGCCGGGTCCCTCGTCCGGCTGAGGGCCGGGCGGCCGTGGGCCGGAACCGGCCCGGCTCAGAAGCGGGGGTGCTCCCCGCGCAGCTGCACCCGGGCACCGAGCTCGCCGGAGCCGGCGCCCTCGACCTCGCCGATCCGGCCGACCTCGCCCAGGATCCAGGCCGGGACGTGCCGGGCGGTCAGGACGGCGAGGGCGCGGTCGACGTCCTCGGGCGGCAGCACCGCGACCATCCCGACCCCCATGTTGAAGGTCTTCTCCATCTCCGCGCGCTCGACCCGGCCGCGGGACTGGATCAGCTTGAAGATCGGGGCCGGGGTCCAGGAGCCGCGCTCCACGGTGGCGGCGAGCCCGTCGGGCAGTACCCGCTCCAGGTTGCGGGCCAGCCCGCCGCCGGTGATGTGGGAGAAGGTCCGCACCCCGGTCTCGGCGGTGATCGCCAGGCAGTCCTTGGCGTAGATCCGGGTCGGGACGAGCAGCTCCTCGCCCAGGGAGTGGTCGAACTCCTCCAGCTCACCGGCCAGCGGCAGCCGGGCGATGTCCAGCAGCACGTGCCGGGCCAGGGAGTAGCCGTTGGAGTGCAGCCCGGACGAGCCGAGCGCGACCAGCACGTCGCCGGGGCGGACGCGCTCGGGCCGGAGCATCTTCTCGGCGTCGACCACACCCACACCGGTGGCGGAGAGGTCGTAGGCGCCCTCCTCCATCAGCCCGGGGTGCTCGGCGGTCTCGCCGCCGAGCAGCGCGCAGCCCGCGGTCCGGCAGCCCTCGGCGATGCCGCGGACGATCGTCGCGACCTGGTCGGGCACGATCTTGCCGATGGCGATGTAGTCCTGCAGGAACAGCGGCTCGGCCCCGCAGACGACGAGGTCGTCGACGACCATCGCGACCAGGTCCTGGCCGATCGTGTCGTGCTTGTCCATCGCCTGCGCGATCGCGACCTTGGTGCCGACGCCGTCGGTGGAGGCGGCCAGGACCGGCTCGGAGTACTTGCCGAACTTCGCCGCGAACAGCCCGGCGAAACCACCGATACCGCCGCGCACCTCGGGCCGGGTCGCCTTCTCGGCGAACGGACGGAAACGCTCGACCGCCTGCTCCCCCGCGTCGATGTCCACCCCCGCGGAGGCGTAGCTGGCGGGGCCGGGCTCGGTCGAGGGCATGCGTGGTCTCTCCAGGTCGCGACGGGGTCGTGGGGGTGACCCTAGGGGCGGGTCAGCGCTTCTCCGGCACCGTATCCGACGGACAGCGGGCCGGGATCGCCAGAGGCCGCGCCGGACGCCGTCGGCTCCGGGACGTCCTCCAGCAGGTGCTTGCCGAGCTGGGCCTCCTCCGGCAGCGGGATCGGGTACTCCCCGTCGAAGCAGGCGCAGCACAGTCGCGAGCGCGGCTGCTCGGAGGCGGCGACCATCTGCTCGACCGAGACGTAGCCGAGGCTGTCCGAGCCGATCGAGCGCCGGACGCCCTCGGTGTCGGCGCCGTTGGCGATCAGCTCGGCCCGGCTGGCGAAGTCGATGCCGTAGAAGCAGGGCCAGCGCACCGGCGGCGAGGCGATCCGGACGTGCACCTCGAGGGCGCCCGCCTCGCGCAGCATCCGCACCAGCGCGCGCTGGGTGTTGCCGCGGACGATCGAGTCGTCCACGACGACGAGCCGCTTGCCGCGGATGACGTTGCGCAGCGGGTTCAGCTTCAGCCGGATGCCGAGCTGGCGGATGGTCTGGCTGGGCTGGATGAAGGTGCGCCCGACGTAGGCGTTCTTGACCAGTCCCTGGCCGTAGGGGATGCCGGAGCCCTGGGCGTAGCCGATCGCGGCCGGGGTACCGGACTCCGGGACCGGGATGACCAGGTCCGCCTCGACCGGGTGCTCCTCGGCGAGGCGGCGACCGATCTCCACGCGGGTGTCGTAGACCGAGCGGCCGGCGATGGTGGTGTCCGGGCGCGCGAGGTAGACGTACTCGAACACGCAGCCCTTGGGCTCCGGGGCGGCGAAGCGCTGGCTCCGGATCCCGTCGGCGTCGATCGCGATGAGCTCGCCCGGCTCGACCTCCCGGACGAACGAGGCGCCGACGATGTCCAGGGCCGCCGTCTCCGACGCGACGACCCAGCCCCGCTCCAGCCGGCCCAGCACCAGCGGGCGGACGCCCTGCGGGTCACGGGCGGCGTAGAGGGTGTTCTCGTCGGCGAAGGTCAGCGAGAACGCGCCGCGCAGCCGCGGCAGCAACCGCATCGCGGCCTCGTAGACGCCGAGGTCCGCGGCACCGGCCGCGAGCAGCTCGGTGAGCAGGTCGGAGTCGGTGGTGGCGCGCAGCCCGGACCGCCGGCGGTTCTCCAGCCGGGCGACGTCCTCGCGCAGCTGGGCGGTGTTCACCAGGTTGCCGTTGTGCCCCAGCGCCAGGCCGGAACCGGTGGCGGTGGTGCGGAACGTCGGCTGGGCGTTCTCCCAGGTCGTCGCCCCGGTCGTCGAGTAGCGGCAGTGGCCGACCGCGAGGTGCCCGCGCAACGAGGACAGGGTCTGCTCGTCGAACACCTGGCTCACCAGGCCCAGGTCCTTGAACACCACGGTGCGGCGGCCGTCGGAGACGGCGATGCCGGCGGCCTCCTGGCCGCGGTGCTGCAGCGCGTAGAGGCCGTAGTAGGTCATCTTCGCGACGTCCTCGCCGGGAGCCCAGACGCCGAACACGCCGCACTCCTCGCGGGGGCCGGACTCGTCGGGCTCGGGGGCGGGCGGGGCGACGGGGGTGAGGGAGAGGGTTCGTTCAGGGCTGACGTGCTCGTTCCGGACGGAACTCAACGCGGCGCTCCTCGGCTGGCGGCGTACCGGGACCAGGGGACGACTGTACGCCCCGAGATCACGTATCCCCAGGTACGGGGACGGGAGTCACGTCGGGACGCCCACCGCGCCCGACCGGTCACGGCGTGCGCAGCGGGAGGAACGCGGCGATCTCCCCCGCTCGCGAGCCGGACGCCGAGACCCGACCGGCGGCGAGCGCGTCGTCCCAGCTCAGGCGGCCGACGGCGAGCGCGATCCAGGTCCGCGGGTCGGCCTCGACGACGTTCGGCGGGGTGCCGCGGGTGTGCCGCGGGCCCTCGACGCACTGCACCGCGCCGAACGGCGGGACCCGCACCTCGACGCTGCGCCCGGGCGCGCGCCGTGCCAGCTCCTCCAGCGAGGCCTTCACGGCATCCTTGCGGATCGCCCGCTCCGGCTCGACGCCGTCGTCGACCCAGGCCAGCAGGACGTCGGACATCAGACCGAGACGGCGCCGAACCGGGCCGGGAGCGTGCCCTCCCAGGCGGTCCGCAGCTCGTCGAGCTCCAGCACGCCGACGGCCTCGCCCAGGTCGAGCGTGTCGCCGCCGGTCTCACCGATCCGCAGCGCCGGCACGCCGGCCTCGGCGGCACGGGCCAGGAGGGCGTCGACACCGTCGGCGGGCACGGTGACCAGCACCCGCCCGGCGGACTCGGCGAACAGCGCGACGAAGGAGTCCTCGTGCACCCCGGCCAGGTCGACGCGAGCCCCCCGGCCCCCGGCGAGGGCCGCCTCGACCAGTCCCTGGGCCAGGCCGCCGTCGGACAGGTCGTGGCTGCCGGTCAGCGCCCGGTCGGCGGCCGCGGCGGCGAGCAGCTGCGCAAGCCGCCGTTCGTGCTCCAGGTCCACCGCGGGCGGCCGCCCGCCCAGGTGGCCGTGCACCTCGTGTGCCCACTCCGACCCGCCGAACTCGGCGGCGGTGCTGCCGAGCAGGACGACCGCGTCGCCGTCAGCGCCGGCGAATCCGGACCGGACCGCGGTGGTGACGTCGTCGATCACCCCGAGCACACCGACCACCGGGGTCGGCAGGATCGCCGTCGTCCCGGTCTGGTTGTAGAAGCTGACGTTGCCGCCGGTGACCGGGGTGCCCAGCACCGCGCAGCCGTCGGCCAGGCCCCGCACGGCCTGCTCGAACTGCCACATGACGTGCGGGTCCTCGGGTGAGCCGAAGTTCAGGCAGTCGGTGACGGCGAGCGGGACCGCACCGGAGGTCGCGACGTTGCGGTAGGCCTCGGCCAGCGCCAGCTGCGCGCCGGTGTACGGGTCGAGCGCGACGAAGCGGGCGTTGCAGTCGGTGGCGACGGCGACCCCGCGACCGGTCGACTCGTCGACCTGCACGACCCCGGAGTCGGCGCCGTGCGCGGCGACGGTGTTGCCGCGGACGTAGCGGTCGTACTGGTCGGTGACCCAGGAGCGGGACGCGAGGTTCGGCGCGGCGGCCATCCGCAGGATCTCCGCACGCAGCTCGGACGGGGTCTCCGGGCGGGGCAGTGCCTCCGGCGAGTCCGCGTTCAGCGCGTCCTGCTTCGCGGCGTCGCGGGCGACCGGCCGCTCGTAGACCGGGCCCTCGTGGGCGACGGTGCGCGGCGGCACGTCGACGACGGTCTCGCCCTGGGAGGTGATCACCAGACGGTCGCCGTCGGTGACCTCGCCGATCACGGTGGCGATGGTGTCCCACTTGCGGCAGACGGCGAGGAAGGCCTCGACGTTCTCCGGGGTCACGACCGCGCACATCCGCTCCTGGGACTCCGAGGAGAGGATCTCGGCGGCGGTCATCCCGGTGGCCCGCAGCGGGACGGCGTCGAGGTCGACGTGCATGCCGCCGTCACCGGCGGAGGCGAGCTCGGAGGTCGCGCAGGACAGCCCGGCGCCGCCGAGGTCCTGGATGCCGACGACCAGCCCGGCCGCGAACAGCTCCAGGCAGCACTCGATGAGGACCTTCTCGGTGAACGGGTCACCGACCTGGACGCTCGGGAGCTTCTTGCGCCCGGTGCCACCGCTGGAGGAGTCGAAGGTCTCCGACGCCAGCACGGACACGCCGCCGATGCCGTCGAGACCGGTCGTCGCGCCGAACAGGATGATCTTGTTGCCGGTGCCGGAGGCGAACGCGAGGTGCAGGTCCTCGGTCTTCAGCGCTCCCACGCACAGGGCGTTGACCAGCGGGTTGCCGGCGTAGGACGGGTCGAAGACGACCTCGCCCGCGACGTTCGGCAGCCCGAGACAGTTCCCGTAGCCGCCGACCCCGGCGACGATGCCGGGCAGGACCCGGCCGGTGTCGTCGGCGTCGAGCGGGCCGAACCGCAGCGGGTCGCCGACGGCGATCGGACGCGCACCCATCGCCATGATGTCGCGGACGATGCCGCCGACACCGGTCGCCGCGCCCTGGTAGGGCTCCACGTAGGACGGGTGGTTGTGCGACTCGACCTTGAAGGTGACCGCCCAGCCGTCGCCGACGGACACGACGCCCGCGTTCTCGCCGATGCCGGCGAGCATCGTCGAGCGCATCTGCTCGGTGGTGGTCTCCCCGAAGTAGCGCAGGTGGACCTTGGAGGACTTGTAGGAGCAGTGCTCGCTCCACATCACCGAGTACATCGCGAGCTCGGCGTCGGTGGGCCGACGGCCGAGGATCTCGCGGATGCGGGCGTACTCGTCGTCCTTGAGCCCCAGCTCCCGGAAGGGCTGCGGCTGCTCCGGAGTGGCCTCGGCGTGCTTGACGGAATCGACCGGCACCTGGGACTGCGTCACGGGGCCAGGGTAGACGGGCCGCCCCGGGCCGCGTCCCCGCACGGTGCCGGGGCCCACAGGCGGGGTTCCCCACAGCAGGTCACGGACCGGGGACGACGCCCGGCCCGGCCGGCGGTCCGCGGGGACCGCCGGCCGGGCCGGGCGTCGTGCGCGGGTCAGGCGGTGACCCGGGCGAGCACCGAGGTGAACAGGCCGAGACCGTCGGCCGACGGGCCGGTCAGCGCACTGGTCGCGTGCTCGGGGTGCGGCATGAGACCGACGACGTTCCCGGCCGCGTTGGTGACGCCGGCGATGCCGCGGGTCGAGCCGTTCGGGGCGGGGTCGCGGTAGCGGAACACCACGCGTCCCTCGCCCTCGAGCTCGTCGAGGGTCGCGGCGTCGGCGACGTAGCGGCCCTCCTGCGACTTGAGCGGGATCAGCAGCTCGTCGCCCGCGGCGTAGTCACGGGTCCAGGCCGTGCCGGCGTTCTCCACCGTGAGCACCAGGTCACGGCACAGGAAGTGCATCCCGGCGTTCGCGACCAGGGCGCCCGGGAGCAGGTGCGCCTCGCAGAGGATCTGGAAGCCGTTGCAGATGCCGAGCACCGGCAGGCCGCGCCCGGCGCCCTGCACGACCTCGGTCATGATCGGCGCCAGGCTCGCGATCGCGCCGGCGCGCAGGTAGTCGCCGTAGGAGAACCCGCCCGGCACGACGACGGCGTCCACGCCCTGCAGGTCGTGGTCGCCGTGCCACAGCGGGACGGCCTCGGCACCGGCGCGGCGCACCGCGCGGGCGGCGTCGACGTCGTCCAGGGTCCCCGGGAAGGTGATCACACCGACGCGGGTGCTCACAGCCGGGTCACCGTCCAGTCCTCGATCACCGGGTTCGCCAGCAGGGAGCCGGCGAGCCGGTGCAGGGTCTCGTCGTCGATGCCGTCCTCGACCTCGAGCTCGAAGTGCTTGCCCTGCCGCACCCCGCTCACGCCGGACACACCGATCCGGCCCAGCGCCCGGGTCACGGCCTGACCCTGCACGTCGAGGATCTCGGGCTTGGGCATCACGTCCACCACCACTCTGGCCACGGGGTCAGCCTACGGTGAACAGGGGCGACGGCTCGACGTGCGTGCCCTCACCATCGGTCCATGCGGATCCTCGTCCTGGGTGGCACGGTCTTCCTCTCCCGCGCGGTCGCCGCGGCCGCGCTCGCCGCGGGTCACTCGGTGACCTGCGTGTCCCGTGGTGTCTCCGGCCCGCCGCCGGACGGCGCGGAGGCGGTCACGGCGGACCGGTCCCGGCCCGGGGCACTGGCCGCGGCGCTGCACGGGCGCACGTCCGACGCCGTCGTGGACGTCGCGACGATGTCGGCACCGTGGGTCCGCGACGCCCTCGACGCGCTGCACGGCCGGTTCGGGCACTGGACCTTCGTCTCCTCGATCAACGCCTACGCCGATCCGTCGCTGCGCGGCGGGACCGTGACGCAGCCGACCCTGGCACCGCGGCACGACCAGCCCGACCAGGACCTCGCGAAGCGGGACCCGGACGCCTACGGCGGCGCGAAGGTCGCGAGCGAGCAGGCGGTGCGCGAGCAGGCGGGCGACCGGGCGCACGTGGTGCGCGGCGGGCTGATGTGCGGGCACGGCGACCTGTCCGACCGCTACGGCTACTGGGCGGACCGGTTCGCCCGCGGCGGCCGGGTGGTCGTCCCGGACGTGCCCGCCCAGCCGATGCAGCTCGTCGACGTCGACGACCTCGCCGCCTGGATCGTGGCCCGCGCCGCCGACGGCACCACCGGCACCCACGACGGCGTGGGCCCGCGGTCCACCCTGGACCGGGTGCTCACCGGGACCGCCGAGGCCGTGGGCGCCGACGACCTGGAGCTCGTCCGGGTCCCGGAACGGACGCTGGCCGAGCAGGACGTGGCGTTCTGGGCCGGTCCGCGGTCACTGCCGCTGTGGCTGCCGGAGACCCTCTGGGGCATGGTCGACCGGGACGTCACCACGACCTCCGCCGCCGGTCCGGCGACCCGCCCGCTCGCCGACACCGCCCGCGCCGCGCTGGCGTGGGAGCGCGGGCTCGGCGCCGGCCGGGAGCGCCGGGCCGGACTCACCGACGCCGAGGAGCGGGCCGTGCTGCGGGCGCTCGGCTGAGCCGGGACGCCCGCCACCCCCCGACCGGGCATGCTGGTCCCATGCACCTGACGCACTACGGCCACGCCTGCGTCCTGGTCGACACCGGGTCGGCCCGGCTCCTGTTCGACCCGGGCGCGTTCTCGACCGGCTTCGAGACCCTGGACGGTCTGGACGCGATCCTGGTCACCCATCAGCACTTCGACCACGTCGACGCCGACGCGCTGCGCACGCTGCTGCGCGCCAACCCCGACGCCGCCCTGGTCACCGACGGCCAGACCGCCGATCAGCTCGACGGCATCGACGCCCGCACCGCCGCCCCGGGCGACGTACTGACGCTCGGTGGCGCCGAGGTGACCGTCGTCGGCTCCGGGGACCATGCCCAGATCCACCCGGACGTCCCGCTGGTGGCGAACAACGGCTACCTCGTCGACGGCGCGATGCTGCACCCCGGCGACGCCTACGTGCCCCCGGGGGTCGCCGAGCTCGCGACGCTGCTGTTCCCCACCGGCGCCCCCTGGCTGAAGGTCTCCGAGGCCGTGGACTACCTGCGCTCGGTCGCCCCGCGGACGGTGGTCCCGATCCACGAGGGCACCCTCGCCGACCCGGCCCTGCACTACCGGTTCTTCGACAACCTGGGTCCCGACGCCACCACCCTCCTGGTCCCGGACCGGGAGACGGCGGTCGAGGTCTGATGGCGCTGCAGTGGGAGCAGGTCGTCGTCGACGCCCGGGACCCGGTCCGGCTCGGCCGCTGGTGGGCCGAGGCCCTGGACTGGACGGTGGTGAACGCCTCGGCGTCGGAGTTCGAGATCCAGCCGGCCGAGGACGTCACCCCCGGGCTGATCTTCGTCCCGGTCGCGGAGGGCAAGCGGACCAAGAACCGTCTGCACATCGACCTGCGACCCGACGGGGTGCGTGACTCCGAGGTCGCCCGGCTGCTGATGCTGGGCGCCACCCGGGTGGACGTGGGCCAGCGCCGGGCACCGGCCGACGAGGTCTCCTGGACGGTGCTCACCGACCCCGAGGGCAACGAGTTCTGCGTGCTCGGCGAGCGGCGGCACTGACGTCCGTCCACAGGTGGCTCCGGTTGTCCACAGGCGAACACACACTGTGGACAACCGGGCCGGTCGCCGGGGAGCTCCTAGGCGGCCGGGGCCGCGGCGGGGAACAGCGTGCGGTGCACGGCGCCGACGGAGCCCGCCGCGCGCACGGCGTCGACGGCGTCCAGCGCGATCGCGACCCGGTGCTCGCGGCGCAGGTCCTTGGCCCGCAGTGCGAGCCGGACGAGCCCACCGCGCTCGGCGGTCCGCAGGGCCTGCTGCTCCAGTGCCCGCCCGCGCCGGCGCTCCCCCGCGCGCCGCTCCCCCCGCCAGGGCTCGGACGCGCGGAAGGTCAGGACCCGCGAGCGCAGCACCGGACCACCGGTCGCGCGGACGGTCGTCTCGTCGGCGCAGAGGCCGAACCCGAGGTCGGCGAGCGCGTCGCGGGTGCCGTCGGAGGCGACCCAGCCGGGCGGGGCGAACCCCCCGGTCGACAGCCCGGTCGCGAGCAGGATCCGCCGGGCGCCGGTCAGCCGCAGGCCGGCCTCGTGCCGGGGCAGCGCACCGAACTCGGTGCGGCGCCCGATCCGCGGCACGGAGCCGTTCTGCCAGGCCCCGACCGGGTCACCGGTGTGGTCGAAGCCGTGCAGCAGCAGGTCGTCCCCGGCGCGCACGCGGCCGGCGATCCAGCGGACGAGGTCGTCGCCACGGCGCAGCGGACCGTCGGGCCCCTTGGGCTGCACCAGGTGGGTCAGCGGCACGCCCCGCCGGTCGAGCTCCGCGGCGAACGCGGCGGCGCGGGCGCGGTCGGCGTCGTCGGCGTCGGTCAGGCCGGACAACGACACCAGCAGCGTGCTCATGCCGCCATCCGACCCGACCGAGGTGAACCCCGCGTGGAGTCGCCGGATCGCGCGGACGACGATCGCCGGGCGTTCTCAGCGGGCGGTGAACCCGCCGTCCACCCGCAGCTCGGCGCCGTTGACCATCGCGGCCTCGGCCGAGGCCAGGTACACCACGGCCGCGGCGATCTCCGGCGGCTCGGCGAACCGCCGCGCCGGGATCTCGGCGCGGTGCGCCTCCCCGGCCGGGTTGTCCCACGCCGCGCGGCCCAGGTCGGTGAGCACCACCGTCGGCGACACCGCGTTCACCGTCACCCCGTGCGGGCCCCACTCGACGGCCAGGGTGCGGGTGAGCCCGTTGATCCCGGCCTTGGACGCGCAGTAGGCGGCGTGCTGCTCCAGCCCGCTGCTCGCCGCCTGCGAGGCGAGGTTGACGATCCGCCCGTACCCGCGCTCCACCATGACCCGGCCCGCGGCCCGCGCCATCAGCCAGGACCCGGTGAGGTTGACGTCCAGGGTGCGGCGCCAGTCCTCGACCGACAGCTCCAGGGCGGGGGCCAGCAGCGCGATCCCGGCCGAGTTGACCAGCACGTCGACCCGGCCGTGCCGGGCGAGGACCTCCTCGACACAGGCCGCCGCGGCGTCGGGGTCCGCGACGTCGACGACGTGCGCCGACGCGCAGACCTCCGGGACGCCGGCGGTGCGCAGGTCCGCGGCCGCGACCACCGCGCCCTGCCCGGCGAGTGCCCGGGCCACCTCGGCGCCGATCCCGGACGCGGCCCCGGTGACCAGGGCGACCGAACCGGTGAGGTCGAACATCAGCAGTCCGTCCCGACGGTCTCCGCCTCGGCGAGGCGCTCGCCGTCGCGCCGGTCGTAGGAGTCGAGCGCGGCGACCTTCTCCGCCGACGCGCTGCCGGGGTCGAACCGGTGGTCCAGCCAGCCGGCGACCAGCGTGCGGGCCAGCTCGATCCCGACCACGCGCTGGCCCATGCACAGCACCTGCGCGTTGTTGGACTTCACCGAGCGCTCGACGGAGAACGGGTCGTGCGCGGTGACCGCGCGGATGCCGGGCACCTTGTTCGCCGAGATGGCCACGCCGAGCCCGGTGCCGCAGATCAGCAGGGCACGGTCGGCCCCGCCGTCGGCGACCGTGCGGGCGGCGGCGACGCCGATGTGCGGGTAGGCGGTGTGCCCGTCCGCGGCGACGCCGACGTCGATCACCTCGGCGACGCGGTCGTCGGCCTCCAGGTCGGCCTTGAGGGTCTCCTTGTAGTCGTAGCCGGCGTCGTCGGCGCCCACCACGATGCGCAGCTTCTCGCTCACGTCTGCTCCTCCTGCGACGTCAGGACGTCGGCGACGGCCGTGACGATCAGGCCGAGGCTGGTCGCCCCGGCGTCGGGTGTGCCCACGCTCTTCTCGGCCAGCGGGCGAGCCCGTCCGATCCGTGGCCGCAGGTCGGCGGTCGCGGCGGCGGCGCCGGTCGCGGCGGCAGCCGTCCACGCGCCGGCCAGGCCCTCGCCGGCACCGACCCGGCGCTCCAGCTCGTCGACGAAGGGCAGCAGCGCGTCGAGCAGGGTCTTGTCCCCCGCCTGCGCCCCGCCCAGCTGCTGGATCGTCGTCGCGAACTCCCGGGTCCCGGCGACGACGGTCGCGGCCGGGTAGCCGTCGGCGGTGTCGCCGAGGTGCCGCCCGAACGCCTCGAGCGCGGCACCCCACAACACCCCCGAGGTGCCGCCGGCGCGCTCGGCCCAGGCCTGTCCCGCCTGCTGCAGCGCCCAGCCGCCGCCGACGTCGTCGCCGAGCTCGCCGACCCGGGCGGTGGCGGCGGTGATGCCCTTGAGCATGCCGCGGCCGTGATCACCGTCGCCCGCGACGGCGTCGATGCGGCCGAGTTCGTGCTCGTGGGAGCGGATCGTCGACTCCACCGCCGCCAGGGCGGTGCGCACGGTGCCGGCGAGCCCGCGGGCCGCCCCGCTCGCGGCGGGTGCGGTGACGACGGCGTCGGCCTCGGCGAGCTCGTCGGCGGTCGGCTCGCGCAGCGCCGCGACCGGGGCCGCGGACTTGCGGTAGGCGGGGGTGTAGGCGTCCGCCCGCCAGAGCGGCTCCAGCTCGTCGTCGAGCCACATCAGGGTGAGCGAGCAGCCGCCCATGTCGAGGCTGGTCACGAGTTCGCCGACCTCCGGGTCGACGATCGCGTACCCGGCGTCGCGCAGCCGCGGCGCGACGTGGCGCCACAGCAGGAACAGCTCCTCGTACTTGGTGGTGCCCAGCCCGTTGAGGATCGCCCCGACCCGGCCGGGCGCTCCCGCGGGCGCGTGCTTCAGCACGTCGTCGACCAGCAGCTCCGCCAGCTCGCGGGCGGGCAGCATCGGGACGTCGCGGATGCCGGGCTCACCGTGGATGCCCAGGCCGAGACCGAGGTGACCGTCCGGGACGGTGAACAGCGGCTCGTCCTCGCCGGGCATCGTGCAGCCCGAGAACGCGACGCCGAGCGTGCGGGTCGCGGCGTTCGCCCGGTTCCCGATGCGCTCGACCTCGTCGAGGTCGGCACCGCGTGCGGCGGCCGCGCCCATCGCCTTGAACACGGTGAAGTCGCCCGCGATCCCGCGGCGGCGCGACGGTTCGTCGGCGGAGGCGACGTCGTCGGTGACCACGACGACGCGGGTGTCGATCCCCTCGGCGCGCAGCCGGTCGGCGGCGATCCCGAAGTTGATCGTGTCACCGGCGTAGTTGCCGAAGCTGAAGACCACGCCGCGGCCCTGGTCGGCGGCCTTCGCGACCGAGTAGGCCTGGGCCGCCGACGGCGAGGTGAAGATGTTGCCGACGACGGCGCCGTGTGCCATCCCCGGCCCGACCGTCCCGCAGAACGCCGGGTAGTGGCCGGAGCCGCCCCCGATGACGACGGCGACCTGCGGGCCGCCGTCGCCACGGTGGGCGACCACACCGCCGTGCACCCCTCGGACACGGTCGGCGTAGAGGTCGAGGAAGCCGGCCAACTGGTCGTCGGCGAACGTGGCGGGGTCGTCGTGGATCCTGGTCACGAGGTCTCCTTCACGGGGGTCGCGACGGCGGCGCGCGGCTCGGGTGCGTCCTGCGGCACGTTCAGGAACGAGACCATCACGAAGGCCGCGGCGTAGAGGGCGACGAAGGCCCACACGACGCCGACGTTGCCGGTGCCGAGCGCCAGCATCAGGGCGACGACACCCGAACCGAGGAAGGCCGCACCACCGGCGGCGGTGGTGTACATGGCCATCGCGGCGCCCTGGTGGTCGGGGGCGAGCGCGGGCATGATCGCGCCCATCGGGACGAACCCGGCGAGCAGGCAGCCGAAGACGCAGCCCGCGGCGACCGAGACCCAGAATCCCCAGGTCGATCCGGCCGGGACCAGCTGCGGCACGTACCACCAGAGCAGCAGGCCGACCGCGGAGCCGAACACGCCGAACCACTGCACGGTGCGACGCCAGCCCCACCGGTCGCCGACGGCCCCGAACACCGCGTTGACCAGGATGTTCGTCGCGTAGACGAACACGGTCATGGTCAGCCAGCGGCTCTGGCCCCAGCCGAGGTCCACCGCGATGACCGTCGGCAGGATGATGAACATGCCGTACTGCGGCGCGGTGTTGATCAGCCGCACCAGGAAACCCATGAGGATCTTCGGGTTGGCCGCGGTCAGCCGCAGCCCGGCGGTCAGCACCTGGCCGGTGGTCTCCCCCGCCGGCGCCAGCCGCTGCGTGGCGTGCGGCTCGTGCACCCCGAAGCGGGCGATCAGGTACCCGGCGACCACGAGCGCGGTCGAGCCGACCATCGCGGCGGTCTCGCCGCCGGTGCTCCCGCCGAAGGCCGGGATCATGCCGAGTGCGAAGAGCGAGCCCAGCGTGGGCAGGCCGCCGGTGAACATGACGTAGAACCAGCCGACGGCGACGCCGTTGCGCGAGTAGGGCGTGACGACGTTGATCCACACCAGGAAGGCGAACGCGAACAGTGGGTAGCCGAAGCCGCGCAGGAAGTAGGTGGCGGCGACCAGCGGGAGGCTGCCGATCTGCAGGCTCAGCAGGAACAGCACCTCGAACACGACCCAGACGGCGACACCGAGGGTCATGACGCGGCGCGGCCCCCACAGGTCGGCGAGCGCTCCGGAGAGGTAGCTGGCGACGAGCACGGCCAGGCTGTAGCCGGTGATGATCGTCGCGACGGTGGCCTCGGGCGAGCCGAGCACCGCCTCGATGTGCGGGGAGATGAAGTTGGACTCGGTCCCGTTGCCGGTCATGAAGACCAGCACGCCGAGGAAGCCCCAGCGCAGGCTGTGCGGGATGCCGATGCGGTCGAGGAAGGTCTCGCGCGGTGTCGTCGTCGACATGGCGGCCCTCACGCGTTCGGGAGGATCGAGACCTTCACCGACGCACCGGAGGTGTCGCCGACCAGGTCGAGGGCCTTCTGGAACTCCGCGAGCGGCACCTGGTGGGTGCAGATGTCGGCGATCGGGAGCTTGCCGTCCTCCAGCATCTTGATCGCGGCGGGCCAGCAGTGCGGGCCGAGGTGGGCGCCGCGGACGTCGAGCTCCTTGTCGTCGGAGATGATCGACCAGTCCACGGTGACCTCGGAGCCGAACACCGAGTACTCGACGTAGGTGCCGAGCTTGCGCAGCAGGTTCAGCCCCTGCGCGACGGCCGGGACGGCGCCCGAGCCCTCCAGGTAGACGTCGGCGCCGTAGCCGTCGGTGAGCTCCTTGACCCGGGCGACCGCGTCCTCGCGGGAGATGTTGATCGTGAGATCGGCACCGGTGCGGCGGCCGAGCTCCAGCTTCTCGTCGTCGAGGTCGAGGGCGATCAGCAGGCGCGGGTTCTTCGCGCGGGCGCCGGCGATCAGGCCGAGGCCGATCGGACCGCACCCGGCGACGACCACCACGTCGTCGAAGGAGATCGTGGCGCGCTCGACGGCGTGCAGCGCGCAGGACAGCGGCTCGGCGAACGCGGCGTGCTGGGGCTCCAGGTCCGGCGAGACCCGGTGCACCCTGGCGCGGGTCGGGACCAGCATGTACTGGGCCATGGCGCCGTCGAAGTTGCGGAAGCCGAACATGTCGTGCGGGCCGCACATCCAGTACTGGCCGCGCAGGCAGTAGCGGCACTGCTCGCAGGGGACGATCTGCTCGCAGGCGACGCGGTCGCCGACGGACACGCCGTGCAGGGCGAGGCCCTCGTCGTCGCCGGCGACGATCCGGCCGACGAACTCGTGGCCCGGGGTCACGCCGGTCTGGGCCCAGGCGGGGCGGTTCTCGTCGCCCCAGAACTTCGCGGCGCCGTGGTAGCACTTCAGGTCGCTCGCGCACACGCCGACGGCCTCGACCTGCATGAGCAGCTCACCGGCCCCGGGCTTCGGGACGTCCACCTCCTCGAGGCGGTAGTCCTCGGGGCCGTGCACGACGACCGCCTGCATCCGGGTGGGGATGTTCTCTGCCACGGCGAAACCTCCGTTGGTGCCATGCGGGCTACTGCATGCGTCTGGCCGTGAGCATGCGTTCTCCCGTGAACATCCGTCAACACATCGGTTCCGACTTGAACAAACGTGCAGTAGGGTTCGATCGGAGCGACCCACGGAGAGGGACGGTGATGGCGCCGCACGACTTCTCCCGGCGCGACCTGGGGCTGATGCACCGGGCCGCACGGCTCTACTACGTCGAGGAGCTCAACCAGGCCGCGATCGCCGACCGGCTCACGGTGTCGCGCCCGACCGTGTCCCGGCTGCTCGCCGAGGCCCGCCGGGTCGGGATCGTGCAGATCACCGTGCACGATCCGGAGACGCTGCGGACCGGCGGCGACGACGCGGCCCGGCTCGCCGCCGCGCTCGGGCTGGACCGGGTGTGGCTGGCCCCGCGGACCGCGACCGACCTCGGCGCGTCGCTCGCCGAGCCGGTCGGCGACGCGCTGCGCGAGGCCGGACTGCGCGCGGGCGAGGTCCTGCTCGTCTCCTCGGGGCGCACCGTGTGGGAGCTCAGCCACACCGCGCTGCCCGCGCTGGCCGGTTGCGAGATCGTGCCGACCGTCGGCGGGGTCGCCGAGCCCGAGGCGTGGCACCAGACCAACGAGATCGTCCGGTCGGTCGCCGAACGCGGACACGGGCGCCCGCACTTCCTGTTCACCCAGGCCATGCCGTCGCCGGCGATGAGCCGCACGCTCGCCGAGGACCCGGAGTTCCGGCGGGTCACCGGGTTCTGGACGCGCGCCCAGGCCGCCCTGGTCGGCGTCGGCGCCCCGCCCGCGGGCCGCGCGTCGATCTCGACCTCGGTCCCGCTCGACGACGAGGGCCTGCAGGACGGGGTCGGCGACGTCTGCCTGAACTTCTACCGCGCCGACGGCCGCCCGATCGCGTTCCCGGGCAGCGACCGGATGGTGCGGATCTCCCCGGAGCAACTGCGCCGGGTACCCCGCACGATCGCCGTCGCCATCGGGGAGGAGAAGGTGCCGAGCATCGTCGGCGGCGCCCGGGCGGGCCTGTTCAACCGCCTGGTCACCGACGCCCCGACCGCCCAGGCCCTGCTCGACGCCCTCGGCGCCGTCTGACCGACCGACGACGTCGGACCGCGGGGTCCTGGTCCGTCGTACCCGCCGCCCGCTGCGGCGCCGTCGGACCGAGTTGCCGCCCTTCCGTCGATCTGCTCACCCGGTGAGCAAATTCCTGGGGGCGGGCGCTGGGTCGGACCGGCCCCCGGTCGGCCATCCCACGGTCCGCTGTGGTCGGCCGAGAACTCGCTTACCCGGTAAGCGAGTTCGGCCCGGAAGTGCCTGCCGCACGGCCGGTCCCACCGACGGGCCGATCACACCCGACGTCCACGGCGGGTCAGGCGGTGGGCGAGGTCCAGGGGGTGCCGGTGATGCGGCGGTAGACCTCGGCGTAGCGGTCGTGGACGACCTTCACGACCTCGTCGGGGACCTCGGGGCCGGGGGCGGTGCGGTCCCAGTCCAGGCCCGCGGACCAGTCGCGCACGTACTGCTTGTCGAAGGAGAACTGCACCCGGCCGGGCTCGTAGGAGTCGGCGGGCCAGAAGCGCGACGAGTCCGGGGTGAGCACCTCGTCACCCAGGACGATCTCGCCGGAGGTGTCCCGGCCGAACTCCAGCTTGGTGTCGGCGACGATGATCCCGCCCCGGGCCGCCGACTCGGCGCCTCGGCGGTAGACCTCCAGCGTCAGGTCGCGCAGCCGGGCCGCGGTGTCGGCGCCGAGCAGCGCGACGACGTCGTCGAAGGTCATGAACTCGTCGTGCTCGCCGACCGGCGCCTTGGTGGTCGGGGTGAAGATCGGCTCGGGCAGCTGCGAGCCCTCGACCAGCCCCTCGGGCAGGGTGACGCCGGAGACGGCGCCGGTGCGCCGGTACTCCTGCAGCCCGAGCCCGGTGAGGTAGCCGCGGGCGATGCACTCGACCGGCAGCATCTCCAGCGGGCGGCAACGGACGGCGCGCCCGGCGAACTCGGCGGGGATGTCCTCGGTGCCGACGACGTGGTTGGGCACGAGGTCGCCGGTGCGCTCGAACCAGTACAGCGACAGGGCGGTGAGGATCGCGCCCTTGTCCGGGACGGGCGTCGGGAGCACGACGTCGTAGATCGACAGCCGGTCCGAGGCCACGAGCAGCAGCTGGGCCGGGTCGCGGGACTCGTCGAGGTAGAGCTCGCGGACCTTGCCGGAGTGGACGAGCCTCACAGGATCCCTCCGGGGGTGTAGGCGGCGACCTCGGGGTGCTTCGCGGTGATCCCGGCGATCTTCTCCGTCACCGTGGTGACCTGCGCGGACGCGGCACCGGTGAAGCGCAGCGGGTCCTCCAGCAGCCGGTCCAGCGTGCCGGCGGGCAGGCCGAGCCGGTCGTCGCCGGCGAGGCGCTGGAGCAGGTCGTTGTCGGCCTGGCCCTGCTCGCGCATCGCCAGTGCGACGGCGACCGCGTGCTCCTTGATGACCTCGTGCGCGGTCTCCCGGCCGACCCCGGCACGGACGGCGGCCATCAGCACCGCGGTCGTGGTGAGGAACGGCAGGTAGCGGTCGAGCTCGCGGGCGATCACGGCCGGGTAGGCGCCGAACTCGTCGAGCACCGTCAGCGTGGTCTCGTAGAGGCCGTCGAGGGCGAAGAACGCGTCCGGCAGCGCGACGCGGCGCACCACCGAGCAGGAGACGTCGCCCTCGTTCCACTGGGCCCCGGCGAGGTCGGCGGTCATGACCGACAGGCCGCGCAGGATCACCATGAGGCCGTTGATGCGTTCCGCGGAACGGGCGTTCATCTTGTGCGGCATGGCGCTGGACCCGACCTGACCCGGGGCGAAGCCCTCGGTGGCGAGCTCGGCACCGGCCATCAGCCGGATCGTCGTGGCCAGCGACGACGGCGCCGCGGCCAGCTGCACCAGCGCGGAGACGACGTCGTGGTCGAGCGACCGCGGGTACACCTGCCCGACGCTGGTGAACGCCTCGGCGAACCCGAGGTGGGTGGCGACGCGCTGCTCGAGCTCGTCGAGCTTGGCCGCGTCGCCGTCGAGCAGGTCGAGCATGTCCTGGCTGGTGCCCATCGGGCCCTTGATGCCGCGCAGCGGATAGCGCGAGCGCAGGTCGTCGAGCCGGGCGTGCGCGACGAGCAGCTCGTCGGCGGCGGAGGCGAACCGCTTGCCCAGGGTGGTGGTCTGCGCGGCCACGTTGTGGCTGCGCCCGGCCATGACCAGCTCGGCGTACTCCGCCGCACGCCGCCCGAGCCGGGCCAGGACCGCGACGGTCCGGTCTGCGACGAGCTCCAGCGAGAGCCGGATCTGCAGCTGCTCGACGTTCTCGGTGAGGTCGCGGCTGGTCATGCCCTTGTGCACGTGCTCGTGGCCGGCGAGGGCGTTGAACTCCTCGATGCGGGCCTTCACGTCGTGCCGGGTGACGCGCTCGCGGGCGGCGATCGAGCCGAGGTCGACCTGCTCGACGACGGCCTCGTAGTCCTCGATCACCGACGGCGGCACCTCGATGCCCAGGTCGCGCTGGGCACGCAGGACCGCGATCCACAGCCGTCGCTCCAGCTGGATCTTGTACTCCGGCGACCAGAGGCGGACCAGCTCGGGGCTCGCGTAGCGCGCGGCCAGCACGTTGGGAATCACGTGGCGCGATGGTAATGGCTGTTCACGGCCCCGCCACGGGTGGGAGCACAGGCTCACACCCGCGACGGCTCACGTCCGGGGCAGCGCGTCCAGGGCGTCGTGCAGCGCGACCCGGCCGACCGCACGCGGGTCGGGGTCGGCCTCGATCAGCGCGGTGAGCACGACGCCGTCGACGAGCGCGGTGAGTCTGCGGACCTCCCCCGGGCCCGGGCGGCGGCCGGTCGCGCGGGTCAGTGCCTCGTCGAGCAGGGCGTCGAACTCGACGCGCTGGGCACGCAACAGCCCACCCAGGAACGGGCGGCGGCCGGACCCGATCAACCGCTCGAACCGGCACAGGACCGCGTCCAGGCCGTCGGTGCGCGACCGTGGGCCGAGCAGCAGGTCGAGCACGATCTCGGCCGGGTCGTCGCGGCGGGCCAGGCAGGCGTGCGCGTCGGCCAGCTCGGCGTGCGCCAGCCGGTCCAGCGCGGCGCAGACCAGGTCCTCCAACGAGGAGAAGTAGTACGTCGTGGCCGCCAGCGGCACCCCGGCCCGTTCCGCGACGGCGCGGTGCCGGATCGCGTCGAACCCGCTCTCGGCGAGCAGGTCCGCGGCCGCCGCGACGAGCAGGGCGCGGCGACGCTCACCCTTCTCGGTCTGTTTCGGGGCGGCCATCGTCACATAGTGCCAAGACCGGACCCGTCCGGACGAGTGAGATACCGGACTCCACGCCCAGGTCGGACGGGGTGACCGTGACCGTTTCGTGACCCTGCCGTTCTCACCGCCGCGCGGATGGAACACACTGATGAGGTGCGCCCGTCACCCAGAAGCCGCTGGTCCCCGCGCAGTGGTGCGCGTGGAGCAGTGGCCGCCCCGGCCCCCGGCGAGCCCATCGACCTGCGGTCGGACACCGTCACGCTCCCGACCGAGGCGATGCGCCGGGCGATGGCCGAGGCCGAGGTCGGCGACGACGTGCTCGACGGCGACCCCACGATGCGCGAGCTGGAGGAACGGGTCGCGGGCCTGCTGGGCGCCGCCGACGCGTTGTGGACGCCCACCGGGTCGATGGCCAACCTGATCGCGCTGATGAGCCGGCTCGGTCGCGGCGACTCCTTTCTCGCCCCGCAGGGCGCGCACGTGCTCGACTTCGAGCTGGGCACCGCCGCCTGGCTGGCCGGCGGGATGCCGCGACCGTTGCCGCACGACGCGGGCCCCGGCAAGGTCACCGCGTCCGCGGTGCGACGGGCCGCCGCCGACGACGGCTCCTACGCCTCCCTGCGTCCGGTGCTGCTGTGCCTGGAGAACACCCACAACTCGGCGGGCGGCACCGTGACGGCGCCGGAGGAGCACGCCTCCGTGGCCGCCGCGGCGCGGGCCGCCCGGCTGTCGGTGCACCTCGACGGCGCCCGGCTGTGGAACGCCGCGGTCGCGCTCGGGGTCCCGCCGGGCGCGCTGACGGTGGGCGCCGACACGGTCGCGGTGTGCCTGTCCAAGGGGCTCGGGGCACCGGTCGGGTCGGTCGTCGCCGGGTCGGCGGAGTTCGTCGAGCACGCCCGCCGGCTGCGCAAGATGCTCGGCGGCGGCGTCCGGCAGGGCGGGGTGCTGGCCGCGGCCGGGCTCGTCGCGCTGGAGGAGATCGACCGGCTCGCCGAGGACCACGACCTCGCGACCAGGCTCGCGGCCGGGCTGCGGGAGCGCGGCTGGCGGGTCCGCGAGCCGCAGACCAACATCGTGCTGGTGGACGTGGCCGACGTGCGCGGCACGATCGCCGCGTTCGCCGAGGCCGGGGTCCGGGCCGGTGCCATCGCCGGCAAGCTGCGGCTGATGACCCACCGCGACGTCGGCGACAAGCACGTCACGGCGGCGCTGGACCGGATCGGCGAGGTCGGACCGGCCAGCACCGGCTCCCCCGGCGGCCCCGCGCCGCTGCCGCGCACCGCCCTCGGCTGAGCCCGCCGGCTGTCTCCCCGACCGTGCTCGACCGGGCGGCCCGGCACCGCTCCGGCACCGCTCCGGCCGGGTCGCGCGGCACCCCGGCGGCCGTCCCCGTCGCCGCCGTCACACTGTCGCGCCGGGTCAACTCACTGTCGCCCGAGGTCAAGTCGGCCCGCACGATCGGGTCCACACTGGCCGAGGGCCGGACGCCGGAGCGGGCGTCGGCCTAGGCTTCCGCCGCCGTCGCGCCCGTGCGTACGCACCTGTTCCGCGCCGGTGGCTCCGACCCACGACCGGTGCCGGTGAGCTGCGCGGACCCGCGATCGCCGGGCCCCGTGCCGCTCCGGGCGCCCAGGACAGCAGGACCGTCATGACCAGCTCCGCCCCCACGTCCGTACCCGTTCCCGACACGGCGCTCACCGCCGAGGGCGTCGCCGTCGACGGCGCGCACGGGGTGCTGCTCGCGCCGACGTCGCTGCGGGCCGTCCCGGGCTCGGTGCTGCTGGTCGCGGGCAGTCCCGGCTCCGGTCACACCGCACTGGCACTGGCGCTGGCCGGGCGGATGCGGCCCGACCACGGCACCGTCACCCTCGACGGCGACGACGACCCCCGCCGCCTGCGCCGGGCCGTGGCCGTCGTCGACACGCCCGGGGTCAGCGAGCCGGAGCCGGTGCTGCCGCTGCGGACCGTCGTCGGCGAGGAGCTGGCGATGGCCGGTCGTGGCACGACGCCGCGGGCGGTGGCCGAGTGGCTGGGCGCCCGGGGCGCACAGACCTGGGTGCGGTCGCGGTTCGAGGACGTGCCCGCCGCGGTGCGGATCGGGCTGATGACCGCGCTCGCCGCGTCCCGGCCGGGGATCCGGGTGCTCGTCCTGACCGCACCGGACCGGCACGGCGGCACCCCGGTGACGTGGTGGCAGGTGGCGTCCGAACACGCCCGCGCCGGGTTCGCGGTGGTCGTGACCTGCACCGAGGGGTCGGCGGCGCTGCTGGGCGTCCCCGCGGTGCGGCTCGGCGGTGGGGACCCCGGCGCCGTGACCGAGCCGCCCGGGCGGCACGCGCGGCCGGACGACCCGACCGGGCCGCTGACCGTCGTGGCACCGCAGGGTCCGCCCGAGCTGCCCGAGGGCTGGACGCGACGGCTGCTGCGCCGCCGCCCGTCGCCGGCCGCCGAGCCCCGGCCCGAGCCGCCCCCGACCCCGTCCCCGTCCCCGTCCCCGTCAACGGACACGGACACGGACACGGACACGGAGCAGGCGGGCACGGATCCGGAGGACGCGGGCACCGCGATCCTGCCCGGCGGGGAACCCGAGCCGCCGGACGGCGGTACCGACAGCACCAGCACACCCGACAGCACCGGCAGCACCGGCACGACCGACGGCACGGAGCGGACCTCATGAGCGCGATCCGGATGGCGATCAGCGAGCTGCGGCGGATCACCGCCGGTCGGCTGCCGGTCCTCGCGGTGCTCGCGCTGCTGCTGATCCCGATGCTCTACGCGGGCTTCTACCTCTACGCCAACGGCGACCCGTACTCCCGCCTGGACCAGGTCCCCGCCGCGCTCGTCGTCGAGGACGCGGGGGGCACCGACGCCGACGGGACGCCGCGCAACGTCGGACAGGACGTCGCGACGGAGCTCCTCGACTCGGGCTCGTTCGACTTCCACCGGGTCACCGCCGAGGAGGCCGACCGCGGGGTCCGCGACAACGTCTACACCTTCGCCCTGACGATCCCGCGCGACTTCACCGCCGCCCTGCAGTCCTCCGGCGAGTTCACCCCGCGCCAGGGCACGCTCGTGCTCACCACGAACGACGCCAACAACTACCTGGCCCGCACGATCGCCGACACCCTCACCACCCGGGTCCGCGAGTCGGTCGCCACACAGGTCGGGACGCAGGCCGCGGACCGGTTCCTGACCGGGTTCGCCACGGTGCACGAGAAGACCGCCGAAGCCGCCGACGGCGCCGGGAGGCTCGCCGACGGGGCGGGCACCGCGCACGACGGCGCCGGCCGGCTGGCGTCCGGGGCCGGCGAGCTCGCGACCGGGCAGCGGAAGCTCCTCGACGGGGCCCGGCAGCTCTCCGGCGGAGCCGACCGGCTCGCGACCGGCGCGGGGACCCTCGCCGGTGGGGCGGGCACGGCGGCGTCGGGAGCGGACCGGCTGTCGTCGGGGGCCGGTGAGCTCGCGACCGGGCTGGACACCCTGCGCACCGCCACCGCCGACCTGCCCGCGCAGTCGCAGCGCCTCGCCGACGGCGCCCGTCAGGTCGCCGACGGCAACGCCAGGCTCGCGGCGGCCGGTGACCGGGTGGCGCAGGAGAGCGCCCGGCTCGCCGACCAGCTCGACGCCGCGGACGGCCCCATCGCCGCCACCCTGCGCGAGCGCGGCTTCACCGAGGAGCAGGTCCAGCAGGCCCTCGCCGCACTGGCGACGGCGAAGCAGCCGCTCGTCGACGGCAACGCGCGGGTCCAGCAGGTGTCCGGGCAGCTCGACCGGCTCGGGTCCGGCGCCGGGCAGGTCGCCGACGGCGCCGAGCAGCTGGCGGCGTCGGCGCCGCAGCTCAGCCAGGGCATCGCGAGCGCCGCGGACGGTGCCGGGACCCTGCGCGACGGCGCGACCGAGCTGTCCGGCGGTGTCCGGCGGCTCTCCGACGGCGCCACGCAGCTGGCCGGCGGTGCGACCGCGCTGCGGACCGGCGCGGACCAGCTCGTCGACGGGGAGCGGTCCGCCGTCGAGGGCACCGACCGCCTCGCCGACGGCGCACGCCGGCTGGACACCGGGACCGGTGAGCTCGCGACGGGGGCGACGCAGCTGCGCGACGGCCTGACGTCGGGCCTCGGCGAGATCCCGAACCCCGCCCCCGGCGTCCGGCAGGCCACCGCGCAGACGATCGGCGACCCCGTCGCGACCCGGGACGTCGCCTACTCCCAGGCCGACACCTACGGCGCCGGGCTGGCCCCGTTCTTCATGGCACTGGCCACCTGGATCGGCGGCTACGTGCTGTTCCTGCTGGTCCAGCCCCTGTCCCGGCGCGCGATCGCGGCCGGGCAGAGCCCGCTGCGGATCGCGCTGGGCGGCTGGATCCCCGCGGGCCTGCTCGGGGTCCTGCAGGTCACCGGCATGTACACGGTGGTGTCGCTGCTGCTCGGCATCGTCCCCGTGCACCCGTTCGCGACGCTGGCGCTGCTGTGGCTGACCTCGATGACGTTCACCGCGATCGTGCACGCCCTCAACGCGCTGCTCGGCTCGGTCGGGCAGTTCCTCGGGCTGGTCCTGATGGTGCTGCAGCTCGTCTCCGCGGGCGGCACGTTCCCGTGGCAGACCATCCCCGCGCCGCTGTACCCGGTGCACCACGTGATGCCGATGGGCTACGCCGTCGACGCGCTGCGCCACCTCATGTACGGCGGTGAGCTCGCCGGTGTCGTGGGCACGGCGGTGCCGGTGCTGCTGGCCTGGTTCCTCGGCGCGCTCGCACTGGCGACGTTCGCGGCGTACCGCAGACGGGTGTGGACGGCGACGGCGGTGAAGCCCGAGCTCGTGCTCTGACCCGGGTCAGACCCAGGCCCGCAGCCGCTCCAGCGCAACGGTGACCGCCTCGGTGGTCCCGGCGCAGGAGAAGCGGATGTGGCCTCCGCCGTCGACCGGGTCGAAGTCCTGGCCCGGGGCGACGGCGATACCGGTCTCGGCGAGCAGCCGGTAGGTCAGGTCCATCGAGGTCTCGCCGGCGCGCAACAGGTGCCGGATGTCGGCGTAGACGTAGAACGCGCCGTCGGCCGGCGCGAGCCGGGTGATGCCGAGCTCGCGCAGCCCGGCCAGGAGCAGGTCGCGGTTGCGGCCGTAGCGCACGACGTGGGCGTCGGCCTCGGCGTAGCTCACCTCGTCGAACGCGGCGAGCGCGGCGTGCTGGGGCAGCGCGGGCGGGCAGACGGTGAAGTTGCCGGCGAGACCCTCGACGGTGCGGCGCAGCCGCGGCGGGCAGACCAGCCAGCCGAGCCGCCAGCCGGTCATCGAGAAGTACTTCGAGAACGAGTTGACCAGCACCGCCTCCCGGGAGGTCTCCCACGCGCTGCTGGTCGCGGGGCTGCCCGGGAACGTGATGCCGTGGTAGATCTCGTCGCTGACGAGCTGGATCCCGCGCTCCTCGCAGTGGGCGGCGAGCGCCGCCAGCTCGGCGGGGTCGAGGACGGTGCCGGTCGGATTCGCCGGGCTGGCCACGATCAGGCCCTTCACCGGCTCGTCGAGGGCCTCGAGCATCTCCACCGTGGGCTGGAACCGGGTGGCGGGCCCGCAGGGCAGCTCGACGACCTCGCAGCCCAGCGCGGCCAGGATGTTGCGGTAGCAGGGGTACCCCGGGCGTGCCATCGCGACCCGGTCGCCCGCGTCGAACGCGGCGAGGAAGGCGAGCAGGAAACCGCCGGAGGATCCGGTGGTGAGGACGACGTCGCCGGGGTCGACCTCCAGGTCGCGGGTCCGGCGGTAGTGCCCGGCGACGGCCTCGCGCAGCTCGGCGATGCCGGGGGCGACGGTGTAGCCGAGTACCTGCTCGCCCAGCGCGGCGACCGCGGCCGCCCGGACCGGTTCCGGGGCGGGGGTGGAGGGCTGCCCGGCCGAGAGGTTGATCAGGTCGCCGTGGGTGCGGTCCCGTTCGGCGGCCGCGGCCCAGACGTCCATGACGTGGAACGGGGCGACGGCGGCACGGGCGGCGACGGTCAGACGGCTCACACGGGCGAGCGTAGGCGGCGGGCGGGACCGCACACCCGGACGGGAGCCCTGATCCGGGTGCGCGGTCCGTCAGCTGACGGGGCGGGCGCGGGGCCCGCCCGGTGTCACTCCGCCTCGAAGCCCAGGGCGTCGACGACGGCGCCGATCTGCGCGTCGGTGTCGGCGACGGTGTCGTCGATGTACTCGGCGATCGGGGTGATCTCGGCCGCCTGCGCGGTGCCGGTGAACGCCAGGGCGGCGAGCGGCGCGGCGACGACGCCACCCACGAGGGCGAGGGCGCGACGACGACGGGCCTGCTGGGGAGCGTTGGCCATGGTGATCCTCCTGAGATTCAGGGGCACCGGCTGTGCCCCTGTGCCACAGGACGATTCCCCGACGCAGCGGTGGAGATCAAACCCTTGTGTCCGTTTTTACCTGCTCTTCACCATCGCCGTACATCGCTGCGGGAACGATCTTGTCGTGCCTGTTCAGGTCCATAGGGACCAATGTCACTAGGCCATTCGGCGGTAACGTGGGCGCAACATCAGCCCTGTGCGACGGGCACGGTGACCTCTCCGCGCTCGGCCTTCAGCCCGATGTCGGTGCGGTGGTGCGAGCCCGCGAGGCGCACCGGCTCCAGCCGGGCGTAGGCCTCGGCGCGGGCCGCGGCGAGGTCGGTGCCCGTGCCGACGACCGACAGCACGCGCCCGCCGGAGGAGACCACCGCGCCGTCGTCGCGACGACGGGTGCCGGCGTGCAGCACGCCCTCCCCCTCGGCCCCGGTGATGACGTCACCGAGCCGCGGGGTGGCCGGATAGCCCTCTGCGGCGACCACCACGGTCACCGCCGACCCCTCGGCCCACTCGATCGCGGGCTGCTCGGCGAGCGTGCCGGTCGCGGTCGCCAGGAGCAGCCGCGACAGCGGGGTGCGCAGCAGCGCCAGGACGGCCTGGGTCTCCGGGTCCCCGAAGCGGCAGTTGAACTCGATGACCGCGGGGCCCTGCGAGGTCAGGGCGAGGCCGGCGTAGAGCAGCCCGGTGAACGGGGTGCCGCGGCGCACCATCTCCTCGGCCACCGGTGCGACGACGCGCGCGACCAGCTCCTCGGCCAGCCCCTCCCCCGCCCACGGCAGCGGGCAGTAGGCGCCCATGCCACCGGTGTTGGGTCCGGAGTCGTCGTCGCCGACACGCTTGAAGTCCTGCGCGGGCAGCAGCGGTACGACGGTGGCGTCGTCGACGAGACAGAACAGTGACGCCTCGGGCCCGTCGAGGAAGGACTCGAGCAGCGCCGGGTGGCCGGCGGCGAGCAGCCCGAGGGCGTGTGCCCGGGCCACCTCGACGTCGCCGGACACGACGACGCCCTTGCCGGCGGCGAGCCCGTCGTCCTTGACGACGTAGGGCGGGGTGAACACCGACAGCGCGGTGTCGAGGTGGGCAGGGTTGTCGACGACGACCGACGAGGCCGTCGGCACCCCGGCCGCGCTCATGACGGCCTTCGCGAACGCCTTGGACCCCTCGATCCGGGCCGCCTCGGCGCTCGGGCCGAAGCAGGGGATGCCGGCCTCGCGCACCGCGTCGGCCGCACCGTTCACGAGCGGGCCCTCCGGCCCGACGACGACGAGGTCCGCCTTCCAGGTCCGCGCGACGTCGACCACCGCGCCGTTGTCGGTGACGTCGAGCCCGAGCTGCTCGGACACCGCAGCCGTCCCCGCGTTGCCGGGGGCGACCGCGAGCGCCGTCACCTCCGGGTCCTGCGCCAGAGCCACGGCGATGGCGTGCTCGCGCGCACCGCTTCCCACGATCAGGATCCGCACGGTGGCCGAGCGTATCCGTGCACGTCGGGCGACCGGGAACCGGTCTCCGCTCAGCCGTCGCACCGTTGCAGGTGCGCACCGATCAGGGCGGTCACGTGGGTGGGGTGCTCCTGCTGCGGGAAGTGGCCGGTGGCCGGGAGCGTGTGGTGGGTCAGCCCGGCGCCGGCGAACCGCTCGTCGCCGCGCAGGGTGGCGTCGAAGACGCACGGGTCGTCGGCGCCGTGCACCTGCAGCACCGGCACCCCGACCGGCCGGGAGGTCTCACGGGCGAACCGGCGCCCGTCGGGTCGCAGCTGTGAGCGCACCGACCAGCGGTAGTACTCGAGACTGCAGTGCGCGACGGTGGAGATCTGCATCGCCTCGGCGTTGCGCTCGACGACGTCGGCGAAGTCGGCGGTGGCGGCCCACTCCGGGCCCGCCCAGGCCCGCATGATCCGGCCGACGCGGGCGCCGCCGTCGGCGCGCAGCGAGCGCTCCGGGAGCCGCGGCAGCTGGAACCCGAACATGTAGCGGCTGGCCCGGCCCTGCCCGAGCGGGTCGCGCAGCAGCGCGTCGCGCATGACCACCGGGTGCGGCGCCCCCAGCCCGGTCAGGGAGCGGACCAGGCGCGGGTGCAGGGTGGCGACCGTCCAGCCGATCGCGGCGCCCCAGTCGTGCCCGACGACGTGCGCGCGCGGCTCACCCAGCGCCCGGATCAGTCCGGCGCAGTCCCCGGCGAGGGTCCAGAGGTCGTAGCCGCGGGGCGGCTTGTCGGTGTCGCCGTAGCCGCGCAGATCGGGCGCGACGACCCGGTAGCCGGCGTCGCCCAGGGCCAGCAGCTGGTGGCGCCAGGTCCACCAGAACTCCGGGAACCCGTGCAGCAGCACGACCAGGGGCCCGGTCGACGGGCCGTACTCGACGAGGTGGATGCGGATGCCGTTGGCCGACACCGCACGGTGCTGCCACGGACCGGGCACCCGGACGACCGAGGGGTCGGGTGGGGTCCCGGTCACTCCGGACACGGTCGGGTCAGCCTGCGGCGGTGTGCCGCCCGGACGTGCCGTCGGCGATCTCGCGCACGTTGTCCCGGTCGCCACGGTTGCCACGCTGGGCGAGGACCTGCGCGGAGTCCTTCAGCGAGTCGATGGTGCGCTCGGGCTTGCGGATCTTGCGGACCCGCAGGTAGCCGAGGAGACCGAACAGGCCCGCCACGAGCAGCATGAACAGGAAGGTGATCCCGAAGCCGGCGGCGCGGTTGAGCCACAGCGACAGGAACTCGGCGAGGGTGAAGAACAGGTAGAACAGGCTGAACAGCCCGATCACCGCGGCGATCACGAAGAAGACGCTGCCCTGCACGCCCTTCTTCACCTCGGCCGTGACCTCGGCCTTGGCCAGCTCCACCTCCGACCGGACGAGGGTGGAGAGGTGGGTGGTGACGTCCTTCGCGAGGGCACCGAGGGACGCGTCGCGCGGCCCCGGCTCGTTCGTGAGCGGGATCGAGGGCAGGACCGGCGGAACCTCCGCGTTGCCCGACTGGCTGTTGCTGGCCACCGTCTTCCCTCCTGCTGGTGCACTCGCCTACCCGGGGCACTGAAGATCCCCGGACGGCCGTCGTTCGGTGAGCCGCCATCGTGCCACGGGCCCTGCCGACCCGCTCGGCTACGCCACGCCGGGGACACCGCCTCACTCGTCCGGGCGGCCGCGCAGCTTCTTGATCTGTCCGCGCCGGTTCTTGGCGTCGAGCCTGCGCCGCTGCGACCCACGGGTCGGACGGGTGGGGCGACGGGTGCGCGGCCCCGCCGCGGTCGCCTCGCCGAGCAGCGTCGCGAGGCGCCCGCGGGCGGCCTCCCGGTTGCGCAGCTGGCTGCGGTGCTCGGAGGCGACGACCGTCAGCACCCCGTCCACGAGCCGGTTCGCCAGCCGCGACAGGGCGCGGTCGCGCAGGTCCTCGGGGACGCTCGGCGAGGCCGCGAGGTCGAAGGACAGCTCCACCCGCGAGTCGGTGGTGTTGACGCCCTGCCCGCCGGGCCCCGAGGCGCGGGAGAACCGCCAGTGCAGCTCGCGGGCGGGCACGACGAAGCCCCGCCGCACCTCGATCGCCTCGTCCACACCGACCAGTGTCGCCGATCGGCCCGGCGGCGCCCGCCCGGCGGCCACCTGCGTCGCTCCCGGGGGCACCGTCGAGGCGTGGAACGCCACGCAGGTTCCCCCGGGAGCACGGGCCCGGCCGTCGGGGCCGGTGGCTCAGTCCTCCTTGGACTCGCTCATGCCGGACGAGATCAGGTCCATCACCGACGAGTCGGCGAGGGTCGAGACGTCGCCGACGTCCCGGTTCTCGGCGACGTCGCGCAGCAGCCGGCGCATGATCTTGCCGGAGCGGGTCTTCGGCAGCTCCTCCACGACCAGGATCTGGCGCGGCTTGGCGATCGGCCCGATCTCCTTCGAGACGTGGTCGCGGAGCGCCTTGATGGCCTCCTCGCCCTTCGCCTCGTCCTTCGAGGCGCTGCCGCGCAGGATGACGAACGCGACGATGCCCTGACCGGTGGTCTCGTCGGAGGCCCCCACGACCGCGGCCTCGGCGACCGTCGGGTGGCTGACCAGCGCCGACTCCACCTCGGTGGTGGAGATGCGGTGCCCGGAGATGTTCATGACGTCGTCGACGCGGCCGAGCAGCCAGATGGCGCCGTCGTCGTCGTACTTGGCGCCGTCACCGGCGAAGTAGTAGCCCTGCTCGGCGAAGCGGGACCAGTAGGTGTCCTTGTAGCGCTCGGTGTCGCCCCAGATGCCGCGCAGCATCGACGGCCACGGCTTGTCGAGGACCAGGTAGCCGCCCTCACCGTTGCCGACCGGGGTGCCGGTGTCGTCGACGACGGTGGCGGAGATGCCCGGCAGCGCGCGCATCGCCGAGCCCGGCTTCGTCGCGGTGACGCCCGGCAGCGGGGCGATCATCTGCGAGCCGGTCTCGGTCTGCCACCAGGTGTCGACGATCGGGCAGTTGTCCTTGCCGATCTTCTCCCGGAACCACATCCAGGCCTCGGGGTTGATCGGCTCGCCGACCGTGCCGAGCACCTTCAGCGAGGACAGGTCGTACTTCGCGGGGATGTCCTCACCCCACTTCATGAAGGTGCGGATCAGGGTGGGGGCGGTGTAGTAGATCGAGACCTTGTACTTGTCGACGATCTCCCAGTGCCGTCCCTCGTGCGGGGTGTTCGGCGTGCCCTCGTAGATGACCTGCGTGGCGCCGTTCGCGAGGGGCCCGTAGACGATGTAGGTGTGCCCGGTGACCCAGCCGATGTCGGCGGTGCACCAGTAGACGCTCTCGCCGGGCTTGTGGTCGAACACCACGTTGTGGGTGTAGGCGGACTGGGTGAGGTAGCCGCCGGAGGTGTGCAGGATGCCCTTCGGCTTCCCGGTGGTGCCCGAGGTGTAGAGGATGAACAGCGGGTGCTCGGAGTCGAACGACTCCGGGGTGTGCTGGTCGGAGGCGCCGTCGACGGCGTCGTGCCACCACACGTCGCGGCCCTCGGTCCACGGCACGTCGGTCTCGGTCCGCTTCACCACGAGGACCTTCTCGATCGAGGTGCCCTCGACGGCCTCGTCGGTGTTCTCCTTCATCGGGGCCGGCTTGCCGCGCCGGTACTGGCCGTCGCTGGTGATCAGCACCTTGGCCTCGGCGTCCTCGATGCGCGCCTTGAGCGCACCCGGGGAGAACCCGCCGAACACGACGCTGTGCAGCGCACCCAGGCGGGCGCAGGCCAGCATCGAGAACACCGCCTCGGGGATCATCGGCAGCTGGATGGCGACCCGGTCGCCCTTGCCGACGCCCAGCTCGGTCAGCGCGTTCGCGGTCTTGGAGACCTCGCGCTGCAGATCGGCGTAGGTGATGGTGCGGGAGTCACCGGGCTCGCCCTCCCAGTGGATGGCGACGCGGTCGCCGTTGCCCGCCTCGACGTGCCGGTCGGCACAGTTGTAGGCGACGTTCAGCTCTCCGCCGACGAACCACTTCGCGAACGGGGGCTCCCAGTCCAGGACGGTGTCCCACTTCTTCGTCCAGTGCAGACGGTCGGCCTGCTCGGCCCAGAACCCCTCGCGGTCGGAGTCGGCGCGGTCGTACCAGTCGGCGGTGGCGTTCGCCTGCGACGCGAACTCCTCCGACGGCGGGAACGCCCTGCTCTCGGTGGAGAGTGCGCTGAGCGCAGAACTCTTCTCGGACTCGGCCATGTCCTCGTGTCCTCCTCGACGCGGCGGGTCACTTCGGGCCGGCGTGGCGGCCTCCGGCGCACTCGGTGTGCGCGCACGTGTGCGGTCCGACGCTAGTGAAACGTCCTCCGCCGTGCACCGTCTGTCGGTACAGGTGAGGACGGGACCTCGGCGTCGCACCTGACCGTCCGTGCAGGTCGGACGCGGTCGGGGGGCGCTGCGAGGGTGGGTCACCCGGGTTCGTGGCGCCATCGGCGGCGGACGGACGGACGACCGGCGGTCGGTGGACCACCACGACCGGTCGCCGAACGGTCCACACCGCAGGGGTACTACCCGACGGTAACCCACGGGTTGGGACGATGACCCCATGGCCAGCCCCGCCGCAGCCGATCCGCTCGCCCCGCTCGCCGCCCTCCCCGGCGTCGCCGAGGCGGTCGCCCGCGCCCGCGACGCGGCGACCGAGGTGCACAACCAGCCGGTGAACCGGCGGGGCTGGCCGGCGACGGCCGCCGAGGCCGCACTGCGCGCGGCCCGCTCCTCCGCCGCGGTCGACGGGGCCCCGCTACGGCCGGTCACCGCCGACCACGTCTCCGACCCGGTCCTCGCGGGCGCCGTCCGGATCGCCGACGAGCGCGCCAGGCTCCTCGAGACCTGGCGCCGGGCGCCGCTGCAGGGGCTGGCCCGGCTGCACGTCCTGGCCGCCGGCGACCTCGTACCCGCCGACGAGCACGAGCAGCTGCTGGGCAGGCCCCGCCCGGCCACGTCGGGGCGGCTCACCGCGCTGGCCGACCTGATCGGTGGGGGCACCTCGGTACCGGCGCCGGTGCTCGTCGCGGTCGTCCACGGCGAGCTGCTGACCCTGGAGCCGTTCGGTACCGCCGACGGCGTCGTGGCCCGGGCCGCCGCGCGGCTGACCGCGATGTCGACCGGATTGGACCCGCGTGGGCTGTCCGTGCCCGAGGTCGGGTTCCTGCGCCGCACCGCGGAGTACCGGGCCGCGGCGCAGGCCTTCGCGTCCGGGACGCCGGAGGGACTGGCCCGCTGGATCGTGCACACCTGTGCCGAGTGGGAGGCGGGCGGCCGGGAGGGACTGTCGATCGCCGCCGCACAGTCCGGCTGAGCCCGCCCGTCCCGCGGTCTGCGCGCGCGCCGGCCGTCCCGCGGACGGCCCCGCCGACGAGCCCGCCGACGACGGAGCCGGGTGGCAACCCCGAGGGGTACCACCCGGTCCGACGTGACGTGGGGACCGGCGTCCTGGCGTGCACTACGTGCCGTGTTGTGCGGCCTCGGCGCCCGGCGTCCCGGTTCGCAGGCCCACGACGACATGCCTCCCGCGGCGTGCTCGGCGTGGACGTGGTCCGGTCCCCACGTACGGAGCCCGGTCAGGGAGGACGTCTCTTCTCCTCCGACACGCCCTTGGCCCGGCCGGGGTCCGTGCCACCCTTCGTAGTCCCGGGACGTGATGCGGGCAACCCTCGCCGAGGGGTGCACCGGTTCAGCAGCACAGGGTGACCGAGGACGGCCGACGGGTGGGTGGACGACGACGCCCGTACGGCGGTCGCGGGCCGCGCACCGCGGTCGGCGCCGCCCCGTCCCGACCTCCGACCGGGTCAGCGGCCACGGGCGACCCGGCCGAGGGCCGCACCCGCCAGCACGGCCGCGAGCACCCCGCCCACCGCGGCCGCACCGAGCAGAGCCGGGTCCCGCCGCGGCCCCGGGGAACCACCGGTGTCGCCGCCACCGGCGGCACCGGCGGCACCGGCGGCACCGGCGGCACCGCCGCCACCGGCGGCACCGGTGGCCACTCGACCGGCGCCACCGGGCGCACCGGTGGTGAGGCGGTCCGACAGCCGGTCGCGCAGCCGGAACAGCCGGTCCCGGCGCGACGCGGCCCGGACGAACGCCAGGACCGGCCACTCCCGTTCGCGGGCGATCGCCCGCAGTTCCCGGTCCGGGTTCACCACCGACGGCTGCCCTACGACCTCCAGCAACGGGAGGTCGGTGATCGAGTCGGTGTAGGCGGCGCACCGGGCGAGGTCGAGACCCAGCTCGTCGGCGATCTCCCGGGCCGCGACGGCCTTGCCCTCCCCGTAGCAGTAGAAAGCGATCTCCCCGGCGTAGCGGCCGTCCTCGACGTGCATCCGGGTGGCCCGGAACCGCTCGATCCCGACCAGCTCGGCGATCGGCTCGACCACCTCCAGCCCCGACGCCGAGAGCAGCACGATCTCCGCTCCCTGCGCGCGGTGGTGCTCGATCAGGCGGACCGCCTCGGGGTAGACGAGCGGTCCGACGATCTCCTGCAGCGTCTCCGCGACGATGGCGCGGACCCGCTCCACCTCCCAGCCACGGCAGACCAGCACCATCCGCCGCCGCAGCGTGTCCATCGTGGACGCATCCGCCCCGGCGAGCACGAGCAGCAGCTGCGCCCAGGCGCCGCGCAGGACGGTCGCGCGGTCGATGAGGCCGGCCCGGGCGAACGGGCGGGCGAAGGCCAGCGCGCTCGACCCGGCGATGATCGTGTTGTCGAGGTCGAGGAACACCGCCTGCGGCACGACGGCACCGCCGGCGCGGTCGGGTGCGACGGGGGCTGTGGAGGACTCGGGCACGACGCCAGCCTGCCCGACCCGGTGACGGCCGCGGTTGCGGTCCCCGGCCCCGTCCACACCCGGGCGACCGTCCGCCGATCGCGCGCGCCCCTCCCCGCGGGGCGGGACAGGGGCACGAACCGGCCGCCGACCAGCAGCGGAGAGTGACCGGCCGTACGCGACCGGTCGCCCGGACGCGCTCACCGGTCGGTGGCGCAGTTCACCCCGTCGAGTCCGGGAGCGGTGTCCTCGCCGGTACCGGTCGGCGCAGCCCACGGCCGGAGTATGGGCGCGACCGGCATGTTCCGGCTACAGTTGACCGAGCTCGGACCTGGTCCGAGTGGGTTCAGCTCGACCCCCCGGGGCTGAACCACCCGACGGCCCCCGCCAATCCCCCCTGGCGGGGGTCGTCCTACGTCCGGGGCCGCGGCGACACGGTCGTGTCGGTTCGCCGCCCTCCCCGGCGGTGCCACTCCGGCTCCCGCGGCGGACCGCCGTGGCGCGCGCCCGCGAGGGCCCTCCCCGTGCTCCATCCTCCCGCACGACACCGACGGATCGGCGTGCTCGTCCACAGGCGGAGCCGTTTCCCCGGAGTTGTCCACAGGGCGGTGATCCGGGTCCGCGACGGCCTTCCGGGGCTCCACGCTCGATGCCGGGGCCCGCACCGGCGGGCCGGGGTGGAGGACGACGCGATGGACCGGCGCTGCCTGATCGTGGCCGACGATCCCGACCTGCTCGACGCGTTGCTGCGGCTCGCCGCGGCCGCCGACATGGACGCGCAGCGGGCGGTCGACGCGGCCGACGCCCGTCGGGCCTGGGCCCGCGCACCCGTCGTCCTGCTCGACCGGGCCGGGGCCCGACGCTGCGGGGAAGCCGGGTTCCCCCGTCGCGACGGGGTGGTCATCGTGGTCACCGGGGAGCCCGCCGCGGAGGACTGGCGGATCGCCGTCGCGCTCGGCGCGGACCGGGTCGTGCAGCTGCCCCAGGGCGAGTCGGGGCTGGCCGGGATCCTCGCCGACGCCCGGGAACGCGCCGCGGGCGACGGCCGCGCCGGCCGGGTACTGGCCGTGGTCGGGGGCTGCGGCGGGGCGGGCGCCTCGGTACTGGCCACCGCCGTCGCGTCGACCGCTGCCCGGTCCGGCGGGTCGGCACTGCTGGTCGACTGCGACCCGCTCGGCGGAGGTCTCGACCTGGTCGTCGGGCTGGAGCAGGAGCCGGGGCTGCGCTGGCCCGAGCTGTCGGTCGGCGACGGCCGGGTCCGTGCGGCGTCGCTGCACGCCGCGTTGCCCCGGGCCGGGTCCGGGCGCACCGCGCTGTCGGTGCTGTCCTGCGCACGGTCCCCGCACGGCCCCGAACCGGCCGCCGTCACCGCGGTCGTCGAGGCGGGGCGGCGCACCGGCGGCACCGTCGTCTGCGACCTCCCCCGCTACCCCACCGATGCCGCACTCGCGACGCTCGGTGCCGCGGACCTGACCGTGCTGGTCGTGCCCGCGGGGCTCCGGTCCTGTGCCGCGGCGGCCCGGGTGGCCGACGTGCTCGCCGAGCATGCCCGGGCCGTGGAGCTCGTCGTACGCGGGCCGTCCCCCGGCGGCATCACGCCGGACGAGGTCGTCACCTCCCTCGGGCTGCCGCTGCTCGCGACGATGCGCCCGGAGCGGGATCTCGCCGCCGCCCTCGAACGCGGGCGGACGCCCGGCTCGGGCCGGGGGCCGCTGGCCACCGCCGCCCGGGCCGTACACGACCGCCTCTGCAGCACGGCCGGCACGCGCCGGGCGGCGTCGTGAACCCGCTGGTCGACCGGGTGCGGGCCCGGCTGGCCGACGCCGGCGGCGAGACCGGGCCGGCCGCGGTGGCCGCGGCGGTCCGCGCCGAGTCCGGCGGGGTCGCGTCCGATCTGGACGTCCTCGCCGCGCTCCGCACGCTCCGTCAGGAGTTCACCGGGGCCGGCCCCCTCGACGCGCTGCTGCGCGACCCGGCGACCACGGACGTGCTGGTCACCGCGCCCGACGCCGTGTGGGTCGACCGCGGCGACGGGCTGCGCCGCACCGGCGTCACCTTCGCCGACGAGGCCGCGGTCCGCCGGCTCGCCCAGCGCCTCGCGCTCACCGCGGGACGGCGCCTGGACGACGCGAGTCCCTGCGTCGACGGCAGGCTCCCCGAGGCCGGGGTCCGGCTGCACGCCGTCCTCCCACCGGTGGCCGCGGCCGGCACCGCGATCTCGCTGCGGGTGCTGCGGCCCGCCGGGCACGACCTCGCCGCGCTCCGGCGGACGGGCACCCTCGACGCGACCGGGGAGGCACTGCTGCGCGCGATCGTCGCCGCCCGGCTGGCCGTCCTCGTGGCGGGTGGGACGGGCAGCGGCAAGACCACGCTGCTCAACGCCCTGCTGGGCGCGGTCGATCCCGGTGAGCGTCTGATCACCGTCGAGGAGCTCTCGCCACGCCACCCGCACGTCGTCCGGCTGGTCGCCCGGCCACCGAACATCGAGGGATCGGGCGGGGTGCCGCTGCGCGAGCTGGTGCGCCAGGCGTTGCGGATGCGGCCGGACCGGCTGGTCGTCGGGGAGGTGCGCGGCGCCGAGGTGTGCGACCTGCTGGCCGCGATGAACACCGGTCACGACGGTGGCGGCTGCACCGTGCACGCGAACTCCGTCCGCGAGATCCCCGCCCGGATGCGTGCCCTCGCCGGGCTCGGTGGGATGTCCCCGGCCGCCCTGGACGGCCAGCTGACCGCGGCCGTCCAGGTCGTGCTGCACATGCGCCGGCGGCCCGGCGCCGGCCGGACCCTCGACGAGATCGGTGTGCTGGGTCGCTCCGACGACGGGGTCCCGCGGGTGACCGCCGCCTGGAACCGGGGCACCGGCGCCGGACCGGGCCGCGAGGAGCTCGTCATGCTGCTGCGCGAGCGCGGGGTCGGTGCGCCGTGCTGAGCGCGCTGCCCGGCACACCGCAGGGTGTGGCGGTCCCGGTGCTGCTCGTACTGGCCGTCCTGGCGCTCCCCCCGGTGCCGGGCCGGTCCCGGTGGCGGGCGCTCACCGGGGCCGGGCGCGGCCGCCCGGCGGCCGGGCGGCTCACGGTGCCGTTGCCGCTGCTCGCGGCCCCGCTCGGTGGGCTGCTCCTGGGTCCGGTCGGTGCGGTGTGCGCGGCGGGGGTGGCGTGGGGTGTGCGGCGCCGGCTCGCGGCACGCCGGGCCGCGGACCGGGCCGGGGCCACGGCGGCGGAGCTCGCCGATGCGCTCGCCAGGGTCACCGACGAGCTGCGGACCGGCGCGCACCCCGCGGCCGCGCTCGCGGGCCACGTGCACGACGGTCCGCTCGCCCGCGCCCTGCTCGAGCCGGCGGCCGTCGCCGCGCGCATCGGTGAACCGGTGCCCGAGGCGCTGCGCCGGGCCGCGCGCGGCCCCGCCCGGCGCGACATCGACCGGATCGCGGCCGCCTGGGAGCTCGCCGACACCCACGGTGCCCCGCTCGCCGATCTGCTCACCGGTCTGCTCGACGACATCCGCTGGCGGATCGCGCACGGCGCCCGGGTCCGGGCCCAGCTGGCCGGGCCCCGGGCGACGGCATCGGTGCTCACCGCGTTGCCGCTGGCCGGGATCGGCCTCGGACAGCTGATGGGCATCGCACCGCTGACCGTCCTGCGCACCGGCCTGCACGGACCGGCCCTGCTGCTGACCGGGGTCGTCCTGACGGTCGCGGGTGCGGTGTGGGCCGACCGGATCCTGCGCGGGGCGGTGCCGGGATGACCGCGGCCGCGCTCGGCCTCGCCGCACTCGCCCTCGCGGTCGCCGGCGGCAGGCCGGGGACGGGACGGCTGCGCGGACTGCGGGCCGTCGCCCGGGTGACCGCTACGGCGGCACCGCCGCGCACCGCGGTCCTCGCGGTGCTCGTACCCGCAGGGGCCGCGTTCGGCGCGGCCGTCACCGGTGCGGGCGGCGCCGTCACCGGTGCCGCCGTGGGCGCCGGGTTGTGGTGGCTCGCCCGGCACACGACCCGCCGGGCGGCACCGACGGTGGACTCCGCGGACCTGGCCGCCGCCTGGGACCTGCTGGCCACCTGTCTGGCCGCCGGTCTCGCCGTCGCCGATGCCGTCGGCGCCGCGGCCCGGCGGCTCGACGGCCCGGCCGGGGACGTGCTGCGCCGTGTCGCGGGCCTGCTCGCCCTCGGCGCCGACCCCGAGGACGCCTGGGCCGCGGCCGGCCCGGTGCCCGAGCTCGCCGGGTTCGCCCGCGCCGCGGGCAGGTCGGCCCGCACCGGCGCCGTACTCGGACGCTCCGCCGCGGCCGAGGCGGCCCGGCTCCGCGCGGGGCTGGCCGACCTCGCCGAGGAGCGGGCCCAACGTGCCGCGGTCCGCATCACCGCCCCGCTGGGGCTCTGCTTCCTGCCCGCCTTCCTGATCCTCGGCATCGTGCCGGTCGTGATCGGGCTGGCCGGGGAGGCGTTCGCGCGGTGGTGACCACCACCGCACGACGACCGGGCCCGCACCCCGCGGGCCCTCGACGAAGGAGACACCGATGACCCCCACCCGTTCCCTGCTGCACCGCCGGTTGCGCGCCCTCGCCGCCGACGACGACGGCATGTCCACCGTCGAGTACGCCGTCGGGACCGTCGCGGCCGCGGCGTTCGCCGCGCTGCTCTACGCGATCGTCAGCGGCGGCGACGTGCTGGACGCCCTCACCGGGATCGTGCAACGTGCGTTGTCCACGACGCTCTGACCACGGCCGTACGGGCCGTGCCGGCGCCCGCGGCGAGGAGCAGGAGGCCGAGGGCGGCACCGCGCGCGGCACGGCCGCCGACACCGACGCGGGAGCCGTCACGGTCGAGGCGGCGCTGGCGCTGGGCACCCTGGTCGCGGTCACGGCGGCGGCGGTCGGCGCCGACGCCGCCGTGGCGGCCGGGGTCCGCTGCACCGACGCCGCACGTGAACTGGCCCGCCAGGCCGCACGGGGCGACACCGACCGCGGCCGGGCTGCGGCCGCGCAGCTCGCCCCGGGCGGAGCCGAGCCCGAGCTGCGTCTGGACGGCGACCTCGTCCTCGCGACGGTGCGGGTCCGGCCGGTCGGGCTGCTGCCGGTCACGATCAGCGGCACCGCGGTCGCCGTGGTCGAGCCGGGCGTCGCCGCCGGCGCGGCGCCGTCCGGTGCTCCGGCCGACGTGGGACGGCCCGGCGGCACGACCGGTCCGGACCGCCTCGACGTCGGCGCGGGGGCGGGTCCGCCCGGTGGTGTGTCATGAGTCCACCCGCATCGTGGGGTCGGGGGGACGACGCGGGCGTCGCCTCGGTCTGGGCCGCGACGGCCGCGGCGGTGCTGCTGCTCGTCGGCGCCGTCGGGGTCGACCTGGCCGCCGCGGCCCGCGCCCGGCACGTCGCCTCCGCCGCCGCGGACCTGTCCGCGCTCGCCGCAGCGGGGCTGTCGGTGGACGGCACCGCAGCCGCCTGCGGCCGCGCCGCCGAGATCGCCGTCCGTAACGGCGCCGAGCTGCTGACCTGCCGACTCGACGGGTGGGACGCGCTGGTCGAGACCCAGATCGCGTGGTCGGGGCTGCTCCCGCTGCGCGGCCCCGCACGGGCGCGGGCACGCGCCGGCCCCGCTCCGGTGGACACCGGACCGCTCCCGGCGAGCGGGCCCGTGGACGGTCCCGACTCCGCGGCGGAGCCGTCGTGAGCACCCCCGGACATGATCGGGATCTCGGTGAACGGTCCACGACCCCGGATGAACGGACGGCGAACCATCGAGCACGCCGTCATCACGATTGCTTACGACGAAAGACCCAGCGCAACGGCGGTTCGTCGTGGGGGCCTGACCGATCAGCGACGTCGCGTGCCCCACATCTGGTCACCGTCGCGGCACTCGGGCCTACTGGGAGTCGCAGGGACGGGCAGGGTCCGGTCCGCCCCCGCCACGAAGACCACGCTCCCCAGACAGCGACGACGTCGGAGCGCCCCTGGCGCCCCCGTCCGATGTCGTCGCACGTGGTTGCCACCGGTCCGCCCCCGCCCCCGACGGGCGGGCCGGTGGTACCCCGCCCGGTCCTGCGATCACCGCGGACCGGTCGGGGCACCGCCGCGCAGCGCGGCCAGGACCAGGTCGAGCACCTGCACCGCTCCCGTCTTGTCCAGCGGGTTGTTGCCGTTGCCGCACTTCGGGGACTGCACGCACGACGGGCATCCGGTGCGGCACTCGCAGTCGCCGACCGCGGCGCGGGTCGCGGTCAGCCAGCGACCCAGCACCTCGTGGCCCCGTTCGGCCAGGCCCGCGCCGCCGGGGTGGCCGTCGTGCACGAACACCGTCGGGAGCCCGGTGTCGGGGTGCAGCGCGGTCGACAGACCGCCGATGTCCCAGCGGTCGCAGATCGCGAACAGAGGGAGCAGCCCGATCGCGGCGTGCTCGGCGGCGTGCAGTGCGCCGGGCAGCCGGGCCTCGTCGATGCCGGCGTCGGCGAGCGCGTCGGGGTCGATCGTGTACCAGACCGAACGGGTGTCCAGGCTCTGCGGCGGCAGGTCCAGCGCCGTCTGGTCGAGCACGGTCCCGTCCGGTGTGCGACGCCGGTAGGCCACGACCTGGCTGGTGACCGTGGTCGCGCCGAAGCAGACCTGCACCGGCCCGTGCCGGCGGTGCTCCAGCACCTCGAGCACGGTGACGTCGGAGACCGACTGGGCCTCGGTGCGCCAGTCCGGGTCCTCGGCGTGCACGAGCGCGACACCCTCGTCGAGGTCCAGCTCGTCGACGACGAAGCTGTCGCCGCGATGCAGGTACACCGCACCGGAGTGGATCGTGCCCGGGGCCGAGCCCCCGTCGACGGTGCCCAGCAGCCGCCCGGTCGCCGACTCGACCACCGCGACCTGCCCGAGCCCGGAGCCCCGGATGTCCACGTGGGCGGCGGGCGCGTCGCCGGTGTCGGGCCAGAACCAGCCGTGCGGCCTGCGGCGCAGCACACCCTCCTCGACCAGGGCGTCGAGCACCTCCACCGCGGGCGCTCCCCCGAAGATCTCCTCCACGTCGACCGTGGTCAGCGGCATCTCCGCGGCGGCGCACGCCAGCTGCGGCGCGAGCACGTAGGGGTTCACCGGGTTGAGCACGCAGCTCTCCACCGGCGCCCCGATCAGCGAGCGCGGGTGGTGCACGAGATAGGTGTCGAGCGGGTCGTCGCGGGCGACGAGCACGACGAGCGCCTCGTCGGCGGCACGTCCTGCGCGACCGGCCTGCTGCCAGAACGACGCCCGGGTTCCGGGGAACCCGGCCTGCACGACGGCGTCGAGCCCGGAGATGTCGACGCCGAGCTCGAGGGCGTTGGTGGTCGCGACCCCGAGCAGCTCGCCCGACATCAGGTCCGCCTCCAGCGCCCGGCGTTCCTCGGGCAGGTAGCCGCCGCGGTAGGCGGCCACCCGCGAGGCCAGCTCCGGCGCGACCTCCGCGACCTGCCGCTTCGCCCCGAGCGCGGTGAGTTCGGCGGCCCGCCGGGACCGGACGAACGCCAGGGTGCGGGCGTCCTCCACCACGAGGTCGGCGAGCATCCGGGCGACCTCGGCCCCGGCCGAACGACGGACCGGGGCACCGTTGTCACCGGTGATCTCGGTGAGCAGGGGCGGCTCCCAGAACGCGACGGTGCGTCCCGCGTGGGGCGACCCGTCCTCGGTGACGGCGACGACGTCGCGCCCGGTCAGCCGGGACGCGAACTCCTCCGGGCGGGCCACCGTGGCCGAAGCGAGCACGACCACGGGCCGCGCACCGTAGCGGGCGGCGAGGCGGAGCAGCCGCCGCAGCAGCAGTGCCACGTGCGAGCCGAACACTCCGCGGTAGGTGTGGCACTCGTCGACGACGACGTAGCGCAGCCGGCGCAGGAAGGTCGTCCAGCGTCCGTGCCGGGGAAGGATCGACCGGTGCAGCATGTCCGGGTTGGAGAACACCCACCGGCAGTGCCTGCGGACCCAGTCCCGCTGGTCCATCGGGGTGTCACCGTCGAAGGCGGCGGGCCGGACACCGTCCGGGGCGAGGCCGTCGAGGGACCGCAGCTGGTCGGCGGCGAGGGCCTTGGTCGGGGCGAGGTAAAGCGCCGTGGCCCGCGGGTCCTCGGCCAGCCCGGCGAGCACCGGGAGCTGGTAGACCAGCGACTTGCCCGACGCCGTCCCCGTCGCGACGACGACGTCGGCGCCGGAGTGCACCAGCTCCGCCCCGTGCGCCTGGTGCGACCACGGGCGGCTCACCCCACGGGCCGCCCAGGCCGTGCGCAGCGGCGCGGGCGCCCAGCCCGGCCAGTCGACCGGCCGGCCCGCCCGCGCCGGCATCCGCACGACGTGCCGCAGCGGGTCGTCGGCCGGGCCGAGGTCACCCGAGCCGTCGCCACCCGGGACGTCGGGACCGTCGAAGCCGTCCTGGGCGGCGAAGGCCCCGGCTCCCGGTCCCGGTCGGGCTGCCCGCCTCACCGGCGGCGCCGGGTCGGCGTCCCCGAAGGCCCACGTGGTGTCGGCGCGGGCCGGGTCGAGGCCCGAGCCCGCCAGCACGCGGCGCAGCAGCTCCACCCCGCGCTGCGACCCGTCCGGGCCCTGCGTGCTCTCCGCCGTCGCTCCCACGACCGACCACGATGGCACAGATGTTCGAACGCCCCGAGGCCGCCGTCGGTCACCGGGCCGGCGCGAGGGCGCAGGACCGCGGGAAGCCCGGAACGCGTTGCACCGCAGGTGATCTGCAGGTTCCCGGATTGCGTCGCGACATCATGTGGGATTGATCACTTTTGCCAGTTCGTTACGTCTTGTGATACCAATCGCACTGAGGGATGCACCACACTCCTAGACTGCACCAGCCCGGTCACCGGTGGACGCCGCCCGGGCCCAGTCGACGCCGACGAGGCCGTCGCCGCCCGGACGGGGTCGAGCCAGAACGACCCCCGTCCCGGCCGTCGGGGACCTCGCCGGCCGGATCCTTTCCACCGGGAGGACACGGATGTCCCAGCCCACCTACCTCGCCCAGGGCCTCGAGCTCGGCGCGGGGGACCTCACCATCGTCGGTGTGGTCGCGGTGGTCGCCCTCGTCGCCCTGGTCGTCGGCGGTCTGCTGCTGCGGGAGGTGCTCTCCTACGGCGAGGGCACCCCGAACATGCAGGAGATCGGCCGCGCGGTCCAGGAAGGCGCCACGGCGTACCTCAACCGTCAGTTCCGCACGCTCGCCGTCTTCGCCGCGATCGTGTTCGTCCTGCTCTTCGCGCTCCCCGCCGAGGACCTGGGTGAACGCATCGGACGATCGATCTTCTTCGTCGTCGGCGCGGTCTTCTCCGCGATCATCGGCTACCTGGGGATGTGGCTCGCGACGCGCGCGAACATCCGGGTCGCTGCGGCCTCACGCGAGACCGGCGGCCGGGAGAAGGCGACCCGCATCGCGTTCCGCACCGGCGGCGTCGTCGGCATGTTCACCGTCGGCCTCGGCCTGTTCGGCGCCGCGATCGTCGTGCTCGTCTACGCCGGCCAGGCGCCCCGCGTCCTGGAGGGTTTCGGCTTCGGCGCGGCCCTGCTCGCGATGTTCATGCGGGTCGGCGGCGGCATCTTCACCAAGGCCGCCGATGTGGGGGCCGACCTGGTCGGCAAGGTCGAGCAGGGCATCCCCGAGGACGACCCCCGCAACGCCGCCACCATCGCCGACAACGTGGGCGACAACGTCGGTGACTGCGCCGGCATGGCCGCCGACCTGTTCGAGTCCTACGCGGTGACCCTGGTCGCCGCGCTGATCCTCGGCACCGCGGCGTTCGGCCTGCAGGGTCTGCTGTTCCCGCTGATCGTCCCGGCGATCGGCGTGATCACCGCGATCCTGGGCGTCTACCTGACGAAGGCCCGGGCCGGGGAGAACACCCTGCGGGCGATCAACCGCAGCTTCTACCTGTCGGCCCTGTTCGCCGGGGTGCTGTCGATCGTCGCCGCCTACGTCTACCTCCCGGGCACCTTCGGTGAGCTGCTGAACCCGACCGACACCAGCGTCGTCGGCCTCGCCGGCGACCCGCGCCTGATCGCCTCGGTGGCCGTGGTTATCGGCATCGTGCTGGCCGCGGTCATCCTGAAGCTGACCGGCTACTACACCGGTACCGAGGACCGTCCGGTCAAGGACGTCGGCGAGTCCTCGCTGACCGGTGCGGCGACCGTGATCCTCTCGGGTATCTCGATCGGCTTCGAGTCCGCCGTCTACACCGCGCTCGTCATCTCGGCGGCCGTCTACGGCGCGTTCCTGCTGTCCGGCTCGATCGTCGTCTCGCTGTTCGCGGTCGCGCTGGCCGGTACCGGCCTGCTGACCACGGTCGGCGTCATCGTCGCGATGGACACCTTCGGCCCGGTCTCGGACAACGCCCAGGGCATCGCGGAGATGTCCGGCGACGTCGAGGGCGACGGCGTCGACATCCTCACCGAGCTCGACGCGGTCGGGAACACGACCAAGGCGATCACCAAGGGCATCGCGATCGCCACCGCGGTGCTCGCGGCGACGGCTCTGTTCGGCTCCTACCGCGACGCGATCAGCCAGGCCCTGGACGGGGTGGGCATCGCCGCGCAGGACGCGGGCACCGCGTTCGCCTACGAGGTGTTCAGCCCGAACACCCTGGTCGGGGTGATCATCGGCGCCGCGGTGGTCTTCATGTTCTCCGGGCTCGCGGTCAACGCCGTGACCCGCGCCGCGGGCGCGGTCGTCTACGAGGTGCGCCGCCAGTTCCGGGAGCACCCCGGGATCATGGACCGCACCGAGCGCCCCGAGTACGGCCGTGTCGTCGACATCTGCACCCGGGACTCGCTGCGCGAGCTGGCCACCCCCGGCCTGCTCGCGATCTTCGCCCCGATCGCGGTCGGGTTCGGTCTCGGTGTCGGCCCGCTGGCCGGCTACCTGGCCGGCGCCATCGCGACCGGCGTCCTGATGGCGATCTTCCTGGCCAACTCGGGCGGCGCCTGGGACAACGCCAAGAAGCTCGTCGAGGACGGCAACCACGGCGGCAAGGGCTCCGACGCCCACGAGGCGACGATCATCGGCGACACCGTCGGCGACCCGTTCAAGGACACCGCGGGCCCCGCGATCAACCCGCTGATCAAGGTCATGAACCTGGTCTCGGTGCTGATCGCCCCCGCGGTCGTGGTGCTGTCCACCCCGGACGCCAACCCGGTGATCCGCGTCCTCATCGCGCTCGCGGCGGTGGTGATCATCGCGGCCGCGGTCGTGGTCTCGAAGCGCCGCACCTCGGCGATCACCGACGCACCGGCCGAGAGCTCGGTCGGCTGAGGCGACATCTCGCAGGACCACGTCGGCCGCTCGTCCCATCGGGACGGGCGGCCGACGTGGTCCACGGGACGATTCGGATACTCTCCGCCCGAGGGCAGTGATCACCCCGACGGAGGAGCGATGCGGACGTCGCCAGGTCTCGCCGCACTCGTCGTCGTACCGGCCGTCCTGCTGGCGGGCTGCGGGCCCACCGGGCCGACCGTCGAGCAGTGGACCGACTCGATGTGCGCGGCCGTGCTGCCCTTCGTCCGCACCGCCGTGGACGCCCCCGCCGGGACCGAGGATCCCGCGCAACGGCTGCGGGCCCTCTCGGACTACCTGGGCCGCACCACCCAGGCCGCCGACGGCGCCCTGGGTGACCTGGACCGGCTGGGCCCGGCGCCCGTCGACGACGGCGAGGCGCTCTCCGCCCGGCTCCAGGGCGGCCTCGGCGAGATCCGCTCGGCGTTCTCCGGGGCGCGGTCACGGGTCGACGCCCTCGATGCGGCCGACCCGGCCGCGGTGCAGCGCGACCTCCCCGCCGCGCTGGAGCCGCTGGCCCGCCTCGGCGGCACCACCGGCCCGCTCGAGGAGGTGACCGGCAACCCGGCGATCGCGGCGGCCTTCCGGGCCTCCCCGGTGTGCACCGATCTCACTCGTTCGGCGGAACAGGCCCGATCTGCACCGCCGCCCGGCGCAGCCGAACCTGCTCCGAACGGGTCAATCGGGGAGGGTGGAGGCAGCTGACCGGCGACGGCGCCCTACCGTCGACCACTGTCCGTGCCCCGGGCCCCGACGGGCCCCGACCCTGGAGCCCGACGATGGCCACCCCCCGCCCGGCGCGAACCGCCCGGGTCCTGCTCCCCACCCTGCTCGCCGCGCTCCTGGCCGGCGGCTGCGCGTCGAGCGTGGCCGGCACCCCCGCCGCGGACCCCGCCCCGCGCCCGACCGCGGGGGTCGGCGCCGACCCGGTCGCCTGGGGCGACAAGGTCTGCGGCGCGACCCTGGCCTACTACCAGCCGCTCAACACCCCACCCAACTACGACGGCGCCGACCTGGCCGGCATCAAGACGCGCCTGTCGGAGTACCTGGGCAAGGTGGCGGCCGGCATCGACACGGGCAAGAAGCAGCTCGCCGCGGCCGGCGAGGCCCCGGTGAGCGGCGGTGACGCCTGGGCGCCCGCGGTCCGCGACATGCTCGACCGCTCCGGCACGACGATCGCCCAGGCCAAGACCGACGTCGACGCGATCGACCCGAACGACGTCCAGGGCTTCAAGGGCAAGCTCGACGGCGCCCAGCAGAAGCTGCGGACCATCTCCGGCGCCCAGGGTCTGGACAGGATCGGACCCACCCCGCGGCTGGACAAGGCGTTCGCGACCGCGCCGAAGTGCGTCGCGCTCAAGAAGATCAACGGCCCCGCCTGACCGGTCGCGTCACCCGTCCGGCGCTCCCTGCTGGGCAAGCTCGAACATGCGTTCTATGCTTCGCGGGTGCCGCAGATGTCGCTGTTCTCCGCGGAGGCCCGGCCGGCCGGGCTGACCGACCTGGCCGGGCTGCTCTGCGGGCCCGGGCGGATCGAGCGGTTCGGCGCCGGGGACACCGCACGGTTCGACGTCCCGCTGCCCATCGAGGGGCGCGAGACCGCGCTGGCCGCGCTGGCGGCGGCCCGCGGCGTCACCCTCGCCCCGGGGGCGTCCGGGATGCGCAGCGCATTCCGGCGTGACCTGGTCCCGTTGGCCCGCGGCTGGTGCACGCCGGACGGACGCAAACAGATCCCGCCGGACTTCCAGCTCGACGGCGCCACGCTGCGGCTGTGGACGCTCGCCGCGGGCACGACGGACCTGCGGGGCGGGCACCTGCTGCTGCTCGACCCGCAGGCGCCGTGGACGCACGGTCCGCTGATCGCCGCGGCCACCCGGGCCGGCCTGCCCCCGGCGCGGCTCGCTCCCGGGGAACACGGCGCGCCCGGCCCGGCGTTGCGTCTGCACGGAGCGCGTCGACTGGCCCGACTGGTGGAACTCGTGGGGCCCGCGCCGCGGATGGCGGACCCGACCCAGTGGCCCCGCCACCACGGCCGACCGGCCGCCTGACCTGCCGAACTCCGGCTGGGTCTACGCTGGCGACTCGCCCGTCACCCGTGGCACGAGCCACGACACGGAGCGACGACGATGTGAGATCGTGCGATCGTCGACCCCGAACAGGACGTTCAGCGGGAGCGTCCCGGGCACACCCGGAGGACCGCACGATGTCACAGTGCGGGGTCGGGACACGGCGACGACGTCGCGGGGACCGCGACGCGGCCGAGGAGATGAGGTAGGACCACGTGGCAGCAGCGACAACGGGAACGACGGGTTCGGCACGCACGTCGGGGGGCAGCACGCGCAAGCCGACCTCGACGGCGAACGCAACCGGCCGCCCGACGCGCCGCCTGGTGATCGTCGAGTCCCCCAGCAAGGCGAAGAAGATCCAGCCGTACCTGGGCAACGACTACGTCGTCGAGTCCTCGGTGGGGCACATCCGTGACCTGCCGCGCGGTGCCGCCGACGTCCCGGCCAAGTACAAGGGCGAGTCCTGGGCGCGCCTCGGCGTCGACGTCGACAACCAGTTCAGCCCGCTCTACGTCGTCACGCCGGAGAAGCGCAGCACCGTCTCGGAGCTGCGCGAGGCGCTCAAGACCGTCGACGAGCTCCTGCTCGCGACGGACCCCGACCGCGAGGGCGAGGCCATCGCCTGGCACCTGCTGGAGACACTGCGACCGACGGTGCCGGTCCGCCGGATGGTCTTCCACGAGATCACCGAGTCGGCCATCCGCGCGGCCGCGGAGAACACCCGCGAGCTCGACCAGCACCTCGTCGACGCGCAGGAGACCCGCCGCATCCTGGACCGCCTCTACGGCTACGAGGTCTCCCCCGTGCTGTGGAAGAAGGTCATGCCGAAGCTGTCGGCGGGCCGCGTCCAGTCCGTGGCGACCCGGCTGATCGTGCAGCGCGAGCGGGACCGCATCGCCTTCCGCTCCGCGGAGTACTGGGACATCGCCGCGACCCTCGACGCCGGGGAGAAGGCCACGCCGCGCTCGTTCGGTGCCCGCCTGCTGCAGGTCGACGACAAGCGTGTGGCCACCGGCCGTGACTTCGACTCGCTCGGGCAGCTGAAGAAGGGCTCCGCCGAGGTCGTCACCCTGGACGAGGCGCAGGCCCGACGCCTCGCCGAGGGGCTACAGGACCGTCCGATAGAGGTCGCGTCGGTCGACTCCAAGCCCTACACCCGCAAGCCGTACCCGCCGTTCATGACCTCGACGCTGCAGCAGGAGGCGGGCCGCAAGCTGCGGTTCTCCTCCGAGCGCACGATGCGCAGCGCGCAGCGCCTGTACGAGAACGGCTACATCACCTACATGCGTACGGACTCGACGACCCTGTCGGCGACGGCCATCGAGGCCGCCCGCTCCCAGGCCCGTGAGCTGTACGGGGACGCCTACGTCGCGGACTCGCCGCGCCAGTACACGCGCAAGGTGAAGAACGCCCAGGAGGCCCACGAGGCCATCCGCCCCGCGGGCGAGACCTTCCGGACCCCGGGTGCGATCGCCCGCGAGGTCGACGGGGACGACTTCCGTCTCTACGAGATGATCTGGCAGCGGACCATCGCCTCGCAGATGAACGACGCCCGCGGGACCACCGTGAGCGTCCGGATCGCGGGTACCGCGGGGACCGGCGAGAAGGTCGTGTTCGCCTCCTCCGGCCGCACGATCACCTTCCCCGGCTTCCTCAAGGCCTACGTCGAGACGCTCGACGACGAGGCCTCGGGCCAGCAGGCCGACGACGCCGAGTCCCGCCTGCCCGAGCTGACCGAGGGCCAGCCGCTGACCGCCACCGAGCTGGTGCCCGACGGGCACTCGACCAGCCCGCCGTCGCGCTTCACCGAGCCCGCTCTGGTCAAGGCCATGGAGGAGATGGGGATCGGCCGGCCGTCGACGTACGCGTCGACGATCAAGACCATCCTCGACCGCGGCTACGTCTGGAAGAAGGGCTCCGCGCTCGTCCCGTCGTGGGTGGCGTTCGCCGTCGTCGGGCTGATGGAGCAGCACTTCGGCCAGCTCGTCGACTACGACTTCACCGCCGCCATGGAGGACGACCTCGACTCCATCGCCTCCGGCGACGACTCGCGGGTGCACTGGCTGTCCGGGTTCTACTTCGGCACCGACGGCGCGAGCAGCGGCTCGGAGATCGCCCGGGCCGGTGGGCTGAAGAAGCTGGTCGGGTCGAACCTGGAGGAGATCGACGCCCGCACGGTGAACTCGATCCCGATGTTCGCCGACGCCGAGGGACGCGACGTCGTCGTCCGGGTCGGGCGTTACGGCCCGTACCTGGAGCGGATCGTCGACGGCGAGTCCCAGCGGGCGAACCTGCCCGACGACCTGGCCCCGGACGAGCTGTCCGAGGAGATCGCCGAGAAGCTGTTCTCGGTGCCGCAGGAGGGCCGCAAGCTGGGCACCGACCCGGTGACCGGGCACGAGATCGTGGCGAAGGAGGGGCGGTTCGGCCCCTACGTCACCGAGCTCCTCCCCGAGCCGGAGGTGCCCGAGGGCGCCAAGAAGAAGCCCGCCAAGCCGAAGGCGCGCACCGGCTCGCTGTTCAAGTCGATGTCGGTCGACACCGTGACCCTCGAGGACGCGCTGCGACTGCTGTCGCTGCCCCGGATCGTCGGTACCGACCCGGACTCCGGTGACGAGATCACCGCGCAGAACGGCCGCTACGGCCCCTACCTGAAGAAGGGCACCGACTCGCGGTCGCTCTCGGGCGAGGAGCAGCTCTTCACGGTCACCCTCGACGAGGCCCTGGAGATCTACAAGCAGCCCAAGCAGCGAGGCCGTGCCGCCGCGGCGCCGCCACTGCGCGAGCTGGGGGAGGACGCCTCGACCGGCAAGAAGATGGTGATCAAGGACGGCCGGTTCGGCCCCTACGTCACCGACGGCGAGACGAACGCCAGCCTGCGCAAGGGCGACTCCGTCGAGGAGATCACCGACGAGCGGGCCTCCGAGCTGCTGGCCGAGCGGCGGGCCAAGGCCCCCGCGAAGAAGACGACGCGCAAGCCCGCGGCGTCGAAGAGCACCGCATCGAAGGGCACCGCGGCCAAGGGCACCGCGGCGAAGGGCACCGCGTCCAGGACCGGTACCCGCACGGCAGCGGCGAAGAAGACGACGGGCACCGCGGCGAAGTCGACCGGGACGCGTACCCGCAAGACCCCCACCACCTGAGCCGGCCACGACGGGCCCCGTACCGGAGCGATCCGGTGACGGGGCCCGTCGCGTGGGCGCGGGTCAGCCCGCGGCCAGGGCCTTCTTCACCGCGGCGGCGACCCGGCCGCCCTCGGCACGGCCGGCCGCGGCGGCGTTCGCCTTCTTCATGACCTGGCCCATCTGCCGCATGCCGGGCCTCTCGCCGGACTCGGCCTCCACCTCGGCGACGGCGGCCGTGGCCAGGGCGGCCACCTCGTCGTCGTCGAGCTGGGTGGGCAGGTACCGGGCGAGGACCTCGCCCTCGGCCCGCTCGCGGTCGGCGGACTCGGGGCGGCCGCCGTCGGCGAAGGCCTGTGCGGACTCGGCACGCCGCTTGGTCTCCTTGGTGATGACGGCGCGCACCTCGTCGTCGGAGAGCTCCCGGGCGGTGTCACCGGCCACCTCGGCGTTGCCGATCGAGGTCAGGACGGATCGCAGGGTCGTCCGGACCAGCTCGTCCCTGGCCTTCATCGCGGTGGTCAGGTCGGCCCGCAGCTGCTCCTTGAGGGTGCTCACGGCTCGCCACGATAGTCCCGCGTCGTAGTGTGGATCGCGTGAGTATCGCCGGGAGCCTCGCTCGTACCGCCGCCGGAGCCGCCCTGATCGGAGCGTCGGGGATCGGGTACGCGGCCGGGATCGAGCGCCGGCACTGGACGCTGCGCCGGGTCGAGCTGCCCGTCCTCGACCGGGGAGCACGTCCACTGCGGATCCTGCACCTGTCGGACTTCCATCTCACCCCCGGCCAGCGCAGCAAGATGCGCTGGATCGCCGCGCTGGACGAGCTCGACCCGCACCTGGTCGTCGACACCGGGGACAACCTGGCGCACCCCGACGCCGTCCCGGGGGTGTTGAGCGCGCTGGGGAGGCTGCTGGAGCGACCGGGCGCGTTCGTCTTCGGCAGCAACGACTACTACGGCCCCACCCCCAAGAACCCGGCCCGCTACCTGCGCCGCGGGGACACCAGGCGGGCGCACGGGGAGGACCTGCCCTGGACCGACCTGCGGGCCGCGTTCCGCGAGCACGGCTGGGTCGACGCCACGCACGCCCGGCACGTGCTCGAGGTCGACGGCCGGACGGTGCGGATCGCGGGTGTCGACGACCCGCGCCTGAACCGGGACCGCTACCCGCGGATCGCCGGCCACGACGCCGACGCCGACCTGCGCATCGGCCTCACGCACTCCCCCGAGCCCCGGGTGCTCGACGGGTTCGCCGCCGACGGCTACGACCTCGTGCTCGCCGGGCACACCCACGGCGGCCAGCTGCGCCTGCCCGGCTACGGCGCGCTCGTCACCAACTGCGGGATCGACCGCTCCCGGGCCCGTGGGGCGAGCCGCTGGGGCACCCGGATGCGGCTGCACGTGTCCGCCGGGCTGGGTACCTCGCCGTACGCGCCGGTGCGGTTCGCGTGCCCGCCCGAGGCGTCGCTGCTGACCCTCGTACCCCGCACGACCGGCCCCGATACGCGCACGGGAACCCCCGCGCAGGTGTCGGAGGGCATCGGGTAGAGTTCTCCACGGCTCACGGGGAGACCCGGGAGCCGATCGGGGTGTGGCGCAGCTTGGTAGCGCGCTTCGTTCGGGACGAAGAGGTCGCAGGTTCAAATCCTGTCACCCCGACATCGTGAAGGCCCAGGTCCGGCGGACCTGGGCCTTCGTCGCGTCCTGGCCCGCACCGCCGCAGCGCCCGCACCGTCAGCTGCCGGACGGCGTGCCGGAAGGCCCCGGCGGGTGCGCCGGGACGAGCCCGCCCTCACCTCAGGGCGGGGCCGAGGAGCAGGCCACCGTCGCTCACGTACTCCGAGCCCGTCACGAAGGACGCCTCGGAGGAGGCCAGGAAGAGCACCAGCGCGGAGATGTCCGCCGGTTCCCCCAGCCGCGGGACCGCGAACGGGTCGGGCGAGTAGAAGTCGGCGATCGGTGCCGCCGCTCCCGCCGCGGGCTCGGAGATGAACGGGGTGGCGACGCCCCCCGGGTGGACGGCGTTGACCCGGATCCCGTCGCGGCCGAGCTCGAGGGCCGCGGTCCTGGTCAGCCCGCGCAACGCCCACTTGGCCGCGACGTAGGGCGCGTAGAGGGCCGTACCCCCCGTCCCCATCACGGAACCGATGTTGACGATCGACCCGCCACCCGCGCGGCGCAGGGCCGGCGTGACCGCTCTGATCCCGAAGAACGCCCCGGTCAGGTCGGTGTCGAGGACGTGCCGCCAGGTGGAGGTCCCGGTCGTCTCGATCGGGGCCGGTGGGTTCTGGACGCCGGCGTTGTTGACCAGGACGGTCAGCTGCCCGAACCGGTCCTCGGCCTCGGCGACCGCCGCAGTCCACGACGCCTCGTCGGTGACGTCGAGCTGCACGACACAGTGCCGGCCGTCGAGCTCCCCGGCGAGCCGGTCCCCCCGTTCGCGGCGGGTGGTGCCGATGACGACGTTCGCACCCTCCGCGTGGAACGCGCGGACGTGGCCGGCGCCCTGCCCCCCGGTGCCACCGGTGACGAGGACGGTCTGTCGGTCGAAGCGAGACATCTGGGCTCTCCCGTTGTCGCGAGCAAGTGGTGAGTCGATCCACTCACCTCGCCATCGAGGCTAGGGGCGGCGAAGAGGTGAGTCAAGTGACTCACCTCGGTACCATCGACCGATGGATGCTTCCGTGCCGACCTACCACCGGCGCATGGCGGAGGAGAAGCGCGCCCTGATCGTGGCGGCGGCCACGCGGCTGTTCCTCGCATCCGGCTACGACCGCACCTCGCTCGCCAGGGTCGCGGACGAGGCGGGCGTGTCACGGGCGACGCTGTTCAAGCAGTTCCCGACCAAGGCCACGCTGTTCGAAGCCATGATCACGGCGACCTGGGACGAGGGGGACGGTGGCGCGGACGTCCCGACCGGCGACCTGACCACCGGCCTGCGCACGCTGGGCCACCGGTACGCGGCGCTGCTGGGCCGGCAGGAGATGCAGGACCTGTTCCGCATCGTCATCGCCGAGCTCCCCCGGTTCCCGGAGCTGGCGCGGGCGCAGTTCTCGCTCGGCAAGCTGCCCTACTTCGAGACCGTCCGCCGCCATCTCGCCGCCGCGCACGACGCCGGCACCGCCCGGATCGACGACGACGAGCTCGCGACCACGCAGTTCCTCGGAATGATCTCCAACGCCCTGTTCTGGCCCGCCCTCCTGCTGCCCGACTGGAGCGTCGACGCGGACCGGGTCGACCTGGTCGTCGCCGAGGCGGTCCGCACGACGTCGGCGCGGTACGCGGTCCGGGCCGACGCACCCGGCCCGTGACGACGCCCGGGCGGCCGGGGACGCGCCGCACCCGGTGCCGACCGGCCGCGGGCCCCCGGGGACCGGGACCGCCCGCGCCGGCGGCCGCGGGCGTCGTCGGACCGCCCGGCGGCGGCGCCCTGCCGGGTGCAGGATCGGGCCGTGATCGGCGACCGATGGGGCGTGAGCGACGCCGAGACGCTCCGCCGCTACCCGTGCGACGAGTTCGTCCCCGAGCCCGCACTGCAGGCCTGGCGGGGAGTGTCGGTCACCGCGCCGGCCACGGCCGTGTGGCCGTGGGTCGCCCAGATCCGGCTCGCCCCCTACTCCTACGACTGGGTCGACAACCTCGGCCGCCGTTCACCGCCCGTCCTGGTCGGGCTGCCGGACCCGCAGGTCGGGGAGGCCTTCACCGCGACCGGCGGCCGGCGGCTCGGCCGGATCCTGGCGGTGCGCCCGGGCACCGAGCTCACCGGCACCGTCCTGGGCGCGGTCATGTCCTACGTCCTCGTGCCCCGGGGGCCGGACTCGACGCGTCTGCTGCTCAAGGTGTCCATGGGCGGTCCCCGCGTGCTCGCCCCGCTGCTGTCGGTCGGCGACCTCGTCATGGCCCGGCGACAGCTGCTGAACCTCCGTCGGCTCGCCGAGAGCCACGGCCGGGCACGGCGACGTGACGACCCACCGGGCGTGGTGGGGTGCGGCGACGGGGGGTGATGCGCGATCCTGGCGGGATGAGTGAGAACCCGGTAGCGCTCGATCTCGACGACGCGGGACTGGCCGGTGGCCTCCCCCGCCCGGCGCACCAGCTCGACGGGATCCAGGACGTACCGTTCCGCCCGGTCCAGTTCCGCGACAACGACCTCCCGACAGCGCTGGAGCGTGCCGCGGGATGGCTGCGTGAGACCCAGACGTGGCTGGGCGAGCCGGTCGACGTGATCGCCATCCACCTCGACTACAACGAGGCCTCGGAGGCCGCGTACTACGAGCTCAAACTGCTCTGCAACGAGGAGGACCTCGCCGGCGCACCCATCGCGGTACGCCAGCGATCCGCCTCCGACGTCTGAGTACGCGACGGCCGTCGTCGCCCCGGCACCGTCGCGCCGGGGCGACGACCCGTGAGTGACCAGGGTCACCATGAGCCTCATGATCAGCAGGTCAGGGGCCCGGGAGTGATCGGTCCGGTGCCGCCGGACGGGGCGGCTGTTTGGCCCACACCGCGCCCTGCGGTAGCGTTCCCCTCGGTCACCGTAGTTCTGAGTTTCGTGTCTCAAGCGCGCTCGCAGAATGATGATGCGGGCGGACTTGCTGTCTTTGGTGTAGCTGAAGCTGGCTGCCGTCTGGGAATTCCTCTGACCCGGGCAGCCGCACGACGTGGTTGTTCCGTCCGAATGCTGCATGACAAGGAGTCACCATGACCAACGGAACCGTGAAGTGGTTCAACGCCGAGAAGGGCTTCGGCTTCATCGCCCCCGAGGACGGCGGCGCGGACGTCTTCGTCCACTACTCGGCGATCGAGGGCACCGGCTTCAAGGAGCTCCAGGAGAACCAGGCCGTGTCCTACGAGGTCACCCAGGGCGCCAAGGGCCCGCAGGCCTCCTCGGTGTCCCCCCGCTGACACCCCCGCCCGGCCGTGCGGCCGGGCACTGTTCCTCCGTCCGATGGCGGCATCCCCACTGGGGATGCCGCCATCGGCGTGTTCCGGGCCGCTACCGTCGTGCCGTGCCGCTGTCCGCCCGTCAGGCCTCGTTGCTCGGGGCCTGGCTGCCCGGGTACGAGGTCGTGGCCGACCTCGGCTGGGGCCTGGTCGGGACCACCGTGCTGCGGGTCCGCCACGACGGCTCCGACCTCGTCGTGAAGGCCGGCGACGACGCCGACACCCACATCGCCCGTGAGCTGCGCGCCCACCGCGAGTGGCTGGCCCTGCTCGTCGCCCGCGGTCGTGCGCCGGAGCTCCGCCGGGCCGATGCCGACACGAAGCTCCTGGTCACCCGCTACCTGCCCGGGACCCTGGTGCAGGACACACCCGCCGAGCACGAGCCGTCGACCTACCGCGCGGCCGGGGAGCTGCTGGCGCTGCTGCACGACCGGCCCGCCGTCGTCGACGACGGCTACGGCGCCCGGTTGCGCGACACCGTCCTGACCAGGCTCGGGCGTCCGCACCGCATCGCACCCGGGATCCTCGCGCGGCTGCGGGCGGAGGTGAGCGGCTGGCCGGTGCCGGCGGCCCGGCTCGTCCCCACCCACGGTGACTGGCATCCGCGCAACTGGCTGGCGCACGACGGGGCCGTCGCGATGATCGACCTGGGCCGGGCGGCACTGCGCCCACCGCTCACCGACCTCGTCCGCCTGGCGTCCCGCCAGTTCCGGTGGGACCCGGCGCTGGAGGCCGCCCACCACGACGGCTACGGCGGCGACCCGCGCGAGCCCGGCCCGTGGCGCCGCGAATGGGTCGCCGAGGCCGTCGGCACCGCGACCTGGGCCCTGGAGGTCGGCGACGAGCCGTTCGAGGCCCATGGACACCGGATGCTCGCCGAGGCCTTCCCGGACCAGCGTGGCACGGTGCCCCTCGTCGTCGGTCCGGCCGACTCGTTCGACGACCTCGCGACCCTGCTGGGCCCGAAGCGCGACCCGGACGCGTCGGTCTGCTGGTGCCTCTCGCACCGCGTGCCCGCGGCCACCAACCGCTCCCTGACCGGCCGGGCCCGGGGCGAGTACGTCCGCGAGCTGACGACCCGCGCGGTCGCACCCGGCGTCGTCGCCCACGACGACGGCGAACCGGTCGGCCGGGCCGCCGTCGCGCCCCGCGCGACCCTGCCGTTCGCCCGGTCCCGCACGATCCCGCACGTCGACGACCTGCCGGTCTGGTCGGTGTGGTGCTTCCGGGTCCGCTCCGGGTACCGCGGACGCGGCATCACACACGCCCTGCTCGCCGGCGCCGTCGCCTACGCCGCGGCCCGGGGGGCACCGGCGGTCGAGGGCTACCCGGTCGACAACCGGGGCGCCCGGGTCGACCCGACCATGGCCTACGTCGGCACCCGCGCACTGTTCGAGGCCGGCGGGTTCACCCTCGCGGCGCCGACCACCGGGGTGTCCGGCGGGTTCGGGCGGGTGGTCATGCGGCGGTCGACGTCCGGCTGAGCGCCCGGCGTCGCAGCAGGTACCCGGCCACGGCCGCGAGCAGCCCGGCCAGTGCGAGGCCGTGCTCGGACCAGGCACCCCAGCGGGTCGCGAACGTCAGGCCGGTACGCAGCGGCACCTGCTCGACCAGGGTGTCCGCGGTGTAGAGCCCGGTCTGCGCGACGACGGAGCCGTCGGGGCGGATCACCGCGCTCGCCCCGGACAGCGCCGCGACGACCGCCGCCCGGCCGTGCTCGACGGCCCGCAGCCGCGACATCGCGAGGTGCTGCCAGGTCATCTCGCCGCGCCCGTACCAGGCGTTGTTGGTCGGGATCACCAGCAGGGAGCCGCCGTCGGCGACGCCGTCCCGCAGCACGTGGTCGTAGGCGGTCTCGTAGCAGATCGCCGCCGCCACCCGGGTGCCCGCGACGGGCAGGACCCCGGGCGCCGTACCCGGGGTGAAGTCGGCCAGCGCGACGAACGGGGTCAGGTACTGCGTGACCGACCGCAGCGGGATGCGCTCGCCGAACGGCACGAGCTCCTGCTTGGCGTAGCGCTCCCCCACCCCGGTGCCCGGGTTCCACACGGCCACCGCGTTCTCGGTGTCGGTCGCGCCCGCCTCGTAGCCGGCGCCGATCAGGAACGGCACGCCGAGCGCGTCGACGACCCGGTCGACCGCCGGGTCGACGCCGTCGGTGGACAGCGAGCTCTCCGGCCACACGACGAGGTCGGGCCGCGGCACCGCGCCGGACCGGACCCGGTCGATCAACACGGAGGTCTCGGCGAGGCTGTTCGCGCGCAGGGTCCTACCGGCGGTGAACAGGCCGAGCCCGATGTCGGGGGCGTTGCCCTGCACGACCGCGACGGTGCGGGTGCCGTCCTGCGCGTCGACGGGCGGGGTGGGCACCGCGAGCAGCACGAGCACGATCGCCGCGACCGGGACGAGGCCGACGACCCGGCGGGGACGCTGCAGGAACGCCGCCACGCAGAACCCGGCCGCGACCACCGCGACCGACACCAGCGGGGCCCCGCCGATCGCGGCCAGCGGCAGGAACGGCCCCTCGACCTGCCCGAACGCGACCCGGCCCCAGGGGAAGCCGTTGAGCGGGAACCGGCTCTGCACCCATTCCTGCGCGGTGAACGCGAGCGCACCCCACACCGGCGCGGCGGGCAGCCGGGCGGCCAGGGCCACGAGCGCCCCACCCAGCGCCGGGAACCCCGCCATCACCAGCGACAGCCCCACCCACGGGAACGGGCCGTAGTCGCGGCCGAGGAACTCCTGGATCCACGTCAGGTGCGCCAGGTAGAAGGCGAACCCGAACACCGCCCCCAGCCATGCGGCCCGACGCACCCGGACCCCGGACAGCGCCCACCAGAGCAGCGCGAACGCCACGATCGCGGTCCACCACACGGTCCGGGGCGGGAACGCCAGGTGCAGCAGGACCCCGCCCACGACGACCGCCGCGATCCGCAGCGCGAGTGCCTTCACCACGGGGTCAGCATGATCCGGTCGCTGCACCGGCCCGCGCCCGGGTCCGCGCGAGCACCGCCACCACCACCGCGACGACGAGCAGCGCCCCTGCGTAGGCGGCGACGAGCAGCGCCGGCCGGCCGGAGAAGTCCCCGGCGAGCGGTGGCAGCAGCACCGCGAACACCGCGACGACCCCGGTCAGCACCGTCCGCGCCCGCGGCGGGAGCGGCACGCAGGCCAGCGGGGTCAGCGCCCACAGCAGGTACCACGGGTGCAGCACCGGCCCGAGCACGACAACGGCACCGAGCACCAGGCCGAGCGCCGCCGTCGCACCGGTCCGGCCCCGGGCCTGTGCCACGAGCACCCCGGCGACGAGCACCGCGGCGAGCACCGTCCCGGCGGCGAGCGCCGCCCCCAGCGCCGCGGCCGGGTCGGCGCCGAGCAGGCCCGCGAGCGCCGCGGCCCAGTTGGACGGCGCCATCCAGCTGAACAGCTGCCCGGGCGCGGAGACCGCCCCGAGCCAGCTCCCCCCGCCGGCGTCGACGGCCGACACCGCGAGCGCGACCGCCACGGACACCCCCGCGACCGCCGCGACCGCCGCCCACCGGTGGGCACGGCCGGGCGCGGACCGGGCCGCGGCGACCGCCAGGACCACCAGACCGGCCGCCGCGGGGGCCTTCACCAGCGCCCCCAGCGCGACGAGCGCGGTGCCGGCGACGAGCGCCGCCCGCGACCCGCGCTGCGCGGTGGCGAGCCCCACGAGCACCAGCGCGAGCATCGGCCCGTCGTTGTGCATGCCGCCGAGGAGGTGCCAGAGCACCAGCGGGTTCGCGACCCCCCCCTGACCAGCGCCGTCCCGGGCGGGACCCCGTGCGCGCGGGCCAGGCGCACCACGGCCCACGCCATCCCCGCCACCGCGACGACGGCGAGCAACCGGTACGCCGCCACCCCGGCGACCACCCCGTCCCCGGCGACGGCGGCGACCGCCCTCTGCCACAGGTCGGTCACCGGCCCGTACGGCGACGGTGTCTCCCGCCAGTAGCCGTCGACCCGTGCGAGGACCGGTGATCCGGCGGGCAGCCCGGCCGCGGGCCCGACGCGGTGCGGGTCGGCCCCGCCGAGCGCGACCATCCCCTGGGCCAGGTAGCTGTACACGTCACGGGAGAACAGCGGCGGCGCGACGAGCAGCGGGGCGCCCCAGGCGAGCAGCACCCGTACCGCCCGTGCCGGGGCCACCGGTGTGCGCACCAGTTGCAGCCAGGCCACGACGACCAGCCCCATCCCGGTCACCGCGACGCCGAGCGCGACCGGCGACCCGGGCCGGAGCACCACCGCCCAGGCGCCGCCCGTCAGCAGCACCGCCCCGGCGGCGCCGAGCACCGTCGGCACGGCCCCGGCGGCCCCGATCGCGGGCGGTGCCGGGGCCGGGCGGTCCTCCTCCCCCACGGCCGGGGTCAGGCGGTCGGGCCCGCCGGACCGTCGGACGCCTGGAGCGCCCCGGCGGGGAGCCGGTCGGCACCCCAGCTGCGCTCGATGTAGCCGACGATCGTGGCGATGTCCTCGGCGGGCACCCGCTCGGGCTCGCCGTGCTCCAGCGGGTCGCCGTGGAAGATGTAGAGCCTCGACGCGAACTGGTCGAACGGCAGCGACGCCTCGCCGAACCGTTCCCCGTTGCCCGCCGTCGAGACGACCACGCCGTCGCCCCAGTCCTGCCCGCTGTCGTTGTTCGGGTTGTAGAAGTACACCCGCATCACGTCGTTCGGGTCCGGTGCGACCCGCAGGACGGCGATGGCGTGCCAGCCGACGTAGCGGGCGGCGCTGTCGGTGACCGCGATGCCCGCGGGCTGCGGGTGGATGAGCGGCGGCCCGCCGTTGTAGCCGGGGTGGTAGCCGGCGTGGAACTGGCGCAGGAACGCGTCGAGGTCGGTGAGGTTGCCCGTCTCGACGTCGACGTTGATGTGGAACCCGCGGGCCGCCCACCAGCCGTGGAACTCCGGGTTGACCCAGCGGTGCGGGTCCCCGGGGCGGTCCGCGCAGCGGCGGCCCATCTCGGCGTAGATCCGGTCCAGGTGCGGCACGACGACCAACGACACCGGGTCGAGGTCGATCGGCAGCTTCTCCGCGACCCCGGCCCCGCTCTCGGTCGAGGAGATCCGCTGCCCCTCGAAGTGCATGACGATCTCGTCGTCGCGGGCGGCCCAGACGACCATCTGCAGCAGGTAGTCCGGGTCGTTGTAGGCCCACATCGACAGGGCGCGCGCCGACTGGCAGGTGGGGTTGTCGCCCTGCCCCACGCCGAGCGGCTGGCCCAGCATCGACAGCACACCGGCCAGCAGCCGGACCTCGGGCTCGGGCTGCTCGCCGAACGCCGCGACCAGGCGCTGCCGGGCCGCCGGACCGATCTCGAGCGCGATCTGGCGCCACAGACCGGGCACCACCGGCGGCTCGTAGAGGATGCCGCGGTCGAGCAGCAGCGACAGGCCGTAGATGCACTGCGCGGTGTGCGGGGTGACCGCCTCCTCGATCAGACGGTGGACCAGGTCACGGAAGCGCAGCAGGCAGTTCTTGCCGGTGTCGGACAGCCCGAGCGCCTCGGCGAGCAGGTAGTCGCTCTCGTGCCGCAGGAACTGCAGCAGCTCCGCGTGGTACGGCGACACCAGCCCGGTGTCGTGCATGGCCCGGGCGAACCCGGCGGCCTCGTACTGCAGACCGCCGGTGTCCATCGCCTCCAGCCGGGACCGGAACACGTCGATGCCCGGGTCCTCGCGGCTCGCCTCGGTGGTCCCGAACAGGGCGGTGATCAGCCGGTCGAGCCCCTGACCGGAGGACAGGTCGACGCTCGGGTCCCCGCGCCACACCGACAGCCGGGTGATCAGTGACGACACCTGGTCGACCTGGATCGGCCGCTGGCGCAGGATCCGCCAGATCTCGTCCACCAGCTTGTCCAGGACGCTGTCGTAGCCGATGCCCTCGGCGATGTGGCGGAACAGGTCGCGGATCATCTGGGCCGTCCGGCCCTCGTGGACCCGCTCCGCCTCGGTCGGCGGGGTGAACAGCAGCTCGAGGTTCATCGCCAGCACCTGGGACAGGAACTGCCGGGCGTCCTCGGCCGAGATCCCCGGGTGCTCGTACTCCCCCAGGGCGACCGCGAGCATCCGCAGCTCGCTGGTCGCCTCCATCACCACGGTGTCGGCGACGCCGCTGTGCAGCCCGGCCCCGACGAAGGCCGGGACCAGGATGTCCGGCTGTGCCCAGTCGGTGCCGGCGAACACGCCGGCGTCCTCCAGTTCGCGGGCGCGGGCCTGCACGGCGGCGGGCCCTCCGTCCTGCAGCAGGACACGGCGGAGCTGCTCCAGGACCCTGCGGATCTTCGTCGTCTTACCGAAGTCCGGGGTCCTGGCCAGGTCCCGGGTGGCGTCGTCGAGCGAGACCAGGCGCCTGTCCAGCACGGAGGTCCCACTCGCGACGTCGACGGTCGGTTTCACACGGCTTCCCTCGTTCGGGCTCCACGTCCGTGGGCGGGTACCCGCCCTCAGACGTAGAAGTCGAGTTCTTCCTGCTTCTTCAACAGATCGCGCATCCGGTAGGGGTCGTCCCCGAAGAAGTACAGCAGACCCCAGTGGGTGCCGAACGCGGTCCTCTTGGTCACCGTCTCCTCGACCGGCGACGTGAGGTCGTGCGACTCGTAGTAGTCGTCGTCCTCGGTCTCCTCGGGGATCTGCAGGCTGCTGACGACGCGGCGGCGCGGGTAGACGCCGAAGCAGCCCGCGACACCGGAGGCACCCTCGACCTCCTTCGGGAAGAAGGCGTCGATCTCCTCCTCGGTGGTCTTCGGGTCGAACGCCAGCACGAGGCCCTGGTAGGCGTTGAACCCGTAGGAGCGCTCGAGCAGCTCGAAGACCTTGAAGCCCGGCGGCCGGTAGGCGACCTCGCCGAAGTACATCTCGCCGTCGGAGGTGACGAAGTACTCCGGGTGGACGAAGCCGAACTCGATGTCGAAGGTCTTGATCAGCTTCTCGATCTGGGCGGTGATCGCGGGCCGGTACTTCTCCAGCTCCGGGGTCGCCGGCACGAACACCGAGTAACCGAGGGTGACGTACTCGGAGATGTTGAGAAACTTGATCTTGCCGTTGTGCACCCACGCCTCGACCGCGAACTCCCACCCGTCGAGGTGGGACTCCATCAGGAGCGGGAACTCCTCGTCCGGGATGTTGTCGATGTCCTCGTAGGTGCGCACCACCCGGTGCCCGAGGCAGCCCGCCTTGTCGAACGCCTTGATGTGGATCGGGTCGTTCGGGTCGCCGTCGAGCTTCAGCAGGGTCTGGTTGACACGCTTGAGGAAACGGACGATGTCGTCACGGTCGTGGGCCTCCTCGAAGATGCCCACCCGGATTCCGCCGAGCTGCGCCCGGCGCTTCATCAGTGCCTTGTCCCGGAGCAGCATCGCCTGGCCGAACAGCCGCGGGTTGTCGAGCAGCACCGAATTGATGGCACCGGCCCATTCCACCGTTTCCTCGAACAGCGGGATGGCGACGTCGACCCCCATCTCCTGCAACGTCTCCGCGATCTCCATCGAGCGGTCGTTCAGCCGCTCGAAGTTCCACGGGACGTACGGGATCTCGTGCTCCCTGCAATATTCCTCGGCCCAGTCCGGGGCGACGACGACATAGCGGCGATCGAAGCGGTCGATCGCCTCCACCGCACTGAGACTCCAACCGAGAAGAGCGACGTATCCCTTTTCCGGATTCTTGGTGGCTGAGTCGGACCGAGGCATGGAAGAGCAACCTCCCGATTTCGATGAATTAACGTGGCGAATGCTTGAGTCCACACCGTACCCCGAGTACGCCGCAGCGGCGGATCGTGGCGGTGGGACTCAGTCCTCGTCGGGCCCGGCGACGCCCGACAGCCGGACCAGCCTGCGGAGCCGGCCCGCGACGGTGTCCTTGGTCAGCGGCGGGTCGGCGAGGCGGCCGAGCTCGGCCAGCGACAGCGACGGGTGCTCCAGACGCAGCAACGCGGTCTCCCGCAGATGGGGGGCGACGTCGGCGCCGAGCACCTGCAGCGCCAGCCGGACCCGCTCCGCGGTCGCGGCGGCGGCCGTCGCGGCCCGGTGCGCGTTCACCGTCTGCAACGAGCCGTCCGCGGCCGACGGCTCCCGCGGGACGGCCGGGACCCGGCCGAGCGCCTCGGCCACACCCGGCGCCCCGACGCTGCGCAGCAGGGACTCGGCGCTGTCCGGGTCCCGCACGACCACCCGGTGCCCGGTCACCGTCTCCTGCGGCGCGGCCAGCACCCCGAGCCCGCGGGCCGCGCCCACGAGGGCGAGCACGACCGCCGGCCCGGAGCAGCTGACGACCAGCCGGATCCGCCCGGCCGGACGGACGATCCGGCCCCGGGCGATCAGCGCCCCGCGCCAGACCCCGGCGGCCACGGCCGGCCCCGCCGCGACGACGGCGGGCGGCAGCCCGTGGACCGGCCGGCCGATCCGGTCGACCAGGCCCGTCGCCCGGGCCAGGTCGGCGCCGGGCGCCGTGACCCGCAGCTGGTAGCGCAGGGTCGTGCCGCCGGCCGTGACCACCTCGGCCCGCATCCCGCCGCGCCCGTGCAGCGCCCCGAGCTCGGAGCGCATCCGCAGCGCGGGGGCCGGCGCGTCGAACTCGGCGAGGATCGTCGTCCGGCCGTCGTGCACGCCCACCTCGCCCGCCAGCCGCAGCTGGGTGACGAGCCCGGCGTGCCGGACACCGGGACGCTCCTCGCGGACCGCACCGAGCTCGCGGTGCAGCTCGGCGGTCACGCGCTCCAGGTCGAACACGGTCGTCTCCTGCGAGGGGAAGCGGCAGGACGGGGACACATCCCCCGAGGTGAACCCCGCCCTGCCCGGGAGGGCGGAGCGCCTCGGCGCCCCACCGTGGCCAGATCAGTCCTCGGACGGGCCGGCGTGCATCGGGCAGCGGGGGTCGATGCAGGGCCTGCTCTCGGCCCCGGCCCGGAACGCCGCGTTCGCCAGCACCGAACACAGGCAGCCCTGGGCCTTCGCCCGTGGCCCGCCCGGCGCCAGCTCGTCGACCGGAGCCGGTCTCGGACCCGACCGGCCCCCGCCGTTCGCCTCCTCGGGCATCGCTCCCCCTCCGCACGACTGCGCGCCCGGAGTTCCCCGACGTCGGGGCCCGTGCGCAGATACATCCGGCGGCCGCCGGGCGGGTCCTGGACCCGCCGGAGCGACCGGCTCGCGACGGTACCCTATACGCGGGGTAACGACTATTTCGGCTCGACCCGCACGGGCAGTGGCGAATCGGGACTCACCGTCACCCCGTGGCGTCGCGCCAGCCCCTCGATCTGTGCCCAGATCAGGTCCGTCAGACGGGCGGCGACGACGTCCCGCCCCAGGGCGTCACCGGCCGCACGGCCACGCAGCCACCACTCCGCGGTCGCCTGCACCGCGCCGACCAGCGACTGCGACCACACCCGGATCAGGTCGGGCTCGTCGACGTCGAGCATCACGGCGTAGGACCCGAGCAGGCCGGTCAGCGCCGAGGCGATGAACTCCCGGCCCGCGTCGACGACCTCGCCCCGCTGCCCGGGCAGGCGACGGCGGAACAGCAGGTCGACACCCGGCGAGTCGTCCAGGAAGCCCAGGACCGCGTCGACCGAGTCGTGGATCCGCGTCCACGCCGCGCTCTCCCGGTAGAGGACGGGCATCAGCCGCTCCATGAGGCGGTCGGTGGCCCGCTCGGCCATCGCGTCGAGCAACGCGGCCCGGTCACCGAAGTGCCGGTAGATCACCGGTTTGGTGACCCCCGCCGCGTGCGCGACCTGGTCCAGGCCGAAGTCCTGGCCGTCCCGCCCCAGCACGATCAGCGCCGCGTCGACCACCTGCTCGCGACGGCGCGCGCGGTGTGCGTCCCAGCGCGTACTGCGACCGTCGGACCGGGGGTCGTCCGCGGCCCCGGAGTCGGTGCGGCCGGACGACACGCTCACCATGCTCCTCCCTCGGCGGGTCCGGTGGAGGGAGGACCGGCCGCCGGCGACAGTGGATCACGAACGCCGCCGGCCCGGTCAGCGTGGCGCGGTCATCCCCCGCGCGACGAGCTCGGCGAGGGCGGTCGCCCCCTGGTCGTCGATCGGGCCGCCGTGCACGGCCACCCGCCAGAACGGCACGCTGCCGAGCAGGTCGACGACGAGCTCCGCCTCGACCCCGTCCGCCTGCTCCGCCGTGATCTCCCCCCGGGCGACCGCCCGGGCGAGCACCTCGCGCGACCGGTCCCGGCGTGGCCCGGAGAGCCGCTCCCGGAACGCCTCGGCCAGCCCCGGCGACCGGCGCGACTCCGCGAGCAGGTCCGGCACGATCGCCGACAACCGGGGGTGGTCGAGCCAGTCCCGCATCCCGACGACGAGCGCACGCAGGTCGCCGCACAGCGACCCGGTGTCCGGCGGCGGCTCGGCCGGGACCCCGAACCGGCCGACGACGTCCATGACCATCTCGTCCTTGCCCGCCCAGCGCCGGTACAGCGCGCTCTTCCCGACGCCCGCGCGCGCCGCCACACGCTGCATCGACAGCCGGCCGTGGCCGACCTCGGCGAGCTCGGACAGGACCGCCTCGACGACGGCCTCGGTCAGCTCGGGACGCAGGACGGCAGCTCCGGAGGGGGCGCGGCGCGGGGTGGGCACGCCCACAGCATAGCGAGTGGACAGGACGGGCCCGTCTCGTCCATATTCGTCGGGACGGAACCGTATCGACGCGACGGAGAGCAAGCCCCATGGACGACACCCGCCGACAGCGCGCGCACGCCACCGTGGACGCGGCGCTGGACCGGATCCTGGCCCACGACATGGCGGGCCTCGCCGCGCTCTGGGCGCCCGACGGCACGATGACCTTCCCGTTCGCCGCGCCCGGCTCCCCGCGGGCGCTCGCGGGCCGCGACGCCGTCGCCGCCTACGGGGCCGGCTACAACGACCTGCTGCTGCCCGCCGCCGTCGTGGACGAGGTGCGGCACACGACCGGGGACCCGGACACCCTCGTCGTGGAGTTCGCGGTCCGCGGCACGGTCGTGGCGTCCGGCGCGGACTACACGCTGCGCTACGTCGCGGTCGTGACCGTCGGCCCGGAGGGCATCACCGCCTACCGCGATTACTGGAGCCCGCTGGAGATCCAGCAGGTGCTCGGCCGCACCGGGCTGGCGGAGACCACCCGATGACCGTCCTGGTCACCGAGGCCACCGGTACCACCGGGCGCCGCATCGCCGACCTGCTGGAGACCGCCGGGGCCGACGTCCGCCGGGCCGCCCGGTCCTCCTCCCCCGGGTTCGACTGGCTGGACCCGGCGACCCACGACGCCGCGTTCGAGGGCGCCGAGAGCCTGTACCTGCTCCCGCCGCCCGCCACCCCCGACCCGGCACCCGTCCTCGCCCCCGTCCTGGAGCGGGCGGTCCGGCGCGGCCTGCGCCGGGTGGTGCTGCTGAGCGCGGCCGCCGTCGAACGCGGCACGCCCGGGCTGGGCGCGGTGCAGGACCTCGTCCTGGGCACGGTCCCGGAGCCGTCGGTGCTGCGCCCCTCGTGGTTCACCCAGAACCTGCTCGGTGACCACCTCACCGCCCGCGGGCTGCGCGCCGGCGAGGTGGTCACCGCGACCGGGGACGGCCGGGTCCCGTTCGTCGACGCCGGGGACATCGCCGCCGTCGCCGCCGCGCTGCTGCTCGACCCGGCGCCGCCGGAACCGGACGTGGTGGTCACCGGCCCCGCGGCCCTGTCCTACGACGACGTGTGCGCGGTCTGGACCGAGGTCACCGGCCGGACGGCCCGGCACCGCCCGGTGACCGTGTCCGCGATGACCGCCCGGCTCGTCGCCGACGGGATGCCCGCCGACTACGCCGCCGTGCTCGCCGGGCTCGACGGGCTCATCGCCGCCGGGTCCCAGGCCCGCACCAGCGACGCGGTGCTCCGGCTCACCGGGCGCGCCCCGCACAGTGTGCGGGACGTCCTGCGGGAGGCCTGCCCGGTCCGGTCATGACCGCGACCACACCGGCGGCCACCGACGGGAGGCTGCGTGCGAGGCTCGCCCGCGGACGCAGTGGACGACGCGAGGAGGCGTGGTGCGACGGGTGGTCTGCCGGGAGTTCGCCGATCCGGAACGGTTCGAGCTGGTGGACGAGCCCGACCCGCGGCCGGGACCGGGGGAGGTCCTCGTCGCCGTGGAGGCGGCCGCGGTCAGCTTCGTCGACGGGCTGATCGCCCGCGGCGGCTACCAGCTGCGGCCGCCGCTGCCGTTCACACCGGGCACCGCGGTCGCCGGGACCACCCCGGACGGCAGGCGCGTCGCCGCGCTGCTCCTGGGCTTCGGCGGGTTCGCCAGCCACGTCGTCGTCCCGGAGGAGCTCCTGGTCCCGGTACCCGACGGCGTCGACGCGGGCGTCGCGGCCAGCTCGCTGGAGAGCCACGGGACGGTGGCCTTCGCCTTCCGCGACCGGGTGACCGTCCGTCCTGGCGAGTGGGTCGTCGTGCTCGGGGCCGGCGGCGGCATCGGGCAGGCCGCGGTGGACCACGCCCGCGCCGCCGGGGCCAGGACACTCGCCGTCGCGTCCACACCGGACAAACGGGCGGCCGCACTCGCCGCCGGGGCGGAGGCCGCCGTCGGCTACGACTCCCTCAAGGACGCGATCCGGGAGCACACCGGCGGGGGCGCGGACGTCGTGGTCGACCCGGTCGGCGGCGACGCGGCGGAGGCCGCGCTGCGGGCACTCGGCGCCGGTGGCCGGTTCTGCGTACTGGGCTTCACCTCCGGCGTGATCCCCCGGCTCCCGGCGAACGTGGTGCTGCTGCGGAACCGGACGGTGGTCGGGGTGGACTGGGGCGACTGGTCGCGCACCGACCCGGCCGCCTCGCGGGACCTCGCCGAGCAGGTGCTGCGCCGGATCGGCGCCGGGGAGCTGCGCCCGGCCCGCCCGCGGTCCCTGCCGCTGGCCGACGCGGCGGCCGCGACCCGCGCCTACGCGGAGCGCTCCGCGGTCGGGAAGCTGGTGCTCACTCCCTAGTCATCAACGCTGATGACGGGCGGTAATGGCCGCGTCACACCTCTCGATAGGTCGTTCGTCGGAGCGGGCAGCTCCGGTCGGACCACCGTGAGAGGACCTCCCATGACCGCCACCCAGTCCTGGTCCGCCGTGGAGCCGGCGACGCAGCCGATCCCCGTCGTGCGGCGGGGGAACGCCCCGGCGACCGCCGGTTTCTGGCTGGGGATCGTCGGGCTGCTGGCCGGGTGGGTCCCGTTCCTGGGTCTGCTCGTCACGGTGCCGGCATGGGCGCTCGCGCAGGCCGGTCGGCGCCGGTTCCGCACCGGCGCGGCCACGACGGCGGGGCGCAGCGGCGCCGGGCTCGCCCTGGGCGTGGCGGGCAGCGTGCTCTGCCTGCTGACGACCACCATCGGCGTCGTCGGAGCGGCGAACGCACCGCAGCCGGCGCTGCCGGCCGCGGCTCCGGCCGCCCCCGCCGCCGCACCCGCCCCGGCTCCGGTCACGGTGCCCGACGTCGTCGGCATGACCGACGTCCGGGCCCGCGAGGTCCTGGCGCAGGCCGGCTTCACCCACGTCGTGCTCGGCCCGCCGTCCGCGGCGGCCGCCGGCGTCGCCGCGGGCACCGTCACCGCGCAGGACCCGGTGGGATCGACGACGCACGACCGCGCGGCCCCCGTCACGCTGGTCGAAGCCGCCGCAGCGGCCGCGCCGGTGGATACCGACGTCGACCGTCCGTACGTGCCCGCGCCCGCCCGCCCGCTCGTCGCGACCCCGCCCGCTCCGCGCACGGCCGTCGCCGCGCCCCGCCCCGCCCCGCAGGCGCCGCGTCCGGCCGCCCCCGCGCCGCGCCCGGCGGCACCCGTGGCGCCGGCACCCCCCGCGCCGGCTCCGGCGCCCGGCGGTGGGTCCGCCTACTACGCCAACTGCACCGCGGCCCGCAACGCCGGTGCGGCCCCGCTGTACCGCGGCGACCCGGGCTACCGCTCGGCCCTCGACCGCGACAACGACGGCATCGCCTGCGAGTGAGCCGGCCGATCCGACCCGGTGCCCCGGCGGGACGACCCCGCCGGGGCGCCGGCGCCCTCAGGCCGGCCGGGCCGTCACCCCGGCCCCGCCGTCGCCGGACACCGGGACCGGGTCCCAGCCGTTGCGGCGGAGCCCCGCCGCGACCGCCGCGGGTGGGGTGCCCTCGTAGAGCACGTGCAGCACCCCGCCCGGCGCGAGCACCCCGCGCAGCACCGCCAGCTCGGGCCCGGGGTCACGGGTCCAGAACAGGTTGACGTTCAGCGTGAACGCGACGTCCACCGAGCCCGCCGCGAGCCGCAGCCCGGCCAGGTCCGACCGCAGCACGGTGAGCACGCCGTCGTCGACGGCGGCCGCGCAGCGCTCGGTGGTCCGCGCGACGGCGACGGCCGAGCGGTCCACCGCCCACATCGCGCCGCCCGCGACCCGGTCGAGCCGGGGGCAGACCAGCGACGCCACGGCACCCGGACCGCAGCCCACCTCCAGCACCCGGGTGCCCGGACGCGCGCCGACGACGGCGGCCGCGAACCGCGCCCGCGCCGGGACCGCCCTCGCCGCCACAGCGGTCATCCTGGCACGGACCGGGCACCGACAGGCATCATCGAGGAGGTGGACGAGGTGGTGGGACCCGAGCAGCTCCGTATCTCCGACGCCGAACGCCAGGCCGTCGCCGACCGTCTGCGTGCCGCCCACGCGGACGGCTACCTCGACCTCGCCGAGTACGACGAGCGCCTGACCGAGGTCTGGCGGATGCGCACCCGGGGCGACCTGGGCCGGGTGACCCGGGACCTGCCCGCCGAGCCGGATCCGGGCCGTCGCGACGGCGTGGTGTTCGCCGCGGGCCCCGGCGGTGTCGCCATGAAGGTCCTGTCGATCATCTGGCTGTGCATCACGGCCGCGGCCGCGGCCGGCACCGCGGTGCTGGCGCTGCTGACCGACCTGCGCCCCCTGTGGTTCCTGATCTTCTCGGCGCCGACCGGGGCGGTGCTGCTGACCCTGTGGGTGGCCGGCGCGGGTCGTGCCCGGCGCGGCGGCGCCTGACCGCCGCGCCGGGACCGCTCAGCCGCCCGAGCGCTCCTGCTCGTAGCGCTTGGTCATGGTGTCGACGGCGTCGAGCTGGCTCTGTGCGTGCTTCTCCCGGGTCGAGCTGGCCCGGTCCTTCGCGGCCAGGGTGCCCGCCGACTGCCCCTGGAACTCGGGCATGACGTGCTGGGCGATCAGCTCGTAGGAGCGCCTCGTCGCCTCCGGGTTCGCCCACTCGTGCCCGAGCAGCAGGAACGCACCGAACCCACCGGACTGGTCGACGAGCTTGCGCACCTGCGCCCTCGCGTCCTCGACGGTGCCGATCGCGCCGATGCCGGCGTCGTTGATGAAGTCGATCATCTCCTTGACGTCGCCGCCCTCGACCGCCATCTGCGGGAACGCCGCGACCTTCTGGAAGTACCGGAACCAGTGCTCGATGCCGTACTCGACCTCGCGGTAGGCCTGCTCCCGGGTCTCGGCGACGTGCATCAGCCCCACCAGGCGCCACTTGCTGCGGTCCGGCGTCGGCTGCCCGAAGTGGGCGGCCCGCTCCTCGACGACGCTCCAGTGGTGGGCCAGCGCGTCGAAGCCGTCCTGGGTGAGGGTCGCGCCGATGGACAGCAGGCCGACGCCGTGCTGTCCGGCCATCCGCGGCCCGGTCGGCGAGGCGACCGCGGCCACCGTGACGTCGAAGCACGGATCGGAGTACGGCGCGAGCTGCAGCTGCGCGTCGACCAGGGTGTGCGTCCTGGTCTCGGCGTTGACCACCTCCCCGCGCAGCAGCCGCATGATGATGTCGAGGTTCACCTCGAGCAGCTCACGGGTGTCGGTCGGGTTCAGGCCGATCATGGCCGAGTCGGTCGGCAGCGAGCCCGGCCCGCAGCCGAGCATCGCCCGTCCCCGGGTGAGGTGGTCGAGCAGCACCATGCGGTCGGCCACCCACAGCGGGTTGTGGTAGGCGATCGAGGTGACGCCGGTGCCCAGGCGGATGTGCCGGGTCCGCTCGGCGGCGGCCGCGATGAAGATCTCCGGGGACGCGATGATCTCCGAGCCCGCGGAGTGGTGCTCCCCGATCCAGGCCTCGTCGTAGCCGAGCCGGTCGAGGTGCTCGACCAGCTCCAGGTCGCGCTGCAGCGCGAGCGTGGGGTTCTGCCCGGGCTGGTGGAACGGGGCCAGGAAGGTGCCGAATCGCAGTCTGCTCACGGTGACTCCTCGTCGCTCCGGCGCCCACTCCGTCGAGGACGCCGCCGTGACAGTCCTTACCCGTCGTGACCGGCGTCACGCAAGCGTTGCACGACGGTGGCGGACAGGGTGAACGGCCGGTGTACGGACGTCCGTGACGACCCGATAGGTTTCGCGATCATGGGACACCGCGAGGAGCTGCTGGACGGGGCCGCGCAGTGCCTCTACGAGAAGGGGTTCGGCCGCACGACCGCGCGCGACGTGGTGGCCGCGTCCGGGACGAACCTGGCGTCCATCGGCTACCACTTCGGTTCGAAGGACGCGCTGCTCACCGAGGCCCTGCTGCGGGCGACGACGGCCTGGGGCGAGGAACTCGACCGGGCGCTCGCCGAGCCCGCGGGCGGCACCACCGACCCGCAGCGCCGGGTCGAGGAGACCTGGAGCCGGGTCGTCGGCCTGTTCTCCACCCAGCGACGCCTGTGGGCCACCCACGTCGAGGCGCTCGCCCAGGCCGAGCGGCTGCCCGAGCTGCGCGCGAAGCTCGCCGAGGCCCAGCGGGAGGTCCGCGAGGGCCTGGCCCTGACCTTCCACACGCTGCCCGACGACCCGGCCGCCGCCGACCGCCGCGTGCACGTGCTCGGCTCCGTCTACCAGGCGTTGCTCACCGGGCTGATGGTCCAGTGGATGCTCGACCCCGACGCCGCCCCGTCCGGTGTGGACATCGCGGAGGGGCTGCGCGCGATCGCCGAACGGGCCGACGCGTTCGCCTGACCCCCGGCGGGGGTCAGTGCCAGGGCTCGACCCGGCCGATGACCGTCCCCCCACGGACCGCGCCGGGCTCGGCCACCCGCACGGTGAACGTCCCCAGCGCGAGGAAGCGCAGGGTGACCGTGCCCCCGGCGCTGACGTCGACGGCGCGGCCCTGCTCGGGGACCAGCACCCGGCGCGCGACGTCGCTGCCGACGGTGAGCACCACCGTCGTCCCCCGGCGCACCCGCACCGTCGGGACCGCGGGATCGGGCCGGGTCGCGGAGTGGTCGAAGCGGACCGGGGTCAGCCCGTGCGCGTCGGCGGAGGCGGCGACGGTCGGGCCCGCGGCGACGGTGCCCGCCGTCGACCCGGCCGCACCGCAGCCCGCGGCGGCCGGGGAGAGGACGAGCACCCCGGCGAGCAGCAGCCGGGCCGGTCTCCGCATGCCTCCATGCTGCCGGATGCGCGGTCGAGGACCCCGCCCGGTGCACCCGTTCGTGGCATTCGGCACGATCGGGTCGTGAGCCCGCACCCCAGCGCCCCCGTTCCCCCGACGCTCTTCGACGACGAGCGCGAGCAGCGCTGGCGGTCCCGGTTCACCGCGGTGCGCATGTCGCGTCCGGGCTGGGCACGCGACGCACCGGCCCGCTCGGTCTACGTGTCCAACGCGACCGGCACCTTCGAGATCCACGCCTGGGACCGCGGGTCCGGGGAGCACCGTCAGGTCACCGACCGGCGCAACGGCACCACCTCGGCCGTGCTGCCCCCCGACGGCGAGCAGGTGTGGTGGTTCGCCGACACCGACGGCGACGAGTTCGGCCACTGGGTCGCCCAGCCGTGGTCGTCCGGTCCGGGCACCGACACGGTGCCCGCCGTCCCCGGCGTCGGCGACGGGTACCCGGCCGGTCTGGAGATCGGCCGTCGCGTCACCGCCGTCGGGGTGTCCACCGACGAGGGCACCGTCCTGTCGGTGCACGAGCGCGGCTCGGGGACCGGCGCCCGCGAGATCTACCGGCACACCGAGGACGCCGGCGTCGGCGCCCTGTCCGAGGACGAGACGTTCCTCGCGATCTCGCACTCCGAGCACGGCGACTCGCGGCACCCGTCGCTGCGGGTGCTCGACGTCGCCACCGGGGACGTCGTCGCCGAGCTGCACGACGGCCCCGGCCGGGGTCTCGCCGCGCTGGAGTTCTCGCCCCTCGCCGGGGACCAGCGGCTGCTCGTCGGGCACGAGCGCCGCGGCCGCGACGAGCTGCTGGTCTGGGACCCGACCACCGGGGAGGTCACCGAGCTCGTGGTCGACCTGCCCGGCGAGCTCGTCGGCGGGTTCGTCCCGGACGCCTCGGCGCTGCTGGTCGCCCACACCCACGCCGCCCGTACCCGGCTGCACCGCTACGACCTCGCCTCCGGCGCGCTGACCGAGCTGGCGACCGCGCCCGGCTGCGTCGGCTCCGCCGAGGTCCGCGACGACGGCACGGTGGAGTACTCCGCGTCGTCCGCGGCCACGCCGTCGCAGATCCGGGCGCTGCGCCCGGACGGCACCGACGAGGTGCTGGTCGCCCCGCCCGGGGAGCGCCCGCCCGGCTCGGTCGCGGTGCGCGACGTGTGGACCGACGGCCCCGGCGGCGCCGTGCACAGCCTCGTCGCCGAGGCACCGCGCACCGGCGACGGCCCGGCCCCCGCGGTGTTCGTGCTGCACGGCGGCCCGCACGCCGCCGACGAGGACCGCTTCGACGCCGGCCGCGCCACCTGGGTGGAGGCGGGGTTCACCGTCGTCGAGGTGAACTACCGCGGTTCCACCGGGTACGGGTCTGCCTGGCGGGACGCGATCGAGGGCCGCCCCGGGCTGACCGAGCTGGCCGACGTCGCCGCGGTGCAGGACGCGCTGGTCGCCGACGGCACCGTCGACCCGGCCCGCTGCGTGGTCGACGGCTGGTCCTGGGGCGGGTACCTGTCGCTGCTCGCGGCGGGCACGCAGCCGCAGCGGTGGGCCGCCGCCGTCGCCGGGGTGCCGGTGGCCGACTACGTCGCCGCCTACGCCGACGAGATGGAGCAGCTGCGCTCGTTCGACCGGGCGCTGTTCGGCGGATCCCCCGACGAGCTGCCCGACCTGTACCGGGAGGCCTCGCCGCTGACCTACGTCGACGAGGTCCGGGTGCCGGTGCTGGTGCTGGCCGGGGAGAACGACCCGCGCTGCCCGATCCGGCAGATCGACAACTACCTGGATGCGCTGGCGGCGCGCGGGGACGTGACCTACGAGGTCAGCCGGTTCGACGCCGGGCACGGCTCGCTGGTGGTGTCCGACCAGCTCGACCTGATCGCGACCGAGGTCGACTTCGTCCGCCGCGCACTGGGCTGACTCATGACGTCGGGCCGTCGAGCAGCCCCAGCACGTTCTCCGGCGGCCTGCCCACGACGGCCCGGTCCCCGTCGATCACCACGGGCCGCTCGATGAGCCTCGGCTCGGCCGCCAGCGCGTCGAGCAGGGTGTCCCGGTCGGCACCGGCGAGGCCCTGCTCCCCGAACGCGGGCTCGCCGGTGCGGGTGATCGCGAGCGGGTCCTCGGTGCCCAGCGCGGCCAGCGCCCGCTCCAGCTCGGCGCGGGTCGGCGGGTCGTCGAGGTAGCGGCGCACCGTCGGTTCGACGCCGCGGTCGGTCAGCAGCGCGAGGGCGGCGCGGCTCTTCGAGCAGCGCGGGTTGTGCCAGATCTCCACGCACCGAGCCTAGGACGTACGACGGCCCCGGGGGGCGTCCCCCGGGGCCGTCGGCCGGTACGCGGAAGGAGTCAGCCGCCGTTGCGGACGGCCTGCTCGATCCGGTCGCCGATGTTCTTGTCGACGTTGCGCCAGTACTCGAAGGCGCGCTGCAGGATCGGCTCGGTCACGCCGTCGAGCAGGTGACCCGCGACGTTGCCGACGAACCGCTCCCGGGCGGCGTCGTCGAACACCTCGCGGACCATGATCCCGGCCTGGCCCCAGTCGTCGTCGGACTCGCGCAGCGTGTACGCGCTGCGGACCATGTCCCCGTCGGCGTACCAGAGGGCCTCCGAGACCCGCTTCGGGTCGGCGGCCGGGCCTCCGTAGGAGTTGGGCGCGTAGATCGGGTCGCGGGTGTTCGCGATCCGCATGGCGCCGTCCTTCTGGTAGTTGTTCACCTCGCTGCGCGGCGCGTTGACCGGGATCTGCTTGTAGTTGACCCCGAGCCGGGCCCGGTGGGCGTCGGCGTAGGAGAACCCGCGGGCGAGCAGCATCTTGTCCGGCGAGAGCCCGGTGCCGGGCACCAGGTTGTTCGGCTCGAACGCGGCCTGCTCCATCTCGGCGTGGTAGTCCTCGACGTTGCGGTCCAGCGTCAGCTTCCCGACCTTGATCAGCGGGTAGTCGCTGTGCGGCCACACCTTGGTGAGGTCGAACGGGTTGTACCGGTAGGTCTTCGCGTCGGCGAACGGCATGACCTGCACGTACAGCGTCCACGACGGGTGGTTGCCCGCCTCGATCTCGTTGTACAGGTCGGCCTGGTGATAGTCGGGGTCGGAGCCCGCCAGGGTGTCGGCCTCGTCCTGGGTCAGGCTCTCCACGCCCTGGTCGGACTTGAAGTGGTACTTCACCCAGACCAGCTCGCCGGCCTCGTTGATCCAGCTGTAGGTGTGGCTGGAGTAGCCGTTCATCTGCCGCCAGGTCTTCGGGATGCCCCGGTCACCCATCAGCCAGGTGACCTGGTGCGCCGACTCCGGCGAGAGCGTCCAGAAGTCCCACTGCATGTCGTGGTCGCGCAGGTTGTTCGCGACGCGGCGCTTCTGGCTGCGGATGAAGTGCTGGAACTTCATCGGGTCGCGGACGAAGAAGACCGGCGTGTTGTTGCCGACCATGTCCCAGTTGCCCTCGGTCGTCCACAGCTTCAGCGAGAAGCCGCGCGGGTCGCGCCAGGTGTCGGGGCTGCCCCGCTCCCCGGCGACGGTCGAGAACCGGATGACGCCGCGGGACTCCACGCCGGGCTGCAGGAACGCGGCCTTGGTGTACTGCGAGACGTCCTCGGTGGTCTCGAACCGCGCGAACGCCCCACCGCCCTTCGCGTGCGGCTGCCGCTCCGGGATGCGCTCCCGGTTGAAGTTCGCCATCTGCTCGATGAGGTAGTGGTCGTTGAGCAGCGGCGGGCCGTCCGGACCGATGGTCAGCGAGTGCTCGTCGCTGGCGACCGGGCTGCCGGAGTCCGTGGTGGTGGGCTTGGGCTGGTGCGACGTGGTCACGGCCGAGCCTCCTCGTGCGCGTGGTGGGTGGGGCGGGCGAGTGGTTGCTCGCCTGTCGACCGGGACGTGCCCGCGCGGACGCGGACGCGTGGTGGTCGGCGGTGTGTTCGGTCCCCTGGGACTTTCCCCGGAGGTCGCGGCCGAAACACCGGTGGAACCGGTGCGCGACGACGGCGGCCCGCGGGTCAGGATGGGGTCGTGCCCGACAGCGCTGCCACCGCACCCCGCGCCGGCCTCGGCGCGTTCGCCGACGTGCTGCGCCTGCCCGGGGTCGGTGCGATCACCGCCATCGGCATGGCCGCCCGGGTCCCCGCGACGGCCGTGGGCGTCACGCTGACCCTGCACACCGTCACCACACTGGGGCACGGCTACGCCGCCGCCGGGCTCGTCGCCGCCGCCGTCCCCACCGGGATGGCCATCGGAGCCCCGCTGCTGGGCACGGTCCTCGACCGTCGCGGGTTGCGCCCGGTGCTGGCGCTGACGATGGCCGCGGGCCTGCTGTTCTGGTCGGTCGCGCCGGTGCTCGGCTACGCCGGCCTGCTCGGCGCCGCGTTCGTCGCCGGCATCCTGACGCTCCCGGTGTTCTCCCTGGTCCGCCAGGTCATCGCCGCCGCCGTCCCGGCCGGACGGCGCCGTCCCGCGTTCGCGCTGGACTCGATGACGGTCGAGATCTCCTACATGACCGGGCCGGCCGTCGGGTCGCTGCTGACCGTGTGGCTGGGGTCGGCGACGACGATGCGGGTGATCGGCGCCGGGTTCGTCCTGGCCGGGATCGCACTGTGGTGGCTGGACCCCCCGGTCCGCGCCGACGGCGGGGACACCACCCGGGCCGGTCCCCGCCCACCGCTGGGTAGCTGGCTGACCCGGCCGCTGGTCGGGGCGCTGCTGGCGGTGACCGCCGCGGTGGTCGCGATCATGGGCACCGAGTTCGCCTTCATCGCCGCCCTCACCTCCTCCGGACAGGCCTGGGCGATCGCCGTGGTCAACGCCGTCTGGTGCCTGGCGTCGCTGGTCGGCGGGTTCCTCTACGGCAGTGCCCGCCGCGGCCTGCCGCTGCCGGTGCTGCTCGCCGGCCTCGGGCTGGCGACGCTCCCGGCCGCCCTGGCCTGGTCGTGGTGGAGCCTGCTGTTCCTGCTGCTCCCCGCCGGCCTGGCCACGGCGTCGACGCTCGCGGCGGGCAGCGCCGCGATCGGCGACCTCGCACCCGACCGGGTACGCGGTCTGGTCACCGGCCTGCAGGGCTCCGCGACGACGCTCGGCATCGCGATCGCGACCCCGCTGGCGGGGGCGCTGGTCGACGCGGCCTCCCCCGCCGTCGCGATACTGGCCTGCGGGTCGGTCGCGGTCGTCGCGGCCGCGGTGGCGGCACCGCTGCTGCGCGCCCGCACCTGACGGCCCGCTCGCCCGGTCACCGCCCGCCACCGCGCCCCGCCACACCACGCCCGGCACCGCCGCGCCCCGCCACACCGGGCCGGGCTCTCCGGGCGCCCCGCGACCCGCGTCGGCGTCACCGAGATGCACCTCGGCGGGCCCGGAGGATCCACGAATCCCCCTGAGCCGCATCCCGACGGGTGAACGGTCGGCCAGCGGTCGCGCAAGCCGGACGCTGAGAGCGTCCACAGACGATCAGCGCAGAGCACCGTCCGGACGCGGCGGCCGGGTGTGCCGCTCGGGCAGACTGGACCGAGTGAGCGCACCGCCCCACCCCGACTCCGAGACCCAGCCCATCCCCCGTGGGCAGCCCCGTCGCCGGGTCGGCCGGGTGCGCTGGGGGTTCGCGCTGCTCCTCGGCGCCGGTGCCGCGCTCGTGACGCTGCCCGATCTGGTCGGTCTCGACGCACGATCGCCGTTCGCGCAGGTCATCGCGTTCCGGCCGCTGATGGTCGCGGCGCTCGGCGTGCTGGTGGTGATCGGCCTGCTGGTGACGCTCGCCGCCCGCCGGTTCTGGCCGGTGCCGGTCGTCCTCGCGCTGGTCGCGCTGGTCGGGGCGGCGATGGTGCTCCCCCGCACCGTGGCGGGCCCCGCGCCCACCGGCGGGACCCCGCTGAAGGTGCTGGCGCTCAACGTCTACGAGGGCAACGCCGACGCCGAGTCCCTCGCCGCGCTGGTCGCCGCGGAGAACCCCGACGTCGTCTCGATCCCGGAGGCGGGCGGTCGCTACGAGAGCCGGATCGCCCCGTTGCTGGAGCCGCTGGGCTACCGGACGGCGGCCAGCGTCGACCGGGGCGACCGGGACGTCACCGGCAACACGGTGGCCTGGGCGGACCGGCTCGGCGACGTCCGCACCCGGATCGGCAAGGACGTCCGCTTCGACTACATCGAGATCACCGGCGGTGGCCTGGGCGAGCTGCGGTTCGTCGCGTTCCACTCGGTCGCGCCGGTGCCCCGCTCGGTCGGCCGGTGGCGCACGGACCTCGAGACCGTCGCGAAGTGGTGCTCCGGGCCGACCCCCGCGGTCGTCGCGGGCGACTTCAACGCCAGCCTCGACCACTCCGTGTTCCGGGACGCGATCCGCGGGTGCGGCGACGCGGGCTCGGCCACCGGCAACGGGCTCGCCGGGACCTGGCCGACCTGGGCGCCGTCCTGGCTGGGGCCGCAGATCGACCACATCGTCTACACCGGCGGGATCGGCGCCGAGTCCTTCGCGACGCACCTGGTGCCGGGCACCGACCACCGCGCCATCGTGTCGACGCTGCGCCTGCCGTAGCCCGCACACGACGACGGCCGCCGCCCGGGCATCCGGGACGGCGGCCGTCGTCGTGGAACGGGAGGGGTCAGCCTGCCGCGGCCACCGTCTCGGCGACCTCGTAGGTGTTGAGCGCCGCGCCCTTGCGCAGGTTGTCCCCGCACACGAACAGCTCCAGGGTGTTCGGGAAGTCCAGCGACTGCCGGATCCGGCCCACCACGGTCGGGTCCCCGCCGACGGCGTCGGCCGGGGTCGGCCACTCACCGGCGGCCGGGTCGTCCTTGACGACGATCGTCGGCTGCGCGCCGAGGACCTTGCGGGCCGCGTCCACCGCGACCTCCGAGGAGAACGTCGCGTGGATCGCCAGCGCGTGCGTGGTGACCACCGGGACGCGCACGCACGTCGCGGAGACCTTGAGTTCCGGGATCCCGAGGATCTTGCGGGACTCGTTGCGGACCTTCAGCTCCTCCGAGGACCAGCCGTCGTCCTTGAGCGAGCCGGCCCACGGCACGACGTTGAGCGCCAGCGGCGCCGGGAACGGCGAGTCGCCGCCGACCGGGATCCCGGCCTCGGTCAGGACGGCCGCGACGTCACCGGAGGCCTTGCCGAGGTCCTTGCCCGCCACCGCGGACAGCTCGGCCTGCAGCTGGTCGATTCCGGGCTGGCCGGCACCGGACGCGGCCTGGTACGACGACACGACCAGCGCCTCGAGCCCGAACTCGCGGTGCAGCGCACCCATCGCCGCCATCATCGACAGCGTCGTGCAGTTCGGGTTCGCGATGATGCCCTTGGGCCGCTCGGTCACCTTCTCCGGGTTCACCTCGGGCACCACGAGCGGGACCTCGGGGTCCATCCGGAAGGCGCCGGAGTTGTCGACGGCGATCGCGCCGCGGGAGGCGGCGATCGGCGCCCACTCCGCGGAGACCTCGTCGGGCACGTCGAACATCGCGATGTCGACGCCGTCGAAGACCTCGGGCTTGAGCTCCAGGACGGTGATGTCCTGGCCGCGGACCGTCAGCACCTTGCCGGCGCTGCGGGCCGAGGCGATCAGGCGGATCTCGCCCCACGGCACCGACTCGCGGGAGTCGATGATCTCGATCATGGTGGTGCCGACGGCACCGGTCGCGCCGACGAGCGCGAGAACGGGCTTGTCCATCGCCATGTCAGCTCACCGGCCCGTTCCGGCGGCGACCACCGCGTCGTCCTCGGCGCCGAGCTCGAACGCCTCGTGCAGCGCCTGCACCGCGTCGTCCAGCTGGTCGGAGCGGCAGATCACCGAGATCCGGATCTCCGAGGTGTTCATGGTCTCGATGTTGATCCCGGCGTCGGAGAGCGCCTCGCAGAACTTCGCGGTGACGCCGGGGTGGTTGCGCATACCGGCGCCGACCAGCGAGACCTTGCCGATGTCGTTGTCGTAGATCAGCTCGGTGAACCCGATCTCGCCCTTCGCGCGCTCCAGCGCCGCGACGGCGGTGTCGCCGTCGGTGCGGGGCAGCGAGAAGGTGATGTCGGTCTTCTTGTCCGACACGTTGGAGATGTTCTGCAGGACCATGTCGATGTTGATCTCCGCGTCGGCGACCGTGCGGAAGATCTTCGCCGCCATGCCGGGGGTGTCCGGCACCCCGGTGACGGTGATCTTGCCCTCGGACCGGTCGTGGGCGACGCCGGTGATGATCGGATTCTCCAACGGGATCTCCTCGATCGAGCCGGAGACCAGGGTGCCCGGCTTGTCGTTGTAGGAACTGCGCACCCGCAGCGGGACGCCGTAGCGGCGGGCGTACTCGACGGCGCGCAGGTGGAGCACCTTCGCGCCGGACGCGGCGAGCTCGAGCATCTCCTCGTAGGTGACCGTCTCCAGCAGGCTGGCCCTGGACACGATCCGCGGGTCGGCGGTGTAGACGCCGTCGACGTCGGAGTAGATCTCGCAGACGTCGGCGTTCAGCGCGGCCGCGAGCGCGACGGCGGTGGTGTCCGAGCCGCCGCGGCCCAGCGTGGTGATGTCGCGGGAGTCCGCGCTCATGCCCTGGAAGCCGGCGACGAGGACGATGTGGCCCTCGTCGAGGGCCTCGCGCAGCCGCCACGGGTTCACCTCGGTGATGCGGGCGTCACCGTGCTTCGAGGTGGTGAGCATGCCCGCCTGCGAGCCGGTGAACGACCGGGCCTCCGCGCCGAGGGCGTGGATCGCCATCGCGACGAGTGCGTTCGAGATCCGCTCACCGGAGGTGAGCAGCATGTCCATCTCCCGCAGCGGGGGCTTCGGGGAGATCTGCTCGGCGAGATCGGTCAGCTCGTCGGTGGTGTCCCCCATGGCGGACACGACGACGACGACATCGTGGCCCTCCTTGCGGGTACGGACGATGCGCTCGGCGACCTTCTTGATCCGCTCCGCGTTCTCGACCGACGAACCGCCGTACTTCTGCACGACGAGGGCCACGCCGACCTCCAATCCTGGCTCCGCGGCGGGAGCCGTCGGGTGCTCTCTCTTCGACCGCCGGGATGCGCAGGTGACGCATCGGCGGCGCTGGTCGGAACGGAACAGTACCGGCGAGCACCGCCCGTTTTCAGGATCTGGACGGTCACCGATGACCCAGACCACACGGGCTCGCCCACCGGCCCCGTGCTCGGGTATGCGCGCGCGCCGCACGCACCGGACCGGACCGGGGGTGCTCAGGCGCCGACGGTCTGCCGCCTCCCGCGGTGCCGCCTTACCGCGTCGGTGTTCCCGCAGCGTGCGCTGCAGTACCGCTGTCTGCCGTTGCGCGAGACGTCGGCGTAGACGCGGTCGCAGCCCGGGGCGGCGCACCGGCCGAGCCGGTCCATCCCCCGGGTCGCCAGATGGGTGGCGGTGCCGGTCGCGAGCAGGGCCCGCAGCACCCCGGCCAGGCCCAGGCCGTCGTCGCGGTGGTGCAGGTGCCAGTGGCCGTCGTGGTCGGTGAGCCGCGGCGGCCCGGTCGACTCGGCGAGCAGGACGTTGAGCAGCCGTGCCCGCTCCGCGCCGGGTGCGGCGTCGACCACCTCCTCCCACCGGCGCAGGAAGTCCCGTACGGCGGGCAGGTCGGCGGCGACCGGCTGCCAGTCACGGGTCACCCCGGCGGCGAGGCAGCGCTCCACCAGCTCCCCGGTCGAGGAGGGCGGTGCGTTCACCAGGTCGGTCGCCAGCAGGACGGGATCCCGGCCGTAAGGGTTGATGTGCACAGAGCCATTACAGCAGCGTGGTCATCGTGAGCACACCCCTGGACCACGAGTGGCGCACCACGTCCCGGCACCGCACCTCCGAGGGCGTGGTGCGCTACCAGCGCTGCCGGTGCGGCGCGTGGCGGATCCGGCTCGCCACCCCCCGCACCACCACCGTCGCGGTGAGCGCCGGACGCGTCCGGGCGGTCGGGTGAGGAGCTCGCGGACGTCACGGGGCGTCCGTCGCCTCCCCGTCCCCGGCCCGGGTGACCATCGTCCCGGCGGGCGTCCCGGACGGGCCGGGCCCGCCGGAGCGGCGGTCGCGCAGCGCGACGGCGTGGAAGTAGAGGATCACCAGGATCGTGCCGAGCGCGATGCCGCCCAGCTCGAACCCGTTCCCGAGGTCCAGCGCGACCCCGCCGATGCCGGCGACCATGCCCGCCGCGAGCCCGACGAGGTTGCGGGGCTCGCCGAAGTCGACGCCGTTCTCCACCCAGATCTTGGCGCCGACCAGCGCGATCATCCCGTAGAGGACGAGCGTGATCCCGCCGAGCACGCCCCCGGGGATCGCTGCGACCAGCACACCGAACTTGGGGCACAGACCGAGCACGATCGCGACGGCGGCCGCGACGTAGTAGGCCGCGGTGGAGTAGACCCGGGTCGCGCTCATGACGCCGATGTTCTCGGCGTAGGTCGTCGTCGGGGACCCGCCGAACAGGCTGGCCAGTGCGGTGGCCGCGCCGTCGGCACCGAGCGCGCGGCCCAGGTAGGGGTCGAGGTCGTCGCCGGTCATCTCGGCGACCGCCTTGACGTGCCCGAGGTTCTCGGCGACCAGTGCGATGACCCCGGGGAGCACGAGCAGTACGAACATCAGCGAGAAGCTCGGGCCGTGCACGGCCGCCACGCCGTCGTCGAGGGTGCCGCGGGGCAGGCCGAACCAGGCGGCGTCGGCGAGGCCCTCGAAGGAGACGCGCGGGTGCGGCTCCGGGGTGCAGTCCGCACCGCCGCAGGAGGTGATCGGCCCGCTGACGACGTCGAGGAGCCAGGACAGCCCGAACCCGAAGACGAGCGCGAGGAAGACCGCGATCCGTCCCCAGAACCCGCGGAACAGGACGGCGGCGCACACCAGGAACGTCGCGGTGAGCAGGGCGGTCCACTGGTCCACCGGCCAGTACACCGAGGCGACGACCGGGGCGAGGTTGAAGCCGATCAGCATGACGACCGCGCCGGTCACCGCCGGCGGGAGCACCCGGTGCACGAGCCGGGCGCCGGCGACGTGCACGAACACACCGATCGCGAGCAGCACCAGCCCGGAGACCATGATCGCGCCGGTGACGGCCGCGGAGTCGCCGCCCGCCGCCCGGATGGCCGCCACCCCGCCGACGAAGGCGGCGCTGGTGCCGAGGTAGCTGGGCACCACGTTCCTGCAGACGAGCAGGAACAGGATGGTGCACAGGCCGGAGAACAGGATCGCGAGGTTGGGGTCGAGCCCCATCACCACGGGGAACACGAAGGTCGCCCCGAGCATCGCGACGACGTGCTGCACCCCCAGCCCGACGGTCTTCCCCCACGCGAGCCGCTGGCGCGGCCCGACCGACTCCCCCGGCCCGGGATCGACCCTCTCCCAGCTGAACATCGACATGTCGGTCCCTCCACCTCGGCGACCGGGGACCCGCCGCACGCCATCGAGACGCGGGGCGCAGCTCGACGGCTGCTCCTACCGATCGGCCGGACGATCCACTGGCACGAACTGGTGACGCCAGCACGATGCACCTGCGCGTCGGTCGTGCCGTTTCCGCCGCATGTCGTTCACGTTCCGCCGGGTCGGCCGCGAGCCACAGCGCCCGCGGCACCGCGGCGCTCGCCGAGCGGCAGGCCTCGGGCCCGTCGGCAGCGGGGTGACGGCCGGCCCGGTGACGCGGTGCCGCGGCGTGGCGCGGGCGTGGGGCAGGTCGGGGCCGGGCCGGTCACCCCACCGGCCGGGATCTTCCCGCGGGCACCGGCCGGGCCGGCGGAGCGGACGGTCCCTCAGACGCGGCGCAGGAGCCTGACCACGACGGTGGTGATGATCAGCCAGACGATCGCGGCCACCCCGTAGTTCAGGGTGACGGCCATCTTCGGCTGGGCCGGGGTGAACAGGTCACCGAGGCCGAGGTTCAGCTGGGCCGCCCAGGAGGAGACGAACTCGGTGAGGAAGTTCGCCGGGTTGGCGTCGAGCAGGGTCAGCACGATGTGCGCCACCAGGATGGCGACGATCACCAGTCCGACGATCCGCACGATCGTCGCGATGATCCCCATGCCCTGCCGCACGGTCGTACCCACGGTTGCCGCCATCACACACCCCTTTGTCTCCGACGGCGACATGGTCGCACCGCCGCGCCCTCACTGCCCTCACAACGAGGGAGAACGCTCTCGGTTGTGATCACTTCGTTGCGTGCCGTCGTCCGGGTGAGAACCACCTCGGTCCGGGTGGCGGGTTGCCGTGCAACGGGGGTTCGGGTCTACGGTGGGGGCATGGCGCGCCTGCTCCTTCGCCGCCGCGGCGGGGTCTGAACCGACCGGCCCCTCGTCGCGGGGTCTCGCGTGTCCGCCGGTCGTCACGACGGTCCGACACCCAGGAGCAGTTCCCGTGACCACCTCTCCCGACGCCTACGAGGCCCGCGCCCGCAGCAACGTCCGCACCCCGCAGGGCGCGCCGCACACCTCGCAGCCTGCCTGGAACCGCCAGCGCGGATCGCAGATGCCGGTCCACCGGTACAAGCCCTTCCACCAGCTGGTCGAGCCGGTATCGCTGCCCGACCGCACCTGGCCGGACAAGGTCATCGACACCGCGCCGCTGTGGTGCGCGGTCGACCTGCGCGACGGCAACCAGGCTCTGATCGACCCGATGAGCCCGCTGCGCAAGCGGCGCATGTTCGACCTGCTGGTGCGGATGGGCTACAAGCAGATCGAGGTCGGCTTCCCGGCGGCGAGCCAGACCGACTTCGACTTCGTCCGCGAGATCATCTCCGACGGTGCGATCCCCGAGGACGTGCAGATCCAGGTCCTGACCCAGGCCCGCCCGGAGCTGATCCAGCGCACCTTCGAGGCCTGTGAGGGCGCGCACTCCGCGATCGTCCACCTCTACAACTCGACCTCGATCCTGCAGCGCCGGGTCGTGTTCCGGTCCGACCGCGCGGGCATCACCAAGATCGCGACCGACGGGGCGGAGGAGGTCGCGAAGTTCGCCGAGAAGTACCCGTCGACCGACTGGACCTTCCAGTACTCGCCGGAGTCCTACACCGGCACCGAGCTGGAGTACGCCGTCGAGATCACCAACGCGGTCAGCGCGATCTGGCAGCCGACGCCCCAGCACCCGATGATCGTGAACCTGCCGGCGACGGTGGAGATGGCGACCCCGAACGTCTACGCCGACTCCATCGAGTGGATGCACCGCAACCTGGCCCGGCGCGACGCGCTGGTCCTGTCGCTGCACCCGCACAACGACCGCGGCACCGGCATCGCCGCCGCCGAGCTCGGCTACCAGGCAGGCGCCGACCGCATCGAGGGCTGCCTGTTCGGCAACGGCGAGCGCACCGGCAACGTCGACCTGGTCGCACTGGGCATGAACATGTTCACCCAGGGCGTCGACCCGCAGATCGACTTCTCCGACATCGACGAGATCCGCCGCACCGTGGAGTACTGCAACCAGCTGCCGGTGCACGAGCGCCACCCGTGGGGCGGCGACCTGGTCTACACCGCGTTCTCCGGCTCCCACCAGGACGCGATCAACAAGGGCTTCGCCGCGATGGAGGCCGACGCCGCCGAGGCGGGGCACCCGGTCACCGAGCACACGTGGGAGGTCCCGTACCTGCCCGTGGACCCGAAGGACATCGGCCGCACCTACGAGGCCGTCATCCGGGTCAACAGCCAGTCCGGCAAGGGCGGCATCGCCTACATCATGAAGACCGAGCACCAGCTCGACCTGCCGCGCCGGCTGCAGATCGAGTTCAGCCACGTGATCCAGACCTTCACCGACACCGAGGGCGGCGAGGTGGAGCCGAAGGCGATGCGGGACGCCTTCGACGTCGAGTACCTGGACCGCGAGACCCCGCTCAGGCTGGTACGCCACCGCGTCCACAGCGACGGCGAGGGCCGGGACGAGATCGTGGCGACCGTGCGCGTCGAGTCCGACCTGCACGAGATCGCCGGGTCGGGCAACGGGCCGATCGCCGCGTTCGTCGACGCGCTGGCCGGCATCGGGTTCGACGTCCGGGTCCTCGACTACCACGAGCACGCGATGGGCGGCGGCGACGACGCCCGCGCCGCGGCCTACGTCGAGTGCGCCGTGGAGGAGAAGGTGTTCTGGGGCGTGGGGATCGACAGCTCGATCACCAGCGCCAGCCTCAAGGGCGTCGTGAGCGCGATCAACCGCGCCCTGCGCTGACCCGGCCCACCCGGCCCCGCCCCGCCCGCCCCCACCTCACGAGCGGGCCGTTCGTACGAACCTTTCGTACGAACGGCCCGCTCGTGCGGGAGTTGGGGCGAGCCCCGGGCCCCCGGGGCGGGGGGTGTCTCTATGGGTTCGTCAAGCGGCGGCGAGTTCTGGATCGGGGTTGTTGACCGTGGGCGGGTTGTAGGGGCGGCGGTCGCGGAGCATGGCGTAGATGACGTCGGTGCGGCGTCGGGCGAGGCAGATCAGGGCGGCGTTGTGTCGTTTGCCGGCGGCTCGTTTGCGGTCGTAGTAGGCGCGGCTGGCGGGGTCGGCCAGGGCGGCGAATGCGGACAGGAACAGCGCGGATTTCAGGGCGTGGTTGCCGCGCTGGGATCGGGTTTCGCCTTTGATCGAGGTGCCGGAGCGGCGGGTGACTGGGGCGAGGCCGGCGTAAGCGGCGAGGTGCCCGGCGGTGGGGAACCCGGAGCCGTCGCCGACGATGGTGAGGATCTTGATGGCGGTCCTGACCCCGAGTCCGGGCATCGAGGTCAGGACCGGTCCAAGAGGGTGGGCCTCCAGGCGGGCTTCGAGCTCGTCGGCGAGCTGGTCGCGTTCGGTGTGGACCTGGCGCAGCTGCCCGGCGACGCCGGTGATGACACGGGCGAACGCGGCCGTGCCGGGAACGGTCAGGCTCTGGGCGTCGAGCGAGGTCAGGATCTGGGCGGGAAGGGTGCGGGCCAGTCGAGGCGACCGGGCCCGCATCGTCTCGGCGATCCCGTCAGCGCCGAGCTCTCGCAGGGCTTGCGGGGTGGGCGCGGCCGCGAGCAGGTCGAGCACGCCACCGCGGTCCAGGCGTGGCCCGAGCAGGCGTTCCAGGGCGGGATGAACATGCAGCAGGGCGTCGCGCAGCCGGTTCGTCAGCCGGGTGCTCTGCCCAGCCAGGTCATCGTCGTAACCGGCGAGCACAGTGAGTTCGGCGAGGGTCTCGTCGTCGGTGCCGACCCGGCGCAGGGTGTGCGGCATCGTCCGGGCGGCCTCGGCGATCACGTGGGCGTCGCGGGCGTCGGTCTTGGCCTGCCCGGGATGCAGGTCGGCGATGCGGCGCATCGCCAGCCCGGGCAGGTAGGCCACCGTGATCCCCAGATCACGAGCGACGGCGATGGCCAGCGCTCCGATCGAGGCGGGCTGGTCGATGACCATCAGCACCGCGCCGTGCTCGGCCAGCCCGGACAGCACGGTGCGCAGCGCCGATTCGTCGTTGGGCAGGGCCTTGTCGTGCACCCGCTTCCCGTTGGTGTCGACCGCGCAGGCGTGGTGTTCGGACTTGCCCACGTCCAGGCCGCAGAACACCGCGAACCCGGTCGGGTGCTGGTCAGGATCGGGCAACCGCCGCTCCCTTCTCGTCGCGGCAGGCCGACCACGAGCACCCGCGCCGGCAGCCACGTTACGAGCAGACCACACGGGTCAGGTCTCTATCAGCGGTCGTTGGCGCCCTCCGGCCACGGCGACAACACCCCCCAGATCATCGGGCGACAGGGGCAGTCAGTCATACCGCGGCCGGCGGCCTGCAAGCCCTCAGCGGGCTTGATCAAGAAGGTAACGGGGGCGGGGTCGGGTCAGCGGCCGATCGCGTCGCCGAGGGTGATCTGGCGGTCGGGGGCCTGCGGGCCGGCGTCCGGTGCGACGGCGGCGTCGGCCTCGTCGGCGGTCACCTCGTGCGGGGTGATGCTCCCGTCGAGGATCGCCTCGGCGTGGTGGCAGGCGACCCGGTGGCCGGGGGTGCCGCCGTCGAGCTCGCGCAGCTGCGGCCGCTCGGTGGAGCACCGGTCGGCCTGCCGCCACGGGCAGCGGGTGTGGAACCGGCAGCCGGTGGGGGGCGCGGCCGGTGAGGGCAGGTCCCCGGTGAGCAGAATCCGCTCCCGGGTGTCCTCCACCGTCGGGTCCGGCTGCGGCACGGCCGAGAGCAGGGCACGGGTGTAGGGATGCAGCGGACCGTCGTAGAGCGCACGGGCCGGCGCCTCCTCCACGATCGACCCGAGGTACATCACCCCGACCCGGTCGGACACGTGCCGGACGACGGCCAGGTCGTGCGCGATGACCAGGTAGGTCAGACCCAGCTCGCGTTGCAGCGACCGCAGCAGGTTCAGCACCTGGGCCTGCACCGACACGTCCAGCGCGGACACCGGCTCGTCGGCGACGACCAGGTCGGGCTCCACGCAGAGCGCACGGGCGATGCCGATGCGCTGGCGCTGCCCGCCGGAGAACTCGTGCGGGTAGCGGCGCAGGGCCGACTCGGGCAGACCGACCGCGCGCATCAGCTCGGCGAGCCGGTCCGGACCGGCCTCGATGCCGTGTGCGGCCAGCCCCTCGCGCAGCAGCGACCCGACCGACTGGCGCGGGTCGAGGCTCGACATCGGGTCCTGGAAGACCATCTGGAACCGGCGGCGCATCCGGCGCAGCGGCTCCCCCTTCAGTGCGGCGACGTCGGTGCCGTCGAAGGAGACCGTCCCCGCGGTCGGCTCGGTGAGCTTGAGGACCGCCCGGCCGAGCGTGGACTTGCCGCAGCCGGACTCACCGACCAGGCCGTAGGTCTCGCCGCGCTCGATCCGCAGCGAGACGCCGTCGACGGCCTTGACGTGCCCGACGGTGCGCTGGACGAGCACCCCCTGGGTGATCGGGAAGTGCACCTGCAGGTCGGAGACCTCCAGCAGCGGGCTCATGCCGTCGCTCCGATCGGCTCGGGGTTGTGGCAGCGCAGCAGCCGGCCCGCCTCGTCGTCGGCCGCCGGGGTGACCGAGGTGCAGGTCTCCAGCGCCCGTGGGCAGCGCGGCGCGAACGCGCACGCGTGGTCCCACGGCAGGTTGTCCGACACCGACCCGGTGATCGCGGGCAGCTCGTCGGCGGGGTCGGAGTCCAGCCGCGGGATCGACCGGATCAGGCCGGAGGTGTACGGGTGGCGCGGCCCCCCGAACAGTGCGTGCCGCTCCGCGCGCTCCACGACCCGGCCGCCGTAGAGGACGTTGACCCGGTCGCAGAGCCCCGCGACGACGCCGAGGTCGTGCGTGATCATGATCAGTGCCGTCCCCGTCTCGGCGACCAGCTCGCGCAGCAGCTCCAGGATCTGGGCCTGGATGGTGACGTCGAGGGCGGTGGTCGGTTCGTCGGCGATGAGCAGCTTCGGTCTGCAGGCCAGCGCGATCGCGATCAGCGCCCGCTGGCGCATCCCGCCCGACATCTGGTGCGGGTAGGCCGACACCCGTCGTGCCGGGTCGGGGATGCCGACCCGCTCCAGGAGCGACACCGCCTCCCGGCGCGCCTCGTCCTTGGACATCCCGCGGTGCCGGACGAGCGCCTCGGTGATCTGGACACCCACCGGGACGACCGGGTTCAGCGACGACAGCGGGTCCTGGAAGACCATCCCGATGTCGCGGCCGCGCCGCTCGCGCAGCGCGGCGTCGGACAGGGTGAGCAGGTCGACGGACTCGTCCTCGGAGGAGAACAGCACCGAGCCGCCCACCCGGGGGGTGCGGCCCGGCAGCAGCCCCATGATCGCCAGGGAGGTCACGGACTTGCCGCAGCCGGACTCGCCGACCAGGCCGACGACCTCGCCGGGGCGGACGTCGAACGACACCCCGTCGACGGCGACGACGTCGGCCTCGCCCTTGCGGACGAAGCGCACGGACAGGTCCTGGACCTGCAACAGCGGGTTCATCGGAGGCGTGGTCATCTCCGGCCTTTCGGGTCGATGGCCTCGCGCAGCGACTCGCCGAGCAGCGTGAACCCGAGCGCGACGACGATGATCGCGATCGCCGGGTAGACCGCCAGCCCGGGCCGGACGTCGAGGTAGGGCTGCGCGGAGGCGAGCATGAGGCCCCACTCGGCGCGGGCCGGGTCGGCGTCGCCGAGGCCGAGGAAGGACAGCGCGGCCGCGTCGAGGATCGCCGTCGCCAGGGTCAGCGTGGCCTGCACGATCACCGGACCGATCGCGTTGGGCAGCATGTGCCGCAGCACGACCGCCCGTCGCTTCACGCCGAGCGCGGTGGCCGCGAGGACGTGGTCGGAGTCGCGCTGGGCGAGCATCGACCCGCGCAGCAGCCGCGCAAAGATCGGCACGTTCACCAGCGCGACGGCGATGATGACCGTGGTCTGGCTGGGGCGGGCGGCGAGCGCCGCGACCGAGATCGCGAGCAGCAGGGACGGGATCGACAGCAGCACGTCGGTGACGCGCATCAGGACGGTGTCGAGCCAGCCCCCGAACGCCCCGGCGAGCACGCCGATGACCACACCCGCCGCCAGCCCGAACACGGTGGCGAGCACGCCCACGAGCAGGGTCTGCCGCGAGGCCAGGATCATCCGGGAGAACTCGTCGCGGCCGTTCTGGTCGCTGCCGAGCGGGAAGCCCGGCTGCGGGCCGGGGATCGCGCCGGGCCGCAGCTGGTCGAGCAGCTGGGGGAAGGCCTGGGCCGGGTCGTGCGGGGCGAGCAGCGGCGCAAACACCGAGACCAGCACGAACAGCCCGATGATCACGGCCCCGACGATCGCGGTGGGACTGCGGCGCAGCCGTCGCAGCGCGTCCGCCGACAGGCTCCGGCCCGCGGTGTCGTCGATCCGGTCCCTGCGCCGCTGCGCCCACGTGGTCGGTGCGCTCATCGGAGCCTCACCCTCGGGTCGATCACGGCGTAGGACAGGTCGACGAGCAGGTTGACCAGCACGTAGATGAGCGCGCCGAGCAGCACCACCGCCTGCAGCCGCGGGTAGTCGCGGCGCTCGATGCCCTCGGCGATCAGGGTGCCGATGCCGGGCCGGTTGAACACCTTCTCGGTGAGCACGGCGCCGGCGAGGAGCAGGCCGGTCTGCAGCCCGATCGTCGTGGAGACCGGCAGCAGCGCGTTGCGCAGCACGTGCCGGCCGCGGACGGTGCCCGGCGCGAGCCCCTTCGCGTTGGCGGTGCGGACGAAGTCGGACTCCAGGACGTCGAGCACCGAGGCCCGGGTGATCCGCACGATGACGGCGAGCGGGATCGTGGCGAGGGTGACGGCGGGCAGCACGAGGTGCAGCAGCGAGTCCCAGCTGGCGTCGAACTCGCGGGTCAGCAGGCCGTCGAGGGTCGGGAAGCCGGTGACCGAGGTGGCGTCGATACCGGTCGACTGCAGACCCGACGGCGGGAACAGGCCGAGGTCGACGGCCAGGAACTGCTTGAGCACGTAGCCGAGGAAGAACACCGGCACGGCGACGCCGACCAGGGTCCCGACGATGGTCAGGTTGTCCCAGATCCCGCCGCGGTGGCGGGCGGCGAGATAGCCCAGCGGGATCCCGAGGGCGACGGCGAGCAGCAGCGCGGACAGCGATAGCTCGATCGTCCCCGGCAGCGCCCGTCCCAGCTCGGAGATCACCGGGTCACCGGTGATCAGGGACGCGCCGAAGTCGCCGGTCAGGGCCCGGCCCAGGTAGTGCAGGTACTGGATGGGGATGGGCTGGTCCAGACCCAGCGTCTTGTTCAGTGCCGCGATCGACTCCGGGGTCGCCTTGTCGCCGAGCAGCGCGCCGGCCGGTCCGCCGGGCAGCGAGCGCAGCCAGGCGAACAACAGCACGGACAGGATCAGCAGCGTCGGGACGACCTGGAGCAGGCGGCGCGCGACGAAGCGCAGCATGCGTGGATGTCCTCAGTGGTGGGAGGCGGGACACGCGACCGGGCGCCGCGGGATCTCCGCGGCGCCCGGGGCACGGTCAGTTCTTGCTGACGGAGACGAAGCGCTCGTCGGTCAGCGGCGACGGGATCACGCCCTGCACGTCCGGTCCGACGACGATCGCCGGCCCGGTGGTCAGGATCGGCACGGCCGGCAGGTACTTGGCCATGATGTCCTTGTTGGCCTGCTCGTAGGCGGCCGCGTGACCGGCCGGGTCCGGGATGGAGTCGGCCTTGGCCAGCTCGGCGAACATCGCCGGGTCCTGCGGACCGAACTCGGCCTTCTCCCGGCCGAAGAAGGTGCCGACGAAGTTGCCGGCGTCGTTGTAGTCACCGGTCCAGCCGAGCATGTGCAGGTCGTGCTTGCCGGCCTTCTGGACGTCGTCCTTGTAGCCGCCGTTCCAGGGCCGGGCGACCGGGTTCACCGTGATGCCGACGGCCTGCAGGTTCGCCGACATCGCCGAGAACAGGTCCGCCGGGTTCGGCATGTAGGGCCGGGTGATCTCGGTGGGGTAGTAGAAGTTCAGCGTCAGGTTCTGCGCACCGGCCTCGGCGAGCAGCTGCTTGGCCTTCTCCGGGTCGTACGGGTACTGCGTGACGTCGTCCGCGTAGCCCGCGACGGTCGGCGGCACGAACTCCTTCGCGACCGCGGAGCCCTCGGGCATCTTCGTGCGGACCAGCGACTCGCGGTCGATGGCGTAGGCGAGGGCCTGGCGGACCCGCAGGTCCCCCAGCTTCGGGTTGTTCTTGGTGTTGATGCCCATGTAGAGCAGCGAGAACGGCTGGCGGATCAGTACCTGGTCACCCTGGTCCTTCAGGGTCTGGTAGTCCGCCGGGGACGGGTAGTCGTAGCCGTCGATGGTGCCAGCGGCCAGCTCCTGCTTGCGGGCGTTCTCGTCCGGGATGATCTTGAAGATGAGCCGGTCGAGCTTCGCCTTCTCGCCCCAGTACTGGTCGTTGCGGACCAGGGTGATCGTGTTGTTCGCCTTGTCGAAGCTCTCGAACTTGAACGGCCCGGTGCCGGTCGGGTGCTCGTTCGCGTAGGCGGGGTAGGTGAACGAGTCACCGCTCTGGGTGACGGCGTCGGCGTCGTACTGCTTCAGCGCCGCCGGGCTGGAGATCGAGAACGACGTGAGGCCGAAGGCGGCCGGGAACGCGCCCTTGAACTTGTTCAGCGCGAGGACCGCGGTGTTCGGGCTCTGCGCCGTGCAGGACTTGTAGAGCGGGGCACCCGAGGCGTCGCCCTCGTTCTTGGCGAAGCCCTCGAAGACGTCGCCGTAGTAGATCATCTGGCTCTGGGCGGCGGCGCCGGCCATGTTGAACCAGCGGTCGAAGTTCGCGCACACCGCGGTGGCGTCGAGCGGGGTGCCGTCGTGGAACGTGACCCCCTCGCGGAGGGTGAACGTCCAGGTCTTGCCGTCCGGGGTGGAGGTCCACTCGGTCGCCAGGCCGGGCTCGAGCTCGGTGGTCCCGGGCTTGTACGTGATCAGCGTGTCGAACATCTGGCGCGCCGGGCGGAAGCTCTCGCCGTCGTCGTTGAAGATCGGGTCGAAGTTCTTCGGTGCACCGGCGGCACCGAACACGAACGTCCCCCCGGCGGCGTCGCCGCCCGCTCCGCGCTCCGAGCTCGCGCAGGCGGTCATGCCTACTGCGAGCACGCCCGCCATGACCGCCGTCATCCACCGTCTGCGCATTCCGGTCCCCTCGTCGGCAGAGCCGCCCCCCCGATGTGTGCGTGAGGACCCCTGATGACGGGGAAACCTATAGCGGTCCGTTACCAACCGGTAGACCCTTGCGTCACGATAGTGCTACGAACTGGTACGCACGTCCCGTTCGTCCGGACCGGCGGCGGCCGACGCCCGGTGGGCGTCGCGGTGACGCGCCACCACGGCCCGCGAGGCGTCCTCGCCGAGCGCCGCGGCCCGGACCTCGTCGAAGACCTCGCGGTAGGTGCGCAGGTCGGCGGGCGACTCCAGGAAGGTCTCCCCCGCATGCCCCTCGGTGTGGACGAGGTCGGGGCCGAGCGCGTCCGGGACCGTCAGGATCGCGAACCGGCCGGCGTGCGCGCGCTGCGGCCCGGCGCCGAAGGGGAGCACGCGCACCGACACGCCGGGGAGCACGGCGAGCGCGAGCAGCCGGTCGAGCTGCTCGGCCATGACCGCGGGCCCGCCTGTCGCCCGTGCCAGTACGGCCTCGTCGACCACCGCGTCGAGCACCAGCGGCGGGGTCGCGGTGAGCGCCTCGTGACGACGCCCGCGCAGCCGGACGAGCTGGTCGATCTCCCAGTCCGGACGTCCGGGGAGCCGGGCCCGCAGCGCTGCGTCGGCGTAGGCGGGTGTCTGCAACAGCCCGTGCAGCACCGTCAGGTCGAACGCGGCGACGGCCGTCGCATCGGTCTCGGCCGCCGCGTAGCGCCCGGGCGAGGGCAGGAAGTGCGGGTCGCTGCGCAGCCCCTCGGTGAACGGCTCCCACCAGCCACGGGTACGGCTCTCGGCGACCAGACGGTCGAGCATCTCCGCCTCGACGCCGGCGACACCGCCGTAGACCTCGACCAGCGCGGCGACGTCGGCGGGGCGCGGCACCCCCTTGCCGTTCTCCAACCTGCTGATCTTCGACGTCGAGCAGCCGACACCGCCCGCGGCGTCCTCCAGCTTCAGACCGGCGTTGACGCGCAGCCTGCGCAGCTCGGCACCCAGGCGCCGGCGCGCACCGGTCGGCTCCTGCTCCACCTCGCGCCCCCTTCCTGGCCCCGCCGTGCAATCTACAGATTCGTGCAATCCCCCGCGTCTGCAATTGCACGAGAGCGTGTCGTCGTGCATCCTGGAGTCACCCGGACGTGACGGCGGACACACCGACCGTCGCGACCGGGGGCCACGGACCGACCGCGACACACGAAGGGAGATGGACATGATCCGCAGGACGCAGGTGCCGCACACAGGCACGCACCACAGCGCCCGTACCGGGCGGTGGTCGCCGTGATCGCGCTGGTGGCGGTGGCCCTGGCGGGGCTGGCCACGCTGGTCGTCTCGGCGATCGTGATCGGGGTGACCGACCGGCGCCAGAGTGAGGCGTGGCGCCGGATCGCCGAGCAGCGGCGCCGGGAGTGGGAGCGCAGGCAGCGCCAGCTCCACGGCCGGTCGCACCACGTGGACGCGTGGGGTGACGAGGACACCGACTGAGGCTCGCCGAAGGAGCCGTGACAGCGACCGGGTGCACGCGCCCGCACTCACGGGTCCCATGAGGAAGGACGGCGCAGCGACGGGGGGTTGCTGCGCCGGGCGGCCGGTCACGACCGGGGCACGGGCCCCGGACGGGCCGGCCCGTTCCGTGTCGGTGGCCCGGCGGGCCCGCCGACCGGCGGGCGGGCGGGCGGTCCGGATCCTAGAGGGCGCGCCGGCCGGCGAGCGCGCGACCGAGCGTCATCTCGTCGGCGAACTCCAGGTCGCCGCCCATCGGCAGGCCGGATGCGAGTCGCGTGACGCTCAGGCCGGGGAAGTCGCGCAGCAGCCGCACCAGGTAGGTCGCGGTCGCCTCACCCTCGGTGTTCGGGTCGGTCGCGATGATGACCTCGGAGATCTCGGTCTCGTCGGTCGCCGGACCGGTGCCGCCGAGCCGCGCGAGCAGCTCGCGGATCCGCAGCGTGTCCGGGCCGATCCCGGCCAGCGGGTCCAGCGCACCCCCGAGCACGTGGTAGCGGCCCTTGAACTCCCGGGTCCGCTCGACGGCGAGGACGTCCTTGGGCTCCTCGACCACGCACACCAGCGTCGGGTCACGACGCGCGTCGGAGCAGTACCGGCACCGGGTCTCGGCCGACACGTTGCCGCACACGTCGCAGAAGGCGACGCCCTGCTTGACCGTCTGCAGGACCTCCTGGAGCCGGTTGATGTCGGCCGGGTCCGCGGCCAGCAGGTGGAACGCGATGCGCTGGGCGCTCTTCGGACCGACCCCGGGCAGCCGCCCCAGCTCGTCGATCAGGTCCTGGACCGGTCCTTCGAACACCTCAGGCGCCCGGGAGGCCCAGGCCGCCCATGTCGAGGCCGCCGGCGAGCGGGCCCATCTTCTCCTGCTGCAGCTCCTGCGCGCGGCGGACCGCGTCGGCGAGCGCCCCGGCGACGAGGTCCTGCAGGGTCTCGACGTCCTCCGGGTCCACGACCTTCGGGTCGATCCGGACCGAGCGCGGCTCCAGCCCCGCGGTCACCGTGACCTCGACCAGCCCGTTCCCGGCCTGGCCGGTGACCTCGGCGGTCGCGAGCTCGGCCTGCGCCTGCTGGAGCTGCTGCTGCATCTTCTGGGCCTGCTGCAGGATCATCTGCATGTCGGGCTGACCGGGTTGCACGCGTACCCCTCGCTGTCGGGTCCGGCTCGCGCGATCGGGGGCTTCCCCGGCGCGGCCGGCGCGGACGTGTCCTTCTCCCAGCGTAGACGTGTCAGGCTGACCGACCGTGCGCGCCCTGATCCGTTCCGCCACCGTCGCCCTCCCGGTCGTCGTCGCACTGCTGTGCGCGGGGTGCGGGGGGTCCCCGGCCGCCCCGCCCGCGGTCGGGGCGACCCCGGTCCCGGCCGCGACGACCCGCTCCCTGCCGGCCACCCCGGCGCCGGTGCCCGCCCCGGTGGTGCTGCTCGATCCCGGGCACAACGGCGGCAACGCCGCGGATCCGGCCGCAGTGAACCGACCGGTCCCCGACGGGCGCGGCGGGACCAAACCGTGCAACACGACCGGCACCTCCACGAACGCCGGCTATGCCGAGCACACCTTCACCTGGGACCTGGCCGGCCGGGTGCGGGCCCGGCTGGAGGCCGCCGGGGTGCGGGTGGCGCTCACCCGCCCCGACGACGAGGGCGTCGGCCCCTGCGTCGACGCCCGCGCGGCGGCGGGCGGCCGGGCCGGCGCGGCGCTGGCGGTGTCGCTGCACGCGGACGGGGCGGCGGCCTCGGCCCGCGGGTTCCACGTCGCCTACGCCGAACCCGCGGTGCACGGCACGGGCCCGGCGTCGCGGCGTCTGGCCACCGGGCTGCGGGACGCACTGCGCTCGGCCGGGTTCGCCCCGGCCGGCTACATCGGCCGCGACGGGCTCGACGGCCGTGACGACCTGGCCGGCCTGAACTCCTCGACGGTGCCGACCGCACTGGTGGAGGCGGGCAACATGCGCAACGCCGCCGACGCCGCGGTGCTCACCGACCCGGCCGGCCGGGACCGGATCGCGGCGGCGGTGGCCGCGGCGGTGCTGACGCAGCTGGGTCGCTGACCCACCGCCCACCTCAGCCGCGGGGTCAGCGCGGGTCGATCGTGCGTGCTCCCAGGTGCGAGGTGAGGATCTCCAGCGCCGCGGCCTCGGGGTCGCGACGGGCGCCCGGTGACGCCGCCTCGGCCGCGGCCTCGGCGAGCATGTCCTCCTCCTCGGCGGCCTGGTTCCGTACCGGGGCCGGTCGTGCGCCCGGACCGTCGCCCCCCTGCGGTCCGGTGTCACGAGGGTCCGGCGGCGCGTCCTCCGGCGGCGGCTCCGGCGGCAGCGGCACGTCCGAGCCGCCGGCAGGACGGCGAGCGGGCCGCCCGCCCTGCTCGCGCTGCGGCGCGTCACGCTGCGACGGTCGCTGCGGCACCGAGCGCTGCGCGCGTTCCGGTGCGGCGCGACGCGCGGTCGCCGCCTCCCCGGTGTCGCAGTGGACCCGCCACTGGACCCCGAGGACGGCACGCAGCGCGTCGGCGATCACGTCGGTGTTGCGCGCCTCGGACAGCCGCCGGGCCAGCGGTGGGGCGCCGATCGCGAGGACCAGGGTGTCGCCGTCGACCGCCCGGACCGTGGCGTTGACCAGCAGCGCCTCGGTGCTGCGGCTGCGCTGACGCACAGCGGCCAGGATCTCCGGCCAGACCCGGCGGACCGCCGTCGCGTCCAGCGACGACGCCGACGAGACCGGCTGTGCCGATTCCGGGGGCACGGCGTCGGCGGGGGCGCCGTCGCGGGGCGGCGCGGGCCGGCGGGGTGGGGCCTCCTGCGCAGCGGGCTCCTCGGCCCCGCCCGCTCCCGGCCCGTCCGCCCTGCGGTCGTCCGCCGGCCGACCCTCTGCGGCCGGGCCGTCCGCACCTGCGCCGTCCGTCGGGGCCGGGACGCCGGTCGCTTCGGAGGGCGCACCGGGGCCCGCGGTGGCGGGAGCGCGTTCCGCGGAACGCCCCGCGCCGGACTCCGTGCCAGCGGCCGCCGCTGCCTGCGTCGGCGCGCTCCCGTGTCCGCGTGGTCCGGTCGCCCCGTCGGCGTGGGGTGCCGGGGCGCCCGGCGGACGGTCCCCGGCCTCGTCGGACGCGGGGCCTCGGCCGGGGTCCGCACCGTCCCGGTCCGGGGCGTCGCCGCTCCGGTCCGCACCGGAGGCCGCCGCCGGAGCAGCTGCGGTGGCCGTGGCCCGGCTGTCGTCGTGTTCCGCGGCACGCGCCGCGCCCGCCTCCTGCCGGGTCCCCGCGGCCTCCGGGGCGGCGGGACCCGGTGCGGGCTCGGCGGGCCGGGAGGGTGCCGGCACGGACGCCGGGGCGCCGGCCTCGCGTTCGGCGGAACGCGACGACGCACCACCGGCCGGCTCCGGAGCCGCCGGGCGCTCGCTGGGCCGCACGAACCGCGTGGCGCCGCCGCCGTCGGACGGGGCGGCGTCGGGCGCGATGGCGTTGCGCCGCTCGATGCGCTCCAGGCGTTCGAGCAGCCCGCCGTCGGACGTCGTGGCCGCGGGGAGCAGCATCCGGGCGACCAGCAGCTCCAGCAGCAGCCGCGGCGCGGTCGCCCCGCGCATTTCGATCAGCCCCTGGTGCAGGATCTCGCCGTAGCGGGTGAGGGTCGCCGGGCCGAGCCGGGCGGCCTGGTCGGCCATCCGGGACAGCTCGTCCTCGGCGCCGTCGACCAGGCCCTGCTCCGCGGCGTCGGGCACCGCCTGCACGAGCATCAGGTCACGGAAGCGCTGCAGCAGGTCCGAGGCGAACCGGCGCGGGTCGTGCCCGGCCTCGACGAGGCGGTCCACCGCACCGTAGACGGCCGCACCGTCGGCAGCGGCGAGCGCGTCGACGGTGTCGTCGATCAGGCCGGAGTCGGTCACCCCCAGCAGTGCGACCGCCCGCTCGTAGGTCACGCCCTGCGGACCGGCACCGGCGAGCAGCTGGTCCAGCACCGACAACGTGTCCCGGGCCGAGCCACCCCCCGCGCGGATGACCAGCGGGAACACCGGCGGCGCGACGGTCACCTGCTCCTCGCCGCAGATCCGCTCCAGCAGCGCGCGCATCGTCCCGGGCGGGATCAACCGGAACGGGTAGTGGTGGGTCCGCGACCGGATCGTCGGGAGCACCTTCTCCGGCTCCGTCGTCGCGAACACGAAGACCAGGTGCTCCGGCGGCTCCTCGACGATCTTGAGCAGCGCGTTGAAGCCCTGGGTGGTGACCATGTGCGCCTCGTCGACGACGAACACGCGGTAGCGCGACTCGGCCGGTGCGTAGAAGGCCCGGTCCCGCAGCTCACGCGCATCCTCCACGCCACCGTGGGACGCGGCGTCGAGCTCGACGACGTCGATGCTGCCCGATCCCTCGGGAGCGAGCGCGATGCACGAGTTGCAGACGCCGCACGGGTCGGGCGTCGGCCCCTGCTCGCAGTTCAGCGAGCGCGCCAGGATGCGGGCGGAGGACGTCTTCCCGCAGCCCCGCGGCCCGGAGAACAGGTACGCGTGGTTGATCCGCCCCGCGGTGAGGGCGGTGGCCAGGGGCTCGGTGACGTGCTCCTGCCCCACGACGTCGGCCAGCTTGGCCGGGCGGTACTTGCGGTACAGAGCCAGAGCCACGAGGAGAAGGCTACCCAGGGGGTCCGACACTTCCGGGACCCGCTCGGAGACAGAAGGGGACCCCGCGCACCCGCCAGAGCCTGTTGACCCTTGCTGCCTTCCGGCCCTGGGGGAGTTCACAGGATGGACGCCGCACGGGGTCCACGGACAGTGTGCCACGGACGACCCCGCCGGGACGTGAGGGGGCCGCGACGGATCACCGGGAGCGTCGCGTAACCTCTTCCGCGGAGGATTCGCCTAGTGGCCTAGGGCGCACGCTTGGAAAGCGTGTTGGGAGCAATCCCTCACGGGTTCAAATCCCGTATCCTCCGCCAGCCTGAACAGCCAGAACGCCGGGCGGCTCCCACGCGGAGCCCCCGGCGTTCGGCGTTGTGGTTGCAGTTGTGGTTGCAGTCGGCCCCCTCAGGCGGCCGGTGACGCCCCTCCCCCACCTTCGTTCGGCTTCCAGATCAGGTCGCCGACACGGACCGCCACGTCTCGCCGCGCTGCTGCAACCACATGCTGATAGCGGGCCGCGATCGCGGTGCTCGCCCACCCCATGACCGACATGACGGTGCGCTCCGGAACTCCGAGCAGGAGCAGCACGGTCGCCGCGGTGTGCCGGGCATCGTGCAGCCGGCGTTCCGGGACGCCTGCTCTGTCGAGCAACTTCTTCCAGCGGTGGTAATCCGTGGACGGATTCAGCGGGCGCCCCGTCGGACTGGTGAAGACGTAGTCGCCCTCGTCCCACATCTCGCAGGCGGCGGCGCGTTCCTGCGCCTGCGCTTCGCGATGCCTCTTCAACAGTTCCACCAGCGCATCCGGGAGCCCAATTCCCCGCCGGCCCGCGCGGGATTTCGTCTTAGAGGTCATTTCAGAACGAGGTCGACGTGTCTGTTGTAGACGACAAGCGGCTATCTGACCTGCCGTTTGATCTGTCGTCGAGGGGTCAATGGAAACTCGACAAGTCGTTCTGAAACGACCTCTTAGAGCGTCCGGCAGTAGAGGTGGCCGTGTGTCGGTGTTGGTAGAGACACGGACCTGCAAGTGATCATGGGATTGCTGATGTCCTGATGGTCGCCTGGAGAGTCCGTGCCTCTACCTGCAACGACACCCCCACGACCTCATTTGCCGGGCGCTCTTACACCCGACAACAGATCGACCGACAGATCTCGATCAATGTCGTCGGCACGATCCTCATGATCCGGGCGAGCTTGCGGCATTTCGGGCCGGACGGTGGTTCGATTCTCAACATCGGTTCGCTGGACAGTGCCCGGGCGGTACCCGGGATGTCGGTGTACGCCGCGACGAAGGGCGCCGTCGACGCCTTGACGCGGGTCCTCGCGGCCGAGCTCGGTCCCCGGGGGATCCGGGTCAACACCCTGGCTCCGGGTGGAGTGGAGACCGAAGGCATCCACGCCAGCGGCTTCATGGGGAGCGACGCCGAGACCGAGATGATCGGACGTACCCCGCTGGGTCGCCTCGGCAGGCCCGAGGACCTCGCGCGGGTGGCGCTGTTCCTCGCCGGTGACGCCTCCGGATGGGTCACGGGCGAGCGCCTCACCGCGTCGGGCGGCCTGCGGAGCTAGGGCGGGGGCCGCTCCGGGTGGGGCCGGTCCCGCCCCGGCCCACGAACCGCTCGCGTGGGCCGGGACGACGGCACCGGGCCGCGGTCCGGCCGCGTCACCGCGCGGCCCGGATCAGCCGCAGCTGCCCGATCTCGGCGACGTTCTTGGTCAGCTCGGTGTTCACCCAGGCCAGGGTGTCCCCGACGGTCATGTCCGCGCCCTCCCCCCACGGGAACGTCGCCCCCGCCGCGAGGTCGTCGTCGGCCAGGCCGTCCAGCACGGCCGTCCACCCGTCGTGCAGTGCGCGCATCCAGGCGACCGTCGACGCGGCGTCGCCGGGCCACACCACGTCGGTGCGGTCCCGCGGCGGCCTGCCCCGCAGGTGGTCCGTCGCCACCGACCACCACCAACCGATGTGCCAGGTGACCCAGGCGACGGTCGGCACGGGGACCGGGTCGGGCTCCGTGTCCGCCCAGTCGGGGAGCCAGGTCCCGTCGTCGGACCGGCGCACGGTCCGGCACAGGCGCGCCGGCTCCCACAGCATGTCCTCGTCGTGCAGCCGGTCGAGGTGGTACTCGAACAGCGCCCAGGTCAGGTGGAACTGCCGGCGCAGCAGCTCGGTCCGGGTCGGTGGCATCGGCGCAGCGTCGCACCGGGAGGACGCGTGGTCACCCCGTTTCGCGGACGGGAGGGACCCGCCGGCCGAAAGTACGACCTGCCCACGGCCGGGATCGGCCCGCGGGCCGATCCGCGCCCGCGGCACGACCGCCACGCTGGACACATGGACCGAACAGACGTGGGCGCCCCCACGGCCCGGACGACCGCCGCCCCGGGCCGGGTCGAGGCCCTCGATGCCCTCCGCGGGCTGGCCCTGTGCGGGATCCTGCTCGTCAACATGCCCGCGATCGCCGAGCTCCCGCTCGACGCGGGCCCCTGGCGCGGCACGATCCCCCAGTGGCTGGAGCTCACCGCGCACCAGCGCTTCTTCCCGTTGTTCTCGTTCCTGTTCGGACTCGGCACGGCACTGTTCCTGGACGGGGCCGCCCGCCGGACCGCCCGCCCGCGGCTCGTACTGCTGCGCCGGCTGCTCGCCCTCGGCGTGCTCGGCGCCGCCCACCATCTCCTGCAGCCCGGCGAGGCCCTGCTCCCGTACGCGATCGTCGGCACGGTCGTGCTGCTCCCTGCGACCTGGCTGCCACGCCCGGTGATCGCGCTCGGCGGAGCCGTCGCGACGGGACTGGCGCTCGCGTTCACCAGCGGCGGGCTCCTCCTGGTCCCCGGTCTGTTCCTGCTGGGGTTCGCCGCCGCCCGCTACGGCCTGCACCACGCGATCGCGGCGCCGAACCGGGCCGTGTGGGCCGCCGTGCTGGCCGGGGCGGTCGTCGTGGCGGTGCCGCTGCTGAGCATCCAGGTCGACACCATCGAGTACAGCGGCTTCGACCACGCGTCCTCGACCGCCGGGCTCGTCATGGCCGTGGGGTACGCGAGCGCTCTGGTCCTGCTGACGGCCTCCCCCGTCGGGCCGTGGGTGACGTCGGTCCTCGCCCCGCTCGGGCGCCTCGCCCTGACGAACTACCTCACGGCGACGGTGCTGGTCGTGCTGCTCACCACGGTGCCGGCGTTCTCCGGTCCGGACGGGTACCGCGCTCTGCTGCCCCTCGCCGCGGCGATCCTCACGCTCCAGGTCGTCCTGAGCCGCCGGTGGCTGCGGCGTTTCCGGTACGGACCGGTGGGGTGGTTGTGGCGCAGCATCTCCTGGTGGTCACCCGCACGGATGGCGCGGGCCGACGACGGTCACCCGGACGTGCATTCTTCCCGCCGGGCGGTCGACCGAGCGCCATGATCGGACGGGCGCGACCGCACGAGCGGCGGCCCGTCACCACGAGGAGGACCGATGACCGGCGAGAACCGCACGCGGGCCGGGGACAGCCGCTGGGGACGCGCCGCGGTGGCGACGGTGGTCGTCGTGGCTGCGGTGTTCGCGGGCCAGTTCCTCTGGGTGGCGGTGCGTCCGCCGGCGCCCCCGTCCGACGGGATGCGACTGTGGCAGGCGACCGAGCTGGTCGTCCCCTTCGGCGTGTCGCTGGTCCTGCTCGTGCTGTGGCTGCGGCTGTGGGAGAGCCGGGGGCCGTCGGGCCTCGGGGTCCCCGTCCGCCGGCCGGTCCGGGCGGTGTTGGGTGCGGGGCTGCTGGCCCTGCTGGTCCTCGCGGTGGCCGCCGTCGCCGGTGCGCTCGTCGCCGGCGACGACGGTGGTGGTGACGGGCAGGCCCCGGACGGGGCCACCGCGATCCCGGGGGTGTTCGCCCTGGTACTCGTACTCGCCGCGACCGCCGTGCAGGCCTCCACCGAGGAGCTGCTGTTCCGCGGCTACCTGCTCGGCACGGTGCGCACCGGGTTCGGCAGCGGTGTCGCCGTCGCGTTCAGCTCGGTCGTGTTCGGCCTGTGCCACTCGTTCAACTCCGGCGCCACCGTCGTCTACGTGGCGACGACCGTCGCGCTGGGCGCCCTGCTGGGCGTCATCTCGCTGGGCCGGGGTGGGCTGTGGGCCGCCTGCTCCTTCCACACCGTCTGGAACGCGGTGCAGAACCTCCAGGCCGATCCGGCCGCCCCGGCCCGCGACAGCGGGACGACCGCGGTCGACGTCGCGGTCCTGCTCGCGATCGTGTGCTGTGTCGTGGTCGCGGTGTGGCTCCGTCGCCGTCGCCCCGTCCCGGACCGGACGCGGGTGGCCCGGTGACGGCTGCCGGTGTCCTGGTGGCGCTGGCCGCGCTGTCGGCGGCGCTGTGCGTGGTCGGCGTGCTCGTCGAGCGACGGCGGTTCCGCAACGCGGTGGCCGGCGGCACGGCGGTGGTCCTGCTCCTGATGGCGCTGATCGCCGAGCTCCCCCGGTTCGACGTCGGCGTCGTCGACCTGGCGACGGCGCTCGTCGCGGCGCTGCTGGGCGTGTTCGTGCTCGTGCTGACGGGCTTCCTGCTGGTCAACGGCATCGTCATGACGCGCAGGGAGGGACGACGGCCGGCGAACCTGCTGTCCCTGCTCGCGGGTCTGGCCTGCCTCGCGGTCGTGGTGCTCGTCCCGCTCACGCTGCGTCTGGAGAACCGGTTCCTGACCACGGTCACCTACGTGACGCTGCTGCTGGCGGCCTACCTCGGTTTCCTGCTGTGCAGCCTGCTGGCCTACGCCGTCGTCTACCGCAGCGTCGGGTTCCGTCCCGGGGTCGACTTCGTCGTGGTGCTCGGGTCGGGGCTCGTCCGCGGTGTGGTGCCGCCGCTGCTCGCCTCCCGTCTGGACCGTGCGGCGGCCCTGTGGGAGCGGGAACGGGAGCGCGGTGGCGACCCGATGCTGGTGACCTCCGGCGGCCGGGGCCCCGACGAGCCGGTCGCCGAGGCCGTGGCGATGGCCGACCACCTCGTCGCCCGGGGTGTGCCGTCGGAGAGGATCCTGCGCGAGGACCGGTCGCGGACGACCCGGGAGAACCTCGTGTTCAGCCTGGCGCTCATGGCCGAACGGGTGCCCGATCCCCGGTGCGCCGTCGTCACCAACGACTTCCACGCCTTCCGGGCCGCCCTGACCGCTCGCCGGGCCGGGGTGGACGGCCAGGTCGTCGGCTCGCCGACCGCCCGGTACTACCGGCCCAGCGCCACCCTGCGCGAGTTCGTCGCGATCCTGGCCGAGCACCGGGCCCTGAACGCCACGATCGGCATCGCGCTGGTCGTGCTCGGTGTCGTGGTGGGCCTCGACCGGTAGCCGGGGCCGGCCCCGTCCGTCCTCAGGCCGGGGCGCGCCGGTCCCCGCCGTCGACGACGCAGAACCGGTTGCCCTCCGGGTCCTGCAGGATCACGTAGTCGGCGTCGGCCGGCCGGTGCCGCCACGGGACCTCCTGCGCGCCGAGGGCGACCAGACGCCGGACCTCGGCCCGCTGGTCGTCGGCGTAGAGGTCCAGGTGGATGCGCGGCGGCAGGGCCCGCTCGGCCGGGGCGACGTCGAGCGACACGTTCGGGCCGGGGCGGCCGCGCCGCGGGCGGAGGAGCACGAAGTCGTCGTCGGACGGGGTGCGGGCCTCGTAGTCGAGCGCCGCGCTCCAGAACCGGACCTGCCGCGCGAGGTCGGTGACGCGCAGGACGATCGAGCCGACGACCAGCATGCCGACGACGGTAGGGGACGGTCCGACCGGTCACCATCGCTCGCCCCGTGACCGGGGATCGTCCATCCTGGTACCGGACCCGCCCACCGGTGGCGTCCCCGGACGAGACGCGCCGTACCCGGAACGCCAAGACGACGCATCCCCTCCGGGAGGAGCTCGTCATGGCATGGATCTACCTCGTGGTCTCCGGTGTGCTGGAGACGGTGTGGGCCGCCGCGCTGTCGCAGAGCCGCGGGTTCAGCAGGCTCGGCCCGTCGCTGCTGTTCGCGGGCGCGCTGGCCCTGAGCATGGGCGGACTGGCCCTGGCGTTGCGGGACCTGCCCGTCGGCACCGCGTACGTCGTGTGGGTCGGCATCGGCGCGGTCGGCACCGCGCTGTACGGCATGGCCGCCCTCGGCGAACCGGCGACCACGGCGCGGCTGCTGTGCCTGCTGGCGATCGTCGCCGGAGTGGTGGGGCTGAAGGTCCTGCACTGACCCGGGAACGACGGCAGGGCCGGCACCCCGTGAGGAGTGCCGGCCCTGCCGCCGGGGAGCCCCTTAGAGGTCGCGCGGATTGGTTGGTGATCATGGACGTCGTGCAGGTCGGGCGTTCCAGCGGTGTGTGGTCCAGGCCTGCCGAATCAAGCTACGGAGTGTGACGATCGTGTCGGCGAGGTCGAAGAACGCGTCGACGACGATTTCTCGTCGTTCGTAGCAGCGCTGCAGCCGGTTGAAGCTGTTGTGCCAAGCGTTGGTCCGCTCGACGTGCCAGCGGCGGGTGGCCTGGATCGGCGCTTTCTCACCCTTGTGCGCGATCTCGCCGTGCAGGCCTCGTTCGGCCAGCGTGTCGCGGGTCTTGCCGGAGTCATAGCCGGCGTCGAGGTGCACGGTGATGTCGTCGGGCAGCGGGCCGAGAGCATCGAGGCGGTCGAGGGTGGGGCCCAGTAGCGGGGAGTCGTGCCGGTTGGCTCCGGCCAGGACTCGGCCCAGCGGGATGCCGTATCCCTCGACGAGCACCGAACGTTTCATACCCTGTTTGCGCCGGTCCACCGGCGACGGACCGGCGACCTCGCCGCCGCCGGGGGCCTTGGTGATGGCGCCATCGACGGCGATGTCGTGCAGCAGCAGACCGACGATGCGGTCGTAGGCGTCCAGGACGATCCGACGCAGCTGGGCGAAGACCCCGAGCCTGATCCACTCGTCACGACGATCGCGGATGGTGGTCGCCGAGCAGGTGCTGTCAGCGATGCCCTCATACGAGCAGCCGAACCGCAGTACCTGCAGGAGCTTGTCGAACACGATCCGATCCGCGATCCGGCGGCGATGGCAGCCCAGCGGATGGGTGGGATCGAACTCGTCTCGATGAGGCAGCAGCGCGGTGAACTGGTCCCACAACGGCTCGGTCAGCCATGATGGCAGGGTGGGCACGCGGCCTCCAGACGATCACGAAGCGTAGATAACTTCATGATCGGCAGGCCCGTACCCGCCCTCGCCCCCAGACACTCGACCGCGGCCAAGCTGTGACCAATCCGCGCGACCTCTTACTCGAAGGGTCCGTCCTTCACCAGTCCACCGACCGGACCCTCGACGAAGCGGGGGTCGGCCTGCGGGATCTCGGTGTCGGTGCCGTTGACGCCGTCCGGCCGGTTGGACGGCGAGAAGGTGTCGGCGGCGTCGAGGAAGCTCGCCCCGAAGGTCTCGACGGTGGCTCCCACCGCGTCGAGGCCCTGGGTCGGGCTCTGGGTGCTGGGGAAGCCGTGGGCGTCGCCGGTGTCGGCGGCGGCGATCCCGGCCAGCGGGAACGCCACGGCGGTGAGGGCGCCGACGGCGATCAGCGATCGCCGCATCCGGTTCTTCATCGAATCCGTCCTTCGATTGCGGGGGAGCAGACCGTTCACACTAACGGCCCAACGAACTACGGCGTACGGAGCACGCCGCACGGGCTCACATGTTGTCGGCGCCGGCCTTGATCGCCTCGCGGATGCGGTTGTAGGTGCCGCACCGGCAGATGTTGCGGATCTCGTCGAGGGCCTCGTCGTCGATCGAACGCCCTTCGGCCGCACACCGCTTCACCAGGTCGACCGCGGCCATGATCTGACCGGGCTGGCAGTAGCCGCACTGCGCGACGTCCTTGTCGATCCACGCCTGCTGCATCGGGTGCAGCTCGTCGCCGTTCGACAGCCCCTCGATCGTGGTGATCTCGTCGGACTCCGAGATCGCGCCGACCGGCACCGAGCACGGGTTGAACGCCTTGCCGTTGATGTGGCTGGTACAGGCCTTGCAGACGTTGATCCCGCAGCCGTACTTGGGGCCGGTCACCCCGAGGAGGTCACGCAGGACCCAGAGCACGCGGACGTCGTCCTCGACGTCGACGGTGACCTTCTCACCGTTCACCGTGAAGGTGTGGGAACCCATGTCAGTCTCCTCAGCGGGCGAAGTCGAGGCCGTTGGTGGGCGACGGCGGAATCGGCGGGATCGTCGGGTACGGCTCGAACGGCAGCGGTTCGTTGTGCAGGATCGGGAACTCGGTCGGCACCGTCCCGGTCGCCCGGGCGTAGGCACACGCGATCGCCCCGCAGGTCGCCGCCACCCCGAACTCGCCGGCACCACCGGGCTCGGGGGCCTCGGAGTCCTCGATGAGCACGATGTTCATCTCGGGCGGGGTGTTCCACTGCCGGGTGTAGAAGTAGTTGTCCCAGCTGGCCTCGATGAAGTGGCTGTCCTCGAGATGCAGACCCGAGGTCAGGGTCATCGCGATGCCGTCGTTGATCCCGCCCATCATCTGGGCCTCCAGGCCCCGCGAGTTGATGATCAGGCCGACGTCGACGACGTAGGTGATCTTCGTGACGCGTGGCCCGGTACGGGCGGACCGGATCTTCCGGTTGACGGTCTCGGGACGGCAGTCGAGCTCGACGACGGCGCAGGCGACGCCCTTGTACTCGACGTGCATCGCGATGCCCTGGGCGGTGCCCGCGGGCATCGACTTGCCCCAGTCCGCCTCCTGGGCGGCCCGGTCGACGACGTTCTTCCAGCGGGTCAGCTTGGTGTAGGCGGACCGGAACTCGTACGGGTCCTTGCCCATCTTCTCGGCGACGCGGTCGACCATCAGCTCACGCGCGGTCGCCGTGTCCGGGGAGTAGATGTTGCGCATCGACGAGGTGTTGAAGCGCATGTCGACCTCGTTGAGCAGCGAGGTCGCGACACCGACGTTGTACGGGTTGGTCTGCGTCGTGAGGTACAGGGTCTGCGAGACCGTGTAGTTGCCGCCCGGTGCCTTCTGGGCCGCCGCAGTGATCGCCTCGCCGAGGCCGGGGTTGCCCTCCGTCGCGACGCTCGTGTGCCGGATCTCGAAGCTGGAGACGGCGTCGCCGCTGACCTGGGCACGCACCCGGCAGGTGGCCATGGGGTGCGTACGGCCCTGGCGGGAGTCGTCGGCGCGGGTCCACATCAGCTTCACCGGCTTGCCCATGAGCTGGGAGACCTCGGCCGCCTCCTCCGCCGCGTCGAAGAAGAGCTTGCGGCCGAAGGACCCGCCCCCTTCGATGACGTGGAAGGTGACCGCGTTCTGCGCGATGCCGAGCTTCTTCGCGATCTCGGCCTGCGCGGCGATCGGGTTCTTCGCCGGACCCCAGATCTCGGCGGTGCCACCCCGGACGTCGGCGATCGCGCAGTTCGTCTCCAGCGAGGAGTTGCTGCGGAAGTAGAAGGTGAAGTCACCCTCGACCGTCTCGCCGGGGACCTGCGGGACGGCCAGCGGCAGCTCGCCGGCCCGCACCTTCTCCAGCACCGAGCGGTCGTTCTCACCCTCGACCGTGCCGCCGTCCCAGTTGACGTCGAGCGCGTTCACGGCGTCGATGGCCTGGCCGAAGGTCTTCGCGCGGACCGCGACACCCGTCGACATCTCGACGACGTCGGTGACGCCCGGCATGCCCCGGACCTCGTCGATGTTGTTCGCACCCTGCGGTGCCGAGTTCAGGTTCGGGCCGCGGCAGATGACGGTCGGCAGCGCGTCCGGGATCGCGAGGTCGGTGGCGAACTGCTTCTTGCCGGTGACCATCGCGCGGGCGTCGGACTTCGTCCGCGCCGTGCCGATGACGGTGAACTGCTCCCGGTCCTTCAGCACGACGTCGACGGCCTCGTTGACCCCGCTCGACGCCAGCTCGGTGAGCTCGCCGAACGGCAGCTCCTCACCGTTGTTGCCGGTGATGAGGCCCTGGCGGCTGCGCAGCACGTTGACGTCCTGGCGGAGCTCGTTCGCGGCCGCGTCGAGCAGCCGCTTCTGCGCGAGCGCGGCCGCCACCCGGATCGGCGTGTAGGTGGAGAAGGTCGTGCTCGAGCCGGCCGTCAGCTGGTTGAACACCAGCTCGGGGCGCGCATCGGCCAGCGTGACGATGACCTGGTCGGGATCCAGGTTCATCTCCTCCGCAATGATCATCTGCGTCGAGGTGATGATGCCCTGGCCGTTGTCCGAGCGCGGCATGGCGAACGAGACCGTGCCGTCCCGGTTGACCTCGATCCGGATGAGGTTCGCGGTCGGGCGCATCGAGTCCCGGAGGAGGTCGAGCAGGTCGTAGAGCTCGGCGGGCAGGGGCGGCGACGGGATCGCGGCCGCGTTGGCCTGCGGAACACCGGGGAAGTAGGTCTGGCGCCCGATCTCGGCCGCGACGACCAGCGTGGGGGCCGCGACCAGGTAGCCGAGGAACCGGCGGCGGCTGACGTTCTTGCGGCCGTCCCCGGACGCCGGGCGCTCGGGGGCGGTGGCGCTGTGAGCGGGCATCGTTGTCCTCTCCGACTGTGCTGCGGTGCACGACCCGAGGGGCGTCCGGAGCGGGGAGCGGGGGACGTCCGCGGGGCATTCGGGCGATCAACGACGCGTCTGATTCGACGGATACGCGTCGGTACGCGCGACACCTGTGGAGAGAAAACCGCTGGTCGTACCACGGGAGATCGACTGATTCGCAGGTCAACGACTTAGCACTGAGGGTTCCCTTACCCGCAGATGCGGACGACGCGCCGCCCCGAAGTCCGCAGAGGGCGGTTGTCTCGCCGGGCCACGAACCACTCGTACGGGTGATCCGACCGGCGGATCGGATCGGTCCGGCGCGGCCGCCGAACGGCCGCGCCCGCCGCCGGAACTCCCGGGCGACGGGCGCGGGACCTGGGGGTGTCCGGCATGACCACCCCCGTCAGGAGGTGCGACGGCCGGCGCGCAGCAGCCGGACGAAGGTCCAGGGCAGCACGACCAGGGCGCCCAGGACACCGACGAGCCCGGCCGCGACGATCGCCCAGTGCGCGGCGCCGGGCTCGGGGGTCGCCACGAAGCCGGCGGCCAGCACCAGCACCGGGACCGCGACGATGCCCGGCCACACCAGCGTGCCGAGCCACTTCTCCCCGACCGTCCAGGAGCGACCGGTCCAGAGCATCACGACACCGGCGAGCCAGCCGACGACGGGCAGGACGAACCCGCCGAGCATCAGCATCAGGACGGTGAGAACGGGGTAGGCGTCCGGGTCGCCGGGCCGGGTGGGCTCCGGGGTCACGGTCATCGTGGTCATCTCCAGCTCCTCGTGTGGGGGTGTGCACCCACTGTCCCCGCCGGAGGGGGTCGGCCACATCGGAGCCGGGAACGATCCACGGCGTCGGACCACGGGCTGAGACGGGCGGAGATCACTCCGCCCGCGCGAGCACGGCCGCGCCGGGGCCGTCGAGCTCTCCCGGCCGCACCGGCCTCCCCGAGACCGCGAGGAGCAGGGCGAGCACCGTCCCGGTCACCTCCGTGCCGGAACCGATCACGAGGTCGGAGTCGGTCGCCGTCAGGCGGAGACCGGCGACGGTCTCCCGGGCACCCCCGAACGACGCCGACGTGCGGGCCTGCAGCGCCAGCGCGCCGGCGACCGCGACGGGCGCGTAGTGCCGGGCGATCCCCAGCGGACGCCGGATGTCCTCGCCGTGCACCACCATCTCGACCCAGCGGGTCGCGGGCGGAGCGGGCGGCGTGGCGGTCAGCGGCAGGCAGGCCGCGAACCGGCGCAGGGTCTGCGCGGGGGTGGCGCCGCGTTCGCGCGCGACGCCGGCCGCGTTCTGCCGGTCGAAGTCCATCCGGGCGCGCAGCATGCCCAGGACGAACCGGGTCCGGGTGGTCCGGGCGGTGTCGACGAGGTACGCGAGCACGTCGTGGACGGTCCATCCGGGACACAGCGACGGCGTGTCCCACCGGTCCTCGGGGAGCTCCCGCAGGTCGGCGAGCAGTGCGGCACGCTCGGCGTGGACGAGCTTCCAGACCTCGGACACGGGGGCCTCCCGGGCGGTGGGCAGATCATCGACTGCTGCCTGGGACCGCCGCGCCGCCGGGAACTCATCGCCGACGACGTCGGAGGGCCGGACCCCCGACCCGGGGATCCGGCCCTCCGACCAGCGGTAGCGGTGGGATTTGAACCCACGGAGGCGTGAACCTCACGCGCTTTCGAGGCGCGCTCCTTCGGCCGCTCGGACACGCTACCGCCGACAACGGTACAAGAGGGTCAGTCGCATCCGGCGCACGGGGTCCGACCGAAGAACCCGCGCATCAGGGCGGCGGCCTCACCTGCGCGGACCCCGCCGACGACCTCGGGCCGGTGCGCGAGGCGGCGGTCGCGGAGCACGTCCCACAGCGAACCCGCGGCACCGGTCTTGGGCTCCCAGGCCCCGAACACGACGCGCTCGACCCGGGCCAGCCCGATCGCGCCGGCGCACATGGTGCACGGCTCGACGGTCACCGCGAGCGTCGTCCCGGCCAGCCGCCACTCGCCCACGACGGCCGCGGCGGCGCGCAGCGCGAGGATCTCGGCGTGCGCGGTCGGGTCGCCGGTGGCCTCACGGGCGTTGCAGGCCGCCGCGAGCTCGGTGCCGTCGGCGGCGAACACCACCGCGCCGATCGGGACGTCCCCGGTCGCCGCGGCACCGCGCGCGACGTCCAGGGCTCGGCCCAGCGCGAGCCGGTCGGCCGGGCGGAACAACTCAGGAGCCGACGAGCTCGTCCAGCTGGGCGGCGAACCCGCAGCGGCGGGCGATGGTGTCCAGCTGCTCGTCGGGGTAGAGCTCGAGGTCGGAGACGAGGATCTCCAGCTCGTCGGCGGGCAGGCCGAGGTCGGCCAGGATGCCGAGGTCGCCCTCGGGCCAGGCGTCGTCGAGCGCGTCGTCGTCCGGCGGGAGCTCGACGCGGAGCAGGTCGAGCACGTCGGCGGCGACGTCGTAGTCCAGCGCGGCGACCGCGTCGGAGATCAGCAGCCGCACCCCACCCGCGGACGGGCGGAGCAGGACGAAGAACTCGTCGTCGACGTCGAGCAGGCCCAGCACAGCACCGGTGGAGCGCTGCGCGCGCAACGCGGTGATCGCCGCGTCGAGGTCGACCAGCGCCTCGGAGCCCAGCCGGACGCAGCGCCAACGGCCCTCCTCCCGGATCGCGGCGACCGCGAATCCGGGCAGGGCGGCGCCACGGGTACCCGGGGCTGCCTCGACGCTCTGTGTGGCCACGCACCAACGGTACGTCGCACCGGGCCTGTGAGTCACGCCACGACCAGGTACGCGTGGTCGCACCGGGCCCGCGGGCGCCGGACGGCCTCCGATCAGCGACGATCGGTCCATGGCCATCACGCCCGCCTCGGTCGCGGGACTCCCCGGCGACCTCCTCGGGGCCGCCCGCGCACTGCAGCCGCGCACGGTCGCGCTGCGCCGGGAGCTGCACCGCACGCCGGAGCTCGGGCTGCACCTGCCCCGGAGCCGGGACGCGGTGCTGCGGGCGCTCGACGGGCTGGGCCTGCGGACCCGCACCGGCACGTCCTGCACCTCGGTGACGGCGGTGCTCGACGGCGGGCGTCCCGGACCGACGGTGCTCCTGCGGGGCGACATGGACGCGCTGCCGCTACCGGAGCGGACCGGCCTGGACTTCGCCTCGGACACCGCCGGCGTCATGCACGCGTGCGGGCACGACACCCACACCGCCATGCTCGCCTCGGCCGCCCGGCTCCTGGCCGACCGGCGGGACCGGATCGCCGGCCGGGTGGTGTTCATGTTCCAGCCGGGCGAGGAGGGTTTCCACGGCGCCCGGCACATGATCGACGAGGGTGTGCTCGACGAGGACCCCGAGCTGGCCTACGCCCTGCACATCAGCTCGACGGTGCCGACCGGGCAGCTCCACCACCGCCCGGGGCCGATCATGGCGGCCGCGGACGTCCTGCGGGTCCGGGTGACCGGTCGTGGCGGGCACGCCTCCGCGCCGCAGGACGCGTGCGACCCGGTCCCCGCCGCCGCGGCGATGGTCGGCGGCCTGCAGACCCTGCTGACCCGCCGGGTCGGCCCGGCGGAGTCCGCGGTGCTCACCGTGTCCCGGATCGAGGCGGGCACCACCGACAACGTCATCCCGGAGACCGCGGAGCTCACCGGGACGCTGCGGACACTCTCCCGGCCGGTCCGGACGCTGCTGCACGACGCGGTGACCGAGCACTGCAGGCACACCGCGCTCGCCTACGGCTGCACGGCGGAGGTGGTGATCGACCCGGGCTACCCCGTCACCCGCAACGACGACCGCGCGACCGCCGGGCTGGTGCGCGTCGCGGAGGCGGTCCTCGGCCGGGGGGCCTGCGTCGCGATGCCGGATCCGCTGATGGGCGCGGAGGACTTCTCCTACGTGCTGGACCGGGTGCCGGGCGCGCTGGCGTTCCTGGGGGCACGGCCGCCGTCGGTCGACCCGGCCCTCGCGCCGCCGAACCACTCGAACCGGGTGGTGTTCGACGAGGCGGCGTTCCCGGCCGGGGTCGCCGTGTACGCCGGTCTCGCCCTGGCCGCGACGGGCTGAACGCACGACGGCGCCGCGCCCCCGGGAGGGGACGCGGCGCCGTGGTCGCGGTCGTAGCCCTTCCAGTGGCGCTGGGCGTAGGCGGCCAGCGCGGAGGTGACCGCCAGGCCCACCCCCGTGCTCGCGATGATCGACAGGAAAACGGCGCTCGACACAGCCATGACGGCTCCTCCTCACACGGGCACGCGCCGGGTCCGGTGACCGGGTCCGGATGACCCGGGCGGAGTCGCGGCGCTTGCGAGTCCCACGGGCGCTGCCTGCGCCCGCCGACCACGGTCCCACGCCGGAAAAGCACTGTCCCGCCTGCCGGAGCACCGAATCGGATGACTCCGCTCACAGATACCGGACATGCCCCGTCCGGCACCGGGAGCGAGGTCTCGTTAACGTCGGGGAGAACCATTCAACGAAACGGACAGAACGCCACGGACCGACAGTTTCCTGACGAAAGCGTCGCCGTGACGTGCCCTGTCGTTAGGGGGAACGACGTGGACGACACAGCAGAGGGGACGGTGGACGGCGTCACCGTCACCGACCCGGCAACCATGCGCCGCGCTGTTGCGGCGGCCGCGGTCGGAAACATCACCGAATGGTTCGACTTCGGTGTCTACGGTTATCTCGCCACGACCATCGAGGCCGAATTCTTCCCACCCGGACCGCTGTCCCAGGTGGCCGTGTTCGCGACGTTCGCGATCGCGTTCTTCTTCCGCCCGCTGGGCGGCCTGTTCTTCGGCCCGCTGGGAGACCGCATCGGCCGGACCAAGGTCCTGTCGATCACGGTCATCCTGATAGCGCTGGGCACGTTCCTGATCGGACTCATCCCGTCCTACGCCTCGATCGGGCTGGCCGCGCCGATCCTGCTCGTCGCCGACCGCGTCCTGCAGGGCTTCTCGACCGGCGGCGAGTACGCCGGCGCGATGACCTTCATCGCCGAGTACTCCCCCGACCGGCGTCGCGGGTACTTCGGCAGCTTCCTGGAGCTGGGCACCTTCGTCGGCTACGCGCTGGGCGCCACCATCGCCTCGGTGCTGCCGCTGCTGCTCAGCCCGGACGCCATGTCGAGCTGGGGCTGGCGGATCCCGTTCTTCGTCGCGCTGCCGCTGGGCATCGTGGGGGTCTACCTGCGGGTGAAGCTGGAGGAGACCCCGGCCTTCCAGACCCTGCTCTCGGAGTCCGAGGAGCGCGAGGGCACCCAGGTGAAGGACGGGCTCAAGCTGATCTTCACCAGGTACCTGCCGACCTTCGTTCTGGTCGGTGGCGTCGTGGTCGCGTGGAACGTCACGAACTAGGGCGCGTCTCCTAACCCGGCTGGTCGGGCCTGCGCGATGATCAGTAGGTGTCGCGCCGTGCCGTCCTGACCGATGCCCAGTGGGACCGACTCGAGCCGTTACTGCCCTCGTCGGACGGGATGCCAGGGCGCCCGTTCGCCGATCACCGCAGAGTGATCGAGGGGATCATCTACCGGTTCCGCTGCGGGCTGGCCTGGCGTGATGTCCCGGTCGAGTTCGGGCTGTGGCAGACCCTATGGAAACGCCACCGCCGCTACTGCGGTGACGGCACCTGGGACCAGGTTCTCGCAGCTCTGCTCGCCGATGCCGACTCCGCCGGTCTCGTGGACTGGGCCGTGTCGGTCGACTCGACGATCATCCGCGCTCACCAACACGCCGCGACCCTGCAGCGGGACACAGGGGGCCGGATCGAACTACAAGAATCTGCTGATCGAGCCGCCCGATCACGCCTTGGGCCGCTCCCGCGGAGGGCTCGGCACGAAGATCCACCAGCTCGTTGACGGACACGGCCGCCCGCTGGTCGTACTCGTCGGCCCCGGACAGGCCGGTGACGCCCCGATGTTCGCGCACCTGATGTCACATCTGAGCGTCGGACGGGTCGGTCCGGGCCGACCGCGGACCCGGCCCGAGCGGGTCCGCGCAGATAAGGCCTACTCCTCACGCGCCATCCGCGCCCACCTGCGCAGACGACGGATCGTCGCGGTCATCCCGGAGCCGGCTGACCAGCAGGGACACCGGAAACGACGCGGCACACGCGGCGGCCGACCACCGGCGTTCGACCGGGTCGACTACCGCGGCCGCAACGTCGTCGAACGCGGGTTCTGCGAGGTCAAGCAGTGGCGCGGCCTCGCGACCCGCTACGACAAACTCGCCCTGACCTACCGCGGCGGAGTTGCACTGAAGGCCATCGTCACCTGGTTGCGCACTTTAGGAGACACGCCCTACATGCTGACCAGCTACATGCCGACCTACCTGGAGACCACGGTCGACCAGCACGGCGGCACCTCGATCGACTCCACGACGTCGTCCTGGCTGCAGATCGCGGTGCTGTGGCTGGCGGTGCTGGTGATTCCGCTGCTCGGGCGGTTCTCCGACCGGGTCGGGCGCAAACCGATCATGTGGACCGGGGCGGCCGGGCTGATCGTGCTCGGCATCCCCATGATCCTGCTGATGCAGAACGGCTCGGTGCCCTCGGTGTTCCTCGGGCTGCTGCTCATGGGCCTGCTGCTGATCTGCTTCTCCGCCACCGGCCCGTCGACGCTGCCGGCGCTGTTCCCGACCCAGCTCCGCTACGGCGGCCTGTCGATCGCGTTCAACATCTTCGTCTCCGCGTTCGCCGGCACCGTGTCGCTGGTGATGTCCGCGGTCGTGCTCGCCACCGGGGACCTGCTGTGGCCGGGTTACTACCTGATCGCCGCCGGGGTGATCGGTGTCGTGACGCTGCTGTTCCTGCCCGAGACGGCACGCCGTCCGCTGCGTGACGGGCAGCCGTCGGCGTCGTCGCCGGAGGAGGCCCGCGAGATCGCCAGGGAGATGGCCGCGCGCTGATCACCGGTTGTCGGAGTCGGGGAGCGACGGCACGCTGAGCGCGTGCTGCCGCTCCCCGATCTGTTGCGGGCCCTGGCTCGGGCGACCTGTCGCCGTCCGAGCACGTCGACGACGTGCTGTCCGGCTCGACGCCGACACGACCGGGTGCGTGGTCACCCTCGACGCCGAGCGGGCCGCGAGCGCGCCGCCGAGCTGACCGCGCTGTCCGCGGCGGGGCGCAGGCTCGGCCCGCTGCACGGCGTCGCGGTGGGGATCAAGGACCTGGTCGACGTGACCGGTTGCTGCCCACCCGCTGCGGTTCGCGGCTGCTGGCCGACGCCGCCCCCGCGACGGCGGACGCGCCCGTGGTGACGATGCTGCGGGCGGCCGGGGCGGTCGTCGTCGGCAAGCTGCACACCCACGAGTTCGCCTACGGCCCCACCGGTGACGTCGCCGCCACCGGGCCGGCCCGCAACCGCACGACCCGACCCGGATCACCGGTGGCTCCTCGTCCGGGTCGGCCGCGGCCGTCGCCGCCGGGCACCTCGCGCTCGCGGTCGGCACCGACACCGGGGCCAGTGTGCGCACCCCGGCCGCGCTGTGCGGCGTCGCCGGGCTCAAGCCGCGCGCCGCGGCGCGATCCCGGGCGAGCGGGTGTTCCCGCTGGCGGAGTCGTTCGACACCGTCGGGCTGCTCGCCGCCGACGCCGCCTCGCTCGCCGTCGCCCGGACCGCGCTCGGGGAGCCCGGCACCTCGGCCGCCGCGGTGCTGCCCCCGCATCGGCGTCGCCGACGACGACTGGTGGCGCCCGCACGACCCGGTGATGCCGGCGCCGTGCCGTGCGGGCCGCCGCGGATGCGCTCACCGCGCTCGGCGCGCGGTCGCGGGGCAGGACACGCCCGGCGTCGCCGAGCTCGCCGCCACCTACCCGGTGATCACCGGCGCGGAGGCGTGGGCGACCCACCGACGCTGGTTCACCGAGCGCCGCGACGAGTACCAGCCCGCGACCGCCGCCCGGCTCGCCCCGCACGCGGAGGTGCCCGCCCACGTCTACGTCGACGCCCGCCGTGACCGGCGCCGGATCGGCCGCGCCTGCTCGACCGGCTCGGCGCCTCGTGCGACGTGCTGCTGTGCCCCACCACCCGGCTACGGGCCACCCCGATCGGCGCCACCGAGCACGACGGCGCGCCCGTGCTGCCCTCGATGCTGCAGCTGACCTCGCCGTTCAAC
>NZ_JAHLEL010000021.1 GCF_020131355.1 Pseudonocardia sp. ICBG1293
CCTCGGACGCGTCGCGGAACGCGGAGGCCACGAGCGGACCGGTCTCGTCGAGCATCGACCGGAGCTGCGCGAGGTTGTCGTCGAGCGTCTCCCTGCGCATGGGGACGACCTTAGAGGTCGCGCGGATTGGTTGGTGATCATGGACGTCGTGCAGGTCGGGCGTTCCAGCGGTGGTGTGGTCCAGGCCTGCCGAATCAAGCTACGGAGTGTGACGATCGTGTCGGCGAGGTCGAAGAACGCGTCGACGACGATTTCTCGTCGTTCGTAGCAGCGCTGCAGCCGGTTGAAGCTGTTGTGCCAAGCGTTGGTCCGCTCGACGTGCCAGCGGCGGGTGGCCTGGATCGGCGCTTTCTCACCCTTGTGCGCGATCTCGCCGTGCAGGCCTCGTTCGGCCAGCGTGTCGCGGGTCTTGCCGGAGTCATAGCCGGCGTCGAGGTGCACGGTGATGTCGTCGGGCAGCGGGCCGAGAGCATCGAGGCGGTCGAGGGTGGGGCCCAGTAGCGGGGAGTCGTGCCGGTTGGCTCCGGCCAGGACTCGGCCCAGCGGGATGCCGTATCCCTCGACGAGCACCGAACGTTTCATACCCTGTTTGCGCCGGTCCACCGGCGACGGACCGGCGACCTCGCCGCCGCCGGGGGCCTTGGTGATGGCGCCATCGACGGCGATGTCGTGCAGCAGCAGACCGACGATGCGGTCGTAGGCGTCCAGGACGATCCGACGCAGCTGGGCGAAGACCCGAGCCTGATCCACTCGTCACGACGATCGCGGATGGTGGTCGCCGAGCAGGTGCTGTCAGCGATGCCCTCATACGAGCAGCCGAACCGCAGTACCTGCAGGAGCTTGTCGAACACGATCCGATCCGCGATCCGGCGGCGATGGCAGCCCAGCGGATGGGTGGGATCGAACTCGTCTCGATGAGGCAGCAGCGCGGTGAACTGGTCCCACAACGGCTCGGTCAGCCATGATGGCAGGGTGGGCACGCGGGCCTCCAGACGATCACGAAGCGTAGATAACTTCATGATCGGCAGGCCCGTACCCGCCCTCGCCCCCAGACACTCGACCGCGGCCAAGCTGTGACCAATCCGCGCGACCTCTTAGACGTCGTTTCAGAAGTGGTGGGCCGGTTCTGCCGGTGACGGCGGGGCTGGCAGCATCGGCTGATGGTCGCGCCTCGTGTGTCTGAGAAGACGAAGATTTTCGAGTTGGAGATCGTCCTGACCGAGGTGGTGCCGGCGGTCCGGCGTCGGGTGCAGGTGCCGGGCGAGGTCGACTTGGCGGTGTTGCACGAGGTGGTGCAGTCAGTGATGGGCTGGACGAACTCTCATCTGCACGAGTTCGAGATCGTCGGGCGCCGCTACGGGATCCCAGACCCGGACTGGCCCGGACAGGATGTCGCCGACGAGACGAAAGAGAAGCTGTTTCGGCTGGTCAAGGCTGGTGACCGGTTCGGTTACGTCTACGACTTCGGTGACAACTGGGCCCACGAGATCACCGTCGAGGCGGTCGCGGCCGTCGAGCCGGGAGTGTGCTATCCGCGATGCGTCGCCGGGCAGGGGGCGTGCCCGCCCGAGGACGTCGGCGGGATCGGGGGTATGAGGACTTCCAGGCCGTGCTCGCCGACCCTGACCATCCCGACCGCGCCGAGCGCCTGGAGTGGGCGGGCGGGCCGTTCGACCCGCACCGCTTCGACCCTGACGAGGCCGACCGGGCCTTGGAGTGGCTGGCCTGGCGGCCGCTGGCCCCGACCTCGTAGGCGAGTGCCTCAGCGAGGGCTGGGTCGACCATCACTTCGGCTTCGGCTTGGTGAGGCGGCGGTGGCAGATCAGGGCGCAGGCCAGCGATAACAGCGCGGTGATCGTGGATTCGGCGCGGTCGTAGCGCAGCGCGAGGCGGCGGAAGTCCAGCAGCCAGGACATGGTGCGCTCGACGACCCAGCGGACCCGCCCGAGCCGGGTGGAGTCCTCGATCCCGCGCCGGGCGATCCGCACCCCGATCCCACGCCCACTCAGGTAGCGGCGGCAGCGGGGATAGTCGTAGCCCTTGTCGGCGTGCACCTTGTCCGGCCGACGTCGCGGACGCCCCGGCTGTCCCGCCCGTTCGCGGACGCCGGGGTTGGTGTCCAGCAGCGGGGCGAGCATCCGACTGTCGTGGGTGTTCGCCCCGGTGACCAGCGCATGCAGCGGGAGCCCGCCTCGGTCGCAGAGCACGTGGTACTTGCTGCCCGCCTTCCCGCGATCGGTCGGCGAGGGCCCGGTGGCCTCGCCGCGGCGCTTGGCCCGCACGCTCACGCTGTCCACCGCCGCCCGCGACCAGTCCAGCAGGCCCTGCTGGGCGAGGCGGTCGAGCATCACCCGGTGCAGCTGGGCCCAGACCCCGGCCTGCTGCCACTGCCGTAGCCGCCGCCAGCAGGTCACTCCGGACCCACAGCCGAGCTCGGCGGGCAGCGCGTTCCAGCTGATCCCGGTCTTGAGCACGAACACGATCCCGGCCAGAGCGGCCCGATCCGGCACCCGCGGACGGCCTGTCCGTCCCCGCTTGTGCTTGCGCGGCTTGGGCAGCAGCGGCTCCACCAGCGCCCACAGCTCGTCGCTCACCAATCGCTCGACACAAGATCGCCGCGCCACGACCGGACATGATCAGCTACCAGCGCCGATCCACACAGGACCGACACGCCGACTTCTGAAACGACCTCTTATTAGAGCGTCCGGCAGTAGAGGTGGCCGTGTGTCGGTGTTGGTAGAGACACGGACCTGCAAGTGATCATGGGATTGCTGATGTCCTGATGGTCGCCTGGAGGGTCCGTGCCTCTATTGCCAGAATCGCTGATCGACCCCCTCTGGGTCGAGTTCGCTGCCCTGATCGAGGCAGAGCGGCGCCCGGAGTTCGACCCGGCCCATCCGTGGGGATGTCACCGCCGCCGTATCCCCGACCGCCTGGTGTTCGAGCACGTGCTCGCGGCGTTGGTGCACGGCAGCGGCTACGAACGCATTGCCACCCCCGGCTGCTCGGACCGCACGATCCGCCGCCGTCTCGCCCAGTGGGCCGCCGCTGGCGTCGGGGAGCAGGTCCTTCGGGCCGCGCTGGCCGGCTATGACTAGATGATCGGTCTCGACCTCGACGATCTGTCTGCCGACGGAGCGATCACCAAGGCTCCCTGCGGTGGCGAGGTCGCCGGCTGTAACCCGGTCGACCGGGGCAAACAGGGCACCAAACGCTCCGTGGTCTGCGACGGTGCGGGGATCCCGCTGCACCTGATCAGCGCCCGCGCCAATGACCACGACTCGCCGTTGTCAACGGATCCTGAAGATTGACCCCCCTGGGGATCGGCAAGTTTGACCCCTCGGTTGGTCTGTCAGTCCCGGTCGGCGCGGTTCTGTTTGGCCAGCAGCTCGCGGCGCTGGCGGGTCCGGTAGGAGTCTCCGGTCAAGGTCAGAACCTCGGCGTGGTGAACCAGACGGTCGATCATGGCTGCGGCGACGACATCGTCGGAGAAGGTCTCGCCCCAGCGTCCGAAGGGCAGGTTCGAGGTGACCATCACAGAGCCCTGCTCGTAGCGGGAGGCAATGAGCTGGAAGAACAGGTTCGCCGCGTCCTGGTCGAAGGGGATGTAGCCGACCTCGTCGATGATGATCAGCTTGTAGCGGCGGATCTTCTTCAGCTCGGCCTCCAGCCGTCCGGCCTGGTGGGCGTCGGTGAGGCGGGTGATCCAGTTGTTCGCGGTGTCGAAGAGCACCGAGTAGCCGGCGTGGGCGGCTTTGACCCCGAGCCCGATCGCGAGATGGGTCTTCCCGAGCCCGGGTGGGCCGAGCAGGATCACGTTCTCAGCCTTGGCCACGAACGTCCCGGTCGCCAAGTGCGCCAGCACATCTCGACGCAGCGAGGGCAGGTGGTCGAGGTTGAAATCCTCGAGAGTCTTCACGGCTGGGAAATGCGCGGTCCGGATCCGCATCGTGGTGCCGGCGGACTCGCGTTCGGCGACCTGGCGTTGCAGGACCGCAGCCAGATACTCCTCGTGCGACCAGGTCTCGTCGCGGGCCTGCTCAGCGAGCTCAGCCCAGCAGCGCCCGATCGTCGGGGTCTTCAGCACCCGGGTCAGGTAGGCCAGCATCGAGGGCAACCCCTCGCTCGGCGCAGTCCCGGTCGTGGTGGCGGTCATGGGTTGCTCGCTTCCGCTGCGGGCGCGGCCGTGGGGTCGGCCGGGCTGGTGGGGGTGAAGTCGACGCCGAACAGGGCGTCGTAGTCGGGCAGGGCCCGGATCGCGACGGCGTGGCCATCGTTGTGGCGGCGCGTCCCGGACTGCTGGGACCGCTGCTGGGCGCGGCGTTGTTCAGCCAGTGCGTGGCGCATGTCGGCGGCGGTGGCGACGTGGGCCGGGTCGGTGATCACCAGGTGGCGGCCCCAGCTGCGGTCGTGGCTGGCGACTCGCTCGTTGCCGCAGAACACCTCGACCGCAGTGGGTGATGCGGCGACCTCGACGAAGCGGCCGATCATCCGCGGATCGACGGAGTAGTCGTTGGCGTCGACGCGCACGTAGTAGTCACGGGCCAGCCGGATCCGGTGGGTCAGACCGACCTGTGGAGCCACCGGCGGCAGGACGATCATCGCCTGGCGGTCGACCTCGAGCAGGTCCACCGGCCGGCCATGGATGGCGCGGACGGTGCGCGTGTTCGCCCTGGTCACCAGCCACTCGGCGAGCTGGTCGTTGAAGTCGGCTGGGGAGGCGAACTCGCGTCCGGGCAGGAACGAGGTCTCGAAGAACCCGTTGTTGCGCTCCACCATGCCCTTGAACTCGGGGTCCTTCGGCGGAGCCAACCGGATCCTCGTGGCCAGAGTTCCGGCGAACCCGGCGGCCGGGGCCGAGACCTTCCCGGTGCCGCCGATCGCCGATTCCCGGTCCCAGACCAGCGTCTTCGGGACACGGCCCAGGGCAGCGATCAGCTGCCACATCCCGGACAGGATGTCACCGCCCTGGCGCGACGGGATCATCGTCGCCGACAGAAACCGGGAGAACGCCAAGGTCAGCACCAGCACCGGCAGGATCCGCGCCTGCCTTGCCGCGACCGGGATCAGGGTCTCGGGGAACCACAGGTCGCACTGGGCGATCTCGCCCGGCTCGTAGACGGTCCGGTCCGACGGATCGATCCCGACGTACTCGGGCCGGATCCGGGCCAACAGCTTCTTCAGCGGCCCCTCGGAGTAAGAGGTCGCGCGGATTGGTTGGTGATCATGGACGTCGTGCAGGTCGGGCGTTCCAGCGGTGTGTGGTCCAGGCCTGCCGAATCAAGCTACGGAGTGTGACGATCGTGTCGGCGAGGTCGAAGAACGCGTCGACGACGATTTCTCGTCGTTCGTAGCAGCGCTGCAGCCGGTTGAAGCTGTTGTGCCAAGCGTTGGTCCGCTCGACGTGCCAGCGGCGGGTGGCCTGGATCGGCGCTTTCTCACCCTTGTGCGCGATCTCGCCGTGCAGGCCTCGTTCGGCCAGCGTGTCGCGGGTCTTGCCGGAGTCATAGCCGGCGTCGAGGTGCACGGTGATGTCGTCGGGCAGCGGGCCGAGAGCATCGAGGCGGTCGAGGGTGGGGCCCAGTAGCGGGGAGTCGTGCCGGTTGGCTCCGGCCAGGACTCGGCCCAGCGGGATGCCGTATCCCTCGACGAGCACCGAACGTTTCATACCCTGTTTGCGCCGGTCCACCGGCGACGGACCGGCGACCTCGCCGCCGCCGGGGGCCTTGGTGATGGCGCCATCGACGGCGATGTCGTGCAGCAGCAGACCGACGATGCGGTCGTAGGCGTCCAGGACGATCCGACGCAGCTGGGCGAAGACCCCGAGCCTGATCCACTCGTCACGACGATCGCGGATGGTGGTCGCCGAGCAGGTGCTGTCAGCGATGCCCTCATACGAGCAGCCGAACCGCAGTACCTGCAGGAGCTTGTCGAACACGATCCGATCCGCGATCCGGCGGCGATGGCAGCCCAGCGGATGGGTGGGATCGAACTCGTCTCGATGAGGCAGCAGCGCGGTGAACTGGTCCCACAACGGCTCGGTCAGCCATGATGGCAGGGTGGGCACGCGGCCTCCAGACGATCACGAAGCGTAGATAACTTCATGATCGGCAGGCCCGTACCCGCCCTCGCCCCCAGACACTCGACCGCGGCCAAGCTGTGACCAATCCGCGCGACCTCTTAGAGGTCATTTCAGAACGAGGTCGACGTGTCTGTTGTAGACGACAAGCGGCTATCTGACCTGCCGTTTGATCTGTCGTCGAGGGGTCAATGGAAACTCGACAAGTCGTTCTGAAACGACCTCTTAGAGCGTCCGGCAGTAGAGGTGGCCGTGTGTCGGTGTTGGTAGAGACACGGACCTGCAAGTGATCATGGGATTGCTGATGTCCTGATGGTCGCCTGGAGGGTCCGTGCCTCTATTGCCAGAATCGCTGATCGACCCCCTCTGGGTCGAGTTCGCTGCCCTGATCGAGGCAGAGCGGCGCCCGGAGTTCGACCCGGCCCATCCGTGGGGATGTCACCGCCGCCGTATCCCCGACCGCCTGGTGTTCGAGCACGTGCTCGCGGCGTTGGTGCACGGCAGCGGCTACGAACGCATTGCCACCCCCGGCTGCTCGGACCGCACGATCCGCCGCCGTCTCGCCCAGTGGGCCGCCGCTGGCGTCGGGGAGCAGGTCCTTCGGGCCGCGCTGGCCGGCTATGACTAGATGATCGGTCTCGACCTCGACGATCTGTCTGCCGACGGAGCGATCACCAAGGCTCCCTGCGGTGGCGAGGTCGCCGGCTGTAACCCGGTCGACCGGGGCAAACAGGGCACCAAACGCTCCGTGGTCTGCGACGGTGCGGGGATCCCGCTGCACCTGATCAGCGCCCGCGCCAATGACCACGACTCGCCGTTGCTGAAACCGACCCTGATCGGGATCTACGACATGATCGGGCCGCTGCCCGAGCGACCGTGCCTGCACCTGGACCGGGGCTATGACTCAGGCAAGACCCGCGATCTGCTCGAACGACTCGGGTTCGACGCACAGATCGCCACCAAGGGCCGGCCCGCCCCGATCCAGGTCGGTATGCGGTGGCCGGTCGAGCGCACCCATTCCTGGATGAACGGCTACGGCAAGCTGCGCCGGTTCACCGATCGCCGGAAGATCATCGTCGAGTTCTACCTCGACCTCGCCGCCGCGCTCACCGTGATCCGCCGGCTGATCAACCGTGCCCGCAGCCGCTACCGCTGGACAACCCGACCCACGACCCGTCGACTCCGATAACCATCAATCGCCGGACGCTCTAAGAGGTCATTTCAGAACGAGGTCGACGTGTCTGTTGTAGACGACAAGCGGCTATCTGACCTGCCGTTTGATCTGTCGTCGAGGGGTCAATGGAAACTCGACAAGTCGTTCTGAAACGACCTCTTAGATCGGGGTGCGTGCCGGCTTCGGCCGGGGACCGGTGAACGCTCGGTGAACGCCGGGGTCAGGCGGCGCGGGCACGCAGGCCCACGCGCAGGCCGACCCGGAAGCGCTCGGTGGAGCCGAGGACGGTCGACCGGACCCCGGTCACCTCGAACCACTCGAGGGCGTGCCCGGCGCGACCCATGCCGTCCAGGATCGCCGCCTCGACGCTCTCGTCGGAGGTCCCGACGACCTCGGTGACGACGCAGTCCGCGTGTTCCATGACGCAGACGTGCCCCTGGCGTCTCACCGTCAAACTCGATCGGTCGACCGTTCGCCGAGCGGGGGGTACGGACTACGTCGAACGGGGCAACGACGCACTCAGACGGCGAGCGGGCCGGGCATCTGTCCGGTGACCACGTACACGATCCGGCGGGCGACGGCCACGGCGTGGTCGGCGTAGCGCTCGTAGAACCGCGCGAGCAGGGCGACGTCGACCGCGGCGGACACCCCGTGGGTCCAGTTGCGGTCCATCAGCACGGTGAACATGTGCTCGTGGATGTCGTCGACGGCGTCGTCGTCGGCCTCGAGCTCGGTGGCCGCGTCCAGGTCGCGGGTACGGATGACCCGGCCGGCCTTCTCCGCGAGCTCCACGCCGACCCGGCCCATCTCGGCGAAGTACGACTTGACCTCGTCGGGCAGCACGGACTGCGGGTGCCTGCGCCGCGCGGCCTGGGCGACGTGCAGTGCGAGGTCACCCATGCGCTCGATGTCACCGGCGCCGTGGATCGCGGCGACGACGACCCGCAGGTCGGTCGCGACCGGCGCCTGCAGGGCGAGCAGACCGAAGGCCCGGTGCTCCGCGGCGGCGCGGACGTCATCGATCTTGATGTCCTCGGAGATGACCTGCTCGGCGAGCTGCAGGTCGGCCTCGAGCAGCGCGGTCGTGGCGCGCGCCATGGCGCGTGCGACGTCGTCGCACATGTCCGCCAGGCCGGAGGCCAGCTCGTCCAGCTGCTCCTGATAGGTGTCGCGCATGCCACGAGCCTAGGCCCCCGGACGTGATGGTTCAGCCGCAGCGGGTGAACCCACCGTGAACGCTGGGCGACGTACCCGGTCGGGGGACCGGGGGCGTTCAGTCGCAGTCGACGTCGTCGGAGGGCACGGCCTGCACCGGGGCCGCGTCACCCGCGCCGACGACGAGCTCCAGGACCCGGCTCCCGGTCGGGTCCGGCAGCGGGCGGGCGCCGGGCAGCGCGTCCACCAGGGTGCCCGCGGCGTCGGTGTTGTCGGGGGAGTAGCGGACCTGCGCACCGGGTGCGGCCGGGCCGATGGTGACGGCGCCGATCTCGTAGCCGCGCTCGCGCAGGTCCGCGGCGACCCGGTCGGCCGCGCCGGGACGCCCGGTCGCGTCGACGAGGGTCACGACGGTGCCCGCCGCCGGCGCGGCCGCGGAGCGCGAGGCCGGAGCGGTCGCGCTCTCGGGCAGCGGCTCGTGCTCGCGCAGCGCGGAGAACAGGGCGCGGGCCTCCGGGCGGCGCAGCTCCAGCTGGCCACGGGTGTTCGGAGCGTCGGAGACCGGGACGGACAGGAAGGCAGGGGTGTCGTCGTCGGCGGCGGCACCCGACCGGGCGAGCCCGCGGGCCAGGGTGAGGATCTCCCGGGCGTCGACGCCGTCGGCCGCCAGCGCCGAGGACACTCCGGCGGCGGACCGTCCCGGCGCCCCCGGGGTCAGCAGCGAGGTGGTCGACAGCGCGTCGCCGAGGGCCGCGGCGACCACGCGCTGCTGGCGGCGGACCCGGTTGGCCGGGGAGCTGTCGGCGGTGCCCGCGGCGGAGGCGAACCGGACAGCGGTGGCCCCGTCGAGCTCCACGGTGCCCGAGCCCTCCACGACCGGGCCGAGCACCGGGTCCACGACCGGGCGCTCGGTGCAGACCGCGATCCCGCCGACGGCGTCGACCAGCTCCGGGGCGCCGGCCAGGTCGAGCGCGACGAAGCCGCTCATCGGCATGCTGGTCAGCTGCTGGACGACACCGACGCTGCAGGCCGGGCCGCCGACGTCGTAGGCGGTGGCGAAGGCGGTGCGCGACTCGGCGGGGACGGTGTCGCCGTAGCCACCGGTCGCGGGGTCGAAGCGCCGGCACGGCGGCCGGGAGACCTCCAGCGTCGCCGGGATCGACAGGGTGACCGCGGGGCCGCCGCCCGCGGGTCGGTGGACCAGGACCGCGGTGTCGGTCCGCGCGGACTCCGCGGTGCCCGCGCGGTCGGCCTGCAGGCCCAGGACCAGGACGTTCCGGTCGCCGGACTGGGCCTCGGCGTCGAGGATCGCGTCGGTGTCCGGGGCGAGCGCGGCGACGGTGCGGACACCGTCGTGCACCTCGCTGCGCCCGGCGAAGCCGAACGCGGTCGTGACGAGGACGAGGGCGGCGGCCACCGCCGCACCGATCCGCCACGCACGGGGGGCGGCCCGGCCCGGGGGCGGGGTGTCTGCCGGCTCCGGCTCCGTGGTCACCGGCGGTGCTTCCTCCGGTGCGGCCCGCTCCGCCTGCTCCGCCACCACGCCGGCGTCGTCGGCGGGCGGGTCGTCCCGGTAGCGGCGACGACGACGGCGCGGCCCCAGCGCGTCGAAGACCTCGGTGACGCGGGAGTCCGCGGCTCCCCGGCGGTCGGTTCCGGTCGGTCCGGCGGGCTGCGGGCCTTCGTCGGGGGTGCCCGGGTGGGCACCGGCCGGTGCGGGGCCCGGTCGGGATCCCCGTGCGGTGGCGTCCGCCCGGGCGTCGGGTGGGAGCGTGCCGGGGCCCGGCCGGGGAGTCCCGGTGCCCGGGGCCTGCGTCGGGACGGCGGTGCTCCCGGTCCCCGGCCCCGGCCCCGGGGCAGGGGTGGGCCGGTCGACGGGCGGGGCCGGCCGGGTGGGACGACCGCTCGCCGGGGGCACCGGGGTGGCCCGCGACGGTCCGCCGTCCCGCGGGTGCGGGCCGCGCCGGGCCGGCTGCTCACCGGGGCGGCGGGGGACGGGCCCGCCGCGCACGCGTCGCACGCCGCTCGGGGGGACCGGCGGCGGCGGGGTGTCGGCGGTCCGCGGCTGCGGCCCGGACGGGTGGGTGCCGGGCTCGGGCCGCGGCCCGGACGGGTGTGCTCCGGGGCGCCGCTGGGGCCCGGACGGATGCGTCGCGGGGGTCGGGGGCTGCGCGTCCGGAGAGCCCTGCGGAGCGGGCGGAGCGGCGTCGTCCGGGCGCCGGCGGGTACGCCGGGTCCGGCGCACCTCGTCGTCGCCGTCCTGCACCGGGCCTCCTCGTCGCGACCGCCGGAGCGGAAGCACGTGACGGGCGCGCTGTCGGGTGGTGCGCCCCTCGGGGGATCGTGCGGCCGCGGGACCGCACGCCGATCTTAGAGCGTCCGGCGATTGATGGTTATTGGAGTCGACGGGTCGTGGGTCGGGTTGTCCAGCGGTAGCGGCTGCGGGCACGGTTGATCAGCCGGCGGATCACGGTGAGCGCGGCGGCGAGGTTGAGGTAGAACTCGACGATGATCTTCCGGCGATCGGTGAACCGGCGCAGCTTGCCGTAGCCGTTCATCCAGGAGTGCGTGCGCTCGATGGGCCACCGTCGTCCTGCCTGGATCGGAGCTGGGACCCCCGTGGTCGCGATCTCGCCGGTGAAGCCCAGGGTGTGCAGCAGAGTACGGGTCTTGCCGGAGTCATAGCCGCGGTCCAGGTGCACGGTCGGGAACAGATCACCACCGTGGGCGTCGCGGTGGCGGGGCAGCGGGCCGATCATCGTCACGATGCCGGTCAAGGTCGGTTCCAGCAGGGGCGAGTCATGGTCGTTGGCTCGCGCCGCGACCAGGTGCAGCGGGATGCCCTGGTCATCGCAGGCCACGGACCGTTTCGTGCCCTGCTTGCCGCGGTCGACAGGGCTGCGGCCGGCCACCTCGCCTCCGCCTGGTGCCTTGGTGATCGATCCGTCGACCGCCAGATCGTCAAGATCCAGGCCGAGTATCTGGTCGTAACTGAGCTTGGCCCCGTAGTCCGGACACCGACGGTGTGGGGTCAGTGGGTGTGGTTGGGCGGGGTGTGGGCTGCTTCGAGGTCGTTCGGGGAGAGCATCCCAATACTGGAATGGCGCC
>NZ_JAHLEL010000022.1 GCF_020131355.1 Pseudonocardia sp. ICBG1293
CCCCTGGGAGGCGATCGCGTCGATCTCGTCCATCGTGGGCTGGAGGAGCTCCTCCAGCACCGTGTAGTCCTCGGTGGTGGTCCGCTCGGTGACCTCGTAGACCGCGGCCTGTGCCCGGTCGACGACCTGTTCGACCTCGCCGCCCTCGTTACCGTGGTAGCCGAGCTGCACGATCCGGGTGCCGGCCTCGACGAGCCGCCGCAGGATCGCCTTCTCCCCGACGATCTCGGCGTAGTACGCCGCGTTCGCCGCGGTCGGCACGGTCGCGATCAGGGTGTGCAGGTACGGCGCCCCACCGAGCCGCACGAGCTTACCGCGCCGCTGCAGCTCCGCCGACACGGTCACCGCGTCGGCCGGCTCACCACGGCCGTAGAGGTCCAGGATCGTCTCGTAGACGGTCTGGTGCGCGGGCCGGTAGAAGTCGGTCGGCGCAGCACCTCGACGACGTCGGCGATCGCGTCCTTGCTCAGCAGCATCCCGCCCAGCACCGCCTGCTCGGCCGTGAGGTCCTGCGGGGGCTGACGGTCGAACGTGTCAGGTGGTGCGCCTGCAGGTGGTGCGCCTGCTTCGCCACTCCTGTCATAACGCGAGGGCATGGCGGTCATCGGAGCCTCCGGTGAGCTCGGGGGAGAGGCCGGGAGATGCGTTCAGCCCGTGCCCGCGCGAGCGCACGCTCGTGGGCGGTCCGACCTTCATCGAGGGCATTGCATTCGTCGTTGCGCGGTGAGCTGGTGTCGTTCGAGGCGTTTGAGATAGGCACGCCCCGTGACCATCCGCCGGATCGAGCGGCGGGGGAGTGGCTGCGCGACGAGTGCGCCCTTCGTCGAGTGCGCGGCTGATCCGGCGGTAGTAGCGCTTGCTGGTTTCGACCGTGGCGACTTCGGCGGCGGGGCGGGTGGCGTTGCGGCGGGCGGTGAACTCGGCGGCCCACTGACGGGCCTGTCTCGCCCCCCGGCCGGCCGGCCGGGCGAGCAGCGCCTGGTCGAGCTGCACTACCGGCCCAGCCCCGCGCGCAGGCGCTCCCCGCCCCCGCCTGACCCCGCACGGTCCGCGCATCCACCGCGGCGGTCCGCCCCTGCGGCCCGCCTGCCGTAACCGACCACGACGAGGTGTCGACCATGGCCCTGTTGAAACCGTCCCTGCCCGATGTCCACGACATGGCCGAGTGGCAGACGCGCACCCGCCGTCAGCGGATGCAGGTGACGAGCCGTCACTGGGTGGACCACGGCTTCGGGAGCCCCCTGCTCGCCTACGGCTTCTATCTCCTGAAGCTCGTCGTCTACGTCGGCGGCGCGATCCTTCTGATCTCCGCCACCACCCCGGGCATCGGCGGGGTCACCGACATCGCGTCCTGGTGGACCGAGGGCATCGTCTACCAGAAGCTCATCGTCTGGACGCTGCTGTACGAGATCATCGGCCTCGGGTGCGGGTCGGGGCCGCTGACCTCGCGGTTCATGCCCCCGATCGGGTCGGTGCTCTACTGGCTCCGACCAGGGACCATCCGGCTCCTCCCGTGGCCCGGCGCGGTCCCGTTCACCGCGGGCTCGCGGCGCACCGTGGTCGACGTCGCCCTGTACGCGCTGGTGCTGGCCTCAGCGATCCATCTCCTCCTCCAGCCGGGTGAGCTGAGTGTCGAGGGTGCAGAGGGCGTCGGCCTGCTCGCGCCGCTCAACGCCCTACCGCTGATCATCTCCGTCGCGCTGCTCGGACTGCGTGACAAGACGATCTTTCTCGCCGCCCGGGGGGAGCAGTTCTGGCTGTCGCTGTTCATCCTCTTCTTCGCCTTCGACGACCAGCTGATCGGTTTTCAGCTGGTTATGCTCGCCCTCTGGTGGGGCGCGGCCACCTCGAAGCTCAACCACCGCTTCCCGTACGTGGTGGCCGTCATGATGAGCAATGCGCCGTTCATGCGGATCACCGCGATCAAGCGCGCCATGTACCGGAGCTACCCCGACGACCTGCGCCCCTCGTGGATCCCGGCTGCTCTGGCCCACGTCGGGACGGTCACCGAGTACGCCGTTCCCCTGGTCCTGGTCTTCCTCGGTGACGGAGGCCCCGTCACGTGGATCGCCCTGATCTACATGGCGGTGTTCCACCTCCACATCCTGCCCACGATCCCGATGGGCGTGCCGCTGGAGTGGAACGTCTTCTTCATCTTCTCGCTGTTCTACCTCTTCGGCGCGCACAGCGACGTGACCGTGTGGGACCTGCAGAACCCGTGGCTGCTCGCGGTACTGCTGCCGAGCCTGCTGCTCCTGCCGATCCTGGGGAACGTCCGGCCCGACCTCGTGTCGTTCCTTCCGGCCATGCGCTACTACGCCGGCAGCTGGGGCCACGAACACGTGGATGGTCAGCCGACCGGCGCTGACGAAGATGGCCGCGACCCTGACCACCAGCTGCGACCTGCCGACCGAGCAGCTCACCCGGCTCTACGACCAGCGGACAGCGATCCTCATGGCGGAGAAGGTCCAGACGTGGCGGTCGATGCACTCGCACGGCCGTGCGCACAACGGGCTCGTCGACCGGGTAGTGGGCGAGGACCCCGACGTGGTCGTGATCGACGGGGAGATCGTCGCGGGCTTCGCCATCGGCTGGAACTTCGGCGAGGGGCATCTGCACGGCGACCAGCTGCTCGCCGCCATCCAGGAGCAGTGCCGGTTCGGCCCGGGGGAGGTGCGCATCATCACGCTGGAGGGGCAGCCGATCCAGCGACAGGACCAGCACTACGAGATCCACGACGCCGCGCTCGGGCTCCTGGAGAGCGGGACGGTCACCGTCCGCGAGATGCGCGAGCGTCAGCCCTGGAACGAGGACGGCGAGAACTACCCGGTGCACGACGTGGTCCGCACAGAGGCCGGCCTGGCCGCCCTGGGCGGTCCGGGGCGCTGGTCGGCCGGTAGCCGACACGGGTGGGGCGGGGCCACACGACACCCGGCTCACCCGTCGTCGCACGCCCGGACCGTTCGACCCCGTGAGGAGCACAGGATGACCGGAGCACGCGGGACGCGCGGGTCGGCTGACCACCCCGACCGCGCCCCCACCCGTCCACGGCCCGCCGCCCGCACCTCGTCGGTACCGGTGATGGTTCGGCCGACCACGCCGCTGCTCGTACACCCGCCACCCCATGCTCCAGTCGTCGGCTCCCGGGCGCGCGGCCCGGAGCCGGACGCTCGCCTGACGCCTGACGCCTGACGCCTGACGCCCGGCGACCGGCGACCGGCGGTGGCACCGGGCACCGGGCACCGGGCACCGGACCGAGCCTGTCGGAACCGGGCGGTCGGGTGACCACCGCGATCGTGGTCGGCTCCGGCCCGAACGGGCTCGTCGCCGCCGCCGTGCTCGCCCGCGCCGGGGTCGAGGTCACGGTTCTGGAGGCCGCGGCAGAGACCGGTGGCGGCACCCGGACGGTCGAGGCGCTCGTCCCGGGCCTGCTGGTGGACCACTGCTCGGCTGTGCACCCGATGGCCGTCGGCTCCCGGTGCTGGCCGACCTCGGACTGGATCGCTTCGGGCTGCGCTGGCGGCTGCCCGAGGTCGACTGTGCACACCCGCTCGACGACGGCGACGCCGGAGTGCTGCTCCGGTCGGTCGAGGAGACTGCGGCCGGACTCGGTGCGGACGCGTCGCTGTGGCGAGCTCTGTTCGGCTCTCCGTCGCGCTCCTACGACCTGTTGTCCCAGGACGTCCTCGGACCGCTCCTGCGCATGCCCCGCCACCCGCTGCTGCTGGCTCGTTTCGGGGCGCCGACGGTCCTGCCGGCCGAGGTGCTCGCCCGGGCGTTTCGTACCGAGCGTGGTCGGGCGCTCTTCCTCGGCACAGCCGCACACGCCTTCCGCCCGCTGAACCGGCCGCTGTCCAGCGCGATCGGTCTGGGAATCCTCACCGCCGGCCACCGCCACGGCTGGGGTGTCGCCGAAGGCGGATCCCGGGCCATCGCCGACGCGCTCGCCGCGGTGCTCGCCGAGCACGGCGCGACGAGCGAGACCGGAGTCCATGTGCGGTCGGCGGACGAGCTCCTGCCGTCCGATGTGGTGATGTGGGACGTCGGCCCGGACCGGCTCCCGAACCTGCTTCGTGAGCGGCTACCGATCCGCCTACGACGGGCCTATCGGCGCTTCCGGTACGGCCCGGCTGCGTTCAAGGTCGACTACGCGGTCCAGGACGGGATCCCGTGGACCCACCCCGGTGCTCGCCGCGCGGGGACCGTCCACGCCGTCGGCACCGCAGCGGAGAACGCCGTCGTGGAACGTGAGGTCCACGCGGGTCGGATGCCGGAGCGGCCCTTCGTCCTCGTCGGGCAGCAGTACCTGGCCGACCCGACCCGCTCGGCCGGCGACGTGCACCCGGTCTACGCCTACGCCCACGTCCCCCACGGCTACACCGGCGATGCGACCGAGGCCGTCACCGCCCAGATCGAGCGTTTCGCCCCAGGGTTCCGGGCCCGGATCGTCGGCACGATGGTCACCGACCCGGCCGAGTTCGGCGGCAACCCGAACTTCGTCGGCGGCAACATCCTGACCGGTGCGAAGGATCTGCGGCAGTTGGTGTTCGGACCGCGGGCGACGCTGCAGCCGTACGACACCGGTGCCCCCGGGCACTACCTCTGTTCGGCCGCGACCCCGCCCGGACCCGGTGCTCACGGAATGTGCGGTGCACATGCGGCACACCGTGCACTACGTCATCTCCGGCAGCGTGGCTGAGCGCGCGACCTCCCCCCTCGGACCGGACGACTACATCGCCGTCGGGCTACAGATCCTCGACGAGGACGGCAGCAACCGTGCCCTGTCGGTTCGACGGGTGTGCGTCGAGTTGGGGAGCACCACCGGGTCCTTCTCCCACCACTTCGCGACATGGTCGGTCTACCTCCGAACGCTGCTCACGCGCTGGGCGGAGACACATCAGAACGCGATGCACCAGCTCGTCGGTACCGACCCGCCGGGCCTCGCCGAGGCCATCCGGGCGCTGCTCGCCCGCCCACCTGCGCTGGAGCGCGCGGTCCGGTGCTGGCCGGGTGAGATCGCCGTCGGAGCGGTCGCGTCGGTCGACCTGATGTGGCAGGACCTCATCGTCCGCGCAGCTCATGGCGACGACGACACCCCTGCGACGGTCGACGCCGTCCGGGCCGCGACCGCCGTGCGGGCCGTCACGGTAGGCCTGGCGTCGACGGAGACGCTCCCGGACGACCGGACCGACCTGCCCGTCCGGCACGTGGAGATCGTTGCCGGGCGTGACCGTCGGCGCCTGCCCTGACCGTTCTGCAGTCGGCGTCGTCTCCGGTTCTGCATGCTCCGGTGGTGACGTCGGTTCGGAACGGGACGGCAGGGAGCCGGCTGCCCGCCCCGCAGGGCGCAGGTACCGGGCGGCGCTCTGTCCGGTGGGTGACTCGCCGTGCGGGTGTGGGTGCCGCCGCCGGAAGGGCGGCCGGTGCCGGTGCGGTCACTCAGTGGTCCGACCGGCGTCCAGCTCGCGCAGCAGTACCCGGGGCGCCCCGGTCACGGGGTCCGCGACGATCGAGCCGTCGACCCGGAAGTGCGCCGCGAGCAGCCCGGGGGTCAACACCTCGGTCGGTGTGCCCACTGCGGCGATGCGGCCCGCGGACAGCACCGCGACCAGGTCGGCGTACTGGGCGGCGAGGTCGAGGGAGTGCAGCGCGGCGACGACGGTGGTCCCGAGGTCCCTGGCCAGCCGTAGGACTCCGAGCTGGTGGCGGGGGTCGAGGTGGTTAGTGGGCTCGTCGAGCACCAGGACCCGGGGCTGCTGGGCCATCGCGCGGGCGAGGAGCACCCGTTGCCGTTCCCCGCCGGAGAGCCCCGACAGCGGGCGGGCGGAGAACGCGCTGCAGCCGGTGCGCTCCAGCGCGTCGGCGACGACGGCGGCGTCGCCGGGGCCGGGACGCCCGAACGTGCCCAGGTGCGGGGAGCGGCCGAGCATGACCGCCTCCCACGCGGTGAAGTCGAAACCGCCGGCGTTGTCCTGGGAAAGCACCCCGACCGCGCGGGCGTTGTCGCGGTGCGGCATCGCGGCCAGGTCGTCGTCGCCGAGCAGCAGATGCCCGCGCAACGGCTTGAGCACCCGGTAGAGGCTCTTGAGCAGGGTGGACTTGCCCGACCCGTTGGGCCCGACGAGGGCGAGCACCGCGCCGTCGGGGACGGTCAGGGTGGCGTCGTGCACGACCGGATCCCCGCCGCGGCTGACGCTGACGCCGTCGATCACGAGCCGGGAGCTCACACCCCCACCGCCCCGGTCGCGCTGCGGCGCAGCACGTAGAGGAAGAAAGGCACGCCGATCGCGGCGGTGAGGATGCCGATCGGGAGCTCGGTCGGGGCGATCACGACCCGGGCGGCGGTGTCGGACCAGACGACGACCAGCGCGCCGAGCAGCACGCACACCGGTAGGGTGCGGCGGTGGTCGGCGCCGAACAGCAGCCGGGCCAGGTTCGGCACGACCAGGCCGACGAACCCGATGCTGCCCGCCACCGCGACGACCGCCCCGGTGAGCAGTCCGGTGAGGACGAACAGCGCCGCTCGCAGCCGGGTCGGGTCGGTACCGAGCGCCGAGGCCGTGTCCTCGCCGAGGACGAGCAGGTTGACCCGGTTCGCCTGCCACCACAGCGGGACCAGCAGCACCCCGACCACCGCTGCGGACAGGCCGAGCAGGTCCCAGCGGGCCCCGGCCAGGCTGCCGAGCATCCAGAACAGGACCTGCTGCTGGGCATCGGTGTTGCGGGTGCGCAGCAGCAGGAACGAGGTGACACCACCGAGCAGCTGTCCGACCGCGACGCCGGCGAGCACCATCCGGGTCGCGTGCAGCCGCCCACGGACCCGGGACAGGGCGAAGACGCCCACCCCGGTGAGCGCCGCCCCGGCGAACGCGGCGGCGGGCAGCGTGAACAGTCCGGCCGTCGCGGTGCCGATCGTGGTGATGACCAGGACGGCACCGACCGAGGCACCCGAGGACAGCCCCAGGATGTAGGGGTCGCCGATCGGGTTGCGGACCATCGTCTGGACCAGCAGACCGGCGACGGCCAGCCCCGCCCCGACGACGACGCCGAGCAGCACCCGCGGGGTACGCAGCTCCCAGACGATGAAGTCCTCGGCCCGGTCGATCCCGGAGGAACCCCCGGCCAGGTGGGCGGTCACGGCGTCGAGCACCCCGCCGGGCGGGATCGACACGGGGCCGAGCCCGATCGCCACGACGACCGAGGCCAGCAGGGCGAGCAGCAGCCCGGTGAGCACCGCCGCCGGCGGGACCCGGCCGAGCAGGCCCCCGGTCGCGGGACCCGGCCGAGCAGCCCCCGGTCGCGGGAGCCGGGTACGGCGGGGTGAGCCTGGGCCACCGGAGGGCCTGTCGGTCCGCGCGGTCTCGTCGTGTGTGGTCATCCGGTGCCGTGGATGTCCTTGGCGATCGTGGCGACGGCCTGCCCGTTGAGCACGCTGGGGGACAGGGCGATCGACTGCGGGACGGTGACCAGCCGGTTCTCGCGCACTGCTGTCGTCGAGGCGAGGACGGGACTGGACCGGATGGCCGCGGTCAGCTCGGCGTCGCTCTGCGGCGAGAACCCGGTGATCACGACGATCGCCTGCGGGTCGAGCGCGGCGACCTGCTCGGCGGACAGGCTCGCGAAGTCGCCGTCCTGGTCGGCGGCGATGTTCTGTCCGCCGGCGAGGGTGATGATGCCGTTGGCGAGGCCGGAGCCGCCCTGGGTCATCAGCGGCTGGGCGGTCTGCGGGGCCGAGGACAGCGCCAGCACCCGGACCGGCGCGGTGCCGGGGGCGGGTGCCGCCGCGGCGACCTGCGCCTTGATCCGGTCGACCAGCTGCGTGCCCCGTTCCTGCGCGCCGAACACGGTCGCGACCTTCTGGATGAACGCGTAGGTCTCGTCGATGTCCTGCACCGGCGAGGGTGCGTCGTCGCAGGCCACGAGGCTGGCGGCGCCGGCCTGCTGCAGCCGCTCCACCGAGGGGGTGCCGTCGAAACCGCCGAAGCTGTAGCTGGAGATCCCGACGACGAGGTCGGGCTTCGCCGCGACGACCGACTCGGTGCTGCCCTGTCCGGGGTCCAGCACCGGGATCGAGTCGAGCTCGGTCCGCTCGGCGCCGGTGAAGGCCGCGAAGAAGTCCGGGGCCGCCGTACCGACGATCCGTTCACGTTGGCCGAGCTCGTTCAGGATCGCGGCGGCCCCGCCGTCCATCGTGACCACGCGCCGGGGCGGGGCCGCGAGCTGCGGGGTCGGGGGACAGGGGGGTGCAGCCGGATGACCGGCACCACCCGCCGACGAACCGCCGCCGTCCCCACCCTCGTGACCTGCGTGGCCGGCGGCCGGTGCGCCGCTGCCGCACCCGGCCAGCAGGAGTACCGTGGCGGCGAGGGCGGCCAGTGCCGTCGTGATCGTCCGTCGGTGTCGTCGCACCCGCACACGTCCTTCATGCCGCACTCATCCTGGACACCTCACCAGTCGGCGTCCGCGGGCACCCGGTTCCTCCGCTCGTCGTCACAGCGGTGTGATCTGGATCGCGCCGTTCAGCCGTATCGCCCGGGAACTCGACCACGCGTGGTGACGACTCATCACTCGACGGTGTGGCGATCGGAGGTGGAGTGGTCGGGGGCGGAACGGCGTCGGAGCCGGCCGGGCAGGTGCGTGACGACCGGGTCGCGGTCGCGGTGGCGGGCCTGCTGTCGTTCACGGCGATGTTCGACATGAACGTCGTCACCGTGGCCCTGCCGCGGATCGCGGAGGGATTCGGCGCCGATCCCCGGTCGGTCCAGTGGGTTGTGCTGGCGTATGCGATCCCGGCCGTGGCGTTGCTGCTGCCGGCGGGTCGGTGGCTGGACCGGGTCGCCGCGCGACCCGCGCTGCTCACCGCCGTCGGTGTCTTCGCCGCCGCGAACCTCACGGCCGTGGCCGCGCCGTCGCTGCCGGTGCTGGTCGGGCTGCGCGCCCTGCAGGGTGCCGGCGGCGCAGTGCTGATGGTGCTCATGCCGGTGCTCGCGGTGGCCGCGGTCGCCCCGCAGCGCCGGGGCCGGGCGATGGCGGTGCCCGCGACGGCCGGCCCGATCGGCGGCGTGCTGGGTCCCGCGGTGGGCGGGCCGATGATCGAGCTGGCCGGTTGGCGCGTTGCGTTCGTCCCTGCGGTGCTGGTGTCGCTGGTCGCGGTCGCGCTGGTCCGCCGGTCCCGGATCCCGGCCGGGGTGCTGGCCGGGCCGGACCGGGCGGGTCTGGCCGACGCCGCGCTGCTCGTCGCCGGTCTCGGACTCGTGTGTGCCGTCGTCACCGGTGTTCTCACCGGCCCGGCGGTGGTGGCCACGGCGATCGTGGTCGCGGTCGCCGCGCTCGCCACCTCGGCGTCGCGCCCCGGCGCTCGCGCGGTCGCCGCGGCGCTTCGGCCGCGTGGCGTCGCGCCCGCCGCGGCTGTGGCTCTGCTCGCCGGAGCGTTCGCGGCCGCCTCGTACCTGGTCGCCGTCGGGTTGCAGGCCGGGGGCTCCGGTCCGGCCGCCGCCGGGCTGGCGCTGCTGGCGTTCCCGCTGGGGATGGTCGTGGCCGGGCCGCCCGCGGGCCGGCTCGCCGACCGCTTCTCCCCGCGCGCGGTCGCGGTCGCGGGCGTCGCCCTCGCGGCGGTCGGCTTCACGCTGCTCGCCGCCCTCCCCGACGGGGGGTCCTGGACCCCGGTCGACGTCGCCTGGCGAGTGGCGCTGGCCGGACTGGGCACCGGGTTCTACGGCGGCCCCACCCAGGTGCTCGTCCTCGCCGGGGCCGCGCGGGACCGGATGACGACCGCCGGCGCCGTCGTGCAGTGCGCCCGCGCCCTAGGTTTCGCGGTCGGCCCGGCCGCCGCCGCGCTCGCCTGGAACACCGACGGCACGGTGCTCGCCACCCGTCCCGCCCTCGTCGTCACGGCGCTCACGGCCGTCGTCGCCGCGTTGCTGCTGATCGGGCACCGCGACCGTCCCACCACCGAGGAGACCCCCTGATGTGTGGCATCGCCGGCCTGGCCGAGCCCACTCCCGTCGCCGACCCGGCGGCGCTCCGAGCGGTCACCGAGGCCATGACCGCGACCCAGGTTCTGCGCGGACCCGACGCCGGCGGGGTGTGGCACGACGAACGCGCCGCGCTCGGGCACCGCCGCCTCGCGGTGATCGACCTCGACGGTGGCGTGCAGCCGATGCTCGCCGGCAGCGAGGGCACCCGCACCGTCCTGTCCTACTCCGGTGAGGTCTACAATCACCACGAGCTGCGCGCCGAGCTGCGCTCGCGCGGGCACCGGTTCGACACGCGCAACGACACCGAGGTCGTGCTCGCCGGGTACCGGGAGTGGGGGCTCGCCGTGCTCGACCGGCTGGAGGGCATGTTCGCGTTCGCGGTGTGGGACCAGCCGACCGGGCGGCTCGTACTGGGCCGCGACCGGCTCGGCGTCAAACCGCTGTACTGGGCCCGCACCCCGACCGGTGGCGTCGCGTTCGGCTCCGAGCCCAAGGCCCTGTTCGCCCACCCCGGTATCGACCCGGTCGCCGACGTCGAGAGCCTGCGCGACGGCTACTCGCTGCTGTTCTCCACCTGGCCCGGCGTCTACGCCGGTGTCGCGGAGGTCGAGCCCGGCGGGTGGCTGCTGTTCGACGGCGACGGCGTGCGCACCGGCCGCTACTGGCAGCTGGAGCTGCGTGAGCACACCGACGGCCCCGAGGCGACCGCCGACCACGTCGCGGCGCTCGTCGAGCGGGCGGCCCGGTCCCGGCTGGAGGCCGACGTCGAGATCTGCAGCCTGCTCTCGGGCGGGCTCGACTCCTCGGTCGTGACCGCGTTCGCCGCGGCGGAACTGCGCGACCGCCGCGGGCCCGACGCGGTGCTGCGCTCCTACGCCGTCGACTACACCGACCAGGCCCGTGAGTTCACCGGCGACGTCCTGCGCACCGGGCACGACACCCCCTATGCGGCCGAGGCCGGGGCGCACATCGGCACCGACCACTCGGTGACCGTGCTCGACCCGGCGGCGCTGCTCGACCTGGAGCACCGGCGCGCCGTCGTCGCGGCCCGGGACTCCCCGATCGGCGTCGGCGACATGGACACCTCGCTGTACCTGCTGTTCGGCCGGGTCCGCGAGCACTCGACGGTCGCGCTGTCCGGGGAGGCCGCCGACGAGGTGTTCGGCGGCTACCCCTGGTTCCACGCCGAGCGTCCGCGGGCCACGGCGACGTTCCCGTGGCTGCTGGTCACCGGCGACGACGCGGCGGTCCCGCTGCACCCCGACCTCGCGGCCGCCATGCGGATCACCGAGTTCCGCGCCGACACCTACGCCGCCGCGCTCGCCGCCGTCCCGCACCACGACGACGAGTCACCCGAGCAGCACCGCTCGCGCGAGCTGCAGCACCTCTCGCTCACCCGCTGGGTGCGTCAGCTCCTGCACCGCAAGGACCGGCTGTCGATGGCGCACGGCCTGGAGGTCCGCGTGCCCTACTGTGACCACCGCCTCGTCGAGTACGCGTTCTCGGTCCCGTGGAGCGAGCAGACCCGCGACGGCCGGGAGAAGTCGCTGCTGCGCAGAGCGGGTGCGAAGCACCTGCCCGACTCGGTGCTGTGGCGGGCCAAGAACCACTACCCGGCCACCCACGACCCCGGCTACGCCACCGGGCTGCAGGAGCTGGCCCGCGACGCCCTGACCGTCGACGGCGTCACCGACGTCGTCGACCGCACCCGCATCGACCCGCTGCTCGACGCGCCCGCGGAGGGGCTCGACTGGGGCACCCGGCTGCGCCTGGAGCGGGTCGTCGACCTCGCCCTGTGGCTCGACGTCGCCCGGCCCGCGCTGCGGATCTGAGAGGACACCGATAATCTCCCACCACGAGACTGAGCCGGTCCCGCTCGTCGGCCCGGACTACAAACGCGACCCCTACCCGCTCTACGGGGAGCTGCGCCGCCGTTGCCCGATCCACCGGGTGGCGTTCGCCAGCGGCGTGCACGCCTGGCTGGTCACGGGCTACGACGCCGCCCACGCCACCCTGAACGACCGGCGCCTGGGCAAGGACCACCGCCTGGGCAACGACCGCTGGCGGGCGCGGGCGTCGATCATGCCCGAACCGCAGCACTCCCAGCTGCAGGTCCACCTGCTGCACCAGGACCCGCCCACCCACACCGTGATGCGACGGCTGGTGACCGAGTCCTTCACCCCGCGGGCTGCCGAGGAACTGCGCCCACGGCTGCAGGAGATCGCCGACCGGCTCCTGGACGACCTGACGGCCACCGACGGACCGGTGGACCTGGTCGCGGGGTCCGCCGCCCACTTCCCGCTCGCCGCGCTGGCCCTGGCGATCGGGCTGCCCGACGAGCTCGCGTCGGGGTTCCGGCGGGAGTGGGTCGGCGTCGTCGCCCCGGTCGGGCCCTCCGACCCGCGCCGCGCCCACTACGAGGGGCTGCTGCACGGGCTGCAGGACTACATTGTCCGTGTCGTCGACGGCGTGCGCGGTCTGCCCGGCGGCGGGCTGCTCACCCGTCTGGTCGCCGCCCGCGACGCCGACGAGCTCACCGCGGAGCAGCTCAACTCCATGGTCTTCCAGCTGCTCGTGGCCGGGCAGGAGCCGGTGACGAACCAGATCACCACCGCGCTGGTCGCGCTCCTGCACCGCCCCGACGAGCTCGACCGCCTCGCCGCCGACCCGGCGCTGCTGCCGCGCGCGGTGGAGGAACTGCTGCGCTACGACAGCGCGTTCGAGCTCACCACCTGGCGGTTCCTCGCAGAGACCGACGACCTGCACGGCCGCGAGGTCCCCGCCGGGGACTCGGTGATCGTGTCGCTGTGCGCGGCCAACCGCGACCCGCGCCGCTTCGACCGAGCCGACGAGCTGGTGCTCGACCGCAGCCCGAACCCGCACCTCGCGTTCGGACACGGCATCCACTTCTGTCCTGGCGCCGCGCTGGCCCGCGTCGAGCTGCAGGTCGCGTTGGGCACCCTGCTCGCCCGGCTGCCCGGCATGCGGTTCGCCACCGATCCCGCCGCGCTCGACTGGACCCCGGCCGTGCTGGGCCGCGGTGTCCGCGCACTCCTCGTGACCCACGACGCGTCGTCGCACGCCCGCTGACCCGACCGACACCCACCACGCCGTCGTCACCCGTGGCGACCCGCCGATCGGAGCATCGTTGATCGCCTGTGCCCCGGACCCGGTCACCGACCGGACCCGCACCGACGCCGTCGTCGAGGACGTCCTCGACATCCTGCTGCGCCACCGGCGCGCCCCGCGCGACGAGCCGGCGCCCGAGCCCTCCGCCTTCGACCCGCAGCGCGCCCAGATCCGGGCCGCCGTCACCGCCGGTACACCACTGCGGCTGGTGCTACCGGCGTTCCCCTGCAAGTCCCCGAACCCGGCCAAGGTGCTCGGCCGGCTGCCCGACGCGGGGGAGCGGCTGTCGCTGCACCACCTGGACCGCGTCCGGGCCGAGATCGCCGCCGTGCACGAACCGGGTTCGCGGGTGCCCGTCTGCTCCGACGGGCACGTCTTCGCCGACCTCATCGGAGTGCCCGACGTGCACGTCGACGAGTACGGCGCCGCACTCCGCGAGCTCGCCGCGGCGGAGCGGCTGCCGGGCTTCGAGTTCTTCGACCTGTCGGACGCCTACCCCGATCGCAGCCACTGCGAACGCCGTGCGCTGCTCGACCGGCTGTGGGCGCCGTCGGTCGAGCAGTTGCGGGAGCGCTGCCGCGCCGACCCCTCCGAACGCGCGCTCTACCTGGGGATCGTGCGGTTCCTCGTCGAGGACGCCGGCGACCACGAGGGCAGCCGCGCCGCCCTGCAGCGCCGCTCCCGGGAGCGCGGCTACCGGGTCGTGGCCCGCAGCAACGCCTGGAGCGCGCTGGTCGCCGATCGGTTCCCCGACGGCGTGCGGCTGTCCATCCACCCGCATCCGGCCGGCTCGTCGAAGCTGGGTGTGCGCCTGGTGCCGGCCGACGACGCATGGATGACCCCGTGGCACTCGTGCGCGGTGCGGGGGCGGGACGGGACCTGGTCGCTCCAGCGGGCCGACCGGGCCCGGCGTTCGGGCGGCCTGGTCAGGCGCGCGGGACGACCTGACCACGTCGCCGCTGGTCAGCCCGGTACAGGATGGTCGCCGTGATCACACGAACCGTTCTTCGACCATTGCCCGTCCCACCGCCGGACACCGATGGCGTGGCCCCGGTGGTTGCCGTACTGCTGGTCGCCACCGTCGATGACCGATGACGCCGTGCGGGGCCCGTCGCGCGGGACCGCCCGGGTGTGACTGCGGTTGCGGCGATCCTCACAGCGGTCGGCTTACGGCTCCGGCCGGAATCCAGCGCTTCGCCGAGGCCAGACGCGGGCGGACTCGAGCGCCGTCGCAGCCACGGCCGCATGAACACGCTGGAGGCTTCGGCCACCACGGAGCGCTTACTTGGCTCTGACTCGCTACGTTGTAGGCTGGAGGCTAAAGGAGCCTCGCGGACGAGGTGAACCAGTACCCGCGCAGCGACAAGACTGGTTCAGGGAGTTCCTAATGGCTTGGGGCATCTTAGAGGTCGTTTCAGAACGACTTGTCGAGTTTCCATTGACCCCTCGACGACAGATCAAACGGCAGGTCAGATAGCCGCTTGTCGTCTACAACAGACACGTCGACCTCGTTCTGAAATGACCTCTTAATCGCGGCGGGCGTCCTCGAGGCGGTATGGGCGACAGCATTGTCGGCCTCGGACGGATTCAAGCGTCGCAAACCGACGATCGTCTTCGCTGTCGCGCTGGTGTTCAGCATGATCGGTCTTGCCGTGGCGATGCAGAGCCTGCCCACCGGTACGTCGTACGCGGTCTGGGTCGGCGTCGGCGCCGTGCTGACCGCCGGATGGGCGATCTTCAGCGGCAAGGAGAAGGCCACCCCGATGAAGGCGATCCTGCTCGCCGGGCTGGTCGGCAGCGTCGTCGCGCTCAAGGTGGTGTCGTGATGAGCTGGATCGTCCTGGTCGTCAGCGCAGTGTTCGAGGCAGTCTGGGCGACCGCACTCGGACAGTCCGATGGGTTCAGCAGGCTGGCTCCGACGGTGGTCTTCGTGGTCTTCCTGGCTCTGAGCATGATCGGATTGGCGCTTGCGATGCGTCACATCCCGATCAGTGTCGCGTACTCGGTCTGGATCGGGATCGGTGCCGTGCTCACCGTCGCCTACGCCATGGTGACTGGCGGTGAGCAGTTCACCGCGGCCAAGGCCGTCGTGCTGACCATCCTGATCAGCTGCATCGTCGGTCTGAAGTTCACCAAGGCCTCTACTTCGATCACTGAAGCGACGGCTGAGGCGTTGTCCGTAGACGCTGAGCAGCCGAAGTAGGACGTACCGGACCAGAGCTGCTGTCGCGAGCGGCGGCAGTGGCCCGAGTTGCCCCACCCGTCAAGCCAGCGCACCATTGATAGCGCTAGCTGAATCTCCCTAGTGTCGCGTAAACGATGTTCTTTGACCGGGTCGGCAGTGGTTGAGTAGGTCGTCTGCGGGCTTGGTCCAGACGAACGGGTGGCAGCGTTCGTTCCAGCCATCGACGAACCGGCCGATCGCGCCGATCAGTTCTCTGACGCTGCCGAAGCTGCCACGGCGGATGGCCTGGCGGGTGATGACCCCGAAGAAGACCTCGACCATGTTCAGCCACGATCCCGAGGTCGGGGTGAGGTGCAGGGTGATCCGCGGGTTGCGGGCCAGCCAGGCCTTTACCGCGGGGTGCTTGTGGGTCGCGTAGTTGTCCACCACCGCCGAGACGACCGTGGAGGTGACGACCAGCGCGATCAGCGCCTAGATTGACCACGAAGGCTCACGCGGTAGTGCCGATCCCCATCCACCACATCCGCGGACGCAACCCACACCCTAGCCGCTCCCGCAGGCGGCACTTCAAACCAGCTCCGACCAGGGGCTATGTCCGGCCGCGCCCCCTTTCTGGCGTATTCGGTTGCCACCCCAGGTGCGGGCTGGTGGGTGACCAGGGCGTAGGTCGGGGCTCGCCCTGCCTCAGTGCCGAGGAACTCTGCACTCGCGCCCGGCTCTACGACGACGAGGAGACCCTGGTCCCGGGCCCATGTCAGCACTCTGGACACGGTGCGGGTGGCCCGGTTGCCGGCGGCCGCGAGGTGCTGGCTGGTCAGCCCGGATATGAGACCGGTGTCCCAGTCCATGTGGCGGACGAGGCGGCGGAGGACCGCCGACCAGCTACGGCGCTTGTCGGAGCGCCACTTCTCATCGTCGACGAGGCGGGCGATGTGTGCCAGGGCCTCGCTCTGGGACGCCAGCAAGCGCCATTCGTCGTCGATGTGAGGTTCCCCCGCTTTGCCGGAGTGTCTGAACACTGGTTCGATCTTGAGGGCCAGGAAGGAAGGCACTGGTGCCCGCACCGAAAAAGTACCCCGATGAGCTGCGCGAACGAGCGGTTCGGCTGTATCGGGAGTCCGACCCTCGCCCGACGTTCCGGGGGCTCGCCGAGCAGCTCGGGGTGCATCACGAGGCCCTGCGCAACTGGGTCCGTCAGGCCGAGGCAGACACCGGCGAGCGCCATGATCGGCCGTCGACCGACATGCTCGCCGAGAACCGCCGGCTCGCGCGGGAGAACGCTGAGCTGCGGCGGGTCAACGAGGTCCTGCGCGCGGCGAGCGCCTATTTCGCCAGCGAGATCGGCCCGACCCGGAGGAAATCATGAGCTTCGTCGATGCCCATGATTTCCCCGCCGGTCTCGTACTACGGGTCCTGAACATCGCGGCCTCGACCTACTACGACTGGCGCGCCCGCCGCGCGAACCCCTCTCAGCGGCAGCTCGACGACGCCGTCCTGCTTGAGCAGATCGTGAAGATCCGCTCGGTGAGCGAGTTCGCCACCACCTACGGATCCCCGCGGGTGTGGCTGGAGCTGCGCCGCCAGGGCGTGCACGTCGGGCGCAAGCGCGTCGCTCGGATCATGCGCGAGCACGGCCTTCAGGGCGCGCACCTGCGTCGCGGCTGGAAGGGCGGCTCGACCTGGCAGAATCCGGCCCACCGCCCGGCGCCGGACCTGCTCGAACGCGACTTCACCGCGACCGCGCCCAACCGGGTGTGGGTGGCGGACCTGACTCGCATCGTCACCGGTGAGGGCGTGTTGTGGCTGGCCTCGGTGCGGGACGCGTTCTCCAACCGGGTCGTCGGCTGGGCCACCGACCCGCGAGCCACGACGGTGCTGGTGCTGACCGCGCTCAACCACGCGCTGCGCTCCCGGAGCCTGCGTCCCGGTCAGTTGATCTTTCACAGCGACAAGGGGGCCCAATACACGGCACTGCGATTCACTCAGCGCCTGGTCGACGCGGGTGTCGCCCCGTCGACAGGGTCCACAGGGGACAGCTATGACAACGCCCTCGCCGAGAACCTGTGGTCCACGCTCAAGATCGAGCTGCTCTACTGGCCCGGGACGGGCTTCGCGACCCGCTGCGAGGCCGAGCATGCGCTGATCCGCTACCTCGACGGCTGGTACAACCCGCGCCGGATCCAGGCCCGCCTCGGAGGGCTCTCACCCGACGAGTACGAAGACGACTATCGTCGCGCCCAGCGCGACGCCGACAGGTAACCCGCACTCCGGCAAACCGGGGGAAGCTCAAGGTAACCATTCAGGTCGGTGCTGCGTGGGGCGGTGGCCAGGGGGTTTCCGGTGATGGCGTCGCGGAGTGCGGTGAGGATGTCGTCGCCGTGTTTGGTGACGGTGGAGATGTAGCCGCGGATCCGTAGCCACGCCTTCGCGGTGGTCTCCGAGCGGTGGCAGCCGCTGATCTTGAGCTGGGTCTTGGTCGGTCGGACGTCGCGTTCGGCCTGGTTGTTGGTGAACGGCACGGCGAGGTCGCGCGCGAACAGCAGCACCTGGTCGTCACGGTCGCGCAGGCGTTCGAGCAGGTTACGGGTCTTGGATTGTCGGCGCCCGGGCACGCGGCGGTGCTCGGCGAGCCCGACCAGCAGCGCGTGGCGCCACGAGTCGAGCAGGGGGTCGACGATCTCGGCTGGGATCGCCGACAGGTGCTGCTCGCGGGCCTGGTGGGCGGCGGTGTTGAGCCCGTGCAGGGCGCGTAGTGCCTGCTCTGGCCAGTCCTGGTCGGGGTGCGTCTCGCCGGCGGCGACCAGCTCGCGGGCCAGGTGCGCCCCGCACAGGGCGTGCCGGGCCTGCGGGTAGGCGTCATAGACCGACAGCGCGTCGTGCACGACGGTTCCGCTGAACGCGGGCAGCACATCGAACTCGGCCACAGCGGCGCGTCCGCGGGAGGGGTGCAGGTGATAGGCGGTCAACTTCTCGGTGCCCGCGACGTGCAGCCACCACCGGGCCCCGTTGATGTTGCTGCTGGTCTCGTCGACGTGGATCACGTGCGCGAGCACGATCAGAGATTTGATCAGCTTCTCGACGTCGACCAGCAGCTCGGCCACGGTGGTCAGCACCGAGCTGATCCAGCCGGTCGACGGGCGCGCCCCGGTCACGTCGGCGATCAACTGAGCGGTGCGGGCGACCGGGACGTGCTGGAACACCAGCAGGTACACCGCCAGCGCACGCAGGTTCGGCCCGTAGACCGCCGCCGCGCCCACCCCGGCCGGAGCGGCCGCGGTCGTCGTCGCGCCACAGCCGCACCGCTTCTGGTGCAGCCGGTGCTCGACCACGACCGGGCGGATGGTCGGGATGTCGTGGACCTGGCGACGCACCATCCCGGCCACGTTCGCACCGGATAGTTCGGTGCCGCAGCCGATGCAGGCATCCGGGACGTGATCGACGACCTCGTCCGGGGCCACTGGTCTGGAACAACGCCGATCCGCCCGCACCGGGCTGTTTGCCGGGCTTGCGGCCGCTGCGCCGCCTGGCCATCCTCGACGGCGAGGCCGTGGGCGCGTCCGCCGAGGGAGGCTGCGAGGAGTTGCCCGAGTTGCGACCCAGTCGGCGCTTGAGCTCGGCGACCTCGCCCCGCAACTCCTCGATCGTGCGGGCCTGCGCCTCGATCAGCGCGAGGAGCTCCTCGCGCGACGGCTGCTGCGACCCGGACACCGCACATGATCAGCACACCGCCGACCTCGGGTCACGCACCGACACACCGGTAGATCATCGAGCCAGGACCTGAATGGTTACACTGGCAGACGGCAGGGATTCTCCCTGTTCTCGCACGTATGGATCGGTGCGCTTTTGCTCTTATCGCGGCTACTCGTATGGACTCTCGGAAATTCACGGTGCTTCACTCTACTCACCATTCTTGCCCGTAACCTGAACACTCGTTGGAGTGGCCGAGACGACCTGGAGGCTACCCTTCGAAAGGTACGGAATGTAGGCACGTCGCTTCCCATCCGCATCGCGTGCTTCGAGCAGACGCTGTGCTGCAGCATATTGTGTCTCTCAAAACGTCGGGCAGTAACTGCGCGTATCGGCATCGGCGTGGCTCCGCTCCAGTTTCACTCATGGGTATGTGATGCCGCGGGTAAGCCCATATTGGAGGAGCCGAATGTCGAGCGCTTCGTCATCCTATCCGAAGTGAACTTGCTTTCGATTAGAGGCGCGTCAGATTAAGAGGTCTGGTTAAAGAATGGATTCCCAGGATGCGGCAGGAAAAGCGCTAGTCGCACATACCTTGAGTTACTCGACGATCCAAGGTGGCGGGTTGTCGCGTTCGGATTTGCTGCGCGCCACCAAGTACCTGAGACCTCACAGCCGCCGGATCGTCCTGCTATCAGTTGCGGCGGGAACGGCTGCTGGCCTCGCTGTGCTCGCCCCCGTGCTCGCAGGGTGGGCGGTTAACTCGATTGTTTCCGGAGAAGCCGCGAGCTTGGTTATTTGGATATCAGTTGCGATCGCGGGTGTCGCACTCGCCGAGTTCGCGCTTCAGGTGATCTGTGACTGGCAAGCGGCGCGTATCGGTCACGATGTAGCTACTCGCCTACGCAGCGATGTCTACAACCATGTTCAGAACTTGCCAATGCAGTTCTTCAGCATCAACCGCACAGGCGGTCTCGTGAGCCGAATAAGTAACGAGGCGGCGTTTGCTCAGCGGTTGATCACTACTGTTTCGCAGACTCTAGTCACGAACTCCGTGATGGTTGTCATAACGTTCGTAACCATGCTTGCACTTTCACCCGTAGTGGCAGTGGCCGCACTGCTGCTCTTCCCCCTGTTTCTAGTTCCTGGCCGCTTCCTTGTTCGGTCTATAGCGCAGCTCCACTACCGAATGGGCAGTCAAACTGGCTATTTGATTAGTCAGGTAGAGGAGAGGCTCGGAGCATCTGGAGCGCTACTGGTCCGACTGATGGGCAGACCCGACGACGACTCCAGAAAGTTTGAGCGAACCGCGCAGAGTATGGCCAACCTCGGTGTGCAGATCGATACACGACAAAGTGTGTACGTGACATCATTGTCTTGTGTCTCAATGTTGGCGGTGGCCATGACCTATGGGTTGGGAGGGATTCTTGCTGAAGCTGATGCTGTAGATGCGGGCGTCGTAGTAACCCTAGGGTTACTCGTAGCGCGTCTTTACGTTCCAATCGTGAACCTATCCACGGTTCGAGCAGAGATGGCTACGGGACTAGCTAGCTTCAAGATGATTTTCGATGTCTTGAACGTCCAAGCAGAGCCAGGGGAGCCGAGAAGCGAGGACCGCCTGCCGGACGGACCGCTCGAGGTTCGTTTGGAGCGCGTGTCTTTCTCCTACCCGAGCCCTGCTGAACTTGCAGTCGAGGGTATTTCTGATCCTTCATACCACGATCAGGAATTCGCCATCCGCCCATGTGTTCTCCGCGGGCTAACCCTCACAGTGGGCGCGGGAGAACGACTTGCTCTGATCGGTCCCTCCGGGGCGGGAAAATCTACTATTGGAGCGTTAATTGCACGGCTTTACCAGCCTGACTCCGGTCGGATCGTCATTGGTGGAGTCGATCTTCGCCGGTTAGGTCGGGAGACCATCCGCAAGGAGGTGGGAATGCTTCCGCAGGACACCTTCTTATTCAGGAGTCAATAGCAGAGAATCTGCGAGTGGCTTGCCCAGATGCAAGCGACGATCAGCTTTGGCGAGCCTTGTCCGCAGTCGGCTTATCTGATAAGATCGCAGAGCTTCCAGACCGCCTATGCACGCTCGTTAGTGAACGCGGCTACCGCTTCTCAGGCGGAGAACGGCAACGCATCGCTATTGCTCGACTCCTGCTTTAGCGATCCACGTGTCATCGTCCTGGATGAATCCACCTCTAGCCTGGACGTACACTCTGAGCACAAGGTGCAACGCGCCCTGGAAAATCTGCTAAGGGATCGGACTGTCATCGTCATTGCGCATCGGATCTCCACTGTCACGACAGCTGATAAGGTCGCAGTCGTATCCGACGGGTGCATCGCCGAGTTCGGCCGCCCCAGTGAACTGCAAGAAGCATCTAGTGTCGCGTAAACGATGTTCTTTGACCGGGTCGGCAGTGGTTGAGTAGGTCGTCTGCGGGTTTGGTCCAGATGAACGGGTGGCAGCGTTCGTTCCAGCCGTCGATGAACCGGCCGATCGCGCCGATCAGTTCTCTGACGCTGCCGAAGCTGCCACGGCGAATGGCCTGGCGGGTGATGACCCCGAAAAAGACCTCGACCATGTTCAGCCACGATCCCGAGGTCGGGGTGAAGTGCAGGGTGATCCGCGGGTTGCGGGCCAGCCAGGCCTTCACTGCGGGGTGCTTGTGGGTCGCGTAGTTGTCCACCACCAGGTGCAGCTTGCGCCGCGGGTAGGCCTTCGCGACCTGCTTGAGGAACCGCAGGAACTCCTGATGGCGATGCCGCGGCAGGCACGCCTGCTCGACCCGCCCGGTCGCGACCTCTAACGCCGCGAACAGCGTGGTGGTGCCGTGACGGACGTAGTCATGCGTCCGTTTCTCCGGGATACCGGGCATGATCGGCAGGATCGGCGCTGTCCGGTCCAGGGCCTGGACCTGGGATTTCTCGTCGACGCAGAGCACGACGGCCTTGTCCGGCGGGTTCAGATACAACCCGACGATGTCGCGGACCTTGGCTTCGAGCTCGGGATCGGTGGAGAACTTGAACGTCTCGGACTTCCACGGCTGCAGCCCCCACCGCCGCCAAATCTTGCCGATCCACACGTGGGAGATCCCGAGCTCGGCACCGAGCAGCCGTGACGACCAGTGCGTGACTCCGAGCCGCTCAGGCGGCGGTTCCAGCGTGGCGAGCACGACCGCGACCTCGTCGATCACCGGCGGCCGGCCCGCCTTGGGCCGGTCGGCCAGCCCGGCGATCCCCTCAGCGGCGTAACGCTTCTTCCACCCGATCACCGTCGCCTTCGACGCCCCGACCAGTGTGACGATGTCCTTGACCGCCACCCCGTCCGCGGCCAGCAACACGATCCTGCCCCGTCGGGCCAGTCCCGCCGAAACCGACGAGGAACGCAGCCAGGACTCCAACACCTCGCGGTCGGCGGCCGGAACGTCCACGGTCACAGTCAACGGCACAGCTCATGATCCCGTAAACCAGCCCCTGAGTAAAGTAACCTAGTTACCGCAACACTAGCCTTTACGCGGAGACGCTACGCCGATCGGCGCTGAATCCCTCCGGGGAGGACATCCGGTCCATGTCGACGAAGGACGATCGGTGAGCCTTTTCCATCGTGATTCCGCAGGTCAGTGGTGGGTCTCGATCCGGTTGAGGACGGTGATCGCGGCGATGATGGTCCCGGCGTAGCGGGGGCAGCAGCGGAGCCGGTCCAACACGTGCCAGCCCTTGAGTTCAGCGACGGCTTGTTCGACTCGGCAGCGGATACGGGCGTGAGCGTGGTTCACCGCTTTCTGCCCGGTCGACAGACGATGTCGTGTCCGGTGACGCTTGTAGGGGGTCCGGATCGTCCCGCCGGCGCCTTGGTAGGCCTTGTCCGCCCAGGTCTCGATGTTTCGGCTGTCCAGGGTGTCGATCACACCGGTTCGGCGGGCGGCGGTCACATCGTGGGTGGAACCCGGTAACGGCGGTGAGGCCCACAACAGGCGACCGAACGGATCAGCGAGGACCTGGACGTTCACTCCATGGCGGCGGTGGCGTCCGGAATAGAAGCGGCGCTGACCGGCGACGCGGTCGATCGGGACCAGGGTCCCGTCCAGCAGCACCCAGGCCAGAGCCCCGATTCGATGTCCGACCTGGCCGATGTCTTCGGCCAGCGCAGCGAGCAGAGTCAGGGTGTCGTGAACGTAGCGCCAAGCGGTACTGGTCGCGATCTTGACCCCGGCCGCGAGACGGGCGTAGGTGGTCACCGTTGCGTAGATGCGCGAGGCCGAGCAGGGCCTGCTGACCTGCGGTGAGCCGCCACCAGCGTCCTGCCCGCCCACGCCGTTCCCGACGGATCATCGCGCTGAGCTGGGCAAGAGTATGAGTCGACAACGCGATCGCAGCAGGGTAGGACAACACGACGAGGCTCCCGGTCAGGATGGTCGATCTTGGACGACTGCTGCCCTCCCGGGAGCCTCACCCCACTACGCCCCCGACCCCTCAAAAAGCCGCTGACCAGCGAAATCACGACGGAAAAGGCTCCTGTTCGGCCGCTGCCGGGGACGGGCTTGAACGGCACGGTGAGCCGGTCGGCTTCGCCCTGGTATCCGAGGTCGGCCAGGACGGCGTGGGTGTCGTCGGTGAACGCGACCAGGGTGTCGAGCAGGCCGGGGTGGGTACGGGCACAGCGGGTGTCGTGCTCGCGGCCCGGTCGTACCGGGGAGGTCCACAACGGCCATCCGTCGGGTGCGGTGACGATCTGGATGTTGCCGCCGTGGCGGTGGTGCTTGCCCGACCACCACAGGTCCACCCCGGCGGTGGGCCCGATCGCTCGGCACCGATCAGTGGTGATCAACGTTCCGTCGAGACTCACGTGGGTGTGGCCGGCTGCGCGGGCGGCCAGCAGGGCTCCATGGAGCCCGGGCGCGGCCGAGGCCAGGACGTCGATGCCCTCGTGCAGGTAGCGGTAGGCGGTTGCGGTGCTGATCGTGTTGTCGGCCGCCAGGCGCGCCACACGGCTCGCATCGAGGAACCACCGCAGGACCAGGACCGCCTGGGCGACGGGGGCCAGAGCACGGCGACCGGTTCGGGTGCCACGGCGGGCACGTTCACCGGCCAGAAGCCGAGCCAGGGAGCCCACGGTGGGCTCCCCGATCGGGAGCACACCGGTGTAGCTGACAGGATCGTGCATGCAGGACCTCGGTGGTGGAGTCGATCTTTGGTCGGACCGACCTGATCTACCGGGGTCCTGCCTGTTCTCCTGCGACCTCGCCGTCTTCGGCGTGTCGACCGATCTGTCACCGCGCTACTGAGAACACCTCAGTAGAAGCGGCAAGATCCGCGCCACCGCGACCGACCCACTTCGCACGGAAACGACAGAACACCCACACACCACAACAGCACCCCTAATCAGACGAACACGCACATGGGTGCAATTCCAGGCAGCACCTGCCCTAAATAACACGCTCCGCGGCAACATATGTGCGATACGTATCTGATCTTGACAGGATAGTCCGCGACGTGCTGCACTGCAGAGCGTGAGCACAACGACGTACACACAACGCGCCATCACCGTGATCCTGGCCGCCGCGATCCCGATGAGCATGACCACCGGATTCACCTCCAGAGCACTTACCCACGTACCGCATTCAGCAGAACAGCAAGTCCAGGAATCTTTCGCTGGACAAGACAGCAAGAACCTCGAAGAAGGACTACGGATCATTGAGTCCATCCCAGACTCCGCGCTCGTCAGCGATGCCGCATGGGATCAGTGGAAGAAGACTCACCTCTCCGCGCCCGACCGGGCAAATGTCTGGGCATGCAGCTCGGCGATCGCCATCGCGATCGTCTCCAACGGCTTCGCCCCGGCGAAGATCCTCAAGCTGAAGACCGCGATCAAAGCCGCCGGAGGCGTCAAGAAGGTCGCCCAACTGGGCGTTGACGCCTTCAAGGCAGCGCGAGCGCGGGGAGAATCCGTCGGCGCGGCAGTCGCCGCGACTCAGGCCGCTATCGTCAAAAACGGTGGCGGCGTCGCCCAGGGCGTGCTCCTCGAATTCTTCTCGCTCAACGCAGTGGTGAGCGGATGCTTCCAATAGCCCCGCCTTGCCGCGCCGCCAGGACACTATCCGTCCGAGCGGATGACCATGCCCGCTGAACCCATCCGGAAGCCGTCATTCCTCACTGCCTTCATTGTTGTATGCGGCTGCGGCGTGGCGATGTATCTGTCCACACGCGTTTTCTCAGATGAGCCGTGGGCAGACTTGATGTTCTTCGGAAGCCTCATCCTTCAGGGCGCGGTCACGCTATGGTTCAACTTCGCAATCTACCGTAGAGACAAGGAATTCAGGCCGAGACCACGGAATCAGTAACCCTCGCCAGAACTGTTGCCCACCGAAAATATGATCGATTCCACTCCTTATCGTAACGAAGGGGGAACATGGAAGAGGACGTTCCGACAGGGCCTGGTGGGGTAGCGCCGCGTCCGGGGATCATAGCGTTGCAGGCGTTGCGGTGGCATCAGATCGCCGCCACGGCGGTCCGGTTCGTCCGGGCGAACCCGGTAGCGGTGCTGGTCCCGGCACTGCTGGAAGCACTCCTGCTGGTCGGGGGCGGTGTGTTGGCCGGGTGGTGGCTCCTCGACCCGGGCCCCGCCATCGCCGATGCCGCGGCAGCCGACCCGGCCGCAGCAGAAACCGCAGCGCAAGCCGCTCCCGTGGGGACTTCGCCGCAGGAGGTGTTGTTCACCCTCGTGCTGGTCGCGCTCTGCTTCGTGGTGACCCCGCCCACCTTGGGCGTCGTGCTGTCCACCCTGCGCCCCGCCGTCCTCGGCCGACCCCGCCTCACCCTGTCCCAGGCCTGGGCCACCGCCCGCCCTCACCTGCGGGCCCTCTACGAGGTGTGGGCGGTCGTCACCCTGATCAGCCTGATCCCGACCCTCATCAAGACCGCCGCGGCGGCCCCGTTCTGGGGCACCCCGGACCCCGCCGGCAACGGCGACACCATCAGCACGGTCGCCGGGATCCTGACCGTGGTAGCGGTCCTGCTGCTGATCTACGTCTCGGTCCTGATCGCCTTCGCCCCCGCCGCGATCGTCGTCGAAGGGCGCACCGCCGGGGCCGCGCTACGCCGCTCCTTCGACCTGGTCCACCGGTCCTGGTGGCGCTGCTTCGCCGTGCTGGCCGCGATCAGCGTGCTCATCCTGATCCCGACCACCCTGATCACCCTGCCTGCAATCGCTTTCGCCGCCGTGATCGGGATCGCCGGCCCACTCTGGGTCGCGATCGGCACCGCCGCCGCTGTGCTGACCGTGGTGTTCGGCCTCGGCTCCAGCTACGGCATCGGCGCGACCGCCCTGCTGTATCAGGACCAGCGCATCCGACGGGAGAACTACGCCACCGACCTCATCCGCGACGCAGCCCCCGAACTGTAGAAATGGAGCGGCCCGGGGACCGAAGCGTCCCCGGGCGAGGCAGTGTCCTAGTATTGCGGTAACTAGGTTACTTTACTCACGGGCTGGTTTACGGGATCATGAGCTGTGCCGTTGACTGTGACCGTGGACGTTCCGGCCGCCGACCGCGAGGTGCTGGAGTCCTGGCTGCGTTCCTCGTCGGTTTCGGCGGGACTGGCCCGACGGGGCAGGATCGTGTTGCTGGCCGCGGACGGGGTGGCGGTCAAGGACATCGTCACACTGGTCGGGGCGTCGAAGGCGACGGTGATCGGGTGGAAGAAGCGTTACGCCGCTGAGGGGATCGCCGGGCTGGCCGACCGGCCCAAGGCGGGCCGGCCGCCGGTGATCGACGAGGTCGCGGTCGTGCTCGCCACGCTGGAACCGCCGCCTGAGCGGCTCGGAGTCACGCACTGGTCGTCACGGCTGCTCGGTGCCGAGCTCGGGATCTCCCACGTGTGGATCGGCAAGATTTGGCGGCGGTGGGGGCTGCAGCCGTGGAAGTCCGAGACGTTCAAGTTCTCCACCGATCCCGAGCTCGAAGCCAAGGTCCGCGACATCGTCGGGTTGTATCTGAACCCGCCGGACAAGGCCGTCGTGCTCTGCGTCGACGAGAAATCCCAGGTCCAGGCCCTGGACCGGACAGCGCCGATCCTGCCGATCATGCCCGGTATCCCGGAGAAACGGACGCATGACTACGTCCGTCACGGCACCACCACGCTGTTCGCGGCGTTAGAGGTCGCGACCGGGCGGGTCGAGCAGGCGTGCCTGCCGCGGCATCGCCATCAGGAGTTCCTGCGGTTCCTCAAGCAGGTCGCGAAGGCCTACCCGCGGCGCAAGCTGCACCTGGTGGTGGACAACTACGCGACCCACAAGCACCCCGCAGTGAAGGCCTGGCTGGCCCGCAACCCGCGGATCACCCTGCACTTCACCCCGACCTCGGGATCGTGGCTGAACATGGTCGAGGTCTTTTTCGGGGTCATCACCCGCCAGGCCATTCGCCACGGCAGCTTCGGCAGCTTCGGCAGCGTCAGAGAACTGATCGGCGCGATCGGCCGGTTCATCGACGGCTGGAACGAACGCTGCCACCCGTTCATCTGGACCAAACCCGCAGACCACCTACTCAACCACTGCCGACCCGGTCAAAGAACATCGTTTACGCGACACTAGATACGGTCGGCAGTCAGGACGGTTAGCCCGGCCGACCTGCTCCGGTTTGATCCGTTCGCACTTTTAGCACTTTTGCACTTTTACGAATAAGAGCGTCCGGCAGTAGAGGTGGCCGTGTGTCGGTGTTGGTAGAGACACGGACCTGCAAGTGATCATGGGATTGCTGATGTCCTGATGGTCGCCTGGAGAGTCCGTGCCTCTACCTGCAACGACACCCCCACGACCTCATTTGCCGGGCGCTCTAAGAGGTCGTTTCAGAACGACTTGTCGAGTTTCCATTGACCCCTCGACGACAGATCAAACGGCAGGTCAGATAGCCGCTTGTCGTCTACAACAGACACGTCGACCTCGTTCTGAAATGACCTCTAAGAGCGTCCGGCAATTGATCGTTACCGCAGCCGGCGGGTGGTGGGCCTATCCGGCCAGCGGTAGCGGTTGCGGGCCGCGTTGATCAGTCTGCGGATCACGGTGAGTGCGGCGGCGAGGTCGAGGTAGAACGCGGCGATGACGGTGCGCCGGTCGGTGAAGCGGCGGAGCTTGCCGTAGCCGTTCATCCAGGAATGGGTGCGCTCGACCGGCCACCGCTTACCGACCTGGATCGGGGCGGGCCGGCCCTTGGTGGCGATCTGTGCGTCGAACCCGAGTCGTTCGAGCAGATCGCGGGTCTTGCCTGAGTCATAGCCCCGGTCCAGGTGCAGGCACGGTCGCTCGGGCCGCGGCCCGATCATGTCGTAGATCCCGATCAGGGTCGGTTTCAGCAACGGCGAGTCGTGGTCATTGGCGCGGGCGCTGATCAGGGGTCGCCGTAGTATCCGGGAATAATCGGGCGGATATGGCTGGGTAGGCTCCTGACCAGGGGGTTTCTGGGGTTCTGGTCGGGAGGTTGTCGGGTGGTCGCTCCGGTGTTCACAGACGTCGAGCTGGAGAGGCTGCGGCGGTTCCCGGAGATCGGCCGGGAGGAGTTGTTCCGGTTCTTCACGCTGGCCCCGGCGGACGTTGCGTTTGTTGATCCCGGTCGGGGCCGGGGCGCGGCGGATCGGCTGGGTCTGGCGGTCGCGGTGTGCTCGTTGTCGTGGTTGGGGTTCGTGCCGGATGAGGTGGCGTCGGCGCCGCAGGCGGCGGTGGTGCGCCTGGCTGAGCAGTTGCGCGTGGATCCGGCCGTGATCGGTTCGTATGGGCGCCGGGCGAAGACCCGCACCGAGCATCTTCGGCTGGCGGCGCAGTATCTGGGGTGGCGGCCGCCGACGACGCTGGAGATCAAGGAGCTCGACGAGTTCCTGCTGGCGCGGGCGATGGAGCATGATTCGCCGACGCTGCTGTTCCGGCTGGCGTGCGAGTTCCTGATCTCGGCGCGGGTGATCCGGCCGGGACCGGTGACGGTGGTCAAGCGGGTCGCCCACGCCCGCGAGGTGGCCCGGCAGGAGACGTTCGACCGGTTGGCGCACGAGTTCACCGACGCCCGCCGCGTCGGGCTGGACGGGCTGCTGGTGGTGGATTCGGAGATCGGGATGACCCGGCTGCGGTGGCTGGGGAAGGGGCCGGTGGAGGCCTCGCCCGCGGCGGTGAAGGCCGAGATCGCGAAGCTGGAGTTCCTGCGCGGAATGGACGCCCACGCGTTGGACCTGTCGGTGCTGCCGGCCGAACGCCGCCGGTTCCTGGCCACGGTCGGTCGCCGCCTCACCGCCCAAGCGCTGGAACGGCGGGAGCCGGAACGCCGGTACCCGATCTTGCTGACGTTGCTGGCCCAGTCGGCGACCGAGGTGCTCGACGAGGTGGTGGCGCTGTTCGACCAGGCGCTCTCGGCGCGGGAGAGCAAGGCCGCGCACAGGATGCGGGACTATCTGGCCGAACGCGCCAAGTCCGGGGAGGACCGCCAGGAGCTTTTGGACGCGATCTTGGCCATCGTGGCCGACCCGGCGGTGCCGGACGGCGATGTCGGCGGTCTGATCCGGGGCGAGCGGGTCGGCTGGGACCGGCTGCGTTCGGCGCAGTCGAGCGCGTTGCCGCCGCTGCCGCGCGATCACGGGCACCTCGCCGCGCTGGACGGCTCGTACGGGTACCTGCGCCAGTTCACCCCGAACGTCCTCGACGCCGTGACCTTCGCCGGCGGCACCGCCGCGGCCGAGCTGCTGGAGGCGGTGGCGATCCTGCGGGAGCTCAACGCCACCGGCGCCCGCAAGGTCCCCGACGACGCGCCGAGCGGGTTCGTCCCGGCCCGCTTCCGCGGCTACCTGGACACCGCCGCGGCGAACCGCAGCGCGACGGCGTATCGGCATTACTGGGAGCTGTGCGTGCTGCTGGCCCTGCGGGACGGGCTGCGCACCGGGGACGTGTTCGTGCCGGGCAGCCGCCGTTACTCCGACCCGGCCGCCTACCTGCTCACCGAGGACAAGTGGGCGGATCAGCGGGCGGAGTTCTGCCGACTGGTCGGCAAACCCTCCGACGCCGCCACCGGCCTGGCCGAGGCCGAAGACGAGCTGCACACCGCGCTGGGCAAGCTGGAAACGACGCTCGCCCACGGCGACGGCCCGGTCCGCCTGGACGACGACGGCGATCTGGTGATCTCCCCGCTGACCGCGGAGGACATCCCGGCCGAGGCGAGAGCGTTGAAGGCGGAGCTGACCGAGATGCTGCCGTTCGCGCCGATCGTGTCGCTGCTGATCGAGATGGACAAGCGCACCGGGTTCCTGGACTGCTTCACCCACGCCGGCGGCAAGCAGGCCCGCACGCGCGAGCTGAAGCGGAACCTGATCGCGGTGTTGCTCGCCCAGTCCACCAACCTCGGGCTCACACGGATGGCGGACGCGTGCGGGATCTCCTACGACATCCTGGCCTGGACCGCCGAGTGGTACGTACGGGAGGAAACGCTGCGGGCGGCGAACCTGGCGCTGATCGGCTACCACCAGCGCCTGCCGCTGACCCCGGTGTTCGGCACCGGCACGCTGTCCTCTTCGGACGGTCAGCGGTTCCCGACGCGAGGTAAGTCGGTCACCGCCAGGGCTCTGAGCAGGTATTTTGCGCACGAGGGCCTGTCGACCTACACGCACGTGACCGATCAGCATACCACCTACGGCACGAAGATCATCGTCGCCACGAAACGCGAGGCGCACTACGTCCTGGACGAGATCCTCGGCAACGCGACCGACATCCCGATCACCGAGCACGCCACCGACACGCACGGCGTCACCCTGGTCAACTTCGGGCTGTTCGACCTGCTCGGGTTGCAGCTCTCACCGCGGATCCGGGACCTGGGCAAGATCACTCTCTACCGGACGGGTGCGAAGGCGGCGGCCGAGACGGCGTTCCCCCTGACGGGGCCGCTGTTGGCTCGCAAGCTCAACACCGACCTGATCGCCGAGCACTGGGACGACCTGCTGCGCCTGGCCGGGTCGCTGAAGTTCGGGCACGCCACCGCATCGCTACTGGTCGGGAAACTCTCGGCGTCCGGGCGGCAGAACGCGCTCGCCGCGGCGCTCAAGGAGTACGGCGCGCTGCGCAGAACCGTCTACACCGCCCGGTACCTGTCCGATCCGGCCTACCGGCGCAAGATCTCCCGGCAGCTGAACAAGGGCGAGTCGCTGCACGCGCTCAAGCGGGACCTGCTCTACGCCCACGAGGGCATGATCCGCGCCCGACACCTGGAGGGACAGACCGAGCAGGCGTGGTGCCTCACCCTCGTCACCAACGCCGTGGTCACCTGGACGACCGAGTACTACGGCCTGGCCGTCGAGCAGATGCGCGCCGCCGGTCGCCGCATCGACGACGAGGTCCTGGCCCACATCTCCCCGGCCCACTCGGAGAACATCAACTTCTTCGGCGCCATCGAGGTCGACATCGACGGCGAACTCGCCCAACTCAGCCCGACCGGCTACCGACCACTACGTGTCCGCGACACCCTGTTCTGATCAGGTTCGCCGTCCTCACGACGCGACGCCCCCGTCATCGGGCAAGTTTCACTCACTGGCCAGCCACCACAGCACCCATCGTCGCTGCTCAGACCCACTGTCGTCTCTGGCAGCGCACTCCGTGGCCACTGCTGTCGAGACGAGTCCATGGTCGCTTCCGCCTCGATAGATTGAGACACGCGATAATCGCGGCTTATCTGACCTATCCCCACGAACCACGAGGTCACAGCCCTGCATCCTCCATATCCGCCCGAAAAATTCCGGATACTACGGCGCCCCCAGCTGGTCTCCTGGCTCTGGGTCGGGTTCCCGTTGGAGATGCAGCGGTACTCGGAGGTGTCGGGCCTTCCTCGGTAGGCAGCGATCGCCTCCTCGCACGCACCCCTGTTCGCGTAGGTCGCGACGTAGCTCCAGGTTGGAGACTGGGCCGGGGCAATGGGAGCTGCGACGGCGACCCCGGCACCGACCGACGTCAGCGTGGCGACCCCGAGTGCGAGGCCGATCATCGTGGACCTGAGAACCCGCATCGTCCTACTCCTCCTGCTTATGATCTTGGACCTGACGGAGGTTAGGAGCACGCTCCCGGGACCCCTCCCGGCTCGGCTCGGGGCTGGAGGGTCCTGCTGTGGTCGGAGCGCGGCCAGCTCATCAGATTCGCCCGATCCTCGTCCCTGACCGGTGCGGGTTTCAGTGGGTATGGCTCGACGGGAGGCCGCGGGCCTCGCGCAGCTCGCGGAGGTGCTCGCTCAGCGCTTCCCTGGCGGCCATCCGCGCCCCTCGTCCCGCCGGCCGGTCCCGCAGAACCGGCGACAGCGGCGCAGGAGGGGTGGGCCCGCTGCCGGTGCCAGTGCTCGCCCGCATCCGGCCGATCTGCACGGCGCGGATCTCGCCGAGGCGTCCCTGCCAGGGGCGCAGGCGGGCGCCGATGACCCGCAGGGGGTCCCGGGCGCCGGTGGTGACCGGTCCACGCGGTCGGTCGGGGTGGTCGGGGTGGTGTTCGAGTGCGTGGCGCAGCCCAGCGACGGTCGCGCCGGCCTCCCACCACGGCTTGAACAGCGACCGGGCACGCCAGATGTCGATCGTGCCCCGTTGTCGGCCTCCTAGGCCGAGAAGCGTAAGCAGGGTGAGGGTGGCTTGGTTCCTTGCACCGGGGGTGTCGGGGACGTCGTAGGGGTGCCACTTGCTCGCCTCGGTGACCTCCGACCGTCTGCCGCCCGACAAGGGCTTAAGACTCACGTGAGAAGTGGGGAGGTCGCCACTTTCATCCACAGTGGTCTGAGCTGGGTGTCCGTGTGTGTGGTCGGTCGGCGTGGTGAGCTGGGGGAGAGGGCTGTGGGTGACCAGGGCGTAGGTCGGTGTGCGGCCGGTGTCGGTGCTGAGGAACTCAGCACTGGCCCCGGCTTCGACGACGACGAGCAGGCCGCGGTCGCGGGCCCAGGCCAGGACACGGGACACGGTGCGGGCGGCGCGGCCGCCGGCGGCGCCGAGGCGGTCGGTGGTGAGCCCGGTGATCAGGCCGGTGTCCCAGTCCATGTGGCAGACCAGGCGGCGCAGGATCGCCGACCAGCTGGCGCGCTTGTCCGAGCGCCACTCCTCGTCGTCGACGAGGCGGGCGATGTAGTCGAGGGCCTCGTGCTGGGAAGTCAGTACCCGCCACTGGCGGTCGATGAAGTTGCGCCACCCAGGGTGCGGGGTGAACCCGCGGGCGTGTCGGGCGCGGGCGCGGGTGACACCGCGGGCGCGCGCTCGGGCGGTGGGAGGCAGGGCGCGGCTCGGGCGCCCGGGCCCGCTGGTGGGGCCCGCGGGCGGGCGGGCGGCGCGGCCGCGTGGCGTGCGTCGGGCCCCGGTGGTGTAGCGGATGCCGAAGTCGCCGGCGGGCGGTTGCGCGCCGAGGGGGAGCTGGTGGATGAGGCAGAGGTCGGAGGTGGGGCCGGAGGCCAGGGTGAACGCGCCGTGCTCGTAGCAGCGGATGCAGAACCCGGTCTCCGCCGCTGGTGAGCGGCGGTTTTCCGGGCATGACGAATTCGCCCCGTGTCTAAGGTGGTTGGCTCCCGGCCCAGGATGTATCCTGGACACGCGAAAGCGCCCCTTCTTCGCAGGTGGGGTAACGGCCCCGGTTCGCCGGGGCTACGGCATCAGGCGGGTGCAGGTCCGGCTGACGCGAGAACGATCCGAGGCGGTCTCCTGGCAGGGAGACCGTCTCGTTCTTTTAGGAGGCCTTGGTCAGGGGCTGCTCCGGGCGGTTGTACTGGACCGGGATCTGGCCCGGGATCTCGTTGCGGTAGCGCAGGCCCAGGTGGATCAGTGAGCCTGCGACGAGCGAGATGCTGCGGTCGCGTTCCCGGGCGATCTCGCGGACGACCTGGTCGTCGGTGAGAGGGATCCGGGCGGTGAAGTCTGTCGACTCGCTGGTGGGGACACGAAGAGGCAACTCGTCTGGGAGCTCGTCGACGTGCTGGAGCCCGATGTTGATGAGCTTTGCGGCAGTCTCTGAGACGTACCAGCCGAGGTTGGTGGCCAGCGTCTTGAGCGCAAGATCGTCGGCCAGCAGTACCCGTGGAAGAACCACTGCACGCGGGCCCTTCGACGGGCGCCCTGTTGGTCTTCTCGCCATGGCGATGATCCTGCCTGGTTTTCTGAAAGGGGAACAGCGCGACACGCCCGCCAACTTTCAGAAATTCTGGAGCGACATCGGGGCGGGCCCCCTCTCGTCGACGCTCAGACGCTGCGAGGTGGGTGACGATTTAGAGGTCATTTCAGAACGAGGTCGACGTGTCTGTTGTAGACGACAAGCGGCTATCTGACCTGCCGTTTGATCTGTCGTCGAGGGGTCAATGGAAACTCGACAAGTCGTTCTGAAACGACCTCTTAGGCCGCTCCTGCGATGAGTCGCCCCGCCAGCGTCGGCAGCAACGGACCCGTCAGCGCGGACGCAGACGCCGCTGGCGCGGCGGGCTTTGGCCGAGGCACGTCGGAACGACACCGTTCACGGTGTGGCCGCGTCGTCGCGAGTGGACTGACGCTCGACGCTGGAGAGGCGGGTGGGGATGATCAGGCCGCGGAAGATGCGTTCGTTGTCCGCCTGGCTGAGCCGATAGCGAGCGACGTCCTCGCTATCGGAGCTCACCCCAGTTCGTCTCGCAGCTCGGCAAGGCGACGGCTGTAGCTCCCACGGACCGCTGCGAGCTCCCCGGGGTACTTGGGCGACAGGACACGCTGCTGGTGCGCGCAGTCAGCGATGCGCGCTCGCAGGTCCTCGATCCGCTCGCGGTCAGGCACCGGCTTCCCGCCTTCTCGCTCGAGCAGGGCGACGTAGCAGGCGAGGACCTCGTTGATCGCTTCCTGCGCGGCTTCGTAGCTCACCGCGGTGTCGCTGCTCCACTGCTGCCGTGGGAGGTCGGCAACCACGTCTTCCGGGATGGTCGCCGTTCTCGAACTCACCATGGGCGGTCCCTAAGGTCGCAGGTGTTCGGGGTTGATGCCCCGGATGCCCGGGACGACGGGGTGTGGCTGATGAGCTGTTGCCGCTTCGGTGGCTCGGAAGGAATGGCCGCCCCGTCGTTCTGGACAGGCCTGGCCACTGATTCGGATCTGATGCGAACCGTCGCTGATTAGGGACCTGATGGCGGGTTGTCCACGGGCGTGAACTGCAACAACAGGAGTTTGTTCGTGGCGCGACGAGCAGTGGTCTGGATCGGGATCGACGTCGGGAAAAGGACCCACCACGCCTGCGCTGTCGATGCCGAGGGCAAGGTTGTGTTCTCCCGCAAGGTCGGCAACGACCAGGCCGCGATCGAAGCTCTGCTCGATCGGGCGTCCGCCGCGGCCGAGGACGTGCGGTGGGCGATCGATCTGACCAACAGCTATGCCGCGCTGTTGCAGGTCGTCCTCACCGCAGCCGACCAGCGGGTGGTCTACGTTCCCGGGCGGGTCGTCAACCGGATGAGCGGCGTGTTCCGTGGGGAGGCCAAGACCGACGCCCGCGACGCAAAGGTCATCGCCGACACCGCCCGCATGTCCGGCGCCGACCTCACCGTGGTTACCGCCACTGACGAGACCACTGCTGAGCTGCGTCGGCTCGTGGCCCACCGCGAGGACCTGATGGCTGACTGGGTACGCGGGGTCAACCGGCTGCGTGACCTGCTCGGGTCGATCTTTCCCGGTCTCGAGGCGGCCTTCGACTACTCCACCCGCAGCGCTCTGGTGCTGGTCACCGGGTTCCAGACACCGCAGGCGCTCCGAGACGCGGACACAGCCGGAGTGATCGAGTATCTGCACGCCCACCGGGCATGGGCACCAGGCATCCCCACGATGGCGGCCACCGCGGTCGCCGCAGCCCACGCCCAGACCGTGACCCTGCCCAGCGAGACGCGGACCGCGGTCCTTGTCGCCGGCCTGGCCCGGCGGCTGTTGGAGCTCGACCGGGAGATCAAAGACACCGACAAGCTGATCACCACCGTGTTCCGCACCCACCCGGACGCGGCGATCATCGAGTCGCTGCCCGGACTCGGCCCCATTCTGGGCGCGGAATTCCTCACCGCCACCAACGGCGGTGTCAGCAGCAGTATCGGCGCTGATGTCGGCTCCGAGCTGGGTGGCTTCGCCAGCTCGGGACGGCTGGCCTCCTACGCCGGCCTCGTCCCAGTGCCCCAGGACTCCGGCCGGATCAGCGGGAACCTGCGCCGCCCACGACGCTACAACCGCCGCCTGCGGCGAGTGTTCTACATGGCCGCGCTGTCCAGCCTCAAGGTCAACGGCCCGTCCCGGGCCTTTTACCAGCGCAAACGCAGCGAAAGAATGCTGCACACCCAAGCTCTGCTCGCCCTGGCCCGACGCCTGGTCGACGTCCTGTGGGCCCTGCTGCGTGACCGGAGAATGTTCACCATCACCGCACCACAACCCGCTACCGCGGCTTGACACCATCATTCGGATTCCTTCCCTCGCGGACCTCCAGCATATCTGCCGCACCTGTCACCTAAGGGCCGTGAATGGTCACCTGGGCATCCGAGGAGAGGCCCGGGTCGAGAGGCGGTTCTGCGCCCGCCGGTCGGCGATCATCAGGACGGTGGCGAAGGCGGCCTGAACGACGACGTAGCCGAGGACGAAGGGCAGCATCACCAGCGCGGAGTGTGTCGTCACCGGGTCCGGCAGCGGGGTGAGCGAGGCGATAGCGACGACCAGCCCGCAGTTGAGCAGTGACAGGCGGGCGTAGCCGGTGCCGTCGCCGTCGGCCTGGCGTCGTGCCAGCTCGAAGACCACGACGAGCCGGAATAGCACTCCGACCATGAGCGCGGCGATGATCGGTGCGCCGACGGTGTAGCCGGGTCCCAGGACCCGCAGGACCGGCCAGCCCAGGGCCGCGCCGAGGGCGAGGAGCGGGATGAACAGCATCAGCATGCGACGTCGTGTCCGGCGGGCGAGCTCGACGGCGCGGTGGGGCTCGCGCGCGGTCTGCACGGCGAGGGAGTTGGTGAAGTACACCGCGGCGGTGTCGATGACGACGGTGGCCTGCCAGGCGATGAAGAACACCGCGCCGATGGCGTTGCCCATTCGGAAGTTCGCCAGCAGCGGGATCTGGTTGTAGAGCAGTACCGCCCCGAGTTGGGCCACCGCGGTCGGGGCTAGGAACCCGGCCATCGTGGCCCGGCTGGGCAGGACACCGGGCCCGCCCGCGGCGGCGAATCTGCGGACCAGGAACCACAGCACGATCGTGCCGACCCCGATCCACACCACGACCGGGATCGCCCAGGACAGCACCATGCCCTGCGATGCCAGGCCTGCCCCGAGCACGGCGAGCAGGCCGATGCGGGCCATGGCGAAGGTCCCGCTGCGCCAGACCGCCAGCCAGGGCCGGCCCGCGGCGACCATGACGAAGTCGTGCACGACGAACACGCCCCACCCGGCACAGCCCAGCACCAGCAGCAACAGGCCGAGCCCGAAGGCGCCCTCACCGGCGGCGACCAAGGCCACCCGCGGGACGAGCAGCCCGTAGACCAGGCCGGCCAGCCCGGACAACGGCATGATCAGCAACAGGCTGCCGAACACCAGCCGCACGGACTTGCGGCCGGCCCCGGGCAGCCACCTCATGATGCCGATACCGAGATTGAGCTGGGCCGCGCCGCCGATTAGCTGCATGGCCGAGACGAACTCCGTCGCCCGCCCGACCTGGTCCTGGGGCATCACCCACGCCGCGATCAGGAACCCCAGAAGGCCGGCGACGGAGTTGAACACCGAGGTGAGCGTCAGAGCCAGCGAGTCCCCCCAACTCACGGCGCCCCGGGGCGATCGCAGAGACGGACCTGGCAGGGGGCATCGCCGCGACGCTACGGCAGCCCCCGCGCGAGCATTCTCGGTATCCGCCAGCAACTGCGCCTGGGTCTCTGGCCTCCGTGCTCGTCCTGTTCACCAGTAGACGTTGTCGGCGATCCATCGCCGGGTTCGGACGACGGGACCGGAGTCGGAGCCGGTCCAGGGGCGAACGGCGAGATCAGTGGCATCGACGAGGAACTCCCGTTCGTCGTGGAGGTATCCCAGGACTCGACTCGGTTCCACGACCGCGACCCACACCCGTCCTAAGAGGTCATTTCAGAACGAGGTCGACGTGTCTGTTGTAGACGACAAGCGGCTATCTGACCTGCCGTTTGATCTGTCGTCGAGGGGTCAATGGAAACTCGACAAGTCGTTCTGAAACGACCTCTAAGCCGACCTCAGCGGGCGCCTGCCGATGCTCGGCGAACCATCGGGCGATGGCCGGATTCGTGGTCCACGACATGCCCTGCCGCCGCTGGCGGACCGCCCCCCGGAACAGTCGGTGGGGCCGCCTCGGGCGCCGACCCGGCCGGCGCCCGCCCGGACTCCAACAGAAGTAGCCAGCATGCTCGACCATGGCCTGCCAGGCCACGGGGCCGTGCAGAGGATCGCGATCAGAACGGAACCGCCAGATCGGCGGCAGCTCGACCGCCATCTCCGCCGGGGTGACGTCACCGGCGCAGAAGCGTCGGTAGAGGCTGATGGCGGCCGCGTCCCACAGGCTGACGGTCATGTTCGCTTCTTTCCGTCGTCGCGAGGGTCCCCGAACTAGACGTTGGCGACGAACATGTCGCCCCGCAAGATCGGGACGAGTGAGCTGGAGTCCAGTTCACTCGCGGTTTGGACGTCGTCCTCATGTCCGCTGTCGATCAGTTCCCGCCCGCTGGCGCATTCACGGAGGAGCTGAGTGATCTGAGCCGAGGCGGTCTCAAACGCCGTTGCTGCGACGAAGGCCTCCGGCGAAAGGTCAGTCCAGCCAAAGCTGTGCAATGCAGAGATCAGTGCGCCTGCTCCTCATAGATCTTCCACGGCAGGGCGGAGGCTCTGGTCTGGCCACTTCTCGCCGGCCGGGATAATTGCGACGCGAATGTCTGGGGCGGCGGCGCGTCGGGCGTGGATCCAACTTGCCACGGCGGCGCGGTTGCGCAGGCTGCAACCGAGCACGTCTGCCTGCGACCTAGCGAGCTCGAAGCTGATCGAAGACCCGTTAGGAGACGGAAGTACGAGACGCTCTAACGATTGAGCGTTCCGGATGCTGGCCGGCGACAAGCTGACCTGACCTGCTCGGGCTTCCGATCTGCCAACGGCGAGAGTCGCAGCACAGGTTAGCAGCGAAAGTGGCGGCCGCGTCCTTTCGCCAGGTCAGCGGATAGACGACGACGCCTCGATCGGCGGCCACGGTCAACGTCGTGGTGAAGCTCAGGACGTCGACGACTACGGCGATATCGCAGTCCGGAACCACAGCAGCGGCTCCGGCGAGACCCCACTCCATGCGGAGCGAATACGCGCTCTGCCCATGGGCAGTCGACCCTGATGTCACGCGGTGAACAGTACTTCGATCAGTGATGCAGCGGATGATCACAGTCGCCCGAGGACTAGTCCATGACGCGCGGCTCCTCGTCGCACCGGCGAAGATTTTCTTCTCCGTGCAGATAGAGTTCCGGGAGGGCAACGGGCGTACCCGGCGGCGTTCCTGGCCCGGCTCGCCCACGCCGCGGGCTACGAGCTGCGCTGGACCGCGATGGACCCGGCCGAGAACAATCATGCGTCCGCGCTCTCGTTGGCAGGTGATAGCTCCGCCCTCCACCGGGTCAGACTCCCTCGTGACCAGTAGCCCGGACCAGATCTGGAGTAGGGAGCCCCTGAGCGCGTTTGGGCGGGCTCCCGGATCGCTGTCGTCACGCCTTCTCGCCGGCCGTGCTGCTACGAACTCGTGGATCCGTTGCTTCACCTGAGCCACCCACCTCCGCAACCCTGCGCGCAACACCACGAACATTTCCGGTGAGACTGGATCTGCGCTGTGCTGCACAGTGGACGACTGTGAGTCACTACGACCTGCACGCCGTGCTCGACTGCGCCGTGTCAGCTGCGCTGACCGCCGGGCGGGAGATCGCCCGCGCGGCGCAGGCGGACGGCGGGCCGGTACTGCGGATGAAGAACGGCGTCGAGCCGGTCACGGACTCCGACCTGCGCTCGGACCGGATCATCCGGGGCGTACTCGGCAGATGCTTCCCAAGCGTCCCGTTGCTGAGCGAAGAGTCCGATGACGTGCCCGTCGTCGGTGAGGGGCCGTTGTGGATCGTCGACCCGATCGACGGCACGGCGAACTTCGCCCGCGGGCACCGCTACGTCGCCGTCTCGATCGCTTTCGCCATCGACGGCATCGTCCGGGTCGGCGTGGTGCACGCCCCCCTGCTGGCCGAGACGTTCACCGCGATCCTCGGCCAGGGCGCCGCTCTGGACGGAGCCCCGATCCGGGTGACCGACCGGTACTCGCTCGCCGCCGCGATCGTCAGCACCGGGTTCCCCCACGTCCGCCCGGACATCGAGGCGCTGGTCGAGCGTATGCGCCGGCTGATCACGCACTGCCAGGACATCCGCCGGGCGTCCTCGCCCGCTCTGGACCTCTCCTGGCTCGCCGCCGGACGCTTGGATGCGCACACCGAGACCCTGCACCCATGGGACGTCGCGGCGGCTGGCCTGATCGCGACCGAGGCCGGCGCAGTGCGCACCCTCCTGCCGGGACCCGCCCGGACGCTGCCGCCGGATCTGAACGGCGCCGAGGTGCTGTTTGCGGTGCCGGGCATCAGTGACCTGCTCAGGCACCTGCTGAGCGAACAGCCGGACCAGCCGCGGAGGGACATCGTGAGCGATCGGGACGTAAGGGCCGCAAGAACGTAGGCATCGTGTGAACCGATTGTTGTCGAACCGGACACCGCGGTAGTTTCTGGGAACCGATCTACCTGATCCGCGGGGGAGTCAGCGCGCTGCCGCGCGTCTCCAGCCAGGAGGTCGCACCCATGAACGCCGACCAGCCCGATCTGTGGCGATCCCAGGGCAGCCCCGCGCCGATTGTGCTGTGGGACATGCTTGACGGTCCGATGCCGCGAGGGCTTCTCGGGGTCGGCGACCCGAACGTCCACCTCGTCGACGACCGGTGGACCCTGTTCGTCGGCGGCTTCACCACCACGTTCCGCAACCGTCTGTTCCGCGCACACCTGGTCGACGAGACGACCGGCCCCAGCGGTCCATGCCGGGGCGACCGCGACCCTCGGGGCCGGGTCCGACCGCTGGGCGCCGACCCGCCGAAGGGCAGTTGGGACGCTGCCGGCATGCACACCCCGAGCTACGTCCCGCCGGCTGCGGGCAACGGCGCCCGGATCTATTACTCGGGCCGGGCGAACGCCAAGCTTTACGGGCCTGGGAGCAGCTACGCGATCGGCGTGCTGGAGCACCTCGACGGCCAGTGGCGGCAGCGCAGAACGCCGGTGCTGGAGGGTGGCGCCCCACGGTGGAGCGTGCTGGAACCGCGCGTCGTTCACTCCGGGGGTCGCTACCGGATGTGGTACCAGGCGAACCCGCACGAGATCGGCCCCGGCGAGCACCCCGACTACGAGCTGCGATGCGTCGAGAGTGAGGACGGCCTGACCGGATGGACACCGCCGCGCGTATCCGCCGGGCCGGACGAGGGCTTCTTCGACATCGCGATCGCGCCGCGCGGCGTCAGGTGGGTGATGCTGCATGCACGCGGGTCCGACCTGCACGACACGGGCGGCTTCCCGCCGCAGGGCCTGTGGTGGAGCACGGCGGCGCACCCCAGCGCCGACCGCGCGGACTGGTCGCAGCCGCGGCGGTTCCTCGACACCGACGCGCCGGGTACTCCCATCTGGATGGCCCGCGGAACCTACGGCCCGGGGCTCGCGTTCGATCCTGCCTATCCCGCTCGCGTCACGGTGCTGCTGACGGGGGTCCGGGACGCACCGCGGTGGCCTCGCCTGATGCTTGGGCGGGTCGCCCGGCTGCGTCGCCCGCCGGTGCCCGCACCGTTCTACCTGTCGGTGGCGTCGCTGACGCTTGATCTGCCGACCTGCTGATCGATGCGCTTAGAGGTCGCGCGGATTGGTCACAGCTTGGCCGCGGTCGAGTGTCTGGGGGCGAGGGCGGGTACGGGCCTGCCGATCATGAAGTTATCTACGCTTCGTGATCGTCTGGAGGCCGCGTGCCCACCCTGCCATCATGGCTGACCGAGCCGTTGTGGGACCAGTTCACCGCGCTGCTGCCTCATCGAGACGAGTTCGATCCCACCCATCCGCTGGGCTGCCATCGCCGCCGGATCGCGGATCGGATCGTGTTCGACAAGCTCCTGCAGGTACTGCGGTTCGGCTGCTCGTATGAGGGCATCGCTGACAGCACCTGCTCGGCGACCACCATCCGCGATCGTCGTGACGAGTGGATCAGGCTCGGGGTCTTCGCCCAGCTGCGTCGGATCGTCCTGGACGCCTACGACCGCATCGTCGGTCTGCTGCTGCACGACATCGCCGTCGATGGCGCCATCACCAAGGCCCCCGGCGGCGGCGAGGTCGCCGGTCCGTCGCCGGTGGACCGGCGCAAACAGGGTATGAAACGTTCGGTGCTCGTCGAGGGATACGGCATCCCGCTGGGCCGAGTCCTGGCCGGAGCCAACCGGCACGACTCCCCGCTACTGGGCCCCACCCTCGACCGCCTCGATGCTCTCGGCCCGCTGCCCGACGACATCACCGTGCACCTCGACGCCGGCTATGACTCCGGCAAGACCCGCGACACGCTGGCCGAACGAGGCCTGCACGGCGAGATCGCGCACAAGGGTGAGAAAGCGCCGATCCAGGCCACCCGCCGCTGGCACGTCGAGCGGACCAACGCTTGGCACAACAGCTTCAACCGGCTGCAGCGCTGCTACGAACGACGAGAAATCGTCGTCGACGCGTTCTTCGACCTCGCCGACACGATCGTCACACTCCGTAGCTTGATTCGGCAGGCCTGGACCACACACCGCTGGAACGCCCGACCTGCACGACGTCCATGATCACCAACCAATCCGCGCGACCTCTTACACGATCGGAGTCCAGATCGGCGTAGGGCTCAGCATGCGGGTGCCGGACGGTGTGGCCTTGCCGGGATCGCATCCACCACGTCGTGACGCGGATGCTTCTGCGGCCGCTCACCAGTCTTCACCGGCGATAGCAACGACGCGATCGGCGTGCTGGTACACACCGGCCGGCCTGCGGGCAGGTGTTGGAGCTGGCCCTGGAGCTCGGGGCGCGGCTGCACTCGTCGGAGACCACCCGTACTCCCGCTCTGCATGCCTCGTGGACAGGCGCCGTGGAGCGATGGGTCGACGGTCGCGGTGGTCGACACCTACGGTCGTTGTCGTGGATCTTCGGCGGCGCATCTCGGACCGTCACGGCGAGTTCCTGCTCTTCGCCGTGACCCCGCCCCGGAAGTCGACCTCGCCGCAGCGGGTGGAGGAGATCGCCGACGCCACGATGGCCCGGTTGCGCCCACTGGGTCTGGATGGCCTTGTGCTCTACGACATCGACGACGAGAGCGATCGCAATGCCGAACAGCGGCCGTTCCCGTTCGTGTCGACGTTGGACCCGGCCGACTACCTTGCGCGGTACCTCACCACGTGGACCGCACCCGCGGTGATCTACCGGGTGGTGGGCAAGTATCCCGAAGCCGAACTGCGGCCCTGGCTCGACGCCCAGGATCCCGAGCAGGTGCTCTCGGTGTTCGTCGGCGCCTCCTCGCGGGACAAGGAGGTCGCGATGTCGCTGAAGCAAGCCCACGGATTGCGGGCCCAGGCCAGCCCGGAGCTCGCGGTCGGTGGAGTCGCCATCCCGGAACGACATACCCGCAGCGGCGACGAACACCTACGGCTGGTCGCGAAACAGGACGCCGGGTGCAGGTTCTTCATCACTCAGGTCGTCTACGACGTGAACGCGGCCAAGAACGTCGTCTCCGACTACCGCCTCGAGTGCATCGCCCGCGACATCGCCCCAGCGCCGATCGTTTTCACTTTCACCGTCGTGGGCTCGACGAAGACCCTGGAGTTCCTGAGCTGGCTCGGGGTGGTGGTACCGCGCTGGATCCAGAACGATTTGATCCACTCCGACGACGTGCTCTCCACCTCCTACGAGCAGTCTTTGTCCTGTGCCCTCGACCTCATCACTTTCTGCCGGCGGCTCGGTGTCCCGTTCGGGCTCAACATCGAGAGTGTGTCCAGCCGCCGCGCCGAGATCGAGCAGGCCGTCCAGCTCGCCGCCCGGCTGGGGCAGGAACTGCACCGCCCGCGCCGATGACTCAGTGGTCATCGTCGGCCGGCGGCACCGCCTGCCTGCTCTGGTGCTCGGCATCATGACCGGCTGGCGGACTGGCACAGGGTCTGGGCTGGTTTCTGCGACAACGAGCCTCCCGCCCCGGGCCCCGCCCCAATCGCGAAGCCGCGCGGTCTTCCGTCCGAGGGCGCCACGCTGAGAAGCCAGTGCACGAGGAAGCGCTGGGGTGTCAGTCAGGGTGAGCGGCGATGGTCAGGGCGGTGACGTAGGGCTCGTCCAGCTCGCCGTCGGGAAACGTAGCGCGCAGGTAGCTGATCTCGTCGGTGAGGAAGCGCTCCCGCTCGTCGTCGGGCATCGCGACGACATAGGACTGAGTGGCGAGGTTCGCCACGTGCCGGTCGGGGCTTGAAGGGCGGGTCCAACGAAACGAGTGGTGCTCCGCCACGAGGCCGAACGGAGCTTCACCAAGCCGCTCACCGAGGTCGGAGCCAGCGAAAGCGTGGTAGCGGGGCGCCGCTTGTCGGAGGCGGTCCCGCTGCTCAGACACCCAGCCAACGGTGAAGTCGGGGACGTTCCACCACACAGCGAGACGCCCGCCTGGTCGCAGCACTCGCATCGCCTCGGGCACGGACCGCTCGGGGTCAGTCCAGTGCAGCGCTTGAGCGTAGGTCACCAAGTCGAACGAGTCGTCGCTGAAAGGGAGCTTGTCACCCGATGACTGCACGGTATCGACGCCGGGCAACGCCTCCCTCAGCTGGGCCAGCATGTTGTCCGCTGGGTCGACCGCCACCACCGAAGCGCAACAGGCGTGCAGCACGGCTGTCGCGATACCCGTGCCCGCTCCGATGTCTGCGGCGAACACTTCGTCGAGCGGTGTCGCGAGCGCATCGGCGATCCGCTCATACACCTGTGCGGGGTAGATCGGGCGGTGGCCTGCGTATGCACTGGCCACCTTGTCGAATAGCTCGCTGGCACGTTCCTGCCGGGCACCATCGTCCGTCATGTCCCTGCCTTCCTTCGAATGACTCATTCGACTAGTTGACGTGCTCGCTCGACGTCTGGTCGGCGACTTAACCGTGACGCTTCGCAAGTCGTTTCTCCATGCTCGCTTGCCGCCGGGTAGGCCGCGTTCGCCGTTCTGACTCATCAGTATGAGGAACGGGCTCTTGGACACGGCAAGTCCCGGGCGCGCCGGATTGTCGCTTCGTCGATGTCGCCGTAGGCGGATAAGAAGCGCTCGGCGCTGCCGTCCGGAGGCAGTACCCAGGCAGCGGCGAGGTCGACTGCGGGGTCGCCGGCGACCAGCGCGGGTCGCCCACGGACGCCGGCGCGGTCAGGATGCGTGTCGGTGACCTGGCCGGCCTTCGCAGGGGCCCTCAACGACTCCACGGTGTGTACTCGAATGTGTACGCGTTCGGGTACTCTGCGCTGTGTGTGGGTGCCTGAGGTGTTGTCGTTTCGTGAGTTCCGTACGGCGTTGGCGGCGACGTTGAAGCGGGTGCAGGAGCCCGAGGCCGAGCCGGTGTTCGTGGGTGCTCATCGCAAGCCCGAGGCGGTGGTGATGTCGGTGGCCCGCTACGAGCAGCTCATCGGGGCTGCGCAGCGACGGGCCGATGTCGAGGAGGCGCTCGCCTCGGTCCGGGCCGAGGGCCTGGAGCCGAGCACGGTGGGTCTGGCTCTGCTCGACGGTGTCGCCGCCGGCTCGTTGAGTACCGGCGAGGCTCGTGAGCGTGTCTTGGCCCGTTACCGCCGTTGACCGGCCCGGACCCCTACCTCGACCTCGACACCGGCGTTCTGCGGAACCGGCTGGGGATCACCGATCCGGCAGAGCTCGCCCAGGCCGAGGCCGAGCTCACCGCGCTACGCCTGATCGAGCTGCGCGAGCAGCTGCTGCCCGGGCGCTACGACCTGGACCATCTGCAGGACTTCCACCACCACATTTTCAGCGACCTCTACGACTGGGCCGGGCAGCTGCGCACCGTGTCCATCGGCAAGGGACAGCTGTTCTGCCTGCCTCAACACCTCGAGACCTTCGCCGCCGACATCTTCGATCGCCTCCACACCCAGCACGTGCTGCGGGGGCGTGACCTCGACGGCTTCGTCACCGGCCTGGCCGAGCTACTGGGCGACATCAACGCCCTGCACCCGTTCCGGGAGGGCAACGGGCGCACCCAGCGGGCGTTCCTGGCCCAGCTCGCCCACGACGCCGGCTACGAGCTGCGCTGGACCACGATGGACCCCGCCGAGAACAACCGCGCGTCCGCGCTCTCGCTGGCCGGCGACACCACCGCCCTGCACACCATGCTCGCCCGCCTCATCAGGCCACTCCGTCAGCTACCCCAGTCACGGCCGGCATCCACCGACAGCTGAGCAGCGCCTCCGCCTCGACCTCGGTCCAGCCGGGGGGCGTACTCGCTGCACGCCATCGGCCTCAGCTCGCCGACCTTCCAGGGCAACTTCGTGTGGCTCCTGCTGGGGACGGCCGCGGCGGGCTTCGTGGCGTACGCCGGACGCGACGGGGAAGCTGTTCGAGCCGCTGCTCGAGGCCAACCGGCGGTGCGCGGACACCGCCACCGGCCTGGCCGTCCTCGGCGTCGACCCGAGAAGCTGCACGCCGCCAAGGGCTACGGCTACCCCTGCTGCCGGCGCTACCTGCACCGGCGCGGGATCGAGGACAAGGCCAAGCTCGGGCGCCACCGCTAGGTCGTGGAACGCACCGTGTCCTGGCTGCTCCGCTTCAAGCGCCTCGGTCTGCGTCACGACCGCACCGAAGCCACCCTGCGCCCGCTGTTGCTGCTCGCCGTGTCGTTCATCAACCTCCGTCGCCTCGTGATGCACAGCGAGGACCGGCCTGCGTCCCGGTCCGCGTCAGGCTAGCCACTCCTCCAGCCGGTCGACCGATCCGGCGCTCGGGTACGAACTGCGACCTTCGCTGCCGTGCCTCACCGACCGCTCCTGCTGGTTCTCCCGGTCCTGCTGCTCCTACTGACCATGCCGTCTGCTGCGGCAGCCTCCCCGCCCGTGGCCGCCATCGCGGCTCAGGTCGATGCGGAGGCCGCACACAGCGGTCTGCCGGGATTCGCCGTCACGGTGACGCGCGGCACCTCGCTGCTCTGTGCCGGCGGCCGCGGCGTCGATCATGCTGGCGCACCGATGACCGCTACGACCCCGCTTAGCCTGGCGTCACTGAGCAAGTCGTTTACCGCTGTCGCCGCCGTGCGCCTCGCCGCCCGGGGCGAGATCGCCCTCGACCGCCCCGTCGTGGCCCAGCTGGCGGAGTTCGACACGGCAGACCCGCGCGGCGCGCTCATCACGCCGCGCCATCTGCTCACCCAGACTTCCGGTCTCACCGATGCGACCGCTCACGCCGAGGCCATCGACAATGCGTGGGACCCGGCCGGTGCGGTCGCGCGCTTGCACAGCGCGACCCTTGCGGCCGGTCCTGGTGCTCGGTTCGCCTACACCAACGCCAACTACGAGGTCATTGCGCGCTTGCTGGAGGTGGCCGGCGGTGCGCCGTTCGCCGAGATCTTGCGGCGGGAAGTCTTCGCGCCGCTGGGCATGGTCGACACCCGCGTGGGGGCGCGTACCGACACCCAGCCCGGGGCGGTGTCCGTGCTGGGGGTGTGGGCGCCCCGCACTTGGCCGGCCTCGCTGCTGTCCTCGGGAGGCGCCGCAGGGGTCGTGTCCACCGCTCGCGATATGGGCCGATGGTTCGGCTTTCAGAACGGTGACGGCGCTCCGCTACTGTCCGCGCGCGACCTCACCTCGATGCACGTCCCCGGCGACCCTCGACGGACCTACGCCATGGGCTGGATCGTCGACGACGCCACCGCCGACCATCCAGTGCTCGGACACACCGGCAGCATGCTGACCCGCAGCTCGGCGCAGATCATTGATCCCCGCACCGGCATCGGGGTCGCGGTGGCCACCGAAAGCGCGTCGATGTCGGACGACACCTACGAGATGGCCCGACGGCTCTATGCCACGGCTGCCGGCGCGCCCGTCGACCCGCCGCCGCCCGTGCGGCAGATCGTCGACGGAGTCCTGGCCGGAGCCTCCTTGCTCGCAGCGATACTGGGCGCGCTCGGCGTCGCCCGAGCACGCCGATGGTCCGAGCGGCGAGCCTCGTCCCGACGGTGGACCGTGGTGCTGCGCCTACTCCCCTCGGCAGCCGCCCTCGCCGTGATGCTGGGTCTGCCCTGGATCGGCGGCGTGCTGTTCGGCCGAACGCTGACCTGGGCGGTGCTGTTTACCTTCCTGGCGTCGGTCACGACCCTCGTGGTCGTAGCGGGTACTGCGGGGGCGGTGACGCTGGTTGCTCGCGTCGCGGCGCTGCGCCGGATCGCTCGGCTAGGCTCCGGTTCGTGAGGGCGCTTCGTGTGGCCGGGCACGCAGTGCTCGTCCTCGCGGGGCTGGTCGCCGGGCTGGGCCTCGACGGGGGCCTGCAACCGTGGTCAGGTCCGCTGTACGTCGTGCTGATTGTCGCCGCGGCGGCCATCGGCCGTTACCGCCCCGTCCGCGGTGCCGCGTGGGCGCTGCTGCCCGGCGGGGCCCTCATGGTCGTGGTCGCCGTTCTCGATGTGTGGGAGGCGGTGTCCGCGGTCGTGGTCGCGGGGTTGACGGTGGCTTTGCCGTGGTCGTTGGCTCAGGCGCGGCGCCAGCAGGTCGAGCTGCTCGCGACCGAGCGGGCGCGCAGCGAAGCTCTGATCGCCGAGCGGAGCGCTGTCGCCGAACAGGCACGCCTGGCCGAGCGCTCACGGCTCGCCGCCGACATCCACCACACCCTCGGTCATGAACTCGCACTGCTCGGAGTGCGCGCCGGCGCCCTGGAGCTCAGCGGCGATTCATCCTCCCAGCGCGACGCCGCGGCCGCCCTCCGCGCCTCCGCCGCTGCCGCCACGGACCACCTGCGCCGCGCCCTCGACCTGCTCGAACCCGCTTGCCCGCCCACCTCCGTCGACGCCGTAGTGGAGCGGGCCCGACGTGCTGGACTGGAGGTCGAGCTCACGCGCGTCACCGCCGACACCCTGGACACCGAGGACCTGCCGGAGCCGTTGGCCCGCCTCGCCGAACACGTCGTCCGAGAAGGCATCGCCAACGCCGCCCGCCACGCCAACGGCGCGCTGATCACCGTCTACTACACCGTTGAGCCGGCCGGGCTCGTCCTCCGCGTCGTGAACGGAACCGGTCGGGCAGGTGAGCCCGGCACCGGGCGTGGACTCGCCCAGCTGCGCCAGCAGGCCCGCGCCCTCGGTGCACAGGTGCACGCCGGACCAGCCGGCGACGGCTGGATCACCGAGCTCCGGGCCCCGCGTTGATCCGCGTCCTGCTCGCCGATGACGAAGCACTCATCCGAGCCGGTCTGCGCAGCATCCTCGAGACCGATGACGACATCACCGTTGTGGCCGAAGCGTCCAACAGCCGCGAGGCCATCACTCTCACCGAGGCACACAGACCTGACGTTGTATTGCTCGACGTTCGGATGCCCGGTCCGACACCCGCCGGGGACGGTCTCGACACGATCGAGCACCTGCGCCGCCACCAGCCCGGTATCGCGGTCACCGTGCTCACCACCTTCGACGAGGACGAGTACGTCGCCCGTGCCGTCCGCGCCGGAGCCGCCGGCTTCCTGCTCAAGGCCGCCGACCCGCGAGAGCTGCTCGCCGCGATCCGCGCCACTGCCGACGGCGATGGCTACCTCTCCCCACGAATCACCGCACGCGTCCTGCGCCGGCTCCAGAGCCGGCCCGACGAGGACAGCGACAGTGAACGCGTCCGAGCCCGAAAGCTCGTTGCCACCCTCACCGACCGCGAGCGCGACGTGCTGGCCCTGCTCGCCCGAGGCCTGTCCAACCACGAGATCGGCCGCGAACTCTTTGTCTCGGAAGGCACCGTGAAGGCACATCTCAGCGCCCTGCTGGCCCGGCTCGGTGTGGACAACCGGGTCCGCGCCGCCGTCATCTGGACAGCCGCAAGCCAGCAATGAACACCAAAAGTCACAGACCCGCAGCGACACCTCAGAGGTTCTGAGACCAGACCTAAGAGGTCGTTTCAGAACGACTTGTCGAGTTTCCATTGACCCCTCGACGACAGATCAAACGGCAGGTCAGATAGCCGCTTGTCGTCTACAACAGACACGTCGACCTCGTTCTGAAATGACCTCTAAGGGAGCCCTTCAATCTGACCCCTCGGGCAACGGTGAACTCGGATCCCCAGCCGGAGTCCGTTGGTCCCGGAGCTCAACGGTGAGCGGCAGCAATCTTTCGAGGCGATACCCGAGGTCGGTCGCGGTGCTGGCGATGCCAGGCAGATCGGGGCGAGGCCTGAAAGTCACAGTGGTGCCTGTCGTCCCATCGGTTGGTGCGGGACTCAGGTCCTGGACGGGCAGGTCGTGCTCGTAGCGTTGGGTCCAGGCACCGTCATGGCGGCGGTTGGTGTGAACGAGGACGTCGCTGGAGCCTGCGACGACGGACATGCCCCGGCGCGGGAAGCCGTCGAGGAGAAGCTCGGCGGTGGGGTCGTCGAAGAACCGAACGTCTCGGGTGGCCATAACGGGTTTGCGCACGAGGCGGCCGGTGTGATTAGTGCGTGTGTCGGTACCGCGCCCGTTGTCTGTGACGTCGATGGTGCCGTCGGCGTGCAGCGTGACGGTGGCGTGCCCGGTCCCCTTACTGGACGCTTCGTCCCGAGCGTAGGCGAGGACTTCGAGGAGGAGGTGCCAGACCGAGCGCGCGAAGGTAGACGGGTCAGCCTGGATGCGTCGAATGTGCTCGAGGTCGAGCGTGCGGGTCCACTCGTGCGTGGTCACGGCCCAGTTCTCGGGATGGCTTTGCACCCGAGCCAGGATGACAGCGGCGTTCTCCGGTGTCATTCGCTGTGACCTGCGGTCCGGTGCCCGAGGGGCAGCGAGTGCCCGCTCTAGGCCCGCCCGGATCGGGGATCGGCTGCGGGACCTACAGATCGACTGTCATAATCTTTGTTATCGGCTTACTGCTTCCGACTCCGCACGTGTAGCCCGCCGGTCGGCCAGGAGCGAGCGAGCCGCTACCGAGGCTGACACTCACCTCGAGGATGCAGACGACCTCGTCGGCCACGATCTGACGCATCCCTGGTGATGCCGTCATCGTTCAGGCTGCGTTGTAGGCAGCCCGCGCTGCCTTGGCTTTCTCCCAATCCTCCTGGACATCTCCGACGGTCGGTTTGGTGCTCATGTACTCGACCGCGTGAGAGTGCCCGGTCATGCGCTCGCACGCGCGGTCGAAGAGAGGCTCGATGATCGCGATCGCGTCATCAAGGCGGGAACTGTCGATCTTGGACAAGCGCGTCATCATGATATTCTTGCGGTAACGCTGCGTGACGTTTTGCAGCAGCTCCTGCTCTACGAAAGCCTCGCACCAGGCGCGGATCAGGTCGTATGTCTCCTTGATGAGCGCATCTTGAACTACAGGTTCGGCACTGAGCATCTCCTGCAGTTTGACGTTGATCCGCTTCGCGAGGTCAGCGGGCGTGTCCAACCTCGGCTCGACGTCCGCCGCCAGGATTCCCTTGGTCTCGCCGCCATCGCGGACCTCGTAGATGCGTGTTCGGAGTTTCTTGTTCTGCCGAGCCGCGATGAGCGCCGACGCGAACATAATGTTGTGAGTCAAGACAACGACCTGGTGCGTCTCGGCAAGGTTCTGGATACGAGCCGCGACCTCGTCGAGCCGACGATAGTCGAGACTCGTCACTGGGTCGTCGAAGATCAACGGCGCTTTCGTCCCCCGCATCCGGCTTTCGGCGAGGAAGTCCGCCAACGCCAAGACCTTCTGCTCACCTTCTGAGAGCACAGCGGACGGCTTGTAGGACGCGACCGCCTTCTTACGTTGAGCCTGCCCGCTCCTACCTTGGAATCGGAGCGCGACCTGTGGCGCGCGCAGGCGGGCGCACTCTTCGACGAAGAGCGTCTCGAAGTTCTTGTTCACGAGATCCTCGCTCGCGAGTTTCGACTGCACCGTGAGCTGCTTCGATGCACCGCTCGATATGACACGAGAGAGCTTCTCGAGTTGCTGAGCTCGTCGCGCGCGTCGCACATACTCGCGGGCGGCGGCAAGGTTTCGGTTCAGCTCGATGCGCGCGACGAGCTCCGAGACGGCCCTCTGCTTCTCGGCGAGCGCGGTAGCAGCGTTGGCCTTGTCGTCCGCCATCTGCCGCACGGCGACACTCAGAGTCTCCAGTTCTGTTGACACGGCGATAGCAACCCCACGTGCATCCTCGCGGAGCGTGCCCTGATTGATTGGCTGTCCGTCAGCGGTGTCCTGCGCGATGACACGCATCGCCCCGAGAACCTCACACGCTTGGTGTGCCCATGCAGGAGGTATCTCGCGGTCCTGCTGCTCCGAGGCGAACTCGATCGCGCGGGTGAGTTCTGCTTCGTTGACGGTGAACTTCGAAGCCGCCAGCGTGGCGTTCGCATCTTGCACCTGACGGATGAGCGTCTCGTCCAGGAACGTGCGGTAGCGAGTGAGCAGGTTTAGAGGTCATTTCAGAACGAGGTCGACGTGTCTGTTGTAGACGACAAGCGGCTATCTGACCTGCCGTTTGATCTGTCGTCGAGGGGTCAATGGAAACTCGACAAGTCGTTCTGAAACGACCTCTTAGAGCCGTCGGACTGAGTTCCTGCATGCAGTACAAGCAGGAGTCGCCGGTGGCCGGGTAGTGCTCACGGCCAAGGTGCTGTCGATACGAGTCGCCGGCAACGATGAAATCTTGCCACTCTTCATCCGGAGTTCCTGGCAGTTCGTCCTGGCTGAAGAGCTGTTCCCGTGCCTCCGCTCTCCGCTGCTCGGCCTGTCCAAGCTTGGATCGCGCCATCTCATAGGCGGCCGCGTTGAATTTCTGCGCGGCGTTGAGGATGCCGAGCAAGCGTGTGAGTTGCCGCTCCGTCTCCTGAGAACTAGAGAGGATCGCGTCGAGAGAGTTCGAGCGCAGCGCGGCGACCTCGCCTTCCAGCCGTTCGCGGTCGGACTCCGCGTCATCGGGCAGCGTTGCGAGGGCGTCAAGTTCCGCAAGGTCGGTGGCGGCACCGAGCGTCTCGATCACGGGGTACACCTTCGTGCCGCGTGCGAACCGTGAGAGTAACGGGTTGCTCCCTGGCGCGAGGGTGCTCACCTCCGATGCAATCCGCTGCTGCACTCCTTGTATGCCCGTGGCGACGTGAGCAAACAGCGCGAGTTCCGCGGGCGTGTAGACATAGCCCAGGTCGCTGTCGACATGCAGGGAGACCGCACTGGCGTCGAATACACTGATGCGAGTAAACGGTGTCAGGCCAGCTTCATCGCGCCATCGAACCGACGACTCAGTGCCGGACAGACGATAGGTGATGTCTGCGCTGGGAGATGACGGAGTGTCGAGATACACGGCGTGTGCGTTCGGCAAGATATCCTCGGCCGTGCGCACGGCCGATATCCGCTTCAGGATTCGCGCATACCCGGTTTTCCCTGATCCGTTCTGCCCGAACAGCACCGTCAGCTCCGAATCAAAACCGAGTTCCTGGTCCGCAGCGAGTGCGTTGACACCTTCGATGCTTGCCAGACTGACCAGTTCGAGCGTGTCCTCCTCCGCTGCATCTACCGCCACCAGCTCGAGCTTGGGGATGTCGGGGGCGTCACTGTCACCGAGACCCTTCTCGGCGAGGAAGGTGGCATACGCGGCGTTCAGCAGGGGGTCACTTGGGGCCTGCCGGGAGAGAATAGTTTCAGCGGTGAGCTCACGCACCCACGCGTCCTGCCCGTTCGCCCATTCCACCAGCAGGCGTCGGGGCGTCGCATCTCCCAAGTTGACCGAGACCTCATCGGCGGTCACGTCTACCTCCGTCCTAGCGAACGGTGTCAGGAGATGCGTGTCACCGATCTATCTTGAACAGTCATGATGCCCGAACTTCGGGGCGGAGCGAAGACGACACGGCGACCACGCCGGCGCAGCCATCGTCGCTTACAACGGCGGTCCGATTCGCTGTGCGCCCGTGCGGCGCGATGGCCCGTGGTCAGGTTGCTCAGCATGGGCGAAGTTCTGCGACCGGTCGAGCGCGGTCATCGCCATGATGTCAGTGAAGTTGCGGTGACTTTGGTCTTCTACGGGGCCATCTCGTTGCGCAAGATCCCGTCATTAGGCCGGCGTGACGGTCTGGGTGAGCGGGGCCGGTCGGTCTCGACTGGCGCACGTGCGATATTCCAGATCTGCGGTACTCGTCGTCTGGAGCCACTCCAGCGGGCCTGACGGAGGAGTGTCTCGGAGATGAGCGGACTACCAGTCACACGTGCAGTTCTGAGCGCTCGCCTCGGGCGATCTGCCCGCGGAACACGGCGTCGAACGGGCTGCTCGGCTCGTCGTCGAGCGAATCGACGAACACCGCCACGATCCGGCCGCGCTCTCCCGCCGCGATGCGGTCGAGCATCGCTCGCCACGCGACCAGGTTCGGATGCCGGTACATGAGCGCGGCCTCCGCCGGTGCCAGGAGATCCACCGCTCTCCGCAGATCCGCGGGCGTCAGATCGTAGGTTCCCGTGCCAGTACGGCGGCCGGTCACGATGCCGAGCACCAAGGCCGGCAGGCGGTGCAGCCAGCCGACGTTGACCACCGGGAACGACCACGAGACGGCCTCGTCGGTCGGGACGAACGCGACACCGTAGGCCGCCGTCGGGGTCCAGCCAGGCATCTGAACGGTGAAGCGGTCCACTGCGGCCCGGATCAGCTCTACCGTTGGCCACTGTTCGTCGAAATTCATGGCGCACCCTTACCGGTCCGCAGCGGCCGGCCGGTAGTGAGTTTCTGGTCGTCTGGCACCTGTCGCTTGCGATGGCCGTGGAACAGCCACAGCGGACGGAGCGCCCTACGCAACATCGATGTGTCAGGGCGCCCACTGCCACCGCAGGACCGATCTCATCGAACAGAGGCGCTCCTGAGATGCGGATACGAGACCCGGGATTGTCCGAAGGATCGTGTGTGGCGGTGTTCTTCCCGGCTGAAACGACTCCGCTTCAGGCTGCCGGACCACCGCCACACACGATCGTTCGGACAATCCCAGTCGGTGCAGCTCAGGTGCGGCGCCACCACCAGGGAAGTGACGGATCGGCGGTGGAATTGTTCAGAGTCTTGTTTAGAGGTCATTTCAGAACGAGGTCGACGTGTCTGTTGTAGACGACAAGCGGCTATCTGACCTGCCGTTTGATCTGTCGTCGAGGGGTCAATGGAAACTCGACAAGTCGTTCTGAAACGACCTCTTAGGAACCGGGCGTCGAGCTGGGCGATCTGGCGGCGGAGCGATGCGCGACGATGCCGAGGTAGGGCGTGCAGAGCCTGTTCGAGGACGTCTCGGCTGAACGGGCCGATGAACTGGACCCAGTCGTTGTTCTCTCGCTGGAGCGTGGAACGTGGTTTGAGGGTGACGCGACGCCACGAGAGAAGATCGGTGTGGACGCTGCCCGAGGTGAGCTGTGGCCGGTCGAGTCGGTCGAGCGCCCGGCTGGTCGAGAGCGGAACACCGTGGATGGCAGTCGGGCGCGGCTGACGCTGGTTTCTCGCCCGTACCTGGGCGGGGCGCTTACGCGGCATGGACCTTCCGGATCGGAGCCATGCAGCCAGCCTCCCAGGATCCGGCGGGCGCGGGAAGGGCAGGGGAGTCCGCCCTGTTCAGGGGCGTTTCCCGCGGGCGGGTCTACCTCGTGTCGGTCGTCGTGGGCGCCACACCTGGTCGCTTCCGCCTGTGCGGCTGAGACACGCGATAATCTCCCGTTATCTGACCTATCCCCACGAACCACGAGGTCACAGCCCTGCATCCTCCATATCCGCCCGAAAAATTCCGGATACTACGGCGCCCCCGAAACGATCGGTAGCTCGATAATATATGCAAGGGCAAGCAGCACGAACAAACTTGCTCCTAAAATGGGATAGGTATCATGCCTCTTCGGTGATGTCAGCAAAGCTATTAAGAGGTCGTTTCAGAACGACTTGTCGAGTTTCCATTGACCCCTCGACGACAGATCAAACGGCAGGTCAGATAGCCGCTTGTCGTCTACAACAGACACGTCGACCTCGTTCTGAAATGACCTCTAAGCGCCATATTGCAGCACTTGCCAGCAAGATTCCCAGAAACACTTGCAGCAGATCAAGTAAGGCGGTCAGCACGGTTGACTCCTCGTGCTCGTGCCGAACGCCGCGTCCATGGGTGTGCATGGCACTTCGCTCTGGAGAGCCGTTCGGCGAGTGAGTCGTGACGTCAGAAGTGTCGCCACCTCCTCGGCTTCAAGTTCGGCACGAGTACCTATGTAAGAGCGCTGCAAACAAACCTTGACTACCTCCGGAGGTAGACGTGGGAGAATACTTTGAACTATATCCGCGTCGCCTTCACAGCCGTGCTCTAGTAAGCAGTGACCAATCTCGTGACACACACTGAAGATCTGAAACTCACGATCGATATCTGGCTCGACCAGGAAGCAATCAACACTTGCGGTCTTGACGTACAGCGCAGTAATCGCCGGAGTCAAAAACACGAACGGAATCAACTGAATGGGCCGGCCTCGCGTGACAGCGACGCGCTCACATAAATCATAGACATCCGTTACTTCACCGGACCCGAAGACAGGTGCAACGAGCTTCTCAACGCATCTCTTAGCCACAGAATGAGGAGTTAGATACCGCACAGTCCTCCTCCTCGAGAGTATAAATCAACTAGATTCATGTCCCTTGAACGAACGAGGCGACGCCGCTCTCCACGGGAGACTACTCTCCTCCCTCGTCCAGTGAAAACCTCTTTTGCCAGTCCCGATCACGGCGATTCTGATTAGGCGCCAACGCAACTATCTCGTAGATCCAATCGCGCATATCCTGCGGCAGATCCACGGCTCGCGCAGCGATTCCACGAATCTTCGCATCCCGCATGGCTGCGAGAAGTTTCAGATCGGATAGCACATCGAAAGAATATCGGCCAGAACTGATGAAGTACTCCTCCGGAAGTTCGAAGAACCGAGAAAGTGCCTGGAGATGCCGAACCGTCGGGTTGCGTCGCTCGCCCGAACGCAGAAGAGAAAGGTAAGTCTCGCTAATGGTAGAGTCATCGTCGAATTTATTCTCGGCTAGCCAACGTACTACTTCTCGATTGGTATACGGCTTCCGGCCCGGTGGGTGAATCGACTCGAACGCCTGGTTGATCTTCTCGGCAAGCGTCGGAAGCTGCTGTGAGGCGGGTGGGCTGGTCTCAGGACGAGGCTCAGACATCGGTACAGACCTTCTTCTCGGTAGCGGGGTGCTCACGGAATTTCACTGACACGGCTCTCCGCGATGCTCGTGGACGCGAGAGTGATTGACAAGAGGTGAGGCGACGACGACACTGCAAGAGACCACCCGAGTATCTGCTACCTCGCCGGTGGAGGTGAAGCTTGCGATCCGACGATGACGACGGCCGGTCGGAGTCGATCGCGAGGATCAGCCCGCGGCGTGACGATCGTGGAGGCCAGCCTGTGACACATGTAGATCACCTGCCCGGGGTCCCAGCACCCCCAGTGAGGACTCCACAGCACGCGGCCGGTCGGCCAGCCAAGACTCACTGCCGACCGACTGGCCGCTGCCGCTGTCGATCCGGCCCCACCAGCCTCGCACCAGCAGCAACGACCGCCGCACTGCTCTGTCCCGCCGAGTCCCTCGTCTGAGAGTCTCGTCTACCTTCCGCGTGGTCTCCTCGACGACCGGAACGAGCAACGACACGACAGATACGAGTGGCGGCTTACCCGTTACCCGTTGTCCCTGCTCTTCGAGCCATCATGTTCTCGCAAGCATGCTCACGGGCTCGACTCAGGTGGAGGCGCTCCCGGCTAGCACCACGTTGCTCAGACGAGCGCTCTAATGGAGGGTCTTTCGCGGTCGACACCGTCGAAAGTCCTGCTGTGAGGACGAACGACCTCGGCTCTCCATGGCAAGCTCGTTCCTCTTTTCACTCTCATCAGTCAGAACTTTCGTATATTTCAGAGCAAGGGCATCGATGCGAGAATGACAGACGCGTTCCTCCAGATGGTTCCCCTTCTCGTGACGTGGGCATTGGTTGTCGCCTCACCCGGGCCGAACTTCGTGAACACCATATACTTCGCGGGCGGCCATTCCGTCGGGGCGGGAGTGCGCGTAGCCGTAGGAGTTGCTATAGGAACAGCCATCTGGGCGACAGCGGCGAACACAGTACTCGCCAGCCTGTTCTCAGCCGCTCCATGGCTTGTCCCCACATTACGTGCAGCCGGCGTAGGTTTCCTAGCTTTCCTAGCCTTTCGAATTCTCCGGTCTGCTCTGCATAGTCGACCAGACCCAGAACCAGGCCCAGAGGCTGAGAGCGGAAAGCCTCCGGGTTCGACCGGCCGGCCACTGATCACTGGCCTTCTTAGCGATCTGGCCAATCCGAAAGCCGCTATATTTTGGTCAGGAGTGATGGTGACGACGCTACCCGTGACCGCGTCGACCGCCATGCGAACAGCAGCCATCATTTTTGTCACCGCGATTGCATTCACGTGGTACGCGTTTGTAGCGGTGACGTTCCGAGCAAGTAGCGTCAGGCGGATCTACCGGAAAAATGAACGAACAGTAAATATTGCCGCAGGTATCGCTCTCGCACTGCTCGCGGTCGGTATAGCAATCACGTAGCTCACATCAGTAGATGACTGACCATGAGGGAGTGACTGCTGTGCCCCCGATCGTAGCGGAATCCCCCAGAAGCATTCTGATTGTCGACCGCCAGCCGGGGTTCCGACGTAACATCAGGGCCATTCTGGAACCTCGCAACAACGTGCGTATTACTGAGATCGAGTGCGCGTCTCGACTCCTGTCGTGGGATCTCTCTTCCGTACCCGCAGTCGTAATCATAGGAGTCTCAACTAACGTGGGTGAGGTCTCTCAGGCGATACGGCATGTCAACGAACAAACGCCTCGAAGCCGTATTGTGGTCTTACTGGAGACCATGGATACGACCGCAGCTGTCGACCTCCTCATAGCCGGCGCGCACGCACTTCTGCCGAAGTACGCAGGCGCCGATCGCATCCGAGCAGCGCTGCTATTCCTCAGCTGCGCACCTGACCGAGTGATCGACCGCGAAATACTAGATCGGGCGTTGAAAACCGGCACGATCGACACAACAACTGACTGCAACGGTCTGGGACAACTCACATCTCGAGAGATGGAAGTGCTCCGGCACGTCAGCGACGGCCGAACAAACCGCCAGATCGCCTCACTTCTGAACCTGTCCGTGAAGACTGTCGCCAACCACATGTCTTCGATATTCGCGAAGCTTGATGTTACCGACCGGACTCAAGCGGCTTTGCTGATGCGCTCACCACAGGGAAGTAAAGGATCACATACAGCTCAGATCGTTACGTCGATCGGCCGCCAAACACAAAAGTAACAGACTCTACTCCCGGCGCCCGGTGGTTGTGTCACAAACGGTTCATTGAGTACAGTCCGGATTCGGCTGGTCAGCATCGCGACCCATAAGCCAACCCGAGCAAGGCAGCTCCACACCGCGGGAGGAAGTTAAAGGTGTGGATTACAGATGTGGGGTGCGACTGAACGGCGTAGCGTCGAGTGTCCGAATGGTGGCTCCTAGTGTCCAGGATGAGTATAGGAGATTTTTCCTATTGAGGCCCGTGCTGGCCCTCGGCAGACTCGAACCCGTCTTCCCCCGGCCTGGTCATATCCGCAGAGGATTCACTTCAGACTCAAGGAGTTCATTCATGGCATTGTCTTCCAGTGGGGTCGTGCTCGATCGCTCCGACAGCGCATTCGGTCTGATGCGAGAGTCCAATGACATCCTCGATGACGTAGAGGAACAGCGGACTCGAATGACGGAGGACGGCTACCTTCTGTTTCGGGACCTCATCGACGCGGATGTAGTCCTCGAAGCGAGGCGAGAGATCCTCCTGAAAATGGCTATCGTAGATGAGATCGATTGCATCAATCACGATGTAATGGATGCGATCCAATCGGACCGGGCCGGTCTGCGTCATGTAAACATGATTGCCCTGACCGAGAGCATCCGAACTGGCCGAGCATACTCCAATGTGGTCCTGAACGACGAGCTCGTGAGGTTCTTATCCGAGTTCGTCGGCGGCTCGGTGGTGTCTTTCGACTTCCGCTGGCCCCGATTTGTGCGACCAGGAGAGTCCACAGGAGTTCACTGCGACGGACCGTACATCACCCGAGCGACCACAAATCTGTGGTCATGCTGGATCCCGCTGGGTGACGTACCGATGGTCGAGGGCGGCCTGATGATCCTGGAAGGAAGTCACAAGTCGAAAGCGTTGCAGAAGGACTACGCGACGAAGGATGCAGACCGGGAGAACCTCGGCTGGTTGAGCACCAACCCGGTAGAACTACGTGAGCAGCTGGGAGGGCTGTGGCTCACCACGAACTATTTCGTAGGGGATGTCCTCCTGTTCGGCCCCTATCTTGCACACGCTTCCCTGGACAACAACTCTCCGATCAGTCGATGCCGGCTGTCTTCTGACACTCGATACCAGCTTGAAACCGAACCGCTGGACGAGCGCTGGAACGGTGACGTCTCCAATCCGCACGGTGGAGCACAGCGAGTCTTCTTGCCCGGCCTCGCCGACGACGGAAACGTCAACTTCACCGATGAGTGGAAACTCGTCGACGAACGCGGCCGCCTGACCGCGGCTGCGACGGCCAGTTAGCTCTTTCACCACGAAGCATCCTGACTGCCGGCGAACTGGCTGGTCAGGGGACCCGCGCACATCGAGAGAAGGACAGAAGAACATGTCGACGACCCCCTCCGTCCAGACGATCGTGAACTACATCCGTGATCACCGGTGCTTCAGCCATCCGATCTTCGAGCACTGGAGCACCGTCGCGCCCGGCCCCACAGCGGTCGGAGCGCTGTTCCACCAGATCCAGAACTTCTGCGCCTCGACGCGCCCCGGGCGGAACTTCCCCGAGGCGTTGGGGTCGCTCAAGCTCGACACCAGCAGCCACCTTCTTCAAGAGATCGTCGAGAGCGAGGAGAACCACGGTCCCGAGCTCGCGACGATGGCCGGTTACATCATGAACCGGGCGGCCGGAGCCCCGGTCAACCCCGACCTCGACGACCAGGCCGCCGTCGAGGCGAAGCTCAAGCAGTGCTCGGACGACCTTCTCGGGAGCCTGCCCGGCTACATCCAGAGCAGCGGCCTGCTGCAGCAGGTCCAGACCGCCATCGAGGTGTTCGAGCGCCGTGAGTCCACCGCTGAGGAGATCACCTACAAGAACCTCGGCACCGCGCTGGCACTCGAGATGATCTCCAACCGGCATCTGATTCCAGGCGAGAAGATCTGCCTGATCGACAGCGGACTGTACGAGGCGACTCTCGAGGACGCCGAGATGCACTACTTGCTCGAGCACTGGGGCGAGGCCGGTGCCGAGGAGCAGCACGAGAAGAACGCGGTCGCCGCACTCGACGCCATCCTGGACGAGCGAACCTTCCCTCTGGCGATGGAGGGAGCCCGCGACTTCCTGGAGTCGCTGGTGGCGGTCTGGGACGTCCTCGACTCTGCGTTGCTGGCCTCCGGCCAGCGGCGCGAGCTCGTCTCCGTCTGACCGACGAACGGGGGTACGGGCCGATGACCGGAGCTACCTCGCGCAGTGGAGCAACCTCACCGGTCGCCGAGCACAGTCCGGTGGGTACCGACGATCAGCGGGAGCACGCATCGCAGGACAGCACTCTGGCTCTGTTCGGTCGCCGCCGAACGGTGAACCGACTCCAGGCCCCCGGCCCGAGTCCGCAGGAGCTGGCGCTGATGCTCGGCGCAGCCGATCAGGCACCCGATCACGGAGTCCGTCGACCGTGGAGATTCACGGTGGTGGACGAGGCCACCGCTCACCTGTTCGGAGCTGTACTGGAACGGGCCTACATCCGTAGCTGCGTCGAGCAAGACGAGCCGGTAGTGCCCGCGTTGGTCGTCCGCGAACGAGCACGGCCGCACAAGGCGCCCACGCTCGTGGTCGCAGCGTGCAAGCCATCAGGGACCGACCGGATCCCCGCCCACGAGCAACGGGATGCCACAGCAGCCGCGGTCCAGAACATGCTCTTGGCCGCAACAATGCTCGGCTACGGCTCGAAATGGTCGAGCGGCCCACCGATCCCGGACTCCATCCTGCTCGAGGAGATCGGTATGCCCCCTGGGGCCTCGTTGGTGGGGTTCATCTACATCGGCACGGCAACCACGATGCCACCGGCCCGGACGCGAGGTCGCGATCTATCAGGGATCGCGCAGAAATGGGAGCTACTGCCGAGCTGATCTACCGGGGCGACGAAAAGTCCCCGACGCCCCGAACACAGTGAGGAGGTGAACGGCCCGGATCTCTCTAGCTTGTGTGCTGAAGCGGCGCTAGCTGCGCTACGCGACTCAGCATCAACGCGTAACCAGAGGAGCAGGACGGGCGCCCGGATCCGTCGGGCGCCCGTTTCTCACTCACACGGATACCTCTTCTGCTCATTCCTCCACCGAACGCCCGACACGTACCCGCGTGTCGGGGTCACATCAACAGGGAGGAGGTGGTCACAGTGACGATCGAGCAGATCAAGGACGACGGTCTGGTTCAGGAGTGGCACGGCAACGTCATCTGACGTCGCGCACGCAGAGCACCGCGGCGGGGTCCAGCGATTCGTGGGGCCCCGCCGCGGTCCCCATCCCACGATAGGAACGCTGATCATGCTCAAGCCACGCATTAAAGAATTCCTCCGAATCTACCGCCTTCAGGGCGAAGACCATCTGTACATCGGCATCGGCCCCGAGAAAACGCGCATCAATAATCCGACCGACACGATGGTTCAGTTCGTACTCGCCCTGGATGGATCAGCCACCGTCGCGGAACTGCGCAAGACATACGCCGAGACAGACACCTGGCTCGACGCACTGACCAGCGCCGGCGTCCTCGACGACGCGACCACCGATTCCGGATTCTCGCCTGTGGATCTCATGAGGTGGAGCCGACAGATCAACCATCTCCGCTTGTACGACCGCGACGACTGGAACGGATACGACGGAATGCGTCGAATCCGCAACGCACGAGTGGTCATCATCGGGACCGGCGCGGGAGGCAGCACACTTCTACGACTACTGAACGCAGCAGGTTTCGGAACGCTCGAAGCGGTCGACTTCGACACCTTCGCAGAGGAGAACCTGCCCACCCACCCGACGTTCGATGAGGAAGATGTCGGAGAACTCAAGCTGGAGGCACTCCAGCGCCATCTCAGCCTTCAGAGTTCCTACACGAACTTCATAGCCCATGATGCGACAATCCGCTCGGCAGATGACCTGGTGAAGCTCGTGGATGGTGCCGACTTCTTCTTCAACGCCTACGATCGTCCGCAGAATCAAGCTATCCGCTGGTCGAGCGAGGCCAGCTTGAGGACGGGTGTTCCGTTCGGTCAGATCGGGATCACGAACAAGGGTGCGCGCGTCGGTCCGACAATGATTCCCGGGCGGACGCCCTGCATGGAATGCGTCGGGATCCGGGACCTGGAGATCCTCCGGATGGAGAAGTCGGGAAGCTTGACGGGCACCTTGGTCGCGATGGTCGCCGGGATCGCCGTCAACGAAGTCATCGGCCTGGTCTCCGGAGCCAAGACCGACTCCCGTACTGCCGGCCAGAGCTTGTACGTCAATGCGGAGACGTTGACCTTCGAGTTCACCCGCTTCGGATTCCGAGACTCCTGCGACTGCAACCCCAGTAGGAGTGCTGCTTGAAAGGGCGTTCCGTGGTCACGCGCGACTCCTCGTCGCGCACCGCCATCTGGTCGCTGGGACGGAAGTGGATCCCGACTGCGCTCGGATCATCGCTGCTGGCCTGGGAGATCCCGGTCGTCGTCGCAATCGTGGCGCGCACATCGGACGGACCGACAGCCGTAGCAGCATTCGGCGCGGGCCTGTCAGTCCTTGTCGTGGTCAACGCTCCGGCACTGGCGTTGGCACCACTGGTCGTTCTGACGATGAGCAAGCACGGTTCGCGCACGCTCTGGAAGTACGCGTTCGCGGTGGGCCTGTTCGGTACAGCACTCATCGTGCTACTAGCTCTGACACCTCTTACCACCAACGCCCTGGGCATCCCTACGGAGCTGCACGGCCCACTCAGCATTTGCCTGTTGTCGTTCGGACTGGCACCCCTGGCGGTCGCCCTCCGCCGCTGTCAGCATGGCCATCTGATCAGCAGCGGTCGAACGAGCGTGATCGCGCACGCCACCATCCTGCGCATGCTGGGGACGGTCGCTGCTGTCGTGGCGCTCTGGCAGGCCGGCCTCCCGTCCGCAGCAGTCGGCGGCCTCGCTCTAACAGTTGGAGCGTGGATCGAAGTGACTCGCCTAGGGTGGACAGTACGCCGCTCAGCCACGAGCCCTCGGCCAGAATCAGAGGTATGGCCGGGATCAGAGAATCTTTTCGCGACGCATCTGCGATTGTCATCGACGGTGGCCCTCAATATGCTCCCGGCTTTGGCAACTACAGTGCTCATCGCACGGGCCGTAGATGCGGAAACGGCTCTCATTATCTGGCCTGTGCTGTACGCGCTCGTGTCACTGATCACCGTCCCTCTGTCGGATCTCGAAGTCGTAGGGTCGTCGCATCTCACAAGCGGGGGTGATTCCACGACAGTTTTCGGTCTTACTGTTATGATCGCAGCATCACTGGTGATCTTGGGAGCAGTGACTGTAGCTTCTCCCGTCATTCACTTCTATCTGACTGTCGCCAACGGTCTGTCGCAGCAGCTCACTGAAACCGCATACCCGTGGGTGGTCGTACTCGCTGCGATCCCGCCCCTATGGGCGGTCCGAGGTTATGTGCGCTCACTGGTTCTTGCCTCCGGTTGGACGAAATTTCTCGTATATTCGGCATCTATGCACATCGGAGGAATGACAGTGAGCGGCTGCGTGCTGCTGACTGCAGGGCTCCCCGGCCTTGCCAGCGCCGCGTTCGCAATGCTCACTGCCATCGTGGCCGAGATTGCGTTTATGTATTATCTCGTTGTTCGACGTCAACGCCGAGATCTATTTCCCCGAACACATCCAGCGCAGCAGGAGCGACTGTGACACTGACGGCTTCGTCCGGACTCGACACTCGCGTCACCGAGTTCATGACCGACCTGGAAGATCATCCGGTATTCACCAACGACTACTTCAAGTTCCTCGAACACTGCGCGTGGAACGCCCGAACCTACGAGTTTCACCGCACGAATTTCTTCTTCCGCACCGAGGGGACGATCAAGGGTATCGCGGCCGTGTGCGCGCGAGCAGCGGCCAATGACGACGCGGACACACTCACCCTATTCGCTCAGATCCTGAACGAGGAGGCAGGAAGCGGCGACCCTGGGCAGTGCCACGAGCTGCTCATGGAGAGCGCCCACAACCTGCACGGAGCCTACGAGTTCGGCCTGGAGCCCCTACGGGTGAAGCAGTCCCGTGACGACGCGTTGGTCATCAAGGAGACTCGGGCCTACCGCGAGCGCACTCGCGAGTTGGTCAACGGCAGCTACAACCAGATGCTGGGCGTCGCGATGGCCCTCGAAGGCCACGCGGACCATATGCTGAAGCTGTGCCGGAAGGCGTTCCGCGCGACCACGGGGACACTTCCTGCCCAGCGCTATCTCGACGAGGTCGAGATCTACTTCAACGTCCACGTCGGCGACGCCGGGGTGGAAGAACGACACGCCGCCGACGCACGCCGCTGCGTGCGCAACAATGTCCGCTCGGACTCTGACATGGACGAGATCGCCTACGGCGCCACCGAGACACTCACCGTCCAGAAGACGATGTGGGACGCGATGTATGAGCATGTTTGCAAGATGAACGCCGGCGCAGCGCACGGGAAGTAGCCGGCATGGACAGAAACAGAGGTGTCTCCGACTCCGTCCTGAGTCTCCACGACTCGGTGACACACGGGACGGCTGCAAGACTGGCCGAGCTCAACCGTGGTCTCGCCGAGGACGAGCAGATCATCGACCTGAGTATCGGTGCGTTGGACGCCACGACTGACGAGCGGATCGACCGCGCAGTGGCCGACTTCGTGCAGTCGAAGCCCGACGTGTTGCACGCGTTCGCACCGGTTCGAGGATTCACGTTTCTACGGCATACCATCGCGGCGCGGGCGAGTCGTCTGGACGGCATGGACTACGATCCGGAGACCGAGATCATCGTCTCTCCCGGCGGCGTGAAGGGCTCTCTCACGATCGCGTTTCACGCGCTGCTGAATCCGGGCGATCAGGTCATCGTCCCCGTGCCGAACTGGCCTCACTACCCGGACATGGTACGTCTGCACGGAGCGATGCCGGTGACCGTCATGGCACCGACAGAATCAGGACTGACCCCCGATGCCCTCCGCGGACACCTGACCGATCACACCAAGATGGTAATACTGGGTGACTGCATCAACCCGACCGGCAAGGTCTACACCACCGCGGAGCTGACGGAACTGGCCGCGGTCCTCGCCGAGCACAACGCCCGCCGCGAGGCAGTCGGGCACAGTCCGGTCTACGTGGTGTTCGACTGCCCCTACGAGGCTCACGTCCTGCACAACCGGGCACAGACGTTCGCGGCGCTGGAAGCGGTGCTCCCCAACGGCGGGCGGTGTTCGATGCGCCCGTACACCGTGACCGTGACCGGTCCCGGCAAGACCTACGGCATGCACGGCGACCGGATCGGCTACCTGTGTGGACCCGCGGATGTCGTCAAGGCAACTGCGCTGGCGCAGGTCAACCTGACCTCGTTCGCCTCCACCTACGGCCAGGTCGCCACGAACGCGGCGCTGCAACCGGAGATGGACGAGGTGGCGACGCAACGGGCGCTGATGGCCCGCATGAATCTCGAGACGATGTTCGGCGCGCTCGGATCTGCGCCGGGCCTGAGCGTCCGGCGACCGCAGGGGGGATATTTCCTGTTCGTCGACCTGTCGGCACACGCCGATTCCTACCGCGGACTCGGACACGATCGCGCCGACCAGTTCCTGCTCGCCGAGGCACGCGTCGCGACGATCTCCGGGCGTCACTTCGCTGAAGGAGCCGTGGGACCGGCGGTCGAGGCGCTCGATCACGTCGTGCGGATCAACTGCGGTCGCACCACATCGCTGCTGACCAGCGCAGGTCACCGCATCCGGACAGCGCTCGAGCGCCTGTCGTGCTGCCCCCGAGGGAGCACAAAGCTGTGACCGCGGCACTGCGCTTCGCCATCGTCGGCACCGGATTCGCCGGCACGTGCACGCTCTGGCACCTGGTCCACCGGCTGACCGACCCGGAAAACCCGAACAACCCGGATGACTCGAACAACACAGACGACCGAGATGTCGATGTCACGATCGTGACCGTCGAGCAGCGACCGGTGAACGGCCCGGGATACCCATACGCCGCAGGGGAAGTCGATCTTGCACACAGGTGCAACAACCAGGCGAGCACGATGGCGATCCACGGCAACGACTTCGTGGAATGGATGTCTGCGAACGCTCGATGGTTGGTGGACCACTACCCGAAGATGATCCGGGAAACCCACCCGACCGTAGACCTCGACACCTGGCAACCCGACGGTGACGAGTTCTACCCGCGCGCCCTGTTCGGCCTCTACCTGGAGCAGCGCTTCCGGGAGACGATCGACCGAGCACGCGAGCATGGCATCACAGTCGAGTCCTACGTGCGGCACGAGGCGGTCGACGGTCGGTCGACCAGCGACGGATTCGCTGTGACCCTCCGCAGCCTGGACACAGGCGAGACAGTCGAGGTGGACAGACTCGACCAAGTGCTGCTCGGGACCGGGCACTGGCAACCGACACCACCCGCCGAGCTGGCCGGCCACCTCGGATACGTCGTCTCGCCCTACCCCCCCGCCGTGGCCCGGGCACGGGCGCGGCTGGTCGCCCGCCCGCGATCGGCTCGGCGACCGGTCCGGGTGTTCGTCCAGGGGATGGGACCCAGCGGCATCGACGCGATCCTCACACTGTGCGGTGAGGGCTATGAATACACATCTGAGGGTCGAGTGGCGTGCTGGCGGCCCCCCACGGACCGCGACGTCCCGCAGGTCATCACCGGATCACGGTCCGGGTTCTTCCCCCCGATCCGCGGATCCGGCCGCTCAGACCAGCTGCGGTATCTCACAGCGGAGGCACTCGCTGCGATCCGCCGCGAACACGATGGATACCTGCGGCTCGACCCGATCCTCGACCTACTCGATGCAGACCTACGCCACGCGACCGACGGCCAGGTGGGATGGACAGAGGTCACAACTCCACCGTTCGACTCGGCCCGGGACAAGCTGGTCGACGACCTGTACGGCGAGGTCGGTGACATCGTCCACTCGGTGGTGTTGCGAGCCCGACGACTGCGCTTCTACCGAGACCTCACCCCCGAGGACAAAATTCGCTACGACCGTTCCGTCGATACCCACGTGATCCGCACGGCCGTACCGATTCCGGCAGCCAACGGGGAGAAGCTGCTCGCTCTCCTCGACGCCGGGATCCTGTCGACCGTAGGTCTGGGATACGAACGACGAGACACCGTTCAGCCGTGCGGAGACCGTTTCCGGATCAGCCACCTCGACCCCGCCGGTGCGAGAGCAGAACTGCAGGTCGACTATGTGGTACGCGCGGTCACCCAGGACTTCGCCATGCACCGCCACCCGTCCCCCCTGATCGCGAATCTACTGCGCCGCGGCGAGATCGTGCCGCACAGCGAGGGCGGGCACCTCACCGGTGGCATCTCCCTACACACCGGTGGATACCGAGTGCAGCGATCCGACGGGGCGACACCAGGCCCATCGCCGCATCTGGCGGCGTTCGGTGCACCCGTGCGGTTCTGGCAGAACGAGCACAACTTCGCTGCCGCCTTCGTCGCCGCCGCCCAGACCGTCGCCGACGATTGGGCTGCCATCGCACGAACCGCTGCCACACGAACCGCTGCTGCACCCCACTCTGCGGCACCCCCCGCTGTCGTACCCCACCGTCTCATCGGCTCCACCACCGAGAGGTAGCACCTATGGAGATGAAGGAGTTCCACTATCAGGACGGGCTGCGTGTCAGCTTGTTCAATGTGGACGACAAAGCTGTCCCGTTCCACTTCCACAACTGCGTGACCGACCTGATGTACTGCTCCCGTGGCGCGATCCGCATCGAGCTGCCAGATCTCGGCGAGGTCTTCGCAGTACCCCACCCGACCCGGCACCGGTTCGTCAACGGTGCGCCGTCGGGAACCGAGTCACGGTATGTATTGCTGCAGATCGGCGAGTTCGACATCACGTTCCTGCCCGACGCCGACGGCATCGCCGAGCAGCTCAACGGCCGGGCGGCGACGCCGATCACCGACAGTGCGGTCTACATCGAGACCCGCAAGATCGATATCGCCGCACTCGCCGACCGATTCGCCGCCGAACGCCCGGACGTGCTCACTCACGCGGAACGCGACGACGTCGTGACAGCCCTGCGCGCGTTCGCCGGGCAGGGCACGGAGTCGGCCCACCCCCACGCCACGGCGACCACATGATCTGCGACCGGCTAGCCTGAGCCGATGTCGTTCGACTCGCTCACCCTCACGGTGATCGTCGGGACATTCTTTGTAGGAGGGCTGATCAAAGGCCTCACCGGCCTCGGACTCCCCCCAGTAGTCCTGGGGATCCTGACAGTAACGATCGGCATCCAGCCGGCGAAGGCGCTGATACTGATCCCGACGTTCCTCACGAATGCGTTGCAGGCCTCGGTCGGGGGCCACTTCAGGCAGGCAGTAGGGCGTACATGGCCCTTCCTGCTCGCGGCCACCGCCTTCACCGCCTCCGGGGCGTTGACCCTGCAGTTCTTCAACACCGACCTGATGTCCTCCCTGCTCGGGATCCTCCTCGCGGTGTACGGACTGCTGGGACTGTTCGACCTGCGGATGCGCCTCGACAACGGCTGGCTGCACCCGGCCGGTGTCGCGTTCGGGGCCGCGAACGGCTTCCTGACCGGCCTGACCGGATCATCGGCCGTACCGGGAGTGTTCTACCTGGAATCGACCGGCATGCGCCGCGACGAACTCGTACAAAGCATGGGGATCCTGTTCACCCTGTCCACGATCGGACTGGCCTGGACCCTCAGCGCCCAGGACCTCCTCGACCTCCGACTCCTGGCGCTGTCCGGGATAGCACTCGTCCCCGCACTGGCCGGAATGTGGATCGGCGCCCGGATCCGAGCCGCGATCCCCGAACTACGATTCCGGACAGTGTTCTGCATCGCCCTGCTGGCCCTGGGCGCCTTCGTCACCCTACAAAGCATGACCCTCTGACACGACAACACGAACCACACGGATAAGAAAGGAAGGTCTCGTGGACCCTGCCCTGGCCGGTCTGCTCGGTGAGCTGGAGGAGTTCGGCGCGTCCCACGACGCGTCGACCGATGACCGCAGCCGCAAGATGCTCAACATCACCCACGACACCGGTGTGTTCCTGTCGTTACTGATCAAGGCCACCGCCAGCCGGCACGTACTGGAGATCGGGACGTCGAACGGCTACTCGACACTGTGGCTGGCCGACGCCGTAGGCCCCCAGGGCACCGTGACCACCATCGAACAAGCCCCCGACAAGATCGACCTCGCCCACCGCAACATCGACCGGGCGGGCCTGACCTCCCGCGTACACCAGATCCTCGGGGACGCGGGCGAGTTCCTCACGACAACCGGACACCACGGGTTCGACCTTGTCTTCCTCGACAGCGACCGCGAGCAGTACACGGGCTGGTGGCCTCATCTGCAACGCATGCTCCCGGTGGGGCGACTCCTCGTGGTCGACAACGCGGTGTCCCACGCCCACCAGATGACCGACTTCCGCGAGACCATCGACGCCACTACCGGATGGCTGTCGTCGTTGTCCCCGATCGGGAACGGAGAACTGCTGGTCCTCCGGGAACGGTAACACCAGAGCGCCCGAGCCGGTATGAGATGACATCACCACCGAAGCGACTCACGTCAAGGCTCTTCACCCGCGGCGCTCGAGTCGATCATTGCGATCACAGTCCCTGGTACGAACCAGCACGCGACGAAGACCGACGAAAACTAAGAGGTCGTTTCAGAACGACTTGTCGAGTTTCCATTGACCCCTCGACGACAGATCAAACGGCAGGTCAGATAGCCGCTTGTCGTCTACAACAGACACGTCGACCTCGTTCTGAAATGACCTCTAAAGATGCGAAGATCGCGGACGCCGGCCCGGTCGTGTGTGACGCGGCCGAGCTGACCGATCGAAGGCGCCCTGCAGCGCGCAGTGCCCGTACCCAGTATGACCGCCGTGCATGACCGCTACGGGCCGAGCAAGTGCGGTCGGCCTTCAGAGCAGAGTCAAGGGTGGAATCACTCGCTCGCCGGGGGATGCCGATTCCCCCATCTCATACATTCCGTCACTCCGAGTCTGTCGGCTATGATACGCCCCGTCGTATGAAAGATTCTTTAGAGCGCCGTAGAATCAGGGAGCGATCGTGGCTCGTGTTAAGAGGTCATTTCAGAACGAGGTCGACGTGTCTGTTGTAGACGACAAGCGGCTATCTGACCTGCCGTTTGATCTGTCGTCGAGGGGTCAATGGAAACTCGACAAGTCGTTCTGAAACGACCTCTAAGCACATTACGTTGGTGGACGATCTGGATGGTGGTAGCGCGGACGAGACCGTGGAGTTCACGGTCGACGACCTCGCCTACGAGATCGACCTGAGCCGAGATCATGCTGTCGCGCTGCGGGAGGCGCTCGCCCCCTACCCCGCCGCGGCCCGCCGGACACCCGAGGGTGCTGCCCGAGCTCGACGCCTCCGAACCGCCGCCTCGGCGACCACGACGGCGCGGCGTCGATACACCAGCGCGGTGCGTTCCTAGGCTCGGGAGAACGGCTACCAGATCGCCGACCGTGGTCGTATCTCGGCCGAGATCACCACAGCGTATGAGAACAGTGCCGACGCCGGGGTCATCCCCTCACCGCGCACCGCACCCGCACCGGCCCAGCGATCGGCATCGATGTCGGTGCCGCAGTTCCAGGAGGCCGGATGACCGCGATCGCCTCGGCGTACTGTCCGAGGCTGTGCCGCCTGGTCAACTGAGCGGTGACCTCATCAAATGCCGCTGTTCGCGGTCCGGTCACGCCGGCGGTGCTGTCCTGCCAGCGGTACTGAGCAGTTGTTCGGGGCGGTCGTTCCAGAGTGGGTTGCATGAGTGAACGAGGCCGGCGGCGGGAGCTCCTGCGTGCGGCTCAGCGGTCGGCCGCGGCGATGGAAAGTTGCTTTGTCGGCGCCCGCGCTGCGGCGGAGACTGCGCGCGAGCTGCGGGACCGTCGCGGGATCGCACGGCTGGTGTGGACAGCGATGACGATGCACCGATGCGCGGTCACACAGACCTACTGGAAGACCCGCCACGGCCATCAGCATTTCCATGTGGTACTCGCCCTGCCCGAAGCCACGACCGTGATCGTGGAGATGCACTTCCCCGACACCCACGACAGCGTGCTGGTCGTCGCCTCCCACGCCGCCTCCTCTCTCAGTATCGCCGACACCCTCACCATCGGGGTGTTTCCGGCCTACGCTCATGACCTGCCCACGGTCCGTGCTTGGCTGCTACCCGACCTCGCTGACTAAGAGGTCGTTTCAGAACGACTTGTCGAGTTTCCATTGACCCCTCGACGACAGATCAAACGGCAGGTCAGATAGCCGCTTGTCGTCTACAACAGACACGTCGACCTCGTTCTGAAATGACCTCTTAGAGGTCGCGCGGATTGGTCACAGCTTGGCCGCGGTCGAGTGTCTGGGGGCGAGGGCGGGTACGGGCCTGCCGATCATGAAGTTATCTACGCTTCGTGATCGTCTGGAGGCCGCGTGCCCACCCTGCCATCATGGCTGACCGAGCCGTTGTGGGACCAGTTCACCGCGCTGCTGCCTCATCGAGACGAGTTCGATCCCACCCATCCGCTGGGCTGCCATCGCCGCCGGATCGCGGATCGGATCGTGTTCGACAAGCTCCTGCAGGTACTGCGGTTCGGCTGCTCGTATGAGGGCATCGCTGACAGCACCTGCTCGGCGACCACCATCCGCGATCGTCGTGACGAGTGGATCAGGCTCGGGGTCTTCGCCCAGCTGCGTCGGATCGTCCTGGACGCCTACGACCGCATCGTCGGTCTGCTGCTGCACGACATCGCCGTCGATGGCGCCATCACCAAGGCCCCCGGCGGCGGCGAGGTCGCCGGTCCGTCGCCGGTGGACCGGCGCAAACAGGGTATGAAACGTTCGGTGCTCGTCGAGGGATACGGCATCCCGCTGGGCCGAGTCCTGGCCGGAGCCAACCGGCACGACTCCCCGCTACTGGGCCCCACCCTCGACCGCCTCGATGCTCTCGGCCCGCTGCCCGACGACATCACCGTGCACCTCGACGCCGGCTATGACTCCGGCAAGACCCGCGACACGCTGGCCGAACGAGGCCTGCACGGCGAGATCGCGCACAAGGGTGAGAAAGCGCCGATCCAGGCCACCCGCCGCTGGCACGTCGAGCGGACCAACGCTTGGCACAACAGCTTCAACCGGCTGCAGCGCTGCTACGAACGACGAGAAATCGTCGTCGACGCGTTCTTCGACCTCGCCGACACGATCGTCACACTCCGTAGCTTGATTCGGCAGGCCTGGACCACACACCGCTGGAACGCCCGACCTGCACGACGTCCATGATCACCAACCAATCCGCGCGACCTCTTAGAGGTCGTTTCAGAACGACTTGTCGAGTTTCCATTGACCCCTCGACGACAGATCAAACGGCAGGTCAGATAGCCGCTTGTCGTCTACAACAGACACGTCGACCTCGTTCTGAAATGACCTCTTAGCTACTTCGCCCTGAAGAAGTAGCAGCGCATCAGGCGGGAGTGTCCGAATCAACGGCTCTGGCACAGATGCGGTGGTGCCGCGGCGTGTCACGTTCGGGTGACGCGCTGACTCTGTGATCATCGCGCTGGTGTGGCCATGATCTTGGAGAGGTGCTGTTCCCCGGGCTGTCGTCCCTGGTCATCGAGGAGGTCGTCGCCAGCGGCTCTGTCCTGCAGCTCACGGCGCGTAGCGCCATGGCATCAGCGTGGTGCCCGCGATGCGGCACCGAGTCACACCGAGTGCACGCCTGGCACCTGCGCCGGCTGGCCGACCTTCCGGTCGGAGGCTGCTCGGCGGTGATGGAACTGCGGGTCCGTCGCCTGCTCTGCACCGAGATGGAGTATGCCCGCAGCGGACCTTCCGTGAGCAGATCCCCGCTCTGGCCAGCCGATACGCACGCCGCACGCTACGGCTGGCAGCCACGATCGGGCAGGTCGCGGTCACCCTGGCCGGACGAGCCGGCGTCGCACTGCTGGGTGCGCTCGGTGTGACGGTCTCCCGGTCGAGTGTGCTGCGCACGCTGATGGCGCTGCCGCTACCGGCGGCACCGGTGCCGGCGGTGCTCAGCGTCGACGACGTCGCCCTGCGTCGCGGCCACAGCTACATGACCATGGTGATCGACCCGGTCACGCACCGCCGGATCGACGTGCTGCCCGACCGCCGGGCGGCGACGCTGACGGCGTGGCTACGTGATCGACCGGGCATCACCGCGGTGTGCCGGGACGGGTCGGCCACCTACGCCGAGGCGATCACCGCGGGCGCGCCCGATGCGGTGCAGGTCAGCGACCGGTGGCACCTGTGGCACGGTCTCGGCCGCGCGGTGGAGAAGGTCGTCATCGCCCACACCGCGTGCTGGCGACCCGGGAGTGCCCAGACAACCACGGCAGACGCGAAGCGCCCGGAGTCGGCGCTCGCGCAGCGGACGCGGGCCCGCCACGCCGCGGTGCACGACCTGCTCGATCAGAGCGTGGGGCTGCTCGAGTGCTCGCGACGGCTGGGCTGGTCGCTCAACACGATCAAGCGCTACGCCCGCGCCGCGCGGGCCGAGGAGCTGATCCGGCTATCCCGCTACGGGACCACGCTCGTCGACCCGCACCGCGATCACCTGCGGCGTCGGCGGTCTTGATCTGGCAGTGGGGGCGTCGAGGCGCGTAGCGGCCGGAGACCGACACGACAACACCAGACCAAGAGCCGACCAGCGGCGACGAGGACGAGCCGGGCGCGACACGGGCCCGGCCGCGGCTGAGGCGTGGCATCCTCGGGTGGCCCGACCGGCAGACCCGAGGACGGAGGCACGGGTGGAGATCGACCCCGTCGCCTTCGCCGACGCTCAAGCCCGCCGATTCACCGGCCGCCGTCTACGCGTCGGCCGCTCCGCGGTCGTTCACGACGTAGTGTGGAAGGCGTGGCTCGGCGATCTCACCCTCCCCGTTGCGGCCTGCAATCAAGGGTGGCGGGGCTCGCCGCGACCGACGCTCCCGCGAACTGCCGTAAATGCACTCTGGCCCTCGGCCGGGTTACAGCGCGGCGGGCGCCGCCGTTCCAGGCCACCTTGTTCGACCTCGACGCCGTCACCGATGTGGCATAGATCCACTGGTAGATCGCCTCGTGGGACACCCGGCAAGTCTTGTCGGTCGGGTAGAGCCGAGGTAAGCGACCCGCGATCGGGGCCGGGGACCAGCCGATCTTCAACAACCCGGTCACCACCGCCCGTGATCGCGGTGACCGGTCCACCGCGAACCTCTTCGGTCGGGCCCGCGCTGCGCGCGCGGCTTCCTCGGCCGGACCTGCCCGGTAGTCCTCCCGGCCGCCGTGGCGGGCGACCTCACGAGAGATCACCGACCGATCCCGACCCAGCACCTCAGCGATATCACACAACCGCCAGCCTGCGGCCAACCCCCGCGAGATCTTCTCCCGATCAGTCAAAGTGAGCACTTCCCGCACGTCATGATCCTGTTCCCCACCGAACAACAAGATCAAGTGCTACGACCGCCTGAGCGCGCCACGTTCTCAACCGGCGCCGCCGCTGGAGCACCCGCGCCGAACTGCGGCTGGCGATCGTGTCCTGGATCGAGACCACCTACCACCGCTGGCGCCGCCAGCAGGGCCTCGGTCGACTGACTCCGGTCGAGTTCGAGACACTGCTCAACATCGCCCACGCGGCTTGACCCACCTACCAAGATCGGGTCAAGCGAACTCTGAGCAGCCCCGCGAACCGACTGCTGTGAGGGTCGCCGTAACCGCGGTCGCGCACGGGTGGTCCCGCGTGGTGGTCCCGCGTGACGGGCTCCGACCGAACCGGCTATAGTCTGTGGCGATCCACTGCTACGGTGGGGCGCGCCTAGGGTTCCGTCCCTCTTGCGGGAGTCTGGTCCAAGAGACGCAGGCGGTTTATCGAATCGCCCCACGGCGGGACAAAAGCCCGGGAGACAACTGGTTGGCATCAGTTGCTCCGCTGGTGCCCGATGAGAGGATCCCCCCCCCCCCCGCGTCTAAAGTCCTCCGCTGTCACGCGATGATCGCCGCAACGGGTGTCGGCGCGGGAAGCGCCTAGCAGACCCGCTCCGCGCGGCGCTGAGACCGTCGCTCACCTGAGCAGGCCTGAGAGGGGCCGATCCACCCTGTCGAACCTTCCGGTCGTCGACCGGAAGCGTCGCCGCACCGGCGAGCTGTCACCTCTCAGCTTAGAGGTCGTTTCAGAACGACTTGTCGAGTTTCCATTGACCCCTCGACGACAGATCAAACGGCAGGTCAGATAGCCGCTTGTCGTCTACAACAGACACGTCGACCTCGTTCTGAAATGACCTCTTAGCCAGGGCGGTCGGCCCGTAGAAACTCATGCAGCAGGAGCAGTCCTAGCTGTCATCGGCATCAAACATGAACGACATCTCATCGAGACCGCACTGCCCGTCCGTTTGTCCGGTGGACCACCGAGGAGGAAACCCGGAGACATGAGCCCAACCTCACGGCCTCGTCCAGGGGGCTACCGATGAAGAAGCGGGCCGTCGAGGCCCTGGAACAAGCCGACCAGCGGTATCACCCAGCCGCGGGGCTGCGTCAACAGCTCAACAAGGTCTTCCCGACCCACTGGTCGTTCATGCTGGGCGAGATCGCGCTCTACAGCTTCATCATCGTCATCCTCTCGGGGGTCTACCTGGCGCTGTTCTTCGACCCTTCGATGGAAGAGGTCGTCTACAACGGCCCCTACGACCCGCTCCGCGGCGTACACATGTCCCGGGCCTACGAGTCAGCACTCGCGCTGACCTTCGAGGTTCGCGGTGGGCTGTTCATGCGTCAGCTACACCACTGGTCTGCCCTGCTGTTCGTGGCGTCGATGATGTGCCACATGTTCCGGGTGTTCTTCACTGGAGCGTTCCGTAAGCCTCGAGAGGCCAACTGGGCGATCGGGATCAATCTGATCCTGGTCGCTACCTTCGCGGGTTTCAGTGGCTACTCGCTGCCCGACGAGCTCCTCTCCGGGGTCGGCTTGCGGATCGCCTCCGGTATCACCCTGTCGGTCCCGGTCGTGGGGACCTGGGTGCACTGGGCGCTGTTCGGCGAGGACTTCATGGGTACCGAGATCATCCCCCGGCTCTACATCATCCACGTTCTGATTCTTCCCGGGATCTTGCTCGCCCTGATCGCAGTCCACCTCGGCCTTGTCTGGTATCAGAAGCACACCCAGTTCCCCGGAGTGGGCCGGACTGAGAACAACGTGGTCGGTGTCCGGATCATGCCGCAGTTCGCGGCCAAGGGTGGCGCGTTCTTCTTCATTGTCGCTGGCATCCTTGCCATCGTCTCCGGGCTGTTCGAGATCAACCGCATCTGGTTCTTCGGGCCCTTCGACCCCTCGCACGTCTCCGCTGGCTCGCAGCCGGATTTCTACATGCTGTTCTCCGAGGGCATGGGGCGGATCTTCCCGCCCTGGGAGTTCTACTTGTTTGACACCTACACGATCCCGTCAGCATTCCTGCCTACCGCAGCGTTCCTACCGGTGCTGTTCATGCTTGCATCGGCGTACCCGAAGATCGAGCGGCGCTTCACCGGCGACGACGCGCATCACAACCTCCTTCAGCGTCCGCGTGACGTCCCGGTCCGCACAGCCCTAGGGGCGATGGGGATCACGTTCTATCTATGGCTGGTCCTCTGCGGGTTCAACGACTGGATCTCGCTATTCTTCCACATCTCACTCAACGCGACGACCTGGGCCGGGCGCATCGGTCTGCTGATCGTGCCGCCGATCGTGTACTGGATCGCCTACCGGTGGTGCCTGGGTCTGCAGAAGTCCGACCGGGCCGTACTAGAACACGGTTTGGAGACCGGCATCATCAAACGGCTCCCACACGGCGCGTACATCGAGGTGCACCAGCCGCTCGCCGGCGTCGACGAGCACGGCCACCCCGTCAGACTGGAGTATCAGGGCGCCCCCGTTCCGAAGCGGATGAACGAGCTCGGAGCTGCAGGCCGCTCCACACCCGGGACCCTGTTCACCCCCGACCCGGCCGCCGAGACTGCGGCGCTGGACCGGGCCCGCGAGCAGGCACGTGAACAAGAACGTGCCGCGTCAGAACGGCGCGCCGACGTCACCGCGGACTGCCGCGCCGACCCTCATGGAACCGACGAGACGGCCGGCCGCCCCTTCGACGACGGCTGCCCCCGCGATGCGCACGCTTGACCTGGTGCGGGCCTGGCGAGAAGAGCGGCGCCGCGTCACGGAACGCAACTGTGTCGAAACAATTCTGCAGGACTTCCCACACATGGTGCTCCATCTACGCGACGCATTTACTCTAGCCCATGATGAGCTGGGCACCGACCTTGCCTACGCCCGAGTAAACCGCCAGGGAGACGTCCTGACTCTCGCCACAACAATTCGTCGAATCGACGAGACGACATCCGAATGGCACCTAATCGTGGCTCGGTCAGGGAAACAAGGAAGAACGCCGCTTACACTTTCTGCCACAGAAGGCCGATCTTGGAGTCTTGCGTTGTTCGGAACTTATCATTCCGCATCAATCACGATCGGGGCAACGCTGCCGCGCCACGAGCTGCCTTTCGAGCTCCATGATGGAGCACACTATTCCGTGCGCGTCAAGGTAGACGCCAGGCCGACATCATTCATCGCGACCGCTTAGGGGCCTGTGCAAGGAACGGTGGTTCCGGCCCGACACTCCGGGCCGCGAGGTCCGGCGGGATGGGCACTGTGAGTGATGACATCGGACCCTGTGGGTTCTGCCAAGGATGAGACGGGCTCGAGTTGGCGGCTGTCGCCCGAGCAGGCCGCTGCGGCGGCGATGGTGGCCGATGCGCGAGCGCGCGGCCTGGAGCTGACCGGCCCGGACGGGCTGCTCAAACTCTTCACCAAGAACGTGCTGGAAACCGCTCTGGGTGAGGAGATGACCGAGCACCTCGGGCATGCCAAGAACCGGGCCGAACCCGACCGCTACTCCACTAATGTCCGTAATGGTTCCCGGTCGAAGACGGTCATCTCTGATGCGGTCGGGGAGGTCGAGATCTCGGTGCCGCGGGATCGGGACGCTTCGTTCGAACCACAGATTGTGCGGAAACGACAGCGCCGTCTCGGTGACGTCGACGAGATCGTACTGTCGCTGTATGCGAAGGGCTTGACGACCGGCGAGATCTCGGCGCATTTCTCTGAGATTTATTCTGAGATTTATGGGGCGTCGGTGTCGAAGGAGACGGTCTCGCGGATCACCGACTCGGTGCTTGCCGAGATGCAGGGATGGTCCTCGCGGCCACTCGATGCGGTGTACGCCGCGGTGTCCATCGACGCTGTCCACGTCAAGGTCCGGGCTCTGGTGCACTCCGCGTGATCGGTGCCGACACTGGAACGCTCAGCGTGTGTGGAGGACGCGGGTGCGAAGCAGGTTGAAGCCGGCTCGGCCGAACATCTGCCGCTTCAGCATTTTAATCTTGTTGGCGGTGCCCTCGACGCGTCCTGAGCTGTAGTCGAGGGTCAGCCCGGCTTGGACGGCGTCGTGGTCGCGACGCAGGTTGCGGGCGAACCCGGCGATCGGGGTGAGGTCATCGACCTCGACCGTGTCGATCCAGGCGTCGAGCTGGTGGCCGGTGCGGCCGGTCATCATCGTGGCGAACCCGCGGACGTGGCCGATCAGCCTGTCCAGGCCGGGGTCGGCCTCGCGGAGCCGGGCGAGCCGGATGGCATCGTCAGCGGCCAGTCGGTCGGGGTGAGTCATGATCCACGAGGTGACCTCGCGGACAGTCGGGGGTTTCGGCCCCGGCAGCGGTGCGTGGCCGCGACCATGACGGAACCGGCGCAGGTAACGCTGGACCGCCAGCTCACCGCCCGGGTAGCCAAGTGCAGCGATCTCGCGGAACAGGGCCGTGGCGTTGCGCTCGCCCTCGTTCCAGCGCCGATGTAGGTGCTCGAGGTAGTCGTCGACCAGGTGCGCACGCTGCTCGGTCTTAGAGGTCATTTCAGAACGAGGTCGACGTGTCTGTTGTAGACGACAAGCGGCTATCTGACCTGCCGTTTGATCTGTCGTCGAGGGGTCAATGGAAACTCGACAAGTCGTTCTGAAACGACCTCTTAGCGGTCAGCTCGTGTGCCGAGGTGGCGGCGGCGAACTTGCGGACCGTGGCCGGGTGCAGCCCGAGCTTGCGCCCGATCGCCGCCTTCGACATACCTTCCGCCCGCAACTGCTGCACGGCCTGTTAGTTCTCACGCAGCCGGGTCACGATCCGCGGCTGCGGCGGTGTTCACCCGGACCAACCCCCGCGCCGTGGCCAACGCCGAGTACCGGGAGCTGTTGGAGTCCGAGGGCTGGCGGGTGTTGCGGTCGCACGTCTCGCAGCTTCAACGGTTCGCCCAATCGTTCGGCGGACCGATCGAGCGCGCAGCAGCCACCGCCTACGGGGACGCACTCACCGAGCTGACGGGAACCTCGATCCGATGAGCGACGCCAGAAGCCGGGCCCGATCATTGCGGGACCGCTCGGAGAAGGCCGCAGCGGCCGAATCAGCGGCCGCGGAGAAGGTCCAGACGCGGCCGGCCCCCGACAGCGACCGGAAGGTCCGCCAAACCGTGGACCTCACTCAGGCCAATCACAAGGCCCTGGCGACGTGGCGACTCGACACAACAGTCGCGCTGGGCCGGACTCGCCTCACCACCCAAGACGTACTACGGGCCGCCGTCGACGTGCTACTCACCGACGAAGCCACCGCCCGCCGAGTACGCATCCGACTCGAAGAAATCCAAGACGCCGAGGAACGCTGAGCGAACCTTGTCCGGACGGCTTAGAGGTCGTTTCAGAACGACTTGTCGAGTTTCCATTGACCCCTCGACGACAGATCAAACGGCAGGTCAGATAGCCGCTTGTCGTCTACAACAGACACGTCGACCTCGTTCTGAAATGACCTCTAAAATGTGGATCCGTGCGGACCTCGACCGCCGTGAGCGGGGACGACGAGCTGAGATTCACCGCCATATGTATCACACCGGCTGGAATAAAGATGAATTCTCCGGGCGCATGGGCATATGGTATGAGGTCATCGCCAACGAGCGTCAACGCTTTACCAGCCACGACCATGACGACGATGTCAGAGTGCTCGTGGACATGAACTTTCGACGATGCCCTCGGAGGCATGACTACGATACCGGCAGACAACCGTGAAGAGCCTGATGTGGCAGACGTAATGCACGGGAGTAGTGCTTGCGCTTGCGTTCCACGAATAGCCCGATCACCACTCGCTCCGACGACTGAAACTCTTTCATCCCTCATCGACTTCACTTCTCCCTAGGTCTTATAGTGCAACGCTAGATTAGCCGTTGCTCTCTTGTATAACCTCGCATGTCGTCACATCGCGGTCCTCAGAACGCTTGAACTGACGCCTACCTAGTGTTGCGGTAACTAGGTTACTTTACTCACGGGCTGGTTTACGGGATCATGAGCTGTGCCGTTGACTGTGACCGTGGACGTTCCGGCCGCCGACCGCGAGGTGCTGGAGTCCTGGCTGCGTTCCTCGTCGGTTTCGGCGGGACTGGCCCGACGGGGCAGGATCGTGTTGCTGGCCGCGGACGGGGTGGCGGTCAAGGACATCGTCACACTGGTCGGGGCGTCGAAGGCGACGGTGATCGGGTGGAAGAAGCGTTACGCCGCTGAGGGGATCGCCGGGCTGGCCGACCGGCCCAAGGCGGGCCGGCCGCCGGTGATCGACGAGGTCGCGGTCGTGCTCGCCACGCTGGAACCGCCGCCTGAGCGGCTCGGAGTCACGCACTGGTCGTCACGGCTGCTCGGTGCCGAGCTCGGGATCTCCCACGTGTGGATCGGCAAGATTTGGCGGCGGTGGGGGCTGCAGCCGTGGAAGTCCGAGACGTTCAAGTTCTCCACCGATCCCGAGCTCGAAGCCAAGGTCCGCGACATCGTCGGGTTGTATCTGAACCCGCCGGACAAGGCCGTCGTGCTCTGCGTCGACGAGAAATCCCAGGTCCAGGCCCTGGACCGGACAGCGCCGATCCTGCCGATCATGCCCGGTATCCCGGAGAAACGGACGCATGACTACGTCCGTCACGGCACCACCACGCTGTTCGCGGCGTTAGAGGTCGCGACCGGGCGGGTCGAGCAGGCGTGCCTGCCGCGGCATCGCCATCAGGAGTTCCTGCGGTTCCTCAAGCAGGTCGCGAAGGCCTACCCGCGGCGCAAGCTGCACCTGGTGGTGGACAACTACGCGACCCACAAGCACCCCGCAGTGAAGGCCTGGCTGGCCCGCAACCCGCGGATCACCCTGCACTTCACCCCGACCTCGGGATCGTGGCTGAACATGGTCGAGGTCTTTTTCGGGGTCATCACCCGCCAGGCCATTCGCCGTGGCAGCTTCGGCAGCGTCAGAGAACTGATCGGCGCGATCGGCCGGTTCATCGACGGCTGGAACGAACGCTGCCACCCGTTCATCTGGACCAAACCCGCAGACCACCTACTCAACCACTGCCGACCCGGTCAAAGAACATCGTTTACGCGACACTAGACGGTTATCGACGTATGGTGCTAGCCCGGGCCGTGAACGTTAAAGCTTTTGATCTCGTTAAACAGGGCAAGCTGGGAGTCTACGCCTCCTCAACAGGACAAGAGGCTTGCCAAGTAGCTTGCTCCACTGCACTTCAGAAGCAAGACTGGCTTTTTCCGACTTATCGCGACTCGGCAGCGGTAATTGCGCGTGGCGTCCGCCCTGCCGAGGTGTTCAGTACACAGCGAGGTGACTGGCATTGCGGCTATGACCCAAGAGCGCACCGTATCGCGCCGCAGGTAAATTCTCTCGCAACGCAGATGTCCCATGCTGTGGGCCTTGCTCATGCTTCTGCTATTAGTGGTGACTCTGTTGTGGCGATGGCACTATGCGGGGATGGGGCCACAAGCGCTGGGGACTTTCATGAAGCGTGCAATCTTGCAGGCGTTTTCAAAGCTCCGGTCGTGTTTCTTATTCAGAACAACAAGTACGCGATCTCGGTGAGATCCGACCAGCAAACCGCAGCTGTCTCGCTAGCTATTCGGGCAGTCGGATATGGGATTCCGGGTTTCCGTGTCGACGGTAATGACTTTGCAGCACTCCACACTGTCCTAACAGATGCCGTCTCCCGGGCCAGAGCCGGCGACGGGCCCACTATTGTGGAAGCTGATACGTATCGCATGGAGCCACATACCAGCTCGGATGATCCAAGTCGCTATCGCTCGCAATCAGAGTTAGAAATATGGCGCGCATACGCTCCCATCTCACGTCTTCGTGCTTATCTGCTTTCAAATGAACTTTGCCCCGAGGAACTACTGAGTCAGCACGACATTGCCGCGCGCGCCGCTGCCGAGAACGCGGGAAACGATCTTTCAGTTAAGAGGTCATTTCAGAACGAGGTCGACGTGTCTGTTGTAGACGACAAGCGGCTATCTGACCTGCCGTTTGATCTGTCGTCGAGGGGTCAATGGAAACTCGACAAGTCGTTCTGAAACGACCTCTAAGCACATCCCGAACCCCGACGATATGTTCTCGTTTGTCTATCAGGAGCTTACTTCGCAACTGCAAGAGCAGCGGTCTCACCTGCGAGCTGAGGTTGCTTTGGAGGGCGATCAGTGACCAGTACTTCCGCGACCACTACCTTGGCTCAAGAACTGAACAGCGCGTTGCAAGATGAGATGTCTGCTGACAACTCAGTCGTTGTCTTGGGCGAAGACGTCGGGGTTCTTGGCGGCGTTTTTAGAGTGACAGACGGGTTGAGTAAAAAATTCGGAGAGGCTCGCTGTTTCGATACACCGGTCTCAGAGGCGGGCATCATGGGCATGGCTATTGGTATGGCCATTTATGGGTTACGACCAGTGATTGAGATGCAGTTCGATGCGTTTGCCTATCCAGCATTTGAACAGATTGTTAGCCATGTTGCAAAGATGAGACATCGAAGCCGTGGGAGGCTTGATCTTCCTATGGTGATTCGGATACCATTTGGGGGTGGCGTTGGCGCCGTTGAGCAGCATAGTGACTCGTCGGAGTCTTATTATTCGCACACGCCTGGACTACGAGTGGTCGCGCCTTCATGCGCAGAAGATGCCTACGGCTTGCTAAGGAGCTCGATTCAGTGCAGTGATCCGGTAGTGTTTTTGGAGCCTAAGCGTCTATATTACGTCCGTTCCGACAAATCTGACAGGGCTAATGAGATCCCGCTCGGGGCGGGAGCAGTCAAACGAGCTGGCCGTGATGTAACGCTTGTAAGTTACGGACCGTCTGTGTCGACTTGTCTTGCTGCGGCGAACGTTGCAGCTGAGGGTGGTCTCGAAGTAGGAGTCGTTGATTTACGGTCTTTGGTTCCTATCGATGACGAAGTCTTGTTCTCCGAGATCCGTCGATCTGGGAAAGTCGTCGTGGTAGCTGAGTCTCACGGCTATGCGTCCGTTGCATCTGAGATATCCGCACGCATCAGTGAGCGTTGCTTTGAGTACCTTAGAGGTCGTTTCAGAAGTCGGCGTGTCGGTCCTGTGTGGATCGGCGCTGGTAGCTGATCATGTCCGGTCGTGGCGCGGCGATCTTGTGTCGAGCGATTGGTGAGCGACGAGCTGTGGGCGCTGGTGGAGCCGCTGCTGCCCAAGCCGCGCAAGCACAAGCGGGGACGGACAGGCCGTCCGCGGGTGCCGGATCGGGCCGCTCTGGCCGGGATCGTGTTCGTGCTCAAGACCGGGATCAGCTGGAACGCGCTGCCCGCCGAGCTCGGCTGTGGGTCCGGAGTGACCTGCTGGCGGCGGCTACGGCAGTGGCAGCAGGCCGGGGTCTGGGCCCAGCTGCACCGGGTGATGCTCGACCGCCTCGCCCAGCAGGGCCTGCTGGACTGGTCGCGGGCGGCGGTGGACAGCGTGAGCGTGCGGGCCAAGCGCCGCGGCGAGGCCACCGGGCCCTCGCCGACCGATCGCGGGAAGGCGGGCAGCAAGTACCACGTGCTCTGCGACCGAGGCGGGCTCCCGCTGCATGCGCTGGTCACCGGGGCGAACACCCACGACAGTCGGATGCTCGCCCCGCTGCTGGACACCAACCCCGGCGTCCGCGAACGGGCGGGACAGCCGGGGCGTCCGCGACGTCGGCCGGACAAGGTGCACGCCGACAAGGGCTACGACTATCCCCGCTGCCGCCGCTACCTGAGTGGGCGTGGGATCGGGGTGCGGATCGCCCGGCGCGGGATCGAGGACTCCACCCGGCTCGGGCGGGTCCGCTGGGTCGTCGAGCGCACCATGTCCTGGCTGCTGGACTTCCGCCGCCTCGCGCTGCGCTACGACCGCGCCGAATCCACGATCACCGCGCTGTTATCGCTGGCCTGCGCCCTGATCTGCCACCGCCGCCTCACCAAGCCGAAGCCGAAGCCGAAGTGATGGTCGACCCAGCCCTCGCTGAGGCACTCGCCTACGAGGTCGGGGCCAGCGGCCGCCAGGCCAGCCACTCCAAGGCCCGGTCGGCCTCGTCAGGGTCGAAGCGGTGCGGGTCGAACGGCCCGCCCGCCCACTCCAGGCGCTCGGCGCGGTCGGGATGGTCAGGGTCGGCGAGCACGGCCTGGAAGTCCTCATACCCCCCGATCCCGCCGACGTCCTCGGGCGGGCACGCCCCCTGCCCGGCGACGCATCGCGGATAGCACACTCCCGGCTCGACGGCCGCGACCGCCTCGACGGTGATCTCGTGGGCCCAGTTGTCACCGAAGTCGTAGACGTAACCGAACCGGTCACCAGCCTTGACCAGCCGAAACAGCTTCTCTTTCGTCTCGTCGGCGACATCCTGTCCGGGCCAGTCCGGGTCTGGGATCCCGTAGCGGCGCCCGACGATCTCGAACTCGTGCAGATGAGAGTTCGTCCAGCCCATCACTGACTGCACCACCTCGTGTAACACCGCCAAGTCGACCTCGCCCGGCACCTGCACCCGACGCCGGACCGCCGGCACCACCTCGGTCAGGACGATCTCCAACTCGAAAATCTTCGTCTTCTCAGACACACGAGGCGCGACCATCAGCCGATGCTGCCAGCCCCGCCGTCACCGGCAGAACCGGGCCCACCACTTCTGAAACGACGTCTAAGAGGTCATTTCAGAACGAGGTCGACGTGTCTGTTGTAGACGACAAGCGGCTATCTGACCTGCCGTTTGATCTGTCGTCGAGGGGTCAATGGAAACTCGACAAGTCGTTCTGAAACGACCTCTTAGAGCGTCCGGCAGTAGAGGTGGCCGTGTGTCGGTGTTGGTAGAGACACGGACCTGCAAGTGATCATGGGATTGCTGATGTCCTGATGATCGTGTGGAGAGTCCGTGCCTCTGCTGCCAGCATCTCTGATCGAGCCCTTGTGGGGCGAGTTCGCCGCTCTGATCGGGTCTGACCGGCCCGAGTTCGACCCGACCCATCCGTGGGGCTGTCACCGTCGCCGGATCTCTGATCGGGTCGTGTTCGACCACGTCGTTGCCGCTCTGGTGCACGGTAGTGGCTACGAACGCATCGCCACGCCGGGTTGCTCGGACCGCACCATCCGCCGCCGTCTCGATGACTGGGCCACCGCGGGAGTCAGCGAGGAACTGCTCCGCACCGCGCTGGCCGGTTACGACCAGATACTCGGCCTGGATCTTGACGATCTGGCGGTCGACGGATCGATCACCAAGGCACCAGGCGGAGGCGAGGTGGCCGGCCGCAGCCCTGTCGGCCGCGGCAAGCAGGGCACGAAACGGTCCGTGGCCTGCGATGACCAGGGCATCCCGCTGCACCTGGTCGCGGCGCGAGCCAACGACCATGACTCGCCCCTGCTGGAACCGACCTTGACCGGCATCGTGACGATGATCGGCCCGCTGCCCCGCCACCGCGACGCCCACGGTGGTGATCTGTTCCCGACCGTGCACCTGGACCGCGGCTATGACTCCGGCAAGACCCGTACTCTGCTGCACACCCTGGGCTTCACCGGCGAGATCGCGACCACGGGGGTCCCGGCTCCGATCCAGGCAGGACGACGGTGGCCCATCGAGCGCACGCACTCCTGGATGAACGGCTACGGCAAGCTGCGCCGGTTCACCGATCGCCGGAAGATCATCGTCGAGTTCTACCTCAACCTCGCCGCCGCGCTCACCGTGATCCGCCGGCTGATCAACCGTGCCCGCAGCCGCTACCGCTGGACAACCCGACCCACGACCCGTCGACTCCGATAACCATCAATTGCCGGGCGCTCTTATCTCGCTGCGGTAGCGGGTCCGGGGGCGTCCGGGTGAGCATGGGCGGCTGAGCAGATCTTCCAGGTCTGGGATTCAGAATTTCGCGTGAGCGCGGGTCCGCCCGGGTCCCCTGGGAGGCGCCCTGTGCGTGGCGTTGGTGTGGGGGGCCCGGGCGGACCGGGGTGCGCACTCGGGCCCTTCTGGCGGGGCGGGGTGCGCGGTCGTCGGCGTGGGTGTGTGAGAACCGGGCGCCGACGAAGCAGTGCTGGGTGGTGCGGGGTGTTACTTGTGGCCCTTGACGGTGTCTCCGGCGGTGCCGACCTGGGCGCAGTTGTCGGACTGGTCGGTGACCGAGTGTCCGGACTTGGCGGTGCCGGAGCCGAGGATCCCGAGTGCGCCGGTGAGGCTGTTGCCCAGGCCCAGGTCCTCGATGGGGATCTGGATGCCGAGCGCGTTGATGGGGATGTTGTTGTTGCAGACCTGGACAGGGACGTTGATGTTGTTGCCGTTGAGGCCGGCGATCAGGCCTTCGGCGCTCTTGTCGATCCCGTCACCCTGGTCGCCGCTGCTGTGGGCCATGGCCACCGGGGAGAGCGCCATCAGCGATGCCGCCGATGCTGCCACGACGATCCCGGTCTTCTTCCACATCATGCATGTCCTCCAGGTAGTGCTGGTACTCGAATACGAAGGGGGAGCCCGTACCAGCTGTAACGAGACCTTTCAGTCAGAGGAACTGCAGGTCAAAGACGATCACCCAGGAGCGGCGTGGCGACTGCGCATCGGCGCTGCAGCCTGTGATGGTTCCTTCGTGTGGGTGATGACCGGGGGCGACGGCGCTGAGGGAGGGTCACGCACTGTGCCCACGGTCTGAGGTCAAGCCTCTACGTCCTCGGTCCCCTCCCCGCTTCCTCCTCCGCCGCCTGGCCAGCGGTACGGGCAGCAGCGGCCGTGCCGACTCCGGAGGTCGCTGCGCCGACAGGCTCCCTGCAGCAGCCCCTGCTCGGATCGGGGTCTTCGCCGCCGGCGCCAACTGGACCGGCTCCGAGGCCTGGGTTCCGCGGTTGCTGTCCGGTGAAGGTGCGGGGACTGCGCTCCCCCGCTGAACTCCCAGTTCACCGGCACCTGGGGCACCGCCGACCCCCGGTTCTGGGCCGGCGTCGCCGTCGCCGCCCGCCTGCGGAACCAGACCCGATGACCAGCCCGCCGCCGACCCCGGCCCCGCGGCCCGGTCCCGAGCACAGCACGGAGCACTGCACGGACGCCGCCGCGGCGTCCCCCGACGGTCTACCCCGGGTCGTGGAGCCGGCGCCGGCCGGACCGACCGGTCTGATGGCCGACCCACCGTTGACCGCCGACGAGGCCGCCTACATCGCCGCGGCACGGGCGGACAACACCCGCCGCGGCTACCGGTCGGTGTGGGCCGGGTTCACCGGCTTCTGCCGCGACCACGGCCTCGAGGCGATGCCCGCGGCCCCCGCCACCGTCTCCGGCTACCTGATCGCGCTCGCCCAGGCCGGCGCCAAGGTCACCACCATCGGCAAGCACCTCTCGGCGATCCGCGCCGCGCATCGGGCTGCCAACCAGCCTGACCCCGCGGTCACCTCCCGAGTCACTGCGGTCATGGAAGGCATCCGTCGCAGCCATGGAGAACCTCCCGACCAGGCCCCGCCGCTGATGCCGCCGCAGCTCGACGCCGCGATCGCCGCCTGCCCACTCGTGCGGAGTTGGAAGAACCGCCCCGACGAACCCGCCCTCGCCGGCGCCCGGGACCGAGCGCTGCTGCTGATCGGGTTCTGGGGCGCGCTGCGCCGATCCGAGCTCGCCGCGCTCACCGTCGAACAGATTGGCCCCGAACGGCTGCTGCGCAGCGGCCGCCGCGGACGGGTGATGCCCCTGCCCCGGTCCAAGACCAACCAGACCGGCGACAAGCCCGAGCTGGTCGGGCTGCCCCGCGCCGAGCGCCCCGAGCACTGCCCGCTCACCGCGCTGGACACCTGGCTCGAACTGTCCGGGATCACCACCGGCCCGGTGCTACGCAAGGTCTCCACCGGCAACCGGGCCCTGAACCAGCCGCTACACCCCGAGTCGATCAACAACCTCGTCCACGCCGCCACCACTCGCGCCGGGCTGCCCGACGGCCCCTACAGCGCGCACTCGCTGCGCGCCGGGTTCGTCACCTACGCCCACCTGCGCGGCGCCACCGACCGCGCGATCGCCCACCAGACCCGCCACCGCTCCATGGACACCATCACCGACTACATCCGTGTCGACGACGTGTTCGTCGACAACGCCGTGCTGCACATCGACTGGTAGTCCCCAGCTGCGAAGTTGCATCGGATGCAACATCTCCGCACGAGAAGAGGGGGCCCTGTAAGAACATCGGCTCTGGCACAGGTGCGGTGGTGCCGCGGCGCGTCACGTTCGGGTGGCGCGCTGGCTCTGTGATCATCCCGCTATCCCGCTGGTGCAATCCTGCTCTTGGGGAGGCGCTGTTCCCCGGGCTGTCGTCCCTGGTCATCGAAGAGGTCCTCGCCAGCGGCTCCGTCCTGCAGCTCACGGCGCGCAGCGCTATGGCCTCGACAGCTGCCGCTGCCGCCCACCCCCACACCACCGGTGTTGAGCGTCGTCGAAGTCGCCCTGCGTCGCGGACGCCCGCTACATGACCATGGTGATCGATCCGGTCACCTACCGCCGGATCGACGTGCTGCCCGACCGCCGGGCCGCGACCCTGGCCGCGTGGCTACGTGATCGGCCGGTTCTGGCGGCGGGCATTGGGCCGGTGGTGACGGAGCCACCGCGTCCCCGCAGTAGAGCCCTCGTGGGAAGGTGATCGTCCCGGCGAGGAGTCCGGCCCCGCACCGGGATCGGCGGGGCCGCACAGTACAAAGCCCCGGTCGCGTGACCTACGAGGGTCAGAGGCTTCCGGGGCTATTCGCCGACCATGCTACACCGGGACACGGGAGGCTGCGAGTGGTGGACGTCGGCGACTGGATCGAGCAGTGGCTTTCCCGACCCCGGTTCGCCGTCTATCTCGCCGAGGCCGACGGCGACCGCGCCCGAGCTCTCGCACTGTACGACTGGAACGCCCGCGCGGCCGCGGCGTTCCTCCACGACATCGGACACCTCGAGGTTGGGCTCCGGAACGCCTACGACCGCGCGCTTTCCGCCCGCGACCGGCCCGGGGACCCGCACTGGGTGTACGAGCCGACCCGGCACTTCCCGGCGCGTATCCGGGGCAGCAAGGACGCGAACTGGTGGCCGCGGAACGAGATCGCGATCGCGATCGACAAGGCCCGCAGGAACGGCGGCGGCGCACGCCCGGCGTCGGGCAAGGTGGTCGCCGAGCTGAATTTCGGGTTCTGGTCCGGGCTGACCACGGCAGGCCACGAGGGCCCCGTCTGGCGACGTCGCCTGCACCGTGCGTTCCCCCGCGGCACCGACCGGACCGCCGTGCACGAACCGGTCGACCGCCTCCGCAGGCTCCGGAACCGTGCGGCGCACAACGAGTCGATTCTCCGCATACCGCTCGCCGACCGGCACGCCGACCTGCTCGCGGTCGCCGACCTGCTGTCGCCGAAGCTGCGCGGCCACATTGCCGACCGGTCCCCAGTCCCGGCGGTGCTCGCCGATCGGCCCTGACCGGGCCGCTGCTGCCCGGCGATCACGGCGGCGATCCTCGGTCAGTCGACGGCGCGTGCGGAGTGCCGGCGAGTTCAGGAGACCGCGGGGACGCCAACGCCCGAACCCGGCCAAGCGGGAAATGATGCCGCCCGCTCTGCCGTGAGGGCTGACATGATCGAAAGATGGCTTCCGCCCCAATCGCCACCGCCACCGAACTCCTCGCTCGCGCTCATGACGGTGTGCTGCTCTACGGACTGACACCGCCACGACAGTCCAGTACCCGCGAACAGGCCGACAGCATCGCCGCCGCGGCCCTGACGCGGCTCGAGTCGGTGCATGTCGATGGACTCATCCTCTACGACGTGGACGCCGAGGCCGACCGCACCGAGGCGCCACGACCGTTCCCGTTCATGCCGATGATGGACCCGGCCGACTTCCTCGATCACCACCTCGCCGGCTGGGCCGGCTCGGTGATCGTCTACCGCGCCGTGGGCAAGTACGGCGCCGACCAGCTGGACCAGTGGCTGGGGGAAGCCGACCAAGGCAGGGTGCTCACCGTGCTGGTCGGCGCGGCCTCCCGGCACCAGGTGGTCCGGACGAGCCTGCCGGAAGCATACCGGCGACACGCCGCTCTGCCCCGTCCGCCGCGGATGGGCGGCGTCGTCATCGCCGAACGTCATGCCGAAGCCGGCACAGAGCACCTGCGGATGCTGCGCAAGCAGGAGGCCGGCTGCGAGTTCTTCGTCTCGCAGATCTGCTACGACCTGAACCGCACCTGCAACCTGCTGTCCGACTACGCCCACAACTGCCGCGACCAAGGCCTGGACCCACGCCCGGTGGTGCTGACCCTGGCCCCCTGTGGGTCCGCGAAGACCCTGGAGTTCATGACCTGGCTCGGCATCGAGGTCCCGCGATGGCTCCGTGCCGAGATCAACCGCGGTGCTCGGCCACCGTCGTCGCCTCGAAGTCCCGCGAGGCCGACGAGCCCCAGCGCCGCGACGATCACACAGGTCACCCGACATCGCCCCCAGCAAGGTCGCGGTCATCGGGCACTCACGCGGCGGCAAGGCCGCCCTCTGGGCAGGCGCTCAAGACACCCGCCTGCCCGTGGTGATCTCCAACAACTCCGGTTCCACCGGCGCGAAGCTGGCCCGCCGTGACGACAGCGGTGAGTCGATCTCTGCGATCACCGAGCAGTTCCCTCATTGGTTCCCCGACACCTACCGGCGTTACGCCGGCAACGTTGAGTCGCTCCCGGTCGATCAGAACCAGCTCCTTGCACTGGTCGCGCCCGGCCGCGTCGTGGTCGGCAGTGCCACCGACGACGGCAACGCCGATCCCCAAGGAGAGTTCCTGGCCTACCTCGGTGCGGCCCCTGTCTACGAGCTCTATGGCCTCGGCGACACCGGGCTGCCCTCTGAGAGCTGGCCGCCCACCGAGAACGAAGCCTTCCGAGGTCCGGGAATGAGTTACCACCTCCGGTCGGGCAGTCACGGCCTCGAGGAGACCGACTGGGATATGTACCTCGGGGGGCGATCTCTTCGAAAGGTAGCCCTACCGGCGCGGGCGATCTCAGTCGACGAGATTCGGCACCGCTATAGGCGGCTGACCAGGTAGTTGCCTCTGCTCATCGGCGTCGGCGATGACCCCTGGTGTAGACCGCTTCGAGCGCGACGGCCACCAGTGCACTCCGCGAAGCTGCGCCGGAGTTCTCGACAAGCCGGTCGATCACAGTGAGCTCGGCGGCCGTCGCACGAAAGGTGAAGGGCACCGTTCGCTCTTCGGGTGAGATCGACCGCGGTCGTGTGCGGCCCGGGCGTGAGCCGAAGAGGCTGGTAGCGGGCCGCTGATGCCGGTTCTGACGGGCTATCAGCTCCACGAGTTGGTGCCGGGTGCGGTCGAGAGCGTCGAAGACCAGCTCAGCATTCGTTCGGCGATCCCTCTTCCGGAGTGCGTCGAGAGCCTCTCGGACGGCCGGTGCGACGTAGACGATGGACTGGGAGGTTGCCGTAGAGCCGGAGCCTGTCTCAGGACTCGGGTCAGCGACATCCTGTGCATCGGAGTGCTGCTCCACGCCCCCGGCTGGCCCGGCTGCGGTCCCAGTGGCCGGCTCCACCACCGACGGGGTCTCAGGCTGCTCGCCCCCTTGACGCTCAGTCACTGGCTCCGCCTCAACGGGTGCAGCGGGTGATGCGGCCGTCGTGGCAGGCTCTGTCGCTCGGCGCGCTGGCCGCTCGCCGGGACGGACCAACCCTCGGGCCGACTGACCGAACGAATCCGCCAGGCTCATCAGGACACCTCTTCCTCGTTGCTGGCGTTCGTCGCCTCGACCTCTTCGGCCGCCCGCAAGACGGTCAGGACCTCGAGCGCAAGATTCCGGTAGTCGCCCGCGACCGACGCCGCAGTGGCAGAGATCCTGGGCCCCGCACGCTTGCCGTCCCGCAGCTCCTGCCACCACGACGGCTGGTCGGCCAGGTCTTCCTCCAGCTCATGTGCAAGCCGACCCAGTCGTCGGCCGTCCTGGGCCGTCTTCTCGCTGAAGCGGATGAAGGCTGCGAACAGTGGTGACTGCCCACCGAACGCCTCTTCGATCTGACCGCGGACCTCGTCGTGGATGCTCGTCGATCGGACGCCCGTCCCGAACAAGACCGCCCCGAGGAGGCTCAGACCGGTGTTGTACTGCTGGGCCACGGTAAAGCGCTTAGAGGTCATTTCAGAACGAGGTCGACGTGTCTGTTGTAGACGACAAGCGGCTATCTGACCTGCCGTTTGATCTGTCGTCGAGGGGTCAATGGAAACTCGACAAGTCGTTCTGAAACGACCTCTAAGTGCGCCATCACCCCGACCAACGCAAAAACGACAGAATATGCAAACACCGCGACCGCAATCCTAAAAGGACAAATCCGACGATGCTCCTCACTCGCGGGGAAACTTCTCTCCTGGCGAGGATCTTCCGTAGTCGAGTAGTTGCGTCACCCAGTCGATCTTGACGCTCATACGGCTGTCATGTTCGGATCCGGCGGGTGAACACAAAGAGGTGCATCCAACGCGTCATCACCCTGGCACTGGTCGTAGCCACCCCCATGAGCATGACCACCGGATTCGCTGCCGCGGCACCCACCCAGACAGCGATCTCGCCAGCTGGGATCAGCAGAACGGCGGCGACACCTGCTGTCCCACTCCCACCCGGTGCTAGCGATGAAGAGATCGGGCGGGCGCTGGAGTGGATCGCGACCGAGCTGGAACGAGCCCTGGCATCAGTCCCGGCAGATCAGCGCGACAACCCGCACGCCGTCCGGGACGCACTCCTGCGAAACGCCTCCCACGATCGACTCAACCCCGCCGGGGTCGCGGCCTGCGTCGCCGCACTGGGCGAATTCATCATCACCACCGGAATCCCCGCAGCGAAGATCATCAAGATCATCCGTAGCGCTAAGGCGCTTTACGGATCATGGAAGGCCGCGCTCGACGCCGCGCGACATAACCCTGATGCATCGGTACTCGGCGAGGAGGCACTCACGATCCTCCAGAAAATTATCGGCATCGACGGCGTCATCGCCAAGTGCGGAGACATGGCGCAGCGGTGAACGATAAAGGCTCCTCGAAGTCGAGGTTTCTCATTAAAGGGAAATGGATCGGAATAGCCACCCTGGTCGCCATCGAGTTCATCGGCACCCTCCCCGTACTGGCGGGAACGCTGCTCGCCGGCGCAATATTCTCCCGGAGACAGACACCGGCAGTACCGGGTCGATCATTTTTTCGGATGATCGCGTCGGCCGCGCTATCCTACTTGCTCATGAATCCGGTTGCCACTCTCGGAAAGGTCGCCTGGCGATCATGTCGGCCCGACCCAGAAAATCAGGCATGGCAACGACATGAAGCCGCCTACGCCACCCGCATACTCGGCTGCACCCTCCTAGCCGGACGCCTGGTCGGACTCCGCAGCACCCCGTTGCTGACCCACGCCCTCACGGCCACCTTCTTTAGAGGTCGTTTCAGAACGACTTGTCGAGTTTCCATTGACCCCTCGACGACAGATCAAACGGCAGGTCAGATAGCCGCTTGTCGTCTACAACAGACACGTCGACCTCGTTCTGAAATGACCTCTTAGACGTCGTTTCAGAAGTGGTGGGCCCGGTTCTGCCGGTGACGGCGGGGCTGGCAGCATCGGCTGATGGTCGCGCCTCGTGTGTCTGAGAAGACGAAGATTTTCGAGTTGGAGATCGTCCTGACCGAGGTGGTGCCGGCGGTCCGGCGTCGGGTGCAGGTGCCGGGCGAGGTCGACTTGGCGGTGTTGCACGAGGTGGTGCAGTCAGTGATGGGCTGGACGAACTCTCATCTGCACGAGTTCGAGATCGTCGGGCGCCGCTACGGGATCCCAGACCCGGACTGGCCCGGACAGGATGTCGCCGACGAGACGAAAGAGAAGCTGTTTCGGCTGGTCAAGGCTGGTGACCGGTTCGGTTACGTCTACGACTTCGGTGACAACTGGGCCCACGAGATCACCGTCGAGGCGGTCGCGGCCGTCGAGCCGGGAGTGTGCTATCCGCGATGCGTCGCCGGGCAGGGGGCGTGCCCGCCCGAGGACGTCGGCGGGATCGGGGGGTATGAGGACTTCCAGGCCGTGCTCGCCGACCCTGACCATCCCGACCGCGCCGAGCGCCTGGAGTGGGCGGGCGGGCCGTTCGACCCGCACCGCTTCGACCCTGACGAGGCCGACCGGGCCTTGGAGTGGCTGGCCTGGCGGCCGCTGGCCCCGACCTCGTAGGCGAGTGCCTCAGCGAGGGCTGGGTCGACCATCACTTCGGCTTCGGCTTCGGCTTGGTGAGGCGGCGGTGGCAGATCAGGGCGCAGGCCAGCGATAACAGCGCGGTGATCGTGGATTCGGCGCGGTCGTAGCGCAGCGCGAGGCGGCGGAAGTCCAGCAGCCAGGACATGGTGCACTCGACGACCCAGCGGACCCGCCCGAGCCGGGTGGAGTCCTCGATCCCGCGCCGGGCGATCCGCACCCCGATCCCACGCCCACTCAGGTAGCGGCGGCAGCGGGGATAGTCGTAGCCCTTGTCGGCGTGCACCTTGTCCGGCCGACGTCGCGGACGCCCCGGCTGTCCCGCCCGTTCGCGGACGCCGGGGTTGGTGTCCAGCAGCGGGGCGAGCATCCGACTGTCGTGGGTGTTCGCCCCGGTGACCAGCGCATGCAGCGGGAGCCCGCCTCGGTCGCAGAGCACGTGGTACTTGCTGCCCGCCTTCCCGCGATCGGTCGGCGAGGGCCCGGTGGCCTCGCCGCGGCGCTTGGCCCGCACGCTCACGCTGTCCACCGCCGCCCGCGACCAGTCCAGCAGGCCCTGCTGGGCGAGGCGGTCGAGCATCACCCGGTGCAGCTGGGCCCAGACCCCGGCCTGCTGCCACTGCCGTAGCCGCCGCCAGCAGGTCACTCCGGACCCACAGCCGAGCTCGGCGGGCAGCGCGTTCCAGCTGATCCCGGTCTTGAGCACGAACACGATCCCGGCCAGAGCGGCCCGATCCGGCACCCGCGGACGGCCTGTCCGTCCCCGCTTGTGCTTGCGCGGCTTGGGCAGCAGCGGCTCCACCAGCGCCCACAGCTCGTCGCTCACCAATCGCTCGACACAAGATCGCCGCGCCACGACCGGACATGATCAGCTACCAGCGCCGATCCACACAGGACCGACACGCCGACTTCTGAAACGACCTCTAAGAAGGAGTTTTGGGGGCCGATTTTGGTTGTCATGGGGTTGGCCGGGTGGGGGTGCGCGGCGTCGGTCCATGAGGCCGATCATGGCCCACTTGATCACCTCTTCGGAGTATCTGGGTGATCTTAGGATTGAATGGTAGTGGCTCCGGTTCGGTGTTCGCGGTGCTGATGTCGGTACTTGTTGTTAGACGGGTGCGATCAGGTGGGGTCGTTTTCTGGTATCTCGGCGTTGGTGCCATTGTCCTCTACTGAGAACATAGAGCCGAGACACTCTGTGACCGATATCGATGCGGCCAATTTCAGTGAGACCAATTCTTGTGCAGAGCTGTTTTGTTTTAGTGTTAATGTCGAGAGGTTCGGCCATTATTTGACCCATATCGGCATGGGTGTCGAAGAGCATGTCTGCGACACGCGTCAAGATGCGGGTCCCCCAGCCTTGCTGGATGTGGCGTGGGTCTCCGATCATGAAATGAATTCCGCGATCTGTAGTCGATATTGCTGGGTGTGGCGTCAGCGGGCTGTGTATCGATTGGTAGGTTTCAAGGTACCCGAAGGCCTGGTTGCCGATGCAGACCAGGTATGGGGTTGCGTCGTTGGTCTTTCGGCAGAAATCTAGGTACTGGGAGACTGTGCTCGACTGGATGGACGTGTGCCCAATTTTCGCGAGGCGCGGGTATGGCAGAAATAGTCCGTCGATGTGTGCTGATTGCCACCACCCACTGATGGTGGCCGCGTCCATTTCTTTGCAGGGCGATATCGTGACGGTTTGATAGTTGGTTTTGAGAAGAGTCGCGGTAGAAATTCGATTGGCGTTTTTGTGCACGGGATGAGGCGCTTCCTTGTGTGGGTCCTCGAATGTGGCGTTGATCCGTTCTGTGGTTTCCCTGTAGGGGGTGAGGCCTGACTCTCGCGTACGTCAGTCCATGTCGATATAGCCCGTAAGGGTGAAGCGTGTGGTTCTTCGAGGGGTGTCGACGGATCCTGAAATCTGACCCCCTGGCGTTCCGGGAATCGTGACCCCTCCCAACGCTGGGGAGGTGCTGAACGTGGAGGACTGGGCGGAGATCCGTCGTCTGCATCGGGCCGAGGGTGTCCCGATCAAGGAAATCGCCCGCCGGCTCGGGGTAGCCCGGAACACGGTGCGGGCGGCGCTGCGCTCGGAGGGGCCACCGAAGTACGAGCGCGTGTCGCGGGGCTCGGTCGCTGATGCCTACGAGCCGCAGGTACGGGCGCTGCTGGTGCAGTGGCCGAGGCGGAGCCAACCGGATCCTCGTGGCCAGAGTTCCATGCCTTTTCAGCAGGGCCAGGAGGAGGTTTGCGGTGTGGGTGGGTGATTTGTGCGGTGCGTGTCTTCTTGCGGCGTACTAAGTGTGTTCATGTGCTTACCCCTGGTGGTGGTCCTTGACGAGTGAGGGGGGGGCGTGTTCGCATCCGGGAATGAGTACGAAGAAGTTCGCATCCGCGTCCCGCGTTATCGGAACTGTGTTGGTAGTGGCTGTTTCGATGGGGTTAGCTACAGGGGTCGCTTCGGCTGAGGTCCCGGCTGCCTCCCCGGCTCCGGAAGATAATTTTTATTCTTTGGCGACGGATTCGGGGCAAGAGCGAGACAGAGTTGAGGGTTTGACGCTGTTTCTGGAGCGCGTCAACTCGGTCCCCGACTCGGTTCTTCATCGGGGGGATTCTGCTACCCAGGACTGGTTGAGGGCGAACTATCCTGATTCTGGAGGTCAGTCCCGTGCCAGTGTTATTGGTTGCGTGGGGGCGATTGGCGTCGCGGTAGGCGGCGTTTTAGTTCCTGCCGCGAAGATCTTGAAGATCAAGAAGTTGATTGCGCAGTTGGGGGGTATCAGGGAAGCTGTTCAGACTTTCTGGGGCGCGAGTTTCGCGTGGGAGAAGATCCAGGCTATCGGGGGTCCGGTGGCTGCTCTGGGGGCGGAGCTGCTTGGAATTACTGCGGTGCGTACTCAGTGTTTCTCTTGAGCGCCGTTCGACGCGTAGCGATTTGCGGGGTTAGTTGTGACACGTGAGCGCTCGTCGATATGTATCGGCGGTGGCGGTATTGCACTGCTGTGCGGCCTTGCCGGAGCCGGCGCCCTATTCGCTGGAGAGGGGGTAGTTTTGCCTCTCGCATGCTTTTGCCTCGGGGTAGGGGCGTTGGCGTTGCTCGGCCCGCGGTTGTTCGTGCGGTCCGAGACCTCTCGTTCCGAAAGGAATCGGGAGGCGGCGTCGACAACGGAGAAGGCTAGGAGAATCGATCCGGTCGAGCTGCGTAAGTGGCGCGAAAGGAATCCTTCCTACAGCTTGACGGAGGCGATCGAGAAGTACTGGGAGGAAAACCGGTGAGCGTTCCTCGGGTGCCGGTGCGGCTCGTGGGCAAGGCGACCCGGACCGGAGCCCGCTCCAGCGAGTGAGGACCGGAAGCGTCGCGGCAGCTCCGCGGGTTGGCGCAGCGCAGTGCCCCGTTCTGCGGGACCGGATTTTGCGATACCCACTTAGACGTCGTTTCAGAAGTGGTGGGCCCGGTTCTGCCGGTGACGGCGGGGCTGGCAGCATCGGCTGATGGTCGCGCCTCGTGTGTCTGAGAAGACGAAGATTTTCGAGTTGGAGATCGTCCTGACCGAGGTGGTGCCGGCGGTCCGGCGTCGGGTGCAGGTGCCGGGCGAGGTCGACTTGGCGGTGTTACACGAGGTGGTGCAGTCAGTGATGGGCTGGACGAACTCTCATCTGCACGAGTTCGAGATCGTCGGGCGCCGCTACGGGATCCCAGACCCGGACTGGCCCGGACAGGATGTCGCCGACGAGACGAAAGAGAAGCTGTTTCGGCTGGTCAAGGCTGGTGACCGGTTCGGTTACGTCTACGACTTCGGTGACAACTGGGCCCACGAGATCACCGTCGAGGCGGTCGCGGCCGTCGAGCCGGGAGTGTGCTATCCGCGATGCGTCGCCGGGCAGGGGGCGTGCCCGCCCGAGGACGTCGGCGGGATCGGGGGGTATGAGGACTTCCAGGCCGTGCTCGCCGACCCTGACCATCCCGACCGCGCCGAGCGCCTGGAGTGGGCGGGCGGGCCGTTCGACCCGCACCGCTTCGACCCTGACGAGGCCGACCGGGCCTTGGAGTGGCTGGCCTGGCGGCCGCTGGCCCCGACCTCGTAGGCGAGTGCCTCAGCGAGGGCTGGGTCGACCATCACTTCGGCTTCGGCTTCGGCTTGGTGAGGCGGCGGTGGCAGATCAGGGCGCAGGCCAGCGATAACAGCGCGGTGATCGTGGATTCGGCGCGGTCGTAGCGCAGCGCGAGGCGGCGGAAGTCCAGCAGCCAGGACATGGTGCGCTCGACGACCCAGCGGACCCGCCCGAGCCGGGTGGAGTCCTCGATCCCGCGCCGGGCGATCCGCACCCCGATCCCACGCCCACTCAGGTAGCGGCGGCAGCGGGGATAGTCGTAGCCCTTGTCGGCGTGCACCTTGTCCGGCCGACGTCGCGGACGCCCCGGCTGTCCCGCCCGTTCGCGGACGCCGGGGTTGGTGTCCAGCAGCGGGGCGAGCATCCGACTGTCGTGGGTGTTCGCCCCGGTGACCAGCGCATGCAGCGGGAGCCCGCCTCGGTCGCAGAGCACGTGGTACTTGCTGCCCGCCTTCCCGCGATCGGTCGGCGAGGGCCCGGTGGCCTCGCCGCGGCGCTTGGCCCGCACGCTCACGCTGTCCACCGCCGCCCGCGACCAGTCCAGCAGGCCCTGCTGGGCGAGGCGGTCGAGCATCACCCGGTGCAGCTGGGCCCAGACCCCGGCCTGCTGCCACTGCCGTAGCCGCCGCCAGCAGGTCACTCCGGACCCACAGCCGAGCTCGGCGGGCAGCGCGTTCCAGCTGATCCCGGTCTTGAGCACGAACACGATCCCGGCCAGAGCGGCCCGATCCGGCACCCGCGGACGGCCTGTCCGTCCCCGCTTGTGCTTGCGCGGCTTGGGCAGCAGCGGCTCCACCAGCGCCCACAGCTCGTCGCTCACCAATCGCTCGACACAAGATCGCCGCGCCACGACCGGACATGATCAGCTACCAGCGCCGATCCACACAGGACCGACACGCCGACTTCTGAAACGACCTCTAAGAGGTCATTTCAGAACGAGGTCGACGTGTCTGTTGTAGACGACAAGCGGCTATCTGACCTGCCGTTTGATCTGTCGTCGAGGGGTCAATGGAAACTCGACAAGTCGTTCTGAAACGACCTCTAAGCAGCCCGGACATCCGCCGGGAGCCGACCCCGCTCCCCCACCGTGTAACCCTGCGAGCGAGCCCACTCCCGCACCACCCGCGCATCCGCGACACCAGACGGCACGACCGGGGGCCCACCCGCCGGAGCAAGCCCGGGACCGGGCTCGGGCTCGGGCTCGGGCTCGGCGACTTTGCATACAGCGACAGCACGACCTCGTCCACAGCCGTGAAGCGCCGCTGACGCTTCTTCACGATCTGCGGCTCGAAAATGCTGGCCCTGTATCTCGGAACGTCGATCTCCACGTCACCGGCGGCATCCGAGGATCGCGTCCGCAGCTTCGGCGCGCGTAGCAAGGCAAGAACCTGCACAGCAGGCTCGGGGCAATTACCGATCCTTCATTACGGCGTTCACCGCATCCGCCAAACTCGCCCCCGGGTTCTTATTTCTGTAAGCGCGGACCGCCGCGATATCCTGCTTGCTTAGTTTGCCAGCACCGCGATCTTTAACGAAGCGATCGTGACCACCTGCGCCCGTCATCCTTAGCAGCAAGATCAGCAGGCATGCAATTGCAAGTCCTCCTGCAAGCTTCCACCACTCTAAGGCTAATGCGACGGCGGCAGCCACCAGGCACAGGCCGGAGACAAAAAGCGGCCAGACTTTGACTATGGGATGCATCACTTAAGAGGTCGTTTCAGAACGACTTGTCGAGTTTCCATTGACCCCTCGACGACAGATCAAACGGCAGGTCAGATAGCCGCTTGTCGTCTACAACAGACACGTCGACCTCGTTCTGAAATGACCTCTAAACAGCTTCGGGCATGCCTTGACTACCCCCGAGATTCCCGAGAGCTCACCGACCAAAGCTCCCAGAGCTGTCAGCACCGCATCACCCTTCTCGGCCGCATTACCCGCACCGACAAGAAGCTTCGCTGACTCCCACACGCCGCCCAACTCGCTGATCAACTTCTTAATCTTCAACAGCCGGACCGCTGGAATCCCAACGCCAAGAACAACACCCCCAACAGCAGCAGCACAATCGGCGAGATCCCCAGCCCCCCGCTGCGGCGACTGTCCAACAGTAGCGGCACGGGCTTTCAGGCTTGCCCCCTCAGATGTCAAAAACCATTGTTGAAGCGCTGAGTCGCTAACCAAAGCGGAATCAGGGATAGAGGCGATGACATCCAGCCCTGAGGCGAGTTCATCCACTCCCCCAGTAGCTGCTGCTACTTTCGAGGTCGCCCCCGTCACCGCCGGAGTCTCAGCCGCGGAAATCCCCGTAGCCGACCCCATCGAAACAGCCAAAACTAACACGGCCCCAATAACGCGAGACGCAGATGCGCACCTCTTTGTACTCATGACCGCATCTGAGCACACCCCTCCCCGTCCGTCAAGATCGCCACCAGAAGTAACTATGTGAACGCACTCAGTACGCTACAAACAGGAACGCACCACACAAATCGACCAGGCGCGCTCAGGCGGTCGTAGCACTTGATCTTGTTGTTCGGTGGGGAACAGGATCATGACGTGCGGGAAGTGCTCACTTTGACTGATCGGGAGAAGATCTCGCGGGGGTTGGCCGCAGGCTGGCGGTTGTGTGATATCGCTGAGGTGCTGGGTCGGGATCGGTCGGTGATCTCTCGTGAGGTCGCCCGCCACGGCGGCCGGGAGGACTACCGGGCAGGTCCGGCCGAGGAAGCCGCGCGCGCAGCGCGGGGCTGATGGTGCTCTCTGAAGTGGGCCAGTCTCGCTCTCTGAACTTCCCCAGTTGATGAGTCCGTCCTGGGTTCCGCAGCTAACGTGTGATCTGGTGCATGATCGTGGGTGTTGGTGCAGGTCAGCGCGGCCCTGCCTGGTCGACGCGGCGGGTTTTCTAGTCACACGACATGAGCTATGTAGTGGATGTGAGCTGCTGGTGGTGGTGTAGCGTCTGGTGACGTGTTCGTGCGTATGTCGACTCGGCGTAACCGGGACGGGACGCGGGTGTCCTACCTGCAGTTGGCGCACAACGAGTGGGACTCGGCGGCGAAGACGTCGCGGACGAAGGTGCTGTACTCCTTCGGCCGGGTCGACCAGCTCGACCGGGCCGCGATCGAGCGGTTGATCGGCGCGCTGACCCGCGTGGTCGGCGTCGAACCCGCCATTGCGGGCGGCCCGGATCGGGCGCGCGCGGTCGGGGTGCCGGGCCTGGAGTTCTGCGAGTCTCGCCCGTTGGGCGGGGCGTGGCTGCTCGACCGGCTGTGGCACCGGCTCGGGATCGACACCCTGCTGCGCCGGTTGGCGGCGGGGACCCGCCGGGATCCGGTGGTGGAGCGGGTGCTGTTCGCGCTGGTGGCGAACCGGGCGCTGGCGCCGTCGTCGAAGCTGGCCGCCACGTCGTGGATCGCGCACGACGTGCACGTTCCCGGCCTGCAGCAGGTGTCCGATGATGCCTGCTACCGGGCGATGGACTGGCTGATCGCCGTGGAGGACACGCTCGCGCGCGGAGTGTTCGACGCGGTAGCGCACCTGCTCAACCTCGAGGTCGATCTGATCTTCTTCGACACCACCAGCACCTACTTCGAGACCGAGGACGGCGACACCCCGGTCTGGCGCGACGACCGCGGCCGTGTCGCGGAGGACACCGGCGGCACGGACGGCAGCACGGACGGCAGCGAGCCCCCGGCCGGGGCCACCGGGCAGGCGGGGTTCCGCAGCCGGGGGAAGTCGAAGGACTCCCGCGACGACCTGCCCCAGGTGGTGGTCGGGATGGCGGTGACCCGCGACGGGATCCCGGTGCGGGTGTGGTGCTGGCCGGGCAACACCTCGGACTCCCCGCTGATCCGGCAGGTGAAAGACGACCTGCGGGACTGGACGTTGGGGAAGGTCATCTGGGTGGCCGACCGCGGGTTCACCTCGAAGGAGAACCGTCGACACCTCGCCGCCGGCGCGGGCGGCTACATCCTGGGCGAGAAGCTCCGCTCGGGCTCGGCGGAGGCGGTCGCGGCGGTGTCTCGGCAGGGCCGTTACCAGGAGGTGAGCGCGAACCTGCGGGTCAAGGAAGTCAAGATCAGCGACACCGAGCGGTTCGTGGTCTGCCACAACCCCCAGGCCGCCGAACGCGACGCCGCGGTCCGGGCGAACCTCGTCGAGCGACTCGAAGCGATGATCGCCGACACCGACCGGCTCAGCGCGACGAAGCGGGCCGAGCTGCGCGGGGTGATCTCCACCAAGCCCGGCCTCAACAGGTTCCTGCGCGTCACCTCGGGCGGGCTGCTCCGCGTCGACGCCGCCAAGATCACCGCCGACGCACGCCTGGACGGGAAGTACCTGCTGCGCACCAGCGATCCGCACCTCACGACCGAGGACATCGCACTGGGCTACAAGCAGCTCCTGGAAGTCGAACGCGGCTGGCGGGACATGAAGCAGGTCCTCGACCTGCGCCCGGTCTATCACCGCCTCGAACAACGCATCCGCGCCCACGTGCTGCTCCGCTGGCTCGCGCTGCTCCTGGCCCGCATCGTCGAGACCCAAGCCGCCACCGGCGAGCAGCCGCTGACCTGGCCACGCGCACGCGACGAGCTCCAACGCCTGCACGTCGGCACCTACACCGGCCCGGCCGGGCTGTTCCGCCAGACCACCCCGCCCAGCCCCGAGGCCCGCCGCCTGCACACCGCGCTGGACCTCACACTGCCCCCACGGATCCTCGACCTCGACCTCGACCCGGCCGCGACCCGCTGACCAGCAACAACACCACCACCTAGTGTCGCGTAAACGATGTTCTTTGACCGGGTCGGCAGTGGTTGAGTAGGTCGTCTGCGGGTTTGGTCCAGATGAACGGGTGGCAGCGTTCGTTCCAGCCGTCGATGAACCGGCCGATCGCGCCGATCAGTTCTCTGACGCTGCCGAAGCTGCCGAAGCTGCCGTGGCGAATGGCCTGGCGGGTGATGACCCCGAAAAAGACCTCGACCATGTTCAGCCACGATCCCGAGGTCGGGGTGAAGTGCAGGGTGATCCGCGGGTTGCGGGCCAGCCAGGCCTTCACTGCGGGGTGCTTGTGGGTCGCGTAGTTGTCCACCACCAGGTGCAGCTTGCGCCGCGGGTAGGCCTTCGCGACCTGCTTGAGGAACCGCAGGAACTCCTGATGGCGATGCCGCGGCAGGCACGCCTGCTCGACCCGCCCGGTCGCGACCTCTAACGCCGCGAACAGCGTGGTGGTGCCGTGACGGACGTAGTCATGCGTCCGTTTCTCCGGGATACCGGGCATGATCGGCAGGATCGGCGCTGTCCGGTCCAGGGCCTGGACCTGGGATTTCTCGTCGACGCAGAGCACGACGGCCTTGTCCGGCGGGTTCAGATACAACCCGACGATGTCGCGGACCTTGGCTTCGAGCTCGGGATCGGTGGAGAACTTGAACGTCTCGGACTTCCACGGCTGCAGCCCCCACCGCCGCCAAATCTTGCCGATCCACACGTGGGAGATCCCGAGCTCGGCACCGAGCAGCCGTGACGACCAGTGCGTGACTCCGAGCCGCTCAGGCGGCGGTTCCAGCGTGGCGAGCACGACCGCGACCTCGTCGATCACCGGCGGCCGGCCCGCCTTGGGCCGGTCGGCCAGCCCGGCGATCCCCTCAGCGGCGTAACGCTTCTTCCACCCGATCACCGTCGCCTTCGACGCCCCGACCAGTGTGACGATGTCCTTGACCGCCACCCCGTCCGCGGCCAGCAACACGATCCTGCCCCGTCGGGCCAGTCCCGCCGAAACCGACGAGGAACGCAGCCAGGACTCCAACACCTCGCGGTCGGCGGCCGGAACGTCCACGGTCACAGTCAACGGCACAGCTCATGATCCCGTAAACCAGCCCGTGAGTAAAGTAACCTAGTTACCGCAACACTAGTGACACGACATGTCACCAGGCTTAGAGGTCATTTCAGAACGAGGTCGACGTGTCTGTTGTAGACGACAAGCGGCTATCTGACCTGCCGTTTGATCTGTCGTCGAGGGGTCAATGGAAACTCGACAAGTCGTTCTGAAACGACCTCTTAGAGCGTCCGGCGATTGATGGTTATCGGAGTCGACGGGTCGTGGGTCGGGTTGTCCAGCGGTAGCGGCTGCGGGCACGGTTGATCAGCCGGCGGATCACGGTGAGCGCGGCGGCGAGGTTGAGGTAGAACTCGACGATGATCTTCCGGCGATCGGTGAACCGGCGCAGCTTGCCGTAGCCGTTCATCCAGGAATGGGTGCGCTCGACCGGCCACCGCTTACCGACCTGGATCGGGGCGGGCCGGCCCTTGGTGGCGATCTGTGCGTCGAACCCGAGTCGTTCGAGCAGATCGCGGGTCTTGCCTGAGTCATAGCCCCGGTCCAGGTGCAGGCACGGTCGCTCGGGCAGCGGCCCGATCATGTCGTAGATCCCGATCAGGGTCGGTTTCAGCAACGGCGAGTCGTGGTCATTGGCGCGGGCGCTGATCAGGTGCAGCGGGATCCCCGCACCGTCGCAGACCACGGAGCGTTTGGTGCCCTGTTTGCCCCGGTCGACCGGGTTACAGCCGGCGACCTCGCCACCGCAGGGAGCCTTGGTGATCGCTCCGTCGGCAGACAGATCGTCGAGGTCGAGACCGATCATCTAGTCATAGCCGGCCAGCGCGGCCCGAAGGACCTGCTCCCCGACGCCGGCGGCGGCCCACTGGGCGAGACGGCGGCGGATCGTGCGGTCCGAGCAGCCGGGGGTGGCGATGCGTTCGTAGCCGCTGCCGTGCACCAACGCCGCGAGCACGTGCTCGAACACCAGGCGGTCGGGGATACGGCGGCGGTGACATCCCCACGGATGGGCCGGGTCGAACTCCGGGCGCCGCTCTGCCTCGATCAGGGCAGCGAACTCGACCCAGAGGGGGTCGATCAGCGATTCTGGCAATAGAGGCACGGACCCTCCAGGCGACCATCAGGACATCAGCAATCCCATGATCACTTGCAGGTCCGTGTCTCTACCAACACCGACACACGGCCACCTCTACTGCCGGACGCTCTTAAGAGGTCATTTCAGAACGAGGTCGACGTGTCTGTTGTAGACGACAAGCGGCTATCTGACCTGCCGTTTGATCTGTCGTCGAGGGGTCAATGGAAACTCGACAAGTCGTTCTGAAACGACCTCTAAGAGGTCATTTCAGAACGAGGTCGACGTGTCTGTTGTAGACGACAAGCGGCTATCTGACCTGCCGTTTGATCTGTCGTCGAGGGGTCAATGGAAACTCGACAAGTCGTTCTGAAACGACCTCTAAACTTCCTAAACGTTGTCGCCTCAGCGGCGGAGGAGCTGATGCACACCGTTATCGAGCATGACGGACACGGAGGCTTCGTCTCCATCGCTGATGCAGCGCGCATTCTTCGATGGTCGGAGTCGAAAGCGCTCCGCGAAGCTAACCGACTCATCGCGGCTGAGCTGCTACAGGAATCACGGGTAGGGCGGACGCGCCTTTTGCATGCGAACCGCTTGTCCGGGGTGTATCCGCACGTGCTCCGAATATTGTTTTTGAAGTACGGCACAACCGAATCCACGCCGGATCGTTTCGCTTACGGGAGCGATGATCTGCGGCGCGCAAAGATTTCCCCCGAAGACAGCGTGCGGGAAGTCCTCCCTGAGCATGTCTGGCCCGATCTTGCCCCGTGCGAATATATGCACGAATTGACTGAAGCTGATGGGCCTCCTGTCGCTGAATCTCGTGCGGTAGCGATCGAAGTGATGGCCGCGATGAACCCCCTTCTTGAAATACAAAGGAATCTCCATTCGGCTTGGGATGAGTGGCGGTACGAGCGAGATCGGACACTGATCCATCAAATGGGGAACAATCTTGATGGTGGCGGCCATCGGACCGCCTACCACGCAATCGTCCAGGGGTGTCACCGTGCCCAAGCCGCCGGGCGACGGTGCATCGATCAGCGCCACTGGCTTCTTGGGGGATACGCAGTAAAAGCGCAGACACAGCGGCTGGAGGCGTTCAGCGACTGGCTCGCTACCGGTCTCGAGCTCGCCGCGAAGCGACAGCTCATTACGAGCCAAGAATTAAAGGACCCCCTCGCCAAAACTGCGTTTCCAGACCGGATGAAATTTCGAGATGCGCCAGTGATCGACGCCGAGCTGGAGCGGTTCTACGCCAAGGGCGGAACAGAGCGTCATACGGATATTGGACAAGCGGGCGAGCGCATACTCGTACACTCACTCCGTCGCACAGTCGGCCATCTCCGCGAACTTCCCCTCGCAGACATGTAAGCAATGGAACTCAAGGGGCAACTTCAGGCTTTGTCGCCCACTGCTGAATTATGCTAAACAATCAGGAGGGTAACCTACGGCTGGATCCAGATGCCGTTTTTGGTGGTGGTCAGTCCGAGTGTGGCCGGGTCGAGGCAGGTCGTGACGCCGTCATGTTCGGTGCGGTGGGCGTCCCACAGGGTGGCGTTGTCGAAGACGTGTCCGCAGCCGCCGCCGCGTTGGCAGCAGTGGGCGCGGTCGGGTCCGACCCAGGTGTGTCCGCAGCAGGTCATCCGGACGAGTGCAGCGCGCACAGGTGTCAAGGGCACCTTTCATGATCATGTTTGGCGGTGGGGGAACTCGCCCGGGCGGTGGTAGCTGCGGAGTGCGGGGGTTCAGTGGAGGTGTTCGTGGACGCGCCAGAGCCCATCTGCGCTGGTGTCGGGTCCGTTGCGGGTCAGGGTGAGTGTCGCGGCGACCGGTTCGGGTGGTGTGCGGGGGGCGCGGTGTTCGGTGCAGCGGGTGTGGACGGTACCGGAGACCTGGACGGCGACCCGGTCGCTGCTGCGGGGGGCTTCGGGCGGGGTCACCGCATCGACCCCGGTCACGGTGACCGAGCAGCGGTTGGTGACCAGTTGCGGCCAGCCGCCCCCGGTCCGGGCCCCGGTCGCGGCGAGACGCTCGTTGTCGCGATCGGCCGGCCCGGTCAACAGCGGCGCGACCCGGGCGGTCCACGTCAGGGGGTCGGGGTCGGTGTGGGAGACCGCGCGGGAGGCGATCAGCCAACGCTGCGCGGTGACCAGCGGATCGACCGCCGCCACCCCCACACCACCCGCTGACGTGGCGGCTGCGCCCGTCGCTGAGGCGGCCGGCGGTGGCGGACCGACACTGAACAGCAACGAGACCGACAGCAGCACGGCCCCGCCTAGGGTGACGACCCCGGCGATGACCAAGCCGAGCACACCTCGGCGGTCGTAACGCGGAGCGGGTTCGAGGAACGACCGCCCCACCCGACCACACCCCTTCCCGGTCCGTCCGCCGTGTCCGTGATGTCTGCCTTGTCCGAGAATATCGCTACCGCAGGTTCCAGCGTTACCGCGGGCGGTAACAACCACCCGGTGGCGCGCGGCGGCGGTGTGAGGCCTCATCCGCACCGGCCTGCCACAGTCTCCGCATTCGCGAGCGTCGCCCCGACCGAACACGTATGATTCCATCGATTGTGATTCCGTTCAATCAGGTGGTATTACCGGCTGTAGATCGATGGTTCTGGTCGGGGTGAGAGTGGTGGCGGTGCGGGAGCGTCCGTGTGTGGCCGGGGTCGCTGGCGGGGTCGGCACGAGCCTGCTCGCCGCCGGGCTGGGTGGTGTGGATCGGGGTATCTATCGGGCTCGGACGCCGGTGTCGGTGGTGGTGTGTCGGTCGACGGTGTCCTCGGTCGGCGGGGCGGCGCGCGCGTTGCAGCACACCCCCGCGGCGCCGGTCCTCGCGGTCGTCGCTGATACCCCCGGGGCTGGGTTGGGGTCGAATACGCGGAATCGACTACGCAGTATCGAGCCGCACACCGCAGGGATCGTGCACATCCCCCTCGTACCAGAGTGGCGCGACAGGCTCCGTCCGATCCGCCGAGCCGCAGCGCTCCTGACCCTGGACCCCGCCGCGCTGTCGAAACCTGAACGGGCCCTTGCCCGTGCTCTGCATCAGGTGATCGACGCCGTCCTCGCCCTCCCCGACGCCCACGATGCGACAGGCCCGGGCGAGGACGTCTCTCCCCGCGCCGTACGGGTCGCTGCGCCGGATACGGGCGCAGCCCGGGTACGTCTGGCATGACCACCACCCCGCCGGCCCCACCGCTCCCCTGTTCCTGGTCGAGGAGTCCCCATGTCTCTGATGATGTCCGCCGCGGTGTCGGTGGCCGACACGACCGCTGTGCTGGATCCAGCACAGGAGCTGGTGGTGGATCCGGGGCAGGTACAGCCGCCGAACCCACCGCCGGAGCGCCCACCCGGGGAGTTGGGGACCTTCGTGGACCGGATCATCGGCTGGATCAAGTGGGGCCTGATCGCCGCCGGGGTCGTCGGGTTGTTGGTGTGCGCGGGGATGATCGTCATCGGGCGGAAGCGGAATCACGCGATGGCCATCGACGGCCTGACCGGCACCCTGTGGGGCGTCGGCGGCCTCGCTCTCGCTGCGGGGGCCTCGGGGATCGTCGCGGTGTTCCTCTAGGGCTGAGGTTCGGTGAGGAGCTGGGAGCGGATGAAACCGGAGATGTCCTTCTCGTCCGGGGAGGGTGGGTCGAGGTAGCGGACCTGCAGGTCCCGGCCGGCGAACAGGATCATCCGCCTAATGATCTCCTCATCCAGTTCGGTGAGGCCGTTGGTCGAGAGGCCGGCGTTGAGCCACAACCAGGCCGACTGCATCGCCGACACCGCCTGACAGACCCCGTCAGCGACCGCGGTCCCGCCGGGCAGCTCCCCCGTGGCGAGCACGGTCAGCGTGAGCACGACACCGTCGGTGGGGTCGGGCAGCGGTGCGACCGTCGCGTCGACGATGCGGTCTTCTCGGATCTGCTCGACCAGGAACTCCGAGAGGACGTAGTTGACCTCGACCGGGTTCTCCCACCCCAGCGACGGGAACACCTGACCGACCGAAACGAGAAGAGCACCACCACCACCGGCGCCATCACCATCACTCACGACCGGTCATCCTTCCCGACCTCCCCGGCCGGGCCCGCTCCGGTATCCCGCACGTCCACGTCCACGTCGGCGGAGGTGGTGTGAGGTGGGGTTCTGGACTGATCCTGGTGGGGCGTTGGCGGAGTCCGCGGCGGAGATCCTCGCCGCGCTGTTGACCTGGTGGCTGGCCGAGGGCACCGTCTTCGACGGCCTTCAGGGGCATGCGGAGCGGTTCGCGGTGCTGACCGGCCCGCTTGTGGCCGCGATCGTCACCATCTGCTTGTTGTGTCAGGTGGGGAAGATGATCCTGACCCGCCGCGGTGAACCCCTCCTCGAGGCTGCCGCGGGCTTGGTGCGGTTCGTGCTGGCCACCACCGTCGGGGTCCTGCTCACCGTCACCACGCTCGCCGCCGCGGACGCGGCGACCACGCACTTCCTCGGGACGGCGCTGCCGGAGTTCGTCGACCGTCTCACCACCGTCCTGCAGCTCTCGCAGATGGGGGTGGGGTCGCAGATCCTGCTCGGCACCGTCGTCCTCATCCTCGCTGCGCTGCAGTGGCTGGCGATGTTCGTCCGCCAAGCGGGGATCTTCGTCCTGATCGCCCTCCTGCCGATCGCTGCGGCCGGGGCGCTGTCCGGGGCGACCCGACGGTGGCTGCCGACCGTGATCGCCTGGCTCGCAGCACTGATCTTCTACAAACCGATCGCTGGGCTGATCTATGCGGTCGGAATGACCCTGATCTCCACCCCGACACCGGCCGGGGGTAGGCCGGAGTGGGTGGCGATCCTGGTCGGGATCGTCATCCTCGCCCTTGCGGTGATCGCGTTGCCGGTGTTGATGCGGTTCTTCTCCTTCACCGGCACCACCCTCACCACCGGCACCACCCTCACCACCGGCTCCGCGGGCGGCATGGCCGCCGGGGCGGCGACCGGGGCGGTCTCCCTGGCCGAGATGCGCGGCGGACGATCCATGGAACTCACCGGCCCCGACAGCGGCCCCGCCGGGACCACCCCCACTCCGTCCCCTTCGGCGCCGACAGGTTCTCTCGTCTCGGCGCTACCAGCACCGGCGCGGGTGGGGGCATCGGGAACAGTCCGGGAGGAGGGGGTCCCTCAGCACCGGGAGCGCCTCCCGGTGCTGCGCCCGGGCCGCAGAACACCCCGGCCCCCGCACCAGCATCCGGACCTGCGCCGGGTGCAGCGGCCGGAACCAGCACCAGCATGGCGGGTGCCGGGGCTGGGGCTGCAGTGTCGGGGTCGGCGCGGTCGCGGCCGCCGGAGCGGCGGCGGTGCAGGCCGCGCAGTCAGCTGCCGCGGCCACCACCGAGCAGATGACCAGCACCACCAGTGAGACACCCGCTTCCGGAGCAGGCGGGAGCGGGGCGCCGTCGGGTGCGGCCCAGACGCCACCCGGCGCAGGAGACACAGGAGCAGACCGGTGATCACAGGTGAGTAGCAGCCCGGCCGGGGTCACCCGTCGGACCTATGGGAACTGGCGCCGGGCGCGCGGGTTCGGCATCGGCACCCTGTCCCCGACCGAGACGAAGGTCGTGTTCACCGCCCTGGTCGCCCCCGCGTTGGTCGCGATCGGCTCCGGCCGCGCCGCACTCACCCTGGCCGCGGTCGGGGCGGTGCTGGTCGCGGTCACCGTGGTCAAGGTCGACGGCCGCTCCCTCACCGGTCTGGCACTACGTCGGCTGCGGTTCCACCGTGCGGCCCGCGCGGGCTGGACCGAGCTCTCCGGCGGGCTACTCACCGAGCATTCCCGCCGCCACGACCTCCCCGGCCCCCTCGCCCCGGTGGTGCCGCTGTCGACCGACGACGGCCGCGGCGACCGTCAGGGCCTGTTGTGGGATCGGCGCACCGGGACCCTGACCGCGGTCCTGCGGGTCTCCCCGGTCGGGCTGGATTTGATCGACCGCACCCAGGCTGACGCCTGGGTTGCGCAGTGGGGCGGCTTCCTCGCCGACCTCGGCTACCAACCCATGATCCGACACCTCACCGTCACCATCGACACCTCACCCACCGGCGGCACCACCCTGCGCGACGACGTCACCACCCGCCTGCACTCGGCCGCACCAGCGGCGGCGCGGGCGGTGATGGCCGCGCTCGCCGCCGCCGCACCGTCCTCCGCCGCCGAGATCAACACCTATGTTGCGCTCTGCTTCGACCCCGCCCGGGCAACACCCCGCCCGCCGGACCTCCCCGCAGCAGTCGCCGAGGTCACCCGCTGGTTGCCCGGCATGGAACGTGCCCTCGCCGCAACCGGGGTCGCGGTTCTGGGACGTGCCACCACCCCCTGGCTGACCGATCACCTACGCGCCGCCTACGACCCCGGCGCCCGCGCTGATCTCGCCGCTGCTGCCGCTGCTGGTGGCGGCGTCGGTGTGCCGCCGGGCTTGGCAGAGCACCCGGCATCGGGGTGGGCTGCGGAGTGGGCGGATGCGGCGCCGATTCGTGCTCGGGAATCCTGGGATCACTGGCGGCATGACTCGGGGATATCGGTGTCCTGGGCGATGATCGACGCACCGAGACAAGCTGTCATGGACCGCATCCTCGCCCCGCTCCTGGCCCCCGGGCCCTTCGCGCGGCGCACCACCTTGCTCTACACCCCCTTCAGCGCCGCCGCGGCGGCGACCGAGGTGGAACGGGAGATCACCCACACCCATATCCGCCGCTCCTGGGCCCGCAAAACCCGCCGCGACGAGACCCAACGCGACCGCGACGACCTCGTCCGCGCGATCCAGACCGCCCGCGAAGAAGCCGAAGGCGCCGGCCTGGGCCGCTTCACCCTCTATGTCACCACCACCGTCACCGACGAGACCCTGTTGCCCGCCGCTGTCGCTGACTGCGAGCAACGCGCCGGCCACAGCAAACTCCGGCTGCGCAGGCTCAACGGCGCCCACGCAGCCGGGTTCGCCGCCGCCCTCGGCCTCGGCGTCAACCCTGACGAACTCCACCACCGCCACTAACACCCATGCCTCCCCGTACCTGCCCATACATCTCCACGCACTCCTATACCTGCCGTTACCTGCCGTTACCTGCCGTTACCTGCCCTTATCCAGCCGGAGAGCCCCGGAGAGAGCCGGAGACATCGATGAGGTGCCCATGACCACGACATACCTCGTTCCCGACTGGCCTGGTGAGCCGACGCATCCGGCGGCGCCCGACCTTGTCACCGCGCAGCAGACCCGGTGCCGGAACCTGCCGCCGGCGTGGGGCTGGCCCGCCCGCGGCGGCGGGCGCGCGGCGAACGTCGAGCCCGGGATCATGTGGCAAGCCACCACCAGCCAGGTGTGTGGGTTGTTCCCGTTCGCCGTGGCCGGCGGCGCCGCCCCCCGCGGTGTCCCCGTCGGCCGCCACCTCCACACCGGGGAACCCGTCGGCCTCGACCCCGCCCACTGGCTCCGGTCGGGACTGGTGTCCAACACCGGCATGTGGATCCAGGGCCAACCCGGGATCGGGAAGTCGACGATCGTGAAACGTCTGCTCACCGGCCTGGTCGCGTTCGGGGCGACCGCGGTGATCCCCGGCGACGTCAAAGGCGAATACACCCCGCTCGTCGACCACCTCGGCGGCACCGTCTGGCGCCTCGGCCGCGGACTCCACTCACTCAACCCGCTCGACGCCGGGCCGTTGCGCGCCGCCCTAGCCGCAGCAGTCGGGTCCGAACGAGCCCGGTTGGTCGAGACGATCCGCGCCCGGCGCCTCTCGCTACTGGAGGCCCTGGTGGTGATCGTGCGCCGCGGGCCGATCACCGTCACCGAACGCCGCCTGCTCGACACCGCCCTCGACCACACCACCAACACCACCGGCCACGACGCAGCTCGCGAGACGGAGCCGACAGTGCCTGATGTCCTCGGAGTGCGGTTCCCCCATGATCGGGGAGGCATCAGCTATAAGGGGTGGCGATGCCAGAGGTACGGAAGCGATACGACCGGGAGTTCCGTGACGGTGCGGTCCGGATCGTCGAGGAGACCGGCAAGCCGATCGCCCAGATCGCCCGCGACCTGGGGGTCAACGAGGGCACACTGGGCAACTGGGTGGCCCGAGCGCGGGAGGCCCGCGAGGACACCGAAGGCCTCTCCCGGGGTGACATCGCCGAGCTCAAGCGGCTGCGGGCGGAGAACGCCGAGCTGCGGATGGAGCGTGATGTCCTCAAACGATCCGTGGTCCTGTGGGTCAAGGAGGCGACGAAGTGAGCGTGGCACGTTTCATCGCCGACCAGAGGACCTTCCACC
>NZ_JAHLEL010000023.1 GCF_020131355.1 Pseudonocardia sp. ICBG1293
CGTCGTCGGCGGCCGCCACCCCAGATACTGCGCCGCCAGCCGAAGATGCTCGGTGCGGGTCTTCGCCCGGCGCCCATACGAACCGATCACGGCCGGATCCACGCGCAACTGCTCAGCCAGGCGCACCACCGCCGCCTGCGGCGCCGACGCCACCTCATCCGGCACGAACCCCAACCACGACAACGAGCACACCGCGACCGCCAGACCCAGCCGATCCGCCGCGCCCGGCCCCGACCGGGATCAACAAACGCAACGTCCGCCGGGGCCAGCGTGAAGAACCGGAACAACTCCTCCCGGCCGATCTCCGGGAACCGCCGCAGCCTCTCCAGCTCGACGTCTGTGAACACCGGAGCGACCACCCGACAACCTCCCGACCAGAACCCCAGAAACCCCCTGGTCAGGAGCCTACCCAGCCATATCCGCCCGATTATTCCCGGATACTACGGCGACCCCCAGATGCTCGACAACATCCTCAGCAGCCGCACGCCCGCTCAACCGCACCCGGTCGATCTGCTTAGAGGTCGTTTCAGAACGACTTGTCGAGTTTCCATTGACCCCTCGACGACAGATCAAACGGCAGGTCAGATAGCCGCTTGTCGTCTACAACAGACACGTCGACCTCGTTCTGAAATGACCTCTTACTACGCCGCTCCACCACCCGCGCCGTCTTCCGACGTTGCGCCCGACTCCCCACGACTCACCTTCCCCGCGTAGCAGCGTGCTACTGGCCCGTAGTGTCAGTCGCGCCACCACCCGAGCCAGCGCAGTCGCTGGCGTTGTTGTGGCGGTGGTGGTCTGCGCGGGTGCCGGCCTCGGCGGCGCCGGCACCCGCGCCGATCCCCGGCCCGGCACCACGACCGCGGTGACGACGACACCCCACAACACGACCCGCACGTCGGATCCGGAACCCGACACTAGCGGTGATCCGGACCTACCGGGCAACCCACTGGTTACCGGCGGGTCACATCCCGACACCCTCGGTGCGTGGGAGACCCAACACCGCCCGCAGCTCCTCGAGGCGTTCGGTGAACACGTCTACGGCCACCCGCTGCCCGCCCCGGACGACATGACCTTCGACGTCACCGACCTCGGCGCCACTGACGACGGGGCGGTCGGGAAGAAGATCGTCATCGAAGTGACCGGCCCGGTCGGGGCGGCCCGGTTCACCCTGCGCCTGTTCACACCCACCGCGCGAGAAAGTCGAGCGAGAAGTCCACGGGACATTCTTGCTGATCGATCACCGCGGCGCCGTCACCGACACCGGCTCGGACAGCGACTACGCGCCGATCGCCCAGATCACCGGTGCTGGTCACGCGCTCGCCGTCCTGGATGCGGTCGAGGTCGCACCGGACGACCTCGACCGCTACCGGGACGGCGTCATCAGCGCCTTCCACCCGGCGGGCACCGAGCTGCCCGACACCGCGGGGCGCACGATCGCCGCGTGGGCCTGGGCCGCGTCCCGCGCCCTGGACTACCTGCACACCGACGACGCCACCCGGTCCGGTGTCGACCCGGCACGGGTTGCGGTGATCGGGCACTCCCGCAGCGGCAAGGCCGCGCTGTGGGCCGGCGCCCAGGACCCGCGGTTCCCGGTCGTGATCTCCAACAACTCCGGCGCCGCCGGGGCGAAGCTCGCTGACACCGGACGAGGCGAGTCCATCGACGCCCTGACCAGCGCGTTCCCGCACTGGTTCCCACCCGCCTACCGCACCTACGCCGGCCGCCCCGACGCGCTGCCGGTCGACCAGCACCAACTCCTCGCGCTGATCGCGCCCGGCCGCCTGGTCGTCGCCTCCGCCACCGACGACGTCACGGCGGACCCGCAGGGCGAACACGCCGCCTACCGAACAGCTGAACCGGTGTGGGCGCTCTACGGACTGCCCGGCACCGGACTCCCCGACAGTACCTGGCCGCCGCCGACGGACCGGGCCTATCGCGGGCCGGGCATGTCCTACCACCTGCGCACCGGCGCCCACGGCCTCACTACCGACGACTGGCGCTTCTACCTGCACGGAGACCTCTTCCGATGGTGACCACCACCCGACCGCAACCCACCACGATCGGGCACGACCGAACCACCGCGGACGTCAGCGCCGACACCCGCGACGACCGCGACGACACCGCGTCGCTGATCTACGTCGTCCCGCACGACCAGCTCGTCCCCGACCTGCACCCGCGCCTCTGGGCGTTCCGGACCGGAGAAGCAGTGTTCGCCACCGGCTACCTCGTCGGCCTCCTCGAAGCACCGTGCCTGACCTACCTCCGACGCCACGCCCAGGCCGGGCAGACACCGGTCGGCACCCGGGTCGAGGTGGCGCATCGGGCGCCGTCGATCCCCGGAAGACCGCCTCCACGTCACCGCACGACGCATCAGCACCACCAGTCACCGATGTCACTTCATCGTGGCTGCGCGCGATCAGCGCGGGGTCCTGGTCGCTGACGGCCACGTGACGGCGCACCTGGTCGACACCACCGCATTCCGCGCGCGGCTCCGACAGCGATCGCGAGTACACGACCGGGCAGCTGACCTGGCGCCTCGGCGAACGCGGCTTCACACCACCCCGACGACAGGCACGACACGACAGCAACGGAGACACAGCAGCATGAACAACTACTCGACTTTCCCGAACGGCCCCAGGATGACCGACGTGAGCGGTCTGCGGTGGGACGACGCCACCAGCAGCTACCGGTGCCCGACCTGCACACAAGCGCCGCGGGCGCTGATGCTCGGCCAGGTAGAGGCGCTGGTCTGCGGGGACTGTGCGACCTACTGGCTCACGCCCACCGCCGCCGGGCGACAGGATCTCGAAGCAGTCGAGGACGACTACCGCGCGGCGGGATGTCTCGACAGCGACCCGATCAACTCGGGTGACAGCGCCGCTGCGGGCCGTGTGGGGCCAGCTACGGCGCGGGCGGCGTAGGGCCGGTGGATCCGCGTGATCCTGGGGCAGGCGGTAGCGGGCGATCCCGTCGGGACTCGACCCGCTACCGTCTGCACTCAAGCAATGACTGCGCCGCCCTTGTCTTTTGCCAGAGCCAAGGCGCCGCAGCCCACCACGAGCATCCGACTCGGTTGCTCTGACTCGCGAAGTGCCCGCCGAAGCGGGCCCTTCGAGGAGATAGGAGGCAGCGTACTCATGACTCGCCGACTGGTCGACCTCGACCTCGACCTCGACCAGGCGTACGCACCACCGGTGGTGGTTGTCCCGTTTGTGTCTGCTGACCTGGCCGTCAGCGTCCTGGTTGGGGGTGTGCGGTGAGCGCGTTGGTGATGACCCGGCCTGGGTGTGATGAGGCCGAGGATGGTTTGCGGGAGGGGCGTGGGTTCCCGTTCTCGATGGTCGGGGACTTCGTGGCGCTGTCCGGGGTGTCTTCGCGGGCGGTGCACGTCTACAACTTGCTGCGCGGGCACGTGAACGTCGCCCAGGGCGATGACCGGGCCTGGCCCGGTCTGCGGGGGATGGCCGACACGATCGGCCTGCGCAAGATCGACTCCGTGATCGCCGCGATCCGCGAGCTCCAAGCGATCGGCGCGGTCGATGTCGAGACCGCCACGACCGCGACCGGGCGGCGCAACATCTACACCGTCCACCTCGCTCCGCCGCCCGGCTACACCGGCCTGGCCAGCTTCCAGGAGCTCTACGAGCACCGCGCTCGAGTCGCAGCACGGGCCGCCGCGGAGGCCGCCGCGAACGCCCCGTCCGGGCCCCCACCACCCGCCGCCCAGGCCGCGAGATCGTGCCCGGCGACCCGCCGCACCCCCCGCCACCCGCATACATCCGCAGGTCACGGGGGGTCATCCCTAAAATTGGATCACCCGTTTGGGGGATCATCCCTTTTTTCGGATGATGGGTCATCCGAAAAAAGGGATGAGAACAAGACGAACAGGGGGGGGACGCGCGAGCGCGCAAGCCGACCGGCCGAGCAGGTGGCTGAGCCTGGCCCCCCCCGGAGCTCTCGACCAGAGCCCCGACCCGGAGGAGCCGGACCGGAGCCGACCGCGGCACAGCCCTCGACCCCGTCCGCGGCCGGCCCGGAGGCGTCGTTGGTGAGCGAGCTAGGTGCGGTGACCGCGGCCCTGGCCCAGGTCGCCGCACAGCTGACCACCGCGCTCACCGCGCAGCCCACCGCCGGACCGCTGGCGACCGCACCGGCCGCGGCCGAGCAGGTCGTACTACCCGCGATCGCCGCCACTCCGGACCCGGACCGGCCCGAGACCTGGAAATGCCCCCGCCACCTCGCCCACCCCGACCCCCACGATCGACCCTGTAGAGGCTGCGGAGCAGCCCGCCGCCACCACGAAGCCCTCCGAGACCTCCAGGCCGCCCAGGCCGCCCAGGCCGCCCAGGCCGCCCAGGCCGCCCAGAAACGATCTGAAACCGCGCACCGGGCACGGGAAGCCCGGGCGGCCTGCACCGACTGCGACGACTACGGCCACATCATCGATCCCGACACCGGCCACACCTACGAGCACTCGCTGCGCTGCGACCATGACGGCCGCGCCACCGACCGGATCACCCGACACCGCCAGTACCTCACCGCACACGCCGCCAAGGCCGCTCAGACCGGGGGACCTGTCCCGGGCGCGGCAGCCCGCGCCGAGATCCGCGCCCACCTCGCCGAACTCGCCACCCGCCGCACCAACCAGCACACCACCCGCCCGGATCACCCACTACCGCCGACACCGAAAGCATGGAGATAACCGCCCGGCGTGCATCGACGGCACGGCTGCGCCGGGATCACGTGCTGGTGACAACCAGCGCCACCGCTGGCGTCCCCGCAGCCCGGACACGCACAGTGCGCGCATGGACACACCACGCAACGCCCCCGACGATCAGGGCGATCTGCTGCCCTGGCCGACCTGGATGTCCGGCCCGGACCGTTCCGCTGCTGCTGCGGCGGATGAGGCCGACACCGTCGTGCGCGGCCGCGCCGCCCTGGGGCCTTGACCCCGTGTCCAAGATCCGGGGTCAAGGCCCGCTCACCATGACCTGGCGCTGACGGCCTGCGGAACCGGTCACCTGCGGTTGGTCATGCAGGCTTGCTACGACCGAGTAGCGCGTTCACGCTCACCAGACCAGTCTCGGTCCGGGTGCTCGCTGAGTCCGTCTGTGAGCCCGTCTGCTTCGCAGTCGCGGCGGTGACGCGTTCGGAGGGGGGAAGGATGCCGCGGGCCCGCAGATTGCGTTTCGCGGCCGTTGCCGTGCGGGGGGCGTCGATCATGCGGTCGACTCGGGCCAGGGCCGGTTCGTGTCCGTGGTCCCAGGACTGAGTCAAGAACAGCTCGGCCTTGGCCAGCTTCGTCTCGCCCGGCAACGCCTCGTAGCGGGCAGTCCACTCCGGGGTCTCGACCGCGTGGTCAACAGTGTGATCAGCAGCCGCGTCGTGGTCGGTGGTCTCGTCCTCACCGGATTCAGCGCGCACCACGGTAGGCAGGACCAGCGTCGCCTCGCTGTCGGCGTTCACGGGGCCTGTGTGTACGCTGCCTGTCTCGACCGCGTCATCAGCAGCGATCTCCGGTCCGGCCGGGGCTCCCGGCGACGGTGAGTTCTTGGTGGGAGCCGTCGGAGAGATGAGCCGGTGGCGGCGGTCGAGGTGGTAGGTGCCGTCGTGATAGACGAGCTGCGCGGTGCCGTCGGCGGCGATGACGATCGCGGCCGCGCGTAACGCTGCGTGCTGGGCACGGTCGATCTTGACCGCGGCCCGCGCGGCCAACTGGTCGGCGCGGCGCTCGGCGCGTGAGCGCGGGGCCCCGGCCAGGGTTAGCTGGTGCGCGACGATCCCGGCGACCGACACGACGGCCATCACCAGAGCGACCGTCCACCCGCCGCCGGCCTTGTGCAGGCCGTGGGTGAAGTTCATCCCGGCTGCTCCGAGGGAGAACACGACCACCCCGACTCGCAGACCGGCCACAGGCCGGTGCGGGTGTCGGTGCCGGGATGCGACAACAGCGAGGGCGAAGGCCCACATCCCCAGCTCCGTGATCCCGGCCAGCAGGAACCCGGTCGCCCCGAAGATCACGCTCCCGTAGGCGGCCATCGCCGGAGCGGCTAGCGCGAACGACAGCACCGCGATCGGATAGATCAGTAACTCCACCACGTGCGCGTCCAACCACGACAGTGCCGCCTGCCGGGCATCGGATCGGGTTTCTGCCCGGGTCTTGCGCTGCTCGGCTTTCCGGCGCTGGGCGGCGTCTCGCGCGATCCGGTCTCGTTTCTCGCGGGCATTCTGTTCGGCGATCTTCCGGCGCGCGGCGGCGTCAGCGTCTTCTCGCGCCAGACGCGCTTCCAGAGCGCGGGATTCCCGGCGGTCACGCGCGTGCTGCGCCATCCACGACGTCGGAGACCCGGCTGATGATGTTGCTCCGGAAGGACGGAACTCTCGAACAGTCATGCCTGACCTCTTTCCTGGGGGCCGCGGACAGTGTCACGTTCAGCGATTCGTTGACGATACTGACGGGACTTCCCGGTCCGAGCGGGTTTCGCCGGGTCCCCATTATCCACCCGGAGCTGGATCGCTCCCCGAGACATCCCTACAAGCTCCGCCATCCGCCCGAATGACACCGACCGGGTCCGCCGGACCGCGACATACAAAGCAGGATCCACCGCCTCATACGCAGCCCGGTGAATATGAAGCAGATCCACCACCGTCTGCACCGACGCCTCCGACCCGGTCGCGCCGTCGACGATCTCCCGGATAACCCGCAACGCCCGGACTGCGGTGGGACTGGGCGGCAATAGCGGTTCAGGCACGGAACGACGCGGCGGGAACAACCCAACACCTCCAGAGACGAACACCCACCACTGTACACCCTCTTGAACTTCTCGGCGATCGCGGTGGGGCTCGGCGATCGCGATGGGTGGCGATCGCGATGGGTGGCGATCGCGATCGCGGTGGCGATCGCGATGGGTGGCGATCGCGATGGGTGGCGATCGCGATCGCGGTGGCGATCGCGATGGGTGGCGATCGCGATCGCGGTGGCGATCGCGATGGGTGGCGATCGCGATCGCGGTGGCGATCGCGATGGGTGGCGATCGCGATCGCGGTGGCGATCGCGATGGGTGGCGATCGCGATCGCGGTGGCGATCGCGATGGGTGGCGATCGCGATCGCGGTGGCGATCGCGATGGGTGGCGATCGCGATGGGTGGCGATCGCGATGGGTGGCGATCGCGATGGGTGGCGATCGCGATCGCGGTGGCGATCGCGATGGGTGGCGATCGCGATCGCGGTGGCGATCGCGATGGGTGGCGATCGCGATCGCGGTGGCGATCGCGATGGGTGGCGATCGCGATCGCGGTGGCGATCGCGATGGGTGGCGATCGCGATCGCGGTGGCGATCGCGATGGGTGGCGATCGCGATCGCGGTGGCGATCGCGATGGGTGGCGATCGCGATCGCGGTGGCGATCGCGATGGGTGGCGATCGCGATCGCGGTGGCGATCGCGATGGGTGGCGATCGCGATCGCGGTGGCGATCGCGATGGGTGGCGATCGCGATCGCGGTGGCGATCGCGATGGGTGGCGATCGCGATCGCGGTGGCGATCGCGATGGGTGGCGATCGCGATCGCGGTGGCGATCGCGATGGGTGGCGATCGCGATCGCGGTGGCGATCGCGATGGGTGGCGATCGCGATCGCGGTGGCGATCGCGATGGGTGGCGATCGCGATCGCGGTGGCGATCGCGATGGGTGGCGATCGCGATGGGTGGCGATCGCGATGGGTGGCGATCGCGATCGCGGTGGCGATCGCGATGGGTGGCGATCGCGATCGCGGTGGCGATCGCGATGGGTGGCGATCGCGATCGCGGTGGCGATCGCGATGGGTGGCGATCGCGATCGCGGTGGCGATCGCGATGGGTGGCGATCGCGATGGGTGGCGATCGCGATCGCGGTGGCGATCGCGATGGGTGGCGATCGCGATCGCGGTGGGGCTCGGCGATCGCGATCGCGATCGCGATGGGGCGTGGCGTCAAGTCACGAGCAGACGGCCCCGGGCGGCGACGCACCAGGAAGCACCCTGAAAGAACCGAGCCAGGCAACCGGCGCGCTTGCCTACGTCACGTTCTGTGCTTGTCCAGCAGGTAGACAAACCACTGGACAAAGACTGGACAAGCAGCTGAATTTCGGCGTCCTACGCGCGCCCGGGCCCGGGCGCGCGTAGGACGCACACTAGCACGCCCAGTCTCGTTGTCCACTGGACAACTGGACAATCACACGCCGTCACACTCGCCGCCGGCGCTGGTGCCGGACCCGCCGCTGTTCATCTCCCGAGCGATGCTCTCGACGACCTCGATCGCCTGGTCACCACGCCAGCTGTGCCGCTGGTAGGTGCGGAACTGGTTGATGTGCCGCTGCACACTTTCGTGGTCCTCGTTGGCGTGGCTCTGGCCGGGACTAAGGGCCAAGTTGCTAGCCCCCTCATTGGGGGCCATGTAGACGACTGCGTCCAATCCATATGCAGGATCAAGTTCGACATTTCCGGACAGAATGGAAAGAGTGATCAAATTGCGCTTGGCTAGCGAGGTGATTCTGTCCAGCTGGTCGACCATCACATGAGTTCCACCAAACTTCTGCCTGAGTAGACATTCGGTTACGACGACCTCCATCTTTCGGGGAAAAGTGTAGAGGATGTTTTGGCGGTCGATACGCTCCGCAATTTTGACGGCTATGGTTCGCTTCGAGCTGTAGGTGGTAGAGTGAAAAAAGTGGCGCATGTATGCGGCTGACTGAAGAAGGTCTGGCACGAAAGAGCTGTGCCAGGTTAGGATGGATGCGGCCTCGAGTTCGATGGATTCGACGTCGCCGCGCCGCGCCTGCCATCCATTTAGGCTTGAATTGCGCTGCGGCGCTGACTTCCTTGGCGCGGCGTCGATTTCTGCGAGCAGCTCCGCTAGGGAGTCAGAGGGGGCCCTTGTGGCTCGAAGCCATTCCTGTGTCTCTTGTTTGGTGACGTGCGATTTCCCTAATTCGATCCGACTGACTCGCGATTGGTCACATCCGATGGCGTCGGCTAATGTTCGCCCAGACATTCCCGCTGTGAGGCGGAACTTTCGCAAGCGTGCGCCGAGTTGGGCCCAGGGATTGTTCTGGCGAGAAGTCACGCCCCCCCCGTTGCGTCTGAATGTTGTCTCGTTATGGACTCTGAGTTAGCGGGCTGCTCTGACTGTGAAGGCTGCCCTTGGTGGGGACTGGTCGCCCCCTCCACTGTCGGCTGCAGCTCCGGCGCTGCCGCAGGCGGGGGCTTGACTTGCGTGCCAGCCCCCTGCAAGCTGAGGTGGTCGATGTAAGAACTTCCAGTTCCTGCATTGGCTACATAAGTTGAGTGGTTGGGCCTCGGCGGGTTGAGAGCCGCCGAGGCCCTTGTAGGCCACCCAGAGTGCGAAGAGGTGACCCACGTGGTCGAGCGTAGTCCTGTCTTTGACGACGATCCGGGGCCTGGAGCTCCGGTCCCGGTCGAGTTGTCGTCCCATCCAGCACGGCACTGTCTCGATGTCGACCCGGAGGTGTTCTTCCCGGTCAGTGAACTGGGTGTGCTGCAGGCTCGTCTCGTGTGCACGGGCTGCCCGGTGCGTGTCGCGTGCCGGGAGTGGGCGACAGCGACGGGCGAGTACGGCGTGTGGGGCGGCACGACCCGCGAGGAGCGCACCGCTCAGCGGCACGTAGCCATCGCCGCCGTCGCGGCGGTTGACGGTCGGGCGGTGGCGGCCTGATGTCGACCTCGGCGGGGACGGTTCATCTGCCTGCTCTGAGTGCTCGGCGTGCGGATGCGGTGTTGCGTCGCAGTCAAGTCCGCCGGGACATGTTCGTATCGGCGTACGGGCAGGCGTCCACGCCGGTCGAGCGCTTGATCGCGGCGTTCGCCGCCGTGCGAGCGACGCTTCCTAAGAACCGGGCCGGGTCGCCAGAGGTCATGCGGCGGATCGATCGCATCGCCGACGACCTGGCCGACCTGTTCGTCGAGCTCCACGCCGGCCAGGAGGCTGCCGCTCACAAGGCAGTGCGAGCGAAGCAGCGTCAGGCCGAGCGGGCGCAGGCCCGCCGCGAGCAGCGCCAGGCCGCCGTTCCTGCTGCTGGCGGTGGTCGGTGATGCAGGTGCGTGCCCGGTGTGTGGTGTGTCGCAGGTCGATCGAGATTCCACGGGATGGCGGTGTGCTGCCGCGGACCTGTAGCCGCTGCCATCGGCAGCGGGTGGGAGGTGGTCGTCGTGCCGCAGCCCGCATCTGACCAGCACCAGGACGAGCAGAAGGTCGAGGGCGCTCCGGATCGTCCGGGTCTCTACATCGTCGACCCGAACACCGCGCCGCCCACCGGCGGCGAGGACCAGACGGCTGCACCGGCGGAGCCGGCCGTGAAGCCGTTGGCGCCGTGGGACCAGCGCATCGCCCAGGCCATCAGCGATCTGGTGGAGGCGCGGCCGCGGTGGAACGAGCAGCCGCCGTCGTATGCCCAGACCTGGGCGTATTCGCGGGCCGGTGACTGGACCACCTCCAGCAATCAGCTGGTGAGAGCCGTGCACGCGGCGCTGACGCTGGCCGCCCTGGCGATGGTGTTCCCGCTGGACTGGCTGGCGAACGTGATCCGGGACAAGCCGTCCGGCTTCGTGATCACGGTTGTCGTGGTCGTCCTACTCGCCCTCGCCATCTGAAGGAGGCGGTTCATCGTGTCGTGGTCGATGTTCATTCCGTCGTCGATGCCCGCGCTCGGCGCCCTAGCGTTGATCCTGGCGATCGTCCTGGTCTATCTGGATGTGCCCGGCAAGGGCGTGGACTGGGAGAAGGTCGCCGCTGTGTTGGCGGTGGTCGGCGGGTTCGGCGTCGGCGGCGCGTCCGCGGGCTGGTTCGGTGGGCTGTTCACCGCGTTGTCGGGTGGTGCGTTGACCGGGGCCGGGCAGGCCACCGCCCAACTCGTCGGCGTCTCCGCGGTCGGCGCCGTAGCGGCCGCCGCCGGGCTGTGGGCCTACAGCCGCCTACGCGGCGCCGGGATCACCGCGGCAACCAGGACGAAGTCGCTGATGGTCGTCGCCGCCCTGGCCCTGGTCGGCACCGTCCTGGCGGGTGTCCCGCGGCTGTACAGCGCCGCGGACACCTTCATCGCCGCGCTCGCGGCATCCCTCACCTGATGCCGTCGATGTCCTCGACCTCGGTCGATGCAGGCCGATACGACACTAGAGAAGAGAGGAGCGGCTGATGGAGGCGTTCTTCCTGACCTGTGTCGTGGTCGCGTTCTTCGTGACCAAGGGCCGCACCGACACCGCCGCCTACAGCAACGGCAAAGAACCACCCGGCCTCACCCGAGCCCGCATGCGCCACGAGAACGCCGGCGGCGGGGCCCGCACCAGCTCGGGGCGCCCGACCGGGCAGGGCGCGTTCGGACTGCTGGTCGCCTCCCGCTGGACCGAGGCCTGCCGGGCCGCCCAACACCGGGCCGAACACCGCGCCGCGCGGCGCCGTGCCTGGTTCGACGAGACCGCGCCGTCCCGGGACGAGCGGTGGCGCACTACCCAGCAGCGTCGCCTCGACAGGGCGGATCGTGCGCGGGCCCGGTGGGCCCAGGCCCGCGGCCTGCTCCCCGTCGCGGGCTCCGGCAGCGCGAGCGGCGCCAGCTCGGCGATCGGTACCGGTTCGGCCGGGCCTGCGGGGGCGAAGAGCTCGGAGCCGTGGGGTCGACGGCGACACGCCACTTGTCCCGCTGCCGGGGCATCGGGTGGTGCGGTGGTGGCGACCGATGATCCCGGCCTGCCTTCCCCGCCTGTGGCGGAGCAGGTTCCGGTGGCCCGCCCGGTCCCGGATGAGGACGGCGGCGTCGACCTCGACGACTTTCCCAGCACTGCCCCGGAGGCGGCGCCGTCGTCGTCTCCGTCTGGCACGGCCCCGGCAGCAGAGTCCTCGCCGACGGCTACCAGCACAACTACTTCTTCCGGAGGAGACGGGATGTATGAGGCAGCGGTAGCGCGGTTGATCGCCGCGGCGGACGCGTGTGGCGTCTACCAGACCCAGCTCTCGGCGTTCACCGACCGGCTGTCCGGGGACGGCTGGGGCGACCAGGTCACCGGGCCCCTCGCCGATTCGCTGTCGGGGCTGAACGCCGCCGAGGGCCTGTACCGGGGCCTGGCCGAGCAGATGCGCGCCCAGGGCGACCGAGGCCGGGACGCCTACGACCAGGCCCCGTACGTGCCCGGCCCGCACGCCGTCCTCTAACCGGCACCTGACCAGCACACACACCGAAACAGAATGGAGATGACGGTGATGGCGACACTGGACGTGGACGGGAACTACGAGTTCCTCTCAGCCGCTCTGCGGGACGCAGCCTCAGACCTGGAACAGCTCATCGGCACTCACCGCTCGCTGGTGGACGAGTTCGAAGGTCACGGCTGGACCGGCCTGGACGGCCTCGACGGTGCGGGCACCCATGTCGGTGCGGTGATCGACAACCTGTCGGCTGTGGCGGAGCGGATCGGTGTGGGTGGGCAGATCGTGCGTGACGCCCTGACCGCCAATCACATGATCACGCGGGCGTCGAAGGCGTCCCTGGGCCACGGCTGACTAGCGGGTGGGTTTCGAGTCCCGCCCACACCACGGGTGGTGTGGGCGGGCGCTCCGGCTCCATCAGCACGGTTCTGACCAGTAGAAGAAGGAAGGACGGTCATGACCCGGTCGAAGTCTGTTCCGACGATCACGCGGAAGACGCGGTTCGAGCATGCTGCCCGGCTCGCGGCGCAGCGGGCCGAGGCGCGGCCGCAATCCCGACAGACCGCCCGCGACCGCGACGGTGCTGTCGACGACACGACGACTGCACCCGGCTCGGGTGCAGTGCTGGGCGTGCTCTGGTCGCGGGTGAAGGGAACGGTCGTGCCCGGCGCCGACGACGTGGCAGCGGCGGCCTCGGCTGGTGGTGATGATCGGGTGGAGAACGCGCGTCGGGTGTTGGTTGCGGCCCGGAACCGACGGCGGCGGTGGCCGTGGATCCCGGCCGCACTTGGTGGTGTGGCCGGGATGGGTGGGCACTGGCTCGGCGCCGGGCTGGCGGCGGTGGCCGGTGCGGACCCGGCGGTCCTCGCCGCGCCCGCCGCGGCGGTGCCGTTGGGTGCAGCTGCGGTGGTCGCTGCCCGCTACCGGTCGGCGGTCGGGCGGTGGTGGCCCGAGCTGGCCGGTAGTGGTGCGGGTGCATCAGTTCTGGCCTATCACCTCGCCGCGGCCGGCCCGTCGCCGCTACTCGCCGCCGCCGCGGTCCTCGGCACCACAGCGATCGGTGCCCGCTGGTGGCGGGCACACCCGATCGGGCCGCGGGTTGCGGCGTTGACGCCGCCGCAGCAGTTGCCTGCGGTCGCGCCGCCGGACCCGGAGCACGACCGGTACTGCTTGGCGTGGGCGGAGACCAACGCCGCCAGGAACGGGAAGGTCCCCGGGTCACGCCTGACCAACCGCACCGACGACGCATACACGACGTGTTTCGATGTGGTCCTGGCCCGCGGGACACACACCCTCGATGACCTGGTCTCCCATCGGGTACGCCTGGCCGGTGGGCTCGGGCTCGACGCCGACCGGGTCCTGTTCGCGCCCGGGCGCCGTGGGGAAGGTGCGGCGCGGGCGCGGTTGACGATCATCCACACCGACCCGGTCGCGCAGACCCGGTTGTTCACCGCGCCACGCGTGGCCGACGGCGTGATCAAGGGTGTCGGCCGGTCGATCGACGGGTCCGGCGAGGTCGATGTGCTCATGTGGGATGACGGCGGCACCGTCCCGACCGCGGTGCTCGGGTCGACCGGTGGCGGGAAGTCCGGCGCTACGAACATCCTGGTGACCTCGGCGTTGTCGACCGGCGTCCTGAACCTGCTGTATGCCGATCCGAAAGGGAACTCCTCCACCGCCCTCGCGACACGGGCGCGGGTCGCGGTCATCGGCAAACAGAACGTCCTCGCGTTGCCGCGGCTGGTCACTGCGATCCTGGCCGCGCGCGCACAGATCGCCGCCGAGGCCGGCTCCGATCTGATCTTCCCCAGCCAGGACGTCCCTGGGTGGATGTTCCTGCACGACGAGTACTCCTTCGTCGCCCACGACCCGAAGGTCGCCGCACTCTGGACCGAGACCGTCAACACCGTCCGCGCCCTGGGCATCTGGCTGGTCGGGCTCAACCAGTCCCAAGGACAAGCAGCGTGGGGCGGGGACCATGCCCGGTCGGCGTTCGCGGCGCAGGTGATCGCGTTCCGCACCAACTCGAAATCATCCTCGGATCTGGTGCCGGGCCTGCTGTTCGACCCGGCCGAGCTCCCGCTCAACGATGCCCGGCCGCGGCGGCCGGTGCCCGGGATGGCCGTACACGCCCACCTGGACGCGCCGGTCCGCTGGGACTGGCTGCCCTCGGACGCGGACGCGGCCCGGATGGTCAGCAAAGGCCTCCCGGCGCCGGCGTTGACCGCCTCGACCGCGTTCGACCGCTACTTCAACCAGCCGGAGTTGCATCCACTCGACGACGCCGCGATCACCAGCGTGCTCGGCCCGGCGGTGGGCGGGCGGTGGCAGGTCGGCGGGCTCGGTGGCACCCACCACCTCCTCGACACTGACGGGCCCGGCCCGGCCGGCTTTCCGGGCGGCCCGCGGCGAGCCGCGTGGGGCACCCGCACCACCGGCGCCGGTGGTGCCGACACCGCCGCTCTGTCAGCTGCTGCTGCGGAGGTCGTGTTGTCGCCGGTGCAGGCCGAGGTCCTCGCTCTGATCCAGGGCGGGACCGCCACGACCGGGAACCTGGTGGACGCGGCGACCGTGTCGAAGGCCGCCGTGCACGACGCCCTCGACACGCTGATCGGGTGCGGCCGCATCAGTCGTGTCGCCCGGGGCCGCTACCAGGCCACCCTGGATGATCGAACCCCGGATGATCGGGATGAGCAGGACTCGACATCATGACCCGGATGAATCAGGTGCGCAGGCGTAGCCCGGTCGGGGAACGGCGGGCCGCGACGCTGCTGATGGCAGCCCTCGCCCTGACCGTGTTCGTACTGGTCGAGGTCTGGGCCCTCCGCGACGACACCGACACCGACACCGGTTCAGGCGCGGCGGGGTCGGCGGAGATGGTGACTGCGGCCGGGCCGGTGGATGTGTCCGGGCTGCGGGTCGCCCCGGACCGGCACGGGCGTGACTACCGCCGCGACGCGTTCGGTCCCGGCTGGGCGCTGGCGGTCGGGCCGGGCTGCGATGTCCGCGACGCTGTCCTGGCCCGCGACCTCACCCAGACGACGGTCACGCGTGGCTGTGACGTGACAGTGGGGACGCTGCGGGATCCTTACAGCGGGCAGACCGTGACCGGCCCGACCCGTGACCTCGATGTCGATCACGTCATCCCGCTCGCGTTGGCGCATCGGTCCGGCGCGCATGCCTGGACCGATGCCCGGCGTGAGGAGTTCGCGAACGACCCGGACAACCTGCGCGCGACCACCGCGCAGGTCAACAGGTCGAAGTCCGACCACGGCCCCGAGCACTGGATGCCCCCGGTCGACGCGTGTGCCTACGCCCACGACTTCGTCCGAGTCGCGGCCCGCTACCAGCTCACCGTCACCGCGCAGCGCGCCCACGCGCTGCAGAGCGCCTGCCGATGAGCAGGCACGTCATCGCTTGACCGTGAAGGAGCGGAGGTCATCATGTCGTCCGGTATGACGGACGTGTCCTGGCCGGGCGCTGGACTCTGTGCCCAGACCGACCCGGGTGTCTTCTATCCCGAACCTGGCGAGCCCGCCGATACCGCGAAACGGATCTGCACGCTGTGCCCGGTCCGGCTCCCGTGCCTGGAATACGCCCTGGCCACCGGCGAGCAGTACGGGATCTGGGGCGGACTGTCAGCGAACCAACGACACCACCTGCGCCGCGGCATCCCCGGTACCGCAGCGTCCGCGGCGGGGGATCGGAGATGTTCGTGATCCGCCCGCCCGCAGACCTACCAGCGTCGGCGTCGCTGCCGCGACCGGGCCGGTGGGGCGGATGTGGCGACCGCGAGCGACCTGACTACTGTCTGTCCCCCGAATACGACAAACGGCCCCCACCCACCAAGGAAAAGGGCCGCCAGTCGTCCATCCAACCAGCCGTGAGGCTGAGATAGGAGAACTCTACCTATGACCGGCCACCCCGGCCACCCCGGCCACCCCGGCCACCCCGGCCACCCCGGCCACCCCGGCCACCCCGGCCACGAGCCGTTTACACCTGTTGACCTGTGGGTCTCCGCATCGACGGGTGGTGTGCGATGAGCACGCCCTGGAGGAACTCCCCACACCGCGCCGCGCCGGCGGTGGCCGGTCGGGAGCCGTTCACCGTGGGTGTGGCGTCGGCGACGAGCATCGGGCTCTCGCCGCGGTGGGTGCATTACAGCGGTGTGTCCCCGGCCGCGCGGGTTGCGGCGGAGGTCCTGGCCGATATGGCCACGATGCGCCCGGCCGGTGATCAGGCCCCGGTGCTCGATCGTGAACGGCTGGCCTATCACGTCGGTGTCGGTCGCGCGGACAAGCTCGCCCCGATCCTGGCCGAGTTGATCGAGATCGGATTCCTCACCGTCTACGACGGTGGTGCCGACCCGGACACCGGTCGCCGTCGGCAGCGCCGCGACGGCCGCGGCCGTCCGGTCCCGGACCGGTTCGCGGTCAGTCTGCACCCGCCGGCCGGCTACCGCGGCGCGGCGACGCTGACCGAGGCCGACGCCGCGTTCACCGCGGCGCGGGACGCGGTCTACCGGGACGTCGAAGCGACCGGGAAGACGCCCCGCGCGGGGCGTCACACCATCCCACGGCCTCGCCCAGACCGTTCCCGATCGCCGCAGGTCAGCACTGTCCCCGGATCTCGGGGACAGGTCGAAGGTCCTGTCCCCGAGATCCGGGGACAGGAAGAGTTCGCCCTGGTCGGAGCTGTCCCCGAGATCGGGGGACAGGGTGAGCCGACTGTCCCCGGATTCCGGGGACAGTCAGAGTTTGTGCAGGTCAGGACTGTCCCCCGTTTTCGGGGACACCTTCAGATCGAGAGATCTTCGATCTCTCTCGAAGAGAGAGAGATCGAAGGATCGAGCGCGCTCGCGCGCGGGTCGGCTCCGCCGCCCGCTCCGAGCGCCGCGGCGGCCGCGCCAGCCGGGTTCGGTCGCGGCGGTTCGGTTGTCGAGGCGGTCGGTCTCGGGGCGGGCGGTCTCGCCGAGCGCACTGGGCTCGATGGCCGGGCCGAGGCATTCACCGAGGCACTCACCGAGCCGGTCGATGAGGCGCTGGATGTGTCGCTGGGGGTCGAGGCTCGGGAGGTGGTACGTCGGTTGCCGTGGGTGGCGTGGGCGCAGGCTCGGGGCAAGACGGGGTGGCGGTTGACCCCGGCGGATGCTGATCAGGTCCAGGCCGCGATCTGTGAGGCCGTGTCCGTGCACGGGCTGTCGTTGGTCGAGGCGGCAGTGATCGGGCAGGCGGCGTTGTCGGAGGCGAAGGGCGCCCCGGTCGTCTACGTCGTGAACGCCTTCACCCGCCACCTCGCTCGCCGACGCCGCGCTCTGACTGCGGAACCACTGGCCGAGACCCCGCTGCCCTTGCTCGACCCTCCAGTCCGCCGCGACGGCCCACAGCGGCGCTCTCAACGCCCGGAACAGGCCACGCAGGATCAGCCGGCGGCTGCTGGCGTCGACCCGGTCTCCGTTCCTGAGCAGGTCGAGACCTCGGAGTCGTCGGCGGCGTGTGGGATGTGTGAGGCCCGTGCCGGTGACGGTGCGGTGATGCGGACGGTCGACGGGGGCGACGGCCGGTGTGTGCCGTGCCCGGCCTGCCGTCCCGGTCAGAGCTCGGCGGTGACCGCGTGAGCACCTCGACACCGGCCTCGGAGTCGGGTGCGGGGCCGTTGCCGCCGCACGATCTGGTCGCCGAGCAGGCGGTGCTCGGGGCGATGATGCTCTCGCCTGAGGTGGTCGGGGAGGTCACCGAGACGGTGACGGTCCGGGATTTCTACCGGCCCGCACATGCCGCCGTCTATCAGGTGATCTGCGGCCTCGATGCCAGCGGGGAGCCGTCGGATCCGGTCGCGGTCGCCGCCGAGTTGGACCGTCGCGGGGAGCTGGGTCGGATCGGTGGCGCGGCGTCTCTACACACCCTGATCGCGGCCGTACCGACCGCGGCGAACGCCGCCTACTACGCCGAGATCGTGGCCGAGAAAGCGACGCTGCGCCGCCTGGTTGAATCCGGGATCCGGATCCAACAACTCGGCCACATCGGCGTGCAGTCGGGGGAAATCAGCGGGGTCATTGACCGGGCTCGTTCTACGCTGGACGGCGTGTCGGCTGTGCATGATGATTCCGCTGGGTGTGTCGCGTTCGGATCCGGTCACGCCGCGTGGCTCGCCGGGCTGGACGGCCTGCAAGCCGGCTGGGGTGAACCCGGGCTGCCCAGCGGCCTGGACGACCTGGACGAGGTCACCGGCGGCTGGAAACCCGGCCAGCTGATCGTGATCGCCGCCCGCCCCGGGCTCGGGAAATCGACCCTGGCCCTGGACATGGTGCGGGCAGCATCAGTCCGGCACGGCAAGACCAGCGTGATCTTCTCCCTGGAAATGTCCGAATCCGAGATCCGCGACAAGATCATCGCCGCGGAGGCGCGAGTCCGGGTCTCGGATCTCCGCACCCCACATGCGCTCGATCAGGTCGCCTACGAGCGGATCACCGCCGCCGCGACCCGGGTCCTCGCCGGTGGCGAGTTGTTCATCGACGACACCGCGACCACAACGGTCTCCCAGATCCGGGCGAAGGCGCGCCGGGTGCAGGCCCGCCACGGCCTGGACCTGATCGTCGTGGACTACCTCCAACTCATGTCCTCCGGTAGCCGGGTGGAGAACCGGCAAGTCGAGGTCAGCGACTTCTCCCGACAGCTGAAGGTGCTGGCGAAAGACTTCGACGTCCCGGTGATCGCGCTATCCCAGCTCAACCGCGGACCCGAACAACGAGCCGACAAACGACCCGTGCTATCGGACCTACGCGAGTCCGGCGCACTGGAACAAGACGCCGATATCGTGATCCTGCTGCACCGCCCCGACGCCTACGACCACAACGACCCCCGCGCCGGGAGGCCGATCTGATCCTGGCGAAGAACCGGGGCGGCCCCACCCGCACCATCGCGGTGGCCCACCAGCTGCACTACAGCCGCTTCGCCGGACTGGGCCGCCGATGACCGCCGACGAGCTCACCACCGGCACGAACACCCTGGCCGTGCCAGCACCCAAGCCTGAGCTGAAGCCGAAGTCAGGGCCCGAGACGGTGGTGTTGCTGTTCGGTCCGGGTGCGTTGCGTCGGTTGCAGGACGGGACGAAACGTGCCGCGGTGGTCCCTGCGAAGCAGGTTGGATCGCTGAAGGTCGGGTCGTCGTTGACGGCGAAGTCGGTATTCGGCGACGCTCGCCTGCCGCTGCAGGTGCGGGCCCGCCACGACCTGCCCGGCGGTATTGACGGGCTGCCCGCACTCGCGGAGACGGCGGGCCTGACACTCGCTGATTTCACGGTGGAAACGGAGTGGTCGGGTTACCTCACGACGGCGCGGCAGAACGTCCCGAAAGCGGCGGTCGTGCTGGTCGTCGACCCGGCCGGGCCGATGACCGGGACGTTGTATGACAAGAAGAAGAAAAAGAAGACCTCCGGGTCGGGGCCGTGGGCGTGGTACCGGGTGGACCTACAGCTGCAGCCGGTGGCGGATGCCCAGATTCACCCGGCCGACCGCAAGCCCCTGGCGACGCGGATCAGGACGGTATGTGACCGGCTCGCCCCCGAGGCCCAGATGCGTGAGGCGGTGGATGCGGTGGCCGAGGTGTTGCTGGGTTCGCACCGGGCCCACGGGACGATCACCCGCGAGCTGCGGGCCCGGATCGGGTCCGCCCAGACTGATGCGGCGGTGGCGTGGTTGCGGCGTAACAAGCTGCTGGTCGGTCTGGGTGCTGAGCGGGTGTGGAGCCCGCGCCTGTTGGTCGGGTTGCGGATCCAGATGCCGGCCTCGTTGGCCGGGGACCGCACACCCGAACCGGATACCGCCGATGTGGCGGGCGCGGTGGCCGGCGTCCGGTGAGGAGGGTGGTCGCGCCGTGAGCGAGCCCGTGGCCGAGTCGTCTGTGTGGGTGGGCGGGTATCGGATCGAGGCCGATGTGGAGCTGTCC
>NZ_JAHLEL010000024.1 GCF_020131355.1 Pseudonocardia sp. ICBG1293
GCACACCCCACACCGGATTCCCCGGCATTCGTGTACGACACATGTACGGCGGTTCACGTTCAACGTGCCCAGCACGACCTTCGTGCGCTGCTCGAAAATCGTGATATTCACACGATCCCGTTTGCACTGCGCCGTCCGGTTCACCACCCAATCCGTGTACCCCTCACACTCCTTCGGATGCGCCACCAGATCAAACGCATCGGGATTCAGATCATACGACTGAAGGTGGTTCTCCGACGGCGGCGGAATAGTCACCTCCACACACGGGATACCACCCTCGCCCGTCGCCCGCGCGGAAATCTCATCAAAATGCTCGTGCAGATACTTACACGAACCGTCCCAAGAATCCTCTCCGGACCCGGTCCGGAACGTCTCCACACCCGGCCCGCCAGCAGTCGGTGCCGCCACCGATGAATCCGGACCCGGCGGCTCCGGCTCCACCGGCCGCGGCCCCTTCGACACAGACACAACCACCGAATCAGAAGGCTCCGCAGCAACCGCCCCGGAAATAGCACCCGCACTGACCACAAGGACCACCACGCTAACGGCCGCAGCCCGCCACGCTCTCGACAATTTCACCGTCGAAAGATACCCGCTGGTGGGGGGACAACTGTCAGCGGACGACGCCACCAGCAATAAGCACACGCTGCGACTAACCGAATACTTCCCGCCACCAACTCTAGTGACGCACGGTGAGATTCCGGGGGATGTCCCGAAACGACCCCCAACCCGTCACAACCCGTCACACCCGTCACAGATCTTCCGTCTGTGCAGGTCAGACCCAGATTTTGCCTGTGACGGGTTGAGGGGGTGTGACGGGTCAACCCGTCACACCCCCTCAACGAACCGCACGCTCACATGAGCCGAAGACCGCCCTGAGCGCAGTCTGACCAGTGGAAACAGTTCAAGATGGGAGGTCGCAAGCTATTCGTCACGTTCCGTGACAGAAGCCGCGGGGGTTCAGGCCGGTTCAGGCCGGTTCAGGATCGGTGCTTGACAGGCCCGCCGGGGGCGTGAGTTGCTGGTTAGGCGACCTCGCCGCCCGGCGGGCTGCGGTCGCCGCTCCGGCCTTGTGAACCGGGGGGGTGACCTAACCGAACGACCTACACGAATAGGTGGTCGGCTATGGGCCATGCTGCCCTTGGCATCCGTGTGTCTCTACCCCGGCACGGGGTTTCTCCCTTCGATCCACCCGCTCACGATCCCGATCCCGGCTCTGACCTGGGGGTTCACGGGTGCGGATGGTTCCCGGATGGGTTGACCGAACAGGTCATCGACCGTCTCTACGGCGACCTCCTCCACGGCTCCGACGAGCCTGACGGGCCGTCAGACGAGCCGGACACGGCACGACTGTTTCCGTTCCCGGCCCGCCGGCCTGTGGCCGTTTCCGCTGGCCAGCCGGTTATCGCGGGTGGTGAGGCGGCATGAACGCGTCACTTCGCCGGACCGTAGCCGCGATCGCTGACCGGGCCGTCGAGATCGCTGTCGTCGCCGCCCTCGGTGGGGCGACCATGTGGCTGACCTGGTGGTTCACCGCCCCGCTCGGCTTCACGGTCGGCTGGTGGATCGCCGCTGAGCTGCGCCTGCGGCGTGCCCGCCGCCTCGCCCCGGCTTCTTCTCCGCGGGCCGAACAGTGCCCCGCAGACGCCGTCTCACCGGCCGCTGTAACGCCCGCTGGGCAGGTTTCGGCTGGTCAGATGGGTGCGGGGAGGGCCGAGGCGTGACCACCACATCCTCTTCCTCGAACTACTCGTGGGCTGCAGCACGGGCGGCCGAGCGGCGCGAGACCCGCGCCCTGGAGGCCCGCCTCGCCCGCGAGGCCGCTGACGCTGCTGCGCGGCGCCGCCTGGAGATCGAGACCGCCCGCGGGGAAAGGACCCGGGCTGACCGGGCCGCGGCCGACCGCCGACGGACCGAACGTGCATCCGCACGTGCCGCAGCACGTTCTAGGGCTCTGACCTGGGCCTCCGCCCACATCGTCGAACTGCTCATCTACCCGATCGCGCTGCTGTCCTTCTGCCTGGCGGCTCCGGCGATGGCCGCCTACGGCGCCCACCTCTACGGACCGCTCGGCGTCCTCCTGGCCGGGATCACGGAGCTGGGCATGTGGGTCTTCGCTCTCGCCGTCGTCGCCTCACGACACCAGGCCCCGGAGCGCCCGGTGACCGGGTTGCAGGCCGGGGTGGTGCTGTTCTCCCTGGTCGCCGCCTCGATGAACCTGCTCCACGGCCTCCACCAGGGCGTCACCGCCGCTGTGGTGATGGCGGTCGTCTCGATCGCCGGAGTGCTCGCCCACCAGCTCACCCTGGCCGGAGCACCGCGCTCGCGAGCCGAACGCCGCACGGCGCGACTGGAGACGCTGGTGGCGGCGAAGACCGACCGCGCGCGACGCCTCGCCATCGCCGACGCGGTCGCGGTCATCAGCCCGGACGGGACCGCCGCCCTGACCTACCGCACCGGCATTTTCCAGGTGAGCCGCCGGGCTCTCGCCGCAACGACGGCGCCGAGACGACCGGCCACGCCGGCCCCTCATAGCGGCATCGCGGATGACTGGGACTCGGCCCTCGCCGCCCTGATCGAGAGCGCGGGATACGGCGGCTCGCAGCTCACCACCGACCACGACCCGGGCCTCGACTCTGGGGTCGACCCGCACCTCGACGATGATCATGGCGGGGGTGTCGCCGTCCTCGACCGCACGCCGGAGGAGCCGGATCGGGAGTCGAGGCCTGACCTGCGACAGTCGACCCACCCAAGATCATCGTCGACCCTAGGAGTCGACCCCGACCATGATCGTGAAACCGGGCCGACTCCCCGCAGCCTGGATGATCTTCGACGGCTGCTCCGGGCCGCGGTCGCCGACGGCCGGGTCGACCCGTGTTCGGCCGAGTCGATCCGCCGCACCCTGCGCTGCTCGGCACAGCGGGCACGCCAGCTCCGTGATGAGCCCGCCGGGGGCGCGCGATGAACCGCGACGACGGCCGGGGGAAGAACGAGAAGGTGGGCGGCGCCAGCCCAGCCCACCACGCGTCATCAGGGGACGAGCTGGCGCCGGTCATCTCTCTACACCACCGCACCGACAACACCGACCAGCCGGTGGTGGTCGAGGGCGAGATCGTGGCCTGCGGCCCGCAGACAGACACCACGACCTCCAGGGCGCCGGGGACTGGGGTGGTGTCGCGGCAGGGCCTCTACCGTCATGACGTCGTGACGGCACGACGGCATGCCGTCACTGTAGCCACCTCGACGACAGCGGTGTCGACGGCGAAAGGCCTGGTCAGGAACACGTGGTTCGTGTTCTCCGGGGCCGGTGTGTTGGTGTCGCGGTGGCGGGACACCCACGGCACCACCCGCTACGAGCGTCAGATGCGCGCTGCTGAGGCCGCCTGCGACCACGAGCGCCTGTTGGAGTGGGAGGCCCGCGACACCGCCGAAAAGGCCCGCCGTCACGGGCGGGTCATGGACTGGGTCAACGCCCCCCTGGCCTGGGTCCGTGCCGCCGGGACCGCTGTCCTGGGCGTGCTGGGCCTGCTGGTCGGCCTCGGTGTCGTCCTCGCGATCGCCGCACGCGATGTGTCCCTGGTCGTCGCCCCGATCGTCGGGGTGATCGACGCGGTCGCGTGGGTGGTCATGTTCGTGACCATCTACGCCTCCCTGCTCGGTGCTGTTGCCCTGGCTGGGATGGTGATCGGGTTGTGGGCGCTCGGCCGGGCCCGGACCGAGGTCCCGACCTGGGTCGCACCCCCCGGCGAGGACGACACCGGCGGTCGGGACGTGATCCCGGACGAGCGGGCGGTGGTCAACGCGCTGCGCCACCTGGGCATGGGCGCGCTGAACGCGAAGTTCAAGGCCGGATGGCAGCCGCGCTGGATCCAGCCACCCGTCCACGACGGCCGCGGCTGGCACTGCCAGTTCCTGCTCCCCGAGGGCGTCACCGTGGACATGCTCAACCGACGCAAGGACGTCTTGGCCCACAACCTGCTCCGCCTGCCGGTGGAGGTGTGGCCGACCGAGCCGCGCGACCAGCCGGGGGTGCTGGACCTGTGGGTCGCCGACCAGGGCTCGTTGACCAGGCCGGTGGCGCCGTGGCCGCTGCTCACCGAGGGGACGACCGACTACTTCACCGGCGTCCCGGTCAGCGTCGACCCGCGGGCGAACGTGGTGAACGCGCGACTGTTCGGGAGCAACTGGGGCGTCGCCGGGATGATGGGATCGGGCAAGTCCACCCTCATCATCACCGCCCTGGCCGGGGCCGTGTTGGACCCGCTGGTCGAGATCGACATCTACTGCATGGCCCACAACGCCGACTACGACCCGTTCGCGCCGGTCGCCCGAACGCTGTTCGTCTCCGACGACCCGGACGAGGTGCCGACGGTCCTCGACGGGCTCAAGGCATTGATGTCGGAGCTGTCGCAACGAGGACGGAAGCTGTCCGCGGCAGGCGAGCCGAAGCTGACGCGGAAGCTCGCCACCAGCGATCGGTCGATGCGCCCGCGTGTGGTCGTGATCGATGAGTGTCAGGAGCTGTTCGTCTCCCCTGTCGGGGGCGCCGTAGTATCCGGAATTTTTCGGGCGGATATGGAGGATGCAGGGCTGTGACCTCGTGGTTCGTGGGGATAGGTCAGATAAGCCGCGATTATCGCGTGTCTCAATCTATCGAGGCGGAAGCGACCATGGACTCGTCTCGACAGCAGTGGCCACGGAGTGCGCTGCCAGAGACGACAGTGGGTCTGAGCAGCGACGATGGGTGCTGTGGTGGCTGGCCAGTGAGTGAAACTTGCCCGATGACGGGGGCGTCGCGTCGTGAGGACGGCGAACCTGATCAGAACAGGGTGTCGCGGACACGTAGTGGTCGGTAGCCGGTCGGGCTGAGTTGGGCGAGTTCGCCGTCGATGTCGACCTCGATGGCGCCGAAGAAGTTGATGTTCTCCGAGTGGGCCGGGGAGATGTGGGCCAGGACCTCGTCGTCGATGCGGCGACCGGCGGCGCGCATCTGCTCGACGGCCAGGCCGTAGTACTCGGTCGTCCAGGTGACCACGGCGTTGGTGACGAGGGTGAGGCACCACGCCTGCTCGGTCTGTCCCTCCAGGTGTCGGGCGCGGATCATGCCCTCGTGGGCGTAGAGCAGGTCCCGCTTGAGCGCGTGCAGCGACTCGCCCTTGTTCAGCTGCCGGGAGATCTTGCGCCGGTAGGCCGGATCGGACAGGTACCGGGCGGTGTAGACGGTTCTGCGCAGCGCGCCGTACTCCTTGAGCGCCGCGGCGAGCGCGTTCTGCCGCCCGGACGCCGAGAGTTTCCCGACCAGTAGCGATGCGGTGGCGTGCCCGAACTTCAGCGACCCGGCCAGGCGCAGCAGGTCGTCCCAGTGCTCGGCGATCAGGTCGGTGTTGAGCTTGCGAGCCAACAGCGGCCCCGTCAGGGGGAACGCCGTCTCGGCCGCCGCCTTCGCACCCGTCCGGTAGAGAGTGATCTTGCCCAGGTCCCGGATCCGCGGTGAGAGCTGCAACCCGAGCAGGTCGAACAGCCCGAAGTTGACCAGGGTGACGCCGTGCGTGTCGGTGGCGTGCTCGGTGATCGGGATGTCGGTCGCGTTGCCGAGGATCTCGTCCAGGACGTAGTGCGCCTCGCGTTTCGTGGCGACGATGATCTTCGTGCCGTAGGTGGTATGCTGATCGGTCACGTGCGTGTAGGTCGACAGGCCCTCGTGCGCAAAATACCTGCTCAGAGCCCTGGCGGTGACCGACTTACCTCGCGTCGGGAACCGCTGACCGTCCGAAGAGGACAGCGTGCCGGTGCCGAACACCGGGGTCAGCGGCAGGCGCTGGTGGTAGCCGATCAGCGCCAGGTTCGCCGCCCGCAGCGTTTCCTCCCGTACGTACCACTCGGCGGTCCAGGCCAGGATGTCGTAGGAGATCCCGCACGCGTCCGCCATCCGTGTGAGCCCGAGGTTGGTGGACTGGGCGAGCAACACCGCGATCAGGTTCCGCTTCAGCTCGCGCGTGCGGGCCTGCTTGCCGCCGGCGTGGGTGAAGCAGTCCAGGAACCCGGTGCGCTTGTCCATCTCGATCAGCAGCGACACGATCGGCGCGAACGGCAGCATCTCGGTCAGCTCCGCCTTCAACGCTCTCGCCTCGGCCGGGATGTCCTCCGCGGTCAGCGGGGAGATCACCAGATCGCCGTCGTCGTCCAGGCGGACCGGGCCGTCGCCGTGGGCGAGCGTCGTTTCCAGCTTGCCCAGCGCGGTGTGCAGCTCGTCTTCGGCCTCGGCCAGGCCGGTGGCGGCGTCGGAGGGTTTGCCGACCAGTCGGCAGAACTCCGCCCGCTGATCCGCCCACTTGTCCTCGGTGAGCAGGTAGGCGGCCGGGTCGGAGTAACGGCGGCTGCCCGGCACGAACACGTCCCCGGTGCGCAGCCCGTCCCGCAGGGCCAGCAGCACGCACAGCTCCCAGTAATGCCGATACGCCGTCGCGCTGCGGTTCGCCGCGGCGGTGTCCAGGTAGCCGCGGAAGCGGGCCGGGACGAACCCGCTCGGCGCGTCGTCGGGGACCTTGCGGGCGCCGGTGGCGTTGAGCTCCCGCAGGATCGCCACCGCCTCCAGCAGCTCGGCCGCGGCGGTGCCGCCGGCGAAGGTCACGGCGTCGAGGACGTTCGGGGTGAACTGGCGCAGGTACCCGTACGAGCCGTCCAGCGCGGCGAGGTGCCCGTGATCGCGCGGCAGCGGCGGCAACGCGCTCGACTGCGCCGAACGCAGCCGGTCCCAGCCGACCCGCTCGCCCCGGATCAGACCGCCGACATCGCCGTCCGGCACCGCCGGGTCGGCCACGATGGCCAAGATCGCGTCCAGAAGCTCCTGGCGGTCCTCCCCGGACTTGGCGCGTTCGGCCAGATAGTCCCGCATCCTGTGCGCGGCCTTGCTCTCCCGCGCCGAGAGCGCCTGGTCGAACAGCGCCACCACCTCGTCGAGCACCTCGGTCGCCGACTGGGCCAGCAACGTCAGCAAGATCGGGTACCGGCGTTCCGGCTCCCGCCGTTCCAGCGCTTGGGCGGTGAGGCGGCGACCGACCGTGGCCAGGAACCGGCGGCGTTCGGCCGGCAGCACCGACAGGTCCAACGCGTGGGCGTCCATTCCGCGCAGGAACTCCAGCTTCGCGATCTCGGCCTTCACCGCCGCGGGCGAGGCCTCCACCGGCCCCTTCCCCAGCCACCGCAGCCGGGTCATCCCGATCTCCGAATCCACCACCAGCAGCCCGTCCAGCCCGACGCGGCGGGCGTCGGTGAACTCGTGCGCCAACCGGTCGAACGTCTCCTGCCGGGCCACCTCGCGGGCGTGGGCGACCCGCTTGACCACCGTCACCGGTCCCGGCCGGATCACCCGCGCCGAGATCAGGAACTCGCACGCCAGCCGGAACAGCAGCGTCGGCGAATCATGCTCCATCGCCCGCGCCAGCAGGAACTCGTCGAGCTCCTTGATCTCCAGCGTCGTCGGCGGCCGCCACCCCAGATACTGCGCCGCCAGCCGAAGATGCTCGGTGCGGGTCTTCGCCCGGCGCCCATACGAACCGATCACGGCCGGATCCACGCGCAACTGCTCAGCCAGGCGCACCACCGCCGCCTGCGGCGCCGACGCCACCTCATCCGGCACGAACCCCAACCACGACAACGAGCACACCGCGACCGCCAGACCCAGCCGATCCGCCGCGCCCCGGCCCCGACCGGGATCAACAAACGCAACGTCCGCCGGGGCCAGCGTGAAGAACCGGAACAACTCCTCCCGGCCGATCTCCGGGAACCGCCGCAGCCTCTCCAGCTCGACGTCTGTGAACACCGGAGCGACCACCCGACAACCTCCCGACCAGAACCCCAGAAACCCCCTGGTCAGGAGCCTACCCAGCCATATCCGCCCGATTATTCCCGGATACTACGGCGACCCCCTCTGGACAGCGCTGCTCATCCTGACCGGATGGCGGCTGACAGTCCTGGCCCGCACCGACGAGCCCACCGACTGGAACAAGGCCATCACGCTGCTGTTCGCGATCGCTGCCGCCTCGAACACCTTCGGCCTGTCACCGGTCAAGACCGCGCTCGACGCCGTGACACCGGGCCTGAGCTACCTATGCGGCTACACCCTGCTGACCATCATGTACAGCGGCTTCGTCTACCTGTTCGCCTCCGGCGAGAAGAGCCGGCCTTAGAGGTCGTTTCAGAACGACTTGTCGAGTTTCCATTGACCCCTCGACGACAGATCAAACGGCAGGTCAGATAGCCGCTTGTCGTCTACAACAGACACGTCGACCTCGTTCTGAAATGACCTCTAAGAGGTCATTTCAGAACGAGGTCGACGTGTCTGTTGTAGACGACAAGCGGCTATCTGACCTGCCGTTTGATCTGTCGTCGAGGGGTCAATGGAAACTCGACAAGTCGTTCTGAAACGACCTCTTAGAGCGTCCGGCAGTAGAGGTGGCCGTGTGTCGGTGTTGGTAGAGACACGGACCTGCAAGTGATCATGGGATTGCTGATGTCCTGATGGTCGCCTGGAGGGTCCGTGCCTCTATTGCCAGAATCGCTGATCGACCCCCTCTGGGTCGAGTTCGCTGCCCTGATCGAGGCAGAGCGGCGCCCGGAGTTCGACCCGGCCCATCCGTGGGGCTGTCACCGTCGCCGGATCTCTGATCGGGTCGTGTTCGACCACGTCGTTGCCGCTCTGGTGCACGGTAGTGGCTACGAACGCATCGCCACGCCGGGTTGCTCGGACCGCACCATCCGCCGCCGTCTCGATGACTGGGCCACCGCGGGAGTCAGCGAGGAACTGCTCCGCACCGCGCTGGCCGGTTACGACCAGATACTCGGCCTGGATCTTGACGATCTGGCGGTCGACGGATCGATCACCAAGGCACCAGGCGGAGGCGAGGTGGCCGGCCGCAGCCCTGTCGGCCGCGGCAAGCAGGGCACGAAACGGTCCGTGGCCTGCGATGACCAGGGCATCCCGCTGCACCTGGTCGCGGCGCGAGCCAACGACCATGACTCGCCCCTGCTGGAACCGACCTTGACCGGCATCGTGACGATGATCGGCCCGCTGCCCCGCCACCGCGACGCCCACGGTGGTGATCTGTTCCCGACCGTGCACCTGGACCGCGGCTATGACTCCGGCAAGACCCGTACTCTGCTGCACACCCTGGGCTTCACCGGCGAGATCGCGACCACGGGGGTCCCGGCTCCGATCCAGGCAGGACGACGGTGGCCCATCGAGCGCACGCACTCCTGGATGAACGGCTACGGCAAGCTGCGCCGGTTCACCGATCGCCGGAAGATCATCGTCGAGTTCTACCTCAACCTCGCCGCCGCGCTCACCGTGATCCGCCGGCTGATCAACCGTGCCCGCAGCCGCTACCGCTGGACAACCCGACCCACGACCCGTCGACTCCGATAACCATCAATTGCCGGGCGCTCTAAAACTCCGGCGAGCAGCGAGCACACCCGGCTTCTTGAGTTCCGTGAGAGGTGCTCAAGAAGATCACGCGGTGGCCGCCCAACCCCGGGCTCTGCCCGTCACCGAGCCGGTCGCACACCACTCTGGTGGATGCCACTACACACACCCGTCGGCAGCATGCTGTGTGCTGGTCGTCGTCCAGCTGGGCGCAGGCCATGACACCGCCATCCGAAGTATGTTTAGAGCGCCCGGCAAATGAGGTCGTGGGGGTGTCGTTGCAGGTAGAGGCACGGACCCTCCAGGCGACCATCAGGACATCAGCAATCCCATGATCACTTGCAGGTCCGTGCCTCTACCTGCAACGACACCCCCACGACCTCATTTGCCGGGCGCTCTTAGAGGTCGCGCGGATTGGTCACAGCTTGGCCGCGGTCGAGTGTCTGGGGGCGAGGGCGGGTACGGGCCTGCCGATCATGAAGTTATCTACGCTTCGTGATCGTCTGGAGGCCGCGTGCCCACCCTGCCATCATGGCTGACCGAGCCGTTGTGGGACCAGTTCACCGCGCTGCTGCCTCATCGAGACGAGTTCGATCCCACCCATCCGCTGGGCTGCCATCGCCGCCGGATCGCGGATCGGATCGTGTTCGACAAGCTCCTGCAGGTACTGCGGTTCGGCTGCTTGTATGAGGGCATCGCTGACAGCACCTGCTCGGCGACCACCATCCGCGATCGTCGTGACGAGTGGATCAGGCTCGGGGTCTTCGCCCAGCTGCGTCGGATCGTCCTGGACGCCTACGACCGCATCGTCGGTCTGCTGCTGCACGACATCGCCGTCGATGGCGCCATCACCAAGGCCCCCGGCGGCGGCGAGGTCGCCGGTCCGTCGCCGGTGGACCGGCGCAAACAGGGTATGAAACGTTCGGTGCTCGTCGAGGGATACGGCATCCCGCTGGGCCGAGTCCTGGCCGGAGCCAACCGGCACGACTCCCCGCTACTGGGCCCCACCCTCGACCGCCTCGATGCTCTCGGCCCGCTGCCCGACGACATCACCGTGCACCTCGACGCCGGCTATGACTCCGGCAAGACCCGCGACACGCTGGCCGAACGAGGCCTGCACGGCGAGATCGCGCACAAGGGTGAGAAAGCGCCGATCCAGGCCACCCGCCGCTGGCACGTCGAGCGGACCAACGCTTGGCACAACAGCTTCAACCGGCTGCAGCGCTGCTACGAACGACGAGAAATCGTTCGACC
>NZ_JAHLEL010000025.1 GCF_020131355.1 Pseudonocardia sp. ICBG1293
ACTACGCCCGTCGATGGGGGTTCACGGCTCGGTGCTGCCCGCGCGGCGGTAGGCGGTATCGCGGTCCAGGTGGGACACGGTGAGTGCGTCACCGCCGATGGCGATCGTCAACAGTTGAATCTCATCGGCGGTGTACTGGTCGGGCAGCGCCCGTCCGAGGGTGTCGAAGCCGCGGTGCATGACCTCGATCGCGGTGGTGGTGCCGCGGTCGAGGGTGTCGGCGATGACCTCGACCCGCACCGCGAGGATGTTGCCGCCGGTGTCGCCGGGGTCGTAGGGAGCATCGGCGGGTGGGAGCTGTGCGGGTCCGGCGTAGCCGTCGGCGATCGTTCCGCGGCGGCAGTGGCCGGAGAAGTAGCTCATCAACGCATACGAGGCCTGGTAGAGGTCCTTGCCGCGGAGGGTGAACTCCTGGGCGGCGATGACCAGGATGTCATCGGGGCCCATCGGATCAGACCTATCGGACACCCCCGGCATGCTACGCCGGGCCCCGCCCCAGGGGCGGCGCGCCGCGGCGCTCGGGCCGGGTTTATCCGATCCTGCCGTCGGTAGATCGAGCGCCATCAGATAAGGCGTCTCCGATACGACCCCGGGACTCCCCACGCCGGTGAGGCCGATCTGATCCTCGCGAAGAACCGCGGCGGCCCCACCCGAACGGTCACCGTATTTCTGTCGTGGATGGGCGCGCTTTCCCGGCTCGGGATTCGACTTGGTCTCGGTGTTTGCAGTACTGATGTCGTTTCTCGTTGCTAGGCGGTCGCGATCAGGTGGGGTCGTTTTCTGATATCTCGGCGTTGGTGCTATTGTCCTCTGCCGAGAACGTAGAGCCGAGACACTCTGTGACCGATATCGATGCGGCCGATTTCAGCGAGACCAATTCTTGTGCAGAGCTGTTTCGTCCGGGTGTTGATATCGAGGGGCTCGGCCATTATTTGACCCATATCGGCATGGGTGTCGAAGAGCATGTCTGCGACACGCGTCAAGATGCGGGTCCCCCAGCCTTGCTGGATGTGGCGTGGGTCTCCGATCATGAAGTGAATTCCGCGATCGGTAGTCGATATTGCTGGGTGTGGCGTTAGCGGGCTGTGTGTTGATTGGTAGGTTTCAAGGTATCCGAATGATCGGTTGTCGATGCGGACTAGGTAAGGGTTTGCGTCGCCGGTCTTTCGGCAGAAGTTCAGGTACTGAGTGACTGCGTCCAGTTGAATGGAGGTACGTCCGATTTTCGCGAGGCGCGGGTATGGCAGGAACAGTCCGTCGATGTGTTGTGATTGCCACCATTCACTGATGGTTGCAGCGTCCGTATCTTCGCAGGGCGATATTGTGACGGCCTGGGAGTCGATTTCGAGAAGAGTCGTGGCGCCAATTTGGTTGGCGTTTTTGTGCACGGGATGCGGCACCTCCTTATGTAAGTCCTTGAGTTCGGCGACTGACCCGGGCTTCGGTTGCCTGACAGGGGAAGGCGTGACTATCACGGACGTCAGTCCATGGCGGTATAGCCCATAAGAGTGAGATGTCTGGCTCGGATGGAGGGGTTGGTCTCGGCTCTGAGGGGCTTGTGCTTGCTGGTCGTACTCGTGTTCCGGCGGCAGAAGGTGCCTGGAGCACCTTTGAAGCAGCTGGAATCTATTATGAAGATATGCTGATGGTTCTCTGCTGCCGAAATGGAGATATTATGCCTGTGGCCTGCTAGTTTGTGTGTCGGGCTGGGGGGCCGATGCCCGACACTACCCCCCGGCCATCAGCGAAGCAGTGCGGGGGTGGTGTCGGGCATCGGCCCCCCAGCCCGACAGGGTCACGGAGTGACCCAGAGTTCTAGTACGAAGTTCAATGCCTTTAAAAAAGCAAGGTCAAAGTCAAAGTCAACAGACTGTGGCGAAGGTGGTGGCTGGGTTGGTTTGGGTATATCTGTGGTGAAGGTGGGTTATCCGCCTCGCTATTGCTTCGGCGGAGGCGGGGGTTGTCGTTGACAGTGTGTGTTGGTTGAAGGGGAGGGGTGTTTGTGGTGTTGGGTGAGGTGGGGAAGCCGGTGCGTGCGAAGCGTCGTGATGCGGGTTCGGTGGTGTTGACGGCGCGTGATGCGGTGTTGTTGGAGATTTTGGCGCATCAGTATGGGCTGCCCCTCGACTTGTTGTCGAATACGTTAGGGGTGAGCGCGCAGGCGGCGCATGCGGTGGTGGGTCGGTGGAAGCGTGCGGGGTGGGTGCGTACGGGGCGGGTGGATGTGGGGGCGATGTGGGTGTGGCCGTCGCGGACTTTGGCGCGGGAGTTGTTGGGGTGGGATGTTCCGGGGTGGATGCCGCGGCCGACGGTGTCGGGTCATGTGCGTGCTGTGGGGGCGGTGCGTTTAGCGCGGGTGGGTTTGGAGGTGGGGCGGTGGGAGTCGGAGCGGGAGTTGCAGCATCGGACGGGGTGGCGTCCTCGGGGTGTGCCGGTGCCGCATATGCCGGATGGGGTTGAGGTGTTGCCGGATGGGCGGCGGGTGTTGGTGGAGGTGGAGTTGTCGAGGAAGACGCGGTCGCGTTATTTGGAGCCGGCCCCGGTGAATGGTGGGGCGGATATGGCGGCCGGGTTGTTGTCGACGGTGGTGGAACGGGCCCGGGACCTTGAGTGTGTCGGGATCATGTATTGGTGTGCCCCGAATGTGTTGAAGCAGGTCCAGGATGTTGCGGGGGAGTTCCTGGAGCGGGACCGGGCGCGACGGGCCCGAGCCCGGAACCCGGAGCTGCTGGGCCCGGAGGTGCGGTGGGCGATCCGGGACATCAGCGAGATTCCGTGTTGGGCGCCGGGCCCGCACCCTTCCTCGCGATAGCGGCTGCGGTGGGCCCTTCCTCGAATCGGCCCGAGTGTCGAATACCGGTCAGAACCCGCCAAGGGCGCCGCACGCGGCGTCGCCACGCGATCTTCGACCGTTGACTGAACCTGCTCGGCACTCGTGCGGCCTGGTATCGAGGAAGAGCCCGGGTGTCGAGACGGGCGGTGCTCGCGGGTGTCAGCGGGGCGCCGAGGTCGTAGCGTTCGCAGGAAGTCGGGGCGGGCGGAATGGCGTGCCGGTGCTCCTCGCTGTGGTAGTCGGTCACCGGGGTTTCTGGTCGCGGTCCTCGGCGAGCTCGGGTGTGCTCGATGTTCGGGTTGGCCGGCATGTGACCAGCGCGAGAAGGCTCCTACGTAGATCCGTAGGAGCATACGTAGGTGTCTCAGTAGATGTCTACGGTGTTCTACCGGCCGGTGCCGTGTCGGAGGTCTTCGTCGATCTGCTGGGCCAGGGTGCGGGAGAGGTCGGTGTCGGCGAGCAGGGTGTAGACCAGGGCGCGGGTGATGTGTTGGGGGCGGATGCTGCGTCCGAGTTTGAGTCCGACGTCGACGGCGTAGCGGTGGAGATCGGCGTGCACGGTGTCGGGCAGGTCAAGGGTCATGCGGCGGTCGCCCTCGCGGCGGCCTTTACCTCGGCGGATGGCCGGTGGCTGCTCGCGGTGGATCGTTTGCGCTGTGGGCAGGGTTGTGTGGGTCGAGTCTGCCGCGATGTGGACCGGGTCGCCGGGCTGGTCTGGGGTGGTCTCGTTGACGATCTGAGAGAGGTCGCGCTTACGGGCCATCAGGGGTTCACTTTCGCGTGGAGGCCGGCGGCGGTGAAGACCTCGCGGGCGAGGGCGTAGTAGTCCTGCTGGGCTCGCTCGGCCGATCCGGTGGCGGGTAGGTCGAGGATCGTCTGCCCGTTGTCCAGCGCGAGGTTGTAGCAGGTGTAGGTGCGGATCACGGTGCGGGCGATCCGTACCCCGGCAGCGTCGAGCACTTCGGCTTGTTGACGTGCGCGGGGCAGGCCGTAGCTCGGGACGCGGGTGAACACGCAGAGGTAGTCCAGTCTGAGCGGGGCGACCTCGCCGCGCAGCACGCGTAGGGTGGGACGAAGGTCCATCGTCTCGGCGGGGGTCGGGGCGAGGAGTAGGTCAGCTGTGGGTGTGGCGCCGTTGTTGCCGGTCAGGATCGTTTCGAAGCCACCGGCCCGGGCCCCGGGAAGATCGACCACGGCGAGGTCGTACCCGCCGGCTGCGCGCAGCCGGGCGAGGTCGCCGGTGTCCTGACCATCGGCGAGGTCGATGCCCAGGCGGTCGCCGCAGGACTCGGCCCAGTCGGTGGCCGAGCGGTTCCGGTCGCTGTCCACGAGCAGAACCGAGAGGCCCGCTCGGCAGGCCACGGCGGCCAGGGTGACCGCCGTGGTTGTCTTACCCACCCCGCCCTTGGGCCCGCCGACCGCCACAATCCGCATGAGGAGATCCCTACGTAGATCCGGTTAAACCAACGTAGTGTCCTACGTATCTACGTGGATGTCTACGGTCCTTACTACGGAGGTACGTAGCTAAGGGGAGATGTGTGTGGGCCCGGGTCGGGGCGACTTGCCCACGACCCCGTCGGCGCTGCCGGTGGCCTATGTGGTGGGGGCGGGGTAGACGTAGTGGGCGACCGCTACCGAGGCCACCAGCGCGGTCATGGCGGCTACGACCGGTGCGGCGATCATGGCGACGCCGGCGGTGAGGGCACCGGCGGCGGCCAGCAGGCCGAGGGTCCGCAGGATCAGGGGGCCTTCTGGGGCGCGGTGGGACACCGTGTCGGCGGTACGCGCCTCGGGTGGGTCGGGTGGTGTCGTGTGCGGTGTCGTACAGGGCGGTGATGGTGTGGTGAGTAGTTCGTAGGCGCTGGACAGGGCGATGAAGCGGTCCGGGTCGCCGCCCCGGTCGGGGTGGTGGTGGCGGGCGGCGGTCCGCCACGCGGTCCGGAGCAGCTCAGGTGAGACGTCGGCGGGAACACCGAGCAGTGCTGCCGCTGCGGCCCGCGCCTGCTCAGGATGGACACTCGGACTCGGACTCGGACTCATCGTGGGTCCTCATCGGAGGTGTCGTGTGTCCAGTCGTCCCCGGTCCAATCCGGCGCCGGAGTGTCTCTGGCCGGGGCATCGTCGCCGGTCCCGGGGCGGCGGAGGCGCCGGTTGACTGCGGCGGCCTGCCCGGCGGTGAGCCGGCGCCGGGACAGCGCCGGTCCGGAGGTCGGGGCCGCGCGGCGCGGCGAGCTGGTGATCGCGGTCGCGGGCGCGAGGGGGGCGACGACGCCGTAGATGGGGTGGGAACCGAATACGTCAGAAACGGGCCGCGACTTGATGTAGCCGCTGGTCCGGGTAGGGCCGTGTAGCGAGGTGCGGTCGCTGGTTATGGTGTGCGGGTCCGGTTGGTGATCTTGCTGGGATGTCGGGTTGGCGTCGATTGATCGCACGGCGTACCCGCGGTTCAAGCGTGCGGTGTCGGTGCGGGAGTTGGCCGAGGCGTTCACGCCCACGCCGGACGAGGTCTCGTGGGCACGGGGCAAGACGCAGTCGGAGTCGCATCTGCTGGCGTTGGTGGTGCGGTTGAAGTGCTATCAGCGGCTCGGCTACTTCGCCAAGCTCGCCGACGTGCCGGCCGTCGTGGTCGACCATGTGCGCGGTGTGCTGGAGCTGGCGGAGTCGGTGCTGGCAGAGGCCGACGTGGAGCGCACGGAGAAGCGGCATCGGCAGTTCGTGCGGGACCGACTCGGCGTGAAGTTCGAGGCGGCGCGGGTGCGGGAGGTGGCCGAGCAGTCCATCCGCGTCGCGGTGCAGACGAAGGACAACCCGGCCGACCTGATCAACGTGGCGTTGGAGGAGCTGGTCCGGCAGCGCTGCGAGCTGCCCGGCTACACGACGCTGGACGCGATGGCGGCGACGATTCGCGCGGAGATCAACGGTGGTTTCTTCGCGATGGTGGCCTCGCGGCCGGACCGGGTCGAGCGGGCGCGGCTGGAGCGGTTGCTGGTGGTGGATCCGGCGACGCGGCGCAGCAAGTTCGACCGGATCAAGACGCCGGCGCAGGCGGCGACGCTGGGCAAGTTCAAGCAGCGGCTGGCGCACTTGCAGGCGCTGGACGCGATCGGCCCGACCGAGCGGTGGCTGGAGGGGGTGCCGCCGGGCAAGGTCGCCCACTTCGCCGGTGAGGCCCGCGTGGCGAATGTGGACGACATGCGCAAGACCGGCGAGGCCAAACGGCTGACATTGCTGGTCAGCCTGGTGCACCAGCAGCGGGTGGAGGCCCGTGACGAGGTGGTGACCATGTTCTGCAAGCGCATGGCCGCCTTGCACAAGAAGGGTCGGGAGCGGCTGGAGGAGCTGCGCGAGGCGCACCGCGCGGAGTCCGAGCGGCTGATCGGGGTGTTCGGTGAGGTCCTGGCCGGTGCCCGTGAGGCCACCGCCGCGCCCGAGCCCGGCCAGGGCGGTGCGACGGGTGATCCGGGTACGGACGGCGAGGTCGCCGAGCGGGCGGGCCGGCTGCTGCTCAAGACGCTGGAGGACGCGGGCGGGGTGGAGCTGTTGTCGGCGGTGCACGAGGCGGTGTCGGCCTATCACGGCAACAACTACCTGCCGCTGCTGGAGGGCTTCTACCGCTCACACCGGTCGGTGCTGTTCACACTCATCAACGCGCTGGAGATGACCTCGACCACGGCGGACCGCAGCGTGCTGGACGCGGTGGAGTTCATCCGGGTCAACCGGGACCGACGCAGCGAGTGGATCCCGGAGACCATGGTGCACACCGTGGACGGCCAGCAGGTCACCGTGGCGGTCGACGTCGACGCGTTCGCCACGGTGGCGTGGCGAAAGGTGCTGCGCACCGGGACCGGCCGGGGATGCTCGTGCGCCGGCACCTGGAGGTGTGCGTGTTCTCCCACCTGGCCACCATCACCCCGTACATCCAGCACACCATCCGACGCATGGGCGACCTGGTCCTCGACCTCGCACCGCCGGAGGAAGCGCCGACCACGCGGCTGGATCTGGAACCGCGAGTGCTGTTCGCGGCCCGCACGTGACGGCCAGGACGGCCACCTCTACTGCCGGACGCTCTAAGAGGTCATTTCAGAACGAGGTCGACGTGTCTGTTGTAGACGACAAGCGGCTATCTGACCTGCCGTTTGATCTGTCGTCGAGGGGTCAATGGAAACTCGACAAGTCGTTCTGAAACGACCTCTAAGAGGTCGCGCGGATTGGTCACAGCTTGGCCGCGGTCGAGTGTCTGGGGGCGAGGGCGGGTACGGGCCTGCCGATCATGAAGTTATCTACGCTTCGTGATCGTCTGGAGGCCGCGTGCCCACCCTGCCATCATGGCTGACCGAGCCGTTGTGGGACCAGTTCACCGCGCTGCTGCCTCATCGAGACGAGTTCGATCCCACCCATCCGCTGGGCTGCCATCGCCGCCGGATCGCGGATCGGATCGTGTTCGACAAGCTCCTGCAGGTACTGCGGTTCGGCTGCTCGTATGAGGGCATCGCTGACAGCACCTGCTCGGCGACCACCATCCGCGATCGTCGTGACGAGTGGATCAGGCTCGGGGTCTTCGCCCAGCTGCGTCGGATCGTCCTGGACGCCTACGACCGCATCGTCGGTCTGCTGCTGCACGACATCGCCGTCGATGGCGCCATCACCAAGGCCCCCGGCGGCGGCGAGGTCGCCGGTCCGTCGCCGGTGGACCGGCGCAAACAGGGTATGAAACGTTCGGTGCTCGTCGAGGGATACGGCATCCCGCTGGGCCGAGTCCTGGCCGGAGCCAACCGGCACGACTCCCCGCTACTGGGCCCCACCCTCGACCGCCTCGATGCTCTCGGCCCGCTGCCCGACGACATCACCGTGCACCTCGACGCCGGCTATGACTCCGGCAAGACCCGCGACACGCTGGCCGAACGAGGCCTGCACGGCGAGATCGCGCACAAGGGTGAGAAAGCGCCGATCCAGGCCACCCGCCGCTGGCACGTCGAGCGGACCAACGCTTGGCACAACAGCTTCAACCGGCTGCAGCGCTGCTACGAACGACGAGAAATCGTCGTCGACGCGTTCTTCGACCTCGCCGACACGATCGTCACACTCCGTAGCTTGATTCGGCAGGCCTGGACCACACACCGCTGGAACGCCCGACCTGCACGACGTCCATGATCACCAACCAATCCGCGCGACCTCTAAGCCCCTGATCAGCGGCTCAGGCCGACGCGGCCCCTTTCTGGCGTATTCGGTTCCCACCCCCATCAGCACTCCGAGTGACTGCGGGGTCGACTCCCACCCTCGACGATGATCGAGGAGGCCCCGACTCCCCCGCCGACTGTCCTGGTGGCTGCCTCGTCGGGCTCCCGGCCTGGGTGGTGGGTGTGTGAGCGGGGTGTTCCGGCGAGGGTGAGTTGGTGGGCGGTGACGCCGGCGATCGAGACGCCGGCCATGACCAGGCCGGCGGTGAGGCTCTGTTCGAGGCCGTGGAGCAGGTTCATCCCGGCCGCGACCAGGGAGAACAGCACCACCCCGGCTTGCAACCCGAGGACGGGACGCTCGGGGGTCTGGCGGCAGGAGGCGGTCACGGCGAGGGCGAAGGCCCACATGCCCAGTTCGGTGATCCCGGCCAGCAACACACCGAGTGGGCCGTAGAGGTGGGCGCCGTAGGCGGCCATCACCGGAGCAGCCAGGGCGAAGGAGAGCAGCGCGATCGGGTAGATCAGCAGCTCGACGGTGTGCATGTATGCCAAGGTCAGAGCCTTGGCGCGGCGCGCGGCACGTGCTGTGCGGGCCTCGGTCCGGCGCCGCTCGGCCGCATCCCGCGCTGCGATGCTCCTTTCTCCGCGGGCGTTCTGCTTGTCGATCCGGCGCTGGACGGCGGCGTCGGCGGCCTCTTGGGCGAGGCGGGCGTCCAGGTCGCGGTTCTCGCGGCGCTCCGCGGCTCGGGTCGCGGCCCAGGAGTTCGTGTAGGACGACGTGGTGGTCATGCCTCGGCCCTCGCCTCGACCTGCTGACCAGCCGAAACCGGCCCAGCGGCTACTTCAGCGGGCGGTGAGACGGCGTCTACGGTGCCCAGTTCGGCCCGCGGAGAAGAAGCCGGGACGGCCCGCCGAGCCCGCCACAGACGCACCTCAGCGGCGGCCCACCAGCCGACGGCCAGACCGAGGAGCCCGGCGAACCACCAGGTCACGACCACCGTCGCCCCGGTCAGGGCGGCGCCGACGGCGATCTCGACCGCCCGGTCGGCGATCGCGGAGCCGATCGTCCGGGCGGCGGCGCGTAGCGGGGCGTTCATGCCACCTCACCACCCGCGACAACCGAGTGACCAGCGGAAACCGCCACAGGACGCCGCAGCGGGAACACGAGCAGACGTCCCGGGTCCGCCTCATCGGACGGCTCGCCCGGGGCGTCGAGGGCGTGGAGGAGGTCGCCGTAGAGGCGGTCGATGACCTGCTCGGTCAAACCATCCGGGCACCACCCGTACCCAGGAATGCCCAGGTCAGGACCGGGATCAGGATCGCCGTCAGGCGACGACGGAAGAAAAGTTCCACCCACTGGTGGAGGCACACAGATGCCAAGGGCAGCATGGCCCATAGCCGACCACCTTCTCGTAAAGGTCGTTCGGTTAGGTCGCCGCCCCGGCCTTGTGAACCGGGGTGGTGACCGCAACCCCGCCGGGTCGACGGGCTCGCTCATCCAGCAACTCACGGCCTCGCCCGGCCTGTCAAGAACCGATCTCGAACCGATCCTCGACGCTCGACCCCACCGCCATTGCCGGTCACGGAACGCGACATTGACAGCGAGAGGGTGTCCGATACTCCTTCCTGCTGGTCAGAGCGCATACGGGGCGATCTTGAGGCTGTGGGGTGGGGTGGGGTGGGGTGTCCCGGATCGATCCGGGACACCCCCACAACCCGGGGCAGCTGAAAAACGGCGCTGACCTGCAGAAACGACCGAGGTGCCCCCGGATGCCCCGGGTTGCCCAGGATTGGGGGGTCGTTTCGGGACATCCCCCGAAATATCACCCTCCGTCACTAGAGTTGGTGGCGGGAAGTATTCAGTTAGTCGCAGCACGTACGCATTGCTGGCAGGAGCCTCCGATGCAAGTGCCGCCACAATCACCAGGTACCTTTCCGGCGTGAAATTGTTGAGGGTATGGCGTGTCGCGGCCGTTAGTGTGGTGGTCCTTGTTGTCGGTTCGGGTGCTGTTTCCGGGGCGGTTGCTGCGGAGCCTCGTGATTCGGTGACCGTGTCGGTGTGGAAGGAGCCGCGGCCGGTGGAGCCGGAGCCGCCGGGTCCGGATTCATCGGTGGCGGCGCCGACTGTTATCGGCCCGGGGGTGGAGACGTTCCGGACTGGATCTGGTGCCGAGTCGTGGGACGGTTCGTGTAAGTATCTGCACGAGCATTTTGATGAGATTTCCGCACGGGCGACAGGTGAGGATGGTATCCCGTGTGTCGAGGTGACTATTCCGCCGCCGTCGGAGAACCGCCCTCAGCCGTATGATCTGAATCCCGATGCGTTTGATCTGGTGGCGCATCCGAAGGAGTGCGAGGGGTACACGGATTGGGTGGTGAACCGGACGGCGCAGTGCAAACGGGATCGTGTGAATATCACGATTTTCGAGCAGCGCACGAAGGTCGCGCTAGGCACGTTGAACGTGAACCGCCGTACATTGTCGTACACGAATGCCGGGAATCCGGTGTGGGGTGTGCAGACGACGTTGTCGCTGGCGGGCGCGACGGGTGTGGGCTATGGGGCGTCAGTGCGCGGGTTGGGGACATGCGGGTCACCGCAACCGGGCGAGATGTCGGAGTGCACGCCTAACGGGCCGAACAGGTTCGGGCCCAGTCCGGCGTTGAACCCGAACTTCCCATTCACCGGGGAGACCTACTACCGGGGCACGAAGACCGGCCCGGGACAGAGCGGATCGGCCAAGAACACGGTGGACCTGACCTTCACCAACCCGAAATGGCAGACCCCGGAATTCTCCTCGACGTTCGTGCCGCACCCGGTCCGCTGCGACAACGCGATCAAGGGCCGCGGCCCGGGCTGCGTGGTGCCGAGCCACACCCCGGCGATCGCCTACTCCCGCACCGGGGACGTCAGCGAGCTGGCCCGTCACATCGGCGATGCGCAGGCCTCAGGTCTCCCGGGGGCGTACCCGTCGGGGCCACCGTTGACCCGGCTCATGGACAAAGACGACGCGAAGGACAACCGAGGCCGAGCCTGTCCACGCACCTACACCCGCCCTACCGGACTCAGCTGCGACGAATACCCCTTCGCCTCCAGCTACCAAGGCGCTGAACAAACCTCCGGGCGCGGCCGAACATTCGACTATTGCCATCTTTACCCGAACTTGCCCAAGGGGATTCGCGGTGCAACCGGATACAGTGCGTGCATGATCAATGATGCGCAGAACAAGCGGGGCGGTTCGCAGCTCAGCGCGTTCTTCTCAAGGAATCGTATCCTTGACCGGGACGCTTACCGCGTCTGGATCCAGCCGTAAGGAGTTGGGTTGTGAGGAGAGCTGCTTTCAGCTCTCCCCACAACCCGATCCTGTCACTGCCAGATGAGGCGGCCGCCGAGAGCAATGGGAGTAAGGCCAGTCTGCTCTTCAGGTGTCTCCGATATGACAGCTTGAAGTGTCGCGCGACTGAGCGCGAGGAAGCTCTTCCAACGGGGAGCGTCGTTCAAGTCTGCATCGACCTTATCGTAGAACACCGCCGCTCCAAACTCCTTTCCCCCTCTGCGGTCGATCATCAGATAGCTGCCGTTCTGATCTTCTGCGATCGGGAGCAGGGACGGAATAAATCTACCAGTTACCGATCCAGCCGGTTGCGCACATTCAGGCCCGATCACGTCGACAGCGAGTTGTCCGTAAAAGGTCATCCGACTGTCTGCGTCCCTAGGGGGCGGCGAAGGCCGCACATCTTCGTAAGCGATGTCCATAAATGACTGCCAGTTCGCCACCACCTCGTCTATGCGGAGCGGGCGAAGGCCAGGGAAGAGGTACCCGTCAGGCGTTCGCTCCAGGCCGTTGCGCCATTCGTAGAATGCAAGCACATCTTCAGGCCACAGAATTCCTCCCGTGCCGCCCTGAGCGGCAGAAATTTCATAACTGGTGCTAGGTGGAAGGATAGCCGATCTGGTCTTTAGTGCATGCTCTTCGCACCATTCTGCAAGCGATTCCCATGGGTCCATTTTAGATGGCCTCCTAATTAGTACTGCAACGGCAGTTGTGGCGTGTCGTGAGAGGCTGGTACCGGTTCGGCGGTGATGATCACCGTGTGGTTGATGTTGCGGGGTGGGTGGCCTCGTTGGATGCGGTGGTGGAGTTGATCTCGGGCTGGTTCGCCAGGGCGGGACCTCGGCGGGGGGGTGTCTCTATGGGGTTGTCAAGCGGCTGCGGCCACTGGCTGCAGCGTCGGGACGCTTGGTGGTGCGTAGGGGGTCGCCGTAGTATCCGGGAATAATCGGGCGGATATGGCTGGGTAGGCTCCTGACCAGGGGGTTTCTGGGGTTCTGGTCGGGAGGTTGTCGGGTGGTCGCTCCGGTGTTCACAGACGTCGAGCTGGAGAGGCTGCGGCGGTTCCCGGAGATCGGCCGGGAGGAGTTGTTCCGGTTCTTCACGCTGGCCCCGGCGGACGTTGCGTTTGTTGATCCCGGTCGGGGCCGGGGCGCGGCGGATCGGCTGGGTCTGGCGGTCGCGGTGTGCTCGTTGTCGTGGTTGGGGTTCGTGCCGGATGAGGTGGCGTCGGCGCCGCAGGCGGCGGTGGTGCGCCTGGCTGAGCAGTTGCGCGTGGATCCGGCCGTGATCGGTTCGTATGGGCGCCGGGCGAAGACCCGCACCGAGCATCTTCGGCTGGCGGCGCAGTATCTGGGGTGGCGGCCGCCGACGACGCTGGAGATCAAGGAGCTCGACGAGTTCCTGCTGGCGCGGGCGATGGAGCATGATTCGCCGACGCTGCTGTTCCGGCTGGCGTGCGAGTTCCTGATCTCGGCGCGGGTGATCCGGCCGGGACCGGTGACGGTGGTCAAGCGGGTCGCCCACGCCCGCGAGGTGGCCCGGCAGGAGACGTTCGACCGGTTGGCGCACGAGTTCACCGACGCCCGCCGCGTCGGGCTGGACGGGCTGCTGGTGGTGGATTCGGAGATCGGGATGACCCGGCTGCGGTGGCTGGGGAAGGGGCCGGTGGAGGCCTCGCCCGCGGCGGTGAAGGCCGAGATCGCGAAGCTGGAGTTCCTGCGCGGAATGGACGCCCACGCGTTGGACCTGTCGGTGCTGCCGGCCGAACGCCGCCGGTTCCTGGCCACGGTCGGTCGCCGCCTCACCGCCCAAGCGCTGGAACGGCGGGAGCCGGAACGCCGGTACCCGATCTTGCTGACGTTGCTGGCCCAGTCGGCGACCGAGGTGCTCGACGAGGTGGTGGCGCTGTTCGACCAGGCGCTCTCGGCGCGGGAGAGCAAGGCCGCGCACAGGATGCGGGACTATCTGGCCGAACGCGCCAAGTCCGGGGAGGACCGCCAGGAGCTTTTGGACGCGATCTTGGCCATCGTGGCCGACCCGGCGGTGCCGGACGGCGATGTCGGCGGTCTGATCCGGGGCGAGCGGGTCGGCTGGGACCGGCTGCGTTCGGCGCAGTCGAGCGCGTTGCCGCCGCTGCCGCGCGATCACGGGCACCTCGCCGCGCTGGACGGCTCGTACGGGTACCTGCGCCAGTTCACCCCGAACGTCCTCGACGCCGTGACCTTCGCCGGCGGCACCGCCGCGGCCGAGCTGCTGGAGGCGGTGGCGATCCTGCGGGAGCTCAACGCCACCGGCGCCCGCAAGGTCCCCGACGACGCGCCGAGCGGGTTCGTCCCGGCCCGCTTCCGCGGCTACCTGGACACCGCCGCGGCGAACCGCAGCGCGACGGCGTATCGGCATTACTGGGAGCTGTGCGTGCTGCTGGCCCTGCGGGACGGGCTGCGCACCGGGGACGTGTTCGTGCCGGGCAGCCGCCGTTACTCCGACCCGGCCGCCTACCTGCTCACCGAGGACAAGTGGGCGGATCAGCGGGCGGAGTTCTGCCGACTGGTCGGCAAACCCTCCGACGCCGCCACCGGCCTGGCCGAGGCCGAAGACGAGCTGCACACCGCGCTGGGCAAGCTGGAAACGACGCTCGCCCACGGCGACGGCCCGGTCCGCCTGGACGACGACGGCGATCTGGTGATCTCCCCGCTGACCGCGGAGGACATCCCGGCCGAGGCGAGAGCGTTGAAGGCGGAGCTGACCGAGATGCTGCCGTTCGCGCCGATCGTGTCGCTGCTGATCGAGATGGACAAGCGCACCGGGTTCCTGGACTGCTTCACCCACGCCGGCGGCAAGCAGGCCCGCACGCGCGAGCTGAAGCGGAACCTGATCGCGGTGTTGCTCGCCCAGTCCACCAACCTCGGGCTCACACGGATGGCGGACGCGTGCGGGATCTCCTACGACATCCTGGCCTGGACCGCCGAGTGGTACGTACGGGAGGAAACGCTGCGGGCGGCGAACCTGGCGCTGATCGGCTACCACCAGCGCCTGCCGCTGACCCCGGTGTTCGGCACCGGCACGCTGTCCTCTTCGGACGGTCAGCGGTTCCCGACGCGAGGTAAGTCGGTCACCGCCAGGGCTCTGAGCAGGTATTTTGCGCACGAGGGCCTGTCGACCTACACGCACGTGACCGATCAGCATACCACCTACGGCACGAAGATCATCGTCGCCACGAAACGCGAGGCGCACTACGTCCTGGACGAGATCCTCGGCAACGCGACCGACATCCCGATCACCGAGCACGCCACCGACACGCACGGCGTCACCCTGGTCAACTTCGGGCTGTTCGACCTGCTCGGGTTGCAGCTCTCACCGCGGATCCGGGACCTGGGCAAGATCACTCTCTACCGGACGGGTGCGAAGGCGGCGGCCGAGACGGCGTTCCCCCTGACGGGGCCGCTGTTGGCTCGCAAGCTCAACACCGACCTGATCGCCGAGCACTGGGACGACCTGCTGCGCCTGGCCGGGTCGCTGAAGTTCGGGCACGCCACCGCATCGCTACTGGTCGGGAAACTCTCGGCGTCCGGGCGGCAGAACGCGCTCGCCGCGGCGCTCAAGGAGTACGGCGCGCTGCGCAGAACCGTCTACACCGCCCGGTACCTGTCCGATCCGGCCTACCGGCGCAAGATCTCCCGGCAGCTGAACAAGGGCGAGTCGCTGCACGCGCTCAAGCGGGACCTGCTCTACGCCCACGAGGGCATGATCCGCGCCCGACACCTGGAGGGACAGACCGAGCAGGCGTGGTGCCTCACCCTCGTCACCAACGCCGTGGTCACCTGGACGACCGAGTACTACGGCCTGGCCGTCGAGCAGATGCGCGCCGCCGGTCGCCGCATCGACGACGAGGTCCTGGCCCACATCTCCCCGGCCCACTCGGAGAACATCAACTTCTTCGGCGCCATCGAGGTCGACATCGACGGCGAACTCGCCCAACTCAGCCCGACCGGCTACCGACCACTACGTGTCCGCGACACCCTGTTCTGATCAGGTTCGCCGTCCTCACGACGCGACGCCCCCGTCATCGGGCAAGTTTCACTCACTGGCCAGCCACCACAGCACCCATCGTCGCTGCTCAGACCCACTGTCGTCTCTGGCAGCGCACTCCGTGGCCACTGCTGTCGAGACGAGTCCATGGTCGCTTCCGCCTCGATAGATTGAGACACGCGATAATCGCGGCTTATCTGACCTATCCCCACGAACCACGAGGTCACAGCCCTGCATCCTCCATATCCGCCCGAAAAATTCCGGATACTACGGCGCCCCCAGGTGGTCACGGTCGCGACATCCTGGGCGTAGGCGCCGGTGCCGCAGTGCGTGGCCAACACCAGCTCACTGCTGTCGTCGTCGGGGAAAGTCATCTCCACGATCACCCCGGAACCATCGGGAAGCCCGAGACCGACGTGATAGCCGCGGCAACAGTCCCGGGTCAACCAATAGGTCTGGCTGATCGAGCAGCGCTGCATCGTCAACGCCGTCCACACCACCCGCGCCACACCCGAACGCCCCGACAGATGCTCGACAACATCCTCAGCAGCCGCACGCCCGCTCAACCGCACCCGGTCGATCTGCTTAGAGGTCATTTCAGAACGAGGTCGACGTGTCTGTTGTAGACGACAAGCGGCTATCTGACCTGCCGTTTGATCTGTCGTCGAGGGGTCAATGGAAACTCGACAAGTCGTTCTGAAACGACCTCTTACTACGCCGCTCCACCACCCGCGCCGTCTTCCGACGTTGCGCCCGACTCCCCACGACTCACCTTCCCCGCGTAGCAGCGTGCTACTGGCCCGTAGTGTCAGTCGCGCCACCACCCGAGCCAGCGCAGTCGCTGGCGTTGTTGTGGCGGTGGTGGTCTGCGCGGGTGCCGGCCTCGGCGGCGCCGGCACCCGCGCCGATCCCCGGCCCGGCACCACGACCGCGGTGACGACGACACCCCACAACACGACCCGCACGTCGGATCCGGAACCCGACACTAGCGGTGATCCGGACCTACCGGGCAACCCACTGGTTACCGGCGGGTCACATCCCGACACCCTCGGTGCGTGGGAGACCCAACACCGCCCGCAGCTCCTCGAGGCGTTCGGTGAACACGTCTACGGCCACCCGCTGCCCGCCCCGGACGACATGACCTTCGACGTCACCGACACCGGCTCGGACAGCGACTACGCCCCGGCCGGGCAGATCGTCGGCGCCGGATACGCACTCGCCGCCCTCGACGCCAACCAGGTCGCACCGGACGACCCCGCCCGGTTCCGCGAAGGCGTCATCAACGCCTTCCACCCGGCGGACCGCGACCTCCCCGACACCGCCGGGCGGACGATCGCCGCGTGGGCCTGGGCCGCCTCGGTCGCCCTGGACTACTTGCACACCGACGACGCCACCGCCGCCGGGATCGACCCCGCGCGGGTCGCGGTCATCGGCCACTCCCGCGGCGGCAAAGCCGCGCTCTGGGCCGGAGCACAAGACACCCGCTTCCCCGTCGTCATCTCCAACAACTCCGGCGCCGGCGGAGCAAAGCTCGCCGACACCGGCCGCGGCGAGTCCATCGACGCCCTGACCTCAACGTTCCCGCACTGGTTCCCACCCGCCTACCGCCGCTACGCCGCCCGGCCCGACACCCTGCCGGTCGATCAGCACCAGCTCCTGGCCCTGATCGCGCCCGGCCGGGTCGTCATCGGCTCCGCCACTGACGACGCGACCGCGGACCCGCAGGGCGAACACGCCGCCTACCGAGCAGCCGAACACGCATGGGCGCGCTACGGCCTGCCCGGCACCGGACTCCCCGACCAGACGTGGCCCCCGCAGACGGACCGGGCCTACCGCGGGCCCGGCATGTCCTATCACTTGCGCACCGGCGCCCACGGCCTCACCACCACCGACTGGACCTTCTACCTGCACGGAGACCTCTTCCGATGGTGACCGCCACCCACACACAACCGCACAGAGCCGATCATGACCTGGGCAGGGACAGCGACCACAACACCACTCACGACACCGTGTCGTTGTTCTATGTCGTCCCGGCTGATCAGCTCGTCCCCGACCTCCACCCACGGCTCGGGGCGTTCCGGTCGGGCGAGCACGTGTTCGCCACCGGCTACCTCGTCGGCCTCCTCGAAGCGCCGTGCCTGACCTACCTCCGGCGCCGGGCACGAGCCGGTCAGGCTCCGGTCGGCACCCGCGTGAAGGTCGAGCACCGGGCGCCGTCGATCCCTGGGAACCGGCTCCACGTCACCGCACGCTGCACCGTCGAGGACAGGTCCCGGTTCGTGTTCGCAGTGGCCGCCCGCGATCAGCACGGGCTCCTCGTCGCCGACGGCCACGTCACAACGCACCTGGTCGACACCACCACGTTCCGCGCCCGGCTCCGACACCGGGCACGAGACCGCCCGCATCTCACAGACACGAGCCGCTGACCAGCAGATTCACCGACTCGAAGGAGGACCCATGAGGACACGACGACGAACGCAACGCCGCAGCACGTGGCGATGGTGCCCACGCCCCCGACCGCGGCCCGACACGCCGGTCACCGAGAACGCCGAAGCAGCCACCACCGCCGAGGACCGGGACGAGTACACGACCGGGCAACTCACCTGGCTCCTGGGCGAACTCGGCTTCACCACGCCCCGACGGCCGCGCCACGGGGACTGCGCGACCTACTGGCTCACACCCACCACGGACGCGCGGCGGGACACGGACGCTATCGCTGACGACTACCGCAGCGCAGGATGCCTGGACAGCGACCTGGCCAACCCGGGGGCCGCTGACGGGGCGGTCTCACCTGTGGCGCGGGCGGCGTAACGCCGGTGGACCAGCACGATCCTGGGGCAGGCGGTAGCGGGCGCTCCCGCCGGGACTCGACCCGCTACCGTCTGCATCCAAGTAATGACTGTGGCGCCTCGAACTTTTGGCAAAGAGGAAAAGGCGTCGCAGCCACCGACCGATCAGCCGTCGCGGCTGGTCTGACAAGGAGTCAACCTTGCACCGCAGCACGTTACTCGTGGCCCGCCGACCGGTCGACCTCGACCTCGACCTCGACCTCGACCTCGACCAGCGGTCCTCGTCGGTGGTTACGTCGTCTTCTGCGGCCCGGTCTCGACCGAGCGGGACGCCGGGGATGAGTACCGGCCGGGTCGGAAGTTCCCGTACACGACGGTCGGGGACTGGGTGGCCCTGTCGGGGGTGTCGCCGAGGGCGATGCAGGTCTATGTGTTGCTGCGCTCGTTTGTGAACACCCAGCGCGGGGATGAGCGGGCATGGCCGGGGCAGCGGCTACTCGCCCGCGGGCTCGGGGTGAGCAAGGCTCACACCGGGGGCGCGGCGATCGCCGAGCTCGTCGCGGTCGGCGCGGTCGATGTCGAGACCGCCCCGAGCAAGACCGGGCGGCGCAACATCTACACCGTCCACGAGGCCCCACCGCCCGGCTACACCGGGCTGGGCAGCACCCAGGAACTCATCGCGGTCCTCGCCGCCGCGGAGGCCCTCGCCGGCCGACCCACCGGACCCCCGCCGCCCGCAGCGAAGCCCGCCCGCGCCTGCCCGGCCACGAGCCGCACCAGGCGCCGCCCCGGCGGCGCCGCCGGTCGCGATACGGCCGGATCTCGTCAAAAACCCCCAGGTCAGGGGGGGGTATGCCGAAAAAACGGCACAGAACGACCTGAAGTTGAACGACCCGAAGGGGGAGGGGACGCGCGAGCGCGCGAGCCGACCGGCCACCGAGGTAGCCGAGCCCGTCCACGCCCCCACCCCCCGAGCCCTCGACCAGAGCCGCGACCCGCCTCGGTGCCGAACTCGGCGCCGCCGGCAGACCCGCTCCCGGCGCCAGTACCGATCACGGGCCCGGAGGCGGCGCTGGTGAGCGAGCTAGGGCGCGTCTCCTAACCCGGCTGGTCGGGCCTGCGCGATGATCAGTAGGTGTCGCGCCGTGCCGTCCTGACCGATGCCCAGTGGGACCGACTCGAGCCGTTACTGCCCTCGTCGGACGGGATGCCAGGGCGCCCGTTCGCCGATCACCGCAGAGTGATCGAGGGGATCATCTACCGGTTCCGCTGCGGGCGGGCCTGGCGTGATGTCCCGGTCGAGTTCGGGCTGTGGCAGACCCTATGGAAACGCCACCGCCGCTACTGCGGTGACGGCACCTGGGACCAGGTTCTCGCAGCTCTGCTCGCCGATGCCGACTCCGCCGGTCTCGTGGACTGGGCCGTGTCGGTCGACTCGACGATCATCCGCGCTCACCAACACGCCGCGACCCTGCAGCGGGACACAGGGGGCCGGATCGAACTACAAGAATCTGCTGATCGAGCCGCCCGATCACGCGTTGGGCCGCTCCCGCGGAGGGCTCGGCACGGAGATCCACCAGCTCGTTGACGGACACGGCCGCCCGCTGGTCGTACTGGTCGGCCCTGGCCAGGCCGGTGACGCCCCGATGTTCGCGCACCTGATGTCACATCTGAGCGTCGGACGGGTCGGTCCGGGCCGACCGCGGACCCGGCCCGAGCGGGTCCGCGCAGATAAGGCCTACTCCTCACGCGCCATCCGCGCCCACCTGCGCAGACGACGGATCGTCGCGGTCATCCCGGAGCCGGCTGACCAGCAGGGACACCGGAAACGACGCGGCACACGCGGCGGTCGACCACCGGCGTTCGACCGGGTCGACTACCGCGGCCGCAACGTCGTCGAACGCGGGTTCTGCGAGGTCAAGCAGTGGCGCGGCCTCGCGACCCGCTACGACAAACTCGCCCTGACCTACCGCGGCGGAGTTGCACTGAAGGCCATCGTCACCTGGTTGCGCACTTTAGGAGACACGCCCTAGTCGAGGCCTGGGCCCTCCGTGACGAGATTGGCACCGACACCGACACCGGTTCGGGCCCGGCCCCGCGGCCCCGGCGGGGCCGGCGGCGGTGACCGCGGCCGGCCCGGTGGATGTGTCCGGGCTGCGTGTCGCCCCCGACCGGGCCGACAGCGGCTACCGGCGGGAGGCGTTCGGTCCCGGCTGGGCCCCGGCGGCCGGGCCGGGCTGCGATATCCGGGACGCCGTCCTGGCCCGCGACCTCACGCAGACGACGGTGAAGAACGGCTGCGATGTGTCGGCCGGCACACTGCGGGATCCTTACAGCGGCCAGACGATCTCCGGGCCGACCCGCGATCTCGATGTCGACCACGTGATCCCGCTCGCCCTCGCTCACCGGTCCGGTGCGCACGCCTGGACCGACGCCCGCTGGGAGGCGTTCGCGAACGACCCGAACAACCTGCGAGCCACCACCGCCCAGCTCAACCGGTCGAAATCCGACCACGGCCCCGAACACTGGATGCCCCCGGTCGACGCGTGCGCCTACGCCCACGACTTCGTCCGGATCGCGTACCGCTACCAGCTCACCGTCACCGCGCCGCGGGCGGCGGCGCTACAGGGGGCGTGTTCATGAGCGTCGCGGCGGTGCTGCTGAGGCTCGTGGGACGCGTACCACTACGGTAGGTGCCCAGATACGACAAACGGCGCCCCCCCTAGCAAGGAAAAAAGGCGCCGAATGTCGTCAACAACACCAGCCGTGAAGGCTGAGATAGGAGAACTGTACCCATGACCGGCTACCCCGGCTACCCCGGCCACGAGCCGTTTACACGTGTTGACCTGTGGGTCTCCGCATCGACGGGTGGTGTGCGATGAGCACGCCCCGGAGGAACTCTCTACACCGCGACGCGCCGGCGGGGGCCGGCCGGGAGCTGTTCACTGCGGGGGTGGCGGCGGCGACGTCGGTGGGGCTCTCGCCGCGGTGGTGCATTACAGCGGGGTGTCGGCGACCGCGCGGTTGGTCGCGGAGGTGTTGGTCGATATGGCCACGATGCGCCCGGCTGGGGACCAGGCCCCGGTGCTGGATCGGGAGCGGCTGGCGTATCACGTGGGGGTCGCGGGCGGACAAGCTCGCTCCGGCGGTGGC
>NZ_JAHLEL010000026.1 GCF_020131355.1 Pseudonocardia sp. ICBG1293
GCAGAGGGGGAAAGGAGTTTGGGGCGGCTGTGTTCTATGACAAGGTCGATGCTGACTTGAACGACGCTCCCCGTTGGAAGAGCTTCCTCGCTCTCAGTCGCGCGACACTCCAAGCTGTCATATCGGAGACACCTGAAGAGCAGACTGGCCTCACTCCCATCGCTCTCGGCGGACGCCTCACCTGGCAGCGATACCGCAAGGCTGCTGGGGAGCTGCGCTGAGTGCAGCTCCCCAGCAGCCAGCACATCATGGTTGAATCCAGACGCGGTAAGCGTCCCGGTCGATGACGCGGTTCCTTGAGAAGAACGCGCTGAGCTGTGACCCGCCCTGCTTGTTCTGCGCGTCATTGATCATGCACGAACTGTATCCAGTGGCGCCACGTATTCCTTGTCGCAAGTCAGCGACCTGGCAATACGGGAAGGTGCGGCCCGGCCCCTTCGGGGCTTGTTCAGCTCCCTGGTAGCTGGAGGCGAAGGGGTATTCGTCGCAGCTGAGCCCGGCAGGGCGGGTGTAGGTGCGTGGGCAGGCCCGGCCTCGGTTGTCCTTCGCGTCGTCTTTGTCCATGAGCCGGGTCAACGGTGGCCCCGACGGGTACGTGCCCGGGAGGCCTGAAGCTTGTGCGTCACCGATGTGACGGGCCAGCTCGCTGACGTCCCCGGTGCGGGAGTAGGCGATCGCGGGGGTGTGGCTCGGCACCACACAGCCTGGGCCGCGGCCCTTGATCACGTTGTCGCAGCGGACCGGGTGCGGCACGAACGTCGAGGAGAATTCCGGGGTCTGCCACTTCGGGTTGGTGAAGGTCAGGTCCACCGTGTTCTTGGCCGATCCGCTCTGTCCCGGTCCGGTCTTTGTGCTCCGGTAGTAGGTCTCCCCGGTGAATGGGAAGTTCGGGTTCAACGCCGGACTCGGCCCGAACGTGTTCGGCCCGTTAGGCGTGCACTCCGACATCTCGCCCGGTTGCGGAGATCCGCACGTTCCCAACCCGCGCACCGACGCCCCATAGCCGACACCCGTCGCACCCGCCAGCGACAACGTCGTCTGCACACCCCACACCGGATTCCCGGCATTCGTGTACGACAATGTACGGCGGTTCACGTTCAACGTGCCCAGCACGACCTTCGTGCGCTGCTCGAAAATCGTGATATTCACACGATCCCGTTTGCACTGCGCCGTCCGGTTCACCACCCAATCCGTGTACCCCTCACACTCCTTCGGATGCGCCACCAGATCAAACGCATCGGGATTCAGATCATACGACTGAAGGTGGTTCTCCGACGGCGGCGGAATAGTCACCTCCACACACGGGATACCACCCTCGCCCGTCGCCCGCGCGGAAATCTCATCAAAATGCTCGTGCAGATACTTACACGAACCGTCCCAAGAATCCTCTCCGGACCCGGTCCGGAACGTCTCCACACCCGGCCCGCCAGCAGTCGGTGCCGCCACCGATGAATCCGGACCCGGCGGCTCCGGCTCCACCGGCCGCGGCCCCTTCGACACAGACACAACCACCGAATCAGAAGGCTCCGCAGCAACCGCCCCGGAAATAGCACCCGCACTGACCACAAGGACCACCACGCTAACGGCCGCAGCCCGCCACGCTCTCGACAATTTCACCGTCGAAAGATACCCGCTGGTGGGGGGACAACTGTCAGCGGACGACGCCACCAGCAATAAGCACACGCTGCGACTAACCGAATACTTCCCGCCACCAACTCTAGTGACGCACGGTGAGATTCCGGGGGATGTCCCGAAACGACCCCCAACCCGTCACAACCCGTCACACCCGTCACAGATCTTCCGTCTGTGCAGGTCAGACCCAGATTTTGCCTGTGACGGGTTGAGGGGGTGTGACGGGTCAACCCGTCACACCCCCTCAACGAACCGCACGCTCACATGAGCCGAAGACCGCCCTGAGCGCAGTCTGACCAGTGGAAACAGTTCAAGATGGGAGGTCGCAAGCTATTCGTCACGTTCCGTGACAGAAGCCGCGGGGGTTCAGGCCGGTTCAGGCCGGTTCAGGATCGGTGCTTGACAGGCCCGCCGGGGGCGTGAGTTGCTGGTTAGGCGACCTCGCCGCCCGGCGGGCTGCGGTCGCCGCTCCGGCCTTGTGAACCGGGGGGGTGACCTAACCGAACGACCTACACGAATAGGTGGTCGGCTATGGGCCATGCTGCCCTTGGCATCCGTGTGTCTCTACCCCGGCACGGGGTTTCTCCCTTCGATCCACCCGCTCACGATCCCGATCCCGGCTCTGACCTGGGGGTTCACGGGTGCGGATGGTTCCCGGATGGGTTGACCGAACAGGTCATCGACCGTCTCTACGGCGACCTCCTCCACGGCTCCGACGAGCCTGACGGGCCGTCAGACGAGCCGGACACGGCACGACTGTTTCCGTTCCCGGCCCGCCGGCCTGTGGCCGTTTCCGCTGGCCAGCCGGTTATCGCGGGTGGTGAGGCGGCATGAACGCGTCACTTCGCCGGACCGTAGCCGCGATCGCTGACCGGGCCGTCGAGATCGCTGTCGTCGCCGCCCTCGGTGGGGCGACCATGTGGCTGACCTGGTGGTTCACCGCCCCGCTCGGCTTCACGGTCGGCTGGTGGATCGCCGCTGAGCTGCGCCTGCGGCGTGCCCGCCGCCTCGCCCCGGCTTCTTCTCCGCGGGCCGAACAGTGCCCCGCAGACGCCGTCTCACCGGCCGCTGTAACGCCCGCTGGGCAGGTTTCGGCTGGTCAGATGGGTGCGGGGAGGGCCGAGGCGTGACCACCACATCCTCTTCCTCGAACTACTCGTGGGCTGCAGCACGGGCGGCCGAGCGGCGCGAGACCCGCGCCCTGGAGGCCCGCCTCGCCCGCGAGGCCGCTGACGCTGCTGCGCGGCGCCGCCTGGAGATCGAGACCGCCCGCGGGGAAAGGACCCGGGCTGACCGGGCCGCGGCCGACCGCCGACGGACCGAACGTGCATCCGCACGTGCCGCAGCACGTTCTAGGGCTCTGACCTGGGCCTCCGCCCACATCGTCGAACTGCTCATCTACCCGATCGCGCTGCTGTCCTTCTGCCTGGCGGCTCCGGCGATGGCCGCCTACGGCGCCCACCTCTACGGACCGCTCGGCGTCCTCCTGGCCGGGATCACGGAGCTGGGCATGTGGGTCTTCGCTCTCGCCGTCGTCGCCTCACGACACCAGGCCCCGGAGCGCCCGGTGACCGGGTTGCAGGCCGGGGTGGTGCTGTTCTCCCTGGTCGCCGCCTCGATGAACCTGCTCCACGGCCTCCACCAGGGCGTCACCGCCGCTGTGGTGATGGCGGTCGTCTCGATCGCCGGAGTGCTCGCCCACCAGCTCACCCTGGCCGGAGCACCGCGCTCGCGAGCCGAACGCCGCACGGCGCGACTGGAGACGCTGGTGGCGGCGAAGACCGACCGCGCGCGACGCCTCGCCATCGCCGACGCGGTCGCGGTCATCAGCCCGGACGGGACCGCCGCCCTGACCTACCGCACCGGCATTTTCCAGGTGAGCCGCCGGGCTCTCGCCGCAACGACGGCGCCGAGACGACCGGCCACGCCGGCCCCTCATAGCGGCATCGCGGATGACTGGGACTCGGCCCTCGCCGCCCTGATCGAGAGCGCGGGATACGGCGGCTCGCAGCTCACCACCGACCACGACCCGGGCCTCGACTCTGGGGTCGACCCGCACCTCGACGATGATCATGGCGGGGGTGTCGCCGTCCTCGACCGCACGCCGGAGGAGCCGGATCGGGAGTCGAGGCCTGACCTGCGACAGTCGACCCACCCAAGATCATCGTCGACCCTAGGAGTCGACCCCGACCATGATCGTGAAACCGGGCCGACTCCCCGCAGCCTGGATGATCTTCGACGGCTGCTCCGGGCCGCGGTCGCCGACGGCCGGGTCGACCCGTGTTCGGCCGAGTCGATCCGCCGCACCCTGCGCTGCTCGGCACAGCGGGCACGCCAGCTCCGTGATGAGCCCGCCGGGGGCGCGCGATGAACCGCGACGACGGCCGGGGGAAGAACGAGAAGGTGGGCGGCGCCAGCCCAGCCCACCACGCGTCATCAGGGGACGAGCTGGCGCCGGTCATCTCTCTACACCACCGCACCGACAACACCGACCAGCCGGTGGTGGTCGAGGGCGAGATCGTGGCCTGCGGCCCGCAGACAGACACCACGACCTCCAGGGCGCCGGGGACTGGGGTGGTGTCGCGGCAGGGCCTCTACCGTCATGACGTCGTGACGGCACGACGGCATGCCGTCACTGTAGCCACCTCGACGACAGCGGTGTCGACGGCGAAAGGCCTGGTCAGGAACACGTGGTTCGTGTTCTCCGGGGCCGGTGTGTTGGTGTCGCGGTGGCGGGACACCCACGGCACCACCCGCTACGAGCGTCAGATGCGCGCTGCTGAGGCCGCCTGCGACCACGAGCGCCTGTTGGAGTGGGAGGCCCGCGACACCGCCGAAAAGGCCCGCCGTCACGGGCGGGTCATGGACTGGGTCAACGCCCCCCTGGCCTGGGTCCGTGCCGCCGGGACCGCTGTCCTGGGCGTGCTGGGCCTGCTGGTCGGCCTCGGTGTCGTCCTCGCGATCGCCGCACGCGATGTGTCCCTGGTCGTCGCCCCGATCGTCGGGGTGATCGACGCGGTCGCGTGGGTGGTCATGTTCGTGACCATCTACGCCTCCCTGCTCGGTGCTGTTGCCCTGGCTGGGATGGTGATCGGGTTGTGGGCGCTCGGCCGGGCCCGGACCGAGGTCCCGACCTGGGTCGCACCCCCCGGCGAGGACGACACCGGCGGTCGGGACGTGATCCCGGACGAGCGGGCGGTGGTCAACGCGCTGCGCCACCTGGGCATGGGCGCGCTGAACGCGAAGTTCAAGGCCGGATGGCAGCCGCGCTGGATCCAGCCACCCGTCCACGACGGCCGCGGCTGGCACTGCCAGTTCCTGCTCCCCGAGGGCGTCACCGTGGACATGCTCAACCGACGCAAGGACGTCTTGGCCCACAACCTGCTCCGCCTGCCGGTGGAGGTGTGGCCGACCGAGCCGCGCGACCAGCCGGGGGTGCTGGACCTGTGGGTCGCCGACCAGGGCTCGTTGACCAGGCCGGTGGCGCCGTGGCCGCTGCTCACCGAGGGGACGACCGACTACTTCACCGGCGTCCCGGTCAGCGTCGACCCGCGGGCGAACGTGGTGAACGCGCGACTGTTCGGGAGCAACTGGGGCGTCGCCGGGATGATGGGATCGGGCAAGTCCACCCTCATCATCACCGCCCTGGCCGGGGCCGTGTTGGACCCGCTGGTCGAGATCGACATCTACTGCATGGCCCACAACGCCGACTACGACCCGTTCGCGCCGGTCGCCCGAACGCTGTTCGTCTCCGACGACCCGGACGAGGTGCCGACGGTCCTCGACGGGCTCAAGGCATTGATGTCGGAGCTGTCGCAACGAGGACGGAAGCTGTCCGCGGCAGGCGAGCCGAAGCTGACGCGGAAGCTCGCCACCAGCGATCGGTCGATGCGCCCGCGTGTGGTCGTGATCGATGAGTGTCAGGAGCTGTTCGTCTCCCCTGTCGGGGGCGCCGTAGTATCCGGAATTTTTCGGGCGGATATGGAGGATGCAGGGCTGTGACCTCGTGGTTCGTGGGGATAGGTCAGATAAGCCGCGATTATCGCGTGTCTCAATCTATCGAGGCGGAAGCGACCATGGACTCGTCTCGACAGCAGTGGCCACGGAGTGCGCTGCCAGAGACGACAGTGGGTCTGAGCAGCGACGATGGGTGCTGTGGTGGCTGGCCAGTGAGTGAAACTTGCCCGATGACGGGGGCGTCGCGTCGTGAGGACGGCGAACCTGATCAGAACAGGGTGTCGCGGACACGTAGTGGTCGGTAGCCGGTCGGGCTGAGTTGGGCGAGTTCGCCGTCGATGTCGACCTCGATGGCGCCGAAGAAGTTGATGTTCTCCGAGTGGGCCGGGGAGATGTGGGCCAGGACCTCGTCGTCGATGCGGCGACCGGCGGCGCGCATCTGCTCGACGGCCAGGCCGTAGTACTCGGTCGTCCAGGTGACCACGGCGTTGGTGACGAGGGTGAGGCACCACGCCTGCTCGGTCTGTCCCTCCAGGTGTCGGGCGCGGATCATGCCCTCGTGGGCGTAGAGCAGGTCCCGCTTGAGCGCGTGCAGCGACTCGCCCTTGTTCAGCTGCCGGGAGATCTTGCGCCGGTAGGCCGGATCGGACAGGTACCGGGCGGTGTAGACGGTTCTGCGCAGCGCGCCGTACTCCTTGAGCGCCGCGGCGAGCGCGTTCTGCCGCCCGGACGCCGAGAGTTTCCCGACCAGTAGCGATGCGGTGGCGTGCCCGAACTTCAGCGACCCGGCCAGGCGCAGCAGGTCGTCCCAGTGCTCGGCGATCAGGTCGGTGTTGAGCTTGCGAGCCAACAGCGGCCCCGTCAGGGGGAACGCCGTCTCGGCCGCCGCCTTCGCACCCGTCCGGTAGAGAGTGATCTTGCCCAGGTCCCGGATCCGCGGTGAGAGCTGCAACCCGAGCAGGTCGAACAGCCCGAAGTTGACCAGGGTGACGCCGTGCGTGTCGGTGGCGTGCTCGGTGATCGGGATGTCGGTCGCGTTGCCGAGGATCTCGTCCAGGACGTAGTGCGCCTCGCGTTTCGTGGCGACGATGATCTTCGTGCCGTAGGTGGTATGCTGATCGGTCACGTGCGTGTAGGTCGACAGGCCCTCGTGCGCAAAATACCTGCTCAGAGCCCTGGCGGTGACCGACTTACCTCGCGTCGGGAACCGCTGACCGTCCGAAGAGGACAGCGTGCCGGTGCCGAACACCGGGGTCAGCGGCAGGCGCTGGTGGTAGCCGATCAGCGCCAGGTTCGCCGCCCGCAGCGTTTCCTCCCGTACGTACCACTCGGCGGTCCAGGCCAGGATGTCGTAGGAGATCCCGCACGCGTCCGCCATCCGTGTGAGCCCGAGGTTGGTGGACTGGGCGAGCAACACCGCGATCAGGTTCCGCTTCAGCTCGCGCGTGCGGGCCTGCTTGCCGCCGGCGTGGGTGAAGCAGTCCAGGAACCCGGTGCGCTTGTCCATCTCGATCAGCAGCGACACGATCGGCGCGAACGGCAGCATCTCGGTCAGCTCCGCCTTCAACGCTCTCGCCTCGGCCGGGATGTCCTCCGCGGTCAGCGGGGAGATCACCAGATCGCCGTCGTCGTCCAGGCGGACCGGGCCGTCGCCGTGGGCGAGCGTCGTTTCCAGCTTGCCCAGCGCGGTGTGCAGCTCGTCTTCGGCCTCGGCCAGGCCGGTGGCGGCGTCGGAGGGTTTGCCGACCAGTCGGCAGAACTCCGCCCGCTGATCCGCCCACTTGTCCTCGGTGAGCAGGTAGGCGGCCGGGTCGGAGTAACGGCGGCTGCCCGGCACGAACACGTCCCCGGTGCGCAGCCCGTCCCGCAGGGCCAGCAGCACGCACAGCTCCCAGTAATGCCGATACGCCGTCGCGCTGCGGTTCGCCGCGGCGGTGTCCAGGTAGCCGCGGAAGCGGGCCGGGACGAACCCGCTCGGCGCGTCGTCGGGGACCTTGCGGGCGCCGGTGGCGTTGAGCTCCCGCAGGATCGCCACCGCCTCCAGCAGCTCGGCCGCGGCGGTGCCGCCGGCGAAGGTCACGGCGTCGAGGACGTTCGGGGTGAACTGGCGCAGGTACCCGTACGAGCCGTCCAGCGCGGCGAGGTGCCCGTGATCGCGCGGCAGCGGCGGCAACGCGCTCGACTGCGCCGAACGCAGCCGGTCCCAGCCGACCCGCTCGCCCCGGATCAGACCGCCGACATCGCCGTCCGGCACCGCCGGGTCGGCCACGATGGCCAAGATCGCGTCCAGAAGCTCCTGGCGGTCCTCCCCGGACTTGGCGCGTTCGGCCAGATAGTCCCGCATCCTGTGCGCGGCCTTGCTCTCCCGCGCCGAGAGCGCCTGGTCGAACAGCGCCACCACCTCGTCGAGCACCTCGGTCGCCGACTGGGCCAGCAACGTCAGCAAGATCGGGTACCGGCGTTCCGGCTCCCGCCGTTCCAGCGCTTGGGCGGTGAGGCGGCGACCGACCGTGGCCAGGAACCGGCGGCGTTCGGCCGGCAGCACCGACAGGTCCAACGCGTGGGCGTCCATTCCGCGCAGGAACTCCAGCTTCGCGATCTCGGCCTTCACCGCCGCGGGCGAGGCCTCCACCGGCCCCTTCCCCAGCCACCGCAGCCGGGTCATCCCGATCTCCGAATCCACCACCAGCAGCCCGTCCAGCCCGACGCGGCGGGCGTCGGTGAACTCGTGCGCCAACCGGTCGAACGTCTCCTGCCGGGCCACCTCGCGGGCGTGGGCGACCCGCTTGACCACCGTCACCGGTCCCGGCCGGATCACCCGCGCCGAGATCAGGAACTCGCACGCCAGCCGGAACAGCAGCGTCGGCGAATCATGCTCCATCGCCCGCGCCAGCAGGAACTCGTCGAGCTCCTTGATCTCCAGCGTCGTCGGCGGCCGCCACCCCAGATACTGCGCCGCCAGCCGAAGATGCTCGGTGCGGGTCTTCGCCCGGCGCCCATACGAACCGATCACGGCCGGATCCACGCGCAACTGCTCAGCCAGGCGCACCACCGCCGCCTGCGGCGCCGACGCCACCTCATCCGGCACGAACCCCAACCACGACAACGAGCACACCGCGACCGCCAGACCCAGCCGATCCGCCGCGCCCCGGCCCCGACCGGGATCAACAAACGCAACGTCCGCCGGGGCCAGCGTGAAGAACCGGAACAACTCCTCCCGGCCGATCTCCGGGAACCGCCGCAGCCTCTCCAGCTCGACGTCTGTGAACACCGGAGCGACCACCCGACAACCTCCCGACCAGAACCCCAGAAACCCCCTGGTCAGGAGCCTACCCAGCCATATCCGCCCGATTATTCCCGGATACTACGGCGACCCCCAGATGCTCGACAACATCCTCAGCAGCCGCACGCCCGCTCAACCGCACCCGGTCGATCTGCTTAGAGGTCGTTTCAGAACGACTTGTCGAGTTTCCATTGACCCCTCGACGACAGATCAAACGGCAGGTCAGATAGCCGCTTGTCGTCTACAACAGACACGTCGACCTCGTTCTGAAATGACCTCTTACTACGCCGCTCCACCACCCGCGCCGTCTTCCGACGTTGCGCCCGACTCCCCACGACTCACCTTCCCCGCGTAGCAGCGTGCTACTGGCCCGTAGTGTCAGTCGCGCCACCACCCGAGCCAGCGCAGTCGCTGGCGTTGTTGTGGCGGTGGTGGTCTGCGCGGGTGCCGGCCTCGGCGGCGCCGGCACCCGCGCCGATCCCCGGCCCGGCACCACGACCGCGGTGACGACGACACCCCACAACACGACCCGCACGTCGGATCCGGAACCCGACACTAGCGGTGATCCGGACCTACCGGGCAACCCACTGGTTACCGGCGGGTCACATCCCGACACCCTCGGTGCGTGGGAGACCCAACACCGCCCGCAGCTCCTCGAGGCGTTCGGTGAACACGTCTACGGCCACCCGCTGCCCGCCCCGGACGACATGACCTTCGACGTCACCGACCTCGGCGCCACTGACGACGGGGCGGTCGGGAAGAAGATCGTCATCGAAGTGACCGGCCCGGTCGGGGCGGCCCGGTTCACCCTGCGCCTGTTCACACCCACCGCGCGAGAAGTCGAGCGAGAAGTCCACGGGACATTCTTGCTGATCGATCACCGCGGCGCCGTCACCGACACCGGCTCGGACAGCGACTACGCGCCGATCGCCCAGATCACCGGTGCTGGTCACGCGCTCGCCGTCCTGGATGCGGTCGAGGTCGCACCGGACGACCTCGACCGCTACCGGGACGGCGTCATCAGCGCCTTCCACCCGGCGGGCACCGAGCTGCCCGACACCGCGGGGCGCACGATCGCCGCGTGGGCCTGGGCCGCGTCCCGCGCCCTGGACTACCTGCACACCGACGACGCCACCCGGTCCGGTGTCGACCCGGCACGGGTTGCGGTGATCGGGCACTCCCGCAGCGGCAAGGCCGCGCTGTGGGCCGGCGCCCAGGACCCGCGGTTCCCGGTCGTGATCTCCAACAACTCCGGCGCCGCCGGGGCGAAGCTCGCTGACACCGGACGAGGCGAGTCCATCGACGCCCTGACCAGCGCGTTCCCGCACTGGTTCCCACCCGCCTACCGCACCTACGCCGGCCGCCCCGACGCGCTGCCGGTCGACCAGCACCAACTCCTCGCGCTGATCGCGCCCGGCCGCCTGGTCGTCGCCTCCGCCACCGACGACGTCACGGCGGACCCGCAGGGCGAACACGCCGCCTACCGAACAGCTGAACCGGTGTGGGCGCTCTACGGACTGCCCGGCACCGGACTCCCCGACAGTACCTGGCCGCCGCCGACGGACCGGGCCTATCGCGGGCCGGGCATGTCCTACCACCTGCGCACCGGCGCCCACGGCCTCACTACCGACGACTGGCGCTTCTACCTGCACGGAGACCTCTTCCGATGGTGACCACCACCCGACCGCAACCCACCACGATCGGGCACGACCGAACCACCGCGGACGTCAGCGCCGACACCCGCGACGACCGCGACGACACCGCGTCGCTGATCTACGTCGTCCCGCACGACCAGCTCGTCCCCGACCTGCACCCGCGCCTCTGGGCGTTCCGGACCGGAGAAGCAGTGTTCGCCACCGGCTACCTCGTCGGCCTCCTCGAAGCACCGTGCCTGACCTACCTCCGACGCCACGCCCAGGCCGGGCAGACACCGGTCGGCACCCGGGTCGAGGTGGCGCATCGGGCGCCGTCGATCCCCGGAAGACCGCCTCCACGTCACCGCACGACGCATCAGCACCACCAGTCACCGATGTCACTTCATCGTGGCTGCGCGCGATCAGCGCGGGGTCCTGGTCGCTGACGGCCACGTGACGGCGCACCTGGTCGACACCACCGCATTCCGCGCGCGGCTCCGACAGCGATCGCGAGTACACGACCGGGCAGCTGACCTGGCGCCTCGGCGAACGCGGCTTCACACCACCCCGACGACAGGCACGACACGACAGCAACGGAGACACAGCAGCATGAACAACTACTCGACTTTCCCGAACGGCCCCAGGATGACCGACGTGAGCGGTCTGCGGTGGGACGACGCCACCAGCAGCTACCGGTGCCCGACCTGCACACAAGCGCCGCGGGCGCTGATGCTCGGCCAGGTAGAGGCGCTGGTCTGCGGGGACTGTGCGACCTACTGGCTCACGCCCACCGCCGCCGGGCGACAGGATCTCGAAGCAGTCGAGGACGACTACCGCGCGGCGGGATGTCTCGACAGCGACCCGATCAACTCGGGTGACAGCGCCGCTGCGGGCCGTGTGGGGCCAGCTACGGCGCGGGCGGCGTAGGGCCGGTGGATCCGCGTGATCCTGGGGCAGGCGGTAGCGGGCGATCCCGTCGGGACTCGACCCGCTACCGTCTGCACTCAAGCAATGACTGCGCCGCCCTTGTCTTTTGCCAGAGCCAAGGCGCCGCAGCCCCACCACGAGCATCCGACTCGGTTGCTCTGACTCGCGAAGTGCCCGCCGAAGCGGGCCCTTCGAGGAGATAGGAGGCAGCGTACTCATGACTCGCCGACTGGTCGACCTCGACCTCGACCTCGACCAGGCGTACGCACCACCGGTGGTGGTTGTCCCGTTTGTGTCTGCTGACCTGGCCGTCAGCGTCCTGGTTGGGGGTGTGCGGTGAGCGCGTTGGTGATGACCCGGCCTGGGTGTGATGAGGCCGAGGATGGTTTGCGGGAGGGGCGTGGGTTCCCGTTCTCGATGGTCGGGGACTTCGTGGCGCTGTCCGGGGTGTCTTCGCGGGCGGTGCACGTCTACAACTTGCTGCGCGGGCACGTGAACGTCGCCCAGGGCGATGACCGGGCCTGGCCCGGTCTGCGGGGGATGGCCGACACGATCGGCCTGCGCAAGATCGACTCCGTGATCGCCGCGATCCGCGAGCTCCAAGCGATCGGCGCGGTCGATGTCGAGACCGCCACGACCGCGACCGGGCGGCGCAACATCTACACCGTCCACCTCGCTCCGCCGCCCGGCTACACCGGCCTGGCCAGCTTCCAGGAGCTCTACGAGCACCGCGCTCGAGTCGCAGCACGGGCCGCCGCGGAGGCCGCCGCGAACGCCCCGTCCGGGCCCCCACCACCCGCCGCCCAGGCCGCGAGATCGTGCCCGGCGACCCGCCGCACCCCCCGCCACCCGCATACATCCGCAGGTCACGGGGGGTCATCCCTAAAATTGGATCACCCGTTTGGGGGATCATCCCTTTTTTCGGATGATGGGTCATCCGAAAAAAGGGATGAGAACAAGACGAACAGGGGGGGGACGCGCGAGCGCGCAAGCCGACCGGCCGAGCAGGTGGCTGAGCCTGGCCCCCCCCGGAGCTCTCGACCAGAGCCCCGACCCGGAGGAGCCGGACCGGAGCCGACCGCGGCACAGCCCTCGACCCCGTCCGCGGCCGGCCCGGAGGCGTCGTTGGTGAGCGAGCTAGGTGCGGTGACCGCGGCCCTGGCCCAGGTCGCCGCACAGCTGACCACCGCGCTCACCGCGCAGCCCACCGCCGGACCGCTGGCGACCGCACCGGCCGCGGCCGAGCAGGTCGTACTACCCGCGATCGCCGCCACTCCGGACCCGGACCGGCCCGAGACCTGGAAATGCCCCCGCCACCTCGCCCACCCCGACCCCCACGATCGACCCTGTAGAGGCTGCGGAGCAGCCCGCCGCCACCACGAAGCCCTCCGAGACCTCCAGGCCGCCCAGGCCGCCCAGGCCGCCCAGGCCGCCCAGGCCGCCCAGAAACGATCTGAAACCGCGCACCGGGCACGGGAAGCCCGGGCGGCCTGCACCGACTGCGACGACTACGGCCACATCATCGATCCCGACACCGGCCACACCTACGAGCACTCGCTGCGCTGCGACCATGACGGCCGCGCCACCGACCGGATCACCCGACACCGCCAGTACCTCACCGCACACGCCGCCAAGGCCGCTCAGACCGGGGGACCTGTCCCGGGCGCGGCAGCCCGCGCCGAGATCCGCGCCCACCTCGCCGAACTCGCCACCCGCCGCACCAACCAGCACACCACCCGCCCGGATCACCCACTACCGCCGACACCGAAAGCATGGAGATAACCGCCCGGCGTGCATCGACGGCACGGCTGCGCCGGGATCACGTGCTGGTGACAACCAGCGCCACCGCTGGCGTCCCCGCAGCCCGGACACGCACAGTGCGCGCATGGACACACCACGCAACGCCCCCGACGATCAGGGCGATCTGCTGCCCTGGCCGACCTGGATGTCCGGCCCGGACCGTTCCGCTGCTGCTGCGGCGGATGAGGCCGACACCGTCGTGCGCGGCCGCGCCGCCCTGGGGCCTTGACCCCGTGTCCAAGATCCGGGGTCAAGGCCCGCTCACCATGACCTGGCGCTGACGGCCTGCGGAACCGGTCACCTGCGGTTGGTCATGCAGGCTTGCTACGACCGAGTAGCGCGTTCACGCTCACCAGACCAGTCTCGGTCCGGGTGCTCGCTGAGTCCGTCTGTGAGCCCGTCTGCTTCGCAGTCGCGGCGGTGACGCGTTCGGAGGGGGGAAGGATGCCGCGGGCCCGCAGATTGCGTTTCGCGGCCGTTGCCGTGCGGGGGGCGTCGATCATGCGGTCGACTCGGGCCAGGGCCGGTTCGTGTCCGTGGTCCCAGGACTGAGTCAAGAACAGCTCGGCCTTGGCCAGCTTCGTCTCGCCCGGCAACGCCTCGTAGCGGGCAGTCCACTCCGGGGTCTCGACCGCGTGGTCAACAGTGTGATCAGCAGCCGCGTCGTGGTCGGTGGTCTCGTCCTCACCGGATTCAGCGCGCACCACGGTAGGCAGGACCAGCGTCGCCTCGCTGTCGGCGTTCACGGGGCCTGTGTGTACGCTGCCTGTCTCGACCGCGTCATCAGCAGCGATCTCCGGTCCGGCCGGGGCTCCCGGCGACGGTGAGTTCTTGGTGGGAGCCGTCGGAGAGATGAGCCGGTGGCGGCGGTCGAGGTGGTAGGTGCCGTCGTGATAGACGAGCTGCGCGGTGCCGTCGGCGGCGATGACGATCGCGGCCGCGCGTAACGCTGCGTGCTGGGCACGGTCGATCTTGACCGCGGCCCGCGCGGCCAACTGGTCGGCGCGGCGCTCGGCGCGTGAGCGCGGGGCCCCGGCCAGGGTTAGCTGGTGCGCGACGATCCCGGCGACCGACACGACGGCCATCACCAGAGCGACCGTCCACCCGCCGCCGGCCTTGTGCAGGCCGTGGGTGAAGTTCATCCCGGCTGCTCCGAGGGAGAACACGACCACCCCGACTCGCAGACCGGCCACAGGCCGGTGCGGGTGTCGGTGCCGGGATGCGACAACAGCGAGGGCGAAGGCCCACATCCCCAGCTCCGTGATCCCGGCCAGCAGGAACCCGGTCGCCCCGAAGATCACGCTCCCGTAGGCGGCCATCGCCGGAGCGGCTAGCGCGAACGACAGCACCGCGATCGGATAGATCAGTAACTCCACCACGTGCGCGTCCAACCACGACAGTGCCGCCTGCCGGGCATCGGATCGGGTTTCTGCCCGGGTCTTGCGCTGCTCGGCTTTCCGGCGCTGGGCGGCGTCTCGCGCGATCCGGTCTCGTTTCTCGCGGGCATTCTGTTCGGCGATCTTCCGGCGCGCGGCGGCGTCAGCGTCTTCTCGCGCCAGACGCGCTTCCAGAGCGCGGGATTCCCGGCGGTCACGCGCGTGCTGCGCCATCCACGACGTCGGAGACCCGGCTGATGATGTTGCTCCGGAAGGACGGAACTCTCGAACAGTCATGCCTGACCTCTTTCCTGGGGGCCGCGGACAGTGTCACGTTCAGCGATTCGTTGACGATACTGACGGGACTTCCCGGTCCGAGCGGGTTTCGCCGGGTCCCCATTATCCACCCGGAGCTGGATCGCTCCCCGAGACATCCCTACAAGCTCCGCCATCCGCCCGAATGACACCGACCGGGTCCGCCGGACCGCGACATACAAAGCAGGATCCACCGCCTCATACGCAGCCCGGTGAATATGAAGCAGATCCACCACCGTCTGCACCGACGCCTCCGACCCGGTCGCGCCGTCGACGATCTCCCGGATAACCCGCAACGCCCGGACTGCGGTGGGACTGGGCGGCAATAGCGGTTCAGGCACGGAACGACGCGGCGGGAACAACCCAACACCTCCAGAGACGAACACCCACCACTGTACACCCTCTTGAACTTCTCGGCGATCGCGGTGGGGCTCGGCGATCGCGATGGGTGGCGATCGCGATGGGTGGCGATCGCGATCGCGGTGGCGATCGCGATGGGTGGCGATCGCGATGGGTGGCGATCGCGATCGCGGTGGCGATCGCGATGGGTGGCGATCGCGATCGCGGTGGCGATCGCGATGGGTGGCGATCGCGATCGGCGGTGGCGATCGCGATGGGTGGCGATCGCGATCGCGGTGGCGATCGCGATGGGTGGCGATCGCGATCGCGGTGGCGATCGCGATGGGTGGCGATCGCGATCGCGGTGGCGATCGCGATGGGTGGCGATCGCGATGGGTGGCGATCGCGATGGGTGGCGATCGCGATGGGTGGCGATCGCGATCGCGGTGGCGATCGCGATGGGTGGCGATCGCGATCGCGGTGGCGATCGCGATGGGTGGCGATCGCGATCGCGGTGGCGATCGCGATGGGTGGCGATCGCGATCGCGGTGGCGATCGCGATGGGTGGCGATCGCGATCGCGGTGGCGATCGCGATGGGTGGCGATCGCGATCGCGGTGGCGATCGCGATGGGTGGCGATCGCGATCGCGGTGGCGATCGCGATGGGTGGCGATCGCGATCGCGGTGGCGATCGCGATGGGTGGCGATCGCGATCGCGGTGGCGATCGCGATGGGTGGCGATCGCGATCGCGGTGGCGATCGCGATGGGTGGCGATCGCGATCGCGGTGGCGATCGCGATGGGTGGCGATCGCGATCGCGGTGGCGATCGCGATGGGTGGCGATCGCGATCGCGGTGGCGATCGCGATGGGTGGCGATCGCGATCGCGGTGGCGATCGCGATGGGTGGCGATCGCGATCGCGGTGGCGATCGCGATGGGTGGCGATCGCGATGGGTGGCGATCGCGATGGGTGGCGATCGCGATCGCGGTGGCGATCGCGATGGGTGGCGATCGCGATCGCGGTGGCGATCGCGATGGGTGGCGATCGCGATCGCGGTGGCGATCGCGATGGGTGGCGATCGCGATCGCGGTGGCGATCGCGATGGGTGGCGATCGCGATGGGTGGCGATCGCGATCGCGGTGGCGATCGCGATGGGTGGCGATCGCGATCGCGGTGGGGCTCGGCGATCGCGATCGCGATCGCGATGGGGCGTGGCGTCAAGTCACGAGCAGACGGCCCCGGGCGGCGACGCACCAGGAAGCACCCTGAAAGAACCGAGCCAGGCAACCGGCGCGCTTGCCTACGTCACGTTCTGTGCTTGTCCAGCAGGTAGACAAACCACTGGACAAAGACTGGACAAGCAGCTGAATTTCGGCGTCCTACGCGCGCCCGGGCCCGGGCGCGCGTAGGACGCACACTAGCACGCCCAGTCTCGTTGTCCACTGGACAACTGGACAATCACACGCCGTCACACTCGCCGCCGGCGCTGGTGCCGGACCCGCCGCTGTTCATCTCCCGAGCGATGCTCTCGACGACCTCGATCGCCTGGTCACCACGCCAGCTGTGCCGCTGGTAGGTGCGGAACTGGTTGATGTGCCGCTGCACACTTTCGTGGTCCTCGTTGGCGTGGCTCTGGCCGGGACTAAGGGCCAAGTTGCTAGCCCCCTCATTGGGGGCCATGTAGACGACTGCGTCCAATCCATATGCAGGATCAAGTTCGACATTTCCGGACAGAATGGAAAGAGTGATCAAATTGCGCTTGGCTAGCGAGGTGATTCTGTCCAGCTGGTCGACCATCACATGAGTTCCACCAAACTTCTGCCTGAGTAGACATTCGGTTACGACGACCTCCATCTTTCGGGGAAAAGTGTAGAGGATGTTTTGGCGGTCGATACGCTCCGCAATTTTGACGGCTATGGTTCGCTTCGAGCTGTAGGTGGTAGAGTGAAAAAAGTGGCGCATGTATGCGGCTGACTGAAGAAGGTCTGGCACGAAAGAGCTGTGCCAGGTTAGGATGGATGCGGCCTCGAGTTCGATGGATTCGACGTCGCCGCGCCGCGCCTGCCATCCATTTAGGCTTGAATTGCGCTGCGGCGCTGACTTCCTTGGCGCGGCGTCGATTTCTGCGAGCAGCTCCGCTAGGGAGTCAGAGGGGGCCCTTGTGGCTCGAAGCCATTCCTGTGTCTCTTGTTTGGTGACGTGCGATTTCCCTAATTCGATCCGACTGACTCGCGATTGGTCACATCCGATGGCGTCGGCTAATGTTCGCCCAGACATTCCCGCTGTGAGGCGGAACTTTCGCAAGCGTGCGCCGAGTTGGGCCCAGGGATTGTTCTGGCGAGAAGTCACGCCCCCCCCGTTGCGTCTGAATGTTGTCTCGTTATGGACTCTGAGTTAGCGGGCTGCTCTGACTGTGAAGGCTGCCCTTGGTGGGGACTGGTCGCCCCCTCCACTGTCGGCTGCAGCTCCGGCGCTGCCGCAGGCGGGGGCTTGACTTGCGTGCCAGCCCCCTGCAAGCTGAGGTGGTCGATGTAAGAACTTCCAGTTCCTGCATTGGCTACATAAGTTGAGTGGTTGGGCCTCGGCGGGTTGAGAGCCGCCGAGGCCCTTGTAGGCCACCCAGAGTGCGAAGAGGTGACCCACGTGGTCGAGCGTAGTCCTGTCTTTGACGACGATCCGGGGCCTGGAGCTCCGGTCCCGGTCGAGTTGTCGTCCCATCCAGCACGGCACTGTCTCGATGTCGACCCGGGTGTTTCTTCCCGGTCAGTGAACTGGGTGTGCTGCAGGCTCGTCTCGTGTGCACGGGCTGCCCGGTGCGTGTCGCGTGCCGGGAGTGGGCGACAGCGACGGGCGAGTACGGCGTGTGGGGCGGCACGACCCGCGAGGAGCGCACCGCTCAGCGGCACGTAGCCATCGCCGCCGTCGCGGCGGTTGACGGTCGGGCGGTGGCGGCCTGATGTCGACCTCGGCGGGGACGGTTCATCTGCCTGCTCTGAGTGCTCGGCGTGCGGATGCGGTGTTGCGTCGCAGTCAAGTCCGCCGGGACATGTTCGTATCGGCGTACGGGCAGGCGTCCCGCCGGTCGAGCGCTTGATCGCGGCGTTCGCCGCCGTGCGAGCGACGCTTCCTAAGAACCGGGCCGGGTCGCCAGAGGTCATGCGGGCGGATCGATCGCATCGCCGACGACCTGGCCGACCTGTTCGTCGAGCTCCACGCCGGCCAG
>NZ_JAHLEL010000027.1 GCF_020131355.1 Pseudonocardia sp. ICBG1293
GTCGCCGACTGGGCCAGCAACGTCAGCAGATCGGGTACCGGCGTTCCGCTCCCGCCGTTCCAGCGCTTGGGCGGTGAGGCGGCGACCGACCGTGGCCAGGAACCGGCGGCGTTCGGCCGGCAGCACCGACAGGTCCAACGCGTGGGCGTCCATTCCGCGCAGGAACTCCAGCTTCGCGATGCACTGGATGCCCCCGGTCGACGCGTGTGCCTACGCCCACGACTTCGTCCGAGTCGCGGCCCGCTACCAGCTCACCGTCACCGCGCAGCGCGCCCACGCGCTGCAGAGCGCCTGCCGATGAGCAGGCACGTCATCGCTTGACCGTGAAGGAGCGGAGGTCATCATGTCGTCCGGTATGACGGACGTGTCCTGGCCGGGCGCTGGACTCTGTGCCCAGACCGACCCGGGTGTCTTCTATCCCGAACCTGGCGAGCCCGCCGATACCGCGAAACGGATCTGCACGCTGTGCCCGGTCCGGCTCCCGTGCCTGGAATACGCCCTGGCCACCGGCGAGCAGTACGGGATCTGGGGCGGACTGTCAGCGAACCAACGACACCACCTGCGCCGCGGCATCCCCGGTACCGCAGCGTCCGCGGCGGGGGATCGGAGATGTTCGTGATCCGCCCGCCCGCAGACCTACCAGCGTCGGCGTCGCTGCCGCGACCGGGCCGGTGGGGCGGATGTGGCGACCGCGAGCGACCTGACTACTGTCTGTCCCCCGAATACGACAAACGGCCCCCACCCACCAAGGAAAAGGGCCGCCAGTCGTCCATCCAACCAGCCGTGAGGCTGAGATAGGAGAACTCTACCTATGACCGGCCACCCCGGCCACCCCGGCCACCCCGGCCACCCCGGCCACCCCGGCCACCCCGGCCACCCCGGCCACGAGCCGTTTACACCTGTTGACCTGTGGGTCTCCGCATCGACGGGTGGTGTGCGATGAGCACGCCCTGGAGGAACTCCCCACACCGCGCCGCGCCGGCGGTGGCCGGTCGGGAGCCGTTCACCGTGGGTGTGGCGTCGGCGACGAGCATCGGGCTCTCGCCGCGGTGGGTGCATTACAGCGGTGTGTCCCCGGCCGCGCGGGTTGCGGCGGAGGTCCTGGCCGATATGGCCACGATGCGCCCGGCCGGTGATCAGGCCCCGGTGCTCGATCGTGAACGGCTGGCCTATCACGTCGGTGTCGGTCGCGCGGACAAGCTCGCCCCGATCCTGGCCGAGTTGATCGAGATCGGATTCCTCACCGTCTACGACGGTGGTGCCGACCCGGACACCGGTCGCCGTCGGCAGCGCCGCGACGGCCGCGGCCGTCCGGTCCCGGACCGGTTCGCGGTCAGTCTGCACCCGCCGGCCGGCTACCGCGGCGCGGCGACGCTGACCGAGGCCGACGCCGCGTTCACCGCGGCGCGGGACGCGGTCTACCGGGACGTCGAAGCGACCGGGAAGACGCCCCGCGCGGGGCGTCACACCATCCCACGGCCTCGCCCAGACCGTTCCCGATCGCCGCAGGTCAGCACTGTCCCCGGATCTCGGGGACAGGTCGAAGGTCCTGTCCCCGAGATCCGGGGACAGGAAGAGTTCGCCCTGGTCGGAGCTGTCCCCGAGATCGGGGGACAGGGTGAGCCGACTGTCCCCGGATTCCGGGGACAGTCAGAGTTTGTGCAGGTCAGGACTGTCCCCCGTTTTCGGGGACACCTTCAGATCGAGAGATCTTCGATCTCTCTCGAAGAGAGAGAGATCGAAGGATCGAGCGCGCTCGCGCGCGGGTCGGCTCCGCCGCCCGCTCCGAGCGCCGCGGCGGCCGCGCCAGCCGGGTTCGGTCGCGGCGGTTCGGTTGTCGAGGCGGTCGGTCTCGGGGCGGGCGGTCTCGCCGAGCGCACTGGGCTCGATGGCCGGGCCGAGGCATTCACCGAGGCACTCACCGAGCCGGTCGATGAGGCGCTGGATGTGTCGCTGGGGGTCGAGGCTCGGGAGGTGGTACGTCGGTTGCCGTGGGTGGCGTGGGCGCAGGCTCGGGGCAAGACGGGGTGGCGGTTGACCCCGGCGGATGCTGATCAGGTCCAGGCCGCGATCTGTGAGGCCGTGTCCGTGCACGGGCTGTCGTTGGTCGAGGCGGCAGTGATCGGGCAGGCGGCGTTGTCGGAGGCGAAGGGCGCCCCGGTCGTCTACGTCGTGAACGCCTTCACCCGCCACCTCGCTCGCCGACGCCGCGCTCTGACTGCGGAACCACTGGCCGAGACCCCGCTGCCCTTGCTCGACCCTCCAGTCCGCCGCGACGGCCCACAGCGGCGCTCTCAACGCCCGGAACAGGCCACGCAGGATCAGCCGGCGGCTGCTGGCGTCGACCCGGTCTCCGTTCCTGAGCAGGTCGAGACCTCGGAGTCGTCGGCGGCGTGTGGGATGTGTGAGGCCCGTGCCGGTGACGGTGCGGTGATGCGGACGGTCGACGGGGGCGACGGCCGGTGTGTGCCGTGCCCGGCCTGCCGTCCCGGTCAGAGCTCGGCGGTGACCGCGTGAGCACCTCGACACCGGCCTCGGAGTCGGGTGCGGGGCCGTTGCCGCCGCACGATCTGGTCGCCGAGCAGGCGGTGCTCGGGGCGATGATGCTCTCGCCTGAGGTGGTCGGGGAGGTCACCGAGACGGTGACGGTCCGGGATTTCTACCGGCCCGCACATGCCGCCGTCTATCAGGTGATCTGCGGCCTCGATGCCAGCGGGGAGCCGTCGGATCCGGTCGCGGTCGCCGCCGAGTTGGACCGTCGCGGGGAGCTGGGTCGGATCGGTGGCGCGGCGTCTCTACACACCCTGATCGCGGCCGTACCGACCGCGGCGAACGCCGCCTACTACGCCGAGATCGTGGCCGAGAAAGCGACGCTGCGCCGCCTGGTTGAATCCGGGATCCGGATCCAACAACTCGGCCACATCGGCGTGCAGTCGGGGGAAATCAGCGGGGTCATTGACCGGGCTCGTTCTACGCTGGACGGCGTGTCGGCTGTGCATGATGATTCCGCTGGGTGTGTCGCGTTCGGATCCGGTCACGCCGCGTGGCTCGCCGGGCTGGACGGCCTGCAAGCCGGCTGGGGTGAACCCGGGCTGCCCAGCGGCCTGGACGACCTGGACGAGGTCACCGGCGGCTGGAAACCCGGCCAGCTGATCGTGATCGCCGCCCGCCCCGGGCTCGGGAAATCGACCCTGGCCCTGGACATGGTGCGGGCAGCATCAGTCCGGCACGGCAAGACCAGCGTGATCTTCTCCCTGGAAATGTCCGAATCCGAGATCCGCGACAAGATCATCGCCGCGGAGGCGCGAGTCCGGGTCTCGGATCTCCGCACCCCACATGCGCTCGATCAGGTCGCCTACGAGCGGATCACCGCCGCCGCGACCCGGGTCCTCGCCGGTGGCGAGTTGTTCATCGACGACACCGCGACCACAACGGTCTCCCAGATCCGGGCGAAGGCGCGCCGGGTGCAGGCCCGCCACGGCCTGGACCTGATCGTCGTGGACTACCTCCAACTCATGTCCTCCGGTAGCCGGGTGGAGAACCGGCAAGTCGAGGTCAGCGACTTCTCCCGACAGCTGAAGGTGCTGGCGAAAGACTTCGACGTCCCGGTGATCGCGCTATCCCAGCTCAACCGCGGACCCGAACAACGAGCCGACAAACGACCCGTGCTATCGGACCTACGCGAGTCCGGCGCACTGGAACAAGACGCCGATATCGTGATCCTGCTGCACCGCCCCGACGCCTACGACCACAACGACCCCCGCGCCGGGGAGGCCGATCTGATCCTGGCGAAGAACCGGGGCGGCCCCACCCGCACCATCGCGGTGGCCCACCAGCTGCACTACAGCCGCTTCGCCGGACTGGGCCGCCGATGACCGCCGACGAGCTCACCACCGGCACGAACACCCTGGCCGTGCCAGCACCCAAGCCTGAGCTGAAGCCGAAGTCAGGGCCCGAGACGGTGGTGTTGCTGTTCGGTCCGGGTGCGTTGCGTCGGTTGCAGGACGGGACGAAACGTGCCGCGGTGGTCCCTGCGAAGCAGGTTGGATCGCTGAAGGTCGGGTCGTCGTTGACGGCGAAGTCGGTATTCGGCGACGCTCGCCTGCCGCTGCAGGTGCGGGCCCGCCACGACCTGCCCGGCGGTATTGACGGGCTGCCCGCACTCGCGGAGACGGCGGGCCTGACACTCGCTGATTTCACGGTGGAAACGGAGTGGTCGGGTTACCTCACGACGGCGCGGCAGAACGTCCCGAAAGCGGCGGTCGTGCTGGTCGTCGACCCGGCCGGGCCGATGACCGGGACGTTGTATGACAAGAAGAAGAAAAAGAAGACCTCCGGGTCGGGGCCGTGGGCGTGGTACCGGGTGGACCTACAGCTGCAGCCGGTGGCGGATGCCCAGATTCACCCGGCCGACCGCAAGCCCCTGGCGACGCGGATCAGGACGGTATGTGACCGGCTCGCCCCCGAGGCCCAGATGCGTGAGGCGGTGGATGCGGTGGCCGAGGTGTTGCTGGGTTCGCACCGGGCCCACGGGACGATCACCCGCGAGCTGCGGGCCCGGATCGGGTCCGCCCAGACTGATGCGGCGGTGGCGTGGTTGCGGCGTAACAAGCTGCTGGTCGGTCTGGGTGCTGAGCGGGTGTGGAGCCCGCGCCTGTTGGTCGGGTTGCGGATCCAGATGCCGGCCTCGTTGGCCGGGGACCGCACACCCGAACCGGATACCGCCGATGTGGCGGGCGCGGTGGCCGGCGTCCGGTGAGGAGGGTGGTCGCGCCGTGAGCGAGCCCGTGGCCGAGTCGTCTGTGTGGGTGGGCGGGTATCGGATCGAGGCCGATGTGGAGCTGTCCAGCGACTGGCTACCCGCGTCGGCGTTCACGATGATCTATCCGACGGTGGAGGGTGCGATCCCGGTCGCGATCGAAGGGGTCGCCGACGCCGAGATCGACGAGGTACGGATCGTGCACGTGGCCACCGGCCGGGTCGCGTGGCGGTCCACCGACGACGACGTCGACGGCCCCACGGTGGACCCGGCCAGATGGGACTGTGCTCGGCCGGTCGTGTCCTGCCGACTATCGAGGGAGAACCGGTATGGGAGGTCGGGCCGCGAAGGTCGTCGTCAGCGAGGCGTTGTCGACGGACACCGATCAGCGCCATGTCGTGGTCGCTGCATCGACCGGTGAGATTCTTGATGACGCGCAGGGACGCGGATACAAGACCGCGCATGATGCGTATCGAGCCTATACCTACAAATCGCTGGCGCCGCCGAAGCGGCATGTCGTGAAGCGGAAAGTCACGACATGGTGCGCCGAGCACGAGGCGCTCATAGCCGATGCCAAGAACATGGCGTTCCACGCGGCGCAGGACGGGGAACCGCTCACGACAGCCGATGTTGAGCGGCTGTTGTTTGAACACGGTGTCCTTGAGTTGCCGTTCACGGTCCGGGACTTGATGCGGCACTGGTGACGATCGTTCCCGGTCCGGGGGCGGTGTTGACCGGCCCGGCTGGATCGTGACGCAGCTGTGGGGCCGGCGGACAGGAATCTGTCCTTGAGCCGGTGATTTGGGCCGTTGATCGCGACGACGACGCGGTGTTCGTCTGGTTCAGAGCTGGAGACCGCGGCGGCGGTAGGCGCTGTCCCGGTCCAGGTAGGACACGGCGAGTGCGGCGATGGCGATGGTCAGTAGTTGGATCTCATCGGGGGTGTAGTGATCCGGCAGTGCCCGTCCGAGGATGTCGCCGCCGGTGTCGTCGGGGTCGTAGGGGGCATCGGCGGGTGGGAGCTGGGCGGGGCCGGCGTAGCCGTCGGCGATCGTTCCGCGGCGGCAGTGGCCGGAGAAGTAGTCCATCAACGCATACGAGGCCTGGTAGAGGTGAGGGTCCTGACAACATGTCTGACGATCCGCGGGATGCTGCTCCGTGCGGTCGTCGGCGGGCCCGGTCCGTCCCTTGCGGCCTGGCAAGAAGGACCGCCGCAGGGGTGGGCCGAGGCTGCCATGCCCTGATCGCGGTCGGCCTCGGCCCTGGGAGGGTTGCTCCCGCCCCGGACCGTGCTCCCCAGCCAGCCGGGTGGAGTCAACCGAAGCACCCGTACAAGGCTGAGTGTGACCTATAACCCATTAGTGAGTAAGAGGTCGCGCGGATTGGTTGGTGATCATGGACGTCGTGCAGGTCGGGCGTTCCAGCGGTGTGTGGTCCAGGCCTGCCGAATCAAGCTACGGAGTGTGACGATCGTGTCGGCGAGGTCGAAGAACGCGTCGACGACGATTTCTCGTCGTTCGTAGCAGCGCTGCAGCCGGTTGAAGCTGTTGTGCCAAGCGTTGGTCCGCTCGACGTGCCAGCGGCGGGTGGCCTGGATCGGCGCTTTCTCACCCTTGTGCGCGATCTCGCCGTGCAGGCCTCGTTCGGCCAGCGTGTCGCGGGTCTTGCCGGAGTCATAGCCGGCGTCGAGGTGCACGGTGATGTCGTCGGGCAGCGGGCCGAGAGCATCGAGGCGGTCGAGGGTGGGGCCCAGTAGCGGGGAGTCGTGCCGGTTGGCTCCGGCCAGGACTCGGCCCAGCGGGATGCCGTATCCCTCGACGAGCACCGAACGTTTCATACCCTGTTTGCGCCGGTCCACCGGCGACGGACCGGCGACCTCGCCGCCGCCGGGGGCCTTGGTGATGGCGCCATCGACGGCGATGTCGTGCAGCAGCAGACCGACGATGCGGTCGTAGGCGTCCAGGACGATCCGACGCAGCTGGGCGAAGACCCCGAGCCTGATCCACTCGTCACGACGATCGCGGATGGTGGTCGCCGAGCAGGTGCTGTCAGCGATGCCCTCATACAAGCAGCCGAACCGCAGTACCTGCAGGAGCTTGTCGAACACGATCCGATCCGCGATCCGGCGGCGATGGCAGCCCAGCGGATGGGTGGGATCGAACTCGTCTCGATGAGGCAGCAGCGCGGTGAACTGGTCCCACAACGGCTCGGTCAGCCATGATGGCAGGGTGGGCACGCGGCCTCCAGACGATCACGAAGCGTAGATAACTTCATGATCGGCAGGCCCGTACCCGCCCTCGCCCCCAGACACTCGACCGCGGCCAAGCTGTGACCAATCCGCGCGACCTCTAAGAGCGCCCGGCAAATGAGGTCGTGGGGGTGTCGTTGCAGGTAGAGGCACGGACCTGCAAGTGATCATGGGATTGCTGATGTCCTGATGGTCGCCTGGAGGGTCCGTGCCTCTACCTGCAACGACACCCCCACGACCTCATTTGCCGGGCGCTCTAAACATACTTCGGATGGCGGTGTCATGGCCTGCGCCCAGCTGGACGACGACCAGCACACAGCATGCTGCCGACGGGTGTGTGTAGTGGCATCCACCAGAGTGGTGTGCGACCGGCTCGGTGACGGGCAGAGCCCGGGGTTGGGCGGCCACCGCGTGATCTTCTTGAGCACCTCTCACGGAACTCAAGAAGCCGGGTGTGCTCGCTGCTCGCCGGAGTTTTAGAGCGCCCGGCAATTGATGGTTATCGGAGTCGACGGGTCGTGGGTCGGGTTGTCCAGCGGTAGCGGCTGCGGGCACGGTTGATCAGCCGGCGGATCACGGTGAGCGCGGCGGCGAGGTTGAGGTAGAACTCGACGATGATCTTCCGGCGATCGGTGAACCGGCGCAGCTTGCCGTAGCCGTTCATCCAGGAGTGCGTGCGCTCGATGGGCCACCGTCGTCCTGCCTGGATCGGAGCCGGGACCCCCGTGGTCGCGATCTCGCCGGTGAAGCCCAGGGTGTGCAGCAGAGTACGGGTCTTGCCGGAGTCATAGCCGCGGTCCAGGTGCACGGTCGGGAACAGATCACCACCGTGGGCGTCGCGGTGGCGGGGCAGCGGGCCGATCATCGTCACGATGCCGGTCAAGGTCGGTTCCAGCAGGGGCGAGTCATGGTCGTTGGCTCGCGCCGCGACCAGGTGCAGCGGGATGCCCTGGTCATCGCAGGCCACGGACCGTTTCGTGCCCTGCTTGCCGCGGCCGACAGGGCTGCGGCCGGCCACCTCGCCTCCGCCTGGTGCCTTGGTGATCGATCCGTCGACCGCCAGATCGTCAAGATCCAGGCCGAGTATCTGGTCGTAACCGGCCAGCGCGGTGCGGAGCAGTTCCTCGCTGACTCCCGCGGTGGCCCAGTCATCGAGACGGCGGCGGATGGTGCGGTCCGAGCAACCCGGCGTGGCGATGCGTTCGTAGCCACTACCGTGCACCAGAGCGGCAACGACGTGGTCGAACACGACCCGATCAGAGATCCGGCGACGGTGACAGCCCCACGGATGGGCCGGGTCGAACTCCGGGCGCCGCTCTGCCTCGATCAGGGCAGCGAACTCGACCCAGAGGGGGTCGATCAGCGATTCTGGCAATAGAGGCACGGACCCTCCAGGCGACCATCAGGACATCAGCAATCCCATGATCACTTGCAGGTCCGTGTCTCTACCAACACCGACACACGGCCACCTCTACTGCCGGACGCTCTAAGAGGTCGTTTCAGAACGACTTGTCGAGTTTC
>NZ_JAHLEL010000028.1 GCF_020131355.1 Pseudonocardia sp. ICBG1293
TCGGGTCTGCCTGGAACGCGGTCAGGCTGGTGATCGCGTAGACGGTCACGGTCTTCCACCGTGCACCCGGACGTAGCGGGCGGCGCCGGCGGATGAGCCGGATGGCCTGGGCGGCGTGTGGGAAGAACTCCCCGCCCCGGTCCGGGCACCGCTGCAGGGAGAGCACGCTGATCGTGCGGGTCTCGACCCGCCCGTGGCCACGGGCCCGCTGCCGGGCGGCCGGCCCGATCATCTTCCAGGGCAGCGCACGCAGCCGGGCCAGCAGCGTGGGCTGGTTAGCCTTGACCGTCATCAGGTAGTGCCCACCGCGTTCGTGCAGGTAGCGGGCATGGGAGCGCTGAGTGTGCAGCGCGTCGGCGGTGACCAGCACACCGCGCAGGTCCAGTCCGGCCAGGAGCTCGGGGACCGCGGCCAGCTCCCCGGACTTCGAGTCGACCGCGACCTGGGTCAGCACGACACCGCTGGTCTGGTCGATCACCGACACCAGGTGCGTCGACCGCTGCTCACCATGACGGGCCCCGCGCAACGACTTACCGTCCAGCGCCCAGACCGGGCGTCGTTCTCGGGCGGGTATGCCCGGATCGGTGGGCCGGGTCGCGAGCTGCGTGGTCGCCCACCGGTGCAGCGCGTCTTCGACCGCGGTCGGGTCGAGTTGTTGGAGCAGTCTGCGGATGGTCGACTCGTGCGGGGCGACCGGTCCGGCGCCGAGGAGGTCGAGCACGGTCCGTCCGGTGTCGTGGACGTACTCGGCGATCGCGACGAACGAGCGGGCACCGGCCAGGACCGCGCACGCGCTGACCAGCAGGACCGCGATCACGCCGTGGCGCACACCGCGGGCGGCACGCGGGTCGGGGATCTGAGCCAGGGCATCGAGCAGCGACAACGCGGTCGACTCGACACCGGTATCGGCCCTCACCTGGTCGATGACGGTGTCCGATGCGGTCAGGGCAGCAAGGATCGGGGAGGATGACACGGCGGGCACGGCTTCCTGACGGTGATCAAGGCTTCGACACCCTGATGATCACGCCGGGACCGTGCCCGCGCCCATATCTCAAGCCTGCGTGTCACTGCAGCTCAGCGTCTGTCCACTGCGACTTTGCCGGGGCCCTGGCCTCGACCCGGACACACTCGGACTGACCACCACCAAAAACGGCATCTGGATCCAGCCGTAAGTTACCCTCCTGATTGTTTAGCATAATTCAGCAGTGGGCGACAAACCCGGGGCTGCGCCTTAAGTTCCATCGCCTACATGCGCGCGAGGGGAAGTTCGCGGAGATGGTCGACAGCGCGACGGAGTGAGTGTACAAGTATGCGCTCGCCCGCCTGTCCAATATCCGCATGACGCTCTGTTCCGCCCTTGGCGTAGAACCGCTCCAGATCGGCGTCGATCACTGGCGTATCTCGAAATCTCATCCGGTCTGGAAACTCAGTTTCGGCGAGGGGGTTCTTTAATTCTTGGCTCGTAATGAGCTGCCGCTTCGCGGCGAGCTCGAGACCGGTAGCGAGCCAGCCGCTGAACGCCTCCAGCCGCTGTATCTGCGCTTTTACTGCATAGCCCCCCAGAAGCCAGTGGCGCTGATCGATGCACCGTCGCCCGGCGGCTTGGGCACGGTGACACCCCTGGACGACTGCGTGGTAGGCGGTCCGATGGCCGCCACCATCAAGATGGTGTCCCATTTTATGAATCAGCGTCTGATCTCGCTCGTACCGCCACTCATCCCAAGCCGAATGGAGATTCTTTCGTATTTCAAGAAGGGGGTTTATCGCGGCCATCACTTCGATCGCCACCGCGCGAGCTTCAGCGACAGGAAGCCCATCAGCTTCAGTCAATTCGTGCATATATTCGCACGGGGCAAGATCGGGCCAGACATGCTCAGGGAGGACTTCCAGCACGCTCTCTTCGGGGAAAATCTTTGCGCGCCTTAGGTCGTCGCTCACGTAAGCGAAACGATCCGGCGTGGATTCAGTTGTGCCGTACTTCAAAAACAATATTCGGAGCACGTGCGGATACACCCCGGACGAGCGGTTCGCATGCAAAAGGCGCGTCCGCCCTACCCGTGATTCCTGCAACAGCCCAGCCGCGACGAGCCGGTTAGCTTCGCGGAGCGCTTTCGACTCCGACCATCGAAGAATGCGCGCCGCATCAGCGATGGAGACGAAGCCTCCGTGTCCGTCATGCTCGATCACGGCGTGCATCAGACCCTCCGCCGCTGAGGCGACAACGTTTAGGAAGTTTAAGTCATCCTTCACACAGTGCATGATACCATGCTGCCAGGTGTGCCTCTCCGGAGGTGTGCCTCTCCGGAGGTGTGCCTCTCCGGAGGTGTGCCTCTCCGGAGGTGTGCCTCTCCGGAGGTGTGCCTCTCCGGAGGTGTGCCTCTCCGGAGGTGTGCCTCTCCGGAGGTGTGCCTCTCCGGAGGTGTGCCTCTCCGGAGGTGTGCCTCTCCGGAGGTGTGCCTCTCCGGAGGTGTGCCTCTCCGGAGGTGTGCCTCTCCGGAGGTGTGCCTCTCCGGAGGTGTGCCTCTCCGGAGGTGTGCCTCTCCGGAGGTGTGCCTCTCCGGAGGTGTGCCTCTCCGGAGGTGTGCCTCTCCGGAGGTGTGCCTCTCCGGAGGTGTGCCTCTCCGGAGGTGTGCCTCTCCGGAGGTGTGCCTCTCCGGAGGTGTGCCTCTCCGGAGGTGTGCCTCTCCGGAGGTGTGCCTCTCCGGAGGTGTGCCTCTCCGGAGGTGTGCCTCTCCGGAGGTGTGCCTCTCCGGAGGTGTGCCTCTCCGGAGGTGTGCCTCTCCGGAGGTGTGCCTCTCCGGAGGTGTGCCTCTCCGGAGGTGTGCCTCTCCGGTTATGGTCGTCGCATGCGGATCACTGTGGGGTCGCTGAAAGGGGGCGTCGCGAAGACGACGACCTCGGTTCATCTGGCATTAGCGTTGGCGCAGGTGGGTCGGACGTTGCTAGTGGATGCTGATCCAGAGCAGGCGTCAGCGTTTCGTTGGTCCGAACGAGTGGGTGAGCAGTGGCCGGATTCTTGTGTAGTTGCCCCGCTCGCCTCTCGGGATCTCGCACGTCGTGTCGCCCAGGTGGCGGCTGATTATGAGCACGTCGTGATCGACACTGGCCCAAAAAATCCATCGATGCTGCGGAGCGCGATGACGGTCTCCGATTCCCTCCTCGTGCCCTGCGCGCCCCGGCCGTTGGATCTGGAGGAGCTACCAGCAACATTTGAGCTGGCCGCGGAAGTAGACGTCACCCACCCCCTGTATGCCGCCGTGCTATTGGTCATGGTTCGAGGTGGAACCCGCGCCGCCACCGAAGCCCGCGAGATGGTCACCGAGGATCTCGGACTGCCGTTGCTGGATACCGTCACGCACCTGCGGGAGTCCTACTCGTTGGCCTACGGCACAGTCCCAGATCCTGCTGAGTACGCCGATGTCCTCGCTGAGCTGTGCCGAAGCGATACATCCAGCACCAATTGCTCCAGTACCGCCACGAACACAGCCGCCGGAGCCACCCCCACGGAGGCGACCGCGTGAGCACACAGCGGGCATCTGCATTTCGAGACCGCATGGCCCAAGCCAACACCCGCCCACCCAGCGATACCAGCACCCCGACTACCCCCGTCCCAGCTAGCGCAGCGACCAGCTCGAGGAGCAAGGAATCAAAGTTCTCCGTACTCCTCGACAACACCGAGGCCGTCGAGTTCGACCGCCTCATGATTGAACTCCGCGCGCTACTCGGTCACAGGACCACCAAGGGAGACGTGGTCCGATCGCTAATCGCGCTGGCGGCCGACGATGCCCCCCTCAGAACGCAAGTCGTTGACGAGCTCAGGGGGCGACCCGCACGACGGCACGCTTGATCCATAGCGTCCGGGACCTATCGTCGCAGCGACCACCTACTGCTATCCAGTACGTACAATCCATCGCCCGAGCAACACGGAGACACAACCATGACTGTCGTGAAGATCAATGCGATCACAGTGCCTGCTGGGCAGGGTCCGGAGTTGGAGGCGCGGTTCGCGGCCCGGTTCGCGCAGGGTTGTATGGGTGGGGTGGCTGGGTTCCTGGGGTATGAGTTGCTGCGGCCGGTCGCGGGTGACACGCGGTACTTCGTCTACACTCGGTGGGAGTCCGACGCTGCCTTCCAGGCGTGGCGCACTGAGGGCAGCGAGGCGGCGCACTGCGACTCGTCTCGTCCGCAGGTCGGGACCGGTGCTGACCTGTTGGAGTTCGAGACCGTCGACCTCGCCACCAGCTCGGCCACAGCGGACGAGGCGTAACCAGCTCCCACGGTGCAGACCTCGTGCGGCCGTCTACGTGGCGGGGTGGTGGGTGGCGCGGACGGCGCCGATGAACTCGCGGGCGTAGTAGGTGTTGTTCCAGATGTCGGGTTCGGTTTTGACGACGTCTCCGGTCTGTGGCGCATGGAGCATTCGGTTGTTGCCGAGGTAGAGGCCGACGTGGTGGATCCCGCCGGGGCGTCCGTTGCTGGTGAACAGGAGCATGTCGCCGGGTTGGACCTGGGCGGGGTCGGTGATGGCGGGTTGGAAGCGTTGCCAGATGGCCTGGGTCTGGTGGGGGACGTCGATCCCGATGCCGGCGAAGGCGTAGGTCATGAGGCCGGAGCAGTCGAAGCCGCCTTTGGTGGGGCCGTGGGCGTCGCCGCCGGCCCAGACGTAGGGCTGGCCCTGTTGAGTCAGGGCGCGGTCGATCACCTGGCGGATGTGCGGGGCCACCGCTCCGGGCAACACCGGCCCTGCCCCGGGCGGACTTCCTGGTGCGGGGCCGGTGCAGGTGATGTTGTCCAGCGCTCCGACCAACAGCACGGCGGGGTGTTCCCATTTGGCGTAGGCGGCGGGGAACGCGCTGATCTGCACCGACTGCGCCGACCGGGTCAACGGCATCGTCTCCCACCCGGGGATCTGCAGGAGGCGTTCATAGAACAACCGCGCCGATCCCCGGGGGTCCATGCGGAGAGCGACTGGTCCCCAGCCGGCGGCCCGCTGCTGGAACAGCCCGACCGAGTCATGATCGGCCCCGACCGCCTCATGCGGGCGGGTCAACGATTCGGCGACAGTGTGGTTGGCGTAATTGAGCAGCGTCGATTCCTGCATCGCGGTCGCGACCGCCACCACCTGCCCCCGCACCGGAACACCCATCTCCACACCGACGGCGACGATGTGGGCGGCGTTGGAGACCTGGGCGGGGCCGAACCCGTCGACCAGGTCGGCCGGGTCCACCCCGGCCGGGGCGCACACCACGCCCGGGGCGCCGTAGGAGTGGGTGCGGCCACCGGCCGTGACCACGCCGCCGAGGGCGATCACGAACAGCACGACGACCACACCCACCAGCGCGGCCACGCACGCGAGCCCCGTCGTCACGGTCTTCAACGCGGTCGCCCCCTCTTTACCCTGCTCGCCTGGCCTCGGTATCGGGGCTGGCGGGGTGGTGACACAGGCCGCACCGGACCGCTACTGTCCGGGCTGCTCGGGCCGGGACCCGCCGAGGTTTGAGAGCCCCTCGGCCGGTCGGCCCGAGCGGGTTGTCTCCGGGCCTGCACACCACCGGCCCTCCTCGTCTCGTGTGGGAACGGTGCCTTGGTGTCGGTGACGCAAGGTCCCCCCTGCGTCAATCCCTCCCACACCACAGGCCCGGAGCCAACGCCCACCACCCGGACCAGTGGCCGCGACCACATCCGTGTTCGTACCCGTGGGCGGTCAGTCGGTGAGACCGAGCCGCTTGCTACAGGCCGGCCACGCCTCCCAGCCTTGGCCTTCCTGCACCCGCTGTGCGACCGCGATCTGCTCATCCCGGCTGGCCTCGTGGGCCGCACCCTCGCCGCCAAAAGCTCTCCAGGTCGAGGGCGTGAACTGCAGCCCACCGGCGAATCCGTTCCCGGTTCGAGTCGACCAGTTCCCACCGGACTCGCACTCGGCCAGCGCATCCCACACCTGATCCGGGCCCGAGCCCTTCTCACCGGCAGAAGCAGACGACGGCTCGGCGTCGGAATCCTGGCCGTTGCCAGCGGCCGTCGCGCCGAGCTCGGGAGCGGGAGCGGCGCTACTGCTGGTTCGGGAAATCGTCTCACCAGCGCTACCAGCGCTGCTGCTGGTGGTGGTGTCGAGGTCGTCGAGGTTCAAACCCGGGTCGGTGAGGGTCTCCAGCAACGCGACCGCGTCCGGGTCGGCCGTTGCCGCCTGCGCGGCCTGCTCCGTCAGCTTCTCCACACCGGCAGCCAGGCCCTCGCTCTGCGGCCCGCTGCTCTGACCAGTGCTGGAGTGCTCATCCGGGGTTCGCGTGGCCGTGCTGGAGCCGCTGGTAGGCGACTTCGGAGCAGTAGTGTCCACGGGGCGCTCCGACGGGGCCGCAGGCCCGGACGCGGCGGCCACAGCGCTGCCGACGGCGGCCGTGCCGCGGCCGCTATCCGCAGCTGCGTCGAGGACCACCCGACTCGCCTCGCCCGCCGCGCCGATCGGGCTGGCCGGGGCGGTGTCCAGGGCGTCGAGGAACTCGCCCAGCAGCGCGACCGCAGCCCGTGCATCCTCCACACCCGCCTCATCGCCATCGGATGCGACGGTGGCGGTGTTCGTGCCGGAACCACCACGACCCGAGCCCGAGCGACTCACCTGCTCCCCGCTGCCACCACCTGCAGCGGCAGAGCCGCCCCGGTCAACGGCGTCCGCACAGCAGTCCTTGCCATGCTCCTTGCCGTGGTTCTCCTCTGGTCGGCTCGTGGGCGTGCCGACCGGCGACTCACCACCGCTGTGGGAGGCGACCGGAGCGGGCATCGTAGTGACGACAGCGGGCCGTACCGGTACCGCCTTATCCGGTACCGGAGTAGTCGACGGCGACGGTGACACGGCCGGGGTCGAAGCGGGCACCGGGGCTACGGGCGGTGGTGGGACGTTCTGCGGCGGCGCGGGTGGCGGCGCAGGAACCGGCCGGGGCGGGGCTGCCCGCGGCGACGCAGGTGCGGGCTGGGGCGGGTCCGGGCGGGACGGCGGTTCAGACACAGGAGCCGGGACCGGCGCGGGTGCGGGGGCGTTCACCACGTCGGTGACCGCGCCCCCGGCCGCGCCGACCGCGTCCACGGCCTTATGGCCCGCGTCGGTCAGTCCGCCCAGGACACCCACCGGGCCGTCCCCCGGCGGGGTCGCAGGCGGTGTTTCGGTCGCGGCCACCCGCAGCGCGACCGCAACGGACTCCTCCGCCCACGCGGCGGAGGCGAGCAAGACCGGGGTCAGCGCGGTCCCACCGAGCATCGCTCCCGCCGCCAACGCCGCGACCGCCGACCGCCGCACCGCCACCCCCGCCAGCGACGACGAGGACGAAGGCGAGGGCGGGCGAGAAGAAGTAGCAGGACGAGGGGACATCAGAAGATCTCCTTCATGATCAACAGAGCAGGACAGAGAGCGCGCACCAGTGCAGGTAGGCCACCGCAGGGTCATCGGCGACCACCGACGTTGTTGACCTCATCGGTGACCGTCGTGGAGGAGTCCGCATCGGTCGAGCCCTCGCTACCACCGGAGTTCGTGGACGATCCCTCGCCTGCGGCGAGGCCCCACTGCTTGACCCAGTCGACCTGCATCCGCCCCGACTCGCCGTCCCCGCGCGGGAACCAGTCCAGCTGCAGACACAGGTGCATCGGGCCCGGCGGCAAGATCGACGTGTCAGTGGTCTTCCACCACTCGCGGCCGTCGACGAACGCGGTCACACCGTCCGGGGTCCACTCGACGGCGTAGTTGTGCCACCGCGTGGCATCGATCTCGAGTTCACCGTGGACCTGGGAGTTGTCCGCCCCGTAGTGCAGAAACAACTCGACCTTGTCCCGGGATGGGTCCATGATCTCGGCGAAGTCGATCTCGCCGCCCACCGGAAAATTTTCTTCGGTGGGCCAGAGCAGGGCGAGGGCGTTGTAGGACGGCGACCCGGTCGGGGCCCGCATCCGCGTCTCCCACCGGCCGAACTTCTGCGCATGCGATGTCCAGGCCAGACCGGCGGTCGTCCCGTCCCCACTGCCATCGATCGTCAGGACACCGTCAGCGACGGTCGCCGCTGCGGGGGAGCGGACGCCGTTCCCAGCATGCCCGGGACCGTCGTAGGCGTTCCAGCCAGGACCCAACGCACCGCCGGTGAAGTCATCGACGACATCCGGGGTACCCCAACCGAACACCTCACCCGCGCTGTCGCCCCGGCCCTGGTCCTGTGCGGACGGCAGCTGGGAAGAGCCGACCACCGCTGGCGGCAGCGTGCTCTGTCCGGTCCGTCCTAGTTGATCATTGGATCCGCTTTCATGATCACCCAACCGGTTTCCGATACCGCCGGTGTCGTAGCAGGTGGCAGGCACGAACCCCGGCTTGTCGACGCCAAGGGCGATCAGCGCCGACTGCAACACCCCCGCACCACCACCGCTGCCGGGGTCAAGTTCAGCGAGGACACGAGTAGCAGTGATCCGCCAGTCGCACACCGCCTCCACCTCCGACGCCCCCGTACCCGGGGCCGCGGGGGAGAGCGCGAGCGCGGCAGCAGCCGCGATAGCGGTGATGCTGCTGGCCAGGCCCATCACCGGCCGCCACTAGGGTCCCGCCGGGCACCGCGCCTACCAGCAGACCCGGCGCCGCGGCCACGACCGGAGTCGCTGACGGCGCCAAGGGTGGTCGGGCAGCCGTAGAAACCGACCGCGACGGTCGCGGCGATCTGCAACGCCGCATCCCGCGTCCCCGGCTTGAGCGCGTCCAGATCGATCCGGCCACCGGCCGCGAGATGCGGATCCGACGGCAACGTCAACACTGCGCGGACCCGGGCCTGAAAATGGGCGAGGATCGGGGCCTCGTCGATCAACGCCGTCCGCCGGTCCTGCGACAACACCACCACCGCCCTGGCCGCAAGCTCCGCCCAGCCATTCCCGGCCAGCCAATCCAGGGTGCGGGCCGCACGTGAGGCGGCGTCCTGGGTCAGCGATCCGACGATCACCAACGAGTCCGCATGCGCGAGACCGCCCTGCATCGCTGAGTGCGTGATCCCGGTCCCGGAGTCGGTCACCAACACCTGCGCAAACCGCGACAACACGCCGAGGACAGCGTGGTAATCGGCATGCGAGAACGCCTCTGACGCCTCTGGTTCCTGCTCTGAGGCCACGATCTGGAGTCGGTCGACGAGGTGGACGTAGCGGGACAGGTCCGAGAAACTCTGGATCCGATCCAGATTCGCCAACAGGGAACGGACCGCCACCCGGCCGGCCTGCTTCTCTCCCACCAGGCGGTCGGCGAGGGTCCCGGCGTCGGGGTTCGCGTCGACCGCGACCACACGCTCCCCGCGATGCTCCGCCAGCAACAAGCCCAGCAGCGCTGACACGGTTGTCTTCCCGACACCGCCTTTCAACGCGCCGACCAGCACCGAATGCGCACCGTCGAGGGGTGTGCGGATCAACCGGCGCTGCTCGACCAGACGCTCCTCCGCTGCGGAGATCCCCGGGTTGATCCCGGTCATCCGGTGCCACGCCGCACGCCACCCCTGTTTCGGGACCGCGCCCCGAGCCCGGACCGCGTCCACGAACGGCTCAGGCCCCGCCGACAGCGCCTCCACACCGGCGGCGTCACCACCGTCCGGCACCGCGCGAGCGGGCCGCGGCGACCACTCAGCCAGCGGGACTCCGGGGGCGACCTCGTGATCGGGCAGCGCCTCCCAGGAAGCATCGATCCACGACACCCCCGCACCACTACCACCGGCGCTGTCGCCGGGGACGCTGCCGCTGCTGACGCTGGTAGGGCTGTGGTGGTTGTTGGTACTGGTCACAAGGCCTCCTCTGCTGTCGCGGGTAGGGCCTGGAGGTCGACGACCAGCCGGCCCGAGTCATGCCGACGCACCGGCACCCCCACACGCCGCCACACCACCGCCGCCCGCCGTTCTCCCTGTTCCGAACACGACGTCGGCGGGACCGCCGAGGGCCACACCACCGCCGACACCGCCTCGCCACCAGCGACAGCCCCGGCGACCGACCCGATCGCCGGCACTCCGCCGGCACTGCTCTCGATCTCGATCTCGACCAGGGCGACGACATCCACCACGAAGCCGTAGTCCCAGGACAGGGCCCGGCCTGCTCGGGCCTGCAGCGCACGGCACCGGCCCTCGCCGGGGGCGGGGCCGGGCCAGCCCAGCTCCGCGTCCACCGGATACGACACATAGGCCGCCAGGGCACGGCGGCGCTGGTCGGGATCGGCCTGGTCGCAGGACAGATAATCGACCGCGAAGCACTCCGCGACCTGCCGCGCCTCCATCGGGTCCACCGGGTCCAGCGCTGCGAGAGGGCGTTCCACCGTGGTCCGCACCTGAACCGGACGATCCGCCGGACGACACAACACCTCCGTCAACGACGGCACCACGCCCGCCGCAAGCCCATCCGGATCGTCACCGACGACGCCGGCCGGCGCATGCTCCTCGTACTTCTCCGGTGGAACGTCTGCGTCGAGTTCAGCATCGGCGAGACCGGCAGACACATCGACATCCGGCTCTTCCGGCGCATCCGCAGCGTCTTCCGCGACGTCAGCAACCACAGGCACGGGCGCAGCGCGTCCCGCACGCCCCGGGCGCGTGTAGGGCGGGCGCAGCGGCACGGGTCGCGGCGTCGCCGCAGGTGCCGTCGCGGTGTCCCACCACGGCGGCAGCACCGACCGCGACGCAGTAGAGACACGACGCTTCACCACCCACCCCACCGCCTCCACCGATCGATACCCGCCCCGAACACCACCACGACTGTATCCTATTCATTGTTGTATATCCGTCCACTAGAGCGTGTGATGCGCACCTGCGAACTCGGACCAGGGATAGAGTCCCGGAACCTGCTGGCCCCGGCCCCGCACCCCCGGCAATCGGGACCAGCAGGGACAACCAGGAACAGCCACGACACAAGAAGGACCAGCATGACCCGACGACGAGCACAGCCCGACAGCCCTGCCAGCACCGCCACTACCAGCAGGAAGAGCACAGCAGCCAGCAGTCCGTCGGGGACGGTGGTGCCGGCGCGGATCAAGCCCGGCGCGCCGGACCCGAACCGGTTCGGCACCATCAGCGAACGGCTGAACTACCTCGCCACCACCATCCGGCGTCCCAACGGCACCGTCTTCGCCGCCACCGACATCGTCCGATGGATCCGAAGCCAAGGCGGCAGCGTCAGCGACGTCTACATCACCAAAATCCTCAACGGCACCCGCGGGAAAGAACCCTCACCCACCTACCTGCGCTGGCTCGCCCGCTACTACAACGTCGCCGACGACTTCTTCTACAGCGACCACCCCGAAGCCGTGGACGGGCCCGCGCACACCCTGCACATCCTGGTCCGCGAACCCGCCGGGACCGACCTGCTTCACAACTGGGCGCTCCTCCCAGAGCGACAGCGCGACATCGTCTCCGCCCTGATCACCAGCATGGTCCCCCCGCACCACCGCCACGCCCTCAGCACCACCGCCGACCAACACGACGACGACACCGACGAGGACGACACCTCGACGACCTCGACGACGAAGATCCGCCGGCCATGACCACCGCGCTCCGATCTGCCAGGGCCAGCCGAAGCAGAGCTGACGGCGAGATGTCGATCTTCTACGTCGTTCCCGACGATCAACTCGTCCCCGATCTCCACCCCACGCTCGGCGCGTTCCGGGCCGGGGAACACGTGTTCGCGACCGGGTATCTCGTCGGGCTCCTCGAAGCGCCCTGCATGGGCTTCCTCCGCCACCACCGCGCCGTCGACGGCCAGACCCCGGTCGGACCTGAGTTGCACAGGTAGTCGGGGGTTGTGAGGTGTCGTTGCTGGTCAGCGGGCTGTGGGGTCGGGATCTGGGGCACTAATCGGTAGTCTCGGGTGGTGTTCGTCCGGAAGGTGAAGACGGCGTCCGGGGCGACGGCGGTGCAGATCGTGGAGAAGCGCCACGGGGTCCGGCGGATCGTCGCCCACGTCGGTTCCGCTCATGATGACGCCGAGCTCGCAGTGCTGATCGCCTCAGCGCGGGATCGCATCCATGCAGGTCAGCAGGCCCTCGACCTCGACGCCCCTGCCACCGGGGGCGCGGCGGGCGCGGTCGTGACCGGGTCGGCGAGCGAGGTCCTGTGGAACGTCCTGTGCGATGCCTACCGCCGGTTGGGGTTCGACCAGCTCGCCGACGAGGTGTTCCGGGCGCTCGTGCTCGCCAGGATCGTGGAGCCCACCAGCACCTCTGCCGCGGTCGGGGTCCTCGATGAACTCGGGGTGGTCGCGCCGCATCGCAACACCTTCACCGCGGCGCTGCGCCGCTGCAGCGACAAGGACTACCGGGCCGTCCTGGCCGCCGCCTGCACCGTGGCCTCGCGGGTGGGGGCGGCGTCGCTGGTGCTCTATGACGTGACCACGCTGCATTTCGGGGGCGCCGTAGTATCCGGAATTTTTCGGGCGGATATGGAGGATGCAGGGCTGTGACCTCGTGGTTCGTGGGGATAGGTCAGATAAGCCGCGATTATCGCGTGTCTCAATCTATCGAGGCGGAAGCGACCATGGACTCGTCTCGACAGCAGTGGCCACGGAGTGCGCTGCCAGAGACGACAGTGGGTCTGAGCAGCGACGATGGGTGCTGTGGTGGCTGGCCAGTGAGTGAAACTTGCCCGATGACGGGGGCGTCGCGTCGTGAGGACGGCGAACCTGATCAGAACAGGGTGTCGCGGACACGTAGTGGTCGGTAGCCGGTCGGGCTGAGTTGGGCGAGTTCGCCGTCGATGTCGACCTCGATGGCGCCGAAGAAGTTGATGTTCTCCGAGTGGGCCGGGGAGATGTGGGCCAGGACCTCGTCGTCGATGCGGCGACCGGCGGCGCGCATCTGCTCGACGGCCAGGCCGTAGTACTCGGTCGTCCAGGTGACCACGGCGTTGGTGACGAGGGTGAGGCACCACGCCTGCTCGGTCTGTCCCTCCAGGTGTCGGGCGCGGATCATGCCCTCGTGGGCGTAGAGCAGGTCCCGCTTGAGCGCGTGCAGCGACTCGCCCTTGTTCAGCTGCCGGGAGATCTTGCGCCGGTAGGCCGGATCGGACAGGTACCGGGCGGTGTAGACGGTTCTGCGCAGCGCGCCGTACTCCTTGAGCGCCGCGGCGAGCGCGTTCTGCCGCCCGGACGCCGAGAGTTTCCCGACCAGTAGCGATGCGGTGGCGTGCCCGAACTTCAGCGACCCGGCCAGGCGCAGCAGGTCGTCCCAGTGCTCGGCGATCAGGTCGGTGTTGAGCTTGCGAGCCAACAGCGGCCCCGTCAGGGGGAACGCCGTCTCGGCCGCCGCCTTCGCACCCGTCCGGTAGAGAGTGATCTTGCCCAGGTCCCGGATCCGCGGTGAGAGCTGCAACCCGAGCAGGTCGAACAGCCCGAAGTTGACCAGGGTGACGCCGTGCGTGTCGGTGGCGTGCTCGGTGATCGGGATGTCGGTCGCGTTGCCGAGGATCTCGTCCAGGACGTAGTGCGCCTCGCGTTTCGTGGCGACGATGATCTTCGTGCCGTAGGTGGTATGCTGATCGGTCACGTGCGTGTAGGTCGACAGGCCCTCGTGCGCAAAATACCTGCTCAGAGCCCTGGCGGTGACCGACTTACCTCGCGTCGGGAACCGCTGACCGTCCGAAGAGGACAGCGTGCCGGTGCCGAACACCGGGGTCAGCGGCAGGCGCTGGTGGTAGCCGATCAGCGCCAGGTTCGCCGCCCGCAGCGTTTCCTCCCGTACGTACCACTCGGCGGTCCAGGCCAGGATGTCGTAGGAGATCCCGCACGCGTCCGCCATCCGTGTGAGCCCGAGGTTGGTGGACTGGGCGAGCAACACCGCGATCAGGTTCCGCTTCAGCTCGCGCGTGCGGGCCTGCTTGCCGCCGGCGTGGGTGAAGCAGTCCAGGAACCCGGTGCGCTTGTCCATCTCGATCAGCAGCGACACGATCGGCGCGAACGGCAGCATCTCGGTCAGCTCCGCCTTCAACGCTCTCGCCTCGGCCGGGATGTCCTCCGCGGTCAGCGGGGAGATCACCAGATCGCCGTCGTCGTCCAGGCGGACCGGGCCGTCGCCGTGGGCGAGCGTCGTTTCCAGCTTGCCCAGCGCGGTGTGCAGCTCGTCTTCGGCCTCGGCCAGGCCGGTGGCGGCGTCGGAGGGTTTGCCGACCAGTCGGCAGAACTCCGCCCGCTGATCCGCCCACTTGTCCTCGGTGAGCAGGTAGGCGGCCGGGTCGGAGTAACGGCGGCTGCCCGGCACGAACACGTCCCCGGTGCGCAGCCCGTCCCGCAGGGCCAGCAGCACGCACAGCTCCCAGTAATGCCGATACGCCGTCGCGCTGCGGTTCGCCGCGGCGGTGTCCAGGTAGCCGCGGAAGCGGGCCGGGACGAACCCGCTCGGCGCGTCGTCGGGGACCTTGCGGGCGCCGGTGGCGTTGAGCTCCCGCAGGATCGCCACCGCCTCCAGCAGCTCGGCCGCGGCGGTGCCGCCGGCGAAGGTCACGGCGTCGAGGACGTTCGGGGTGAACTGGCGCAGGTACCCGTACGAGCCGTCCAGCGCGGCGAGGTGCCCGTGATCGCGCGGCAGCGGCGGCAACGCGCTCGACTGCGCCGAACGCAGCCGGTCCCAGCCGACCCGCTCGCCCCGGATCAGACCGCCGACATCGCCGTCCGGCACCGCCGGGTCGGCCACGATGGCCAAGATCGCGTCCAGAAGCTCCTGGCGGTCCTCCCCGGACTTGGCGCGTTCGGCCAGATAGTCCCGCATCCTGTGCGCGGCCTTGCTCTCCCGCGCCGAGAGCGCCTGGTCGAACAGCGCCACCACCTCGTCGAGCACCTCGGTCGCCGACTGGGCCAGCAACGTCAGCAAGATCGGGTACCGGCGTTCCGGCTCCCGCCGTTCCAGCGCTTGGGCGGTGAGGCGGCGACCGACCGTGGCCAGGAACCGGCGGCGTTCGGCCGGCAGCACCGACAGGTCCAACGCGTGGGCGTCCATTCCGCGCAGGAACTCCAGCTTCGCGATCTCGGCCTTCACCGCCGCGGGCGAGGCCTCCACCGGCCCCTTCCCCAGCCACCGCAGCCGGGTCATCCCGATCTCCGAATCCACCACCAGCAGCCCGTCCAGCCCGACGCGGCGGGCGTCGGTGAACTCGTGCGCCAACCGGTCGAACGTCTCCTGCCGGGCCACCTCGCGGGCGTGGGCGACCCGCTTGACCACCGTCACCGGTCCCGGCCGGATCACCCGCGCCGAGATCAGGAACTCGCACGCCAGCCGGAACAGCAGCGTCGGCGAATCATGCTCCATCGCCCGCGCCAGCAGGAACTCGTCGAGCTCCTTGATCTCCAGCGTCGTCGGCGGCCGCCACCCCAGATACTGCGCCGCCAGCCGAAGATGCTCGGTGCGGGTCTTCGCCCGGCGCCCATACGAACCGATCACGGCCGGATCCACGCGCAACTGCTCAGCCAGGCGCACCACCGCCGCCTGCGGCGCCGACGCCACCTCATCCGGCACGAACCCCAACCACGACAACGAGCACACCGCGACCGCCAGACCCAGCCGATCCGCCGCGCCCCGGCCCCGACCGGGATCAACAAACGCAACGTCCGCCGGGGCCAGCGTGAAGAACCGGAACAACTCCTCCCGGCCGATCTCCGGGAACCGCCGCAGCCTCTCCAGCTCGACGTCTGTGAACACCGGAGCGACCACCCGACAACCTCCCGACCAGAACCCCAGAAACCCCCTGGTCAGGAGCCTACCCAGCCATATCCGCCCGATTATTCCCGGATACTACGGCGACCCCATTTCGAGGTCGAGCACGAGGACACGCTGCGCAAGGTAGGGATGAGCAAGGAACGCCGGGTCGACCCGCAGATCCAGGTCGGGCTGCTCGTCGACCCGTCCGGGTTCCCACTCGAGGTCCGCTGCTTCGAGGGCAACAAGGCCGAGACGACCACTCTGCTACCCGTTCTGGAGGACTTCCGCAAACGGCACGACGTGAAGGACATGGTGGTCGTCGCCGATGCCGGAATGCTGTCCGCGTCGAACCTGAACGCGTTGGAGGACAACGGGTTCTCCTTCATCGTGGGGTCGAGGATCAGCAAGGCGCCCTACGATCTGGCCGCGCACGTCGAGCGTCACGGCAACGCCTTCGACGACGGCCAGGTCCTGGAGTCGCGCCGCGACATGGGGACAGGGAAGGCGAAACGGAGCCGGCGGGTCGTCTACCAGTACCGCTTCGCCCGCCACAAACACGATGACCGGGCGATCAACGCCATGGTCGACCGCGCGGAGAAGGTCGCCGCCGGCACCCGGCCGTTGAAGAAGGACCGCTTCGTCCGCATCGCCTCCACCGGCACCGAGGTCGACTGGGGCCTGGTCGAACGCGCCCGCCAGCTCGCCGGGTTGAAGGGCTACGTCACCAACCTGGCCGAGTCCACCATGGACGGGCACAAGGTCGTGGCCGCCTACCACGACCTGTGGCAGGTCGAGGCCAGCTTCCGCATGGCCAAGTCCGACCTGCGAGCCCGACCGATCTTCCACCGCGAACGCGACGCCATCGAAGCCCACCTCACCGTCGTCTTCGCCGCCCTCGCGGTCTCCCGACACCTCCAGGACGCGGCAGGCGTGACCATCAAGAAGCTGGTCACAGCCCTGCGCCCACTACGAACCGTCCGAGTCGACGTCGGCGGTCACCCGATCACCGCCGCCCCGCAGATCACCAGCGGCGCGCGTGCCATTCTCGACCGGCTCCCCACCATCACCGCGCCGGGGCACTAAGAGGTCATTTCAGAACGAGGTCGACGTGTCTGTTGTAGACGACAAGCGGCTATCTGACCTGCCGTTTGATCTGTCGTCGAGGGGTCAATGGAAACTCGACAAGTCGTTCTGAAACGACCTCTAAACCTGTGCAACTCAGGTCGGAGCAAGGGTCGAGATCACCCACCGGGCGCCGTCGATCCCCGGCGCCCGACTCCAGGTCACCGCCCGCTGCATACACGAGGTCGACACCCGGTTCGTCTTCGCCGTCACCGCACGCGACCAGCACGGGGTCCTCGTCGCTGACGGACACGTCGTCCAGCACCTCGTCGCCGTCACCGCATTCCGCGCGGCGCTCCACGAACGCACGCCGGGAAAGGACACGCCCATGAATCGCCTACACAAGTCGTCTACCAGCAGAAACAGCGCTTACGACGAGAGCGTCAACAACAAGGAGGCAGCGCACGCAGCCGCGTACACGACCGGGGAACTCGCCCACCGCCTCCGCGAACACGGCTTCACCCACCACCGCGCCGCACGCCCGCAGGACACCGCCAAGGACGCAGGAGCGACGCCATAACCATCGCCATCGCCGCCACCAGCGAGGGCCACCCGCCGGCGCCACGCTGGGATGGCATCTACAGCGTCTACCGATGCCCGACCTGCGACCAGCCACCGCAGAACCTGCAACTCGGCCCGATCGAGATCTTCCTCTGCAGCGACTGCGCCACCTACTGGCCCGCCCACAACACCACCCGCGGCTTCTGGGACCGAGACGCCGCCTACCACGAGCACCGCAGCCGCGGATGCCTCGACCACCCAGCCACCGCCACCGCCACCGCCGAGGCTGCGCTCACGGTGGAGGCAACCCAAGCAGCCGTGTAAACCCGCGCCGATCGCTCACCTCAAATCGCCGGCGAGGCCGCGCAGATCGACGACCTCGAACTCCAACAACTCCGACGCCACACCCAACCGGGCCGTCGAGACCCCATGCGCCAGCTCCCGGCCATACGATAGCCAATCATAAAACGAGTCGTCGAAATACCACCACGACACCACAAAATACCGGCCGACACCATCAACCGGCCGCAGTAACTCCAACCCGCGAAACCCTGGGACATCGCCCATATCGGCGCGACACGAAACGAACCGGCCCTCCAGGTCAGCTTCCCGCGCGTCCGCGGCGCGCACAGCATGGATTTTCACGACCGGCACGACAGCCACCTCCGCGATAATCGACGAGCCACGGACGGCGGGATCATTTTCCCAGCCATATTTTCTGCCTGCGCATAATCCGGCCGACTCCAGCCGTCGCAGCAACAGTCACGAGAGCCGGGAACATATACACCACGAAGCCAACAAGCCACCACCGTTCACCCCTATGGACCAGCTCGCCGAGAACAAAGACGACACTTGCGGTCACTGTGACAAGTAGTGCCACAGTGACCCACGACGGATACCCACTCCTTCAACCTGCAAAAAAGTCGCGAACGGCCGAAAGCATCTCGGTCGGCGATCGGATTCAACAATGGATAGACTCACTCTCCTTGCACTTCCGTGCCGTCCACATGTGGCTCTATCGGCGCGATGCTCCGGTCGGGCGGACCGTACCGATTGATTAATTTACCCAGTTCGGCGGCAAGAACCAGCAGAGGGCGATCGTCGCTCGCGGATACCGGAACAATCAGGACAGGCCCCGTTGCAGTTGCCACGCCTCTGTGAATCTTAACTAACGCTTCATATACTAGCCAAGCCCGCTGCCTGAAGCTAACTGGACCAGCCTCATCCAGAGCGGAGTCGTCGACATACACGCTTACTCGCCACAATGCCCCTTCGTATTCGATGGAGAGCTTATCGTATCGGAATCGCAAGTCACGACGGAGACGATCAACGATCACCGAAAACCGACCCCGGCGACGGAAGGCGACGTCTGGAATCGCGGCCACTAACACCTCCCACGCGGGATGTAAGCGGTCCACTTTCCTCTGGATCAATTTCTGCTCGCGCCAGAGCACATACAGAACTCGGAGGCCGAGTGCGCAGAGACTCCCAAGGAAAACAGCTATCCCCGCCTCCAGGAGAATTGCCCCCACGCTCTGTAATGTGACAGAAACGCTGGAGCGGCCTTCAGAGAACCAGCGCACCACGAGTGTGGGTATCCGCAGGATAGGTCCGCCAAGTAGCATGGCGAGCGAGGCAAGAGAGGCCAAGTAGAAAACCCAGCGTACGGCCGATTCCACTGCGCGCGCAGCGCCAGTCGCATTAATCGCCAGCAGTACGCAGCTGTAGCCCAGATACGAATTCGCCACCACATGAAACATATAAGCTGGTGCCAGGTCTGCACTGAACTCGTCGAGAATTTCCGGATACTGGATGAGGTGACCATTGGATGCGCCCCAAAAAACGGTCAGCAGCACTGCAGTAAATAGAAAGGCAGCGACTTGTTGATGAATAGGCGTCTTTTGTGTGCGCATACTGGACCTACTGAAGCGACAGTCCAGGACAAAAAGCAGTGCTACTAGAAAGAAGGAGACGAGAGCCAGGTAGAATACAAGGAGACGCAGACCCGGCGCTATCCCGTCCAAAGCCCGACCAAGGACCCGCTCTGACGCAATGAACATCGTCAGTAAAGAGGTCGTCAGAGCGTTCCCCCAAGGGCGGGCACGTGACGTTCTGACTATGAAAATGCGCCCCACGAGAATCGTTAAAACAACGACCCATACTGCAATGTAGGCGGAGAGCATAACAGTGCCCTACTCTAGCTTATTCTGGCCTGGCTCAGAATATGTCGACCGCGTTCTCCAGCGCCCCACCAAGAATACTTCGTCGCGTAGCCGCCTCTGCCTGATGCCCCCAGTACTGAAGAAGCGCAGCGAAGTGCTCCGCGTCATTCTCGTGAGGGGAGTCGAAGCGATCTCGGCGAAGGCACCTCCAGGTTGTATCGGGAGGTAGGTGCGGTGCAATCATCTCCGCTACATCATCGTCACTGTTATCCGGTTCATGGTCAAAAACCATGTGGCCGACTTCATGCAAAATAGTTCGTGTGCGCTGCCGAGGCGGCAGGTTCGCATCATGGATGATGATGTCGGTGTCGGTTGCTTCGACCCATAGCCCAAAGATGCTTGGATCTGGGAAGCAGAACTCTAAGGTCTGAATTGGCCGCATCCGCTTTTCGCCAAGCTTCAGACAAAGCTCGTCAAGGTCCAATGGCAGCTGCAGGTTGAGATCACGAAGCAGATGGCGCGCTTTAGCTTCAACAGCCCGCCCCGGAGACCGCGACCAGAGCGGAAACTTCAGCCTCTTTATCAAAATCTGCGACCCTCCGTGGTCACCAAGCATTGAGGTCCTCACCTGGAAGCTCCTCGAAGCGACGGCGACGGGCACAGTCGCGCTGCTTGCCCAACGGCTTCCCCGTCGGCAAAGTGGTCACCATATGGTGGAGCCAATCACGCATCTCCGGATCCAGCGTTGCTGCCCGGGCAGCAATACCGTGAACTTTCGCGTCACGCAGGCTCGCGATCAACTGCAACTCTTCATGGATAGCAGACGCAGTCGAACCGCTCTCCAAAAAATAAGCGGAGGGAATTCCAAAAAATCTCGCAAGCGCCTCGACAGTCTGAATCGTTGGATTTCTGCTCTTGCCGCTACGCAAGAGTCCTATATAATTTTCACTGAGAGTCGGCTCGCCGTTTGTCGAGTTCTTCTCGAGCCACCGAGCCACCTCCCGATTTGTGTACGGTGACCGCCCCGGTGGATGCACCGTCTCGAAGACCTGATTGACCTTCTCTGCGAACGTGAGCGGGCGATCCCCATCATCAGCAGCCGACATCAGGGTACCGTCCTTCCAGGGGCCAGGGGCCAGGGGCCAGGGGCCAGGGGCCAACCGTAGCAGCGAAGCTGCCGCTCATCCCTAGCAACGACTCCGGCCGGCTCCAGAGCAACCCTAGCAGCTCTTACCCAACTCATCATTGAAACGCTCGACAGTCAAACCATGTACGGAGTTGCCAGGCCGCAGGCTGTGTGCCAACCTCTCGGACACGCCCTGTGACGACAGAATCACTCGACCACCGCCGGGCGGGCTGCCCGGCGTCATGGTCGACAGCGCGTCACATGCAGGTTGCTTCGTCTCCCCGGAGGTCCCCATGCTCGACTCGCCCCCCGACGAGCCTGAGCCCGTGCGGCAGTGGATGCCGCCGGGCCTCGTCCCGACACGGCCGGTCCGTCGTACGGGACGTGACGGGGTGGACCAGGAGAACTGGTTGCGGGACAGGATCCTCACCGCCACCCGGGAGCTGACGCTCGCCGCAGAAAAAGTCCGCAACCCCTACGGGGCAACCCTAGAAGATCAGGCGCCAGCGGCCTGGCATGTCCGAACCACCCAGGCGATCCTCGACGACTGCGTCGAGCACCTGGATGACCTCGACGACTGCGACGGACACCACCGGCCCGGCGAGCCCCCGACGCGGCCGACACGCCCGTAAGAGCTGCCGACGCCCCGGCCAGTATCCGGGTCTGGCAAGATCGGACAGTGAGCCGGCTCTTCCGGCTCTTCCGGCTCTTCCGGCTCTTCCGGCTCTTCCGGCTCTTCCGGCTCTTCCGGCTCTTCCGGCTCTTCCGGCTCTTCCGGCTCTTCCGGCTCTTCCGGCTACTGGGCACTGGGCGGCAGGCTCCCGCTCGGCCCAGATGAAGGAGCAACGACGATGACCATCTAGACCCCTGGAGGGGCGGCCGACACATGCGGGTCGTCCTTGGAGTCCAATTCGATATGGCGGGCTGAAGCGGCCGCACGCTTCAGAAACACCATCGGGCCCACACCCCCACAGGGGGTCAGGCCCGATGAAGCGGAGCAAACAGAGATTGCACTCTCTGGCTCCTTCAGCCCCCCCACCATCATCTGAAGGAGTGAGCACGCGTTGGATGCGTGGTTGAAGGATAACGCGACCAGTCAAGCCCCGGCAACGCCCCCGCACGAGGGCGCCCGGGATGTCTGTGGATGTCCGGTCCGGTCCGGGCTCGATACTGGCCTCTGGCCCTTGGGCCAGCTCGACCCGGGTGAGCTGGCCGCCACGACCGCGGCGATGACCACCGCGGGCTGGTCCAGTGCCCGTGAGCTGCACACCGACCCGCCACCAGCTCCGCGGATGTGTACGCACTGCGTGCGTCGGTCCGGGGTCGCCCGGGGCACGGTGCTCAACTCGATCGTCTGCACCCCGTGCTGGGCCGAGCTGACCGACGACACGACCCCCCAGAGCACCGCCGAGAGCAACGTGGAGGCGAGCCGGGGTCTGCCGCGGACCGCCCGGGACTGGGACGAAGCGATCCATGCCTCAACCTGGTATCAGCGGCTGCGCCGTGATGTCCGCCGACGCCTGGAGCCGTTGCTCGACGAGCTCGCCCGGCGCGCGGACTGGACCGATCATCTGACCTGGCCGACCTGGGCCCGTCTGCAGCAGGCCTCGGGGTGGTCACGGTCCTCGGTCGCGTCCTGGCTGGCGAAGCTGAAAGAGCACGGCTGGCTGACCCTCGTCGAGCCCGGTTCGACCCCGCAGTACCGCGGCCCGCTGCAGAGCATGATCCACGGACGGCACGGCAACCGCGCGGCGGTCTACCAACTCCACCTCCCCGACCACGCCATCACCGACACCAACACCGCCGAGACCCGAGACGACCGCCGGCCGCTCACCGAGATCGGTGACACCCCCTCTGAAAGCCGTTCCGGGAGCCCCTTCGAGACCCCTTCTGGATCGTTGCGCACCGAAAGTTGGACCCCAACGGGGTTTACTCTTACCCAAGGTAAGAGTTCTGTTCACACGCGCGCGAAAACGATCATCCACAGCCAGCGGAGGACTGGGACCCGGCCCGGCCGGCCCGAGCCGCCCCGCCAGGGCCGGCGGTGGGGGGACTGGTTCGATGACCGGGTGCCCACCAGTCCGGGGGAGATGCTCGGCGCAGCCCGACAGCTGCGTGATGACCCGCTGCTGGCGCGGTTGTCCCCTCGAGCGATCCGCGCCCGGGTGAAGCCGTTCTGGCGGGCCGGGTGGACCAACAACGACCTGCGCCACGCCCTCGATCACCAGCCGAGCATCGACGGGCCTGCCCGACGGGTCGAGCGCTGCCCGGCAAGGCAGGTACGCTGGCCGTCGGCGTGGCTACGCCACCGCCTGACCCCCTGGACCGGGCACAGCGGGCCCCTGAGGGCCCCGCACGCCGACTCCCAAGCCCGGGCCGCTGTCGCGGCCCGGCACGGCCGCGCCGCCGCGCAGCGGCTGTCCTACGGCCACACCACGCTGCCCGCCGCGGCCCTCCGGGCCGCCGACCAGCAACGGGCTGAAGCCCGCCTCATCCTGGCCGGTAACCAGGCTCGTGACCGTCACGCACTACTCACCGGGCTCGTCCCCGCCCCCGACATCGACCGCAACACCTCCTCCACCCGGGAGGCTGCACGCGCCCACATCACGGCTCTGCTTCAGGCCCGACTCTCCCGACGACTCGTCCCTGCCGGGGCGTCATGCTGAACACCCGCACCCACGCCCGACCGGCGGCTCTCGACCCGCACGAACGGTGCTGCCGCGCCGCTTCCGGTCCTCGCCCGCCAGAGCGGACTCCGGTCCGGGTCGACTTGCCCACGACCGCCCCGGGCCACCTCACGCCGTCAGAAAGCTTCTCAGCGGCCGTTACGGGCCCGCCCCGCGCCGTCGTGAACGTCCCCGGCCCGCCCCCAGCCAGGAACAAGACCGCCTCGAAGAAGAACAGCAGCCCGGTCAGCACTGGAACGCTCGACGCAACACCTCCGCCGAGGCCTCCCGCTGACCCGCCACGACATCCCTCTGACCTGCGGATGTATCCGCACGGGGGCCGTCCCGAGCTTGAGCACCACCCGCGCCCGTCCCACGCACCACTCCAGGCGATCGAATATCGGAAAGTACCGGGACCAGCGACAACGCCACACAGAAACGATCATGGTCGCCGTCAGGTTCGGATGCTCTGAGCGACTTTCAGGGACGCGGCGCTCTGACCTGGCGATTCCTTCCGGCGGCCCGGTCGTCGCCGGTGTCATCCGACCACCGGCAGGGCCCGACACGGCGCGTGGCGCGCGAGGTGAAAGTGCTGGTCCCGATTGCCTGTAGAGCGATCATGAGGCGCCTTCTCGACCGTCGGTCAGGCAGCGGCCGTGTCGGTCCCGCCCAGGTCGGCGTCGATCGGGAGGCTTCAGAGCGCCCGGCAATTGATCGTTACCGCAGCCGGCGGGTGGTGGGCCTATCCGGCCAGCGGTAGCGGTTGCGGGCCGCGTTGATCAGTCTGCGGATCACGGTGAGTGCGGCGGCGAGGTCGAGGTAGAACGCGGCGATGACGGTGCGCCGGTCGGTGAAGCGGCGGAGCTTGCCGTAGCCGTTCATCCAGGAATGGGTGCGCTCGACCGGCCACCGCTTACCGACCTGGATCGGGGCGGGCCGGCCCTTGGTGGCGATCTGTGCGTCGAACCCGAGTCGTTCGAGCAGATCGCGGGTCTTGCCTGAGTCATAGCCCCGGTCCAGGTGCAGGCACGGTCGCTCGGGCAGCGGCCCGATCATGTCGTAGATCCCGATCAGGGTCGGTTTCAGCAACGGCGAGTCGTGGTCATTGGCGCGGGCGCTGATCAGGTGCAGCGGGATCCCCGCACCGTCGCAGACCACGGAGCGTTTGGTGCCCTGTTTGCCCCGGTCGACCGGGTTACAGCCGGCGCCCTCGCCACCGCAGGGAGCCTTGGTGATCGCTCCGTCGGCAGACAGATCGTCGAGGTCGAGACCGATCATCTGGTCATAGCCGGCCAGCGCGGCCCGAAGGACCTGCTCCCCGACGCCGGCGGCGGCCCACTGGGCGAGACGGCGGCGGATCGTGCGGTCCGAGCAGCCGGGGGTGGCGATGCGTTCGTAGCCGCTGCCGTGCACCAACGCCGCGAGCACGTGCTCGAACACCAGGCGGTCGGGGATACGGCGGCGGTGACATCCCCACGGATGGGCCGGGTCGAACTCCGGGCGCCGCTCTGCCTCGATCAGGGCAGCGAACTCGACCCAGAGGGGGTCGATCAGCGATTCTGGCAATAGAGGCACGGACCCTCCAGGCGACCATCAGGACATCAGCAATCCGATGATCACCCGAGGTCCGTGCCTCTACCTGCAACGACACCCCCACGACCTCATTTGCCGAGCGCTCTCAGAGGATCCCGGCCCGGATCAGGTCGACCCCCAGGTGCTCTCCGAGCAGCTGCCGAGCGACACCCGGTAGCGTCTCCTTGACCGTCAGCCGGACCGCTGCGGTCTCGTAGAGCCGCTCTGCGGCATCAGTCCGTTCAGCCGCGGGCACCTGGGTCAACGGCCCGCGCGGATCAGCTGCCGCAGCCTGGAACACCGCCCTCAGCACCCGCTGGCCGTGCTGGCGAGCACGCCGCCGATCCCCGGCAGTGACCACCACCAGTACTGCCAGTGCCTCCCCGATCCGGGCGCGCACCTCGGCTCCGGCCTTGACGTCGTGGTCCTCAAGCAGGCCTCCAGCAGGCCCAGCCTGCTGGGCCCGTAACGCCTGCCGCAACGGCGTCACCAACACCTCTGCCGCCTCGTCGCTGACCTCGAACACCTGCGCCACTGCCCACGACCGCACCGTCACCGCTGCCTCCTCTCCACGCTGTATGCGCACCCGAAGCCCCCGCCCAGGCAGCCACCGCACCGCCCGCGCAGGGGCCGGGACCAGCGCAAACCCACCACACCATGATCGACACCGCGGGCACGACAGACCACCACCGAAACCGACCCCAGCCCCGCCGCGCGAGTGCTGGCCTGCCGATCCTCCCGAATCCGCCGCCGATGCTCCACCCCACCGACACCACCCACCCGACCGTGCGATAGACCATCGATAAATAGCCGGACCAGCGGAAACAGCCTTGTTCATGATCGTCTTACAGGCCGCTGCGCAGCGGTGGTCGCACCTCTGCCTCGCCCGGATCATGCCCCTGACCTGGGAATACGTGCGCTCGCAGGCATCGGCGACCGAGGTCTCTGCCCGCCCCCACTCCTCCCTGCGCGCCCAGGCGAGTAGGTGTCGGCAAGTATCGGGACCAGCGGAAACGCCGCAACGAAACGATCTTGAGCGGCTGCCTCGGGTGGAGGCTGGACACGTCGACCGAGTGGCAAACGCCCTGACCAGGGGATTCTCTCCGACGATGTGGCTGTCATCGGTGCTGCCCGGACCACTCCGCACCGCTGCGCGGCGAACGTTGCACGCGGCAAAAGTGCTGGTCCCAATACCTGTAGAGCGATCTTGACGCGGGCCCCTGGGGCGCCGGCGGGGCGGGTGTCCGCACGGCCCCAGGAGCGGACCGGGACCGGGCCCGGTCGAGGGACCGGCGCGCCGGCGCCCCCTCGCGTCGCCGCGGTCACGCTCGCCGCAGCGGCCGTGGAACGGCGCGCGGCGCGGCGTTGCGGGGCCGCTCCCGACCGCGCTCCCGACCGCGCTGAACCCGGGGACTCGAGCCCGGCCGGGCTGCCCTCGGACACCTCGCCACACGCTGCCAGGACAGGACACCGCGGCGCTCGAAGCCGCCGAGAGCTGGACGGCGCGGCCCGTATCCGCTGGTGCCCGATGTCGGCCCCAGCGGTCTCGACGCCCCGTTCAGACGCGCGCTGAGCTGCTTCGGCCGGATCGCCGCGCCACCTGTGCTGCTGGGCCGGTGCCGGTCTCGAAGCCAGGCGCCGCCGGGGCCCCGCCCACGCCGCCGGGGCGGCGCTCGCCGAGACCGCCGCCGCGTGTCGCGCCGATTCCGGCCCTGCCCCGAGAGGGCGTTATCGAGCAGGTATCGCACAGGCGTGGCCGCGTGCCAGGCACCCGTCCACGGGGACCACGGCGAGGCTGTCGAGGGCGCCGATAGCGGCGCTGGGGAGTGGCGAACGAGCACCGTCTCGCGCCCGTCCGGGGAACTCGGGGACATCATCGTCGGCGGTCGTCGTACGCGGTTGCGCCCGGAAAAGTCGAGTGGAAATCCCCGGGGCTCTCGCGCGCGCGACGCGCGCCTACGCGCACATCGCGTTGAGACCCGACCGACGGGGATTTCCGGCGCGGAAATTTCCTTGCTGGAAAATCGGCCGGCCCGACTCGGTCGGCACCGCCGGGCTCGGCCGGTGCGGCCCGGCGTCAGCGAGGGTCGGCGGGCTCGGCGGTTGCTTGCTCGTGGTCGTGCTCAGGTCGCGCGCCCAGGTCCGGGTCCGGGGCGGTCGCCGGCTCACGGTTCGGCTGAGCTGGCCGGGGCGTGGTGCGGTGTTCCCGGTCTGTCGTGATCGTCGCGCGGTCGGGGTTTTTCCCTGGGGGAAATTTCCTCGGCGACTGCTGCTGGGGAGTGGTCTCAACGCGATGTGCGCGTAGGCGCGCGTCGCGCGCGCACGCGAGGCACTCCGGAATTTCCGTCGCCCGGGGCTGGCTCGCCGCGACCCGCCGGTGGCGTCCTGGGCTGGATCGCTGGGTGCGCTGGGTGTCTGCCCGGTGACAGCGGGTTCGACCCCGGTCTTGTCACGGCCACCCCGGGGTGTTAGACATGAAAAAGTCCGTCTGGCTTCCTGCCAGATGGAGCGACCGACACCCCGGAGCAAAATCCGGGGCGCCGGTCTGACCAACCAACCTGCGCTATGAAACAGGTGATCGGCTATGTGGCATCCTGCCTGCACGATGCGTGACGTTCCACCCCAGGGTGGAGTGGTTTTTTCTCCGGATGGTGAGCCCGGCTGTGAGCAGCCGAGATGGTTCCCGGATGGTTTGACGGAGAAGCTCATCGATCGCGTGTGGGCGACCGTCGATGCGGTTCCGCTGCCCCGTGCGTCTGCGCCGGGGTGGGCCCGGTGAACGCTCCCGTGAACGGCTCTTCGACGAGCGGTGCCCGCTCGGCTGGTTCCCGGTCGGAGTCGTGGCTGGAGGATCTGGTCCTCGCTCCCGACCCCGCTGAGAGTGCGGCTGCTGGGCCACGTCTGGTGGGTGAGGCCCGTCTGTTGGCGCGGGAGCTGGAGCAGGCCCGCGCGGTCGTCGCGCTCCAGGACGATCCCGCCCTCCTCGCCGCGCGGTCGCAGCGGGAGCGCCGCGCCGACCGAAAGGTCACCGAGAAGCTGCGCGGCGCGGAGCGGGTCGAGCACTGGAAAGCTCGTCTGGCGGAGATCGCTGCGGTGCGGGGTGAGCGCCGGGAGGCCGGCTGGGCGACCCGGGCGGTCGCGAACCGCGACCGGCTACTCAACCCGGACCGTCGGTTGACCTCGACCTACCGCCGCTACGTCGGCCTGTCGATGGTGCCGCCGTTGCTGATCGCGGCCGGTGTGCTGTTCATGTCTGTCACGGTTCACGACGGTGTCGTCGGTGTGGACGGCCCGTGGTACGGCTACCTCATCGAACCCCTCGCCTCAGTGCTGCTGGTCGTGAGCCTGTTCGTCGGTTTCACCGCGGTGCAGCACGGCCGCCGGGTCCCTCGCGGTCTGTATGTGCTGGATGCGGGTCTGGCGTCCGCGTCGCTGGCATTGACGGTGGTGCCGTGGGGCGTGCGCTACGGCTTCGACCCGGGTTCGACCCTGGCTCATGTGCTGCCGCCGCTGCTGGTCGCCGCCGCGGTGGTGGTGCAGCACGTGCTGCACTCGGTGTTCCGCCCGATCTTCGCCGACCTGTATGACGAACTCGCCCCGACCCGCCTTGACGAGACCGCTGCGGACACGGTGGTGCTGTATGAGCGGACCCGTCAGGCCGTCGCCGACGGTCGCATCGCGACTCCGGCGGGCTCGGTGTCGCGGGAGGCGATCCGCAAGACCTTCGGGGTGGGGAAGTCCCGCGCCCAGCTCGCGGGCGATGCCTATGACCACGTCACCGCGTTCCTGCACCGCACCGCCGCCGCAGCAGCCTCGGCAGCGTCCGGTTCGCCGGTGTCGGGGCGTGTGAACGGGGCCCGGGTCGCGGCCCTCGCCTAGGGCGATCCTGTGAGCGGTCAGCCCTGACCGTGTGGTGTCTGTCTAGGTCTTTCTCGGGCCGTCTTCGTCTGGCTGTAGCTGCTGCTGTGTGCGCCGCAGCCCGAGTGTGTCCGTTCTCTCCTGTTTTTTCTGCTTCTTCCTTTTCGGGGTGAGGTTTGCATGTCTGTTGTCGTGTCGTCCTCTGGAGTGTCCCGGCCGGTGATGCGTCGATCGTCGGGCCGGTCGCTGGATCAGCCGCTGGAGTACTCGTCGGGTCTTCCGAGTGATCCGGGGCAGTTGTCGTTGTTTCCGCCGGAGCGGGTGCGGGTGCGTCGTCCGCGGTTCGCCCCGCACCCGGTGCGGGCAGCGCTGTCGCGGCTGGGGTCGGTGGTGTCGTCGGTGCCGGTGCTGATCGGGCTGGGTGGTGTCGGATTCAGCGTGTTCGTGCTGGTGGAGGCGCTGTTCCCGGCGGCCGGGGACTGGTCGGGGCCGCGGATCGTGATGGGCTGCGCTGCGGTGGTGGTGTGGTGCAGCGTCGCGGGTCTGGTGACCCGGGCTCTTGGGCACCGGCGTGGTGTGGGGCGGGGTGGTCGGCGGTGAGCGGCTACCGGCGCCGGGCCGCCGCGCTGTCGGGTGCTGAGGTGGAGGTGGCGGTGCGGCGTGGTCGTCCGGATCGGCGGCGTGGCCGGTTCGTGGTGCGGTTCGCTGCGGCCGGGTCGGATGTGGAGCGGTTGGTGGCGGCGTTCGATTACGCCCGCGGGGCGGCGAGCAGGCGGCATCCGGACCCGGCCGAGGCCTCGCGGGTGGTCGAGTCCGTGGCGTCGGCGCTGGTCACGGCCGGAGATCGGCTCCTGGAGCTGCAGGCCCGTGAGCCGCTGAGCGCGGGAAGGAGTCAGCGGTGAGTACAGCGACGAGTACGACGACGAACGAGTTGTCGAGCGTGTCGGGCTCGAGTGCTGCGGTGTCGGCTGTTGCGGGGAAGGCCGGGTGGGGCCCGGCCCCGGCGGCGGGGCCGTCGTGGTGGGTGCGGTTCGCCCGCAGGCTGGCGGCCTCGGCTGCCGGCGCGGTGGCGGGCTGTCGGGTCGCGGTGGAGCGCCCGGTGACCCTGGCCGAGGGCCTGGAGCTGGCCCGGCGCGGGGACTGGACGACCAGTGAGCATCCGGTGGTGCGTCAGGTCGCGGTCGCGCATTTCTGGCTGGTGCAGGCCCCCGTGCTGATCGTGGCCGGGGTGGCGGGGTGGGCGTCGCGCACTGCGGGCCGGCTGTGGACGGTCGGGCCGCTGGCGGTGACGGTGGCGTCGGTGCTGAACGAGATTCCGCTGGTCGGCGTTCTGGTGCCGGAGTTCGTGACGTGGTCCTACTGGGTGCCGGCCTGGCTGTCGGGGTGGCTGTCGGGGTCTTCTGCTGGAGGTGCGTCATGAACGCGTGGGCGTCGACGGGTGTGGTGGCGGCGTTGGCGCTCGTGCTGGGTGCTTGGTTGAAGTACAACGGCAACTGCGCGAAGACCACGAACGCCCTGTTCCTGGTCGCCGGGACCGGGGTCGGCGGTGTGCTGGGGACGCTGCTGGGCCGGGTGTTCACGACGCTGTCGGGTGCGACGTCGACGGTCACCCAGCTGTTGGGTGTGGCCGGGGGGACGATGCTGGCGGCGGTGTGTGTGATCGCCACCCTGGAAGTGGTGGTGAAGGGCATTGTTCCGAAGACCGCGCGCCCGAAGTCGTGGCATCCGTGGCTGGCGCTGACCGCCCCGACCCTGGCCGTGGCCTCTGGTGTGCCGTTGCTGGCCGGTTTCTACAGCGTCCTGGCCCGCGGCGTGGGTGACGCGGGCGCGGTGGCCTCGACGTGGATCACCGGGTGATGCGGGCGTGGAGACGATCTTGCTGGTCACCCTGGTCGTCTGGGGCCTCGCGCGATATGCGGGGACCGAGGTCATCGCGACCGCGCGGGGGACAGAGCCGCCGCGGCTGGCGGATCGGCGCCGCAGGGCCGAACGCGCCCATGAACGGCGCATGGCGAAAGACGCCCGCCGGACCGGTCCGACGATCGCCGAAGCCCTCGCCGCGCGGGTGGCGGAGCGGATCGCGCATCCGCGGTCGCGGCGTGAGCCCGGCCCGGCTCGTCGAGCTCTGGGTGCGTGGTGGGCCGACGGGTGGGACTACGCCACCGATCGGCGCCGGCGCCGTCATGAGCGGGCTGCGGCCGGGGAGTTGCGGCGGCAGCGGTGGGCCCGCGCCCTGCGCGAGCGCGTTGGGCGGAGGCCCCGCCGCCGGACCGGGTCGGGTGAGTGGACGTCGCGTCCGGGCCGCCGGTCCCCGTCTCCGCGGGCGACGTCGAATCCCGGCCCTGACCCGCCGCCGGGTGGACCGATGGTGATCACTGTCGATCCACCCGTCCCCGAGACGACGACGCCTCCGGCTCCGGCGCCGGTGCCCGCGGAGAAGAAGACCGAGAAGAAGGCCGAGGACCTGCCCGTCAGCGGCAGCGTTCCCGAGACCGAGACCGAGACCGAGACCGAGACCGAGACCGGGCCGGGGTGGGCGACGGTGCATCCACTCCGCCCCGCATCGGCCAGCACGGCCAACAACGGCACGGCCAACAGTGGCGCGACCGGCAGTGACGAGGGAGAGGGCGTTCCGATGACCGCAGCCAACACCAGCACCAGCGGCATGGCGAGTGGGGAGACGTTGGATCCGGGTAGTGCGCATCATTTCTGCGAGCAGATGCGGTCGCTGGCCGAGCGGATGTTCACCGAGATCGAGCAGTCGGTGGTGTCGCTGTCCGCGGCGGGTGTCTCAGGCGTGCCGATCGCGCTGTTGTCGCAGATGCAGGAGCACGCCGCGCTGTTCCGGGACAGCGCGGCGAGTGCGCAGAGTCATTTTGCGCGGCATCTGTCGACTCAGGACCAGGTCCTCTCGGATGACTCTCTGGCGTCGACGGTGTCGGGCACCTACATCGGCACCCGCACCTGAGGCCTCTGCCTGGATCTGCGCGTTTCCCCAGGTCCGGGCGTCAGCCCGTCCTCGAAGCCGGTGGGTGAGCCACTGGTTGTCGGACGTCTGTGTCGTGGCGGTGCGGGGCACCACCGAACGGAACCGATCTGTGAGTGAACGCCCGGAGGGATATCGATGACGTCATCGGCGGAGTTTGCGGTTCTCACGCCGGAGGTGTTGGTGGCGGCGTTGCAGCGCCTGACCGCCGCCGAGGTCGCCGAGCCTGTCGCGGGTGGGGAGGTGGTGGTACGGGCGTCGGGGTCGGTGTTGCGTCGGGAAACGCCTGGTCAGGTGGTGGTGAGTGAGCGTGCGGAGCGGGTGCGGGCGGGGGTGTGGGCGCGTCGGGTGCCGTATCTGGCCACGGCCGCGACCGCGGCGACCGGGCCCTGGGCTGGGCGCTGTGTGACCTGGTCGCCGCTTCCGACGGCCCGATGGTGGCGGGGGTGACCGCTGCCGGTCTCGGGCTCGCGGTGTCCGTCGCGGCCTGGCTGCGGTCCGGGGGTGGTGGCGCCGTCGGATTCCGGCGGCTGGTGAGGGCGTCGTGGTCGGGTGTCGCGGGTGCTGGGGCGTGGGTGGGTGCGGCGTCGTTGGCCGGCCCGACGGATCCGACCCTGCTCGGGGCGTTGGCGGCGGGGTCGGCCGGGTGTTGGTCGGGGTGGATGGCTGCGCATCCGATCACCGTGCCCGCGACGGGCCCGGTCCTGCCGGAGGAGGAGGCCGACGCCGATGTGGGGGACAGATTGGCGCGGCGGTGGGCTGCCAATGTCGCCCGTCGCGGGAAAGCCCTCCCCGACTCGCTGCTGACCGACCGGACGGATACGTCGCGGGCGATCCGATGGACGGTGCGCACTCCGCCGGGTGAGCTGTGTTTCGACGACATCCTGGGTCGTCGTGGCCGGATCGCCTCCGCCCTGGGTGTGTCGGGGAAACACCTGGTGGTGGAGCCGTTCCCGGATGACGAGGGCTGGGCGCAGCTGACGGTGATCGTCCGTGACGTGCTCGCGGCGGGGATCCCGTACACCGGCCCGCGGTATGTCGATGGGCGGTGCCGTTGGGCCCGTATGCCGACGGTGAGGGCGAGATGGTCTTTCATGCGGTGGAGTCCGTCGGTGTCCGCAACGGCCTGGTGACGGGTGAGCCGGGGTCGGGGAAGTCGGCGTGTTTGGAGGCGATCGGTCTCGGCCTCGCCGCGTCGGGGTGCTGGCATGTGTTCTTCGGTGACGGTGACCCCGATGGCGGGTCGTCGCCGGTGCTCAACGATGTCGCCGACTGGGCGGAGTCCGGCCCGGACGGTGTCCTGGCGCAGCTGGGGGCGGTGGAGGCCGCTCTGGAGGTGCGGTCGCTGCTCAAGTCCACCCTCACCGAAGCCCCCGCCGTCGGCGGAGCGTTGGTGCCGATCACCGACCCGGCGACCCAGTCCCCGGCGCGCAAACTGCTGCCCACCCGGAGCTGCCCGGTCTGATGTGGATCATCGATGAGTTGCATCGCCTGTCGACGCATCCGCACATGGTTGCGGCGGGTTTCATCGGGCGTCTGGAGCGGGTGGTGCGGATCGGCCGTAAGTACGGGGTCGGGTTGGTGGTGGGGACGCAGTCGCTGCTTGCCGGTGACTACGGCAATTCCACGGTGCTGCGTGGTTCCTGACTGCCCGGAACCTGTTTGCTTTCCGCAACATGAACCGTAGTGAGAACGCCGTGATCGATGGTCTCGCGGTCGCCCCTACCAGCCTGCCGTCGGGTGGGGGGTATTGCTTCGCGAACTCGGGTGGGGCGGATGACGATGGGCCGGGTGGCCTGGGCTGAAGATCTGGGGGAGTGGGTGCGTGTGCGGTGTCCGGCGCTGCTCTGGACGGCGACACTGCGGGGGCGGTTCTGCCGTTCCAGCCGGCCCAGTGTCTGTCGCCGCAGGTGCGGTGGGAGGCCCAGGCGGCGAAGCTGGCCGCCCCTGGCGCCGCGCCACCAGCGCTGGCGGGCGGTCGAGCCGGCCGCGGCGTCTTCGCCGGCCTCGTCGGTGGCGGTGGTGGCGTTGCCGGGGTGGTCGGGTGTCGCGGTGCCTGCGGCGTTGACCGCCGCCGATGTCCGGCCCCGCCACGCCTCGGCTGCCGAGCCCGGCGCCGTCGAGAGTGGGGGAGGTCGCGGGGCACCCCGGGTTGTCGCCTGCGCAGCGGGAGGTCTACGCCGCACTGGCGGCCGGGCACACCCGGACCGGGGACATCGCCGCAGCGACGGGGCGGAAGGCCCCGGCGGTGTCGAAAGCACTGGCCGCCCTGGCCGGGGCTGGATATGCGGTCAAGACCGGGCGCTGCTGGGCTGCCTCGACTGAGTCGGATGGCGTGGCGCGGGTGGGTGCGTGATGTCGGAGGTCGGGGGTCTGACGCTCGCTGTAGTTGATGCCACTAAAATGGTAGGATTGTTTGGTGGGATCAACGGAGAAGGTGTCGCTGTCGCTGGATGCGGGTGCGCTGGTTCTTGCTCGGCGGGCTGCGGAGTTGGAGGGGCGCACGTTGTCGGCGTTCATGAGCGGTTGGTGTTGCGGCATGCCTGGGAGTCCGAACGGCCGGTGTTGAGTGCTGCGGAGCAGGACCGTGCCGATGCTGCCGTGGTCGCGCTGGACGAGCGTGAGGGCCAGCTCGGCACCGTGCGGGAGCTGCGGGTGGGTGGCGTGCGTCGGGGTGAGTTGTGGCGGGCGCCGTCGGTGGTGCGGGATCGGACGATCCTGATCGTCAGCGCGCAGCCGGTGCTCGACCGGGGTGTGTCGATGCTCTACGGGGTCGAGGCTGACGAGCAGGACCCGGGCGCGATCTTGTTGTCGTGCCGGTCGAGGTTGATGGTTGAGTTGCGGTGGCTCAATGTGCAACGTGGCCTGACTCGGGTCTACCGGCCGACGTTGACCGAGTCACTCGGTCTGGTCGATCAAGCTGTGCTCGACCAGCTCGACGCGCTCCTACGCGTCGCGCTCGACCTCTGAACGCGGCCGGGTGGGCGCCGTCGCCGGTTCTGTCATCGTTTGGTGGGTGCGCCGCCGCGGGTGGCGGCGTGTTTGATGCGGAGTCCTACGAGTAGTTTCGGGTTCCATCGTCCTTGTGTCATGAGTTGGTGTTTGGTCAGCCATGCGACTGCTGTTGGGATGTGTTTCCGGAGTCGTTGGCGGTCGTTTTTGCCGAGTCCTGCGGGGCCGGCTCTGTTTTTTTCGAGTAGTGCTCCGATGACGGGTGCTAGTGCTCGGCGTGTTTGTGGTGACGGTGAGTGTCGTGCGAGTAGTGCTGTGATTCGTTGTTGGAGCACGGCTGTGTCCTGTGGGTGTATCACTGTGAGTGGTGTCATTTTCACTGGGCCGGTCGTCTGGATTTGTAGCCAGCCGTTCTTCACGGGTTTCAGTGCTACTGGAGCGGGCTTTGGTTTCGGTGGTGGGGGTGGCTGGCGTTTACGTTTGGGGGTGGGGCGTCCCTTCGGTGGGAGTTTCCCTTCGAGGTTTCCGGCTGCGGTGAGGACCAGTAGGTGCGCGGGGGTCGTGACGCTCTCGTTTGCGGTGATCTTGTCCAGGTAGTCTGGCCATGATTTCAGCTTTGTGAATGCGGACAGTTCCAGTCCGGTTTGTTCTGCGAGTTGCGGTAGTGCCGCGAGTTCTTCCACTGGCACGCGCTGCGTGATTTGCATGGGCAGTCGTGGGGTTCCGCCCGGCAGTGTCGCTGTCACTGCGTCACCGGGGGCCGCGTCCGGGGTCTGGCTGCTGATGGTCGCTGTTTTGCGGCCATCAGCCAGTCGGGTCAGTGCTCCCCGGCCGAAGAGCAGTACCGGTCGTGGGTTGCCGGCGTCGGAGGCGGCGGCAGTGTTGTCGGCGGGGTCAGCGGTGTCGTCTGCTGACTCGGGGGTCATCGGGGGGACGCCTTCGACACCTGGTTGTCAGCGTTATCGGTGGTCACCGGAAGTGCGGGCGCTGAGGTGTTGGTGGGCTCGTCGCTGTCGCTGTCGCTGTCGCTGTCGGGGGCTGTGCGGGGTGGGGTGGTGCGTAGTGCTGTGCCGGCGGGTCCGGTGCCGCAGCCGATGTCGTGGAGTTCGGCTCGGCTCCAGCCGGCTGCTCGGGCGGCGCGGTAGCCGTGGGCGTAGGCGTTTTGTGCTGCGCGCCATTGTTGGCGGGCGGCGTCGAGGTGTGCGCGGGCGGTGTCGACGGCGGTTCCGAGTTCGGCGAGTTCGGTGATGGGTTGCATGCGTGCGCGGAGGAGGTCTCGGGCTGCTGTGCGTGCGTGGGTCTTGGCCTGTGTCGTCGCCGCCTTCGACTTCATGCGCCCGATGGTATCGGGTGGCGTCCCGGATCGTGCCCGGTCTGCTCCTGCTCGAGCTTCCTGACGTGCTGCACCGTAGGTGTGCTGCGGTGTGCGTAGCTGCGCGGCCTAACTTGCTGCCACTTGCTGCCACTTGCTGCGGAGCTTGCTGCCGCCTTCGGCGGAGCAAGTTAGGTGTTTTCTGGCAGAAAACATGCAGCGGGTCGTTGGTCGTGAGACGCTCGCTCCGGGGTCCGGGGCGAGCAGGGTGCTGGGTCTGAGTGGGCAGGAGGTCGTGAGCGGATGGCGGGGATGCGTCGTGGGCGGGCGGTGGGGGGGCGTCCGCATTCGTTGACGGTGTGGTTGTCGTCGGAGGAGCGGGTTGTGGTGGAGGCGGCGGCGGTGCGGTCGGGGATGGCTGTAGGGGCGTGGTTAGGAGCGGCGGGTGTCCGGTCGGCGGAGGCTGACGCGGCTGGGGCTGGTGTAGGCGGGGGTGGTGTAGCTGTGGTGTCGGCGCGGTCGGCGGGGTTGTCGGGTGCGCGGATGCAGGCGTTGATGGGGTTGCGGTCGGAGTTGATGGAGGACCGTCGGGTGCTGCGCAATGTCGGGGGGAACCTCAACGACGTCGCTCGGGTCGCGAACAGCGACGGGGTCGTGGATGCGTCGGCGGGGCGGGTACTGGAGCTCGTGTCGCGTGCGGTGGAGCGGATTGATGCGACGGTCGTGGCGGTGGATGAGCAGGTGGGTGTGGAGCGTGCGGTGGTGCGGTCGCGTGCGCGTTCCCGAGCTCAGCGGGATCGGGGTTCGGGTCCGGGTGAGTCCGGGGGTGTGGGGTGATCGCGAAGATCAGTCGGGGGTGGCGCCCGGGTGGGCTTGTCGCTTATTTGATGGGTCCTGGGCGGGCGAACGAGCATGTGGATCAGCGGGTGGTTGCGTCGTGGGATGGCTGTCCGGAGGTCCATCAGCCGTCGCTGCGGGCGGATGGGGGCTTTGATGTTGCGGGGGTGGTGGCGGAGTTGAGTGATCCTGCGGTGGCGGCGGGGGTGTCGTTGACGCCGCCGGCGGCGGGGCGTCCGAGGCAGGGTCCGGTGTGGCATTGCTCGTTGCGTTGCGCACCGGAGGACCCGGGGCTTAGCGATGAGCAGTGGTCCCAGGTCGTCGAGGATCTGATGGACCGGACGGGGATCGCGCGGTGTGGTGATCCGGACGGATGCCGGTGGGTCGCGATCCGCCACGCTGATGATCATGTGCATGTCGCGGCGGTGTTGGTGGGGCAGGTGTCGGGTCGTCGGGTGGCGCCGTTTCGGGACTTCGTGCGGGCGCGGGAGACATGTCAGGTGTGGGAGGAGCGCCTGGGTGTGGTGCGGACGGCGGGTGCGGATCGGTCGTCGGTGACGGGGCCGTCGCGGGCGGAGTTGGAGAAGGCCGCCCGCCTGGGGCAGGAAGGCCCGTCGCGGGAGTGGTTGCGTCGGCAGGTGCGGGCGGCAGTGGTGCAGGCCCGGGACGCGGAGTCGTTCATGGTGGTGTTGTCGCGGCGGGGGGTGTCGGTGCGGCCTCGTTACGCGGTGGCGGGGGATCGGGGCAGTGGGGTGGTCGGGTATGCGGTGTCGGTGCCGGGGATAAGACGGTGGAGGGGCGGTCGGTGTGGTTTTCGGGTCGGCGGTTGGCGGCGGATCTGTCGTTGCCGAATCTGAGAGCGCGGTGGGCGTCCGCTGAAGCCGAATCGGGTCCCGGACAGCCGGCCATAGAGGAAGCGGGTCGGCCGGTGTCGGTGCCGGTGTCGGTGCCGGTGTCGGAGAAGCGTCGGGCTGCGGCGGTGGACAGCGCGGTGTCAGCGATGGAGCAGGCGACCGCAGCGTTGACGGATGCGCGGTCGTCGTCGGAGGGGCTGTCTGGTCTGGATGGGGATGGTGTCGCGCACGCGGCGGGGGACATGCTGGCCGCGGTCGGTGTCGTCACCGCGGTCCAGGATCCTGAGGGGCGGGTGTCGCGGGTGGCGGGGGATGTGTTCGACCGGGCGACTCGGGTCCCGGGGCGGGTGTTGCCGGTGCGGTGGCCTCTGGTGGCTGTGGGGTTGCGGTCGGCGGCGTGGGAGTTGGCGGCGGTCCGGCACCTGAGTGAGTCCGGTGAGGCGGATGCGGCCCGGTTGATCGTCGCGTTGGCGGCGGTGGTCGCGGAGGTGGCGGCGTTGCGGGAGGCACAGCGGCGTCCGGCGCAGGCCGCGGCGGCCCGGCGGAGCTATGACACGTTGGCTGCTGTCCCGGTTGCTGCAGCTGCTGTGGTGTCGGCGTGGTCGGTGTCTCGGTCGCCGAAGGTGGGGCACAGTCGTGGGCAGGAGCCGCCGCGGCCGGTGAGGCCGGTGGCGTCGCGGCGGGCCCCGTTCCGGGACCGTGGTCAGGGGCCGGAACGGAGCCCTGGGCTGTAGAGGGCTGCAACGTCCCCGGCTGAGCTTGTGGGTGTCACAGCATCAGGTGGAGGGCGGTGTTGGTGGCGTCGAGGTCGAAGTGGTGGGGGTCGTACTGGTCAGATCCCCACCAGTGGACTCGGTCGGCGTGTTCGGGGTGGTGGGGGTCGGCGAGTGCGTCGAGGAATTCGGCGTAGCCGAATGCTCCGCCGACGTCTTCGGGTGGGCAGGCGCCGTGGCCGTCGATACAGCGCGGGTAGCGCACTCCGGGCTCAGCGGTGATGAGTGCGGTGACGGTCAGGGTGTGGTGCCAGTTGTCGCCGAAGTCGTAGACGTAGTCGGCTTCCTGTCCGAGGGTGAGCACGCGGGCCAGTGTGGTGGCCCCTTCGTCGAGGGTGCGGTCGCCGAGGTCCCCGGCGGGGTCCCAGTCCGGGTCCGGGATGCTGTAGCAGTCCTGGTTGATGGTGAATTCGTGCAAGTGGGAGTTCTCCCAGCCCATCGCTTCCTGGATGACCTGGTGCAAGACCGCGAGGGTGGCATCGCCGGGGACCTCCACGACCCGGTAGACGGCTGGTTCGACCTCGACCAGTGTGATCTCGATCCGGAAGATCGCCGCGGGTCCGGCCCCCGCTGCCGGGTTCGGCGCAGCGCCGGTCGTGGGCGCTGCTGCTGGTGCTGCGGTGTCCGCTTGTGTCATGGCGGCGATGCTCCCACCATTGGCTAGGCCCCGGCCTCGGACACTGCCTCGCCCGGGGACGCTTCGGTCCCCGGGCCGCTCCATTTCTACAGTTCGGGGGCTGCGTCGCGGATGAGGTCGGTGGCGTAGTTCTCCCGTCGGATGCGCTGGTCCTGATACAGCAGGGCGGTCGCGCCGATGCCGTAGCTGGAGCCGAGGCCGAACACCACGGTCAGCACAGCGGCGGCGGTGCCGATCGCGACCCAGAGTGGGCCGGCGATCCCGATCACGGCGGCGAAAGCGATTGCAGGCAGGGTGATCAGGGTGGTCGGGATCAGGATGAGCACGCTGATCGCGGCCAGCACGGCGAAGCAGCGCCACCAGGACCGGTGGACCAGGTCGAAGGAGCGGCGTAGCGCGGCCCCGGCGGTGAGTCCTTCGACGATCACCGCGGCGGGGGCGAAGGCGATCAGGACCGAGACGTAGATCAGCAGCAGGACCGCTGCCACGGTCAGGATCCCGGCGACCGTGCTGATGGTGTCGCCGTTGCCGGCCGGGTCGGGGGTGCCCCAGGACGGGGCTGCTGCGGCGGTTTCGATGATGGTCGGGATCAGGCTGATCAGGGTGACGACCGCCCACACGGTGTAGAGGGCCCGCAGGTGGGGGCGGGCGGTGGCCCAGGCCTGGGACAGGGTGAGGCGGGGTCGGCCGAGGACGGCGGGGCGCAGGGTGGACAGCACGACGCCCAAGGTGGGCGGGGTCACCACGAAGCAGAGCGCGACCAGTGCGAGGGTGAACAACACCTCCTGCGGCGAAGTCCCCACGGGAGCGGCTTGCGCTGCGGTTTCTGCTGCGGCCGGGTCGGCTGCCGCGGCATCGGCGATGGCGGGGCCCGGGTCGAGGAGCCACCACCCGGCCAACACACCGCCCCCGACCAGCAGGAGTGCTTCCAGCAGTGCCGGGACCAGCACCGCTACCGGGTTCGCCCGGACGAACCGGACCGCCGTGGCGGCGATCTGATACCACCGCAACGCCTGCAACGACATGATCCCCGGACGCGGCACCGAGGCCCCGTCCCCCGCGGGGCAGGGCCCCGGCAAAGTCGTCAGATGATCTTGTAGGTGGTCAAGGGCCGGTGGGCGTCTCGGGCGTGGTGGCGTAGTACGGCGGCGATGTTGGTGGTCCCGGTCAGTCGGAGTGCGGTGATCGCGAGGTTGCGCAGGGCGGCCATGACTTGCGGTCCGGCTGCGGTGCGGGTCTGGGAGCGGTCCTCGTCGAAGGAGACGTCCCGGACCCAGTGCAGCCGGTTCTCGATGTTCCAGTGTCCGCGGATCCAGCGGGCCAGCAGGATCGGGTCTGCCTGGAACGCGGTCAGGCTGGTGATCGCGTAGACGGTCACGGTCTTCCACCGTGCACCCGGACGTAGCGGGCGGCGCCGGCGGATGAGCCGGATGGCCTGGGCGGCGTGTGGGAAGAACTCCCCGCCCCGGTCCGGGCACCGCTGCAGGGAGAGCACGCTGATCGTGCGGGTCTCGACCCGCCCGTGGCCACGGGCCCGCTGCCGGGCGGCCGGCCCGATCATCTTCCAGGGCAGCGCACGCAGCCGGGCCAGCAGCGTGGGCTGGTTAGCCTTGACCGTCATCAGGTAGTGCCCACCGCGTTCGTGCAGGTAGCGGGCATGGGAGCGCTGAGTGTGCAGCGCGTCGGCGGTGACCAGCACACCGCGCAGGTCCAGTCCGGCCAGGAGCTCGGGGACCGCGGCCAGCTCCCCGGACTTCGAGTCGACCGCGACCTGGGTCAGCACGACACCGCTGGTCTGGTCGATCACCGACACCAGGTGCGTCGACCGCTGCTCACCATGACGGGCCCCGCGCAACGACTTACCGTCCAGCGCCCAGACCGGGCGTCGTTCTCGGGCGGGTATGCCCGGATCGGTGGGCCGGGTCGCGAGCTGCGTGGTCGCCCACCGGTGCAGCGCGTCTTCGACCGCGGTCGGGTCGAGTTGTTGGAGCAGTCTGCGGATGGTCGACTCGTGCGGGGCGACCGGTCCGGCGCCGAGGAGGTCGAGCACGGTCCGTCCGGTGTCGTGGACGTACTCGGCGATCGCGACGAACGAGCGGGCACCGGCCAGGACCGCGCACGCGCTGACCAGCAGGACCGCGATCACGCCGTGGCGCACACCGCGGGCGGCACGCGGGTCGGGGATCTGAGCCAGGGCATCGAGCAGCGACAACGCGGTCGACTCGACACCGGTATCGGCCCTCACCTGGTCGATGACGGTGTCCGATGCGGTCAGGGCAGCAAGGATCGGGGAGGATGACACGGCGGGCACGGCTTCCTGACGGTGATCAAGGCTTCGACACCCTGATGATCACGCCGGGACCGTGCCCGCGCCCATATCTCAAGCCTGCGTGTCACTGCAGCTCAGCGTCTGTCCACTGCGACTTTGCCGGGGCCCTGCCCCGCGGGGTGGTCTGTGCTCATGGTGAATGCCCTTCGTCTAGACGATTGTCTGTGTGGTCTGATGCGCGGCGGATGTCGTCCTCGGCGATTAGCGAGGGATCGTCACCTCGACGCATAGCAGCGCGGCGAGCTGCCAGGAGTTCGTCGCTCGGACCGGGTTGCCATGGTTTCAACCACACCATCTCGATGATTCCCCCGCAGATCGCCACAGTTCCTGAATAAGCGACAAGAAAGGCGGGATCGATCCCGAACATCCAGCCTGAAGCGATGGCGACGCCAAATGTAAGAACAGCGTAGAATAGATACCAGTAGTACCACTGGCATCCCCTTAGTCTTACTAGGATAAAGCCCTTAAAGGCGCCGATAAAATTGGCAATCAGGTAGATCGATATGGCGGCGCTGGCTATCCGAAGTTCCTGATTTTCAGGTACTTGCAGTAGGCCCACCCAGAGGTACCCGAAGCCCGCTAGGAGTGCTGCGCCGAGGACTGGGAGCCATCCAATAAATCCGAATATGAGGGTGACCCAAAAGCTGATCCATCGGACTTCGGCGAGGGAGCAACGTGACTGCTGCGGTGCGTCGTCTGACATGCCTGTCAGATGCTCCCACATTTGGCGATGACACCGTCGATCCCGATGATCTTCTGCAGGATCGCGATGGATTCCTCGCCCAGCTCTGACAGGCTCGGATTTGTCCGTACTGCCTTGAGTGCAGCCATCAAGGAGCCGTGGAGCTTCCTCGCGTCCCGGATAATCTTGACGATTTTTGCTCCGGGGATCCCGGTGGTGATGATGAACTCGCCCAGCGCGGCGAGACAGGCTGCAACCCCGACCGGATTGAGTCGATCGTGAGATGTGCTCCGCAGGAGTGCATTGCGGACGGCGTGCGGATTGTCGCGTTGGTCAGCGGGCAAAGAGGCCAGAGCGCGTTCCAGCTCTGACGCGATCCGTTCCAGTGCTCGTGCAATCTCTTCATAGCTGTGATTGGAGGGGAGCGCCGCGCGAAGAGATGCAACTGGCGCACTGATGGAAGCAGGCGACGGCGCGTACTGCACGGGTGCAGTGGCGGTGAATCCGGTGGTCATGCTCATCGGAATCGCGGCCGCCAGAATCACGGTGATGGCGCGTTGTGTGGACGTCGTCGTGCTCATGTTCCGTAGTGCAGCACGCTGCAGATGAGTCGGTCAACATCAGACGCATATCGAGTATATGCGCCCGCGAAATGTGTTATTGAGTGCAGATTCCGCCGAAAACCGCATGCATGCGTGTTGTCGTCTGATTAGTGGTGTTGTCGTGGTGTGTGGGTGTTCTGTCGTTTCCGCGTGAATCGGGCCGGTCGCGTCGGTGCGGGCTGTGCCGTGGCAGCTTCTGCTGCGCTGTCGATGGTCTTGGTGGTGGTGGCGGCGGCCGTGCGGGTCGCGTCGGGGCTCTCGTCTGCTGCCATATCGCCGGGGGATGTCATCTGTCCCGCAACGTTCTCCGGTTCCTGCTGGTCAGGGATGTATTCCGTGTGCCGCTCCTGGGTGGGGGCGCCGACTGTGTAGTCGGGATGCTGGATCTCGGTGGGGTGGTCGGCGGCGAGGATGGCGTCGATGTGGTCGTCGGCGGTGGGACCGCCGACGCCGCGGGAGGCGCGCAGTGCTTCGCGGTCCAGAGCGTTGCTCGGATCGAGTCGGTGGATGTCGAACGGTGTCGGCGGCACCTGCTCCCGGCCCGGGGTCTGCTCCTCGGTCGTGGCGTCGTTGGTGTTCTGCCCGGCGGCGGCGTCTCCAGCAGCGGTGTCGTGTCGCCTGCGGAAGGTGATGTTGCGGTCGAGGATGGAGCGCAGGTAGATCGCGGGGGCCCGTGCTGTTCGGACCCGTGGGGCGGGGACCCGGGCGAGTTCGGTGGCCAGATACCGGGCGTGGATGTCGTTGTGGTGCCAGGTGTGGAGTTGGCGGGCGAGGCCGGGCCAGTGCCGGCACCCGGTGACCGCCGCGGTGGTGTCGGGGTCGAGGTGATGGCGTAGGAGCTGGACGGCGGCGTGGAGGTCGGTCCCGCGCCGCGGCAGCGAGTGGGCGGGATCGCTGGTCGCGGCGCTCGGCTGTCGGTGTGTATCGGTGGCCAGGGTGTCGAGTGCTGTGGTCAGAGCCGCGCGGGGATTGTCGCGGTCGATGCCGGCCGGGTTGATCGTGGCGAGGATGTCGACGGGTCGGTAGCCGCGCTCGTCGAGGGCCCGGAGTCGTTGGTGCAGGCCCTCGAGGGCCCTGTCTCTGGGGGCGTCGTCGTTGTTCGGGTGGAGGACCTGGGTGGCGAGGTCGGGGTGGTCGGGCCAGGCCGTGTGCAATGCGTGGCGGACGTGTTCGGTGAACTGGGTGTCGTCGGGGCGGAGCTGGGTGCGGGCGTCGTCGGCGCGTAGGCGGCCGTAGACGCCGAGGTCGCGGAGTTGTGTGAGGGTGCGTTGGTGGCCGTGGGTGACTTCGTCGCGCAGGGCGGTGGCGAGGTCGAGGTCGGGGACAACGACGAACACCGACAGTTCTGTGTCCCCGCGCCGGCCGTGGGCCCACAGGCCCCAGCGGCCCCGGCCGCCGGAGGGGGCGTGGGCGGGGATGGGGCCGATGGTGGTGTGGACGGTCCATCCGAACTGCGGGTCCGGACTGGTCAGCTCCTCGAACCCGGCCGCGGCGGCGTTGTCGGCGACTGCGGAGTGGCGGAAGGCGGTCTCGTCGGCGGCGGCCATCGCCGCGACGCGCGGGTCGAGATCGTTCGCGTACTGGGCGGCGCGGCGCAGTGCTGTGTGCTGGTCGCTGAATGCGGCCCTGCCGTGGGTGAGGCGGTGTTGGCGCAGGGTGGTCGCGATGGTCAACGCGAGGCGTACCCAGGCCTGGGACTGGTCACGGCCGAGCCCGAGGGCCGGAGCCTCACCGATCGGCGAGCTCGACGCGCTCAGCGTTGTCGTCATCGCTGCGGCTCCTTCTCACCCGCCGGGGCCTCGGTGGCCTCGGGTTCGGGTTCGTCGGGGTGGGGGTCTTGGCGGAGGTAGCCGACGGTGGGGTCGCCCCGGCCGGGTGGGCGATGCTGCCCGCCTGGGCAGGCGGAGAACGGCCCGTGTTCACTCATCAGGACCTCGAGGGTGTGGTCGAGGTGGGTGTAGTAGGTGACCAGGGCGGTGCTGGTCTCGGGGTCGGTGGCCTCGCCCCAGGCCCGGTAGAGGGCACCGAAGCGGGCGACGGCTTCGCGGTGGTGCCACCAGGAGCGGCACCAGCGGATCCGCCCTTGGCCTTGGGGCAGTTTCCGCTCGCAGAGCTCAGCGATGTTGATCCGGACCCACGGGATCAGGACTCGCATGTTCGGGGCAGTAACGCGGTCCCCGGCGTCAGCGTCGTCCTTGTTGTCCCTGCCGGGGGTGGCCGGGGCGGGGGTGTCGTGGTCGTCGCGGGCGGCGCGGAGGGTTTCCTCCAGGCGGTCGAAGGTTCCGGCGAGGGTGTCGAGGTCGTCGGCGAGGACAGCGACACGGCGGTCGAGCAGGGTGTGGTCGTCGCGGAGCGTCTCGATCAGCACCGCATGATCACGATGACCGGCGCCGCTGTCGGTACGGCTGCCGGGGTGCCCGGTGCCGTTTATGTCGTGGTTGCTGGTCACGACGTCTCCTCTCCCCGGTCGTGGTGGCGTAGGCGGTGGGCGAGGGGGTTGTCGGGGCCGAGGTGGGTGATCGCGGCCCGCCGCACGTCGGCTGCGGCTGCTTCGGCGGCGGCGCGGATGTCGGTGTGGGTGTGTCCGGTGGTGTCGGGTTCGCGGTACCAGGGCATCAACTCGATCACGGTGGGGCGCGCTCCGGTGGCGAGGCAGAGGGCGTAGCGCTTATCGAGGGCGGCGATGTCGGCAACCGACATCGCCGGTGTGTCCCGATGGCTGTGGGAGGTCGAGGTACCGGCCGCCGAGTGGGTGCGGGATGTGGTGGGGAGTTCGAGGTCGCCGAGCAGCGCGGAGAGGTGGCGGGTGAGATCGAGGTCGGTGACCCCAGCCCCGACCAGCGTGATCGTCGCCGCACCCCAGAGCTTGTTCATCCCCGCCGTGCCCCAGACCTCGGTGCCTTGGGGGAAGGACTGCAGGAACGTGGCGACCTGGATGCTGTGGGAGCCGAAGTAGGAGTAGAGGGCGGGCAGATTGGCGATCGGGCACACGTTCGCCGCCTCATCCAGGATGACGCGTAGCGGTGGGTCGCAGCGCCCGCCCTGGGCGGCGGCCGCGCGGGTCGCGACGCGCAGCAGGTGGTCGACGACGGCGGCGATGATCGGAGCCCCGGAGCCGGGACCGTCCTGGGTGAGCAGATACAGGGCGTCCCGCGGCGGCACCAGCTGCCCGTCGGGTCCGGTGCGGCCGACGACGAACGCCCACGGATCCAACTCGACCACCGCGGAGGGGTCCTCGGGTGGGGTGCGCCACGTCTGAGGTGGGGTGATGATACGGGCGACGTGTTCGTTCTCCAACGCCCCCAGCGTCGTCAGGGCGCCGGCGAAGATCCCGCCGCGGGTCTCGACCGGTGCCTCGTATTGGGCTTGGAGGCCGTCGGCGACCTCGGCGAACCCGTGGGCGCGTAGGACGGCGACGGGGGCGGGGTCCTCGGTGGCGGCCCAGCGGCGGACGTCGCGGATCGACACCGGCACCCCCGCCGGGTCACGCTCGGTCGGGGTGCGGTCCCCGGCCCGGGCGGAGTGGGCGGCGGCGAGGACCAGCGCGGCGAGCAGGCGCCGGGAGGATTGGGCGAAGAACTCTCCGTTCCCGCTGCTGGTCGTGCCGGTCGACGGGCCGGTGAAGTGGGAGAGCAGGGTGGAGGCGTCGGCGAGGTCGTGGACCGGGGCTAGCGGGTCGAGCCACCAGGTCTGCTCGGTGTCGGTGAGAGCTTGCGGGTCGGCGACCCACACCCGGGCGCCGGGGATCGCGGCCCGCAGGCGGGCGGTGAGGGTGTAGATGTCGTTTTTGTTGCTGGTCGCGATCACCGGGCCGGGCGCGGACAGGATCCCCGGCACGACCAGTGCACTGGTCTTGTTGGAGCGGGGTCCGGCGATGACCAGGATGACGTCTTCTTCTGCGGCGTAGACCCGCCGCCTCCGCTCGCGCTCCTGCCCTCCACCCAGGAGGCCGCTACCGAGGATGCTGTTGTTTGGGATGCGGCCGAGGGGCATGCCGAGGTCCCGCTCGTCCACCCGCCCACGACCGTGCCGCCGGTGTCGCTGTTGATCTGGCTTGCCCTGCTGTTGGAGCAGGGACGGGCGCAGCTCGGTGGCGCGTTGGTGGGCGGCGCGGCCGCGCATCCCGGGCAGCGCGTTGCGGGTGAGCGCCGCCGGGGGCCGCCCCGGGCGGGTCGTGTCGCGCACGCCCCATGTCACGGTGATAACCACGATTGCCGTGGCGAGGACGAGCGCAGCGATGACGAGGACGGTCCAGAACAGCGGCCGGGACCCGGCATGGCCGATGAGTGGGTCTAGGGTGCCTGCCTCGGTGGCGGTGATCAGGGCTTTCGCCGTGGCCGAGCCCCATCCCGGTGCCGCGTCCGGCCCGGCGATGGCGGCGGCAGACCAGACGAGGGTGACGGTCCCGGTCCCGGTGGCGAGGACTCCGATCAGCGCGAGCGGGGCGGCGAGCTGCGCCCACGGGATCCCCGACGGGGGCTGCGACGACGTGGTCACGGGGCGGTCACCGCCGTTCCCACTCACTGTCGTCGGGTGGGGGTGCGGCTGGTGCTGCTGCCCCGGACAGGTCGGGGGGCTCTGGCCCGGGGCAGCAGCACCAGCGTCATCGGACGCGCGTCCGGTACCGCGCTGGTGACGGTGCCAGCCCGCGTTCCTGTTCGGGAGGTTGCGATGAGGTTCGTCACTGCTGGCCGGGTGCGCTGGTGGGAGCCACGGCCGGGTCTTCCCGCACTGGGTGCCGGTGATCGCCAGGACATCACCGCGAGCGGACGGCTCGGGTGGGGGTGTGGGCCGTCCGGTCATCGGGTCTTCTCCCCGGTCAGTGGCCTGTTCCAGGCGTGGTCGGTGTTGTAGAGGTCGAGTTCGTCGCGGGTGAGGGTGAGGTGGATGGGTAGGCCGGTGCGGCCGCCGGACTTGATCAAATATTTGCCGCGGCCGGGGTGGAGTTGTCCGGGCACCCAGGTCGGGGGTGCGGCCCACCCCCGCACCATCTGGGATTCCGCAGCGCTGAGCGGGGTGATGGTGTGGAGGCGGTCGAGATCGGCGGCGTTCATGCCGCCGAGGACGGTGATCGCGTTGCGCCCGGCCAGCCCACGGGCCTTCGCGCGGTCCTCCGGAGTCGGGAGGGCGGCGAGGTCGTCGAGGGAATGGGTGACCTGGGCGGAGATCTCCCCACGGCTCCGGCCGAGGCGGGTGACGCGGTCGGAGAGTTCGACCAGGCCGGGAGCGACCCGCAGCGCGCGCCAGAGCTCGTCCTGGACCCGGAACACGGTGCGCCGCTCGCCGAGGGTGGTGGCGGTGATGACTCCGGCGGCCCATGCCCAGGCCGAGAGCATGGCGGCGGCGACGACGTCATCGTCGTCGTGATCCAACGCCGAGATGTCGAGGGACAGGGCGGGGGTGTCGAGATCGGCGGTGACGGTGGAGGCCCGGTCGAACAGGCCGCGCATCCCGCCCGAGCACAGCAGGGCGAGGGTGTTGACCAGCTCCCGCGCTTCGCGCCGGTACTGGGCGTCTGTGTCGCAGGCGGTGACGGCAAGCAGCGTCGTCGGCGGGCTGGTCAGGACTCCGAGGATGTCGGGGATCACCGGCTCGGCCCCGGCGCCGTCTCTGGTGGTGGTGTGGTCGAGGGCGGTGTCGAGGAGGCGGCGTTCGGTGACGGTGATCGGTCCGCGGCGGGCGATCACGACGAGTGCCTCCAAGAGGGAGAGGCGTCGGGCGCGGATCGTCTCGGCCAGCTGGGCTCGTTCGGTCCCGATCGCGGCGGCCAGGGCGGCGCGCAGCGGCCCCGCATCCAGCGGGTTGAGGGAGTGCAGGCCGCGGCCGAGGCGCCACACGGTCCCGCCGAGGTGGTCGACGAGCGGGGTGTATTCGCCTTTGACGTCGCCGGGGATCACCGCGGTCGCCCCGAACGCCACCAGCCCGGTGAGCAGACGTTTCACGATCGTCGACTTGCCGATGCCGGGCTGGCCCTGGATCCACATCCCGGTGTTCGAGACGAGGCCGGTGCGCAGCCAGTGGGCGGGGTCGAGGCCGACAGGTTCGCCGGTGTGCAGGTGGCGGCCGACGGGGGCACCGCGGGGTGCGGCGCCGCCGGCCACAGCGAAGGGGAACAGTCCACACACCTGGCTGGTGGTGGCCTGCCACATGATCCCGGGTTCGACGTTCGCGGCACGGCCGCCGCCGCGCGCTGGCCATCCCCATGCCGGCGGCAGATCCCGTCCCCGGGTCTGCTGCGCGGCGACAAGGTCGGGCGCGGCCGGATGCACCGGCTCCCCGGCCGGCCGAGATCGAGGTGTGTCGTCGTCATGGGCACCTCATAGATGTCTCCGGTCCCCTCTGGGGCTCTCCGGTCAGGTCTGAGTAGGTGTGGATAGGTCGCGGCAGATACGGACGTGGGCAGAGGTGTATGGGCGCGGGTGGGTGTTAGTGGCGGTGGTGGAGTTCGTCGGGGTTGGTGCCGAGGCCGAGGGCGGCGGCGAACCCGGCCGCATGCGCGCCGTTGAGGCGGCGGAGGCGGAGTTTGGTGTGGCCGGCGCGTTGTTCGAGGTCAGCGACGGCGGCGGGGAGCAGGTCGGGGTCGGTGACGGTGGTCGTCGTGTAGAGGGTGAAGCGGCCCAGGCCGGCGCCTTCGGCTTCTTCGCGTGCGGTCTGGATCGCCCGGGCCATGTCGTCGCGGTCGCGTTGGGTCTCGTCGCGTTTCGTTTTGCGTGCCCAGGAGCGGCGGATGTGGGTGTGGGTGATCTCCCGTTCCACCTCGGTCGCGGCCGCACTGGCGCTGAACGGTGCGTAGAGCAGGGTGGTGCGGCGGGCGAAGGGGCCGGGGGCCAGCAGCGGGCCCAGGATGCGGTCCATGACAGCCTGCCTCGGTGCTTCGATCATCGCCCACGACACTGAGCTCCCCGAGTCATGCCGGTAGTGCTCCCACGACTCGCGGGCGCGGATCGGGGCCGCGTCGGCCCACTCCGACGCCCAGTGCTGCGCCGCGTCCGGCAGCGCACCGCTACCGACACCACCAGCGCCAGCAAGATCAGCTCGGGTGGTGGGGTCGTAGGCGGCGCGTAGGTGATCGGTCAGCCAGGGGGTGGTGGCACGTCCCAGAACCGCGACCCCGGTTGCGGACAGCGCTCGTTCCATGCCGGGCAACCAGCGGGTGACCTCGGCGACCGCCGCGGGGAGGTCCGGGGGGCGTGGTGTGGCGCGGGCGGGTCGAAGCAGAGCGCGACATAGGTGTTGACCTCGGCGGCGGAGGACGGTGCAGCGGCGGCGAGGGCGGCCATCACCGCCCGCGCCGCCGCCGGTGCGTCGGGGTGCAGGCGGGTGGTGACGTCGTCGCGCAGGGTGGTTCCGCCGGTGGGTGAGGTGTCGATGGTGACGGTGAGGTGTCGGATCATGGGTTGGTAGCCGAGGTCGGCGAGGAAGGCGCCCCACTGCGCGACCCAGGTGTCGGCCTGTGCGCGGTCGATCAGGTCCAGGCCGACCGGGGAGACGCGTAGGACTGCGGTCAGGGTCCCGGTGCGCCGATCCCACAACAGGCCCTGTCTGCTGCCGCGGCCGTCGTCGGTCGACAGCGGCACCACCGGGGCGAGGGGGCCGGGGAGGTCGTGGCGGCGGGGGTGCTCGGTGAGCAGCCCGCCGGAGAGCTCGGTCCAGCCCGCGCGGGCCGCACGGTGGAACCGCAGCCGACGTAGTGCCAGACCGGTGAGGGAGTGGCCGTCGACCTTGACCACGGTGACCGCGACCAGCACCGCCCCGACCGCGGCCAGGGTGAGCGCGGCGCGGCCGGAGCCGATCGCGACCAACGCGGGGCCGACCAGCGCGGTGAACACGACTTTCGTCTCGGTCGGCGACAAGGTGCCGATGCCGAACCCGCGGGCACGGCGCCAGTTCCCATAGGTCCGCCGTGTTGTCGGCGCACTGCTGCTGTTACTCATGTTCACCGTCCTGCTTCGCCGGTGTCGGTGCCTGCGCCGGGTGGGGCTGGTCCGGCACCCGAGGGACCACCAGCGCTGCCGCTGCTGTCTGCTCCGGCGTCGGTGGTCGTGGCGGTCCCGGTGGTGGTGCTGGTCAGCTGGGCGGCGGTGGCCTCGGCCGCCGACTGCGCGGCCTGCACCGCCGCTCCGGCGGCCGCTACCGCGCCGACCCCCGACACCGCAGCACCGGCCCCCGTAACACCTGCGGTGCTGGCGCTGGCCCCCGTCGCCGGGCAGGGCGCCGGTCCCTGCCCGGCGCCCTGCCCGGCGGCCGGGGTGTTCTGCGGGCCGGGCGCCGTCCCAGCGCCCGCTCCTGAGGGACCGGCGGTTCCCAGCCCGCTGTCGGCACCCGGGCCGGTCCCGCTTCCCTCGGCACCGGCGCTGGGGCCGGTCGCGGCGGGAGCCCCGGGCGGCGCCGCAGCAGGTGGGGTGGCCCAGGCCGGAGCGCTGTCCGG
>NZ_JAHLEL010000029.1 GCF_020131355.1 Pseudonocardia sp. ICBG1293
GGGTGTACCCAAGGATGCCGAAATCGGCGATGCCGACACTACCGCTTGCGTATATGCTTGCGTATATGCTTGCCGAATCGATGCGCGGTGCTGGGTGGCGCTGGAACACAGCAGAAGCAGGGTGCGGTTCAGCTTTGCTGGCCGGATGATCTCGACACGGTGCTACTGGCCATCGACAGCGAGAAAGGCGGGTCGGCAAATCCTCACTGGCCGGTGGCCTGATTGCTGTCATGGCGGCTGCTGGCACGAGGTCCTGGCCGTCGACCTCGACCCGCGCGCAACCTTGACCGCTGAACTCGACGCAGCGGCACCAGAGGGCGACACGGAGATGCCTAGCGTCAACGACCTACTCCACGAGGACCAGGGGTTCGATCCCATGAGCTGCCGGAGTTGCGGGGTTTAGCGAGCCAAGCCGTGCGGTCTGCTGGGACACACTGGGGGGGGCGGGTCCGGGTTCTTGCTGCCGAACGAGCGCTGGCGCACCGCGAGTCCGACTTGGCGACACCGAAACATCGAACACCGCCTTGCGCTATCCCTAGAAGGTTTCAAAAGACAGTTCCGGCTGGTGGTCATCGACGCTGCCACCGCGGGCCGGTGGCAACTCGTCGGGGCTGGCCTGCTCGCTGCCACACACGTGGTGTTTCCCGGCACTCTCGACGAGGACGGCTTGATCGGAGTCCAAGATGCCCGCAAGACCGCCCGGCGGATCTCTCGCGCACACATCCGGCGACGCTGCGGCAGGTAGGGGTTCTGCGAAACATGGTGGAGCCTCGAACGCGACTTGCGGAGCTGAGCGATCGGCGCTTCACCGAGGAGTTCGACGACGTTCTCGACGTCGTCGTCCCCAAACGCATCGTGCGGCGGGAGGCCCGCCCGGCGTGCGTGCCGTGCACCATCGCCACAACGCGTGACGCACAAGACCTGGTAAACGCCTACACGGCGTTGCTCAACACGGTTGCGGAGACATCCTGATGGCCGGGCTTATCGACAAAGCGGCCCAGCGGCCCAAGCTGCGCCGTGCTGCAGACGCTCACCGCGACCCTGCTGATGTCGACGTTCCTCTGCAGCTACAAGAGACCACAGGCGATGTTGCAGGCAAGCACCACAGGCGATGTTGCAGGCAAGACCCAGGCGATGTTGCAGGCAAGACCACAGGCGATGTTGCAGGCAAGACCACAGGCGATGTTGCAGGCAAGACCACAGGCGATGTTGCAGGCAAGACCACAGGGCGATGTTGCAGGCAAGACCACAGCGATGTTGCAGGCAAGACCACAGGCATGTTGCAGGCAGACCACAGGCGATGTTGCAGGCAAGACCACAGGCGATGTTGCAGGCAAGACCCACAGGCGATGTTGCAGGCAAGACCACACAGGCGATGTTGCAGGCAGACCACAGGCGATGTTGCAGGCAAGACAACAGCGATGTTTGCAGGCAAGACCAAGGCGATGTTGCAGGCAAGAACTATGCAGACAGCGGCCCCGGCGGATCGGCCGGCCTCGCGGTCCGGAACGGGTCTCGCTTTCCACCCGAATTCTGGTGGAGCTTGATCGGGCGATGGATTCAGCGGTCGAGGCTAGTGGGTTGTCCCCACAGCCCATCGTCGAGGAAGCCCTGCGAGAGTGGTTCGTGGCTCACGGCTACATGGGCCGGCGAAACGACAGCTGAGGCCGGTCGTCACACGCGCCATTCAGAACAGCCGTTCGGCGACCCGCCAGGCCCCGGCTGCGCCGCGCTGGACGGCTACGGTCGCTGCAACGCGCTCCGGCGGCATTGGCGGTGTCGCGGCTGCGTGGCAGCTGGTTCGCACGGTGCCCACCACCTGCACGTAGACCTGCTGGTCAGTGCGTGGTGCTTCTCGCGGGATGGTGGCGTCGACGTCGCTGACCGTGACCATGCAGCGTCCTTGAATCAGCTGGTCCCAGCCTGCGCCGGAAGCATCGTCATAGGTGAGTGCGACGTTGGCCTGCGCTACCGCGCCGGTCACGAGCGGAGCGACTCGTTCGGTCCAGGCCAGCGGGGTCGGATCCCTATAGCTGATAGCCCGCGACGCTTCCAGCCAGCGGCGGGCGCTGATCAGCGGATCCGTCACGGCACTAGCCGGCGCCGCGGCCACGTTAGCCGCGGTGGCTGGCGCATCTGGCGTCCGCGATGGAAGCGGATGTGCATGCTACCCGACCCCACCGCCCAGGATCCCGACGGCCAGCCCTGTGCCGAGCCAGCGAGCAACGCCCCGCCAGGACCCATTACGCAACCGTCTTGCCTCCGGTTCGACCAACGCCACTACACCAGAGTATCGCTTCAGATTCTATGACGATACGATCTGTATCAGAGTCGGAGGCAGGGCATGACAGCGGAGGGAGCGGGTGATGGAGCCGCCCAATCGTTGCGGGAGTTGCTGGAGGCGTCGGCACGACCGTGGTGACCCAGGCCCTGCGAGGCGCCGACCACGGCATCTACGCGAGCTGGGCTGCAGTGGATGTCCTCGTCTGCCGCTCCACGCTGTACTCAGTGAGCGCTGCCCAGAGGGCGCTGCAGCACACCCCGGCTCCACCGGTCCTGGCGATCGTCGACGACGTCCCACACGTGAGCTGGGGCGTGAACACCGCCAACAAGATCCGTCTGACCGAGCCATACGTGTATCGCTATGTCCGCATCCCGATGGTCGCCGAGTGGCGCGACAATCCCCATCCGCACGCAGCAGCCACCGACGTTCTAGTCGACGATGCACGGAACCTGCCGAAATACCTCCGCCCTTTCGCTGAAGCTCTTCGAGAACTTGTCGACATCATTACCGAAACCGTGCCCGAGCATCGTCTTCGGACCGCTTGATTCGGGCATTTTTCGTTGAGCTGTCACGGAGTATAAAGTGTCTAATATTATCGCTGTCACTATCGAATTTACTGCCGCTGCAAGACCCGTCCCCCCCAGGGGGCGACCGCCTCATCCCTGACGCCGATCCTCGCAACCTTCCTGGCACTCTCGGCGAGTCAGTAAAAACAGTCATCGGCACCGTTAAGGCCGTCCTGCTGGCGGTGGCTGTCGTGGCAGGATTGATCGGCACGGGACTTATCATGACGGGGTCACGTAGCCGCAGCGGGTTGGCAGTAACCGGCCTAGAAAAGGTCGGGTATGTGGTCCTTGGCCTCGCGGTCATGGGCGCCCTTCCAAGCATTCTTGGCCTGTTCGTCTAATGCGCCAGCCCGGCATTGGCAATGAGGAGGTGCGGGTTGTTTAACCCGCTCGACCCTCTCGGTTCGCTGGGAGCGCAGTTCGGCGAGGCCGCTGGTGAGCTGCTCGGGTACCTGATGACCTGGTGGATTCTTGCCCCTCCGCCTCTTGAGAGAGTCACTCAGACTTCTAGCATTGCGGCGCTCGTCGGCCCGATTGCGGTCACGATTGTGACTGTCGCAGTGCTCGCTCAGCTCGCCCGCGTCATGATCTCCGGGCGGCGTGAAACACTGGTGGAGATTGCTCTCGGCTTGGTAAAATTCGGGCTTATCAACGCGACCGCACTGGCGGCGATCAATCTCGGAATGGCAGGGGCCGATGCTGCCTCGAAACACCTGATAACAGGCCACGTTGAACAGTTTGGAAATCAGGTAAACGTCGCTCTTCAGGGGGATATTACCGGCACGCTACGCCTCTTCCTTGCAGCGGTCGTCGTTCCGCTCGCTGGCCTGCAATGGCTGTTTCTGTTCTTGCGTCAAGCAGGCATTCTTGTGCTTGTTGCTATGTTGCCGCTGGCGGCAGCAGGAGTGATCTCGAAGGGTACTGGTCGTTGGTTCCCAACGATCACTACGTGGCTGATCGGGCTGATCATCTACAAGCCGCTCGCGGCGGGAATATATGCGATCGGGATGGCGCTGTTCTCCGACAAAGAGAAAAATATCGAGACCGTCTTGACCGGAATCATGGTGCTGACCCTGGCGATCATCGCGCTGCCCGCGATCTTGACCTTCTTCAACTGGGTAGGAACTAACGTCGGCGGCGGTGCGTCGGTCGGCGGTGTTGCCGCGGGTGCGGCCACCGGCGCAGTGGCGCTGGGCTCGCTGAGTAACTTCCGCCGTCAGGAGACCACCGGTCCCGGCAGTGCCCCTGGTGCAGCGCTACCGGGCACGCCGGGAGCGGCCCCTTCCGCAACGGTGCCGCCGGGGGCCGGCCCCGGACGTGTCAGCCCAGGGGCGCAGGCCGGATCGGGCGCTGTTGGGACGTCGGTCTCCGGAGCGACAGCGGGAACAGGAGCGTCGGCGGGGACACGTGGAGGAGGTGCCGCCGCGGCTGGAGGAGCGGCTCCCAGCGGGGCCGCGGCCACGAGCGGTGGTGCCGCCGGTACGGCTGCCGCTGCTGCGGGGCCCGCTGGCGCTGCTGCTGTCGTGGCAGGGGAAGTCGCGGGCCGCGCGGTCCAGGCGGGCCGTGCGGCAGCAGGCCAATTCACTCCGCCCTCTGACAGCGGTAGCGAGATACTACCGAGCCGGGGCCCCAGCGGAGCCGACCCTGTGGGAGAGGGCAGCACGACGTGAATGCGCCGCGCACCTACGGTCACTGGCGGCCGCCGCGTGGATTCGGGATCGGGCAGCTCAGCACCGGGCAGACGCTGACTGTGTTCCTCGCCGTCACTATTCCGGTCATCTTGCTCAACTTCTCCGGCCCGGCCGGAGCGATTGCGCTAGCGATCGGGGCACTCGTCATCACCGCTGTAGTCGTCAAGATCGGCGGTAGCTCCGTCTCTGACGTGCTCCTGCGCCGCTTCCGTTTCACCCGCGCTCGAGTCGCAGATTGGACTGAGCTGACCGGCGGCATGGTGACCGATCACCCGCGCCGCCACGACCTCCCCGGTGTCTTGGGAACAGTGGTGCCGTTGTCGACTGACGACGGTCGCGGCGGCCAGCAGGGTCTGCTGTGGGACCGGCGCACCGGGACCCTGACCGCGGTCCTGCGGGTCTCCCCGGTCGGGTTGGACCTAGCCGACCGCGGCCAGGCCGATGCGTGGGTCGCGAACTGGGGCGCGTTCCTGGGCGATCTGGGATATCGGCCGATGGTGGCCCACATCGCCGTCAGCATCGATACCTCCCCGACAGGCGGGACGACGCTGCGTGACCACGTCACCGCCCACGTCGATCCCCAGACCCCGGCTCCCGCCCGGGCGGTGATGGCTGAACTCGCTGCGGCCGCACCGGCGTCGAGCGCTGAGGTCGATGCCCGGGTCTCGGTCACCTTCGACCCGAGCCGGGCGACACCTCGCCCGGCAGATCTGGCCGCTGGGGTCGCTGAGGTGACCCGGTGGCTACCCGGTTTGGAATCCCAGCTCGGGATGGCCGGTGTCGCGGTGCTGCGCCGCGCCGGCGCAGCCTGGCTGACCGGGCGGCTCCGCGTCGCGTTCGACCCGGCCACCCGTTCGGACCTGACCGGCTACGGCGACCACCCCACAGAACAGACTGCCAACCACCTCGACGATCATCCCGACGAGTTGCTGGACTGGGCTGAAGCCGGCCCGATCGCCGCCCGGGAGCTGTGGGATCACTACCGGCACGACTCGGGGATCTCAGTGACTTGGGCGATGGTCGAAGCCCCCCGCCAAGCTGTCATGGACAAGGTCCTCGTGCCGTTGCTGGCGCCGGGCCCGTTCCCCCGGTTTACCCTGCTCTACACCCCGCTGTCCGCCGGGGAAGCCGCCGACGAAGTCGAACGCGAGATCACCAACACCCAGGTCCGGCGGGCGTGGTCGCGCCGGACCCGCCGGGATGAGACCCAACGCGACCGCGACGACCTCGCCCGCGCCACCCAGGGCGCCCGCGAAGAAGCCGAAGGCGCCGGCGTCGGACGCTTCACCCTGTATGTGACCACCACCGCCACCGACGAGGCCCTGTTGCCCGCAGCGACCGCGGACGTCGAACAACGCGCCGGGCAGGCCAAGATCCGGCTCCGGCGCTTGTGCGGCTCCCAGGCCGCCGGGTTCGCCGCCTCACTCGGGTTCGGCATCAACCCGACCGAACTCGCCCGGCGACCCCGCCGATGACCCCGCCCCACCACGTTGCCGCCGGCGACGCCTCGATCTGGAAGCACTGGTGAACGCCATGTCCCCGACGACGACTCCCGCCGCTGATCCCGGCGCGCTCTACCGGGGACGGCCGGTGCCCCGCCCGTTGGGCTGGCCCGTCACGGGTGCGGGCCGCGCGGCGAACGTCGAAGGCGGGGTGATGTGGCAAGGCACGACCACCCAGCTGTGTGGGCTCTATCCGTTCGCGGTGTCCTCCGGAGCGGCACCGACCGGAGTGCCGATCGGGCACCACCTACACACCGCCGAGCCGATCGGGCTCGATCCGGCCGAGTGGCTCCGCCAGGGCCTGATCACCAACACCGGCATGTGGATCCAAGGTCAGCCGGGGATCGGGAAGTCGACCATCGTCAAACGGTTGATGACCGGGCTGGTCGCGTTCGGCTACACCGCTGTCGTGCCTGGGGACGTCAAGGGCGAATACACCGCTCTGGTCGAGCACCTCGGTGGCCGCGTGGTGCGCATCGGCCGAGGAGGCCACGCACTCAACCCGCTCGACCCCGGCCCGCTACGGGATGCTCTCGCCCGCACGACCGGCACCGAACGAGAGCGACTGCAGGAGACGATCCGCGCCCGGCGCCTGACGTTGCTTGAAGCGCTCGCGGTGATCGTGCGCCGCGCCGAGGTCACCGTCACCGAACGCCGCCTGCTCGGCGTCGCCCTCGATCTGACCGTCGACGGCACACGACACGCCAGCAGCACCGACCCGCGGGCCGAGCCCACGATCCCCGATGTCGTCAAGGTCCTCACCACGCCCCCGACCCCGTTGCTCGACATCGCCGCCGTCGACACCGTCCTCGGTTTCCGCCGTGACACCCGTGAGCTGATCAACACCTTGCAGCTGTTGTGTGACGGCGCGATCCGAGGCCTGTTCGACCGGGCCTCTACTGTCACCGCTGACCTCGCCGCGCCCGCGCTGTCTCTCGACATCTCCGATCTCGACAACGACGAGGACGACGTCGTCGCTGCCGCGATGCTGTCGTCCTGGGCCTGGGCGGCAGCCGTCATCGATGGCTCGGTCACGCTCGGGCGACGACGTCGTATCTTCCGTGTCCAGGACGAGCTGTGGCGGGCCCTGCGGGTCGCTCCCGGCCTGGTGGAACGCTCAGACCGGATCACCCGCCTGGGCCGGTCTCGCGGCGAGATCTCCGCGCAGGTCACCCACTCACTCGACGACCTCGAAGCGCTGCCCACCGAAGCTGACCGCGCCAAAGCCCGCGGGATGGCCGCCCGCAACGCGATCATGATTCTCGGTGGTATGGCCGACAAAGAACTCGACTCCGTCCGCCGCATTACCCCTCTGACTACCTCTGAAGCGGCGATGGTGCGAGCGTGGGCCGCGCCACCGACCTGGGTCACCGGGAGCCTCCATCCTGGCCGCGGCCGCTACCTCATCAAGTCCGGAGAACGGATGGGACTACCGGTCGCGCTGTCGCTGATGCCCAGCGAACGCGACCTCTACAACACCGACGTCGCCTGGACCCAGACCACACCCGGAGAGCGTGAATGAGCAGCGGAGCAACGGAGCCTATGCCCTGGCGTCGACTCGCCGTCCCCGCGATCGGCCTGGCCGTGATGGGAGCGGCGTTCACGGCGATGGCCTGCTGCTGGGTCGCAGCTCACGCCGCCGCAACCGCCCCTCCGGTCTTCGGCGGTCCGACCCTGCGAGCCTTGGCCACCGCCGCAGCGTCCAACAGCCTCGACCCGTTGATCGGGGCCGACGGGTCCCGATGGATGTTCTGGGCAGTGCTGGCCGCGATCACGCTGCCGCTGCTGGGATCCATCGTCGCTGCGTCGTCCTGGATCGCGCACCGGACAGCCGGGCCAGGACGAGCGCGCGCGGCCATGACCGGCCGCAGCGACACTCGCGATATGCGCGGCCGCGGCGCGCGGGCCCGCGCTGTGCAGCTACGGCCCACCCTCGGCGACCCGAAGCAGCTCGACCCGCGTGACCTCGGTATGTGTCTCGGCCGCAGCCTCACCGGATTCGGTGCGGGCCGGTTGCTCTACGGCTCCGAGGAAGACGTCTTCCTCATGCTCGCCGGGCCACGGTCGAACAAAACCTCGGCGGTGGTCGTGCCCGCAATCCTGTCCGCGCCCGGCCCGGTCGTCGCCTCCAGCAACAAAGTCGACATCTACATCCTGACCATCGGGCTCCGCGCCCGTCTCGGCCGGGTGTTCGTCGCCGATCCCGAGAAGATGACCGGAGCGCCGCAGGACTGGTGGTGGAACCCGCTGAACGGCATCACCGACGTCACCGACGCCGCGACCATGCTCACCCCGTTCACTCAGCTCATCGGCGCCGGAGGCGAGACTCGCGGGGACCCGTTCTTCTCCCAGGGCGCCGCCCGACTCCTTGCCCTGCAGACCCTGGCTGCCACCTGCATCCCCAGCGACGGGAGCCTGCGCGACGTCCGTCGCTGGCTCGCGCAGCAATCCACCGAACCGGTCACTCTGCTGGAGAACAACGGGCATGCTGACGCCGCGCTCGGTCTGCAAGGCCTGCTCGAAGCACCGGTCGAGACTCGCGGCGGGCTGTTCGAGACCGCGCTGACCGCACTGGGCGCGTTGGAATCCGAACCTATCGCCCAGATGATCACCCCGCCCTCGACCTGGAAGAACCCGCCCCGACACGACGTCGTCGAGTTCGATCCGTGGCGGTTCCTGGTCGGCTATACCCACGACAACAACGGTCGTCCCGTCCCTCGCGACACCTTCTACCTGCTGACCCGGGCCAGTTCCAGCAACGGTGCTCCGGGCACGACTGCGCTGGTCGACACGTTGCTCCGCACTGCGGTCGCGGCCGCCACCGCCCAGGGCGGACGTCTTGACCCACCGTTGCGCGCGGTCCTCGACGAGGCCGCGAACACCTGCCCACTCCCGCGGCTGCCCGACGACTACTCCTTCTTCGGATCGATGTCGATCCAGGTTATGACGTTCCTGCAATCGTTCAAGCAGGGCGCGGCCCGGTGGGGCGAGACCGGGATGGCCAAGCTGTGGTCCGCCGCGACGATCAGGCTCACCGGTGCCGGTGTCCAAGACCCCGATCTCGCCCGCACGATCAGCGATCTGATCGGCCCGGTCGAGGTGCCCACCTACACCCACCAACGCGGCCGGAGCGGCACGTCGACCTCCAGCTCGACTCGGGACAAGCCGATCATGACCGTCGCCGACATCGCCGCGCTGGACAAACGCCACGCCATCCTGATCTCTGCCGGCCGGCGACCGGTGCTCATCGAGCTGATGCCGTGGTACCGCGAACGTGACGCCGACGACATCTCTGCTTACGCCAAGCAGGCCACCGCCCAGGTCCGCGACGCCGCGGTAGCCGCTCTCGGGCCCGACAACCCCCTCGCGCAGAACCTCACCACCGACGCTGACAATCCTGAGGCTTCGGCCGAGCCGAGGTCCCCCGTGACAAGCCCCGGTAGCAGCGATGATCCCTCCGGGGAAGCAGCCAGTGTCCTCGCCCAGCTCGACGAGCTCCGCCGGAAGATCGCTGGGCTCGAGGAACTACACCGCCTCGCCTGCAGATCAACGCACGGGTCAGCGCCCTCGACACACGAGTCGAAGACATCGGCTCCAGCCTCGACCTCATCGAAGACACACCGTTACCGGACAGCGGCGCCTACCACCTCGGGTCCAGCAGGACCAGAGCCCCCTGGCTCCGATACAGCGGCAGCGGCCGGAACGCCCGGTACAGCAGTGGATATCGCGGCGCTGGTGAGCTGGGTCCGGGACCATGTCGCGCAGCTGATCGAGAAGAAAATCCCGCAGAAACCAAGGCCGGGTGCGATGGTGCCGGTCGTGGTGGCTCCACGCCGAGGCGATCGCCCGATTCGATGCCCTGCACCGCTCCTGGCCCGACGCCATCTATGGGGACGAGAACGCGCTGGTCGTCTACTACGACCATCTCGACCGCCAACTCGCGGTCCTCACCAGCGAAGACGGCCCGTTCGCCGCCTGCCGCGGCGGCGACCACGCCCACGAGGCCCGCGTCGGCCCCCTCGGCCATGTCGACCCCGGCCCGGACTTCTACCGCGAACATGCCCGCGCCCTGGAACAGGCCCGCCACGCCACGGCTACCAGACGCGCCTCACACCCGACCGCCTCAACGCCGCTGGCACCGTCGCCGCCCGCAACAAAGCGAGGGAACAGAACAGCGGTGAAATGGGCAGCACTCGCCGGGATCATCAGCGGCGGCATGGCCATGCTACTCACGTTAGTCCTGCTCGTCACCGTGATCGGCATCCCCAGCAGCGGCCGCACGGGGCTACCGGGCGTGGTCTGCGCTCCCCCCGGGGTGGACCCCACGCAGCTGGTCGCAGGTTTCGGAGCCGATCAGGTCAGCAACGCCGGCCTGATCGTCGCTGCGGGCATCGAGATGGGGGTCCCCGTGCGGGGACGAGTGATCGCGGTCGCGACCGCGATGCAGGAATCCACCCTGCTCAACTATGCCAACACCACCGTCGCTGAATCGTTGACGCGCCCGCACGAAGCAGCCGGGGCCGATCATGACTCAGTCGGACTGTTCCAACAGCGGGCCGCCGGCTGGGGACCGGTCGCCACCCGCATGGACCCAAAGGCCCCGCACGGCTGTTCTACGACCGGCTGCTGCAGATTCCCAGGTGGGAGACGATGCCGTTGACCCGGGCGGCGCAGGCAGTGCAGATCAGGGGCGTTTCCCGACGCCTACGCCAAATGGGAACGTCCCGCCTCGGCTCTCGTCGGTGCTCTGCAGGGCGTATCCTGCGGCCCCGACGACACCGGCGGTGCACCGCTGCCGCCGGTCGATCCACAGATCCAGCGCGTCATCAACCGCGGACTGTCCCCAGCAAGGGCGCCCCTATGTGTGGGCCGGCGGGAACGCGCACGGACCGACGATGGGCGGCTTCGACTGCTCCGGGCTCATGGTCTATGCCTTCGCCGAGATCGGCATCGCCGTCCCCCACCAGACCCAGGCGATCTGGGACTCTTTCCAACCCGCGATCACCGACCCGGCCGGCCGCGCGCCGCCCCGGCGACATGCTCTCCTGTTTCCTCAAACAGCCGACCAGGCGGGATCCACCGTCGGGCTCTACCTCGGCAACGGCGACATGCTCCACGCCCCCCAGACCGGAGACGTCGTCAAGATCGAACCCAACATCTGGTCCAACACCTACTACAGCAACGAATTCCTCGGAGCGGTTCGCGCGACCAACCCGGCGGCGCCTCCCCGCGAGGCCTGATCTCGACGGGTCAGACGTGCATCGGAGTCTCCAGCGTGTGCTTGACCCGATCGCGCAGATCCGCCCCGTCGCCGGTACACCCCTGCGCGGCGGGCCGGCGCTGCCGAGCTCACACAGGGTCACCCCGGCGGGTGAACTCGTCGCCTGCGAGCGTGACCGAGGTCGACACTGCCCGGGACAGGTCGACTCTCCCCGCGAACAGTGCGGCGCCGGGTGGACCCGGTGAGCTCGAAGTCACGCCGATGACCAGGTCGCGCAGGTCGGCGAACTTGCTGACCTCGAGGCCGGTCATGCCATCAGGTGCCGAACACATCTCGCACCGCGCAGGGTGAGGGGGTCGCCGTAGTATCCGGGAATAATCGGGCGGATATGGCTGGGTAGGCTCCTGACCAGGGGGTTTCTGGGGTTCTGGTCGGGAGGTTGTTCGGGTGGTCGCTCCGGTGTTCACAGACGTCGAGCTGGAGAGGCTGCGGCGGTTCCCGGAGATCGGCCGGGAGGAGTTGTTCCGGTTCTTTCACGCTGGCCCCGGCGGACGTTGCGTTTGTTGATCCCGGTCGGGGCCGGGGCGCGGCGGATCGGCTGGGTCTGGCGGTCGCGGTGTGCTCGTTGTCGTGGTTGGGGTTCGTGCCGGATGAGGTGGCGTCGGCGCCGCAGGCGGCGGTGGTGCGCCTGGCTGAGCAGTTGCGCGTGGATCCGGCCGTGATCGGTTCGTATGGGCGCCGGGCGAAGACCGCAACCGAGCATCTTCGGCTGGCGGCGCAGTATCTGGGGTGGCGGCCGCCGACGGGACGCTGGAGATCAAGGAGCTCGACGAGTTCCTGCTGGCGCGGGCGATGGAGCATGATTCGCCGACGCTGCTGTTCCGGCTGGCGTGCGAGTTCCTGATCTCGGCGCGGGTGATCCGGCCGGGACCGGTGACGGTGGTCAAGCGGGTCCGCCCACGCCCGCGAGGTGGCCCGGCAGGAGACGTTCGACCGGTTGGGCGCACGAGTTCACCGACGCCCGCGCGCGTCGGGCTGGACGGGCTGGTGGTGGATTCGGAGATCGGGATGACCCGGCTGCGGTGGCTGGGGAAAGGGGCCGGTGGAGGCCTCGCCCGCGGGCGGTGAAGGCCGAGATCGCGAAGCTGGAGTTCCTGCGCGGAATGGACGCCCACGCGTTGGACCTGTCGGTGCTGCCGGCCGACGCCGCCGTTCCTGGCCACGGTCGGTCGCCGCCTCACCGCCCAAGCGCTGGAACGGCGGGAGCCGGAACGCCGGGTACCCGATCTTGCTGACGTTTCTGGCCCAGTCGGCGACCGAGGTGCTCGACGAGGTGGTGGCGCTGTTTCGACCAGGCGCTCTCGGCGCGGGAGAGAAAGGCCCGCCGCACAGGATGCGGGACTATCTGGCCGAAAGCGCCAAGTCCGGGGAGGACCGCCAGGAGCTTTTGGACGCGATCTTGGCCATCGTGGCCGACCCGGCGGTGCCGGTGACGGCGATGTCGGCGGTCTGATCCGGGGCGAGCGGGTCGGCTGGGACCGGCTGCGTTCGGCGCAGTCGAGCGCGTTGCCGCCGCTGCCGCGCGATCACGGGCACCTCGCCGCGCTGGACGGCTCGTACGGGTACCTGCGCCAGTTCACCCCGAACGTCCTCGACGCCGTGACCTTCGCCGGCGGCACCGCCGCGGGCCGAGCTGCTGGAGGCGGTGGCGATCCTGCGGGAGCTCAACGCCACCGGCGCCCGCAAGGTTCCCGCGACGACGCGCCGAGCGGGTTCGTCC
>NZ_JAHLEL010000030.1 GCF_020131355.1 Pseudonocardia sp. ICBG1293
ACGATCTTCCACCCCAGCCCCTACCGCGATCTCGTCGACGTCGAGACAGCGACCGCCGGCTGGGTCGACTGGTACAACAACCGACGGCTCCACAGCACGCTGGGCATGATGAGCCCCGTGGAGTTCGAACAAGCCCACGACGCGACTCTCAACCGAGAGCCGCGACCCGCATAGGAGCGGCACAGAACCTGGGGCGGTTCATTCGGCCAGCGCGCGTAGGGCTGAGTGCAGACTGTTGACGGTGCGTTGATCGACTGTTCGGCCGCTGCCGGGGACGGGCTTGAACGGCACGGTGAGCCGGTCGGCTTCGCCCTGGTATCCGAGGTCGGCCAGGACGGCGTGGGTGTCGTCGGTGAACGCGACCAGGGTGTCGAGCAGGCCGGGGTGGGTACGGGCACAGCGGGTGTCGTGCTCGCGGCCCGGTCGTACCGGGGAGGTCCACAACGGCCATCCGTCGGGTGCGGTGACGATCTGGATGTTGCCGCCGTGGCGGTGGTGCTTGCCCGACCACCACAGGTCCACCCCGGCGGTGGGCCCGATCGCTCGGCACCGATCAGTGGTGATCAACGTTCCGTCGAGACTCACGTGGGTGTGGCCGGCTGCGCGGGCGGCCAGCAGGGCTCCATGGAGCCCGGGCGCGGCCGAGGCCAGGACGTCGATGCCCTCGTGCAGGTAGCGGTAGGCGGTTGCGGTGCTGATCGTGTTGTCGGCCGCCAGGCGCGCCACACGGCTCGCATCGAGGAACCACCGCAGGACCAGGACCGCCTGGGCGACGGGGGCCAGAGCACGGCGACCGGTTCGGGTGCCACGGCGGGCACGTTCACCGGCCAGAAGCCGAGCCAGGGAGCCCACGGTGGGCTCCCCGATCGGGAGCACACCGGTGTAGCTGACAGGATCGTGCATGCAGGACCTCGGTGGTGGAGTCGATCTTTGGTCGGACCGACCTGATCTACCGGGGTCCTGCCTGTTCTCCTGCGACCTCGCCGTCTTCGGCGTGTCGACCGATCTGTCACCGCGCTACTGAGAACACCTCAATGGGTGGACGTTGGCTGAGGTCGCCGGTGACGCGACACCGGATGGGATGCAGCGGCTGCTCAACTCCGCGACCTGGGACGCCGACGGGGTGCGCGACGATGTGCGGGACTATGTCGTGAGCCTTTTCCGTCGTGATTTCGCTGGTCAGCGGCTTTTTGAGGGGTCGGGGGCGTAGTGGGGTGAGGCTCCCGGGAGGGCAGCAGTCGTCCAAGATCGACCATCCTGACCGGGAGCCTCGTCGTGTTGTCCTACCCTGCTGCGATCGCGTTGTCGACTCATACTCTTGCCCAGCTCAGCGCGATGATCCGTCGGGAACGGCGTGGGCGGGCAGGACGCTGGTGGCGGCTCACCGCAGGTCAGCAGGCCCTGCTCGGCCTCGCGCATCTACGCAACGGTGACCACCTACGCCCGTCTCGCGGCCGGGGTCAAGATCGCGACCAGTACCGCTTGGCGCTACGTTCACGACACCCTGACTCTGCTCGCTGCGCTGGCCGAAGACATCGGCCAGGTCGGACATCGAATCGGGGCTCTGGCCTGGGTGCTGCTGGACGGGACCCTGGTCCCGATCGACCGCGTCGCCGGTCAGCGCCGCTTCTATTCCGGACGCCACCGCCGCCATGGAGTGAACGTCCAGGTCCTCGCTGATCCGTTCGGTCGCCTGTTGTGGGCCTCACCGCCGTTACCGGGTTCCACCCACGATGTGACCGCCGCCCGCCGAACCGGTGTGATCGACACCCTGGACAGCCGAAACATCGAGACCTGGGCGGACAAGGCCTACCAAGGCGCCGGCGGGACGATCCGGACCCCCTACAAGCGTCACCGGACACGACATCGTCTGTCGACCGGGCAGAAAGCGGTGAACCACGCTCACGCCCGTATCCGCTGCCGAGTCGAACAAGCCGTCGCTGAACTCAAGGGCTGGCACGTGTTGGACCGGCTCCGCTGCTGCCCCCGCTACGCCGGGACCATCATCGCCGCGATCACCGTCCTCAACCGGATCGAGACCCACCACTGACCTGCGGAATCACGATGGAAAAGGCTCTGTGTAGGGGAATTGGTGCGATCGGCGATCGCCGCTGGCGCGGCCGTCGCCGTGGGTGGTGACCTGGAGGTCGTCGGCGCCGATGATCCTGCTGGCGAGGTGTTCGATCTCGGTGGTGGTGAACTGGTCGGGCAGCGCGGCCGGGAGCAGGCGGAAACCGTCGCGGATGGTGTTGAGCGCGGTCGCGAGCCCGGCGACGGTGTCGCGGGCGACGACGTCGATCTGCACGGTGAGGAGGAGACGCTTGTGGCCCCAGCGGGCCGGGTTTCCGATCACCTCGGCGACCGCGCGGGACAGAACGCCGCGGCGCAGCAGCCCGGTGAAGTGCCCGGCGAGCACCTCCGCAGCCTGGTGGAGGTCTTTACCAGGCAGATCGAAATCTTGGCGGGCGATGACCAGCGCCTCACGAGCCCGGCCCGGCGGCCGGGTGGGTGGCGGTGAAGTGAGCACGGCGATCATTCTATTCACCGGCCGTTGTTCACTCACTCTGGGTGATCGAGGTGCCCGGTTTCGGTGATCGGGATGTTCCCGGCGGCGATGGTCCGGAGCACCCATCACACAGGCCCCGACCCACCCGTACAAGGCCCCGACAGGGCGGCCCTGACGGACGGCCGCGGCAGGGTGGGAGCGGCACCGTCTGGCTGGTGAGGTGTGGACACCGCGGTGCTGCCGCGTCGCTTCCGGTCCTGGCCCGCCCGGGGGCGGGCTGCGGTCCGGGTCGACGTGCCCACGACCCAGATCCAGACCAGGACTCGGCGTGCCCTGGCCCTCTGCTGAACCGCACGGGTTCGTTGCACAGGCCTCACTCTGTGGTGGTCATGAACTGGTCGCGGCGTAGTGGGGACGCTGTCTGCTGGCGGCCTCTACTTCGGCACGATGTGCAGGGTGAAGGTGCCGTCGGGCTGTTCGTCGCAGATCCCGATGTCGGGCGTGGTGCGTTCGGCCTCGGCGCAGGCGTGGATGGTCGGGTAGTTCCCGATTTTCTCGATGCTGAGAGAGTCGACGGCGGCGATCCCGGTCTGGATGAGCGCGACGACAGCAGCGCTCGTTCCGACGACGCGCAGAGCGTGCCCGATTTTCATGCAATCGTTCCCGTTCCCGGCCCGCGGTGGCGAAGGCCGGTGACGTCGAGTTCCAGGAGGTCAGCGCTGCCCTGGGCTCTGGTGGTGTTGGTCAGGTCCAGGTGACGGTGATGATCAGCATGGCGGTCACGAGAGCGAGCCCGACGGCGACGACGGCGAGCCAGATCCCGGCGTTGGCTGGTACGGGCGTCGCTCCGGGCGCGGTGGGTGCGTGGGTGGCGGCGGTGGTGTCGTGGGGGCCGCGGTCACGGCGGGTCCCGTTCTTGCGGCGGCGCCGGTCAGCGCTGCGACCGGTGCCGCGTTCGACGCGTCGGGGTGGGGTGGCCAGGGCGTCGTCGAGCGCGGCCCGGTTGAGCACGATGGTCGCGACCTCATCATCGCTCCCGCTGCTCATGCGAGCGGGCCGGTAGCTGCTTGCGCTGTCGCTGCCGGTATTGCCGTGTCGCGGCAGTGGTGCTGGTGGGCGCGGGTCGCTGCGATGGTGCGGGGCCGTGTTGCGGCGGGTGTCCACCGGCTCACTGTGCGCGATATGTGCGTTGTTGACCAGATTGTCGGAGTGAAGTCACCTCGATGGATCGGCAGAGTCACGACGCCGTGGACTCCCCGGGCCGCGGGCGTGCCCTGCTGTTGCGGTGGTCGGGGTTGATGCGCCCGGTCGGGGTGATCGGGACGTTCCCGGAGGTGACAGTGTCGACATCGCTGCCCGCCGTGATCGGCAGGCCTACGGCCCGCGCGGCTCCTGTTTCTGGAGTAGATCCAGACTAGAATCGCGGGGACCGCCGATCGGCTTTGACAGGCCGCGCTGTCGCTGCTGACAGTTGTGGCCCCCGTAGCCCAATGGCAGAGGCAGACCCCTTAGAGGTCGCGCGGATTGGTCACAGCTTGGCCGCGGTCGAGTGTCTGGGGGCGAGGGCGGGTACGGGCCTGCCGATCATGAAGTTATCTACGCTTCGTGATCGTCTGGAGGCCGCGTGCCCACCCTGCCATCATGGCTGACCGAGCCGTTGTGGGACCAGTTCACCGCGCTGCTGCCTCATCGAGACGAGTTCGATCCCACCCATCCGCTGGGCTGCCATCGCCGCCGGATCGCGGATCGGATCGTGTTCGACAAGCTCCTGCAGGTACTGCGGTTCGGCTGCTCGTATGAGGGCATCGCTGACAGCACCTGCTCGGCGACCACCATCCGCGATCGTCGTGACGAGTGGATCAGGCTCGGGGTCTTCGCCCAGCTGCGTCGGATCGTCCTGGACGCCTACGACCGCATCGTCGGTCTGCTGCTGCACGACATCGCCGTCGATGGCGCCATCACCAAGGCCCCCGGCGGCGGCGAGGTCGCCGGTCCGTCGCCGGTGGACCGGCGCAAACAGGGTATGAAACGTTCGGTGCTCGTCGAGGGATACGGCATCCCGCTGGGCCGAGTCCTGGCCGGAGCCAACCGGCACGACTCCCCGCTACTGGGCCCCACCCTCGACCGCCTCGATGCTCTCGGCCCGCTGCCCGACGACATCACCGTGCACCTCGACGCCGGCTATGACTCCGGCAAGACCCGCGACACGCTGGCCGAACGAGGCCTGCACGGCGAGATCGCGCACAAGGGTGAGAAAGCGCCGATCCAGGCCACCCGCCGCTGGCACGTCGAGCGGACCAACGCTTGGCACAACAGCTTCAACCGGCTGCAGCGCTGCTACGAACGACGAGAAATCGTCGTCGACGCGTTCTTCGACCTCGCCGACACGATCGTCACACTCCGTAGCTTGATTCGGCAGGCCTGGACCACACACCGCTGGAACGCCCGACCTGCACGACGTCCATGATCACCAACCAATCCGCGCGACCTCTAAGACGTCGTTTCAGAAGTGGTGGGCCCGGTTCTGCCGGTGACGGCGGGGCTGGCAGCATCGGCTGATGGTCGCGCCTCGTGTGTCTGAGAAGACGAAGATTTTCGAGTTGGAGATCGTCCTGACCGAGGTGGTGCCGGCGGTCCGGCGTCGGGTGCAGGTGCCGGGCGAGGTCGACTTGGCGGTGTTGCACGAGGTGGTGCAGTCAGTGATGGGCTGGACGAACTCTCATCTGCACGAGTTCGAGATCGTCGGGCGCCGCTACGGGATCCCAGACCCGGACTGGCCCGGACAGGATGTCGCCGACGAGACGAAAGAGAAGCTGTTTCGGCTGGTCAAGGCTGGTGACCGGTTCGGTTACGTCTACGACTTCGGTGACAACTGGGCCCACGAGATCACCGTCGAGGCGGTCGCGGCCGTCGAGCCGGGAGTGTGCTATCCGCGATGCGTCGCCGGGCAGGGGGCGTGCCCGCCCGAGGACGTCGGCGGGATCGGGGGGTATGAGGACTTCCAGGCCGTGCTCGCCGACCCTGACCATCCCGACCGCGCCGAGCGCCTGGAGTGGGCGGGCGGGCCGTTCGACCCGCACCGCTTCGACCCTGACGAGGCCGACCGGGCCTTGGAGTGGCTGGCCTGGCGGCCGCTGGCCCCGACCTCGTAGGCGAGTGCCTCAGCGAGGGCTGGGTCGACCATCACTTCGGCTTCGGCTTGGTGAGGCGGCGGTGGCAGATCAGGGCGCAGGCCAGCGATAACAGCGCGGTGATCGTGGATTCGGCGCGGTCGTAGCGCAGCGCGAGGCGGCGGAAGTCCAGCAGCCAGGACATGGTGCGCTCGACGACCCAGCGGACCCGCCCGAGCCGGGTGGAGTCCTCGATCCCGCGCCGGGCGATCCGCACCCCGATCCCACGCCCACTCAGGTAGCGGCGGCAGCGGGGATAGTCGTAGCCCTTGTCGGCGTGCACCTTGTCCGGCCGACGTCGCGGACGCCCCGGCTGTCCCGCCCGTTCGCGGACGCCGGGGTTGGTGTCCAGCAGCGGGGCGAGCATCCGACTGTCGTGGGCGTTCGCCCCGGTGACCAGCGCATGCAGCGGGAGCCCGCCTCGGTCGCAGAGCACGTGGTACTTGCTGCCCGCCTTCCCGCGATCGGTCGGCGAGGGCCCGGTGGCCTCGCCGCGGCGCTTGGCCCGCACGCTCACGCTGTCCACCGCCGCCCGCGACCAGTCCAGCAGGCCCTGCTGGGCGAGGCGGTCGAGCATCACCCGGTGCAGCTGGGCCCAGACCCCGGCCTGCTGCCACTGCCGTAGCCGCCGCCAGCAGGTCACTCCGGACCCACAGCCGAGCTCGGCGGGCAGCGCGTTCCAGCTGATCCCGGTCTTGAGCACGAACACGATCCCGGCCAGAGCGGCCCGATCCGGCACCCGCGGACGGCCTGTCCGTCCCCGCTTGTGCTTGCGCGGCTTGGGCAGCAGCGGCTCCACCAGCGCCCACAGCTCGTCGCTCACCAATCGCTCGACACAAGATCGCCGCGCCACGACCGGACATGATCAGCTACCAGCGCCGATCCACACAGGACCGACACGCCGACTTCTGAAACGACCTCTTAAACGGGTCGCCGGTGGTAACCATTCAGGTCGGTGCTGCGTGGGGCGGTGGCCAGGGGGTTTCCGGTGATGGCGTCGCGGAGTGCGGTGAGGATGTCGTCGCCGTGTTTGGTGACGGTGGAGATGTAGCCGCGGATCCGTAGCCACGCCTTCGCGGTGGTCTCCGAGCGGTGGCAGCCGCTGATCTTGAGCTGGGTCTTGGTCGGTCGGACGTCGCGTTCGGCCTGGTTGTTGGTGAACGGCACGGCGAGGTCGCGCGCGAACAGCAGCACCTGGTCGTCACGGTCGCGCAGGCGTTCGAGCAGGTTACGGGTCTTGGATTGTCGGCGCCCGGGCACGCGGCGGTGCTCGGCGAGCCCGACCAGCAGCGCGTGGCGCCACGAGTCGAGCAGGGGGTCGACGATCTCGGCTGGGATCGCCGACAGGTGCTGCTCGCGGGCCTGGTGGGCGGCGGTGTTGAGCCCGTGCAGGGCGCGTAGTGCCTGCTCTGGCCAGTCCTGGTCGGGGTGCGTCTCGCCGGCGGCGACCAGCTCGCGGGCCAGGTGCGCCCCGCACAGGGCGTGCCGGGCCTGCGGGTAGGCGTCATAGACCGACAGCGCGTCGTGCACGACGGTTCCGCTGAACGCGGGCAGCACATCGAACTCGGCCACAGCGGCGCGTCCGCGGGAGGGGTGCAGGTGATAGGCGGTCAACTTCTCGGTGCCCGCGACGTGCAGCCACCACCGGGCCCCGTTGATGTTGCTGCTGGTCTCGTCGACGTGGATCACGTGCGCGAGCACGATCAGAGATTTGATCAGCTTCTCGACGTCGACCAGCAGCTCGGCCACGGTGGTCAGCACCGAGCTGATCCAGCCGGTCGACGGGCGCGCCCCGGTCACGTCGGCGATCAACTGAGCGGTGCGGGCGACCGGGACGTGCTGGAACACCAGCAGGTACACCGCCAGCGCACGCAGGTTCGGCCCGTAGACCGCCGCCGCGCCCACCCCGGCCGGAGCGGCCGCGGTCGTCGTCGCGCCACAGCCGCACCGCTTCTGGTGCAGCCGGTGCTCGACCACGACCGGGCGGATGGTCGGGATGTCGTGGACCTGGCGACGCACCATCCCGGCCACGTTCGCACCGGATAGTTCGGTGCCGCAGCCGATGCAGGCATCCGGGACGTGATCGACGACCTCGTCCGGGGCCACTGGTCTGGAACAACGCCGATCCGCCCGCACCGGGCTGTTTGCCGGGCTTGCGGCCGCTGCGCCGCCTGGCCATCCTCGACGGCGAGGCCGTGGGCGCGTCCGCCGAGGGAGGCTGCGAGGAGTTGCCCGAGTTGCGACCCAGTCGGCGCTTGAGCTCGGCGACCTCGCCCCGCAACTCCTCGATCGTGCGGGCCTGCGCCTCGATCAGCGCGAGGAGCTCCTCGCGCGACGGCTGCTGCGACCCGGACACCGCACATGATCAGCACACCGCCGACCTCGGGTCACGCACCGACACACCGGTAGATCATCGAGCCAGGACCTGAATGGTTACCGCCGGTGTCGGTTCGACTCTGACCGGGGGCACCGTCGGGGTGCTGAGTAAATGTCATTCCGGCCGGTCACCTCGCCGGACCATCGTATTCCGGCGAACGGTTTCAGGGGTGCGGTGCCGTCGCACCGGCCGACTTCTTTCTGTAGTGTTTACTCTTGTTCGGGTTGCTCCGATTTGCGGTGGCTTCCATGGTGCGGTTCTGGATGTGAGGTCAGGGATATGGCTCAGGTGACTCGGGTGGAGTTGGTGGATGACCTGGAGGGGGCCGGCGGATGAGACGGTGCGGTTCGGGGTGGACGGGAAGTCGTATGTGATTGATTTGAAGTCGGAGAACGTGGAGTTGTTCCGGTCGGCGGTGGCGGATTTCGTGGCGGCGGCGCGGCGGGACACGGCGACCGGCGTGAAGAGTGCGCGTCGCAGCGGGTCGGGGCTGGGTCGGGCGGAGAATCGGGCGATCCGGGAGTGGGCTCGCAACAACGACTATCCGATTTCTGAGCGGGGCAGGATCCCGGCGCACGTGGTCACCGCCTACCACCAGAGCAACTGAGCATGGAGCCTTTTCCATCGTGATTCCGCAGGTCAGTGGTGGGTCTCGATCCGGTTGAGGACGGTGATCGCGGCGATGATGGTCCCGGCGTAGCGGGGGCAGCAGCGGAGCCGGTCCAACACGTGCCAGCCCTTGAGTTCAGCGACGGCTTGTTCGACTCGGCAGCGGATACGGGCGTGAGCGTGGTTCACCGCTTTCTGCCCGGTCGACAGACGATGTCGTGTCCGGTGACGCTTGTAGGGGGTCCGGATCGTCCCGCCGGCGCCTTGGTAGGCCTTGTCCGCCCAGGTCTCGATGTTTCGGCTGTCCAGGGTGTCGATCACACCGGTTCGGCGGGCGGCGGTCACATCGTGGGTGGAACCCGGTAACGGCGGTGAGGCCCACAACAGGCGACCGAACGGATCAGCGAGGACCTGGACGTTCACTCCATGGCGGCGGTGGCGTCCGGAATAGAAGCGGCGCTGACCGGCGACGCGGTCGATCGGGACCAGGGTCCCGTCCAGCAGCACCCAGGCCAGAGCCCCGATTCGATGTCCGACCTGGCCGATGTCTTCGGCCAGCGCAGCGAGCAGAGTCAGGGTGTCGTGAACGTAGCGCCAAGCGGTACTGGTCGCGATCTTGACCCCGGCCGCGAGACGGGCGTAGGTGGTCACCGTTGCGTAGATGCGCGAGGCCGAGCAGGGCCTGCTGACCTGCGGTGAGCCGCCACCAGCGTCCTGCCCGCCCACGCCGTTCCCGACGGATCATCGCGCTGAGCTGGGCAAGAGTATGAGTCGACAACGCGATCGCAGCAGGGTAGGACAACACGACGAGGCTCCCGGTCAGGATGGTCGATCTTGGACGACTGCTGCCCTCCCGGGAGCCTCACCCCACTACGCCCCCGACCCCTCAAAAAGCCGCTGACCAGCGAAATCACGACGGAAAAGGCTCCTTGTCGAGGTTCCTCAGGATGTTCACGCGGCCCTTGGCGGTCAAGGTGCCGGTCCAGTCCGGGCGCCACAGCTTCCCAGGGGGCGCCATCTCCTCTCGGCGGTGGGAGGCGAGCATCCCGCCGACCGACGCGTAGGTCTCCTTCATCGCCGCGAGCGCAATGGCAGCGCCGAGCTCGTGGGCGGCCTCCTTGATCCGCAGCTCGGCGAGGCCATGGCGGATCCGCTCGGAGAACATAGCCAGCGGGCGGCCGCTGTCGAGCCAGATGTAGGACTCGACGACGTCGAACTGGACGCCAACAGAATCGGCGTAGATCAGGGTGGGCAGGCGAACTGGTCGGTGTCCGATTGGCCGCACCCGCACGCTGCGCACCCGGGGCCTGACCAGCTCGTCTCGGCCGCCGATTCAGCCGGCCCCACCAGTACCCCCGGCCCCGAATCGACGCTGCCTCATCCTGGTTTGACCTGTGGCGCGCGCGGCGAACGCTCCGTACCTAACCGTCGCGGCTGAGGCTGATTGCGTGGCGGAAAGATCCGGGCTAAGATCCGGGCGCCGGTCATCATCAATCGATCGAGGCAACAGATGGACGCAAAAAGCCGACGTTCTAGAAGTCTTTATAGGCCAATAGTTGCGCTTTTCGCAGCGCTTCTTACAAGCCTTCTGACCATCAGTGCACAGCCAGCATTCGCGACTTCGGTAGTGTCGAGCAGTAGTTCCGCTGCAACCGGACTCCTCCAGGCACAAGCTGGCTACCGCCCCCTCAACGCGGCAAACGCTCGATATAATCTGTCCGTGCGGACAGGCAAGAATCCGCCGAACTGTCAAGCTCATCACATGATCCCGCAGAAGTTCGTTCGGCAGGCTGGTGTGGCTGGCGTGAATATCCACGACCCGATTCACCTAGTCTGGTGGACCTCTACTCCGGGTATCGCGAATAACCACCAGAGCATGGCGGGACGATACAACCAGGAATGGGACCGATTCTTCGCTGCGAATCGCGCTCCGACAGCTACCCGGATCATCGCAGAGAAGAATCGTCTCAACGGAATCTATCGGAGCCACTACCGCTGCTAGGGCTGCAATGTTAGATTGGATGCGAATCCAAGCGAAGTCCGGGTCTCAGGATATCTGGCTCGACGTCCAGGCCGACAACAAACCTGAGATTATGAGCGACCCATGGCTTATGCCGGATGGTAAGACGAAGGTTGATCCGTTCGTCGAAGAGTGCCGACTGGATGAGATCCCGTTCGCAGTCTGGTTCGCTCCATACACTCATGGCAAGCAGCTAGGTGATATGTTGTGGACTGGAGGCTCTGGGCTCAAGATTGCATCGCGGCGGATGATCGAGGCGTTACAGGATGCAAACATCACAGGGTATCGAATCTTTGATGTCGACGTACGGGATCACGCTGGAAATCCGATCGAAGGATACGTCGGGTTCGCAACTGACCCGGGTCCAACGACTGACATCCAGAATATCTTTGACCAGGATGGTCAGAACTTCGCGTTCATTACCAATAAGCGCGTGGTTGAAGCACTACGAAATCATGGAGCGGACAAACTCGACATCCAGCCGTATAATCCAAGCGAGTTTGACTGACGCCACCACAGGACGGCCCTTAGAGCGTCCGACATAGACGGACTGGATTCCCTGCAAGATCAAGATCGCCCGAGATATCCAGTACCGATACCTACTCTCTCGCCGGCCCTCGACTAGCGCCCTTCCTCTATTGCCGGACGCTCTTAACCGTGCGGTGCGATAGCTCACTCTAGGCTGAGTCAAGAACGCTCCGTCGCTCTACACTCGGGGACAGAATTCAGCGATGGGAGACAGTAAATCATGATCCTGAGATCGACAATTGTTCGGGCCACTTTGCCAGTGCCCGTAGCTCTCAGCCTCGCGATAGGAGGTGGATTCGATATTGCTGCCGCGGCTCCGCAGAAGGATCCAGTACCAGTGGCTGGCGGCACGGCCGTCGCACCCGAGAACCGCAACATCACTATCAATGATGCCAGACTGGACGGAATCCAGCCACGAGGCGGATCCGTTCGCAACGTCGGTGGCGGAACCTGGAGCTACGGCACAGAGGTAGTAAGTGCTGGTAACAAGCGATGCTACTCAAACTACGTTCATCCGAATACCTACCATAGCTCGACAGCCGTAATCGGCAGTAGGACGAATAAGCAGTTCGCTGACCCCGCGGTCTGGAGCAACGCATCTGCGGTCAATTCCTTGGGCCAGACATGCCGAACATACTGGAACATCTACTAGCGGCATGAAGTCGCAGAGGAAAACTGCACTCAAAATCGAACCATCCGGCAACTTCCTTGCGCTGGGGGATCATCCGCACCTCCTGTAATGGTTATGGAGAGGCGAACGATCACCTTGGGCACTATACCACTGGTATGGGATACGTGCGAATCATACTCGGATTGCTGTTCGTTGGAATCACTGCACTTACGGCGACCTCCGCAAGCATCAGCGGCATCCAGCAGCGGAAGGCTGACGATCAGTCAGCTGCAGAGAAGGTCGGTGCGGCTTTCGTCTGGCCCGATGTCGGACCTGCGGCGGATCCGATTCTAGCGTTGCGGGTTCTTACCGAGGCAGCCGAGACTACGCATTCCAATGTAATCCGGACCTCGATTGGACTGACGGAGACTGACCGAACTCAAGTTACCCACTACACTCTGCTTGCAAACCATGGAAGCCGACTCTTCGAGAATTTTTCTTTAAGCTCCGGACGCTGGCCGAACCAACAAGAGCTTCGAGCTGGCACAACGATCGTCACTAACGCGCAGACCCGTGACTCGGCGATGCCCGTGGGTGTGCCTTCAGTTCCCCTCAATGGCTATGACCTGACCTTCGCAGGGATGAGTACGGCCTATAAGATGATCCCTGCCAGCGGACGCTATATAATCGAATCGCCAAATTCCGCCGCGGCCGATCATTTTATACAGATTGTAGCTGATCGCCTAAGGCAAGCTGGCCTCGTCGACCTTTCGAGCGACGACTTACGCACAAATGAGTCGGCAGACTTACAGGCAAGCAATTCTAGTCTTGATCTTGTTACCTGGCTGCTTGTCGCAGTAGCTGTATTTATGACTATCTACCTACTCCTGCGTGACGCGCGTCGGTTAGGTATCTTGCGGCTGAACGGGCACTCGGTCGGTCGCAGTTGGCTCCAGATTGTTGGCCGCCTTCAGATTTCTGTTACGGTGGTCGCTCTTCTCGTCTGCCTGGGCGCGGTAGCGCTTTCGCCGGGCATCGACATCCGACTAACGCAGCAAGTCCTACTAGCCCTCTTCACTTTCACCCTGGCGACGTTTACCGGCACTTTCGTTGCTGCTGCACTAGTGCTGCACGGTGTTCGTATCGGCGATCTAGTTAAGAGGTCATTTCAGAACGAGGTCGACGTGTCTGTTGTAGACGACAAGCGGCTATCTGACCTGCCGTTTGATCTGTCGTCGAGGGGTCAATGGAAACTCGACAAGTCGTTCTGAAACGACCTCTAAGGGCCTGCCCCTGGCAGGAAAAATGACGATCGGAGTTCTACTCTGCGTCGGAACAGTAAGTGCAGTCGTTCTTTCCATGACCCTTGTACAGTTGTGGAATGAGTCGAATCAGCTTAACAAGCAGGAACAGCTCGCATCTTCGTGGTCGGGAAACAGAGATTACGCGATCTTCTATCCCCGACTAGTTGGCCATGACTTTGTCGAGCTCACTAGTGGCGGGAACTCATCGTCCATAGCAGAGGCTCGTGACCTCTATCCAATCTTGGACTCACACGGAGCGCTCTTTGTCGAGTCGTCGAAGTTCGAGAACCCCCAAGAGCTAATGAAGTCACCCTCAGCGCCGCTGCCGCCAGCTCTTCGAGTAAATACGAACTACCTCGCGCGCTACCCGATTTCGGACGAGTCCGGGAAAGCCATCTCGATAAGCCCCAATGAGAAGCGCTGGGTAGTCGCAGTCCCGGCTCAGTACAAGCCGTATGCTTCCGCGATCGAGAAAATGACCCTCGCAAGCCGTAACAGCAATAGTGAGCGTCAAGGCTCTATCCAAGCGGAGTCTAAAATTGTCGGACCAACGCCGATCGGGTACGCCCCGCAGCAGGCCCGGATCATCTGGACCGCTCCTGGGCAGCAAGTCTACAGCTTCAACCAGAACGTGAATCCTGAAGCTGGAAACATGATCACTGACCCGGTGGTTGAGGTTATCACTCCAGCCAACAGCTTGACCATTGATCGGTTCAACTCGATCACTGGATCGATCGGCACCGCCCTCAAAGTCAAGGTAGATGGCAATCCGGCGCTAGGGCGCGTCTCCTAACCCGGCTGGTCGGGCCTGCGCGATGATCAGTAGGTGTCGCGCCGTGCCGTCCTGACCGATGCCCAGTGGGACCGACTCGAGCCGTTACTGCCCTCGTCGGACGGGATGCCAGGGCGCCCGTTCGCCGATCACCGCAGAGTGATCGAGGGGGTCATCTACCGGTTCCGCTGCGGGCTGGCCTGGCGTGATGTCCCGGTCGAGTTCGGGCTGTGGCAGACCCTATGGAAACGCCACCGCCGCTACTGCGGTGACGGCACCTGGGACCAGGTTCTCGCAGCTCTGCTCGCCGATGCCGACTCCGCCGGTCTCGTGGACTGGGCCGTGTCGGTCGACTCGACGATCATCCGCGCTCACCAACACGCCGCGACCCTGCAGCGGGACACAGGGGGCCGGATCGAACTACAAGAATCTGCTGATCGAGCCGCCCGATCACGCCTTGGGCCGCTCCCGCGGAGGGCTCGGCACGAAGATCCACCAGCTCGTTGACGGACACGGCCGCCCGCTGGTCGTACTGGTCGGCCCTGGCCAGGCCGGTGACGCCCCGATGTTCGCGCACCTGATGTCACATCTGAGCGTCGGACGGGTCGGTCCGGGCCGACCGCGGACCCGACCCGAGCGGGTCCGCGCAGATAAGAGGTCGTTTCAGAACGACTTGTCGAGTTTCCATTGACCCCTCGACGACAGATCAAACGGCAGGTCAGATAGCCGCTTGTCGTCTACAACAGACACGTCGACCTCGTTCTGAAATGACCTCTAAGAGCGTCCGGCAGTAGAGGTGGCCGTGTGTCGGTGTTGGTAGAGACACGGACCTGCAAGTGATCATGGGATTGCTGATGTCCTGATGGTCGCCTGGAGAGTCCGTGCCTCTACCTGCAACGACACCCCCACGACCTCATTTGCCGGGCGCTCTAAGGCCTACTCCTCACGCGCCATCCGCGCCCACCTGCGCAGACGACGGATCGTCGCGGTCATCCCGGAGCCGGCTGACCAGCAGGGACACCGGAAACGACGCGGCACACGCGGCGGCCGACCACCGGCGTTCGACCGGGTCGACTACCGCGGCCGCAACGTCGTCGAACGCGGGTTCTGCGAGGTCAAGCAGTGGCGCGGCCTCGCGACCCGCTACGACAAACTCGCCCTGACCTACCGCGGCGGAGTTGCACTGAAGGCCATCGTCACCTGGTTGCGCACTTTAGAGGTCGTTTCAGAACGACTTGTCGAGTTTCCATTGACCCCTCGACGACAGATCAAACGGCAGGTCAGATAGCCGCTTGTCGTCTACAACAGACACGTCGACCTCGTTCTGAAATGACCTCTTAGGAGACACGCCCTAGTGTTGCGGTAACTAGGTTACTTTACTCACGGGCTGGTTTACGGGATCATGAGCTGTGCCGTTGACTGTGACCGTGGACGTTCCGGCCGCCGACCGCGAGGTGTTGGAGTCCTGGCTGCGTTCCTCGTCGGTTTCGGCGGGACTGGCCCGACGGGGCAGGATCGTGTTGCTGGCCGCGGACGGGGTGGCGGTCAAGGACATCGTCACACTGGTCGGGGCGTCGAAGGCGACGGTGATCGGGTGGAAGAAGCGTTACGCCGCTGAGGGGATCGCCGGGCTGGCCGACCGGCCCAAGGCGGGCCGGCCGCCGGTGATCGACGAGGTCGCGGTCGTGCTCGCCACGCTGGAACCGCCGCCTGAGCGGCTCGGAGTCACGCACTGGTCGTCACGGCTGCTCGGTGCCGAGCTCGGGATCTCCCACGTGTGGATCGGCAAGATTTGGCGGCGGTGGGGGCTGCAGCCGTGGAAGTCCGAGACGTTCAAGTTCTCCACCGATCCCGAGCTCGAAGCCAAGGTCCGCGACATCGTCGGGTTGTATCTGAACCCGCCGGACAAGGCCGTCGTGCTCTGCGTCGACGAGAAATCCCAGGTCCAGGCCCTGGACCGGACAGCGCCGATCCTGCCGATCATGCCCGGTATCCCGGAGAAACGGACGCATGACTACGTCCGTCACGGCACCACCACGCTGTTCGCGGCGTTAGAGGTCGCGACCGGGCGGGTCGAGCAGGCGTGCCTGCCGCGGCATCGCCATCAGGAGTTCCTGCGGTTCCTCAAGCAGGTCGCGAAGGCCTACCCGCGGCGCAAGCTGCACCTGGTGGTGGACAACTACGCGACCCACAAGCACCCCGCAGTGAAGGCCTGGCTGGCCCGCAACCCGCGGATCACCCTGCACTTCACCCCGACCTCGGGATCGTGGCTGAACATGGTCGAGGTCTTTTTCGGGGTCATCACCCGCCAGGCCATTCGCCGTGGCAGCTTCGGCAGCGTCAGAGAACTGATCGGCGCGATCGGCCGGTTCATCGACGGCTGGAACGAACGCTGCCACCCGTTCATCTGGACCAAACCCGCAGACGACCTACTCAACCACTGCCGACCCGGTCAAAGAACATCGTTTACGCGACACTAGAGGATCTTCAGCCGATCCTTAGAGATCTTCGATTAGATGACAACTTGCGCTTCCTCGTCACGCCTGATGAAGCCGCGCTAGCAGGGTTGGAAGAGTTGCGTTCGGGTATTGCACGTACATCGGTAGTCGGTGGAGCTACTGCAGTCACGGTGCTTGGGATCACAGCGGCATCGACCACTATTCTCGTTGACCGATACCGCCGAATATATGCCATCAGGCGCCTGCATGGCTTCCCAATTATTGGTGCAAGTCGAGAAATCGCAGTGATGCTATTCTCCAGCTGGGCGGCTCAATCCCTCCTCGCCTTTACTGTAGCCGGTACAACCAGCGCACCTGAGAACATGGACGTGCTCTTCCTGACAACGTCTCTTATTGTTCTCATTGTGATCCTCATTCAGCTCCTCGTTGCAGCAGTAACGGTGCGAGTGCTTGATATTCGGTCGATCGCTGCAAGCGTGAAAGATTAGTGACATGACGCCTGGTGCCGCTGCAGTCCAGCTGCGTGGGATAAGCAAGAAGTACGACACCCGAGCTGTCTTGGATAACTTCGATCTAGAAGTTCATTTCGGTGAGATGGTGGGTCTTACGGGGCCAAGTGGTTCCGGTAAATCAACAGTGTTGAACCTCGCCAGCTTGCTAGAAGTTCCGGACTCTGGCAGCGTCCTCATTTCGGGAGTATCTGCACCGAGTCCGCGCGGGAGGGCCGCCGCCCTTTTACGCCGAAAGAAGCTGGGCTACCTATTTCAGAACTTTGCTTTGATAGATGGGGCGACGGTCGAGTACAACTTGAGGCTTGCCTCAGCCTATGTTCGTGGAGGCACTGCGAAGGTAGATCTGATAGAGCAGGCCCTGGAAAGAGTAGGCTTGTCCGGAACAAGGAAGCGTCAAGTTTATACTCTATCTGGTGGCGAGCAACAGCGAGTTGCAGTTGCACGGTTATTGGTTAAACCGTACGAAGTCGTGATCGCTGACGAACCGACCGGATCATTGGATCTCGAGAATACCACCGCCGTGCTCGATCTCCTCGACAGTTTGGCCGAATTAGGCAAATCGGTTTTGTTGGCGACTCACGATCCGCTAGTTGCGTCTAGGTGCTCCCGAACGATTCAGCTGTAATGACTGAGTCTTTCTCCAGCTGACTAGCCCCGCTCCTTCAGAGACGACCAGAACAAACAGGTTGGGAAAAGCCCATAGTGATCGCTCAGCGCATTATTGACTCACCCCTCCTGTCGACAGCGAGCCGTTTCCATCGTGATTCCGCAGGTCAGTGGTGGGTCTCGATCCGGTTGAGGACGGTGATCGCGGCGATGATGGTCCCGGCGTAGCGGGGGCAGCAGCGGAGCCGGTCCAACACGTGCCAGCCCTTGAGTTCAGCGACGGCTTGTTCGACTCGGCAGCGGATACGGGCGTGAGCGTGGTTCACCGCTTTCTGCCCGGTCGACAGACGATGTCGTGTCCGGTGACGCTTGTAGGGGGTCCGGATCGTCCCGCCGGCGCCTTGGTAGGCCTTGTCCGCCCAGGTCTCGATGTTTCGGCTGTCCAGGGTGTCGATCACACCGGTTCGGCGGGCGGCGGTCACATCGTGGGTGGAACCCGGTAACGGCGGTGAGGCCCACAACAGGCGACCGAACGGATCAGCGAGGACCTGGACGTTCACTCCATGGCGGCGGTGGCGTCCGGAATAGAAGCGGCGCTGACCGGCGACGCGGTCGATCGGGACCAGGGTCCCGTCCAGCAGCACCCAGGCCAGAGCCCCGATTCGATGTCCGACCTGGCCGATGTCTTCGGCCAGCGCAGCGAGCAGAGTCAGGGTGTCGTGAACGTAGCGCCAAGCGGTACTGGTCGCGATCTTGACCCCGGCCGCGAGACGGGCGTAGGTGGTCACCGTTGCGTAGATGCGCGAGGCCGAGCAGGGCCTGCTGACCTGCGGTGAGCCGCCACCAGCGTCCTGCCCGCCCACGCCGTTCCCGACGGATCATCGCGCTGAGCTGGGCAAGAGTATGAGTCGACAACGCGATCGCAGCAGGGTAGGACAACACGACGAGGCTCCCGGTCAGGATGGTCGATCTTGGACGACTGCTGCCCTCCCGGGAGCCTCACCCCACTACGCCCCCGACCCCTCAAAAAGCCGCTGACCAGCGAAATCACGACGGAAAAGGCTCCAGGTCCCCGTTTTGGGCGGATCAGCCCGGGGGCTGCCACGCCGCTTCCGGTCCTCACCCGCCCAGGGGTGGGCTCCGGTCCGGATCGACTTGCCCACGGCCACTACCGTATCGACACCAACCGAGGACCGAACACCGCATCCACCCAGCCCCGCTCCGGCACATCCCCCCACCACCGCCGACCATCAAGACCCGTCCACCCAATCCCGGGCACACCAACATCAACCGGGACGCTATAAAACATGTTCGTTGCATACGAACCAGCAGAACTACACGACACTCCCCGCTGAGCCGGATCAAGAGGAGTGCCAGTTAACGGGCAGATGTGCAGGTCCGCGAAACGCCCCCCCAACGCGGCCCCGTCAAGCTGATAAGCGAACAGCAACGACAAATCGCAGGAGATCCAGCACTCCTCGATAGCCAGGTTGCTGAGACCTGCTGCAACGCAGAGACGCGCTGCCTCAACGAAGCCGCGGCCTACAGCGGTGGCCCACCCCTCCGCGTCGACATCCGCGAACTCCACATCACCGGGATTAGTCACCTCCCTCCTCCTGATCATGATTCGCCTCTACCGGACCCTCATACATGATCCGTTCCCCATCCGGCCCCATATATACAACCTGCTCCCTCTCCCCGTCAGGATTCACACCCGGAACCGACCGAGCCGGACCACCAAAAACCTGATTGATCCACTCAGGACAACGAGGCCGATCCTTCCCGAACTCACAATACGCAGTCACCACGCCGACCATCCCAGAATTCGGTGCAAGCTTGAAAGGCCTGTAATCAATTACCGCTCGGACCCACACTCTCTCACGAACGGCGCAACCACCGATTTTGCACACTCGCCGAGAAAACTCCCCGCGATGAACCCACACCTTATCCCCTGCAGAGAGGACCTGCATCGGCCCACCCACCACCGCAGCTACTACCTGATCATTCTTGATGTTGTGCTTCCAATACACCTTGTCATAGCCGAAACCCTCCTTTGGGGTCTCCGCATACCAGTAACCCCGCCGGTAAAACACCGGGCCGCCAACAGAATTCTTGAACACCTTCCGCACATACGCCTGATACGACACAGGAGGCTTCGGACGCGCCGCCATCGCCCCCGGCTCCAACGCCTCACTCGCCGCAGCCGAAACCCCTACGACAGAAAACAGGCACGTCGCCACAACCGTCAGAATTAGCCCAGATCGGGACATCGCTCGCAAACCATGACTTTTCACACCCATGCAATAACCCTAGTCGCCAGCCGCCACGCGTCCATCGCCTCCTCTCTCACTTTCATTGCACGCCAGAGGCGCACGCAACGTGGCTGAAGGAACACTCTTCGCGCAACACTATGGACGCACATGCCTCCCCTCGGCTCATCCAAAAAATGCATTGACCTCCGCACTTCACCCATGGAGCACTCCGTGCACCCAGCACTCCCGACCCACAGGTCACCCCCCTGGCCTGGCCTGGCCAGGCCCCAGGAACCCATCAACACCGCTCCACAGGCACTACCAGCCACTTCTCAACCGCTCTCGGCCCCCCGGAAAAACCGTGCCGACGCGGCGGCAGTGGCCCATTCGCCGTTGCGGCGGGCTTGAGCCAGGAGGCATCCGACTGTGCCGACGCCGTCGCCGGTGCTGTCGGCTATCTCGCGGTAGGTGAGACCTTGCAGGCGGAGCTTCACAGCTAGCGAGCGTCGCACTTTGGCTCGTCGCTCGTATTCAGGACGCGGCTCAGCAACCATCGCGCGGATAGTGCGTTCGTGAACACCGAACTGCGCGGCAAGTTCGCGAGCCGTTCGAGCGCGGCGGCGGGGGGTGCGGGCCGCCATCAGAAAGCCGCCACTTCAACCGCAGCATGAAGCTGTCGAGATGCTGAGGCCCGAGCTATTCCTCGTGCGAGTCCTCCTTTGCGTCCTCCTTTGCGTCCGCGTGCGGCTTGGATGGCGGAGAAGGTGGTGTTGTAGGCGGTGGGGCCGTCGTTCCACATTTTGGAGTGGTTGATGGTCCAGTCGGTGATGGAGCGTGAGATGTGGCCGAGTTCGGTGTGTCCTAAAGGGGTGCCGAAGTCGGCGTTGCGGATGGCGACTTCGCGGGTGATCGCGGCTCGGTAGCTGTCGGGGTCGCCGAAGTGGTGGCGCATTTCGCGGTAGGCGTAGTGGCGGACAGAATGGAAGAGGGTTTCGTTGCGGGAGTAGCCGATGGGGGTGCGGCGGCGTTGGTTGTGCCATGCCCGTCCGGGCATGTGCCCGGCGGCGGTCAGGATGGCGCCGAATGTGTTGAGGGTGGAGGTTTTCCCGTGGAGCCAGTGGGTGATCCAGCGGGGGTGGAACGGGTTTTTGATGAGCCGTCCGGGATAGGCCGGGTCGCCGCCCACGGCTCGCCGGAGTGCTTCTTCGATGGACAGGCCGTAGCGGACCGATCGGCGTGATCCGTAATTGGCCCGGGCTCTTCATGGTGTGCTGCCGGGCGGGTGACCCCCGAAAGAAGAAAGTGCCTCGTGACCAGGTAGGACAGGGCTTGCTGAGGGCTCTGTTCACCGCGGTCGAGGAGGCACTTTCCGAGTGCAGGCTACAACTACCCGTCCGAAGATCATCGTGACCGCCGACGGTGCCGGGGTGGTGTCGCATGTCGGGTCGCGGCTGCTGGCCGACGTCGCCGACCACACCACACTGACCGGGGAGTTGTCGCAGGCCCTGGATGTGTTGCGTCGACCGGGGACCCGTCATGATCCGGGTCGGGTCCTGGTGGACCTCGCTGTCGCGGTCGCGGACGGGGCCACGACGATCTCCGAGATCGACGTCCTGCGCGATCAGGGCGCACTGTTCGGGGCGGTGGCGTCGGACTCGACGTGCTGGCGGCTGCTCGACCGCCTCGACGACACCACGCTCACGGCCGTGGCGGCGGCACGGGCGAGGGCCCGGGAGGTGGTCTGGGAGGTGGTCTGGGATCAGCACGCTGAACGCCACGGACGAGCGTTCCCAGCGGCCGCGGTGGCCGGGCGAGAGCGTGATGTGCTGGTCATCGACCTCGACGCCTCGATCGTGATCTGCCACAGCGAGAAGGAGCAGGCCGCACCCACGTTCAAACGAACCTTCGGCTACCACCCGCTGATGGCGTTCTGCGACAACACCTGCGAGTTTCTCGCCGGGATGCTGCGCCGCGGCAACGCCGGCGCGAACACCGCCGCCGACCACATCACCGTGCTCGACCAGGCGCTGGCCCAGATCCCCGACCCGCACCGCCACGGCCGCCCGATCCTCATCCGGGCCGACACCGCCGGCTGCACGAAAGCATTCCTCACCCACATCCGTCAGCAACGAGACAGAGCGGTGAGCTGCGAGTTCTCCGTCGGCTGGGCCATCACCGACCGCGAACGCACCGCCATCGCCGCCATCCCGAAGAAGGTGTGGGCCGACGCGGTCGACACCGACGGCGCCCACCGTGACGGCGCCGGTCTGGCCGACCTCACCGGGCTGCTGCCCACCGCGGCGCTGCAGGGCTACCCGAGCGGGACGCGGGTGATCGTCCGCCGCGAGCGTCCGCATCCCGGCGCACAGCTGGACCTCATGGAAGAACACGACGGCTGGCGCTACACCTGCTTCGCCACCGACACCCCAGCCGGACAGCTCGCGTTCCTCGACGCCCGACACCGCGCCCACGCCCGGGTCGAGGACCGGATCCGCACCGCGAAGAACACCGGCCTGAACCACTTCCCATCCCGGACGTTCGCGATCAACGCGGCCTGGCTGACCGTGGTCATGCTCGCGGTCGACCTGCTCGCCTGGACCCAGCACCTCCTGCTCGACGGGCACCTCGCCAAGGCCGAACCGAAGACGCTGCGCTACCGGCTGCTGCACGTCGCGGCCCGCATCACCCGAGGTCAGCGCCGCACCTTCGCCCGAATCCAACGGTCCTGGCCCTGGGCCGAACAGCTCGCCGCGGCGTTCGCCCGGCTGCACGCACTGCCCGTCACCGCAGGATGAACCCCCATTCCCGGCCGGCACGAGCGGCGCGGAGCTCCCGGCAGAACAGCAGGCCGGACGATCCCGCACGCCCCCAACCCGGAAACCCGAAACGATCATGAACCGGAGATCAACAGCCAACCGTCATGAATGACCAGGGTTGGTGACGTTGATCGGGGTCGTGACGGCCCAGGCGGCGTGGGCGTGGCCGTTGACGGGGTTCTCGATGATCACGTTCGGCTGGGGGTGGTGGTCGACGGTGGAGAGCATCCGTAGGACCGCGTCGGGGGTGTCGCCGTCGACGCCGATCAGGCCCCACACCTGTTTGGGGTGCAGCTCGACGTGCTGGCGGGTCATCGCGGCCGCTCGGGTGTGCCGCCAGACGCCGTCGTCGAAGTCGTCGGCGGCGAGTGGGTACCGCGACGTCCATAAACGCTCCCAGATCGCCGTGGCCGCCTCGAATGGAAGTCCCCCGACTAAGAGGTCGTTTCAGAACGACTTGTCGAGTTTCCATTGACCCCTCGACGACAGATCAAACGGCAGGTCAGATAGCCGCTTGTCGTCTACAACAGACACGTCGACCTCGTTCTGAAATGACCTCTTAGAGCGTCCGGCAGTAGAGGTGGCCGTGTGTCGGTGTTGGTAGAGACACGGACCTGCAAGTGATCATGGGATTGCTGATGTCCTGATGATCGTGTGGAGAGTCCGTGCCTCTGCTGCCAGCATCTCTGATCGAGCCCTTGTGGGGCGAGTTCGCCGCTCTGATCGGGTCTGACCGGCCCGAGTTCGACCCGACCCATCCGTGGGGCTGTCACCGTCGCCGGATCTCTGATCGGGTCGTGTTCGACCACGTCGTTGCCGCTCTGGTGCACGGTAGTGGCTACGAACGCATCGCCACGCCGGGTTGCTCGGACCGCACCATCCGCCGCCGTCTCGATGACTGGGCCACCGCGGGAGTCAGCGAGGAACTGCTCCGCACCGCGCTGGCCGGTTATGAGCTTGGCCCCTGGTACCGGACACCTGTCCTGAGGCGGACGCCGTCCGCCGGGAAGGATGTCGTTCGTGCCCGCTCCTCACCCGCCGGAGTTCCGGCAACGCGCTATCGACCTGGCCCGTTCGAAGGTCAAGCCGATCTCGGAAATCGCCAAGGACCTGTCGTTGTCGGAGTCGTGTCTGCGGAACTGGGTCTCCCAGGCCGACGCAGACGACGGTGACCCGCGCTCCACACGTCTGTCGAGCGCGGAGAAAAGTGAGATCGTCGAACTCCGAAAGAAGGCCCGCCGGATCGAGATCGAGAACGAGATCCTCAAGCGTGCTGCCGCGTACTTCGCCCGGGAGAGCATCCTCCCAAAGTAGTTTTCCCGCTGGTCCGTGAACTCGCCGACGATGGATTCGACGTCGCGGTGACCTGCCGGGTCCTTGGCGTCCGCCGCCAGGGCTACTACGAATGGCACTCCGGGGCGACATCGCTACGGACGCAGGAGAACGAACTGCTCCTCAAACACATCGAGAAAATCCACGCAGAGTCCCGGGGCACCTACGGATGGCCACGTGTGCACGCCGAGCTCACCCTCGGACTCGGTATCACGGTGAACCACAAACGCGTCGCTCGGCTGATGCGCCAGGCCGGGATCCAGGGCCTCTACCGGCGACGCAACCACGGCTGCACCGTCCGGGACCAGCACGCCGACCCGGTCGACCGCGACTTCACCGTCGACGGACCGGATGAGATCTGGTGCACCGACATCACCGAACACCCCACCCGAGAAGGGAAAGTCTACTGCGCGGCAGTCATCGATGTATTCTCCCGGAAAGCAGTCGGATGGTCCATCGCCGACAACATGCGCACCGAACTCGTCATCGACGCCCTCGGCATGGCCATACTCCGCCGACGCCCGCAATACCACGCCACGATCCTACATTCCGACCACGGCACCCAATTCACATCATGGGCATTCGGTCGACGTCTGGTCGCCGCTGGAATCGTCCCATCGATGGGCTCGATCGGAGATTGCTACGATAACTCTCTGGTCGAATCATTCTGGGGTACCATGCAACTCGAACTGCTCGATTCCAGAACCTGGAAAACCCGCGCAGAGCTTGCCACCGCCATCTTCGAATGGATAGAATGCTGGTACAATCCGTTACGGCGCCATTCCAGTATTGGGATGCTCTCCCCGAACGACTTCGAAGCAGCCCACACCCCGCCCGACCACACCCACTGACCCCACACCGTCGGTGTCCGGACTACGGGGCCAAGCTCAAGCACAGCTATGAACGGCGTGACACCGTCCTCAGAGAGACCAGTCAGCAAGATTCCGACACCGCCCGCCGTGCACATGCCACCCGACACTAGAATCCACCACGCAATCAACTTCTTCTTCTCAGACGCTAGAAGAAAGCAGATCGCCAACCACACCAGCAGGCCAAGCGGAAGCGCACTGAAGACCGGAATCGGGCGATTCTGCGCCACATGCTCCGCGCCAGCACACCACGTGTAACTCAGCCCGCCGAGCGCTGCAGCAGCTAACCCACCGATCTTCCGAAACTGATTCATTTACACTTCTCGGGCGGTGCGGGGCGCCATCCGATGTTGAGCGTCTGACTCAGATCCCAACACCGACCATCATTAAGAATGCGGCCCGGCCCAGTGAGATTATCATTCCAGATACGCTCTACCGCATTCCCACACGTCCTCGATCCCCACGGAAGTTTCCCACACAGTTCCTGAAGGCCAGCCTTGCCGAGGTTCCAGAAATCAGTTCCTGTCATGTACAAGCGCGGGCCATTATCCCATCCGACGTTCACCTTCCGGTCTCCCACGCTCTCTTCCGGATCCAGGACGATCTTTCCTGGATCCGCTGGGACGAGATACAAAATCGTGTACGAAGAACTCTTAAGCGTGTACTCGTGCGCCGTTCCCTGGGTCGTCCGAACTTCAGCACCCTTGACATATCCTGCCTGCTCCAAGCGGCGCGCTAACTCGCCTCCGATAATACCATCACGTCCCGCACGAGAAATCGCCTCCGGCGAACCTTTAGACGTGTCAACTGACTGTTCCGCAAAAGCGAGTCCACCAATCGAACCCATCAAAACAACCACAACCAACACAGTTCCGATAACACGCCACCCGAACTCTTTCGTTCTCACGGTCGCATACAAACACGCCCCCCCCAATCAGTCAAGACCAACTACGAAAAACGACCACCGAGATAATCCCGACACACCCAGAAAAACACCACAAAAGAACCGAACTGCGGGCCGAAGCTCCTCAGGCGCTCCACGCCCCTGACGGTCACACCCCAACTCCTGCCAGCCGGCACCCCAGCACCTCATCACCGCCGCTTCACAGGCGATTCCAGCCACTTCTCAGTTGCTCTCGGCTCCTTCAGCGCCTCACTCCACCGCCTCACTCCACCGCCTCACTCCACCGCCTCACTCGACACCACCCCGACGACCCGAGAACCCCCAGCCCGACCACCAGGAACCGGAACGCACCACCCAAAAAAGCGCCCTTCAGATTCAATAACACTACACCTGCGAGAGTCGCCTACGGCGCCACGAAAGAGACCGGTAAATCCTGTCTAATAGACAACTGAGACAAGGGTCAATCCCGGCCAATCAACCACCTTAAACGACAACCCACTACCCAGAAAAGAACCGCTCCAGAAAAACCTCCGCCGCACCGCCCGCGACACATCGAAGACACTTTTCAGCACCATCCTGAAAAAACCACACCGGGCCGGCGAAGTGGCGTCCACCAGAGTGGTGTGCGACCGGCCCGGTGGCGGGCAGAGCCTGGGATAGGGCGGCCACCACTCTGGTGGACGCCACTAGGGAGTGTTTCTTAACTCTGCCAATCGGGACTGCGGGATGATCATCGGGTGTTGCGTCGTGTGGTCCTGACCGATGCCCAGTGGGCCAGGCTCGAGCCGTTGTTGCCCTCGTCGGACGGGATGCCGGGGCGCCCGTTCGCCGATCACCGTCGGGTGGTCGAGGGGATTATCTACCGGTTCCGGTGCGGAGTGGCTTGGCGCGATGTCCCGGTCGAGTTCGGGCCATGGCAGACGCTGTGGAAACGCCACCGCCGCTATGCAGGTGACGGCACCTGGGATCACGTTCTCGCAGCTCTGCTGGCCGATGCCGACTCCGCCGGTCTGGTGGACTGGGCGGTCAGCGTCGACTCGTCGATCATCCGCGCCCACCAGCACGCCGCGACTCTCAGGCGCGACACAGGGGGCCGGATCGAACTACAAGAATCTGCGCGTCGAGCCGCCCGATCACGCCTTGGGCCGCTCTCGCGGCGGGCTGACCACGAAGATCCACCAGCTCGTTGACGGACACGGCCGCCCGCTGGTCGTGCTCGTCGGTCCCGGCCAGGCCGGTGACGCCCCGATGTTCCTGCACCTGATGAGTCACCTGCGTATCGACCGGGTCGGTGCGGGCCGGGCGCGGACCCGCCCCGAGCGGGTCCGCGGCGACAAGGCCTACTCCTCACGCGCGATCCGCCGGCACCTGCGCGAACGGCGGATCGTCGCGGTCATCCCGGAACCGGCTGACCAGCAGGGACACCGGAAACGACGCGGCACACGCGGCGGCCGACCACCGATGTTCGACCGGGTCGACTACCGCGGCCGCAACGTCGTCGAACGCGGGTTCTGCGAGGTCAAGCAGTGGCGCGGCCTCGCGACCCGCTACGACAAACTCGCCGTGACCTACCGCGGCGGGGTCGTCCTGAAGACCATCGTGACCTGGCTACGCGCGTTAGGAGACACGCCCTAGCCGGCCGTCCTGGTCGACCGGCCCTGGGCGCGGGCGAGCTCGGACCGGGCCGACAACCTCAGCGCCACCTTCTCCGCTGGAGACGGCTGAGTGACAGCCGTCGGTCGCTGTCACTCAGCCGTCACTGGCTATTTCTGCTGGTCACAACGTGGTGAGTGACAGAGTGACAGCAGTGACAGTGCCGCCGCCGCGGACTTCCTGGCCACGGTCTCTGGAACCAACGGACTCGCCGGAGCCGCCGACGCCGTCCTCGTCCTCGTCCTCGAACGCGCTCGAGCCCAGGCCGATGGGATCCTGCACGTCACCGGCCGCGACATCGACGAACAGGACTACCCGCTGTCATTCGACTCCGACACCGGAACATGGAACGTGCTGGACGGACCCGCCGAGGACTACCAGCTCCGCGACACCCGCGCGAAGATCCTGCGCCACCTACGCGACCATCCAGGCCGCAAGCCCAAACAGATCGCCGACGCACTCGCCCTCGACGCCGCCACCGTCCGCCAAACCTGCCGCCGCATGGCCGCCGACCACCAACTCATCACCACCGTCACCGGGGAATACCGCGCCACCGAAACACCGGCTGCCAGCGGCGACTAGAGCGTGTCTCCTAAGAGGTCATTTCAGAACGAGGTCGACGTGTCTGTTGTAGACGACAAGCGGCTATCTGACCTGCCGTTTGATCTGTCGTCGAGGGGTCAATGGAAACTCGACAAGTCGTTCTGAAACGACCTCTTATCTGCGCGGACCCGCTCGGGTCGGGTCCGCGGTCGGCCCGGACCGACCCGTCCGACGCTCAGATGTGACATCAGGTGCGCGAACATCGGGGCGTCACCGGCCTGTCCGGGGCCGACGAGTACGACCAGCGGGCGGCCGTGTCCGTCAACGAGCTGGTGGATCTTCGTGCCGAGCCCTCCGCGGGAGCGGCCCAAGGCGTGATCGGGTGGCTCGATCAGCAGATTCTTGTAGTTCGATCCGGCCCCCTGTGTCTCGCTGCAGGGTCGCGGCGTGTTGGTGAGCGCGGATGATCGTCGAGTCGACCGACACGGCCCAGTCCACGAGACCGGCGGAGTCGGCATCGGCGAGCAGAGCTGCGAGAACGTGGTCCCAGGTGCCGTCACCGCAGTAGCGGCGGTGGCGTTTCCATAGGGTCTGCCACGGCCCGAACTCGACCGGGACATCACGCCAGGCCCGCCCGCAGCGGAACCGGTAGATGATCCCCTCGATCACTCTGCGGTGATCGGCGAACGGGCGCCCTGGCATCCCGTCCGACGAGGGCAGTAACGGCTCGAGTCGGTCCCACTGGGCATCGGTCAGGACGGCACGGCGCGACACCTACTGATCATCGCGCAGGCCCGACCAGCCGGGTTAGGAGACGCGCCCTAGCCGTTGGATTTCAATTTTGAATCGGCGTGTCGCGCACGCGCTCCGGGTCGAGTCCGGTAAGAAGATCACATGGAGGAGACCCGACCGCGGAAGAAGCCGGGGCCGAAGCCGAAGGGGCCGCGTACCGCGACCCCGGTCTACCTGCCGAATGATCTACGGGCTGAGGCGCAGGAGATCGCGAGGCGCGATGGCCTGCCGCTGACGTCCGTCATCACGCGGATGGTCGCCGAGGCTCTCGGGCGGCCGGTGCCGTCGTACTGCTACCCGCGCCAGCAGATCGAGGCGCAGGAGGAGCTACCGCTGACCAAAGCCTCATAGACACAGGAACGGGGTGGCCCTTGCCGGGGCCACCCCGTGATTCCTGCGCGTCACACGGCCTGCCAGCCGATGTGACGCCGTAGCCCCGGCGAACCGGGGCGGTTCCCTACCTCACTCCAAGAGAAGGGGCGCTTTCGCGTGCCCAAGTCTACCTCGTCTAATTCTACTACGCACGTACCGGCGGGCCGGGCGTATCGCGTGGCGGCCGCCGCCCACCGTCGGGCCGAGTACGGCCGGCGTCGTGCTGCTCGCCGTGTCGACGGCGGCCGGTTCGCGGTGCACCCGGGTTGGCGGGGCCGGATCCCGCACGGCCTGGTGGTGGTCACCGACCAGCCCGCCGCTCGCGAGCTCATCGACCGGGCCGCGGACGCCGAGGGATGGCGTGCGGACCGGCGCCACATCGCTTTGACCGTCCTGCAGACCCTCGCCGACGCAATGGACTGGCGTACTGGTCTGGTCATCGGGGCGACCCGGGAGAAGGCCGCTCAGCGGGCCGGAGCCAGCCTCCGCACGGTGAGCCGGGTCATCGCCTGGGCGAGCCGTGTCGGACTCCTCGTGTGCGTCGAGAAGGGCGCGACGGGCGCGTTCCTCGGGACCCGGTCCAACCGGGCTCCCGCCTACGTGTTCGTGAGCCCGTCCGGGATGCCGATCCCGCAGCCCCGCCGGGTCGCAGATGACCAGGGTGTGGACGAAATTGGCAACCCCCCCGCATCTTGCGTAAGCACTCAAACCCTTGGGCGCGAGGGCGTGAAGCGCGCTTCACCGAAGCGCCCGGCCTGGCCGAGTCGGGACCAGACCAGGGACGGCCGGGGGCGGGCAGCCGCGACGCAGACCGTCTTGGACCGGGCCGGGGTCCGCCGTGTCCCGTCGTGGAAGGCCTCAGCGATGCTGGCGCGCTGGTGGCGTTCCGGCTGGTCGGTGTCCGGGATGCTCTACGCGATCGACCACCACCCGGCCCGGCCCGGAGAGTCCCGCGGTGACGCGATCCGAGGTGCCCGCGACCCGCTGGCCGTGATCGGGCACCGGCTCGCCGCATGGACCGGCCGCGAGCACGAGCTGCCCGCCGCCGTCCAGGCCGTCGACCCGGACGAGCGCCGCCGCCGCGCCGCCCGCCTGGCCGCGCAGCTCGACGAGCCCGCCCAGCAGCCGCGGTACACCGTTTCCACCGCGGCCGGGCGACAGCAGGCCCGGGACCTGTTCGCCGCCGCTCAGCGGGCACGTCGGGCAGCCGCGTGACCCTCGCTGCCCGCCACCCACGGGACGGGCCGAACAACCACCCCCCGATCCCGCGGCCGGTTCGAGCAGCGGCGAGGAGGTGAGCGCCCGTGTGCGCCGATGGCTGCTACAAGATGAAGCAGGACAACCGGTAGGTCTGCATCAAGTGCGGTCACTGACCCCCGGCTCGGAGGTCGGGCCTGCCAAGGAACGGCGGGCCCGACCTCCGATCAGGTCAAACGATCGTAGATCTCCCGCCGGTGCCCGAGGGCGAGGACCAGGACGACAAGTTGGTCGTCCTGGGGCTCGTAGACCACGCGCCAGTCGCCGACCTTGAGCCGCCAGGCTCCGGGCTCACCCTTGAGCGGCTTCCCGGCCGGTGGTGCCGGGCGCGGCTGGTCAGCGAGCGTGCCCACCGCGGCCAGGATGCGGCGGGCCACCTGCGGGTCGAGCTTGCGCAGGGCCTTACTCGCCGAGCCCGTCCAGGTGATGCGCCAGTGGGGAGCGTCTGGCACGTGTCAGCGCTGGTCGAACTCGGCGAGCAGGGCAGCGTGATCGACGGGCGCGCCGGTCTCGGCCTTCGCCTCGCGAGCCATCCGAGACAACCCCCGGTCTTCCAGCTCGTCGAGCAGGTCGAGGACTTCAGCCGGGACGACGGCGGCGACCCGCTTGCCGTGGCTGGTGATCGCGGTCGTGACACCGGCATGCTGAGCGCGGCCCACGACGTCGGCGAAGTGGCGCCGCGCGTCGGTCGAGGACATCTCCGCAGCAGTCATGTTCAAAATGTACCTCTTGTACAAAGTCGTGTCGACGTGGCTGCGTGGATGACCATGCGCCGCTCACCGGATAAACGGGCATTTCGGGTGCTTGCAGGGCAGATAACGACTCCGGGCCGCGTTTCCGCAGTTCAGTCGAGCCGATATCGCACATTATGTTCGATCGAGCCCAGTGAGACCGCTTGCTATCGCTTGCAAGATCTAGCGTCAGGATTACCTAACAAAGAGGCATCGTCAGGGTATCCTGACAGTATGGGGTGGACCTGGGACACTGGTTACGGACCGGCCTACGAACACGAGGGCTACGCCGCCGTAGTCCTCGATGGCGACACGGTCACCGGGATCCACGACGATCTGACCAACAGTCGGTTCGTGGGCTGGCGCGCCGCGTGTGTCTGCGGTTGGCGCGGGGAGAGGTTCTGGTCCCGCGCGGAGGTGGTGGCCACGGACTCCTGCTACGCCGAGCAGGTCGCGCTCTATCCGAGTTCAGCCAGTGTCGCCCCGGAGTCGGTGGAGGGCCCCGAGGAGGGCGAGGGTGCGCAGGGACAGTGGCGTACGCACCTGGGCGAGGCGCTGCCGGGGCTTGCGGTGCACGATGCCGCGGTTCGGTTGGCTGAGATCCGCGAGGAGCTGGACACCGCGGTCGGCCGGGCCCGGGCTGCCGGGGCGTCCTGGACAGTGATCGGTGACGCGGCCGGCCTGACCCGCCAGTCGGCCCACGAACGCTGGGGAGCGGCCTTCCCGCCCCCGCCCCGTTCGACGGAGGCCAGGACGAGGAGCACGCGATGAGCACCTGCACCCACCCCGGGGCGCACGTCCACGGCTTGGTCGGTTCCGGACCGGTCGCCGTGGCGCCCGAGGAGACCCGTCTTGCCCTGGAACCGGCCGAGTGGGGCCACCTCGACGGACCGTTGCGCCGCGGGGAGCGCATGTCGGCTGCGATCGGGGCGTGCAGCAGTTGCGGGGCGCTGGTGGTGTCGGTGTCGACCTGGCACCCCGCCGACGGTCAGGGGGAGCACGCGGTGCAGTACCGGACTCCCTGGACTGCGATGCACGGTCCGAACTCGGCTGAGGCGGTACCGGCCGATCCTGCGGCGCGGCCGCCGCTCCCGGTGACGCTGGTGGGGTTCGGCGGTCAGGATCTGACGCCCCGTTGAAGCTGAGCCAAGGGACCGGCGGGTGCTATCGGGGGAGCCAGTCCCACCGGTCCGGGGACCGACGGGCGGCTGCGGCCGCGAGCGAACCCAGTGGTTCTGAGGCGAGGTCGTGCACGCAGGTGAGTAGCTCGACGGCGCGGTCCCCGAGCTGATGGCGCGCGGCTGCGGCTTCGTCGTGGGGAGTGGCCCCGCAGACGGTGCAGCAGTACCGCCCGAACCCGGTCCGGGTGATCTGGCAGTCGCGATCGAGCGCGGTCACCACCTCCACCAGGACGTCGGCGGGGTCCCTGCCGGTCCCGGCCAGCCGCCGACCGGAGGCACACGAGAGTTTCCCGGCGCCGTCGATGTCGGTGATCGGCAACGAGGGCCGGAGCATTTCCGTCCATTCCCGGGTGGCCCCGTTCTCCGTCATCTGCGGTGACGGATTGATGATCCCGTTCTCGTCCCACACAGGGCTGTCCGGATCGCCCCACACCTGGTAGCTCCGTTCGAGACGGGCGCATTCCTCCGGTGTGAGAACGACCCCGGTCGCGATTACGCGGGTCACCACTGCCGACCGGCACCGCCGGAATGTCTTGGGGAAGTGGCGGTAATCCGGGTCCGGCCGGTCGACTTCCGGCCGCACTTCGTAGACGTCTCCCGGAATCGTGCGGCCGAACGGATCCACGTAGCGGCTCGCGTAGGCACGGGCGGAGCCCTCGTCAGCCGTGACGTACACCCAGTCCGGCGAGTACTCCGCCCCCGCCATCGCGTAGGTGTAGGCGATGCCGAGCGCCGTAGCGCTGACCAGGCGCGCCCCCGGGCGCAGCCCTGGCGTCCCGCCGTGGAACCAGCGTCCTGCACCGCGACGCCCCGGCGTCGTGTCCTTCGACCGTCGCGCGCCGCTGCCGCGACGCCTGTCTCTCGATGTCGCCACAGGCGCACCATACGAGCCGCCACCGACACCCAGCTGTCCGTTGCACGCTCAACCACAACCCAACATCAGCACCTGCACTCAGCCACTTTTCGATCATCAACACACCTATGCACAGTGTTATGATCTTGGTCGGCTCCGGTACGATGGGCTCGTGCTGCGCATCACCGCCATCGGCTCCGGAGCGGTCGAGTACCTGCTCCGCGGGTCGGGCTGCCGCGAGCACGAGCACCGTCACCAGGCGCCCGTTGCCGGGTCGTCTGCGGAGGCGACGGCCGGGCAGGTCGGGCCGGGGTACTACACGGCCGCGGTGGAGCATGGTGAGGCGCCGGGCCGGTGGGCCGGTTCGGGCATGGAGGCAATGGGGCTGTCGTTCCGCGCCGGGGACGAGGTGGTCCCGGACGACGTGCGGGCGGTGTTCGGTCAGCTCCGTCGTCCGGAGTCGGCCGAGGCGGAGCCGGAGTTCCTGGGGCGCCGGCCTGCGCTTTTCCGCACCGAGGCGGAGCGGTACAACGCTCTGGTCGCGAAGGAGTCCGGGGCGGTCACGCCGGAGCGTGAGCGGGAATTGCGGGCCGAGGCTGCCACATCCGGACGTAAGCCGGTGGCGTACTACGATTTCACGTTCTCTGCCGTGAAGTCTATTTCCGTGTATGAGGCTGCTTTGCGGGTGACCGGTCAGACGGAATTGGCTGACAAGGTGGTGGAGGCGCATAATCGAGCGGTTCAGGTCGCGCTGGATTACGCCGAGTCGCGGGTGATTTTCACGCGGACCGGGTCGCACGCTCGCACGGTGACCGGGAATGAGTCGATCGGTCGGCACGAGGCCGGTACCGGCGCGGTGTGGACGGTGTGGGCTCACTCCACGAGCCGGGAGAACGAGCCGCAGATGCACACGCACGCGGCCCTGTTGAACCGGACGGTGACCGAGTCCGGGAAGATCGGCGCGCTCGACGGCGCGAGTTTCCGGGCCTACAAGGAGGCCATCGCCGCGGCCTACGAGCGGGCTGCCGAGCAGTTCGTGACCGAGGAGACCGGGGCACGGTTCGAGCTGCGCCCGGACGGCAAGGCCCGTGAGATTGTCGGTGTCGACCCCGAGGTGATGGCAGAAGCGTCGACGCGGCGGGGGCAGGTGACCGGGCTGGTCGCCGAGCGGGTCGAGGTCTACCGGGAGCGGCACGGCAAGGAGCCGGACGCGGCCGCGATGAAGCGGATCACGGACATGGCCGTGTACGAGACCCGGAAGGCGAAGGGGCCGGAGTCCGGGCCGGACGCGGTCGCGCGGTGGAGCGAGCAGCGGACAGAGCGGTTGGCCGCGATGGTGGCCGACGTCGAGGCGGCCGGACAGCAGGCGGCCGGGCCGGTGTCCGCGGGTGGTCACGTGTCCGGTGGGGCGGTGGCCGCTGACCGGCTTGCCGGTCACGGCGTGGCCGCGGGTGCGGACACGGCCGCGGACGTGGCCGCTGCGCACCTGCGGGACGTGTCCGCGTCGGCCATCGAGGACGTGCAGGCGTCCTACTCGGTGTGGACGCTGGGGAACCTCGCGGCCGCGATCGACAAGCGCCTGGGGTCCGCGGCCGATCTCGGCGTGGCCGCCGAGGATCGCCCGGCCCGGTTGGAGGAGATCGCGCGGGAGGCGCTGCGGGCGGTGGAGGTTGTGCAGGTCTCCACGCCGGACCCGGTCGAGGTTCCGGAGTCGTTCCGGCGCGCGGATGGCGGGTCGATCTACCGGCGCGCGAACGCCGAGCGGTACACGACGGCCGCGCATCTGGCCGCGGAGCAGCGCGTGTCCGCCCGGATGGCCGCCCCGCTGGCCGGTGCGGTGACCGCGGACAGCGACGGGCTGGACGTGGAGGCACTGCGGTCGCGGCTGGCCGCGGCCGGCCTGTCCGGGGACCAGGTCGACGCAGTGGCCGGGATCATCGGGTCCGGCCGTCTCGGTGACTGCCTGGTCGGCCCCGCCGGTACCGGGAAGTCCCGCACGGTCGGTGAGCTCGCCCGGGTGTGGGCAGAGCACGCCGATGGCCGCGTGCTCGGTCTCGCCACGTCGCAGATCGCGACGCAGAACTTGGCCGGGGACGGGCTCGAAGCGCTCAACACGACCCGGTTCCTCAACGGCTTCACCCCGGACGAGGCGGGGGAGGTCCGGGACCGGCTCACCGGACGGGACCTGGTGATCGTCGACGAGGCCGGGATGTCGTCGACGCAGGAGCTGGACCGGATCGTCGAGCTGTGCTCCGCCGCGGGGGCGAAGGTGGTCCTGACCGGTGACCATCACCAGCTCGACGCGGTCGGTGCCGGTGGCTTGTTCCGGCAGGTGATCGCCGAGCGCGGCGCGTACGAGCTGCGCGAGGTGCACCGGTTCCGGTCGGAGTGGGAGCGCGAGGCGAGCTTGCAGTTGCGCGCCGGGGACCCGGCGGCGTTCGACGCCTACAACGACCGTGGCCGTGTGCACGCGGGCACGTGGGAGGAGATGCAGGCCCTCGCCGCCGAGCGGTACCTGTCGGACATCCTGGACGGCAAGGACACGCTGCTCATCACCGGTACCAATGAGGGGGCGGGGGAGCTGTCGGCGTCGATCCGGGACCGGTTGATCGAGCTGGGGCGGGTCGAGGAGGCTCCGGTCGCCTACGTGCGCGGCGCCAAGGGAAAGCAGGAAGTGTCGATCGGGGACCGGGTGCAGGCACGGCTCAACGACTACCGTGCCCGCGTCGACCGTGGCCCGGGCGCGGCCGTGGAGCCGGACCCGGTGACGAACCGGGCGCTCTACACGGTGGTCGGGCGGCACGCGGAGTCCGGGGCGCTGCTCGTCCGGGACCAGGGCGGCGCGACCGCGCATCTGCTGCCGGGCTACGTGCGGGAGCACGTGACGTTGGCCTACGCGGTGACCGAGCACGCCAGCCAGGGCGTCACGGTGCAGCGCGGGCACTACCTGCCCGACCGGGATGCGACCCGGGAGGGCGCGTACCCCGGTCTCACCCGTGGTGCGGAGGAGAACCACGTCTACCTGCCCGCGGTGCGGGCGGCGGACGAGCACGACCCGGAGCGGGTCGAGGAGTCCGCGCGGGAGTGCTTCACCAGCATCTACACCGCCAGCTCGGCGCAGCGCAGCGCGACGGACACGCTGCGCGAGGGGCAGCGGAACGCGGGCTCGTTCGCGATGGCGGCCGCGACGCTGGACGCGGTGTCCGATGACCACGCCCGCGGCCGGTACGGCGCGGTACTGGCCGAGGTGCTCGGCCCGGACGTCGGCGGCCGCGGCCGCCGACGACCGGGCGGCGTACGGCCGGTTGTTGCAGGCGACGCGGGAGGCGGAGATCGCGGGGCACGACCCGGCCGCGGTGCTGGCCGAGGCGGTCGGGGTGCGCGGCTTGGACACCGCCGAGAGTGTGCCGGACGTCGTCCGGTGGCGGGTCCGGCAGCTGACCGAGGCCCGGGTTCCGGAGCGGGCCGTGGACCCGGCGGACTGGACGACGCGGGTACCGGCCCCGGACGGGACCGAGGCCGGGCAGTACGTCGCGGACCTGGCCGCGGCGGCGACCGAGCGTCAGACCCGGTTGGGTCGACAGCTCGCCGAGGAGCCGACCGGGTGGGCGTTGAGCCAGCTCGGCGACGTTCCGGAGGTTGGGCAGGTCGCCGAGCGGGCCGCGTGGGAGCGATCCGCGGGTGCGGTGGCCGCGTACCGGGAGATGGAGCGGGTACCGGCCGATCAGGAGTCGATCGGTGCGGCGCCGTCGCGGGAGTTCCCGCTCCGGCGGGCGTTGTGGCAGTCCGCGCGGGACGCGCTCGGCCCGGTCCCGGACTATGTTGTCGACCACCGTGCGCTCACCGATGGGGAGCTGTACCAGCGCACCGAGCGGTGGGCGCGGGAGCAGGCCGTCGCGCCGGAGTTCGTCGCGGACAAGATGCGGGAGGCGTACCGGGCCGCGCATGAGCAGCGGGTGCGGGTCAGCGCGCGGACCGCCGAGATCGGCGCCGCGGGCGATGGTGACCCCGACCTGCCCCGGAAGATCGAGGAACGTGCCTCGCTCCGTCGGATGATGCAGTGGCAGCAGCAGCGGGCCGCCAACCTCGAGACCGGCCACGCGCACCGGTCGAAGTGGGCCGAGGCGCACCGCGACGTCGCCGAGGATGCGCAGCTCGCCGCCGAGGAGCTGGCCCGGCGAAACCGGGCGGCCGACCGCGCCGGCGTGGTCACGCCGGATCCGCGCAAGGTCGGGCCGGACGCCGCGCCCGGCCGTGGGCAGGAGCCGTCCGTGCGGCGGCCGGCCCCAGCCGATCACCGGGACGTCGAGGGCCGGGACGTCGAGGGCCGGTCGAGCGGCGCGGCGCGGCGGGCGGTGCCGACCACGGCCGAGGGGATCGAGACGCTCCGGACGGCCCGGCAGACGTCCGACGAGCGGCGTGCCTACCAGCGCGGCCACGACGCCGCGCAGGACACCGCTCGCACGCAGGGGGCCGCCGCCGCGGCGGAAGCGGAGCGGCAGCAGCGCACAGCCGGGTACGACCACGTCCGCACCCAGCGTGAGGCCGCCACGGTCGAGCGCGGCGTCGAGCAGGACGGGCCCACGATCGAGATGTGACCGGCCGGGCCCGCTACTGGGGCGGGTCGGTTGTGGTGGCCGTGTGCCGGGCGATGAGCGCGGCCTCCTGGTCGAGCGCGTCGAGCAGTTCCGGGCTCGGCTGTTCCCAGGTGGTGCGCGGTCCCCACGGGGACCGGCACACCTCGTACTCCTGCCCGGTGATCCGCTCGTGCATCGGCGGGTCGAGGATCTCGAAGTCGTACCCGCCCGGGGGCGGACCCCACCGGCACCCGAACCGGTCCTCCGTCCGCCCCTGCAACACCTGGTCGTACAGCGGGAGGACAGCGCGGATGCCGCGGCGCAGGCGGTGCACGTCGACCGGGAGGCGGCGACCGTCCCGCACCGACACACCGATCCGGCCGACGTAGAGGTGATGGTGGACCCGGACCCGGTCCGGGTCCCCGTTCATGGTGGTCTCACCGTGGGCGGTGAGGTCGAGGCGGGCCGGGACCGGGGCTCCGTGCTCGTCGAGGACGAACCCGCCGAGCCGCTGCACCTGCTGCACGGTGCGGGCGATCGCGTCGTCGTAGACCCGCAGGCAGGCCGCTGCGTCGGTTCCGCGGCCGGTGCGGAACAGGTCGTCGACGAACGCGGAGAACGACAGCGGGGCGCGGAACTGCACGTCGAGCGCGTCCGCGGGTGGTGCGTCGGCGGGGTCTTCCGGGTCGAACAGACGGCCGGGTTCGAGCCAGGTCTCCCCGATTCGTCCGAGGTCAGCCATCGTGTCCGCCTCCTAGGCGCGTCGCCGGTCGCAGGGTAGAGGACCCCACCGACAACTTCCCCCGTCTCCGACAACGCACAGCGCGGCGCTACATGCGGTAACGGTCCGAGAGGCTCGGGCCCGGCGGTATCCAACTCGCATTCACGACAGGGTCGATCCCGAGGTGACGGGCATGTTCCTGCACCGGCGCCGGGTCCGGGATCCAGTCCGCCTCGATCGTGTCGACACACAGCGGGCAGACCGGAGCGCAGGCGACTCCGTACCGGGTGTTGATCGCGTACCGGGCCATTTCCGGGTCCTGCTCCGCACATCCGGCGCACTTCACGTACCGAGGCAGCGGAGGGCATCCGCTGGTGTCATACGGCGTCTTGCCCATCGTCTTGACCTCCCCGCGCGGCGCGTGCCGCACTCCGGCCCTCCGGCCTTGTATTCAGTAGTGCAGTGTTGCAGTAGCTCCGTCTTGCAGTAATGCAGTAACAGCGTAGTTACTGTCTGCCGTAGCCGGTGGGATCCTCGGCGATCCGGTCCCGGACAGCGTCGGCGAGCCCTGGGGTTGCGTCCAGCTCGGCGAGTAGGGCCCGGACCACGACCGCGCCAGGCAGGTCCGCGGCCATGCCCAGGGCCTCACGGAGAGCGTTTCGTCGGGCCCGGAGCCGCTCGTGAGCCAGTGGGGACAGATCTACCGTCATCCGTACCGGCTTCGTCCGCGGTGCGATGCTGGCAGGGCGCCCCGGGCGAGCTGCCGCCCGGGGCGGCGGAGCCTGATCGTGGGGCGGGGAGAGCGGTCCCGGGTCTCGCTGGGCCTCGCCCGAGTCGGCGGCCGGTGTGCGGTTCGCCGCGCGGGCTGCACGTGCCCGCAGGTCGTCGCGTCGGGTCACCAGTCACCCCGCCCGGCGATCTCGGCGGCGGCGTCCACCACGGCGGTATCCTCGGCCCGCAGCGTCACCGGCCCGCCGATGGCCTGGGCGTAGCGCTCGGCCATCGGGATTACCGCGCGGCAGGAGTAGCGCCGCGACTCGTCCAGCATCTCCCGGTAGACCGCCGCGCTGGTGGTGCCCGTCCGAACTCGGTTCCACAGCACCGACACCACCGCCGGGCGGGCGCGCAGCGGCTCCACCTCGTCCAGCGCGTCCCACACCGTCGGCAGGACGTCCCACTCCGACGAAGTGGGGGCGAGGGTCACCACCACGTCGGTTGCGGCGCGCATCGCCGAGTAGACGATGCCGCGCTGAAGCTCCAGCGGCGGGGTGTCCACGACGGCGACGTCGTAGCGGTCCGGCGACACGATCCCGGGCAGGTCAGCGTGCAGCTTGTTGGTGGCCAGCCCGACCACGGGAATGGACCAGTCCGCGTCCTGTGCCCAGCGGGTCAGCGTGCCTTGCGGGTCGGCATCCACCGCGATCACGCGGCGGCCGGCCCCGGCCCATGCGTGCGCGAGAAGGCCGGTGCTCGTGGACTTCCCGCTACCGCCTTTCAAGTTCGTGACGGTGACCACGCGCAGCCCAGGCCCGGGAGAAGGAGGTGAAGGAGTCATGCGACGAGCGTACGTACTGCTGTACTGCGTGCAGTACTGCCGTAGCTACTGCCGTAGCTACTGTGGGGAAGCGACACACCCGCGCCCCTGCCGGGGCGTGCCTCCGGCGGCCCCTCCGGGGAGGGCCTCAGCTCCAGGATGAGGGGGAAGGGCGTGGGTCATCCCGTCACGACGGCGCCCCAAGGGACAACCAGGTCAGGGGCCCCGCGTCAACCGGAAGAGCTGGTTGACACGGAACCCCTGACCTGGTCGGGCAGAGCCCGCCGACGCGACGGGATGCCCCACAGACACCCGAGCGGGGCGGGCGCCCCCAACCGCAGACCGATCAGCCGGCCTCACGCGCCCGGCGCTCCGCAACGTCCTGGTCGACAGCCCGTCGCCAGAACGGAGCCCAGTGGTCCGGGTGGATCGGATCCCACACCACCTGGATAGTGTCCGATCCGTGCCGGTCCTTGACCGGCGCTTTCCGGGTGACCTTCCCGGTCAGGGGCCGCCCATCGTCGGTAACCGAGGGACGGCCGGCGGCGTCCGCACCGTCATGCCGTCCCGGTTCACAGTTCCACTCAAGCCCCGATCGTTCGTTCAGCTGTCGCCGCGAGCCGGCGAGTGGCTCCTCCCCGAGATTGAGGTTCCCCCGCTTTGCCGGAGTGTCTGAACACTGGTTCGATCTTGAGGGCCAGGAAGGAAGGCACTGGTGCCCGCACCGAAAAAGTACCCCGATGAGCTGCGCGAACGAGCGGTTCGGCTGTATCGGGAGTCCGACCCTCGCCCGACGTTCCGGGGGCTCGCCGAGCAGCTCGGGGTGCATCACGAGGCCCTGCGCAACTGGGTCCGTCAGGCCGAGGCAGACACCGGCGAGCGCCATGATCGGCCGTCGACCGACATGCTCGCCGAGAACCGCCGGCTCGCGCGGGAGAACGCTGAGCTGCGGCGGGTCAACGAGGTCCTGCGCGCGGCGAGCGCCTATTTCGCCAGCGAGATCGGCCCGACCCGGAGGAAATCATGAGCTTCGTCGATGCCCATGATTTCCCCGCCGGTCTCGTACTACGGGTCCTGAACATCGCGGCCTCGACCTACTACGACTGGCGCGCCCGCCGCGCGAACCCCTCTCAGCGGCAGCTCGACGACGCCGTCCTGCTTGAGCAGATCGTGAAGATCCGCTCGGTGAGCGAGTTCGCCACCACCTACGGATCCCCGCGGGTGTGGCTGGAGCTGCGCCGCCAGGGCGTGCACGTCGGGCGCAAGCGCGTCGCTCGGATCATGCGCGAGCACGGCCTTCAGGGCGCGCACCTGCGTCGCGGCTGGAAGGGCGGCTCGACCCGGCAGAATCCGGCCCACCGCCCGGCGCCGGACCTGCTCGAACGCGACTTCACCGCGACCGCGCCCAACCGGGTGTGGGTGGCGGACCTGACTCGCATCGTCACCGGTGAGGGCGTGTTGTGGCTGGCCTCGGTGCGGGACGCGTTCTCCAACCGGGTCGTCGGCTGGGCCACCGACCCGCGAGCCACGACGGTGCTGGTGCTGACCGCGCTCAACCACGCGCTGCGCTCCCGGAGCCTGCGTCCCGGTCAGTTGATCTTTCACAGCGACAAGGGGGCCCAATACACGGCACTGCGATTCACTCAGCGCCTGGTCGACGCGGGTGTCGCCCCGTCGACAGGGTCCACAGGGGACAGCTATGACAACGCCCTCGCCGAGAACCTGTGGTCCACGCTCAAGATCGAGCTGCTCTACTGGCCCGGGACGGGCTTCGCGACCCGCTGCGAGGCCGAGCATGCGCTGATCCGCTACCTCGACGGCTGGTACAACCCGCGCCGGATCCAGGCCCGCCTCGGAGGGCTCTCACCCGACGAGTACGAAGACGACTATCGTCGCGCCCAGCGCGACGCCGACAGGTAACCCGCACTCCGGCAAACCGGGGGAAGCTCACGATACGGCCAGCAGCTGTTCCTGGCCAACACCCACTACCGGCCGCGCGGTTCGAAACCAGCCCCCAAGCCACGCCGATTGCGAACGGTCACCGCCCAGGACGAGTTCGTCCCGGTGGCCGAGCACCAGATGGCGCTGTTCCCAGCACTCCCTCGCCTGATGAGCCTGCGCGATCTCGCGCCACTGCCCGAGTCGGATCTCGCCCACCAGCTCGACGCAACGCTGCAGGGCCACGCTCGTGAACACGGCTGGAGTCCGCGGCTGAGGAACGTCGTTGCAGGGTCGCTGCGAGCGCTGCAGCAGTGGCAGGACACTCCAGGAGCGGTGATCTCCGCCAGAACCGCGCAGGAGCTGCTCTCCCAGGCCGGCGTCACCACAGTCACCTCCACCCTGGAGGTCCTCGACGCCGCGGGACTGCTGAACGACGATCGAGTCCCGGCCGTGCGCCGCTTCTTCCTCGACCGGATCGACGGTCTGCCGGAGCCGATGCACGAACAGCTCGACACCTGGTACTCCGTGATGATCGACGGGAGCCAGCGGGCACCGCGGCGCCATCCCCGCAGCCACCGGACGATCCGGCTCAACATCCGCGGCATGGCCCCCCTCCTTCATGGTTGGGCGGCAGCCGGTCACACCTCGCTCGCCACGATCACTCGTGACGACGTACGCGCCGACTTGCCCAACGAACCGGTCGCCCGCCTGCACGCACTCGCAGGGCTGCGTTCGCTGTTCACCGTCCTTAGAGGTCATTTCAGAACGAGGTCGACGTGTCTGTTGTAGACGACAAGCGGCTATCTGACCTGCCGTTTGATCTGTCGTCGAGGGGTCAATGGAAACTCGACAAGTCGTTCTGAAACGACCTCTTAAGGGACGACGCGCAATCTTCACCAACCCGACCACCCGGATAAACGCCCGACCGGAACTGAGGAACCAGCCTCTCCCGGTCGACACCTCGACCTTGCGCGCGGCGCTCAACGATCCCGACCCCGCCCGCGCGTTCGCCGTCGCCATGGTCGCGTTCCACGGCATCAGCGCCCAGGAGCTCCGGCAGATCAAGCTCACCGACATCGTCGACGGCTACCTGCGACTGCCCGACCGCGGGATCCCACTGGCCGAGCCGGTCCGGGTCCGACTGCGCGCCTACCTCGACCACCGTGTCGAGCGATGGCCAATCACGGCGAATCCGCACCTGCTGATCAACCGGCGGACCGCTCCGAGAACGACCCCCGTCGACGCTCGCCACCCCTGGCACAAGCTGCAGGTCAACGCCCAGGCAGTCCGAGAGGACCGGATCCTGCACGAGGTGTTCGCGACCGCCGGGGACCTCCGCCGCATCTGCGAGCTGTTCGGACTCAGCGTCACCGCCGCCGCGCGTTACACCAGCGTCCTCGACCACCCCGACCTCGCCGAGACCAACAGTTGACGAACCCACGGGCCGCAGTACGCTCATGACGTCGCCACAACCCTCAGGTTCGGCTTGTCAGCTCCGTGGGACTGCGGGAACTTCCGACGGGCTCCGCGGAGTCCGGCGTTCGTGTCGAAGATCGCTTTCTCGGTCGCGGAAAGCACCGTCTGGATCTTCATGCCGGGTCGGTTCTCCAGCTTCCACAGTGCCCGGCCCTGGCCCTCCATGGCCCAGCCGGTGATCACGGCCTGCTCGCGCTCGGACAGACCGAGCTCGTCGCCGAGCTCGTCGCCGACCCGGGTGGACTGGCCGAGCAGGATCCGGGTCGAGCACAGTGCGAGGAGGTCCTTGGCGATGGAGACCTCCTGGGAGCCGGCGGCGCCGACCGAGAGCAGGTCGGAGGGCTTGTGCATCACCAGCAGCTGGATCTTGCGTTCCGCGCGCGACAGGCGCAGGTCGGAGTCGACGGCGTGGACGGCTCGGAGCCCGAGGCGCATTTGGCGCCAGACCTCGTCGCGGACGACGATGCGCACGTCGCCGTCGTCTTGGAGGTCGGTGATCATCGACGACCAGGAGCCGAGGCAGGTCAGGGCGACCGCGATCGCCTGGTCCCCGCGGCTCCGAAGCAGGGACAGGTCCATGGACTGGACGGGTGCGTCCCAGTCGAGGTCGAAGTTCGTCGGCTCATCGAACAGCCCCGAGAGCGGGCCGACGACGAGGTTCGAGAGGGCGTCGGTGATGGGGCGGGTGTGGTCGAGGAATTGGCGGTGGTCGGCGAAGCGCAGCTCGCGGCACAGATCCGGGTCGGGGTTGGCGAGCTGGGCCACGACCTGCGGGATCGTGATCGGCCGCAGATCCGAATAGCCGTCCGCCGCGCCGACCAGGCGCCGCAGGGTGGTGGAGATGACCAGCTCGTCGGTGACGGTGGGCGGGTAGCCCTGGGCTTCGGCTAGGGCGTGTCTCCTAAAGTGCGCAACCAGGTCACGATGGTCTTCAGGACGACCCCGCCGCGGTAGGTCAGGGCGAGTTTGTCGTAGCGGGTCGCGAGGCCGCGCCACTGCTTGACCTCGCAGAACCCGCGTTCGACGACGTTGCGGCCGCGGTAGTCGACCCGGTCGAACGCCGGTGGTCGGCCGCCGCGTGTGCCGCGTCGTTTCCGGTGTCCCTGCTGGTCAGCCGGCTCCGGGATGACCGCGACGATCCGTCGTCTGCGCAGGTGGGCGCGGATGGCGCGTGAGGAGTAGGCCTTATCTGCGCGGACCCGCTCGGGTCGGGTCCGCGGTCGGCCCGGACCGACCCGTCCGACGCTCAGATGTGACATCAGGTGCGCGAACATCGGGGCGTCACCGGCCTGTCCGGGGCCGACGAGTACGACCAGCGGGCGGCCGTGTCCGTCAACGAGCTGGTGGATCTTCGTGCCGAGCCCTCCGCGGGAGCGGCCCAAGGCGTGATCGGGTGGCTCGATCAGCAGATTCTTGTAGTTCGATCCGGCCCCCTGTGTCTCGCTGCAGGGTCGCGGCGTGTTGGTGAGCGCGGATGATCGTCGAGTCGACCGACACGGCCCAGTCCACGAGACCGGCGGAGTCGGCATCGGCGAGCAGAGCTGCGAGAACGTGGTCCCAGGTGCCGTCACCGCAGTAGCGGCGGTGGCGTTTCCATAGGGTCTGCCACGGCCCGAACTCGACCGGGACATCACGCCAGGCCCGCCCGCAGCGGAACCGGTAGATGATCCCCTCGATCACTCTGCGGTGATCGGCGAACGGGCGCCCTGGCATCCCGTCCGACGAGGGCAGTAACGGCTCGAGTCGGTCCCACTGGGCATCGGTCAGGACGGCACGGCGCGACACCTACTGATCATCGCGCAGGCCCGACCAGCCGGGTTAGGAGACGCGCCCTAGGGCGGTGAGCAGTCGGGTTCAGCGGGCCAGGATGCCGGTGAGCTCCTCACGCTGGCGTTCGGTGTTCCAGGTGTTCCAGCGCGATCGGAGGGGGCCGAGGTCGAGGGCGTTGAGGCGGTGGTGGCTGCCGCGCCCGAGCGTGATCGGGGTGATCCCGAGTGCGCGGAGCAGTGGGGTGTATTCGCCTTTCACGTCTCCGGAGATGAGGGAGCGGACGCCGAAGAGCATCATGCGCAGCATTAGAGCGTCCGGCAGTAGAGGTGGCCGTGTGTCGGTGTTGGTAGAGACACGGACCTGCAAGTGATCATGGGATTGCTGATGTCCTGATGGTCGCCTGGAGAGTCCGTGCCTCTACCTGCAACGACACCCCCACGACCTCATTTGCCGGGCGCTCTTAGAGGTCGTTTCAGAACGACTTGTCGAGTTTCCATTGACCCCTCGACGACAGATCAAACGGCAGGTCAGATAGCCGCTTGTCGTCTACAACAGACACGTCGACCTCGTTCTGAAATGACCTCTAAGAGCGACGACGGTGGAGGATTTTCCGCGGCCGGGTTCGCCGAACACGACCAGGTTGGGGTTGGTGACCATCTGGCGCAGGACCCACTCGCTGGGGTGGACGTAGAACGCGCCACCGGACTGGGTGTCGTAACCGAGGCGGGCGCCGATCGCGGGCACCCCGTTGGAGGCCAGCAGCGGAAACAGCCCACCCACCTCGGCGGTGGTGGCCCGGTAGACCGGTGCCCGTCGGGCTGCATCGACCGCGGCCCAGCCGCGGCCGGGTTCACGGGGCCCCTGGCGAGGGGCGGTGGCCTGGTTGACGCGCTGCCGCCGTCCGCGGCGGTCGCTGTCCTGGGCCGGGTCACGGTCGGGCGCAGGTGTGCTGAGGGGAGCCACGGCCGGGTCTTCCCGCACTGGGTGCCGGTGATCGCCAGGACATCACCGCGAGCGGACGGCTCGGGTGGGAGTGTGGGCCGTCCGGTCATCGGGTCTTCTCCCCGGTCAGTGGCCTGTTCCAGGCGTGGTCGGTGTTGTAGAGGTCGAGTTCGTCGCGGGTGAGGGTGAGGTGGATGGGTAGGCCGGTGCGGCCGCCGGACTTGATCAAATATTTGCCGCGGCCGGGGTGGAGTTGGCCGGGGACCCAGGTCGGCGGGGCGGCCCACCCTCGCACCATCTGGGATTCCGCAGCGCTGAGTGGGGTGATGGTGCGGAGGCGGTCGAGGTCGGCGGCGTTCATGCCGCCGAGGACGGTGATGGCGTTGCGCCCGGCCATCCCGCGGGCCTTCGCGCGGTCCTCCGGAGTCGGGAGGGCGTCGAGGGAGTGGGTGACCTGGGCGGAGATCTCCCCACGGGAGCGGCCCAACCTGGTGACGCGGTCGGAGAGTTCGACCAGGCCGGGAGCGACGCGTAGCGCGCGCCAGAGTTCGTCCTGGACCCGGAACACGGTGCGCCGACGGCCGAGGGTGGTGGCGGCGGTGATGACTCCGGCGGCCCATGCCCAGGCCGAGAGCATGGCGGCGACGACGACGTCATCGTCGTCGTGATCGAGCGCGGAGATGTCCAGGGACAGTGCGGGAGTGTCCAGGTCGGCGCGCACTGAGGAGGGCCGGTCGAACAGTCCGCGCATCGCACCGGAGCAGAGCAGAGCAGAGCGAGGGTGTTGACCAGGCCGCGGGCCTCGCGGTGGTAGTCGGTGACGCTGTCGCAGGCGGTGACGGCGAGCAGCGTGGCCGGCGGGCTGGTCAGCACTCTGTGGTTCCCCCGAGATCGTGGAGGGTTCCCTATGCCGCGTCTCGAGTGAGGGCGGCGTTCTCGTAGACGATCGGTGCGAGCCCGGCGGCGGCGCTGTGTCGTCGCCGGTGGTTGTAGAAGCCGTAGCACCAGTCGATAACCACCGCCCGAGCCTTCGCAGTGGTGTCGAAGTCGTTGCGGGACAGCACTTCCCACTCCAGGCTGGAGAAGAACGCCTCCGCCGCGGCGTTGTCGAAACACGACCCGACCCATGGACTGGCGGATGTCCAGGCGGCGACACAACGTGGCGAACGCGCCGGCGGTGTAGGTCGAGCCGCGGTCGGTGTGAAAGATCACCCCTGCGATCCCGTCCGCGCCGCCGCGGGCCGCGACGGCCATCCGGATGGCCTCACACGCCAGCTCGGCGTTGGGGTGCAGCCCGGTGGCCGCGCCGAGCAACCTGCGCGAGTACAGGTCGATCACCGTGGCCAGATACAGCTTCCCGGCCGCGGTGGGGATCTCGGTCATGTCCCCGACCCAGCGGCGGTTCGGCTCGGCGGCGGTGAAGTCGCGGTTCAGCAGGTCCGGGAACTTCGGCGCCGCCTTGTCCTGGCGGGTCAGCCCGTTGCGCCTCCGGATGCGGCGGGCGACCAGGCTCTGTCGGCGCATCGAGTCCGCCACGGTCTTCTCCGACACCTTCCACCCCGCCTCACGTAGGTCCGCGTGCAACCGCGGCGAGCCGTGCAGACGCTCGGCGGCGTCGAACCCGGCCCTCACGGCGGCGTCGAGCGCGCGTCGGCGCTCCTCAGTCGCAGTCAGGCCGCCACCGGGACTGGTGGCGCGACTCAGCCACTTGTACAGCCAGGAGATCGACACGCCGAGCAGCGCGCAGGCCAGCGTGTGCGGCACCCGGTGGAAGGTCCTCTGGTCGGCGATGAAACGTGCCACGCTCACTTCGTCGCCTCCTTGACCCACAGGACCACGGATCGTTTGAGGACATCACGCTCCATCCGCAGCTCGGCGTTCTCCGCCCGCAGCCGCTTGAGCTCGGCGATGTCACCCCGGGAGAGGCCTTCGGTGTCCTCGCGGGCCTCCCGCGCTCGGGCCACCCAGTTGCCCAGTGTGCCCTCGTTGACCCCCAGGTCGCGGGCGATCTGGGCGATCGGCTTGCCGGTCTCCTCGACGATCCGGACCGCACCGTCACGGAACTCCCGGTCGTATCGCTTCCGTACCTCTGGCATCGCCACCCCTTATAGCTGATGCCTCCCCGATCATGGGGGAACCGCACTCCGAGGACAT
>NZ_JAHLEL010000031.1 GCF_020131355.1 Pseudonocardia sp. ICBG1293
GACCTGCCGTTTGATCTGTCGTCGAGGGGTCAATGGAAACTCGACAAGTCGTTCTGAAACGACCTCTTATCTTAGCACTTCGGAGCGGGTTCCGGGTCGATCGGTTCGGGAGGTTGCTCGGTGCGGGCGGGCGGCGCAGGCTCGGCGGATGACAACCAAGACACCCTCCAACGAGTCCGACCGAATAGATACGCTATCTCAGAAAGGACAGTACGTACGGCCTATTGTAAGCGTAGCCACGGAGGTACGCCGTAGTGTTGTTCGCATCAATACAGAACTCAGTAACGCCGTAGATACGGACTACTAGAGCATGATAAGGTCTTGAACAGGTAGCATGCAGTTAATACCGCGGGCGTGTTTTTTAGTACGGCGGTCCGTAGTTACGGATAGAACTAATAGATACGGAGGTCCGTACCTACGGTACAGCCGCAGGCTGGGCTGTAAGACACACACACGGGTGGCAGGACAACGCTGCCGGCGGCGCGCGGCGAACGAAGAACACCGATCGTGCGAACCGGATCGAAACCCGCTGCTGACCGGCTCGTTGCTGGTGCGGCGGCGCTGCCCGCCGCACCCTGGCGGATCACTCGTTTGGCCTATAGATGGTTACTATTTGCAACTGTTAGCTTCCATCTGAGTGATGCAATCTCGCATAGATAAGGTGGGTTTACCGTGAGTAGGTTGCGAAAAATGGTTGTTGCTGGCTGCCTTGTGGCTGGCATCTCTATACCTGCTGGAGGGGCGACGGCTTGGGCGGCAGGTCCAAAACCTCTGGAGCCCCCGCCCTCTAGCGGGGTTATTAAGGGTGAGGACCAGTACAACGCTTCTGGCGAACTCGTCGGTGGATCTGTGACTATCCTACCTGGGGTTATTACGACTGGTGAAGATAAGAACTTTACCGTGACGCCCTTCGTGTCAGTGGGTGGAGGAACCTGGGATTACGGCACAAGTATTAATGAGGGATGGTCGAATTATATCCACCCTGCCAGACATCACGGCGCCACCACGAAACAGGGTGGCCGACAAGACAGGGAAGATATGCCTGCTGGCGTCTGGGCGAAGACGAGGCTTGCTCGGGCTGTTCCTGGTCCGGTGATCGAAGCTTTCTGGCGCTGAACGACTGGAAGGCGTTCTGGTGCCTATGAGCCTTTTTGATCGTGGATCTACTGGTTAGGGCCAGGCCGTGCTGACCCCAACTCCTGAACCCAGCCGCGAGATGGGCGTAGGTGTTGGCGTTGCACAGGTGGGCCAGTGGACGGGCAGGGCCTACTGATCGGCAGTGATCGGCGACCACCGTGTGTCCTGTGCTCGCCCGCCGCATCCGTGGCCTTAACGACGACCTGGAAGGCAGCTGTGCTGCTCTGAACCGCCGCGGCCGTGACCTAGGCACCCGAGCCTATCTCGAGCGACGCATTGCCGAAGGCTCCACACGCCTCGAGATCATCCGCGTTCTCAAGCGGCTACATCAGCCGAGAGTTCTTCCGGCGCCTCACCGTGCCCCGGACACCCCCAACGACCGCTTGACAATTATAGAAGTATCTCTCTGGGTCGTAATCGCCACCATTACCCGTAGGTTCCTGGCCGGCCACAGACGCTTCTGAATACGCCCCTAGTATCGCGGTAACTAGATAACTTTACTTCGGTATCGCTTCTCGGGATCATGTCTTGTGGCGTTTACTGTGACCGTAGACCTATCAGCCGATGACCGTGAAGTGCTGGAGTCGTGGCTGCGTGCGTCGTTGATCTCGGCAGGGCTGGCCCAACGGGAGCGGATTGCGCCGGCGGCGTAGTAGCGATCGTTGCATCGGTAGAGGGGCTTCAAGGTTGCTCGCTTCCGTGAAGGGCTGGCGGTTCGGCATGCGTCGCACGAAGAGTCTTCGGCAGCGTCAAGGAACTGATCGGCGCGATCGGCCGGTTCATCGACGGCTGGAACGAACGCGGCCAGCCCTTTGCCTGGACCAAGCCCGCCGACGAGCTGCTCGACCACTACCGACCCGGCCAAAGAATATTGTTTACGCGACACCAGGAAATAGTAGAGCCTCACGTGAAGCACTTTGGACTTAAGCTTGTAATCGCTCTTATTTTGACTATCGGCACATTGTCGGGATTTCTGGCTACTAAAGAGTTGGATGCCAATAATATCTCTCTTGACAGTTCGCTAGTGGAGATATTTGATAGTCGATATGGTGCTATGTGGCCTCAGGTGGTAACAGTTTTAGAGACTGTCGCCAGGCGGCACCATGTTAATATCGTTCGTGTTGATGAAAACTTTTATGACGGAGATCGTCTACGCGATGTTTATGTGATGCCCAGTGAGGCCGGGTCAGGGCAGATAGAGTGGGTGCAAAATTATTTAGCCCCCTTCGCGCGATCATCTAAGTTGAGCTTAATGGTCAGGCCTTTTAGCGCAGAAAAGGTGCTCGACCCTCGGGCTAATTATCAAGTTCTTGGGTCAAATGATGCGGCATTGGATCTGGCGTCACAATTTGAAGAGTTAGGATTATTTGGGATTCAGAGCCCATCGCATCCATTATGGTTCGCAGTCACGAATTATGCATTACATTCGATAGAGTTGTTTAGTGCACTACTTATCGGATTAAGCGCTCTTACTATTGGGTCGGTGTTGCTTAATGTTAGAGGATATGCCGTATGGCGCTTACATGGAATGACACCACTCAGAATAGCTTATCGAGACATGCGCACTCTAGTTAAGTTCTCAACACTAACTTTGTTGTTGTTCATGATACTCAGCTCTGGACTCCTGCTTTGGTATAATGGGTGGAATCAGGTTTATACATTCATTCGCTTTTCTGTATTTATTAGTGTGTCAATATTTGTCGTTCAGGTGATAGTCTACTGCATTGCAGTGGCTACCGTCTGCTCTGCCTCTATAGTAAGTGGACTAAAAGGGAAAATTCACCTAACTGCGGCGGCGATGATGCTGCACCCATTAAGAATTGGCACCGTTTTACTTGCTGTGCCTGTTTTGCTTGGCGTTTGTGATAGTTATACGGGGCTAGTAAATCGAAACAGCGCACTACCGTATGCCTCAGGCATGGAACAATTGGCCAATATTACATTTCCTGGATATCGAACAGAGAAGGAGAGTGATCGCGTCTTTGAAGAAACTGGAAGGTGGTTGCGGAAATTAGACACTCAGGGTCGGATTGTCGTTATAAAACGAGGGTTGCTTGAAAATGGGCTCCCGTCATCGATTCCGTCAGGCAATACAGAAATAATCTATGTAAACGACACATTCCTAGCTAAGAATCCGACCTTCACTCAGAATGACGGTCGTGTTGGTCCAACACCGGAGGGTGCAGTTAACGTAGTTATTCCTGAGCATCTAACTTCGCACTCGAAGGAAATTTTAAATATGGTTTCGAAGGGATTTGCCCCTGCAGCATTGCCCGACGGGGTGGTCGCGCCCAGCATTCAATATTCAGTCTCAGTAAGCGGCCAGAGTGTGTTTGCTTATGCAAGCCGTAACAGCGCCCTAGATGGTCCGGCTATGAGTCGGCCAGTGATTCATGATCCAGTAATTGTTGCATTATCTAATGGCTCACCATTGATCTTTAATGAAAGTTTAGCCGCATGGGCTAGCTACAACGGAGTAGTTCTATTTTCGGATGATATTGTCTCTTCGATAGGGCGAGACTTGCCAAAGGGGAGTATTTTGGGGATGATTCCGCTTCCTGGATTATTTGACGATAATTATCTGGCGGAAATTCGAGAACTTATTTCGAATAGTACTATTCTGGGATTGTCAATTGTGGCGCTATTTTTGGCCACCACTACATATTATTTATTGTATGCACGCAGAAGCAGATCTGATATTCGTGCGGGCCACATTGCTGGGTGCGGCTTCTGGAGAATTCACCAGTCAGTACTTATTCGCGAACTTATCGTCGTTCCTCTGGGTGTTCTATTGTGGATATGTACAGAGAATTGGAGTCGAGCACGAAGAATTTTCGAGTACGTTAACGCCAATGTTCCGCCGCCGCCGTCGGCTCCAGTTCCTGACTGGTGGAGACTGATACCTGCAATGAGCACGTCCGGAGTAATGATGATGCTATCCGTTATGCTTTTATACGTTATGCATCGTCGTATGATTACGACCAGAACCCCTTTCTCTATCCCTGTAAAGAAGTGGATTAATCAATGATTCATATTGGCGATTTAAGTAAGGCTCTGGGACATAGGACTTTATGGTCTGATCTTAATATGTTTGTTGATGGCGGGTGTATCGCAGCAATTACTGGGTCAAGCGGGTCAGGAAAGACAACACTACTTAATTGTCTTGCCCTGCTTGAGCGGCCAACTAGTGGGCGCATTATGTATGGTGATGAGGTTGAAGCGACGAAGCTGAGGCATCACGCCAGGCTGAAGTATCGACGCCACCATCTCGGCTATCTACTGCAAACCCCTGCACTGGTGGAGAACGATACGGTGTCGAAGAACCTCCAGTTGGTGCGCACGACCCGGCGAGGATATCTGAAATCCGAAGAAGAGGCTCTTGAGCGTGTAGGTCTAGCAGGCATAGAAAAGGAAAAAATCTATTACCTTAGCGGAGGGGAACAACAACGCGTAGCTTTAGCTCAGATACTAATAAAAAAACCTTCAGTTGTACTTCTTGATGAACCGACGTCAGCTCTGGATGATACTAACACTCATATGGTTATCGATGTCATGAATGAACTCAGTGCAGGCGGCGCATCAATTATTGTGGCAACGCATAGTAATCAGATTCGGGCCTGCGCAGACATCGAATACGAGATACCCCCCAACTCTTGAAATGATGGAGTTTTATTTTGCTGCCGCTGTTCTGATCGGACTGGCTCGGACAAGGATAGGTTATTTTTATTGGCCGGCGCCTTTTGGTGCGGTGCGGGCGAGTCGGTCCACAGCGGCCCGGTAGCGGTCGTTGTGTCGGTAGAGGGCGATCATGGCCCGCATCCGGTCCTGCGGATCAGCGCGGTCGTTTAGCTCGGTCGTCTTCAGGGTGCGGTAGTCGTCGTCGTGGAGGTAGAGCCCGACCCGCCGCGCTACCTTGGCTGAGGGCGGAGCGAGCACTTGTGGGCGCGGCCGCGGTTCCGAAGCTGCCGTCCCGGCGGGTGCTGCAGCGGCCGCTGAAGGCTCATCAGTGGTTGTGCGAGTGGAACGCTTTCGCGCGGGCTTCGGCGCTTCTTGGGTGCCCTTAGAGGTCGTTTCAGAACGACTTGTCGAGTTTCCATTGACCCCTCGACGACAGATCAAACGGCAGGTCAGATAGCCGCTTGTCGTCTACAACAGACACGTCGACCTCGTTCTGAAATGACCTCTTAGGTGCTGGTGCAGGAGCGTCGGGGTCGACAGCCTGCGGCCGCTGCATTTGTTGACGGAGTCGGTTCTTCGTGGTCACTGAGACTCTCCTGCTTTGTTGGTAGAACGCTGTGGCATGAGATCGCGAAGCAGGAAGCCACGCACGATGTCAGCGAGGGCGGTGATCTCCGGGGCGCGGCGATCACCAAGTCGCCAACCGACCTGGAATGCTTCGTCGATGGCGGTGCGACGTGGTAGCTCAGCGCGCACCTAGTCGCCGAACTGCATGATCGCATCTTCCCGGATGATGGCCTGCACGTTGATCCGGGTGTCGAACCCGGTTAGCACAACTCCGGCCCATCTCAACGGGTGTGACCGCTGGATTTTCTCGACTCGATCCTGCGCTTCTCCTGCTTTGCGGATGGCGTCGGTGGTGGCGGTGATCGGTGCGTAGGCCACGGCTGCGGCGTACATCGCGCACGTGGTGAGCGCGCCGGTCCGGCGACCGGTATCGTAGAGCACGAGGTCAGGACCCGGGCAAGAGGGTGGGTCTCCAGCAGGTCCTCGAGCTCGGCGGCGAGGGTGTCTCGCTCGATGCGGACCTCGCGCAGCTGCGTGGCGACCCCGGCGATCACTCTCCCGAACGCGGCGGTGCCTGGGACGACGACGGTCTGGGTGTCGAGCGCGGCCGGGATCGTGGCGGGCAGTGTTTTGGCCAGCCGCGGGGAACGCGGTCGCATGGCGGCGGCGATCACGGCCTCGCCGAGGTCGCGCAGGGCCTGCGGTGTCGGGGCGGTGGCGAGTAGATCGAGCACTCCGCCGCGGTCGAGCCGGGGGCCGAGCAGGCGTTCCAGGGCTGGGTGGACGTGGAGCAGGGCGTCGCGCAGCCGGTTGGTCAGCCGGGTCGACTGGGCGGTGAGGTCGTCGTCGTAGCCGGCGAGGACGGTGAGCTCGGCGAGGGTCTCGTCGTCGGTGCCGACCCGGCGCAGCGTGTGCGGCACGGTGCGGGCGGCGTCGGCGATGACGTGGGCGTCGCGGGCGTCGGTCTTGCCCTGGCCGGGGTGCAGGTCGGCGATGCGGCGCATCGCCAGCCCGGGCAGGTAGGCCACCTCGATGCCCAGCGAGCGGGCCGCCGCGACGGCCAGCGCACCGATCGAGGCAGGCTGGTCGACCACGACCAGCGTCCGGCCGTGCTCGGTGAGGCGTGTGAAGACCTCGGTCAGCGCGGCCTCGTCGTTGGGCAACGGCTTGTCGTGCAGCCGCTTCCCAGCCCGGTCCAACGCGCAGGCGTGGTGCACCGACTTTCCCACGTCCAGGCCGCAGAACACCTCGAAGCCGGTGTTGTCGGATTCCGACAAGAAGGTCTCCTCGCTCGTCGCCGCAGGCCGACCTGGACACCCGCGCCGGCCGCCACGTTACGAGCAGACCGCGCGAGCGGGTCAGGTCTCTATCAGCGGTCGTTGGCGCCCGCCGACCACGGTGACAACACCCCCCAGATCATCAACGACAGGGGCGATAAGTCATGCCGTGGCCGGTGGCCTACAAGCCCTCACCGGGCTTGATCAAGAAGGTAACGGGGCACGGAGGCGCGGTCGGACCGGCGACCCAGACTCGCGGCGGCGAGATCAGCGAAGCGGCGGCGTGGCCGGCACGACGGTTGGCGCGAGCCGCGAAGGGCTGGGAACGGTGCGGGCCATCCCGGGGCGAGGTCTCGTTCCTCCGCCGATCGTCCGCCCTATGGTCCGCATCGCTGTTTCCGCCGATCGTCCGCCCTATGGTCCGCATCGCTGTTTCCGCAGGTCAAGTCAGGTTTGAAGAGGTCAGTTCAGTGTGCGGGCGGACCATGCGGACCAGGAACCGACGTTCAATATTTCTTGTTGTCCTCCCCGAGTCCCCCCTTGATTTTTGGTCCGCAAGGTCCGCATCGGAGGTGTGAAAAACACACTGATACCTGGTTTGAGCTGCGGTAATAGTGATGCGGACCTTGATGCGGACCTTGTGCGGATGGTCGGCGGACCTTGAGCGTTTCTGGCTTCCTGGCCAGGTCTGCAGACCATCTTCTCCGCGGGCTTATGGGTTGTGTGTTCAGGTTTGTCCTGGTTAATCCCGGTTCCGGGGTACTCGGTAACGGGTGCAGCGGCAGCAGCCGCTACCGAGTACGGCGGTTCACTTCTCGCGCTTCAGCTCGTCGCGGTGCTCGGCGAGGTCTTCGGCGATGAGGTCGCGGAAGGCGGCGTCGGAGATGAGTCGGCGGGCGGCGACGCGCATGAGGTGCTGGACCTGGACGCGCTTGCGGCCGGAGTCGCGGCCGATCTTGCGGCCGATGACGCCGGTGATGCGCTCGAGTTCGCGCTGCTCGGTCTGGGCGAGGTCGACGGTGGCGCGGGTGACGGGGCCCGGCTTCGGGATGCGCGGTCGGCCGGGGCGGCTGGAGGGCGTCTCGGCTGCTGGGGTCTCGGCACCGGCCGGTGCGGAGGGTGCCGCTGCCGGTGCGCCGGCTGTGCTGCGGCTGCTCCGGGTGGTCTTGCTGCGCCCTGAGGCGGCCGGTGCGCGCTTCGTGGCGCGGGCACAGGTCTTTGCCGGGGTGGCCGCGCTCTCGGAGTCCTGAACGGTCTCCTGCGCTGTCTCGGGTGCCGCCGGGGCCGCTGGAGCGGGAGTGGCCTTGCTGGTTGCTGGTGCAGCGGTGGGTTCGTCGTCGGGCGCGGCGGCGGCTGGGTTGCCCAGGTTCGCGAGCGGGCTCGGCCGGCGGGTGCGTGCTGGGCTCATGGTGTGGCCTCCGTGATGAGGTAGCGGAAGATCTTGTCGTAGAGGTCGGTGAGGGTGACTGCGCTCGGTCCGGGCATCGCGTGGAGGGGCAGGCCGTAGCCCTCCGCCTGCTCGACGACGGTCCGATCGGGCAGCCAGGCGCGGCACAGCAGGTGCGGCAGTTCGGCCTGGAGGGCGTCGTGGTGGCGCCGGTGCTCGGCCCGGTTGGCGACCCGGTTGACGACGACGCCGATGAGTTGGACGTCATGGTGCTGCTGAACCGGGGTGATCATCCCGTTGATGAGCTGCCGGACGCCGCCGACGGCGTTGGCGGTGGGCGTGGTGACGCTGATGATCGAGTCCGCGGCGTAGGCGCCGAGGGTGGTCAGCGACGAGATCCCGGGTGCGGTGTCGTAGAGGATCAGGTCGTAGCCGTCGCCGGCTGCGTCCATGATCTTGGCGAGGTCGCGGTAGTGGGCCGGGCCGAGCGCGAGACCGGCGACGTCCTGGTTCGCAGGAAGCACGTCGAGGTTGCCCCACGCGGACCTGTTGAACTCGGCGATGTCGATCGCCGGGTCCTGCGCGGACAGGACGGTCCCGGCGACGAGCTCGGCCGGGTCCTGGCCCTCAGAGAAGCCCACCAGGACGTCGGCGATGGTCCGCTGGACCTGGTCGGGATAGAGGCCGGTGACCAGCGTCGTCGCGTTGCCCTGAGGGTCCAGCTCGACGACGAGCACGCGCTGAGCGGCCCGAGTGGCGACGGTCGCGAGGTTGAGCGTCAGCGTGCTCTTGCCGACGCCGCCCTTCAGGCCGCTGATCTGCACACGCCGCGGCGTCACCGGGCGACCCCGGCGACGTCCGTTGTCGGGGCCAGGTCCGCACCGACGGGGTGACCGAACGGAGAGAGTCGGCCCGGCCGCACGACAACGATGAACTCACGCAGGGAGCCGACGATGGCCGCTGCGGAGAGCCGCCCGGCGCCGGTGCAGCCGCCGACCCGGCGACGGCTGGTGTCGAAGTGCTCGACGGCGTGCGGGGCGGAGTCCCACAGCTCGCGGTAGGCGCGCTGGGACGTGCGTGCCGGCTTCGCGGGCGGCTGTAGCTGGTCGAGCAGGTCAGCGCCGAGCGCGGGGTCCAACGTCACCGTGGTCTCGCCTGTCATGTGCTCAGTATGGCCGTAGGTCCGTATCTGAACAAGGGTACGGAGGTACGGCCATACGGCATTTTTCGGGTGGTCAGAGGCGTGGTCAGTCCTGGCGCGTGATCTGGCCCCTGTTCTTCGGGGTTACCGACCCCCGGTTGGGCGTTACGCTCGTGGGATGACGCTGTGGGAGGTCTCGACGGCTACGCCGACGGAGAGCGACGCTCGTGCTCTGGCACGGTCAGCCGTGCAGGCGGGGCTGGCTGCTGGTGCCCAGGTGGAGGGGTCCGTGGGGTCCGTCTTTGTCCATCAGGGCGAGTACGGAGAGGGTCAGGAGTGGCGCGTCTCGCTCATGACGTCAGAAGCTCGCCGGGTCGCACTTCAGGGGCACCTCGTCGAGTGCCACGTCTGGGAAAATCCGCAGGTCACATGGCGAGAGCTGGGTGCCTCGGATGGCTACGCAGACTGGGTTGAGAGAGTTACGCGCGCTGGCTGAGGGGGTCCCGAGTCTGGAAAAGCTCGGCAACCGCAGGGACGTCTGCGTATGGCTTGAGGTGTGTGGCCACTTCCGCCAGTCGGGCCCGTGGTCGTACCGAGCCCACTCCGTGAGCTAGATCCAGACTAGTGGAGATCACCTGCGCAGCTTGCTCTACCTCGTCCGCCTGCAAGTAGCTCTCGGCTAGGGCGCGTCTCCTAACCCGGCTGGTCGGGCCTGCGCGATGATCAGTAGGTGTCGCGCCGTGCCGTCCTGACCGATGCCCAGTGGGACCGACTCGAGCCGTTACTGCCCTCGTCGGACGGGATGCCAGGGCGCCCGTTCGCCGATCACCGCAGAGTGATCGAGGGGATCATCTACCGGTTCCGCTGCGGGCTGGCCTGGCGTGATGTCCCGGTCGAGTTCGGGCTGTGGCAGACCCTATGGAAACGCCACCGCCGCTACTGCGGTGACGGCACCTGGGACCAGGTTCTCGCAGCTCTGCTCGCCGATGCCGACTCCGCCGGTCTCGTGGACTGGGCCGTGTCGGTCGACTCGACGATCATCCGCGCTCACCAACACGCCGCGACCCTGCAGCGGGACACAGGGGGCCGGATCGAACTACAAGAATCTGCTGATCGAGCCGCCCGATCACGCCTTGGGCCGCTCCCGCGGAGGGCTCGGCACGAAGATCCACCAGCTCGTTGACGGACACGGCCGCCCGCTGGTCGTACTGGTCGGCCCTGGCCAGGCCGGTGACGCCCCGATGTTCGCGCACCTGATGTCACATCTGAGCGTCGGACGGGTCGGTCCGGGCCGACCGCGGACCCGGCCCGAGCGGGTCCGCGCAGATAAGGCCTACTCCTCACGCGCCATCCGCGCCCACCTGCGCGGACGACGGATCGTCGCGGTCATCCCGGAGCCGGCTGACCAGCAGGGACACCGGAAACGACGCGGCACACGCGGCGGTCGACCACCGGCGTTCGACCGGGTCGACTACCGCGGCCGCAACGTCGTCGAACGCGGGTTCTGCGAGGTCAAGCAGTGGCGCGGCCTCGCGACCCGCTACGACAAACTCGCCCTGACCTACCGCGGCGGAGTTGCACTGAAGGCCATCGTCACCTGGTTGCGCACTTTAGGAGACACGCCCTAGCCATGAGCTGTACAGGGCTTTGTCTCGCGCGGCGGAGTTCGGGAATCGGCTGAGCGCTCGTTCGAGTGCTGGCACTGCGCGCAGTGGCCGTCGCAGCTCGGTCCAGCATCGCCCGGTGATGATCAGTAGCTCGTCGCGATCGATCCATGCTGCGTAGTCGGGTGTTGGTTCCTCGGCGGTTTCGACGGCGTCCAGGGCCGACGAGGCGCGGCCGAGCGCGGAGGTTGTTTCGTCGACCAGTCCCGCGCGCGCCAGGGTCCACGCTCCTCGGTCGTACGGCAGGGCTCGAACCCCGGGATGGACGCCCGGCATGCGCGCGTGCGTGAGCGAGCGCCGGGTCAGGTCGGGGTCCGGATCACCGATGGTGAGTTGCTGGTACGACTGCAGAGCGAGCGCGTTACCTGCAAGGTCGTGATGGTCGCCCTCGATCGCAGCGGCGTGGCTGCGCTCGAAGAGCGCGCGAGCCTTGTCGTGCCACCCGGCGTCGAAGGCGGCCCATCCGGCCTGTTGCGCGCTCTCGGCGTAGAGGGAGAGCAGTGCTTGAAGGGTCGCCGTGGAGTGCGTGCCGCCGTGAAGTAGGTCGGCTGCCATGTTCGCCTCGTCGATGTAGAGGCTGAAGGTGTCACGTCCGCCGAGGTAGTCGTCCATCTTGCGCAGTGTCTTCAGGCGATCTCGCAGTGAGGCGATCGTGTCCGGGGTCGTCTGGTGCCGGTGATTGTCGGGGTCTACCCCGGGGATGGCTGTCGCCATCAGGGCCGCGAGTCCTGATGCTCCGGTCAGCAGAAAGTTCCTGCGCTGCACGTCCGTGTCCTCGTCTCCGCCTGCGGCTGTTGCGGCCGACGTGGCCGGCGCAGCGGCAGGGCCAGAGGTCAGGGTCTCGATCCCTGCTGTCGAGGCACCAGGGCGATCACCCGACAAAAAGCGGACAGAGGTCGTGCGCGCCCTTGTCGACTTGGGCACGGGAGCCCCGAGCGCCGTCAGGCTGCGCAGGAAGTGAGCGTGCGGTCGCTTGACCGCTCCGGTCTCCCATCGGGCGACCGTGCGAGGGTCGAGGTTCTGACCTCGGTGTTCGTTGCGCTTGAAGACCATCTGCAAGATCTGTTGCGCAAGATCCTCTTGCGTCCAGCTTTGATCTTCGCGCCAGCGTCGCAGCTGCTCGCCCCACGGGGCGTCAACGTCTTCCGGGTGAGTCATAGCTACCGCTGATTCTGTCGGGTCTCTGCCGGGTTTTCGCCCTCGGTATGGCGTCTGAGCTGCACGAATGTTGTTCACGTGAACGAACCAACGTGGCAACTGAGGGGCGCCGTCGCTTGTCGGCCGAGTGAGTCAGTCCTGGCTCGTCGGCAGGACGGCGCCGGCCGCTTCCAGTTCGTCGCGGAGTTTCTGCAGGTCCCACCGCATGTGACCGCCGACGGTTCGCGCTTCGGGGTGGACCACCCCGGTGCTCGCCCACCGGCTCAGCGTCGATTGGTGGACGCCAAGCGAGCGGGCCGCGGCGCTGGTGCTGGCCAGGTTCGCCCTGGTCGGGGGTCGATCGGTCATGAGGTCGAGTCTCCCACGTCGGTCCACGGTTCACCAAGAAAGCCTAGTTCACGCATCTTGCATAGTTCGCGTGGATCTCTCTATCGTAGCCGCGGAGCTTGCATAGTTTGCCGAGATTGGGAGTCGAGCATGACGGAGACGAGCAAGAAGATCACTGGTCGGACCGTAGGTACGGCGGTACTGCTCGCCATGGTGATCGGCGCGCCGGCTGCTGCGAGCTGGCATGGGCTGGCTGCTGCCGGCGAGACGGCGTTGGGCCTGGAGGGTCCGATGTCGGCGCTGGTCCCGCTGGTGCTGGACGTCCTGGCCGGTGACAGCGCGGCGATGAACCGCCTGCTGGTGTGGGCGTACGCGGTCGGCAGTGCCGGGTTCAACGCGTGGCACGCCGACAAGGTCGGCGGCTTCGCGGCGGCGGTGTTCTACGCGGTGGCTTCGATCTCGGCGGTCCTGCTGTGGGATCGGACGATGCGGGCGATGCGCCGGGACCGGCTGCGGGACGCGGGTGCTGTGTCGCCGCCGGCTCCGCGGTTCCGGATGGCGTGCGTGGCAGGCCGCTGTGGTCGAGGGCGTCTCGGACCCGGTCGAGGCCGTTCGCCTCATCCGCACCGCCGACCACCTTTCCCTCCGCGGGCACATCACCCGGCTTCCCGAGCAGGGTGAGACCGCTACCCATGAGCTGCCCCCGGCCGAGCTTCCGACAGACGGCTCGGTGCAGGACGCGCCCCTGCTGCGAGAGATGCCCAAGTCCGACGCCATCCGCCACGCAGTGGCGGCCTTGGAGGAGGACGCCACCGCCAAGGACGTCTTGGCCTGGTTGGCAGAGCACCGCGTCGAGGTCGCCCCGACCTATGTGTCCGACGTGCTCCGTCGCGACCAGCGCAAGTCCATTACCGACGAGCCGCCGCTGCGGCTCGCCAACTGAGGAGAGAGCTGCATGTCCGCCATCGGGATCGTCATCATCGTTCTGCTCATCGCCGGAATCGCCCTGGCGCGGGCCGGGGCCGCGGGGATCGGGCTCCTGTTCCTGGCCGTCGCTCTGGTGCTGTTCGTCAACACCCCGGCCGGCAGCGGTCTCCCGTCGGCGGTCGGCACCTTCTTCAGCAGCGTCAATGAGGCCGCTACGCCGGTCTTGACCGACGGAGCACAGTCGTGAACCGCCGCGACGTGGTGGTCTCGGGACTGCTCTGGGGTGTACCCGCAGTCGGAACACTTGTCCTGGTCATCCGCCGGGGCGGGTGGATCGACGGCGCCGTGTCGATCCGGGCCGCGCTGCTCAGCGTCGGCATCGTCGTCGGTGGCACCGCGGCCATCTGGATGCTGTCCCTGCTCCGTTCGGCGATGCCGAGGACCGGGCAAATGTCGGTGCAGGGCCACGGCCACGGTTCCACCCGCGCTCTGATCGCCCGTCACGAGGCCGGCCACGCCATCGCGGTACAGGCACTCGGCGGCCGGGTCGTGCGCAGCACGATGACCGACGACAGCGGGCTGGTCTCCGCAGTCCTGCCGGGCAAGGTCGGCGAGCAGGGCGCGGTCACGTTCCTCCTAGCCGGGGAGCGAGGCGCCGGAACCAGCCGCGGGACCAGCGGCGACCGGGCGGCGATCCGGGCCGAACTGCGGGGCTTGGACACCAAACAGCGCCGCGAGGTCATGCACCGAGCTCGCAAGACGCGGCCCGCATCGTCCGTACCCGTCGCCGTCAGATCGACCAGGTCGCCGACCGGATGAACCGGATGGGGCGATTCTGATGGCGGTCCGTCGCCTGACCCTCGTCGCCGACCTGAACGCCGGCCGTGAGCTGGCCGTCCTGATCGACGAGCCGGTGGCGGCTGCGCTGGTACTGGCGCGACGAGCTGGAGGCCGTGCAGGCCGCCGCCGATCGCTACCCCGACGGACACCCGGCCGCACAGCTCGGCCACTACCGCCCGACCGACGAGCACCGCGATCACCCGAGTCAGATCGACGTCACCGGCCGCGCCTGGCGCTACGCCCACGACGTCCGCTACCTGCGGAGCGCGTCGTGACCGGCGGTGTGATGACCGACCGCTGGGGTTGGCAGCCGACCGCCTGGATGGAAGCGGGCGTCCCGACCTGGCGCTGGCGCTGCGCACCCGGGGGCCTGGTGACCCGCCGCCAGATGCGGGCCGCCGACCTCGCCCCGGGTGGTGCGGCCCCGGTCGCCCGCGTCGTCTGCCGCCGGGGCCGCCGCTGGGCCGACCTGTGGGACCCGGCCGACCTGACCTGCAAGCGCACCGCCAGCCCGGCACAGCTCGCCGCCCTGGACCGGGCGATGGCCGCCCGCCGCTGGTGCCCGACCTGCAGGGCCGCCGCCGGCTACTGCATCCCGCGATCCCTCGGCGCGTGCGTGGACTGCGCCGCGCCCGCCACGACCACCAAGGAGGATCGATGACCAGCACTCCGTACCTGACCGTCGTCCGCGACCGCGTCGAGGACCAGGCCGACGATTACGCCGGCCCGGACACCCCGGCCGCGAACCCGAGCTACCAGGGCCGGGCCGAGACCTGCGCCCGCAGCGCCGACCAGCTGGCCGGCCGCGCCGAGCATGCCGCCCGCCGCACCGCCGACGTCCTGGATGCCCTGCAGGCCGGTGACGTCCTGCGGGCTACCCGCTACGCCATCGACCTCCGGTCCGGCCTGCGCACGATGGCCGGCCTGCTCGGTGAGCTGCACACCGATCTCGACGAGATGGGTGCCACCACGATCACGAAGGACGATCTGCGATGAAGCACGCCCCGTCCCGCTGGCCGTCCCGCCACGCCGACCCGGCCGCCGACGCCCTCGCTGAGCTGGCGACCGTCGTCGCCGAGACCGCCCCGGTCGGGGACTGGCCCACACAGGCCGCGTGCCGCGACGACGCCACCGACCGGCACTGGCCGACCGGCCGCGAGGGCTCCCCCCGCTACGAACGCCAGGCCGCTGCCGCGCTCAACGTATGCCGGTTCTGCTCTGTCCGGTCGCAGTGCCTCGCCTACGCCCTGGAGGCGGGCGAGGACAACGGCATCTGGGGCGGCACCACTCCGGCACAGCGGCGTATCGCGCGCGAATCCGACCGCACCGTGATCGCAACGCACATCGCGAGCTGAGGAGGCTGTCATGAGCAAATGCGCGTTTTGCGATAGGCCGCCGCGGGACTGCGACTGCTGGTCGTTCAAGCCTGCTGCTGCACCGTCAGACAGTGACGAGAATTTCAGCAAGAACGGGTGGACGTGGTGCGGCCGCTGCACCTGTCGCATTCTCCGCGGCCGGTGCTCGAACACTCAGTGCTCAACGAACAGGAGGTGAATCAGATGGCACGGAACAAGGGCGGCGGACGGCTCGGCAAGCCAATCGCCACATACCCCATCGGCTGGTGGTTCGTCGGGCAGGCGCTCGGCGTGATGTGGCGTTTCCTGGCCGGCCAGGTCATCACGCGGCGGCCCGGCCGCTGGGACTCGCGCTACTTGACCTGGGCTGCGGAGGTGCCGGAGAGCGTCGCACTGAGCCGCGAGGAGGGCATCCCGCGCTCGCGCTGGGCGCGGCGCCCGGGGTGGCATCGCCAGACGGCGCGGTTCGCTGCGATCGCACTGCTTGCAGGGTTCTTCGTGTGGCCCGTACCTACGGTCGCACTACTCGTCATCGGGGCCGTAACTACGGCTGTCCGTAAGGCACTGGACCTGCGGGAGCTGGCTTATTACCACCGCGTGTGCGGTCGCTTCCTGCAGTGGACTGCCGGCCGGGTCGGCTGGAGCGAAGTCAGTGCCGACCCGCGGCAGTGGATCGAGCTACCCCCGGGAGGACTGCGCTGGGAGCCCGTGGCTCCGCTGCGTACCGCCGTTCTGGCTGAGGGCGAGGGTGAGCGGGCCGGGTGGCTGACCCGGCTGTGGCCGGCCCTGGCTCGTCGTCTGCGGCCTTTCACTGCGCCGGTGGCGGACTGGCGGTGGGTCCTGTGGCTGACCGCGCCGCGCGACGGACTGCGGCCCTGGCGGGCGATGCTGGCGCGCCTCGTCGGTCGGCTGGTGATCCGGGCGGCCGAGACGTCGCGGCTGCTGCGGGTCCGTCCCCGCTGGTCGACCCCGGACCTGGAGAACCCGGATGCCCTGATCGTGATCCACTACCCGGCCAGCTACCAGGCGCACGACCAGGACCTGAAGGAGGTTGAGCGGGTCGTCACCTCGCGGCTGCCGGGCGGTCCGTGGAAGAGCCGCAACAGCTCGGACGACCTGACGCTCACGATGTATCACCCGGAGTCGCTGCCGCGTGGGATTACCTGGGACCTTGGCATCTTCGAGCGGCACTCGCAGTTGAAGCTGCCCATCGGCGAAATGGCTGGTGGGCGAGTCATCTCGGTCGACTTGAAGGGGCAGACGCCCCACATCAACGCCTCCGGCAAGACGGGGCGCGGGAAGACGGTCACGTTCCTGACGATCATCGGCGGGTTCCTGTATCACGGCGGTCACGCCGTGATCGTTGACCCGAAGCGCGTCGATTTCGTACGCCCGTTCCGGCGACTGGAGAACGTCGATCTGGTGACGATGCCGGACCGTTTCCCGACGGTTCTGAGGGACGTTGTGAGCGAGATGGAGCGCCGATACCAGATCATTGAAGAGTTCACGGAGCGCGCTGATGAGTTGGGTTATCCGGAGATGGAGAAGAATGCTGAGATGTACTTCCAGCCGTTGATGTTCTCGGTCGACGAGAAGTCTGGCTACACCGCCGAGTGCACACATTGGTGGAAGACTGAAGGAAGCGACGGGAAACCGGGTAAGGGTCCGTCGGTCACGGTCGATTGGGAGCGCGCTCTCGTCGCCCGCGGCCGGGCCTGCTGCGTCTACGTGATGGCTGCCGCACAGCAGAACTCCATCCCGATGGTGTTCCCGGATACCGATATCCGCTCGAACTACCAGTACAAGATTCTTGCCGGTCCCGCGGACGGCCCGTCCTGGATGGTGACCTTCCCCGGCACCCGCCGCCGGAAGCTGTCCTCGGACGTAAAGGGGCGCGCAATTGTCGGGGTTGGTGAGGATCTGCACGAAGCGCAGCTCGCCTACATGGATCCGGCTGTTATTCGGCAGGCTGCGGAGCACGGTATGGAAGTGCGCGACGAGCTGAATCTGGAGCGCGCCGAGCGGCTCGCCAAGATCACCGGGCGGCCGCTGTGGGAGGTGTCCCCCCTCCCGTGGTGGGTGTCCCGTCCTGCCCAGACGGCCGAGTCTGTCCCGGGACAGGCGCCGATCAGGGATACCGGCGCCCCGGTGATCGACATGGCACCTCCGAGAGCTCTCGTTTCCGCAGCTCAGGACGATTCTGATGATGAGGCGATCAACGCCGAGAATGAGTCCGTAGCTCGGTACGAGCCCGCTGCAGAATCGAACGCGGGTTCGACCGAGACCGGTAGCGAGGACGCGGCAGAGGTCGACGCGGGCACGAACGTCAGTTCGAATGCGGCTGTGTTCGGGGCGGTCGAGGACGCGCCGGAGCGGATCCGGGGCAACGGCGGGGCGGCCGAGTTCCTGGGGGCCCGGCTCGACACGTTCCGTCGGGCTCGAACTCGCGCCGAAAAGCGAGGCGACTCCATTCTAGGAATGGCTACCGAAGGCCGTTTCGTGACGTTCGATCGAGTGCAGCTCGCAGAGTGGTGGAACCAGCGCCCGGGTAGCGGCCGGAAGGCGGGCTGAACACGCGATGGGACGTATTCGAGGACAGAAACGGATTCGCCGGGGCCCGCTGGTGCTGAATTTCTCCTCCGCGGGCCTGGGGGGATGGGCACTTCGGTCCTGGGGGATCAAGGTGTGGCGGTGGTCGTGGAATTCGAGCACCGGACGGCATTCCATCGACGTGCCGGGCCCGTGGACCTGGACTAGCGACCGACCGAAACGAGAGGACTGACGATGAGGAATCCGACGAAGACGTTGCAGCTCGGCCGAACGGCCACCGTGATCGGGACGCTCGCCGCGCTGCTCGCGGCCCCGGCCGGTGGCGCCACGACGATCGCGGACGTTCGTCCGCCCGCACCCGGAGTGTCGCTGGCGACGGTCACCGGCCGAGACGTTCGGGTCGCCTACCCCGGCGAGGCGCCGGAGGAGTGGTCCTCGGTCGGCGACGAGACGTCGATGACTGTCGAGCCCGGCACCCGCATCGACGTCCGGGGCTGGCGGTCAACCTGTTCGGTCCGCGACGACGCCGGCACGGTCCTCATCGCCGGCGCCGGCCTGCTCTCGGCAACGTGCGCCGTCCCGCCGGCCGCCGGACTGCTCCGGACCGCGGCCCCGGCTGCCGTCCCCGGCTCTGGGCTGCAGCTCGCCCCGGCCGGCCCGGCGGCCGGCTACGACCGGTCCGAGTTCGGCGACGGACGGGCCCGGACGGCGCCCGGCTGCGACACCCGGGACGCAGTCCTCGCCTGGGACCTCACGGCCACGACTGTCCGGCGCGGCTGCGACGTCACGGCCGGGGCGCTGCACGACCCCTACACCGGGCGCGTGCTCACCGGCCCCGCTCGGGCGCTCGACGTCGACCACGTTGTGCCGCTGTCGCTGGCCTGGCGCACTGGCGCGGCCCGCTGGACGGCCGCCGAGTGCGAGGAGTTCGCCAACGACCCGGCGAACCTGACCACGACTGCGGCGGCCGGGAACCGCGCCAAGAGCGACGACGGCCAGGAGGAGTGGCTACCCGCGATCGACCAGTGCGGCTACGTGACCCGGTTCGCCGCGGTCGTCGAGCGCTACGACCTGACCGTCACCGAGGCTCGCCGTGACGCGATCGAGGGAGCTTGCCGATGATCGTCCGGCGTGTCGGACCCGATGTCCCCCGACCGAAACTCGGATTACGGCAGTGTGCGCCGGCATGGGAGCACGAGGACCGAAACCGCAGGGCCTCCGGCAACTCAGCCTCAAGATGCCCGAAGCGCAGTGGGCGATCTACAAGGCCGAAGCCGAGCGTCTGGGGATGCCCTGGAGCCACTACGTGTGCTCGGTGCTGGCGACGGCCCACGGGCTCGACCCGGTGGGCGGTCAGCGGCCGGTTGACCCGCAACTCCTGCTCCCGCTCGACGAGCAACGAGGGGCTGCTTAGCCAGTCCCTGACAGCAGAAAACCCGCCCCCGGTATGGGAGGCGGGCCCTGGCCCCGGTTCACGAACGCGTCTGGTTTGGCGGCCGTCGATTCGTTCGGGAACCCGAGTTCTGCGATCTGAGGTTATCGCGTGAGTGCTCCTGCGCAACGTCACGACAGCTCCGAGGCACCCCGCGTGTCTCTCGAACGGCTCGTCGCCGCCCTGGAGGCGGCCGGCGTGTGGCACCGGATCACCGGCGAGGAGGTCTCGTTCCGGTGCCCGCTGCCCGATCACGACGACTCGACGGCGTCGGCGGGAGCGCGGTGGATCCCGGCCGATGGCCGGTGTCCGGTCGGGCGGGTCGTGCTGTGGTGCCGGGCCTGCGGCCGGGACCGCACCGCCGAGCTACTGGCGACGCTCGGTCTCGCCGGGACCGACCTGTTCGACGACAAGCCCCGACGGCCGGATTCTTCCTCCCCGCGGGCTGGCCGTCCGGCCTCCCCGGCGGCCGGGTCGGGCGCGCCCCGCCCGGTGCCGGGGAAGTCCGAACCCCCGGTCCGGGTCCCCTCGCGCGCGACGGTCTACGAGTTCGAGGACCAGGCGGGCGAGATCGTGGCTCGCCTCACCCGGTTCGATCCGACGGTTGCCGCGCCGGGGGCCCGGAAGGGGTTCCGGTGGCAGCACCGCGGCGGACCGCGCGGCGGCTGGAAGAACGGGAAGCCGACCGGTGGGGTATCGCTGTACCGGCTGCGGGCCGTGCGGACCGCCACGGCCGCCGGGGCCCGGGTCTGGCTGGTCGAGGGCTGCAAGAACGCAGACCAGCTCGCCGCTGCGCTCCCGCCCGGCGAGGTGGCTACAACGCCCCCGGATGGCGCAGGCGCTCCGTGGCGCCCGGAGTACACGGAGATCCTCGCTGGCGCGACGGTCACCGTCATCGCTGACCGGGACTCGGCCGGCTACCGGCATGCCGCTGCCGCCTCCACCGCGCTGCGGGCCGCCGGCGCCGCGGTCCGCGTGGTCCGTACGCCCCTCGAGGTCGACGGCGCGGACGCCTCGGACCACCTCGACGAGGGCCTGGACCTGGCCGCGTTCGAAGACGTCCCGCCTGCCCTGCTCAACGACCCGGCGTCGAACTCCGGAGCACCGAGCACCGGGGCCGCGACCCCGGCCCTCCCGGCCGAGACGGCCCCGCCCGCCGAGACCGAGGAGGGCACCGGAGGGCTCGGGGAGGTCCGCTACCTCGCCGAGCGGCGGGACGAGCGACGCGGTGGGGCCCGTCACGTGCGGCGGCGGCACCAGACCGACTACGGCAACGCCGAGCGGCTGATCGACCGCCACGGCGATGACCTGCTGATCCTGGCCGGCCAGTGGTACGTCTGGGACGGCACCCGATTCCGGCTCGACCGCACGGGCGCGATCGAGCGCTGCGCCAAGTCCACCGTCCGCAACATCTACGGCGAGGCGGCCGCGGTGACCGGCGAGACGAACGAGGCGATGGCCGAGCGTCGCCAGATCGCCAAGCACGCGGTCTACTCCGAGTCCCGCAGGGCCATCAAGTCCATGGTCAAGCTCGCCGAGACCGAACAGCAGGTCGTCGTGGAATCGGCCGACGATCTCGACGCGGACCCGTGGGTCCTCAACTGCACGAACGGCACGATCGACCTGCGCACCGGCCAGCTCCGGCGTCACGACCGCGCCGACCGGATCACCCGCTCGACCGGCATCGCCTACGACCAGGATGCCCCGACCCCGGAGTGGGACCGCTTCCTGACGCGGATCCTGCCCGACCCCGGGGTGCGGGAGTTCCTGCAGCGGATCATCGGCTACTCGCTGACCGGGATGACCAATGAGGAGAAGCTGCTGTTCCTGCTCAACGGTGGCGGCGCGAACGGCAAGAGCACCTGCATCGCGATCATCATGGCGGCGCTGGGGGAGTACGCGATGGCCGCGCCGAAGGACCTGCTGCTGTCCAAGCAGGTCGGCGGGATCCCGAACGACGTCGCCGCGCTACGCGGCGCCCGGGTCGCGTCGGCGACCGAGACCGCGGAAGGCGCTCGGCTCGACGAGGTCCGGATGAAGGAACTCGTCTCCGGTGACCGGCAGTCGGCCGGTTCCTGCCGGCGAGTTCTTCGACTTCAAGCCGCAGGCCAAGTACTGGATCAGCACCAACCACCGGCCGGTGATCCGCGGCTCGGACGACGCGGTGTGGCGCCCATGGTCCTCGTCCCGTTCACCGAGCACATCACCGACGCCGAGAAGGACAAGCGGCTCGTCGAGGAAGTTGCGCGCGGAGCTGCCCGGCGTCCTGGCCTGGGCCGTGCGCGGCTGCGTGGCCTGGCAGCGCCGACGGCCTGGCCCTGCCGGAGGCCATCCGCTCGGCCACCGACTCCTACCGCACCGAGCAGGACCTGATCGGCGGCTTCCTGTCCGCCGCTGCGTGGTGCACCCGGACGCGGAGGTCCGCGCCTCGGCGCTCTACGCCGAGTACAAGCGCTGGTGCGAGGACGTCGGGGAGAACATCCAGGCTCAGCGCAACTTCGGGATGCGACTGGGAACCCGTCCGGGGCTGAGCAAGCGCAAGGCTGGTCACGAGAACACCATCACGTGGTTCGGGCTGGGCCTGAAGTTCGGCGGCAAGTGGGACCACCTGGAGGTGCCGGAGGAGGAAGACGACCGGCCCACCGGCCCACCTTCACCTCCGCGGGCAGAAGTTGACCCCGACCACGACGGCGGCCCGAACGGCCCGTTCCCGCTCCGACCTGATCACACCGGGGCCGTGCGCCACGTGCGCGGTACCTGGTCCCGGTTGCGGAGTCGACGGCGTCGCCGAGATCGCGGAGCCCTGCGTGGTCGCGGCGAGCCGACCCGAGTCCGCTCCCGCTGCGACGCCCCGCGCCACGGCCACTGTGACGGCGGCACCCGTCCGACCGACGAGCCGCCGCACCCGGCTCCTGATGCCTCAGAGCCGCTCAGCGGCCCTCAGGCCGTCCCGCTGCCCGTGAGTCCGGCAACGTCCCGCACGCCGCACGGCGGCGATCTGAGAGCCGTGCAGCGGGACGTGGGACCCGCCGGGGCCTGCACCTGTACGGCGTCCTCAGCTCCGACGGCCTGACGGTCGTCGCCGACCGGCGACCGGGCCCC
>NZ_JAHLEL010000032.1 GCF_020131355.1 Pseudonocardia sp. ICBG1293
CCCCACGAACCACGAGGTCACAGCCCTGCATCCTCCATATCCGCCCGAAAAATTCCGGATACTACGGCGCCCCCAGCTGGTCTCCTGGCTCTGGGTCGGGTTCCCGTTGGAGATGCAGCGGTACTCGGAGGTGTCGGGCCTTCCTCGGTAGGCAGCGATCGCCTCCTCGCACGCACCCCTGTTCGCGTAGGTCGCGACGTAGCTCCAGGTTGGAGACTGGGCCGGGGCAATGGGAGCTGCGACGGCGACCCCGGCACCGACCGACGTCAGCGTGGCGACCCCGAGTGCGAGGCCGATCATCGTGGACCTGAGAACCCGCATCGTCCTACTCCTCCTGCTTATGATCTTGGACCTGACGGAGGTTAGGAGCACGCTCCCGGGACCCCTCCCGGCTCGGCTCGGGGCTGGAGGGTCCTGCTGTGGTCGGAGCGCGGCCAGCTCATCAGATTCGCCCGATCCTCGTCCCTGACCGGTGCGGGTTTCAGTGGGTATGGCTCGACGGGAGGCCGCGGGCCTCGCGCAGCTCGCGGAGGTGCTCGCTCAGCGCTTCCCTGGCGGCCATCCGCGCCCCTCGTCCCGCCGGCCGGTCCCGCAGAACCGGCGACAGCGGCGCAGGAGGGGTGGGCCCGCTGCCGGTGCCAGTGCTCGCCCGCATCCGGCCGATCTGCACGGCGCGGATCTCGCCGAGGCGTCCCTGCCAGGGGCGCAGGCGGGCGCCGATGACCCGCAGGGGGTCCCGGGCGCCGGTGGTGACCGGTCCACGCGGTCGGTCGGGGTGGTCGGGGTGGTGTTCGAGTGCGTGGCGCAGCCCAGCGACGGTCGCGCCGGCCTCCCACCACGGCTTGAACAGCGACCGGGCACGCCAGATGTCGATCGTGCCCCGTTGTCGGCCTCCTAGGCCGAGAAGCGTAAGCAGGGTGAGGGTGGCTTGGTTCCTTGCACCGGGGGTGTCGGGGACGTCGTAGGGGTGCCACTTGCTCGCCTCGGTGACCTCCGACCGTCTGCCGCCCGACAAGGGCTTAAGACTCACGTGAGAAGTGGGGAGGTCGCCACTTTCATCCACAGTGGTCTGAGCTGGGTGTCCGTGTGTGTGGTCGGTCGGCGGTGGTGAGCTGGGGGAGAGGGCTGTGGGTGACCAGGGCGTAGGTCGGTGTGCGGCCGGTGTCGGTGCTGAGGAACTCAGCACTGGCCCCGGCTTCGACGACGACGAGCAGGCCGCGGTCGCGGGCCCAGGCCAGGACACGGGACACGGTGCGGGCGGCGCGGCCGCCGGCGGCGCCGAGGCGGTCGGTGGTGAGCCCGGTGATCAGGCCGGTGTCCCAGTCCATGTGGCAGACCAGGCGGCGCAGGATCGCCGACCAGCTGGCGCGCTTGTCCGAGCGCCACTCCTCGTCGTCGACGAGGCGGGCGATGTAGTCGAGGGCCTCGTGCTGGGAAGTCAGTACCCGCCACTGGCGGTCGATGAAGTTGCGCCACCCAGGGTGCGGGGTGAACCCGCGGGCGTGTCGGGCGCGGGCGCGGGTGACACCGCGGGCGCGCGCTCGGGCGGTGGGAGGCAGGGCGCGGCTCGGGCGCCCGGGCCCGCTGGTGGGGCCCGCGGGCGGGCGGGCGGCGCGGCCGCGTGGCGTGCGTCGGGCCCCGGTGGTGTAGCGGATGCCGAAGTCGCCGGCGGGCGGTTGCGCGCCGAGGGGGAGCTGGTGGATGAGGCAGAGGTCGGAGGTGGGGCCGGAGGCCAGGGTGAACGCGCCGTGCTCGTAGCAGCGGATGCAGAACCCGGTCTCCGCCGCTGGTGAGCGGCGGTTTTCCGGGCATGACGAATTCGCCCCGTGTCTAAGGTGGTTGGCTCCCGGCCCAGGATGTATCCTGGACACGCGAAAGCGCCCCTTCTTCGCAGGTGGGGTAACGGCCCGGTTCGCCGGGGCTACGGCATCAGGCGGGTGCAGGTCCGGCTGACGCGAGAACGATCCGAGGCGGTCTCCTGGCAGGGAGACCGTCTCGTTCTTTTAGGAGGCCTTGGTCAGGGGCTGCTCCGGGCGGTTGTACTGGACCGGGATCTGGCCCGGGATCTCGTTGCGGTAGCGCAGGCCCAGGTGGATCAGTGAGCCTGCGACGAGCGAGATGCTGCGGTCGCGTTCCCGGGCGATCTCGCGGACGACCTGGTCGTCGGTGAGAGGGATCCGGGCGGTGAAGTCTGTCGACTCGCTGGTGGGGACACGAAGAGGCAACTCGTCTGGGAGCTCGTCGACGTGCTGGAGCCCGATGTTGATGAGCTTTGCGGCAGTCTCTGAGACGTACCAGCCGAGGTTGGTGGCCAGCGTCTTGAGCGCAAGATCGTCGGCCAGCAGTACCCGTGGAAGAACCACTGCACGCGGGCCCTTCGACGGGCGCCCTGTTGGTCTTCTCGCCATGGCGATGATCCTGCCTGGTTTTCTGAAAGGGGAACAGCGCGACACGCCCGCCAACTTTCAGAAATTCTGGAGCGACATCGGGGCGGGCCCCCTCTCGTCGACGCTCAGACGCTGCGAGGTGGGTGACGATTTAGAGGTCATTTCAGAACGAGGTCGACGTGTCTGTTGTAGACGACAAGCGGCTATCTGACCTGCCGTTTGATCTGTCGTCGAGGGGTCAATGGAAACTCGACAAGTCGTTCTGAAACGACCTCTTAGGCCGCTCCTGCGATGAGTCGCCCCGCCAGCGTCGGCAGCAACGGACCCGTCAGCGCGGACGCAGACGCCGCTGGCGCGGCGGGCTTTGGCCGAGGCACGTCGGAACGACACCGTTCACGGTGTGGCCGCGTCGTCGCGAGTGGACTGACGCTCGACGCTGGAGAGGCGGGTGGGGATGATCAGGCCGCGGAAGATGCGTTCGTTGTCCGCCTGGCTGAGCCGATAGCGAGCGACGTCCTCGCTATCGGAGCTCACCCCAGTTCGTCTCGCAGCTCGGCAAGGCGACGGCTGTAGCTCCCACGGACCGCTGCGAGCTCCCCGGGGTACTTGGGCGACAGGACACGCTGCTGGTGCGCGCAGTCAGCGATGCGCGCTCGCAGGTCCTCGATCCGCTCGCGGTCAGGCACCGGCTTCCCGCCTTCTCGCTCGAGCAGGGCGACGTAGCAGGCGAGGACCTCGTTGATCGCTTCCTGCGCGGCTTCGTAGCTCACCGCGGTGTCGCTGCTCCACTGCTGCCGTGGGAGGTCGGCAACCACGTCTTCCGGGATGGTCGCCGTTCTCGAACTCACCATGGGCGGTCCCTAAGGTCGCAGGTGTTCGGGGTTGATGCCCCGGATGCCCGGGACGACGGGGTGTGGCTGATGAGCTGTTGCCGCTTCGGTGGCTCGGAAGGAATGGCCGCCCCGTCGTTCTGGACAGGCCTGGCCACTGATTCGGATCTGATGCGAACCGTCGCTGATTAGGGACCTGATGGCGGGTTGTCCACGGGCGTGAACTGCAACAACAGGAGTTTGTTCGTGGCGCGACGAGCAGTGGTCTGGATCGGGATCGACGTCGGGAAAAGGACCCACCACGCCTGCGCTGTCGATGCCGAGGGCAAGGTTGTGTTCTCCCGCAAGGTCGGCAACGACCAGGCCGCGATCGAAGCTCTGCTCGATCGGGCGTCCGCCGCGGCCGAGGACGTGCGGTGGGCGATCGATCTGACCAACAGCTATGCCGCGCTGTTGCAGGTCGTCCTCACCGCAGCCGACCAGCGGGTGGTCTACGTTCCCGGGCGGGTCGTCAACCGGATGAGCGGCGTGTTCCGTGGGGAGGCCAAGACCGACGCCCGCGACGCAAAGGTCATCGCCGACACCGCCCGCATGTCCGGCGCCGACCTCACCGTGGTTACCGCCACTGACGAGACCACTGCTGAGCTGCGTCGGCTCAGCAGTGGTCTCGTCAGTGGCGGTAACCACGGTGAGGTCGGCGCCGGACATGCGGGCGGTGTCGGCGATGACCTTTGCGTCGCGGGCGTCGGTCTTGGCCTCCCCACGGAACACGCCGCTCATCCGGTTGACGACCCGCCCGGGAACGTAGACCACCCGCTGGTCGGCTGCGGTGAGGACGACCTGCAACAGCGCGGCATAGCTGTTGGTCAGATCGATCGCCCACCGCACGTCCTCGGCCGCGGCGGACGCCCGATCGAGCAGAGCTTCGATCGCGGCCTGGTCGTTGCCGACCTTGCGGGAGAACACAACCTTGCCCTCGGCATCGACAGCGCAGGCGTGGTGGGTCCTTTTCCCGACGTCGATCCCGATCCAGACCACTGCTCGTCGCGCCACGAACAAAACTCCTGTTGTTGCAGTTCACGCCCGTGGACAACCCGCCATCAGGTCCCTAATCAGCGACGGTTCGCATCAGATCCGAATCAGTGGCCAGGCCTGTCCAGAACGACGGGGCGGCCATTCCTTCCGAGCCACCGAAGCGGCAACAGCTCATCAGCCACACCCCGTCGTCCCGGGCATCCGGGGCATCAACCCCGAACACCTGCGACCTTAGGGACCGCCCATGGTGAGTTCGAGAACGGCGACCATCCCGGAAGACGTGGTTGCCGACCTCCCACGGCAGCAGTGGAGCAGCGACACCGCGGTGAGCTACGAAGCCGCGCAGGAAGCGATCAACGAGGTCCTCGCCTGCTACGTCGCCCTGCTCGAGCGAGAAGGCGGGAAGCCGGTGCCTGACCGCGAGCGGATCGAGGACCTGCGAGCGCGCATCGCTGACTGCGCGCACCAGCAGCGTGTCCTGTCGCCCAAGTACCCCGGGGAGCTCGCAGCGGTCCGTGGGAGCTACAGCCGTCGCCTTGCCGAGCTGCGAGACGAACTGGGGTGAGCTCCGATAGCGAGGACGTCGCTCGCTATCGGCTCAGCCAGGCGGACAACGAACGCATCTTCCGCGGCCTGATCATCCCCACCCGCCTCTCCAGCGTCGAGCGTCAGTCCACTCGCGACGACGCGGCCACACCGTGAACGGTGTCGTTCCGACGTGCCTCGGCCAAAGCCCGCCGCGCCAGCGGCGTCTGCGTCCGCGCTGACGGGTCCGTTGCTGCCGACGCTGGCGGGGCGACTCATCGCAGGAGCGGCCTAAGAGGTCGTTTCAGAACGACTTGTCGAGTTTCCATTGACCCCTCGACGACAGATCAAACGGCAGGTCAGATAGCCGCTTGTCGTCTACAACAGACACGTCGACCTCGTTCTGAAATGACCTCTAAATCGTCACCCACCTCGCAGCGTCTGAGCGTCGACGAGAGGGGGCCCGCCCCGATGTCGCTCCAGAATTTCTGAAAGTTGGCGGGCGTGTCGCGCTGTTCCCCTTTCAGAAAACCAGGCAGGATCATCGCCATGGCGAGAAGACCAACAGGGCGCCCGTCGAAGGGCCCGCGTGCAGTGGTTCTTCCACGGGTACTGCTGGCCGACGATCTTGCGCTCAAGACGCTGGCCACCAACCTCGGCTGGTACGTCTCAGAGACTGCCGCAAAGCTCATCAACATCGGGCTCCAGCACGTCGACGAGCTCCCAGACGAGTTGCCTCTTCGTGTCCCCACCAGCGAGTCGACAGACTTCACCGCCCGGATCCCTCTCACCGACGACCAGGTCGTCCGCGAGATCGCCCGGGAACGCGACCGCAGCATCTCGCTCGTCGCAGGCTCACTGATCCACCTGGGCCTGCGCTACCGCAACGAGATCCCGGGCCAGATCCCGGTCCAGTACAACCGCCCGGAGCAGCCCCTGACCAAGGCCTCCTAAAAGAACGAGACGGTCTCCCTGCCAGGAGACCGCCTCGGATCGTTCTCGCGTCAGCCGGACCTGCACCCGCCTGATGCCGTAGCCCCGGCGAACCGGGGCCGTTACCCCACCTGCGAAGAAGGGGCGCTTTCGCGTGTCCAGGATACATCCTGGGCCGGGAGCCAACCACCTTAGACACGGGGCGAATTCGTCATGCCCGGAAAACCGCCGCTCACCAGCGGCGGAGACCGGGTTCTGCATCCGCTGCTACGAGCACGGCGCGTTCACCCTGGCCTCCGGCCCCACCTCCGACCTCTGCCTCATCCACCAGCTCCCCCTCGGCGCGCAACCGCCCGCCGGCGACTTCGGCATCCGCTACACCACCGGGGCCCGACGCACGCCACGCGGCCGCGCCGCCCGCCCGCCCGCGGGCCCCACCAGCGGGCCCGGGCGCCCGAGCCGCGCCCTGCCTCCCACCGCCCGAGCGCGCGCCCGCGGTGTCACCCGCGCCCGCGCCCGACACGCCCGCGGGTTCACCCCGCACCCTGGGTGGCGCAACTTCATCGACCGCCAGTGGCGGGTACTGACTTCCCAGCACGAGGCCCTCGACTACATCGCCCGCCTCGTCGACGACGAGGAGTGGCGCTCGGACAAGCGCGCCAGCTGGTCGGCGATCCTGCGCCGCCTGGTCTGCCACATGGACTGGGACACCGGCCTGATCACCGGGCTCACCACCGACCGCCTCGGCGCCGCCCGGCGGCCGCGCCGCCCGCACCGTGTCCCGTGTCCTGGCCTGGGCCCGCGACCGCGGCCTGCTCGTCGTCGTCGAAGCCGGGGCCAGTGCTGAGTTCCTCAGCACCGACACCGGCCGCACACCGACCTACGCCCTGGTCACCCACAGCCCTCTCCCCCAGCTCACCACGCCGACCGACCACACACACGGACACCCAGCTCAGACCACTGTGGATGAAAGTGGCGACCTCCCCACTTCTCACGTGAGTCTTAAGCCCTTGTCGGGCGGCAGACGGTCGGAGGTCACCGAGGCGAGCAAGTGGCACCCCTACGACGTCCCCGACACCCCCGGTGCAAGGAACCAAGCCACCCTCACCCTGCTTACGCTTCTCGGCCTAGGAGGCCGACAACGGGGCACGATCGACATCTGGCGTGCCCGGTCGCTGTTCAAGCCGTGGTGGGAGGCCGGCGCGACCGTCGCTGGGCTGCGCCACGCACTCGAACACCACCCCGACCACCCCGACCGACCGCGTGGACCGGTCACCACCGGCGCCCGGGACCCCCTGCGGGTCATCGGCGCCCGCCTGCGCCCCTGGCAGGGACGCCTCGGCGAGATCCGCGCCGTGCAGATCGGCCGGATGCGGGCGAGCACTGGCACCGGCAGCGGGCCCACCCCTCCTGCGCCGCTGTCGCCGGTTCTGCGGGACCGGCCGGCGGGACGAGGGGCGCGGATGGCCGCCAGGGAAGCGCTGAGCGAGCACCTCCGCGAGCTGCGCGAGGCCCGCGGCCTCCCGTCGAGCCATACCCACTGAAACCCGCACCGGTCAGGGACGAGGATCGGGCGAATCTGATGAGCTGGCCGCGCTCCGACCACAGCAGGACCCTCCAGCCCCGAGCCGAGCCGGGAGGGGTCCCGGGAGCGTGCTCCTAACCTCCGTCAGGTCCAAGATCATAAGCAGGAGGAGTAGGACGATGCGGGTTCTCAGGTCCACGATGATCGGCCTCGCACTCGGGGTCGCCACGCTGACGTCGGTCGGTGCCGGGGTCGCCGTCGCAGCTCCCATTGCCCCGGCCCAGTCTCCAACCTGGAGCTACGTCGCGACCTACGCGAACAGGGGTGCGTGCGAGGAGGCGATCGCTGCCTACCGAGGAAGGCCCGACACCTCCGAGTACCGCTGCATCTCCAACGGGAACCCGACCCAGAGCCAGGAGACCAGCTGGGGGCGCCGTAGTATCCGGAATTTTTCGGGCGGATATGGAGGATGCAGGGCTGTGACCTCGTGGTTCGTGGGG
>NZ_JAHLEL010000033.1 GCF_020131355.1 Pseudonocardia sp. ICBG1293
GCGCGATCAGGTGGTCGGGACGATCGGCGCGCGGCCCCGGTGACCGACTGTGATCACCGACCGGTTCCCGCCACCCTGGACCCACAGCGTTGCAGCGCGTCGACGGGCGTCCCTGTGTCACCACCTGACCGACGCCGACGGCGCGACGATCTACTGGGAGCCGGGACGGCGACCGGTGTGATCGTCTTCTGCCAGCACACCAACGCCGAGACCGGCATCAGCCCCGTCTGACCACAGCCAGTCACACCCCCACTCAAGATCAATCGGCCCCACATACCTATGCATCAAATGATCTTGAGGGACGCGTGGTCACCGACCGTGGTCAACTTGCGTCGTCGTCGTAACGACGCCTACTCGGGACGCGCGGTGTGTCGTCGTATCAACGACACCACCCGTGATCATTTTCAATGCATAGGCCATGGCGCTGTTCAGGCCCACTCTGGCAAGTCCACGCCACGAGCGGCAGCCAGAGCGTGGACGTCACCGCCTGCGGTCGAACCGCCCAGGGTCCAGTGCAGGCACACTCCGCCAGGCCGTCGGCTACGGCGGACGCTGGCAAGGACCATCTGCACGAGGTCGGCGAGCGGGGCGGCGCCGTAGTCCTCTCCCTCACCACTACCGCGCCAGCTACCTTCGGCGAACCAGATCTCCGGGTCTTCGCCCTCATCGATGGCCGTGCCGTAGAGCTCAGCCCGGTCCTCCAGCATCAGCTCGACTTCGTAGGTCCGGACCTGATCGGGGTGTTTGGCCTGTTCGCGCTCGCGGGCTCGGCGTTGCTGTCTGGTCTCGGGCATCGGGTTGCTCCTGCGGGTGTCGTTGGGCGAGGTAGCGGGCGAGGTCTGCGGCGAAGGCCGTCCGTCGTTGAGCGCGATCCACCCGCGGCCGCGGCCCACCAGCGTGGTCCGGGTGCGGGTGCGGCGGTAGTAGACCCGGCCGGTCGCCTGCTCAACGCGGATCTTGGTGACCTGGCGGGTGCGGCCCTGGGCCCGGGACCAGCGGCGCATGACCCGGGCCGAGGCCGTGGCGTCCTCCGGGGTGACCTCGACCGTCGCGACCGCCTTAGAGAGGCCCCAGTAGCCCCAGAAGCGGCCCGGGCCCTTGCCGGGTTCCTGCCACTCCGGCGGTACGACGTGCTGGTACTCCTTGTCCCCGGCCACGTTGTGCTTGAGGAAGTAGACCGCGACCCTCTTCGGGTCGCTGGCCCGCAGGCCCTCGGCGAAGTCCACGCCCGTCCCGGCCGCGAGGTGACGGGCGCGCTGCTCGGGGTCGGGATGGTCGACCACGTCGGCCCATACCTCGGAAAGCCACTGCCGGAACTGCCGTCCCGATCCGGCCCTCAAAGCGCCGGTGCGCGGATCGTACTGGACCGCCGCGGTGCCGTGAGGAGGACTCATCAGCAGGTGGAAGTGAGGGGCTCCCCGGCCCTGGAACTCCTGCTTCCAGATCGCGACCGCGGGCTCACCCCAGGCTCGTTCGTAGCGCTTGGCCAGCGCCTGCAGATGCTTCTTCGCCGTGGCACCGTCTGGGGCCACCGTGAGCCAGTCCCCGGGATAGGTGAGGGTGACCATCGCGGGGACCCGGCCGGTCAGCTTCCCAGCCGCGTCGCGGTAGAGCGGGTCGTAGTCCAGCTCGCACAGGGTGCGGGTCATCCGGGCCCGGGACTTGCGTGACCACTGGGTGATCTCGCGCTGCGAGGGCGGGTCCTCCGGCAGCTCCCCCGTCTCCCGAGGACGACCGCCAGCAGGTCAGCGGCTCGGTGCCCGGCCTCGGCCTGGCGCTCGGCCGTGCGGTCGGAGCGGGTGTAGTCCTTCGTGCCCACCGAGATCGCGCCAGGCGCGACGGTGATCCGCCAGGTCGGGCCCTCGGGCTCGGTGTTGGTGCAGGCACGGCAGTTGCAGCGGTACCGGTGCTCGGTCCTGGCCGGGTCGTCCCGCCAGGCCCTGTAGTCGGCCTCAGCGTGCGCCAGGAGCTGCTCGGGCCTCTTGCCCGGCACCCGGGTGCCTGAGCGGGGAGCAGCGCCGCAGAGGCCCGTACAAGGTCCGCTGAGGCGAACCGCGGGCCCCACGCCGCGACCGCCAGCAGCCGAGGATCGTTCGCCGCCTGATCGACGTCGGTGGGGGCCGCGGACAGTTGTGGCACATAGAACAAGCCCGGCGCCGTGGTCGCCGGCGCGCTCATCGGGCACCACCCGGAGCCGAGTGGCCGGCGCCCGGCCGAGCCGGGCACCGGCCCGCTCCTGCCTCCGGCCCGCGGGCCTGGCCCGTCCGGACCGGGCGCGCGCCTCCGGCGCGAGGGGTGCTCTCGGTGCTGGTCGTCGAGGCGGGGTTGCGGTGTGCCCTCCCTCGAAGCGGCCCGAGTGTCGAATGCCGCTCAGAACCCGCCAAGGGCGCCGCGAGCGGCGTCGCTGCGCGATCGACTGCGTCGACCCTTGACTGAACCTGACCAGCACTCGTGCGGCCTTGTATCGAGGAAGAGCAGCCGTCGAGACGGGTGGTGGACCAGGCCGTCGTCGGGCATGCGGTGTTGTCGTCGATACAACGACGACGACGGCTGCCCGTCGATACGGCGTGCCGCGCGGGGCGGCGGGAGGCGTGGGGGGTCGAGATGTGCCCGCGTGGCGTAGCGCGAGCAGGTGGGTAGACAAGTACAATCGCAGTAGCCACGTTGGCCGGGGTTCCGTTCGCTTCTCAGGTGACTTCCGTCCGGCTGACGGGCGAGCCCCTGGGTGTTAACGCACTTGGGGGCTCACTTCTTTGTCGGCCTGGTCGCTAACTCTGGCCTGCTCAGGCCGCTACCTGGTGGAGGCGCGCCGGGGCGTCCTCTGCCACCTCGTCCCAGAACCGTGCGTAGTCGGCGTCCTCGGAGGGCCCGGGCAGGCGCGGGCCACGGGCCCGGGTGAGGGCGATGCCGGGGGCCTGGACCAGGGCGACCCCGGGCGGGGACTGGCGGTGCTGGACCAACTCGGCGCGGGCGTCTTGCCCGTGGAGCATCACCAGGGCCTCGGGGTCGTCGACACGGAAGCTCAGCCGCAGACCGAGCTGCCCGCGGGCGAAGCCCTCGATGATCGTCGCGTCGGCGCGCTGGGTGACCACCAGCAGCCGCATCCCGGCCTTGTGCCCCTCCGAGACCAGGCGGCCGAACGCGTGCAGCAGCTGCTCGCGGACCTTGGCCTCACCCTTCGGGGTCGGGGTGATCGAGGCCAGCCGCAGCAGGCCGGCCAACTCCTCGAGTACGACCACGATCAACGGCCGATCCGGGGTGAAAGCGGTGAGCTTGTCGTGGCGGGCAGGCAGCGCAGCGATGCGCGCGTCCATCTCCGCAACCAGCCGGTCGAGCAGATCGCGGTGAGCCAAGACATCGCCGCTGCCGGTGGCCTGCCACTCGTGGTGCCGCGTCCCGGCCCAGGGGCGCCCCAGCAGCAGCCCGGAGGGGTCGGACCCGGCGATCAGGACGTCGTCGAGGCGGGCGAGCTGCGCGAGCACCGAGTAGCACCACACCGACTTGCCGGAACGGGTCGCGCCCTGCACGCAGGCGTGCGGAGCCTGGCTCCACGGCATCGCCAGCCGGCGGCCGAGCTCATCGCAGGCGACGAGGACCTCGACGTCGCTCACCGACCGGTCGCGAGCCGACAGCGCGGTGGTGACGTCGACGGCGAGCGGGTCGCCGGTGAGCAGCTCGATCCGGACCCAGTGCGGGCCGCGGGGCTCGACCCGGAGGCGGTCACAGCCCAGCGCGGCCGAGAGCCGCTGCGCGACCTCCGGGGCCCGGAAGTCCGCGGCGAGCTGGCCGGGCATGAGCTTGACGATCAGCACCAGGTCAGGACCGGAGACGTCAACGCGGGCCAGCGGCGGCACAACGATCGTAGTGCCGGAAGCGACCTGCACGACGTGGGACAACCCGACGTGCTCGCAGGCGCGGCGCCAGGTGTCAGAGAGCTGGTCCACCAGCTCACGCCCGGCCCGGTCCTGCTCTCGCTCCGCCCGACGGGCGGTGGTCCAGATGCCCATCTCGGGCCCCCCTTCGTGAAAACGGCCCCGGGCCGGAGGTGGTCTCCGGACCGGAGCCGTGGTCGTGGTCAACTCGCGCGGGCGAACGGAGTCGAGTCGGTCGACGTAGTCGAGGTGGTGACGACGAGATCGCCGGTGAAAGCCCAGCCCTCACACCACGAGCACTGATCAAGCAACCGGTCGCCGTCATCGACAATCTCGGTGACGTGCTGGCAAGAGGTGCAGACCAGCACCAGGACCGCCGGGCCGAACATCACGCGGCCTGCTCGCCGCGCTTGTGGGCTGTGGCGCCGATCGGGCGGATGCCCTCGGCCCGGTAGTAGACCTGCGCCCCGACGATCTTCTCCTGGCCGGTGTCGCGGTCCTTGATCTTCTTGTCCATCACCCCGACCTCCAAGCCGACCAGCTCGACCGGCATGCCCGGCTGGACGCCCTGGCGGGGGTCCTCGTGCGAGGCGATGGTGATCGCCAGGACGGCGAACTTCGGAGCGCCGAAGGTCCGGAACCCCGCCGTGACCTGCGCCGTCCACTTCGGGGTGCCGTCCTTCATACACTCCTGATCGGTCTCGCTGCCAAAGCGCAGCTTCGGTGCGACATCCATAACCATGACCATCTGAAAGGTCGCGGCCTGATCGATCTTGAAGGAGTTTGGACCCTGGTTCGACATGACGTCTCCCGTGTTTCGATCCGCCACCCTGGGTCGGACCGTCCCTGTGTACATGTCTACTGAAGCAGTCGGGGACATGTCTACGCAAGTGATCAGGGCACAGGAGAGGACCGAGCACCCGGTCGGCCCTCTCCTTGGCTACGCATCGTCGCTACGACGACACAAACGGATCACCGTCAGTCAGTCGCCTTGAACTCGTAGACGTAGCGGTGCCTGTCCGCAGCCGCGACGGAGTCGAAGTACTCGACAACCTTGCCCGCCTCGTCGATCGCATGGCGGACCAGCGACACGACGGGCGCACCGTTCGACAGGTGTAGGGCGACAGCCTCTTCCGGGGACGCCTGCCGCGCGACCAGCTCCTCACGGAAGCGGTCGAGACGGTGACCGTTGGCCTCCAACAACCCGTAGATGCCACCGGGTACAGTCAATCCGGCCGAGTACCCGATCTCCACGTCGACGCTCGCCGGAATGTAGGAATCGGCAAGCTGGGTCGGAACTCCACCAACCCACATACGACGACGCTTGACCGCTGCACGCGGCTCACCAATTGCCTGAGCAATCTCGTCGGGAACGTCCACGATCTCGACTGGGCCCTGCTCCTCGGACTGCCAGTCGAGACCCAGGGCCTCAGCCTCAGCGGCTAGAGCACCCTTACCGGCCGCACGGGCAGACCGGCTGAACCGGTTGTTGCGGACTGCGATGACGGGAGCGGTCTCCCGGACGAAGACGCCGAGACCGCGACGGGCCTCGGTCAAGCCCTCCTGCTGCAGGACGGCGAGACCGCGACGAGCCGTGGTCCGGGTGACTCCGAACTCCTCGACCAGCTCGGACTCGCTGGGGAGCTTGGCACCGGGAGCGATGGCGCCGGAACGAATACGTTGACGGAGCGCGTCCGCGATCTGCGCGAAAACAGGCCGGTCGCTGGTGTGGTCGATCGCCATAACCGCAGCTCCTTTCTTGATCATGCTTATGAACGCGTCTCGTTCACCTGAGTAGACAAGTGTAGTAGACAGCCCCGGACCTTGCGGAAGGGGGAGGGGTGTGTCATACGGCGACATTGCCGTCCAGCCGTCAAAACGGTTTGCCGTTTGTGTCGTCGTAAGGTTGACGCGACGGCGCTGTCGTCGCATGATTGACGCATGGAGATCAGGGAAGCGCTGGAACTGCTGGGGAGGGAATTCCCGGCGGAAGAGATCGAGCATTCCGACACGATTGCAAAACACAGCGCGGACTATCTCGATGTTTTTCATAAACGAGTAAACAATGACAAAGATTACGAGTTTACCAATGGCGAGGCGGCGGCTTTGTTCCGCATGTGTGAAGAGATGCGTGCCGCTGCCGATTCTTACGAGCGGGATCTGTTGCGGGCCCTGAAATGGGGAGCGGAAGGCATGACCTGGGAGCAGGTCGCCGAGGCGGTCGACGGGCAGCTCGGCGGCCGGCAGGCGATGCAGAAGCGGTGGACCCGACTCACGGCCGCAACCCGGCGGACGACGACCGGGGACATGCGACGGGGTGCCGCACAGACGTCACGCCGTCATGACGGTAGTGTCGACGATACGACAACAACGGAGTGGTCATGAGACTCACCGTGGGACACCTCAAGGGCGGCACCGGGAAGACGACGACGGCCGTGCACCTGGCGCTCGGTCTGGCCCGGTCCGGGCGGACGCTGCTCGTCGACGCTGATCCAGATCAAGACGGTGCGTTGGCCTGGTCGCAGCTCGCCGAGGATTGGCCGGCGGATCGGTGCATCGTCATCGAGGCCGCCGACCGGCACCTGACCCGCCAGCTCCAGCCGATGCTCGACGACTACGCCCACGTGATCCTCGACGTCGGGCCGAAGAACCCGAACTTGCTGAGGCAGGCCCTCACCCTGTCCGAGCACCTGATCGTGCCCGTGCGGCCGACCGGGACGGACCTGGCGGCGATCGAGCGGGTCTTCGAGCTCGCGGCCGAGGCGGACGCTCTGTCCCCACTGACGGCGTCGCTGCTGCTGGTCGACGTCGACAGCCGGTGGAAGTCCGGGAGCGAGGCGCGGGCGTGGGCCGAGAGCGAGGACATCCCGACGATAACCGCGCAGGTGCGCCACCTCGTGGAGTTCGCGGTGGCCCGGGGGACCGCACCCGAGCAGTTGGGCGACTACGAACTGGTACTCGACGAGCTGATTAAGAGGTCGTTTCAGAACGACTTGTCGAGTTTCCATTGACCCCTCGACGACAGATCAAACGGCAGGTCAGATAGCCGCTTGTCGTCTACAACAGACACGTCGACCTCGTTCTGAAATGACCTCTAAGGAGACCTCGTGATGGCGGAGCGGAAGCGGGCCGGGGCCCGCCGGAGTCTGGCGGCAGCCGCCGGGGCGACCCGTCGTCGATCCGACGACAGCGCCGGTGGTGCGGTAGAGCACCCGCAGCACCCGGACCAGATCACGATGCCGGAGCCTGTGGCGGTGACCGAGCCAGTGCTGACACCGCCGGAGCCCCGTCCGGTGTCCACGACGAAGCGGGCCGGGTCGAAGTACACGGCGATGCTCGACGACGACGTGGTGGACGCGTTCGAGCAGGTGACCCGGATCGCGCGGCGGCGGCTCGGGCGGCACGTCGACAAAATCGAGGTGCTGTCGGCGCTGCTGCTGCTCGCCGCCGATGACGCCAGCCTGCGCGATCAGGTGGTCGGGACGATCGGCGCGCGGCCCCGGTGACCGAGCTGATCACCGACCGGTTCCCGCCACCCTGGACCCACAGCGTGCAGCGCGTCGACGGCGTCCCGGGTCACCACCTGACCGACGCCGACGGCGCGACGATCTACTGGGAGCCGGACGGCGACCGGGTGATCGTCTTCTGCCAGCACACCAACGCCGAGACCGGCATCAGCCCCGTCTGACCACAGCCAGTCACACCCCCACTCAAGATCAATCGGCCCCACATACCTATGCATCAAATGATCTTGAGGGACGCGTGGTCACCGACCGTGGTCAACTTGCGTCGTCGTCGTAACGACGCCTACTCGGGACGCGCGGTGTGTCGTCGTATCAACGACACCACCCGTGATCATTTTCAATGCATAGGCGCATGGCGCTGTTCAGGCCCACTCTGGCAAGTCCACGCCACGAGCGGCAGCCAGAGCGTGGACGTCACCGCCTGCGGTCGAACCGCCCAGGGTCCAGTGCAGGCACACTCCGCCAGGCCGTCGGCTACGGCGGACGCTGGCAAGGACCATCTGCACGAGGTCGGCGAGCGGGGCGGCGCCGTAGTCCTCTCCCTCACCACTACCGCGCCAGCTACCTTCGGCGAACCAGATCTCCGGGTCTTCGCCCTCATCGATGGCCGTGCCGTAGAGCTCAGCCCGGTCCTCCAGCATCAGCTCGACTTCGTAGGTCCGGACCTGATCGGGGTGTTTGGCCTGTTCGCGCTCGCGGGCTCGGCGTTGCTGTCTGGTCTCGGGCATCGGGTTGCTCCTGCGGGTGTCGTTGGGCGAGGTAGCGGGCGAGGTCTGCGGCGAAGGCCGGTCCGTCGTTGAGCGCGATCCACCCGCGGCCGCGGCCCACCAGCGTGGTCCGGGTGCGGGTGCGGCGGTAGTAGACCCGGCCGGTCGCCTGCTCAACGCGGATCTTGGTGACCTGGCGGGTGCGGCCCTGGGCCCGGGACCAGCGGCGCATGACCCGGGCCGAGGCCGTGGCGTCCTCCGGGGTGACCTCGACCGTCGCGACCGCCTTAGAGAGGCCCCAGTAGCCCCAGAAGCGGCCCGGGCCCTTGCCGGGTTCCTGCCACTCCGGCGGTACGACGTGCTGGTACTCCTTGTCCCCGGCCACGTTGTGCTTGAGGAAGTAGACCGCGACCCTCTTCGGGTCGCTGGCCCGCAGGCCCTCGGCGAAGTCCACGCCCGTCCCGGCCGCGAGGTGACGGGCGCGCTGCTCGGGGTCGGGATGGTCGACCACGTCGGCCCATACCTCGGAAAGCCACTGCCGGAACTGCCGTCCCGATCCGGCCCTCAAAGCGCCGGTGCGCGGATCGTACTGGACCGCCGCGGTGCCGTGAGGAGGACTCATCAGCAGGTGGAAGTGAGGGGCTCCCCGGCCCTGGAACTCCTGCTTCCAGATCGCGACCGCGGGCTCACCCCAGGCTCGTTCGTAGCGCTTGGCCAGCGCCTGCAGATGCTTCTTCGCCGTGGCACCGTCTGGGGCCACCGTGAGCCAGTCCCCGGGATAGGTGAGGGTGACCATCGCGGGGACCCGGCCGGTCAGCTTCCCAGCCGCGTCGCGGTAGAGCGGGTCGTAGTCCAGCTCGCACAGGGTGCGGGTCATCCGGGCCCGGGACTTGCGTGACCACTGGGTGATCTCGCGCTGCGAGGGCGGGTCCTCCGGCAGCTCCCCCGTCTCCCCGAGGACGACCGCCAGCAGGTCAGCGGCTCGGTGCCCGGCCTCGGCCTGGCGCTCGGCCGTGCGGTCGGAGCGGGTGTAGTCCTTCGTGCCCACCGAGATCGCGCCAGGCGCGACGGTGATCCGCCAGGTCGGGCCCTCGGGCTCGGTGTTGGTGCAGGCACGGCAGTTGCAGCGGTACCGGTGCTCGGTCCTGGCCGGGTCGTCCCGCCAGGCCCTGTAGTCGGCCTCAGCGTGCGCCAGGAGCTGCTCGGGCCTCTTGCCCGGCACCCGGGGTGCCTGAGCGGGGAGCAGCGCCGCAGAGGCCCGTACAAGGTCCGCTGAGGCGAACCGCGGGCCCCACGCCGCGACCGCCAGCAGCCGAGGATCGTTCGCCGCCTGATCGACGTCGGTGGGGGCCGCGGACAGTTGTGGCACATAGAACAAGCCCGGCGCCGTGGTCGCCGGCGCGCTCATCGGGCACCACCCGGAGCCGAGTGGCCGGCGCCCGGCCGAGCCGGGCACCGGCCCGCTCCTGCCTCCGGCCCGCGGGCCTGGCCCGTCCGGACCGGGCGCGCGCCTCCGGCGCGAGGGGTGCTCTCGGTGCTGGTCGTCGAGGCGGGGTTGCGGTGTGCCCTCCCTCGAAGCGGCCCGAGTGTCGAATGCCGCTCAGAACCCGCCAAGGGCGCCGCGAGCGGCGTCGCTGCGCGATCGACTGCGTCGACCCTTGACTGAACCTGACCAGCACTCGTGCGGCCTTGTATCGAGGAAGAGCAGCCGTCGAGACGGGTGGTGGACCAGGCCGTCGTCGGGCATGCGGTGTTGTCGTCGATACAACGACGACGACGGCTGCCCGTCGATACGGCGTGCCGCGCGGGGCGGCGGGAGGCGTGGGGGGTCGAGATGTGCCCGCGTGGCGTAGCGCGAGCAGGTGGGTAGACAAGTACAATCGCAGTAGCCACGTTGGCCGGGGTTCCGTTCGCTTCTCAGGTGACTTCCGTCCGGCTGACGGGCGAGCCCCTGGGTGTTAACGCACTTGGGGGCTCACTTCTTTGTCGGCCTGGTCGCTAACTCTGGCCTGCTCAGGCCGCTACCTGGTGGAGGCGCGCCGGGGCGTCCTCTGCCACCTCGTCCCAGAACCGTGCGTAGTCGGCGTCCTCGGAGGGCCCGGGCAGGCGCGGGCCACGGGCCCGGGTGAGGGCGATGCCGGGGGCCTGGACCAGGGCGACCCCGGGCGGGGACTGGCGGTGCTGGACCAACTCGGCGCGGGCGTCTTGCCCGTGGAGCATCACCAGGGCCTCGGGGTCGTCGACACGGAAGCTCAGCCGCAGACCGAGCTGCCCGCGGGCGAAGCCCTCGATGATCGTCGCGTCGGCGCGCTGGGTGACCACCAGCAGCCGCATCCCGGCCTTGTGCCCCTCCGAGACCAGGCGGCCGAACGCGTGCAGCAGCTGCTCGCGGACCTTGGCCTCACCCTTCGGGGTCGGGGTGATCGAGGCCAGCCGCAGCAGGCCGGCCAACTCCTCGAGTACGACCACGATCAACGGCCGATCCGGGGTGAAAGCGGTGAGCTTGTCGTGGCGGGCAGGCAGCGCAGCGATGCGCGCGTCCATCTCCGCAACCAGCCGGTCGAGCAGATCGCGGTGAGCCAAGACATCGCCGCTGCCGGTGGCCTGCCACTCGTGGTGCCGCGTCCCGGCCCAGGGGCGCCCCAGCAGCAGCCCGGAGGGGTCGGACCCGGCGATCAGGACGTCGTCGAGGCGGGCGAGCTGCGCGAGCACCGAGTAGCACCACACCGACTTGCCGGAACGGGTCGCGCCCTGCACGCAGGCGTGCGGAGCCTGGCTCCACGGCATCGCCAGCCGGCGGCCGAGCTCATCGCAGGCGACGAGGACCTCGACGTCGCTCACCGACCGGTCGCGAGCCGACAGCGCGGTGGTGACGTCGACGGCGAGCGGGTCGCCGGTGAGCAGCTCGATCCGGACCCAGTGCGGGCCGCGGGGCTCGACCCGGAGGCGGTCACAGCCCAGCGCGGCCGAGAGCCGCTGCGCGACCTCCGGGGCCCGGAAGTCCGCGGCGAGCTGGCCGGGCATGAGCTTGACGATCAGCACCAGGTCAGGACCGGAGACGTCAACGCGGGCCAGCGGCGGCACAACGATCGTAGTGCCGGAAGCGACCTGCACGACGTGGGACAACCCGACGTGCTCGCAGGCGCGGCGCCAGGTGTCAGAGAGCTGGTCCACCAGCTCACGCCCGGCCCGGTCCTGCTCTCGCTCCGCCCGACGGGCGGTGGTCCAGATGCCCATCTCGGGCCCCCCTTCGTGAAAACGGCCCCGGGCCGGAGGTGGTCTCCGGACCGGAGCCGTGGTCGTGGTCAACTCGCGCGGGCGAACGGAGTCGAGTCGGTCGACGTAGTCGAGGTGGTGACGACGAGATCGCCGGTGAAAGCCCAGCCCTCACACCACGAGCACTGATCAAGCAACCGGTCGCCGTCATCGACAATCTCGGTGACGTGCTGGCAAGAGGTGCAGACCAGCACCAGGACCGCCGGGCCGAACATCACGCGGCCTGCTCGCCGCGCTTGTGGGCTGTGGCGCCGATCGGGCGGATGCCCTCGGCCCGGTAGTAGACCTGCGCCCCGACGATCTTCTCCTGGCCGGTGTCGCGGTCCTTGATCTTCTTGTCCATCACCCCGACCTCCAAGCCGACCAGCTCGACCGGCATGCCCGGCTGGACGCCCTGGCGGGGGTCCTCGTGCGAGGCGATGGTGATCGCCAGGACGGCGAACTTCGGAGCGCCGAAGGTCCGGAACCCCGCCGTCCGACCTGACTGCGCCGTCCACTTCGGGGTGCCGTCCTTCATACACTCCTGATCGGTCTCGCTGCCAAAGCGCAGCTTCGGTGCGACATCCATAACCATGACCATCTGAAAGGTCGCGGCCTGATCGATCTTGAAGGAGTTTGGACCCTGGTTCGACATGACGTCTCCCGTGTTTCGATCCGCCACCCTGGGTCGGACCGTCCCTGTGTACATGTCTACTGAAGCAGTCGGGGACATGTCTACGCAAGTGATCAGGGCACAGGAGAGGACCGAGCACCCGGTCGGCCCTCTCCTTGGCTACGCATCGTCGCTACGACGACACAAACGGATCACCGTCAGTCAGTCGCCTTGAACTCGTAGACGTAGCGGTGCCTGTCCGCAGCCGCGACGGAGTCGAAGTACTCGACAACCTTGCCCGCCTCGTCGATCGCATGGCGGACCAGCGACACGACGGGCGCACCGTTCGACAGGTGTAGGGCGACAGCCTCTTCCGGGGACGCCTGCCGCGCGACCAGCTCCTCACGGAAGCGGTCGAGACGGTGACCGTTGGCCTCCAACAACCCGTAGATGCCACCGGGTACAGTCAATCCGGCCGAGTACCCGATCTCCACGTCGACGCTCGCCGGAATGTAGGAATCGGCAAGCTGGGTCGGAACTCCACCAACCCACATACGACGACGCTTGACCGCTGCACGCGGCTCACCAATTGCC
>NZ_JAHLEL010000034.1 GCF_020131355.1 Pseudonocardia sp. ICBG1293
CGTCGTCGAGGGCAGCGGGATTCGCGCCCAGGGATTCCAGACCGGCCCGAACCTCCGGCCGGTTCACGACCGCACCGACGGCGACCCGCACCCGATCCACCTCATCCACCGCACTGCTCGTACTGGCCGGTTCGGCATCAAGAGCGGTGAGGAAATCGCTGAGCAGCGCGACCGCAGCACGCGCGGCCTCCGCATCCGCCGCCGACGGCGGCGAGGTGGCTGAGTTCGTGCCGGCGCCACCAGGACCAGAGCTCGGACGGCTCACCTGCTCCCCGCCGCCACTACCGACTCCGGCAGAGTCGCCCTGCTAGCGGCGTCTGACCGGCGATCCTCGCTGTTCTCCTGACCGTGGTCCCTGCCCTGCTCCTCGAGGCGGGCCGTGGTCGTGCTGGGCTCCGACTCAACATCGCTACTGGAGTCGCTCGGGGCGGGCGTCGCTGTGACAGCGGCAAGCTGTACCGGCACCGACGGCGGCGGCGCCGGTGTCGCCGCGGGCGCCGAGGTCATGGGCGGCGTGCGGCCGGCCTGCGGCACTACAGGTGACGGAGCAGGAGTCGCCGGAGGCGGTGAGGCTGCCCGCGGCGGAGCGGGCACCGGCGAAGCAGCAGGCGCCGAGGACGGGGTCGGGGCGGGACCGGTCACCACATCGGCAACCGCGCCACCGGCATCTCCGACAGCGTCCACCGCCTTGTGGCCCACGTCAGCAAGGCCGCCGAGGACACCCACCGGCCCGTCCCCCGGAGGCCCTGCGGCCGGCGCCTCAGCCGGGAGGCGCAGGTCGGCGGGGGTGGGGCCGAATCCGGCCGCGGCGAGTTCGACCGCGACCACGTCCAGGGACGGGTGGGTGCCGTGCACCGCATGCAGCCGGTCGGACACATCGACGGCCTGCTGGCGCCACCCGGCTGGCTGGGTCGCCGGGCTCACTCCAAGCCCGACCAGTTTCCGGGCCAGCTCGTGCGCGCGCGGACTGTCGGACACGGTCAGGTCGGTGAGCAGGGCGCGGGCCTGGGCATGCACCTGCACCGCATCCACCGCCGGAATCGGACCGGTTCCCGCGGCTCTCAGTGTGACCGCAGCAGACTCCTCCGCCGACGCGGCGGAGGTCAGCAGAGCCGGGGTCAGCGCGGTCCCGCCGAGCAACGCGCCCGCCGCCAACACCGTGACCGCCGAACGACGCACTGCTGCACACGCCGCCGAGTTCGAGCGAGAAGCGCCAAAACGAGGGGACATCAGAAGCTCTCCTTCATCATCAACAGACAGGGCGAGGAGCAGGTTCCAGCGCCGGTCGACGGCAGGATCATCGGCGACTACCGGTGTTGTTGACCTCGTCAGTGATCGACGTCGACGAATCGGCATCGGTGGAGCCTTCGCTGCCCGCCGAATCGGTGGAGGCACCGTCGCCGGCGGCGAGGCCCCACTGCTTGGCCCAGTCGACCTGCATCTGCCCCGGGTCGCCGTCGCCGCGCGGGAACCAGTCGAGTTGTAAGCACAGGTGCATCGGGCCGGGCGGCAAGATGCTGATGTCGGTGGTCTTCCACCACTCGCGGCCATCCACGAACGCGGTCACACCGTCCGGGGTCCACTCGACGGCATAGTTGTGCCACTGCGTGGCATCCACCTGGAGTTCGCCGTGGACCTGGGAGTTGTCCGCCCCGTAGTGCAGAAACAGTTCGACCTTGTCGCGGGCCGGGTCCATGATCTCGGCGAAGTCGATCTCCCCGCCGACCGGGAAGTTCTCCTCGGTCGGCCACAACAACGCGAGAGCGTTGTAGGACGGGGACCCGCTGGGTGCGCGCATCCGGACCTCCCACCGCCCGTATTTCTGGGCGCGGGAGGTCCAGGCCAGACCTGCGGTCGTCCCGTCCCCGGTGCCGTCGATCGTCAGGACACCGTCGGCGACCGTGGCTGCGTCCGGGAGCGGACGCCGTTCCCGGCATGGCCGGGGCCGTCGTAGGCGTTCCACCCGGGACCGAGCTGTGTGCCAGTGAAGTCATCGACGACATCCGGGGCGCCCCAGCCGAACACTTCACCAGCGGTGAGGCCCTGGTCCTGGACTAGCGCAGGAGCCGAGCCCGCAGCCGGGCTGCTATCGGGGCCGCCCGGCGCGGCTGGGCCATCGTGCCGTTCGCCCTGGTCGGGCGGGTAACAGATGGCAGGCACGAATCCAGGCTGGTCGGCGCCGAGATCGCTCAGCATCGACCGCAGCTTTTCAACTCCCGAGGTGCCCTTGTTGCCGGTGGCGGGACCGAGGGCCGCGAGGACACGAGTGGCGGTGAGCCGCCATCCGCACTTCGCTTCCCACTCGTCTGTTGCTGGGCCGTCAGAGCTGGGGTGAACGCCAGCACAGCAGACGTCGCGAACGCTGTGATGACGCTAGCCACACTCATGGCCGTCCCGCAGCAGACTGGTGTTGTTGTTCACCGGTGGTCGTCATTTCTGAAGCCATGTGAAGCTAGACCGTGTGTTGTACGGCCGTAGAAACCGTCTGCGACCGTCGCCGCGATCTCCAACACCGCGTCACGGGTGGCGGGCTGCAACAGCGCCAGCTCGATCGGGCCACCGCTGGCGAGGTGTCGGTCGGCAGGAAGTTCCAGGACCGAGCGGACCCGTCCGCGAAAGTAGTTCCGGATCACGTCGGCGTCGATCGACTGACTCCACCGGTCACCTGAGAGCACCACGACCGCGTCGTTGACCAGGTGCCGGTGAGGAAATCCGCCTGTTACGTCGCGGTAGTTCGCCAGATAGTCCAGGGTTCGCTGGGCGCGGGAGGCTCCGTCTTGAGTGAGCGTGCCGACGATGACCGAGTGCGGCCCTTCCAGGCGGGTGTCGCAGATTCGCCGGATCAGACCAGTGTAGCGGTCCTCAGCTGCTGATGGGCCTGGATTCCATTTTCCACCGCTCAGTTTGAACGCTGCTGCTCGCCATCCTGTTGTCGGCGCGCTCTGCCGGGGACGCAGCGCGTTGAGCCGCGATCCGGCACCCGGATCCCGTGGCGGTAGCCGATCGAGAACGCGCCCGGACCGACCCGGGGGTTCTGCTGCCTGCCCGGGGCTTCTGCTGCCTGCCTGCGGGGCTACGTCGCGCTCCTCCTCCAGCCCACAGTCTGTGGAAGTGCCGTTGTCCCACGGCAGCGATGCTGACCGCAGCTGCGGCCGCCGCATGTCTAGTATCGAGGGTTGCTGCGCTGGACTCGGCGGTGGACCAGCCGACGTGGTCGGGGCGGGACTAGCAGGCCGGTCCCATGCACGGTGCAACGGGGCAGCGGCGGGGGCGCCGGGCGTAGAGGCGTCGGTCATCAGCAGGTCCCAAAGTCACAGACGAACACGGCAAGGGCTCTCAGCCGGTGGGTAGTCAGCCATCGCTACTGGAGGGCAATTGCTGCAGCTCCACAACGAGATGGCCGCGGTCGTGACGGCGAACCGGCACCCCGAGTCGTTGCCACACGCTCATCACCGGCACCCACCCCGTCGTGGTCGAGACTGGGACCGAGGACTTGCGGGATCCTGGCGGCAACAGCAGCTCCTGCCGATCTGCGGGCACTTCCGCGGTAGCGTCCTCGACGCGACGCGGGACCGAGTCGAAGATCTCGACCAGTACTCTTACGTCCACGGTGAGAACGTGGCCGGAAGTCAGGACTCCACCTGCTCTCGCGTGCACCGCCCGGTGGCGACCGCGGCCGTATTCCCCACCGGGCCACCCCAGCAGAGCGTCCGGACGTCGCGACAGATAAGGCTCCAACGCCAGGCGGCGACGATCCGGGGCGTCCGCATCGCAGGACAAGTAGTCCACCGCGAAGCACTCAGCAAGCTGGCGGGCCTCTTCCGGATCAATCAGGCGCAGCGCAGAGACGGGGCGGTCCACCGTGGTCTGGGCACTGCACTCGTCATCCGCAGGCCGCAACGACGGTAAACTCACCGTCTCCGGGCCGGGCGAAGCGACTCGAACAGCAGGTAGCGCCCCCGATGTCAGGCTTGCCTTCGAGGGCGACACGGCATCGGCACCGATCGCCGACTGCTGTTCCACCTGTTCCCACAGTTCCACCACTGGTTCCGCCCGAGCGGCGTCATCCTCGCTGGCCGCGACTAGCTCCGAGTGCGGCAGAGAAGCGCTGAGGCGGCCGGGATGGGACGTACTCGCGGTGTCGCTCGACCACCACGGTGGCACCGGTGAAGGCTCTGCACGTGCCCGCCGCGTCCTCACCGTCACCGCCTCCCTGCGGCCGGCCTCAGCGACGTCGCCCGATTCTGTCGACACCGCGGCGCAACCACAATGTGTAGGTCTTTATCTTAAAAGATAGTACACTAATATGCTCGGTGTCAGCATCGGTAACGCTGTAGCTACCGGAGGAGTCGGCGGGCGGCCCGTCAGGCCCAGTCGACTTGATATCGCCCGTCTACGGTCAGCACGACCCCTGTCACCTCGGCCGCTTCGCCATCGATCGCAGTCAGGCACGCGAACCGCTGCCCAGGAAGGACCGCCACCCCCGCAGGGCATTGCACGGCAGCGGTCACGGTCAGCTGGTAGTCCTCGATCAGGACAGTGCGCACGCCTGCCTGCAGTGCCTCCTGGTCAAGGGTGACGGTGACCGCCCAGCCCGGCCACACCACCGCCGAGATCCCTCCGACCGCAAGTGCAGTCACAGCAGCAGAAGCTGCGAGCCATATCCGCGGTTTCTGCCGGTAGCGCGGCGGCGCCACTGTCCGTCCGCGGCGAGGTGTCAACAAAGGCCGTGCATGGCCTTCTGAGAGTGAGGCATCATCCAAAGCCCCCCAGGTCGGGGCTGCAGCTGGACCAACCGGCGGCGTCGCTCCACAGCCGCCCCATCCGCCCGGTGGCACTCCACCTACGGGACAGGGTCGAGAATCTCGCCCGTCATGCGCTCACGTCTCCTTGAAGCAAACTATCAGGTCAGGGCTCTAACATCGCCACCGTGTCCGTCGATCATGAGCCTCAGGCCGCCCTTGAGCCCTCAAGTCAACCCGAGATGACTTCTTCCGGCCAGGGCTTCACCGAGCGCCTGAACCATCTGTTCACCACTGTCAGACACGTCGATGGAAGTCCTTACTCGGTCGACGAGGTCGTGCGCTGGATCAACGCCCACCGGTCTCCCACCAGTCGTGACCGCGTCACTACCTTGCGACGAGCAAATGCTCCACAGCCAGCGCCTGAGCCAGACCCCGACGAGACTGCAGCCCTGAGCGAATTCTTCTGTATATCCCCGACATACTTCACCGCCCCTGAGCCCATATCCGTCGAC
>NZ_JAHLEL010000035.1 GCF_020131355.1 Pseudonocardia sp. ICBG1293
CGGCGGCGAGCAGCCCCATCCAGCGCAGCACCGCGCACGGCGGGCAGGTCCCGGCTCGGGCGCCGTAGGGCAGCACCACGGTGGCGCCACGCCCGGTCTGATCGGTCTTGGACTTCGCGATGTGCACGTGCAACCCGTCGACCGGGTGGAAGGACACGTCAGCGATGGTGAGGGCGGCGAGCTCGCTGCGGCGCAGCGCTCCGGTGAATCCGATCAGCAGCGCGGCGGCGCGTCGCGGGCGCCGATCAACCCGGCCGGCCACGTCCCGAACTTCATGTCCGCGAGCACGGTGCGCAGGTCCTCCAGCAGGAGCGGGCGCATCTGATGGGTGGCGTGGGCACGGGTGCGCTTGATGCCGGTGAGTACCGCCCCGACGGCCGGGTCCCGAGTCGGGGACGGGTGGCCGGCGTCGTGGTGGGCGGCGGCGATCGCGGCCAGCCGCCGGCCCATCGTGGCCGGGGAGAACACCGCCTCTCCGTCCGCGGTGCGGGTGGCCTCGAGGTCGGCCAGGTAGAGCCGCACGGTGTCCACCGCCGCCGGCAATGCCGGTAGGCCCGCTGCGGCACACCAGCGGCGGAAGTGTGCCCAGTCCCCCGCATAGGCGGCTCGGGTGCGCGGCGCCCGCGCGGCGGTGGCGTGGGCGTCGGCGCGGGTGGCCAGCGCGGCCAGCGACGCGGCCCGGGCGGCCGCGGCCGCGACGCCACCGGGCAGCACCACGGTGTCGAGCGCGGTGTCGAGCCAGGTCCCGGGTTCGGCCGTGGCGCCCGCAACGGGGCCCATATCGGTGCCCGGGTGGGCGTCAGCGCCCCTCTCCACGCTCATCCGGGGCCCTTCCCTGGACATGGACCTGCGCCCGCGATCGCGGGATAGGTCAGATAAGTGGAGTTTATCGCGTGTCCCAGCCACACGGACGGAAGCGACCATGACCCGCCCGACAACAGCGGCCACGGAGGGCGGCTACAGACAACAGCAGCAGGCCTGACCAGCGATAACCGATGCTGCGGCGGCCGGTCGGCGAGAGTGAGACAGACCCGATGAAAGAAGCTGTTGTCCCCCGGGCGGGGCGACCGCCACCAGCGCCCGCCAACGTCATCGTCACCACTCGACACCGATCACAGTCACCACGCAACGAACCATCCTCAACGGGTCACATCTCCCCAGCCCAGGGGCATATCCGCCGATAATTCGGCGATTACTACGGCGACCCGAAGATCTGGGGATGGGAGACGTCGAACTGAACGTGCTCTCCGACGCCGATGAGGTCGAGCGGCCCCCGTGCCCACGCTGCGTGGCCGAGCCGGGCTCGCCGTGCCGGTCCCGGTCCAGCGCGGTCGCCGGGACCTACCACACCGGCCGGTTCACCAAAGTCCCTCGCCTGGCGAAGAACTTGCGCGTGCCGACCCCGGCCGACCGCGGACCCGGTCAGCCGTGGCGGCCGGGCACCCCGCCGCCGGCACCGATCGCCCCGGAGACGCCGAGCGCGGACATCCGGATCGGCTACGCCCGATGCTCACACCTGAGCCAGGAACTCCAGTCCCAGCTTGACGCCCTCGCCGCACACGGCATCCCGCGCGAGAAGATCTTCGCCGAGAAGATCTCCACCCGCAGCCGGGTCCGGCCGAAGTTCGAGGCCGCCCTCGAGGCCGCGCGGCAGATCAAGGCCCACGCCCCGCACTGCCGGGTCATCTTCACCGTCTACGAGATGAAGCGCCTCGGCCGCGACTCCGCCGAGCTGACCGCACTGGCCGACCACCTCACCGCACACGGCATCCTGCTGGAGATGCTGGCCGGGCCGATCGCCGGGATCTACGACCCCTCCGGAACCGGCCGGATGCTGTTCGGGTTCTTCGCCGCGATGGCCGAAACCGACCGCGAGACCATCCGCGAATCCACGCTGGAGGGTCTGAATGCGGCTGCCCGCAAGGGAAATCACGGCGGGCGTCCCCCGGTGATCACCGAGGACATGCTGCACACCGTCCTGCGCCGCCGCGCGAACGGCGAGTCCGTCGAGGACATCCGCCCGGACCTGATCATCCCCACCGGCAAACGCAAAGGCCAGAACCCCGGCCTCGCCAGCATCTACCGCGCCCTGGCCGACCACGCCAAACGCGAGGCCCACCCCGAGGCCGTCGAGCAAGCCCACGCCGATTTCGCCGCGCTGACGTCCGGCGCCTGAACAGCCGCGCACCACGAAGACCTGCCATCGAGTGCTCCGCGCCGGGGCTCATCGCCCCTTTCGCGCGTATCCCGGCGGTCCTCCTGGCCGGTGTCCTCCGCGCCGACTACGGGTGGCCACCGCAAGGCGAGTGACCACCCGTGCACAAGCGACGGCCCGCCCCTGGCAGCCCCGAGGAGGGCGGGTCATCGTCGTCTGGGGCCGTGCGGTCGGTCGTGGTCAGTACCGCAGGTATAGAGCGGCCAGCTGGTCTCCTGGCTCTGGGTCGGGTTCCCGTTGGAGATGCAGCGGTACTCGGAGGTGTCGGGCCTGCCCCGATAGGCAGCGATCGCCTCCTCGCACGCACCTCCTACTCCTCCTGCTTGGTGATCTTGGATTTGACGGAGGGTGGGAGCGCTCTCTCGGGACCCCTCCCGAGCTCGGCTCGGGGCTGGAGGGTCCTGCTGTGGTCGGAGGGCGGCCAGCTCATCGGCTCCGCCTGGTTCTCGTCCCGGACCGGTGCGGGACTCCCTGTGTATGGCTCGACGGGAGGTCGCGGGCTTCGCGCAGCTCGCGGAGGTGCTCGCTGAGCGCTTCCCTGGCGGCCATCCGTGCCCCTCGTCCTGCCGGCCGGTCCCGCAGAACTGGGGACAGCGGTGCAGGAGGGGTGGGCCTGCTGCCGGTGCCGGTGCTCGCGCGCATCCGGCCGATCTGCACGGCGCGGATCTCGCCGAGGCGTCCCTGCCAGGGGCGCAGCCGTGCCCCGATGACCCGCAGGGGATCGCGGGCATCGGTGGTGACCGGCCCTCGTGGCTGGTGGGGCCGGTCGGGGTGGTATTCGAGGGCGTGTCGGAGGCCGGCGACGGTGGCTCCGGCGTCCCACCACGGCTTGAGCAGAGCTCGGGCCCGCCAGATCTCGATCTTGCGGTCTTTTCGGCCTCCTAGTACTCCAGCCGCACTTCGTTAGCTGAGCTGTCTTCGTCGTCGATAGTGGCTTTCGCGGGCTCGGTGTTGGTGGCGACGTCGCCAGGTCGACCAGGCCCAGCACGGCGCCTGGGTGGGAATGTGGATCAGAGGTGCCAGGAGACGTCGGATCTCGGCGAGGGTGAGCGGGATGAGCCCGTGATCAGGTCTTTTGGGGCGATCGCCGCGGTGACCGAGAGGTAGGCGTGGGCGAGAATAGCCAGGGTGACGTGGCGGTACCAGGCGTCGTAACGCCGCACTTGATAGTGGTCGAGCCCGACCTCGTTCTTCGCGGTCTGGAAGCACTCCTCGATCGCCCACCGCGTGCCGGCGACGCGGATGAGATCGTCGTCGGTGGTGCCGGGCGGGCCGGCGCACAGGTAGTAGGCCAGATCGGGCTCCTCGCCGGCGGAGAGCTGTGTGTCGGTGAGGATCTGACGTCGGACCAGTAGCCATCGGCCCCATCCGGCCGGGGCGTTCTCGGGCGGATACAGCGAGGCCACGGCCCAGTCGTAGAAGCGTTCTCCCTTCACACCCGGACCGGCTGAGCGGCGCTTCCACGCCCGTCCGGGAGCGCGGGTGACCAGGTCGTCGGCCCGTCGTGAGCCGCTGATCTGACAGATGTCGGCGTCCAGGGACAACGGGACGGACTGGCTGCGCGGAACCGCGACGACGTAGCCGATCCGGCGCTGCTCGCACCAGGTGCGGAACTTGTAGTCCTGCCCGTATGCCTCGTCCGCGGTCACCCATCCTGCGGGAACCCCGGCATCGAGGGCACGGCCGAGCATTTCCTTGGCCAGCGTGGCCTTGGTGGCGAACTCGATCTCCTCAGGCACCGCCGCGGCTCGGCAGCGTTCCCGATCACCGGTCCAGGACTTGGGCAGGTAGAGCTCGCGGTCGATCAACGTCCGGCCCTTGCTCGTGGCATAGGCACAGAAGACTCCGAGCTGGCAGTTCTCCACCCGCCCGGCAGTGCCCGAGTACTGGCGCTGCACCCCCGCCGACTTCGTCCCCTTCTTCAGGAACCCGGTCTCATCGACGATCAGCACCCCACCGGACTCGCCGAGGTGCTCGACGACGTAATCCCGCAGGTCATCACGGACACCGTCGACATCCCAGGTCGCGGAGTTGAGCAGCCGCTGCATCCCATCCGGAGTCGTGTCACCGGCGACCTCGGCCAGCGTCCACCCGTTCTTCCCCGCCAACGGCGCCAACAACCCCCGCACATACGCCCGCGCCCGACGCCGCGGTTCCGTCCGGAAGAACCGGCCCGCCACCAGCCCGAACAGCCCATCCAGGCCACCGGCCCACGCCTCGAGATCCTCCTCCACCTGCACAAGATCGAAGCTTAGCGCACATCAACATCACAAACTGCGGCTGGAGTATTAATATGCAACGGCAGTTGTGGCGTGTCGTGAGAGGCTGGTACCGGTTCGGCGGTGATGATCACCGTGTGGTTGATGTTGCGGGGTGGGTGGCCTCGTTGGATGCGGTGGTGGAGCTGATCTCGGGCCGGTTCGCCAGGGCGGAACCTCGGCGGCGGGTCGGGACCTATCTGCGGGGGTTGCTGGCCGGGTTGGAGCGTAAGAACGGCTGGACGTTGGCCGAGCACGCCGGGGCGGTGTCCCCGGACGGGATGCAGCGGTTGCTGCGTACCGCGGACTGGGACGTCGACGGTGTCCGTGACGACCTGCGCGGCTATGTGCTCGACGGGCTCGGTGACGTCGAGTCCGGGGGGTTCGTCGTCGACGAGACCGGGTTTATCAAGAAGGGTGTGCGCTCGGCGGGGGTCCGGCGTCAGTACACCGGCACAAGCGGGAAGATCGACAACTGTCAGCTCGGGGTGTTCCTCGCCTACGCCTCGGTCAAGGGCCGGGCGTTGATCGACCGCGAGCTCTACCTGCCGACCTCGTGGACCGAGGACCGCGAACGCTGTGAGCGTGCCGATGTTCCCGAGGATGTCGAGTTCGCGACGAAACCGCAGCTCGGGACCGCGATGCTCGCCCGCGCCCACACCGCCGGGGTGCTCACGCCGGCATCGTGGGTGACCGCGGACGAGGCCTACGGGCAGACCCCGGGCTTCCGCGACCGCCTGGCGCAGTGGGAGATCCCCTACGTGCTGGCCACCCGTAACGACGACATTCTCACCAGCCCCGACCGGACCCGCCGCCCCGCCAAGGTCCTCGCCACCATCGCCGGGGCGCGAGATCCCGACACCGGCCGAGACGGCTGGGAACGACGGGCCATCGGGCCGGGCGCGCACGGGATGCGGGTCTACGACTGGGCTGCTGTCGCCCTGGACGCCGCGGGCCTCCCACACGGGTGGGGGCACTGGCTGCTGGTGTGCCGCCAGACCGAGCCCGCCGAGGGCAAGACCATCTGTGAGCTGGCCTTCTACCGCTGCGCCGCCCCCGCGAACACCCCGCTGCGGGAGCTGGTGAGGGTCGCCGGGGCGCGGTGGGCGATCGAGGAGTGCTTCCAGACCGCGAAGAACGAGGCGGGGCTCGATCAGTACCAGGTCCGCTCCTGGCGGGCGTGGCATGCCCACATCACCCTGGCCATGCTCGCGGCGGCCTACCTGGCGGTCACTCGCGCCACCGAACACGCACACGAGACCGAAAAGGGGGATCCGCAACCGGCCACCGCCGACTGATCCGGTTGTCAGCCAACGAGATCCGCCGACTCCTCGCCACCCTCTTGTTCACCCCACTCGTCTGTCTCGACCACGTCATGCACTGGTCACGCTGGCGTCGCGAACGCCAACAACGGGCCCGCGACTGCCACTACCGCCGACGCGGCGAACGACCACCCGACCGACCAACTGCCGTTGCAGTACTAGTACTCCAGCCGCAGTTTGTGATGTTGATGTGCGCTAAGCTTCGATCTTGTGCAGGTGGAGGAGGATCTCGAGGCGTGGGCCGGTGGCCTGGATGGGCTGTTCGGGCTGGTGGCGGGCCGGTTCTTCCGGACGGAACCGCGGCGTCGGGCGCGGGCGTATGTGCGGGGGTTGTTGGCGCCGTTGGCGGGGAAGAACGGGTGGACGCTGGCCGAGGTCGCCGGTGACACGACTCCGGATGGGATGCAGCGGCTGCTCAACTCCGCGACCTGGGATGTCGACGGTGTCCGTGATGACCTGCGGGATTACGTCGTCGAGCACCTCGGCGAGTCCGGTGGGGTGCTGATCGTCGATGAGACCGGGTTCCTGAAGAAGGGGACGAAGTCGGCGGGGGTGCAGCGCCAGTACTCGGGCACTGCCGGGCGGGTGGAGAACTGCCAGCTCGGAGTCTTCTGTGCCTATGCCACGAGCAAGGGCCGGACGTTGATCGACCGCGAGCTCTACCTGCCCAAGTCCTGGACCGGTGATCGGGAACGCTGCCGAGCCGCGGCGGTGCCTGAGGAGATCGAGTTCGCCACCAAGGCCACGCTGGCCAAGGAAATGCTCGGCCGTGCCCTCGATGCCGGGGTTCCCGCAGGATGGGTGACCGCGGACGAGGCATACGGGCAGGACTACAAGTTCCGCACCTGGTGCGAGCAGCGCCGGATCGGCTACGTCGTCGCGGTTCCGCGCAGCCAGTCCGTCCCGTTGTCCCTGGACGCCGACATCTGTCAGATCAGCGGCTCACGACGGGCCGACGACCTGGTCACCCGCGCTCCCGGACGGGCGTGGAAGCGCCGCTCAGCCGGTCCGGGTGTGAAGGGAGAACGCTTCTACGACTGGGCCGTGGCCTCGCTGTATCCGCCCGAGAACGCCCCGGCCGGATGGGGCCGATGGCTACTGGTCCGACGTCAGATCCTCACCGACACACAGCTCTCCGCCGGCGAGGAGCCCGATCTGGCCTACTACCTGTGCGCCGGCCCGCCCGGCACCACCGACGACGATCTCATCCGCGTCGCCGGCACGCGGTGGGCGATCGAGGAGTGCTTCCAGACCGCGAAGAACGAGGTCGGGCTCGACCACTATCAAGTGCGGCGTTACGACGCCTGGTACCGCCACGTCACCCTGGCTATTCTCGCCCACGCCTACCTCTCGGTCACCGCGGCGATCGCCCCAAAAGACCTGATCACGGGCTCATCCCGCTCACCCTCGCCGAGATCCGACGTCTCCTGGCACCTCTGATCCACATTCCCACCCAGGCGCCGTGCTGGGCCTGGTCGACCTGGCGACGTCGCCACCAACACCGAGCCCGCGAAAGCCACTATCGACGACGAAGACAGCTCAGCTAACGAAGTGCGGCTGGAGTACTAAGCACGACTAGTCGGGCTGGCAACGGTGTCGGAAGGACCGAGTCCGGGCCCAGTGGCGAGCACAGGAGCCGTGGGGAAATTTCTGGCCTCGCACGCGCACGCGTGCGTCGCGTTGTTCGGGCCCGCCACCACAACTGGAGGCGGCGCGGAAATTTCCTGAGGCCTTGGGGAGCGGCTCGGCGCTCGGCGTGCATGCTTGTGAGGGGACTCGACGCCGCCGCGCGAGCCGCTCGTCGGCGACGTCGACAGCGACCGTGTCTGGCCGCATTCCGCCGAGGGGCGATCGACTCGGTGCTCGACGGCCTGCTCCCGGCCTCGTGCAGCTCGTCAGCCCGAGAGCCCGCACCGGTCGCGCGATCCGCACCGCGCGCCCACGGCGTCAGCGACGACGCGCACGCTCTCCGCCCCCTCGGCCTCTGAGTTGCACCGAGCACGAGCACAGGCGCTTCCTGCGCTCGTTGCCACCGGGCTCAGGCCCTCGGCAGAGCGCGGTGAAGGGCAGCCGGGGCGGGTCCCGCACCCCAGGCCGGGCATCGGGACTCACGGGGCTCAACGGGCCGCGCCGAGCTCGCCTCTGGGAGTCGCGGTCCGCGAGGTTCCACGGGGTGGGCGCCGGGCCTTTCGAGACCTCCAGGCCGACACCTGCTCCCACAGCTCGCCCCGCAGCCCGGCGCCGAGGTCCCGTGGGCGACGACAACAGCCGTCCTGGTCGAACCGGAGACATCCCTCTGGAAGTTGACCCGGCGGGGCGGAGTGACGCCCACCCGACGCACGCGTACGCGCGAGGATGACCGTCTGGCAGCCACGCGCTCGGTCGCCCTGCCACCAGCTGCGAGGCTTCCGCGCCGACAAGACCGGGGCCACATCCTCGACGCCTTCCGGGCCGTTGAGCGTCCTCCGACCCACGGCGGATCGCCAAACGGGGCTCTGGAGCACCGGACGGGGCGGAACTCGACTCCCCCGCCTGATACGCACTGGAGCAGCTCGCCGCCCCGGCGCTGACCAGCACATACTCCACAGGTCACCGAGCGGCAGCGCCCACAGGCGCCGCGAAAGCCGCATGGTGGGCATAGTTCACTCCCAGTGCGGTTGGCTGAGCCGTCGTTGCCGACGCTCCCCTGCTGCCGCTGGATGTTACGTAGTCGCTGGTCAGGCGCGCATTGGGTCTGGAACTGGTAGCAGCACTCCCCCTCGGAGATCAGGCCCGCGCGGCGATCCCGCCACTGAGACTGTTTCAGCTGGTCAGAGACCTTCTGTAGGGACTCGAACGGATCCCTCGCCGCCGAGGCCGCAACCGCAATGCCACGCCGGGCGCGCGGGGCCGGGATAGCTACTCCCGGACGCCGCGGTTACACCTCGCGACCGCGCGCGACACCGCCTCGTTAAATGATGATCCCTCGGTCCCCCGCACCGAAGCCTCCCCTTCGGGCCCATGGCTGGGACCAGCGTCAGAGATGTGCTGGTCCGGCTGGGTTGATCCGGCCCAAGGAGGCAGGTGTGACGGCGTCTGCCGTACCGGCAGGGACACCCTCGACGACAGGCTCGTCTGGCGGCTTGGACGCGTAGCAGCCCCCCTCCGCGAAGACACGCTCACCGAAGGCGCTCAGTCACGGCACCGCTATCGGTACAGTTCTCGGTACCGGACCGAGGCAAGCGGAGGAGACGTGCGCGACAGTGCGCTGGTCGCCAGGCCAGACGAGCACGGACATGAGGTCCTGGTCGCCTACCGGCCGGTGCACTTCACCCTGGATGACACCGCACGGGCGATGAACGCCGTCGTGGACCCGCATCTGCGGAAGGTCTCCTCACGCGCCCGCGTTGGTCGCAGCCGAGTGCGTGATGTTCTGCGACAGATTGCGACCGACGGCTGGCCGGATGAGTTCGTGGCCGACCCAGATCGGGTCGATTACTGGCGGAAGTGGCTGGTCGCGCAGGGCGTGTTCCATCGAGATAACTGAGTTCACCGTCGCTGCATGAGTGATAACCGGGTTATCGCTCCGAGCTCCCCCGCCGCGGCATCGATGGGTGGTCGCCGACTCGACGGACTCTGGCGGCTCGTCGACGGCGAGAGTCTTCGCCGGCGACCTCAGGCCCCAGGTACTCCCCCGGGGCTCGGCCTTGCAGCAGGGAGGTCGACAGGATCCAACCCCCGAGCCGTCAGCGCGATGACCGCGATAACCGGGTTATCGCGCGGCCTGACGTGGTGCCGCACACGCCGGGGGATGACCTCGAAGTGCGGACGCGCAGCTGGCATCATCTGGTCTGACTTATCCGAAGTAGCGTCCCGATTCCGGGCCGTGAAGTCCACGGAGAGGTGGCCATCTTGGCCAGAGTTCATGCTGTGTGCTGCCAGAAGGGCGGCGTCGGCAAAACCACGATCACCGTCAACCTCGCTGCTGTCGTCGACCAGGTGCTCGGGGGTGACGATCCGTCCGTCCTGGTCGTGGGCACTGACCCGCAGCGATCCATGGATTGGTGGGCAAGCCGGGTTGGCGACGACATCCCGTTCGCCTACACCGAGACCGACAGCCCCAGTGATCTGGAGAGGTTGCGAGACGCTGACTTCTCGCACGTGTTCGTTGACACCCCGGGCAGTCTGGAGAACGAGCACATTCTCCGGTCGGTCTTGAAGAGTGCCGACGACGCGATCGTTCCGATCACGACAGAGCCGCTCACCTTCGTGCCGGCCGACACGACGATCACCCAGGTCATCGAGCCTCTGGGGGTCCCCTACACCGTGGTCGTGAATCTCTGGGATCCACGCGACGGCCGGGTCGACCTCGACGACACGCTGACCTTTGCCCGTAAGAAGAACTGGCCGCTCGCGAACTCGGTCATTCGTCGTTACAAGATCCACAGTCGGGCGGCAGCAGAGGGTGTCGTCTGTACCCAGTACGCCAAGAGCCGTGTGGCCTTGGAGGCCCAGCAGGACATCCTGCGGCTGGCGCTCGAACTCGGCTACGGGCGCACCCGATGAGCGAGGTGGCCGCGAGCAGCGCAGACTCAACAGCCGGGTCGCCGACGAAGAAGCGCAAGCGCGGGCGGGTGTCGTTCGGCTCCGACGTCTTCGCCGCGCAGGCCTCGCTCCAGGCAACGACGGACTCCAGCGCGTCCCTACGCCGTATCCCGCTGTCCGACCTGGCTCACAATCCACGCAACCCTCGCTACGGGTACGACGACCCTGCGATCCAGGAGCTCGCCGACAGCCTTCGGGAGCACGGGCAGCTGCAACCAGCGACTGTGGTCGCTCGGGATGTCTACCTCGCTCACTACCCGGAGGATGCGGATCAGCTCGGAGCCGCGGCGTGGGTGGTCCTCATCGGGAACCGCCGGCTCGCGGGCGCCCGTTTGGCGGAGCTGACTTACCTGGTCGCCTCGGTCGAGGACCGGCTCGGGGGAGCAGACCCGATGCTGGCCGAGGCCACGCTGGTGGAGAACATCCACCGTCAGGACCTTCCTCCACTGCTGGAGGCCCGCGAGCTTCAAGGTCTCGTGGAGCGGCATGGTTCGCAGCGCACTGCGGCGAAGCGAGTAGCGAAGACTCAGGCGTGGTTTCGCAGCGACTGTCGCTGCTCAAGCTCACCCCTGAGTTGCAGGAGAAGCTCCGCATCGGCGAGCTGTCGGTGAAGGAAGCTCGCACCGTAGCCTCCGCTCCACCAGAAGAACAGGCAGAGAAGCTGGAGTCCCTGCGCCGCGGGTCATCCGCGGGGGAGGGCGCCTCATCCGCCGGCGCCGCGGTCCAGGATCAGCCGGGGAACGACTCGCCGTCTCCTGCGCCGGCGACAGAGCAGCACGATCGAGATGCTGTTGTGGACGTCAGCAAGATGGCGCGCCGCCTTCGTCGGCAGCTCGACGATGATGCACTGGACGCGCTGATCGACGCGCTGGTCAAGCTCCGAGGCTGAGTCGATAACCGGTTATCGGCCGGCGCCGTTCGTGGTGAGCCGATAACCCGGTTATCGCCGTCAGTCCGACTTCAGCCGTGGGCGAGGTCGGAGAACCAGCTGTAGTGCAGCTGGTGGGCGACGGTGATCGTCGTGGTCGGGCCGTTACGGTGCTTGGCCAGGATCAGGTCGGCCTCACCGGCGCGCGGGTCGTCCTGCTCGATCGAGCCGGACTCACGCAGGTCCGACAGCATCGGCCGCTTGTCGGTGCGCTGCTCGGGACCACGGTTCAGCTGGCTCATCGCGACCACCGGGACCTCGAGCTCTTGGCTAGCAGCTTGATCTGCCGGGAGAACTCCGAGACCTCCTGCTGACGGGACTCGACCTTGCGGCCCGAGGTCATCAGCTGCAGGTAGTCCAGGATGATCAGCTTCAGGTCGTAGCGCTGCTTCATCCGGCGCGCCTTGGCCCGGATCTCCATCAGCGTCAGGTTCGGCGAGTCGTCGATGTAGAGCGGAGCCTCGGAGATCTCCGACATGCGCCGCGCC
>NZ_JAHLEL010000036.1 GCF_020131355.1 Pseudonocardia sp. ICBG1293
CACAGTGCCCATCCCGCCGGACCCCCGCCCGGCGCGTCGGGCCGAAAACACCGTTCCTGGGACAAACCCTCCAGGGAGGCGACCCAGCGGGTTTAGTGCGCAGCGTGACCGTTAGTTTCTTCGTGATCATATGTTGCGGACAGGGCTGGGTGGCTGGTTACTGTCCGCGAATCGGTCGACCTTGGTGAGGGCCTGCATGCTTATCGCTCTGGGGTCCGCGATGATCGCGGTCTTCATGTATTTGATCTTGTCGAAGCGGCTTGCGCCGACTTTGGCGCTGGTGTTGGTGCCGTTGAGCTTCGCTCTAGTCGCGGTCGGTACGGGGATCGCGGAGCCGAGCGAGGACGGGGTCGTCAAGTCGATCACGGCGGCGATGAAGGACTTCGCGCCGACCGCGGTGTTGTTGTTCTTCGCGATCATCTTCTTCGGGACGATGATCGATGTCGGGTTGTTCGATCCGTTGATCCGGTTCGTGCTGCGCGCGGTGAGCAACGACCCGGTCCGCCTGGTCGTGCTGACCGCGGTCCTGGCCGGGGTGGTCTCGCTCGACGGGGACGGGTCGACCACGTTCATCATCACGGTCTCGGCGTTGCTACCGATCTATCTGCGCCTGGGTTTGAGCCCGGTGGTGTTGACCGTGGTCGCGAATCTGGCTAACGGGGTGCTCAACATTCTGCCCTGGGGTGGGCCGACCGCTCGGGCGGCGACAGCGTTGAACGTGTCGCCTTCGGAGCTGTTCAACCCGATGGTCCCGAGTATGGCGCTGGGAATGGTCACGGTGCTGGTCCTAGCCTGGCTCCTCGGCCGGTCGGAGCGGAAGAGGCTTGCCGCGGCGGGTCGGTCGTTGCCGGTCGTCGCCGCCGAGTTCGACCCCGACCGTGGCGGTGACTGCGTTCCTGAGCAGGTCCCTGAGAAGGTCGGCGCGGCGCAGCTCGCGCCGACAGAACCCGGCACCGGCGGTATCGGGGGGGCCGGTTCTGACGGGCAGCTCCCGCTCGGTGCAACCGCCGCGGCCGGTGCAGATGTCACGGGCGGTGGGGCCGTCGTGGCTGGGGGGGACGGTACTGGTGGGGTGAGAACCGGTCCTGGGGATGGGTTCATCGCTGTGGGTGGGGTGTTGGATCCGAACCGGCCGACGCTGCGTCCGAAGTTGATCTGGTTCAACCTGGCTTTGACCGTGGCGCTGCTGATGGTGCTGGGGTTGGACGCGTTGCCGTTGTCGCTGGTGTTCGTCGCTGCGGCGGCGATCGCGCTGGTGGTGAACTTCCCCCGTCCTGCTGATCAAGTCACTGCGGTCACTGCGCACGCGAGTTCGATCGTGGCAGTGGTGGCGATGGTGTTCGCCGCGTCGGTGTTGGTTGGAGTGCTGTCGGGTACCGGGATGGTCACGGCGATGGCGAACGGGATCGTCGCGACGGTGCCGCCGGAGGTTGGGTCCTGGTTCGCGGTGATCGTCAGCGTGCTGAGCATGCCGTTGACGTTCTTCCTCACCAACGACGCGTTCTACTTCGGGATCCTGCCAATCCTGTCCGAGGCGGCCGGGCACTACGGCATCACACCGGTGGAGATGGCCCGGGCGGCGCTCATCGGGCAGCCGGTGCACATGACCAGCCCGCTGGTTCCGGCGATGCTGTTGTTGGTGTCGTTGGCCAAGGTCGACCTGGCTGATCACCATAAGAAGGTCATCTGGCGGGCTGCGGTGTGCTCGCTGGTGATGATGGCAACGGCGATCGCGCTGGGAGTCATCCCCCTCGGCTGACCAGTGCTGCGTTGCCTCGCCCGGTGGGGCGGCCTCGACTCCCCGGGGGCCGCCCCACCGGTGCGTGCGGGCGTTCTGCCCGGGTTCCGCAGTTCGTGGGCAGACCTGGGTTCCGCAGCTGCTGTCCGATGAAAGTGCCCGGATAGGGAGTCTGAGCTGGGGAGACGGGTGTCGGCCTGGTGACATGTCGTGTCACTAGGCGGCGGTGTTGTCCCTGGTCAGGGCGTTGTGGACGGCTCGGTGTCGAGGTCGAGGATCCGCGGCGGCAGGGCGATGTCGAGGACCTGGTGCAGCCGCCGGACCTCGGCGCTGGGTGGGGTGGTCTGGCGGAACAGCCCGGCCGGGCCGGTGAAGATGCCGACGTGCAGGCGCTGTAACTGGTCGCGGGCGCGGGGCCAGGTCGTGGCCTGGTCGGGGGCGCCGGCCTGGGTCTCGACGACGCGGGCCAGGAGCAGTGCGAGCCAGCAGGGCACGACGTGCGCGCGGATGCGGTCCTCGAGTCGGTGATAGACCGGCCGCAGGTCCAGGACCTGCTTCATGTCCCGCCAGCCGCGCTCGACCTCCAGCAGCTGCTTGTAGCCCAGCGCGATGTCCTCAGTCGGCAGGTGCGGATCGCAGGTGCGCAGCAGGTACTTCCCGTCCAGCTTCGCGTCCGCGGTGATCCTTGCGGCGTCGACGCGGAGCAGCCCGCCCGGTGTGACGCGCAGGAACCGGTTCAGCCCAGGCTTGGTGGAGATCACCCCGCGCAGCTCGGCCCGCTTCGTCGGCGACAACCGATCGGAGGTCTCGATCATCGTTTCGAGCCGCTCGACGAGGTTCGCGCGGACCGCGGCGTCCCGGTCGGCGGCGTCGGGGTTGTGGCAGACCACGAACCGCTCGGTGTCGCTGATCTTGACTTCCTTGACCCGCAGGTTCGCGCTGACCTCCTGAAGCGCCCCGGGAGTGGTGGAGGCTCTGATCCCACGGAAGGGTGGAGATCGTGCCGGCACCGAGGAAGTTCAGCAACGAGATGCGTGAGCGCGCGAAGCGGATGGTCCGCCAGGCGCGTCAGGAGGATCCGGGGCTGTCGGTCAACGCTGCGTGCAAGAGGATCGGTCCGCAGCTGGGGATCCTGCCCGACGCCCTCCGGGGGTGGTGTCGCCAGGCCGACATCGATGACGGCGTCACCCCAGGTGTGACCACGGTGGAATCCGACGAGCTCAAGCGGCTACGGCAGGAGAACGCCGAGCTGCGGCGGGCGAACGAGATCCTCAAGACCGCGTCGGCGTTTTTCGCGGCGGCGGAGCTCGACCGCCGTATCCGCTGATCGTCGCCTACATCGACGCTCACAAGCACCGGTTCGGGGTCGAGCCGATCTGCGCTGTCCTGCGCGCCCAGGGCATCGCGGTCGCCCCGTCGGGCTACTACGCGCACAAGAACCGGGCTCCGTCGCGGCGGACCCTGAGCGACGCGACGTTGGCGGAGACGATCGAGGCCGCGTTCTTCGACCGCGACAAGGGCCGTGGGGTCTACGGCGCCCGCAAGATGTGGCACCAACTGCGCCGCGACGGGGTCACCGGTCGAACAGGTCGGCCGGTGGCGCGCTGCACGGTGGAGCGGCTGATGCGCCGTCTCGGGCTGCGCGGGGTGCGCCGCGGGCAGCCGGTGATCACCACCCGCCCCGACGCCCAGGCCGGGCGGGCACCGGACCTGGTCGATCGGGACTTCACCGCGGCGAGCCCGAACCAGCTGTGGGTGGTGGACATGACGTATGTGCCGACGTGGTCGGGGACGGTGTTCACCGCATTCGTGTCCGATGTGTACTCACGCCGGGTGGTCGGGTGGCGCTGCGCGTCCAGGATGCCCACCGAGCTCCCGCTCGACGCCCTGGAGATGGCGTTATGGACCCGTGAACGCGCAGGTCAGACCACCGACGGACGTCTGGACGGGTTGATTCACCACTCCGATGCCGGGTCCCAGTGCACAGCCATCCGCTACGGCAACCGGCTCGCCGAAGCCGGCGCGGTGGCCTCGATCGGGTCGGTCGGCGACTCCTACGACAACGCCGCCATGGCCAAGTCGCTGATCGGGCTCTACAAGTCCGAGTGCGTCCGCCGCGACGGGCCGCTGCGCACCGTGGAGGACCTCGAGCTCGCCACCGCGTCCTGGGTGCACTGGTTCAACTGTCTCGTGCCGGGTTTGGTGGAGGGCAGCAACTCCAGCGAGGATGAGAAGCGATGGCTGCCCCACAGAAGTACCCCGATGAGATACGGGAACGAGCGGTCCGCATGGTCCGCGACATCAAGGCCGAGCCCGGCGGCTCGGCCAAGGGCGCCTGCCGGCGCGTTGGTGACCAGCTTGGGATCAACCCCGAAACGCTGCAGGGCTGGGTCAACCAGGCCGAGATCGACGACGGTGACCGGCCGGGGGTGAGCACCGGGCGCGCTCAGGCGGTGGAAGCATTTGCCTCGATGAGTTCGCTGAATACCTCGGAGGGTTTCTTCCAGTCGAAGATTTTACGGGGTCGGTCGTTGATGTCGCTGGCGATCATGGCCAGATAGGTGGGGTCGGAGGGGATCTCCACGCCTTTGGGGGGGTACTCGCGCACGATGCGGTTGAGGTTCTCATTGCTGCCCCGCTGCCAGGGGGAACGCGGCCGGTCGGAGTAGACTGGCATCGAGCCCTTGGTTACGGTGTGGTGGGCGGCCATCTCTGTGCCGCAGTTCCAGGTCAACGACCGGCGCATCACCTCGGGGAGCCCGGCGGTCGCGGTGATCGCACGGCGGCTCCCCGAGGTGATGCGCCGGTCGTTGACCTGGAACTGCGGCACAGAGATGGCCGCCCACCACACCGTAACCAAGGGCTCGATGCCAGTCTACTCCGACCGGCCGCGTTCCCCCTGGCAGCGGGGCAGCAATGAGAACCTCAACCGCATCGTGCGCGAGTACCCCCCCAAAGGCGTGGAGATCCCCTCCGACCCCACCTATCTGGCCATGATCGCCAGCGACATCAACGACCGACCCCGTAAAATCTTCGACTGGAAGAAACCCTCCGAGGTATTCAGCGAACTCATCGAGGCAAATGCTTCCACCGCCTGAGCGCGCCCGGTGCTCACCCCCGGCCGGTCACCGTCGTCGATCTCGGCCTGGTTGACCCAGCCCTGCAGCGTTTCGGGGTTGATCCCAAGCTGGTCACCAACGCGCCGGCAGGCGCCCTTGGCCGAGCCGCCGGGCTCGGCCTTGATGTCGCGGACCATGCGGACCGCTCGTTCCCGTATCTCATCGGGGTACTTCTGTGGGGCAGCCATCGCTTCTCATCCTCGCTGGAGTTGCTGCCCTCCACCAAACCCGGCACGAGACAGTTGAACCAGTGCACCCAGGACGCGGTGGCGAGCTCGAGGTCCTCCACGGTGCGCAGCGGCCCGTCGCGGCGGACGCACTCGGACTTGTAGAGCCCGATCAGCGACTTGGCCATGGCGGCGTTGTCGTAGGAGTCGCCGACCGACCCGATCGAGGCCACCGCGCCGGCTTCGGCGAGCCGGTTGCCGTAGCGGATGGCTGTGCACTGGGACCCGGCATCGGAGTGGTGAATCAACCCGTCCAGACGTCCGTCGGTGGTCTGACCTGCGCGTTCACGGGTCCATAACGCCATCTCCAGGGCGTCGAGCGGGAGCTCGGTGGGCATCCTGGACGCGCAGCGCCACCCGACCACCCGGCGTGAGTACACATCGGACACGAATGCGGTGAACACCGTCCCCGACCACGTCGGCACATACGTCATGTCCACCACCCACAGCTGGTTCGGGCTCGCCGCGGTGAAGTCCCGATCGACCAGGTCCGGTGCCCGCCCGGCCTGGGCGTCGGGGCGGGTGGTGATCACCGGCTGCCCGCGGCGCACCCCGCGCAGCCCGAGACGGCGCATCAGCCGCTCCACCGTGCAGCGCGCCACCGGCCGACCTGTTCGACCGGTGACCCCGTCGCGGCGCAGTTGGTGCCACATCTTGCGGGCGCCGTAGACCCCACGGCCCTTGTCGCGGTCGAAGAACGCGGCCTCGATCGTCTCCGCCAACGTCGCGTCGCTCAGGGTCCGCCGCGACGGAGCCCGGTTCTTGTGCGCGTAGTAGCCCGACGGGGCGACCGCGATGCCCTGGGCGCGCAGGACAGCGCAGATCGGCTCGACCCCGAACCGGTGCTTGTGAGCGTCGATGTAGGCGACGATCAGCGGATACGGCGGTCGAGCTCCGCCGCCGCGAAAAACGCCGACGCGGTCTTGAGGATCTCGTTCGCCCGCCGCAGCTCGGCGTTCTCCTGCCGTAGCCGCTTGAGCTCGTCGGATTCCACCGTGGTCACACCTGGGGTGACGCCGTCATCGATGTCGGCCTGGCGACACCACCCCCGGAGGGCGTCGGGCAGGATCCCCAGCTGCGGACCGATCCTCTTGCACGCAGCGTTGACCGACAGCCCCGGATCCTCCTGACGCGCCTGGCGGACCATCCGCTTCGCGCGCTCACGCATCTCGTTGCTGAACTTCCTCGGTGCCGGCACGATCTCCACCCTTCCGTGGGATCAGAGCCTCCACCACTCCCGGGGCGCTTCAGGAGGTCAGCGCGAACCTGCGGGTCAAGGAAGTCAAGATCAGCGACACCGAGCGGTTCGTGGTCTGCCACAACCCCGACGCCGCCGACCGGGACGCCGCGGTCCGCGCGAACCTCGTCGAGCGGCTCGAAACGATGATCGAGACCTCCGATCGGTTGTCGCCGACGAAGCGGGCCGAGCTGCGCGGGGTGATCTCCACCAAGCCTGGGCTGAACCGGTTCCTGCGCGTCACACCGGGCGGGCTGCTCCGCGTCGACGCCGCAAGGATCACCGCGGACGCGAAGCTGGACGGGAAGTACCTGCTGCGCACCTGCGATCCGCACCTGCCGACTGAGGACATCGCGCTGGGCTACAAGCAGCTGCTGGAGGTCGAGCGCGGCTGGCGGGACATGAAGCAGGTCCTGGACCTGCGGCCGGTCTATCACCGACTCGAGGACCGCATCCGCGCGCACGTCGTGCCCTGCTGGCTCGCACTGCTCCTGGCCCGCGTCGTCGAGACCCAGGCCGGCGCCCCCGACCAGGCCACGACCTGGCCCCGCGCCCGCGACCAGTTACAGCGCCTGCACGTCGGCATCTTCACCGGCCCGGCCGGGCTGTTCCGCCAGACCACCCCACCCAGCGCCGAGGTCCGGCGGCTGCACCAGGTCCTCGACATCGCCCTGCCGCCGCGGATCCTCGACCTCGACACCGAGCCGTCCACAACGCCCTGACCAGGGACAACACCGCCGCCTAGTGACACGACATGTCACCAGGCCGACACCCGTCTCCCCAGCTCAGACTCCCTATCCGGGCACTTTCATCGGACAGCAGCTGCGGAACCCAGGTCTGCCCACGAACTGCGGAACCCGGGCAGAACGCCCGCACGCACCGGTGGGGCGGCCCCCGGGGAGTCGAGGCCGCCCCACCGGGCGAGGCAACGCAGCACTGGTCAGCCGAGGGGGATGACTCCCAGCGCGATCGCCGTTGCCATCATCACCAGCGAGCACACCGCAGCCCGCCAGATGACCTTCTTATGGTGATCAGCCAGGTCGACCTTGGCCAACGACACCAACAACAGCATCGCCGGAACCAGCGGGCTGGTCATGTGCACCGGCTGCCCGATGAGCGCCGCCCGGGCCATCTCCACCGGTGTGATGCCGTAGTGCCCGGCCGCCTCGGACAGGATTGGCAGGATCCCGAAGTAGAACGCGTCGTTGGTGAGGAAGAACGTCAACGGCATGCTCAGCACGCTGACGATCACCGCGAACCAGGACCCAACCTCCGGCGGCACCGTCGCGACGATCCCGTTCGCCATCGCCGTGACCATCCCGGTACCCGACAGCACTCCAACCAACACCGACGCGGCGAACACCATCGCCACCACTGCCACGATCGAACTCGCGTGCGCAGTGACCGCAGTGACTTGATCAGCAGGACGGGGGAAGTTCACCACCAGCGCGATCGCCGCCGCAGCGACGAACACCAGCGACAACGGCAACGCGTCCAACCCCAGCACCATCAGCAGCGCCACGGTCAAAGCCAGGTTGAACCAGATCAACTTCGGACGCAGCGTCGGCCGGTTCGGATCCAACACCCCACCCACAGCGATGAACCCATCCCCAGGACCGGTTCTCACCCCACCAGTACCGTCCCCCCCAGCCACGACGGCCCCACCGCCCGTGACATCTGCACCGGCCGCGGCGGTTGCACCGAGCGGGAGCTGCCCGTCAGAACCGGCCCCCCCGATACCGCCGGTGCCGGGTTCTGTCGGCGCGAGCTGCGCCGCGCCGACCTTCTCAGGGACCTGCTCAGGAACGCAGTCACCGCCACGGTCGGGGTCGAACTCGGCGGCGACGACCGGCAACGACCGACCCGCCGCGGCAAGCCTCTTCCGCTCCGACCGGCCGAGGAGCCAGGCTAGGACCAGCACCGTGACCATTCCCAGCGCCATACTCGGGACCATCGGGTTGAACAGCTCCGAAGGCGACACGTTCAACGCTGTCGCCGCCCGAGCGGTCGGCCCACCCCAGGGCAGAATGTTGAGCACCCCGTTAGCCAGATTCGCGACCACGGTCAACACCACCGGGCTCAAACCCAGGCGCAGATAGATCGGTAGCAACGCCGAGACCGTGATGATGAACGTGGTCGACCCGTCCCCGTCGAGCGAGACCACCCCGGCCAGGACCGCGGTCAGCACGACCAGGCGGACCGGGTCGTTGCTCACCGCGCGCAGCACGAACCGGATCAACGGATCGAACAACCCGACATCGATCATCGTCCCGAAGAAGATGATCGCGAAGAACAACAACACCGCGGTCGGCGCGAAGTCCTTCATCGCCGCCGTGATCGACTTGACGACCCCGTCCTCGCTCGGCTCCGCGATCCCCGTACCGACCGCGACTAGAGCGAAGCTCAACGGCACCAACACCAGCGCCAAAGTCGGCGCAAGCCGCTTCGACAAGATCAAATACATGAAGACCGCGATCATCGCGGACCCCAGAGCGATAAGCATGCAGGCCCTCACCAAGGTCGACCGATTCGCGGACAGTAACCAGCCACCCAGCCCTGTCCGCAACATATGATCACGAAGAAACTAACGGTCACGCTGCGCACTAAACCCGCTGGGTCGCCTCCCTGGAGGGTTTGTCCCAGGAACGGTGTTTTCGGCCCGACGCGCCGGGCGGGGGTCCGGCGGGATGGGCACTGTGGGATCAGAGCCTCCACCACTCCCGGGGCGCTTCAGGAGGTCAGCGCGAACCTGCGGGTCAAGGAAGTCAAGATCAGCGACACCGAGCGGTTCGTGGTCTGCCACAACCCCGACGCCGCCGACCGGGACGCCGCGGTCCGCGCGAACCTCGTCGAGCGGCTCGAAACGATGATCGAGACCTCCGATCGGTTGTCGCCGACGAAGCGGGCCGAGCTGCGCGGGGTGATCTCCACCAAGCCTGGGCTGAACCGGTTCCTGCGCGTCACACCGGGCGGGCTGCTCCGCGTCGACGCCGCAAGGATCACCGCGGACGCGAAGCTGGACGGGAAGTACCTGCTGCGCACCTGCGATCCGCACCTGCCGACTGAGGACATCGCGCTGGGCTACAAGCAGCTGCTGGAGGTCGAGCGCGGCTGGCGGGACATGAAGCAGGTCCTGGACCTGCGGCCGGTCTATCACCGACTCGAGGACCGCATCCGCGCGCACGTCGTGCCCTGCTGGCTCGCACTGCTCCTGGCCCGCGTCGTCGAGACCCAGGCCGGCGCCCCCGACCAGGCCACGACCTGGCCCCGCGCCCGCGACCAGTTACAGCGCCTGCACGTCGGCATCTTCACCGGCCCGGCCGGGCTGTTCCGCCAGACCACCCCACCCAGCGCCGAGGTCCGGCGGCTGCACCAGGTCCTCGACATCGCCCTGCCGCCGCGGATCCTCGACCTCGACACCGAGCCGTCCACAACGCCCTGACCAGGGACAACACCGCCGCCTAGTGACACGACATGTCACCAGGCCGACACCCGTCTCCCCAGCTCAGACTCCCTATCCGGGCACTTTCATCGGACAGCAGCTGCGGAACCCAGGTCTGCCCACGAACTGCGGAACCCGGGCAGAACGCCCGCACGCACCGGTGGGGCGGCCCCGGGGAGTCGAGGCCGCCCCACCGGGCGAGGCAACGCAGCACTGGTCAGCCGAGGGGGATGACTCCCAGCGCGATCGCCGTTGCCATCATCACCAGCGAGCACACCGCAGCCCGCCAGATGACCTTCTTATGGTGATCAGCCAGGTCGACCTTGGCCAACGACACCAACAACAGCATCGCCGGAACCAGCGGGCTGGTCATGTGCACCGGCTGCCCGATGAGCGCCGCCCGGGCCATCTCCACCGGTGTGATGCCGTAGTGCCCGGCCGCCTCGGACAGGATTGGCAGGATCCCGAAGTAGAACGCGTCGTTGGTGAGGAAGAACGTCAACGGCATGCTCAGCACGCTGACGATCACCGCGAACCAGGACCCAACCTCCGGCGGCACCGTCGCGACGATCCCGTTCGCCATCGCCGTGACCATCCCGGTACCCGACAGCACTCCAACCAACACCGACGCGGCGAACACCATCGCCACCACTGCCACGATCGAACTCGCGTGCGCAGTGACCGCAGTGACTTGATCAGCAGGACGGGGGAAGTTCACCACCAGCGCGATCGCCGCCGCAGCGACGAACACCAGCGACAACGGCAACGCGTCCAACCCCAGCACCATCAGCAGCGCCACGGTCAAAGCCAGGTTGAACCAGATCAACTTCGGACGCAGCGTCGGCCGGTTCGGATCCAACACCCCACCCACAGCGATGAACCCATCCCCAGGACCGGTTCTCACCCCACCAGTACCGTCCCCCCCAGCCACGACGGCCCCACCGCCCGTGACATCTGCACCGGCCGCGGCGGTTGCACCGAGCGGGAGCTGCCCGTCAGAACCGGCCCCCCCGATACCGCCGGTGCCGGGTTCTGTCGGCGCGAGCTGCGCCGCGCCGACCTTCTCAGGGACCTGCTCAGGAACGCAGTCACCGCCACGGTCGGGGTCGAACTCGGCGGCGACGACCGGCAACGACCGACCCGCCGCGGCAAGCCTCTTCCGCTCCGACCGGCCGAGGAGCCAGGCTAGGACCAGCACCGTGACCATTCCCAGCGCCATACTCGGGACCATCGGGTTGAACAGCTCCGAAGGCGACACGTTCAACGCTGTCGCCGCCCGAGCGGTCGGCCCACCCCAGGGCAGAATGTTGAGCACCCCGTTAGCCAGATTCGCGACCACGGTCAACACCACCGGGCTCAAACCCAGGCGCAGATAGATCGGTAGCAACGCCGAGACCGTGATGATGAACGTGGTCGACCCGTCCCCGTCGAGCGAGACCACCCCGGCCAGGACCGCGGTCAGCACGACCAGGCGGACCGGGTCGTTGCTCACCGCGCGCAGCACGAACCGGATCAACGGATCGAACAACCCGACATCGATCATCGTCCCGAAGAAGATGATCGCGAAGAACAACAACACCGCGGTCGGCGCGAAGTCCTTCATCGCCGCCGTGATCGACTTGACGACCCCGTCCTCGCTCGGCTCCGCGATCCCCGTACCGACCGCGACTAGAGCGAAGCTCAACGGCACCAACACCAGCGCCAAAGTCGGCGCAAGCCGCTTCGACAAGATCAAATACATGAAGACCGCGATCATCGCGGACCCCAGAGCGATAAGCATGCAGGCCCTCACCAAGGTCGACCGATTCGCGGACAGTAACCAGCCACCCAGCCCTGTCCGCAACATATGATCACGAAGAAACTAACGGTCACGCTGCGCACTAAACCCGCTGGGTCGCCTCCCTGGAGGGTTTGTCCCAGGAACGGTGTTTTCGGCCCGACGCGCCGGGCGGGGGTCCGGCGGGATGGGCACTGTGAGTGATGACATCGGACCGTGTGAGTCCAGGTGAGTACGAGTCCGGGCCGGGGCGTGAGCTGACGGCCGAACAGGCCGCTGCGGCAGCGATGGTGACCGACGCGCGCGCCCGGGGGTTGGCGTTGACCGGCCCGGACGGGCTGTTGAAGCTGTTCACCAAGAACGTGCTGGAAGCAGCGTTGAACGAGGAGATTGAGGTGTTCTCAGTAGCGCGGTGATCATGTTGTGCGGTCGTGTTCGATGTGGAGTAGCACGAGCGCGGCGGCGGTGATAGCGCCGATCCGCCAGGGACACAGCGTGATCCGCCGTAGCGCTGCGAAGGTGGTTTTGAGCAGGGCGTTTCCTCGTGCAGGTAGCGGTAGGCGGTTGCGGTGCTGATCGTGTTGTCGGCCGCCAGGCGCGCCACACGGCTCGCATCGAGGAACCACCGCAGGACCAGGACCGCCTGGGCGACGGGGGCCAGAGCACGGCGACCGGTTCGGGTGCCACAGCGGGCACGTTCACCGGCCAGAAGCCGAGCCAGGGAGCCCACGGTGGGCTCCCTGAGGTTCCCCCCGCTTTGCCGGAGTGTCTGAACACTGGTTCGATCTTGAGGGCCAGGAAGGAAGGCACTGGTGCCCGCACCGAAAAAGTACCCCGATGAGCTGCGCGAACGAGCGGTTCGGCTGTATCGGGAGTCCGACCCTCGCCCGACGTTCCGGGGGCTCGCCGAGCAGCTCGGGGTGCATCACGAGGCCCTGCGCAACTGGGTCCGTCAGGCCGAGGCAGACACCGGCGAGCGCCATGATCGGCCGTCGACCGACATGCTCGCCGAGAACCGCCGGCTCGCGCGGGAGAACGCTGAGCTGCGGCGGGTCAACGAGGTCCTGCGCGCGGCGAGCGCCTATTTCGCCAGCGAGATCGGCCCGACCCGGAGGAAATCATGAGCTTCGTCGATGCCCATGATTTCCCGCCGGTTCGTACTACGGGTCCTGAACATCGCGGCCCCGACCTACTACGACTGGCGCGCCGCCGCGCGAACCCCTCTCAGCGGCAGCTCGACGACGCCGTCCTGCTTGAGCAGATCGTGAAGATCCGCTCGGTGAGCGAGTTCGCCACCACCTACGGATCGCGGGTGTGGCGAGTGCGCCGCCAGGGCGTGCACGTCGGGCGCAAGCGCGCGCTCGGATCATGCGCGAGCACG
>NZ_JAHLEL010000037.1 GCF_020131355.1 Pseudonocardia sp. ICBG1293
AGCGGGCCAGCACGGCGGGATCTGCCGCACCGACGGCGCCACCGACGGGACCAGCACCGCCGCGACCCACGTCCCGAGCTCATCCCACGCTGCCGCCGCGGCGGCAGCGTCGAGCTCGGGCCAGGCCACCGGCTGTAGCCCCTCCGCAGTGCCCGACTCGGCCCCACCGTCACCGTCGCTGGTGAGGGTGGTTTCGAGATGGGTGATCCGGGCATCCAGCGCAGTGACCAGCGCGACGAGCTGTTCCGGCTCCGGGGGCCCGATGCGGGCGGGCATCAGCTGTACCCCACACCGTGACCACGCTCAGGCCCGAGCCGCTGCGCGACGTGCTCCCCGAGACGGTGCCCGAGACGCTGAGCGTCGTACTGGTCGAGGCCGTGCCGCCGAGACGCTTCCTCCGCCCGGACACGTTCCCGAGCCCCCACCCCATCCACCTCCTGCCCATCCACCTTCTGCCCGGCCGCCTGCCCAGCCGCGGCACTGCTGCCGGCACGGAGACGATCAGCGCCGGTCCGCATCGCATACTCACGCGTCGGGCGAGGCCGGTCCTCAGCCGCAACCACAGGCGTCGTGTCCTGAGAGCGGCCGCGAGCAGGTCGAGCACGCCACCGCGGTCCAGGCGTGGCCCGAGCAGGCGTTCCAGGGCGGGATGAACATGCAGCAGGGCGTCGCGCAGCCGGTTCGTCAGCCGGGTGCTCTGCCCAGCCAGGTCATCGTCGTAACCGGCGAGCACAGTGAGTTCGGCGAGGGTCTCGTCGTCGGTGCCGACCCGGCGCAGGGTGTGCGGCATCGTCCGGGCGGCCTCGGCGATCACGTGGGCGTCGCGGGCGTCGGTCTTGGCCTGCCCGGGATGCAGGTCGGCGATGCGGCGCATCGCCAGCCCGGGCAGGTAGGCCACCGTGATCCCCAGATCACGAGCGACGGCGATGGCCAGCGCTCCGATCGAGGCGGGCTGGTCGATGACCATCAGCACCGCGCCGTGCTCGGCCAGCCCGGACAGCACGGTGCGCAGCGCCGATTCGTCGTTGGGCAGGGCCTTGTCGTGCACCCGCTTCCCGTTGGTGTCGACCGCGCAGGCGTGGTGTTCGGACTTGCCCACGTCCAGGCCGCAGAACACCGCGAACCCGGTCGGGTGCTGGTCAGGATCGGGCAACCGCCGCTCCCTTCTCGTCGCGGCAGGCCGACCACGAGCACCCGCGCCGGCAGCCACGTTACGAGCAGACCACACGGGTCAGGTGTGGTTCCCCCGAGATCGTGGAGGGTTCCCTATGCCGCGTCTCGAGTGAGGGCGGCGTTCTCGTAGACGATCGGTGCGAGCCCGGCGGCGGCGCTGTGTCGTCGCCGGTGGTTGTAGAAGCCGTAGCACCAGTCGATAACCACCGCCCGAGCCTTCGCAGTGGTGTCGAAGTCGTTGCGGGACAGCACTTCCCACTCCAGGCTGGAGAAGAACGCCTCCGCCGCGGCGTTGTCGAAACACGACCCGACCCATGGACTGGCGGATGTCCAGGCGGCGACACAACGTGGCGAACGCGCCGGCGGTGTAGGTCGAGCCGCGGTCGGTGTGAAAGATCACCCCTGCGATCCCGTCCGCGCCGCCGCGGGCCGCGACGGCCATCCGGATGGCCTCACACGCCAGCTCGGCGTTGGGGTGCAGCCCGGTGGCCGCGCCGAGCAACCTGCGCGAGTACAGGTCGATCACCGTGGCCAGATACAGCTTCCCGGCCGCGGTGGGGATCTCGTCATGTCCCCGACCCAGCGGCGGTTCGGCTCGGCGGCGGTGAAGTCGCGGTTCAGCAGGTCCGGGAACTTCGGCGCCGCCTTGTCCTGGCGGGTCAGCCCGTTGCGCCTCCGGATGCGGCGGGCGACCAGGCTCTGTCGGCGCATCGAGTCCGCCACGGTCTTCTCCGACACCTTCCACCCCGCCTCACGTAGGTCCGCGTGCAACCGCGGCGAGCCGT
>NZ_JAHLEL010000038.1 GCF_020131355.1 Pseudonocardia sp. ICBG1293
GGTTGAATTCTCAATCGAGTACGGTACCCGGCGCTGCGTGAGAGTTCAACGAGTCACCAGCCAGGTCAGGACGACGGCCGAGCGGGTGTGGTCGACGTTGGCCGCCAGCCGGAGCCGTTCCAGAGCGTCCTCCAGTGAGCGCACGTCGCGCGAGCGCAGCAGGACCAGCGCGTCCGCCTCACCGGTCACCGTTCCGGCCGTGACGACCTCGGGGACCGCCGAGAGCATCCGCTGCAGCTCGGCCGGGCGACCGTGCCCCGGCAGAACAGCTCGACGTAGGCCTCCACCCCCGGTGTCTGCTCGGCGTCGGGGTCCACCTGCACGGTGAAGCCCTGCACCACGCCCCGGGCGGTCAGCCGGTCCACCGGCGCCGCACGGCCGACGCCGACAGGCCCACCCGCGCGCCCAGATCGGCCCAGCCGGCGCGCCCGTCGACCCGGAGGAGGTCCAGCAGTCTGCGGTCGATCGCGTCGATCCCGTCCACGGCGCCGGATGCTAGTGCGCGACACCCGGAACCGGCGTAGAACGGGGTGCAGACGCGCGGATCGGGTGCAGGAATCCGGGAAACGCTCGGGCCCGGCGCGCCATGCTGTGGCCCATGACCTCTGTGCTGATGTGCCGCCCCGAGCACTTCACGGTGAGCTACCGGATCAACCCCTGGATGCGTCCGGAGCAGGCGACCGACACCCGGGTCGCGCTGGCCCAGTGGGAGACCCTGCACGCGGTCTACCGCGACCTGGGCTTCGACGTCCGGCTCGTCGACCCGCTGCCGGGCTACCCGGACATGGTCTTCGCCGCCAACGGCGGCACCGTGATCGACGGGACGGCGCTGACCGCCCGGTTCCGCCACACCGAGCGTGCCGCCGAGGGGCCCGCCTACGGCGCGTGGTTCCGCGCCGCCGGGCTCGCCGTGCACGAGGCCCTCCACGTCAACGAGGGCGAGGGCGACCTGCTGCTCGTCGGCGACACCGTCTACGCGGGCACCGGGTTCCGCACCGACCCCCGCGCGCACGCCGAGGCCGCGCAGGTGTTCGGCCGCGAGGTCGTGTCCCTGCAGCTGGTCGACCCGCGCTACTACCACCTCGACACGGCGTTCGCGGTGCTCGACCCGGCGGGCGGGCCGGGCGCGGTCGCCTACCTGCCGTCCGCGTTCGACGACGCCTCCCAGGAGGTGCTGCGCTTCCGCTTCCCGGACGCGGTGATCGTGTCCGACGACGACGCGTCGGTGCTGGGCCTGAACTGCTTCTCCGACGGGCGCACCGTCGTCCACGCACCGCAGGCGGAGAAGTTCGCCGCCGACCTCGCCGAGCGCGGCTTCGGCACCGTCGGCGTCGACACCTCCGAGCTGCGCCGCGGTGGTGGCGGGATCAAGTGCGCCACGCTGGAGCTGCGGTCGTGACCGCCGTGGTCCCGGGCACCGACCCGCAGATCGCGCTCGCCGAGGCGTTCGGCGCGGCGAACTACGCACCGCTGCCGGTGGTGCTGTCCCGCGGCGACGGCGCCTGGGTCACCGACGTCGACGGCGGCCGCTACCTCGACGCGCTCGCCGGCTACTCCGCGCTCAACTTCGGGCACCGGCACCCGGCGCTCACCGCGGCCGCGCACGCCCAGCTCGACAGGCTCACGCTCACCGCACGGGCGTTCCACAACGACCGGCTGCCCGCGTTCCAGCGTGATCTCGCCACGCTGACCGGCACCGAGGCCGTGCTGCCGATGAACACCGGCGCGGAGGCCGTCGAGTCCGCGGTGAAGCTCGCCCGCGCCTGGGGCTACCGGGTGAAGGGCGTGGCGCCGGGGGCGGCGCGGATCGTGGTCGCCGGGGGGAACTTCCACGGCCGCACGACGACGGTCGTCTCCTTCTCCGACGACCCGGTGGCCCGCGACGACTTCGGCCCGTTCACCCCCGGCTTCGACCGCGTCCCCTACGGCGACGCCGACGCCCTGGCCGCCGCGCTCACCGACGACACCGTCGCGGTACTGCTCGAACCGGTGCAGGGCGAGGCCGGGGTCCTCGTGCCACCGCCCGGCTACCTGCGCGCGGTCCGCGAGCTCACCGCCCGGCGTGGCGTGCTGCTGGTCTGCGACGAGATCCAGTCCGGGCTCGGTCGCGCCGGGGCGACGCTGTGCACCGACCTGTCCGGGGTGCGCGCCGATCTCTACACCCTGGGCAAGGCGCTCGGCGGTGGGATCGTGCCGGTCAGCGCCGTCGTCGGGCGGCGCGACGTGCTCGGGGTGCTGCGCCCCGGTGAGCACGGCTCCACCTTCGGTGGCAACCCGCTCGCCGCCGCCGTCGGGTCCGCGGTGTGCGCGCTGCTGGCGACGGGGGAGTTCCAGGCCCGGGCCCGCGAGCTCGGTGCGCACCTGGGTACGCGGCTGCGCGAACTGACCGGGGTCACCGCCGTGCGCGGGGTGGGGCTGTGGTTCGGCGTCGACGTCGACCCGCGGATCGGCACCGGCCGCGACGTGTGCGTCGCGCTGGCCCGGCGCGGGGTGCTGGCGAAGGAGACCCACGGCGTCACCGTGCGGCTGTCCCCGCCGCTGGTCGTCACCCGCGACGAGATCGACGTGCTGGTCGACACGTTCGGGGCCGTGCTCACCGACCTTTCCCGCGGGTAGGTGGCAGGCTGTCCGCCATGCCGACCCTCGTACTGCTGCGTCACGGTCAGAGCGACTGGAACGCGAAGAACCTGTTCACCGGCTGGGTGGACGTCCCGCTCTCCACCCAGGGCGAGGCGGAGGCCCGCCGGGGCGGCGAGCTGCTGGCCGAGGCGGGCGTCGCCCCGGACGTCGTGCACACCTCGCTGCTGCGCCGGGCGATCTCCACCGCGAACATCGCCCTCGACGCCGCCGACCGGCACTGGATCCCGGTCAAGCGCGACTGGCGCCTCAACGAGCGGCACTACGGCGCGCTGCAGGGCAAGGACAAGAAGCAGACCCTGGAGCAGTACGGCGAGGAGCAGTTCATGCTCTGGCGCCGCTCCTACGACACCCCGCCGCCGCCCATCGAGAAGGGCTCGGAGTTCTCCCAGGACGCCGACCCGCGCTACGCCGGTGTCGACGCCCCGCTGACCGAGTGCCTGGCCGACGTCGTCGACCGGTTCCTGCCGTACTGGACCGAGGCCGTGGTGCCGGACCTGCGCGACGGGAAGGTCGTGCTGCTGGCCGCGCACGGCAACTCGCTGCGTGCGCTGGTGAAGTACCTCGACGGGATCTCCGACGCCGACATCGCCGGCCTCAACATCCCCACCGGCATCCCGCTCGTCTACGACCTCGACGACGACCTGGCGCCGACGAACCCGGGCGGGCGCTACCTCGACCCCACCGCGGCGCAGGAGGCCATCGCCGGGGTCGCGAACCAGGGTCGCTGACCGCGCCCACCCCTCTCCCGGCACGCACTCGGCCCGGCACCCGGTCCACGCACGCCCCCGCACTCGGCACGCCCCTGCGCCCGGCACGCCCCTGCGCTCGGCACGCCCCGGTCCGCACGAACGGGCCCCTCGTACGAACCTTTCGTGCGAGGGGCCCGTTCGTGCACACGAGGGGTCCGGACGGGGTTCGTTGAACCCACGGTGAACGGGGTCGGAACAGTGTCGCGCGAAGGGGTCGCGGGCGTCACCATCCGGTGTCCGGCGCTGGTCAGCAGGTACCCCCGGCTGCCTACCATGCACCCGTGACCACGCTCGCGTGGCTGATCTCGGCCCTCGCCCTGCTCCTCGGTCTCACCGCCGGGGCGGCACTGGCGCGACGGCCGTCGCACGGCCGACCCAGCCCCGGCACCGGCCGCCCCCCGGCGGATCCCGTGGCCGCCGACGGACCCACCCTCGGCGAGCTGCTGCACCGCACGTTCCGCCAGTCGAGCTCCGGGCTCGCCGTCGTCGGGGCCGGGGGCGAGGTGCTGTTGTACAACCCGCGGGCCGTCGGCCTCGGTGCCGTCAGCGGCGAACGGCTCGACCCGCGCGCACTGGCCGCCTGCCGGCGGGCCCAGGGCGGGGACCGGCGCCTGGCCTCGGGTGACTACACCGTCGACCTCTCGCCGCTGGACCGCACACCCCGCGGCCCGGTCGCGGTGCAGGCCCGGATCCGTTCCCTCGGCGACGGGTTCGCGCTGGTCGAGGCCGTCGACACCTCCGAGGTGGCCCGGCTGGAGGCGACCCGGCGGGACTTCGTCGCGAACGTCTCCCACGAGCTCAAGACCCCGGTCGGTGCGGTCGCGCTGCTCGCCGAGGCCCTGCTCGACAGCCTCGACGGCCTGGAGCCGTCCGACGGCGCCGACCCCGACCCGGACGCCGTCCGCGAGGTCCGGCGGTTCGGCGACAAGCTGCTGCGCGAGGCCACCCGGATGGGGAACCTGGTCTCGGAGCTGATCGCGCTGTCCCGGCTCACCGGCGCCGAACGGTTGCCGGCGCTCGCCGCGGTCGACGTCGACGAGGTGGTGTCCGAGGCGCTGGCCCGCAGCCGCACCTCCGCCGAGTCGCACGCCGTCGAGATCACCGCCGACGAGACGTCGGGTCTGGTCGTCGACGGCGACCGCACGCTGCTCGTCACTGCCCTGACGAACCTGCTGGAGAACGCGATCGCCTACTCCGCGGCGGACTCGTCGGTGTCGGTGAGCCGCCGGGCGGTCGACGGCTCGGTCGAGATCGCGGTCACCGACCGGGGGATCGGCATCGCCCCCGAGCACCAGCAGCGCGTCTTCGAGCGCTTCTTCCGGGTCGACCCGGCCCGTTCGCGGGCCACCGGCGGCACCGGTCTCGGCCTGGCGATCGTCAAGCACGTCTGCGCCAACCACGGTGGCGAGGTGCGGCTGTGGAGCCGTCCCGGCACCGGATCGACCTTCACCATGCGTCTGCCCGCCCGGATGGGCATCGGCGGCGCCCCGCACGGTGCGGCTGCCGCCGGCAGCTCCCCCCAGACCGCCGGAACCGGAGGATGAGATGACCAGGGTGCTGATCGTCGAGGACGAGGAGTCCTTCGCCGACCCGCTCGCGTTCATGCTGCGCAAGGAGGGGTTCACCACGGCCGTCGCGGCCAACGGCAACGACGCGCTGAGCGAGTTCGACCGCAACGGCGCCGACATCGTGCTGCTGGACCTGATGCTGCCCGGCATGAGCGGCACCGACGTCTGCAAGGCACTGCGTTCCCGCTCCGCGGTGCCGGTGATCATGGTGACCGCCCGCGACAGCGAGATCGACAAGGTCGTCGGGCTGGAGCTCGGTGCCGACGACTACGTCACCAAGCCCTACTCGGCGCGCGAGCTCATCGCCCGGGTCCGCGCGGTGCTGCGCCGCGGTGGGGAGGCCGGCGGCGAGACCGAGAGCGGCACCGGTGTCCTGGAGGCGGGCCCGGTGCGGATGGACGTCGAACGACACGTCGTGTCGGTGAACGGCGACGAGGTCGCGCTCCCGCTCAAGGAGTTCGACCTGCTGGAGTACCTGCTGCGCAACGTCGGGCGGGTGCTCACCCGCGCCCAGCTGATCGACCGGGTGTGGGGAGCGGACTACGTCGGCGACACCAAGACGCTCGACGTGCACGTCAAGCGGCTGCGGTCCAAGGTCGAGGGGGACCCCTCGACGCCCAAGCACCTGGTCACCGTGCGCGGGCTCGGCTACAAGTTCGACGTCTGAGCAAGGGGTTGCCCGGCCGTCGATAACGGCTCGGTAACCTGACCGGGTGCGCCTGGCAGTCCTCGACGTGGGGTCCAACACCGTTCACCTGCTGGTGGTGGACGCCCACCGGGGCGCCCACCCGAGGCCGATGTCGTCGGAGAAGGACCAGCTGCGCCTGGCCGAGCACCTGGACCGCAAGGGTGCGCTGGGCCGCGACGGGGTGAAGGCCCTGCTGGAGAGCGTGCACCGGGCCCGCGACACGGCCCGGGCCGCCGGCTGCGACGACCTCCTCGCGTTCGCCACGTCCGCGCTGCGCGACGCGACGAACTCCGCCGAGGTGCTGGCCCGGGTGCAGCGCGAGACCGGGGTGGCGCTGGAGGTGCTCCCCGGCGAGGACGAGGCCCGCTGGACCTTCCTCGCCGTCCGCCGCTGGTGCGGCTGGTCGGCCGGCCGGCTGCTGGTGCTCGACATCGGCGGCGGCTCGCTGGAGCTGGCGGTGGGCCGCGACGAGACCCCCGACGTCGCCGCGTCGGTGCCGCTGGGCGCGGGCCGGCTGACCCGCGAGGCGTTCACCTCCGACCCTCCGTCCCGCGCGGAGGTCGCCGCGCTCACCGAGCGGGTCCGCGACGAGATCGCCCCGGTCGCGGGGCGGCTGCGTGCCGCGGGCCGGCCGGACCGGGCCGTCGGCACCTCCAAGACCTTCCGGACGCTGGCCCGGCTCGCCGGTGCCGCCCCGTCCAGCGCCGGGCCGGGTGCCCGCCGCACGCTCACCGCGCAGGGCCTGCGCCAGCTGTCGGCGTTCATCACCCGGATGTCGGGCCCCGACCTCGCCGAGCTCGACGGCGTGAGCGCCAGCCGGGCGCACCAGCTCGTCGCCGGGGCGGTCGTGGCACAGGCCGCGATGGACGGCCTCGGCGTGACCGAGCTCGAGATCTGTCCGTGGGCGCTGCGCGAGGGAGTGATCCTCCGGCGCTTCGACATGCTCGATGGGACGAACGGGGACGACCGCTCGGCGCAGACATCCCCGGGCGGGCTTGGACCCTTGACAACGCACAGGGCACGGTGGTCGTGATGAGTGTGGACAGCGGAGAGCCTCGCCAGCGGACGGTCGCGGAGCTCCTGGCCGCCAACGGCGGCCAGCAGCCCGGACGACGCCGCCGTCGTCGCGCCGCGGAGGACGACGAGGGCTCCGGCGCCCCGTCGTCCGCGGCACCGGTCCGGACCGACGTGGCGGCCCCGCCGCGCCGCCCGGCGGCCGCAGACCGTGTCCGCCCGCCCGAGGGCGCGGGCGGGTTCGCCCCGCGCGGTGGCGACGGGCCGCCTCCCGCCGAGCACCCCTCGTTCCCGCCGGCCCGCCGCCCCGACCCGTCGGAGCGGGCACCGGAGCCGTTCGTCCCGAACGGCAACGCTCCGAACGGCAACGCTCCGAACGGCCGCGCCCCCCAGGGCGGCCCCGCGAACGGCGGCCGCCCGCACGGCAGCGGCCCGGACGGCGGCGCGCCGCACGGTGCCACCGCCTTCGGCGGCCCCCCGAACGGCGCGCCGCCCCGCAGCCCCCAGGGCCCGCCCCCCGGCCCGTGGAACGCCGGCCCCGGACCGGTCGCGCCGGCGCCCGTGCGCCCGCCGAACGGCCGCCCCCACGACGACGGCCCCGCCACCCAGGACTGGGGCCCCCGCGGCGACGTGCCGCGTCCGGCAGGGCCCTACGGGCCCCCGCCCGGTGCCGCCGACGACCGCCCCGACGAGATCCCCACCAGCCGGCTCGGTGCCCGCCGTCCGGCCCCCGCGGCGGACGACGACGGCGGCCCGCCCACCCAGTTCGGCGCCCCGCCGCTCGACGACGACCGGGACGGACCGTCCGGGCGTCCGGGACCGGCGGACGCCGGGCCGCCGACCGGCGCCTACGACCCGTTCGTCGACGACTACGACGACCGTGGCCACGCCCGGCAGGGCTACGCCGACCGGCCGGACCACGGCGACGGGCAGGGCTACGACGACCGTGGCTACGACGACCGGGGTTACGACGACGGCGGCTACGACGACCGCGGCTATGGCGACCGGGGCTACGACGACCGGGGTTACGGCGACTCCGGCCACGACGACCGGGACCGCGGCCACGGTGCCGGTCCGCGCCAGGACCACGGGCCCGGTTCACCCGACGGCGGACGGACCGGCGTGCTCGCCCCGGAGCACCCGCAGGACGACCACGAGGACCACCCGGACTACGAGGACTACGAGGACCACGGCGAGCTCGCCGCGGGCGCGGTCGAGGAGGACGACGCCCCGCGCCGTCGCTTCGGGCGCCGCGCGGCCGTCGCCGACAGCGGTGCGCAGCCGCCCGCGGGCCTGGACGACGACGCGTCGGCCGGTGGGGCCGGGACCGGCCAGGCCTGGGCCGTCGTCATCGCCCAGTGGATCGGTGGTGCCGTCGCCGGTGCGGCGATCTGGGTGCTGTTCCGCTTCCTGTGGACGTCGCTGCCGATCGTCGCGATCTTCACCGCCGTCGCCATCACCATCGGCCTCGTGCTCGGTGTGCGGGCCCTGCTGCGTCAGGACGACCTGAAGACCACGCTGTTCGCGGTGCTGGTCGGTCTGCTGCTGACCGTGTCCCCGGCTCTGCTGGTGTTGTTGGACCGGTAACGATGAGCGACGGTCCGACGACATCACGATTCGTGACGCCGTCGCGCCCGTCCGCCGTCGCCCGTGCCCGGGTGGCGCCCGTCGCGCTGTCCACGGCCTCGGTCTACCCCGAGGGCGTCGCCGCCGGGTTCGAGATCGCCGGTGAGCTGGGCTACGACGGCGTCGAGCTCATGATCTGGACCGACCCGGTCAGCCAGGACCCGCGCGCGGTGGAGCGGCTCGCCCACCGCCACGGGGTGCCGATCCTCGCGGTGCACGCGCCCTGCCTCGCGGTCACCCAGCGGGTCTGGGGCGCCGACCCGGTGCACCGGCTGCGCCGCACCGTGGAGGTGGCCGCCCGGCTGGGCGCCCGGACCGTGGTGGTGCACCCGCCCTTCCGCTGGCAGCGCCGCTACGCGGGCGTCTTCGCCGACGAGGTCGCCCGGGCCCACGAGGTCCACGACGTGACGCTGCCGGTGGAGAACATGTTCCCGGTGACCCGCGGCGCGATCAGCACCGTGCCCTACGCGCTGGGCCACGACCCGACGGAGATCGGGTTCGGCGCCTATACCCTGGACCTGTCGCACACCGCCGCCGCCGGCGTCGACGCGCTCGACCTCGCCGAGCGGATGGGGGACCGGCTGACCCACCTGCACCTCACCGACGGCTCCGGCGCCCCACGCGACGAGCACCTCGTCCCCGGGCGCGGCGCGCAGCCGTGTGCCGAGGTGTGCCAGCGCCTGGCCGACTCCCGGTTCGCCGCGACCGGCGGCACGGTCGTGCTGGAGGTGTCGACCCGGCGCTGCCGGACCCGGCAGGAGCGCACCGGGCTGCTCGCCGAGTCGCTGCTGTTCGCCCGGCTGCACCTCACACCGACGATGTCCGCGGCCATCCCTACCCGTGGGTAACATGCCCGTATGAGCAGCACGACGGCCCGGCCCTTCGCCGACTCGCACGTCCTGTCCGACCTCGGGGACGGCCGGTTCCGCGCCCGGCTCGACGGGACCTGGGCGATCGGGGACAAGGCCTTCGGCGGTCTGCTGATGGTGCTCATGGCCAAGGCCGGGCTGGCCCGGCTCGCCGCCGACGACGCACCCGCGCCCGATCCGCTGGCCGTGTCCGCGGACTTCCTGCGCGCCCCCGACCTGGGCCCGGTCGAGATCACGACCGATCCGCTCAAGATCGGTCGGACGGTGTCCTCGGTCGCGGTGCGGCTGCACCAGGAGGGCAGGCTCATGCTGCACTCCACGATCACCGCGGGCGTGCTGCCGTCCGATGCCCCGCGCCTGGACGACGGCTCCGCGCTCGCCGCCGAACCCGACCCGGACGCACTCGACCCGGCGTCGGCCGAGGGCGGGGCGCGCGGGCTCGCCGCCGCCTGCGAGCTGCGCTACCCGCGCGGCGCGCTGCCGTTCCTGCGCGGCGAGACCGGCCCGCCGGAGATGGCGGGCTGGGCCCGCCCGCGCGGTGAGGAGCCGGACGCGCTGTTCGCGCTGCTGTCCGGCGACATCCTGCCCCCGAGCGTGTTCAACCTGGGCGGGGCGTTCGGCTGGGCGCCGACGGTGCAGCTCACCGCCCTGCTGCGGGCCCGGCCCGCCCCGGGCTGGCTGCGGGTCGAGTCCCGGTCCCGCGCGGTGTCGAGCGGCCAGTTCGACGAGGACGTGACCGTCGTCGACGCGCGGGGACGCACGGTCTGCCAGGCCCGCCAGCTCGCCCTGGCCCCGCTGGCCCGCTGAGGGGTTCCTACCCTGGCCCCATGACGAGGATCGCGGTACTGGGTGGGGGACGGATCGGCGAGGCACTGCTCGGCGGGCTGCTGGCGGCCGGGCGGGACGCCGAGGACCTGGTGGTCGCGGAGCGGTACCCGGCCCGGGCCCAGGAGCTGAGCGCCTCGCTGGGCGTCACCGCGGCCCCGGTCGCCGAGGCGGTGCGCGGGGCCGGGACGGTCGTCGTCGCGGTCAAGCCGCAGGACGTCGTCACGCTGCTCGGCGAGGTCGCCGGGGTGCTGGAGCCGGGCGCGCTCGTCGTGTCGCTGTGCGCGGGCCTGCCGACCTCGCTGTTCGAGGGCGCCCTGCCCGGGGGCACGCCGGTCGTGCGGGTCATGCCGAACACCCCGATGCTGCTCGGCGCGGCGATGTGCGCGATCTCCCCGGGCGCGCACGCGACGGCCGCGCACCTCGACGAGACCGAGGCGCTGCTGTCCACCGTCGGTGCGGTGCTGCGCCTGGACGAGGCGAAGCAGGACGCCGCGACCGCGCTCTCCGGCTCCGGGCCCGCGTACTTCTTCCTCGTCGCCGAGGCGATGATCGAGGCAGGGGTCGGCCTCGGCCTGACCCGCCCGGACGCGACCGAGCTGACCGTGCAGACCGCGCTCGGCGCGGCCCGGATGCTGCGCGAGACCGGCGAGCACCCCGCGCTGCTGCGGGAGAACGTCACCTCGCCCGCCGGCACCACCGCCGCCGGACTGCGCGAGCTGGAGCGGCACGGCCTGCGCGCGGCCCTGGCCGACGCGGTCACCGCCGCGCACGACCGATCGGTCGCGCTCGGTCGCGCCTGATCCGGCCGTCGTACCTCGTTCAGCGCATCGTGTGACGCAAAGTCACCCGGACGCGCCGCGCCGTGGCACGATCGGGCCCCCCTCCGGCGGACCGATCGTCACATCAGCCCCGCTAGAATGCATCTGCATCCCCCACCACCGGGCGAACCGGGGAACCCGTCTCGGGGGAGGAAGGCGGTGCCCCATGGCGGCGGAACGTCCCGAGCCCCTGCGGTCGTCCCAGGTCCAGTTCCTGACGGTGGCCGAGGTCGCGTCGATGATGCGGGTCTCGAAGATGACGGTGTACCGGCTCGTCCACTCCGGTGAGCTGCCCGCGGCGCGGGTCGGCCGCTCGTTCCGCGTGCCCCAGCGCGCGGTCGAGGACTACCTGCGCAACGCCTACTTCGACGCGGGCTGATCCCCCGTGGGGTGACGGCCCGTACACCCGGGTAGAATGGTGAACCGGCTGCCGACCCCCACCGGTCGCATCGCGTCGTCGTCCCGCTCCGGCGGGCGTCGCCCGGCCCGCGCCTCGTGCCAGCGTGCACGGATCGTGCGGGCGGCCCACTCCGAGGTCACCCGGTGGAGCGGTCGCTGACGATCTGCGTCGACACAGGAGGAGCACCCACATGGGCTCGGTCATCAAGAAGCGCCGCAAGCGGATGTCGAAGAAGAAGCACCGCAAGCTGCTGCGCAAGACCCGGGTGCAGCGCCGCAAGCTCGGCAAGTGACTCGCGCACCGGCCGCGCCCCCGCTCCGAGCGGGTGCGCGGCCGGTGTCGTTGTGGCGCCGCGCGTCCCGGGAGGGCGCGTCGCGCACCTCACGTGTCCGCGTGCCCACCCGGTGTGGCGGGGCCGGACTACGATCGGCACGTCCCGACGTCAGCACCCGGTGAACGGAGCGCCCATGGACCGGCCGACCCCGAACGTCGTGCTGGTCACCGGGGTCAGCGGCTTCCTCGGCGGGCACCTCGCGGCCCGGCTGGCGGCCGACCCGGCCATCGACCGGGTGCTGGGCGTGGACACCGTCCCCCCGCCCCGGGACCTGCTGAAGCGGATGGGTCGCGCCGAGTTCGTGCGCGCCGACATCCGCAACCCGCTCATCGCGAAGGTCATCTCCTCGGGGGGCGTCGACACCGTCGTGCACGCGTCGCTCTCGGCCAGCCCCGCCTCCGCGGGCGGGCGGGCGACGATGAAGGAGATGAACGTTATCGGCACGATGCAGCTCCTCGCCGCGTGCCAGAAGGCGACGAGTGTGCGTCGGGTCGTGCTCAAGTCGACGACGGCGGTCTACGGCTCCAGCTCCCGCGACCCGGCCGTGTTCGACGAGGCCACCGGGGCCAAGGACCTGCCGTCGGGTGGCTACGCCAAGGACGCCGCGGAGATCGAGGGCTATCTGCGCGGGTTCAGCCGTCGCCGCCCGGACGTCACGACCACGGTGCTGCGGTTCGCCAACTTCATCGGCCCGCGGATGGACACCGTGCTGTCGCGCTACTTCGCGCTGCCGGTCGTCCCCACCGTGCTGGGCTACGACGCGCGGATCCAGCTGTTGCACGAGGAGGACGGCCTCGCCGTGCTCGAGCGGGCCGCGACCCACGAGCTGCCGGGTGTGTTCAACGTCGCCGCGCACGGGGTGCTGATGCTGTCGCAGGCCATCCGGCGCGCCGGCAAGATCGCCGTCCCGGTCCCGAGCGGTGCGGTCGGCCCGGTCAGCCGGGTGCTGCGGGGCGCGCGGGTCGTCGACTTCTCCCCGGAACAGATGCGCTTCCTCAACTTCGGCCGGGTCGTGGACCTCACCCGGTTGATCGACGAGTTCGGCTTCGTGCCGCGGTGGACGACCACGCAGGCGTTCGACGACTTCGTCCGGGGCAAGGCGCTGGCCCCGGTGCTCGGCCCGGAGCGGATCGCCTCGCTGGAACGGGGCGTCCTCGGTCTGGCCCGGTCGCTGCGGTGACGGGGCGGGACGACGGCGTGCGGGCACACGAGCGACCACGGTCGGGCGGCCGCGGTGGTGCGACGGAGGGGAACGGCATGGCCGAGGCACGGGTGATCCCGATCCGGGGCAACCGGGGGCCCGCCCGGCCCGCCAGGACCGACGAGCCGCGTCCGGCGCCGGTCGCCGCGGCACCCGAACCCGACGACGCCGAGGGGCCGGCCTGGGAGGCCGCGCTGGAGCAGGTCCTGGAGTTCCTGCGTCGCCGTCTCGCGGGCGACTACCCGGTCGACGAGTTCGGCTTCGACCGCGAGCTCACCGACGCGATGGTGCTGCCCGCGCTGCGCCCGCTCTACAAGCGCTGGTTCCGGGTCGAGACCATCGGCACCCACCACATCCCGGAGACCGGTGGCGCGCTGATCGTCGCCAACCACTCCGGCACGCTGCCGCTGGACGCGGTGATGACGACCGTCGCCGTGCACGACGACCACCCCTCGCACCGGCACCTGCGGCTGCTCGGCGCCGACCTCATGTTCACCATGCCGGTCTCCGGCTCGCTGGCCCGCAAGGCGGGCGCGACCCTGGCCTGCAATCCCGATGCCGAGCGGCTGATGACCTCCGGCGAGCTCGTCGGCGTGTTCCCCGAGGGCTTCAAGGGCATCGGCAAGCCGTTCCGGGACCGCTACAAGCTGCAGCGCTTCGGCCGTGGCGGGTTCGTCTCGGCCGCCCTGCGCACCGGGGTGCCGATCATCCCGTGCTCGATCGTCGGCGCCGAGGAGATCTACCCGAAGATCGGCGACCTGGCGCCACTGGCGCGGCTGTTCGGGGCGCCGTACTTCCCGGTCACCCCGACCTTCCCGCTGCTCGGCCCGGCGGGGCTGATCCCGCTGCCGTCGAAGTGGTACATCGAGTTCGGTGAGCCGATCCGGACCGACGACCACACCCCGGCCGACGCCGACGACCCGATGCTTGTGTTCAACCTGACCGACCAGGTCCGCGAGACCATCCAGCACACGCTGTACTGGCTGCTGTCCCAGCGGCGCAACGTGTTCCTGGGCTGACCGGGACGGCCCGCCCGCGTGGTGGGCGCGGGAGAGCAGGTCACGCACCGGGTCCGCCGGGCCCGCCGCCGGCGGACGCCGGCACCGGTCAGCGCTTGCGGTAGGCCATCCCGGCCGCCACCGCACCGGCGACGGCGCCCGCCCCGAGCACCGACGGCACCCCGATCCGGGCGGCCTTGCGGCCGGTCCGGAAGTCGCGGATCTGCCAGTTGCGGGCCTTCGCGACGTCGCGCAGCTCGGAGTCCGGGTTCACCGCGACCGCGGTGCCGACGGCCGAGAGCATCGGGACGTCGTTCACCGAGTCCGAGTAGGCGGTGCAGCGGCGCAGGTCCAACCCCTCGGCGGCGGCCAGCGCACGCACCGCGTGCGCCTTCGCGGGGCCGTGCAGGATCTCGCCGACCAGCCGCCCGGTGTAGAGCCCGTCGACGGACTCCGCGACGGTCCCCAGCGCCCCGGTCAGCCCGAGCCGGCGGGCGATGATGCGTGCCAGCTCGATCGGCGTCGCGGTGACCAGCCAGACCCGCTGGCCGGCGTCGAGGTGCATCTGGGCCAGGGCGCGGGTGCCGGCCCAGATCCGGTCCGACATCAGCTCGTCGTAGATCTCCTCGCCGAGCGCGACGACCTCGTCGACCGGACGGCCCGCGACGAACGACAGCGCGGTGTCACGGTGCCCGGCGATGCCGCCCTTGTCCTCCCGGCCGCCCACCCGGAACTTGATCTGCTGCCAGGCGAAACCGGCCATGTCGGAGGTGGTGAAGAACTTGCGCGCGGCCAGGCCGCGGGCGAAGTGGAAGATCGACGCGCCGACCATCATCGTGTTGTCGCAGTCGAAGAACGCGGCGGCGGTGAGGTCCGGCGGTGCGCCGTCCCCGCCCTCCGGGCCGTCGGGATGGTCGTCGGCCTCGGCGGCGACGGCCGCAGCGGCGGAGGCCTGCCCGGCGCGCTGCGCGGAGTCCAGCGCGGTGGCCTGCTCCAGCACCCCCGGCTCCTCGGAGAGCCCGGTGTGGGTGGGCGGGTGAGACTCGCGGGTCCCGCTCTGGTCGAGAGGGGGGACGGACCCGGGATCACTCACCACGGCGGCCTTCCTGGTGCGACGGCATCTCGCGTCCCGAGGGGTCGGGACACGGCCCCAGCCTACTGCCGGATCGCGGGAGCGGGCCCGGCCTCCGGTGCGTGACGCGTGTCGACGTGGCGGTGGCCGGGCCCGTGCCCGCGAGGTCCGGAGCGGATCAGCCCAGGGTCACCGGGCCGAGGCCCGGCAGCAGCGGCGGGATGGTGATCGGCGGGAGCAGGCGGTCCTGCTCCGACGAGGACTCCGACGAGCTGCTCGTGCCGCCGTCGGTGGTGGTCGAGCCGCCGCCGTTCAGCAGCGGCAGCCCCCCGCCCTGCTCCGAGGAACCGGAGGTGGTCGGGGCCTGCGAGGTCGAGGTCCCCGGGGCGGACGACGTCGACGACGGCGACGGCGTTCCGGTTGCGGTCTCCGACGGCGTCACCGGTGCGGACTGCTCGACGGCCTGTGCCGAGGACGGCCCGCTCGGGGTGCGGCACTCGCCGGGAACCGGGCCGAGGTCGTCGACGGTCCCGCCGCTGTCCGCGGCGCAGCCGGTGCCGGCCCGCAGCGCCTCGGCCCGGGACAGCACCCGGTCCAGCAGGCGGATGGCCTCGGCGGTCTCCCCACGGCTCTCCGCGGGAAGCCCGGACTGCAGGCGGGTGATCCGCCCCGACTGGGCGGCCGCCCAGGTCCGCAGCTCGGCGAGGCGGGAGGCGTCGGCCCCCTCGGTGCCCGCACCGGAGAGCATCAGCCTGCTGCCGGTGCTGGTGGCCCGGTCGAAGTCGCCCATGGCGGACGCCACGGCGTCCGGGGAGGGCGGCGTGGACCGCGCGACCAGGCTCTCCAGCTCGTCGACCCGGGAGCGGGCCAGGTCGAGCTGGCGGGCGGCCTCGGCCTGCTGGCCGACGGTGAAGACCCCGCCGACGCTCTCGCTGGCGCGCTTCACGCCGTACATGGCGTCGCCGGGCAGGGCGTCACGGCTGGCGGTCGAGGTCACGCCCGCGATCACGGCGAGCGCGGCGAAGCCGCCGACGACGCCGAAGCGCTTGCGGACGCTCGGGCGGCGCCGGTCCAGCATCCGGGCGCCGGACTGCGCCGGGCGGGCGGAGTCGTCGCGGCCGGGCCCGGCATCGGCGTCGCGGGCCGGTCCGGCCGGGGCCCCCACCTGCTCGGGGTGGTCCGGGTGGTCGGCGGGCAGGACGTGCCGGCCGCGGCGCGGACGGCTGCTGCGGCCGGCGGGGTCGTCGGTGGCCGGGGTGTGCTCGCCTGCGGAGCGCCGGTTGGACACCGCGTCCCAGTCGAGGTCGTCGGCGATCGGCGGCCCGATCGGGGCGGTGAGGTCCGCGTGGTCGGTCCGGTCGACCCGGTCGACGAACGGGGACCCGCCGGACTGCTGCCCGACGCCCTCCTGGGCCAGCACCTCGAACAGCCGCGCCCGCATCCGGGCCGAGGCGTGCGGGTCCGGCGAGAGGTCCCGCCGCGAACGGTCCAGCGCGGCGGCCAGCGCGATCTCGTGCGCCAGCTCCTCCGATGCAGGGGCACCCGCCGGCGCACGGTCGAAACCGTCGTCGCCGGGATACCCGTCGTCCCATGCCCTGGGCATGCCGTCCGTCCTCACTGCAGTCTCGCGCTGCTCGTCGGCGCGTGTGGCGCCGTCAGTGCGCGCCGGTCCGTACAACGACCGACCGCGGACGAGGTTACGGCCTTCCAACCGTTCACCGCATCGAGTAGTGCGTTCGGCGCAGTGATCGACACACCCTCTCGCGTTCCGGCTGCTCCAGCGGCAGACCCGCTCACCGCAGGCCGTCCGGGAGGAGCTGGGCGAGCCGTCGCACCGCGCGGTGCTGCAGGGCCTTCACCGCGCCCTCGTTGCGGTCCATCAGCTCGGCGGTCTCGGCGACCGAGAGCCCCTTGAGGAACCGGTACTGGATGCATTCGCGCTGGTCGGAGTTCAGCTTGGCGATCGAGGCCAGCAGCTCGTCGTTGGTGGCCATGTCGAGCACCTGCTGCTCGGGCCCACTGGTGCTCGGCGACAGCTCGACGATCTCCGAGGTCGTCTGCTCCAGCCGGAACCGGCTCGACTTCACGTAGTCGAAGATCAGGTTCCGGGCGATGGTGACGAACCAGGCCCCGATGTCACGGCCCTGGTAGCTGACCGAGGAGATCCGGCGCAGGGCACGGACGAACGTCTCCTGTGTCACGTCCTCGGCGAACGAGCGGTCGCCCATCCGGAAGAGCACGTACCGGAAGACGACGTCGTGGTAGCGCTCGTACAGCCCACCGAACGCGGCCGCGTCGCCGGCCTGGCAGGCCTCCACCAGGGCCCACGAGCTGTTCGCGTCCTCGACGGCGCGGGCGGCCTCGTCGGCCGGGTCGGCCTCGGGGCGGCGGAGCTCCTGCGAGATCTGCGGTGCCTGTCGTGGCATCGGCATGTCCTGCTCGGTACGGCCGGGCGGACCCGACCGGGTGGTCCGGCCGTCCGGGCGGTGTGGGGCGGAACGTGCGGGGTACGTAGGCGGAGCGTCGACCAGGGGAGCGGACGCGATCGGCCCCGTCGGCTGGGACGGAGCAGAGGTCGCTGAAGTCACGGACACCTCCCCGTCCGGCTGGGGGCGGACGGTGTCGGGTCTGTCCTGGCCGGGTTCGGGGGCCCGGGTCGGACGGACGGTCTCGGGGACGGTCTCGGAACGCTGCTGTCGCAGCAGGCGGTGCGGTCGCATCGGCCGGGTCATGGATCCCGGGGGGTCGGACGGGGGACGGCTCGGCGGGCGACCGGGTCGGCGGGGACCGCCGGCGCGTCCCGCGCGGCGCGGCGCGGTGTGCGCCGTGGCGCGCTGGCGTCGAGCTGCATGCCACTCCCTCGGGTGAGTCGCGCGACGAACCGGCGATCCACGCGTTGAACGTCATGTAGCGGCGGAGCATAGACGTCTGTCGAGTGGCGCAACGCACTCGCCGCCTCTCGTCGCGCGCCGTTCCGGCGAGCGGCCCGATACGCGCGGTGGACGAACCGTGCGCGAAGCGTGTCCGAATCGACACGTGGCGTACACAGCGGTGAGCGGTCCCTCGCGACACGACGGTCGTCGACGGGTTTGGAACACTGATCCCGACGCGTGCCGACGAGCCGACCCCGCCCCGGCGGGGTCCGAGGATGGAGACCGCCGTGCCGAGTTCCGACCCCGTGCCGGGCCACCGTCCCGACCGGCCCACCCACCTCGCCGACCTGGTGGCGCGCAACGCCTCCGAGCGTCCCGGGCACGACGCCGTCCGTGATCTGTCCGGCGCCGCGCCGCGCACCCTGACCTGGGCGGCGTTCGACGCCGCGGTCTCCGCCGAGGCCGCCCGGCTGCGGGCGGCGGGGGTCCGCCACGGTGACCGGGTCGCGATCGGCCTGCCCGACGGGGCCGACTACTGCGTGGCGCTGTTCGGCGCGCTGCGGGCCGACGCGGTCGTCGTACCGTTCGGCGCGGGCTCGGTGACCCGCGAGCTCGAGGTCGTGCTCGACCAGGCCCGGCCGGTCGCGGTCGTCGCCCGGCCCGACGACGCGGTCGCGGCCGGCTGTGCCGAGGGTGTCGGCGCGCGCCTGCTGGGCCCGCCGGACCCGGGCGCCCCGGTGCCGGACGCCCCGGTCGACCGGGCCCCGGCCGATCCCGAGCGCGTCGCGCTGGTCGTGTTCACCTCCGGCACCACCGGGCGCCCGCGCGGGGTGCAACTGTCGCACCGCGCGCTGCTGGCCAACCGCGAGCAGGCCGGTGCGCTCCGCCCGGCCCCGGTCAACGGGGTGGACCGGGTCCTGCTGACGCTGCCGCTGTTCCACGTCTACGGCCTCGCGGCCGGGCTGCTGCAGGTCTGCTGGACCGGCGCCACCGTGGTCCTGCCCGGCCGGTTCTCCCCGGAGCGGCTGGCCGAGGCGGTGGTGGAGGAGCGGGTCAGCGTCGTCGCCGGGGTGCCGTCGATGTTCCGCATGCTGCTCGACCTGGGGCCCGAGCGGCTGCGCGCCGCGATGGCCGGGGTGCGGCTGTGCACCTCCGGCGGCGCACCGCTGCCCGCGGGCTGGCTCTCGGACTTCCGGGCGGCGAGCGGGCTGGACCTGCACGAGGGCTACGGACTCACCGAGTGCGGGCCCGTCGTCACCAGCAACGACCTGGGCCGCCCGGCCAAACCCGGCTCGGTCGGGCAGGTGCTGCCCGGTGTCGAGCTGCGCCTGGTCGACGCCGACGGGCAGCCGATGGAGCGCAGGGAGGAGCCGGAGCCCGAGCCGCGTGGCGAGGACCCGCTGGACGACCTCGACTACGACGACGGCACCGACCCGTCCGACGACACCGGGCTGATCGCGGTGCGCGGGCCGAACCTGTTCTCCGGCTACTGGCCCGACGGCTCCGGCGGCCCCGGCGAGGACGGCTGGTTCGTCACCGCCGACGTCGGCTACCTCGACACCGACGGCGACCTGTTCCTCGTCGACCGGTCCTCGGACCTGGTCATCGTCAACGGCTTCAACGTCTACCCGCGCGAGGTCGAACAGGTCGTCGCCGAGCTCGACGCGGTGGCCGAGGTGGCCGTGGTCGGGGTGCCCGACGACCGGACCGGCGCCGCGGTCAAGGCCGTGATCGTGCCCGTCGCGGGTGCCGGGCTCACCGAGGAGACGGTCGCCGCGCACTGCGCGACCCGGCTCGCCCGGTTCAAGCGGCCCGCGGTCGTCGCGTTCGTCGACGAGCTTCCCCGCACCCCGACGGGCAAGATCGCCCGGAGGACACTGGCGAGGATGTGAGATGCGGGTACGACTGCTGACCCGGGTGGGCTGGCACCTGTGCGACGAGGCCGCCGAGGTGCTGGCGCGGGTGTGCGCCGAGACCGGCACCGGCTGGGACACCCTGGACGTGGACTCCGACGACGAGCTGCGTGCCGAGTACGGCGACCAGGTGCCGGTGGTGCTGCTCGACGGCCGTGAGCACGACTCGTTCCGGGTCGACGAGGAGCGCCTGCGCGCGGACCTGGCCCGGCCGTGACCCCGGCACCCGAGGGGTCGGCCGCGCCTCCCGACGGCTCGGCGCCCGCCCCCGCCGGGACGACCGGGTCGCGGGCCCGTCCGGTGCCCCCGGCCCGCACCGCCCTGGCCGGGCTCGCCGCGGCCGCGGCGGGTGTCGGTGCAGGCCAGGCGCTCGCACTGCTGATCGCCCCGGCGGCCGGGCCGGTGAACGCCGTCGCCGAACAGGTCGTGGCGCTCACCCCGCCCGCGCTGGCCGGTGCGGCGACGGTCGGGGCCGGGATCGGCAGCCGCCACACCGTCGTCGCGGGGGTGCTCGTGGTGCTGGCCCTGGCCGCGGCCGGGCTCGGCGCGCTGTCGCGCCGCTCGCCCTGGCCGGGGGCGTGGGGGCTGGCCGTGCTCGGGCTGCTGGGCGTCGCCGCGGCGGGGACGGCCTCGAACGCCGGTCAGCTCGACGTCGTCCCCGCCGGGGCGGGGGTCGTCGTCGCGGTGACGGTCTTCCGGAAGCTGCACGCCCTGGCGTCCCGGATCCCCGCGCCGACCGCGGCCGGGACCCTGCCGGACGGGCGCCCCGTCCGGTCGTCGCTGACCCGGCGGAGGTTCCTGCGCACCACGGCGGTGGCGGGTGCCGGCGGCGTCGTGCTGGGCGCCGGGGCCGCGGTCGCGGCACCGCTGCTGCCCTCGGGCCGGATCGGGCCCGAGCGCGACGCCCTCACCGCCCGGCTCCGGACCCTCGCCGCGCAGGGGCGGATCGCCCCCGCCCCGGCACTGCCCGCCGGGGCGCAGGTGCCGGGTGCGGCCGCGTTCACCACGGCCGTCGACGACTTCTACCGCATCGACACGGCGCTGCGGGTCCCGTCGGTCGACCCGGCGTCGTGGACCCTGCGGGTGCACGGGCAGGTCGGGCGGGAGCTCCTGGTCACCCTCGACGACCTGCTGGCCCGCCCGCTGGTCGAGCGCTGGGTGACGATGGCCTGCGTCTCCAACGACGTCGGCGGCGACCTCGTCTCCACCACCCGGTTCACCGGGGTCGAGCTCGCGCCGCTGCTCGCCGCCGCGGCCCCCGACCCGGCCGCGGACCAGGCGTTGTCCACCTCGAGCGACGGCTGGACCGCGGGGAGCCCGTCGTCGGTGCTGCTCGACCCCGCGCACGGCGCGCTGCTCGCGGTCGCGATGGCGGGCCCGGACGGCCCGGTCGCGCTGCCGCCCGAGCACGGTTTCCCGGTGCGGATCGTGGTCCCCGGCCTCTACGGCTACGTCTCGGCCACCAAGTGGGTCACCGACATCGAGTTCACGACCTTCGGTGCCCGGGCCGACTACTGGCGTGCCCGCGGGTGGGCCCCGCCCGGGCCGATGGAGACGGCGGCGCGGATCGAGTCCCCCGCGTCGTACGCGAGCGTGCCCGCGGGCCGGGTCGTGGTGACCGGCACCGCGTGGGCGGTGCCCCGGGGGATCAGCCGGGTCGAGGTCGGTGTGCAGGACGGTGACGCGGCCGGGTCCTGGGTCGCCGCCGAGCTGGCGCCGGTGCCGTCCGGCGGGGTGACCTGGCGGCAGTGGCGCGCCGAGCTGGACCTGCCGCCGGGCGGGTACACGCTGGTGTGCCGCGCCACCGACGGCGACGGTGTCGTGCAGACCGCCGAGCGCCGCTCCCCCCTGCCGGGTGCGGCGACCGGGTGGCCGACCCGCACCGTGACCGTGACCTGAGCCTCCCGACCGCCCCCGCGGCGGAGAGGTGTGTCACGGCCGGTCGCGGGCCACGTCCGACGGTGGTGTCGTGGAGGTCGACGTGGCGTCCGTCGCACGACGAGCGGTTCCTGCCCGTCGATCACCGGTAGCTCCAGGTCAGGGGCCCGGGAGAGCACGGAGAGGACCAAGATCGCAACTTTGTGCGTGCCTTCACAAGCGGCTACCGTGGGTTCCCGTCGCCGGACCCGGTGGCACGGAGCCCCCGGGGCGCCGCGGACGCCGGGCCTCGTCCGTCCGCATCCCGACCGGCCCGTCCGGCCGGTCCGTGGGCGTGCCACGAGTCCGCCGTCGACCGGTACCTGCACACCCCCGACCGGAGCCCGCCCAGTCTCGATGACCGACCGCCCACGGACAAGCCCCCGTGCGCAGGACGGCCGCCGGGACGCCCGGCCGCCCGCGACCGACACCCGAGGAGGACGGCCCATGACCCTGCCGCCCGAGTCCGGTGCCGCCGCGCCCGAGGGCAACGGCGAGCGCCCCGCGCGCCCGGTGCCGGAGGCGACCGTGTCCCGGCTCGCCGTGTACCTGAGGGTGCTCGGTGAGCTGCGGGAGGCCGGGGTCGAGACGGTGTCGTCCGAGGAGCTCGCCGGTGCCTCCGGGGTCAACTCGGCCAAGCTCCGCAAGGACCTGTCCTACCTGGGCTCCTACGGCGTGCGCGGCGTCGGCTACGACGTCACGTCGCTGCAGGGGCGGCTGCAGGGCGAGCTGGGCATGGACCACCGGCAGTCGGTCGCGCTGGTCGGCGTCGGCAACCTGGGGCACGCGCTGGCCGGCTACACCGGGTTCGCGGGCCGCGGGTTCCCGGTCAGCACCCTGTTCGACGTCGACGACGAGCTCGTCGGCAGTGAGATCAACGGCATCCGGGTGCGGCACGTGCGCGAGATCCCCGAGGTGTGCGCCGAGGGCGGCGTGACCATCGGGATGATCGCGACGCCGGGCCCGGCGGCCCAGAAGGTCTGCGACCTGCTCGTGGCGGCCGGTGTGCAGTCCATCCTCAATTTCGCTCCGGTACTGCTCTCGGTCCCGGACGACGTCGAGGTCCGCAAGGTCGACCTGTCGGTCGAGCTGCAGGTCCTCGCGTTCCACGTGGCGCGACGGCACACCGGTGCCGCCGCGGTGACGGACAAGACGAACGAATCGGTGGTGTCGTAGAAGCCATGAGCGTCCTCGTGGTCGGCCTGTCGCACCGCAGCGCGCCGGTCGAGGTGCTGGAGCGCCTCGCGGTCGCGCCAGGTGACGTGCCCAAGCTGCTTGAGGAGATGCTCGACCGCGCGCACGTCGAGGAGGCCGTCGTCCTCTCCACGTGCAACCGGATCGAGATCTGTGCGGTCGTGGACGCGTTCCACGGCGGCCTCGGCGACGTCACCGACGTCCTCGGCACCCACGCCGGGTTCCCGATCGGCGAGCTGTCGGAGCACCTGTTCGTGCACTACGCCGGGTCGGCGGTGCAGCACCTGTTCGCGCTGGCCGCGGGCCTGGACTCGATGGTGGTCGGCGAGTCGCAGATCCTCGGGCAGCTGCGCGGTGCCTACGCCGCGGCGGACTCCGCGGGCGCGGTCGGCAAGGTGCTGCACGAGCTGGTGCAGCAGGCGCTGCGCGTCGGCAAGCGGGTGCACGCCGGCACCGGCATCGACGAGGCGGGCGCCTCGGTCGTGTCGGAGGCCCTGCGCGACGCCGACCGCGAGCTCGGCGGCGCCGGCCTGGCCGGGCGTCGCGCCGTGGTGGTCGGGGCGGGTGCGATGGGCGCGCTGGCCGCTGCGCACCTGCGCCGGGCCGGGGCGGGCGAGATCGTGGTGCTGAACCGGTCCGCAGAGCGCGGCGAGCGGCTCGTCGAGAAGATCGTGGAGCACGCCGACCCGGGCACCACCGCGCGGTACGCCGCGATGGACGACCTGGCCGCCGAGCTGCGCTCCGCGGACCTGCTGCTGGCCTGCACCGGCTCGATCGGCCACGTCGTCGGTGTCGAGCCGGTCACCGAGGCGCTGGCCGGCCGGACCTCGCCGCTGGTCGTGTGCGACCTGGGCCTGCCGCGCGACGTCGACCCGGCGGTCGGTGAGCTGACCGGCGTGCGGATGGTCGACCTGATCACGCTGCAGCGCAGGCTGCTCGACGTCGCCGACGGTGGTTCGGTCGCCGCGGCGCAGGAGATGGTCGACGCCGAGGCCCAGCAGTACCTGGCCGGGCAGCGTTCGGCCGAGGTCACGCCGACGGTCACCGCGCTGCGCCGACGGGCATCGGAGGTCGTCGACGCCGAGCTGCTGCGCCTGGACTCGCGGCTGCCCGACCTGGACGGGCACGTGCGCGAGGAGCTCTCGCGGACCGTGCGCCGGGTCGTCGACAAGCTGCTGCACACCCCCACCGTCCAGGTGAAGCGCCTGGCCGAGGGACCGGACGGGGACAGCTACGCCGCCGCGCTGCGGACCCTGTTCGAGCTCGACCCGCAGGCCGCCGCCGCGGTCGCCGCCCCGGTCCGGGGCGCCGACGCGAGCGTCGACGGCGGGGACGTCACCGCGGCCCTGAACGCCCCGCTCGACGCCACACCGTCGATCGGGTCCCGTCCCCCGGAGCAGATCACGTGAGCGTCCTGAAGATCGGCACCCGGCCGTCGAGGCTGGCGGTCGCGCAGTCCACCACCGTCGCCGACCGGCTCATCGCCGCGGGACACCCGTGCGAGCTGGTGACCATCTCGACCAGCGGTGACCGCTCCTCGGCGCCGATCCACCAGATCGGCGTCGGGGTGTTCGTCTCGCAGCTGCGCGACGCGCTGTACGCCGGCGAGATCGACGTCGCTGTGCACTCGTACAAGGACCTGCCGAGCGCGCAGCCCGAGGGGCTGACGATCGCGGCGGTCCCGGAGCGCGAGGACGTCCGTGACGCGCTGGTCAGCGGCGGCCGTGTGCTCGGGGAACTGGGCCGCGGGGCCCGGGTCGGGACGGGGTCGCCGCGCCGCACGGTGCAGCTCAACGCGCTCGGCCAGGGCCTCGAGGTGCTGCCGATCCGCGGCAACGTCGACACCCGGATCGGGAAGGTCCGCTCCGGGGAGCTCGACGCGGTGGTGGTGGCCGCGGCCGGGCTGCGCAGGCTGGGCCGGGTCGACGAGGCCGACGAGCTGATCGACCCGCTGCAGATGCTGCCCGCGCCCGCTCAGGGCGCACTGGCGATCGAGTGCCGCACCGGGGACACCGACCTGGTGTCGGTCCTGGCCGCGGTGCTGGACGACAGCGCGGTGCACCTCGCCGTCGCCGCCGAGCGCGCGGTGCTGGCCGGGCTGGACGCCGAGTGCACCACCCCCGTCGGGGCGCTCGCAGAGGTGGTCTCCGACCTCGACGACGACGGGCACGCCGTGGACCGGCTGTCGCTGCGCGGCGCGCTGGGGATCGGTGACATCGCCGGGGGCGACGTGGTGCGCGCCTCGGCCACCGGGGACATGGACGACGCAGAGAAGCTCGGGGCCGTCGTCGCCCACGAGCTCCTCGACCTGGGAGCCGAGGACCTGCCCCCCGCAGGCCCCGGTGGTCCCGCCAACCGCTGATTCGGGAGCTTCGTGACATGACAGGACCTGCCAACACCTCGGGGCGGATCGCCTTCGTGGGCAGCGGACCGGGGGACCCGGCGCTGCTCACCGTGCGCGCCCGGGACGTACTCGCCGGCTCTCCGCTGGTCATCACCGATCCGGACGTGCCGGAGGGCATCCTCGCCCTGGCCGCGGACGGCGCCGAGGTGCGCCCCGCCGTGGGCCAGCTCGCGGACATCGCGAGCGACCTGCTCTCCGAGGCGGGCCAGGGCCGCTCGGTGGCCCGGCTGGTCTCCGGCGACCCGCTGACCAACGACGCCGTCGTCGCCGAGGCGATGGCCGTGTCCGCCTCGGGCACCCCCTTCGACGTCGTCCCGGGCGTCCCGTCCTCGACCGCGGTCCCGGCCTACGCCGGCGTCGCGCTCGGGTCGGCGCACGTCGAGGCCGACGTCCGGGCCGGGGTCGATTGGGCCGCGCTGGCCGCGAGCCCGGGCCCGGTCGTGCTGCACGCGACGAGCGCGCTGCTCGGCGACGTCGCCGCCGGGCTGACCGCCCAGGGTGTCCCGGACGCGACGCCGGTCGCGATCACCGCTGGCGGCACCACGTCCACCCAGCGGACCATCTCCTCGTCGGTCGGGCGGATCGCCGCCGACGGCGGTGACCTGGAGGGTGCGCTCGTCCTCACCGTCGGCGACGCGGCCGGTCGCCGCGGCGAGCTGTCCTGGTGGGAGTCGCGGGCGCTCTACGGCTGGCGGGTCCTGGTGCCGCGCACCAAGGACCAGGCCGGCGTGATGAGCGAGCGGCTGCGCATGCACGGCGCCATCCCGGAGGAGGTGCCGACGATCGCCGTCGAGCCGCCCCGGTCGCCCGCGCAGATGGAGCGCTCGGTCAAGGGCCTCGTCGACGGCCGCTACCAGTGGGTCGTGTTCACCTCGACGAACGCGGTCAAGGCGGTCTGGGAGAAGTTCGGCGAGTTCGGCCTGGACGCCCGTGCCTTCTCCGGTGTGAAGATCGCCTGCGTCGGCCGCTCGACCGCGGAGAAGGTCCGCGAGTTCGGCATCGAGCCCGAGCTGGTCCCCGACATCGACGAGGCCCAGGCCTCGACGTCGGAGGGCCTGCTCGACATCTTCCCGCCGCACGACGACGTGCTCGACCCGGTCGACCGGGTGCTGCTCCCGCGCGCCGACATCGCCACCGAGACGCTCTCGGCCGGGCTGCAGGAGCGCGGCTGGGAGGTCGACGACGTGACGGCCTACCGGACCGTCCGGGCCGCCCCGCCGCCCGCGCCGATCCGTGAGGCGATCAAGACCGGCGGCTTCGACGCGGTGTGCTTCACCTCGTCGTCGACGGTGCGGAACCTGGTCGGCATCGCCGGCAAGCCGCACGCCCGCACCCTGGTCGCCTGCATCGGCCCGGCCACCGCGGAGACCGCTCGGGAGTTCGGCCTGCGGGTCGACGTGCAGCCCGAGGAGTCCCGCGTCCCGACCCTGGTCGACGCGCTGGCCAGCCACACCGCGAAGCTGCGCGCCGAGGGCAACCTGCCGCCGCCGAAGAAGGTGAAGGCGCGCCGCCGCTGAGCGGAGCGAAGGGCGCACCGGCACCGCCGCCGGGCGTGTGCTCCCGTCGGGCCCCGTACCGCCTCCCGAGGTGGTGCGGGGCCGACGTGTGTCCGGGGCGGTCGTAGCCTGGTCCGCATGGGTTTTCCGGCGCAGCGTCCCCGACGGTTGCGGACCACCCCCGCGATGCGGCGGCTGGTCTCCGAGACCGAGGTCCGTCCGCGGCAGCTGGTGCTGCCGATGTTCGTCCGTGAGGGTGCGACGGAGCCGGTCCCGATCGGGTCGATGCCCGGGGTCGTGCAGCACACCCGCGACTCGCTGCGCAAGGCGGTCGCGGAGGCGGCGGCCGCGGGTGTCGGCGGCGTGATGCTGTTCGGCGTGCCCGAGCACCACGACGCGACCGGCTCCGGCGCCGTCGACCCGGCCGGGATCCTCAACGTCGGCCTGCGTGACGTGCGCTCCGAGGTGGGCGACGACCTGGTCGTGATGTCGGACCTGTGCCTGGACGAGTTCACCGACCACGGCCACTGCGGCGTGCTGGACGCCGACGGCGGTGTCGACAACGACGCCACGCTGGAGATCTACGCGCGGATGGGCGTCGAGCAGGCCCGCGCAGGTGCCCACCTGGTCGGTCCCAGCGGGATGATGGACGGCCAGGTCGGCGTCATCCGGACCGCGCTCGACGAGGCCGGGTTCACCGACACCGGCATCCTCGCCTACACCGCGAAGTACGCCTCGGCCTTCTACGGCCCGTTCCGCGAGGCGGTGAACTCGCAGCTGAAGGGCGATCGCAAGACCTACCAGCAGGACGGCGGCAACGCCCGCGAGGCGCTGCGCGAGCTGGCGCTGGACCTCGACGAGGGTGCCGACATGGTGATGGTCAAGCCCGCGCTGGCCTATCTCGACATCCTGGCCCGGGTGGCCGACGTCGCCGACGTGCCGGTCGCGGCGTACCAGATCTCGGGGGAGTACGCGATGGTCGAGGCGGCGGTGGAGAAGGGCTGGCTCGACCGCGAGCGGACCATCCTGGAGACGCTGACCTCGATCCGCCGCGCGGGTGCGGACGTGATCCTGACCTACTGGGCCACCGAGGCCGCGACCTGGCTCGACCGGGGCTGATCCCGCCGCCCTCGGGACGGTCTCCGCGGAGATCGCTCACGCGATGGAGCGTGTCCGTCGACGGCGGCCGGGCGAGGCCGCATCGAGGACACCTGTCTGCGGGGTCGCTTACCCGGTAAGCGAATTCGCAGATCCCGGCACGGCACGGCCCGGCCCGGCCCGGCTCGGCTCGGCCCGGCCCGTCCCGGCAGAGCCCGGCCCGTCCCGGCTTGGCGCGGTGCGGCCCCGGTCCGGCACGGCGCGGCCCGGCCCCGGTCCGACCCGAGCGCGTCCCCGAGCCCGACGGCGCCTCCCGAACGAGCCGGAAGGCCTCGCGGGCCGGTCGGGGCCGCGCAGGGTGACGGCAGGGCGGCGTGCGCCGTCGCACGGACGTCCGATGAGGGGTGAATCGCGCCGGCGGGTACCGCCGAACGTGGCAAACCGGACACCGTCCCGGCTACCGTGGAGGTCGTGAGCAGCGACCCCGGACAGCACGACGCCCCGCAGTACTACCGGCCCGGGCCGTCGACGGGGCGCTACCCGCAGTACCCGCAGAACCCGTACCCGAACGGCTGGCACGGCGGCTCCACACCGCCGGCGTCCCCGCAGCAGGCACCCGCGGCGCCCACGCCCGCGCCGCAGCCGGGGCCCGGCCGGCAGGCCGGGCAGGGGCCGCAATGGAACGCCGGATCGGGCTGGGGGCCGCCCCCGGCGGGGCTCGGGAGCGGGCCGCAGGGACGACCGGCCCGTCCCCGTCAGGTGCTCTCCGCCCTGATCGTGCTGGTCGCAGCGGCGTTGCCGTTCGTCGTCATGGGCATCGGCGCGATGTTCGCCACGATCACCGACGCGGTCCTCGACGACACCGGGATCCCGCGCGCCGACATCGACGCCGCGCTGGCCCAGACCGGTCTGACGATGGACCAGCTCACCCAGTTCGTGCGGGTCATGGGCGGGGTCTTCCTCGTCCTGGGGCTGGTGTGGATCGCGCTCGCGGTCGTCGCGTTCCTCGGGGCCGGTGGTGCCCGGATCGCACTGGCCGTACTGGCCGGCGTCTACGGGATCCCGCTCCTGCTGCTCATGGCGCCGACGCTCCCGCTGTTCGCAGTGTTGGTCGTGGTCCTCTCGGTGGCCGGCGTCGCGCTGCTCTACGGCCCCGCGGCGAAGGAGTGGTACGCCACCCGCAGGCTCGGGGCCGCGAGCCGGTCCTGACACCGGCTGCGAGACTGGGCCCGTGAGCACCGGAAGCGCAGGGACCACCGTGAGCAACCCGGAACCGAAGGAGTCCGCCCGCCTGTTCGAGCGGGCGACCGAGCTGATCCCCGGTGGGGTGAACTCCCCGGTACGGGCGTTCAACTCGGTCGGCGGCACCCCACGGTTCATGGTGTCGGGGCAGGGCTGCCGCCTCACCGACGCCGACGGTGCGACCTACGTCGACCTCGTCTCCTCGTGGGGACCGATGATCCTGGGACATGCGCACCCGGCCGTCGTCGAGGCGGTGCGGTCCGCGGCGAGCCAGGGGCTCTCCTTCGGCACCCCGACGCCCGGCGAGATCGACCTCGCCGCCGAGATCGTCGACCGCGCCCCGGTCGAGCAGGTCCGCCTGGTCAACTCGGGCACCGAGGCGACGATGAGCGCCATCCGGCTCGCCCGCGGCATCACCGGCCGCACCGTGATCGTGAAGTTCTCCGGCTGTTACCACGGCCACGTGGACGCGCTGCTCGCCGACGCCGGCTCCGGCATCGCCACTCTCGGCCTGCCGACCAGCCCGGGCGTCACCGGTGCCCAGGCCGCCGACACCGTGGTGCTGCCCTACAACGACCTCGACGCCGTGCGTGCGGTGTTCGAGCAGCGCGGCCCCGAGATCGCCTGCGTGATCACCGAGGCCGCCGCCGGGAACATGGGCGTGGTCCCGCCGGTGGAGGGGTTCAACGCCGCACTGCGCGACCTCGCGCACGCGCACGGCGCGCTGCTGGTCATCGACGAGGTCATGACCGGGTTCCGGGCGTCGCGTCAGGGCTGGTACGGCTGCGACGGCGTCGACGGGGACCTCTACACCTTCGGCAAGGTCATGTCCGGTGGCCTGCCCGCGGCCGCGTTCGGCGGGTCGGCGCAGCACATGTCGTACCTGGCCCCGGCCGGGCCGGTCTACCAGGCGGGCACCCTCGCCGGGAACCCGGTCGCGGTCGCCGCCGGGCTCACCACGCTGCGCCACGCCGACGAGGCGGTCTACGCCACCCTGCAGCGCCACGCCGACCGGATCGGTGCCCTGGTGACCGCGGCGCTGGACCGGGAGGGCGTCGCCCACACGATCCAGTACGCGGGCACCATGTTCTCCCCGTTCTTCACCGCCGACCCGGTCGTCGACTACGCGGGCGCGAAGGCCGCCGAGACCTGGCGCTACCCGGCGTTCTTCCACGCCATGCTCGACCACGGCGTCTACCTGCCGCCCAGCGCGTTCGAGGGCTGGTTCGTGTCCACCGCGCTGGACGACGAGGCGTTCGAGCGCATCGAGACCGGTCTCGGCGCCGCCGCGAGGGCCGCCGCCGCAGCCACCCGACCGGACGGGGCCTGAGCATGGGCGACCGGACCAGCCCGCCCGCGTCCGGGCCGGTGACCGTGGTGCACGTGCTGCGCCACGGCGAGGTGCACAACCCCGAGGGCGTCCTCTACGGCCGCATCCCCGGCTACCACCTGTCCGAGCACGGCCACGCCCAGGCGAAGACCGTCGCCGCGTATCTCGACGGCAACGACATCGCCGCCGTCGTCGCCTCGCCGCTGCAGCGCGCCCAGGAGACCGCCCGCCCGATCGCGGACACCCACGGCGTCGACATCCACACCGACGAGGGCCTGATCGAGTCGGGCAACCTGTTCGAGGGCAAGCGGTTCGGCGTCGGCGACGGCGCGCTCAAGCGCCCGCAGGTGTGGCGGCTGCTGCGTGACCCGTTCACCCCGTCGTGGGGCGAGCCGTACCGGGCGATCGCGCACCGGATGCTCGGTGCCGTGCACGCCGCGCGGGCGCTCGCGCCCGGCCGCGAGGTCGTGTGCGTGTCCCACCAGCTGCCGATCTGGACGCTGCGCCGCTACCTCATGGGGCAGCGGCTGTGGCACGACCCGCGCCGCCGCCAGTGCGCACTGGCCTCGCTGACCAGCATCGAGTTCACCGGCACCCGGATGACCGGGCTGCGCTACGCCGAGCCGGCCGGCCCCAGTGGCGCGATGGTGACCGGAGCATGAGACGCCTGCTGCCCGCCCTGCTCGGTCTGCTCCTGCTCGTCGCGGGATGCGGCGTAGGCCGCGACGCCGCGGGCGGGGGGCCGGGCCAGGACTTCCAGTTCGTCGCCCCCGGCGGCCAGGTGCGCATCACCTACGACCCGCCGGAGAGCCGCCAGACGGTCACCGACCTGCGCGGGGAGAGTCTGCTGCGTGAGGGCACCCAGGTCGGCACGGGCGACTTCCCCGACACCGTCCGGGTGATCAACATCTGGGGCTCCTGGTGCGGCCCGTGCCGGACCGAGGCTCCCGAGCTGCAGGCGGTGGCCGAGGCGGCGGAGGGGAAGGCCGTCGTCCTGGGGATCGACGTCCGCGACGACCGTCAGGCCGCCCTGGACTTCGTCACCGACCGCGGCATCACCTACGACTCGATCTACGACGCCCCCGGCCGCACCCTGGCCCGGCTCGACGGCTATCCGCGCAACGTCGTCCCGTCGACGATCGTGCTCGACCGCGAGTCCCGGGTCGCGGCGGTGTTCCTGGTCCCGGTCGGCAGCTCCGACCTGCTGCCGCTCATCACCCGGCTCGCCGCCGAGCCGTCGTCCGGTTCGTCCCGCTGACCGCGGGTGACCGCGCGGTCGCACCCCGACCGGTGAACTACACGCTGTAGAACCCGCCGCGCGGTACCCCGCGCAGGGCTTCTACCCTGGGGTGCGATGGACGCGACGACGACGCTGGCGATCTCGGGGCCGCTGCTGCTCGCAGTGCTGGTCTCGGTCGCCGCGGGGCTGGTGAGCTTCGCGTCGCCGTGCGTCGTCCCGCTGGTGCCCGGTTACCTCGCCTACCTCGCGGGGCTCGTCGGCGCGCAGTCGCCGCCGGTGACCCCGGCCGAGGCGACCGCCCGCGCCGCCGCCCGCCGGGGTGTGCCCGCCGCGGCGCCCCGGGACGGCACCGCGGGTGCCGCCGCCGTGGCGGACGCGCCGCCCCGCGACGACGGTCGCTGGCGGGTCGCGGGAGCCGCGCTGCTGTTCGTCGGCGGGTTCACCGTCGTGTTCGGTGCGATCATGGTCGGGGTCGTGTGGCTGTCCGACGTGCTCATCGACAACGAGGCGCTGCTGCAGCGCGTCGGCGGTGTCGTGATGATCGTGATGGGGCTGGCGTTCGCCGGGGCGATCCCCGCGCTGCAGCGCGAGTACCGCTCGCACTGGACGCCCCGGGCGGGGCTCGCCGGCGCCCCGCTGCTGGGCGCGGTGTTCGGCCTGGGCTGGGTGCCCTGCATCGGACCGACGCTCGCCGGGGTGGTCGCCGTCGCCGCGGGAACCGGGGGCGGCTCGGTCCGCGGGATCGTGCTGATCCTCGCCTACTGCGCCGGTCTGGGGATCCCGTTCGTGCTGATCGCGCTGGGCGCGACCCGGGCGGTGCGCGCGCTGGGCTGGCTGCGCCGCCACACCCGGGCGGTGCAGGTCACCGGGGGGCTGCTGCTCGTCGTCGTCGGGGCGCTGCTGGTGTCCGGGCTGTGGTCCCAGTGGCTGGTGAAGCTGCAGGTGTCGGTCGCCGGATTCACCCCGCCGATCTGATGAGCTCCCCGCCCGACGCCCCGCCGCAGCCGTCCGTGTCGACACCGGACGGCGGGCCGCCGCCGTCGTCGCAGCGGCCCGGGCCGGTCGCCCGCACGCTGGCCCTGCTGCGCAACACCTGGCGCGGACTGACCAGCATGCGCACGGCGCTGGTGCTGTTGTTCCTGCTCGCGCTGGCGGCGATGCCCGGGGCCCTGCTGCCGCAGCGCTCGCTGAACGCGTTCCTGGTCGACGACTTCTACCGGGACAACCCCGCCCTGGCCCCGGTGGTCGACGCGGTCGGCGGCTTCGAGGTGTTCGCGAGCCCGTGGTTCGCCGCGATCTACCTGCTCCTGATGATCTCCCTGGTCGGCTGCGTGTTCCCGCGCACCGGCGAGTACCTGCGCTCGGTCCGCCAGCCCCCGGTGATGACCCCGCGCAACCTGACCCGGCTGCCGCACCACGCCGAGGGGACCACGGCTGCGGGTGTCGACGACGAGCTCGCCCGGGCCCGGCGGCTGCTGCGCGGCTGGCGCACGGCCGAACGCACCGAGGACGACGGCGCACGCACGATCTCGGCGGAGAAGGGGTTCCTGCGCGAGACCGGCAACCTCGTCTTCCACCTCAGCCTGATCGGGATCCTGCTCGGCCTGGCGGGGGGGAAGATGTACGGCTACGAGGGCGACGTCATCGTCCGCGCCGACGGCAGCGAGTTCTGCAACAGCTCGATCCTGGGCTACGACAGCTTCCGCGCCGGGCTGCGCGTCGACGGCACCGACCTCAACGACTTCTGCGTCAAGGTCGACCGGTTCGACGGCACCTGGCTGCCGAACGGGCAGCCCTCGACCTTCGGCGCCGCGGTCGGGTTCCAGCCCGGTCAGGACGTCCGCGACGGCGTCAGCACCTGGCGCCCCGACGAGATCGCGGTGAACCACCCGCTGCGCACCGACGGCGACCGCGTCTACCTGACCGGCTACGGCTACGCGCCGGAGTTCACGGTCACCTGGCCGGACGGGCAGAGCCGCACCGGTGAGGTGCAGTGGCGTCCGGTCGACCAGTCCGGCACCCAGCTGTCGGAGGGGGCGACGAAGTTCGAGCGTCCGGGCATCACGGACCCGGAGCAGCGGCGTACCACGCAGCTCGCCGTCACCGGGACGTTCGCCCCGACCGGCGCGGTCGACCCCGAGGGCACGCTGGTGTCGGTGCACCCGGACCTGCGCTCGCCCACCGCCGACGTCGACGTGCTCCTCGGCGACCTCGGCATCGACGACGGTCGCGGACAGTCGATCTTCAGCGTCGACCAGGGCAAGATCGACGACGGTGAGCTGCGCTCGGTCGCGACGGCGCGGCTCGGGATCGGCGACACCACCCGGCTGCCGGACGGCACGGTCGTCCGGTTCGACGGGGTCACCCCATGGGTGAACCTGCAGGTGGGGCACGACCCCGGCCAGTCCTGGGTACTGGTCGCCGCGGTGCTGATGGTCGGCGGCCTCGCGCTGTCGCTGTCGGTCACGCGGCGCCGGTTCTGGGTGCGGGTGTCCCCCTCCGGTCCGGGCGTGGCCGGCGCCGACCCGGCGCACGGCGGGGGCAGCCGCATCGCCCTCGGTGGTCTGGCCCGGACCGACCGGGCAGGCTACGGCGAGGAGTTCGACCGGCTCGCGACCGAGCTGCTCGACCCGACGGACAAGAAGGACGGTTAACCGGAGATGCTCGTCGACCCGATCACCGCGATGTGGAGCGACCGCCTGTTCCAGGCGACGCTCGTCGTGCTGCTGCTGGCGCTGGTCTTCGCGTCCCTGGAGTACGCGGCCCGGCGCGTCGCACGGGCCGCGGCCCGGCACCCGGAGCCCGCCGCGGTGGGGGCCGGGTCCACCGCGGTCGCGACGCCCGAGGAGCCCCCGGCGGACACCACCCGTCGCTCCCGCGCCGACCGCTACGGCCGGATCGGCATCTCGCTGATGGTGCTGGCGTTCCTGACCCATCTGGGGTCGATCGTGCTGCGCGGCTTCGCCGCCTACCGGTGGCCGCTGGGCAACATGTACGAGTTCACCTCGGCGCTGTGCCTGATGGCCGTCGGGGCGTGGCTGGTGCTCGTGCGCCGGCACCCGGGTCTGCGTCCGGCCGGGGTGTTCGTGCTGACGCCGGTCGTGCTGCTCATGTTCGTCACCGGCACCGTGCTGTACCTCGACGCGGCGCCGGTCGTGCCCGCCCTGCAGTCGTACTGGATCATCATCCACGTCACGACGATCACGCTGGCCTCCGGCCTGCTGCTGGTGCCCGGTGTGGCGAGCCTGCTGTTCCTGGTCAAGCGGAACGGGAAGCCGGCGTCGTGGGCCGCGAAGCTGCCGTCGGCGGAGTCGCTCGACCGGCTGGCGTACCGGGTGACGGTGCTCGCGTTCCCGCTCTACACCTTCGGCATCATCACCGGCGCGGTGTGGGCCGAGGCGGCCTGGGGCCGGTTCTGGGGCTGGGACCCGAAGGAGACCGTGGCCTTCGTCGCGTGGGTGCTCTACGCCGCCTACCTGCACGCCAGGGCCACCGCGGGGTGGAAGAACTCCGGTGCCGCGGCCTGGATCAACACGGCCGGCTTCGCCACGATCGTGTTCAACCTGTTCTTCATCAACATGGTGGTGGCCGGACTGCACTCGTACGCGGGGGTGTGAGGCGCCTCGACCACCGGGTTCCACGCGGCTACCGTCGTTTCCCGTGAGTGAGAACGGTTCCGGCGAGCAGCCCGACGGGTCGGTCGGCCGCTACGTGCGGGAGCGCTGGGCCACGACGGAGTCCCCCGGCCGGTCCTTCGGACGGCGCAGGCGGACCGGCGGTGACGACGCTGCGGAGCCGACCCCCGAGGCCGGTGCCACGCCGCCCCGGACCCCGTCGGCCGCCGAGCGCGCCGCATCGGCGCCCGCCCCGGGCCGCGCCGCCATCGGGACGCAGACCCCGCCGGCGGGCTCGGCGTGGGGCAGCGAGCTGCCCGAGATCGACGACGACCTGGTCGACGAGATCGACCCGTCCACCCCGCCGCACGGGATGGACCTGTCGTCCCTGCGGGAGACCCCGCACCCGTCCCCCGCCGGTCCCACCGTCGCCGAGGACGATCCCGCCCCGGTCGCCGCGGGCGACCCCCGGCACCGGCGCGACGACCCCGGCCCGGACCCGGCGGTGCGGGACCACGGTCCCGCCGACACCGGCCTCTACCGCGCCGCGGGTGCCGATCCGGAGCCGTGGTGGGCGGTGCCCGCCACCGGGGTCCCCGACGACGACCCGGACGTGGATCTGATCTGGCGCCGTGCCGACCGGCCCGGGGCCCGCTCCGCGGGCGAGGACACCGCGGGGTACACCGCGGGCGAGGACACCGCGGGGTACACCGCGGCCGGGGACACCGCGACCGGGGACACCGCGACCGGGGACACCGCGACCGGGGACACCGCGGGCTGGGACACCACCGCCACCGGGTACGCGGCCACCGGGGACTCCGCCACCGGGGACGGCGCGGCGGGCAACAGCGCGGCCGGGAACAGCGCGGCCGGGAACACCGCGGCGGGGGACACCACCGCCACCGGGAGCGACGCGACCGCCGCCCCGACCACCCGGCGGCCCGGGACCGATCCCGGGGCCGATCCCGCCGTGTCGCGGACCGGACCGGTCGGCGCCGAGTGGCAGCAGGACACCCCGCGCAGCGGACCGACCGTCTCCGGGCCGGACCCGGCCGCGTCGCGGACCGGGTACCCCCCGGCCGGGACCGATGCCACGGTGCCGCGGGCGGCAGCCGTCGACCCCGCGGCGCGGGAGGGCAGCCCCGGTCCCGGCGCCGCAGGGACCACCGACCGGACGGGCCACGACGTGCCCGGGCGCCCCGAGGGCGCCCCGCGCGGCGACGGCGGGTCGCGCACGGCAACCGGGTCGGGGGAGGACGGCCCGCCGCGCACCGGGGCCGGCCAGGAGGCCGGACCGGGGGTCTCCCCGACCACGTCCGCGCGGACCGGGACCGCCCGGACCGACCGGAGCCGGGACGACCGGAGCCGGGACCGGGGCGACCGGAGCCCACGCCAGGGAGACCGTCCCTGGCGTGCCGCCTGGGACGGCGAGTCCGCCGAGACCGGCCCCCAGCGCACGGTCACCCCGCCGCGCGGACGGCCCCAGACGGGGGCCAGGCGGCCGCGCTGGACGGCTCCGGAGGCGATCGAGGCCCGGGCCGCACAGCACCGCCGCACCGACGAGCCGCACGGAGGTCTGGACCTCGCGCCGTCGCGGACGGGACACGGCAGCGCGGGCCGCCCGCCGACGAGTGGCTGGCGCCGCTGGGTCTACGTCCTGACCGGCGGCCTGGTGAACCCGGGGGAGAGTCCCGCCGAGCTGCACCGGCGTGACCTCGTGTCCCGGGCGAACCGTCCGCTGATCAGCTCGCACAAGATCGCGATGCTGAGTCTCAAGGGCGGTGTCGGGAAGACGACGGTCACCGCGACCCTCGGGGCGACGTTCGCCTCGCACCGCGGCGACCGGGTCGTGGCGGTGGACGCCAACCCCGACCGCGGCACGCTCAGCCAGAAGATCCCGCTGGAGACGACCGCGACCGTCCGGCACCTGCTGCGCGACGCCGAGCGGGTCCGCCGCTACGGCGACGTCCGGGCCTACACCTCGCAGGGCGTCTCCCGCCTCGAGGTGCTCGCCAGCGAGCAGGACCCGGCCGTGTCGGAGGCGTTCAGCGAGGACGACTACCGGCGCGCGGTCGACCTGCTGGAGCACTTCTACAACCTGGTCCTGACCGACTGCGGCACCGGCCTGATGCACTCCGCGATGTACGGGGTGCTGGGGATGGCCGACCAGATCGTCGTCGTGTCCTCGGGCTCGATCGACGGTGCCCGCAGTGCCTCGGCGACCCTGGACTGGCTCGACGCGCACGGGTACGGGGCGCTGGTGCGCAACGCGGTCGTCGTGATCAACACCGTGTACCGGCGGGCCGGTGGCGGGGTGGACCTCGACCGGGTCGCCGAGCACTTCTCCGGACGGTGCCGTGCGGTGGTCAAGGTGCCGTTCGACCCGCACCTGGAGGAGGGCGCGGAGATCGACCTGGAGCGCCTCGAGGAGACGACCCGGACGGCGTTGCTGGAGCTGGCGGCAGCCGTCGCCGACGGCTTCCCGGTCTGACCGCGGCCCGGACCGGGCCGCTACCCGGTCCACGGACGCCCGGACTGTGACCGGAGACACCGAAGGGTGGTCCGCCGGTGCGGGCGGACCACCCTTCGGTCAAGGCTTCTTGGGGGAGGACGGCCGGTGCGATCCGTTCACGGACGCTCGGGCGGGTCCTCCTCCTGGTTGCGGACCTTCTCGTCGAGCTCGCGCAGGAAGTCCGGGTCGTCGTCCGGGCCGGTCGCCCGGGGTTTCTCGGCCCGCTGACCCGACGACCAGGGGAACTCGGCCCGGGGGATGCGGTCCGAGACCACCTGTTCGGACCGCAGGGTCCGCACGAGCAGGACCGCGACCACGGCCGCGCCGACGAGAAGGATCAGGAAGAACAACATCAGGCCACCTCCGCGATCCAGCCTAGCGAAGGTGGCCTGACGTGCGGGTGAAGTCGAGACCCTCACCCCATGTGTGCGGGTCGGGTCAGCGGAGCCCGGCGTTCGCCTCGCTGGTGAGGTCGGCGAGCAGGCCGCGGACCTCGGACTCGCGGAACCGGCGGTGGCCGCCCGGCGTGCGGATCGAGCCGATCCGGCCGGCCGAGGCCCAGCGGGTGACGGTCTTGGGGTCGACGCGGAAGAGCGTGGCCACCTCACCCGGGGTGAGGAGACGCTCGGGTGCCTGAGTCGGAGCTGCCATGGGGATCCTCCCGAAGTGCACGTGGAGTCTGTGTCACGGTGCTCGCCGGAGGCATCCGGCCGGGTACCGCTCTCGGTTCCGGGCCATCGTGACACCTCAGACCCCGGGTACTCGAACGGTGTTGTGTGAGTAAAGGGTTCTTAAAGGGCAAAGCCGGTGAACAAGTCGAACCGGACACCACGGGACGGCGGGGCAGGGACCGACGCGGACGCGGAGGGTCGCGCTCCGGACGTCCGGAGCGGTTCGGGAGGAACCGGGCAGCCGGGACCCGGCCGGTCCGGCCCGTACCCTGGAGGCCATGACGTCTCCGACCCCGCCGCAGGCCGCGGCGCGGGAGCGCGCCGGTGAGCCCGGGCTCGCCACCACGGTGGCGCTCTACACGCTCGCCCGGCTCGGCCTGCTCGCGGTGACGACGGTCGTCCTCGCGGTGATCGGCGTGCCGTGGCTCGTCGCGCTGCTGGTGGCCCTGGTCGTCGCCCTGCCGCTGTCGATGGTGCTGTTCCGCGGGCTGCGGGGACGGCTCGACCGGGCGATCGCCGCGTCGACGGCGCGCCGCTCGTCGGAGCGGGCGTCGCTGCGCGCCCAGCTGCGCGGCGACGTCGGCCCGCCGCCGTCCCCGGACATGCCGTCCCCGGAGGTGCCGTCCGGTCCGCCGGCGGCCGCGTCCGCCGCGGGCGGAGCCGCCGGCGAGGCGCCCACCGGGGCCGACCCGGCCCGGCCGACCGACGAGGGCCCGACCCGCTGACCGGTCACGGGCCCGTCCGGCCCGTCCACGGGCGAGGGCCCCCTCCGCCCGGTGCGTCCGGCCACGGCGGGGGTGCTCAGCCGACGGCGAGTCCGAGCGCCACGGCGACGGCCCAGGCCAGCAGGAGCAGGCCGGTGTCCTTCAGGACCGGGATGAGTGCCGGGCCCTCGGCCCCGCCCAGCACGATCCGCACCGGCCGCACCGCGGCGGGCAGCGCGAGCAGTGCCACCAGCACTCCCGGCCGGTCGAACGCGGCACCGACCGCGACCACGAACGGCACCAGCACCAGCGCGAGGTACAGCATCCGGGTCCCGCGGTCCCCGAGCCGCACCGCGAGGGTCCGCTTCCCGACGATCCGGTCGCCCGGGATGTCCCGCAGGTTGTTCGCGACCAGCACCGCGCAGGTCAGCAGCCCGGCGCCGACCGCGGCCCCGACGGCCGCGGCGTCGAGGCGTCCCGCCTGGGTCAGCATGGTGCCCAGCACCGCGACCGGGCCGAAGAACACGAACACCGCCACCTCGCCGAGCCCGGCGTAGCCGTAGGGGCGCGCGCCGCCGGTGTAGTACCAGGCGCCGACGATGCACAGGGCCCCGACGAGCAGCAGCCACCACTGGCCCGAGACCGCGGTGAGCACCAGCCCGGCGACGGCGGCGACCCCGAAGCAGGCGAACGCGGCGGCCCGCACCGTCGCGGGTTCGGCGGCGCGGGAGCCGACCAGACGCTGAGGACCGACGCGGTCGTCGTCGGTGCCGCGGATGCCGTCGGAGTAGTCGTTGGCGAAGTTCACCCCGATCACCAGTGCGACCGCCACCAGCAGGGCCAGCAGCGCGGAGCCGGGGGCGACGGCGCCCGCGCCGATGGCGGCGCCGGTTCCGACGAGGACGGGGGAGATCGCGGTGGGCAGGGTGCGCGGACGCGCACCCTCGACCCACTCTGCCGTGGTGGCCACCCCGGAAACCTATCCCGCCGCGGCGCCGACGGGTCGTCGCCGTCCCACGACGCAACCACACCCCTGCGCCGGCCCTCACACCTGCTGCAACGGGTGCGAGGACCGGCGCAGGGGTGTGGCTGCCGGCCGGGACGGTCAGGAGGTGCCGGAGGGGGCCCGCTGGGCAGAGCCCGGCGTCACGCGGGCGGCCTGGTTGTCGCCGGTGGGGACGCCGTCGGCCGGGGGCCCGGCCGGTGCGGGGGCCGTGGTCGGCGGGGCCGCGGGGGACCCCGGTGCGCCGGGTGCGCCGGGTGCGGACGGAGTGTCCGGTGTCGCCGGTGCGTCCCCCGCCGGCGTGGCGGCCGGAATGTCGGCGGCGGGCGTCCCGGGTGCCGTGTCCCGGTCCCCGGCGCGCGGGGCGCCTGCGGCGGGGGTCCCACCGGCCGCAGCCGCTGCCGGGGCGTCACCGGCGGCCGGTGCCGGAGCGGGCGTGGCCGCGTCGGCGGGCGACGGGCCGGAGGGCTCTGCGGGGGAGGGCTCGGCGGGGGCGGGTGCGGCGTCGCAGGCCGGGACGTCGCCCGGCAGTCCGGCGAACGCCGTCGAGGGGAGGTACTGCCCGTCGCCGATCCGCACGAACGCACCCGAGGTGCACTGCACCGGTACCTCGGTGGCGTCGACGGCGATCCCGACCGACTCCGCGCCGGCCTCGGGCGCGGCGAGGATCCGGATGTCCGGGGCGCCCTCGGTGCGGATCGCCGACAGTCGCTGCGACCCGGTCCACAGGTAGTCGACCTGGACCTGGGAGTTGTCCTTCAGGCCCAGGACGTCCCAGAAGATCCCGTCACCCAGGTCGATGCCCGCCGGGTTGGCGACCTTGCGGCTGAACTGGTCCTTGCCGCCGTTGTGCCCGTTGCGCGCGGCCGCGGCCTGCGGCACACCCTGGGGAAGGTCCTTCCACATCTCCCGCTGGTTCGACGGGTTCCAGTAGTCGTCCTTGGTGTTCCACGGGCCGATGTCCCAGACCGGCGCGATCGCGCAGCGGCCGTTGGGGGCGCAGACCTTGACCGAGTAGTCGGTCTTCCCGTTGGCCGACAGCGCCCGGCGCGACGGCAGCGCGACGAAACGGTCCCGATCGACGATCTTGTGACCGTTCGCGGTGGTCCCGCCGCCCAGGCCCTCGCGGGTCGCGAACACCGAGTAGCTGCGTGGGGCGGCCTCGGTGAGCGGCCCGGCCTCGGCGCCGGAGCCCGGCGTCGCGGTGAGGGTGAGCTCGCGGACGGTCGGATCGGCGTCGCCGGTGGCGGTGAGCACCAGGCGTCCCTGCACCTCGGTGACGGCCTCGGGCAGCGCGGTGCGGGAGTCCTCGGCCGGGATCCACTCGGTCCAGCCGCCGCCGGCCCGCTTCCCGCGGACGTCGACCGAGGCCGTCGAGCCGGGCGGGGTGTCCGCGACGAGCCGCGAGTCGACCTCCCGGGTCGGGGCGTCCAGGGTGCGCGGCGCGAGGGTCAGCAGCCCGGTCGGGACCACGTCGGCCGGGTCGGCGGAGGACTCGGTGTCCCCCTCGTCCGCCGGCGCCCCGAAGGCCGTCGACCGGTCGAACCGGGCCCCGTCGGCGGAGACGACGACACCGTTGCCGGTGCCCTCGCTCAGCTCCGGCTGCCACGTGGTGCCCGGCTCCCCGGCCATCGCCGGGACCGTGGCGGCGGCACAGAGCGCGCCGGTCGCGGCGAGCAGACCGACGGCCCGCAGCCCGGCCCGCGTGATGCTGCGCATGGACAACCCCCGCTGATCGCTGTGACTCGTGTGACGACGGGGAGCCCTGGGATGGGTGTGGGCTCTGTGTCGCCAGTGGTCGAAGCACACTCGATCTCGGGGGTGCGCGCAACGCACGCTGCGTGAACCAACTCCAAGGTGTGTACACGGATCGGGTGGCGACGACCGTGACGCAACGGGACGATCCGACAGCTCACCGTGACCGATGACTCCGTGGAGTGAGCGTTCAGGAGCGCTGGGCGCCGGCGAGGAGCTCCGCGACGGCGGTGCGGTCGGGCTTGCCGATCCCGCGCTCGGGCACGGTGTCGGCCCGCAGGACCAGCCGGGGCACCGCGGCCCGTCCGCACGCCGCACGGACCGCGGCACACAGAGCGTGATCGTCCGGAGCGTCCGCGGACGGCACCACGAGAGCGGCCACGATCTGGCCCCACTCGTCGTCGGGGAGACCGACGACGCACGCCGCGCGGACGCCGTCGACGGACAGGAGCGCCCGCTCCACGGCGGCCGGCGCGACCTTCTCGCCCCCGGTGTTGACGACGTCGTCGACCCGGCCCAGGACGGTCAGCGTCCCGTCCGGGGCGAGCGCGCCGAGGTCACCGGTCCGGAACCGGCGCACGCCGCCGTCGGACACGAAGGCCTCCGCGGTCGCCTCCGGCGCCCCCAGGTACCCGCCGGCGACGACCGGCCCGCCCAGCACCACCCGTCCGTCGACCGGATCGAGCGTGACCTCCACGCCGTCGAGCGGGCCGCCGTCGTACACGCAGCCCCCGCAGGTCTCGCTCATCCCGTAGGTGGTCACCACCCGCACCCCCGCGGCCAGCGCACGCTCGCGCAGCCGCGGGTCCAGCGCCGCACCGCCGACGAGCACGGCGTCGTAACCGGCCAGGGCGTACAACGGCGCGGCGCCGTGGTCGAGGACCCGCGACAGCTGGGTCGGGACGAGGCTGGTGTAGCGCCGGGTGCCGTGCGCCATCCGCCCGGTGGCCCGGTCGAGGCCGTCGGGGCGGAAGCCGTCGTGGAGGTCCTGGACCACCCGGGCGGTGTCCGCGAGCAGCGCCCGCAGGACCACCTGGAGCCCGGCGACGTGCTCGGCGGGCAGCGCGAGCAGCCACGACCCCGGGCCGCCGAGACGCGCGTGCGTCGCGGCGGCCGAGGCACGCAGCGCGTCCGCGGTCAGCCCGACGTACTTGGGCTCCCCGGTCGACCCCGAGGTGGCGACGACGGCGGCCAGCCCGTCGGGCAGCTCCCCGGCCTCCCGGGCCCGCGCCACCGGCCCGGGCAGCGCGTCCGGACCGGGGCCCCGGGCCGTGCCCGGGTCGGCCCGCACGGGCAGGACCGCGGGTCCCGCACCGTCGACGGCGGCGCGCAACGCGGCCGCCAGCCGGTCCACCGACTCCGCCGAGCCGTCCACCGGGACTGCGCGCACTGTCATGGGTCCACCCTGCCTGTCGTGTCGTACGCGCCGGGAGCGGCGTCCGGACGAGCCCCTGTCATCAGATTCGGGGAACGGTGCCGGGCGGGTGCAACGCGGGGGCCCCGCCGCCCGACTCAGGGGAGGACAGCGGTGGCGCGTCCTGCCCGCCGGTCACGGGTTCGAAGGAGCTCACCATGCCCTGCACCGCCACCGCCGCCGCCTCTCCCACCGGTCGCCCGCGTTCGCTGCGCTGCCGTCGGCCCGCCGGATCCGGGCACCGTGCGGCCGCCGGTGAGCTCGCGGCCCTGGCCTTCGACCCGCCGTCCGGCCCGGTCGGCCCCGTCCCGGCCGCGTCGCCGCAGCTCCCGGCGGTCGCCGTCGGGCCGCAGCGCGACCGGCGGGCCGTGGCCGCGCGGCCGGTCCCGGTGCCCCGGCCGCGCCCCGCCACACCGTGAGGTCCTCGGCGAGGTCGTCCGCGCGGTCCTAGTAGTGCCAGGGGAACGGCGCCCAGTCCGGGTCCCGCTTCTCCAGGAACGAGTCCCGGCCCTCCACCGCCTCGTCGGTCATGTAGGCCAGCCGGGTCGCCTCACCGGCGAACAGCTGCTGGCCGACCAGGCCGTCGTCGGCGAGGTTGAACGCGTACTTCAGCATCCGCTGGGCCTGCGGTGACTTGCCGTTGATCTCCCGGGCCCACTGCAGGGCCTCGGTCTCGAGATCCGCGTGGTCGACCACGGCGTTGACCGCTCCCATGTGGTGCATCTGCTCGGCGCTGTAGGTCCGGCCGAGGAAGAAGATCTCCCGGGCGAACTTCTGTCCGACCTGCCGGGCCAGGTAGGCCGAGCCGTAGCCGCCGTCGAAGGAGCCCACGTCGGCGTCGGTCTGCTTGAACCGGGCGTGCTCGCGGGAGGCGATCGTCAGGTCGGCGACGGCGTGCAGCGAGTGCCCGCCGCCCGCGGCCCAGCCGTTGACCACGGCGATGACGACCTTGGGCATGAACCGGATCAGCCGCTGGCACTCCAGGATGTGCAGCCGCCCCGCGCGGCCCTGCTCGACGGTGTCCGCGGTGTCCCCGGAGGCGTACTGGTAGCCGGTGCGGCCGCGGATGCGCTGGTCGCCGCCGGAGCAGAAGGCGCGCTTGCCGTCCTTGGGGGAGGGGCAGTTCCCGGTCAGCAGCACCGCACCGACGTCGGCGCTGGTGCGGGCGTGCTCCAGGGCGCGGTAGAGCTCGTCGACGGTGCCCGGCCGGAACGCGTTGAGGACCTCGGGGCGGTCGAACGCGATCCGGACCGCGCCGGTGGCGCGGGCGCGGTGGTAGGTGATGTCGCGGAGGTCGAACCCGTCGACCGGTGTCCACGCGTCCGGGTCGAAGGTCTCGGAGACGGTCATGGCCGCACTGTAAGGACTCACTCCGCGACGAGCGGGGCCAGCCGCCGCGCGACGGCCAGGGCGGTGCCGGGGCCGGTCCACCCGGCGTCGCCGTCGGCGTCCCAGACCTCCGACAGCACGCACACCGCGAAGCCCCACGCGACGGCGCGGTCCCACGGCACCCCGACCGCGTCGGCGAGACGGTCCAGCCGGTCCGGGGCGCGGCGGGCGAGCTCGGCCGGGTCGGCGCCCAACGGGTTGTACAGCAGCTGCCCGCAGTCGTAGCCGGGGTCGCCGACCCGGCCGTGCGGGTCGATCGCCAGCCAGGGCTCGCGGGTCGCGGCGAGCACGTTGTGCTGGTGCAGGTCGCCGTGCAGCAGCACCTCACGGTCGGCCGAGCCGCAGAGCCGCGTCCACAATGAGGCGGCCCGCTCCACCAGCGTCCGGGGCAGCGGCTCGTCCGGGCGGGCCAGGTGCGCGTCGAACGCGGCCCGCTCGCCCGCGACGTGGTCGAGCCCCGCCGGGACGGGTGCCCGGTGCAGCCGGGCGAGCAGCCCGCCGACGACCTCGACGGCCCGGTCATCGGGCAGGGCCGTCAGCTCGGTGCCCGGTGCGGCCCGTTCGAGCAGCAGCACCCCGCGGGCCGGGTCGGCCCACAGCAGCCGGACCGCTCCGTCGCCGTCCCAGGCACGCAGCGCGGTGGTCTCGGCGTCGAGGTGGCCGTCGGGCACACCCGCCTTCAGCACGGCCGCGGTCCCGTCCGAGCAGGTGACCGCGCGGACCGCGTGGAAGGTCTGCGGCAGTGCCGCGCCGAGCTCCAGGTCCAGCTCGCAGGCGAGGTCGGCGAGCAGCCGGTCCCGGCCGGCCAACCAGGCCGCGCCCGCACCGCCCCAGGTGCGCACCACGGTGTCGGCGAGCTCGTCACGGGGCATCCCCGCAGCGTGCCGAGGCGATCCGGATCACCGCAACCGCGTTCCCGTCGACGGGAGCGGCCCCGGCACCGCGGGGTAGCGTCATCCCCCGGCCCCGGCCCCGGCCCCGGCCCCGGCCCGTCGCGCGGGCCGGAGCCCGTGCCGAGAGGAGCCCCGTGACCACCGACAGCGCCGCGCGTCCCACCACCGGGAGGAGCGAAGGCGGATCGCGTTCGACCACCGCGTACCGCGCCCTGGAGAACGACCTGCGTGCCGCGATCGGCGGTGAGGTCCGCTTCGACGCGGGCAGCCGCGCGATGTGGTCGGCGGACGCGTCGAACTACCGGGGTGTCCCGATCGGCGTGATCGCCCCGCGCGACGCCGCGGACGTCGAGGCCGCGATGGCCGTGTGCCGCGCGCACGACGTCCCGGTGATGCCGGTCGGCTCCCGCACCTCCATCGCGGGCCAGGCGGTCAACACCGCGGTCGCGATGGACTTCCGCACGCACATGGACGCGATCCTGTCCGTCGACCCGGACGCCCGCACCGCGACGGTGCAGCCGGGTGCGGTGTGCGACGCCGTGCGGGACGCCGGCAAGCCGCACGGTCTGACGTTCGGCCCGGACCCGTCGACGCACAACCGCTGCTCGATCGGCGGCATGATCGGCAACAACGCCTGTGGCTCGCACTCGCTGTCCTGGGGCAAGACCGTCGACAACGTCCGCGAGCTGGAGGCCCTCACCTACCGCGGCGAGCGGATTGTGCTCGGCGGCGACGGCACCGAGACCGGCGCGATCCCGGACGCGCTGCGCGCGCTGGGCACGAGGGTCGCCGGCGACGTCGAGAAGCACGTCCCGGAGCTGACCCGGCGGGTGTCGGGCTACAACCTCGACCAGCTCGTGCCGGGGAACGTGAACCTGGCCAAGGCACTGGTCGGGACCGAGGGCACGTGCGCGACCATCCTGTCCGCGACCGTCGACCTGGTCGAGTCCCCGCCGGCCCGCGCGCTGGCCGTGCTCGGCTTCCCGGACGCCTACCACGCCGCGGACAACGTCATGATCGTCCGCGACCAGAAGCCGCTGACCATCGAGGGCATGGACGCCGGGCTGATCGCGTCGCTGCGCGCGCTGCGCCCGGACGAGACGACCAGCCGGATGCTGCCCGAGGGCAAGGGCTGGCTCTACGTCGAGACCGGCGGCGCCACCCGCGCCGAGGCCGAGGCCGCCGCGCAGGCCGTCGTCGAGGCGATGAAGGCCTACACGACCGGCGCCGTCGTCGTCGGCGAGCCGAAGCGGATGGCGGCGCTGTGGAAGGTCCGTGAGGAGGGCGCAGGGCTGCTGACCCGCTCACCCGAGGGCGGCGAGGCGTGGCCCGGCTGGGAGGACGCCGCAGTCCCGCCCGAGCGCTTCGGCGCCTACCTGCGCGAGTTCGACAAGGTCCTGGAGGATCACGGCCGCAAGGGCATCTACTACGGCCACTTCGGCGACGGCTGCCTGCACGTCCGGATCGACTTCGACCTGCTCAGCAAGCCCGGCGTGCAGAACTTCCGCGACTTCATGACCGCCGCCGCGGACCTCGTCGTCGCGCACGGCGGGTCGCTGTCGGGTGAGCACGGCGACGGGCAGGCCCGCGCCGAGCTGCTCCCCCGGATGTACCCGCCGCAGATCATCTCCGCCTTCGAGGACTTCAAGGGCATCTGGGACCCGGACGACCGGATGAACCCGGGCCGCGTGGTCCGTCCGGCGACGATGGACGAGAACCTGCGCGTCCAGCTCGGCATGCCGACCATGCCCGACGAGCCGAAGCTGGCCTTCGGCCACGACCGCGGCAGCTTCCACCGCGCCACCCGGCGCTGCCTGGGCGTCGGCAAGTGCGCCGTCGACACCGGGTCGGGGGTCATGTGCCCCAGCTGGAACGTGACCAAGGAGGAGAAGCACTCCACCCGCGGACGTGCCCGGCTGCTCTTCGAGATGGCCAACGGCGAGATCATCACCGACGGCTGGCAGTCCGACGAGGTCGCGGAGTCGCTCGACCTGTGCCTGTCCTGCAAGGGCTGCAAGTCCGACTGCCCGGTCGGGGTCGACATGGCCTCCTACAAGACCGAGTTCCTCGCGAACCGCTACCACCGGCGGATCCGGCCGCGCACGCACTACTCGATGGGTGCGCTGCCGCGGTGGCTGCGCGCGGTCGGGGTGCTGCCGGCGGCGGCCGTCGACGGGCTGAACCGGCTCGCGCAGGTCCCGCTGCTGGCGAAGGTCGCGAAGAAGGCGGGCGGGATCGACGCCCGCCGCGCCATCCCGCCGATCGCCCGCGAGACCTACACCGCGCAGGCGGCCCGCGGGCTGCCCATGTCGACGGTGCCGGACCTGGGCGTCGCGCCGGGCAGCCGCGGCCCGCTGCTGCTGTGGACCGACACCTTCACCGACCACTTCGACCCGGAGATCGCCGCCGACGCCGTCGCGGTGCTCACCGGCCTCGGCTACCGGGTGCAGCTGCCGCCGCGCAACGTCTGCTGCGGCCTGACCTGGACCTCCACCGGCCAGGTCACCGCGGCCCGCCGGGTGCTGGCCCGCAGCCTGCGCGCGATCGGCCCGGCGCTCGACGCCGGTGTCCCGGTCGTCGGGCTGGAGCCGTCGTGCACCGCGGCGCTGCGCAGCGACGCCGCCGAGCTGCTGCCCGACGAGCCCCGGGTGGCGCTGCTCGGGAGCCAGGTGTCGACCTTCGCCGAGCTGCTCGCCCGGCACGCCGACGAGCTGTCCGCCGTCGCGGGGGAGGGCAACGGCGCGGCGCTGGTGCAGATCCACTGCCACCAGCACGCCGAGCTGGGATCCGAGCCGGACCGCGCGGTGCTCGCCGCGCTGGGGGTGGACGCGACCGTGCTCGACTCCGGCTGCTGCGGCCTGGCCGGCAACTTCGGCTTCGAGGACGGCCACTACGACGTCTCGATGGCGTGCGCGGAGCGGGCCCTGCTGCCCGCCGTCCGGGCCGCCGACGAGTCCGTGGCGCTGCTGGCCGACGGCTACTCCTGCCGCACCCAGGTGCGCCAGGCCGGCGAGCGGGAGCCGGTGCACCTGGCCCAGATCGCGTACCGCGCCCTGCGGGGCTGATCGCGGGGGACCCCGCACCGGGGTGACCACGACCGGCGACGAGGAGGGGACCCATGGCCGACGACCGACGGGCACTGGTGCTGGGCGGCGGTGGGCTGACCGGCATCGCCTGGATGTACGGGTTGCTGGCGGGCCTGCTCGCCGACGGTGTCGACCTGCGCGACGCCGACCTCGTCGTCGGGACCTCCGCCGGGTCGATGGTGGGCACGAACCTGGCCGTCGGCCGGGACCCGGCGGCACTCGCCGCGACCCAGCTGGACCCGCCGTCCGGTGAGCTCGCCGCGACCCTCGGGCTGCGCCTGGCACTGCGGGTCGGGGTCGCCGCGCTCGCCGGCCCGCGCGACGCCACCCGGGTGCGGGCCCGGATCGGCCGGCTCGCCCTGGACACCGGCACGGTGCCGGAGGTCGAGCGGATCGCGGTGATCCGGTCCCGGCTCGACGGCGCCGACTGGCCCGCCGACCGGGACCTGCGGGTGACCGCCGTCGACGCCCACACCGGTGCGTTCCGGGTCTTCGGCCGCGACGACGGTGTCGAGCTCGCCACCGCGGTCGCCGCCAGCTGCGCGGTACCCGGGGTGTGGCCGCCGGTCACGGCCGCGGGCACCCGGTGGATGGACGGCGGGGTCCGCTCCATGGCCAACGCCGACCTCGCCGCCGGGTACGGCCGCGTCGTCGTCCTCGCACCGCTGTCCGGCGGGCTCGGCGGTGCCGCGGCGCCGCGGGTGCAGGCCGAGGCGCTCGGCGCGCTCGCCCGGGTCGCCGTCGTCGAGCCGGACCGGCGCTCGCGCCGCGCGTTCGGGCGCAACCCGCTCGACCCGGCGCGCCGCCCCGCGTCGGTGCGGGCCGGGCGGGCGCAGGCGGCCGGCGTGGCGGCCGAGGTCGCCCGCGTCTGGGGCTGACCCGGGTCGGCATTCCCGCCCGAGACCGATCCCACGGGACCGCATGGGCGGGCTACGCCGCGGGTAGCCGGAGGGCATGACTGTTCCCACCATCAAGCTGAACGACGGCCGGGAGATCCCGCAGCTCGGGTTCGGTGTCTTCCAGATCGATCCGGGCGACACCGCGGACAAGGTCAAGGCGGCCCTGGACCTGGGCTACCGCCACATCGACACCGCGCAGATGTACGGCAACGAGGAGGGCGTCGGCAAGGCCATCGCCGACTCCGGCATCCCGCGCGACGAGCTGTGGATCACCACCAAGCTGAACAACGACGGGCACGGCCGGGAGTCGGCGGTGCGCAGGCTCGACGAGAGCCTCACCAAGCTCGGCCTCGACCACGTGGACCTGTACCTGATCCACTGGCCGCGGCCGAAGGAGAACCGCTACGTCGAGACCTGGCAGGGCTTCGAGGACGCGAAGAAGGCGGGCAAGGCGCTGTCCATCGGCGTCTCGAACTTCCAGCCCGACCACCTCGACCGGCTGGCCGCGGAGACCTCCACGGTCCCGGTCATCAACCAGATCGAGTTCCACCCGCACCTGGTGCAGCGCGAGCTGCGCGAGTACCTGCAGCAGCACGACATCGCGCTCGAGGCGTGGAGCCCGATCGGCCAGGGCAAGGGCCTGCTCGAGGCCCCCGAGCTGAAGGAGATCGCCGAGCGGGTCGGCAAGTCCGCCGCGCAGGTCGTGCTCCGCTGGCACATCCAGCTCGGGAACATCGTGTTCCCCAAGTCGAACAACCCGGAGCGGATCAAGGAGAACTCCGAGATCTTCGACTTCGCCCTGAGCGACGACGACATCGCCGCGGTGGAGAAGCTCCACACCGGCGAGCGCATCGGCCCGGACCCCGACGACTTCGGCTGATCCGCACCCCGCACGCCACGGCCCGGCGCCCCTCTCCGGAGGGGCACCGGGCCGTCGTCGTGGGCGGGGTGACGCGTGTCACCCTCCGGCATGTGCGGAGGGCACGGCGCCGTCGGTCACCCGACAGGGGCCGCGGCCGCCCCGGCGCGGTGGACGTGTGTGCGTGCATCCGTACCGTGGGGACGATGTTGGCGATCACCGAGAACGCCGCCGAGGCGATCAAGACCCTGAGCACCGACGCCGAGCTGCCCGACGACGGGGGCCTGCGCATCTCCGCGCCCGACCCGGCGCAGGGCCTCGAGCTGGCCCTCGCCCAGGGGGCCGACGCGCAGGACACCGTGCTGCGTGGGGAGGGAATCACCGTCTTCCTGGAGCCGGCCGCCGCGGAGCTCCTGGACGACAAGGTCCTCGACGTGCAGCCCGTGGCGACCGAGCAGGGCGAGCAGGAGCTGCGCTTCGCGATCGTCGAGCAGTCCGAGGACGCGGACGCCCCGCAGGCCTGACCCACCCGACGTCCGTCGTGGCCCCACCGGACACCGGTGGGGCCACGGTCGTCTCACAGCTCGGTGACGGTCCCGTCGCGGACGTCCCAGCGGCGGGTGGCGCGCACCGTGCCGAGCATCCGCCGGTCGTGGGTGACGAGCAGGACGGTCCCGTCGAACTCCTCGACCGCCTGCTCGAGCTGCTCGATGGCGGGCAGGTCGAGATGGTTGGTCGGCTCGTCGAGCACCAGCAGGTTCACCCCGCGCGCCTGCAACAGCGCCAGCGCGGCGCGGGTCCGCTCGCCGGGTGACAGCGACGACGCCGTCCGCAGCACCTGGTCGGCGCCGAGGGAGAACTTCGCGAGCAGCGTCCGCACCTCGGACTCCGGCCAGTCCGGCACCTGCTCGCCGAAGGCGCGCAACAGCGTCGCCTCCCCGAGGAACGCCCCACGGGCCTGGTCGATCTCGCCGACCAGCACCCCCGAGCCGAGGCCCGCCGAGCCCGAGTCCGGGGTGATCCGCCCCAGCAGCAGCCCGAGCAGCGTCGACTTGCCCGCGCCGTTCGCCCCGGTGACGACGACCCGGTCCGCCCAGCCCACCTGCACCGTGGCCGGGCCGAACGCGAAGTCCCCCCGCCGCACGGCCGCGGCGTCGGCCCGCGCGACGACCGAGCCGGACCGCGGAGCGGAGGCGATCGCCATCCGCAGCTCCCACTCCTTGCGGGGCTCCTCGACGACCTCCAGCCGCTCGATCGCCCGCTCGGTCTGCCGGGCCTTCGCGGCCTGCTTCTCGCTGGACTCCTGACGCTGCGCGCGGACGTTCTTGTCCGGGTCCTTCGTCTTGCGCCGGGCGTTGCGCACACCCTGGGCCATCCAGTTGCGCTGCATGACGGCGCGTTGCTGGAGGGTGCCGAGCTTCCCGGCGTACTCCTCGTAGTCCTCGCGGGCGTGCCGGCGCGCCACCGCGCGCTCGGCGAGGTAGGCCTCGTAGCCACCGTCGTAGACGTCGATCCGCTGCTGGACCGGGTCCAGCTCGACGATCCGGTTCACCGTGCGCGCCAGGAACTCCCGGTCGTGGCTGACCAGCACGGTCGGGGTGCCCTGGCGGGCCAGCCCACCCACGAACCGCTCCAGCCGCTCCAGGCCGTCGAGGTCGAGGTCGTTGGTGGGTTCGTCCAACAGCAGCAGGTCGTAGCGGGACAGCAGCAGCGACGCGAGGTTGGCCCGGGCGGCCTGCCCGCCGGACAACCCGGTCATCGGAGCGTCCGGACCGACGGCCAGACCCACCTCGCGCAGGACCTCACCGGAGCGTTCGTCGAGGTCGGCGCCCCCGAGGGCGAGCCAGCGGTCCAGCGCGACGGCGTAGCGGTCGTCGGCGCCCGGGGTGCCCGCCGCCAGCCCCTCGGCCTCGGCGTCCATCGTCGCCTGCGCCGGCGCGACGCCGGTCCGGCGCGCCAGGAACCCGGCGACCGTCTCCCCGGGCCGCCGGTCGGGCTCCTGGGGCAGGTGGCCGACGGTCGCGTCCGGCGGGGCCAGGGTCAGCGACCCGTCGTCCGCGGGCCGCGAACCGGCCAGCACCGTCAGCAGGGTGGACTTGCCGGCACCGTTGGCACCGACCAGACCGACGACGTCGCCGGGGGCGACGACGAGGTCCAGCCCGGAGAACAGGGGGCGGTCGCCGTGGCCCGCGGCCAGGCCCGTCACGTGAAGGGTCGCGCTCATGTCGAGCGCAGACGCTACCCCTACAGGTTCGCCCCGAAGAGCCGGTGCAGCGCGTCCCAGTGCCGCTGCTCGGCGTCGTCGTCGTGGGAGGGGGCGTCCGGCACCGCGAAACCGTGCGCCGCCGGGTAGGTCTCCAGGGTGGCCGACACCCCGGCCGCGGACAGCGCGTCGCCCAGACGCTGCTTCTGCTCGTCGGGGAAGGAGGCGTCGTCGGTCGCGCCGGCCACGTAGACCTCGGCCCGGATGCGGTCGGCGAGCCGGTGCACGCTGGCCGGGTCGTCGGTGGCCAGGTTGCCGCCGTGGAACGACGCCGCGGCCGCGACCCGTTCGGGCTGCGTCGCCGCGGTGCGCAGGCTCATCACGCCGCCCATGCAGTAGCCGGTGGTGCCGACCGTCGTGCCCTCGACCTCGGGCCGGGCCAGCAGCGCGGTCACCCATGCCTCGGCGTCGACGGCGACGAGCTCCGGGGTCAGCGAGCCCACCATCCCCATCAGCCGCGCCCGCTCGGGCTGGTCGGAGAACACGGTGGCAAAGTCGAACGGGGCCCAGTCGCCGTGCCGGTGGTAGACGTCGGGCAGCAGCACCGCGTACCCGAGGGTCGCCAGGTGTGCGCCCATGTCGTGGATGGCCGCCCGGACACCGCCGGCGTCGGGGTAGAGGAGCACGCCAGGCCACGGGCCGTCGCCGTCCGGGGTGTGCAGGGTGGCGACGGCGTCGCCGTCGGGGGTGCTGATCGTGAAGTCGGTGCGCGGCACGGGGTCGGCCTCCCGGGGTGATCGACGGGTCGAGCCCGTTTCTACGCCCCCGGGAGGCGTTCCGCCGGGCCGCGGCCCGGTTCGCGCGTTCCGTGCCGGATCACCCCGGCCCGGGCGGTCAGGTCCTGGTCAGTGCGTCGTCGTCGTCCAGACGCCGGGTGCGGGTCTCGGAGTAGCTCGCCACGGCGACGACGGTGACCACCGACGCGATCGCGATGTACACCGCGATCGCGTAGCCGGTCCCCGTCGCGATCAGCAGCGACGCCGCGATCAGCGGGGCGAGGCCACCCGCGAACACCGACGCCAGCTGGTAGCCGATCGAGATGCCCGAGTAGCGCACCTTCGTGCCGAACAGCTCGGACAGGAACGCCGCCTGCGGGCCGTACATCGCGCCGTGCAGCACCAGCCCGACCGTCACCGCGACGGCGGTCAGGGCGAAGCTCTGCGTGTCGACCAGGAAGAAGAACGCGAACGCCCAGACACCGACGCCCACCGCGCCGAACAGGTACACCGGCTTGCGGCCGACCCGGTCGGAGACCGCGCCCCACAGCGGGGTCGTGACCAGGTGCACCGCGGCACCGATGAGCACCGCGCCCAGCACGAACGACGAGGGCAGCCCGAACCGCTCCGTCACGTACGTCGAGATGACGATCGTGAAGATGTAGTAGGAGACGTTCTCGGCGAACCGCGCCCCCATCGCGGTGAGCACCTCGCGCGGGTAGCGACGCAGGACGTCCAGGATCGGCACGGTGTCCTTCTCCCCCGCCGCGGCCCGCTCGGCCGCCCTGGCCTGGGCCTCCCGGAACACCGGGGACTCCTCGACGGCGAGGCGGACGTAGAGGCCGATCAGCACCAGCACCGCGGACAGCAGGAACGGGATCCGCCAGCCCCAGGCCAGGAACGCCTCCTCCGACTGCACCAGCGCCATCACCGCGAGCAGACCGTTGGCCAGCAGCTGCCCCGCCGGGGCACCGGCCTGCGGCCAGCTCGCCCAGAACCCCCGGTGCTCGGGCCTGCCGTGTTCGGACACGATGAGGACGGCGCCGCCCCACTCACCGCCCAGCGCGAAGCCCTGGACCAGCCGCAGCAGCACGAGCAGCAGCGGCGCGGCGATCCCGATCGTGGCGTAGGCGGGCAGCAGCCCGATCGCGAACGTCGAGACGCCCATCATCATCAGGGACAGGACCAGCAGCTTCTTGCGGCCGATCGTGTCGCCGTAGTGGCCGAAGACCAGACCGCCCACCGGTCGCGCGATGAAACCGACGGCGAAGGTGCCGAGCGACAGCAGGGTCCCGGTCGCGCCGTCGGACTCCGGGAAGAAGACCTGCGGGAACACCAGCGCGGCGGCGACGCCGTAGAGGAAGTAGTCGTACCACTCGACGGTCGTGCCCAGCATGCTCCCCGCGACGACCTTGGCGATCGGGGTGTGCGGCCGGTCGGACGCGGGCGGCGTCGGCGATCCCGGCGCGGTGGCGCCGGCATGGGTGTCGGACACGGTCCCTCCTCATCGACGGACTCCTGCGGTGGCGTCACGGTAGGGCCCCGGTGCGTCGTTTTCACCGGTTCCGGCCACATCGGTACCCCGACCGTGACGTGTGCCGGCCACACCCGGTCACCCCCGGTCGCCCCGGCCACGGTGGCCCGGCGCGCCGGCTCCCGGGCGGCACCGCGCTCGTCCGCCCGGGTCCGCCGGGCCCCGGGACGGCCGCGGCGGGATGATCCGCGCCTCAGCCGGTCGGCCTCGGTGGGGCAGGCGGCCGCCGCGCCGGTACCGTCGTGGTGAGGGGTGATGGGGTGAACGGCTCGACCGCGCAGGCGCGCGTCCTCGTCGACGAGCTGGCGCGAGCCGGTGTCACCGACGCGGTGCTGTGTCCCGGCTCCCGCAACGCGCCGCCCGCGTTCGCGCTCGCCCGCGCGGACGAGCGGGGCACGGTGCGGCTGCACGTACGCATCGACGAGCGCGCCGCGGGGTTCCTCGCGCTCGGCCTGGCACTGGCCTCCGGGCGACCGGTCCCGGTCGTCGTCACCTCCGGGACGGCCGCGGCGAACCTGCACCCGGCCGTGCTGGAGGCCTCGCACTCGGGGGTCGGACTGCTGGTCCTGACCGCCGACCGGCCGCCGGAGCTGGTCGGCACCGGGGCCAGCCAGACCATCGACCAGTCCGGGCTCTACGGCGGCGCGGTGCGCTGGGCGGGCACGCTCCCGGTGCCCGTGGGCACCACGGAACCGGAGGTGCGGCGCTGGCGGGCGGTCGTCGCACGCATGCTCGCCGCGGCCACCGGAGCCGGTGCCGGCGCCCCCGGCCCGGTGCACCTCGACCTGCCCTACACCGATCCGCTCGTGCCCGACGACGACCCGGCCGCGGCGCCCGGCGACCCGCTCGACGGCGCACCGCTGCCGGGTGCCGACCTGCCCGCCGGACGGTCCGGCGGCGCCGCCTGGACCGCGGTGCCCCGGCCGGTCCGCGCACTGCCCCCGCTGGAGCTCGACCCGGGGGCGCGCACCCTCGTCGTCGCCGGGGCGGGCGGGCCCGCCGCCGACCCCAGCCTGCTCGGCGGGACCCCGCTGGTCGCGGAGCCGTCGTCGTGCTGGTGGGCGCACGCGCTGCGCACCGGTCCGTGGCTGCTGGACCGGCCCGAGCTGCGTCCCGCCCAGGTCGTCGTGCTCGGCAGGCCCACCCTGCACCGCGGCGTCGCCGCCCTGCTCGCGGCCCCGTCGGTGGCGGTGTTCGCCGATCCCGGCCCCGACGGCACCCCCTGGACCGACGTCGCCGGCACCGTCCGGGCCGTCGGCGCGCTGCCCGCGCTGTCCCCGCCCGAGGACTGGGTGCGGTCCTGGCGCGACGCGGACCGGGCCGCGGCGAAGTCGCTCGACACCGCGCTCGACGACGGCACCGCCGCGGGCGCACCCGGCCTGCGGCTGGCGCGCGACCTGGTCGCCGCCCAGCCCGACGGGGGTCAGCTGGTCCTCGGCTCGTCGAACCCGGTGCGCGACGTCGCGCTGGCCGCGGTGCCCCGCCCCGGGCTCACGGTGCGCGCGAACCGCGGGGTCGCGGGCATCGACGGGACGGTGTCGACGGCGGTCGGCGCCGCACTGGCCCACCCCGGCCCGACGGCGCTGCTGCTCGGCGACCTCACGCTGCTGCACGACACGACCGGGCTCGTCGTCGGCCCGGGGGAGCCGTCGCCCGACCTGACCGTCACCGTCCTCGACGACGGCGGCGGCGGCATCTTCCACCTGCTCGAACAGGGCGGCCCGGCGCACGCCCACGCCTTCGAGCGGGTCTTCGGCACGCCCACCGGCGTCGACCTCGTCGGCCTGGCCCGCGCGGCCGGGTGGCGGGCGGGCGACTGGAGCGGCGACCCGGCCGAGCTCGCGGCCCGCCCCGGATCGGGGCGACGGCTGGTCCGGGTCGCGGCGCGCCGCGAGGGGCTGCGCGACACGCACGCCGAGCTCCGCCGGGTGGTCGCCGCGGCGCTGGACTGAGCCGGTCCCGGTCCCGGTCCCGGGCCCCGGGCCGCGGCGGGGGATCCGCCGTCGCGTCCCCCGCGGCCCCGGCTCGGGCTCGGGCTCAGCCCTCCAGGGACTCGCGGACCGCGCGCATCTTGGCGGCGGCCTCGCGGACCTCGCCGTCCGGCTCGGAGTCGGCGACGATCCCGCACCCGGCGAACAGCCGCGCGGTGCGGCCGTCCAGCTCCGCGCAGCGCAGCGCGATGCCCATCTCGCCGGCACCCCCGGCGTCGACCCAGCCGACCGGGCCCGCGTAGCGGCCGCGGTCGAGCCCCTCGATCTCGGTGATCAGCGCCGTCGCGTCCGGGGTCGGGGTACCGCCGACGGCTGCCGTCGGGTGCACCGCGCCGATCAGCGTCAGCAGCGACGCCGGCCGGGCCGGGTCCAGGCGGGCGTGCACGTCGCTGGACAGGTGCGACACGTTCGGCAGGGTCAGCACCGACGGCGCGTCCGGCACGTGCAGCTCGGCCACCAGCGGGCGCAGCGACGCGGCCAGCGAGTCGACGGCGTAGGCGTGCTCGCGCCGGTCCTTCGACGAGCCGATCAGCGCGCCCGCGGTGTCGGCGTCCGGACCGGACCCGGGCCACATCGTGCCGGCGAGGACCCGGGACTCCACGGTCCGCCCGCGCAGCCGCAGGAGCAGTTCGGGGGTGGCACCGACCAGACCGTCGACGGCGTAGCTCCAGCACGTCGGGTAGCGCCGGGCCAGCCCGCGGAGCAGGAACCGGGGGTCCAGCGGGCGGTCGGCGAGGGCGAGCAGGTCGTGCGCGAGCACCACCTTCTGCAGCTCCCCCCCGCGCATCCGCCCGACCGCGGCGGCGACGGCACCCCGGTACCGGTGCGCGGAGACCTGGCCGTCGGCGTAGCGCAGCCGGCCGCTGGGGCGTACGGGTGCGGGGACGGGCAGCGCGCCCGGCGCCTCCGGGGCGTCGGCGGGGCCGATCTCGGTGATCCAGGCGCGGTGCCCGCGCCGCCCGACGATCACCCGCGGCACCACGAGAACGGAGCCCGGGCAGCCGTCGGCGAAGGTGAACGAGGCGAACGCGAGGGCACCGGTGCCGGGGAGGCGGACGTCGTCGTAGCCGGCCGAGGTGTCGAGCCGGTCGACCACCCCGCGCCACCAGCGGTCGGCCTCGGCGAACCGCTCGGGCCCGGACGCGGTGAACCGGGCGACCTCGCCCCACCCGACCAGACCCTCGCCGTCGCGCACCCAGGACAGCGCCCCGGCGGCGCCGGGCAGCACGTCCAACAGCCGCCCGTCGAGCCGCAGCGGGCGGGTCCGGACGCGCAGCGCGGTGCCGGCCGGTGCGATGGTCACCCTTCGAGAGTAGACAACGTGCGCCGCGGGGGCGGGTGCGAGGGTGCGAGGCACCGGACACACCCGGGTGCCGGAGCGCTCCTAGAATCGGTCCCCGTGACCAGTCCGAGCGGCCGCCCGACCGGCGATGTGCTGACCGAGACCTCGGCCGTCGCGGCCCGGCTCCTCGGCCGGACGCGGTACCACCTGCCCGAGATCGTCCTGGTCGTCGCGCTGACCTGGACGCTGGTCGCGCTGGTGGGGCTGGGGGGTGCGTTCCTGGAGGACGCGGCGATCGACGGCAACCGGGGCACCACCGCCGCGACCGTGCTCGACGGCTCGGACTACTGGCGCACACTGGTCAGCTTCGTCGACGACGAGGGCCGCCTGCAGACCCCGGCCGCCGGCATCTCCTACCCGGTCGGGCTCACCCCGGGCGAGAACATCTACGTCGAGTACGACACCGCGGACCCGACGCACGTGCGCGTCGCGGGCCGCACCGCCGTCGACGGGATCCTCCCGGTCGCCGGGCTCGTCGCGGGCGGCTGGGTGCTGCTGGGCCCGCTCCACGTCTGGCTGCGCCGCCGCCGGGCCCGCACCGGCACCGTCTGAGGACCTCGGCACCGGCCCCGTCCGCTCTCACCCCCGCGAGAGGAGCCCGACCTCGGCGGCCACCTGCGGTGCGGCGACGAGCAGCCCGCCCTCCGGCAGCGGTGTCGACCGGCCGTCGCGGCCCAGCACCAGCGCGCCGGCCTCGGTGGCCAGGCACAGCGCCCCGGCGACGTCCCACTCGTGGTAGCGGGTCAGGATCGCGGCGACCGCGTTGCCCAGCGCGACCTGGGCGATCGCCAGCGCGGCCGAGCCGAGCACCCGCACGCCGACGTGCGCGGCGCGGGCGCGTTCGACGAACCCGGGGTCGGGGTCCTCCGCGCAGATCAGCGACCCGGCGACCCGGGTGGGGCGCCGCGCGGGCACCGGCACGCCGTTCGCCCGGAAGCCGCGCCCGCGGGCGGCGGCGTAGATCTGGCCGCGGCCCGGGTCGGCGACGACGCCCACGGCCGGGCCGTCGCCGTCCACCAGGGCCAGGCTGTAGGCGCACCACGGCAGGCCCGCGACGTAGTTCGCGGTGCCGTCGACGGGGTCGACGACCCAGCGCAGCGGGGCCGAGTCCGCGCCCGCGTCGGCGCCGAACTCCTCCCCGACGACCGGGCAGCCGGGGAACTCCGCGGCCAGCACCCGGCGGGTGTGCCGTTCCAGGGTGCGGTCGGTGTCGGTGACCCAGTCGAACGGGTTGGCCTTGGCGGTCGCGTCGAGCGACCCGGCGTGCTCGCGGCCTAGCGTCGCGGTGATCACCTCGGCGGCGTCGTTGGCCAGCCGGCCCGCCGTCTCCAGCGCGCGGGACAGCACGGTGGGGTCCACCGGCCGGGGGGACGGCACCGGGGGCGGCACGGTGTGTGGCGGGGTGTGGGGCACGGCCGTCATGCGACCCGAGTGTCCGGGCGGGTGATGTCGTGGCGACGACGCCCGGGTGTCCACCTCCTGCCGGACGTGCCAACTCGTGACCCGCCCACCCGATGTTCGCCCAGGGTTGGACGGCTGATCACGCCGGGGACCCGTCCCGCTGTCCCGCCCCCGTCACCGTTCCGGTCCGTGCGCGTCGCAATCGTCTCGGAATGCTTCCTGCCGGTGGTCAACGGCGTCACCAACTCGGTGCTGCGGGTGTGCGAGCACCTGCGGGCGGGGGGCCACGACGTCGTGGTGATCGCGCCGGGGACGGCCGGGCCGGACTCCCACGAGGGGATCCCGGTCGTCCGGATCCCGGCGGTCGAGCTCCCGGTGGTGAACTCGATGCCGGTCGGGGTGCCCAGCAGACGGATCCTGACCGCGCTGCGCCGGTTCCGGCCCGACGTGGTCCACCTGGCGGCACCGTTCGTGGTCGGGGCACGGGGGCTGGCGGCGGCCCGGCGTCTGGGGGTGCCGACGGTCGCGGTCTACCAGACCGACGTCGCCGGCTTCGCCTCCGCCTACGGGCTCGGTCTGACCGCCCGGGCCGCGTGGCGCTGGACCTGCCGGCTGCACGGCATGGCCGACCGGACGCTCGCACCGTCGAGCTGGGCGACCGGGGCGCTGCGCGAGCGCGGCGTGCCGCGGGTGCACCAGTGGGCGCGCGGTGTGGACACCCGCCGGTTCACCCCGTCACGGCGCAGCGACGCCTGGCGCTCCGAGCTCGCCCCGGGCGGCGAGCGGCTCATCGGGTTCGTCGGCCGTCTCGCCCCGGAGAAGCAGGTGGAGCGGCTCGCCGTACTCGGTGACCTGCCCGGGACGCGGCTGGTCGTCGTCGGCGACGGGCCCAGCGCCGACGGGCTGCGCGAGCGGCTGCCCTCGGCGGCGTTCCTCGGGCACCGCGGCGGCGACGAGCTCGCGCACCTCTACGCCAGCCTCGACGTGTTCGTGCACACCGGACAGGCCGAGACGTTCTGCCAGGCGGTGCAGGAGGCGCTCGCCTCGGGGGTCCCGGTGGTCGCGCCCGACGCGGGCGGTCCGCGCGACCTGGTGCTGCCCGGCCGTACCGGTTACCTCGTCGCTCCCCGTCCCGAGGGGGGCGAGCCCGGCGACCCGGCCACCGACGCCGCCGACCGCGAGCTGGTCACCGCGGTCACGGCACTGTGCGAGCCGCAGCGCAACCGGGAGTTCGGGCTCGCCGCCCGCCAGTCGGTGCTGCGCCGGACCTGGACCGCGGTCGGCGACGAGCTGCTCGCCCACTACGGCGACGTGCTCCGCGCGGCGGCCCCGGAGCGCGTCGCGGCCTGAGCGGGCCGGCCTGCGTAGTCGTGCGGATCCGTGGTGGCGGCCCGGCGGGGACGGTGAACCCATGAGCCGCACCGTCGTCGTCGCACCCCGTGGTGAGCTCGCCGCGGTCGACACCTCCGCCACCGTCCGTCTGATGTCGAGCCTGCTCGACCCCGATCCCGCGGTCCGCGGCGCCGCGCGGTCCGAGACCCTCGCTGCGCCGCACCGCCGGATGCCGCCGGTGCTGTTCGCGCTGTCGGAGAACCTCGTGGCCGAGGGCGAGATGGCCGAGGCCGCGCGCTGGTTCTACGCGGGCCAGCTGCGGGCCCGCTACGACGCCTGCCGGTGCACCGACACCACGGCCGCCCAGGCGCTGGCCGTGCTGCGCGACCGGTTCGGTGAGCCGGTCAACCGCTGGGCGTTCGCCGACCCGGCCCGCGTCCGCCGTGCCGCCGTCCGCGCCGTCGCCTGGGACCGCTCGGCCCCGCACGACTACGACCACCGCTGGATCGCCCTGCACGGCATGGGCGCCTTCACCGGGGCCGGCACCGGGGTCAGCACGCCGCAGGCCGAGTGGGCGGGCGTCGCCGCCCGGGTGCGTGCCGAGTACCTGAGCGGTCTGCGCGAGGTGCTGCGCGAGCAGTTCGGCCGGCGGTGAAGCGGTGGTCGGGTCGCTAGGCTGGGGTGCGTGTCCCGCGCCGAGCTCGACAAGAACCCGACCGACGTCGCCCGCATGTTCGACGGCGTCGCCCGGCGCTACGACCTGACCAACACCGCGCTGTCGGGCGGGCAGGACCGCTACTGGCGGGTCCAGACCCGCCGGGCCCTGGGGCTGCGCCCGGGGGAGAAGGTCCTGGACCTGGCCGCGGGTACCGCGGTGTCGACCGTCGAGCTCGCGAAGGACGGCGCCTGGTGCGTCGCCGCGGACTTCTCCCTCGGCATGCTGCGTGCGGGCGCCCGCCGCGCGGTCCCGAAGGCCGCCGCCGACGCACTGCACCTGCCCTTCGCCGACGGCAGCTTCGACGCCGTCACCATCTCCTTCGGCCTGCGCAACGCGAACGACACCGTCGCTGGCCTGCGTGAGATGGCCCGCGTGACCCGCCCCGGCGGCCGCCTGGTCGTCTGCGAGTTCTCGACGCCGACCTGGACCCCCTTCCGCGTGCTCTACCAGAACGCGGTGCTCGGCCACGCCCTCCCCACGATCGCCCGCACGGTCTCGTCGAACCCCGAGGCGTACCTCTACCTGGCCGAGTCGATCCGGGACTGGCCCGACCAGCCGGCGCTCGCCGACAAGATCGCCGACGCCGGCTGGGAACGCCCCGCCTGGCGGAACCTGACCTTCGGCGCCGTCGCGCTGCACCGGGCGTACAAGCCGGCCTGACCCGCCGCTCCCGCCACCCCTGCCGTTCCAGCCCCCGGCCGCCCCGGCCGCCCCCGCCGTTCCCGCCGGCCCGCCCCCGCCCTCCGCAGGGCGGCCCCCGGAGTCGAGTCCCGGGGCCCGGGACCCACGGATCCGCTTACCCGGTAAGCGATTCGTCCCGACACTCCCTCGGCCTAGGGCCCCGTTCCGTCGCGGACCGGCTCCCGACCGCACCGCGTCACGGATTCGCGCCCTCCCCGGGACCTCGTGCCGCGGGCTTGCGCGATCCGCCCTCCCGGACGAGGAATCCGGGAGGGGGGAGGAGCTGTATCCGCTTACCGGGTAAGCGGATTCCGCGGCAGGAGGCGTCGGGGCCGGAGCCGGCGGGGGTGCCCGGCGGCCCGGCGGGCCTGCGGTGGCGGCGTGCGGGACGCAACGTCCGGCCGCGTCCGCGGCTCGGCCGCCCGGGTCCGCGAGCGCCGCCCGGGTCCACGAGCACCGCCCGGCCCGATCCGTGAACACCGACGGTCCCGACCGGCGAGCGCCGGCGGACCGATCGTCACCACCCGGTGACGCCGTGTCGAAGCGCGTTGCGCCGCAGGGAGTCCCGCGCCATCGCCCGATCCGCCCACGCGATCACGGCGGCGCCGTCCTACACTGCTCGCGCAGTTCGTGAACTTTTTCACAAGGGTGGTGCGGGCCACGCGGTCCGGAGCGCGCCGACCTGCACGGATGCGGATCACATGTGACCCGCGCCCCGTCACAGGTAAGGCTCGCCTGGGTTCTTGGTCACAGGGGACCGGACATAAGGTCGCCGCGACCGGCTCGTCGATCACCACCAACGACGGTGGCGCCGCGACAACGAAGGTGTAGGAATGCTCGATCCCTATCTCCCGCTCGTCCTGCTGTTCGTGTTGGCGGCGGGCTTCGCGGTGTTCTCGGTCGCCTCCGCGCCGTTGATCGGTCCGCGCCGGTTCAACCGGGCCAAGCTGGACTCCTACGAGTGCGGTATCGAGCCCTCGCCGCAGCCGGTCGTCGGCGGCGGACGCGTGCCGGTCGCCTACTACCTCACGGCGATGCTGTTCATCCTGTTCGACATCGAGCTGGTGTTCATGTACCCGTACGCCGTCGTCGCCGACGCGGTCGGTGTCTTCGGGTTCGTGGCCATCACGCTCTACATCGCCACGATCGCCTTCGCGTACGCCTACGAATGGCGTCGCGGCGGGCTCGAGTGGAGCTGAGGCTGTCATGGGACTCGAGGAGAACCTCCCCAGCGGCGTCCTGCTGACCAACGTCGAGAAGCTGGTCAACTGGACCCGGAAGTCGTCGCTCTGGCCCGCCACCTTCGGCCTGGCCTGCTGCGCCATCGAGATGATGACCACCGGCGCCCCGCGCTACGACCTGGCCCGGTTCGGCATGGAGGTCTTCCGGGCCTCGCCGCGCCAGGCCGATCTGATGATCGTCGCGGGCCGGGTGAGTAACAAGATGGCGCCGGTGCTGCGTCAGATCTACGACCAGATGCCCGAACCGCGCTGGGTGCTCGCGATGGGTGTGTGCGCCAGCTCCGGCGGCATGTTCAACAACTACGCGATCGTCCAGGGCGTGGACCACGTCGTGCCGGTCGACATGTACCTGCCCGGCTGCCCGCCGCGGCCGGAGATGCTGATCGACGCGATCCTCAAGATCCACGCAAAGATCATGGACGAGCCGCTCGGCCCGAAGCGTGCCGCCGAGCTCGCCGAGTCCGGGTACCGGACGCCGATGGTCCCGTCCTCGGTCAAGTACGCGCCGAAGCACAAGCAGCTCGGGGCGCTGCGGACCACCCACACCCCCGACGTCCCGAACTACCTGGAGCCGGGCTCGCAGCCCAAGCCGGCCCCGAACGCGCTCGCGCCGGGGGAGACCCTGGAGCTGCCGTCGCTGGCCGACGCGGCCCGCGGAGGTGACGCGAAGTGACCGAGCCGACCGGTACGTCCAAGGACGGGGCCGAGCCCACCGGCGGCGCGCACTCGTCGTCGCAGGAGAGCGGCGCAGCGGTCGAGGAGCAGCGCGCGGCGGGCGGCGAGGCCCCCGGCGACCTGGCGGGCCCCGGCGACGCGCTGGGCGGCGCCCGCCCCGCGCAGAAGATGACCGAGACGCGCACGCGCTCGGGCATGTTCGGCGTCCGTGGCTCCGGCGACACCTCCGGCTACGGCGGTCTGCGCCTGCCCGGCTGGGCCCCGGCGCCGGCCGAGCGGCCCTTCGGCGGCTGGTTCGACGAGTTCGCCGACGAGCTGGGCGCGGCGCTCGACGAGCGCAGCATCCCGCGGTCCGCGATCGAGCAGGTCACGATCGACCGCGACGAGATGACGCTCTACGTCGAACCCGCCCGGCTGCACGAGGTCGCGCGCACCCTGCGCGACGACCCCGGCCTGCGTTTCGAGTTCTGCTCCGGTGTGTCCGGTGTGGACTACTCGGCACCGGACGGCGCGCCGGTCGACCGGCCGCTGCACGTCGTCTACCACCTGCTGTCGATGACCTACCGGCGCCGGGTGCGGCTGGAGGTCGCCCTCGATCTCGAGAACCCGCACGTCATGAGCGTCGTCGACGTCTACCCGACGGCCGACTGGCACGAGCGCGAGACCTGGGACATGTACGGCGTCGTCTTCGACGGCCACCCGGCGCTGACCCGGATCCTCATGCCCGACGACTGGGACGGCCACCCCCAGCGCAAGAGCTACCCGCTGGGTGGCATCCCGGTGGAGTACAAGGGCGCGGAGATCCCCCCGCCCGACGAGCGGAGGGCCTACTCGTGACGACCGACGCCGATCCCACCACGAACCCCGCGACGCCGGACCCGTACGCCGCGACCGGCCGGGAGACCACCGAGGGCACGGTCTACACCGTCACCGGCGGCGACTGGGACGACCTGCTCGAGGTCGAGCACGACGACCGCATCGTCATCAACATGGGCCCGCAGCACCCGTCGACGCACGGCGTGCTGCGCCTGGTCCTGGAGCTGGAGGGCGAGACCGTCACCCAGGGCCGCGCGGTCATCGGCTACCTGCACACCGGTATCGAGAAGAACTGCGAGTACCGGACCTGGACCCAGGGCGTCACCTTCGTGACCCGCGCGGACTACCTGTCCCCGCTGTTCAACGAGGGCGCCTACTGCATGGCCGTGGAGAAGCTGCTCGGCGTCGAGGTCCCGCAGCGGGCCGAGCACCTGCGGGTGCTGCTCTGGGAGCTCAACCGGATCGGCTCGCACCTCGTCGCGCTGGCCACCGGCGGCATGGAGCTGGGCGCGCTGACCGGCATGACCTCCGGCTTCCGCGAGCGCGAGGAGGTGCTCCACCTGCTGGAGTTCCTCACCGGCCTGCGGATGAACCACGCGTTCATCCGGCCCGGCGGGCTCGCCCAGGACATGCCCGAGGGCTGGCAGGACAAGGTCCGCGACTTCCTGAAGGTCATGAACTCCCGGCTGCCCGACTACGACCGGCTGCTCACCGGCCAGCCGATCTGGCGCCAGCGCCTGGAGGGCGTCGGCTACCTGCCCGTCGACGGCTGCCTGGCCCTCGGCGCGTCCGGGCCGATCCTGCGTTCGGCCGGGCTGGCCTGGGACCTGCGCAAGCACATGCCGTACTCGGTCTACGACCAGTACGACTTCGAGGTCCCGACGGCCACCGAGGCCGACTGCTACGCCCGCTACCGGCTGCGCGTCGCCGAGATCCACGAGTCGCTGCGGATCATGGAGCAGGCCGTCACGAAACTCGACGACCTCGGGCCGGGCCGCGTCATGGTCGACGACCCGAAGGTCGCCTGGCCGGCGCAGCTGTCGGTCGGCAGCGACGGCATGGGCAACACCCTCGAGCACGTCCGCAAGATCATGGGTCAGTCGATGGAGTCGCTGATCCACCACTTCAAGCTGGTCACCGAGGGCTTCCACGTACCGCCGGGGCAGGCCTACGCGGCCGTCGAGTCCCCGCGCGGCGAGCTCGCGGTGCACGCCGTGTCCGACGGCGGCACCCGCCCGGTCCGCATCCACGTCCGGGACCCCAGCTTCGTGAACCTGCAGACGATGCCCGCGATGAGCGAGGGCGGCCAGGTCGCCGACGTCATCGCGGCCGTCGCCTCGATCGACCCCGTGATGGGAGGTTGCGACCGATGACGGTCCCCCCGCAGGAGAAGAGCCCGGTCTGGCCGGTCTTCGACGAGCTCACCCGGTCACGGACGGCGGAGATCATCTCCCTCTACCCCGAGCCCCGCTCGGCGCTGCTGCCGCTGCTGCACCTGGTGCAGTCGGTCGAGGGGTACGTCAGCCCCGACGGCATCCGCTACTGCGCGGAGGCGCTGGAGCTGACCACGGCCGAGGTCGCCGCGGTCGCGACGTTCTACACGATGTACAAGCGCACCCCGTGCGGTGAGCACTTGGTCAGCGTCTGCACGAACACCCTGTGCGCGGCGCTGGGCGGCGACGACATCTACGCCCGCCTGCGCACGCGGCTGGGTACCGAGGACCGTCCGCTGGGCCACGAGGAGACGGCGGGCGAGCCCGGGACCACCGGCTCGGTCACCCTCGAGCACGCCGAGTGCCTCGCGGCCTGCGACCTGGCCCCGGTGCTGCAGGTCAACTACGAGTACTTCGACAACCAGACCGTCGAGTCCGCGGTGGAGCTCGTCGACGCCCTGCGCCGCGGGGAGCGTCCGCAGCCGACCCGCGGGGCACCGCTGACCGACCTGCGCACCGTCGAGCTGGAGCTGGCCGGGTTCACCGACGACGCCGCCACCGTCGACACGACCGCCCGCGTCGAAGGCCCGTCCGGCGCGGTCGAGTCGGTGCGCGGGGCGCGGATGGCGCAGGAGAACGGCTGGACCGCCCCCGCGCTGCCCGACGAGCCGCCGGCGATGCCCGCGCTACCGGAGAAGAAGTGATCGCATGAGCACCACCGAGCCCGTGCGCAAGCCGGACCCGATCACGCCCGTCCTGACCAGGCGCTGGCTGTCGCCGCGGTCCTGGTCGATCGACACCTACGAGCAGCTGGAGGGCTACACCTCCCTGCGCACCGCGTTCGCCGCCCACCCCGACCAGCTCATCGCGCTGGTGAAGGACTCCGGGCTGCGCGGCCGCGGCGGTGCCGGGTTCCCCACCGGCATGAAGTGGGGGTTCATCCCGCAGGACGACGGCAGCGGCACGGGCCCCGGCGCGAAGCCGAAGTACCTGGTCATCAACGCCGACGAGGGCGAGCCGGGTACCTGCAAGGATATCCCGACGATGATGGCCGACCCGCACGCGCTCATCGAGGGCTGCATCGTCACCAGCTACGCGATCCGCGCCAACTTCTGCGCGATCTACGTCCGCGGTGAGGCGCTGCACTGCATCCGCAGGCTGCGCGCCGCCGTCCGCGAGGCGAAGGCCAAGGGCTACCTCGGCCGCGACATCCTCGGCTCCGGGTTCGACCTGGAGATCGTGGTGCACGCCGGCGCGGGCGCCTACATCTGCGGCGAGGAGACGGCGCTGCTCGACTCGCTCGAGGGCCGCCGCGGGCAGCCCCGGCTCAAGCCGCCGTTCCCGGCGACCGCCGGCCTCTACGCCTGCCCGACGGTGGTCAACAACGTCGAGACGATCGCCAGCGTCCCCGCCATCGTCAACGGCGGCGCGGCCTGGTTCCGCTCGATGGGCCGTGAGCGCTCGCCCGGCCCGAAGATCTACTCGGTCTCCGGCCACGTCGAGCGTCCCGGACAGTACGAGGCCCCGCTCGGCATCACACTGCGGGAACTGCTCGAACTCGCCGGCGGGATGAAGGACGGGATCCCGCTGAAGTTCTGGACCCCGGGCGGCTCGTCGACACCGCTGTTCACCGCCGAGCACCTCGACGTCCCGCTGGACTTCGAGGGCGCGGCCGAGGCCGGCTCCATGCTGGGCACGACCGCGGTACAGGTGTTCAACGAGACCGTGTCGGTGCCGTGGGCGGTCATGAAGTGGACCGAGTTCTACAAGCACGAGAGCTGCGGCAAGTGCACCCCGTGCCGGGAGGGCACGTACTGGCTGGTGCAGGTGCTGCAGCGGATGGTGCGCGGCGAGGGCACCCCGACCGACATCGACACCCTGGTCGACGTCTGCGACAACATCCTCGGCCGTTCCTTCTGCGCCCTCGGCGACGGTGCGACGAGCCCGATCACCAGCGCCGTGAAGTACTTCCGCCAGGAGTTCCTGGACCTGATCGCCGACCAGCCGGACGTCGAGCGCCCGGAGCAGCTGGCCGCACTCACCGGAGCGAGCGCATGACCCTCACACCGGAGCGGAACGCCACCGAGGACACACCCGTCCCCGAGGGGCACGTCCGCCTCACCATCGACGGCCAGGTCGTCGACGCCCCCCAGGGCGAACTGCTGATCCGCACCTGCGAGCGCCTCGGCATCGTGATCCCGCGGTTCTGCGACCACCCGCTGCTCGACCCGGCAGGCGCCTGCCGCCAGTGCCTGGTCGAGGTGGAGATGGGTGGCCGGCCGATGCCGAAGCCGCAGGCCAGCTGCACCATGACCGTCGCCGACGGGATGGTGGTGAAGACCCAGCACACGTCCGAGCGGGCCGACAAGGCACAGCAGGGCGTGATGGAGCTGCTGCTCATCAACCACCCGCTGGACTGCCCGATCTGCGACAAGGGCGGTGAGTGCCCGCTGCAGAACCAGGCGATGGCGCACGGCCGGGCGGACTCGCGGTTCGTCGAGAAGAAGCGGACCTTCCCCAAGCCGCTGCCGATCTCCAGCCAGGTCCTGCTGGACCGCGAGCGCTGCGTGCTCTGCCAGCGCTGCACCCGGTTCTCCGAGGAGATCGCCGGCGACCCGTTCATCGACCTGCTCGAACGCGGCGCGAACCAGCAGATCGGGATCGCCGAGGACCAGCCGTTCCAGTCCTACTTCTCGGGCAACACCATCCAGATCTGCCCGGTCGGCGCGCTGACCAGCGCCGCCTACCGGTTCCGGTCGCGTCCGTTCGACCTGCGCTCGACCCCGGGCGTCTGCGAGCACTGCAGCTCCGGCTGCGCCTCGCGCACCGACTCCCGCCGCGGGACCGTGCTGCGCCGGCTCGCCGGCAACGACCCGGAGGTCAACGAGGAGTGGCTCTGCGACAAGGGCCGCTTCGCCTTCCGCTACACCGGTAGCCAGGGCCGCATCACCCGGCCGATGGTCCGGCGCGCGGACGGCACGCTGGAGGAGGCCTCCTGGACCGAGGCGCTGCAGGTCGCCGCGGACGGGCTGCTCGCGGCCCGTGCGGGCGGCGGCATCGGCGTCCTGCCCGGTGGCCGGCTGACCGTCGAGGACGCCTACGCCTACGCCAAGTTCGCCCGCGTCGTCGCCGGCACCAACGACGTCGACTTCCGCGCCCGCCCGCACTCGGGGGAGGAGCTGGAGTTCCTCGCCGCGCACGTCGCCGGCGGGACGGTCGAGGACTCGGTGACGTTCGAGCGGGTCGAGAACGCCCCGGCGGTGCTCACCGTCGGCACCGACCCCGAGGAGGAGTCGGGCATCGTCTTCCTGCGTCTGCGCAAGGCGTACCGGAAGCGCGGGCTGCGCCACTTCCAGGTCGGTCCGTTCACCAGCTACGGCGCCGAGAAGACCGGCGCCACGGTGCTGCACGCGGTGCCCGGCGCGGAGGCCGCGGTCGTCGCCGACCCGGGGGCCGACGTCGTCGCCGCGCTGGAGCAGCCGGGCGCGGTGATCCTGGTCGGCGACCGGGCGGCGGAGTCGCCGGGCCTGTACTCGGCGGTGTCCGCGCTCGCCGCCCGCACCGGCGCGGCGATCGGCTGGCTGCCGCGCCGGGCCGGGGACCGCGGCGCGGTCGAGGCGGGCGCGCTGCCCACCCTGCTGCCGGGCGGCCGGCTCGTCACCGACGCCGCCGCCCGCGCCGAGCTGGAGCAGGCCTGGGGCGCCCCCGTCCCGGCCACCCCCGGCCGCGACGGCGACGCGATCCTCGCCGCCGCCGCGTCCGGCGAGCTGGCGGCACTGGTCGTGGGCGGGGTCGACCCGCAGGACATGGCCGACCCGACCGCGGCGATCACCGCGCTGCGCGAGGTGGGGTTCCTGGTCAGCCTGGAGATCCACACCTCGGCGGTCACCGAGCTCGCCGACGTGGTCCTCCCGGTCGCCCCGGACGCCCAGCGCTCCGGTGCCTACGTCAACTGGGAGGGGCGCCGCCGCGAGTTCGCCGTCGCGCTCGACGCGACCGGCGTGCTGCCGGACTGCCGGGTGCTCGACACCCTCGGCGTCGAGATGGACGCGGACCTGTTCACCCAGACTCCGGCCGCGGCGGCCGGGGAGCTGGAGCGGCTCGGCTCGCGCCGTCCCGGCGGCGTCGCACCGGACCACACGGCGGGCCGCCCCCGGCGTCCCGGCCACGGCCAGGCCGTCCTCGCCACCTCGCGCCAGATGATCGACGACGGCAGCCTCCAGATCGACGAGCCCGCGCTCGCCGGCACCGCGCGACGGCCCTACGTGAAGGTCAACGCGGCCACCGCGGAACGGCTCGCGCTGGTCGAGGGGGCCGAGGCGACGGTGCGCACCGACCGCGGGGCGATCACCCTGCCGGTCGCGCTGACCGACCTCCCCGACGGCGTCGTCTGGCTGCCGACCTGCTCGCCCGGATCGCACGTCCGCCCCACCCTCGGGGTGGGCCACGGTGACCTCGTGACGGTCGGCCCGGCCGGGAACGGAAGCGCGTCGTGAACCTGTCCCAGGTACCGCCGGCCCCGGTGGACCAGCTGACGACCACCCAGGCGCTGCTCGCCGACGACCCGATCTGGCTGATCCTGATCAAGGTCGTGGGGCTGTTCGCGCTCGGCGTCGTACTGACCTTGTTCATGATCAACTGGGAGCGCAAGGTCGTCGGCCGGATGCAGCACCGTCCGGGCCCGAACCGGACCGGCCCCGGCGGCTGGCTGCAGAGCCTCGCCGACGGTCTGAAGCTGGCGTTCAAGGAAGACATCATGCCGGCCAACGCCGACAAGAAGGTCTTCTTCATCGCCCCGGTGATCTCGACGATCCCGGCGTTCGTCGCCTTCTCGGTGATCCCGTTCGGTGGCCCGGTCACGATCTTCGGCGAGGAGACCGTGCTGCAGCTCGTCGACGTGCCGGTCGGCGTGCTCGTCGTGCTGGCCTGCTCCTCGATCGGCGTCTACGGCATCGTGCTCGGCGGCTGGGCGTCGGGCTCGCCGTACTCCCTGCTCGGCGCGCTGCGCTCGGCCGCCCAGGTCATCTCCTACGAGATCGCACTCGGCCTGGCCGTCGTCGGCGTCGTGCTCTACTCCGGCTCGCTGTCCACCGCGACGATCGTCGGGGCGCAGGCGTCGGGCTGGTACTTCTGGCTGCTGCTGCCGAGCTTCGTGGTCTTCGTGATCGCGATGGTCGGTGAGACCAACCGGGCCCCGTTCGACCTCCCCGAGGCCGAGTCGGAGCTGGTCGGCGGGTTCCACACCGAGTACTCGTCGCTGAAGTTCGCGCTGTTCTTCCTGGCCGAGTACGTGAACATGGTGACCGTCTCGGCGATGGCGGTGACGCTGTTCCTCGGCGGCGGTATGTGGCCCTGGCCGCTGAGCTTCCTCAACGAGTACGGCTGGCTGCAGTTCGTCGCCTTCATCATCAAGGTGCTGCTGTTCCTGTTCGTGTTCATCTGGCTGCGCGGCACGCTGCCCCGGTTCCGCTACGACCAGTTCATGAAGCTGGGCTGGAAGGTCCTGGTCCCGGTCATGCTGGTCTGGATCGTCGCGATCTTCGGCATCCGGGCGTTCGTCAACACCGGCTCGGACAACTACGTCCTGCTGCTGTCGCTGATCGGGTTCGCGCTGGCCGTCGTGCTGGCGGTCGCGTTCCTGCTGCCCGAACGGCAGATCGAGCCGCCGCCGGTGGAACCGGCGTCGGACTACCCGGTGCCGCCGCTGGACCTCACGGTCCCCGACTCACCCCCGAAGCGTCGGAAGGCCGTCACGGCCGGAAAGGACGCGCGCTAGATGTTCGACTTCTTCAAGGGATTCGGCGTCACCTTCTCGACGATGTTCAAGAAGGTCGTCACCGAGGAGTACCCGGAGGACTTCCCGCCCGCCGCGCCCCGCTACCACGGCCGCCACCAGCTCAACCGGCACCCGGACGGGCTGGAGAAGTGCGTCGGCTGCGAGCTGTGCGCCTGGGCCTGTCCCGCCGACGCGATCTACGTCGAGGGCGGGGACAACACCGAGGATGCCCGGTACTCGCCGGGTGAGCGCTACGGCGCGATCTACCAGATCAACTACCTGCGCTGCATCGGCTGCGGCCTGTGCATCGAGGCCTGCCCGACCCGGTCGCTCACGATGACCAACTTCTACGAGCTGGCCGACGACAACCGGCAGGACCTGATCTACACCAAGGAGCAGCTGATGGCCCCGCTGCTGCCGGGCATGGAGCAGCCCCCGCACCCGATGCGCCTGGGCTCCGACGAGCAGGACTACTACGTCTCCGGCCCGACGCTCGCGAAGGTCTCCGCCCAGGACCAGACGAAGGAGCAGACGCGATGAGCATCGGCGCGGTGCTCGCGCAGGCCGCGGGCGAGGTGAGCACGGGCGAGGCGGTCGCGTTCTGGATCCTCGGGCCGGTGGCGCTGGCCGGTGCGCTCGGCCTGGTCTTCGCCCGGCACGCGGTGCACGCCGCGCTGCTGCTGGTCCTGACGATGTTCTCGATCGCGGTGCTCTACCTGGTGCAGTCCGCACCGTTCCTCGGGTTCGTGCAGATCATCGTCTACACCGGCGCCGTGATGATGCTGTTCCTGTTCGTCCTCATGCTGGTCGGACGGGACTCCAAGGACTCGGTGATCGAGGTCCTGCGCGGGCAGCGGGCCGCGGCGCTGGTGTTCGGCGTCGCGCTGGCCGCGCTGCTGGTCGGCGGGCTCGCCCGCGGCCTCACCAGCGTGACCCCGGCGGGGCTGGAGGCGGGCGGCCTCGGGTGGAACGGCAACGTCCCCGGCCTCGGGCGGCTCATCTTCACCGACTACCTGCTGGCATTCGAGCTGACCGCGGCCCTGCTCATGGTCGCCGCGCTCGGCGCGATGGTGCTGTCGGGCTCGCAGAGCAGCCAGCACACCAAGATCGGCCAGCGGGCGACGGTGCTGAAGCGGCTGCGCGGCGAGCACGCCCGCATCTCCCCGCTGCCCGGCCCCGGCGTCTACGCGACGGCGAACTCCGTCGCGGTCCCGGCGATCCTGCCCGACGGCTCGATCGCCCCCGAGTCGCTGTCGGAGATCATCGAGTCGGTCGCGGTCGACGTGCCCGACACGACGACGCCGGACGCGCACGCGCTGACCGGCCGCCCCGCACCCGACCGGACCGCCGCCTCCGGTGAGGCCGCCGAGACCGGGGAGCACCGATGAGGCCCGAGTACTACCTGCTGCTCTCGGCGCTGCTGTTCACCATCGGCGCCGTCGGTGTCCTGGTGCGGCGCAACGCCGTGGTCGTGTTCATGTGCATCGAGCTCATGCTGAACGCGGTGAACCTGACCCTGGTCACCTTCTCGCGGATCAACGGCAACCTCGACGGCCAGGTGATGGCCCTGTTCGTGATGGTCGTCGCGGCCTGTGAGGTCGTCGTCGGGCTCGCGATCGTCACGGCCATCTTCCGCACCCGTCAGTCGTCCTCGGTGGACGACGCGAACCTTCTGAAGTACTAGGAGTGTGCGCGTGAACCTCGTCCTCGCACAGGCCGCCGCACCGGCGACCGGAGCCGCATCGCTGGCCTGGTTGCTGATCGCGCTCCCCGCGGCCGGTGCCCTGGTGCTCTTCCTCGCCGGACGGCGGGCCGACGGCTGGGGCCACTGGCTCGGCCTCGCCACCGTCGTCGGCGCCTTCGTCGTCGGTGTGACGATATTCCTGCAGACCCTCGGTCTGTCCGCCGACGACCGGCTGCGCGAGCAGTCGCTGTGGTCCTGGATGTCCTCCGGCGCGCTGAGCGTCGACTTCGGACTCCGGATCGACACGCTGTCGCTGACGTTCGTGCTGCTGATCACCGGGGTCGGGGCGCTCATCCACCTCTACTCGGTGGGCTACATGAGCCACGACCCGAACCGGCGGCGGTTCTTCGCGCAGCTGAACCTGTTCGTCGCCGCGATGCTGGTGCTGGTCCTCGGCAACAACTTCGTCATGCTCTACCTCGGCTGGGAGGGCGTCGGTCTGGCGTCGTACCTGCTGATCGGCTTCTACCAGGACCGGCCCGCCGCCGCGACGGCGGCGAAGAAGGCGTTCCTGATGAACCGGGTCGGCGACGTCGGCCTGGCCATCGCGATCTTCCTGCTCTGGCTGGAGCTCGGGACGCTGCAGTACACGGAGGTGTTCGCGCGCATCGGCGAGGTCGGCGGCGGCACGATCCTGGCGATCACGCTGCTGCTCCTGCTCGGTGCCTGCGGCAAGTCCGGCCAGTTCCCGCTGCAGTCCTGGCTCCCGGACGCGATGGAGGGCCCGACCCCGGTCTCGGCCCTGATCCACGCGGCCACGATGGTCACCGCGGGCGTCTACCTGATCGCCCGGGCCTCGCCGATCTACAACCTCTCCGAGACCGGACGGCTGGTCGTGGCGATCATCGGTGTCGTCACCCTGATGATCGGCGCGATCATCGGCTGCGCCTACGACGACATCAAGAAGGTCCTGGCCTACTCCACGGTGAGCCAGATCGGCTACATGATCCTCGCCGTCGGGCTCGGGCCGGCCGGGTACGCCCTGGGCATCCTGCACCTGCTGACCCACGGCTTCTTCAAGGCCGGGCTGTTCCTCGGCGCCGGGTCGGTCATGCACGCCATGAACGACGACGTCGACATGCGCCGCTTCGGCGGGCTGTGGCGGAAGATGCCGGTCACCTTCGTGACCTTCGGCCTCGGCTACCTCGCGCTGATCGGCTTCCCGTTCCTGTCCGGCTACTTCTCCAAGGACGCGATCATCGAGGCCGCGTTCGCCCAGGAGGGGTGGCAGGGCTGGGTGTTCGGTGGGCTCGCAACGCTCGCGGCCGGTCTGACCGCCTTCTACATGACCCGCCTGATGATCATGACGTTCTTCGGTGCGGAGCGCTGGCGCACGGTGCAGTCCACCGACGGCCGCGACTACCACCCGCACGAGTCCCCGGCGACGATGACCGTCCCGATGGTCGTCCTCGCGGTCGGCTCGGTGCTGGGTGGTGGCGTCCTGTACGGGCTGGTCCCCGAGTGGCTCGCCCCCTCGGTGGGGGAGCGGGTCGAGCTGGAGGGCGGCGCCCTGCCGCACGCGGTGATCCCGTTCCTCGTCGTCGGGATCTCGCTGCTCGGTGCGGTACTGGCCTACGTGTTCGTCGGCCGCTCCCCGGTGCCGGTGCAGCGCCCGCAGCGGGTGTCGCCGGTGGTCGCCGCGGCCCGAGCCGACCTCGGCGCGAACGCCTTCAACGAGGCGTTCATCGAGCGGCCCGGCATCGCGCTGACCCGGTTGCTCGCCTGGTTCGACGACCGCGGGATCGACGGGGCCGTCAACGGCACCGCGTCGGCGTTCGGCGGCGGCTCGAGCCGGCTGCGCCGGCTCCAGACCGGTTTCGTCCGGTCGTACGCACTCTCGATGCTCGGCGGGGCGGTCATCGTCGTCGCCGCGATGCTGGCGGTGAGGTTCGTCTCATGACCCCCCTGGACACGGCTCCCATCGTCCCCGACTCGGGGGGCAACCCGTTCCTGATCGTCCTGCTGCTGGTGCCGGTCGTCGGCGCGCTGGTCATGTACCCGTTGCGGGCCAACACCGGGCTCGCGAAGGCGGTCGCGATGGCGACGGCCCTGGTGGAGCTGGCGCTCGTCGTCGTCGCGTGGGCGCTCTACTCCATCCCCGCGGCGCAGGCGGGCGCCCGGTTCCAGCTCGAGTTCTCGATGTCCTGGATCCCCGCCTTCGGCACGCACATCGCGTTCGGCGTCGACGGCATCTCGCTGGCCCTGATCGGGCTCACCGCGTTCCTGGTGCCCGGCCTGATGCTGTTCGCGTGGGCGGAGAAGCTGCCCGAGGGCCGCTCGGCCGCCGGGTACTTCGCGCTGCTGCTGGCGACCCAGGCGACGCTGGTCGGCGTCTTCGCCGCCACCGACGTCTTCCTGTTCTACGTCTTCTTCGAGGCCATGCTGGTCCCGATGTACTTCCTGATCGGACGCTTCGGCGGGCCGCGCCGGCAGTACGCGGCGGTCAAGTTCTTCCTGTACTCGCTGCTCGGCGGCCTGATCATGCTGGCGTCGCTGATCGGGCTGTTCGTGGTCAGCGAGCAGCAGCTCGGCCAGGGCACGTTCACCTGGGCGGACCTGCAGGCCATGGCGTCGAGCGTGCCCGAGTCCACCCAGATCTGGCTGTTCCTCGGCTTCTTCGTCGCGTTCGCGATCAAGGCGCCGCTGGTGCCGTTCCACACCTGGCTGCCCGACGCCGGCGCCGAGGCCCCGATCGTGGGCGCGGTGCTGCTGGTCGGTGTGCTGGACAAGGTCGGCACCTACGGCTTCCTGCGCTACCTGCTGCCGCTGTTCCCGCAGGCGTCGCAGACCCTGGCGCCGCTGGTGCTGGTGCTGGCCGTCGCCGGGATCGTCTACGCCGCGCTGCTCGCGGTCGCCCAGACCGACATGGGCCGGTTCGTCGCCTACACCTCGGTGGCGCACTTCGGCTTCATCGCGCTCGGGGTGTTCGCGTTCTCCTCGCAGGCCTTCGCCGGTGCGACGCTGTACATGGTCAACCACGGTCTCTCGACCGGCATGCTGTTCGTGATGGTCGGCGTGCTGATCAGCCGTGGCGGCTCGCGCCTGATCGCCGACTACGGCGGCGTCGCGAAGCTGGCCCCGGTCATGGCGGGATGCCTCCTGCTGGCCGGGATGAGCTCACTGGCACTGCCCGGCACGAACTCGTTCGTCTCGGAGTTCCTGGTGCTGGTCGGCTCGTTCCCGAACCGGCCGGTCTTCACGGTGATCGCGACGATCGGCATCATCTTCGCCGCGCTCTACGTGCTGTGGTTCTACCAGCGCACGATGCAGGGCCCGGTGCGCGGCACCGCGGTCATGGCGGCGCTGGAGCGCGGCGGCGCGGGCGGCCCGGGGTCGATGATCGACCCCGCGGTCGCCGCGCAGCGCACGGGCTCCGGCTTCCCCGACCTCCCCGCCCGTGAGATCGGCGTGCTCGCGCCGCTGATCGTCGCGATCGTGGTGCTCGGCTTCTACCCGGGCCCGGTGCTCGACCTGATCAACCCGTCGGTGACGGCGACGATGACCGAGCTCGGGCTGCCCGACCCGGTCGTGGCTGGAGGGATCTCCCGATGAGTGTGCTCGCGCAGGTCGCGCCGATCGAGATGCCGGCGATCGACTGGGCGGCCACCGCGCCGCTGTGGATCGTGTTCGCCGGAGCGTGCGTGTCGGTGCTGCTGGAGGCGTTCCTCCCGCGGCACCAGCGTTGGCCCGTGCAGGTCGTGCTGACCGGGCTGACCCTCGTCGCAGCGCTCGTCGCGCTGGCCGGGTACGCGCTCGGCTCCCCGGCCGCGGTCCTGACGTTCGGTTCCGCGTTGTCGGTGGACGCGCCGTCGCTGTTCCTGTGGGGCACGCTGATCGTCCTGGCGATCCCCGGCCTGCTGCTGATCGCGGACCGGTCGGTGGAGCCGGGCGGGGTGTTCGTCGCCTCGGCCGCCGAGCGGGCCGCGGTCCGTTCCGGCGGCGGGCCGGCCACGCCGGTCGGTGGCGAGCACGTCGACCGTTCCTACGGCGCGCCCGACGAGGCGCCGACCATGCAGACCGAGCCGTTCCCGTTCGTGCTGTTCGCACTCGGCGGGATGATGGCGTTCGTCGCGGCCAACGACCTGCTGACGATGTTCATCGCGCTCGAGGTCCTGTCGCTGCCGCTGTACCTCATGTGCGGGCTGGCGCGCCGCCGTCGCCTGCTGTCGCAGGAGTCCGCGGTCAAGTACTTCCTGCTCGGTGCGTTCGGCTCGGCGTTCTTCCTCTACGGCGTCGCACTGCTCTACGGCTACGCGGGCTCGGTGCGGCTCTCCGCGATCTCGCAGGCCGCCGCGGGCACCCTGGCCTCGGACACGCTGCTGTTCGCGGGCCTGGCACTGTTGCTGGTGGGGCTGCTGTTCAAGGGCTCGGTGGCCCCGTTCCACACCTGGACCCCGGACGTCTACCAGGGCGCCCCGACGCCGGTCACCGCGTTCATGGCGGCCTGCACGAAGGTCGCCGCGTTCGGTGCGATCGCCCGGGTGCTCTACGTCGGCTTCGGCAGCACCGTCTGGGAGTGGCGCGGCGTGCTGTGGGTGGTGGCGGTCGTCTCGATGGTCGTCGGCGCGGTGCTGGGACTCACCCAGACCGACGTGAAGCGCATGATCGCCTACTCCTCGATCGCGCACGCGGGCTTCCTCCTGCTCGGTGCGATGGCGCTGACCCCGCAGGGCACCGCGGGCCTGCTGTTCTACCTGCTGGCGTACGGGTTCACGACGATCGCGATCCTCGGGATCGTCTCGCTGGTCCGCACCGGGGACGGCGAGGCCTCGGACCTGGCCGCGTGGGCGGGCCTGGCGAAGCGGTCCCCGCTCGTCGCCGGGATCATGACGTTCCTGCTCCTCGCACTGGCCGGGATCCCGCTGACCAGCGGGTTCACCGCGAAGTTCGCGGTGTTCTCGGCGGCCTCGGCGGACGGCATGGTGCCGCTGGTGGTGATCGCCCTGGTCGCGTCCGCCGTGGCCGCGTTCTTCTATCTGCGCATCGTCGTGCTCATGTACTTCTCCGAGCCCGCGCAGGACGGTCCGGCCGTCGTCGTGCCCGGTGCGTTCACCACGGTGGCCATCACCCTGGGCACGCTGGCGACGCTCGTTCTCGGGATTCTTCCCACACCGGTCCTCGAATGGGCCGCCAGCGGCGCGTTCTCCGGCTGACGTTCGTAGGCTGTGGGGGTGGAGACACAGAGTGTGGCCGGGATCCGGATGGCCGATCCGGTCCTGGCCGAGGCCACGGCGGACGGGCTCAAGCGGGTCGAGGACCTGCTGCATCGCGAGGTGCACAGCGACTACGAGTTCGTCACCGAGACCTCGTTGCACCTGATCGAGGCGGGCGGCAAGCGGTTCCGACCGCTGTTCACGCTGCTCGCGGCGCAGGTCGGACCGCATCCCGAACGCGACGAGGTGATCACGGCGGCCGCCGTGGTGGAGCTGATCCACCTGGCGACGCTGTACCACGACGACGTGATGGACGAGGCGTCCATGCGACGGGGCGCGGAGTCCGCGAACTCGCGCTGGGACAACTCGGTCGCGATCCTGACCGGGGACTTCCTCTTCGCGCACGCGTCGCGGCTGGTCGCCGACCTCGGCCCGGACGCCGTGCGGATCATCGCCGAGACGTTCGCGCTGCTCGTCACCGGTCAGATGCGCGAGACCCGTGGGCCCAAGGCGACCGACGACCCGGTGCAGCACTACCTGCGGGTGGTCGCGGAGAAGACCGGGTCGCTGATCGCGACCTCGGGCCGTTACGGCGGCATGTTCTCCGGCGCTCCCGCCGAGCACATCGAGGCACTGCGGACCTTCGGCGAGGTCATCGGGGCGGCGTTCCAGATCTCCGACGACATCATCGACATCGCCTCGCCGTCGGACGACTCGGGCAAGACGCCCGGCACCGACCTGCGGGAGGGCGTGCACACCCTGCCGATGCTCTACGCCCTGCGGGACGGCGACGACTCCGCCGACGCCCGCAGGCTGCGGCAGCTGCTGGCCGCCCCGATCACCGACGACGCCGAGGTGGCCGAGGCGCTGGAGCTGCTGCGCTCCGGGGACGCGCTGGTCAAGGCCCGGGAGACCGTCGCCGGGTACGCCGACCGGGCGCGGGCCGAGCTGGCGGTGCTGCCGCCGTGCCCGGCGATCGAGGCGCTGCGGACGCTGACCGACTACACGGTGGAGCGGGTGGGCTGAGCCGCGGCCGGTCGTCGCCGTCGCACCAGGTCGACGGTGAAGACCGCCAGCGCCAGCCAGACGAGGGCGAACCCGGCCCAGCGGGCCGGGGCCATCGTCTCGCCGACCACCAGCACGCCCCACAGGAACTGCAGGGTGGGGTTGATGTAGAGCAGCACGCCGAGGGTCGTGAGCGGCAACCGCCGCGCCGCCGAGCCGTAGAGCAGCAGCGGCAGTGCCGTCACCGGGCCCGCGGACAGCATGAGCAGCAGGTGCCAGGGCCCGTGGCCGGTGAACGTGCCGCCGCCGGAGAGCGTGACGACGACCAGGAACACCGCGGCCGGGACGACGAGCACGACCCCCTCCGCGGTCAGCCCGGCCGCGGCGGGCAGCGGTGCGGTCGCCTTGAACAGCCCGTAGATCCCGAACGAGCAGGCCAGCGCCATCGACAGCCACGGCACGGTGCCGTTGCCGACGGCGATCACGACGACGGCCGTCGCCGCGAGCCCCAGCGCCACCCACTGCGCGGGCCGCTGCCGCTCCCGCAGGACGAGGACGCCGAACAGCACCCCGACCAGCGGGGTCATGTAGTAGCCCAGAGCGGACTCGACGACCTTCCCCACCGAGACGCCCCAGATGAACAGGCCCCAGTTCACCGCGATGAACACCGCGGCGGCGGCCGTCGAGAGCCAGCCGCGGGCGCCGAGCCCGCGTACGTCGCCCCAGCCGCGCAGCAGGGTCAGCACCACCGACATCAGCACCGCCGTCCACAGGACGCGGTGGGCGAGCACCTCCAGCGGCGCCGCCGGGTCCAGCAGCGGCCAGAACGCCGGGAACAGGCCCCACAGGACGTACGCGCCGACGCCCGCGGTGAGGCCGGCGGGACTCCGCTCACTCCGTTCGGGCGTGGTTCGTTCGGGGGAACGAGCGGTGGTCATGGTCGCTTCGGGTGGTCGGTCACGGCACGATGATCCGATACGGGTGTGCCCTCGCGCGAGAGGGCGGTGGGGCGGGCACGATCCGTGATACCAAGCACGGCGACAGTGGTCCGGGACGGTCCCGGGCGGACGGAGGTCCGGCATGGGCTGGATGTGGGTACTGCTGGCGGTGCTCGTGGTTCTCGTGGCGGCGGGCCTGGTGGTGTCCCGCCGTCGGGGACGGGCACTCGACGACGGTCCCGGTGCCACGGGGCCGGGCGACACCCCGGCCGCGACCGGCGGCCCGGAGCCCTCGGGGACCGCCGGGACGGTGGGACTGTTCGAGCCCGCGGGGACGGCCGAGCCGTCGGCCGGGGCGTCCACCCCGCCACCGGACGCCGTTCCGGGCCCGGCCGGACCGGGAGCCGGTGCGGCCGGGCCGGACGACCCCGGGACCACGGTGGCCGGGACCGACGGGGATCCCGCGCCGGGCCGGGAGCCCGCCGGGTCCGGGGAGGTCGGTCGCGCGGAGGCCGACCTGCCGGTCGGGGCGGCGGGGAGCGGTCCGGAGCAGCTCGTCCCCGGTGGCGCCGGATCGGGCCCGGACGGCGCCCCGTCGGGCCCGGACACCGCGGGACCGGCGTCGGACACGGTCCCGTCGGACACGGCGCCGTCGGACACGGCCCCGTCGGATCCGGCCGGCCGCGGGTCGGTCCCGGGCGGCGCCGGGTCGGTGTCGGGCAGCGCCGGGCCCGAGCCGGACGGCGCCGCATCCGACCGATTGGCGGCCGTCGGGGACGGGACCGCCGCGGACGGCATCGTGGCGGACGGTGTGGTGGCGGACGGCGTCGTGGCGGACGGGACGGTGGCGGACCGCGACCCCGCGGACGGTGCCGGTCCCGGCGCCGACGGCGCCGTGCGCTCCTCGACCGAGGACCCCGCCGCGGTGAGCGCGGACCCCGTCGCCGCGGCCGAGGACGGGTCGACCGGCCGCGCCCCGGCCGCGGGGGAGGGTGGGAGCATCACCGGTGCCCCGGTCGTCCCCCGCCCACGTTCCGAGGACGACGCGGTGCCGCAGGACGACGCCGTACCGCAGGACGACGCCCTGCACCAGGACCGGGCGGCACCGCAGGACCGGGGCGCACCGCAGGACCGGGCGGTGGCGCAGGGCGACGCGGTCGTGCCGGACGAGGAGCCGTCCGGCCGGCACGCGCTGCGTGACGACGTCGAGCCGGCCCCGTTGCCGGAGCCGGACCCCGCGTCGTCGTCCGACGAGGGTCCCCCCGCGCCGTTGCCGATCCCGTCGCGGCAGCGCCGGGACGCCGGCGGTTCGGCGCTGGCCGCGCTGGACTCGCTCGTCATCGGCCCGTCCGCGGCGTCGGCGCCGTTGCCCCCGGGGGTACGCCCCGGACCGTACCCGGACTCGGTGCTCGCCCCCGCCGTCGGCGACGACCCGCCCGAGACGCACCGGGTGAAGGTGCACAGCGGGTCGCGGCGGTTCCACCCGCCCGAGTCGCCGTACTACGTCCGGACCCGCGCGGACCTGTACTTCACCGGGGAGGGCGCGGCCCGGGCGGCCGGGTTCATCGCGTGGCACGAACGTCCCGGGGCTCGCTGAGGCAGGCACCCGGCGGACGCACGCCGGCCCCGCTGCTCCGAGGAGCGGCGGGGCCGTCGTCCGTCGTGGGCCGGTGTCAGACGATGGTCCAGGTGTCGCGGCCGTTGAGCAGGGCCTGCAGGTCCGCGTCGGGCTTCGCGTCCCGGGCCGCCTGCACCTGGGCGCGGGCGGAGTCGTCGTAGGTGGGGCGATCGGTGTTGCGGAAGACCCCGGTGACGGTGTGGGTGAGGTCCTGGTCCGAGAGCCGGGACAGGGCGAAGGCGAGCTCGTGGTCGGCCTGGTCGTGGACCACGATCCTCGACGGGTCGACCGACGCGGTCTCCACGACCGCGAGCCCGAACCCGTCCTGGACGACGGCGTGCGAGCCGCGACCGTCCTCGCCGGGGGCGCCGAAGGTGATCGGCTCGCCGTGCACGACGGGGATGAGGCGGTTCTCGGTGTCGCCCTTGCGCAGGACGTCGAAGCTGCCGTCGTTGAAGATCGGGCAGTCCTGGAAGATCTCGACCAGGGCGGAGCCGCGGTGCTCGGCGGCGGCCTGCAGCACGGCGGTGAGGCTCTTGCGGTCGGAGTCCAGCGCCCGCCCGACGAAGCTCGCCTCGGCCCCCAGGGCCAGGGAGATCGGGTTGAACGGGTGGTCCAGCGAGCCCATCGGGGTCGACTTGGTGACCTTGCCGACCTCGGAGGTCGGCGAGTACTGGCCCTTGGTGAGGCCGTAGATCCGGTTGTTGAACAGCAGGATCTTGATGTTGACGTTGCGGCGCAGCGCGTGGATCAGGTGGTTGCCGCCGATCGAGAGCGCGTCGCCGTCGCCGGTCACGACCCACACGCTCAGGTCCTCGCGTGAGGTGGCGAGGCCGGTGGCGATGGTGGGGGCGCGGCCGTGGATCGAGTGCATCCCGTAGGTGTTCAGGTAGTACGGGAACCGCGACGAGCAGCCGATGCCGGAGACGAAGACGGTGTTCTCGCGCTTGATGCCCAGGGTGGGCAGGAACTGGCGGACGGCGGCGAGGACCGCGTAGTCGCCGCAGCCGGGACACCAGCGGACCTCCTGGTCGGAGGTGTAGTCCTTCGCGGTCTGCTTCGCGTCCGTCGTCGGGACCCCGTCGAGGCCGCCGATGGACGGCAGGCCCAGGTCGGTGGCGGTCATGCCTGCGCTCCAGTGGTCTCGTCGGCGATCTCGGCCGCCGACTCCGGGTGCTTGCCGGTCAGGTAGTCCAGGAACACGTCCTGCAGCTCCTCGGCGCCGAACGGGAGCCCGGCGACCTTCGTGTAGCTCTTGACGTCGACCAGGTGCTCGGCGCGCAGCAGCATCGCGAGCTGGCCGAGGTTCATCTCGGGGCAGAGCACCGTGCGGTAGCCGTTCAGGACGTCGCCGAGGTTGGCCGGCATCGGGTTCAGGTTGCGCAGGTGCACCGTGGCGACCGAGTGACCGAGCTTGCGCACGCGGCGGGCCGCGGCGTTGATCGGGCCGTAGGTCGAGCCCCAGCCGATGACGAGGAAGTCCGCGTCGCCGTCGGGGTCGTCGACCTCGAGGTCGGGGACCTCGATGCCGTCGATCTTCGCCTGGCGCAGGCGGACCATGCGGTCGTGGTTGTCGGGGTCGTAGGAGATCGAGCCGCGCCCGTCGGCCTTCTCCAGCCCGCCGACGCGGTGCTCCAGGCCCGCGGTGCCGGGGATCGCCCACGGCCGGGCGAGGGTCTCCGGGGCACGCAGGTACGGCCAGAACTCGCCGGACCCGTCGGGGGCGTTGGGCTCGGTGGCGAACCCCGGGTCCACCGTCGGCAGGGTCTCGACGTCGGGGATCCGCCACGGCTCGGAGCCGTTGGCCAGCGCGCCGTCGGACAGCAGCATCACCGGGGTCCGGTAGCGCACCGCGATCGCCGCGGCCTCGACCGCGGCGATGAAGCAGTCGCCCGGGGTGCAGGGGGCGATCACCGGGAGCGGCGCCTCGCCGTTGCGCCCGTGCAGGGCCTGGAGCAGGTCGGCCTGCTCGGTCTTGGTCGGCAGCCCGGTCGAGGGGCCGCCGCGCTGCACGTCGATCACCAGCAGCGGGAGCTCCAGGGCCACGGCCAGGCCGACGGTCTCGGCCTTGAGCGCGACCCCCGGACCCGAGGTGGTGGTGACGCCGAGCGCGCCGCCGAACGCCGCACCCAGCGCGGCGCCGACACCGGAGATCTCGTCCTCGGCCTGGAAGGTGGTCACGCCGAAGGCCTTGTGGCGCGACAGCTCGTGGAGGATGTCCGAGGCCGGGGTGATCGGGTAGGTGCCGAGGAACACCGGCAGGCTGGTCGTCCGCCCCGCGGCGATGATCCCGTAGGCCAGCGTGACGTTCCCGGTGATCTGGCGGTAGGTGCCCGGCGCGAGGCGGGCGGGGGCGACCTCGTAGGTCACCGCGAACGCCTCGGTGGTCTCGCCGTAGGCGTGCCCGGCGCGGAAGGCCAGGATGTTCGCCTCGGCGATGTCGGGCTTCTTCGCGAACTTCTCCCGCAGGAACCGCTCGGTCGACTCGCTGGGGCGGTGGTACATCCAGGACAGCAGGCCGAGGGCGAACATGTTCTTCGCCCGCTCGGCGTCCTTCTTGGACAGCCCGGTCTCCTCCAGCGCCCCGCGGGTCAGGGTCGCCATCGCGACCCCGTGCACCGCGTAGGGCTCGAGCGAGCCGTCCTCCAGCGGGTTCGCGGCGTAGCCGACCTTGGTCAGGTTCCGCTTGGTGAACTCGTCGGTGTTGACGATCAGCACCCCGCCCTGGGGCAGGTCGCCGATGTTGGCCTTCAGCGCCGCCGGGTTCATCGCCACCAGCACGTCGGGGCGGTCGCCGGGGGTGAGGATGTCGTAGTTCGCGAAGTGCAGCTGGAACGACGAGACACCCGGCAGGGTCCCGGCAGGTGCCCGGATCTCGGCGGGAAAGTTCGGCAGGGTCGACAGGTCGTTGCCGAAGTTCGCGGTCTCGGAGGTGAAGCGGTCCCCGGTCAGCTGCATGCCGTCACCGGAGTCGCCGGCGAACCGGATGACCACCCGGTCGCGCTGGACGACCTCGGAGTCGCGTGCCTCGACGGGGGTGTCGCTGGTCGTCATGGGCTGATGGTCCCCAGTTCGGCGTCGAAATGTCCCTCGATACGTCGAGGTTAACTCCCGGTTCGGGCCCCTGTCCGGAGACCCGGGGCCACGTCACATAACGTGAGTTACGTTCGTGGTGACGGTCACTTCTTGCTGATCTTCCTCTGCAGCGCGGCGACCCGCTCCGCGAACGCCGCGGAGTGGACCGTCTCGGCCTGCGCGCGGACCTCGATGTCGGTGGCGGCGGCGTGGGCGTCGAGCCGGGAGGTGATCCGCATGGTCGCCTTCGTGGTGACGATGAGGTCGCGCGGCGCGGCGGCGGCCCTGCCCGCGAGCTCACGGGCGCCCGCCAGGAGGGCCTCGTCGCTGTCGTAGGCGCGCCAGACCAGCCCGACGCGCTCGGCCTCGCGGGCGTCGAGGACGTCACCGAACAGCGTCATCGCCGCGCTGCCCTGGGCGCCGAGGGCGCGCTGGGCCATCCACGTGTAGCCGCCGCCGGGGTGCAGACCCAGCTGCATGAAGCGGACGTCGAACCGGGCGGTCGGACCGGCCAGCCGGACGTCGCAGGCCAGGGCCAGGTTGATGCCCGCGCCGACGGCGGCCCCGTTGACCGCGGCCAGGGTCGGCAGCGGCGAGGAGGCGATGGCGAGGAACCCGGAGTAGACGCGCTTGAGCGTCGCCGGGTCCGCCTCCTGCAGCTCCGCGAGGTCACCGCCGGCGCAGAACGCGGGCGCCTGCCCGGTGACGACGATCGCGCCGACCGAGTCGTCGGCGTTCGCGTCCTCGACGGCGGCGACGAGCTTCTGCGACAGATCCAGGTTCAGCGCGTTGCGCCGCGCCGGGTTCGAGACGGTGAGCACCGCGACACCGTCGGTGACCTCGGTCCGGACCTCTGTCGTGACATCGCCGTCGCTCATGGGCCCGACTCTTCCACGCCGGTCCGCCCTCCCGCACCCGACGGGTGCGCGGGTGCCCGGGCCGGCCCGCCCGGGTCACACCCGGGAACGCGCTGCCCGGTTCGTCCGTTGACCAGGGTGCCCCCGCAGGACCGCACGGAAAGGTGACCCCGGCGTGCACAGCCACATGAACGGTCTGAAGACGGCCGTCCTCCTCGGCGCGATGAGCGCCCTGATCCTCGCGATCGGCGGGGTCCTGGGCGGTCGCGGCGGACTGGTCATCGCCCTCGTCGTCGCGTTCGCGGTGAACGGGTGGGCCTACTTCAACTCGGCGAAGACGGCCCTGCGCTCGATGCACGCGCAGCCCATCACCGAGGCCGAGTACCCGCAGCTGTTCCGGATCGTGCGCGAGCTCAGCCAGCGCGCCCGCCAGCCGATGCCGTCGCTGCACATCAGCCCCACCGACGCCCCCAACGCGTTCGCCACCGGCCGCAACCCGCGCCACGCCGCGGTCTGCGTGACCACCGGTCTGCTGCACCTGCTCGACGAGCGCGAGCTGCGCGCCGTCATCGGGCACGAGCTCAGCCACGTCTACAACCGCGACATCCTGATCTCCTCGATCGCCGGGGCGCTGGCCACCGCGGTGCAGTTCATCGCCAACTTCGCCATGTTCGCCTCCCTGTTCGGCGGGAGCGACGAGGACCGGCCCAACCCGATCGCGATCATCCTCGTGGCGTTCCTCGGGCCGGTCGCGGCGGGCGTGGTACAGATGGCGGTCAGCCGGTCGCGGGAGTACCAGGCCGACGCGTCCGGCGCCGACCTCACCGGGGACCCGCTGGGGCTGGCGTCGGCGCTGCACAAGCTCAGGTACGGCACCGCTGCCGCCCCGCTGCCGCCGGACCCCCGGCTCACCTCGCAGTCGCACCTGATGATCGCCAACCCCTTCCGGCCGGGTGAGCGGATGGCGAAGTGGTTCTCCACCCACCCGCCGATCGAGGACCGCATCGCGCGCCTGCAGCAGATGGCGCGCCGCTGACCATGTCGTTCCGCAGACGGTTGTGCGTCCCCGGGTCGCTGTTCGGTAACGGTTCGGGGCCCGGGAGCGATGACACCGGAAGGGCAGAGCTCCCCCTGCGGAAGAGGACCCATGAGCGAGATCCCGTCCCAGCGGCCCCGCCACGCGCTGACCGACACCGGCGGGACGCCGTCGGTGCCGCTGCAGGGCGGTCCGGCCGAGGTGCCGTCACCGGCCCGCCCGGGGGACGACGCCACGGGCGGACCCGTACCGGGGGAGCAGGTCGCGGTGCCGTCGGCCCGCTCCACCGCGGACCCGGACCCGGACCCGGACACGCCGGTCACCGCGCCCGCGGACACCGACCCGCCGGCCACCACCACCGACCCCGACGCACCGGTCGCGCCCGCGCCCGGGGCGGCCGAGCCGCCCCCGGCCGTCACTGCGGCGGCCCCGGGCGCGGCGCCCGGCACCCGCCCGGCCGACGACGACGCGCCCACCACCGCCCTGCCGGTCGTGCCGCGCCCCCGTGACGAGCTGGGCCCCGGCGGGCGACGACCCGTCCGCGTCGGGCACCCGCGGGCACCGGGCGCGTTCGTACCGGGGCAGTACGCCCCCGGGCAGTACGCCGCGGCGGCGCGGCGGCACCCGTCCCGTCCGGTGGGGCCCCCACACCCCACCGCGGCCCGGTACCCGGCGTCCGCACAGCGGCCGCCGGCGCGGTTTCCCTCGGCGCCCCGCGCGCAGGCCCCGGCCGTCGAGCGGCTCCCCGAGCCGTCCCGTCCGGCGCCGCTGCCCGCTGCCACCGGTGTCCGGAGCTCCGGCGGGTTCCGGCTGCCGGACTTCCCGGCCCGTACCCGCCCGGTCCTGCCCGTCGTCCTGGGGGCGGCCACGGCGGTCGTCCTGGCGCTCGGCGTCGTCGCCGGGGTCACCGGCACGTCGGACGCGGGGCCGGCCCCGGCGCCCGCCCCGGTGTCCACTCCCTGAGCGATCTGCTTGTATCCCCGCCGTGGGGATCTCCTGGGAGGACTACCGCAGCCACGACGCCGTCGGGCTGGCCGCACTCGTCGCCGCGGGTGAGGTGAGCGCGGCCGACCTGCTCGAGGCCGCCGTCGCCCGTGCCGACGCCGTCGAGCCGGGCCTCAACGCCATCCGGCTGCGGCTCGACGACGCCGCCCGTTCCCGCGCACGCGGGCCGTTGACCGGACCGTTCGCCGGCGTCCCGTTCCTGGTGAAGGACCTCGCCCAGCACATCGCCGGGGTCCCGACGGCGTCCGGCTGCCGGCCGCTCGCCGACCACCCGCGCCCCGAGACGTCCACCGTGGTCCGGCGCTGGACCGGGGCCGGTCTCGTCGTGTTCGGACGGACCGCCACCCCCGAGTTCGGCGCCCGCGCCGTCACCGAGCCCGCACTCGGTGGGCCGACCCGTAACCCGTGGGACCCCACCCGCACCCCGGGCGGCAGCTCCGGCGGGTCCGCCGCGGCCGTCGCCGCCGGGATCGTCCCCGCGGCCGGTGCGAGCGACGGCGGCGGCTCCATCCGCATCCCGGCCGCCGCCTGCGGGCTGTTCGGGCTGAAGCCGGGCCGCGGTGTGACACCGTCCGGACCGGACGTCGCAGAGGGCTTCCACGGGGCCGCGGTGCAGGGCGTCCTGTCGCGGACCGTGCGGGACTCGGCGGCCCTGCTCGACGTGACGGCCGGGCCGGAGGCGGCAGGGCCCTACGTGGTGCGTCCGCCGGAGCGCCCCTACGCCGACGCGGTCCGCGACGACCCGGCGCCGCTGCGGATCGGGCTGGCGACCGCGTCGCCGCTGGGCACCGGGGTCGACCCCGAGGCGGTCGCCGCGGCCACCGACGCGGCCGAGCTGCTGACCTCGCTCGGACACGTCGTCGAGGAGTCCGCTCCCGCGCTGGACGGCCGTGCGCTGGCGACCGACTTCCTCACCACCTGGTTCTCCACGATCTCGGCCCAGGTGGCCTCGGCGCGGGCGTTGACCGGCTGCGGGGACGACGCGTTCGAGACCGAGACCCGGGTGATGGCCGCGATCGGCCGGGCCACCCCCGCGCCCGCCTACCTCGCCGCGCTCGCCCGCCGCCAGGACCACACCCGAGCGCTGGCCGCGTTCCACGAGCGCTACGACCTGCTCCTCACACCGACCCTCGCCCGCCCGCCGTGGCCGATCGGGGAGCTGGCGCTGCCCGCCCCGGCGCGGCTCGGTGCGCAGGTGCTGCTGCGTGCCGGCGCATCCGGCCTGTTCGGGCGGCTCGGGCTGGTCGAGAGCCTGGTGGACGCCAACTTCGCCCCGGTGCCCTACACCCAGCTGGCGAACCTGACCGGGCGGCCGGCGTCGTCGGTGCCGCTGTACCGGACGGCGTCCGGGCTTCCGCTGGGGGTGCAGTTCGTCGGACGGCCCGGGGCCGAGCCGCTGCTGCTGGCGCTGGCGGCGCAGCTGGAGCGGGCGCGACCGTGGGCGCACCTGCGGCCCACCGTGGTCTAGCGGTCGACGAGCCGCGCGAGCTCCCGCACCCGTTGCCGCTGCACCTGCGCGGCGGCCGGCGCGTGGTGGAGCAGGCCGTCGACGGCGAGCACCAGGGTGCGGGCGAGCCCGTCCGGGTCGGCGGTGCCCGGCCGCCGGGACAGGTGGAACGCCACCTCCCGGACACAGTCCTCCCGTACGGCCTCGACGGCGGCCACCCCGCCCGGCGTGCGGGTCGCGAACGCCGCGAAGAGCGCGTGCAGACGGGGACGGTCGGCATGCAGGGTGACGGCGGTGTCGGCGATCCGCAGTACGGCCGTGCGCGGGTCGGGCGGATCCGCGCGCAGCTCGGCGCAGACCGCGTCCAGACCGGCTCGGGCCTGCCGGACGTGCCGGGCGACCAGCTCGTCGAGCAGCGCCTGCTTGTCCGGGAAGTACTGGTACAGCGAGCCGACGGCCACGCCGGCCCGGTCGGCGATGCGGTTGGTCGTCGCGGCGAGCCCCTCCCGCGCGAAAACCTGAGCAGCGGCGGTCAGGAGGAACTCCACGGTCGCCCGCGACCGCTCCTGAGCCGGTGTTCTCCGCACCACGCACCCCTCTCCGCGTGACCGCGAACGCGAGTTGTCCCACGCCATCGCAGCACGAACGCTGGTCCGGTGACCAGCACCTTCCTCGTGGACTACCCGTTGCGGCTGGGGCCCGGCCTGATCGTTCTCGGGGCGGGTCTCGTCCTCGTCGGCCGCTCCTCCCCGCTGCTGCGGATCGTCCTTCTCGTGTGGGGGTTCGTACTGGTCCGGGACGCGATGACGCCGCTCGGCCTGTGGTCGATCGGCCTGGCGCCCCACGGTCTGCTGTGGTTGCGGCTGTCGCCGGACCCGGTGGTGTTGCTCGGTATGGGGACGCTGGGGGTCGTGGCGTCGCTCGTCGTCGCCCATGGCCCCCAGGACCTGCGGGGGACGGTCGTCTGGGGCCGTATCGGGCCGCGGTCGCTGCTCGCCGCCCTCGGCGCCGCCGCGGTGCTGCTCGTGCCGCTGACCACGGTGTTGCGGACGGTCCCGGTCGAGCAGCGCGGAGGGGCGGTGGCGATCGGGCTGCTCCCGGCACTGGCCGTGCTCGCGTTCGGCGGCAACCTGCTGGAGGAGGTCCTGTTCCGCGGGCTGCTGCAGGGCAGGCTCGCCGAGCTCCCGGGATTCGGTCCGGCGCGCACCGTCGCCGCGTCGGGACTGCTCTTCGCGGCGGGACACGTCTTCCTCGCCACGACGGTGACCGATCTCGGTTGGCCGATCCTGGCGTTCACCGCCGCCGAAGGACTGCTGTGTGCCTGGGTACGGCACGGGCACGGCGTACTGGCCGCGACCCTCACGCACGGGACGGTGATCCTGGTGTTCGCCTCGGGGCTGTGAGCGGTCCCCGACCCCTGACACCGGTGACGGTCGACACGATGGCCACGACGTCTGCCGAACCAGGACAGTTCCCGACCGGGTCGGCCGTCAGGGTCGGAGCGACCGACGGGCGGCGGCGGGGCGCATCGAGGGGTTGCGTCCCGCAGGAGCCGGCCCGCCCGCGACCCTCACCGGAGGACCCGACCGTGCGCACCGTCTTCACCGATGTCCGCGTCTTCGACGGGGAGCAGGTGCACCCGTCCACGACGGTCCTCGTCGAGGACGGCCTCGTGGCCGGCGTCGGAGGGCCCGCGCCACAGGGCCACGTCGACCGGACCGTCGACGGCACCGGCCGCACCCTGCTGCCCGGTCTCGTGGACTCCCACGCCCACACCCTGCCTGAGGACCTCACGACCGCGCTGCGGTTCGGGGTCACGACCGTGCTGGAGATGGGGGGCCCGTCCTCGGCCGCGGACCGCGCGGCGTGGGCGGCCCGTCCCGACAGCGCCGACGTCCGCAGCGCCGGACAACCGGTCACGGCCCCGCACGGTCATCCCACCCAGCTGTTCGCGGGCCTGAGCGGCCCCGGCGTCCCCGATCCGGCGCAGTGGCCGCAGACCAGCTCGCCCGACGAGGCGCGGATCCTGGTCGATCGTCTCGTCGCCGGCGGCTCCGACTACGTCAAGTTCATCCTCGAGGAGGGCACCGTCATGGGCGCCCCCGGTCTCCCGTTGCTGCCCCACGACGCCTACGACGCCGGAGTGCGGGCCACCCACGAGCACGGTCGCCTGGCGATGACCCACGCCCAGACGGCCGCCACCTGGGACCAGGCGGTCCGGGGCGGTACCGACGCCCTGGTCCACCTGTTCATCGACCGGCCGCACGACGACCGGCTGGTCGACGCGGTGGCCGCCTCGGGGGCCTTCGTCACCCCCTGTCTGGTGCTCGCCCGCTCCTTCATGGGCATCCCCGCCACCGAGCCGGCCGCCGACCCACGCGTCAGCGGCCGGCTGACTCCGGCCTGGAACGCGGCCCTGGGCCGGTCACTGTCCACCTGGGACGCGCCGTTCGACGACGCGCTGGCCACCGTGGCAGCCCTCGACACGGCCGGTGTGGACGTCCTCGTCGGCACCGATGCCTCTGTGGACTTCCCCTCCGGTGGTGGCCTGGCGCACGGCGCGAGCGTGCACCACGAGATGGCCCTGCTCGTCGAGGCGGGCTTCTCCCCGGTCCGCGCGCTGCGGGCGGCGACGGCGGTTCCGGCCCGGCGTTTCGGCCTCGACGACCGTGGACGCATCGCCGCCGGGCTGCGCGCCGACCTGCTGCTCGTCGACGGCGACCCGACCACCACGATCGGCGACAGCCTGTCGATCGTGGGCGTGTGGCGGGGCGGGCAGGAGACGACCGGGCGTCCCTGACCGACGCCCCCGCGGTCGGAGACGTCGACCGTGCCCGTCCCGGCGTCGCGTCGTGGACCGGCGTCGGGAGGTCCTCGCAGCCGCACCCCGACGGCGCCCGGGCCATCATGGCGGCATGGATCCCGAGCGGCGACCGGCCGTCGCCGCGACGTCCGCCGGCGGGCGCCCACCGGCGGAGGTGCTCGCCATCCGGCTCCGGCAGGCGCTGCCGGCCCGGCAGGGACCGCTCGTCGTCGGGGTCGACGGCCGCAGCGGGGCCGGGAAGTCGACCCTCACCGCGCAGGTGGCGGCGTACCTCGCGCGACACCCCGACGGGGTGGGACGGGTCACGGTCGTCGAGGGCGACGACTTCTACGCCGGCGGCAGCGCGGGGACCTGGGACGCGAGGACCGCTCCGGAGAGGGTGGACCTGGTCATCGACTGGCACCGTCAGCGCGACGTACTGGAACGGCTGCGCGCGGACGGTGTCGCACGATGGCGCGGCTTCGACTGGGACAGCGAGCACTGGGACGCCGAGGTCGCCCCGCTGACCGCGTCGGCGACCACCGCGGTGGCCGCCCCGCTGATCCTGCTCGAGGGTGCCTACAGCTGCCGGCCCGAGCTGCACCCGCTGCTGGATCTGCGGGTGCTGCTGACGGCCCCGGGCGAGGTCCGCCTGCGGCGGCTGGTGCAGCGTGACGGTGACGACCACGACGCCGGCTGGACGGCCCGGTGGTCGGCGGCCGAGGACCACTACTTCGGGAGCGTGATGCCCCCGGAGCGCTTCGATCTCGTTCTCGGAGCAGGGTGACCTCGTCGTCCGGCGCGACACCGGGACGACCGGCGCGCGGAACCGGGGGCCGCCGGGTTCCCGCCGGCCGGTCGTCCGGGTCCGGACCGGGGCGGCTCCGGCGGTGCCGGGACGCCGGTGGACCCGGCACACGGCGATCCCGTGCCCGCCCCGGGCCCGGCGCCCGGTTCAGCGGGAGCCGGTCACCGGTAGTTGGTGAACTGCAGCGCGATGCCGAAGTCCCGGGACTTGAGCAGCGCGATGACGGCCTGCAGGTCGTCCTTCTTCTTGCCCGAGACGCGCAGCTGGTCACCCTGGATCTGGGCCTGGACACCCTTGAGCTTCTCGTCGCGGATGGCCTTGCTGATCTCCTTGGCCTTGTCCTGCGCGATGCCCTGCAGGATCGTGCCGCCCGCCTTGTAGGACTTGCCCGACAGCTGGGGCTCGTCCACCTCGAGCGCCTTGAGGCTGATCGACCGCTTGATCAGCTTCTCCTTGAACACCTCGATCCCGGCGAGCAGACGCTCCTCGGTGTCGGACTCGAAGGTCACGGCCTCCTCGCCGGCCCACGCGACCGTCGTGTTGGTGCCGCGGAAGTCGAAGCGCTGGGACAGCTCCTTAGCGGCCTGGTTCAGGGCGTTGTCCACCTCCTGGCGCTCCACCTTGCTCACGACGTCGAACGACGGGTCGGCCATCGGTCACTCCCTCGGGGTCGGTCGGGGCCCCCTCGTGGGGGGCCGTCGGTCGTGTCGTATCCTCGTCCACGCACTCAGCGAGAGCGACGTGCACCCCGGCTGGTTGCCCGAGCGGCCAAAGGGAGCGGACTGTAAATCCGTCGGCGTAGCCTTCCCAGGTTCGAATCCTGGACCAGCCACAGCAGGTGAAAAAGACCCCCGACCAGCGGAAACGCTGGAACCGGGGGTCTCTTTCGTTGTCCGGGTCCGTCCGGCTGTGACCGGGCTTCTACGGGTGTTCACGGACGCATCACGGACGCGATCATGAAAGGCCGTCGCGGAGAGCCTGCTCGACCCGGCGGCGCAGGGCGTCGTCCTGACCGGCGATGCACTTGGCGTAGACCCGCAGCAGGACGTTGACGCTGTGCCCGGCCCACTGGGCGACCTGGGTGGCAGGGACGCCCCCGTTGAGCCACGTCGACACCGCGGCGTGTCGGAGGTCGTAGGGGCGGCGGGCGAGCGGCGAGGTGGCCTCCTCCGGCGAGAGCGCGGCCAGTCGGGCAGCAGCCCACAGACGCCCGTAGTGGCTCTCGGACAGGGCACCGCCGCGCGCTCCGCGGAACAGGCGACCGTCCGATGTGGTGCCTTGCTCGGTCAGGTGCTCGCGCAGGATCGCGGTCAGCTCCGGCGGGCTCGGTACCACCCGCACCTCGTCCACGCTGCGGTGCTTGAGCTGGCGCGGTTCCCGACGGGTGCCGGACTCACTCCACGACCGACCGGCGGCCGGGGCGGACGTGCTCAGGTACAGCTCACCCCACCCGGACTCGGGCAGCGCCAACGCCTCCTTGCGAAGATCCACAGCCTCACCGGGACGCAGAGCGGCGTAGTACATGACCGCGAAGAACGCCACGAGCGGCGGGCCTGAGCGCAGTTGCCGAACAGCGGCGAACAGGGTGCGGGCCTGACCGTGGTTGAGCACGACGCGCGGGTCCACGGCCTCGGCGAGCTTCGGCGTCCGCCACTTGATCGACGTCAGCGGGTTCCCGGTCAGGTGCCCCCGCTCGACGGCGAACTCGACGGCGTTGAATAGGATCGCCCGTTTCCGGCTGACCGTGGACGGCGCGGCCGGTCTTCCGTCGAGGCGCAGTGCCAGGGCGTCGAGGACCGGGCGCAGCACACGCGGATCGGCGAGATCGGTGACCGGACGGGTGTTCTTCGCGACCCAGCGTTCTGCCCGGGCGAGGTGTGCCGGTGGCGGCCCCTCGGCTCGGCGGCGGGCGTTGAACGACCAGCCGTAGAGCAGCTCTCGCAGCACCGGCAGCGAAGGCCGGCCTTTCGTCGTGGCCAACAGCTCGGGAGTGACCGTCGCCAGGGACTCGGCGATACCCTGACGACTCTTACCGGCGGCGTGCGGCCACTTCATGTCGACGTAGGCACAAGCGTGGTCGTACCAGCTCGTGGTCACGACCTCGGTGCGCTGCCAGGACATCGGGCGCCCGGAGGCGACGTCAAAGGGCTCACCCTGGCGCGTCAGGCTCAGCAGGTCCGCGCGGAAGCTCTCGGCGAGCGCCCGGGTGGCGAACGAGTCGTGCCACTCCTTCCGTCCCACCAGCCAACGCACCCGGTACGTCGTGCCCGAGCGCCAGGCGCGCTTGCTGATACCCCAGATGCGGACGTCGTAGGTCGTCTCGCGGTCCCCACTCACGCCGCATCCGCCAGAGCAGCGAGCCAGGCATCCAGGTCCGCCCGGCAGACTCGGATCGCACCGTTCGGGAGCCGGACGCAGCGCGGCCCCCTTCCGAGCTGACGCCACTGGTAGAAGGTCGAACGAGCCACCTGCAGCTCCGCGCACAGCTGCTCCACCGTCAGCTGCTCCGTGCCCGCGACCGGAGTCCAATCCTTGGCCTTCATGCCGCTGCTCCCTCGGTTGCCGAACGGTCGTCGGGTGGTGCGTCGGTGGTGGCGAGGAGGGCGGCGTCGTAGTCGGCGCGCCATCGGGAGCGTTGGTTGATCGCGTGCAGAAGCAGCACCGTGCGGGGTGGTACGTCGCTGTCCCCGGGCTTGGTCGTCTCCCAGGTGAACGGGCCGTCGTCGACGGCATAGGCGGGCTTCACCCCGGCCTGGTCGAGCAGTTGCCGAACGAACGCGGTCCGCTCGGCCCGGTGGTCCGACAGCGACTTGTTGGACCACTTCCGTGAGACCAGCACCCGGCGCCCGGCAATCCCGAGGTGCTCGGGCTTGTGTGCTTTGCCCGTGCAATGCCCTGGCGTCGTGCCGGGTCGGGCGCCCTTGGGCTCGATGCCGTAGAGCAGCCAGATCGGGCAGCGCGGCGAGCACGGCGTGATCGCGAGTTCGGCGGCGAGGCGGCGGGCGTGTTCCCGCTGAGGGGACGTGGCGGTGTCGTCGAGGCCGGCGGCCTGCCCGACGGACTTGGTGAGGTACTTGGTCAGGTAGCCGATGTGGCGGCCGGCCTCCTCCGAACCGCCGAGGATGCCCTTCACGTGGACCTGCGGCCCGAACACCACCGTGTGCGCCGGAGTGGTCAGTGCGTCCGGGTCGGTGGCCTCGTCCCAGGTCGGCAGCGGCTCGCGAGTCTCGGGGTCGACGAACGCCTTGTGGTGGTTGTCCCAGCGCGGGAGCCGGTCCCCGCTGTAGACGATCTCGTCGTGGGTCGGCCACCACACCTGGTGGTAGGTCGCGGCCGTGATCGCGCGCAGCTCGGAGCGGGGGATGGTGCCGCGGATGGCGGCGTGGAAGTGCGGTGCTCCGCGTTTCTGGGGCTCGACGGTGCCGAAGTACTGCACGTCCCAGCCCACGCACCGGCGGGTGTTCTGCCAGAACCGGTCGAGCAGCTTCGGGAAGTGGATCGCGTCCCGCGCGGCGCGGCGGTAGTCGTAGGAGTCGGGGTCGAGGGCGGCGCCGTGCTTGTCCACCCGCCCATAGGTATCCAGCGTGAGCGTGAGGAAGGTCGAGGGCCGGTACTTCCCGCCGAACACCCGGCCCACGGTGCGGTCCTCCACCGGACGCCGCGGAAGGTTCGGCGCGTCCTGCCGACGCCGGGTCGAGCGACGCACGGTCTGCGGGCCGGGGTCGAGCGGGGCGAGCCGTCCTCGGACGCCGAGGGCGCGTAGTTCCTGGTCGAGCTCGGCGACGGTCTCGCGGATCTCCTCGCACTCGGCGTCGTCGCCCTTGGCGCGGGCGTCGGTGTAGGCGGCGTGCAGGTCGGCGCGGACCGTCATCAGCTCCTTCTGCGCTGTGGTGGGGTCGGCGGGCTTGGCGATGGGTTCGTTCTCGAGGTGCCAGCCCTCGCGGCACTGGACCATCCGCAGGCGTCGGGCCTTCTCCGCGCACGGGCGGCACTGGTCCTCCCGCGTCGACCCGCACGGCACGGGAACGACGTCGACCCGACCCGTGCTCTGGTCGATCCGGCGCATCGCGAGCGGTCGGACGCACACTCCGTGGTCCTCGGCGAGCTGGTTCGCGACCTCGGCCGAGAGGGCGAGCATCGCCTTCTGGGCGCGGGTCATCGACTCCTGGTCCACAGCCGCCGGGGCGGTCTGCTCGGCGGTCATGCGGCACCTCCGGTGGGCAGAGCGGGCGTACCAGGCCGGAACGGCAGCACCGGCGCCGGCCGTCGGGCCGGGTCCGGGGAGGGTGCGGTCACGAACCGTTCGAGAGCCTTGATCGCCTCGTCCGGCACCCAGGACGCCCGGACCCGCAGGGGTTCGCGGACGCCCTCGCCGAACAGGTAGCCGACGCCGGGTTCGGACTCGCCGATGCGGTTCGCCCACGCGCCCCGGTCATAGACCTGGTCCCCGAGGACCATCCCGACGTGGCTCTTGGAGGCCACGCGCAGGCAGATGCGGCGCGGGAACAGCTCCCGGACCGGGACGGTGTCCTTGGTCGGCTCCTGCACGTAGCCGCGGACGGTGTATCCGAGGGCGCGGCCCTGGGTGGTCAGCAGCGCGATGCGCTCGGTGATCGCTTCGCGGGTTTTGCGGTCGCCGACGTAGCGGAGCAGGGCGCCGATCTCGTCGAACTCGACGATCTCCAACGGGGTGTCGCGGGTGATCGGCACGAGGCGGGTGGTTCCGGCGTGGGCGCGTTTGCGGGTCTCCATCTGCTCGACCAGGTCGTCGAGCAGCGCCAACGCGTCGCGGGAGGTGACGGCGTAGCGGTGGAAGACGTCGCGGCCGTAGGCAAGTTCCATGCCCTTGGGGTCGATCCCGTTGACCCGCACCAGGCCGTCCCGGATCGCGGGTGCGATCGAGAGCAGGGGCGCCCACATCAGGGAGCCCTTGCCCGCGCCGGTGGCGCCGCCGACCAGGGTGTGGCTGCCGCGGATCGACTGCCGCCACTCGGTCCCGTACTCCGTCGCCCCGGACACGACTCGGTCCAGGTCGATCGCGTCGCCGGTGAGGCCGGCCATCGCGTCGAGGACGGGGGCGTCGATGACGCGGTCGAGCAGGTTGCGGCGCTGGTAGTCGATCGACACCACGTTCGGGCCCAGCTCGCGGACCTGGCAGCGGTTCACCCCGCGAGCGACGGCCAGCGCCCGGGCGGCGGTGTCGAAGTCCTCCGGGGTCTGCCCGGGCACCAGACGCACCGTCACTTCGTCCCAGGACGGGCCGGAACGCACCGACAGGATGCGCGGGAGCTGGTCGCGGCGCGGCCGGGACCGGGGCGCGGTCGCGGTCCGTCGGAGCGGGTTGACCTGGATGACCGTGGCCCCGGCCCGGTCGGGGACGGTCAGGTTGCAGGAGCGCAGCCAGCGCGGCATCCGCGGGGCGTAGACGGCCCAGCGCTGCCACCACGACCGGATCCGCCGCCCGGCCCAGTGGTCGAACGGCAGCGGCGCCGCGACCCGCCACAGCCCTAGCGCGGCCGCGACGGTGAGCGCGACGAGCAGCAGCGACGGCCAGCCCCACCACCAGCACCACGCCGACACCACCGTGATGGTGGAGGTGGTGCGCCAGTGCCGGGCCGCCCACACCAGCGCGAGGACGATGCCCTTGGCGGCGAGGTAGAGGGCGACGAACACCACGGCGGCGGTGGCGAGGGCTTCCAGGACCCGCGCGAGGTAGTGCCCGACCCGGTACAGGACGTAGAGCACGGCTGCCAGGGCGGCGCCGCCGACCATGCTGATCTGCTCCCAGGACAGCGGCACGTCCGCAGCCGGGGTGACGACGGCGGCGAGGGTGGTGGTGATCATCGACGGTCTCCCTTCCGACGGACGGTGGTGAGCGGAACGAGCACGAGCTGGTCGAGGTGATCGGCGCACCGACGGCGCCGCGGGTCGGGGCGCTCGTGCAGCGGGGTCCGGCAGACCTCGCACCGCGGCGGGCGCGGCGGCTTCGCGGCGCTCATGCGACGTCACCCCCGGCCGTCGGGACCGTGGTGGCGGGGGCGGTGGTGATGGTGAGTCCGGCGCGGTGCAGGGTCCGGCGCTCCGCGGGGGTGGTGCCGCCGGTGATCCCGAACCGCCGCGCCGGGTCCTCCGTGGCGAGGACGTCGGCCAGGCAGGCGGCGCGCACGGGGCAGCCCCGGCACACCCGACGCGGCGGCTCTACCGAGGCGGCGCGGTCGTCGACGGGGAAGAACAGCTCGGTGTCCAACCCGCGGCAGGCGGCGTCTTGGCGCCAGCCTGGTCCGGTGACGGCGACGGTGGGGTCGGTGATGGGGACCAGCCGCAGCACCGGCCGGCCGGACGACACGGGGCTCATCGGGCCACCGCCGTCGAGGTGTCGGGGAGGCCGGGGGCGGTGGGCTCGGTCAGGCCGAGGTCGTGCCAGTTCGACATGGCCCCCGCGACCTCGGAGGTCGGACGCCGGTCGGCGCGGGCCTGCCAGTCGTCGGCGGTGTCGGACCAGAACCGAGCCTCGCGCTCGGCGACCGAGACCGCGGCGTAGGCGGCCTGGGCGTGGATCATCGGCATGGCGTGGTCGGCGACGATGCTGCGCTCCAACACCGCCCACCAGCGGGCCCGGCGCGAGTGCAGCTCGGCCAGGCGCCGGGCGCGGGCCGCGTGCGCGACCGGGTCCAGCGACGGAACCGGGTCGAGTGTGGCCGCGATGGCGACGGCGACCCGGCGGAGGCCGGCCTCCACGAGACGTGCCACCGGCACGACCTCGGCGTTGGTGGGAGTGGTCGTGGTCAGGGCATGACGGGGTAGGGACGAGTGCATCTACGCTCGGTGTCCTTCTGAGTCTTGAGTGCCTGGCAGGGCTACGAGGGGCGAAGAAGATCGGAGGGGAGCCCGGTTCCAGCGGGCTTCCCTCCACCTGGTGCAGCGGCGGTGAGTGGCAGCTCAGGCCGCGTCCTGGTTCTTGCCCGGCGCCGGTCGGTGGCCGTGACCGGCGGGGGCACGCATCCCGGCGGCGCGGAAGCTGTAGGCGACGCGGGGCCGGCCGCCGGTCTCCTGCACGTACGGGGTGACGGTGAGGCCGTCGAACTCGACCGGGCGGAACGGCAGCCCGGCGGCGGCCTCGGGCGGGACCGGCTGGTGCGGCGCCGCGATCTTCACCGTGACCGTCTTGTCGGTGCGACGTGCCTCGGGGTCGGCGTCGAGGACCGAGACCGACCACACCGGCAGGCCGGAGTCCTTGTCGGTCTGCTGCACGGGGCGGCCGGGGGAGGACTTGTCGAAGTCCCGGACCGGCTCGACCTCGGACACCACGAACGCGCCGTGGGGGAACACGTCGCCCATCGCGACGGGGAACTTGTTCTTGATCGCCATGACTGGACCTCTCGTTTATCCCCCTAAACTCGAACGGCCGGGTTGGTCGCGAGTTGGTTGAGGGGGGCTAAACGCAAGAGTGACCGGTTGGCGCTGGGCTGTCAAGTCCCCCTAAACTCGCTGTGGTGAGTGGTCCCGACGACTTCGACGCCGTGCGCGCCGACCCGGACCCGATCAGCCGTGGGCGTCGGGCGACGGCGCTGATGTCGCTCTACCAGCAGCGGGCGACCGAACTGGCCCGCCTGCGACGCGAGGCCATCGAGCAGGCGCACGCAGAGCAGGACATGACCTACTCCGAGATCGCGACCGCGCTCGGGATCACCAAGGGTCGGGTCACCCAGATCCGCAGCGGGGCACCGGCACGCGAACGGGTGTTCTTCGGGGTCGGGCCGGTGTCGGTCGGGGTGCCGCTGCGCGAGGGCACCGACACCCGGATGCGGTCCTACGTCGACGTCACCGACCTCACCAGCCAGGCCGAGGCCGAGACGCTGCTCGGGACGCTGGCCCTGACCGTCGAACCGGTCACGATCGCCCCGGACCAGGGAGTCCCACCCGGTGGCGACGCCATCGTGATCTGCGGACCGAAGTCCGCGCCCGTCGGGGCCGCGCTGCTCGACAGCGACCCGGCCCTGGGGATGGTGCGCGAGGCGGACCGCTGGTGGATCGCCGTCCGCGAGACGGGGGAGCGGCTCGGGTCCCCGCTCGGAGACACGCCGCCTGCCAACGCCGATCTCGGCTATCTGTCGCGTCGTCGCGACGGCGACCGGGTCGTGGCGCACATCGCGGGCATCCACAGCCCAGGGTCGCTCGGCGTCCTGCACTACCTCGCCGGGAACCTCGCATCGCTGCACCGGGCGGTCGGCGATCGAGATTTCAGCCTGGTCGTGCGCTGCGAGCTCGACGGCCCGAAGATCGCCGATTCGGTGCTGGTCAGCGGCCCGCACTTCTGGTGATGCGCGCGGCCACGGCCCAGCTCGCAGGCGGCGAGCGCAACGCCGACCGCGTCCTGATCGGCGAGGATGCGGTGGTGGTGCTCGACGGGGCGACGGCGTTCGAGCCCGTCGACCTGGACCCGGGGGAGTACGCGGAGGCCATCGGTCGGCAGATCATCCGACGGCTTCCCGGCGCCACGATCGCCGACGCCGTGGCCGGAGCCATCCGCGACACCGCCGACGCCTACGACCTGCGCGCCGGGCGGTCGCCGTCGAGCACCGTGAGCGTGCTGCGAGTAGGCGACGGTGAGACCGACCTCTATGTGCTGGGGGACAGCCCGATCCACTACGGGACAGAGCAATCTGTGCACGTCCTGCGGGACACTCGACTCGACGATCTCGCATCCTCCGAACGAATCGCCTACGTCGAGGCGCTCCGGGCCGGACACGGCTACACCGAGCAGCACCGGCGCGCTCTGGTGCAGCTCCAACGGGAACAGCGGCGGCACCGGAACCGGTCCGGCGGCTACTGGATCGCCGAAGCCGACCCCTCGGCGGCCTACCACGGGGTCACCCGCACCGTCCCACGAGACGCGATCTCCTGGGCGCTCCTGGCAACCGACGGCGCGGCCGACCTGCTGGGCGAACGGCCCCACCATGCGTGGTCGGACATCGCCGCCTACGACGGCGACCAGCTCCGGGACCTGCTCGACCGGCTGCACCAGTGGGAACGCGACGTCGATCCGGACGGCCAGCGGCTACCGCGGGCCAAGCGCCACGACGACAAGACGCTGGTCGCCGTGCCCGACGTGTTCGCCTGACTCGTCCCGACCCGACGAGCGGTCACGTCCCCATGCTGCCGAATCCGCCTCTTGAGGATCAAGGCGCCGCCTCCGGCGGCGCGGGGGGCCGGCCACGCCGGCCCCCGTCGCTCGCTCACTACACCTCCGGCCCGTTCGCGGCGCCGTGGTCCGGCTACCCGGCCCCCCGAGCCACGGGGCAACGCACTGACCCCAGAAGCGATCGGTCAGGAGCCGTTCAGCGCGACTCGACCGCGAGACGCCCGGCGAACAGCACGCAGGTGGCCGCGAACGTGCGCCGCAGCCAGGCCATGACCTTCGGCCGGGTGATGACCTGGTTGCGCATGGCGGTCGCGAAGATCCCGTAGGCGGCGAACACCACGAAGGTCACGGCCATGAACACGAGGCTCAGCCACACCATGTGCCAGGTTCCGTTGATCTCCCCGGCGGGCACGAACTGGGGCAGGAACGCGAAGAAGAAGATCGTCAGCTTCGGGTTCAGCAGGTTGATCAGCACGGCGGTGTGGATGATCCGCCAGGACGCGATCGGGGCGGTGTCCTCCTGCACCTGGACCGCGGAGGTGTCGCGCGGTGTCTGCCAGGCCAGGAACAGCAGATAGGCCACGCCCACCCACTTGATGGTCTGGAACGCGACGGCGGAGGCGTTCAGGATCGCCGCGAGGCCGGTGATCGCGGCGACCATGTGCGGGACGCCGCCGAGCGTGCAGCCGAACGCGGCGACGATGCTGGGCCGTGCGCCGCGCGAGAGCCCGGTGGCGATCGAGTACACGGCACCGGTGCCCGGGGTGGCGACCACGACAAGGGTGGTCAAGAGGAACGCGACGCTCATCGGCCTGCCTTCGGGGAGTCGTTTGAGCGAACAGTACGACGCTCGTCCCTGGTGGTCACGGCTGTTGAACGGTTCGCTTGGCTGGCGGTGGCAGACGATGCGCGGTCCCCCTCGGCCGGATAAGAGGTCATTTCAGAACGAGGTCGACGTGTCTGTTGTAGACGACAAGCGGCTATCTGACCTGCCGTTTGATCTGTCGTCGAGGGGTCAATGGAAACTCGACAAGTCGTTCTGAAACGACCTCTAAGTGTCCACGCCGCGCCGCCGGCCGCAAGGGCGCCTGCGGCGTCGCTACGCGATGGCTGCGCCACCCTTGCCCCCGTCGCCACGACGAGGAGAGCGGCCAGTACGAGGGGGACGGGGGAGGAGCGGGCGCAACACCAGTCGGAGTCGCCCGCGCCGAATACGTGTCGAAGTTCGTCACCAACGACGACGGAGGATCACGACGCCGCAGGTCAGAGGCCGTGACTAGTCGTCAGTCAGGCTCCCTTAAAAGGGTCCCAGTGTCGGTTCGAGTCCGACCGGGGGACCCCGTTTCCACGGCGAGACTACCCCTCTGACCAGCCGTTACACCCGCCACCGCCACCATGGTGTTGCCCGGCGGGCACCGGTGCTGACCGGGGTTCACCGGGTGCCTGCGCTAGGGCGCGTCTCCTAACCCGGCTGGTCGGGCCTGCGCGATGATCAGTAGGTGTCGCGCCGTGCCGTCCTGACCGATGCCCAGTGGGACCGACTCGAGCCGTTACTGCCCTCGTCGGACGGGATGCCAGGGCGCCCGTTCGCCGATCACCGCAGAGTGATCGAGGGGATCATCTACCGGTTCCGCTGCGGGCTGGCCTGGCGTGATGTCCCGGTCGAGTTCGGGCTGTGGCAGACCCTATGGAAACGCCACCGCCGCTACTGCGGTGACGGCACCTGGGACCAGGTTCTCGCAGCTCTGCTCGCCGATGCCGACTCCGCCGGTCTCGTGGACTGGGCCGTGTCGGTCGACTCGACGATCATCCGCGCTCACCAACACGCCGCGACCCTGCAGCGAGACACAGGGGGCCGGATCGAACTACAAGAATCTGCTGATCGAGCCACCCGATCACGCCTTGGGCCGCTCCCGCGGAGGGCTCGGCACGAAGATCCACCAGCTCGTTGACGGACACGGCCGCCCGCTGGTCGTACTCGTCGGCCCCGGACAGGCCGGTGACGCCCCGATGTTCGCGCACCTGATGTCACATCTGAGCGTCGGACGGGTCGGTCCGGGCCGACCGCGGACCCGACCCGAGCGGGTCCGCGCAGATAAGGCCTACTCCTCACGCGCCATCCGCGCCCACCTGCGCAGACGACGGATCGTCGCGGTCATCCCGGAGCCGGCTGACCAGCAGGGACACCGGAAACGACGCGGCACATGCGGCGGTCGACCACCGGCGTTCGACCGGGTCGACTACCGCGGCCGCAACGTCGTCGAACGCGGGTTCTGCGAGGTCAAGCAGTGGCGCGGCCTCGCGACCCGCTACGACAAACTCGCCCTGACCTTCCGCGGCGGGGTCGTCCTGAAGACCATCGTGACCTGGTTGCGCACTTTAGAGGTCGTTTCAGAACGACTTGTCGAGTTTCCATTGACCCCTCGACGACAGATCAAACGGCAGGTCAGATAGCCGCTTGTCGTCTACAACAGACACGTCGACCTCGTTCTGAAATGACCTCTTAGGAGACACGCCCTAGGCGCTGAACCCCCCGGCCCGTTCGCGGCGCCGTGGCTCGGCGACCCGGCCCCTGGGCACCGTGACGTGTCCTTGCTCCTAGAAGGGCTTTCGGGCGAGGAGGACTCCGCGGTCAGCGATCGTCGACCGGTGCTCGACATCGACGAAGCCGATCAGCTCGGCCATGTCGCTCAGCTCGCCGACGGACCAGCACTTCCCCGGGGTGGAGTGCATCAGCAGCACCGAGTACTCAGCTACCGGCAGCGGGCCACGCTTGTCGCGAGCGATGTGCGTGTCGTGCTCCAGTAGCCAGCCACCCGGTCGCAGCGCGTCGAATGATGCGCGGAGCAGGTGCTCGACCCTGGCCTTGTCCCAGTCGTGCAGGACCTGGGAGAACAGGTGCACGTCGTGATCGCCCGGCAGGGCGTCGGTGAACATGTCACCGGTCACGACGCCGAGGCGACCGGTGTAGCCGCGGTCCTCGATCAGGGTTCGGGCAGCGACGTCGACGGGGGATCGTTCGAAGACCGTCCCGCGCGCTTCGGGGTGTGCATCGAGCAGTGCCGAGGCGTAGATCCCGGAGCTACCTCCGACATCGAGAATCCGGTCCATCGGTATGTCGCTCACCGCGGCAGCCAGTCGTGGGGCCAGGAACGCCCCTCGCGCATCCATCGCAGCGGTGATCCGCCCCGCGAATGCCACGTCTCCCAGACGACCCGACCAGTCACCGGCGGCGGTGGCCGGCTTCGCGCTGGCCCACGCGGCCTGCTCATCGGTACGCAGAACGTGGGCGAGTTCGAGTGCGGCCGGCCTCTCCGACAGGGACCCGTAGTAGGGGCGAAGATCGAGCGGCGAACCTGCGACGAGGTGGGCGCGGCCGAGCTCGGTCACCTCGATGACGTCGCCGTTCTGGACGTCGCGCTCGATCAACCCGTGCGCGGCGCAGAGCGTGAACAGGACGTCGGCGGGCCGGGGGGCCAGACCCAGTGCCGCGCACGCGGCGGACACCGTCGTGGGTCCGTGCTCGGCGAGCCAGGTGAACAAGTCGAACTCCGACACTGCCGTGATCAGTAGGTCAGCGGCGTAAGCGCCGTCCCTGATGCGGTACAGGCCGGTGGGGTCCGGAGCGTCGTCGACTGCGACCACCATCGGACCCTAACGCTGCTCGTCCTGGTTGTGAGCAGTTATCGAGTGCGTGGGCTCCGCACCGACTCGACACCGCTCGGGAGATCACCAGCAGGCCGGGGGGTGGGTGAAAAGCCCCCGCCGGGTGTCGTTCACGGACGCTGTGGGCGCAGACAGGCGGTCCGTACTCGCGCTGCAGGTCAGAGCCGGTCTGACGGCTCTCTGCGCCTTCGCTCCCGTGCGGGCGGTGGCCCGGGCCTATGGTCATGGCTCATGACCGACGGGTTCCGCATCGTCTGCGAGATCGAGCCACCGACGAGGCCCGATCTCACCCACGCCCGCCACCAGATCGGCGTCCTGAGCCCCGTGGCGCACTCGTTCCTGATCCCCGACAACCACCTCGGTCGAGCCACGGTGTCCAGCATCGCGGTCGCCAACGAGGTCCGTGCGATGGGTGGCACCAGCATCGCCTGCGTGAACTCCCGCGACCGCAACCTGCTCGGGTTCCGACGGGATCTCCTGACCGCCGCCGCCTACGGTGTGGACCAGTTCCTCTTCGTGCAGGGCGACAAGCCGTCCGCCGGTGATCGCACCGGAGAGCTGACGGTGCGAGCCATGATCGAGGAGGCGCGTGCGGCGACCGACCAGGAAGCCTTCGCGGGGGTGGCTCCTTTCCGCCTCGGCGTGACTGCCGGGCACCGGCGTCGGATGGCGGCCTGGAAGCAGGAAGCCGACTTCGTCTTCATCCAGGTCGGCTTCTCGGTGGAGACGTTCCTGCGGTGGCGTGAGGCGAACCCGACCGACCTGCCGGTGTACGCCGGCGTCATGGTTCTCGCGAGTCCCGGGATGGCGACCAGGTTGCGCGCCGGCATCCCCGACATCGACATCCCGGACGAGCTGGTCGACCGCGTCACGACGTGCCCGACCGCGGGGGTCGACGCGGCGTGCGAGCAGATCGAGGCGCTCCGTGACACCGGAGCGTTCGCCGGAGTCCACCTCGTGCCGGTCAGCCGCTTCCGCGAGGTGGCGGCGAAGCTCGAACGGCAGCCGCTGCCGCGCCGGAACCACCCCTCTGACCGGTGACGACACCCGCCGCGACCGCGATGAGCTGTCCGGTGGGCACGGGCGCCGACCGGGGTTCCGCGGGACAGGCGACCGCTGCCTCGTGACCTCGTCCGCTCGTACGAGTCGTGGTCGGCGGAGGAGACGGGACCCCGAGCCGGTTCCGCGACGGCACCGGGCCAGGAGGCGCGATCAACCGCTCGGGCAGGTGGCCGACGAGAATCGGACACCCCGACGGTCAACCCTTCCGACGGCGCCCGCACCGGCGGGCCGGCGCAGGGAGATCACATGAGCGACACGTCCACATCGCGGCCGAAGGTCGGTATGTACGCCTTTCGCACGCCCGACCCCCGCCGGTTGGGGGCGTTCTGGGCCGAGGTGATGAGCCTGCCGGTGTCGGAGCACTCGACCGACGACCTCGTCATGCTCGATCTCGACCACCAGGTCGCCCCGATCACCTGGATGTTCGAACGCGACGACTCCGCCGGGAACGGCCCCACCCGCACCGGGCTGGACCTCACCCACGACGACGAGGGCGCGTGGCGAGCGATCGCGGATCGGGCCGAGAGCGCCGGCGCCACCCGGGAGGGCGAGCACGAGAACGGCGGCGTCCGATGGATCGCCATGACCGACCCCGACGGCAACGCGTTCCGGGTCTTCGCTCCCCGTCCCTCCTGAACGATGCGAGCCCGGCGGGTTCCGCCCGCGCCCGGTACCGCTTCGGGGATCAGGGTGCGCGGCGAAGCCGGTGAGGAGTGCAACGGTCCTCGGCACGTCCGCCGCCGGGCCCCGGAACGCGTGCCCCTGAGACGATCCGACCCGGGCACGGCGAGGGGGAGGCGGCCATGCTGGATCCGAGCTGGGTCTTTCTCAGCGCCGCGCTCGGTCTGGTCGGCAGCATCCGCTACGCGATCGCGACGCTCGCCGGGACCGCCCGCCCCAACCTCGTGACCTGGGTCCTCTGGGCGGTCGCACCGCTGGTGGGCTTCTCCGCGCAGCTCTCCGCAGGGGTCGGTCTCCCCGCCGTGCTCACTCTGGCGGCAGGGCTCGGCCCGCTCGTCGTCGTCGCATCGGCCCTCGCGACCAGACACGGCCACGCGGCGATCGGCCCCGTCGACATCGTCTGTGCGGTGATCGCCGCCGCGGCGCTCGCCGTCTGGATCGGCTTCGACGCGGCTCCCACCGCGGTGGCCCTCGCCGTCGGAGCCGACGCGGCGGCGGCGCTGCCCACCATCCGGAAAGCCTGGCGCGATCCCGGCTCGGAGAACCTGCTGTTCTACGTCCTGGTCGGCCTCGGAGCCACGATCACGCTGCTGACGCTGGACAGCTGGGCGCCGTCCGAGTGGGCCTTTGCGACGTACATGCTGGTCCTGTGCGCCGTGCTCGTCGGAGTCGTCTCCGCAGCCCGGCGACCGCGGGAGCACCCCGCTTCCCGATCGAGACCACCCCTCTGACCATCGGTGCCGTCCCGGCGCCCCGGTGTCCGTCCACGCCTCCGCGGCTCAGCCGGAGTCCGGCCCCGACCGCGCCCGCGGCACCGGTGCGGCCCGCTCCTCCGCCTCGCGGCAGAGCACCGTGGCCACCTCACCGAGCTTCATGTTGAGGTCCTGGGAGGACCGCACGAGGAGCTGGAAAGCGCCGTCGTCGCCGAGCTGGAAGCGCTCCATCAGGATGCCCTTGGCGCGGCCGATCACGTCACGGCTCCGCAGGGCTCTCGCCAGGTTCTCGGCCTGCTGCGCGCCGGACACCGCCACCGCGGCCTGGGCGGCGAGCACGGCCATGATGGTGCGCGAGCGCTCGTCGCCGAACGCGCCGACCTCGTCGGACCACACCGTCAGCTCCCCGATCGGACGGTCGCCGGGGGCCATGGCACGGCACAGGACGCTGCGCATCCCCGCACGCGCGGCGGCCGGGGCGAAGACCGGCCACCGATCGCCGGCCGCGGTGACGTCGTCGACCACGACCTCGGTCGCCGAGCCGGCGGCGATGGCGTCGAGGCACGGCCCGTGACCGCAGTCCGCCATCACCCGGGCCAGCTCCGGCGTCCGCTCGTCGGTGGCGCCCAGGCAACGCAGGCCGGAACGGTCCCGCGTGGCCAGCGTCGCCCACCTGGCGCGGGGTACCGCCTGCACCAGGCCGTCGCAGATCCGGGCGTACTGCTGCGCCGGGGCCCGGGCGGACCCCGGTTCGCCGAGCAGGAGCTCTGCCTGCGCACGCAGGACCGAGTGCAGTTCCTGTGTCTCCACGACGATCAGACCCTCCTCGCCGGTCGCGAAGCGTCAGCCCTCGGGCTGGCCCGACGGAACCGTGCCACGACCCGCGGCTGGCGACCGAGTGTCGCGGCACGGCCGCACCCCATCGGGGCTGCGCAACAGATCCCCGGCGGCCGCACGGGACGAGGGCGCCGACGCCTCCTCGGGTCGGGCCGCCCGGCGGATTTCCACCGTCGCGCTTCCGGGCGATGAGTTCCGCGGCGTCGGGCGGTCGACCACGGTGGTCCGTGACCACCGAGGAGGCCCCATGTCCCGCACCCGGGTGCACAACCTGAACATCTCGCTCGACGGCTGTGCGGCCGGCGACCACGTGACCCTCGACGCCCCGATCGGCGACGCCCGGGCGCTGTTCTCCGGGTTCGACGGGCGGTTCATCCACGGGATCGACGGGGTGGACGCCCCCGTCACCCTGGACGGTGCCCTGACCTCGCTCTGGGGGCAGGGGATCGGCGCCGAGATCATGGGGCGGCGCAAGTTCGGACCGCAGACCGGTCCCTGGCCCGACGACGGCTGGCAGGGCTGGTGGGGTGACGAGCCGCCGTTCCGCACGCCGGTGTTCGTCATGACCCACCACCCGCGGCCGCCGATCGAGTTCGCGAACGGGACGAGCTTCCACTTCGTCGACGGGTCGGCGCAGGAGGTGCTGACGGTCGCGCAGGAGGCCGCGGGCGACCTGGACGTCCGGCTCGGCGGGGGCCCCTCGACGATCCGGCAGTTCCTCGGCGCCGACCTGGTCGACGTCATGCACGTGGTGATCCTGCCGGTCGTGCTGGGACGTGGGGTGTCCCCGTGGGAGGGGCTGAGCGGCGTCGAGGACCGGTTCACGGTCGAGTCGGTCGCCTCGCCGAGCGGGCGCATCCACCAGTTCTGGAACCGGAAGGGCTGACACCCATGGGCCGCGTGACCTACTCCATGAGCATGTCCCTCGACGGCTTCGTCGAGGACCCCACCGGCAGCATCGCCTTCGGCGACCCCGACGAGGAGGTGCACCGCCTGTCCAACGACCAGACGCGTGCGACGTCGGTGTTCCTGTTCGGGCGCAACCTCTACGACATCATGGAGGACTTCTGGACCGCCCCCGAGCGGGCCGACGGCCACCCGGTGGAGGCGGAGTTCGCGCAGCTCTACACCGCGATCCCGCGGGTGGTGTTCTCCGACTCGTTGACCTCCGTCGCGCCCGGGTGCCGTCTCGTCCGCCGCGCCGACGCCCTGGGGGAGGTGGCCCGGCTGAAGGAGGAGACCGACGGCGAGCTGGCCGTGGTCGGGCCCGGGCTGGCCGCGTCGCTGCTGGACCTGATCGACGAGTTCCGCCCGCGGGTGGTGCCGGTCGTCCTGGGCGGCGGGAAGCCGTTCCTGCCGCCCGGCGCCGACCTGCGGCTGCGGCTGGTCGAGCAGCGGGTGTTCGACGGCGGGACCGTGCACCTGCGCTACGAGCGCGTCCGCTGAGCCGGGAGGCGTTCGCAACGGCAGCGCTCGCCGGGGTGGGGCGCGCCGCGGGAGCGTCGGCGGGACCACGGCCTCATCGGTCGCGCAGTGCGTCGTCCAGCGCGGTCGTCAGCGCGGCGACGCGGCTGCGGCCGGGTGCCGCACGCGGGTAGCGGCACAGGACGTCGACCAGCTCCGGGGTCGCGCGGCGCCGGGCCCGGTCGAGCTGCGCGTCGCCGGACCGGGGTGCGTCGCCGTCGGCCAGCTCGACGGCGTGGGCGGCGTGCGCGGCCGCGCGCAGGATGTGGCCGACCTGGGTGGCCCTCGCCAGCGGGTGCAGGTAGGCGGACGCGGCGGCGTCGGCGGCGGCCAGTGCGGCGTGCCGGCCGGACGGGGTGGCGGCGAGCTTCGCCGCCCGCGCCGCGTCGACGGCGGTCACCCGCTGCAGCCGGGACCGCTCGGCGCCGCAGGCGAAGGACCACGCCGCGGCGAGCGCGGCCCGGGGACGGTCGTCGCCGGGGACGTCGAACAGGGGGAGCGCCTCGGCGGCGCACGCCGCGGCGAACCCGGTCACGACCCGCAGGTCGGCCATGGTGAGCGCGACGTCCCCCGGTCCGATGTGTGCCACCGCAGCACCTTCCCGCAGCGGAGGGGCATCGGCCAGGATGGGTCCGTGCCGACCACGGTGGACCTCAAGCGGGAGCTGCCCTGCTACGCCGCGCGTCGGGACACCCCCGAGCTGGTCGACGTCCCCGACATGCGCTTCCTCATGATCGACGGCCACGGCGACCCGAACACGCCCGTCTACACCGACGCCGTCGGGGCGCTGTACCCGGTCGCCTACGCCTGCAAGTTCGCGAGCAGGCGCGAGCTCGGGCGCGACCACGTCGTGATGCCGCTGGAGGGGCTCTGGTGGGCCGAGGACATGGACGCGTTCACCCTGGCCCGCGACAAGAGCCGCTGGTCCTGGACCATGATGATCATGATCCCGGACTGGGTGCCCGAGGCGATGGTCGACGACGCCGTCGCCACCGTGCGGCGGAGGAAGGCGCCGCAGCGGATCGACGATGTCCGGTTCGCGACGCTGTCCGAAGGGCGCTGCGTCCAGGCCCTGCACGTCGGCCCCTACGACGACGAGGCCCCGCTCCTGCACCGCATCCACACGGAGTTCGTCCCGGAGCACGGGCTGCGCATGACCGGCCGCCACCACGAGATCTACCTCGGTGACCCGCGCCGGACCGCCCCGGACATGCTGCGCACCATCCTGCGTCAGCCCGTCACCGACGCGTGACCACCGGGTGCGGAGCGCAGCGTCCGCGAGACGGGCGCCGCGCTCCACAGCCGGTGAGCACCCTCGCTCAGGCCGGGCGGTAGCGATAGCGCGCCAGGTACACGCAGTACCCGACGATCCCGGCGACCAGCAGTGCCAGCACCACCCAGACCGGCCCGACCGGCAGCCGTGGGGGCTGGACGCGGGTCGCGTACACCGCCGTCACCGGGACCGCGGTGAGCAGCAGCAGCGTCCCGCCGAAGATCCGTCCCATGTCCTCGGCGAGCATGTGGCGCAGCCGCCCGACCCGCTGCGGCGCCGTCCAGTACTCCCGGTGCGGCACCGAGATCCGCGTCAGCGACCCGGTCGTGACCAGGCGGTGGAGCCCCGCGCCGATCCCGGCCACGAGCAGCCCGAACAGCGTCCCGAGCGTCAGGAACCGGGTACGGCTGCCGAACGCGGTCGGCGCGCCCGTGGGGTCGAAGTGCAGCGGCACCCCGTCGTCGGGCAGCTCGCCGGCTGCCCACACCAGGGCGAAGGCGTAGAACACCGAGCCGGCGAGGAGCGGGAACCAGGGGCGCACGGCCCGGATCATTCCGGGTCGCCGACCGGCCCGCGCGCCGTGGCGGGGGCGAGCCGGTCGAGCATCGCGGTCAGCGTGCGCCGGGCCCGGTCGACGGGGGCGCCGTGCAGCGCGACCTCCGTGCTGAGCCCGGAGGTGAGTGCCAGCAGCGCGTGGGCGTCGGTTTCCGGGGTGGCGGAGCCGGCGTCGGTGACGACCCGGACGGTCAGGGCGTGGATCTCCTCGTCGCCGTCGGTCAGGATCGCCCGGGCCCGCTCGTCGACCTCGCGGGTGGCGAAGGCGGCGTGGATGCGCAGCGCGTCGCGGGTCCGCGGGTGCGCGCCGAGCAGCTCGTCGAGGATCGTCGCGAGGACGGTCCGCTCGTCGCCGCCCGCGGCCCGGGCCCTGGCCTCGATCCGTGCCTCCATCTGCCGGTGCGACCGGTCCAGGGCGTGCAGCAGCAGCGCGTCCTTGCTGGCGAAGTAGTGCTGCACGCGGCCCATCGAGATGCCGGCCTCGGCCGCGACCGAGCGCAGCGAGACCGCCTCGGTGCCCGACCGGGCGACGAGCGCGAGCACGGCGTCGGCGATCTCGGAGCGGCGGGCGTCGTGGTCGACGGAGCGGGGCACGACGCCACCGTAGCAATGCGGTCGCATTGACAACGCACGCCGGGGACTGTTGCAATGCGAGTGCATCGCAAACCAGGGAGGGCATGTGAAGACGGCACAGAACATCGCCGGGTTCCTCGGGGTGGTCCTCGGCGTGATCCCGCTGCTGCAGTACCTGATCACCGGCCGGATCGGCCTGTGGTCCTTCGTGGTCGGCGACGCGCCGGCGCTGCCGTGGGCCTACCCCGCGGTCCTGCTCGTGGTCACCGCGGTCGTGGTCGTGGTGGCCGACCGGCGGGAGAAGGCGGGCTGATCCGGTCAGTCCTGCCGCGGCGAGCCGTAGCGCAGCAGGTTGTTGTCCGGGTCGTGGTGGGCGCCCTCGCGCAGCCCGTAGGACGTGTCGACCGGGGCCACCTCGCGACCACCGGGCACCGCCGACCAGCGGGTGTGGAGGGCGTCCGCGTCGTCCACGTGCAGGTAGGCGCAGCCCGCGGTCCGCGCCGGGTCGTGGTCGGGCAGGAGCGAGACGTGCAGCTCGACGCCGCCGAGGACGGCGAAGCCGTAGCCGTCGTCGGAACGCTCCACGGTGAACCCGAGCGCGCGGTAGTGGTCCAGCCACCGGTCGAGATCGGTGGTGGCGAAGACCGGGGCGACCGAGCGCAGCGTGGACACCGAGGCAGTCTGCCCGCATGCTCGCCACCGTGACCAGTCGCGAGGAGCAGCTGAGCCGGGCTCTCGTCCACGGGATGCGGCCGGTCCTGGTGGAGCTCGCCGAGCCCGACCCGGAATGGCCCGCCGCCTTCGACGCCGCGGCCGCCCGGCTGCGCGCGGTGCTGGGGGAGCGGGCGCACCGGATCGAGCACATCGGCTCCACCTCGGTGCCGGGCCTGGCCGCGAAACCGGTGATCGACGTCGTCGTCGCGCTCGAGGACCCCGACGACGAGCCGGCCTACCTGGCCGCCCTGCTCGCCGAGGGCTACGACCTGCGGGTCCGCGAACCCGGGCACCGCTGCCTGCGCGGCGCCGTCGGCGACCTCGCGGTGAACCTGCACTGCTACCCCGACGGCAGCCCGGAGATCACCCGCTACCTGGTGTTCCGGGACCGCCTGCGGACCTGCGCCGAGGACCGGGAGCGCTACGAGGCCCACAAGCGCGGGCTGGCCGGGCGCGTCTGGCCGGACATGAACCTCTACGCCGACGCCAAGGGCCCGGTGATCGAGGAGATCATCGCCCGGGGCTGAACCCCCTCAGCCGCCCGGACGTTCCGCCCGCTCGGCGAGCATCCGTCCGGTCGCCGCCCGGACCTCGTCCTCGCCGACCTCCTCGGCCCCGCGCGCGGTCACGGTGATCAGGTTCGGGAACAGCGAGCGGGTCAGGTCGGGACCCGCGGTGGCGGTGTCGTCGTCGGCGGCGTCCCACAACGCGTTCACCGCGAGCGCGATCGCCCCGGCCCGGTCGACGCCCGGGTCGTGCCGCTTCTTCAGCGACGCCTCGGCGAACTGCGAGCCCGACCCGATGCCGACGTAGCCGGACCGGGCGCGCTTGGTGCTGCCGGTCGGGTCGTAGGTGACGATGCGCACCGGGTCGGGGTCGGTCGGGTCGTAGCCGACGAACAGCGGCAGCGCGACGAAGCCCTGCATCGCCGCGCCCAGGTTCTCCCGCACGATGCTCGACAGCCTGCGGACCTTGCCGTCCTGGCTGATCGGGGCGCCCTCGACCTTCTCGTACTGCTCCACCTCGGCCGCGAACAGCTTCAGCATCTGCAGCGCGTGCCCGACCGAGCCGGCGAACCCGGCGGCGGAGGTGTCGTCGATGCCGACGACCTTCACCAGGTCCTTCTGCGCGATCAGATTGCCGGAGGTGGCGCGCCGGTCCCCGGCGAGCAGCACGCCGTCGGCCCAGGTCAGCGCGATGATCGTGGTGCCGTGCGGGACGTCCAGGTCGGCCGGCACCCGCCGGTCGGGGTCGCGCGGGAGGTGCGAGGGCAGCAGCTCGGGGGCGTGCGCACGCAGCTGCTCGAGGAACGAGGGTCCGGTCATGAGGGGGAGCGGGCTCCTTCGCACTGCGGGACGGGGTCGGACCCGATCCTTCCCGCCCGCGGCGCGCCGGTCCACCCGCGGTGGAGTGGCACACTCGCGACGGTGAGCGCACGGAGCCGGGCCGAGTCCTTCTGCACCCGTCACGGGCTGCGCGTGCCCGTCCTGGAGGCCCCGATGGCCGGGGCCTGCCCGCCGGAGCTGGCGGCCGCGGTGGCCGCGGCGGGCGGCATGGGCGCGGCGGGCGTCGTCAACGACACCCCGGAGACGATCGCCGGCTGGGCCGCCCGCTTCCGCGCGCTCGCCGGGCCGGCGCCGTTCCAGCTCAACCTCTGGGTCCCCGACCCGCCCGCCGACGACGACGTGGGCCTGCAGACCGCCTACCTCGACACCCTCGGGGGTACGCCCGCCCCGGCGGGCGGCCCCGGGCCGTCGTTCGACGAGCAGCTGGCCGCCGTCGTGGCGGCCCGGCCCACGGTCGTCTCGACCATCATGGGGCTGCTCACGGCCGAGCAGGTCACGGCGGTGCACGGGGCCGGCTGCGCCTGGTTCGCCACGGTCACCACCCGTGCCGAGGCCGTCGCGGCGCAGCGGGCGGGGGCCGACGCGGTCGTGGTGCAGGGCATGGAGGCGGGCGGGCACCGCGGTACCGCCGACCCCGCGGACGCCGAGGCCGTCTCGGTCGGGCTGCTCGCGCTCCTGCCCTGGGTGGCCGATGCGGTCGACGTCCCGGTGGTCGCCGCGGGCGCTGTCGGCGACGGCCGGGCGCTCGCCGCCGCGCTCACCCTCGGCGCGAGCGCGGTGCAGGTGGGGACGGCACTGCTGCGCAGCCCGGAGGCCGGGATCGACGAGGGCTGGTCCGCCCGGCTCGACGGCCTGGACCCCACCGGTACGACGACCACCCGCGCCTACACCGGACGGCTGGCCCGCGGGATCGCCACCGACTTCGTGCGCGCCTGGACGCTGCCGGGCGCTCCGCCCCCGGCCCCCTACCCCCATCAGCGACGCCTGGTGGCCCGCTACCGCGCGGGCGAGCCCGGCGCGGTCGACCGGGTCAACCTCTGGGCCGGGCAGGCCGCGGGCCGCGCGACGACGGACCCGCGTCGGAGGTGGTCGGCCGGATGTGGCGCGATGCGGAGGCGCTGCTGCCGTGAGCCCGGCTCAGTCCCGGGTGGGGTCCACCATGTCGTCGAACTCCCCCTTCTTGGCGCCGTCGACGAACGCCGAGATCTCGTCCGGGGTGTAGACCAGCACCGGCCCCTCGGGGTCGCGGGCGTTGCGGACGGCGACCTGGCCGTCGTCGAGTACGGCGAACTCCACGGTCCGCCCGTCCGTGGTCCCGGCCGGGCGACGCCACGTCACGGGGCCCAGATCTGCTGCGCGCGTGCCGTTCGGGTGGGTCATGGGGGACCTCCGGATGTGTCCGCTGCGTCCGTTTGACTGCGGAGAGTATCGAAAAGACTGTGCAGGCGATCTTGCATCCGCACGTGTCATCCGTGACGATGGAAGGACCGACACGCCGAGGGAGCCAGGAAATGCGCCGGTCGACGCACGGATCTGCCGTCGGGTGGACCTCGTCGTGACCGCCGGACGGCTGAACGACGACGGCGGCCCCGACGTCCTCACGTTGACGTCCGTTCTCGACGGTCGTGCACACAAGGTGACCGACTCGGAACTCTGTGCGCCGCACTCGATGCGCACCGGCCGGTACGCGGCGCTGTGCGGGCACCTGGTGGCCCCGGCCCCGCTCGTCGAGGCCGCCGGGGTGCCGTGCGGCCGATGCGTGCAGCTCGACCCGACGCCCCCGGCGGAAGAGGCGACCCGACGACCCGGCCGCCGTCGCGGCTGGGGTCTGCGCCGGATGCTGCCGGCCTGAGCCGGCACCGCACCCGATCCGTCAGCGGGCCAGTCGCTCCGGGTCGGGCTGCTCGTGACGGCGCAGTGGTCCCCGCGTGCGTCGCTCCAGGTACCGGCGTCCCGCGCGGGTCAGCTTGCTGAACGTGTTGGGGCCGCGACGGCGCTCGACGGCATCACCGATCTTGCCCAGTAGCCACGCCAGCAGCGGCGCACCGACCGCCAGCAGCAGCCACACACGCAGATGCCGGGAGAGCAGGACCCACATGGCCGGACCGTCCTTTCGCCAGGTCGCGACGGGGCACCGTCGCCGGACGCGCCGACAGTAGTGCGGCCCGCCGTGCCGCGCCCGTTGCGAGGTGACGGCCCGTGACCGACTCCGTACGGGATCGTTGTACGACGTGAGGGTGGGTCCGGCTGCCCCCGGCCGGGCGCCCGCTTCTGCGAGGAGGTAGGCCCGTGTCCGCTCCGGGTTCCGGCAGCGTGGTGGTCGTGGCCGTCGCGCTGCTCGTCGTCGCCGTCCTGGTCAGTCCCGCCGGTCGCCGCGCCGCGGTCGCCGCGCTCGGCTCGGTCGGGCGCTGGCCCGCGTTGATCCGCGCCGAGATGCGCGGTGACGCGCCGCTGTCCGGCGGGCGGGCCGACCCCGTCGACCCCGCCGATGCCGACGACCGTCGCTTCGACACCACGCCCGAGCTGCCGGCGGTGCGGGCCGAACCGCTGCCGCCGACCTCGACGTTCCCGCAGGTGCGACACCCGCGGAGGTGATCACCACCCGTTGTGGGGGACGGGACTGCCGCCGGACGGTCCGGACGCGGTAAATTTTCTTTTACCAGCGGGAACCCCCGGCGCTCCCTCGGCGTTGCACACGTGTGAGGGCCTGCCAGAGGTGGGCCCCGCACACGTCCGTCGAGGAGGATCCAGGTGCGCTCCACGAGCAACCCGGCGTTCCGCAACCTGCCCACACAGCAGCAGGGCGGCTACGCCACGTTCGACCGCTCGGGTGGCGGCATGATGGGCGGGGGCGCCGCCATGGCCGGCTCCCAGTCGTCCTACGTCGACCCGACCCAGGCCACCCAGGACACGGGCCGGCCGATCACGGTCGACGACGTCGTCCAGAAGACCGCGATCAGTGCGGGTCTCGCTCTGGTCGCCGGCATCCTGACCGTGATGTCGGGGCTGTACATCCTGGCCCTGCCGGCGTTCATCGTCGGACTGGTCGTCTCGCTGATCGTCATCTTCAAGCAGAAGCCCAGTGCTCCGCTCACGCTGGTCTACTCGGGCGCGATGGGTGTCGCCCTGGGTGGCATCACCGGGATGATGCAGCAGAGCCCCGCCATGCAGGGGATCGGCATCCAGGCCGTCATCGGCACCGCCGGTGTCTTCTTCGGGATGCTGGTCGTCTACAAGACCGGCGCCGTGCGGGTCACGCCGCGCTTCACCAAGTGGATGATGGGCGCCCTGATCGGCGTCGTCGTTCTCATGCTGGCCAACCTGGTCGCGAGCTTCTTCATGGAGGGCGGCTTCGGCCTCCGTGACGGCGGCCCGCTGGCCATCCTGTTCAGCATCGTCGTGATCGGTGTGGCGGCGTTCAGCCTGCTGCTCGACTTCGACGCCGCGGACAACGCGGTCAAGGCCGGTGTCCCGGCGAAGTACTCCTGGTACCTCGCGTTCGGCCTGATGACCACGATCGTCTGGCTCTACATCGAGATCCTGCGCCTGCTGAGCTACCTGCGTCAGGACTGACCCGGGCACCCACGACCCGGCCCGTGAGGGCCGGGTACGGCCGGAATCGCCCCCTCCGGTCGTGCGCGCCGCGGACACCTCAGGTGTCCGCGGCGTCGTCGTGTCCGGGGGTGGCCGGATCGGTGCGGGCGTCGTAGCGTCGGTGCCGTGCCCGGGAACGACCCGGTCGTCACCGGGATCGCCGTCCTCCTGGGGATCGCGTTCGGGCCCGCGGTGCTGGTGGGGCTGCTGGTACGGCTGCCCCGCCTGGTGCGACGGGTCGCCGCGCGGCACCGCCGTCCCGGGCCACCGCGCCCGGCCGGGCCGCCGCTGGAGCGGCTCGTCGCCGACCTGCGACGCCTCGACCGGCTGCGTCGCGGGCCGCAGCCCGCCGTCCGGGTCCGGCGGCTGGCGCTGCTGGCCGCCTACGACGACGTCCTGCTCGACGTCTGCCGCGCCGTCGGCATCGAGGATCCGCCGTTGCGCGCCCCCGTCGAGGCGGGCGGGACGCAGGGCGCCCTCGACGCCGCCCGGGAGCTCGCCCGGCTGCGCACCGAGGCCGCGATCGAGGCCACCGGCGTCCGCATCGAGCCGCCCGGCCACGCGGCCTGACCGGTCGTCGTGGCCCGCGCGGGCCCGTCACGACCTCCGCGGCGGGGCGACGGCGACCCGGCGGGTGGACGGCTCCCGGGGGCGGAACGGGGACGGGCCGGCCCGCGCGAGGCGGACCGGCCCGTTCGTCGGACAGGGGTGGGTCAGGCGAGGTTCTCGATGACCAGGGCCATGCCCTGGCCGCCGCCGACGCACATCGTCTCGAGCCCGTACCGGCCGCCGGTGCTGCGCAGGCCGTTCATCAGGGTGGTGGTGATCCGGGCGCCGGTCATGCCGAACGGGTGGCCCAGCGCGATCGCACCGCCGTGCACGTTCAGCTTCGCCTCGTCGATACCCAGGTCGCGGGCGCTCGGCAGCACCTGCGCGGCGAAGGCCTCGTTGATCTCCACCAGGTCGATGTCGTCGATCGTGAGCCCGGCGCGGCGCAGGGCCTGCTGCGAGGCCTCGACCGGGCCGTAGCCCATGATCTCCGGCGACAGCCCGGTGACCCCGGTCGAGACGACCCGGGCCAGCGGCGTGACCCCGAGCTGCTCGGCCTTGGTGTCGGACATGACCACCAGCGCGGCCGCGCCGTCGTTGAGCGGGCACGCGTTCCCGGCGGTGATCCGTCCGTCAGGACGGAAGACCGGCTTGAGCTGCGAGATCTTGTCGTAGGTGGTGCCCGGACGCGGGCCGTCGTCGGTGTCGACGACGGTGCCGTCGGGCAGCGTCACCGGGGTGATCTCGCGCGCGAAGAAACCGTCGGCGATCGCGGCCTCGGCGCGGTTCTGGGACTGCACCGCGAAGCGGTCCATGTCCTCGCGGGACACGTCCTTGTACCGGGCCAGGTTCTCCGCGGTCTGCCCCATCGAGATGTAGGCGTCGGGCAGCAGGCTCTGGTCGCGGGGGTCGGTCCAGCTGTCGGCGCCCTTCTCCGCGGTCTCGGCGGTGCGGGCCTCCGCGTCGGCGAACAGCGGGTTGTGGGTGTCCGGCCACGAGTCCGAGGTGCCGCGGGAGAAGCGGGAGACGGCCTCGACACCGGCGGAGACGAACACGTCGCCCTCGCCGGCCTTGATCGCGTGCAGCGCCATCCGGGTCGTCTGCAGCGACGACGAGCAGTACCGCGTGATGGTGGTGCCGGGCAGCGAGTCGTAGCCGAGCTGGATCGCGACGATCCGGGCCAGGTTGTTGCCCTGCTCCCCACCCGGCAGGCCGCAGCCGAGCATCAGGTCGTCGATCTCGGCCGGGTCCAGCTGCGGGACCTGGTCGAGGGCGGCGCGGACCATCTGCACGGCCAGGTCGTCCGGGCGCATCCCGGCCAGGGACCCCTTGTTCGCGCGGCCGATCGGGGATCGGGCCGCGGCGACGATCACGGCTTCGGGCATGGGGACGTCCTCCTCCATCGCAGGTACCTCTCGGTCCGGACCGTACTCGTGGGTAACAGGTGATCGGGAGACGGCGTGACGAAACAGTCAGGGGTGCCCGGCATCCTGTGCCCCATGACGTCGTGGGGAGACTTCCGGCGGGCCGAGCCCGCGTTCGCCGACCTGTCCGAGCGGATCCTGCGGCGGGGGATCGCGCTCGTGATCGCGACGCTGCGCGCGGACGGCTCGCCGCGGGTCTCGGGGATCGAGGTGGTGCTCGACGACGCCGCCGGCGACACCGAGCTCTCCTTCGGGTCGATGCCGGGTGCCCGCAAGGGTGCCGACCTGCGGCGCGACCCGCGGTTCGCGCTGCACGCCACACCCGCCGACCAGTCCGGCGGGGACCTGGGGGACGGCGACCTGAAGGTGTCGGGCCGGGCGGTGCTGCAGGGGCCGCTGTCCGGCCCGGTCACCGGGGACGCGTTCCGGGTGGACCTGGCCGAGGTCGTGTGGACCGGGCTGAACGAGGACCGGAACCGCCTGGTGGTGCGGTGGTGGACGCCCGGCGGCGGGGCGCACGAGGTCTCGCGCGGGTGAGTGCGGGCGGGCGGTGCGAGGATGCGTCCATGCGTTACGTCGAGCACGTCGTCGACCTGGTCGGGAACACACCCCTCGTCCGGCTGGGAGCGACGGCCGAGGGCATCGCCCCGCCGGTCCTGGCCAAGGTCGAGTACCTGAACCCCGGCGGATCGGTGAAGGACCGCATCGCCCTGCGGATGGTCGAGGCCGCCGAGGCCTCCGGCGAGCTGCGTCCCGGCGGCACGATCGTCGAGCCGACCTCGGGCAACACCGGCGTCGGGCTCGCCATGGTCGCGCAGCGCAAGGGCTACCACTGCGTGTTCGTGTGCCCGGACAAGGTGGGCGAGGACAAGCGGAACGTCCTCAAGGCCTACGGCGCCGAGGTCGTCGTCTGCCCGACGGCGGTCGATCCCGAGCACCCGGACTCCTACTACCGGACCTCCGACCGGCTGGTCCGCGAGATCGAGGGCGCCTGGAAGCCCAACCAGTACGCGAACCCGGCCAACCCGGAGTCGCACTACCACTCGACCGGCCCGGAGATCTGGGAGCAGACCGAGGGCCGGATCACGCACTTCGTGGCAGGGATCGGCACCGGCGGCACCATCTCGGGAATCGGCCGCTACCTCAAGGAGCGGTCGGACGGGGCGGTGAAGATCATCGGCGCCGACCCGGAGGGCTCGGTCTACTCCGGCGGCTCCGGCCGTCCCTACCTGGTCGAGGGTGTGGGCGAGGACTTCTGGCCGACCACCTACGACCGCGACATCTGCGACGAGATCGTCGCCGTCTCCGACGCCGACTCCTTCGAGATGACCCGCCGCCTCGCCCGCGAGGAGGCGCTGCTCGTCGGCGGCTCCTGCGGGATGGCGACCGTCGCGGCCCTGCGGGTGGCCGCGACCCTGCCCGCGGACGCCGTGGTCGTCGTGCTGCTGCCCGACGGCGGCCGCGGCTACCTCGGCAAGGTCTTCAACGACCGCTGGATGGCCAGCTACGGCTTCCTCCCGCCGTCGCAGGGCGCGACCATCGGCGACGTGCTGCGCCGCAAGGACGGCGCGCTACCCTCCCTGGTGCACGCCCACCCGAACGAGACCGTCGCCGACGCCGCGCTCTACCTGCGCGAGTTCGGCGTCTCGCAGATGCCCGTGGTCAAGGCGGAGCCGCCGGTCATGGCGGCCGAGGTCGCCGGGTCGGTCAGCGAGCGCGACCTGCTCGACGCGCTGTTCACCGGGCGGGCCAAGCTCTCCGACCGGCTCGAGGACCACATGTCCGACCCGCTGCCGACCCTCGGTGCCGGTGAGTCGGTGCAGGACGCGATGGAGGCGTTCGCCAAGGCCGACGCCGCGCTGGTGCTGGAGGACGGCAAGCCCGCGGGCGTCGTCACCCGGTCCGACGTGATCGCCTTCCTCGGCGGCAACGCCTGATCCGGCCCGCGTGGGCGCCGGGAGTAGCCTCGGCGCCCATGCAGGGCTTCTCCACGCGCGCCATCCACGCCGGCCAGGTGCCGGACCCGACGACCGGTGCGGTCACCACGTCGATCCACACCAGCTCCACCTACGCCCAGGACGGTGTCGGCGTGACCCGCGGGGGCTACGAGTACTCCCGCAGCGCCAACCCGACCCGGACCGTGCTGCAGGAGCAGCTGGCGGCGCTGGAGGGCGGGCGGCACGCGTACGCGTTCGGCTCCGGGATGGGCGCCACCGACACGCTGCTGCGGATCCTGCTGAAGCCCGGTGACCACCTGGTCATCCCGCACGACGCCTACGGCGGCACCTTCCGCCTGGTCGACAAGGTGCTGTCCGGGTTCGGTGTCGAGCACACCCCGGTCGACCTGGCCGACCACGACGCGCTGCGTGCGGCGCTGCGCCCCACGACGAAGCTCGTGTGGTGCGAGACGCCGACCAACCCGCTGCTCGGCATCGCCGACATCGCCGCCCTGGCCGGGGTCGCGCACGCCGCCGGGGCGCAGCTCGTCGTCGACAACACCTTCGCCTCGCCGTACCTGCAGACGCCGCTGGCACTGGGCGCCGACGTGGTCGTCCACTCGACGACCAAGTACGTGGGCGGGCACTCCGACGTCGTCGGCGGCGCGCTGGTCACCGACGACGACGCGCTGGCCGAGCAGATCGCGTTCGTCCAGAACTCCACCGGCTCGGTGCCCGGCCCGTTCGACGCCTGGCTGACCCTGCGCGGCGCGAAGACCCTCGCGGTGCGGATGGAGCGCCACTGCGACAACGCCGAGCGCATCGCCGAGATGCTCGCCGCGCACCCCGCGGTGTCCTCGGTGCTCTACCCGGGCCTGCCCGGGCACCCGGGCCACGAGGTCGCGGCCAAGCAGATGCGCCGGTTCGGCGGCATGGTGTCCTTCCTCGCCGCGGGCGGGCGCGACGCGGCGCTGCGGATCTGCGCGGGCACCCGGCTGTTCACCCTGGCCGAGTCGCTCGGTGGGGTGGAGTCGCTGATCGAGCACCCGGGCGAGATGACCCACGCGTCCACGGCGGGTTCGATGCTCGAGGTGCCGGACTCGCTGGTCCGGCTGTCGGTCGGGATCGAGGACGCCGACGACCTGCTCGACGACCTGCGCGCCGCCCTCGACGCCGTGCGCTGAGGCCGGCGCCGGCGCGGGTCAGCTGCGGGACTGCTCCGGGGACGGCGCGGGCTCCCGGACGACGGGCGGTGGCGGGACCACCAGGTCACCCGGGTCCACGCAGCCGCCGACCAGCGACCACGTGCCGTCGCCGCGGGCCTCGTAGCGGCCCGGGTCCGCGCAGCCCGCGTCGTGCACGGTCGCCACCGCGAGCGAGGCCAGTGCGGCGGCCAGCAGCAGGGGTGCTGTCGTGCGCAGACGCGTCATTCGCGAGTCCCTCCCGACACCGGGCGCGCAGGAGACGTCACGCCCGGTGAGACACCGGCGAGGTTACCCGGGGCAGTGCGAGACTGCCGGAATGGCCGCCCCCGTCATCCCCCGGTCACCGCCGACGACGTGCTCTCCGCCCGCGAACTGCTGTCCGGGGTCGTGCGCACCACGCCCGTCGCCGGTGCCCGCGCCCTGTCCGACCTGACCGGAACCCCGGTCAGGCTCAAGTGCGAGAACCTGCAGCGCACCGGGTCGTTCAAGATCCGCGGTGCCTACACCCGGATCGCCCGGCTGTCCGACGACGAGCGCGCCGGTGGCGTCGTCGCGGCGTCGGCGGGCAACCACGCCCAGGGAGTCGCGCTCGCGGCGCAGCTGCTGGGCGTGCGGGCCACCGTGTACATGCCCGAGCGCGCGGCGCTGCCCAAGGTCGACGCGACCCGTGGCTACGGCGCCGAGGTCGTGCTCACCGGGCGCACCGTCGACGACGCCGTCGAGGCGGCCGTCGCGGCCGCCGAACGGTCGGGTGCGGTGGTCGTGCACCCCTTCGACCACCCCGACATCATCGCCGGGCAGGGCACCGTCGGCTGCGAGATCCTCGAGCAGGTCCCCGACGCCGGCACCGTGCTCGTCTCCGCGGGCGGCGGTGGGCTGCTCGGCGGGACCGCGGCGGTGCTGCGTGCCGCCCGGCCGGACATCCGGATCGTCGGGGTACAGGCGGCGGGCGCCGCGGCCTGGCCGTCGTCGCTGGCGGCGGGTGAGCCACTGCCCGTCGGCGGGATGCGCACCATGGCGGACGGGATCGCCGTCGGTCGACCGGGGGACATCACGTTCGCCCAGGTCAGCAGCCTGATCGACGAGATGGTCACGGTCTCGGAGGACGCGTTGTCCGCAGCCCTGCTGCACTGCCTGGAGCGGGCGAAGATGCTGGTCGAGCCGGCCGGCGCCGCGTCCGTCGCGGCGCTGATGGAGCATCCGGACCGCTGGCCGGGTCCGGTCGTGTGCGTGCTGTCCGGCGGCAACGTCGACCCGCTCGTGCTGCTGCAGGTCATCCGGCACGGGCTGGTCGCGTCGTCCCGCTACCTCACGCTGCACCTGCGGATGCCCGACCGTCCCGGCGCGCTCGCCGAGCTGCTGGCGCGGGTCGGGCGGCTCGGGGCCAACGTCACCGACGTCGCGCACTCGCGGATCAGCGGTGCGCTGGCGGTGGGGGAGGTCGACGTGGAGCTGAGCGTGGAGACGCGCGGGCCCGAGCACCGCGACGCGATCGTGGCCGACCTGCGGGAGGCCGGGCACGCCGTCGCGACGCCGTGAACGGGCCCGGACACGCGAACGGGCCCGGCCGACCGGCCGGGCCCGTTCCGCGGGCGGGGTGGATCAGCCGGTGAAGGCCTCCACCGACACCAGCGTCACCTTCATGCTGCCGCCGTCGGGCAGCTGGTACTCGCGGGTGTCGCCCGGCTTCGCGCCGAGCAGCGCCGCACCGAGCGGGGAGTTCGGGGAGATGACCTGCAGGTCGCCGTGGCTGCCCTCCTCACGGGAGCCGAGCAGGACCTTCTCGGTCTCGTCGTCGTCCTCGTAGCGGATCTCGAGGACGGTGCCGGGGGAGGCCTCGTCGGAGCTGGACGGCGTGGTGCCGACCTGGGCGGTGCGCAGCAGCTCCTGCAGCTGGCGGATCCGGGCCTCCTGCTGGCCCTGCTCCTCGCGCGCGGCGTGGTAGCCGCCGTTCTCCTTCAGGTCACCCTCCTCGCGGCGGGCGTTGATCTCCGCGGCGATGACGGGCCGGTTCTCGATCAACCCGTCCAGCTCGGCCTTCAGCCGGTCGTAGGCGTCCTGGGTCAGCCAGGTGGCCTGGGTGTCCGTCACCGTCATCAACTCCTCCAGGAAAGCAGGACGTGTCGCCGCCGGGACGCCTGGCGCCCGGCGGGCACACGGGGGTGGCGGCTCCGAGCAGCACGCCCCGAGTAAGGAAAAACACGACCCGCCTGCGGGTCGTGTGGGGCTCACCTTACCACGGAGCGTGCCGCTCGTCGCAGCCTTTCGATGAACGGGCACCGGTCCCGGATAGTTCCCTGTGTAGCAATATTCGCAGGTAGCAGGGTTACCGTCGGGGCCGCTCCGCTCCGGCGGCCCGCACGTCGACCGCCCGTCGCAGGCCGGTGCCCGGGTGGGAACAGATGGTGCCGGTGACGGCGTTGCCGCTGCCGGAGCCCGTGCTCGGCGCGGTTCCTGTCGGTCCCCTCTGCCAGGATCGTCCCTGAGCACGACCTCGCCGCCCGGCGCCGGCCGACCGACCGGCGCGGGACCCGAGTCCGGTGACCGTGGAGGAACCCGCCCCGATGGCTACGCAGCACACCCCGTCCGCCCCGCGTCCGGCCCAGCCGCCGGCGCCCGGCGAGCGTCCCCGGCTGATGACGGTGCACGCCCACCCCGACGACGAGTCGTCGAAGGGCGCGGCCACCACCGCCCGGTACGTCGACGAGGGTCACGAGGTCATGGTCGTGACCTGCACCGGCGGCGAGCGGGGCAGCATCCTCAACCCCGCGATGGAACGGCCCGACGTCCTGGAGAACATGACCGCGGTCCGCAACGCCGAGATGGCGCGCGCCGCCGAGATCCTGGGCGTGCAGCACGTGTGGCTCGGCTTCGTCGACTCCGGCCTGCCCGAGGGCGACCCCAAGCCCCCGCTGCCCGAGGGCTGCTTCGCCCTCGGCGACGTCGAGGAGCAGACCGCCGCGCTGGTGAAGGTCATCCGGGAGTTCCGCCCGCACGTGATCGTCACCTACGACGAGAACGGCGGCTACCCGCACCCGGACCACATCCGTACCCACGTGATCTCGATGGCCGCGTGGGAGGCCGCCGGCGACCCGGCGCGCTTCCCCGAGGCCGGCGCCCCGTGGCAGCCGCTGAAGCTCTACTACGGCCACGGCTTCTCCAAGGCCCGGCTGGAGGCGTTCCACGACGCGATCGTCGAGTCCGGTCAGGAGTCGCCGTACGCCGAGTGGCTCGAGAACTGGAAGAGCGACCGCCCCGACCCCGGTACCCGGGTCACCACCAAGGTCCCGTGCTCGGACTGGTTCGCCCGTCGTGACGACGCGCTGCGGGCGCACGCCACCCAGATCGACCCGGAGAGCCGGTTCTTCTTCACCCCGCTCGAGGTGCAGGCCCGGGTGTGGCCCACCGAGGACTACGAGCTCGTGCACTCCCTGGTCGAGACCGAGGTGCCGGAGGACGACCTGTTCGCCGGCATCCCGGTCGAGGCGGGGGAGCGCCGTCGCGCCGGGTGAGGGCGCACGGGGCCCACGGGTAGCCTGGTCACCGGCCCGTCCCGAAGCTGCGGGGTGGTGCCGGTGACCCGGGAACCGGAGTACGGAGGCGCGCGGCGGTGCAGGTCGAGAACGTGACGGCTGTGGTGAACCAGGTCGTGACGGGCCTGCTCGTCCCGATGCAGGACCGGCCCCCGCCCCCCGGGCAGCTGCCGGAGTTCGGCAATGCGGCGCCCGCCGGGCTCGCGATCGTGCTGCTCCTGCTCCTCGCGACGGTGTTCCTCATCCGGAACATGAGCAAGCGGATCACCCGGCTCCCCGAGTCCTTCGACGACGGCGCCGACGGCACGGGCGGTGCCGACGGCACCGGTTCGGCGTCGGGTGCGGTGGCCGATCGCGACGCCGGGCCGACCCGCTCCTGAGCCGTCGCGGTCCCGCCGGGCTGCACCCGGCGCCGCGGGGACGCGTGCCGGCGCCGGTGGGTCAGCGCAGCAGGACCAGCCAGATCGCGACGTGGTGACAGGCCCACGCCAGCACCGTCGCGGCGTGGAACAGCTCGTGGTAGCCGAACGTCGCGGGCCAGGGGTCGGGGCGTCGTAGCGCGTACACGACCGCTCCGACGGTGTAGAGGGCCCCGCCGGCGAGCAGCAGCACCAGTGCGGCGACCCCGCCCCCGGCCAGGAGCCCGGGCAGCACGAACACCGCGACCCAGCCGAGCGCGACGTAGATCGGCACCCCGACCCACGCCGGCGCGGTCGGCCAGGCGAGCTTGAGCGCGACCCCGGCCAGCGCCCCGCCCCAGACGACGGCCAGTACCCACGTCGCGGTGGAGGCGGGCAGCGCGAGCACCGACACCGGCGTGTAGGTCCCGGCGATGAACAGGAAGATCATCGAGTGGTCGAGGCGCTTCATCAGCCGTCGCCGGGCCGGGTCGGCCCAGGTGCGCCGGTGGTACAGCGCGCTGATGCCGAACAGCCCGAAGGTGGTCAGCGTGTAGACGGCGGTGGCCACGGCCGCGGCGGCCCCGACCAGCGCGCCCGCGACGCTGATGAGCGCGGCGCACGCGAAGACGGAGCCGACGAGGCTCCACAGGTGCAGCCAGCCCCGCATACGGGGCTTGAGCGGGGCGGACGGGGCGATATCCACGCAGCCCGACGTTACGTGGCGCGACAGCAGGGGTCCCGTCCGGCGGACGAACGCCACACCCCGGACTAGGCTCCCTGCACGTGGCCCTCCGAGACCTGCTCTACACGGTGTACGAGCGCAGGATCCTGCGTCAGATCGCGGGGGCAGAGCAGCCCAGGCACGTGGCGCTCATCCTCGACGGCAACCGTCGCTGGGCGCGGGAGGCCGGGCTGGCCGATCCCGCCGAGGGACACCGCGTCGGGGCGGCGAAGATCGCCGAGATGCTCGGCTGGTGCTCCGAGGTCGGAGTCGAGGTCGTCACGGTGTTCCTGCTGTCGACCGACAACCTGGACACCCGCTCGCCGGAGGAGCTCAAGGACCTCCTGGAGATCATCGCCGGGGTGGTCGACGACCTGTCCGGTCCGGACACCCCGTGGCGGCTGCGGGTGGTCGGCGCGATGGAGCTGCTGCCGAACAGTCTGGCCGAGCGGCTGACCGCGGCCGTGGCCCGCACCAGCGACCGCGGGGGCATCCAGCTCAACGTCGCGGTCGGCTACGGGGGCCGCCAGGAGATCGCCGACGCCGTCCGCAAGATGCTGCTGACCCAGGCGGAGGCGGGGCGGACCATCGAGGAGCTCGCGGAGTCGCTCGACGTCGACCACATCGCGGAGCACCTCTACACCTCCGGACAGCCCGACCCGGACCTGGTCATCCGGACCAGCGGGGAGCAACGGCTGTCGGGGTTCCTGCTGTGGCAGTCGGCCCATTCGGAGTTCTGGTTCTGCGAGGCCTACTGGCCCGAGTTCCGGCGCGTCGATTTCCTGCGCGCGCTGCGCGACTTCGGCGCACGACACCGCCGTTTCGGCGGATGAATTCAGATCGACCGTAACCTCCAGCCGACTCGCTCGTTATAGGTGCCCGGAAATGGGGCCGGCGGGCCCGGGGAACGGGAAAGGCCCCGGGAGCGGGCTCCCGGGGCCTTCCGCGCGTCGCTGACGCGAGGTCTTACTTGCCGTGGTGCTTGCCACCGTCGATGTCGACCTTGTCGCCGTTGTCGGCGGCGTTGGTGCAGTCGACGCTGTTGTCGGACTTGACGCCCGACTTGTTGTACGCCTCGCTGAACAGGCCGCCCAGGGCGCCCTGGACCAGGCTGTTGCCGTTGAGGGCGGTCCCGCAGGCCTGCGGCGAGACGTTGATGTTGTTGTTGGACAGGTTCACCAGGCCGGCGCTGTTCTTCTGCGCGACACCCTCGGAGTCCTCGACGGTCGAGGCCTTGGCCTTGTTGCCGCTGAAGTAGCTCTCGTGGGACTTGGTGTTACCGCTGTCCTTGATGTAGGTGTCGCCGCCGTGCTCACCCGCGAACGCGAGCGGGCTCAGCGCGACGAGCGACGCGGCGCCGGCCGCGGCAACGATTCCAGCCTTCTTCAGCACAGTCCGTCTCCTGTTAGTCGGAGAGTGCGCCCGACCAAGGTGCGCGACTCTCAGTACCTGTCGACGCTCGAACCGGGGAGCCCGCATCGACTGCGTGTCAATCTAACGGACGCTTTCCCGCTCGACAATCTGACCCTGCGTAATTCTTGTGCGACGCCGGCGAACCATTCGTGTACCTGGGGATTCGTCGCCGCAATCGCAGCGCGGTCGGCGTGGCGTGCGGGCGTGTCGGGGCTGCGCCGGTCGGGGCAGCGGGGCGCGCGCCGTTCGGGGGAGGGTGCGGCCGGTCGCCACGGCGCCGGGATCCGGCTGTGTGGCCCGCCGGGCCGGTGGACGTCGGCCGGACGGGCCGGGCGAGGGGGGACGCGGGCCGGGCCGTAGGCGACACGACGCCGTTCACGCGCGAGGCGCAGCGGGTGGTGACGGGGGCCCGGGGTCCCGGACGGCGGCAGGGCGTGAGGCGGCGGGTGCGGCGGAGCGGAGGGGCCTGGTCGACCGGTGGGCGGCGACCTGTGAAGGGCGGCGGTGTGAGGAGGCCCGGACGGCGGGCGGCCGGCGGCGGGCGCCGGGCCGACGCGTGGGCGGCGGGGCGTCAGGGGCCGTCGGGTCGACGTGCGGGCGGCGGGGCATGCGGGGCCGACGCGCGGGCGGCGGGGCCGTGCGGGGGCCGCCGATCCGATCCGCGGACGGTGGGACGTCAGGGGCGCTGGTCGCCGGGCACGACCGGAGGGCAGGACGGTGCGAGGGCGGCAGCGCGGCCGGGTGTCAACGCGTCCCGTTCGGACACGAGCCAGGATCGTGTACGGAGCGTGGTCGGTTCGCCGAGGACGCGGAGTAGCGCGCGGAGCTGTCGACACGACGGAGTGGTCGATGTCGCGACCGCGCGGGAAACGGTGACCGCGACGGGATCGCGGTCACCCGGGAGTGGATTCGGGAGTGGACGCGAAAATGCCCCGGAGTAGAAGCTCCGGGGCATTCTCAGATCTGCGAGGAGATCAGCCGATCGAGTCGCCGGCGCCGGCCTCCTGGCCGCAGTTGTCGGACTGGTCGGTGACCGAGTCGCCCGACTTGGCCTTGGCGTCGCCCAGGATGCCCAGGGCACCGGTGACACCGTTGAGGGCGGAGGCGTCCTCGACCGGGACCTGCACGCCCAGCACGTTGACCGGGACGTTATTGTTGCAGGCCTGGACCGGCACGTTGACGTTGTTGCCGTTCAGGCCGGCGATGAGGCCCTTGGCGTCCTTGTCGATGACGTTCTCGGCACCGTGGTGGTGGCCGCCCTTGTGGCCGTGGTCGCCGTCCTTGTCGCCGGCGAAGGCGAGCGGGGACAGGGCGAGCAGGGACGCGGCGGAGGCCGCAACCACGATTCCAGCCTTCTTCAGCACAGTTTTCTCCTGTTGAGTCTCGAGTCCGCCCGAAGCCGGTCTCACGCGTGCCGGCACGCTGACGAGGGGGAGCCCGTACCGACTGCGAGAAAAGCTACCGGTGTTATTCCTGCGAAACAAATCCCGTGACCCTATCGGGGTACACTTTCACGGACGGTTCCGATACTCCCTAAATCGGTTGTCCCGGCCCGGCGTGGCCGAGCCGTCATCCGCCGGTTTCGTGCACTCTGCGTGGTCGGATACCTCCGAACGGACGCGTCACCGGGCGCCTGCGCCGTCGTTCCGCTGCGGACGCGCCTACGCTCCGGGGATGGACCTGCTGCACGCGACGGCGGAGCTCGCGTCGCGGGTGGACCGGTTGCGGCCGGGCGTGCTGGACGGCCCGCCGCCCTACCCGTCGGTCGCCCGGCGGGTGGCCGCGGAGCCGGCCCCGGACCCGGCGGTGCTGGTCCGCACGGCCGGCCGGCTGCGCGGCGAGGTCGCACGCGCCGGGCTGCCGGACGGCCGGCGCCGGTACCTGGACGCGCTCCTGGTCTCGCTGCGGTGCCAGGCCCGGTCACTCGCCGGCCACGACCTCGGGTACGTCGAGCAGGTCCGCGACCTGTTCGGTGTCGTCCCGCGCCGCAGCGAACCCGACGAGCTGCGCGAGGCGCACCGCCGGCTGGCCGACGTCCTGCCCGGCCGGGGTCCGCTGGCCGCCCGGATGCGGGACCACCGGGACGCCGACGTCGTCCCGGGGGGACCGGCTGGCGGGTGCGGTCACCGCCGTCGTCGCCGAGCTGCGCCGTCGCACCCGTGAGGGGCTCGGTCTCCCGGCGGGCGAGCACGCCGAGGTCGATCTCGTCGGGGCCCGCCCCTGGACGGCGTTCACCCGCTACCGCGGCCGGCTGCGCAGTCGGATCTCCGTCGCCACGGCCGGACGGGTACGGGCCGGGTCGCTGCTGCCCCTGCTCGCCCACGAGGCCTACCCGGGCCACCACGTGCAGTACTGCCGGGCCGAGGTCGCCGCGGCACGACACCCGGAGCTGGCACTGCGGCTGGTCCACAGTCCGCAGGGGCTGGTGGCGGAGGGGGCGGCCGAGGCCGCCGTCGATGTGGTGCCCGGTCCCGGCTGGGGCCCGGTCGCGGAGCGCGTCCTGGCCGGTGCGGGCGTGCACGTCGACGGTCCGGCGGCCGAGCGGATCGAACGGGAGCTGGACCTGCTCGGCCGGGTCCGGCTGGACGCGGCCCTCCTGCGCCACGTGGACCGGGCGGGCCCCGACGAGGTGCTCGCCCACCTGTCGCGCTGGCTGCTGGTCGACGACGAGCGGGCGAGGCGGATGCTCGACTTCCTCGACCACCCCCAGTGGCGCACCTACCCGGTGACCTACGCCGAGGGTGGACCGCTCGTGCGCGCCCGGCTCGCCACCGCCCCGGACGGGCCCGTGGCCGCGTTGGCGACCCTGCTCGACTCCCCGGTCCTGCCCGCGGATCTGGTCACCGACGGTGGCACCCCCCGGGGCGACGACGGCCGCGGGGCGATGGTCGCGACAGCCGGGGTACTCCGTCCGCCGTGCCCGCACTGAGCCGAACGGCTCGCCGCCGAACGAGGTGTCGCCCGCCGATCCGACGCCGGACGGTATCGATCACACGATGAACGGCACGTTACGACTGTTCCATCAGGGGTCAACGCAGGGATCCGACGGAGAGTTGCTATTGACCGCACGAGGGTGACCACTAGTAGCGTCCATGACGACGGGCTGTACCCGATGCGGCCCGTTCGGGAGGCCCTGGAGTGGTGTCACACGCACCCGAGAGGGCCGGCACCCGGCCCTTGCGGGCGTGCCGGCCGGAGGACCGCCATGGTCCCTCCGCGTCGTCGCGGCCCGCACCGGGGCCGGCCGGCCCGACGCAGAGCAGATGCGGTGCCGCGTCTGCGAGGGAGCACCCGTGACCGATCGTCGTCCCGCCCTCACCGACCCGACCTCCGCACCGCAGGGGTCCGTCGGGGACGCACCGGCAGGTACCACCCGCTGCTACGTGCTCGACACGTCCGTGCTGCTGTCCGACCCCTGGTCGCTGCAGCGCTTCGACGAGCACCAGGTCGTCCTGCCGCTCGTCGTCATCAGTGAGCTGGAGGCCAAGCGTCACCACCCGGAGCTGGGCTGGTTCGCCCGGACCGCGCTGCGCCAGCTCGACGAGCTGCGCGTCCGGTACGGCCGGCTCGACGCACCCGTGCCGATCGGCGACGCCGGCGGCACCCTGCACGTCGAGCTGAACCACTCCGACCCCACGGTCCTGCCGGCCGGGTTCCGCACCGACTCCAACGACTCGCGGATCCTGGCCTGTGCGCTGAACCTGAAGGCGGACCCGTCCGTGCCGCCGGACGTCACGCTGGTCACCAAGGACATGCCGTTGCGGGTCAAGGCGGCCGCGGTCGGCCTGGACGCCGACGAGTACCACGGCCAGGACGTGCTGTTCTCCGGCTGGACCGGGATGACCGACCTGGAGGTGACCCCCGACGACGTCGACGCCCTGTTCCGGGACGGCGTCATCGACCACGACGAGGCGCGCGACCTTCCCTGCAACACCGGGCTGCGGCTGGTCGGGGCGTCGAACGCGCTCGGGCGGGTCACCGCGGACAAGCGGGTCAAGCTGGTGCGCGGGGACCGGGAGGCCTTCGGGCTGCACGGACGCTCGGCCGAGCAGCGGGTCGCGCTGGACCTGCTGCTCGACAACGAGGTCGGGATCGTCTCGCTCGGCGGGCGGGCCGGGACGGGCAAGTCGGCGCTCGCGCTGTGCGCGGGTCTGGAGGCGGTGCTGGAGCGACGGCAGCACCGCAAGATCGTCGTCTTCCGGCCGCTCTACGCGGTGGGCGGGCAGGATCTCGGCTACCTGCCCGGCAGCGAGGTCGAGAAGATGCAGCCCTGGGCGCAGGCGGTGTTCGACACCCTGGGCGCGATGGTCAGCCAGGACGTCATCGACGAGGTCATCGCCCGTGGGCTGCTGGAGGTCCTGCCGCTGACCCACATCCGGGGCCGGTCGCTGCACGACACCTTCGTGATCGTCGACGAGGCGCAGTCGCTGGAGCGCAACGTGCTGCTCACGGTGCTGTCCCGGCTCGGGACGGCGTCGCGGGTCGTGCTGACCCACGACGTGGCGCAGCGCGACAACCTGCGCGTCGGGCGGCACGACGGTGTCAACGCCGTCATCGAGAAGCTCAAGGGGCACCCGCTGTTCGCGCACGTCACCCTGACCCGCAGCGAGCGCTCGCCGATCGCCGCGCTGGTCACCGAGATGCTGGAGGGACCCAACTCCTGACGACCGCACACGGCCCCCGTCGGCAGCCGCCGACGGGGGCCGTGTCGTGTGCTCAGTCGAACAGGTCCGGGTCGGTGCGGACGACCTCGTCCCACAGCGGCTGGTAGGAGAACCAGCCGGCGTAGGGCGTGCCGGTCTGCTCGGCGGTGAACCGCGCGTTCGCGTGGTCGACCAGCGTCGGTGTCCCCGCGGCCTCGGCCAGCAGCTGCGCCTGGCAGTTCCGCTCGGTCGAGATGAACCACCAGGCGGCCTCGGCGACCGTCTCGCCGACCGAGAAGATGCCGTGGTTCTGGTGGAACACCATCCGTCGGTCGGTGAGTCCCCGGGCCAGCGCGCGTCCGGCCTCGGGATCGAGCACGACCGCGCCCGCACCCTCGTGGACGACACCGTGGTTCTCGTAGAGGGCGCACGCGTCCTGGGTGATCGGGTCGAGCGGGCGCCCGAGCGAGGACCACGCCTTGCCGTACACCGAGTGGGCGTGCGCGGCCGCCACGACGTGCGGGTGCGCCTCGTGCACGGCCGAGTGGATGACGAACCCGGCCTGGTTCACCGGGCGGTTCCCGTGCCGGACCGTGCCGTGGTGGTTGACCATGACCAGGTCCGAGACCCGGATGTGCCGGAAGCTCATCCCGAACGGGTTGACCCAGAACATCTCCGGGTCCTCCGGGTCGCGCACCGTGATGTGCCCGGCCACGCCCTCGCCGAAGCCGAACCGGCCGAAGATCCGGAACGCGCCCGCCAGCTGCTGCTTGCGGTGCAGCCGCTCCTCGGCGGAGGTGGCGAACGTCGGCGGCGTCGGCAGGCCGCCGGTACCGCCGCCGTCGAGGGCGGCGGTACCGGAGCTGCGGGTGGACGTGTCCTGCGTGGGGGCGGCCATCTCCCGACCGTGCGCCGGATCACGCCCCGGGTCAAGCGGTGGGTCAGAGCCCGTGCGGGGTGCCCTCGGTGAACCCGGCTGTGGTCTGCACCCCGACCAGGGAACGCTCGTGCAGCTCGTCCACCGAGCGGGCGCCCGCGTAGGTGCAGGCCGAGCGGACGCCGGAGCAGATCTCGTCGAGCACGTCCTCCACCCCGGGACGCTCCGGGTCCAGGCGCTGCCGGGACGAGGAGATGCCCTCCTCGAACAACGCCTTGCGGGCCCGGTCGAACGCGTTGTCACCGCGGGTGCGGGCGCCGACGGCGCGCTTGGACGCCATCCCGAACGACTCCTTGTACGCGCGACCCTGCTCGTCGCGCAGCAGGTCACCGGGCGACTCGTAGGTGCCCGCCAGCCAGGAACCGATCATCACCGAGGCCGCGCCCGCGGCCAGGGCCAGTGCGACGTCGCGCGGGTGGCGCACCCCGCCGTCGGCCCAGATCACGGCGCCGCGCTCGCGGGCCGCCGCCGCGCACTCGGCGACCGCGGAGAACTGCGGGCGTCCGACGCCGGTCATCATCCGGGTCGTGCACATCGCGCCCGGGCCGACACCGACCTTGACGATGTCGGCGCCGGCGTCGACCAGGTCCGCGACGCCGTCGGCGGTCACCACGTTGCCCGCCGCGACCGGCACCGCCGCCCCGGCCTCGTCCACGACCCGGCGCACCGCACCCAGCGCGTCGAGCATCTTCTCCTGGTGGCCGTGCGCGGTGTCCACGACGAGGACGTCCACGCCGGCGTCGAGCAGCGCCTTCGCCTTCACCGCGACGTCGCCGTTGATGCCGATCGCGGCCGCGGTGCGCAGCCGGCCCGCGCCGTCGAGGGCGGGCGAGTAGATCCCGGCGCGGATCGCGCCGAGCGGGGTGAGCAGGCCGGCGAGCCGCCCGTCGCCGTCCAGGCCCAGTGCGACGGTCTTGCGGCGGGTGTCGAGCTGCTCGAACACCTCCCGCGGCTCGGTCCCCAGCGGCAGCACCAGCGGGTCCGGGTCGAGCACGTCGGCGAGCCGGGTGAAGCGGTCCACCCCGGCACAGTGCGCCTCGGACACGGTGCCGACCGGGCGGCCGCCGTCGTCGACGACCACCACGGCGTCGTGCGCCCGCTTGGGCAGCAGGTTCAGCGCGTCGGCGACCGCGTCGGAGGTGCGCAGCACCAGCGGGGTGTCCCACACCGGGTGCCGGGACTTGATCCAGGACACGATCCCGGCGACGGCGTCGGTCGCCACGTCCTGCGGGAGCACCGTCAGCGCGCCGCGCCGGGCCAGCGTCTCGGCCATCCGCCTGCCGGCGACCGCGGTCATGTTCGCCGCGACGACGGGAACGGTGGCCCCGGTCCGGTCCGGTGCGGTGAGGTCCACGTCGAAGCGGGAGGTCACCGTGGAGCGGCGCGGGACGAGGAAGACGTCGTCGTAGGTCAGGTCGTGCTCGGGCCGGCGGTCGTCGAGGAAGCGCACGGTATCAGGACTGTACGCCCCCGACCGTGTCGTCACGTGCGCGTCACCTGTCGACAACCGTCGGGCAACCACCGCTGCCTACCGTCGGGTACATGCCGGTGCCGTCGCCGAACCCCCGTGTGCGTGCTGCCGACGTGCGCCGGCTCCGTGACCTGCTGCGCATCGCCGTGGCCGGGCGCGGGATCCCGGGGGACCTGCTGCCCGGCGAGGACGAGCTGATGGTGCGCCACGGTGTGCCGCGCGCCGCCGTCCGGGCCGCGCTGGGGCTGCTGTGCGAGGAGGGGCTGCTGGGGCCCGGGCCGACCGCGCACCGGATCCTCGCCCGCCCGCACTACCCCGGGCGGGCCGCGGTCACCGGTACGGGCACCCGGCTCCCGCGCTGGCTGGAACGCACCGGGATCGCCGCGCCCGACGTGCTCGCCGAGTGGCTCGGCGTGCCGGTCGGGGCACCGTGTCTGCGCACCGAGTGCGTCTCGGCGACGGCCGGTGGCGGCGCGGTGCTGGAGACCCACTACGTGACGACCGCGGCCGCGGCGCGGCTGCTCGCGGTGCCCGGGACCGGTCCCTTCGACCCGCAGCTGTCCGAGGCCGGGCTGCGTCCGGCGTCGGCGGGCACCCGCTCCGGGCCGGTGCCGGCCGACCCGGACTCCGCGATGCTGCTCGGTGTCGCTGCCGGTGCCCCGTTGCTGGGCGCCGAACGGACCCTGACCGGCGAGGACGGCCGCGTCCTCGCGGTCAGCGTGCTGCGGGCCGACCCGGCCGGGGCGGTGCCCGCGGCCCGCGACGCCGCCGCCTCGGCTCAGCCGGACAGCAGCGCCCGCACCGCGTCGAGGGTATCGGCCTCGTCCGGGGTCTTGTCCGGCCGGTAGCGCAGCACCCGGGCGAAGCGCAGCGCCACCCCGCCCGGGTAGCGGGTGCTGCGCTGTGCACCGTCGAGCGCGATCTCCACGACCAGCTCCGGGCGCAGGTGCACCACCCCCGGCTCCCGGGACGTCTCGTACTCCGGGAACGTGGCGGTCTGCCAGGCCAGCAGCTCGTCGGTCATGCCCTTGAACGTCTTGCCGACCATGACCGGCCCTCCGCCGTCCGGGTCCCGGGCACCGAGGTGGATGTTCGACAGCGATCCGGTGCGCCGCCCGTAGCCCCACTCGGCCCCCAGCACCACCAGGTCCAGCGTGTGCACCGGCTTGACCTTCTGCCAGGCCTTCCCACGCCGGCCGGCCGCGTACGGCGCCGCCAGGTCCTTCACCACCACGCCCTCGTGCCCGGCCGCGAGCGCCTCCTCCAGCACCGCGGCGGCCTGCTCCGGGGACGGCCGCCGCGCCCCCGGCATCCGCAGCGCCGCGTGGGCGTCCGCGGCGAGCAGCCCGGCCAGGGCGTCCAGCCGGGTCGCGGTGGGCTCGTCGACGAGGTCGCGGCCGTCGAGGTGGAGCAGATCGAAGAAGAACGGTGACAGCATCACCTCCCCGCCGGACTCCTCGGTGCCGAACCGGCTCATCGTGTCCTGGAACGGGCGGGGACGGCCGTCGTCGTCGAGGGCGAGGGTCTCGCCGTCGAGCGCCGCGGTCGCGCAGGGCAGCCCGCGCACCAGCTCCACGAGCTCCGGCACACCATCGGTGATCTCGCGCAGCGTGCGCGTCCACACCCGCACCCGGTCGCCGTCGCGGTGCACCTGGATCCGCGCGCCGTCGAGTTTGTGCTCGACGGTGACGTCGGTGCCGAGCGCGTCGAGCGCGGCGTCGAGCGAGTCACCGGGGGAGGCGAGCATCGGGCGGACCGGCCTGCCGACCTCCAGCGCCACCCCGCCGAGCGCCTCCTTGCCGCCGGACAGCGCGGTCGCCGCGGTCTCCGGGAGCCGGCCGGAGAGCATGAACGCGCGCCGCACGGCCGCCGCCGGTACCTCGGCCGCGGCGGCGACGGCGTCGACCATCAGGCCCTCCAGCGCGCCCTGGCGCAGCTCGCCGGTGAGCAGCCGGTGCAGGAACCGCTGCTCGTCGGCCGTGGCGGCGCCGTACAGCCCGGTGAGCAGCTCGCGGCGCCGGGCCGCCGAGCCCGCCCCGGCGGTGCCGGACAGCGCGTCGAGCAGCGCGTCGACCCGCTCGACCGTCAGCGACGGCTCCGCCGCCGCCGGGACGTCGACGGCCGACAGGGTGCGCCATCCGGTACCGATCCGGCCCTGCCGGGGCACCCCGGACAGCCAGGCCACGACCGGCACGACCTCGCCGGGAGCGGCGGCGCGCAGCAGCCCGGCGAGCGCGGCGGTCTTCTCCTTCCGCGCCCGGGTCGCCCCGACCGCGGCCGAGGTGGTGACGACGTCGGTGAACAGCACCGGGACAGTGAAGCAGCGACCCCCGACAGCCGCGCGTCGTCGCCGCTCAGGCGGTGCGCGCGGCTTCCGGCACGGGGCGGGGCGGGGAGACGGGCGAGGGCAGGATCGCGCGGCGCCACAGCTCGGCGACCGGCACCACCCCGCGGCAGGTGCCGTCCGGGGCCACGACGACGAGGTCGTCGTAGCCGCGGGCGGGGTCGCCGGACAGGCTGAGCTCCATCGCGCGGTGCAGCGGCGTGCGCTCGTCGACGGTGCGGGGCGGGTCGGCCAGGCCGGACGCGGGCTTCTCGGACCACAGCGCGTGCCCGAACCTGCCGGCGAGCTGGAGCAGGACGCGGCTGCGGTCGAGGTACCCGACCGGGCGGTGCGCCCGGTCGACCAGTACGACCCCGGCGACGTCCGGGCGGGCGCGAAGGGCCTCGCGGGCGGCGTCGCCGAGGGCGTCGTCGGGCAGGGTCACGGCGGGCACGGCGAGCCCACGCACCGGCGGACCGGACGGGACGGGCGCCGGACGCGGTGCGGAGGGTGCGGGGTCGGCCGGTCGGTCGGTCGCGGGCGACGGCGGCGCGGACGGCTCCGGCGCCGAGCGGAACAGCGACAGCAGCTCGGCGCGGGTGGCCGGGTCGGCCTCGGGGGCCGCGCGGGTCCCGCCCAGCAGCGGCCCCTGGGCGATGGCGACACCGATCGCGAAGAGCCCGGCGAGCCGCCCGGGGTCGCGGACCCCGGTCGCGGCGACGGGTGCCCCGACCGCGCGCGACACCTCGATCACCGCGCGTACGGCGGCGCGGGTCCCGGCGTCCGGAACCCCGTCGGCCAGGTCGGGCTCCAGCTTCACCACGTCCGGCCGGACGGCGGCCACGAGCTCCGGCCCGAACGCACGTCCGGCGCCGTCCAGCCCGATGCGGAACCCCCAGCGGCGCAGCTCGGCCAGCGCCGGGACGAGGTGCTCCGGCGGTGCGGCGGCGCTCAGCGGTGGACCGACCTCCAGCAGCGGCGCGACCGGGTCACCGGCACCGAGCATGGCGCGCAGCCGGGCACGGGCGTGCAGGACGGTGTCCGCGGCGACGTCGACCTGGACCGGCAGCGACCCACCCCACGAGCGGGCGGAGGCGACCGCCGAGACCGCGGTGCCCGCGTCGAGCTCGGCGGTCCGGCGGGCGTCCCAGCCGCGGTCGCGGGCGGTGACGGCCACCGCGTCGTGACCGTGGCGCGGCACGACCTCGACCCCGTTGCAGCGGCCGGAGCGCAGATCGTGCACGGGGACGTACGCGAAACGCTGGTCGGGCATGGGTCAGGTCCGTTCGGGTGACAACGGTGGACGAGTGAACACACGGTGTCACGTCCATGTGGACCGAACGGGGACCCGGAGATGAACAGCAGATGGACTGACCCGGTGCGCCCGGCCGGTGACCGGGCGCAGCCGGGATCAGGAGCGCTTCTCCCCGCGGGTCATCGCCAGCACGTCCAGGGCGCGGTCCAGCTCGTCCTCGGTGAGCGTCCCGTTCGCGACGTGCCCGCGTTCGATCACGACCTCCCGGATCGTGCGCCGCTCCTTCAGCGCCTGCTTCGCGACGGCCGCCGCCTCCTCGTAGCCGATCCTCGAGTTGAGCGGGGTGACGATCGACGGGGAGGACTCGGCGTACTCGCGGGTGCGGTCGAGGTCGGCCTCCATGCCGTCGACGACCTTGTCGGCGAGCAGCCGCGCCGCGTTCGCGATCAGCCGCGCGGACTCCAGCACGTTGCGGGCCATGACCGGCATCATCACGTTGAGCTCGAGGTTGCCCTGGCTGCCGGAGAACCCCACGGTGGCGTCGTTGCCCATGACCTGGGCGCAGACCATCATCGTGGCCTCGCAGATCACCGGGTTCACCTTGCCCGGCATGATCGAGCTGCCCGGCTGCAGGTCCGGCAGGTGGATCTCGGCCAGCCCGGTGCGCGGCCCGGAGGACAGCCAGCGCAGATCGTTGGCGATCTTGTAGAGCGACACGGCCACGGTCCGCAGCGCGCCGGAGGCCTCGACCAGCCCGTCGCGCGAGCCCTGGGCCTCGATGTGGTCGGTGGCCTCGGCGAGCTGTTCCAGACCGGTGGCCTCGCGCAGCTTCGCGACGACGGCGCCGCCGAACCCGTCCGGTGCGTTCAGCCCGGTCCCGACCGCGGTCCCGCCGATCGGCAGGACGGCGAGGCGGGGGAGCGCGTCGCGGACGCGGTCGGCACCGTAACCCGCCTGGCTGGCCCAGCCGCCCGCCTCCTGGCCGAGGGTGATCGGGACGGCGTCCATCAGGTGGGTGCGGCCGGCCTTCACGACCTCCGACCAGTCCGCCGCGCGGCGGCGCAGCGCCGCCTCGAGGTGCTCCAGCGCGGGGACGACCTCGGTCGCCAGCGCCTCGGTGGCGGCGAGATGGATGGTCGTCGGGAAGACGTCGTTGGACGACTGCGAGGCGTTGACGTGGTCGTTCGGGTGCACGTCCACACCCGCGCGGGACGCCAGCGAGGCGATCACCTCGTTGGCGTTCATGTTCGACGACGTGCCCGACCCGGTCTGGAAGACGTCGACCGGGAAGTGGTCGTCGTGCCCGCCCGCGGCCACCTCGTCGGCGGCCGCGGCGACGGCCCGCGCCTTCTCGGCGTCGAGGACGCCCAGCTCCCCGTTCACCCGGGCCGCGGCCGCCTTGACCAGGCCGAGCGCGCGGATCTGCGCGCGCTCCAGGCCGCGGCCGGAGATCGGGAAGTTCTCCACCGCACGCTGGGTCTGGGCCCGCCACAGCGCGTCGGCGGGGACCCGGACCTCGCCCATGGTGTCGTGCTCGATGCGGAAGTCCTCGCTCATGGGCGAAGGTCTACTCCTCCACGACCCGTTCCGCAGTGTTAGGTGAGGCTCACCTCACGGCAGCGGCGGGGCCTCGCCCTCGACGCCGTCGAAGTCGACGGAGGAGAACTCGCGCAGCTTGGTGAGGCGGTGGTAGCCGTCGATCAGCCGCACGGTGCCGGACTTGGAGCGCATCACGATGGACTGGGTGGTCGCGCCACCGCCCCGGTAGTGCACACCGCGCAGCAGCGGACCGTCGGTGATCCCGGTGGCGCAGAAGAAGACGTTCTCGCCACGGACCAGCTCGGCGGTGGTCAGCACCTTGTCGAGGTCGTGACCCGCGGCGAGGGCCTTCTCGCGCTCGGCGTCGTCGGTGGGCCACAGCCGGCCCTGGATCTCGCCGCCCATGCACTTCAGCGCGGCCGCGGTGATGATCCCCTCCGGGGTGCCGCCGACGCCGTAGAGCATGTCCACGCCCGAGGTCGGACGGGCTGCGGCGATGGCACCGGCGACGTCGCCGTCGGAGATGAAGGCGATGCGGGCACCGGCCGCGCGGATCTCGGTCACGATCTGCTCGTGGCGGGGGCGGTCGAGCACACAGACGGTGACGTCGGCGACGTCGATCTCCTTGGCCCGCGCGACCCGGCGGATGTTCTCCGCGACCGGTGCGGTGATGTCGATGGCGTCCGCGGCCTCCGGCCCGACCGCGATCTTCTCCATGTAGAAGACGGCGGACGGGTCGAACATGGCGTCCCGCTCGGCGACGGCGAGCACCGCGAGCGCGTTCGGCATGCCCTTGGCCATCAGCGTGGTGCCGTCGATGGGGTCCACGGCGACGTCGCAGAACGGGCCCTCGCCGTTCCCGACCTCCTCGCCGTTGAACAGCATCGGCGCCTCGTCCTTCTCCCCCTCGCCGATGACGACGACGCCGCGCATCGACACCGAGGAGATGAGCTGGCGCATGGCGTCGACGGCGGCACCGTCACCGCCGTTCTTGTCGCCCTTGCCGACCCAGCGCCCCGCGGCCAGCGCGGCGGCCTCGGTGACCCGGACCAGCTCCATCGCCAGGTTGCGGTCGGGCGCCTCACGACGGCGGGGGGCGGGGCTGGCGGGCTGGCTCACGGATACGTCTCCATTCACGGGCGGCGTGCTCGTCGGCGACGTCCCCTCGTCCGGGTTCCGCGGACGTGCGGGGAGGCGCCCGGCGATCCTCGCACGCCCGACGTCGGGGGAGCAGCGATGAGCGACCGACGCCATGCCTGGGACGATGGACACGTGAGCGCACGACCTGACCCGGGAACGCCGTCGCCGGACCCCGCGGAGCCCGCCGGGCCCCCGGCCGTCCCGGACCCGGCCGAGACCTCCGGCGCGACCACCGGCTCCGGCGCGGCCGCCGACCGGGCCCGGGGCGCCGATCCGGACCGGGACCCGGCCACGGCCGCCTCCTCCGCTGCGGACCCGGACCCGGCTGCCTCCCCGGCGCCCGACGCGGCCCCGGCCGCACCGGGACCCGGCGCCTCCGCGGGATCGGCCCGGTCCGGACGGCCGCAGCCGCCGCCGGTGACCCGCCGGATCCCCGAGGCCGGGCCGCAGGCGATGCACAAGCCCGGGCGCGGCGACGCGTCGGTGCGTGACCTGATCTGGGCCTGCCTGATCCTCGTCCCGGTCGCGCTGCTGATCTTCTCGGTCGGCGGGTCGTGCTCGTTCTCGCCCGGCGGCCCGACCGAGGACGCCGCGTCGGCGCCCACCGTCGACGCGCCGGCGCGGATCGCCGAGTACGCCCGCGGGTCGGCCTTCCCGCTGCGGCTGCCCGACACGGGGTTCCGGGTGAACTCCACCGACCGCGGCCCGGTCGAGGGGGGGTGGCACCGCCGTGCGGATCGGCTTCGTCACGCCCGACGCGGACTTCCTGAGCCTGGTCCAGACCGACGGCTCGGTCGAGGGCGTCCTCGCCACCGAGTCCGGGTCGGCGGGCCGCGGCGACGGCCCGCCGACCCGGCGCGGCACCGTGCAGGCAGGGGGCCTGACCTGGGAGGTCTACGGCGCCGAGGGAGGCGAGCCCTTCCGGGTCGCGACGCTGCCCGGTCGGCCGGAGGTCCGGGCGCTGGTGACGGGTTCGGGCTCGGACGAGCAGTTCCGCACCCTCGCCGAGGCTCTCGTGGCGGCGCCCCCGGTCGCCCCGGGAGGATCCTGAGCGGCCCGTCCGAGTCCGTCGCCCGGGGCGCCCGGCGGCCGCCGGCCTCAGCGGCCGAGAACGGTGTCGAGCCAGTCGAACGTGCGCTGGTGGAACAGCGAGAGCGCTCCCTCGTGGCAGTGCTCCCCGCCTCCCTCGTCCTCACGGAAGCGGATCAGCTCCTTGGGCGAGGTGAGGTCGTCGTACACGCGCTGCGGCTGACCCCGGAAGAACTGGCCGTTCTCCGCCTCCAGGACCAGCGTCGGGCACGCGATGAGCCCGGTGACCCCACTCATCGTGTAGGGCCCGGCCGCGTCGAGGAGCTCGTCGAAGTCGCGTACCCCGAAGGTCCACAGCCCGTTGCGCACCGCCCAGCGCACACCCGTGTCCCGGGCCATCAGCGCGGCCAGCCCGCCGGGGGTCGTCGCGGCGCGGTCTCCGATCGCGGAGAGGACCGGCCGGAAGTCGTGGACGCCGTCGTGGAGCACCGCGGCCGCCAGCCGTGGCTCGAAGGCCGCGGCCCTGGCCGCCAGGTACCCGCCCAGGCTCATGCCGATCAGGGTGAGGCGCTCCGGATGGACCTCGGGCAGGGCGAGGGCGAGATCGACGACCGGTGTGACGACGGCCTCCCAGTCCGGGCGGAAGTGCAGTCCCCGGTCCCGGATGCTCCGGCCCTGACCGGGGCCGTCGAAGGCCAGGACGTTGTACCCGCGGCGCAGCGCACCGGCCGCGAGCGCGAAGTAGTCCTCCTCGAGGGTGGAGTCGTAGCCGCCGTGGAAGAGCACGGTGGGCCGGCGGACCGCGGAGTCGTCGACCAGGAACAGGTAGCCCGGCAGCGACACGTCCTCGTAGGGGATCTCGACGGCCCGGACCGGGGTGTCGAAGAGGGTGACCGCGTCCGCGAACGTCTGCTGTGACGCGGTGGCGAGCCGGGCGGACTCCGTGTCCTGCGCGGGGTTCTCGCGCCGGTAGAAGTCCGCGGTCCGGTAGTAGTTCGAGGCGCGCAGCAGTGCCTCCCGGGCGCTGACCCGGTGGCCGGCCGCCAGTGCGTCGCGCCCGATGAGCTCGACGCGGGCCGCGGTCGCGGCCCACTGCGCGTGCCAGGCGTCCTCGTCGCCCTCCGGGATGTTCCGGCAGGTCACCAGGACCTCGCCGAGGTCGGCGCCGGCGTAGGCCGCGTAGCCGGCCGCGCGCAGGGCCTCGAAGGAGAAGGACTCGTCGTCGAAGAGGAACCTCATCGCGACCTCCGGTCAGATCATGGAACGGAACGGGATCGTTCCGTTTCTCACGATAGCCACGGCCGGGGAGGGACGTCCAGGGAACGGGTCGCGGAGCGATCGACCACCCCGGCCGGTGCGGTCGTCGCCGCGGACGGCCCCGCGGACGGCCCCGCGGACGGCGCCGCGGACGGCGCCGCGGACGGCGTGCCGGCGTCGGGACCGGCGACCGCGGGCCGGGGGGACGGCGTCAGGCGCCGGCGTCCCGCTCCGCCTCGTCCAGCTTCTCCTCGATGCGGGTGCGGGCTCCGGCGAGCTGGTCGTCGCAGCGCCTGGCCAGTGCCTCGCCGCGCTCCCACAGCGCGACGGACTCGTCCAGGCCGAGGCCGCCGACCTCCAGTGCGCGCACGACCTCCACGAGCTCGTCGCGGGCCTTCTCGTAGTCCAGGGTCTCGACTGCCGGTCGTTCGCTCATCAGGTCTCCGGGTCGGGGGTGGGGATCACGGTGGCGGCGACGGCGCCGTCGGCGACCCGGATCCGCAGGCCGGTGCCGGCGGGCGCGTCGGTGACCGACCGCAGCAGCGGGGGCACGTCGTCGCCGGTGCGGCCGGAGAGCTGCACGATCGCGTAGCCGCGGTCCAGGGTCGCAGTGGGGCCGAGCGCGGTGAGCCGGGCCCGCAGGTGCTCGAGCTCGGACGACGAGCGGTCCAGCCGGCGCAGTACCGCGCGGTGGGCGGCGGCGCGGGCGTCGGCGATCTCGCCCTCCCGGGCGGTGACCATGCGGATCGGGTCGGCCAGCACCGGGCGCCGGCGCAGGTCGTCGAGTCGGTGCTGCTCGCGGTCGACCCAGCCGCGCAGGGAACGGCGGGCCCGGTCGCGCAGTCCGGAGATCCGCGCGGTCTCCTCCGCCAGGTCGGGCACGAGGCTGCGCCCGGCCTCGGTCGGGGTCGAGCAGCGGACGTCGGCGACGTGGTCGACCAGCGGGGTGTCCGGCTCGTGCCCGATGGCCGACACGACCGGGGTCCGGCAGGCGGCGACGGCGCGGCACAGCGTCTCGTCGGAGAAGGGCAGCAGGTCCTCGACGCTGCCGCCACCGCGGGCGAGCACGATGACCTCGACGTCCGGGTCCCGGTCGAGGGCCCGCAGCGCGCCGACGACCTGCTCGACGGCGAGCCCGCCCTGCACCGCGACGTTCTCGATCCGGAACCGCACCCCGGGCCACCGCGAGGTCGCGTTGCGGACGACGTCGTGCTCGGCCGCGGAGTCGCGCCCGGTGACCAGGCCGATGGTGTGCGGGAGCAGCGGCGGGCGCCGCTTGAGGGCCGGGTCGAACAGCCCCTCGGCGGCGAGCAGCCTGCGCAGCCGCTCGATCCGGGCCAGCAGCTCGCCGAGCCCGACCGCGCGGATCCGGTCGACGCGCAGCGACAGCGTGCCGCGGCCCAGGTAGAACGACGGCTTGCCGTGCACGATCACCCGGCTGCCCTCGGTCACGGCGCCGCCGGCGTCGCGCACCAGCGACGACGGTGCCGTCAGCTGCAGGGAGATGTCGGCGGCCGGGTCACGCAGGGTCAGGAACGCGGTCCCGGAGCGGGCGTTGACCTGGGCGAGCTGGCCCTCGACCCACACCGCGCCGAGCCGGTCGACCCATTCGGCGATCTTGCGGGCGACGGTGCGGACCGGCCACGGGTCCTCCTCGGAGGTCGTGGTGCTCAACGGTTCTCGGACACTGTCGCGATCCGGTTCGTCAGCATCGTGACGTACGGCGGCCGGTTCTCGTGCGCGGTCTCCCAGGCGAGCAGGTCCGCGAGGTCGTCGAGGCTCAGCGTGCGGAGCTTCCCGCGCAGCTGGGGCACGGTCATCGTCGGGTACTCGGGCAGCACGGCGGGCGCCGTGGCGCCCGCCTCGGCCCGGTTCGACGCCGCGGCCGGGCGGGCCGGGGCGGGCGACCGGTCGATCGGGATGCCGGTGCGGGCGGGCCGCAGCGAGGACACGGTGCCGTTGCGGCCGGCCGGGGACGCGGCGGCGGGCGGCAGCGGCGGAGCGATCGGCTCCGGGTCGGGCAGCGAGAGGTCGGCGCCGTCGGCCAGGTCGTCGTCGAAGGTCGCCCAGCTGGGGACGTCGTCGGCGGGGCGCAGGGTGCCCAGCGCGCGGTCGCCCTTGATGGCCAGCTCGGTGATCCGCTGCTGGAGCCGCATGGACACCTGCAGCGCCTGGCTGACCGCGGTCACCGGCAGCTCGATGGCGTGCCGCGGCAGCTCACGGGCCTGCTCGACGGCGGTCACGACGAGGCCGGCGGCGATCCGCACGGGGAACGGCAGCGGAGACATGCACGCCATTGTCCCCTGATCCGCGGTCCGGTGTCGCGCCGGGCGCGCCCGGGGCCCGGTCGGGCCGGTCACGTACGGCTGCCCGCTCCCGGGCCGGTCCGTACCCTGGGGGTCATGTCCGGTTCTGCCAAGCAGGTCCTGCTCGCCAAGCCCCGCGGCTACTGCGCGGGCGTCGACCGCGCCGTCGAGGCGGTGGAGCAGGCGCTCGACCAGTACGGCGCCCCCGTGTACGTCCGCAAGGAGATCGTCCACAACAAGCACGTGGTGGAGACGCTGCGCGAACGTGGCGCGATCTTCGTCGACGAGGCGTCGGAGGTGCCGGAGGGCGCGCACGTGGTGTTCTCCGCGCACGGCGTCTCGCCCGCGGTCCGCGACGAGGCCAAGGACCGGAACCTGCAGACCATCGACGCGACCTGCCCGCTGGTCACCAAGGTGCACCAGGAGGCCAAGCGGTTCGCCCGGGAGGAGTACGACATCCTGCTCGTCGGGCACGCCGGGCACGAGGAGGTCGAGGGCACCTCCGGCGAGGCGCCCGAGCACATCCAGCTCGTCGAGTCCGCCGCCGACGTCGACAAGGTCACCGTCCGCGACCCGGAGAAGGTCGTGTGGCTCTCGCAGACCACGCTCAGCGTCGACGAGACCATGGACACCGTCCGCGCCCTGCGCGAGCGCTTCCCGAAGCTGCAGAACCCGCCGTCGGACGACATCTGCTACGCCACGCAGAACCGCCAGGTCGCGGTCAAGACGATGGCGCCGCGCTGCGACCTCGTGCTCGTCGTCGGGTCGCGGAACTCGTCGAACTCGGTGCGGCTGGTGGAGGTCGCGCTCGGCGCCGGCGCCGGCGCGTCCCACCTGATCGACTACGCCCGTGAGATCGACGAGTCCTGGCTCGACGGCGTCACGACGGTGGGGATCACCAGTGGCGCGTCGGTCCCGGAGATCCTGGTCCAGGGTGTCGTCGAGTACCTGGCCGAGCGCGGTTTCGGCTCGGTCGAGGAGGTCGACACCGCCGAGGAGACGCTGACCTTCTCGCTGCCCCGCGAGCTGCGCCCGCCGCGCGGCCGGTCGCTGGGGCTGACCCCGGTGAACTGACCCGCGCCCTGCACGACGGAGGCCCCGGACCGATGCGGTCCGGGGCCTCCGTCGTGCGCGGTCGGGGTGGGCGGTCAGCCCGCGGCGCGGTCCGCCTGGACCTGCTTCGCCGAGACGACCTGCACCTGGTCGCCGATCTGCAGGGTGTCGAACCACAGCTTCGCGTTCTCCGGGGTGAGCCGGACGCAGCCCGCCGACGGGGTGTCGGTGCGGCCCTCGTGGAAGGCGATGCCGCCGTCCTGGAAGAACACCGCCCACGGCATCGGGGCGGGCTCGCCGTTGGTCATCGTGTACTCGCCGCTGCGGTGCAGCTGCTCCTTGCGGTAGACCCGCAGGGAGTGACCGATCGGGGTCTCCTTGCCCGGGCCGCCGATGGCGACCGGGACGGGCCCGTGGGTGATCCGCCCCTCGGTGAACAGCCAGGAGCGCTGGGTGTCGAGGTCGACGCAGGCACGCGCCGTGACGGTGCACGGGGTGCCCGCCACGAGCGGCTGGTCCCGGAAGGCCTGCGCGGCCGGGGTCCCGGCGATCGCGGTGCCGACGCCGATCAGCGCGACGGCCACGGTGACCAGCGCGATGACGATCGCGGGGCGCGTCCTGCGGGGGCTGCGGGTGGTCGACATGGGTCTCCAGTGGTTCCGGCGTGCGTCGGGGAGCGGCGGGGTCACGCCCTGCCCCCGACAGGGAAGACGCTCGGGAGGGCAGTGGGTTGCTCCCATTGTCCGGTCCGTCGCGACCGGCGCCGTCCGCGGGGTACGTTCCGGCCGTCCACCTGGGGGGATGTGTCCGGACCGCGGGGAGGCGGCGGCCGACCCTCAGCGGGTGTCGCGGCGTGTCCGGCCGGTCGCGCCGCGTGCCGAGCCGCGGGAGCTCTCGGACCGGGACGACCCACCGCTGCCGGATCCGGACCGCGCGGAGCGTGCGGCCGAGCCGGTGGACCGGGACACCGAGCCGGTGGACCGTGATGCCGACCCGGTGGACCGCGCGGCGGAGCCGGAGCGGGGGACCCCGGTGCTCGTGGACCCGGTGCGGCCGGCGGAGCCCGTGCGCCCGGAGCTCCCGGTGCGCCCGTCCGGGACGGAGCCGGTCGCCGAGCCGGTGCGGGCGCCGCCCGAGGTGCGGGACCGCGCCGCGGTACCGGTGGCGCCACCGCGCGGGGGCCGGGTCCGCGCGCCCGGGCCGTCCGGGTCGTGTCCGCCCGGGTCACGGCCCACACGGTGCCGGAGCCGGCCGACGGCGTCGTCCGGTCCGAGGCGCTGGCGCAGCGCGCGCAATCCCGCGAGGAGCAGCACGACCAGGGTGGTCACCGCCATGGCCGGGAACGCGTTGATCAGCGGGGCGCCCGCCATGAGCAGGCTCTGCGCCGCGCCGCCACCGGACGGGGCACCGATCAGCATCGCGACCAGCGGGACGACGACCGCCAGCAGCAGCGGCGGCTGCACGGCGGGCAGGAACAGCCCGCGCCGGCGGACCCAGGAGACCGCGAGCACGCAGCCGAGCAGGTAGCAGACCTCGAACACCCGGCCGACGGTGCCGATCCGCAGCAGGTCCACCAGGACTCCGAGGGCGGTGGCGCCGACGGCCAGGCCGGCCGCGGCGAGCGGCGGGATGCCGAGGACCGGGGGGAGCAGGGACCGCTCACGCACCGGCCAGCCTCCGCGTGCGGGGGCGGACCCCCGGCCGGGCCGGCGGGCCGAGCTCGATCGGGCCGTGGTCACCCGGTCAGCCTAACCCCTCCCGCCACGGTGCTCCGGGGGCGTCGTCGCGTGCCGCGTCGCCGTCGCCGAACGTGCCCGGATGTGCGCCGTCGGGTCGGCCACCGCCGGATCGGGTGCCCTCCGACCGGCTCTGGTCGGGCCGCCCCAGGTCCTCCAGCGACACCAGCGAGTCCCCGGCGGAGGCGACCAGCTCGGGGGCGGAGACGCCGCGCGGGGTCCGGTCGACCGTCGCCGGGGTGGTCAGCTCGGTGTCGGACACCTGCAGCTCGGTGAACTTTCTGGCGCTCACCAGGACCCGGGCCTCCAGCGACGAGACGGTCCGGTTGTAGCTGTCCACCACCGCGTCCAGGCTGCGGCCGAGCTTCGCGACGTGCGTGCCCATCGTCGCGAGGCGACCGTGCAGCTCGCGTCCGAGCCGGTGCACCTGGGCGGCGTTGCGCGCCAACGCCTCCTGCTTCCAGCCGTAGGCGACCGTCCGCAGCAGCGCGACCAGGGTGGTCGGCGTCGAGAGCACGACGTTGCGGCCGAAGGCGTACTCCAGCAGCCCCGGGTCCGAGCGCAGCGCCGCCTCCAGGAACGGGTCACCCGGCACGAACAGCACCACGAACTCCGGGGTCGGCTCGAAGGACTCCCAGTAGGCCTTGGCCGCGAGCTGGTCCACGTGGGTGCGGAGCTGGCGGGCGTGCGCGGCCAGGCGCTCGGCGTGCACGTCGGGATCGGCGGCCTCGACCGCCTGCAGGTAGGCCGCGAACGGCACCTTGGCGTCGACGACGACCTGCTTGCCGCCCGCGAGCCGGACCAGCATGTCCGGGCGCACCCCACCGTCCTCCCCGGCGGCGGACACCTGGGTGGAGAAGTCGCAGTGCTCGAGCATCCCGGCCATCTCCGCGACCCGCTGCAGCTGCATCTCCCCCCACCGGCCGCGGACCTGGGGCGCGCGCAGGGCGTTGACCAGTGCCTTCGTCTCGGTGCCCAGCCGCTCCGAGCTCACCGCCATCGCCTTCACCTGCTCGCGCAGCCCCGCGTAGGCGGACTCGCGCTCCTTCTCCACCGTCCGCAGCTGCCCCTCGAACCGGCCCAGCGCCGTCGCCACCGGGTCGAGCAGCTGCTCGACGGCCTTCGCCCGGGCCGCCTGGTCGCCGTCGGCTTTCGCGGCCAGCGCGGCGGTCGCCTCCTTGAGCCGGCTCTCGGCCAGCGCCACGAACGCCTCGTTGTTGCGGGCCAGCGCGTCCTGCGACAGTGCGGCGAAGGAGTCCTTCAGCTCGGCCTCGCGGCGGGCGGTCGCGGCCTCGGCCCCGGCCCGGGCCTCCCGCTCTGCGCGCAGCGCGGCGGTGGCGCCGGCCGCGTCGGACTCGGCGCGCCGGGCCCGGTTCGTCGCGTCGTCGAGGGACTCGTGCAGCTCCTCGACGCGCTCCAGCAGCGCGGCCCGCTCGGCACGCAGGCCCGCCGCGTCGGCCCGGGTGGTGGCGGCGGTGTTCGCCGCGGCGCGGGCGGCCTCGGCCGCCTCGGCGCGGAAGCGGGCCGCCGTGACCGACCGGACCACGACGGCGGCGACCGCCGCACCGAGCAGCGTTCCGAGGAGCAGGCTGAGGACGTCCACCCGGGAAGCGTGCACCGCGCCCCTGACAGTTCCGCATCCCCGCAGGTCGGACGCGTGTCCGGCCGCGGGCGCACACGGGGGACGGCCGGGGGCGCCGCGGGTTGCCCCGGCGAGGCGCACGACACGCCGGGCGAACCGGTTCGCGATGCACACGTCTTCTCCGGTGTCGGACCTTCGGGGGGCCGACGGTCCGGGCCGGGGGGCCCGGACGCCCTGTGAGAGTGAGAGAGGTACCTGTGATGACCACCCGACTCGCCCGCACCATCGGCCGCCGCGCCGCCACGTCCACCGCGGCCCTGGCGGTCGCCGCCGCCGTCCTGGTCCCGGCCGGGGTCGCCGCGGCCGCACCCGCGACGCCGGCGGGGGACCCGGCGCCCAGCGCCTGCCGCCCGGCGAACCAGCGCGCCGTCATCGAGCCGGCGCCCGCGAGCGCCGGGCACCGGCACTACTCGGTCGTGCTCAGCGCGGCTCCCGGCACCGCGCCGTGCCTGCTGTCCGGCTCGCCGTCGGACCTGGTCTTCAGCCTGAACGGCTCGCCGCGCGCCTCCGAGGTCGCGGTGCCCTACGGCGACCAGACCCGCGCCGTCGAGTTCGGGCCGGGGGAGCCCGTGGCGTTCGACGTGCAGATCCGCAACTCCGCCGGGCCCGCCACGGCGAACGAGCTGCAGTTCTCGCTGCACGGTCCCGGCGGTGACGTCCCGGGCAGCTTCCTCGCGCAGGGGCCGATCGGCGTCGACGCCGGCATCCAGGTCGGACCCGTCACCGCGCGCTGACCACCGCGCGTCGCCTGCGGGGCCGCGGCCCGGGCACCGGACCGGTCGTCCACCGACCGGAACGGCGCCCGGGCCGTACCGGCGTCGCGGCGGTCCGCGGCCGCCGCGCGGGGCTCAGACCGCCTCGTGGTCGAGCAGCCAGCGCTTCACGGCCAGGCCGTAGCGGAAGCCGCCCAGGGTCCCGTCGGTGCGCAGCACCCGGTGGCACGGGACGAACAGCGCCGCCGCGTTGTGCGCGCAGGCGCCCGCCGCGGCTCGCACCGCCGCAGGCCGGCCGGTCTTCCCGGCGTAGCCGGCGTAGGTGACGGGAGCCCCCGCCGGGACCGTCCGCAGCACGTCCCAGGCCAGCTCCCGGTAGGGGCCCGACCGCTGGCGGACGGGCACGTCGTCGATCACCGACAGCTCGCCGCCGTGGTAGCGGTCCACGGCCTCGCCGACCGCACCGAGGTCGCCCTCGGCCACCGTCGCCGGGGCCAGCGAGCGGTGCACCAGGGGGAGCAGCTCGTCGACCGAGGCGGTCCAGCCCGAGGCGAGGACGTACCCGTCGTCGTCGACGACGGCGGTGAACGGCCCGGCCGGGGTCTCCCGTGTGGACCACGTTGCTGTGCTCATGCGCTCCTCCGAGCAGTGGTGGTGGCGGCGGACGTCGCGGCCCGCCAGAGATGGGTGGCGGCATAGGACCGCCAGGGGGCCCAGGCGCGGGCGCGTGCACCGAGCGCCGCCTCGTCGCCGGGGAGTCCGAGTGCCACGGCCCCGCGCCGCACCGCGAGGTCGGAGGCGAGCAGCTCGTCCGGGTCGCCCAGGACGCGCATGGCCAGGTACCCGGCGCTCCAGGGGCCGATCCCGGGCAGCGCGCACAGCTCGGCGCGCAGCCCGTCGGGATCGCGCCCGGGGTCGAGGACCAGCGCGCCGGAGGCGAGCGCGGCGCACAGCCCGCGCAGCGACGCCGCCCGCCGGGCCGGCCCCGCGACGTCGGCGTCGGCGAGCGCCGCCGGTTCGGGGAACAGCAGCTCCGGGCCGTCCCCGTCGCGCAGCTCGGCGGGCAGCGGTGTGCCGTGCACCGACGCGAGACGGGCCGCGGCCGTGCGGGCGGCGGCGACCGACACCTGCTGGCCGAGGACCGTGCGCACCGCCGTCTCGGCCGGGTCCACGGTGCCCGCCAGCCGGATCCCGGGGGTCGCGGCGACCAGCGGGGCGAGCGCGTCGTCGGCGCCCAGCACGGCGTCGACGGCGAGCGGGTCGGCGTCGAGATCGAGCAGCCGGCGCAGCCGCGTCACCGCGGGCCCGACGTCACGCGGGTCGGACGCCCGCAGCGTGGCGACGACGGCGCCGGCCCGCGCGGTCAGGTCCAGCGCGACGGCGGCCGGTCCGTACGGCAGCGCCAGCGTGCGCCGGTAGGTGCCGCCGGTGACGCTCTCGACCCCCTCGACGGCGCGGGCCGCGAGGTGGTCGAGCAGTCCGTGCGGGTCGAACGGGGACCGGTAGGGCAGTCGCAGGACCAGCGCTCCCGGCGGGCCGGGCTCGCGGGTCCGCGTCCGGCGCGCGGCCTCGGCGCGCAGCTGCGACGGCGGCACGCCGTAGACCGCGCGGACGGTGTCGTTGAACTGACGGACGCTGCCGAACCCGGCGGCGAAGGCGACGTCGGCCAGGCCGAGCGGGGTGGTCTCGACCAGGATCCGGGCGGTGTGGGCGCGCTGCGCACGGGCCAGGGCCAGCGGTCCGGCGCCCACCTCGGAGGTGAGGATCCGCCCGAGCTGGCGCGGCGAGTAGCCCAGCCGCGAGGCGAGACCGGGCACCCCGTCGCGCTCCACCACGCCGTCGGCGATCAGGCGCATGGCGCGTCCCGCGGCGTCGGCGCGCAGGTTCCACTCCGGTGAGCCGGGGACGGCGTCGGGCAGGCACCGCCGGCAGGCCCGGTAGCCCGCGGTCTGCGCGGCGGCCGCGGTGCGCAGGAACTCCACGTTGCGCGAGCGCGGCGGCGGCACCGGGCAGGACGGGCGGCAGTAGATGCCGGTGGTGCGCACGGCCGTGACGAACTGGCCGTCGAACCGCGCGTCCTTGGCGGCGACGGCGCGGTAGCAGGAGTCGTGGTCGAGCAGCACGACACCGACGATGCCACCCCGCGCCCGTCGTCACTGGCGGAAATCGGTCACCGGTGTCGGCGGTCCGCCCTACGGGCAGAGCGCGCCCGACATCCACCCCTGCTCGCAGGCGAACCGGACCTCTTCCTCGCGCGAGGCGTCCCGGTCGGGCACCCCCGACGGGCGCTCGCGGGTCCGTTCCGGGGTGGTGCGCGGCGGGTCCGCCGGCGCCCGGGTCACGGCCGGGGCGGGCTCGGCCGGGGCGGGGTCGACCGGCTCCGGGGCCGTGGTTCCCCGCTCCCGGGTGGTGCCGCCGGTGTCGTCACCGACGACCGGCGCGCTCCCGCTCGTCGGTTCCGGTGCCGGGGCGGCCGGCGGCGGGCCGGGTACCGCCGGGGCGGGGACGGCGGGCGGTGCCGGGGGCACCGCGGGCTCCTCCTGCCCGGCTGCGGTCAGCGACACCGCGGACACGGTCCCCGCGGTGGTCATGACCGCGACCCCCGCGGCCAGCAGGGCGTGCATTCCGGGCAGGCGCACGACGTCCCCCTCGGTCTCGGTCGTCGAAGCTCGGCCCGGACGGATGTAGTGCACGGCCGTCCGGGTGACGGGAGCGGATCGACGATGGCTGTACGTCACCTGTGCGTCGTGCGACGGAGTATGCCTTACGCCCAACGGAGCAACGACGGCGACGTTCGGTGATCGTTGCGGGTGGGAGTCGTGCGCCGGTCCCGCGGTGGGTACGGGATCATCGTCGTCGGCACCGTCGAACTGGAGGCGATCATCGCGACCGAGGCCGTCGGATCCGGCCCCGGGCCCCGTCGCGCCGGACGGGCGACCGCGGCCCGCACCCGCATCGTGGGGTGGGTGCTGCTGCTCGTGCTGGCCTCGCTCGGCGTCGTCACGCTGCTGACCTGGATGCTGCTCATCGACGAGACCGACCGCCGGATCGACGGGGCCCTCAACTCCGAGATCGCCGAGTTCGCCCGCGTCACCGAGACCGGCATCAACCCGACCACCGGCGAGCCGTACTCCTCGGTCGACGAGATCCTCCGGTCGGTGATCGCGGCGAACGTCGCGCGGCCCAACGAGAAGTTCCTCGGCTACCTGGACGGGCGCTTCCGCTGGGAGTCCCGCCGGACCAGCCCGCGGGTACTGCTGCGCGAGGACCCGGCGTTCGCCGCGCTGGTCGCCGACGTCCGCCGTCCCACCCGCGGGTCCTACCTCAGCACCGCGGGCGAGGTGCGCTGGTCGGCGCTGCCGGTCGGGCTCGCCGGCGACCCGCAGCGCGGCGTCATCGTGATCGGCTACTTCACCGAGCGGGAGCACGACTTCGCCCACGAGGCCGCGCGGCTGATGGGGCTGGTCGGGTTCGGCACGGCGTTGCTGTCCGCGGTCGGGGCGTGGCTCGTGGCCGGACGCATTCTGCGGCCGCTGCGCGACGTCGCGGCGACCGCCAGGACGATCACCGGGCGGGACCTGTCGCGGCGGGTGCCGCAGCGCGCCCGGGCCCGGGACGAGATCGCCGAGCTCGCCACCACGCTCAACGCGATGCTCGACCGGGTGCAGAGCGGGATGGTCTCCCAGCGGCGGTTCGTCGACGACGCCGGGCACGAGCTGCGCACCCCGATCACGATCGTCCGCGGGCACCTCGGGGTGCTCGACCCGCACGACCCCGACGACGTCGCCGAGACCGTCGCCCTAGTCGACGACGAGCTCGAGCGGATGAACCGGCTGGTCTCGGAGATGCTCGCGCTGACCCGGGCCGAGCAGCCGTCGCTGCTGCGGACCGAGACCGTCGACGTGGGCGCGCTGACCAGGGAGCTGTTCGAGAAGCTGACCGGCCTCGCCGACCGGGACTGGCGGCTGGAGTCGGTGGCCACGGTGCGGTGCCGGATGGACCCGCAGCGGATCACGCAGGCCGTCGTCGCGCTCGCCGACAACGCGACCCGGTTCACCGGGGACGGCGACCGGATCGCGCTGGGCTCGGAGGCGGTCGACGGCCGCCTGCGGATCTGGGTGGCCGACTCCGGGCCGGGCGTCGCCCCGGAGGACCGGCACCGCGTGTTCCGGCGCTTCGCCCGCGGCGACGACGCACCCCGCTCCGACGGGGCCGGGCTCGGGCTGTCCATCGTCGAGGCCATCGCGACGACGCACGGCGGCCGTGTCCTGCTCGAGAGCACACCCGGGCACGGTGCGACCTTCACGCTGGACCTGCCGAGGAGCGAGACGTGAGCAGTCGGATCCTGGTGGCCGAGGACGAGCCGCGGATCGCGTCGTTCGTGAAGAAGGGCCTGGTCGGGGCGGGGTTCGAGGTCACGGTGGTGGCCGACGGCGCGGGCGTGCACGACCACGCCGTCACCGGGGGGTTCGACCTGCTGGTGCTCGACATCGGGCTGCCCGGGATGGACGGGTTCGAGGTGCTGCGCCGGCTGCGGGCCGCGGGCAGCGCCGTCCCGGTGATCATCCTGACGTCGCGCGACAGCGTGCACGACACCGTCGCCGGGCTGACCGGCGGCGCCGACGACTACATGGCCAAGCCGTTCCGGTTCGAGGAGCTGGTGGCCAGGATCCGGCTGCGGCTGGAGCGCGCCCGGCCCGTCCCCGACCCGGACGTGCTGACCTTCCACGGGCTCGAGCTCGACCCCCGGACCCGGCACGTGAGTGTGCACGGGCGCACCGTCGAGCTGTCGGCGCGCGAGTGCGCGCTGGCCGAGACGTTCCTGCGCCACCCGGGCCAGGTGCTGTCCCGTGACCAGCTGCTGCGGCTGGTGTGGGGGCCCGACGGGTCGGGGGCCTCGTCCAACGTCGTCGACGTCTACGTCCGCTACCTGCGCCGCAAGCTCGGACCGGAGTGGATCGCGACCGTGCGCGGCTCGGGCTACCGGCTCGAACCGGGCTGAGCAGGGCCGACTACCCTGGTCGTCCGTGTCCCTCACCCTCGGCATCGTCGGCCTGCCCAACGTCGGCAAGTCGACCCTGTTCAACGCGCTGACCCGCAACGACGTGCTCGCCGCGAACTACCCGTTCGCGACGATCGAGCCCAACGTCGGCGTCGTCCCGCTCCCCGACGAGCGCCTGGGGAAGCTGGCCGGGATCTTCTCCTCGGAGAAGATCATCCCGGCGACGGTGTCGTTCGTCGACATCGCCGGCATCGTCAAGGGCGCCTCCGAGGGCGCGGGCCTGGGCAACAAGTTCCTCGCGAACATCCGCGAGTCCGACGCGATCTGCCAGGTCGTCCGCGTCTTCGACGACCCGGACGTGGTGCACGTCGACGGCCGCATCGACGCCGCGAGCGACATCGAGACCATCGCGACCGAGCTGGTCCTGGCCGACCTGCAGACGCTGGAGAAGGCGATCCCGCGGCTGGAGAAGGAGGCGCGCACCCAGAAGGACCGCAGGCCGGTCCTGGACGCCGCGAACGCCGCCGCCGCGATCCTCAACGAGGGCCGGACGCTGTTCCAGGCCGACGCCGACACCGAGCTGCTGCGCGAGCTCACGCTGCTCACCACGAAGCCGTTCCTCTACGTCTTCAACGCCGACGAGGCCGTCCTCACCGACGACGCGCGACGCAAGGAGCTCACCGAGCTCGTCGCCCCGGCCCAGGCCGTGTTCCTCGACGCCAAGGTCGAGGCCGAGCTGCTGGAGCTCGACGACGCCTCCGCCGCCGAGCTGCTGGAGTCGATCGGGCAGGACGAGCCGGGCCTGGCCCAGCTCGCCAGGGCCGGGTTCTCCACCCTCGGGCTGCAGACCTACCTCACCGCGGGACCCAAGGAGTCGCGCGCCTGGACGATCCCGCAGGGCGCCACCGCGCCCCAGGCGGCCGGCGTGATCCACACCGACTTCGAGCGGGGCTTCATCAAGGCCGAGATCGTGTCCTTCGACGACCTGGTGGCCGCGGGGTCGATGAACGCCGCGAAGGCCGCGGGGAAGGTGCGCATGGAGGGCAAGGACTACGTCATGCAGGACGGCGACGTGGTCGAGTTCCGGTTCAACGTCTGAGTCGGTCCGCTCCGGCGCCGGTCCGCTGGGCCGCCGGACGGCACGACGGAACCGGGCGACCGGGCCGCGGGTAGGTTCGCGGCGTGGGCAGAACGGATCGCGCCAGTCTCCTCATCCACGTCGACCGGCCGACCGTCTTCGCGGCTCTGACCACCGAGGAGGCGCTGCTCCGCTGGTTGGCGCCGGCGGGGATGCGGAGCCGGTTCGAGCGGTTCGACATGCGCGAGGGAGGCTCGTACCGGCTCGTCCTGACCTACGACGACTCCTCCGGCTCGCCCGGGAAGTCCTCCGCCGACTCGGACACCTCCGACGTTCGGATCGCCCGGATCGTGGACGGCGAACGGATCGTGCAGGAGGTCGACTTCGAGTCCGACGACCCCGCCTTCCACGGGACCATGCGGATGGAGTGGAACCTGCGCGCCGTCGAGGAGGGGACCGAGGTCGAGGTCGTGGCCCGGGACGTCCCGGCCGGAATCGGCGCCCGGGACCACGCGGAGGGGATCACCTCGTCCCTGGTGAACCTCGCCGCCCTCCTCGAACCGTGACGCGGCCCGTCCTCTCCCCGCGGGGGAGGCGGGGCCCGCGCGGTCATCAGAAGGGGTGACGATCCGGCGCCCGCACTGACCGCCGTCGCGACACCCGCGACACTGTGGGCCGCGCGCGGGTGCGCGCGGCGGGAGCGACGGGCCGGGGGTCGGGATGGGCGGGAGCCGCTTCGCCGTCGTGGTCGTCGTCGCCGTGATCGCGGTGACCAGCGCCTGTGCCGCCGCGTCCGGGGCCGAGCGGGCCGACGCCGGGCCGGCGGCCGTGTCGCCGTCGGCGTGGTCCGCACCCGCCACCGGTGTACTGCCCCGGGCCGGAGCCGGTGCCGCCGCGGCGGGCGCGGCGGTGGACGGGGCGATCGCGGCGACCCGCCGGGCGGCCGGGTCACGGGCGACGGGCACACGGGCAGCCGGGACACCGTCGGACGGGACGGGCCGGGCGTCGGCCGACGGCGACGACTGCGCCGGGCGGGCGATGGCGGCCGGCAGGTTCGACCCGTCGTGCGCCGCCTACCAGGGGTACCTGGACCCGGGCACGTCCGCGGGCCGTGCACCCACCAGCGGTGAGACGCAGATGCAGTACCTGTGCGAGCGGGGACTGGTTCCCCGTAGCGACTGCTGACGGGGTCCCCAGGCCGCCCCGGGTCGCCGTCGTCGCCACCCGGTCGCGGCTACCCTGGCGGAGTGTGAACCTCCTGCAGAAGGCGGCCCGGGCCGTCAACACCGTCGTCACGCCCCTCGCGCGCTCGGGCAGGTTCGGTCCGATGACCGAGATCAGCTACCGCGGACGCCGATCCGGCACCGAGTTCCGGCTCCCCGTGGCCTTCCGGCCCGCGGGCGACGGCGGTGTCATCCGGGTCGAGCTGCCGGACCGAAAGAACTGGTGGCGCAACTTCACCGGCGAGGGCGCGCCACTGCGGGTCCGGGTGGACGGTGCGGAGCGGACCGGGCACGGGGTGGCGGTGCGGGACGGGCGGCAGGTCCGGGTGGACGTCCGGTTCGACACGGCCCGGCCCTGACCGCCGCTCTCCCGACAGGTTGTCTCATATCGCGACGCCGGAGTGTGTCCCACGCCACTACCGTCGGATCGGCCGTGACGATCACCCGGGCCCCGGGGCGTGACGGTTTCCGCGCCCGTCTCCGGTGACGCGGCCCGACCGACACGGGGGAAGCACATGGCCGAGCAGGTCCACCGGTTGATCTACCGCAGCCACAGCACCGTGCCCGGTGACCGTCGCGACGAGGTCCTGGCCGAGATCTTCGACGTGGCCCGGTCGAAGAACAAGAAGGCCGGTGTCACCGGGGCGCTGCTGATCTCCGACCACCGGTTCGTCCAGGCGCTGGAGGGCGACGAGGCGGTGGTGACCGGGCTGTTCGAGACGATCAGGGAGGACGACCGGCACACCGAGGTGTCGGTGGTGGAGTCGACGCCGGTGGCGGGCCGGGTGTTCTCCCGCTGGTCGATGGCCCGTATCTCGGCGAGCGGGCGGTCGGACATCCCGCTGCACGACGTCGACGGTCGCATCCGGCCCGCGGCGCCGGATCAGCCGGACCGCGAGCAGCAGGAGCTCCTCACTCGGATGCGGAACACGATCGGCGCGGACTCGGTCTGACCCGGCTCACCGCAGCGGGATGTCGACGCCCCGCTCGGACTCGGGGCGCGGGCCGTGGATCCGGCGCTCCTCCTCGGTGATCGCGACGTCGTTGATGCTGGCCTCGCGGCGCCGCATGAGCCCCTGCTCGTCGAACTCCCACAGCTCGTTGCCGTAGCTGCGCCACCACTGACCGTCGGCGTCGCGGGACTCGTACTGGAACCGGACGGCGATGCGGTTGTCGTCGAAGGCCCACAGGCTCTTGCGCAGCGCGTAGTCCTGCTCGCGCTCCCATTTCGCCCTCAGCAGCTCGACGATCTCCTCCCGGCCGGTGGCGAAGGTGTCCCGGTTGCGCCACACCGAGTCCGGTGTGTAGGCGCCCGCGACGCGCTCCGGGTCGCGGGTGTTCCAGGCGTCCTCGGCGGCCTGGACCTTCTGCCGTGCGGTCTCCGGGGTGAACGGCGGGTACGGCGGACGACCCTCGGTCATGGCTGCCTCCTCGGGGAATCGAGAACGTGCGTTCTCGACCGGTGCCGGTAAGGTAGGGAACGATCGTTCTCGATGTCAAGGAGGTCATCGGTGCCTGCGCCCGTCTCCGAGGAACAGGCCCGTCTCGACCGGGACGGTCTGCTGGACGCGGCCGAGCTCCTGTTCTACGAGCACGGCATCCGGGCCGTCGGGATGGACCGGGTCCGGTCGGCGTCGGGGCTGCCGCTCAAGCGGATCTACCGCGACTTCGCCACCAAGGAGGACCTCGTCGTGGCGGTGCTGCGGCGCCGTGACGAGCGCTGGCGTGGTGACCTGGCTGCGTACGTGACCCGGGTCGCGGAACCCCGTGCGCGGCTGCTGGCCGTCTTCGACTGGCTGGGGGAGTGGTTCGCCGGCCCCGGGTTCCGCGGCTGTGCGTGGATCAACGCCTACGGCGAGCTCGGCAGCGCCTCGGAGTCGGTCCTGCACGAGGTGCGGCGGCACAAGCAGCTGTTCCACCGGCAGCTCGGACAGTGGACGTCGGCGGCGGGGGTGGACCCCGTCGAGCCGGTCAGCCTGCTCGCGGAGGGGGCGATGGTGACCGCCGCGATCGGGGGGAGCCCGGAGCCGGCGCGACAGGCGCGGGCGGCGGTGGAGGCGATGCTGCCCTGATCGGCGTCACGGCGTCCACGCCGCCGCCATCACCACGGACAGCGGCTCCAGTGCCGCGACCAGCTCGTCGAGCTCGGCGGTGGACAGGGCCGCGTACGGCGGCGCGGCGAGCTCGTCGGTCACGGCCTCGACGCGCGCCTTGACCTCCCGGCCCGCGTCGGTGAGCCACCCGGCGTCGTCGACCAGGCCACGGTGCCGCAGCCCGGCCATGACCTCGGCCAGCCGGGCCCTCGGCAGGTGGTGCACACGCCCGAAGGTCTCCGGCGGGTGGATGCCCATGTCCAGCGCGGACAGGATGTGGGCCTCGGTGCCGCCGATCCGCTCGGCGAGCAGCGCGGTGACGTGCCCGTCGCCGCGGTGCTCGCGCAGGGTCGCGGCGGACTGCCACAGCCGGGTCAGCGGGTCGGTGGGCACCGGCAGGGTGCGCATCCCGGCCGGCCCTCGGTGGGGGCGCCCGCCGCGGCCTCGGTGAGCAGGTCGGCGGCGCGGGCCGTCGCCGGGGAGCCGACCCGCTCCGCCCCGAGCAGCCGGTGCAGGGCCGACACACTGCCCCGCCGCCACGCGGCGAAGGAGTCCTCCGGCGGGATCGTCGCCCAGGCGCCGGGGATGTGCCGCGCGGCCTCGCCCTCGGCGAAGCTGTAGAAGGCCGCGTGCACGACCTGGGCCGGGACCCGGCCGAGCGGGGCGGCCCGGCTCGCGAAGTAGCCGTCCCAGTAGGTGCGGTGGCCCAGCGCGGCCAGCTCCTCGTTCGGCTCGTCGGCGAAGTAGGTGACCAGGCAGATCGGTTCGAGCAGGTCGTGCATGCGGCGTGCGGTGTGTGCGGTCGACATGTCGGGTAGGACCCGCCGTACGCCCGGAACTGATCGCGGGCCGGTCACCCGGGGCGCGGGGGTGCCCGCCGATACCTCGCCCGGGTCACGTCCGTGGTCGTCGGCCCGCCCGGTCCATCCGCGCGTGCACGGCCCCGCCGTCGACGGTCACACCCGCCCCGAGCCCGTGCAGCGCCGCCACCGCCGCGGTGTTGTCCGCGGTCGTCTCCGCGACGACCGGGCCGTCGGCCCGGTCCACGAGCATCCGCAGCACCGCACCGCCGACTCCGCGGCCCCGCCACGACCGGGCCAGCCAGATCCCGGCCTCCTCGCCGCCCCCGACCGGTTCCAGCCGCGCCGCCCCGGCCACGGCCCCGTCGACGACGACGGCCCAGGTCCGCTCCATCGGTTCCGCCGCCGCGACCGACCGCTCCCGGTGGAACGCGAGGAACGCCGCCCGCCGCCGGGGCGTCCAGCCGGGCGGGCCGGGCACCGGCGGCATCACCTCGAGCGGATCCGCCCCGTCCGCGGCCGCGTCGCACAGGGCCGCGAGCAGGGGTTCGTCGAGACGCCGCAGGTCCAGGTGCACCGGCCCAGGATCGCGGTCACCGACGCGGTGCGACACCGGTTTCCGGCAGCGCCGGGCCGGGGTCACCGCCACACCGATCGGCGGCGCCCGTGGGCTCCGTAACCCGGCTGCGGAGTGACACGCATCCTCGGCGTTACTCCGGACGGACCACGTCGTTGAGTCCCATGAGGGGTGCTCCCGGACGGCGACAGGCTGGTGCCAACGACTGTCCAGGCCTCGGACGTGCCGCCGTTCGGCGATCGATACACACCCGGCGGCGTCGCCCCGCGCGACGAACGGTCCAGTGCGGCCGCGCCGTACGGCCCATCGCCGCAGGTGGGCGGGGCATTTCCCGGGCGTCGGCCCGGTCGCCGCGGTGACCCCGGGGGCTAGAGACGCCCGTTCACGCCCATCGTTGCGTCGCTGTGATCCATCCCACTTCCGTGGCGTCATCTGTAACGATCGGCGAGCTGTCGATCTTCCACGGAGAGCAGTTAAACGACACCTGACGGATAGCACTCTGTGTAGTTGATCAACGGCGAACGGTCGGTCGTCCGTACGAGAAACGGACATATGACGCCTCGAACGAGGGGGTGCTCTCGGTTCCGTGATCGGCGTCCGTACGTTCTGCGGCACCGGCCAGTGACGGAGTGTCAGTGTGACGGCCGGATCACCTCGCCACAGAAGGAGTGCCATGAACGCCCCCGAGACGACTCCCGCCCGTCGTAACGCCCGGCGGATCGCCACCGCCGGCGTCCTGTCCGTCCCGCTGGTCCTGGGTTCGGCCGGGATGGCCTTCGCCGGGGACTACGGCGACGGCGGCAAGCACCACGACAAGGGCCGCGACTGCGCGCCGTCCTCCGCCAGCCAGAAGGGCGGCCTGCTCGGCCTCGACGCCGCGGTCGACCCGCAGCTCAACGTCGGCGGCATCCTGAACCAGGGTGCGGTCTCCCAGCAGAACACCACGCTCGACCGGTCCAACTCCGGCATCGTGCAGAACGGCTGCGGTGCGGGCGACGCCGTGCAGATCGACGACCTCGTCGGCCTGGGCCTGGACGTCAGCCCGTCGGCCAACATCGGCGGCATCCTCAACTCCGGCCCGGTGCAGCAGTCGACCACCACCGTCGACGACTCCAACAGCGGGCTCCTGCAGTCCGGTGGCAAGCACGGCGGTGGCGGGCACGCCTCGCAGCGCGGCGGCCTGATCGACGTCGCGGCCACCGTCAACCCGTCGATCAACATCGGCGGCCTGCTGTCCGGCGGCCCGGTCTCCCAGTCCACCACCACGGTCGACCAGGGCAACTCGGGCATCGTCCAGGGCTGAGCTCCGCGGGACCCCCGCGAGGCGCGTACCGCCCGGGCCGCTTGACCCGGCCCGGGCGGTACGGCCGACCGGTCCCTCCGAGCGGAGCTCAGAAGTCCCGGCGGACCAGCATCCGCCACGCCCACCCGGCCGCGACCTCGGGTGGGGGCAGCGGCTCGCGTTCCAGCCAGCTGGCCGCGACGCCGAGCAGCGTCCAGGTCAGGCCGGCGGCGAACACGTCCAGCGGCATGCCGAACTCGTCCTCGGCGACGCCGAGCCGCAGCGTCGTGTCCGCGACGACCGCCTGCATCCGCCGCCGCATCCCGGCCGCGGCGTCCGGCGCCGCGGCCCCGGACAGCGCCTGCCGGTACAGCGGGGCGTGCTCGGCCAGATGGAGGAACCAGCGCAGCAGCGCGGCGGGCGGCTCGGGACCGATGTCGTCCATCGCGAGGTCCGACAGGTCCGCCCCGGCGTCGGAGGCCCGGGTGGCGAGCGCGTCGGCCAGCAGCATCTCCTTGTCGGTGTAGTGCTGGTAGAAGCTGCTGCGGTTCACCGACGCGTGCTCCGCCACGTCGGCGATCGTGATCGACTCGAGCGAGCGCTCCCTGGCCAGCGCGAGCAGCGCGTCCTGAAGACGTCGTCGCGTGCGCACGGCCCGGGGATCCACGCTCACCATTCTGCCGAACGGGTGACACCCGGTTGCGAGGACCCGTCGTGTCGCCTCCCGGTCAGGGTGCCCGGTTGCACGGCGCCCCCACATCCCGGCCCGTTGGTCCTGGGCGATCCGCTGCCCGGCCTCGAAGCCCTGCCGGTAGCGGCCCTGCCCCGGGTCCACCCAGCCCGCGACGAGCGCCGCATCGGTGTAGGACTGCTGCGTGCCGACCACCAGGTACGCCGGCCAGGCCGGGGCGTCGGGCGCCGGGGCGGGCAGTGTCGGGTCGGGCACCAGCGTGACCTCCTGGCCGTCGAGGAAGCCCTCGGCGAACCGCTGCGCGTCGGCCCGGGCGCACGCCGGCGTCGAGGTGGTGTCCACGCCGATCACCGTCACCGTCACCGGCCGCCCCGCGACGTCCACCACGACCGTCCCCGGGTCCACGACCCGCTGCACCCGCCCGAACAACGTCGGAGGGCCGGTGAGCGGGCCGAGCGCGGTGGGCCCGGGGTCGGCGGCCGCAACCGGTTCGTCGGCCATCCGGCCGATCGTCAGACCCCCGACGACGCCGAGGACGACCAGCACGAGCACGGCCAGCAGCGCGATCGTGCGGCGTGGTCCGGTGGACAGGGCGGACAGGTGCGTCCGGGCGCGGTGGCGTGGTTCGGGCAACATGTCTGGAGTTCGTACCGAATCGGGCGTCCGGTTGCCTGTCGGGCGGGATCACCGGCATCCGGCGGTGGTCCAGGCCGCGGAGCAGCAGGTACCGGCGGCGGCCGGACCGGCCACCCCCGGCCCGGCCCGGCCAGGGTGAGGACGAGAACGGCCCCGGCCAGCAGCAGGCGGGGCCCGGCGGGGCGGGTGCGGCGGCGCGGCACGGTCATGCCGGTCCTCTCGCCGGAGGGCGGGCCGGTGTTGCGCCGTCCGGACCACCGTCATCAGGATTGCCGATCGCCGGACACGCCGCGGCTCCGCTGCGGCGCGCTGCTACCTTCGGCGCCTCCGTCCGTCCGGGAGGCCATCCGTGATCACCGTCCGGGAGCTGGGACCCGACGCCTGGGAGACCTGGCGCGACCTGCGCCTCGCCGCGCTGGCCGAGGCCCCCGAGGCGTTCCACAGCAGGCTCGCCGACTGGCTGGGCGCGGGGGAGCGGGAGTGGCGCGACCGGCTCGCCGCGCCCGGCCGCTACCTGGTGGTCGACGTCGACGGCCGCCCCGCGGGGCAGGTCGTGGCCGTCCCGCCGGACGGCGAGGGTGTCGCCGACCTCATCGCCCTGTGGGTCGCCCCGCACGCGCGCGGCGGCGGAGCCGCGACCGCCCTCGTCGACGCCGTGCTCGACCGCGCAGCCGGGTGGGGCGCGCGGACGCTGGCCCTGCACGTGGTGATCGGCAACGACCGCGCCGCGGCCTTCTACCGGCGGCTCGGGTTCGTCGACCGGGGTGTCGTGGACCGACCCGACGGCATCAGCGAGACGCGGATGGACCGGCCCGTCGGGCGCCCGGCGTCCCGGTGCTGACGGTCCGTCCGGCGACGCCCTCCGACGACCCCGCCCTCACCCGGATCGACGCCCTGACCTGGACCGCGCAGGTCAGCCCCGCCCCGCCGCGGCCCGAGCCGTTCCTGGAGCGGACCCCGGTCGGGGAGGTGCTCGTCGCCGACGACGACGGCGTCGTGGCCGGGTACGTGATCGTCGGGACCGCACCGCCCGCCGTCCCGGCGCACGACCACGTCCGCCACGTCGACGGTCTCGCGGTGCATCCCGGGCACGCCGGCCGCGGTGTCGGCCGTGCCCTGGTCGACGCCGCGGTGGCCCGGGCCCGCGACACCGGAGGGCGCAAGCTCACGCTGCGGGTGCTGGGCCCGAACACCCGGGCGCGGGCGCTGTACCGGCGCTGCGGTTTCGTCGAGGAGGGCGTGCTGCGCGGCGAGTTCGTCGTCGACGGGACGCCCGTCGACGACGTCCTGATGGCACGGCACCTCGACCCGGCGCCGCCCTGACCGGCGACGGCCCGGAACTGTCGGGGGCCGGTCGTAGCGTCGTCGCCATGACCACCGCGCCGTCGTCGCCCCCGGCCTCGCCCCCCGTCCCGGCCCGGGTGGCCGCCGCGCTGCGTGCCTCCTGGGGGCGTGACACCTGCGACGTCGCGGACGTGGCGACCTGGTCGCCGGGCCGCCCGTCGCGGGGCCAGTGCGGGGCGACGGCGCTCGTCCTGCACGACCTGTTCGGCGGTGACCTGCTGCTGGCCGAGGTGTGGCACGCCGACGGCCGGCTGCAGGGCTACCACTGGTGGAACTGGCTGCCCGGCGGCGCCGAGGTGGACCTCACCCGGGACCAGTTCGGTCCGGGCGAGACGGTCCACCCGCCCCGGGTGGTCGTCCGGCCGGCCGGCCCGCCGCGACGGTGCCGCGCGCAGTACGAGCTGCTCCGCCGCCGGGTGCTCGACCTGCTGGACGGCCCGGGGTGAGCGGGACGGCCTCAGCGGCGGCCTCGGCGCACGGCGTCGGCGAGGGTGCCCAGCAGGTCGTCGGTGGTGTCCCAGGACATGCAGGCGTCGGTCACCGAGCGGCCCCGGACCATGTCCGGCCCCAGCTCCTGGCGGCCCGCCTCCAGGAAGCTCTCCATCATCAGGCCGGTGACGGCGCGCTCCCCGCCCGCGATGCGCTCGGCCAGGTCCGCGACGACGGTGGCCTGCCGCACGTGGTCCTTGCCGCTGTTGCCGTGGCTGGCGTCGACCACGACGCGCTCCGGCAGCCCCGCCGCGCGCAGCCCGTCGGCGGTGGCGGTCACGTCGGCGGCGGAGTAGTTCGGCACGGCCCCACCGCGCAGGATGACATGGGTGTCCGGGTTGCCCGTGGTGGTGACCAGGCCGGCGAGCCCGTCGGCGTTGACCCCCATGAACACGTGCGACGCCGCGGCCGCGCGCATCCCGTCGATCGCCGCGCGGATGTCCCCGTCGGTGGCGTTCTTGATCCCGACCGGCATCGACAGGCCGCTGACCAGCTGGCGGTGGACCTGGCTCTCCGCGGTGCGGGCGCCGATCGAGCCCCAGGTGACCACGTCGGCGATGTACTGCGGGGTGATCGGGTCGAGGAACTCGCAGCCGACCGGCATCCCGAGCGCCGAGATGTCGAGCAGCAGCTTGCGGGCGGTGCGCAGGCCGCGGTTCACGTCGAAGGTGCCGTCCAGGCCCGGGTCGTTGATCAGGCCCTTCCAGTCGACGGTCGTGCGTGGCTTCTCGAAGTAGGTGCGCATCACGATGCACAGCTCGCCGGACAGCTCCTCGGCGCGGGTGGCGAGGCGGCGGGCGTAGTCCAGGGCGGCGTCCGGATCGTGCACCGAGCACGGCCCGACGACGACGAGCAACCGGTCGTCGTGGCCGTCGAGGACGTCGGTGACCGCGGCGCGACCGCGGGTGACGGTGTCGGCGACCCGGGGATCGCAGGGCAGGTCGTGACGCAGCAGCGCCGGCGAGATCAGCGGGCTGATCCGCTCGATGCGACGGTCGTCGGTCGGGGCGACCTGCAGAGGGGTGGTGCTCGCACTCATCGGAGACGATGGTCCTTACCCGGCGGACCGCCCCGGATCACCTCGACCGAGCCGGTCCGACATGCCGGCTCGAGGGGATGGAGGTCAGCGCGCTACGGCACCTGCCAGCCCATCCCGGGCCGGCCGGCGAAACCAGTAGTACGCGTTCAGCACGCCACGACCGTACCCCACGTCTGCGGCAGGCGTGGTACCACCGGCACATGCGGATCGCCCTCGCCCAGATCGTGTCCACCCCGGATCCGGAGGAGAACCTCGCCGAGGTGGAACGCCGCACCCGTGCCGCCGCCGACGCCGGCGCGCAGCTCGTGCTGTTCCCCGAGGCCACGATGTGCTGCTTCGGGGTCCCGCTCGGCCCGGTGGCGCAGCCGCTGGACGGACCCTGGGCCACCCGGGTCCGCGAGGTCGCCCGTACGGCCGGGATCACCGTCGTCGCGGGGATGTTCACGCCGTCCGGGGACGGCCGGGTACGCAACACGCTGCTCGCGACCGGCGGCGGCGTCGACACCCACTACGACAAGATCCACATGTTCGACGCGTTCGGGTTCGCCGAGTCCGACACCGTCGAGCCCGGCACCGAGCCGGTGGTGGTCGGCGTGGGTGACGAGCCGGTCACGGTGGGCCTGTCCACCTGCTACGACGTGCGCTTCCCCGGCCTGTACCAGCGTCTCGCCGACGACGGCGCCACCGTCCTGCTGGTGCCGGCCTCGTGGGGTGCGGGTCCGGGCAAGCGCGAGCAGTGGGAGCTGCTGGTGCGGGCCCGTGCCATGGACACCGGTTCGTTCGTCGTGGCCTGCGACCAGGCCGACCCGACGACGGTCGGCCGCGAGCACGGCAGGGCCCCGACCGGGATCGGGTACAGCCTGGTCGCCGGTCCGCGTGGTGAGATCGTCGACGCGCTCGGGGCCGAGCCCGGTCTGCTGGTGGTCGACGTGGACCCGGCCGCGGCCGCGACCGTCCGCGAGCAGATCCCGGTACTGGCGAACCGGCGGTTCTGAACCGCGCCCGGCCGGTCCCGGTCCTGCGGACGCCGAGCGCGGTCCGGCCGCCCGCAGCACCGCGGCGCCCGGGGGTGGCTCAGCCGCCCGCGGCGCTGACGCGGTCGGAGATCTGGGCCGCGAGGTCGACGTCCTTCGCGGTCAGTCCGCCCTCGGAGTGCGTGGACAGCCGGAAGGTCAGCGTGTCGTAGCGGATGTCGATGTCCGGGTGGTGGTCGGCGGCCTCCGCGTCCTCGGCGACCCGGTCCACCACGTCGATCGCGGCCCCGAAGTCGGGCAGGGTGGCGGTGCGGACGATGGAGTCGCCGTCGCGATCCCAACCGGGCAGCTTCTGCAGCGCGTCGGCGATCTCGGCGTCGGTCAGCGTCGGGGTGGACATCGCCCCATCGTGGCGCAGACGGCGCACCCCGTCGCGGTGGGAGGTGTCCGGATGGTCCCGGTCCGGGCCCCGGGCCCGAGCGCTCAGCCGTCGCGGCGGGTCAGGGCGAACACGGCGACACCGGCACCGGCGACCACGAACCCGGCCGCACGCGCGGTGGTCGCCCACAGGGGCGACGGGTCGACGGGCGCCGCGAGCACCCCGGCGAGGACCTCGTGCCAGTGCCCGGTCGGCAGGACCGGGGCGACCGGCTCCCACAGCACGGTCGCCAGCGGTGCGACGGTCAGCGCGGCCAGCCCGGTCGCCACCACCCCCGCGGGTCGCCGGACCAGTGTGGACAACGCCAGGAGCAGCATCCCGAGCCCGCACAGCTGCACCGCGGCCCAGCCGGTGAGCACCAGTGCGCGGAGCAGGGTGGCGCCGGCCCCGAACGGGCCCGCGCCCAGGACGAGCCCACCGCAGACCAGGGCGACGACGACCGTCGTCGCGGCGGCGAGCAGCGAGGTGACCGCGACCGCCGCCGCCTTGAGCCCGAGCAGCCGCCCCGGCGTGACGGGGGACAGCCGCAGGGCGTCGAGGGTGCCGCGGGCCCGCTCCGCGGCGAACGCGTCGGCCGCGACGAGTACGACGGGCATCCCCAGCGCGAACGCCGCGGGCTCGGACAGGGCGACGGTCAGGGTCCCGAGCGCGAAGGACAGCCGGCCGGTGTCGGTGCCGAGCGCGATCGTGGCGAGCAGCGGCACGAGGGCGGCCGAGACGAGGACGACCGCGGTGCGCGGTCGCAGCAGGGCGAGCTCCAGCTCGGAGCGGAGCAGCCGTCCGAACGGGGCGGAGGTGGGGCGTCGCGGGGAGCGCCCGCCCACCACCCGCGACCGGGGCCGGGCGGGGCCGGCCGGGGCGGACCGCGTCCCGGCCTGCGGCTGCGCGGACGCCGGGCCGGTCGGGGGGACCGCCCGCACGCCGGGCGTGCCCGGCGCCCCGCCGGCCGGCCCGGGCGCCCGGCCGGCGGTGGGGCCCGGTGTGGTGCGGTGCGGTGCGGTCCGGTCGGTGCCGTGTTCGACGTGGTCGTCCCACGGGCCGGCGGCCGCGGGGTGCGCGGCCCAGTCGTCGGCCCGGGAGGAGGCAGCGCCCCAGGTGTGCTCGGGACGCACCCCCGCGCTCACCGTCGGGCTCCGTGCCCGGCGCCCACCGGGTCCGGGTCCTCGGTGAGCCGGGCGAAGAACTCCTCCAGCCGGGCGGCGGGCCGGGTCACCCTGTGCACGGCGACGCCGGCGTGGACCAGCGTCGCGACCACGTCGGGGGCTGCGGTCCCGGCCGGGACGAACACCCGGTCCCGGGCACCGTGCTCGGCGTCGATCCCCCGGGCCAGCAGGGCCGCGACGGCGCGCTCGCCGTCCGGGGTCGTCACGACCAGCGCCGACGGGCCGGAGTCGACGAGCTCGTCGAGCGGGCCCGCGCAGAGCAGGCGCCCGGCCTGCAGCACCGCGACGTGGCTGCAGGTCGCCTCGATCTCCCCGAGCAGGTGCGAGCTGACGACGACGGTCGCGCCCGCGGCGTTCATCTCCGCGATCAGACGGCGCACCTCGCGGGTGCCCGCCGGGTCGAGCCCGTCGGTCGGCTCGTCGAGGACGACGAGGCGCCGCCGGGTCAGCAGCGGCACGGCCAGCCCGAGGCGCCGTCGCATCCCCGAGGAGTACTCGCCGGCCCGGCGGTCGGCCGCCTCCGCGAGCCCGACCCGGCGCAGCACGGCGTCGACCGCGCCCGGGATGCGCGCCGAGTCCAGCAGCGGTTCGGCGGCCGCGGCCCGCAGCAGGTTCTGCCGGCCGGTGCGGTGCGGGTGCAGGGCCGGCGCGTCGATGAGCGCCCCGACGTGCGGCAGCACCTCCGCCGCGCGCTGCGGCAGCCGTCGCCCGAGCAGCTCGACCTCGCCGTGGGTGGGGGCGAGCAGCCCGAGCAACATCCGCATCAGCGTCGTCTTGCCCGCACCGTTGGGTCCGAGCAGCCCCAGGACCGAGCCCATCGGTACGTCGAGATCGACCCCGTCGACCGCGCGCACCGCCCCGAAATCGCGGGTCAGGCCGATGGCGCGCACGGCGGGCGGGCGGGCCGCGCAGGGCGGTCCGGCGGAGTCGTCGGGGGTGGACGTCGCGTACACGGCACCCAGCGTGACCGTGCGGCGGCGCGAGCGGGCCGTTTCGGCGAGATTGGCCGCGACGGGCCCGACCCGCCGCCGTGGGAGCGTCGGCGGGCCCGCGGCCCGGCCGGTCGCGGAGCCGGCTGCGAGGATCATCGGTGTGCCGGTGCTGAGCCTGGACCATCATGTGGACGGACCGCCCCGACTCGTCGCGGGGGTGCTGCGGGAGTCCGGTCCCTCGGCCCGCGCGGTCGCGCGGGTGGGAGCCCGGTTCACCGCACCGGCGGCGCTGCTCGTGGCCGGGGACGAGATCCGGGTCGCGCTGCCCGGCGGGTTCCTCGCGTGCCGGACCCGGATCACCCGCGCCGGGGCCGACGGCCTGTGGTCGGAGCTGGCGGCGGGTCCGGCGGCGGTGCTGCGGCACTCGACACGGGTCACGCCCGCCGCGGGGGGCGGCGTCGAGGACGGGGAGGGCGAGCCGCACGCACTGGCCCGGGAGTGCGCCGAGGAGCTGGGCGCCCGGGTGACCGTCGGGGAACGGCTGGGCACCGACCTGCCGATCGGACGGCGCGTGCTGCGGATCCACACCGCCCGGCTCGATGCCGGGTCCCCGGAGCCCGCGGCCCGCGAGCACCGCGCGCTGCGCTGGGTGGGGCCGCGGGAGGTGGCGGCGCTGGGCTGGCTCGACGCCGACCGGGCCGTCGTCGCGGAGCTGGTGGCCCTGCTGCGCACCTGACCCGCGGTCACCCGTGCCGGAACGGCGGTCGTCGCGGATCCGGTGGAACCGATCGGGCCCGGGCGTCGTCCAAGCCGCATGAACCGCAACGCCACCGCCCCCACCCCGTCCGCCGTCCGCACCGCACCGGTGGGCCCCGGGAGACGGCGCGACACCGATCCGCTCACCCGGCTCGTGGCCGGGCAGGACGGTCTGGTCACCCGCGCCCAGGCGCTCGCCCACGGCCTGTCCACCGACCAGGTCGACCGCAGGCTCGCCGCGCGGCGGTGGACACCCGTGCACCCCCGCGTCTACCGGGACGCCGCCCACCCGCCGACCGAGCGGTCGCGGGTCCGTGCCGCCGCACTGTGGGCGGGGGAGGACGCCGTGCTGAGCGGGGCCGCGGCGGCCTGGTGGTGGGGTCTGCTGCCCGGCGCACCCGAGGTCGTCACGGTCACCGTCCCGCGCAGGCGGGCGCCGCGGTCGCGCGCGGGGATCCTCGTCCGGCGCCGCGAGCTGGACCCGTGCGACGTCGTCGTGCGCGACGGGGTGGCCGTCGGCCGGCCCGCGGCCGCCGTGCTGGAGGCGGCCGCCGACCCGTCGGTACCGGGGGAGGCGCTGCTCGACCACGTCCTGACCACCGGCGTCCTCGACGTGGACGAGCTACTCGGGACGCACGCCCGCGCCACCGGCGCGCACGGGTCGGTGGCCGTCGGCCGGATGCTGACCGGGGCGTCGCGACGCGTCGCCGTCCGTGCCCGCCACGGGCTGCGGACGCTGCTCGTCGCACGCGGTGTGCGGGGTGCGCGGACCGACGTCGTGGTGGCCGGGGTGGTGCTGGACCTGGCGTTCCCCGCCGCCCGGCTGGTCGTCGAGGTCCACGACCCGGTCGACGCCGGAGCCGGCGCCGACGGCTGCGGACCCGCGTGGCGGCGGGCGGTGCTGCGCCGCCACGGGTGGCGCACGCTCGTCGTCGAGCCCGCGGAGCTCCGGTGCCCCGAGCAGCTCCTGGCCCGCCTGCGCGAGGCCGTCACCGGGCACCCGGCCGGTCCCGGTGGTGCCGCGGGCCGGGCCGCCGGGTGAACGGCAGGCGAACGCCACGACGCACGGTGTCGCCGGACCACCCGGCCGACTGTGATTCCGGCCATGCCCGGCCCGGCCGCCGGTCGTCTCGGCGCAGCGTACGGAACGGGTACGAAGATCCGTCCGAGGTCCGGGCACAGCCGGGTCCGGAGCTGCCGGACTCCGCCGCCCGGCCTGCCGCGGCCCTACCGGACCGGCGGTGCGCACGCAACCCGGACCGCGACGTCCTCGCAGGTCAACGGGTCATACGTCCGTTCAGTAGATACGCGCGATCTTGATCGCCCGGTCCAGTGCCTTACCGCTCAGATCGTCCGCACCCGCCTTGCGCAGGCGTAGCGCGACCACCGGACAGCTCTTGCACCGCTTCGGCTTGGACCGACAGCACTTCTTCTTGACCTTGCCCATGATGAGGTCAGGCTAACCTGCGCCCGGGGCGTGGTGAAGGACTTGCAGCGGATACCGTTGGGGTGTGACCATCCCTCGTTCCGCCTCGGCCCTCGACGCTCGTTCCTCGCTCGAGAGCGACGCCGTGCCCGATCGGGCAGGCCGACCCGAGCTGCGCAACGTCGCGATCGTCGCGCACGTCGACCACGGCAAGACCACGCTCGTGGACGCGATGCTCCGCCAGTCCGGTGCGTTCGCCGAGCGCGCCGAGCTCGTCGACCGGGTCATGGACTCCAACGACCTGGAGCGCGAGAAGGGCATCACCATCCTCGCCAAGCACACGGCGGTGAACTGGCACGGCACGACGATCAACGTCGTCGACACCCCCGGCCACGCCGACTTCGGCGGTGAGGTCGAGCGCGGCCTGTCCATGGTCGACGGTGTGGTGCTGCTCGTCGACGCCTCCGAGGGGCCGCTGCCGCAGACCCGCTTCGTGCTCCGCAAGACCCTGACCGCCGGCCTGCCCGTCATGCTCGTGGTCAACAAGACCGACCGCGGCGACGCCCGGATCGCCGAGGTCGTCGACGAGTCCCTGGAACTGCTGCTGGAGCTGGCCGACGAGCTGGAGCTCGACGAGTTGGTCACCGCGCACCTGCTCGACCTCCCGGTGGTCTACGCCTCCGGGCGTGCGGGCAAGGCCTCCCGGATCCGCCCCGCCGACGGCGAGCTCCCGGACTCCGACGACCTCGAGCCGCTCATCGAGACCCTGCTCGACGTGGTCCCGCCGCCCGCCGACGACGTCGACGCCCCGCTGCAGGCGCACGTCACCAACCTCGACGCGTCCAGCTTCCTCGGCCGTATCGCGCTCTGCCGCGTCCGCGCCGGCGTGCTGCGCCGCGGCCAGCAGGTCGCGTGGTGCCGCGAGGACGGCACCACCCCGCGCGTCAAGATCACCGAGCTGCTGCGCACCGAGGCACTGACCCGGGTCCCCGCCGACGAGGCGCGCGCCGGTGACCTGGTCGCCGTCGCGGGCATCGCCGAGGTCACCATCGGCGACACCCTCGCCGACCCGGAGACCCCGGTCGCGCTGCCCCGCATCCACGTCGACGAGCCCGCCATCTCGATGACGATCGGTACCAACACCTCCCCGCTGGCCGGTCGCGACCCGATCCCGGGCAAGAAGCTGACCGCCCGCCTGGTGAAGGGCCGGCTCGACGCCGAGCTGGTCGGCAACGTGTCCATCCGCGTGCTGCCGACCGAGCGTCCCGACGCCTGGGAGGTCCAGGGCCGCGGTGAGCTCGCGCTGGCCATCCTGGTCGAGACCATGCGCCGCGAGGGCTTCGAGCTGACCGTCGGCCGTCCGCAGGTGGTCACCAAGACCATCGACGGCAGGCTGCACGAGCCGTTCGAGCAGCTGTCGGTGGACGTCCCCGACGACAGCCTCGGCGCCGTCACCCAGCTGCTCGCCGCCCGCAAGGGCGAGATGGGCGACATGGTGCACGGTGAGGGACGGGTGCGGATGGAGTTCCGGGTGCCCTCGCGCGGCCTGATCGGCTTCCGCACCGAGTTCCTGACGATCACCCGTGGTGCGGGTATCGCCAGCCACGTCTTCGACGGCTACGCCCCGTGGGTCGGTGAGATCCGCACCCGCAACAAGGGCTCGCTGATCTCGGACCGCACGGGCCCCGTCACCCCGTACGCGATCGACCAGCTCGCCGACCGCGGCACGCTGTTCGTCGGGCCGACCACGCTGGTCTACGGCGGGATGGTCGTCGGGGAGTACACCCGCAACGAGGACCTCGAGGTCAACATCACCCGGGAGAAGAAGCTGACCAACATCCGCTCGTCGACGTCCGACGTGCTGGTCAAGCTGATCCCGCCGACGATCCTGAGCCTCGAGCAGTCGCTGGAGTTCTGTGCGACCGACGAGTGCGTCGAGATCACGCCGCAGAACGTCCGGATCCGCAAGATCGAGCTGGACCCGAACCTGCGGGCTCGTGCCCGGTCCCGCGCGAAGGCCGCGGCCAACGCCACGAAGTGACCCGTACGGCCCGTGCGCTGCGGTGTTGCGTATCGGTGAGCAGAGCGGAGACGCCCGCCGGACCCCGTCCGGCGGGCATGCCCGCCCCGGTGGGGATACTGCGGACGTGAGAGCACGTCGACGCTTCCGGGCGCTCCCGGCCCTCCTGCTGGTCGCCCTGCTGGCGCTGACGGGCTGCGCCGCGGACCCGCAGCCGGCGCCCCCGCCGGAGACGAACCGCCCGACCGAGCCGGTCACCGCGCCCACCCGGGTGGTGGTCGGGGTCGACGACCTCGGGCCCGGGTTCAACCCGCACCTCCGGTCGGACCAGTCGGCGGTCACCACGGCGATCGCGTCGATGACGCTGCCGTCGGTGTTCCGGCCCGACGCCCGCGGCGTGCCGCAGCTCGACACCACCGTCGCCACGTCCGCGACGGTCACCTCGCAGAGCCCGTTCACCGTCAGCTACGAGCTCAACCGCGACGTCGGGTGGTCCACCGGCGCGCCGATCGCCGCCGAGGACTTCGTCTACCTGTGGCAGCAGATGCGCAGCCGGCCGAACACGATCGGCGCCGCCGGCTACCGGGAGATCACCGACGTGCGCTCGCGCGCCGCGGGCAAGGCGGTCGACGTCGTGTTCCGCGAGCCCTACCCGCACTGGCAGGAGCTGTTCGCCGACCTGCTCCCCGCGCACCTGCTCAAGGACGCGCCCGGGGGCTGGACCGCCCCGTTCGCGGGCGGCGTGCCCGCGTCCGGCGGGCCCTTCCGGCTGATGCAGGTCGACCGCCTGCGCGGCGAGGTCCTGCTCGCCCGCAACGACCCGTACTGGGCGACCGCGGCAGTCGTCGACGAGATCATCCTGCGCCGGATCCCGGCGAACACCCTGCCCACGGCGCTGGAGAGCCAGGGCGTCGACCTCGCCCTGCCCGATGCCCGGCCGGAGATCACCCAGGCCCTCGAGGTCCTGGCCCGGGGCCCCAAGCCCCCGACGGTGCAGCGCGGGCCGCGTCCGGCCGTCGAGCAGCTCGAGTTCCGCACCGCCGACGGTCCGCTGGCCGACCCCCGGGTCCGCGAGGGTGTCGCGGCGCTGCTGGACCGGGACGCGATCCGCGAGCGCGTCAACCCCGACGCCGTGGCGGTGGACGCCTTCGGCGCGGCCCCGTCGGACGCCGGCTACGTCCCGACCGCGCCCGCGGGAGCCCCCGGCCGTCCCGACCCGGCCGCGGCCGCGGCGGCGTTCACCGAGGCCGGCTACGTCCGGGGTCAGGACGGCCGGTGGACCCTCGCCGGGCGCCCGCTCGCCGTGGTCATCGGTGCCGGAGCCGAGCGGACCGAGGACGTGGACGTCGCCCGCGTCGTGGCCGAGCAGCTCAAGGCGGGCGGGATCGGGGCCACCATCGTCGCCCCGCCGGCACCGGACCTGCTCACCGACCCGAGCGTGGCCCCGACGACGCCGACCCCCACCGCCACGCCCGCACCGGGCGCGGGCCCGGTCCCCGGCGACGGCGCCGCGCCGGCGACCACGCCGCCGGCGGCCCCGGCCACGACGACCGCCGCCCCGACGACGACGGGTGCCCCCGACTCCGGGGCGCCGGTCGCCGTCGACGTCCTCGTCGCCCCCCGTGCCGCCTACGGCGCGATCGGGCCCCGGCTGGACTCCGACTACGGCTGCCCGGCGGACGCGGTGCCCGGCGAGCTCCCGGGTGTCGCCTGCTTCCCCGCGCTGCAACCGCTGCTCGCCGAGCTGCTGGTCGCAGACAGCCCGGACCCGGCCGTCGTCGCGGAGGCCGAGCGGGTGCTGTGGCGCCAGCTGCCCGCGCTGCCGCTCTACCAGGCACAGGGTCTGGTCGTCAGCAACGCGCCGACCGACGCGGCCACCCGGGTCACCCCGGGCCCGATCGCGACCGGCCCGATGTCGGACGCCCGGACCTGGGCGGAGCCGGAGGGCTCCGGCGAACGCCCGACCGGCGACGACGCCGACTGACCCGGCCGGACGCGTCCGTTCGGACGCACTCCGCTGCTACCCGGTGACGGCGAGTGGTACGTAAGTACCAACTGTGTTTCGGCGTGCATCGAGGGCTGTGCGACGCAACGGTCCCGTTGTTACTGTCCGGTCCGGCTGCGAGTCCGTTACGCCGATCAACGGTCACCGTTTCACCACGATCGGCTGCGGGGCTCGCCGCTGGAGCGCCGCGATTCCTAGCGTGCCTCCCGACGGGCCCCGGCACACATCTGGCGGTCCGCCGCGTCCCGGACGGGTGCGACGACGGCGTGCACCCCATGACATCTCGAGAGGCACGGCAGATGAGGGGAAGAAGGGCGGCCGCCTCGGCCATCGCCCTGACCGCGGTCGTGGGGCTCGTCCTCACGGGCTGCAGCCAGCAGAGCAACACGGGGGGCAGCGGCGACACCGCCGCCGGGTTCGAGGAGACCCCGGACCAGCCGGAGGTGCCCGGCAAGCCGGGTGGCACGTTCCGGCTGGCCATCACCGAGCCGACCGCGATCGACCCGTACAACACCCAGGAGTCCGAGGGCACCCTCGTGAACCGGGCGCTGTTCACCGGGCTGATCAAGGTCCGGCCCAACGGCGACGTGTACGACGGCGTGGCGTCGAAGTGGACGCCGAACCAGAACTGCACGCAGTGGGTGTTCGACCTCAAGCCGGACCAGAAGTTCTCGAACGGCGAGGTGCTGAACTCCGCGTCGTTCAAGCGCGGCTGGGAGCGCACCGCGGCCAAGGCGTCGGCCTCGGAGGTCTCCTACCACCTCGACGAGGTCCAGGGCTACGCGGAGATCCAGGCCGGCACGGCGAACGCGCTGGCCGGGGTGGACGCGACGAACCCGAACCAGCTCAAGGTCACCCTGTCCAAGCCCGACTGCGAGTTCGAGCTGCGGACCTACCACCCGGCGCTGAGCCCGGTCCCGACGTCCGCGGGCGCGGCCGACAACAAGACCTACAACGACCTGCCGGTCGGCAACGGTCCGTTCAAGATGGACGGCCCGTGGCAGCACGACCGCGGCATCCGGCTGGTCCGCAACGACGCCTACACCGCGGGGACCAGGGCGAACCTCGACTCCGTCGAGATCACCATCGTCCCGTCCGGTGAGGGCGGCGGCGTCACCGCCGAGTACAACGGGTTCCAGAACGGCCAGTTCGACTGGGCGCGCATGCCCACCCCGGTGCTCAACCAGGCCAAGTCGACCTACGAGCCCCAGGGCAAGTGGCTGAACAAGAAGACCAACGGCAACAACTACCTGCTGGTCTCGGTCACCACGAAGCCGCTGGACAGCGCGGACGCCCGCAAGGCCGTCTCGATGGCGATCGACCGCAAGGCGATCGTGCAGGGCGTGCTGCAGAACTCGACCTCGCCCGCCGACGCGCTCATCCCGCCGAACTTCCCGGACGCCTACACCTCCGGTGTCTGCACCGCGTGCACCTACAACCCGGACGAGGCCAAGCGGCGCGCGCAGCAGGCCGGTCTCACCCCCGGTACCGAGGTGAAGCTGCAGTACAACACCGGTGCCGGCCACGAGGAGTGGACCGCGGCGGTCAAGCAGCAGCTCGAGCAGAACCTCGGGCTGAAGGTCACCTACACCGGTGTCCCGTTCCGTGACCTGCTCGACAACGAGCAGCAGCCCGAGGCCTCCGGCCTCTGGCGCGCGGCCTGGAGCGCGGACTACCCGACGCCGGGCAACTACCTGTTCCCGCTGCTGGCCACCCAGTCGATCGGGGCCACCTCGCCGAGCGAGCCGGCCCAGGGCGACAACCGCGGCCGCTACTCCAACCCGGAGTTCGACGCGCTGCTGGCGCAGGCCGCGCAGACCCAGGACGAGGCGGCCCGCAACGACCTCTACAAGCGGGCCGAGAAGATCGCGATCGGTGACGACCTCGCGCTGATCCCGCTCTGGTTCCGCCAGCAGTCCCGCCTGGTCAACACCGAGAAGTTCGGCAACGTGAACATGGACTTCTCCGAGGACCCGACGTTCGACACGATCACCCTCAAGTGACGTCCCGCTGACGCGGCCCGCGTCCCGGTGACCCCGGGACGCGGGCCGTCGTGCGGCGTTCCCACCACACGAAAGTCCGTGCTTCCATGGGCAGATTCATCCTCCGGCGGCTGCTCCAGGGGATCCTGGTCGTCGTCGTCACCGCGTTCCTGATCTTCATCGCCACGTTCTCGCTCGGGGACCCGTTCGCCTCCACCGGCGAGAAGGTCGTCCCGCCCGAGGTCGCCGCGATCAACCGCGCCAAGTTCGGTCTCGACCAGCCGCTGCCGGTCCAGTTCGTGAACTACCTCGGCAACATGGTCACCGGCGACTTCGGTCTCGACTTCGACCAGCGGCGCCCGGTCTCCCAGCTGCTCGCCGAGACCGTCCCGAACACGATCCTGCTGGCCGTCGTGGCGCTGCTGTTCCTCGTCCTGTTCGGGGTGACGGCCGGCGTGATCGCCGCCGTGCGCCGCTACTCGTTCTGGGACGTGTTCGTCACCGTCGTGTCCACCATCGGCATCGGTGTCCCGGTGTTCGTCGTCGCGATCTTCCTGGTCGCGAACGTCTCCGGGGTCGGTCCGTTCCCACCGGTGCCGCGCAGCTTCCTCGAGGAGGTGCCCTGGTACTGGGACGTGGTCCTGCCCGCGTTCACCCTCGCGATCATCGAGTCGGCGTTCGTCGCCCGGCTCATGAGGGGGTCGATGCTGGAGGTCCTGCAGGCCGACTACATCCGCACCGCACGCGCCAAGGGGCTGTCCGAGCGCACGGTCATCGGCCGGCACGCCATGCGGACCTCGCTGCTGCCGGTCGTCACGTTCGTCGGGCTCACCCTGGGCACCTACATCGGCGGCGCGATCGTCACCGAGACGGTGTTCCAGTACAACGGCGCGGGGTTCCTGCTGGCCCGCGCGATCACGAACAACAACGCGCCGGTCATCATGGCGGTGGTCGTCTACAGCGTGGTGGCCTACGTGCTGCTGTCCATGCTCGTCGACATCCTCTACGCCTACCTCGACCCGCGCATCCGCCTGAGCTGACTGAGTGAGGCGATCCCTCGCATGAACCCACCACCCACCCCCGGAGCGCCGGCCACCGATCCGGCCGCCGCGCTCGGACTGCCGGGCGGCGACCCCGCCGAGGCCGTCGCGCCGGCCCCCGGCGGTCCCCGTCGCGCGCGGTCGAACGGCCAGTTCGCCGAGATCTGGCGGCGCTACCGGCGCAACAAGCTCGCGATGGCCGGGCTGGTCATCGTCGCGTTCGAAATCGTCATGGCGATCATCTCGCCGTTCTCGACGCCCTACGACCCGTTCGAGCAGAACCTGCTCAACACCCTGCAGCCGCCGTCGGCGGCGCACTTCTTCGGCACCGACGTCCTGGGCCGCGACCTGTACTCCGGGATCATCTACGGCGTCCGGCTCGCGATGATCGTCGGTCTGTCCGTGGTCTTCTTCTCGCTGGTCCTCGGGCTGACCCTGGGCGCGCTCGCCGGCTTCAAGGGCGGCGCCTGGGACGCGGTGATCGCGCGGATCATCGACATCTTCCTCGCGTTCCCACCGCTGGTGGGCGCGCTGGTGATCGTCCGCGCGGTCGGCGGTGGCACGCTGCCGGTCGTCATCGCGCTGGTGGCCCTGGGCTGGATGACGACGGCCCGGCTGATGCGCGGTCAGGTGCTGGCCCTGCGCGAGGCCGAGTACGTCGAGGCCGCCCGCTCGATCGGGGCGGGCACCCGGCGGATCCTGACCCGGCACATCCTGCCCAACGCCGTCGCACCGGTGCTCGTGTACTCCTTCACCTCGATCGGCGTGGTCGTCGTCGCGATGGCGACCTTGTCCTACCTGGGGGTCGGCGTCCCGCCGGACGTCCCCGAGTGGGGCCGGTTGATCTCCCAGGCGTCCCAGTACCTGTCGGTGCCGGGCAAGAGCTTCCTGTGGATCTTCCCCTCCGCCGCCATCGCCATCACCACGCTGGGCTTCGCGTTCGTGGCCGACGGCCTGCGCGACGCCCTCGACCCCAAGCTGCGCGGGAGGAACTGACCCGTGACCGAGAACCGGAGCGAGCACATGCTCGAGGTCCGCGACCTGCGGGTGCACTTCGCCACCGACGCGGGCGTGGTCAAGGCCGTCGACGGTGTCAGCTGGCACGTCGACCGCGGTGAGACCCTCGCGATCGTGGGGGAGTCGGGGTCGGGCAAGTCGGTGTCGGCGATGAGCCTGATGGGTCTCGTCCCGACCCCGCCCGCGACGTTCCCCAGCGGCGAGGTGCTGCTGGAGGGACGCTCGCTGCTGACGATGCCGGAGTCCGAGCAGCGCAAGCTGCGCGGCAAGGACATCGCGATGATCTTCCAGGACCCGCTCACCGCGCTGAACCCGGTCTACAAGGTGGGCGACCAGATCGCCGAGATGATCCGGGCGCACGACCGGCAGGCCGGCAAGGTCACCGCGCGCCGCCGCGCCGTCGACCTGCTCGGCGAGGTCGGCATCCCGAACCCGGCCGCGCGGGCGTCGCAGTACCCGCACGAGTTCTCCGGCGGGATGCGTCAGCGCGCGATGATCGCGATGGCGCTCGCGAACGACCCGAAGGTCCTGCTGGCCGACGAGCCGACCACCGCGCTCGACGTCACCGTGCAGGCCCAGATCATGAACCTGCTGGAGAAGCTGCAGGAGCAGCGCGACACGGCGATCGTCCTGATCACCCACGACCTGGGCCTGGTCGCGGCGCACGCCGACCGGATCATGGTCATGTACGCGGGGAAGGTCGTCGAGACCGGCACCAACGACGAGATCTTCGCCGAGCCGCGGCACGCCTACACCTACGGGCTGCTCTCGTCGCTGGCGCGGATGGACCAGGCCCGGCCGGAGAAGCTGGAACCGATCCCCGGCCAGCCGCCCAACCTCGCGCACGTCCCGTCGGGCTGCGCGTTCCACCCGCGTTGCCGGTTCGCCACGTCGTCCTGCGCGGAGAGGACCCCGGAGCTGGTCCAGCTCACCGACCGGCCCGGTCACCTGCACGCCTGCCTGCACGCCGACGAGGTCGGCGAGGCCGCCGCCACGCCGCGCGAGCCGGCCGTGCCGGGATCCGAGGCGCACGTCGCGGAGACGGCGAGCGGCGAGCCGATGCTGCGCACCGCGGGGCTGACCAAGTCGTTCCCGATCCGCTCCGGCGTGCTCATCCAGCGCACCGTCGGTGTGGTGCAGGCCGTCGACGGCATCGACCTGGAGATCCCCGAGGGGCAGACGCTGTCGCTGGTCGGTGAGTCCGGCTGCGGCAAGTCGACCGCGGCCCGGGCGATCCTGCGGCTGCACGAGCCCACCGCGGGCAGCGTGCACATCAACGGCCGCGACGTGACCGCGCTCGGGCAGTCCGAGCTGCGCTCGGCCCGGGAGGACATGCAGATCGTCTTCCAGGACCCGTACGCGTCGCTGAACCCGCGCATGACGGTCCGGTCGATCCTGTCGGAGAAGTACGAGCTGCTCGGCGGCGAGCTCACCGACACCACGATCCCGGAGCTGCTCGAGACCGTGGGGCTCTCGGCCGAGTACGCCGAGCGCTACCCGCACGAGTTCTCCGGCGGGCAGCGCCAGCGCGTCGGCATCGCCCGCGCGATCGCGCTCAACCCGAAGTTCGTGGTGCTCGACGAGCCCGTCTCGGCCCTGGACGTGTCCATCCAGGCCCAGGTCCTGAACCTGCTCGAGCAGCTGCAGCGCGACTTCGGCCTGACCTACCTGTTCATCGCCCACGACCTGTCGGTGGTGCGCCACATCTCCGACCGGGTCGCGGTGATGTACCTGGGCAACGTCGTCGAGGTCGCCGACCGCGACGACCTGTTCGACCGGCCGCAGCACCCCTACACCCAGGCGCTGATCTCGGCGGTGCCCGTCCCGGACCCGGAGGTCGAGCGGGTACGGGAGCGGATCGTGCTGACCGGGGACGTGCCCAACCCGGCCGACCCGCCGTCGGGCTGCCGGTTCCGCACCCGGTGCTGGAAGCACCTGGAGCTGTCCGACGCCGACAAGGCGCGCTGCATCGACGAGAAGCCGGTCCTGGAGATCGCGTCCGGCCCGGGGCACCGGGTGGCCTGTCACTTCGCCGAGGAGCGCGCGCTCCTGCGGACCTGACCGAGCACGACCCGTCCGAGCAGGACCCCACGGCCACGACACGCCACCCGGTGCGAAACTGGGTGGCGTGTCGCTGGTTCTGGGGATCGAGACGTCGTGCGACGAGACCGGTGCCGGTCTCGTCCGGGACGGGGTGCTGCTCGGCGAGGGGCTGGCGTCGTCGGCGGACGAGCACGCCCGTTTCGGCGGTGTGGTCCCGGAGGTCGCGGCCCGCGCCCACGTGAGCGCGGTGACGCCGATGGTGCGCGCGGCGGTCGAGGCGGCCGGGGTGTCGCTGTCCGACGTCGACGCCGTCGCCGTCACGGCGGGGCCGGGGCTCTCGCCCGCGCTGCACGTCGGCGTCGCCGCGGCGAAGGCGTACGCGGCGGCGCTGGACGTGCCGCTGTACGGGGTGCACCACCTGGCCGGGCACGCCGCCGTCGACGTCCTGGAGCACGGGCCGCTGCCCGACCGCTGCGTCTGCCTGATCGTCTCGGGCGGGCACACCTCGCTGCTGGCACTGGGGGACCTGGCCCGGGACCCGGTCGAGCACCTCGGCGACACCGTTGACGACGCGGCGGGCGAGGCGTTCGACAAGGTCGCGCGGCTGCTGGGGCTGCCCTACCCGGGAGGACCGTCGGTGTCGCGGGCCGCGCTGGACGGTGACCCGGCCGCGATCGCGTTCCCACGCCCCATGACCGGCCCGCGCGATGCCGCGTTCGGGTTCTCCTTCTCCGGGCTCAAGACCGCCGTGGCGCGGCACGTGGAGGCGGCCCAGGACGCGGGCCGGGCGGTGCCGGTGGCCGACGTCGCCGCGTCGTTCCAGATGGCCGTCGTCGACGTCCTGGTCCGCAAGGCGCTGCGGGCCTGTGCCGAGCGCGGCGCGGACACCCTGCTCATGGTCGGTGGGGTCGCGGCGAACCGCGTGCTGCGCAGCGAGATGGAGCGCGCCTGCGCCGGTGCCGGGATCACCCTGCGGGTGCCCGTGCCCCGGCTGTGCACCGACAACGGGGCGATGATCGCGGCCCTGGGGGACCTGCTGGTCCGCGACGGGGTGGAGCCCGCGGGGCTGGCCGGGACCGCGGTGCCCACCGTGCCGCTGACCGGCGCGACGATCACGTTCCCGCCCGCGACGGGGGAGGCGGCGGAGTTCCCGCTGCCCGTCGTCCCCCACACCGCGGCGGGGTCGATCATCGCCCCGTAGGCTCCCCCGGTGCCTGCTCGTCGCCTCCTGCTCGTCCACGCCCACCCGGACGACGAGACCCTGACCACCGGTGGGACCGTCGCCCGCTACACCGCCGACCCGGACTGCGAGGTCACCGTGGTGACCTGCACCCTCGGCGAGGAGGGCGAGGTGATCGGCCCGGAGCTGGCCGAGCTCGCCCCGGACCGCGGTGACCAGCTCGGCGGCTACCGCATCCGCGAGCTCGACGCCGCGCTGGCGGCCCTCGGCGGCCCCCGGCACCGCTGGCTCGGCGGCCCCGGCCGGTGGCGCGACTCCGGCATGGTGCTGGTGGGGCACGGCACCCGCGCGGCGCTGCCGCCGGAGCTGCACCCGCGGGCGTTCGCCGCCACGGAGCCGTTCGGCACCCAGCTCGCGCAGCTGCTGGAGATCATCGACGAGGTCCGCCCGCAGGTCCTGGTCTCCTACGCCGCGGACGGCAGCTACGGCCACCCCGACCACGTCCGCGCGCACGAGCTGGCCGTCGCCGCGGCCGGGGCACGACCGGACGTGGTGGCCAAGCTGTACTTCGCCGTGCGGTCGAGCTCGCTGCTCGACGAGGGGCTGACCGAGCTGCTGTCCGCCCTCGGCGGGGACCCGGACCGCACCGGGCTGCGCTGGCCGGAGCCCGACGAGCACCCCGGTCACGACGCCGCCGCCGTCACCACACGGGTCGACGTCGGCGCCCACGACGCCGAGCGCGTCGCCGCGATGCGGGCGCACGCCACCCAGATCGACGTCCGCAGCGGCGACGGCTGGGTCGCGTTCGCGATGAGCAACGGGATCGTCCAGCCGCTGCTGGGCACCGAGGAGTACGTGCTGGCCGGCGCGCCGCCCGGCACGACGGAGTCGGATCTGTTCGAGGGGGTCGACGGGTGAGCGACGTGACGAGGCTGCCGCTCGCGCTGGTGCTGCTGGTGATCTCGCTGCTGCTGGTGGCCTTCGAGCTGATGTTCCAGATGCTCTACATCGGGCCGGTCCCGGTGCCGCTGGGCACGCTGATCGTGGTGGTCTCGCTGCCGTGGCTGGTCCACACCACGGCGACCGAGATCCTCCCGACCCCCGCGGGTGCCGCCGCCCCGCTGGTCGTGTGGTTCGGCGCGGTGCTCGTGCTCGGCTTCTTCGGACCGGGCGGGGACCTCCTGCTCCCGGTGAACTGGGAGTCGCTGCTGCTGCTCGTCGCCGGCGCCGTGACCGGCGTGGTGTCGTTCCGCAGGGCGCTCGACCGGCTGGCGGACGGCCGCGACCGGAAGGTGACCCGATGACGATCTCCGACGACGACCTGGTGCGGGTCCTGCGGCCGTTCGTGCGGGCCACCCGCCCGGTGCTGGACGGGCTGCGCGAGGCCGACCCGTTCGGGCTGCGGGCCAGGGTGGCGCCCGGTTCGGGCGGCCCGCAGGGCGCGACCGACGAGGAGCGCTCCCTCGCCGACAAGATCCTCGACGCGCTGGCGTCGGTGAAGGTCCCCGGTACCTCGGCGTGGGCGGCGATGGACGTCCCGGCCCGCAGCGACTGGTGGGTCTACCGGGTCGGCCGGTTCACGACGCTGATCGCCGCGATCCCGGGCCTGGGCGGCGCGCTGGCGCGCACGCTGCCGGTGTCCGACGCCGTCGGCGCGGCGGGCGAGGGGCTGCTGCTCGTCGCGATCGCGGGCGAGCACGGAGTGCGGTCGGAGGACCGGCTCGTGGAGCTGCTGGCGTCGGTGCTGTTCCGGCGCGAGCTCGACCTCGACGCCCGGGAGCTGTCCGCCGCCGAGGACGCCGCTGCCCAGGCCCGCGCCGAGGAGCTCACCGGCGACCTCGCCGGGGACGGCAGGCGGGCCACGCTCCAGCGCGTCGGCAGCGCGGTCTGGCGCCTCGGGCGGGCGCTGTGGGGTGTCGAGGACGAGCTCGACAAGCGTCCGCACGGCCGCTTCTACCACCAGTGGCTCGGCCTGCTGCCGGTCGTCGGCGTCGTCGGGAAGTACCTGGGGGAGTGGTCGGGTCTCAAGCGCGCCGCCCGGCAGGCCCGTGAGTGGCTGGCCCGCCGCGGGTTCGCCTGAGCCCGACCGTCCGGACGGGTCAGTCCGCGGGCACCAGGTAGTGGTAGCGATGGTGGTCGGTCCACCCGGTGCCGCGGTAGAGCGCGAGCGCGGCGGTGTTGTCGTCGGCGACGTCGAGCATCCCGTGCCGCGCCCCGTGGGCGGCGCCCCAGGCCAGCGCCTCCCGGGTCAGCCGGGACGCGTGGCCGCCCCGGCGCGCGGCCGGGACCACCCACAGCCGTGACACGTAGACGTGCGCGTCGACGACGGCGGCACGCACCGAGGCGACCGGTGTCCCGTCGCCGTCGTGCAGCGTCCCGAACCCGATCGGGACGGGGTCGCTCCGGGTCGCTGCGCTCTGCTCACCAGGACGCAGCACCCCGGTCAGCACCGCCCACGCGGGCGCGCCGGGCGGGGGCTCCGGCTCGCCCTGGGCCGCCCACCAGCCGGGCCCGGGCGTCGCGGGCCACCGCGGCGCCGGGCCGTCGGACGCGGCGCCGGTGACGAGCACGGTGCAGGTCCCGGGGCTCGCGTCCCGTACCCAGCCCGCCTCGGCCACCCGGTTCGACCAGGGCGCGTCCACCGGTGCCTGCACCGCCGGGGCGATGCCGTGCCGCCCGGCGAACCCCCGCACCCGTTCCAGGGCGCGTTCCACCGGCATCCCCGGGTCCCCGAGCGCGAGCGCGGAGTTCGCCCGCCGCGTCCAGCCGCCCGCCGCGCGCAGCAGCCAGCCGCCCAGCTCCTCGACGACCGGGGCCGGCCAGGCGGCCGCGCGCACCCGTTCCAACCGGTCCACGGCGGCCCGGGACGCCCGCCGCGCCGGGGCGGGCGGCACCTCCCGGACCGCGACGACGGCGTCGCGGCGCACCCGGACCGGCCCCGACCGGGTGTGCACGACGACGGCGTCGGGCCCGTCGTGCTCCAGCTCACCGACCGCGTCGGTCAGCCCGGGACCCGGCGCGGTCTCCGGTGCGATGCGGTGACGCAGGGACACGCGCCGTCCTGCCAGCTCGTCGAGCATGAAGCCGACCACCTCACTCCTGCCCCGCCGGGGGGCGCGGGTTAACCTGCGGGCGTCCCAGTTTGACCGGGCACCCTTCCACCACGTGATCTCCGGGTGCCCGCTGCTCCGAGTGGAGGACCACCGAAGTGACCTACGTGATCGCCGAACCCTGCGTCGACCTGCTCGACAAGGCGTGTATCGAGGAATGCCCGGTGGACTGCATCTACGAGGGTGGACGCATGCTCTACATCCACCCCGACGAGTGCGTCGACTGCGGTGCGTGCGAGCCGGTCTGCCCGGTCGAGGCCATCTACTACGAGGACGACGTCCCCGACCAGTGGGCCGCCTACACGAAGGCCAATGTGGACTTCTTCGACGAGCTGGGCTCGCCCGGCGGCGCCTCGAAGCTGGGCAAGATCGACCGTGACGTGGAGCCGGCCAAGAGCCTGCCCCCGCAGGAACACGACGAGTGAGCAGGCTCGACCTCCCCGATTTCCCGTGGGACTCGCTGACCGGGGCGCGTGAGCGCGCGTCGGCGCACCCGGACGGCATCGTCGACCTGTCGGTCGGCACCCCGGTGGACCCGGTCCCCGCGGTGCTGCGGGAGGCGCTGTCCGGGCCCGCCGCCGCCGAGCCCGGCTATCCGACGACACACGGTCCGGCGTCGCTGCGCGAGGCGGTCGTCGCCTCGCTGCAGCGGCGTTTCGGCGTGTCCGGGACCGACCCGGCCGCGGTGCTGCCCACGATCGGCTCCAAGGAGCTGGTCGCGTGGCTGCCGACGCTGCTGGGCCTCGGGACGGGCGACACCGTCGTCATCCCGGAGCTGGCGTACCCGACCTACGAGGTCGGGGCGCGGCTGGCGGGTGCCGGGCACGTCCGTTCCGACGGGCTCACCGCCGCCGGTCCGGCCCGGGTCCGGCTGGTGTGGCTGAACTCTCCGTCGAACCCGACCGGCCGGGTCCTGCCGGTCGAGCACCTGCGCAAGGTGGTCACCTGGGCGCGGGAGCGGGGCGCGGTCGTGGCCTCGGACGAGTGCTACCTCGGCCTGCCCGGGGACGCGGACCCGGCACCGCGGTCGGTGCTGCACCCCGACGTCTGTGACGGCGACACCACCGGTCTGCTGGCGGTCCACTCGCTGTCGAAGGTCTCGAACCTGGCCGGGTACCGCGCCGGGTTCGTCACCGGTGACCCGGCGCTGGTCGCGGGGCTGCTGGAGGTCCGCAAGCACGCGGGCATGATCGTTCCGCGTCCGGTGCAGGCCGCGCTGGAAGCGGCCGTCTCCGACGACGCGCACGTCGCGGACCAGGCCGCCCGCTACGACGCCCGTCGCACCCGCCTGCGGGCCGGGCTGGAGAAGGCCGGGCTGACGATCGAGCACTCGCAGGCCGGGCTGTACCTGTGGGCGAGCGCGGACGAGCCGTGCCGCGAGACCGTGGACCGGCTGGCCGGCCTGGGGATCCTCGTCGCCCCCGGCGAGTTCTACGGTCCCGCCGGGGCCCGGCACGTCCGGGTCGGGCTGACCGCGCCGGACGAGCGGATCGACGCCGCGGTCGAGCGGCTGGGCGCGGCCTGAACCCCACGGTCGTTGCGATGAGCAAGGATCCCGGGAGAGGATCGGCCCGGTAGCGACGACATCGGCGCAGCGATCCGGTGCGCCCGGCAGGCGAAGGAGCCGTCGAATGCAGGCACCGCGTCCCGGCGGCCCGGGAGGCGCCGATCCGGCCGCGCCCTCCGGCACGGGGCCGGGGTCCGGTCGGGCGGCCGGGAGGCACCCGGCCGTGCGGCCCGCGCTGGTCCTGTTCGGGGTGCTGGCACTCGCGGTCAACCTGCGGGCCGGGCTGGCGGGCTACCCGCCGCTGTTGGAGACCGCCCGTGCCGACCTCGGGATCGGGGCGGGCGCGGCCGGTCTCGTCCAGGCCGGAGCGGTGCTGATGATGTCGGCGGGCTCGTTCGGCGCCGCCGCCGTCGCGGCCCGGGTCGGACGCGAGCGGCTGCTCGGCATCGCCGTCGCGACGATCGGGGTCGGCAGCCTGCTGCGGTCGGTGGTGGCGCTGCCCGCGCTGGTCGGCGGTTCGGTGCTGGTCGGACTCGGCATCGGGGTCTCCGGCGTGCTGCTGACCGGGGTCGTGAAGGAGCACCTGGCCGAGCGTGCGGGTGCGGTGACCGGCGCCTACGTCGTCTCGATGATGATCGGTGCGACCGTCGCGTCCGCGGTCGCGGTGCCGCTGGCCGTCGCGCTCGGCGGCTGGTCGTGGTCGCTCGCGGTCTGGGCGGTGCCCGCGGTGCTCGCCGTCGCGGTGTGGGCGCCGGTCGCGAGCCGGATCGGGCACGCCCGCCGGGAGCCGGTCGGCGCGCCGGGGGTGGCCGACGACGGTCCCTCGCTCGCCGAGGAGGTCCGGGTCCGGCACGATCCGTTCGCCCGCCGCATCGCCTGCTACCTGGCCGGCTCGTCGACCGTCTTCTACGGCTGGCTGACCTGGCTGTCGCCGTTCTACGAGTCGCAGGGCTGGTCCCCGCAGGGTGCCGGGCTGCTCCTCGCCGCGTGGAGCATCGCCCAGATCCCCGCCGCGCTGCTGTTCCCGGCCGCGGCCGAGCGCCGGCGCCGGTGGCGGTTCTGGGCGGCGCTGACCGTGCTCAGCTCGGCGGCGGGGACGCTGGGGGTGCTGCTCGCCCCGGCGCCGGGGACGCCGCTGCCGTGGCTGTGGGCGGTGCTGATCGGCATCGGGGTCGGTGCCGGCTTCCCGCTGGGGCTGACCGTGATCGCCTGGCGGACGCCGACCCCGGCCCGCAGTGCCGCGGTCAGCGGCTTCGGACTCGGGATCGGCTACCTCTCGGCCGGGCTCGGGCCGCTGGTGATGGGCGTGGTCATCGACTCCGCCGGGTTCCCGCCCGCGATCGCGTTGCTGCTGATCGGTGCGGTGCTGCAGGGCGCCGCGGTCGTCCGGATCGGGGACCGTCCGCGCTGAGCGGGCCCGGCCCGGCGGGTACCCGCAGCGGTGGCCGGCGCGCGGTACCGGGCGGTCCCGGCGCGTCCGGGAACGGCCGCGCGGGCGGGCGACCGCTCAGAGGGCCTCGGCCTGCTCGGCCAGGTGCTCCCACGCGGCCCACCACTGCTCGCGCAGCGCCTCGGCACGGGCCCGCTCACGCTCGACCAGCCGGCCGCCGACGAAGACCTCGTGGGCGTCGGGGCCCGGGCCCAGCCCGTCGAGCAGCGCGCGGATCCGGTGCTCGGCGACGCAGGCGTCCTGGTGGTCGCCCAGGACCTCCTGCAGCCCGGCGGCGGCCTTGAGCATGCGCCGGACCTGACGGGCGTCGTCGGTACGGGCTCCGCGCTCGTCGCGCATCGCCGGCTCGACCAGCTCCCCGGTGTAGCGCAGCCGCTTCGTGCGGATCCGCAGGTCGTGCAGGGTCATGTCCGGCGGGTTCGGCCCGGCCCGGCGCACCGCCTTGACGAGCTTGCGGGTCTCGGCCCGGACCAGGTCGATCAGGTCCGGGCGCGCGACCTCGGCGGGCGGCTCGGGCAGCGGAGCGGAGACCGCCTCGACCAGCGCACGGCGCAGCGCGGCGTGCCGGTCGGAGTCCAGCTCGTCGAGCATCTCCGCACGGGCGCCGACGCGTTCGGCCTCCAGCACCGCGACGAGGCGCTCACCGGCGGCCAGCTCGGCGGACGGCAGCGTGGCGACCTCGCCCCGCAGACGACCGATCATCACGTCGAGGTCGCGCACCGGGCCGAGGGCCCGTCCGAGCCGGCCGAGCTCGGCCCGCAGCCGGTCCGCCCAGGCGGGGTCGAGCAACGGCCGGGCGGCCTTGAGCGCCGCCCGCATCCGCCGCACCGAGACCCGCATCCGGTGCAGGTCCTCGATCTCGGACCCGTCGCGCACCCCGGGCTCGTGCCGCAGCATCGCGCGCAGCCGCTTGTCCAGCAGCGCGCGGACGTGCGCGACCGCCGGGTCCTGCGGTCCCGCCGTCAGCGGTGCGCCGAGGTCGGCGGCGCCGTAGAGGTTGCCCGGAGGCTGCGCAGCCCCGTCCATGCCCACCATGTCCCTGCCGTCCTGCTCCTGTGGGTGTCCTGCCGCGAACCGTTGCCGGACGGGTCAGTTGGCGTGCAGCGCGGCGTTGAGGGCGATGCCGTCCCCGGTGCGGGCCAGCGCCTCGACGGCGCCGGACACCGAGTTGCGCCGCAGCAGCAGCCCGTCCTGGCCGGACAGCTCGCGGGCCGCGGCGGTGCCGCCGCCGGGCAGCGTGACCTTGGTGCCCGCGGTGAGGTACAGACCGGCCTCGACCACGCAGTCGTCGCCGAGGGAGATCCCCAGGCCGGCGTTCGCGCCGAGCAGGCAGCGGCGGCCGATGGAGATGACCTCCTTGCCGCCACCGGACAGCGTCCCCATGATCGACGCCCCACCGCCCACGTCCGAACCGTCCCCGACGACGACACCGGCGGAGATCCGGCCCTCGACCATCGACGCGCCGAGGGTCCCGGCGTTGAAGTTGACGAAGCCCTCGTGCATGACGGTCGTGCCCTCGGCCAGGTGCGCGCCGAGCCGGACCCGGTCCGCGTCGCCGATCCGGACACCGGCGGGGATCACGTAGTCGACCATCCGCGGGAACTTGTCGACGTGGGTGACGGTCACCGGCCCACGGCCGCGCAGCCGTGCCCGGGTCAGCTCGAACCCGGGCACGGGGCACGGGCCGTGGTTGGTCCAGACGACGTTGGCGAGCAGGCCGAACTGACCCTCGAGGCTCACCTGGTGCGGCTGGACGAGGCGGTGGCTGAGCAGGTGCAGCCGCAGGTAGACGTCGGCGGCGTCGGCGGGCGCGTCGGCGAGCGAGGCGATCTCGGTGCGGACGACCTCGGTCCGGACCCCGCGCAGCTCGTCGGTCCCGGCGAGGGGCGCCAGGTCGACGGCGTCGTCGGACGCGGCTCCCGCCAGCACCGGGGCCGGGTACCAGACGTCGAGGACGGTGCCGTCGGTCGTGACCGTGGCCAGGCCGGTTCCGGAAGCGCCTTCGCGGCGGTACTCGGTGCTCACGGGCCCCGAACCTACCGTCCCGTCCTCGCCCGCGGCGCGCCGCGGTGGGTGCGTCGGGACACGTCCCCGTGACCGGTGGGCGGGACCGGGGCGGCCGGGCCGGGAGACGCCGGTGCCGTTGGTGCAGGAGAACCCCTCGCCCGGCTGAGCGGGTCTCATCCGTCGATGAGCCGAGCCACCCTCAGCGCGGGGCGGTTCCCCTCCCGGAGCGCACCGTTGCTGATGAACACGGTGTCGTCGAGGACGACCACCGCCGTCGTGTTCTGAAGGCCGTCGTCGCCGTCGAGCAGAATCCGATGCGTGCCGTCCGCCGCGATGCCCACCAGCTCGCTCGTGTCGTTGAGTGCGGCGAGGATCTCGTCGTCCCGGCCGGTGAAGTCGAAGTCGTCGATTCCCGCCAGGCCCGTGGCGTACACGGCGGCCGGTCCCGAGGCACCTGATGACTCCACGGGGACGCGCACGATCGTGCCGAGATCGTAGTTGCCGACCCACACCGCTCCTGCGTGGACCTTCAGCCCGTTCGCCCCGAAGAAGCCGGACGGAGCGAGGGTGGGGTCCGAGCTCCATACCGACGGTTCGCCACCGGCCAGCGGTGCCTCCCACACCCGCCCACCGGTCGAGTCGGTGACGAGGAAACGGCTCCTGGCCCGGTCGATGACCAGCGCGTTCGGCATGGTGTCCGCCGGCATCGGGGCGATCAGTACCGGATCGTCCGACCCGGGTGTCAACCGCCAGATGCCGGTCAGTCCACCCCGCCCTGCCGCGTAGAGGAAGAACACCGTGCCGTCGTGATCGCGCGCCACGCCCGTGACCTGCGAATGCCCGACCACCGGTGTGGTGCCGGCCCCGTCCGCGGGCACCGGCATGGTGGCCAGTACCTCGGTCGCGCCGTCCGCTCGAACCCTGACGACCTGGCGTGCGCCGATCATGCCGACGACCGCTCCACCACCCGGTTCGAGCGCGATGCTCTCGGTGTTCTGCCCGGCGGACGTGTCGAACTCCGCCAGCACCCGTACATCGGCCAACGCACTGTGTCCGGTGTGGGCCGGGGCCCCCGCCGGCGCGGCGGGCTCGCCGGAGGCGCACGCGCCCGCACCGAGTGCGGTGCCGATCGTCAGGAGGATGCCGACGACGGTCGACGACAGGCGGGTGTGTGCGCCGGGCGGCGACGATCGCATCATGATGTCCTCGGATCTAAGAGGTCATTTCAGAACGAGGTCGACGTGTCTGTTGTAGACGACAAGCGGCTATCTGACCTGCCGTTTGATCTGTCGTCGAGGGGTCAATGGAAACTCGACAAGTCGTTCTGAAACGACCTCTAAAGTGGACTGTGCTGGCGGTGTGGTGGGGCCCGCCGGTCCGCGAGGTGCGGTCAGGGCCCCGTGCCCGGCCCCGTGATGTCGAAGGACTCCCGGCCGAGCGCCGCGATCAGTTCGAGTTTCCCCACGGCGTCGCTGCCGGGAGCGGGTGAGTACACGATCAGCCGCTGCCCTTGGGTGGTCGCCAGAACGTCGAAGTCGAGTTCCACCAACCCGACCAGCGGGTGGATGATCCGCTTACGATCGCTCCGGCGGACGGCGACGTCGTGGTCGTCCCACAGCCGCGTGAACTCGGGGCTCGCGACGTGCAGAGCTCGCACGAGGTCCGTGGCGGTGCGGTCGCCGGGCCGTGCGGCGACCGTCGCACGCAGGTCCTCGACCTGAGCCCGGCCCTCGTCCTCGTGATCCTCGGCCGGCAGGCGGGCGCGGAACGCCGGGTCGGTGAACCACCGATAGGTACAGCTGCGGGCAGGGCATCGTCGTGGGGCCTGCTCTCCGAGAAGTGCGTCGGCGAGTTCGTTCCGGGCGAGCTCCACGTTGAGGTCGGTGGCGATCAGTGCGGGGAGAGTGGCCAGGTCGTCGAGCAGCCGCAGCAGAGCCCGGTTCACGTGTTCGTCGGAACCCGGCGCAGGCGGAGCGGGGTGTCCCGAGAGCCGGAACAGGTGGTCGCGCTCGTCCCGGTTCAGTCGTAGGGCACGGGCCAGGGCTGCGATGAGGGTGGCCGAGGGCGCGGCGACCCGGCCCTGTTCGATCCGGGCGAGGTAGTCCGGTGACATCCCGGTGAGCTGGGCGACCTCGAGGCGTCGCAGGCCCGGCGTCCGCCGCCGGGACCCGACGGGCATTCCGACGTCTGCAGGCTGCAGCAATGCCCGCCTGCTGCGGAGGAAGCCGCCGAGCTCGCTCTGCTCCATGCGCTCCAGCATGATCCGCCGGCAGCCGGACAGCCAGGACCTGTCAGGTCCACGGTCCGGCCCGCCGATGCCGGGTCGCGGGGGAGCGGCCGCGGGACGGATCGGTAGCGTCGGCCCGGTGACGACGACGCTGCCCGCGCTGGACCTCACCGCCGACCCGGTGACCCTGACCGCCGCGATGGTCGACATCGCCAGTGTGTCCGGGGACGAGCGACGCCTCGCCGACGCGATCGAGGCGGCGCTGCGGACGCAGGCACCGCACCTGGAGGTGCTGCGGTCGGGTGACGCGCTGCTCGCGCGCACCGACCTGGGGCGGCCGCACCGGGTGCTGCTGGCCGGGCACATCGACACCGTGCCGATCGCGGACAACGTGCCGTCGCGCCGGGCCGACGGGATCGTGCACGGCTGCGGCACCTCCGACATGAAGTCCGGTGATGCCGTCTTCGCCCACCTCGCGGCCACGCTGACCGAACCGCGGCACGACCTCACCCTGGTCCTCTACGACTGCGAGGAGGTCGAGGCGGAGCGCAACGGGCTCGGTCGGATCGAGCGCGAGCACCGCGACTGGCTCGACGCCGACCTCGCGATCCTCGGCGAGCCGACCGACGGCACGCTCGAGGCGGGCTGCCAGGGGACACTGAGGGTCGAGCTGCGGACCACGGGGCGGCGCTCGCACTCGGCACGCTCCTGGCTCGGGGACAACGCGATCCACCGGGCCGGGGAGATCCTCGCGCGGCTGGCCGCCTACCGGCCGCGGTGGGTCGACATCGACGGCTGCGAGTACCGCGAGGGACTGCAGGCCGTGCGGATCGGCGGCGGGGTCGCGGGCAACGTGGTCCCCGACGAGTGCGTCGTGACCGTCAACTTCCGGTTCGCCCCGGACCGGTCGGCCGAGCAGGCCGTCGAGCACGTCCGGGAGGTGTTCGACGGGTTCGCGCTCGTCGTCACCGACCTGTCGCCGGGGGCGCTGCCGGGGCTGTCCGCGCCGGCGGCCGCGGAGTTCGTCGCCGCGACCGGGGCCGTGCCGCGGGCCAAGTACGGGTGGACCGACGTCTCCCGCTTCGCCGCGCTGGGCATCCCGGCGGTCAACTACGGGCCCGGCGACCCGAACCTCGCCCACACCCGCGAGGAGCACGTCGCCGAGGACGCGATCACCGCCTGCACCGCGGTGCTGCGCCGCTACCTCGCGGGCCCGTCCGCCTGAACCGGGGGCCGGACGGCGGGAGTGCGCGGTGGGGACCACCGGCGGGGCCGGGTCGCCGCGGCCCGAATACCGTGATCGCCATGGCCGACGAGAACGCCGATCCCCGGACGCTGCACGAGAAGCAGCCCGAGAAGCAGCGTGGGCCGGTGGTGCTGCGCGGCGAGCGCAGCATCGAGCCGACCACCACCGACCAGCGGCTGCTGGACTCGCGGGGCCCGGCCGACTGGGTGCACACCGACCCGTGGCGGGTGCTGCGCATCCAGGCCGAGTTCGTCGAGGGCTTCGGGATGCTCGCCGAGCTCCCGCGCGCGGCGACCGTGTTCGGCTCGGCCCGCACGCCGGTCGGCTCCCCGGAGTACGAACTGGGCCGTGAGCTGGGCGCCCGGCTCGCCGGTGCCGGGTTCGCCGTGATCACCGGGGGCGGCCCGGGCGCGATGGAGGCCGCGAACCGTGGCGCCTCCGAGGCGGGCGGTCTCTCGGTCGGGCTCGGCATCGAGCTGCCGTTCGAGCAGGGCCTGAACCCGTGGGTCGACCTGGGTATCAACTTCCGCTACTTCTTCGCCCGCAAGACGATGTTCGTGAAGTACTCGCAGGCCTTCGTCTGCCTGCCCGGCGGGTTCGGCACGCTCGACGAGCTGTTCGAGGCACTCGTCCTCGTCCAGACCAAGAAGGTCACCAAGTTCCCGGTCGTGCTGCTCGGCAGCGACTACTGGGGCGGGCTCTACGACTGGATCGCCAAGACCGTCCTGCGGGACGGCAAGATCGGGGAGAAGGACCTGGACCTGCTGCACGTCACCGACGACATCGACGACGCCGTCGACGTGGTCAACGAGGCCTACCACGCCTGGGAGGAGACGCACTGATGTCCGGTCCGGAACCCGGCTTCGCCGTCTGCGTCTACTGCGCCAGCTCCGACGGCGTCGCCCCGCACTACCTCGAGCTCGCCCGCGAGGTCGGCCGTGCCGTCGCGGCCCGCGGCTGGACGCTCGTCTCCGGCGGCGGGCGCAAGTCGATGATGGGCGCGGTGGCGGCCGGTGCCCGGGAGGCCGGCGGCCGCACGGTCGGGGTCATCCCGCGGTCCATGGTCGAACGCGAGTGGGCCGACCACGACAGCGACGAGCTGCGCGTCGTGGAGAGCATGCGTGAGCGCAAGCAGGAGATGGAGGACCGCGCCGACGCGTTCCTCGCCCTGCCCGGCGGCATCGGGACCTGCGAGGAGCTGTTCGAGGTCTGGACGGCGGGGTCCCTCGGGCTGCACGGCAAGCCGGTGGTGCTGCTCGACCCCGACGGCCACTGGGACGGCCTCGTCGACTGGGTCGCGGGCCTCGCCGACCGCGGGTTCGCCTCGCGGGCCCCGATCGAGCGGCTGCGCCGGGTCCGGGGCGACGACGGCGCCCCGGCCGACCCCGCCGGGCTGGCCGGTGCGGCGCTCGACGAGTGCGCCCGTCCGCTCGCCTGAGCCGGTGACCCTCTCCGCCCGGCTCGCCGCCCGCAAGGACGGCCGGCGCGTCGCCGTCGTCCTGCCCGCCCTGGACGAGGAGGCGACGGTCGGTCCGCTCGTCGCCGGGCTGACCCGGCTGTGCGACGGGAGCCGCCCGCTGGTCGACGACCTCGTCGTCCTCGACTCCGGCAGCACCGACCGCACCGCGGAGCGTGCCGCCGCGGCCGGTGCCCGGGTGCTCGGCCGGGAAGGGGCGGTACCCGGCGTCCCGGTGCTGCCGGGCAAGGGCGAGGCCATGTGGCGCGCCGTCGTCGCGCTGGGTGCCGGACCACGCCCGGCCGACCTGGTCTGCTTCGTCGACGCCGACCTCGTCGACCCGCACCCCGAGCTCGTCGAACGGCTCCTCGCCCCGCTGCTCGTGCGGCCCGGGACAGCCCTGGTCAAGGGCTACCACCGACGCCCGCTCACCGGCTCCGGCGGTTCCGGGGACGCCGACGACACGGGCGGGCACGAGGGCGGACGGGTCACCGAACTGCTCGCCCGACCGCTGCTCGCCGCCCTCCGGCCCGGTCTGCGGCACGTCCGCCAGCCCATCGGCGGTGAGTACGCCGGGACCCGCGAGCTGTTCGACCGGCTGCCGTTCGCGACCGGCTACGGCGTCGACATCGGTCTGCTGCTCGACACCGACGCCGACACCACCGTCGGTGGGACGGCGGCGATCGCGCAGGCCGACCTGGGGGTGCGGCGGCACCGCAACCGCCCGCTGCACGAGCTCGGCCGCACCTCCCGCGAGGTGCTCGCCACGGCCCTGGCCCGCTGCGGGATCGAGGACTCCGGAGCGGGGCTCACCGCGTTCCTCCCCGCCGACGTCCGCTCCGGCCACGGCGCGGAGACGGGATGGCGTACCGAGACCCGTCCGCTGAGCCAGGTGGACCGGCCCCCACCGGGCCGGGTGCGCGACGGAGGGTCCGCCGAGCCGGTGGTCGCACCGTCCGCCCGCGTGGGGTGAACCCGGTCGTCGGACCGGCGTGATGAGATGGCGGCATGGGGACCGCACTCGCGTACGTGCTCGTCCTCGCCGGCGTCGCCGCGCTGGTGTTCGTGTTGGCGGCCGCGGTCTTCGGCCGCGGGGAGGAGCTCGCCCCGCTCGCCCCGGACGCGACACCCACCCGGCTGCCCGCCCGCGAGGTGGCCGGCACCGATGTCCGTGACCTGCGTTTCCAGCAGGTACTGCGCGGATACCGGATGGCTGAGGTGGACTGGGCGCTCGACCGGCTCGCCGGCGAGCTGGACCGGGTCCGGACCGACCGGCACGAGCTGGCCGACCGGGTGGCCCGGTTGGAGGCGACGATCGCGCGGATGCGCGCCGAGGAGGACCCGGTTGACGAGCAACGACGGCAGCGGTGACGGCGGGAGCGCGGACGGGAGCGACGGGGGAGTGGGCGACCGCACCCCCGGCGTACGGCCGGCCGGCGGTGACCGGGTGGAGCTGACCGTCCCAGTCGACGTGAACGTGCCCGCCGACGTCCTGTGGGAGGTCGTGTCCGATCTGGAGGGCCAGTCGGACTGGATGCTCGGCACGACCGTCGCGATCACCGCGGGCGACGGCCGCTCGGTCGGCACCGAGCTGCGCGCGGTCACCGGGGTCGGGCCGCTCGGCGTCGCCGACACCATGCGGGTCACCGAGTGGACCGAGCCGCCCGCCGGAACGGCGGGGGAGCGCCGGATCGTCGTGACCCACACCGGCACCGTGATCCGCGGCGACGGTGTGTTCGCCGTGCTGGAGCTGGGTCCGGCGCGGTCTCGGTTCGTCTGGACCGAGCTGCTCGACCTGCCCCTCGGGGCGCTGGGCCGGCTCGGCTGGCCGCTGGTGCGCCCCGCGTTCCGGGCCGGGGTGGCGCACTCGCTGCGCGGCATGGCCGAGCGCACCGAGGACCGTCACCGGGCCGGCCGGTGACCCGGCGCGGGTCCCGTACCTGCGGTGCTGCGCATGGGTGAGCAGAGCAGTGGACGGGCCGAGCCCACCCCGCCCGACGACCGCCCCCGCTGCGACTGGGCGCTGTCGGCTCCGGACTACGTCGCCTACCACGACGACGAGTGGGGTCACCCCGTCCACGGCACCGCCGCCTGGTTCGAACGGATGAGCCTGGAGGCCTTCCAGTCCGGGCTGTCCTGGATCGTCGTGCTGCGCAAGCGCCCGGCGTTCCGCGAGGTCTTCGCCGGCTTCGACCCGGAGACGGTGGCCCGTTTCGGCGACGACGACGTGACCCGCCTGCTCGGCGACGCCCGGATCGTGCGCAACCGGCAGAAGATCGAGGCGACGATCTCCAACGCCCGCGCCGTGCTCGACATGACCGACGCCGGTGACGACCTCGGTGCCTTCCTCGCCTCCTACGCGCCCGCCCCGGCCGACCATCCGCGCCCGGCCCGGCTCTCCGACGTCCCCGGCTCCACACCCGCGTCGACGGCACTGTCCAAGGCACTCAAGAAGCGCGGTTTCCGGTTCGTCGGCCCCACCACCTGCTACGCGCTCATGCAGGCGACCGGACTGGTCGACGACCACGTCGCGTACTGCTGGCGCGCCGCGGCCGGCCCCCGGGACACACGGAGGACCGGACGGGGACCGTCGTAGGGTCACCCGGCCGTTGCGCTGCGTGAACGCCGTGGGTATCGCCGCCGAGCCGTGATCGCCTCGGTTGCACCTCGACGCCGGTGATGGGGGACAATGTGGTCCCACGGTCGGCGCGTGCCCCGAGCGCGCACCGGGGAACGACAGTTGTGGATGTTGACGGAGGACGGACGAATGGCCGCGATGAAGCCCCGCACCGGCGACGGGCCCATGGAAGTCACCAAGGAGGGCCGGGGCATCGTGATGCGCGTCCCGCTCGAGGGCGGCGGGCGTCTCGTCGTCGAGATGACCCCGGACGAGGCCACCGACCTCAGTGAGGCGCTGAAGTCCACCGTCGGCTGACGGGCGGACGGACGGACACGACACGGCGGGACCGGGGAACCGGTCCCGCCGTCGTCGTACCCGGCGCCCGCCGGCGCGGGTCTCAGGCGACCGACTCGTAGACCTCCAGCGTCCGGCGGGCCATCTCCGCCCAGGCGAACTCGGCGACCGCACGCTCCCGGCCCCGCTCGCCCATCGTCGCGGCCCGCCCCGGGTCCGCGACGAGCGCGTTCACCTGCTCGGCCAGCGCGGCCTCGAACGCCGCGGTGTCGGCGGGGTCGTAGTGCGCGAGCAGCCCGGTCACCCCGTCGTCGACGACCTCCGGGATCCCGCCGACGTCGGAGGCGACCACCGCGGTGCCACAGGCCATCGCCTCCAGGTTCACGATGCCCAGCGGCTCGTACACCGAGGGGCACACGAACACCGTGGCCGCGGACAGCAGCTGGCGGACCTCCGCGGTCGCGAGCATCCGCTGGATCCACACGACGCCGTCGCGCGTGGCCGACAGCTCCGCCACCGCCCGCTCGGTCTCGGCCGCGATCTCCCGGGTGTCCGGGGCGCCGGCGCAGAGCACGACCTGCGCCGCCGGGTCGAACCGGTGCGCCGCCGCGACCAGGTGCCCGAGGCCCTTCTGCCGGGTGATCCGGCCGACGAACACGACGAGCGGACGGTCCGGGTCGATGCCGTGGGCGAGGAGCGCGTCGCGGGCCGGGTCGGGCGCGTAGAACTGTGTGTCGATGCCGTTGTGCACCACGTGCACCAGGTCCGGGTCGATCGCGGGGTAGGCGGCCAGCACGTCGCGGCGCATGCCGTGCGAGACGGCGATGACGGCGTCCGCCGCCTCGTAAGCGGTCCGCTCCACCCACGACGACAGCCGGTACCCGCCGCCGAGCTGCTCGGCCTTCCACGGGCGCAGCGGCTCCAGCGAGTGCGCGGTGACCACGTGCGGCCGCCCGTGCAGCAGCCCGCCGACGTGACCGGCCATGTTGGCGTACCAGGTGTGGGAGTGCAGCACGTCGCAGCGCTCCAGCTCGGCGGCCATCGACAGGTCCACCCCGAGCGTGGTCAGCGCCGCGTTCGCCCCGTCCGGCAGCGGCGGCGCGGAGTGCGCGCGGGCGTCGGCCGGGGCGTCGCTGCCCGGTTCGGCGAAGCAGTGCACGTCGACGTCGACGAGCTCCCGCAGGGCGGGGACGAGATGTCCCACGTGGACTCCGGCGCCGCCGTAGACGGCGGGCGGGTATTCACGGGTGAGGAGGCCGACGCGCACGGCCCGGGACGCTACCGGGGCGGGCGGACGCCGCGCGAGGAGTCCGCCGGAGCGGCCTGCGTCCGATCCGGTCCGACCCCCGTCCGGCGCGGACGGACGTATGGCCCCGCCACCATGCGCCCACTAGTGTTCACCCCATGCGACCGACCGCGTCCGGACGTCTTCCCGGAAGGGTTCTCGGCATCGTGCTGGCCGGTGGCGAGGGGAAGCGGCTCTGGCCGCTCACCGCGGACCGCGCCAAGCCCGCCGTCCCGTTCGGTGGCAACTACCGGCTCATCGACTTCGTGCTGTCCAACCTCGTGAACTGCGGGATGGACCGGCTCTGCGTGCTGACCCAGTACAAGTCGCACTCGCTGGACCGGCACATCTCCACGACGTGGCGGCTGTCGTCGGTGCTCGACCAGTACATCACCACGGTCCCGGCCCAGCAGCGGCTCGGGCGGCGCTGGTACACCGGCTCGGCGGACGCGATCTTCCAGAGCCTCAACCTGGTCTACGACGACCAGCCCGAGTACATCGCGGTGTTCGGCGCCGACCACGTGTACCGGATGGACCCGGCGCAGATGATCGCCCAGCACGCCGAGTCCGGGGCGGGCGTCACCGTCGCGGGGATCCGGGTGCCGCGGGCCGAGGCGAAGGCGTTCGGCTGCATCGCCTCGGACGAGTCCGGCCGCATCACCGAGTTCCTGGAGAAGCCGTCCGACCCGCCGCACGTGCCGGACGACCCCGAGGTGACCTTCGCCTCGATGGGCAACTACGTGTTCACCACCGAGGCGCTGCTCGACGCGCTGAAGTCCGACGCGGCGAACGCCGACTCCGACCACGACATGGGCGGGGACATCATCCCGGCGCTGGTGGCCAGGGGGGAGGCGCACGTCTACGACTTCGCCGACAACGTCGTGCCCGGCGCCACCGAGCGCGACGCCGGCTACTGGCGCGACGTCGGGACCATCGACGCCTACTACGACGCGCACACCGACCTCGTCTCGGTGCACCCGATCTTCAACCTCTACAACCAGCGCTGGCCGATCCGCACCGCGGTGCCCGCGCTCCCGCCGGCGAAGTTCGTCGAGGGCGGCATCGCGCAGGACTCGATCGTCGGCGCGGGCACGATCATCTCCGGGGCGATCGTGCGCCGGTCGGTGATCAGCCCGAACGTGTCGGTCTCGGGCGGCGCGGAGGTGTCGGACTCGGTGGTCCTGCCGGGCGCCCGGATCGGCCGGGGCGCCGTGGTGCGCCGGGCGATCCTCGACAAGAACGTCGTCGTCCCCGACGGCGCGCTGATCGGCGTCGACCTCAACCTGGACCGCAGCCGCTACACGGTGTCCAACGGCGGCGTCGTCGTCCTGGGCAAGGGCGTGACGGCGCAGTAGCGGTTCCGCGTCCGCTCCGCTCACCTGCGGTGCGGATGCCGCGTTCGCTCCGCTCACCTGCGGACGGCGCAGAGCATCCCGTCCGAGACCGGCAGCAGCGCCGACAGCAGGCGCTCGTCGTCGCGGACCAGGGCGGCGGTCTCGCGCAGTGCGGCCGTGCCCGGACCGTGTCCGGCGCCGTCCTCGGCGACCCGGCCGCCGTCGAGCACGCCCTCCAGCACCAGCACCCCGCCGGGACGCAGCAGCCGGATCGCCTCGGCCAGGTAGCCCGGGTACTCGGCCGGGACGGCGTCGGCGACGACGAGGTCGTAGCCGCCGTCGGTCAGCCGCGGCAGCACCTCCAGCGCCATCCCGTTGATCAGCCGGGCCCGACCCGGCCCGTACCCGGCGGCGACGAAGGTGCGACGCGCCGAGCGCTGCAGCTCCGGGTCGACGTCGATGGTGGTCAGCGTCCCGTCCGCGGCCATGCCGCGCAGCAGGTACAGCCCGCTCACCCCGGCACCGGTGCCGATCTCGACGACCGCCCGCGCGGAGATCGTCGCGGCCAGGACCGAGAGTGCCGCCCCGCCCGCCGGGGAGATCGGGTGCGCGCCCGCCGCCGTGCCCAGCGCGCGTGCCTCGCCGCACGCGTCGTCCTCGGCGAGATAGCCCTCGACGTACGCGGCCGCCCCCGCCGGTGTGCTCATGGCGCAAGATTATCGCCGCATGATCCGTCGACGGTTTCACAGACTTCTCTCAGACGGGTTTCACATCCTCCTCATGGGTGGCGGGCAGTCTGTGCTGCAACGAACGAGTCCTCGCGTCCGATCGACATCACGACACGGTCGCGACTCGACGGAGGTGCCCCGCCCCGATGTCCGCCCCTCGCACCACCGACGACGCCCCGTTCCGGGACGCCGCCGCCGGTACCCGCCCCGGTGAGGGTGCCGACTGGACCCCGCCCACCTGGGACGAGGTCGTCCGGGAGCACGCCGACCGCGTCTACCGCCTCGCCTACCGCCTGTCCGGCAACCAGCACGACGCCGAGGACCTGACCCAGGAGACCTTCATCCGGGTGTTCCGGTCCCTGGCGTCCTACAAGCCCGGCACGTTCGAGGGCTGGCTGCACCGCATCACCACGAACCTGTTCCTGGACATGGTCCGCCGCCGCGCCCGGCTGCGGATGGAGGGCCTGCCCGAGGACACCGACCGTCTCCCGGGCGGTGGTCCCGAGCCCGAGACGGTGTTCGCCATCAACCACCTCGACCCGCACCTGCAGGCGGCGCTGGACGAGCTGCCCCCGGACTTCCGCGTCGCGGTCGTCCTGTGCGACGTCGAGGGCCTGTCCTACGAGGAGATCGGCGCGACCCTCGGGGTCAAGCTCGGCACCGTCCGCAGCCGCATCCACCGCGGGCGGACCGCGCTGCGGGCGTCGCTGGAGCGCCACCGCGCGGCCGACGCCGAGCCGGCGGAGCGCCGTGCCGGCACCGGTCCGCGGACGCAGCCGGTGGCATCCGACGGCGGTCCGGTGGCAGAGTTGGTCCCGTGACCGAGCGACGGCGTTTCCAGGTCGTCCCCCCGAACTGGGGGGAGACCCACCTGACGCTCGAGGCGGTCGTCGCCTTCGTGGACGACGAGCTGGCCGCCGGTCCGCACGACCGCGCCACCCGCCACCTCGAGCGCTGCCCCGACTGCGCGGCGGAGGTCGCCGAGCAACGACGGGCACGGTCTGCGCTGCGGGGTGCGGACGCGCCCACGCTGCCGCCGTCGCTGATGTCGACGCTGCGGGCCATCCCGCAGGACACCGAGCTGCCCCCGCCGCCCGCGGGTCTGTCGCTCACCCCGGACGGCCAGCTGGTCTCCGTGCTGCGACCGGCCCCCGTCGACGGGGACCACGGCCGGCGGGCGAGCCGGTCGCGACGGGTCCGTCTGGGCACCGGTGCCGCCGTGTCCGGGCTGGCGCTCGGCGCACTGGCGTTCGGGCTGCCGGCCGCGCCGACCGGCGCTCCGGCCGCACCGGCCGTGCCCGGCCCGGGGGCCGCGGCCGTCGCCCGGTTCGCGGCCACCCCGGTGCCCGCCTCGTCGCGGCGGACGGCCGTCCCGGCCACCGGGACGACGGGCTCGTCCGGGGCGCCGCTGTCACCGACCACCTCGGCCGTGCCGACCGGAGAGGCCGACCTGTCCTCGATCCCCTGAGACGTCGAGGGGTCACCGATACACCGACTTCACCACCCGGCGGGCAGGCTGTGCGGGTGTACTGGGTGGTCGCCGTGCCGGCGCGACGATCGTCGGGAGCAGTCTCCCCGTCCCCCGGGACGACCCGGTGAGCGACGACCGCGGGGCGCCCCCCGACGACGCCCCCGACCCGGGCCCCTCCGGCTCCGCCCCGCCGCGGTTGCGCCCCCGTCCGCTCGAACGCCCCGCGACCGACCCCGGCGAGCGTGCGACGTTCGGCCGCCCGGACGGCGTCGACAGCTCCTTCGCGCCGCCGCCGTCGCAGCGGGGGTCGACGGGGTCGCTGCCGACCGGGGCCCCGCCGACCGCCGCCGTCGCCCGCGCGTTCGGGCGCCCGGACCGGACGCAGGACGGCGAGCCCGCCGGTGGTCTGCAGCGCCCGCCGGGTGCGGGCGACGCGCTGCGCCACGGTGAGCAGAGCGACGAGCAGGACCCGTTCTGGCCCGGAGGCTCGGCGGGCGACCCGTGGCGCGATCCGGGGACACCGGTCGTCGCCGCCCCGCCCCCCGGCGACGGCGCGGACACCGACGACGGCCCCCGGCCCGACGGCCCCCGGCTCAGCGTCCGCGAGGTGCTGTTCGGCAAGCGGGTGCAGCCGCGCGCGCTGGCGCTGCTCGGGGTGCTCGCCCTCGTCGTCGGCGCGGCGGGTGGGCTGGTCGGGCACTGGACCGCCACCGCGGCAGGCGCCCTGACCAGCCCCGGAGCCGTGATCGGCGCGACGGAGCCCGCCCGTGAACGGCCGCCCGGCTCGGTGTCGGAGGTCGCCTCGCGGGTGCTGCCCGCCGTGGTCTCGCTGGAGGTGACCGTCGGGAACCAGGCGGGCAACGGGTCCGGCGTCGTGATCGACCCCGAGGGCTACGTGCTCACCAACGACCACGTCGTCGCGCCGGCGACCGGGCCCGGTCAGGGCACGATCGAGGCGCTGTTCTCCGACGGCTCCCGGGTCCCGGCCACCGTCGTCGGGGCGGACCCGATGACCGACCTCGCCGTGGTCAAGGTGCCCGTCGCGAACCCGACGGTCGCGGCGGTCGGCCGTTCCGGCGAGCTCGCCGTCGGTGACGCGGTGATCGCCATCGGGTCGCCGTTCGGGCTGGCGGGCACGGTGACGACCGGGATCGTGTCGGCCGTCGACCGTCCGGTGCGGCTCGACCCCGAGGGCAGCGCGGGCGACGCGGTGATCGACGCCGTGCAGACCGACGCCGCCATCAACCCCGGCAACTCCGGCGGCCCGCTGGTCGACGCCACCGGCGCCGTCGTGGGGATCAACACCGCGATCCGCAGCGCGGGCAGCGCCGAGTCCGGTGGCCAGGGCGGCTCGATCGGCCTGGGCTTCGCCATCCCGATCGACGACGCCCGCGCCATCGCCGAGGAGCTCATCCGCACCGGCCGCGTCGCGCACGCCGACCTCGGCGTCAACGCCCGGTCGGTCACCGACGGCGCCACCGACGGCGCCCAGGTGCAGAACGTCGTGGCGGGCGGACCGGCGGCCGCCGCCGGGATCGCCGACGGCGACGTCGTGGTCGACGTGGCCGGGCGCCCCATCGCCAGCGCCGACGAGCTCGTCGTCGCCGTCCGCGAACACGGCCCCGGGGAGCAGGTCCCGGTGGGCCTCGTCCGACAGGGACGACCGCTCACCGTGACCGTGACGCTCGGGCAGCGCTAGTACCCGTAGGCTGGCGCTGTGTTCGAGAACGTCGGCATGCCGGAGCTCCTCGTCCTGGTCGTGGCGGGGCTGTTCATCCTGGGCCCGGAACGGCTGCCGGAGGCGGCGGCCTGGGTCGGTCGTGCGGTCCGCCAGGTCAAGGAGTTCGCGAGCGGCGCGCAGAACCACCTGAAGAAGGAGCTGGGTCCGGAGTTCGACCAGATCCAGCAGCCGCTCAACGACCTGCGCAGCCTGCGGTCGCTCAACCCGCGGACCGCGATCACCCGCAGCCTGTTCTCCGACAACGACGCCTACACCCCGCCGGTCAAGCCCAACGGGTTCGCCCCCGGGCCGGGTGGCACCGCGGCCGCCGCCGGCGCCGCGGCCCTGGGCGGGGCCGCGGCGCCGGCGGCGGCCCCGGTCCGCGCGCCCCAGTCGCCGCTGGCCGCGGATGAGCGCCCCCCGGTGGACCCGGACGCCACCTGACCTGCGGCCCGCCCCCCGGGCGGTGCGACGACGGTGCCGCACCCCGGCCGGGCGCGGCACCGTCGTGGGCGGGTCAGCCCAGCAGCGGCGGGCGGCGCAGGTGGTGCGTCGTCGCGCGCTGGTAGGCGTGGGCGGCGGCCAGCACCGTGGCGTCGGCGTGCCGCGGCCCGACGACCTGCAGCCCCACCGGCAGCCCCGCGGAGGTGAAGCCGCACGGGACCGACGTCGCGGGCTGCTGGGTCATGTTGAACGGGTAGGTGAACGGGGTCCACGACGTCCAGCGCGGGTCGTGCCAGCCCTCGGGCACCTCCCGGCCGCCCTCGAAGGCGGTGATCGGCAGGGTCGGGGTGAGCAGCAGGTCGTACTCGGTGTGGAAGCCGCCCATCAGGGTGCCCAGCTCGTTGCGGACGGCCATCGCGCCCAGGTAGTCCAGCGCGGACACCCGCGCACCCTGCTCCGCGATCTCCACCAGCGCCGGGTCCATCGCCGCCCGCGCCTCCGGGCCGATCGGCTCCAGCGACTTCGCCGCGGCGGCGAACCACAGGGTGTGGAACGGCTCGATCGGGTCGGCGAATCCGGGGTCGGCGGTCTCCACGGTCGCGCCCAGCTCCCGGGAGAACACCTCGACCGCCTCGGCGACGAGCGCGGCGACCTCGGGGTCGACGTCGACGAAGCCCAGGGTGGGGGAGAACGCGACCCGCAGTCCCTGCGCCCCACCCGCGAGCCGCGCCACGGCGGACTCGCGCGGCACGTCGAACACCCAGGGGTCGCGGGTGTCGGGCTGGGCGACGACGTCGTACAGCAGTGCGGCGTCGTCGACGGTGCGGGTCATCGGGCCGACGTGGGCCAGGGTCCCGAACGCCGAACCCGGGTAGTGCGCGATCCGCCCGTAGGTGGGCTTGTGCGCGACGGTCCCGGTGAACGCGGCCGGGATGCGGACCGAGCCGCCCGCGTCGGTGCCCAGCGACAGCGGGCCCATCCCCAGCCCGACGGCCGACGCCGACCCACCGGACGACCCCCCGGCCGTCCTCGTCGGGTCCCACGGGTTGGTGGTGACGCCGGTCAGCGGCGAGTCGGTGACGCCCTTCCAGGCCAGCTCGGGCGTGGTGTTCTTGCCGATCAGCACCGCGCCCGCGGCGCGGACCCTGGCCACCGGCGGGCCGTCGACCTCGAACGGCCCGTCCGGCGATGTCGTCGTCGAGCCGCGGCGGGTGGGCCAGCCGATCGTGAGCAGCATGTCCTTGATCGAGGTGGGCACGCCGTCGAGCGGCCCGACCGGCTCCCCGGCCTGCCAGCGCGCCTGCGAGTCCTTCGCCTGGGCGAGGGCGGAGTCGGCGTCGACCAGGCAGAACGCGTTCACCGCACCGTCGTGGGCCTCGATCCGGTCCAGCGCGTCCCGGGTGGCCTGCACCGGGGAGATCTCGCCGCTGCGGTAGCCCGCCAGCAGCTCGGTCGCGCTGAGGTCTGCAGTCGTCACAGCAGTCACACCTTTCCTGCGGATGAGCTCACGTACCCGCGTTCGGGGTCCACCACGTTGCGCAGCTCCCGGCCGTCCGCGAAGCGCGCGAGGTTGTCGGCGAACAGCTCGACGAGCATGTCCTTCCACCCGACGACGTCGCCGGACATGTGCGGGGAGAGCAGCACGTGCTCCATCGTCCACAGCGGCGAGGTCGCGGGCAGCGGCTCGACCTCGAACACGTCCAGCGCCGCCCCGGCGAGCCGTCCGGACGCGAGCGCCTCGGTCAGGTCGTCCTGGACGACCAGCGCGCCCCGACCGACGTTGACCACCCGGGCCCGCTCGGGCAGCAGGGCGATCGTGCCGGTGTGCAGCATCCCGCGGGTCGCGTCGGTCAGCGGCGCCGCGAGCACCAGGTGGTCGGTGTCGGGCAGCAGCCCGGGCAGCTCCTCGAAGGCGTGCACGCCGTCCGCGGCGCGCCGTCCGACCAGCCGCACCCGCATCCCGACCGCGCCCAGCAGGTCGGCGACGGCACGTCCGATCGGTCCGCTCCCGACGACCGTCGCGACCTTCCCGGCGACGGTCTCGGTCTCGCGGTGGCGCCAGGTCCGCTCCCGCTGCAGGGCCAGCGAGCGGGCGGTGTCCTTGGCGAAGGCGATCACTGCGCCGAGCACGAACTCGGCGATCGGGCGGTCGAAGACCCCGCGCGAGTTGGTGAGCGTCGCGCCCGAGGCGAGCAGCGCGGGGAAGGCGACCCGGTCGACGCCGGCGCTGGCGGTGTGCACCCAGCGCAGGGCGGAGGTGTCGGTCGTCCCCCAGACGTCCTTGACGGCGTCGGAGGTGAAGTCCCAGGTGAGCAGGACGTCACTGCCCGGCAGTGCGTCGGCGAGCTCGCGCGCGTCGACGGCGAAGCGGAGACGTGCGTCACCGACGTGGCGCTCGATGCCGGGCGGCGTCTCCCCGCCGTGCAGTACGGCGACGGTGATGGGTTCCTGACCAGCGGAAACCGGCAACGGAAGATCCTGTCGGTAGGGAGGTCGGGCGGCGTTGACACGCTAGGAAGCGCACCTACGATTGTCAACAATCCGCGTATCGGACAGGGGGATCGGATGTCGAAGCTGATCAGGATCGAGCTCGAGAAGCGGGGCGTCGCGTGCACCGCCCGGCTGCTGGAGGCTGAGGCGCCGCGCACCTCGGCGGCGGTCTGGGAGGCGCTGGCCGACGGCCCGAAGGGCGGCGACGCCCAGCACGCCAAGTACGCGCGCAACGAGGTCTACACCATCGTCGGGCGGTTCGGCCCGCGCATCGGACAGGAGAACCCGACCGTGACGCCCATCCCGGGCGACGTCTGCTACTTCGACTTCCACGGCGGGATGCTCGACAGCGCCTTCAGGGACGACCAGGGCATCGACGCGGCCGAGGGCGGTATCGACCTCGCGATCTTCTACGGCCGCAACAACCTGCTGCTCAACGGGGACGTCGGCTGGGTGCCGGGCAACGTGTTCGCCACCATCGTCGAGGGCCTCGACGCGATGGCGACCGCCTGCCACGACGTGTGGCGTGCCGGCAGCGTGGGGGAGCGGCTCGTCTACTCGCGGGCGTCGTGACCCTTGCGGCGGCCCGGGTGTCTGTAGGATTGTCGACAACATGAGCACGGTCGGATTCCTGTACCCCGGCTTCTCCGCGGAGGACGACTACCCGCGTGCCGAGAAGCTCCTGCACGACGGCAGCCGGCTCCCCCTCGTCCACACCGAGATGGCCGTCGACGCCCACCGCGAGGACGCGTTGCTGGCCATCGGCGGCGACGAGGTCCTCACCGACGGCGCACGCCGGGTCGCCGCGGAGGCGGGGCCGCTGGACGCGGTCGTCTGGGCCTGCACCTCGGGGTCGTTCATCTTCGGTCCCGAGGGTGCCGCCCGGCAGGTCGCGGAACTCGAGCGGGTGTCGGGAGTACCGGCGTCGAGCACCTCGTTCGCCTTCGTCGACGCCTGCCGGCGGCTCGGGATCGGGTCGGTGGCGGTCGGGGCGACCTACCCGCCCGACGTCGCCGGGGCGTTCGTGCACTTCCTGACCCACCACGACATCTCGGTGCACACGCTGTCCGCGCGCGACATCATCACCGCCGCCGAGGTCGGGACGCTGCCGCCGGAGACCGTGCTGGAGTTCGCCGCCGCGGTGGCCTCGGACGCGCCCGGCGCCGACGCGGTGCTGCTGCCCGACACCGCGCTGCACACCGTCGACGTGCTCGACGCGCTCGACGCCCGGGTGGGCAGGCCGGTGCTGACGGCGAACCAGGTGAGCATCTGGCAGGGCCTGCGGCTGGCCGGATCCGACGTCGACCGTCCCGGACTGGGGACGCTGTTCCGGAGAGGGTGAGTCGTGGGCCTGGACGTCTCGGACCTGGAGCCGGTGAGTCGCCGTTCCACCGCGGAGATCGTCGCCGACCGTATCCGGTCCGCGATCATGCGCGGCACCTTCGCGCCGGGCACCCAGCTCGGCGAGGTGGACCTCGCGAACCGGCTGGGGGTGAGCCGTGGCCCGCTGCGCGAGGCGATGCAGCGCCTGGTCGCCGAGGGGCTGCTGCGCAGCGAACGCCACCGCGGACTGTTCGTGCGCGAGCTCGGCCCCGACGACGTCCGTGACGTCTACCTGGCCCGGACCGCCGTCGAACGGGCCGCGGCGCTCCGGGTGCTGGAGGGGGACCGGTCGGCCGCCGTCGTCGCGCTGGAGATCCCGCTGGGGGTGATGGCCGCCGCGGCCGAGGCCGGCGACGCCGTCGCGCTCGCCGACGCCGACCACGACTTCCATGCGGCGCTCGTCGCCGCGTCGGGGAGCCCGCGGCTGCGGCGGATGACCGAGGGGCTGCTCGTGGAGACCCGGATGTGTCTCGCGGCGTTCCAGCAGACCGCCCCGCCCGCCCGCGCGCTGCTCGCCGAGCACGAACGGCTGCGCGACGCCCTGCGCGACGGTCGCACCGAGCTTCTGCTCGACCGCCTGGCCGCCCACATGGACGACGCCGTCACCCGCATCCTGGCCGCGATGCCGGGTGCGGCCTGAGCCCGCCTGTGAACCGCGCCGCCGAACGCCCCGGAGAGTAGTTCGCATACGTAACATACCGGGACGTGGTGGGCGTCCTCGAGGGTTTCCTGGTCATCGGCGTGGTCGTGACCGTCGGGTACGTCCTCGGCCGCGGCCGCCTGCTCGGTGACCAGGGGTCGAAGGTCCTCGCCCGCACCGCCTTCTTCGTGGCGACGCCTGCCCTGCTGTTCACCACGCTCAGCCGCTCCGACGTCGGTGCCGTCCTGTCCTCGGGCCTGGTCGTCACCGCGCTGACCAGCACCCTGGCCTGTCTGCTGTTCGTGCCGGTCGCGCTCCTGCGCCGCCGCCCGGCCGGCGAGGTCGTCGTCGGTTCGATGGCCTCGGGCTACGTCAACGCGGGCAACCTCGGCATCCCGATCGCGGCCTACGTGCTGGGCGACTCCGCCGCGGTCGCGCCGGTGCTGCTGTTCCAGCTGGCGATCCTGACGCCGCTGTTCACGACCCTGATGGACGTCCTCCCCGGCGACGGCCGTGGCGAGCGCCCGGGGTGGGTCCGGGTCGCGTTCGCCCCGCTGCGCAACCCGATCGCGATCGCCACCGCCGCCGGGCTGACCGTGTCGGCGACGGGCGTCGTGCTGCCCGAGCCGGTGACCGCCCCGGTCGAGCTCCTCGCCGACCTCGCGGTGCCCGCCATGCTGCTGGCCTTCGGCATCTCGCTGCACGGGGCCCGGCGCCCCGGGACGGGAGAGACCGCGGGCTCGGTGTGGACCGCGGTCCTGATCAAGAACGTGCTGCATCCGCTGCTCGCCTGGGCCCTCGCCGCGGGCGTGCTCGGCCTGACCGGACCGGCGCTGCTCGCCGCGGTGGTGCTGGCCGCGCTCCCGACGGCGCAGAACGTGTTCGGCTACGCCGTGCGCTACGACCGTGCCGTCCCGCTGGCCCGTGACGTGGCTCTGGCCTCGACCGTCGTCGCCGTACCGGTGCTGCTGGTGATCGCCGCTCTGCTGACCTGACCAGCGCTTTCCTCGTCGCGACGGCCGGGACGAGGGGGGCCTCCGCCTGTCCCCTTGCTCTGCTCACCGATACGCAGCACCGGCCCCACGCCGGTGCCGGGCGGCTCCGCGGCGTGCCGGCCACTCGCGTCGCGCCCGCGCCGAGATGCAGCCCACCGGGCGGTGGAGATCGACAACTCCCGCTGAGCCGCATCTCGACGCCGCCGAGCGGTGTCCGCCCGGCCGCGCGGGCCCGTCCGGGGCCCCGGCGCCGGGGCGGTCCGGGCGCGTGCTGCGTATCGGTGAGCAGAGCAAGGGCGGGCCCGTCGCACCCTTGCCCGGAGCTGCCCGCCCGTGCTTCCCTAGGATTGTCGACAACTCGACAACCCGAGATGCACCACCCTCGACGCATCAGGAGCTGCGAACCCATGGCACAGCTGTCCCCGCTGCTGAAGCAGGCCACCCCGGTCCAGGCCGCCCGCGGTGAGGGCGTCTACCTGTACGACACCGACGGGCGCCGCCACCTCGACTTCACCGCCGGCATCGGCGTCACCTCCACCGGGCACTGCCACCCCGCGGTCGTCGCGGCGGCGCAGGAGCAGGTGGCCACGCTGATCCACGGCCAGTACACGACCGTGATGCACCAGCCACTGCTGACGCTGGTCGAGCGGATGGGCGAGGTACTGCCCGCGGGCATCGACTCGGTGTTCTTCACCAACTCGGGTTCCGAGGCCGTCGAGGCGTCGGTGCGCCTGGCGCGCCAGGCCACCGGGCGGCAGCTGATCGTCGCGTTCGACGGCGGCTTCCACGGCCGCACCATGGGTGCGGCGGCGCTCACCACGTCCGGGGCGAAGATCCGCGCCGGGATCGGCCCGATGATGGGCGGGGTCGCGTTCGCGCCGTTCCCCTACGCCTACCGCTACGGCTGGTCCGAGGAGCAGGCCGTCGCGTTCGCCCTGTCCGAGCTCGACCGCCAGCTGGCGAGCACCGCACCGGCGTCCGACGTCGCCGCGTTCATCGTCGAGCCGGTCCTCGGCGAGGGCGGCTACGTCCCCACCCCGCCCGCGTTCCTGCACGGGCTGCGCGAGCGCGCCGACCGCCACGGCATCCTGCTCATCGCCGACGAGGTCCAGACCGGCTACGGCCGCACCGGGAAGTTCTGGGGCCACCAGCACGCTGAGGGGCTCACCCCGGACATCATCGTCACCGCCAAGGGGCTCGCCTCCGGCTTCCCGCTCTCGGCCATCGCCGCGCCCAAGGCCCTCATGGAGAAGGCCTGGCCCGGCTCGCAGGGCGGCACCTACGGCGGCAACGCCGTCGCCTGTGCCGCCGCGCTCGCCACGCTCGAGGTCGTGCAGGGCGAGGGCCTGGTCGAGAACGCCCGTGTGCAGGGCGAGAAGCTGCTCGCCGGCGTCCGGGACGCCGCGCAGGGCATCGCCGCCATCGGCGACGTCCGCGGCCGGGGATTCATGATCGGCATCGAGTTCGTCGACCCCGACGGCAAGCCCGACGGCGCCACCGCCGCGAAGGTGCACGCCGCGGCCGCCGCGCAGGGTCTGCTGCTGCTGACCTGCGGTGTGTACGGCAACGTCGTCCGGATGATCCCGGCGCTGGTCGTGACCTCCGAGCAGGTCGACGAGGGACTGGCGCTGTGGACCAAGGCGCTCAACGACGCGCTGTCCTGAGACCCGCCCCGGGGGACGGACGAGGCCCCGCACACCGGTCGGGTGTGCGGGGCCTCGTGGCGTCGGGGGGTGTGCGGGTCAGCGCCCGACGGGGGAGATGTTCAGGCTCATCCCGGCCAGGCCGCGGGCCTTCACGGTCAGCTTCTCCGCGATCGCGTCGAGGGCCTGCGCCGCGGCCGACTCGGGCTTGCCGAGCACGATCGGGGTGCCGGCGTCGCCGCCCTCGCGCAGCGCCACGTCGAGCGGGATCTGACCGAGCAGCGGCACGGTGGTGCCGACGGTGCGGCTCAGCGAGTCCGCGACGATCTGCCCGCCGCCGGAGCCGAAGATCTCGTTGCGCGAGCCGTCGGGCATCTCCATCCAGGACATGTTCTCCACGACACCGGCCAGGCGCTGGCGGGTCTGGGTGGAGATCGACCCGGCGCGCTCGGCGACCTCCGCGGCAGCCTGCTGCGGGGTGGTGACGACCAGCAGCTCGGCGTTCGGCACGAGCTGCGCGGTGGAGATGGCGACGTCGCCGGTGCCCGGGGGCAGGTCGAGCAGCAGCACGTCCAGGTCACCCCAGAACACGTCGGCGAGGAACTGCTGCAGCGCGCGGTGCAGCATCGGGCCACGCCAGACGACCGGGGTGTTGCCGTCGGTGAACATGCCGATCGAGATGACCTTCACGCCGTGCGACTGCGGCGGCATGATCATGTTCTCGATCTTGGTGGGCCGGTCCGCGGCGCCGATCATGCGGGGCACCGAGTGGCCGTAGATGTCGGCGTCGACCACGCCGACCTTCATCCCGCGCCGTGCCATGGCCGCGGCCAGGTTGACGGTGACCGAGGACTTGCCGACGCCGCCCTTGCCGGACGCCACGCAGAACACGCGGGTCAGCGAGCCGGGCTGGGCGAAGGGGATGACCGGTTCGTCGGCGTCGCCGCGCAGCGACCGGCGCAGCTCGGTGCGCTGCTCGTCGCTCATGACGTCGAGCTCGACCTCGACGCGCTCGACGCCGGGGACCTTCGAGACCGCCTCGGTGACGCGGGAGGTGATCGTCTCGCGCATCGGGCAGCCGGCGACGGTCAGGTAGACCCCGACGTGGGCGAGGCCGTCGGCGGAGACGTCGACGCTCTTGACCATCCCCAGCTCGGTGATCGGCTTGTGGATCTCCGGGTCCTCGACGGTGCCGAGGGCTGCGCGCACGGCCTCGACGACGGTGCTGGTGCTGCCGGTGACGGACATGGGCTCCTACGACCTCTTTCCTCTCGCGTCACCCCATGCTACGTGGGTGCTCCCGGGCGCTCCGGCTCCCCGGCGGTGTCGCCCGGCACGTCCGCGAGCGGGTGGGTCGACGAGGTGGTGGCAGCATCGGCGGCCCTCGGTCTCTAGTGTCGCGTAAACGATGTTCTTTGACCGGGTCGGCAGTGGTTGAGTAGGTGGTCTGCGGGTTTGGTCCAGATGAACGGGTGGCAGCGTTCGTTCCAGCCGTCGATGAACCGGCCGATCGCGCCGATCAGTTCTCTGACGCTGCCGAAGCTGCCACGGCGAATGGCCTGGCGGGTGATGACCCCGAAAAAGACCTCGACCATGTTCAGCCACGATCCCGAGGTCGGGGTGAAGTGCAGGGTGATCCGCGGGTTGCGGGCCAGCCAGGCCTTCACTGCGGGGTGCTTGTGGGTCGCGTAGTTGTCCACCACCAGGTGCAGCTTGCGCCGCGGGTAGGCCTTCGCGACCTGCTTGAGGAACCGCAGGAACTCCTGATGGCGATGCCGCGGCAGGCACGCCTGCTCGACCCGCCCGGTCGCGACCTCTAACGCCGCGAACAGCGTGGTGGTGCCGTGACGGACGTAGTCATGCGTCCGTTTCTCCGGGATACCGGGCATGATCGGCAGGATCGGCGCTGTCCGGTCCAGGGCCTGGACCTGGGATTTCTCGTCGACGCAGAGCACGACGGCCTTGTCCGGCGGGTTCAGATACAACCCGACGATGTCGCGGACCTTGGCTTCGAGCTCGGGATCGGTGGAGAACTTGAACGTCTCGGACTTCCACGGCTGCAGCCCCCACCGCCGCCAAATCTTGCCGATCCACACGTGGGAGATCCCGAGCTCGGCACCGAGCAGCCGTGACGACCAGTGCGTGACTCCGAGCCGCTCAGGCGGCGGTTCCAGCGTGGCGAGCACGACCGCGACCTCGTCGATCACCGGCGGCCGGCCCGCCTTGGGCCGGTCGGCCAGCCCGGCGATCCCCTCAGCGGCGTAACGCTTCTTCCACCCGATCACCGTCGCCTTCGACGCCCCGACCAGTGTGACGATGTCCTTGACCGCCACCCCGTCCGCGGCCAGCAACACGATCCTGCCCCGTCGGGCCAGTCCCGCCGAAACCGACGAGGAACGCAGCCAGGACTCCAGCACCTCGCGGTCGGCGGCCGGAACGTCCACGGTCACAGTCAACGGCACAGCTCATGATCCCGTAAACCAGCCCGTGAGTAAAGTAACCTAGTTACCGCAACACTAGCATCTCTGCGATGGACGAGACGAGCGGCGCCCCCACGCGCGAGCACCCGGTGCGCCGCCGTGTGGTCCCCACCCCGGTCGAGCTCGCGTCGTGGCGCAGCTTCCTGCGCGCACACGCGGGCATCACCAAGCAGCTGGAGACCGAGCTGGAGGGCGAGCAGCAGCTGTCGCTGGCGGCCTACGACGTGCTGGTCCAGCTGTCCGAGGCACCCGGCCACCTCCTCCGGATGACCGAGCTGGCCGACGCCGTGCTGCTGTCGCGCTCCGGCGTCACCCGGCTGGTCGACCGGCTGGAGCGGGCCGGGCTCGTCGCCCGGGCCAAGGTCGCCGACGACGGCCGCGGCGTCGCGGCCCGGCTGACCGACCTCGGCTACGAGCGCCTGCGCACCGCCGCGGTCACCCACCTGCGCGGGGTCCGGACGCACTTCGTCGAGCGGCTCGACGCCGACGACCTCGCCGACCTCGAACGCATCATGGGCCGTCTCGTGCCCTGAACGCTCAGCGTTCCTTCCTGCGCATCTTCTTCCGGGCACCCGGGTCGACCGGAAGGTCCTCCCCGCGGCTGCGGGCGACGGCGTCGTCGAGCCGGTCGCCCAGCTTCTCCAGCTCGCCGCGCAGGTAGTCCCGGCTCGCGGTCTCCCCGACGGCCAGGCGCAGCGCCGCCAGCTCCCGGGCGAGGAACTCGGTGTCGGCCTTCGTCCGCTCGGCGCGCCTGCGGTCCTCGTCCAGCGCGATCCGGTCCCGGTCGTCCTGCCGGTTCTGGGCCAGCAGGATCAGCGGAGCCGCATACGCGGCCTGGGTGGAGAACGCCAGGTTGAGCAGGATGAACGGGTACGGGGCCCACTGGATCGACCAGGCGACCAGGTTCAGCGCGATCCACACCACGACGATCACCGTCTGGATGGCGAGGAAGCGGCCCGTCCCGAGGAACCGGGCGATCCGCTCGGAGAACCGGGCGAACCCGTCCGGGTCCACCTCGAACCGCCGACGGCCGACGCGCGGCTGGTCCAGCCGCCGTCCGATCCCGGGCTCAGGCACCGTGCACCTCCCCGGCACGCGTGCGGCCCGCGCCGCCGTTCGCGGCCCGCGCCGAGCCGCCGTGCACCTCGCCCGGGGCGAGGTCGCGGTCGCGCCAGCCCTGCGGCAGCAGGTGGTCGAGCACGTCGTCGACGGTGACCGCGCCCAGCAGGTGGTCCTCGGCGTCGACCACCGGGCCCGCGACGAGGTTGTAGCTGGCGAAGTACCGGGTCACCTCGCCGAGACCGGCCTCCGGGCCCAGCTGCGGGAGGTCGGCGTCGACCATGCCCGCGACCAGCTCGAACGGCGCCGCCCGCAACAGCTGCTGGGCGTGCACGCAGCCCAGGTAGCGCCCGGTCGGCGTCGCCGTCGGCGGGCGGACCACGAACACCATCGACGCCAGCGCGGGCGGCACCTCCGGGTGGCGGACCCGGGCCAGCGCCTCGGCCACGGTGACGTCCGGCCCCAGCGTGATCGGCTCGGGGGTCATCAGGCCGCCCGCGGTGTCCCACTCGTAACGCAGCAGACGGCGCACGGGCTCGGACTCGTCGGGCTCCATCAGCTCCAGCAGCCGGCCCGCCTCGTCGTCGTCGAGCTCGCCGAGCAGGTCCGCCGCGTCGTCCGGGCTCATCGCCTCCAGGACGTCGGCGGCGCGGTCGTCGTCGAGGTACCCGAGCAGCTCGCGCTGGTCGGACTCGGACAGCTCCTCGAAAACGTCGGCGAGCCGCTCGTCGTCCAGGGCGTCGACGACGTGGCGCTGCCGGTCGTCGGGCAGCCGGGACAGCGCCGCGGCGACGTCGGCCGGGCGCATCGAGTCGAACACCGCGAGCAGCCGGTCCGCGCCCTGCGCGGCGGCGACGTCGAGTCCGGAGACGGCCTCCCAGCCGTACACCTCGACCCGCGGCCTGCGGGCCAGCCGGGTCCGCCGGAACCGCAGCGCCACCTTGGTGATCACCCAGTCGCGGGTCCGGCTCGGCTCGATCGCGACGTCGACGACCGACCCCTCGGCCCCGCCCTCGCGCACGGTCGCGGGGGAGTTCAGCAGCTGGCCGAGCACCAGGGTCTCGTTGGGGCGCTGGTCGAACGACCGCAGGTTCACCGAGCCGCTGGCCAGCGTCACCGCGCTCGGCGCGATGTCGGTGACCCGCAGCATCGGCACGAAGATGCTGCGGCGCGCGGACAGGTCCACGACCAGGCCCAGCACCCGCGGCGGATGGCTGTCCACGCGCAGCGACACGACGACGTCGCGGACCTTGCCGATCCGCTCACCGTCCGGGCCGTAGACGGCCAGGCCGGCCATCCGCGCGACGAACACCCGTACCGAGGCCATGGCGCCGAGACTAGAACCACGGGCGGGCCCGCGTCGGTGCCGGTCGGGTGACTAGGCTCGCCCGCCGTGAGCGAGCCGCAGCACGATCCCGGCCAGGCCCCCGAACCCCTCCGCTACGACGTCGTGGACGTGTTCACCGACCGTCCGTACGCCGGCAACCCACTGGCCGTCGTCCACGGCGCCGAGGCGTTGTCGGCCGCCCGGATGCAGGCGATCGCGGCCGAGTTCAACCTGTCGGAGACGACGTTCCCACTGCCCCCGACCGGTGACGCCGAGGGCGGTGCGGACTACCGGGTACGGATCTTCACCCCGCTCGCCGAGCTGCCCTTCGCCGGGCACCCCAGCGTCGGCACGGCCTGGGTACTGGCCCGCGACGGCGTCATCGGCGAGGGCGACCGGGTGCAGGAGTGCGGGGCGGGCCTGCTGCCGGTCCGGGTCGACGACACCGGCGCGCGGGTGTGGGGTGGCGCTCCGTCGGTCGGCGCCGAGCTGGACGCCGTCCGGCTGGCGGCCGCGGTCGGTCTCGGTCCCGACGACGTCGACGGCGCCGCCGTGCCGGGCGTCGCCGGTGCCGGGACCGACTTCGCGATCCTGCTCGTCACCGCCGCTGCGGTCGCCCGCGCGGTCCCCGACCCGACGGCCCTGGCCGCCGCGGTGGCGGGCAGCGGCGCGACCGGGCTGCTGGTCGCCGCCGTCGACGCCACCGCGGAGCGGGTGCACGCCCGCATGTTCGGCGTCGGGATCGGCGTGCCCGAGGACCCCGCGACGGGCTCGGCCGCCGTCGCGCTGGGGATCTTCCTCGCCGACCGCGGTCTGGTCACCGATGACGGCGAGCACTCCTTCGTCGTCGTCCAGGGCGTGGAGATGGGCCGCCCGTCCACGCTCTACGCCGGCGTCCGCACGGAGGACGGGCGAGCCGTCGCCAGCTGGGTCGGCGGGACCGTCGTGGCGGTGGCCAGGGGCTCGCTGACCCCACCTCCCGAACAGGGGTGACCGACGGGTAACCCCATCTGACCACCGGCGGGTGAGAAACCAATCACCTGGACGGGGCGCCGCGGCCGTCGTCGTGCCAGCATCGGACCCCAGCCCGAGCGCCCGTGTCACGACGACGTCGTCGCCGCGACCCGGGCGAGGACGATCTCGACGAGGAGCCCGCCTGTGAGCACCACCCTCCGCGCCCGCCGGTCCTGCCTGGCCGTGCCCGGATCGAGCCAGAAGTTCATCGACAAGGCTCGGACGCTGAACTCCGACCAGGTGTTCCTGGACCTGGAGGACGCCTGCGCCCCGCTGGCCAAGCCGGGTGCCCGGAAGACCATCGTCGAGGCGCTCAACGAGGGCGGCTGGGGCGAGAAGATCCGCGTCGTGCGGGTCAACGACTGGACCACCGAGTGGACCTACCGCGACGTCGTGGAGGTCGTCGAGGGTGCCGGCGCGAACCTCGACGCGATCATGCTGCCGAAGGTGCAGACCCCCGAGCAGGTCGTCGCGCTCGACCTGCTGCTGACCCAGTTCGAGAAGACCAACGGTCTCGAGGTCGGGAGGATCGGCATCGAGGCACAGATCGAGAACGTGCTCGGCCTGACCAACGTGAACGCGATCGCCACCGCGTCGCCGCGGGTCGAGACGATCATCTTCGGCCCGGCCGACTTCATGGCCTCGATCAACATGAAGTCCCTGGTCGTCGGCGAGCAGCCCCCGGGCTACGACGTGGGCGACGCCTACCACCACATCCTGATGTCGATCCTGATGGCGGCCCGCGCCCACGACAAGCAGGCCATCGACGGTCCGTACCTGCAGATCAAGGACGTGGACGGTTTCCGCCGGGTCGCCGGCCGCTCGGCCGCGCTCGGCTTCGACGGCAAGTGGGTGCTGCACCCCGGTCAGATCGACGCCGCCAACGAGACGTTCTCCCCGGCGCAGTCGGACTACGACCACGCCGAGAACATCCTCGACGCCTACGAGTACTTCACCTCCGAGGCCGGCGGCAAGCGCGGTGCGGCGATGATCGGCGACGAGATGATCGACGAGGCCAGCCGCAAGATGGCGCTGGTGATCTCGGGCAAGGGCCGGGCCGCGGGCATGACCCGCACCGACAAGTGGACCCCGCCGGAGTCCTGAGCGACCCCGCCCCCGACACCGACGTCCAGGAGGAACACCCATGGCCCGGCTCGCCCAGACCGCCGGTCTGACCGACATCCAGACCGAGATCCTGTCCACCGTCCGCAGCTTCGTGGACAAGGAGATCATCCCGCACGCGACGGCGCTGGAGCACGCGGACACCTACCCGCAGGACATCGTCGACGGGATGAAGGAGATGGGGCTGTTCGGCCTCATGATCCCCGAGGAGTACGGCGGCCTCGGCGAGTCGCTGCTCACCTACGCCCTGGTGGTCGAGGAGATCGCCCGCGGCTGGATGAGCGTCTCCGGCGTCATCAACACCCACTTCATCGTGGCGTACATGCTCCGCCAGCACGGCACGCAGGCGCAGAAGGAGAAGTACCTGCCGAGGATGGCCACGGGCGAGACCCGCGGCTCGTTCTCGATGTCCGAGCCCGACCTCGGCTCGGACGTCGCGGCGATCAAGACCCGCGCGAAGCAGGACGGCGACGACTACGTCATCGACGGCGCCAAGATGTGGCTGACCAACGGTGGCACGTCGAACCTGACCGCGGTGCTGGTGAAGACCGACGAGGGCGCCGAGCGCCCGCACCAGAACCTCACCACGTTCCTGGTGGAGAAGCCCACCGGCTACGGCGAGGTCGCCCCCGGCCTGATCGTCCCGGGCAAGATCGACAAGATGGGCTACAAGGGGGTCGACACCACCGAGCTGGTGTTCTCCGACCACCGGATCTCCGGTGAGCAGATCCTCGGCGGGGAGCGTGGCAAGGGCTTCGCGCACATGATGGACGGCGTCGAGGTCGGCCGCGTGAACGTCGCCGCCCGTGCCTGCGGCATCGCGATCCGGGCCTTCGAGCTGGGCGTCGAGTACGCCCAGCAGCGCTCCACCTTCGGCAAGCCGATCGTCCAGCACCAGGCGATCGCATTCAAGATCGCCGAGATGGCGACCAAGGTCGAGGCCGCGCATCTGATGATGGTCAACGCCGCGCGCCTCAAGGACCGCGGCGAGCGCAACGACGTCGAGGCCGGCATGGCCAAGATGCTCGCCTCGGAGTACTGCAAGGAGGTCACCGAGGAGGCGTTCCGCATCCACGGCGGCTACGGCTACTCCAAGGAGTACGAGATCGAGCGCCTCATGCGCGAGGCGCCGTTCCTGCTCATCGGCGAGGGCACCTCGGAGATCCAGAAGACGATCATCTCCCGGGGTCTGCTGCGCGACTACAAGCTGCGCTGACCCCCGTCGGCGTCACGGCCCCGTACCCCGTCCCGGGGGACGGGGCCGCGTCGTCCGGTCGGCCGGGTGTGACCTGGGGCTCCGCGACTAGTCTTCGGGGCACGTCGCGGTCGGGTCGAACGTTGCACCGACGACGAGACAGGACATCTTCCACGAGGAGCACGCCATGACCAACCCCTTCGGCGGCCAGACTCGTCCGGCTCCGGGCCTGCCGCAGCTGCCCACCCCGCCGACCGGGTGGCCGGTGGGCTCCTACGCCACCTACGAGGAGGCGCAGCGGGCCGTCGACCACCTGGCCGACTCCGACTTCCCCGTCGCCGACGTGACCATCGTCGGCGTCGACCTGATGCTCGTCGAGCGGGTCATCGCCCGCCTGACCTGGGGCCGGGTGCTCGCCTCGGGTGCGGCGCAGGGTGCCTGGCTGGGCCTGTTCGTCGGCATACTGCTGTTCGTGTTCTCCCCGGACGGCAACGTCCTGCCGATCGTGGTCGGCCTGGTGTCCGGCGCGGTGTTCTTCATGGCCTTCGCCGCGGTCAGCTACCGCGCGAGCAAGGGCCGCCGGGACTTCCAGTCCGCCAGCCAGATGGTGGCGGGCCGCTACGACGTCCTGTGCGAACCGCGCAACGCCGAGCGGGCCCGCGAGATGCTGGCCAAGCTGGCGATGAGCGGCCCCGGCGGGGGTTTCTGACCGGCGCCGGACGCGCCCGCACGACCCACGGCCGTCGTCACCCGACCGGGTGGCGGCGGCCCCGTGCGTCGGCGGTCGGACGGATGTTCCCACCGGGCGCACCGACTCCTATAGTTCGCGGGTCGGACATATCGGAGGGGCGCGATGACACAGGTGTCGGGCGGACCGGCGGAGCGCGAGCTGCCGCCTGCTGCGGTGGACGAGGAGGTGCTCCTCGCCGAACAGCGGGCGTGGACCCCGCTCAAGATCGCGGTGTGGGCGGCGATCGCCCTGCTGGGCGGAGTGGCGTGGGTGATGCTCGCGCTGGTCCGCGGGGAGACGGTGAACGCGATCTGGTTCGTGTTCGCCGCGGTGAGCACCTACGCGATCGCGTACCGGTTCTACTCGCGCTACATCGAGAACAAGCTCCTGCGGCCGGACGACCGGCGCGCCACCCCGGCGGAGTACAAGGAGAACGGCCAGGACTTCCTGCCGACCGACCGGCGGGTCCTCTACGGCCACCACTTCGCCGCGATCGCCGGTGCCGGGCCGCTGGTCGGGCCGGTCCTCGCGGCGCAGATGGGCTACCTGCCCGGCACGATCTGGATCATCGTCGGCGTCATCGTCGCCGGCGCGGTCCAGGACTACCTGGTGCTGTTCTTCTCGATGCGCCGCGGTGGGCGCTCGCTCGGCCAGATGGCGCGCGAGGAGCTCGGCCGGGTCGGTGGCATCGCGGCCATCATCGCGACCCTGGCCATCATGATCATCCTGATCGCGGTGCTCACGCTGGTCGTGGTGAACGCGCTCGGGGAGAGCCCGTGGGGCGTGTTCTCGGTCGCGCTGACCATCCCGATCGCCCTGTTCATGGGCGTCTACCTGCGCTACCTGCGTCCGGGCAAGGTCTCCGAGGTCTCCTGGATCGGCTTCGCGCTGCTGATCGGTGCGATCGTCGCCGGCGGCTGGGTCGCCGAGACCGAGTGGGGCCAGACCCTGTTCACCCTGGACCGCACCACCATCGCCTGGGGTGTGATCGTCTACGGCTTCGTGGCCGCGGTGCTCCCGGTCTGGCTGCTGCTCGCGCCGTGCGACTACCTGTCGACGTTCATGAAGATCGGCACGATCGTGCTGCTCGCGGTCGCCATCATCGTGGTCCGGCCCGAGCTCGCGGCGCCCGCGTTCAGCGAGTTCGCGGGCAGCGACGACGGCCCGGTCGTCGCCGGGTCGCTGTTCCCGTTCCTGTTCGTCACCATCGCCTGCGGCGCGCTGTCCGGCTTCCACGCCCTGATCTCCTCGGGCACCACCCCTAAGAGCGCCCGGCAAATGAGGTCGTGGGGGTGTCGTTGCAGGTAGAGGCACGGACTCTCCAGGCGACCATCAGGACATCAGCAATCCCATGATCACTTGCAGGTCCGTGTCTCTACCAACACCGACACACGGCCACCTCTACTGCCGGGCGCTCTAAGAGGTCGCGCGGATTGGTCACAGCTTGGCCGCGGTCGAGTGTCTGGGGGCGAGGGCGGGTACGGGCCTGCCGATCATGAAGTTATCTACGCTTCGTGATCGTCTGGAGGCCGCGTGCCCACCCTGCCATCATGGCTGACCGAGCCGTTGTGGGACCAGTTCACCGCGCTGCTGCCTCATCGAGACGAGTTCGATCCCACCCATCCGCTGGGCTGCCATCGCCGCCGGATCGCGGATCGGATCGTGTTCGACAAGCTCCTGCAGGTACTGCGGTTCGGCTGCTCGTATGAGGGCATCGCTGACAGCACCTGCTCGGCGACCACCATCCGCGATCGTCGTGACGAGTGGATCAGGCTCGGGGTCTTCGCCCAGCTGCGTCGGATCGTCCTGGACGCCTACGACCGCATCGTCGGTCTGCTGCTGCACGACATCGCCGTCGATGGCGCCATCACCAAGGCCCCCGGCGGCGGCGAGGTCGCCGGTCCGTCGCCGGTGGACCGGCGCAAACAGGGTATGAAACGTTCGGTGCTCGTCGAGGGATACGGCATCCCGCTGGGCCGAGTCCTGGCCGGAGCCAACCGGCACGACTCCCCGCTACTGGGCCCCACCCTCGACCGCCTCGATGCTCTCGGCCCGCTGCCCGACGACATCACCGTGCACCTCGACGCCGGCTATGACTCCGGCAAGACCCGCGACACGCTGGCCGAACGAGGCCTGCACGGCGAGATCGCGCACAAGGGTGAGAAAGCGCCGATCCAGGCCACCCGCCGCTGGCACGTCGAGCGGACCAACGCTTGGCACAACAGCTTCAACCGGCTGCAGCGCTGCTACGAACGACGAGAAATCGTCGTCGACGCGTTCTTCGACCTCGCCGACACGATCGTCACACTCCGTAGCTTGATTCGGCAGGCCTGGACCACACACCGCTGGAACGCCCGACCTGCACGACGTCCATGATCACCAACCAATCCGCGCGACCTCTAAGAGGTCGTTTCAGAACGACTTGTCGAGTTTCCATTGACCCCTCGACGACAGATCAAACGGCAGGTCAGATAGCCGCTTGTCGTCTACAACAGACACGTCGACCTCGTTCTGAAATGACCTCTAAGACGTCGTTTCAGAAGTGGTGGGCCCGGTTCTGCCGGTGACGGCGGGGCTGGCAGCATCGGCTGATGGTCGCGCCTCGTGTGTCTGAGAAGACGAAGATTTTCGAGTTGGAGATCGTCCTGACCGAGGTGGTGCCGGCGGTCCGGCGTCGGGTGCAGGTGCCGGGCGAGGTCGACTTGGCGGTGTTGCACGAGGTGGTGCAGTCAGTGATGGGCTGGACGAACTCTCATCTGCACGAGTTCGAGATCGTCGGGCGCCGCTACGGGATCCCAGACCCGGACTGGCCCGGACAGGATGTCGCCGACGAGACGAAAGAGAAGCTGTTTCGGCTGGTCAAGGCTGGTGACCGGTTCGGTTACGTCTACGACTTCGGTGACAACTGGGCCCACGAGATCACCGTCGAGGCGGTCGCGGCCGTCGAGCCGGGAGTGTGCTATCCGCGATGCGTCGCCGGGCAGGGGGCGTGCCCGCCCGAGGACGTCGGCGGGATCGGGGGGTATGAGGACTTCCAGGCCGTGCTCGCCGACCCTGACCATCCCGACCGCGCCGAGCGCCTGGAGTGGGCGGGCGGGCCGTTCGACCCGCACCGCTTCGACCCTGACGAGGCCGACCGGGCCTTGGAGTGGCTGGCCTGGCGGCCGCTGGCCCCGACCTCGTAGGCGAGTGCCTCAGCGAGGGCTGGGTCGACCATCACTTCGGCTTCGGCTTCGGCTTGGTGAGGCGGCGGTGGCAGATCAGGGCGCAGGCCAGCGATAACAGCGCGGTGATCGTGGATTCGGCGCGGTCGTAGCGCAGCGCGAGGCGGCGGAAGTCCAGCAGCCAGGACATGGTGCGCTCGACGACCCAGCGGACCCGCCCGAGCCGGGTGGAGTCCTCGATCCCGCGCCGGGCGATCCGCACCCCGATCCCACGCCCACTCAGGTAGCGGCGGCAGCGGGGATAGTCGTAGCCCTTGTCGGCGTGCACCTTGTCCGGCCGACGTCGCGGACGCCCCGGCTGTCCCGCCCGTTCGCGGACGCCGGGGTTGGTGTCCAGCAGCGGGGCGAGCATCCGACTGTCGTGGGTGTTCGCCCCGGTGACCAGCGCATGCAGCGGGAGCCCGCCTCGGTCGCAGAGCACGTGGTACTTGCTGCCCGCCTTCCCGCGATCGGTCGGCGAGGGCCCGGTGGCCTCGCCGCGGCGCTTGGCCCGCACGCTCACGCTGTCCACCGCCGCCCGCGACCAGTCCAGCAGGCCCTGCTGGGCGAGGCGGTCGAGCATCACCCGGTGCAGCTGGGCCCAGACCCCGGCCTGCTGCCACTGCCGTAGCCGCCGCCAGCAGGTCACTCCGGACCCACAGCCGAGCTCGGCGGGCAGCGCGTTCCAGCTGATCCCGGTCTTGAGCACGAACACGATCCCGGCCAGAGCGGCCCGATCCGGCACCCGCGGACGGCCTGTCCGTCCCCGCTTGTGCTTGCGCGGCTTGGGCAGCAGCGGCTCCACCAGCGCCCACAGCTCGTCGCTCACCAATCGCTCGACACAAGATCGCCGCGCCACGACCGGACATGATCAGCTACCAGCGCCGATCCACACAGGACCGACACGCCGACTTCTGAAACGACCTCTAATACTCCAGCCGCACTTCGTTAGCTGAGCTGTCTTCGTCGTCGATAGTGGCTTTCGCGGGCTCGGTGTTGGTGGCGACGTCGCCAGGTCGACCAGGCCCAGCACGGCGCCTGGGTGGGAATGTGGATCAGAGGTGCCAGGAGACGTCGGATCTCGGCGAGGGTGAGCGGGATGAGCCCGTGATCAGGTCTTTTGGGGCGATCGCCGCGGTGACCGAGAGGTAGGCGTGGGCGAGAATAGCCAGGGTGACGTGGCGGTACCAGGCGTCGTAACGCCGCACTTGATAGTGGTCGAGCCCGACCTCGTTCTTCGCGGTCTGGAAGCACTCCTCGATCGCCCACCGCGTGCCGGCGACGCGGATGAGATCGTCGTCGGTGGTGCCGGGCGGGCCGGCGCACAGGTAGTAGGCCAGATCGGGCTCCTCGCCGGCGGAGAGCTGTGTGTCGGTGAGGATCTGACGTCGGACCAGTAGCCATCGGCCCCATCCGGCCGGGGCGTTCTCGGGCGGATACAGCGAGGCCACGGCCCAGTCGTAGAAGCGTTCTCCCTTCACACCCGGACCGGCTGAGCGGCGCTTCCACGCCCGTCCGGGAGCGCGGGCGACCAGGTCGTCGGCCCGTCGTGAGCCGCTGATCTGACAGATGTCGGCGTCCAGGGACAACGGGACGGACTGGCTGCGCGGAACCGCGACGACGTAGCCGATCCGGCGCTGCTCGCACCAGGTGCGGAACTTGTAGTCCTGCCCGTATGCCTCGTCCGCGGTCACCCATCCTGCGGGAACCCCGGCATCGAGGGCACGGCCGAGCATTTCCTTGGCCAGCGTGGCCTTGGTGGCGAACTCGATCTCCTCAGGCACCGCCGCGGCTCGGCAGCGTTCCCGATCACCGGTCCAGGACTTGGGCAGGTAGAGCTCGCGGTCGATCAACGTCCGGCCCTTGCTCGTGGCATAGGCACAGAAGACTCCGAGCTGGCAGTTCTCCACCCGCCCGGCAGTGCCCGAGTACTGGCGCTGCACCCCCGCCGACTTCGTCCCCTTCTTCAGGAACCCGGTCTCATCGACGATCAGCACCCCACCGGACTCGCCGAGGTGCTCGACGACGTAATCCCGCAGGTCATCACGGACACCGTCGACATCCCAGGTCGCGGAGTTGAGCAGCCGCTGCATCCCATCCGGAGTCGTGTCACCGGCGACCTCGGCCAGCGTCCACCCGTTCTTCCCCGCCAACGGCGCCAACAACCCCCGCACATACGCCCGCGCCCGACGCCGCGGTTCCGTCCGGAAGAACCGGCCCGCCACCAGCCCGAACAGCCCATCCAGGCCACCGGCCCACGCCTCGAGATCCTCCTCCACCTGCACAAGATCGAAGCTTAGCGCACATCAACATCACAAACTGCGGCTGGAGTACTAAGAGGTCGTTTCAGAACGACTTGTCGAGTTTCCATTGACCCCTCGACGACAGATCAAACGGCAGGTCAGATAGCCGCTTGTCGTCTACAACAGACACGTCGACCTCGTTCTGAAATGACCTCTAAGAGCGTCCGGCAGTAGAGGTGGCCGTGTGTCGGTGTTGGTAGAGACACGGACCTGCAAGTGATCATGGGATTGCTGATGTCCTGATGGTCGCCTGGAGGGTCCGTGCCTCTATTGCCAGAATCGCTGATCGACCCCCTCTGGGTCGAGTTCGCTGCCCTGATCGAGGCAGAGCGGCGCCCGGAGTTCGACCCGGCCCATCCGTGGGGATGTCACCGCCGCCGTATCCCCGACCGCCTGGTGTTCGAGCACGTGCTCGCGGCGTTGGTGCACGGCAGCGGCTACGAACGCATTGCCACCCCCGGCTGCTCGGACCGCACGATCCGCCGCCGTCTCGCCCAGTGGGCCGCCGCTGGCGTCGGGGAGCAGGTCCTTCGGGCCGCGCTGGCCGGCTATGACTAGATGATCGGTCTCGACCTCGACGATCTGTCTGCCGACGGAGCGATCACCAAGGCTCCCTGCGGTGGCGAGGTCGCCGGCTGTAACCCGGTCGACCGGGGCAAACAGGGCACCAAACGCTCCGTGGTCTGCGACGGTGCGGGGATCCCGCTGCACCTGATCAGCGCCCGCGCCAATGACCACGACTCGCCGTTGCTGAAACCGACCCTGATCGGGATCTACGACATGATCGGGCCGCTGCCCGAGCGACCGTGCCTGCACCTGGACCGGGGCTATGACTCAGGCAAGACCCGCGATCTGCTCGAACGACTCGGGTTCGACGCACAGATCGCCACCAAGGGCCGGCCCGCCCCGATCCAGGTCGGTAAGCGGTGGCCGGTCGAGCGCACCCATTCCTGGATGAACGGCTACGGCAAGCTGCGCCGGTTCACCGATCGCCGGAAGATCATCGTCGAGTTCTACCTCGACCTCGCCGCCGCGCTCACCGTGATCCGCCGGCTGATCAACCGTGCCCGCAGCCGCTACCGCTGGACAACCCGACCCACGACCCGTCGACTCCGATAACCATCAATCGCCGGACGCTCTTAGAGGTCGTTTCAGAACGACTTGTCGAGTTTCCATTGACCCCTCGACGACAGATCAAACGGCAGGTCAGATAGCCGCTTGTCGTCTACAACAGACACGTCGACCTCGTTCTGAAATGACCTCTAAGCTGGTCGAGAAGGAGCGCCAGACCCGGTTCATCGGCTACGGCGGCATGCTGATGGAGTCCTTCGTCGCGATCATGGCGCTGGTCGCGGCGCTGTCGATCGACCGCGGGCTCTACTTCGCGATGAACGTGCCCACGTCGCTGACCGAGGGCACCGTCGAGGGTGCGGCCGCGTTCGTCAACTCGCTCGGCCTGATGAACGTCAACGTCACCCCCGGACCAGCTCGCGACGACCGCGGCGCTGGTCGGCGAGGAGTCGATCGTGTCGCGCACCGGCGGCGCGCCGACCCTGGCCGTCGGCCTGGCGAACATCATGCAGCAGTTCATCGGCGGGCCCGCGATGATGAGCTTCTGGTACCACTTCGCGATCATGTTCGAGGCGCTGTTCATCCTCACCGCCGTCGACGCGGGTACCCGGGTGGCGCGCTTCATGCTCCAGGACGCGATCGGCACCGTCGTCCCGCGGTTCAAGGACACCTCGTGGCGGCCGGCGGCCTGGATCTGCACCGGCCTGATGGTCGGGGCGTGGGGCGCGATCCTGCTGATGGGCGTGAGCGACCCGCTCGGCGGGATCAACACGCTGTTCCCGCTGTTCGGCATCGCGAACCAGCTGCTCGCCGCGATCGCGCTCGCGGTCTGCCTGGCGATCGCGGCACGGCGCGGGCAGGTGCGCTATCTGTGGATCATCGTCGTGCCACTGGCCTTCGCCGCGGTCGTCACGGTCACGGCGTCGATGTACAAGATCTTCTCCTCGAACCCGAAGATCGGGTACTGGGCGCAGCACCTCGCCTTCCGCGAGGCCATCGCGTCCGGGGAGACGAGCTTCGGCACCGCGGGCACCCCACAGGCGATGGCGGCCGTCGTCCGCAACACCTTCGTGCAGGGCTCGCTGTCGATCCTGTTCGTGACGCTTGCGCTCGTCGTGATCGTCGCCGCGGTGCTGGCCGCCTGGAAGTCGATCTCGGTGGGTGGCCGTCCGGACCACGAGGAGGAGCCGGTGGCATCGCGGCTCTACGCCCCGGCGGGCCTGGTCGCGACCCCGGCGGAGAAGGAGCTGGAGAAGGAGTGGACCGAGGCGGTCGGCACACCGGCGCGGTCGGGGCACTGACCGTGACCGTACCGACCGTGACGGCCAGGACGCTCACCCGGCTGCGGGCGCTGCACGGCTGGTGGCGCGGGGTGATCGGGGCGGACCTCTACGACCGCTACCTCGACCACCACCGCCGCACCGGGCACGACCACCCGCCGATGACGGAGCGGGAGTACTGGCGGGCCCGCAGCGAGTACCAGGAGAGCAACCCGCAGGGACGCTGCTGCTGAGCCGGCGCCCGCCCCGGCGCCGCGCCCGCTGCGCCGCACGGGTGGCTCCGGAACCACGTTCGGCCCAGCGCGCCCTCCCGGGTGGGTGTCACACCCCATCCGGGAGGGCGCGTCGGGTTCCGGACGCGGGGCGCTGCGGGCAGGATCAGGCCCCGTGAGCGGCGAGGCGTGGCAGGAGAGCGACCAGATCCGCCCGGCCACGGTGCACCGTGCCTACGGGCGAGGGGCCGCGGGCTTCGACGCCTTCGTCGCCACCCTGCCCGGCTACCGCACCCACCTGCGGGTGTCGGCGTCCCGGATGGGCCTCGGCGAGGGACACGGCCTGCGGCTGCTGGACGTCGGCTGCGGCACCGGGGTGTCCACCGAGGCGCTGCTGACCAGCGTCGGGGGTGCCGAGGTGGTGGCGGTCGACGCGTCCGCGGAGATGCTCGCCGTGGCCCGGCGGAAGAACTGGTCGCCCCGGGTGACGTTCGTGCACTCCCGGCTGGAGACCCTTGCCGAGGCCGGTGTCGAGGGGCCGTTCGACGGCATCCTCGCGTCCTTCCTCGTGTCGAACCTGCCCGATGCCGAGCACGGCCTGCGACGCCTGCTGAGCCTGCTCGAGCCCGGCGCCCCGCTGGCCGTGCACGACTACGCCGTCGGCGGGAGCCGGAACCGGGTGCGGTGGACCACCGCGAACTGGACCTGGATGCTGCCGATGGCCTCGCTGCGCTGGGGGGTCGCCGACCTGGCCCGCTACCGGGCCAAGCGGATCGCGACGGCCGGCGGGCCGGAGCAGATGGTGCACCGGATGGAGCGCGCCGGATTCGACGACGTCCGTGTCCAGACCGTCGGCGGGTCCCAGCAGCACCTGGTGCACACCTTCCTGGGACGGCGTCCCGACGAGCCCGACGTGGTGGGGGAGCGCCGGGAACGCCGCGCCCGCCGCTCGGCCATCGCCGCCGCCGGGTGGCGGCCCCTGCGCGAGGACACCGGCCCGGCCCCCGACGACGCCGCCGAGCCCGTCGCCGAGGGCGGGCCCGAGGACCCCGGCTACGCCGAGGCGCTCCCGGAACGGATCGGCGACGACGTCGAGGTGGGGGAGGGCGACGCCCCCGGGCGCACCACGCCCCCCGCGGACGCCGCGGACACCGCGGACACCGCGGACACGGCCGCTCCCGCACACCCCGACGGCACCGACCGCAACGGCACCGACCGCAACGGCACCGACGGCACCGACGACGCGCCCCGGGGGGCGGACGACCACGTTCCGGACACGTCCCGCCCGGGACCCGGCCCCGCCTCCGACGACGACGCGGACACCCGGCCGCGCGGGCACGCCGTCGCCCGGGCGTTGCGGTACGGACTGCCGGGAACCGGGCCCGGCCGCGCGGGAGCCGGCGCGTCCGGGCCGGGGGAGCCGGGCTCCGCCGGAGCCGACGCGTCCGGACCCGCGGAGCCCGGCGCCACCGGGTCCGGTCCGTCCGGGGCCGCGGGTCCCGCCGGGGCCGGGACCGACGACCCCGTGCCCGGGCCCCGGCCCGACGACCCGGTTCCCGGGGGACCGCGGCGGCCGACGTCCGGCCCCCGGCCGCGGCGCCCGGTCGGCCTGCGCCGCCCCGGCCCGCCGAGGCCGCGCCCGGAGGAGACACCCCCGCCCGCGGGTGACGACGAGCCGCCGACCCCGCCGACGGGCACCCGCCGGGTCTGAGCGGAGGCCTACAGCCAGCCGTTGCGGCGGAAGTTGCGGTAGAGCAGACCGCACAGCGTCGCGATGACCAGCAGGACCATCGGGTAGCCGAAGTCCCAGTGCAGCTCGGGCATCGAGTCGAAGTTCATCCCGTAGACGCCGGCGATCATCGTCGGCACCGAGATCAGGCCCGCGTAGGCGGTGATCTTCCGCATGTCGTTGTTCTGCCGCATGCTGATCTTCGCCAGGACCGCGTCGACCAGGGTGGTCAGGAGCTCGTTGAAGCCGGCCACCTGCTCGGCGACGCCACCGAGGTGGTCGTCGACGTCGCGGAAGTAGGACCGCACGTCGTGCGGGACCAGCGCGCTGTAGCCCTCGGCGAGCTTGCGCATCGGCCCGACCAGTGGCATCACGCAGCGGCGCAGGTCGAGGATCTCGCGCTTCATGACGTAGATCTGCTCGGGGTTCATCGTCGAGCGCGGCGAGAACACCTCCGCCTCGACCGCGTCGATGTCGTCCTCGATCTGGCCGCAGACCTCGATGTAGGAGTCCACGACGTGGTCGGCGATCGCGTGCAGCACCGCGGCCGGGCCGAGCTGGAGCTGTTCCGGGTCGTCCTCGAGCCGCCGCCGGACCTCACGCAGGCCGGTGTGGCGGCCGTGCCGGACGGTGACGACGAAGTCGCGTCCGAGGAAGGCCATGACCTCGCCGGTCTCGACGATCTCGTTCGACGTCGTCGGGTCGGCGTGCCCGACGTAGCGGACGGTCTTGAGCACCATGAACAGCGTGTCGTCGTAGCGCTCGAGCTTGGGGCGGTTGTGGGCGTGCACCGCGTCCTCGACGGCGAGCTCGTGCAGCCCGTAGGTCTCGGCGCCGCCCGCGATCTGCTCGGAGTCCGGCTCGTGCAGGCCGATCCAGACGAAGCCCTCGCCGCGCTCGCGGACCTCGGCGATCGCCTCGTCGTGGGTCCAGCGACCGGCGAGCCGGTGACCGCCGACGTAGACGGCGCAGTCGACGACGTAGGCCGACAGCGGGACGCGCAGCCGGACGGGTGGGCTCGCCGCGGCCCGGGCGGCGGCGCGCTCGGCACGGCGGGACGGGCGGATGGTGGGACGGAGCTGGGAGAGCGAGGGCATCACGAGGACCACCTCCGGGCATGCCGGTACGGCTCGAGGGGGCGAGCGGTACCGGGGATCGGTGCGACCGCACGCGGCGGCCGCCGGGCCGGAACTCGCCTCCCGCCGGGATCAGCCCCGGACGTACCCCGGGGCCGTGCGCAGCGGGAGGCGGCACCTACTGCTCGCCGGTGTCTGGGACGCGGACACCGCACTCACCTCCCTGCCGTTCGGCGGACCGTCCTGTGTCTCGTCCGTGCGCCGGCGGAGGTCACCGAGATGTGACATCCCCGACCGTGCACGTGTGAGCCGGACCGCCCTTCCTCGCGCGGGCCACCGGATAGGTTACTCCCGCAACGGAGGACACGGCGTGATGGGAGCGTGAACGGTGCAGTTCGGGCGCTACTACGAGGAGTTCGAGGTCGGTGCGGTCTACAAGCACTGGCCCGGTAAGACGGTCACCGAGTACGACGACCACCTGTTCTGCCTCCTCACCATGAACCACCACCCGCTGCACATGGATGCGCACTACGCGGAGGAGACGACCGACTTCGGCAAGAACGTCGTGGTCGGCAACTACATCTACTCGCTGCTGCTGGGGATGTCGGTGCCCGACGTGTCGGGCAAGGCGATCGCGAACCTGGAGGTCGAGTCGCTCAAGCACACCAAGCCGACCTTCCACGGCGACACGATCTACGGCGAGACCGAGGTCCTCGACCGGACCCCGTCGAAGTCGAAGGACGACCGCGGCGTCGTGTACGTCGAGACCCGCGGCTACAAGCAGGACGGCACCGTCGTCTGCACGTTCCGCCGCAAGGTCATGGTGCCCAAGCGGTCCTACGGCGACAGCCGTGGCGGCGAGCAGCCGGGCCGCCCCACACCGCAGGTCTGACCCGGCGGGGTCCGTCCCCGCGGTACCGGCCCCCGACTCCGCCCGGAGCCGGGGGCCGTCCTGTGTCACCCACACGCCGACCGCGGATCCGGGTGGGCACCCGGCGTGGCGTCAGGACCGGGGCAGGCAGTCCCACCCACCGAGGGTCTCGGTGAGCCCGTCGACGACCGCCAGCGCCGCGTAGTCCGCCCGGTCGACGAACCGGGCGTCGGTGGCGTCGTCGCCGGCCCGCGGGGCGCCGCCGCCGGGCGCGAGGGTGCACACGTAGTCGGCGATCCGGTAGGGACCGCGGAACACCACACCGGCCAGCCGACCGGGGACGACGTCCAGACCGGTCTCCTCGGCGAGCTCGCGGACGACGGCGGCGTGCTCGCTCTCCCCGGCCTCGACCCGCCCGCCCGGAACCGACCACAGGCCCCGGCCGGGCTCGTTCCCTCGGCGGACGAGGAGCAATCGTCCGTCCGGGTCGAACACGATTCCACCCACGCAGGCGACGTGTCGGCTACTGTCGGTCATCCGGAACGACGGTACGCTGCTCGGGTGCCGGTACCGGGGCCAGTCGGCCCTCCGGTACCAATGACATGTCTGTGTGTCCGACACACCGAGAAACGGGTGGGCAGGGAACGTGAAGAAGATCCTGATCCTGGTAGCGGTGGCGCTGGGGATCTTCCTGGTGATCACCAATCCCAACGGTGCAGCCGGTTCGGTCTCGAACGTGGGCAACATCCTCTACGACGCGGCGCAGTCCGTCTCGACCTTCGTCACCAACCTGATCTGAGCCCGTGCTCGCGCCCCGGGAGATCGACGAGTACCTGCTCCCCACGGAGCGACGCGTCATCCGTGTGCGCCAGCACTGGGCCGTGATGGTCCGACACATCTGGCAGACCGCGCTGTTCATCGTGGTCGTGGTCGGGATCGAGCAGCTGCTCGACCGTCCCGGGATCGACCCGGTGCTGGACGCCGTCATCGACAACCTGGCGTTCTACCTGGTCGTCGTGGCCGTCCTGCGGTACACGGCGCTGTCGATCCTCTGGTGGATCGAGCGGATCGTGATCACCGACAAGCGGGTGATGATCGCCCAGGGGATCATCGTGCACAACGTCGGCATGATGCCGCTGGGCAAGGTCACCGACCTGACGTTCCAGCGTTCGCTGTCCGGTCGCATGCTCGGTTACGGCACGATGGTCGTGGAGTCCGCGGGCCAGATCCAGGCGCTCAACCGCATCGACTACATGCCGCGCCCCGAGGAGATCTACGAGGCACTCTCCGAGCTGGTCTTCGGGGAGAAGGGCAAGACGCGCGCGACCGGCATGCTCGCCAAGCCGCGCTGGCGACGCTGACCCCGGCACCGGGGCGGGCGTCCCGCCCCGGTCGGCGCGGGACGTCGTCCCCGGGCTCGACCGTGCCCGCCGACCGGTCCGGGTCGTCCTGACCGACCGGAGGGTGCGGCCGCGTCCCGGGGTGCACGTGGCGTGCGCCGGGCTAGGGTCGGCGGCGTGTCCGTCATCGACCTGCACGCCCACTCCACCGCGTCCGACGGCACCGACTCCCCGGCCGAGCTGGTCCGGGCGGCCGGGGCCGCGGGGCTCGACGTCGTCGCGATCACCGACCACGACACCACGGGCGGGTGGGCCGACGCCGCGGCCGCGCTCCCCGCGGGCCTCGACCTGGTGCGCGGCGCCGAGTTCTCCTGTCTCAGCCCGACCGACCGGACGGGCGAGCCGCGCTGCTCGGTGCACCTGCTCGGCTACCTGTTCGACCCCGGGCACGCCGCGCTCGTGGCGGAGCAGGAGCGGCTGCGGGGGGAGCGGGTGCAGCGGCTGGAGACGATGATCGGCCGGATGGCCGCGGACGGGTACCCCGTCGACGTCGACACCGTGTTCGCGCACCTGCCCGAGGGGGCCAGCGCGGGCCGCCCGCACCTGGCCCGTGCCCTCGTCGCGGCCGGCGTGGTCGGGTCGGTCGACGAGGCGTTCGCCGAGCTGCTCCACAACGACAGCCCCTACTACGTGCCGCGGGCCGACACCCGGGTCGAGACGGCGGTCGAGATGATCGTCGCGGCGGGTGGGGTCGCGGTGTTCGCGCACCCGCTGGCCCGCGCGCGCGGTGTCGTCGTGGAGCCCTCGGTGCTCGTCGACCTCGTCGGTTGGGGCCTGGGCGGGGTCGAGGTCGACCACCCGAACCACGCCCCGGCCGACCGGGAGCTGCTGCGGGGTCTCGCCGCCGAGCACGGCCTGTTCGCGACCGGGTCCAGCGACTACCACGGCACCAACAAGACGACCCCGCTCGCCGAGGAGACGACCGACCCGGAGGTCTACGCGGCGCTGGCCGAGCGGGCCACCGGCGTGCCGGTGCTGCACGGCGGATCCGGCGGCGCCCCGTGACGACGCGTCGCCGGGAGTGATCGACGGTCGGTGACCCTCCGGGAGTACCGTGGCGCCATGGCCCGGACCACCGCTCCCGCCACCGGGGCACCGGACGGTCAGCTCGGCCTGGACCTGCTCGACCCGGACTTCGGAGCGACCGCGCTGCACCGGGTCACCCCGGCCCGGCTCGACACCTGGGACACCTGCCCCCGCCGCTACCGGATGCTGCACGTCGACCGGCCGGCCCCGTCGCGGGGCGGCGGATTCGCCCACACCTCGCTCGGCGCGGTGGTGCACCTGGCGCTGCGCTCGCTGGCGGCCCTGCCCGCGTCGCGGCGCACGCCGGAGCAGGCCGCGGCGCTGGTCGACCGGCACTGGACCGGGGAGGGTTTCGCCGACGACGCCCAGGCCGCCCGGTACCGCCTGCGGGCCCGGGACTGGCTGGCCGCGGCCGTCGACGGGCCGGTCGGGCGTGACGAGCCGCTCGCCGTCGAACGGTGGGTGCGCGCCCCGGCCGGGCCGTTGCTGGTGGAGGGCCGGGTCGACCGGATCGACGCGCGCGACGGCGAGGCCGTCGTGGTCGACTTCAAGACCGGGCGCCGGGTACCGACCGACGACGACGCGGCGGCCTCCCGCCAGCTCGCGCTCTACGCCGTCGCCACCGCCTCGGTGCTCCGCCGTCCCTGCCGCACCGTCGAGCTGCACCACGTGCCCAGTGGGACCGTCGCCGCACACACCCACGACCAGGCCTCCCTCGACCGGCACGTCACCGCCGCCGCCGCGACCGCCGACGCCGCCACGCGGGCGACGACGGCACTCGCCGCAGGCGGCGACGCCGCCGCGCTGTTCCCGGCCCGCACCGGTGGGCACTGCGGGACCTGCGCGGTCCGACGGCACTGCGCGCCCGGCCGCGCCGCCGTCGCCGAGCCCCGACCGTGGGACCTGCTCGCCCCGTGACCGCCGACCCGCCGTTCCCCGGCCCGCCGCGGCACGGCCGTCCCGCGCTCCCGCCACGCCCGCCCGCCCCGTACCGGGCGCGACCCTCGTACGGGCGCCCGCATCCCGGGCCCGACGGCTACGACCCCCGTCCGCCGGGCCCGCCGTCGGGTCCGCCCGGCCGGCGCGGAGCCGTCGGCCCGCCGGCCGGCCCGCGGCCCGCCGAGGCGCTGCCCGAGTCCCGCCGCGCACCGCGCCGGGGCGACGGGGCCCCGGCCCCGCGCCGCGAACCGTCCGCCGGCGCGGCCGGGCGACCGGGCGACGACGAGCACCCCGCCGCCTGCGCCCCCGGCCGGCCGGTCGACCGCCGGAGCGCCGGGGAGGGCACGCGGCGCCGCGGCGCCGGACCGGGTGGCGACGGTGTCGGGACCCGGCTGCTGCGCGGTCTGTCCGGGGTACTCGCCGGTGGACTGGTCGTGCTGGCGCTGGGACTGGTCGTGGTGGAGTGGGCGGCAGGGAACAGCGGGGTGCCGGGGCCCGGGGCGGGTGCGATCGTCGCGCACGTCGGCGCGGCGGTCGTCGCCGTCGCCGGCCAGGTCGTCGCCGACCGGCGGCGGGACCGTACCGGGTCGCTCGCCGCGCTCGTGGTGGTCGTGACGGCGTCGCTGGTGCTCGGGTTCGGCTGGTTCCTGTAGCCGGTCAGGCGCCCTCGGAGTCGCGGACCCGCTGCATGCTCCTGGCCATCCGACGGCGCAGCGCGGGGACCCGGTTGACCAGCTGCAGCCCGCTCCGCTGCGCGACGGTCCCCAGCGCGCGGAGGACCGGGCCGCGGCCGGACCCGTCGTGCATCTGCTGCAGCGACTCGCGCACCGCGGCCGCCGAGTAGCGGCGCATCCGGGCCTCGTAGCCGCCGATGGCGGTGTGCAGGTCGAGGTCGCCGTCGAGCACCCGGACCAGGCGCTCGCCCAGCTCCCGGGCGTCGCGCAGGGCGGTGTTGGCGCCGGCGCCGCGGCCGGGGGTCATGGTGTGCGCGGCATCGCCGAGCAGCGTGACCGGGCCGGGCTCCCAGTGCGGCAGCGGGTCGGAGGTGCGGATGTCGATCCACAACGCCGACGCCGGGTCCGACCGGTCGAGCAGCTCCCGCCAGCGCGGGTCCCAGTCCGCGGTGACCTGCTGCGCCAGGGTGAGCAGAGCGGAGCCGTCCGCGGTGGCGGGACGCCCGCCCGGCAGCACGGTGTGCGAGACGGTCACCCCCCAGGAGACGAAGTCGTCGGTCGGGTCCCCGGCCAGGCCGGGCCAGCCGCGCAGCGTCGCGGCGCGCGCCGGGTCGAGGCCCGGGCGGGGGACCCGGTCCTCGTCCCAGGGCATCCGCATGACGTGGCTGATGCCCATCGTCCCGGTGCGGCCCAGCACCAGGGCCATGCCGTCGGCCCCGGGCAGCAGGGCCGTCGTGGTGGCGTCGAGCGGGGCCCGGCCGCCGATCGCGACGAGCCCGGTGGAGGTGTGCCCGGCGCCGGGCAGGAACCGCCCGCGGACCCGGGAGTGCGCGCCGTCGGCGCCGACCAGGAGGTCGCCGGTGACCGTGTCCCCGGCGCCGGTCCGCACGACCACGGTGCCGTCGTCGCGTACCTCGTGGGAGGCGTACGGGCTGCCCCACCGGACGGTGTCCTCGATGCCGGTCAACAGCACCCGGCGCAGCGTGGTGCGGCTGACGTTGAACTCCTCGGCCCCGCCGCCCGGCATCTCGGCGAACGGCAGCGACAGCAGCTCGCGGTAGCGCTCGGTGCACATCAGCAGCCCGGCGTAGGCCCCGGCCGTGGTCGCCTCGAACACCGCGTACAGCTCCGCGGGCAGGCAGGCCCGCAGGGCGCGGGAGCCGTCGGGGGAGATGCCGACCCGGTAGCCGCGCAGCCCGGCCGGGCGCGGGTCGGCGTCGCGTTCCAGGACGACGACCTCGGCCCCGGCCCGGTGCAATCGCTGGGCCAGGCACAGGCCGCCGGTGCCGGCACCGGCGACGATCACTCGGACGGACATGGTGGACCTCCGTGTCGGAGCAGGACGGGTCGCGGCCGGTCGCGGACGCGACGGCCGTGCGTGCGGTGCGGCCGGGACACCCCCGGCGCCGGGTCAGGGGACGCCGGGCGGCGCGGGGCCACCGCGTGCGGCGGCCAGGCGCAGCAGCTCCTCGCGGCTCCAGGTGAGACGGCCGCTACGGACGTCGTCGACGAGCGCGGCGACCCAGGAGGTCTCGGCCTCCAGCATCGCGATGGTGTACTCGAGCTCGACGAGCACGACCCGCGGCAGCAGGCCCACGACCGACTCGTGGTTCGCCCGGGCGCCGGCCGAACGCCGTCGCAGGGTGTCGAGCCGGGTCTCCATCGCCGCGGCGGCGTCGGCGGGGGTGAGCTGGGGCAGGTGCGCGAGGCCGACGACGAACTCGGGGAAGTCCGGCCGCGGCGCGGTCAGCATCTCCCGGGTCCACTCCTCGGCGGTCTCGCGACCGGCGTCGGTGACCGCGTACAGGGTGCGTTCCGGGCGGGCGGTCTCGCGCTCGGTCGTGTGCTCGACGATCAGGCCGTCGCGCGCGAGGCGGTCGATCGTCTTGTAGAGCTGCGACCGCTGCCCGACGTTGACCACGTCGTCCTTGCCCCGCTCGCGGACGAGCTGCTGCATCCGGTACGGGTGCATGGGCGCCTCGGTGAGCAGGGACAGCACGGCGAGAGCGAGGCCGGACCGCTGCGTCATGGTGTCGAAGATACTAGTGTCTCCGACACTACGGCAACGTCGGTTCTCAGCCGCCCGGACCCAGTACGACGACCTCGTCGCCCCGCAGCTCCACGAGCAGGGCGCCCTGGGCGGCGAGCAGGACCGGGGCGGTGACCGGGCCGCGGTCCACCGGCAGGGTCCGGGCGACGGCGCCGGTCGCCGGGTCGACGTCGGCGACCCCGCCGGGGACGGGGACGAGCAACCGGTCGCCGTAGCGGGTTCCGGGGCCCAGGGTGCCGGGCAGACTCCAGCGTGGCTGCAGGCTGCGGGTGTCCAGCGCGACGGTCGCGCCGCCGGTCCACCAGTAGCGGCGCTCGTCGGCGGCGGTGCGGGCGACGCCGTCGGAGGGGGCGGCGACCGTGCCGCCCGCGTCGACGGGGAACTCGCCGATGCTGCGCCCCATCCGGTCGTAGAGGGCCAGGCGGGGCGCGCCCGGCAGCAGCAGGGCGACGCGCTCGGGGGAGGTGGCGACCACCTGGGCGCCGTCGGTCCCGGTGACCGACGACGAGTCGAACGCCGGGCGGTCGCCCTCGGTGCCGCTGGGGCGCAGCACCGTCAGGCGCTCGGAGGGCTCGCCCGGGCAGCGTTCCAGGATCACGGCGCGGTCCTCGGCGGCGGCGAACGACCCGAAGGTGCACCCCGACCGCGGCTGCGAGCCGGGCTCCTCCAGTGCGCGCACCGTGCCGTACTCCGCGGTGCGGACCAGGTCGGAGCGGAAGGTCTCGACGTAGTCCTGACCGGTCGCGAGCACCGGGTCCTGGCCGATCAGCCGGGTGCCGGGCCGGGCGTCGAGGGTCCGGGCCGGTCCCCGCGCCCCGGAGTCGGGCTGCAGGGTCGACAGCTCGGAGCAGTACTCGTCGTTGCGGTAGAGCGCGAGCACCCGGCCGTCGGCGAAGCCGGTGGTGCACAGCGGCAGGTCACGCCGGTAGCTCCAGCGCTCGGCGCCGGTGCGGGCGTCGCGCCCCGAGACCCGGGACCTCTCGGCCACGACGACGCCGTCCCCGACCGCCAGTGGCACCGGCGTGTCCGGGCTGGCCGCCCGCCACAGCTCGGTGAACCCCGCCGGGACCGGGCCGGCCGGAGGGGGCGGGACGGGCGCGGCCGCGGCCGGCACCGACTCGGTGTGTGCGGCCGGGCTCTGCACGGCGTAGAGCACCGCGACCCCGACCACCAGCAGCACGAGCACCGCGGCGACCAGTCGGTCGCCGCGGTGTCGTCGTTCGGCGGGGACGCCCGGGAGCGGGAGCCGGTCCCGCAGCGGTCGGCCGCGCAGCACGCGTGGGGTCAGCTGGCGGCCGCGTCGGCCCCGTCGGCGGACTCGCCGCCACCGGGCCCGCGACGCGACCCGCCGCGACGGCGACGGCGGCGCGGCTTGGCCGCCCCGCCCTCGTCCGACGTGCCGGTGTCCGGCCCGTTCTGCGGGGCGCCCTCGGCAGGAGCCGCGACGGCACCCTCGGCGGGGGCCGAGCCGCCCGCCTCGACCGCGACGCCGCCGCGGGTCCGGGAGCGGGAGCGGTTGCGGCGCGGACGACGGCCACCCTCGTCCCCGTCACGACTGCCGCCGTCGCGTCCACCGCCGTCGCGCCCGCCACCGTCACGGCGGCTGGTGCGCGGCTTGCGGGCGCCCTGGTGGTCGCCCTCGGAGTCGATGTACTCGGCGTCGAGCCCGGCGCGGGTGCGGGCGGACAGCGGGAGCCGTCCGGACGCCGTCGTCGGGATGTCGAGGTCGGTGAACAGGTGGTCCGAGGTCGAGTAGGTCTCGACCGGCTCGTCGATGCCCAGCGACAGGTCGTCGGAGATCATCTTCCAGCGCGGGGTCTCGTCCCAGTCCACCAGCGTGACCGCGACGCCCTCGCGTCCGGCGCGGCCGGTGCGGCCGATCCGGTGCACGTAGGTCTTGGCGTCCTCGGGGCACTGGTAGTTGATGACGTGGGTCACGCCGGTGACGTCGATCCCGCGGGCCGCGACGTCGGTCGCGATCAGCACGTCGACCTTCTCCGCGCGGAACGCGCGCAGCGCCTGCTCACGGGCACCCTGACCGAGGTCACCGTGCACCGCCGCGGCGGCGAAGCCACGCTCGGCGAGGTCGTCGGCCACCCGCTGGGCGGTCCGCTTGGTCCGGGTGAAGATCATCGTCAGGCCGCGGTCCCTGGCCTGCAGGGCCCGGGTCACCAGCTCGACCTTGTCCATCGCGTGGGCGCGGTAGACCAGCTGCTTGGTCCGCTCGTGGATGGAGCCCTGGTCGGCCTCCTCCGCGCGGATGTGGGTCGGGCGGGTCAGGAACGCGCGCGAGAGCTGGACGATCGGGCCCGGCATCGTCGCCGAGAACAGCATCGTGTGCCGCTCCTCGGGGAGCATGCGCAGGATCCGCTCGACGTCGGGCAGGAAGCCCAGGTCCAGCATCTCGTCGGCCTCGTCCAGGACGAGGGCCTTGACCCGGCCGAGGACCAGGTGGCGCTGCTCGGCGAGGTCGAGCAGCCGGCCCGGGGTGCCGACGATGACGTCGACACCCTTGCGCAGGGCCTCCAGCTGCGGCTCGTAGGCGCGGCCGCCGTAGATGGCGACGACGCGCACGCCCAGGTTCTTGCCCGCGGCGGCGATGTCCCGGGCGACCTGCACGCACAGCTCGCGGGTCGGGACGACGACGAGCGCCTGCGGCACGTCCTTGGTGCGGTCGGCGGCCTCGCCCTCGGCGGTGGCGGCGGCGCGCTCACCGGGCGGGGTGATCCGCTGCAGCAGCGGGACGCCGAAGCCCAGCGTCTTGCCGGTGCCGGTGCGGGCCTGGCCGATGACGTCCTCGCCGGCCAGGGCCAGGGGGAGCGTGAGCTCCTGGATCGCGAACGTGCGCACGATGTCGTTCTCCGCGAGCGCGGAGACGATCTCGGGCCGGACGCCGAGCTCGGCGAAGGTCGGGGGGAGCTTCTCGCCGCCGGGGTTGGTCACGCCGAGCGGGGTCTCGCTGGGGGTGATGCCGGTGGGCAGGAAGCCCAGGTCGGCCTCGGGGGTGTCGGTGCTGTCGACTCGGGACAGTGTGATCGCCTCTCTCCGCGCACAGGAGCCGTGGCGTGGCTCGTCGACCGGCCCCGGTCCGTCTACGACGGTTCGGGCGGGAGAGCCGCCGAGGCGCTGCGCGCACCAGTTCTGGTGCGGGTCCCGGTGAGACGCGTTCGGCCGTGTCGGCCGCTCGTCCCGTTACCCGGTCCCCGCGCGGTGGGCGCGTCCGCAGGGAGCTCCAGGATCTCGACAACCTCCGGACACGCTGTCCGCATGATACCCGCCACGGCGCCCGAACACGACGGCGCGGCCGTCCCCGGGTGTGGTGAGTTGGCTCGCCCCGTGGTCGGCGTGGCCGTCGCGGGCCACCCGGCGGGCCCGCGCCGCCCGGTTAGGGTGACGGCCATGACCACTGGAGGCGACGCGCCGACGGCCGCGACCGTGGAGCTGCTCGGCGTGCTGGCCTACGGCGAGCTCTCCGCGTTCGACCGGCTCGCCGAGGACGCCCGGGCCGCGCCGACGCTGGCCGGCCGCGCCCAGCTCTCGACGATGGCGGCCGCCGAGATCGGTCACTTCCGGCTCATCGAGGACCACCTGGGTCACCGTGGGATCGCCGTGGCCGACGCGATGGCGCCGTTCGTCGCGCTGATCGACAGCTACCACGCCTCGACCGCCCCGCGGAGCTGGCTGGAGTCGCTGGTCAAGGCCTATCTCGGCGACGGGCTGGGTGCCGACTTCTACCGGGAGGTCGCGGGCTGGGTGGACCCCGGCACCGGCGACCTGGTGCAGCGCGTGCTCGCCGACACCGGGCACTCCGCGTTCGCCGAGCGCGAGGTGCGCGCCGCCTGCACCGCCAACCCGGCGCAGCGCGACCGGCTGGCCCTGTGGGGCCGGCGGCTGCTGGGCGAGGCCGTCACCCACGCCCAGCGGGTCGTCGCCGAGCGCGACGAGCTGGCCGAGTTCATCGTGCTCGGTTCGGGGGAGAAGGGCGGCGTGGCCGGACTCATCCGGACGGTGCAGACCGCGCACGGCCGTCGGATGGGCCGTCTCGGACTCGACTGAGCGCGACCCGGCGATGCTCGGGGCCGATCTCGACTAGCCTGGCGCCGGCAAGGAGATCAGTAGTGAGGGATCGGGAGGACCACCGGTGAAGGTCAAGATCGGCATCGCGGAGACCCCGCGGGAGCTCGTGGTGTCCAGCGACCGCACGCCGGACGAGGTGGCCCAGCTCGTGAGCGGGGCGATGAAGTCCGACGACGGGCTGCTGGACCTCACCGACGACGAGGGCCGTCGTTACGTCGTCCCGGTCGCGCGGATCTCGTACGTGGAGATCGGCCCGTCCGAGGAGCGCCGGGTCGGGTTCGGCCTCAGCGGCTGAGCGCACACGGAGTCGTCCGGGCCCGGTTCCCCCGTCCGCGGGGCCGGGCCCGACGCGTGTGCGGGGCCGGTGGGCGGGTCAGTCGGTCTCCGGCGGGGGCGGCCCGTCCAGCGCGAACGGCGGCCTGCCGGTGCCGGTGATCCGGAACCGGTCCCACACGTCCGGCTCGGACAGCGTGCCGACCGCCGCGTACCCGGGCGTCCGGACCTCGGCGGTACCGCCGCGGCTCCCCAGCAGCGCGGTGAGCCGGGGGTGCGCGACCACCCGCCCCGACCAGTGCAGCCGCCCGTCGAAGGGCTCGTGCCGGGCGTCGAGCAGCACCTCGACGTCGACGGTCTCCTCACCCAGCACCAGGGTGGCCGGGCCGCGGTAGCCCTCGTCGTGATCGTGGTCCCCGCTCACCGGTCGCCCTCCGCGACGTCGGCGCCGGTCCCGGTGACCTGCGGGTCGGGGACCAGCCGCAGGATGTCGGCGTTCGCGGTGGGCGAGTCGATCCCGGCGACGCCGGCGATCCCGCCCCAGATGAGCGCGGACAGGTAGTTGGTCAGCGCGTCGCGGCTCATCGTGCGGCGCTCCAGCCACCACTCGCCCGCGGTCTGGACCATCCCGATCAGGCCGTGTGCCCACGCCTCGGCGCCACCGGAGTCGCGGCCCTCGGCGCGCAGCCGCTCGCCGAACAGCGTGGCGAGCAGGGCGCCGATCTGGCCGCGGACGTCCTGGGCGATCTCCGCGCCCGGCACCGGTTCGGCCGGGTTGGCGACGACGAAGCGGTAGAGCTGCGGCTCGTCCTCGACCATGCCGAGGTAGGCGTCGATGACCGCGGCGACGTGCTCGATCGGCTCGGCGTCGATCGCCAGCACCGGGTAGATGCGCTGCATCAGCATGTCCGCCGCGTGCTCGCCGACCGCGCGCTGCAGGTCGGCCCGGTCGGCGAAGTGCCGGTAGAGCACCGGCTTGGTGATCCCGGCCGCGGCGGCGATCTGGGCCACCGAGACCCCCGGGCCGTGCTCGCGGATCGCCTCGACGGCGGCGGCGACCATCTCGGTCCGCCGTTCCTCCCGTCGGCGGCTGCGCGCGTCCGGCTTGACATCCCTGGAGTCGTGGGGCACGTTACCAGTGGTAACCGTTACCGGCGGTAACAGCAAGGGTTCCGTGTGTGGAACCCGCCACCGCAGGCCCCTCCCAGCAGGAAGGCGCGACCGATGAGCGCTCCCGCCCGCACCGGCAGCAAGACGAACCTCGCCGACCGCGAGGACACCGCCCGCCGGCTGCTCAAGAGCTCGGTCACCACGTCCTACAACCCGTCGATCGACATCGACTGGGAGGCCCCGCTGGTCGAGGGCCGGTACGGGATCGTCCCCGAGCGGGTGTCGCTCTACGGCACGCCGCTGTGGGAGGGGATGACCGAGGAGCAGCGGATCACGCTGTCGGTGCACGAGTTCTGCAGCGTCGCCCGGATCGGGCTGTGGTTCGAGATGATCCTCATGCAGATGCTGCTGCGCTACGCCTACGACCGCGACCCGCGTCGCGCACACATCCAGTACGCCCTGGTCGAGATCGCCGACGAGTGCCGGCACTCGATGATGTTCGCCAAGGCGACCGAGCGCTACGGCGTGCCGGACTACGCCCCGCGGCGGCTCACCCACGAGCAGGGCCGGTTGATGAAGACCATCGGGACCGGCCCGGCGATGTTCGCCGGCACCCTGTTCGTCGAGGAGATCCTCGACCAGCTCCAGCGCGAGGGCATGCGCGACGAGCGCGTCCAGCCGCTGTCCCGCATGATCAACAAGATTCACGTGACCGAGGAGGCCCGGCACGTCCGGTACGCCCGGGAGGAGCTGCAGCGGATCATGCCGAGGACCAACCGCGCCGAGCGCGCCTGGGCCCGCTACCTCACCGCGCGGATCGCGTTCGTCGTCGCCCGCAACCTCATCCACCCCGAGGTCTACCGCAGCGTCGGGATCGCCCCGGCCGTCGGGCGGAAGGCGGCGCTGGCCAACCCGCACCACCACGAGATGCTGCGCTGGTCCTCGCGCAAGCTCGTGCCGTTCCTGCGTGAGCAGGGGATCGTCGGCGGCCCGACGGAGACCCTGTGGAAGCGCGCCCACCTGATCTGAGGAGGCACCCCGCGATGAGCACACGGATCGTCACCCGGGACGGGACCGGCCTGTTCGCCCGGGTCTCGGGCCCGGAGTCGGCGCCGGTCACGGTGCTGCTGGCACACGGCTGGACGCTCGACGAGCGCTGCTGGGCCCCGGTCGCCGACGCCCTCGCCGTCGGTGCGCCCGGCGGCGGCCCCGCCCCGCGGGTGATCCGCTACGACCACCGCGCGCACGGTCGCTCCGACGACACACCCGACGAGCTCAAGACCCTCGACGTCCTCGCCGACGACATGGCCGAGGTGATCGGCCGGCTCGCCCCCACCGGCCCGCTGGTGATCGCCGGGCACTCGATGGGTGGCATGACGGCGATGGCGCTGGCCCAGCGGCACCCCGAGCTCGTCGCGTCCCGGGTCACCGGCGTCGCGCTCGTCGCCACCGCCAGCGGCGGGCTCGGTGCCGCGGCGACGCTGGGGATGACCGGCAGGCCGGCGAAGCTCTTCCTGGCCGGCAAGGACAAGGTGACCGTCAGCCCGCTGTGGACCGGGCGCCGGGCGCTGTCGACCCACCCCACGCTGCTGCGGGCCGGGCTGCAGCCACTGCTGCTGGGCACCCGGCCGGACCGGCTCGCCGTCCGCGCCACCTGCGAGGCGATCGCCGACTGCCGTCCGACGACGGTCTCCGGATTCACCCCGACCCTCACCACCCACGAGCGCGACGAGGCGCTGGCCGCGTTCTCGTCGCTGCCGGTGGAGATCCTGGTCGGGACCCGGGACCGGCTCACGCCGCCGCGGTTCGCCCGGCGGATCCACCGCAGCCTGCCGCGCGCCGAGCTGACCGTGTTCCCCGGCGCCGGGCACATGCTCCCGGTGGAGCGGGTCGGCGGGGTCACCGGCCGGATCGCGGCGCTGGTGCGCCGCGCCGGGGCGGAGCAGGCGGCTTGAGCCGCCCGCCCCGTCGCCGGGCCGGGGTCAGATCGGGTCGAGGCCCTGCTTCGGGAACCCGGCGATGCCCCGCCAGGCCAGCGAGGCCATCAGTGCCACCGCCTCGTCGCGCGGGACCCGCTGGTCGGAGTCCAGCCAGAACTGGGCGCCGACCTGACTCAGTCCGACGAGCCCGACGGCGAGCAGCCGCGCCCGGTCCTGGTCCAGCCCGGCGTCGGTGGTGACGGCGCCGGCGACCGCGTCGATGCAGCGGTCGAGCGCGCTCTCCACCAGCGCCGCGGCCTCCGGGTCGCCCCGCAGGTCGGACTCGAACACCAGCCGGTAGGCCTTGCCCTCGCCGGCGACGAAGTCGAAGTACGCCGCGACGGCCGCCTGCACGCGCTCCTTGTTGTCGTCGGTCCGCTCGATCGCGTGCGAGACCCGTTCGACGAGCTCCTCGGCGTAGGTCGTGAGCAGCGCCTGGTACAGCTCCAGCTTCCCGGGGAAGTGCTGGTACAGCACGGGCTTGGAGACGCCCGCCCGCTCGGCGATGTCGTCCATCGCGGCGGCGTGGTAGCCCTGGTCGGCGAACACGTCGCGGGCGGCCAGCAGCAGCTGGGCGCGGCGCGCGCCGCGGGACAGTCGTGCGCCCCGTAGCGTGGCGGTTCCGGTCATGGGCCCCCTACCTCTCACCCGTCGTGGGAATACCCTACTAGCAGGTAACCGCGTTGACGAACGATCCGTGAACGGGCTTCGCCGCAGAAGGGTGACGCCCCCTCACGATCGGCGGTGCAGGCCGCGGGCGGCGAGCCCGAGCGCACCCAGGACCGGTACGGCGGCCACCACGACCGCGGGCGTCCCCAGCACGGCGAGGACCACGCCGGCGACGGCGAGGACCACGGCCGCACGGACGTGCGAGCGGACCTGTGCCCGCGTCCGGCGGGCGATCAGCAGGGCGGCGGCCACCTCCGCGGGGCCGCCACGGGCGGAGATCCTCTCCGATCCGGGGGCGGGCACCACGACCGGGTCCGGTCCGGGACGCGCGGCGTCCTGCGGGTGGTCCGCGACCCCGGCGTCCGCGGTGCGGCCGGCGGGCCAGGGGACCAGCTCCACGGCCAGGTCGGCCGCGGCCAGCGCGGCGGCGTCGGTGGCCGGGTCGGCCGCCACCGCGACGGTCCGGCCCCGCACCCGCAGCCCGGCGACGGCCGCGGCCCGCGCCGCCCCGTCCAGCCCCGGCCGGACCGCGTCGGGGTCGGCCGGGTCGAGACCGGTCGCCGCCGCGAGGGCGCGGGCGGCGCCGTCGTCGTCGGGGGTGAGCAGCACGGGCGCCAGTCCTGCCGCCACCAGTTCCGCCACCCCCGGGCGCGCCTCGGGGTGCGGCGCCCGGGGCAGCGCCAGCACGGCGCGGGCACACCCGTCCCAGGCGACCAGGAGGACGGCGCGGCCCTCGGCCACCGCCCGCTCCCGTTCGACCGACAGCGACGGCGGCAGCCGGATCCCGTGCTCGGCCAGCCAGTCCGGGCCGCCGAGCAGCACCGCGTGGGCGACCACGGTGGCCGTCGTGCCACCACCCGGCTCCGGATCCCGCAGCTCGGCCACCAGGCCGGACACCCCGAGGCCGGGCAGTTCGTCGGCCTCGGCCACCTCGGGCACCGGGCCGTCGACGGCGGCGGCCAGCGCCCGTGCCGCGCCACGCAGGTCCGACCCGGGACGGGCGCCCGCGGCGACCGACGCGGCCAGCCGTAGCACCAGCGCCGGGTCCTCGCCCCGGTCGGCGTGCACGGTGACCGCCGCGGCTCCGGTGCCGGTCAGCACGTCCGGCCCGGCCAGGGCGACGGTGTCCACCCGGCCGGCGGGACCCGGGCCGCCCGCGGGCCCGGCCCAGCCCAGCGGATCGCGTCGGCCGGGCAGCGGCGACGGCAGTCGGACCGCGGTGCCCCCCCCCGACCGGTCCGCCGCCCGCAGCGCCGTCGGCAGGACGGCCAGCAGCGGCAGCGGGCAGGCGCCCAGCAGCACGGCGATGCCGGCCGGGACCGCGGCGGGCCACGGGGTGCCGGTACCGGCACCGAAGGCGGTGACCGCGACCGCGGTGAGCACCGCGGGCGGGGTGAGCAGCGCGCTCCACCGGTCCGCGACGGTGCGCAGGCCCGCGCGGACCTCCTCGTCGTGCCCGACGGGCGGGCGGCCGGTGCGCTGCACCGCGGCCGCGACGACGGTCAGCACCGCGGCGGCCCCGGGCAGCAGGACGGGCCCGGCGAGCGGGTCGGGCGGCACCGCCGCGGGGCCCGCGGGGGAGACCGCCGCCACGGTCAGCACCGCCGCCGACCACCCGAGCGCGGCGAGGACGGCCACCGCGACGCCGGTCTCGGCGGTCACCGTGCCCTCCCGCAGTCCGCGCCCGGCCACGCGCAGGCCGGGCCACCCCGTCGTTGCGACGACGGCGACGGCGACGAGCAGGGCCGCCACCGTGCAGGCCGGAGCCCGGTCCGGGCCGACGAGCGCCGGTCCGGCCACGGGGAGCAGCAGCGCGAGCAGTGCCGCCAGGGGTGGGACGGCGCTGCGCAGGACCCGACGCACCCGGCCGTCAGCTCCCCGGTGCGGTCGGGAGCGTGAACTCGCAGGACCGCAGCACACCGCCGGAGCGGTAGTCGAGGAACAGCCGGTAGCTGCCGGGGGCGGGGACCGCCACCGCGAACGCCACCCCGGGGCCGGACCGGTCGGTGGCGGCCGCGCCGCTGATCTCGGGCCGGACCGGGAACCGGGCCAGGTCGCCCTGGCGGACCGCGGTCATCCGGCCGAACGCGCCGTCGACGGGCTCGAGGTCGGTGACCGGGGTGCCGTCGCGCCCGACCGTGGCGAACAACCGGGACTCCCCACCGGGGACCAGGGCGCCGTCGAGGCGGACCTGCTGGTCGCTGCCGCCGCAGAGCCCCGCCCGGTTCTCGACCGGGAAGGTGAAGGCGCCGTAGGTGCCGGGCACGTGCAGGTCGGTGCCCAGGTTGAGGTGCGGGCCGCCGGTCGGGGTGAACCCGGCGTAGAGCCGCCACACCCCCTGGCCGGGGAACCGGACCGGGGCCCGCCAGACGCCGTCGGGGCCCTGGGTGGCGCGCAGCCGCATGTACCCGGCGACGTCACGGCGGAGCACGGCCACGTCCATGACCCCGGAGTCGCCGGACGGGGTGTCGAACCGGGTGACCGGGGCGCCGTCGGAGCCGGTCACGGTGAAGGCGACCTCGGTCGGCTCGCGCCAGGGGTGGACGGTCCCGAGCGGGGTCAGCGTGTAGCCGGCCGCGGTGGTGAGCACCCCGCCCGCGCCGGTCGTCGGGTCACCGGTGGCGAGTCCGGCCGCCAGCACGCCGTCGTCGCCGCGTTCGTCCCCGGTGTCGCCCGCGGCCCGCGCATCGCCGGCCGGGGGCACCGCCAGGGCCCCCACGGCGGCGCCCGCGGTCCAGGCCGCCGTGAACACCAGCACCGACGCGGCGCCGAACCCGGCCAGCCGGGCCGCGGCCGAACCCGCGATCCGCCCCATGCCGACCTCCCGTCCGTCGTGCGTCCACGGGGTACAACGTCCGGGGGTCCATCCCGTTGCGCTCCGTGGAGCACCGGATGCGGACGGTGATCACAGCGAGACGGGGATCACCCGGCCCGGCGGGTGACGCGCGCGACACGTCATGCTGGTCGGATGGTCGCCGCCGCGTCGATGTCCGTTCACTCGCCCGTCACCGTGCCCGCGCCGGTGCCGGCCCCGGGTGCCGGGACGTCCCCGGCTGCGGAGATCCCGCCGTGGCCGGGCCGTGCGGTCACCTCCGGCGGGGTCACCCTGCACGTGCGCGAGACGCCCGGCTCCGCCGACGCCGACGCCGTCTACGTCCACGGGCTGGCCGGCTCGGCCACGAACTGGACCGACCTCGCCGGGCTCCTCGCCCCGCGCGCGGCGGGCCTGTCGGTCGACCTGCCCGGCTTCGGGCTGTCCGAGCCGACCGCCGTCGCCGACTTCGGACCGGACGGCATGGCGGACGCGCTGCTCTGCTGGCTGGCCGGGCGCGACCGGCCGGTGCACCTGGTCGGCAACTCCCTCGGCGGAGTGATCGCGACGACGGTGGCGGCGCGCCGCCCCGAGCTCGTCCGCACCCTCACCCTGGTCTCGCCCGCGGTGCCCGACCGGCGTCCCGACCCGCGCCGGCTGTCGGACCCGCGGATGGCGCTGGCCATGGTCCCGGTGCTCGGCCGCGGCGCGCGGCGTGCGCTCGCCGAGGAGCCGCTGCGCGCCCGGGCCGAGCGGATCGTGAAGGTCTGCTTCGCCGACCCGCAGCGCGGCTCGGCCCGTCGCCTCGAGGAGCTGATCTCCGAGCACGAGCACCGCGCGACGCTGCCCTGGGCCGGTGCGGCCACCGACGGTGCCACCCGCGGCCTGCTCGGCCTGTGGGCCGGGCGTGAGATCTGGCGCCGGATGGCCCGGGTGCGGGTGCCCTCGCTGGTGGTGTGGGGCGAGCAGGACCGCATCGTCTCCCCGCGGCTGGCCGCGCGGACCGCGGCCACCCTGCCCGGGGCGCGGCTGCTCGTCCTGCCCCGGGCCGGCCACGTCGCGCAGATCGAGCGGCCCGCGGCGGTGGCCGACGCGGTCGCCGCGCTGTGGGACACGGTGCCGGTCGCGGCGGGTGCGGGAAGATGACGCGCACGTGGCGCGTTGAGACGCCCTGAGACCCGCACGCAACCTGCGAGGAGTGGACGAGATGGCGCTACCGCCGCTGGTGGAGCCGGCAGCCGAGCTCACCAAGGAGGAGGTGGAGCGGTACAGCCGCCACCTCATCATCCCCGACGTCGGGATGGACGGGCAGAAGCGGCTGAAGAACGCCAAGGTCCTGGTCGTCGGCGCGGGCGGCCTCGGCTCGCCCGCCCTGCTGTACCTGGCCGCCGCGGGTGTCGGCACCCTCGGCATCGTCGAGTTCGACGTGGTGGACGAGTCGAACCTGCAGCGTCAGGTCATCCACGGCCAGTCCGACGTGGGCCGCCCGAAGGCCGAGTCGGCGCGTGACTCGATCCGCGAGGTCAATCCCTTCGTCGAGGTCCGGCTGCACGACGAGCGACTCACCAGCGAGAACGTGCTGGACGTCTTCCGGGACTACGACCTGATCCTGGACGGCACCGACAACTTCGCCACCCGTTACCTGGTGAACGACGCCGCGGTGCTGCTCGGCAAGCCCTACGTCTGGGGTTCGATCTTCCGGTTCGAGGGCCAGGCGTCGGTGTTCTGGGAGGACGCCCCGAACGGGCAGGGCCTGAACTACCGCGACCTCTACCCCGAGCCGCCGCCGCCCGGGATGGTCCCCTCGTGCGCCGAGGGCGGCGTGCTGGGCGTGCTCTGCGCGTCGATCGGCTTGATCATGGTCAACGAGGCGATCAAGCTGCTCACCGGCATCGGCGAGCCGCTGCTCGGCCGCCTGGTGATCTACGACGCGCTGGAGACCACCTGGCGCCAGGTGAAGATCCGCAAGGACCCGGAGACGCCGAAGATCACCGAGCTGATCGACTACGAGGCGTTCTGCGGCACCGTGACGCAGGAGGCCCAGGACGCGGCCGCCGGCAGCACGATCACCGTCGGCGAGCTCAAGCAGATGATCGACGCGGGCAAGGACTTCCAGCTCATCGACGTCCGGGAGCTGCACGAGTACGAGATCGTGAAGATCCCGGGCTCGGTCCTGATCCCGAAGGACCGGATCCTGTCCGGCGCCGCGCTGTCGGAGATCGCGCAGGACCGCCCGGTCGTGCTGCACTGCAAGTCCGGTGGACGGTCCGCCGAGGCCCTCGCCGCCCTGCACCGGGCCGGGTTCCGCGACGCCGTCCACGTCGGCGGCGGGGTGCTGTCCTGGGTCAAGCAGATCGACCCGTCGCAGCCCACCTACTGAGCACCACCCACGTTCGGCCCTACACGACGGCCGCCGGCACCGGTACACCCGGGACGGCGGCCGTCGTCGTTTCCGGTGTGGCACAAAGTGACCGATTGTCGCTTGCGCACGACCGTCCGGGTGAAACCTCCCCGTTCGGCGTCGGAAAGGCCCCGTCCGGCGAAACATCTCGACCGATCGCCGCGACATGGGGATGCACGCGATCACTAGGTCGGGAGGACGCTCGGTGGAGGACTCGCTGCGCACATGCGCCCTGCAGGGGTGCGACGCACCGCTGGCACCCACCGGGGACGTGTCCGGCGACCGGCCACAGCGGCGCTACTGCTCGGCCGCCCATCGACTGGCCGCCCGCCAGGTCCGGCGCGCCGCGGCGCAGGCGGGGGACCAGCGTCTCGCCGACACGCTGCCGTGGCTGCGCGAGCCCGAGGTCGTCGAGGCCGCCGGTGCGACCGCTGCGGCCGAGGACGACGACCGCGCGGTCCCGGCGCGCCGGGGCGCGCCGCCCCGCCGTCCCGTCGCCGCGCGGCCGACCGGCCCGGACCGGCCCGGACCGCTCCGTGCCCCGCGCAGCCCGCTGCGGCACCGGCGGACACTGGCCCTGATCGGGGCGACGGCCGTCCTGCTCGGCGGGTACGCGCTGACGTCCTCGCCGTCGGTGACCGGCACCCCGGCGCCGCAGGAGCGCACCGCCGACCAGTGGGCGGGGCAGGCCCGCGTCGCGTTGGCCGCCCTCGACGAGCGGCTCGGGACGCTCAACGCGAGCGAACGGACCTGGCAGGCCTCCACGCACGGGACGAGCCGGACCCCGGCCGCGGTCGCGAAGCTGCACCAGCAGCGCGACACCCTGCTCCAGCAGCGCGCCGCACTGCAGTCGCAGCTGCAGGTCTACACCTCCCGGCAGGACGCCGTGGACTCGCTGGCCGCCGCCGAGCAGCAGCTCGCCGAGCTGGACCGGATCGTCGCCGACCTGCCACCGGCGACCCGGCGCACGCCCGACCAGATGGCCGCGGCCGCCTCACTGGAGGAGCAGCGCGATCTGCGTGCCCGTAACCGCGACGCCTGCGCGGAGCGACTGACCGCCATCGACGACGGGATCGACCGGGCCCGCACCGCGCCGCTGCCCGGCGACGGCGACGACACCGAGAAGGTCTCCGACGACGTCCTGGCCCTGGCCCGCGGCGAGGAGCCCGCCACCCCGGAGCCGTCCGGGGTGCGGCGCAACCCCGCGGTCCTGGCCGGTGGCCGGGAGACCGGCGGAGACCGTGAGCGCGACGACGTCGGCACCAGCGGTCCGCCCGATCCGCGGGGACCGCTGGACGAGACCCGTCCGCGCGCCGAGGGGCCGGAGGGTGCCTCGGGCCGTGGCCCGGGCAGCACGCCCGGCCGGGACGCCGGACCGGGGGAGCGGCTGGGAAGGGCCGTGTCCGGTGCCGCGGACGGTGTCGCCGGCCTGACCGGCACAGGGGCGGGTCCCGGGGACGAGGCAGGTCGTCCCGGGGGCGAGGCCGGTCGTGAGGCGGGGAGGACGCCGCGGCCGGACCGGGACCGGCCCGAGGTCGTACCGGCGTCGTCCGGCGGACCGGTGAAGAAGGTCGGCGACGCGGCGAAGGACGCCGGGGACGGCGTCGGCGAGGCCGCGAAGGGTGTGGGGAAGGGTGTCGGTGACGCCGCGAAGGGCGTCGGCGACACGGCCGAGACGCTGGGCCGGGGCGTCGACGACGTCGCGGGTGGCCTGACCGGGAGGAAGTCCGGCGGTTCCGGCTCGTCCGACTCCGCCGGTACGCGCTCCTCCGACGAGACCCCGGCCGCATCGCCTGCCGCGCCGCGGAAGACGTCCACCCCGCGGGCGACCCCCGCCCCGAGCTCACCCGCCTCGGCGGCCCCCTCGGACAGGTCCGGCTCCGACCGGCCGGGCACCGAGCGGTCCGCCGTCCAGCTGCCCGTCACCGAGCTGCCCGCCACGGACCGCTCCGCCACGACCCGGTCCGGCGGCGAGCGGTCCGGCTCGGACGCGCGGGGTACCGGCGGGAGCGGCGGCTCCGGTGGCTCCGGTGGGATCGTCAGTGCCGTGGCGGGGTCCTACGTCGAGTCCGTCATGGGCCGGGAGGCGGCCGCACCGGTGCTGGCCGAGGCCGACCGGCAGGCGGCGGAACAGATGGCCGAGCGCAGCGGCTCCTCCGGCTCGCGCTCCGCGGGATCCTCGTCCGGCTCCTCGTCCGGGTCCTCCGACGGTTCGGGCTCCCGGTCGTCGCGGTCGTCGGACTCGGATTCCGGCGCGTCGGGGTCGGGGTCGCGGTCGTCGCGGTCGTCGGAGTCGGGTTCGTCGGGGTCGCGGTCCTCGGGTTCGGACTCGGGCTCCGGGGCGTCGGGGTCGCGGTCGTCGGACTCGGACTCGCGTTCCTCGGGTTCCCGGTCCTCCGGTTCGGACTCGGACTCGGGTTCCCGGGCCTCGGGTTCGCGGTCGTCGGACTCCCGTTCCTCGGAGTCCCGGTCGTCCGGTTCCTCGTCGGACTCGGACTCGGGCTCGTCGGGCTCCTCGCGTGGGGAGTCCTCCCGCGGCGGCAGCTCGGACGGCTCCCGGTCGTCGGATTCGGGATCGGACTCGGGATCGGACTCCGGGGACAGCTCCTGGTAGGTCGGGTCGCCGGGAGCCGGCCCGTACGGGACCGGCCGACGCAGGGTCCGCCGCGGCGCGCCCGACCGGCCCCGATCGGCGTGCCGTTCACCCGATCGGTCGTGGCGCGTCGCGCGGCTTCGGGCGTGGCGCGGCGATCGCGGACCGGTGACGCGGGTACCGTCCCCGCTGTGACCGCTGCCCGCACGCTCGCCACCGCGCCGGCCGCGAGCGTCCTGCCCGAGCACGTCCGCACCGCCTTCGGGGTGCGTGAGACGTCCCCGCGTCCCGTCGTGTGGGCGGGCCAGCGGGCCTGGCAGTGCGGCGACGTGCTGCTGCGGCCGGTGTCCGACCACGTCGTCGCCGCCTGGTCGGCGACAGTGCTGGAGAACCTCGAGGTCGACGGTGTCCGCCTCGCCCGCCCCGTCCGCAGCTCGGACGGCCGGTGGGTGGTGGGCGGCTGGGCCGCGTCCCGGCACGTGCCCGGTGTGCCCGAGCCACGCCACGACGAGGTCGTCGCCGCATCGCTGCGGCTGCACACCGCCACCGCCACCGTGCTGCGCCCGCGTCTGCTCGACGACCGCGACGACCTGCTGTCCCGGTCCGCGGCCGCCGCGTTCGGTGAGCGCCGCCTGGAGCTCCACCCCGAGACCGGTGGCCGGCTGTTCGCCGAGCTCGCCGCGCACCGCCGCACGATCCGGCTCACCCCGCAGGTCGTGCACGGCGAGCTGTTCGGGGCCATGCTCTTCGACCCGACGGGCCGCCCCGCCGTGCTCGACCTCGTGCCGTTCTGGCGGCCCGCGGAGTGGGCGTCCGCGGTCGTCGTCGTCGACGCGGTCGCCTGGGGCGGCGCCGACGAGGAACTGATCGAGCGCTGGTCCGAGCTCCCGGAGTGGCCGCAGTCGCTGCTGCGCGCCGTGCTCTACCGGCTGGCCCTGCACGCCCAGCACCCCGACGCGACCACCGAGTCGCTGGCCGGGATCGAGCGGGTCGCGAGCCTGGTCAGCCGCCGCCTCTGACGGTCCCCCCGGCGCACCGCCGGACCGGCCCGCGCGCACGTGCTGCGCGGCGCGGCCACGCCCGACCTGCCCTCGCCCGACGAGCTGGGGACGGATCACCGCCGTGACCGGTGGTCCGGGACCCGCGACGACGCCGCGTCCCCCGGCGGCTCGGCCCACCGGGCGTCCGGCTCCGCCGGTGAGCGGGACACGACGGCCGGGGCGGGCCGACCGCGGCCGTCGTCGCGAGGGCCCGTCCCGGGAGACGAGGGCGGCCCGGGACCGAGGCGGCTCACAGCCTCCGCGGTCGTCGTGTGAGATAAGAACGCCCGGCAATTGATCGTTACCGCAGCCGGCGGGTGGTGGGCCTATCCGGCCAGCGGTAGCGGTTGCGGGCCGCGTTGATCAGTCTGCGGATCACGGTGAGTGCGGCGGCGAGGTCGAGGTAGAACTCGACGATGATCTTCCGGCGATCGGTGAACCGGCGCAGCTTGCCGTAGCCGTTCATCCAGGAATGGGTGCGCTCGACCGGCCACCGCTTACCGACCTGGATCGGGGCGGGCCGGCCCTTGGTGGCGATCTGTGCGTCGAACCCGAGTCGTTCGAGCAGATCGCGGGTCTTGCCTGAGTCATAGCCCCGGTCCAGGTGCAGGCACGGTCGCTCGGGCCGCGGCCCGATCATGTCGTAGATCCCGATCAGGGTCGGTTTCAGCAACGGCGAGTCGTGGTCATTGGCGCGGGCGCTGATCAGGTGCAGCGGGATCCCCGCACCGTCGCAGACCACGGAGCGTTTGGTGCCCTGTTTGCCCCGGTCGACCGGGTTACAGCCGGCGCCCTCGCCACCGCAGGGAGCCTTGGTGATCGCTCCGTCGGCAGACAGATCGTCGAGGTCGAGACCGATCATCTGGTCATAGCCGGCCAGCGCGGCCCGAAGGACCTGCTCCCCGACGCCGGCGGCGGCCCACTGGGCGAGACGGCGGCGGATCGTGCGGTCCGAGCAGCCGGGGGTGGCGATGCGTTCGTAGCCGCTGCCGTGCACCAACGCCGCGAGCACGTGCTCGAACACCAGGCGGTCGGGGATCCGGCGGCGGTGACATCCCCACGGATGGGCCGGGTCGAACTCCGGGCGCCGCTCTGCCTCGATCAGGGCAGCGAACTCGACCCAGAGGGGGTCGATCAGCGATTCTGGCAATAGAGGCACGGACCCTCCAGGCGACCATCAGGACATCAGCAATCCCATGATCACCCGAGGTCCGTGCCTCTACCTGCAACGACACCCCCACGACCTCATTTGCCGGGCGCTCTAAGCGTTTCGGGGGTGTCACACGGGGCCACCCGTCGGAAACTGGGGCTCCCTAGCGTCGTCGTCGACGTGACCGCCGGCGATCAGGAGACCGATCCGTGACCACCACCTCTGCCCCGGGGCGCCGCATCGGAGGCCGCTGGATCGAGCACTGGGACCCGGAGGACGAGGGGTTCTGGCAGCGCACCGGCAAGGCGATCGCGCGCCGCAACCTCTGGCAGTCGATCTTCTCCGAGCACATCGGGTTCTCGATCTGGACGATCTGGTCGGTCCTGGTCCTGTTCATGGGCCCGGAGTACGGGTTCACCGCGGCCCAGAAGTTCTTCCTGGTCGCCGTGCCGACGCTGGTCGGGTCGATCCTGCGGCTGCCCTACACCTTCGCCGTCGCCCGCTTCGGCGGCCGCAACTGGACGATCTTCGCGGCGTCGCTGCTGATCGTGCCCACGATCCTCGCGATGGTGGTGCTGGAGCCGGGCGTCTCGTACACGACGCTGCTGGTCGTCGCCGCGGTCGCCGGCGTCGGCGGCGGCAACTTCGCCTCGTCCATGGCGAACATCAACGCGTTCTTCCCGGAGAAGGAGAAGGGCTGGGCGCTCGGGCTCAACGCCGGCGGCGGCAACCTCGGCGTGCCGGTCGCGCAGCTGCTCGGTCTGCTCGTGATCGCCACCCTCGGTGCGGGGGCCCCGCGGGTGCTGCTGGCGGTCTACCTGCCGTTCATCGTGATCTCGGCGTTCCTGGCCTGGAAGCGGATGGACAACATCGCCGCGATGTCCAACGACACCGGCGCCTTCACCGAGGCCTGTCGCGACCGGCAGACCTGGATCATGTCGTTCCTCTACATCGGGACGTTCGGCTCGTTCATCGGCTACTCGTTCGCCTTCGGCCTGGTCCTGCAGAACCAGTTCGACCGGACGCCGCTGCAGGCCGCCGCGGTCACCTTCATCGGCCCGCTGATCGGGTCGCTGATCCGGCCCTACGGCGGCAAGCTCGCCGACCGCTTCGGTGGTGCGGTGGTCACCCTGTGGAACTTCGTCGGGATGGCCGTCGCCACACTGGTGATCATCTTCGCCTCGGGGATCGAGTCGCTGACCCTGTTCACGATCGGCTTCATCGCCCTGTTCACGCTGTCCGGCGTCGGCAACGGGTCGACCTACAAGATGATCCCGGCGATCTTCACCGGGCGGGCCCGGGTCGCGATCGCCGAAGGAGCGGACCGGGACACGTCGTTCGCCACCGCGCGCAGGCTGTCCGGCGCCGTCATCGGTATCGCCGGCGCGGTCGGCGCGCTGGGCGGGCTGTTCATCAACCTCGCCTTCCGCCAGTCGTTCATGACGGTCCAGTCCGGCACGCCCGCGTTCTGGAGCTTCCTGGCGTTCTACGTCCTCTGCATCGGCGTCACCTGGGCGGTGTACCTGCGGCCGCGCGCGGCCCGGGTCGGCAACACCGAGGCCGCCGCGATGGCCCGGGTCTGACCCGTGGGTCCGGACGACCGGACCGCCACCCACTGCCCGTACTGCGCCCTGCAGTGCGGGCAGTGGGTCGGCCCGTCCGGTGAGGTCGACGCCCGTGAGTTCCCGACGAACGCCGGGGGGATGTGCCAGAAGGGCTGGACCTCCGGCGCTCTGCTCGCCCATCCGCAACGCCTGACATCGCCGCTGGTCAGGACCTCGCGGGAGGCCGGATTCACCGAGACCGGCTGGGACGACGCCCTCTCCGGGGTCGCGGGGCGGCTCGCCGCGCTGCGGGCCGAGCACGGTCCGGACTCGGTCGCGGTGTTCGGCGCGGGCGGGCTCACCAACGAGAAGGCCTACCTGCTCGGCAAGTTCGCCCGGGTCGCGCTGGGCACCAGCCAGATCGACTACAACGGCCGGTTCTGCATGTCCTCGGCCGCGGCCGCGGGCAACCGCGCCTTCGGGGTCGACCGCGGGCTGCCGTTCCCGGTCACCGACCTCGACGACGCCGACCTGGTCGTCCTCGCCGGCGCCAACGTCGCCGAGACCATGCCGCCGCTGATGTCGCACCTGACCGGGGCGCGCCTGGTCGTCGTCGACCCGCGGCGCACCCCGACCGCGGAGCGGGCGATCGCCTCCGGCGGGCTGCACCTGGCGCCGCGCCCGGGCACCGACCTGGTCCTGGCGCTGGGGATGCTGCACGCCGCCGTCGTCGACGGGCACCTCGACCTGACCTACCTCGACGAGCGGACCACCGGTTTCGACGACGTCTGGGCGACCGCCTCGCAGTGGTGGCCCGAGCGCGCGGAACGTGTCTGCGGGGTCGCCGCCACCGACATGCGCACCGTCGTGGGGTGGCTCGCGGAGTCCTCCCGCCGCTACGTCCTGACCGCGCGCGGCGCCGAGCAGCACGCGCACGGCGTCGACACCGTCGCCGCGTGGATCAACCTGTCACTGGCGCTCGGTCTGCCGGGCCGTCCCGGATCCGGTTTCGGCACGATCACCGGGCAGGGCAACGGCCAGGGCGGGCGCGAGCACGGGCAGAAGTCCGACCAGCTGCCCGGCTACCGGCACATCACCGACCCGGTCGCCCGGCAGCACGTCGCCGGGGTGTGGGGGTTCCCGAGGCCTCGATCCCCGGGCCCGGCCGCAGCGCGGTCGAGCTCCTCGACTCCCTCGGCCGTCCCGGCGGGCCGAGGGCGCTGCTGGTCTTCGGGTCCAACGTGCTGGTCTCCGCGCCCGACGCCCGCGCCGTCGCCGAGCGGCTCGACGCGCTGGACCTGCTCGTCGTCGCCGACGTGCTACCCGGCGAGACGGCGATGCGCGCCGACGTCCTGCTGCCGGTCGCCCAGTGGGCGGAGGAGGAGGGGACCATGACGAACCTGGAGGGACGGGTGCTGCGCCGCCGCCGCGCGCTCGCCCCGCCGCCCGGGGTACGCACCGACCTCGAGGTGATCGCCGGGCTGGCGTCCGCCCTCGACGCGCCGGGGGAGTTCCCCGCCGACCCGCGCACCGTGTTCGACGAGCTGCGCCGCGCCTCGGCCGGCGGCATCGCCGACTACGCGGGCGTGTCCTACGACCGGCTCGACGCGGGCGAGGCCCTGCACTGGCCGGTCCCCGCCGACGACCACCCCGGCACCCCGAGGCTGTTCACCGACCGCTTCGGCCACCCCGACGGGCGTGCCCGGATGCTGCCGGTCGACCACGTCGAGCCGGACGAGGGCACGGGCGGCGGGTACCCGCTGACCGCGACCACCGGCCGGGTGCTGGCGCACTACCAGTCCGGCGCGCAGACCCGCCGGGTCGCCGAGCTCGCCGAGGTGTCGCCGGAGGTGTTCGTCGAGGTGCACCCGGACACCGCCGCCCGGCACCGTCTCGCCGAGGGCGACCTCGCCGACGTCGTGTCCCGGCGCGGGACGACGACGGCGCGCGTGCGCTGCGTCCCCACCCTCCGCCCGGACACCGTCTTCCTGCCCTTCCACTTCGGCGGGACGGGAGCGGCGAACAACGTCACCAACCCGGCCCTGGACCCGGTGAGCCGGATGCCGGAGTTCAAGGTGGCCGCGGTCCGTCTGGAACCCGCCCCGACGGGCCGGGACACGTCCGACGCCGCCGGGGCCCGCCCCGAGGCCGAGCCGAGTCCCACCGGCGCGGGTCGGTCCGCGCGCTGATCCGCTCCTCGCGCGCGTCCGGACGCGCGCGGAGCACGGATCACCGCGCGGTCCGCGGATCACCGCCCGGTCCGCGGATCACCGTGGGGCGCGGCACGTCGCCCGACGCCGCGGGGCCCCGGCTCACGGACGGCGCTCGCCGAGGATGAGGACCTCGTAACGCCCGGGCAACCCCCGGCGTTCTCCGCGTAACCCCCCGTTCCTACCGTCGGTGTCATGAGCAGGCGCGTGGTGGTGGTCGGACACGGGATGGTGGGTGCCCGCGTCGTCGAGGAGATCCGGCGGCGCGATCCGGACGGGGAGCGGGTGACGATCACCGTCCTCGGCGCCGAGGCCCGCCACGCCTACAACCGGGTCCTGCTGTCCACCGTGCTCGCCGGCGGCCTGCGGCCCGCCATGGTCGCGCTGCCCGCCGTCGAGGGGATCGACCTGCGCACCGGCGTCGCGGCGACGGCGATCGACCGGGCCGCCCGGGTCGTGCACGCCGAGGACGGCACCACCCACCCCTACGACGAGCTGGTCCTCGCCACCGGGTGCCGGGCCTGGCTCCCGCCGGTCGACGGTCTCGCCGACGCGGGCGGCGGCGACGTGCCCGCCCGCGGTGTGAGCCTGTTCCGTGATCTCGACGACTGCGAGCGCATCCTCGACGCGGCCGTGCCGGGCGCGCGGATCGTCGTCGTCGGGGGTGGCCTGCTCGGGGTCGAGGCCGCACGCGGGCTCGCCGGGCGCGGCGTCGCGGTGACGCTCGTGCACCCCCGCACCCACCTGATGGAACGCCAGCTCGACCCGGGCGCGGGCGAGGTGCTCTCGACGGCGCTGCGCGAGCTCGGTGTCGCCGTCCGCTGCGGGGTCGGCGCCAAGGCCTGGGACCCCGACACCGGACTGGACTGCGACGACGGCTCCCGGGTCGCGGCGGACGCCGTCGTCGTCGCCGCCGGGGTGCGTGCGAACACCGCGCTGGCCGCCGACGCCGGGCTCGCGGTGGACCGCGGGATCCTCGTCGACGACCGTCTCGCCACCGAGGACGGCCGGGTGCACGCCGTCGGCGACTGCGCCCGGCACGCCGGCGCCCCCGGCGGGCTCGTGCAGTCCGGCTGGGAGCAGGCAGCCGTGCTCGCGGACCTGCTGACCGGCACCGATCCCGCCGCGCGCTACCGCGGTACCCGCCCGGTGACCCGTCTCAAGGCCCGCGGCCTCGACCTCGCCGCGCTGGGCGACCCCGCCTCCGGGGACGAGGAGCTGCGTGTCTCCGACCCGCGTCGCGGCCGCTACGGCGTCCTCGCGCTGCGCGACGACCGTGTGGTCGGCGCGGTCCTGATGGGGCTGCCCGACGCCGCCGCCATGATCACCGGGCTGTACGACTCCGGCGCCCCGGCCCCCGCCGACCGGCTCGCGCTGCTGCTCGGCCGCGCCCTGCCCGGCGACGCGTCGCCGGCCGCCGACCCCGGGCGGATGCCGGGCGACGCCGTGGTCTGCCGCTGCAACAGCGTCTCCAAGAACGCGCTGGTCACCGCCTGGCGTGCGGGCGCCCACGACGTCGACGCGCTGTCCCGGCGTACCCGGGCCGCCACCGGGTGCGGGAGCTGCCGCGACGCCGTCTGCGGGATCCGGGACTGGCTGGCGGAGGCCGATCCGCCGGAGCCGAAGGTCGCCTGACACCCCGTCCGGGGCGACCCCGCCTCCGTGGACGGGGCCGGGCGGGCCGGGTGGTTCCGTGGCGGCCGCGGCCGCGGACGGGGCTGCGGTGCGTCGACCCGTCCCGGGCAGCCGGCTCACAGTCCGCCGACGCCGGGAATGAGGACCTCGTAACGGCGCTGCAATCGCGCACAGTCCCCGTGTAATCCCACGTTCCTACCGTCGTTCTCCGAGCGATCGTGACGGAGGAGATGCACATGAGCCGCCACCTGGTGGTCGTCGGGAACGGCATGGTGGGCCATCGCCTGGTCGCCGCGATGCGGGACCGGGACACCGCGGGGGACTGGGAGATCACCGTCCTCGGCGAGGAGACCCGCCGCGCCTACGACCGGGTCGCCCTGTCCTCCTATGTGGACGGCAAGTCCGAGGAGGAGCTGCGCCTCGACGACGACGACCTGCGCGGCGACCCGCTCGTCACCTACCACCTCGGCGACGCCGTGGCGTCGGTCGACCGCGACGCCCGCCGCGTCGTCACCGCGTCCGGCCGCACCCTGGGCTACGACGCGCTGGTGCTCGCGACCGGGTCGTACCCGTTCGTCCCGCCGGTCCCCGGCAAGGACCTGCCCGGGTGCTTCGTCTACCGCACCCTCGACGACCTCGACGCGATCAAGGAGGCCGCCGCGGCCGCCGCGGACGACCCGGCGCGCAAGGGGCGGCCGTCGGCGATCGTCGTCGGCGGCGGGCTGCTCGGCCTGGAGGCGGCCCGCGCGATGCGGCTCCTCGGCCTGTCCCCGCAGGTCGTCGAGATCGCGCCGCGGCTGATGCCGGTCCAGGTCGACGAGGGCGGTGGCGCCCTGCTCAAGCGCCTCGTCACCGACCAGGGCATCGCCGTCCGGACGGGGGTGTCGCTGTCGGGCGTCTCCGCCGACCGCGGACGCCTCGTCGGGACGCTGTCCGACGGTGTCGAGCTCGACGCCGACCTGGTCGTCTTCTCCGCGGGCATCCGCGCGTCCGACCAGCTCGCCCGCGACTGCGGCCTGCCCGTCGGCGAACGCGGCGGGGTGTGGGTCGACGACCGCTGCCGCACCGGTGACGACGCCGTGTGGGCGATCGGGGAGTGCGCCGCCCTGGAGGGCCGCACCTACGGCCTGGTCGCGCCCGGCTACGCGATGGCCGAGGTCGTCGCGGACCGGCTGCTCGGCGGGCAGGCCCGGATGACCCCGGAGGAGCTGGACATGTCCACCCAGCTCAAGCTGCTGGGCGTCGACGTGGCCAGCTTCGGCGATGCGCACGCGACCTCCGAGGGCGCGCTGGAGATCGTCGTCAACGACCCGGTCGAGGGCACCTACTCGAAGCTGGTGGTGTCCGACGACGCGTCGACGCTGCTCGGCGGGGTGCTGGTCGGCGACGCCTCGCGCTACGGCTCGCTGCGCCCGCTGGTCGGGGCCCGCCTGCCCGACGACCCGGTCACGCTGATCTCCAAGGGCGGAGCCGAGCCGGACGCGTCCGCGCTGCCGGACTCGGCGCAGATCTGCTCCTGCAACGCCGTCACCAAGGGTCCGCTGTGCGCGGCCATCGACGACGGCGCGCACACCGTGCCGGAGCTGAAGGCGTGCACCCGGGCGGGTACCACCTGCGGCTCCTGCGTCCCGGCGCTCGCCCGGATCCTGGCCCAGCAGGGCGTCGAGGTCTCGACGGCGCTGTGCGAGCACTTCGACCACTCCCGCGCCGAGCTGTTCGAGATCGTCGCCGGCGCGGGCATCACGTCGTTCTCCGCGCTCATCGAGGGCTACGGCCGCGGGGCGGGCTGCGACATCTGCAAGCCGGTGGTCGGGTCGATCCTCGCGACGCTCTACAACGAGCACGTCCTCGACGGCGAGCGGGCGACCCTGCAGGACACCAACGACCACTTCCTCGCCAACATGCAGCGCAACGGCACCTACTCGGTGGTCCCGCGGATCGCCGGCGGCGAGGTGACCCCCGAGGGACTGATCGTCATCGGCGAGGTCGCCCGGGACTACGGGCTCTACACCAAGATCACCGGTGGGCAGCGGATCGACATGTTCGGCGCCCGCGTCGAGGACCTGCCCGCGATCTGGCGACGCCTGGTCGACGCGGGGTTCGAGTCCGGGCACGCCTACGGCAAGTCGCTGCGCACCGTGAAGTCCTGCGTCGGCACGACCTGGTGCCGTTACGGGGTGCAGGACTCGGTCGGCCTCGCCGTCGAGCTGGAGCTGCGCTACCGCGGGCTGCGCAGCCCGCACAAGCTCAAGTCGGGCGTCTCCGGCTGTGCCCGGGAGTGCGCCGAGGCCCGCTCCAAGGACTTCGGCGTGATCGCGACCGAGCACGGCTGGAACCTCTACGTCGGCGGCAACGGCGGCTTCACGCCGCGCCACGCCGAGCTGCTCGTCTCCGATGTGGACACCGAGACGCTGGTCCGGACGATCGACCGGTTCCTGATGTTCTACGTCCGCACCGCCGAGCGGCTGCAGCGCACCGCGCCGTGGATCGAGGCGATGGACGGCGGCCTGGACCACCTGCGCGCCGTGATCGTCGAGGACTCGCTCGGCATCTGCGACTCCCTCGACGCCGCGATGGCCCGTCACGTGGACTCCTACGCCGACGAGTGGGCCGGTGTGCTGGCCGACCCGCAGAAGCTGGAGCGGTTCGTGTCCTTCGTCAACGCGCCCGACACCCCCGACCCCACCGTCCGCTTCGTCGAGGAGCGGGGGCAGAACGTCCCGGCCCCCGGCCGTCCCGACGAGCCCGTCCTGATCGGCCTCCCGGAGGTGTCCCCGCGATGACCACCCGGCTCGACGCATCCACCACCACGACCGGCACGACGACCGCGCCCGCCCCCGCCGGGACCGAGCCCGCCGGCTGGCTGACCGTCTGCCCGGTGGACCGGCTGCAGCCCGGCCGGGGGGGTGTCTCTATGGGTTCGTCAAGCGGCGGCGAGTTCTGGATCGGGGTTGTTGACCGTGGGCGGGTTGTAGGGGCGGCGGTCGCGGAGCATGGCGTAGATGACGTCGGTGCGGCGTCGGGCGAGGCAGATCAGGGCGGCGTTGTGTCGTTTGCCGGCGGCTCGTTTGCGGTCGTAGTAGGCGCGGCTGGCGGGGTCGGCCAGGGCGGCGAATGCGGACAGGAACAGCGCGGATTTCAGGGCGTGGTTGCCGCGCTGGGATCGGGTTTCGCCTTTGATCGAGGTGCCGGAGCGGCGGGTGACTGGGGCGAGGCCGGCGTAAGCGGCGAGGTGCCCGGCGGTGGGGAACCCGGAGCCGTCGCCGACGATGGTGAGGATCTTGATGGCGGTCCTGACCCCGAGTCCGGGCATCGAGGTCAGGACCGGTCCAAGAGGGTGGGCCTCCAGGCGGGCTTCGAGCTCGTCGGCGAGCTGGTCGCGTTCGGTGTGGACCTGGCGCAGCTGCCCGGCGACGCCGGTGATGACACGGGCGAACGCGGCCGTGCCGGGAACGGTCAGGCTCTGGGCGTCGAGCGAGGTCAGGATCTGGGCGGGAAGGGTGCGGGCCAGTCGAGGCGACCGGGCCCGCATCGTCTCGGCGATCCCGTCAGCGCCGAGCTCTCGCAGGGCTTGCGGGGTGGGCGCGGCCGCGAGCAGGTCGAGCACGCCACCGCGGTCCAGGCGTGGCCCGAGCAGGCGTTCCAGGGCGGGATGAACATGCAGCAGGGCGTCGCGCAGCCGGTTCGTCAGCCGGGTGCTCTGCCCAGCCAGGTCATCGTCGTAACCGGCGAGCACAGTGAGTTCGGCGAGGGTCTCGTCGTCGGTGCCGACCCGGCGCAGGGTGTGCGGCATCGTCCGGGCGGCCTCGGCGATCACGTGGGCGTCGCGGGCGTCGGTCTTGGCCTGCCCGGGATGCAGGTCGGCGATGCGGCGCATCGCCAGCCCGGGCAGGTAGGCCACCGTGATCCCCAGATCACGAGCGACGGCGATGGCCAGCGCTCCGATCGAGGCGGGCTGGTCGATGACCATCAGCACCGCGCCGTGCTCGGCCAGCCCGGACAGCACGGTGCGCAGCGCCGATTCGTCGTTGGGCAGGGCCTTGTCGTGCACCCGCTTCCCGTTGGTGTCGACCGCGCAGGCGTGGTGTTCGGACTTGCCCACGTCCAGGCCGCAGAACACCGCGAACCCGGTCGGGTGCTGGTCAGGATCGGGCAACCGCCGCTCCCTTCTCGTCGCGGCAGGCCGACCACGAGCACCCGCGCCGGCAGCCACGTTACGAGCAGACCACACGGGTCAGGTCTCTATCAGCGGTCGTTGGCGCCCTCCGGCCACGGCGACAACACCCCCCAGATCATCGGGCGACAGGGGCAGTCAGTCATACCGCGGCCGGCGGCCTGCAAGCCCTCAGCGGGCTTGATCAAGAAGGTAACGGGGGGGCGCCGCGCTCGTCGGTGACACCCAGGTCGCGTTGTTCCGCCTCGCCGACGACTCCGTGTACGCCCTGGGCAACATCGACCCCTTCACCGGGGCCGCGGTCGTGTCGCGCGGCATCGTCGGCGACCGCGGCGGCGAACCGACCGTCGCCTCGCCGCTGTACAAGCAGATCTTCGCCCTGCGCGACGGCCGCTGCCTCGACGGGGCCGACGAGGGCGAGGCTGTGAGCCTGCCCGCGTTCGTGGTCCGGGTGATGGGCGACGCGCTGCAGGTCGGGCTACGGTGAACAGGCCTTCCCGCACCGTCGTGCCCACCACCACCCGCGACGTCCCCGGCGACCTCCGTGCGTCCTGCGCGCCGGACGGCCGGGGTATCGGAGGAACGGAGAACCGGTGACCCGATCCGCCGCCCGAGACACCGCCGCCGCGCCCGACGCGGCCCCGGTGCCACCGCTGGCCGGGTTCACCGTCGGCATCACCGCGGCGCGCCGTGCCGAGGAGCTCGCCACGATGCTGGAGCGCCGTGGCGCGAGCATCCAGCACGGGCCCGCGCTGCGCATCGTCGCCCTCGCCGACGACGCCGACCTCGAGAACCGGACCCGCGAGCTCGTCGCCGCGCCGCCGGACATCACCGTCGTGACCACCGGGATCGGCTACCGCGGCTGGATCGAGGCCGCCGACGGCTGGGGGCTGGGCGAGGAGCTGCTCGTCGCGCTCGGCCGGTCGGAGATGCTCGCCCGCGGACCCAAGGCCCGCGGCGCGATCCGCGCGTCGGGCCTGGTCGACGCCTGGTCCCCGGAGTCGGAATCCACCGCCGAGGTACTGGAGCACCTGCTCGACCGGGGCGTCGAGGGCACCCGGATCGCGGTGCAGCTGCACGGCGAGCCGCTGCCCGACGTCGTGGACGCGCTGGAGATGGCCGGCGCCGAGGTCGTGACGGTGCCGGTCTACCGGTGGGCGCCGCCGCTGGACCTCGGCCCGCTGGACCGGCTGATCGACACCGTCCTGACCGGCGGGATCGACGTCCTGGCCTTCACCAGCGCGCCCGCCGCGGCCGGCATCCTCGCCCGCGCCGGCGAGCGGGGGCTGCGCGAGGACCTGCTCGCCGCGTTGCGCGGCCCCGTGCTGGCACTCTGCGTCGGTCCGGTCACCGCCGCCCCGCTGGAGTCGCTCGACGTCCCGACCGTGCAACCCCAGCGTTCCCGGCTCGGCGCGATGGTGCGCACCTGCGAGTCCGTCGCGCCGGCCCGGGCCCGCAAGCTCCCGGTCGGCGGCCACCAGCTGGAGCTGCGCGGACACGCGGTGCTCGTCGACGGCAGGCTGTGCCCGCTCCCGCCGACGCCCATGACGCTGCTGCGGCTGCTCGCGAAGCGTCCGGGCCGCGTCGTGTCCCGGGCGGAGCTGCTCGCCGCGCAGCCCGGTGGGGCGGGCGACGAGCACGCCGTCGAGAACGCGATCGCCCGCCTCCGTGCCGCACTCGGCGTCCCCGGGCTGGTGCAGACCGTGGTGCGCCGCGGCTACCGGCTCGCGCTCGAGCCCGAGCACGGCGCGCACTGCGCCGAGGACCCGGAGGCGACCCGGTGACCGGGCTCCCGCTGCTCCTCGTCGCGCACGGGTCACGCTCCGACGACGCCGACGCGGTGATCCGGTCGCTCGCCGCGGCCGTCGCCGAACGCGGCCCGGAGGTCGAGGTCTGCTACGTCGACGTCCGCGGGCCGAAGGTCGTCGACGCGGTCATCGACCTGCAGGACCGTGGGTGCGACGGCGCCGTCGTCGTCCCCGCGTTCCTCGCCGCCGGCTACCACGTGCGCACCGACCTGCCCGCCCAGCTCGCCGAGGCAGGCGCCGACCCGGCCCGGTTCCCGGTGACCCGTTCGATGGGCCCCGACCCGCTGCTCGCCGCCGCGGCGCTGGACCGCCTCCGCGCGGCAGGCCACCGCGACGGGGACGCCGTCGTCCTGGCCGCGGCCGGGTCGTCGGACCCGTCGGCGGTCGCCCAGGTGCACGCCAGCGCGGGGATGCTCGCCCGCCGGGTCGGCCGTCCGGTCCCGGTCGGGTTCGCCGCCACCGGCACCCCCTCGGTGGCCGAGCTGGTCGCCCGCCTGCGCGACGCCGGGGAGCAGCGGGTCGCGGTCGCGTCCTGGCTGCTCGCCCCGGGGGTCTTCCAGACGCGGCTGCTCCGGTCGGGGGCCGACGTCGTCGCCGACCCGCTCGGCGTGCACGACGACGTCGTCAGCTCCGTGCTCAAGCGCTACGCGGCCGGAGCCGCCGCGGTGCTCGCGGCCTGACGGTGCCCCGGGCCGGCCCGGACCTCGTCGCCCGGCTGCGTGCCGCGGGCTGCGTGTTCGCCGAGGACGAGGCCGCGCTGCTCGCCGCCGCGGCCGACGGCCCGGAGCTGGAGGCGTTGGTACGGCGCCGGATCGGCGGCGAGCCCCTCGAGCACCTGCTCGGCCGCGTCGTGTTCGACGGGCTGACCGTGCGGATCGGGCCCGGGGTGTTCGTACCGCGCCGTCGCTCCGAGGCGCTGGTGCACGCGGCCGTCGCCGCGCTCCCGGGTACCGCCCGCCCACGGGTCGTCGACCTGTGCTGCGGCTGCGGCGCGCTGGGTCTCGCCGTCGCCCGCCGGGCGGCCCGGCGACGGGGTACGACCGTGGAGCTGCACGCCGCGGACACCGACCCGGTCGCCACCGCCTGCGCCGCGGACAACTTGGCGGGGACCGGCAGCGTGCACACCGGTGACCTGTTCGCCGCGCTCCCGGCCGCCCTGCGCGGACGGGTCGACGTGCTGGTCGCGAACACCCCCTACGTCCCCACCACCGCGATCGGCTCGATGCCCCCGGAGGCCCGCGACCACGAGCCCCGCGCCGCGCTCGACGGCGGCGCCGACGGCCTCGACCCCGCCCGCCGCGTCGCCGCCGGGTCGGAGGAATGGCTCGCGCCGGGCGGCACGCTGCTGATCGAGACCGGTACCCCTCAGGCGCCGGTGCTGGCCGAGGTGTTCACCGCGCACGGCCTCACCGCCCGGATCGGCACCGACGACGACCGTGGCGCGACCTGGGTGCAGGGCCGGGCCCGCCGCTGACCGGGGTCCGGGTCGTGGCTCCGCTCTTCTGACCCCCGCGCAGCACCGGCCGGGGCGCCGCCGGGAGTCGCCCGGTCGTGGTCGTGTCCAGGGGGTCGCGACGCTCGACCCCGCGTCGACGAGCACGTTCCCGCCCCGGGGAGGGCGCGGACGTGCGTGTCGGTCGGCGACGGTGGATCAGCCGGTGGCGATCACCAGGCGTCCGGGCCCGTCGGCGGACCAGGCCCGCTCGACGTCGGCCAGGTCCGCCACCCGCAGCGGTACGTCCAGGTCCTCGGACACGACCGCGTCGAGCAGCCGGGGCAGCTCGGCGAACAGCAGCGCGGGGTCGATGCTGCCGCCGCCGCTGCCGGTGACCTCGATCCGGCGGGCGCGCAGGATCGCGGCGTCCAGCTCCACGGTCCGTCCGGCGAGCGAGCCGATCTGCACGTAACGCACCGCGCGCCCGCCGTGCTGCAGGCTGTCCGCGCGCAGCGCGTCGAACGCGGCCCCGGCGACCGGGCCCCACAGGTAGTCGAGGACGAGGTCGGGACCGCCGTCGAGGGCGGCCAGGAGCGCGGCGGTGGTCGTCGTGGGGTCGTCGGAGATCCGGACGCCGACGACGCGGTCGTCGGCGCAGACCCGCTCCAGCGCGGCCGGGTCGCGCCCGGCCGCGATCACCCGGCCCGCGCCGTGGTGCAGTGCGATCCGCACGGCCAGCGAGCCCGAGGCGCCGGTCGCGCCCAGGACCAGCACGGTGCCGCCCGCCGGGACACCGCGGTCGGCCAGGGGCATCCACGACGACATTGCCGGGTTCACCACGGCCGCGGCGAGCTCGGTGGACAGCGCGTCCGGGACCGGCACGGTCCAGCCTGCCGGGACCAGGGTGCGTTCGGCGATCGTGCCGTAGGGGGCCGGGCAGCCACCGGTGTAGACGCGGCGGCCGTCGAGCTCGGCGATCCCGTCGACGCCTGCGACGAACGGCAGCCGGTCCCCGGCGGAGTAGTGGGAGCCCGCGGCGACCGAGCGCACCAGCTGGTGCACGCCGGCGGCGAGCATGCGCACCACGACCGTTCCGGCGCCCGGCCCGGGCACCGGGAAGTCGGCGCAGGCGGGCGCGGTGGCGAACGACGTGACGACAGCGGCCTTCATGGCACACCTCCATTGAACAGTGTTCAAAAACAGTGTCGCCTACACTGCTCTGAACATTGTTCAACGTCAAGGGGGCACGGGTGGCGCTGCACCGCGAGGCCATCGTCGACGCCGCGTTCGAGCTGCTGGCCGACGGCGGACTCGACGCGATCACCGCCCGTGCGCTGGCGGCCCGGCTCGGGGTGCGCGCGGGAGCGCTCTACTACCACCTCCCGGACATGGCGGCGCTGCGCGACGAGATGGCGACGCGCGTCGTGCGGCGGGTCCTGCAGCGCGTCGGTGAGGCGGCCGGGTCGGACTGGGCGACGCTGCTGCGGGCCGCGGCGGCCGGTACCCGGGACACGCTGCTGGGATACCGGGACGGGGCGATGCTCGTCGCCGGCACCCACCTGCTCGACGACGAGGCCCTGCGCTCCCTGGAGGTCCCGCTGGCCGCCCTCGTCGCCGAGGGGTTCGCCCCGCTCGACGCCCAGCGCGCGCTGGCGACGGTGAACGCCTACGTCGTCGGGTTCGTGATCGAGGAGCAGGAGCGACGCGACCCGGTACGCGGCGCCGCGTACACCACCGAGCGCCGCCGGGCCCGGCTCGACCCGGACGCGCAGCCGCTCAGCCACGCCCTGAGCGACGAGGTCGCCGCGCTGCCGGAGGAGGCGTTCACCTGGGGGGTGGAGGCGATCGTCGCCGGGATCGGGGCGCGTCGCGGCGGGTGAGGAGCGGTCAGCGTCCGCGGTGCTCGCGGGGCAGCCGGCCGTCGACCATCAGGATCCCCTCGGCGCGCAGCCGGGCCGCCTGCTCGACGGCGATGTGCGGGGCCGAGCGCCCGTCCGCACGCAGCACCCGGTGCCACGGCAGGTCGTGACCGTCCTCGGCGAGGATCCGGCCGACCAGCCGCGCCGAGCGGATGCCGGCGAGGTCGGCCACCTCGCCGTAGCTGAGGGTCTGTCCGGCCGGGATCGACCGGACGACCTCGCGCACCCGTTCCAGGATCTCCTCGTCCACGCCTGCAGTCTGACGCTGTCGGTGCCCCGTGGTCTCATCGCCCCATGAGCCGAACAGCCCCCGAGCAGGCGTCGCCGCGCCTGGTGCGCGCGGCCCCCCGGCCCGCGCCCGCGAGGGAGTGGACCGGTGCCGCCGCGCGGGTGCTCGCGCACGAGCGGGGTGCGCTGCGCGTGCTGGGCGGCCCGGGCACCGGCAAGACGAGCCTGCTGCTCGACGCGGTGGTCCGCCGGATCCGGGCCGGGGAGCCGCCCGGATCGGTGCTGCTGCTGGTGGGCAGCCGCCGGGCCGCGGAGGAGCTGCGCGGTCGGCTCACGTCGCTGCTGACCGAGGGCGGCGGTGACCTCGCGGGGGACTTCGGGGTCCGCACCACCCGCGAGATGCTGGTCCGCACGGTGCACTCCTACGCCTTCGGCGTGCTGCGGCTGCACGCCGCGCGCCACGAGGACCCGCCGCCGCGGCTGCTGGCGTCGGCCGAGCAGGACGTGGTGGTCCGCGAGCTGCTCGCGGGCGAGATCGACGGCTGGCACGGCACCGTGGCCGGCTCGGGCTGGCCGGAGCGGCTGGACCCGGCACTCGGGCTGCCCGGGTTCGCGGCGGAGCTGCGCGAGCTGCTGCTGCGGGCGGCCGAGCGCGGACTGGGTCCCCGGGAGCTGGCGGAGCTGGGGCGCGAGCACGGGCGCGAGGAGTGGGTCGCCGCGGCCCGGTTCTTCCGTACCTACGAGGAGGTCACGCTGCTGCGCGGGGCGGCAGGACGGGGCGCGCCGCAGGCCACGGCGCCGGCCCTGGACTCGGCCGAGCTCGTCGCCGCCGCGCTGGACACGCTGGCCGCGGACCCGGACCTGCGCGAGCAGGAGCGGCGCCGGGTGCACCACCTCCTGGTCGACGACGCGCAGGACCTCGACCCGCAACAGATGGAGCTGGTCGCGGCGCTGGCCGAGCACGCCGGGTCCACGCTGCTCGCGGGCGACCCCGACCAGGCGGTCCTCACCTTCCGCGGTGCGGACCCGCAGGGCCTGACCGTGCTGGACGCGCCCACCGAGGTCCTCACCGTCGACCACCGCCAGCAGTCCGGGGTGCGGGCGGCGGGGCTGCGGGTGGCGGAGAAGCTGCCCGGCGCCGGGGTGACGCGGACCCGGCGCGGTCCCGAGCAGGACGACGGGTCCACGGCGGCCGTCGCCTCCCCCACGGACGCCCGGGACGCGACGGCCGTCGCCTCCCCCGGGGACGCCCGGGACGCGGCGGGGGTCGGTGAGCCCGTGCAGGTCCGGGTGTTCGGGTCGCCGTCGGCGGAGGCGGGCTGGATCGCCGACCGGCTGCGCCGCGCGCACCTCGTCGACGGCGTCCCGTGGTCGGACATGGCGGTGCTGTCCCGGTCCGCCCGGCGCACCCTGCCCGCGCTGCGCCGCGCCCTCGCCGCGGCCGGGGTCCCCCTGGCGGCGCCACCGGACGAGGTGCCGCTGCCGCGTCAGCCCGCCGTCGTGCCGTTGCTGCTGGTGCTGCGCGCGGCGTGGCGGCCGTCCGCGGTGGACGCCGACCTGGCGACCGCGCTGCTCACCTCCCCACTCGGTGGCGGCGACCCGATGCGGATGCGACGGCTGCGCCGCGGCCTGCTGCGGATGCACGCCGCCGCGGGGAACGACGTCCGCGTGTTCGCCGACGACGAGCGGGTCGAGACCGGTGGGATCGACCCGGCGGCGGCGAGCAGCGACCCGCTGCTGGTCGAGATGCTGCGCGACGCGGTGGCGGGCCGGCCGGACCCGCTGCCGATGCTCTCGCCCGCCGAGGCCGCCCCGATGCGCGACGTGGGGCGCCTGCTCGACACCGCCGCGCGCTCGATCGGTGCGGGTGAGCAGGTCGAGGAGACGTTGTGGAAGGTGTGGCGGCGCACCGGCCTGGCGAAGCGCTGGAGCGAGGCGAGCGCCCGCGGTGGTCCCGGTGGTGCGGCCGCCGACCGGGACCTCGACGCGGTCCTGGCCCTGTTCGATGCCGCCGCCCGCTACACCGACCGGCTGCCCGGCGCCGATGTCGGCGGTTTCCTCGAGTACCTCGTCGACCAGCAGCTGCCGGGGGAGACACTGGCCCCGCAGGCGCCCCGGGGTGGGGCGGTCGAGCTGCTCACCGCGCACGGCGCCCGTGGCCGGGAGTGGGCGGTCGTCGCGGTGCCCGGGGTGCAGGAGGGGCTGTGGCCCGACGTGCGCCTGCGCGGCAGCCTGCTCGGGCACGAACGGCTGGTCGACCTCGTCGGCGGGGTCGCCGCCCCGGACGACGCGGTGTCCCGCACGGCGCCGCTGCTCGCCGAGGAGCGCAGGCTGTTCTACGTCGCCTGCACGCGTGCCCGGACGACCCTGCTGGTCAGCGCCGTGCAGGGGGAGGACGAGCAGCCCTCCCGGTTCCTCGACGAGCTCGACCCGCGCCCCGCCGACGCCGCCGAGGCCCGCCCGGTGCACCGGCCGGAACGGTCCCTGGTGATGGCCGAGCTCGTCGGGGAGCTGCGCCGGGCGGTCACCGAACCCGACCGCGGCGACCCGGGGCGCGCCGCGCGTCGCCGCCGGGCTGCGGCCCAGCTGGCGCGGCTCGCGGCCGACGACGTCCCCGGCGCCCACCCCGACAGCTGGTACGGCACGGCCGAGCTGTCCGACGCGGCCCCGCTGCGCGCGGACGGCGAGCTGGTGCCGATCTCCCCGTCCGACGTCGAGACGATCGCGGGCTGTCCGCTGCGCTGGGTGCTGTCCCGGCACGGCGGCGACGAGACCGGTGCGCTCTCCGCGGTCACCGGGTCGCTGGTGCACGCGCTGGTCCAGGCCCGCGCCGCCGGCGCCGACCCGGTGGAGCTGGAGGAGGCGCTGCGCTCGGCGTGGCGGCGGCTCGACACCGGGGCGCCCTGGTTCGGGCGTCGCGAGCTGGTGCGGGTGCGCGAGATGCTCGCCGCCTTCGACGACTGGGTCCGGCGCAGCCGTGCCGAGGGGCTGGAGCTGGTGGCCGTCGAACAGCCGGTCCAGCTGGACCTGGACGGGGAGGACGACAGCGAGGGCGACGATCCCGGCCCGCCCACCGGTGGTGCCGGCGCGAGCGACGGCGACCCGGCGGGGGCGGCCCTCCTGCCGGTCGACACCGACGGCGACGGGGCGGGTGGCCGTGGCGGCGGGGCCGCGCGTGCGGCCCGGCGGGTCCGGCTGCGGGGACGCGTCGACCGGCTCGAACGTGACGACCGGGGCCGTCCGGTCGTGGTCGACGTCAAGACCGGGAAGACGGCCACCTCGGCCAGGGCCACGGCCGAGCACCACCAGCTGGCCGTGTACCAGCTCGCAGCCTCGCTCGGTGCGTTCGACCAGCTCGTCGGGGGCGGGGTGGAGCCCGGCGGAGCGCGGTTGCTGTTCCTGGCCGACCGCAAGGCCGGCGGCGAGGCGAAGGAGCCGAAGCAGGAGGCGCTGCGCCCGGAGGAGATGGGGCACTGGCGCGACGTGCTGATGACCTGCGCCGAGGACTCGGCGGGGGCGGTGTTCGTCGCCCGGGCCGGGCCGGACTGCGAACGGTGCCCGGTCCGCACCAGCTGCCCGGCGGTCGAGACGGGCCGGACGGTGGTGGACGGGTGAGGTGGTGCCGGCCGGGTCCCCGCGCCCGGCCGGGCCGCGACGGCCGGCCGTCGTGCAGGCGCGGTCAGGCCGCGGGTGCGGGCCGGGCCCGGCGGTCGGCGATCCGGTCGATGACCGTCGCCGCGCCCAGACCGAGGGCGAGCGCGGAGCACAGCCCCCCGACGGTGTCGGTCGGGTAGTGCGCCCCGATCCGCACCATCCCCGCGCCGACGGCTCCGCCGGCCACGAGCGTCGTCGCGGCCAGGACGGCGACGGCCGGGCCGGTGCGGACCACCGGCAGCAGCCCCACCAGCAGCAGGGCGACCAGGAGCCCGATCGACACCGCCCCGCCGGTGTGGCCGGAGGGGAAGGCGTAGCCGGCCGCGGTGGGGGTCGCGATGGTGCGCCCGACCAGTGGCTTGAGCACCGTCGTCGTGACGCCGGTCAGACCGGGACCGACGACGGCCAGCGCGGCCAGGCGTGGCCGTCGCAGGACCAGGGCCGCCCCGGCGAGCAGCAGCGCGGACAGCACGACCACCGGCGGGGAGCCGAACGGCACCGCGTGGGTGAGCAGGGTGCCCGGACCGCGCCCCAGCGCATCCAGCACGGCGTCGGCGCCCCGGTCGAGTCGCCCGGCGGCCGCGTCACCGCGGTGGATCCCGGCCAGGACCACGACGACGGCGACGGCCGCCGCCACGATCAGTGGCGCCGGCCGTTGCAGCGGTCCCAGCAGGGACGGGTCGTCGGGGGTGGGGCGCACCCCGCCCAGGCTAGCCCGCGCTGGACAGGCCCAGCGCGCTCGCGAGCCGCCGCAGGTCGCCCTCCGGCTCGCGCATCCCGGGTGTGATGACCTGGGCGCAGACGTGGTCGGCGCCCGCGTCGAGGTGCTCGGTGAGGCGGGCCGCGACCTGCTCGGGGGTGCCGTGGGCGACGAGCGCGTCGATCAGGGCGTCGCTGCCGCCGTCGTCGAGATCGGACTCCGCCCAGCCGAGCCGCTTCAGGGTGTTCCGGTAGTTGACCAGGCTCAGGTAGGGCTTCTCGACGGCCGGGCGACCGAGGGTGCGCGCAGCGGCCGGGTCGTCGTCGAGCACGACCTTGTGTTCCGGCGCGATCAGCGCCCCGGCGCCGTAGCGTTCGCGCGTGGAGCGGGTGTGCTCGGGCGTGGTCAGGTACGGGTGGGTCCCGGCGGACCGCTCGCGGGCCAGGTCGAGCATCTTCGGGCCCAGTGCGGCGACCGCGCGGCCGTCGGTGGGGACCTCGAGCTCGTCGAGCCGGTCGAGGTAGGCGACGAGTGCGGCGTACGGCCGGGTGTAGTCGCTGGTGGCCTCCGGGTGCCCGACGCCGATCCCCAGCAGGAAGCGTCCCGGGTGCCGCGCCTCGATGCGGTGGAACGACTCCGCGACCTCGTCGGCGGGGGTGGCCCAGATGTTCACGATGCCGGTCGCCACCGCCAGCGAGGTCGTCGCGTCGAGCAGCGACTCGGCCAGCGCGAGGTCGCCGGGCGGTGAGCCGCCGACCCACACCGCACCGAACCCGAGCTTCTCGATCTCCGCGGCGAGATCGGGGGACAGCCCCGTCTCGTGCCGCCAGACGCCGTACCGGCCGAGGGAAACACTCATGGTGGTGACTACCACCGCGCGGGTCCGATCATTCCCGGTCCTACGATGGCCCCTCCACTACGCGAGAGGCTGGAACAGCAGTGATCGACCTCAAGGCGGCCCGACAGGACCCGGACACCTTCCGCACGGCGCTGTCCCGTCGCGGCGCGTCCGCGGACTTCGACGCCCTGCTGGAGGTCGACGCCCGCTGGCGAGAGGCCACCGACCGCGTCGGCAGCCTGCGCGCCGCGGCCAAGCAGCGGCCCAAGGGCAGGCCCACCCCGGAGCAGGTGGAGCAGTTCAAGCAGGAGAAGGAGGAGCTGCGCGCGGCCGAGGACGCCCTCGCGGTGGCCGACACCGAACGGTCCGAGATCCTCGCCCGCATCCCGAACCTGCCCGACCCGACCGCCGCCGACGGCATGGCGGAGGAGGACGCGGTCACCGTCCGCACCTGGGGCACCCCGCCTGCCTTCGACTTCCCCCCGCGCGACCACCTTGACCTGGCGTCGTCGACGGGCCGGGTCGACATGGCCCGGGGTGCGCGGCTGTCCGGGTCGCGGTTCGCCTACCGCTTCGGCGACGTCGCGCGGCTGGAGATGGCGCTGTTCCGCTACGTCATGGACAAGCTCGCCGGCGAGGGCTTCGTCCCGGTGCTCGGCCCGGTCCTGGCGAACGAGCGGGCGATGTACGGCACCGGCTTCCTGCCGACCGAGGCGTCGAACCTCTACGAGCTGGAGAAGGACGGCCTCTACCTCACCGGCACCTCCGAGGTCGCGCTCGCCGGGATCCACATGGACGAGATCGTCGACCTCGACGCGCTGCCCGCGCGCTACGTCGCGTTCTCGACGAACTTCCGGCGCGAGGCCGGTGCGGCGGGCAAGGACACCAAGGGCATGTTCCGGGTGCACCAGTTCGACAAGGTCGAGATGTTCGTCTATTGCCTGCCGGAGAACTCCCGGGACGTGCACGAGGAGCTGCTCGCCCACGAGGAGTCGATCGTGCAGGAGCTGGGGCTGCCCTACCGCGTGCAGAACATCGCCGTCGGCGACCTCGGCAACCCGGCCGCGAAGAAGTACGACATCGAGGCCTGGTTCCCGATGCAGGAGCGCTACCGGGAGATCACCTCGTGCTCCAACACCACCGACTACCAGGCGCGCCGCCTCAACGTCCGGTTCCGCCGCGAGGCCGGGGCGCCCACCGAGAACGTGCACACGCTCAACGGGACCGGAGCCACCGCCCGCGCGATGCTCGCGATCATGGAGAACTTCCAGGACGCGCACGGGACGGTCACGGTGCCGGAGGTGCTGCGGTCCTACGGCGCACCCGCGACCGTCGGGGCCCCGCCGGCCTGAGCCGCGGGGGCCGGTGGACGGGGTGGTGACGTGCGCGACCCCGGGCCTGGGCAACCGGGCGCGCCCCCGGACGTCCACGCTTGCGTGGAGAAACCGGTGAGCGGCGAGTCGCGGCGTGGGGAGCGCCCCGACACGTCGCGGCACGCCGCCGTGGGTGGTGCGCGCCCCGACGACCGCCGTCCCGGCTCCTCCCGCTCCGGGGCGGTCCGGCCGGACGCCGCGGACCCCGGTCGGCACCGCTCGCCCGGAACGGCCGTCGGCGGTCGGCAGCCCGCACCGTGGCCGACCGGACGGCGGGCCCCGCACCCCGCACCCCGGACCGCCCCGGCCGCCCGGTCCGAACCCGTCCGGCCCGAACCCGTCCGGCCTGAGCCCGTCCGGTCCGAGCCCGCACGGTCCGAACCCGCTCCGCCCGGGCGCGCCGGGTCCGAGCCTGTCCGGCCCGCCGCCCGCGGACCTGTGGCCCGTCCCGAGGACATCGTGGCGTCGACCGTGGCCCTGCCCGGCGCGGACCGCGCCGTCGCACGCCGTGCTGCCGTGGATCGCGCTGCCGTGGATCGCGCTGCCGTGGAGCCGGTCCCGGCCCCGGCACCCTCCGTCCGCGGACGGGTGGCTCCCGTGCCCCCGCACTCCGCCCCGGACCCCGTCCGCGGCCCGCGCAGACCCCCGGTTCCAGGTGGCCGACCTGCGGGCGGCGGTGCTGGTCCCGGTGGCGGCGGTCGCGGTGCTGGAGCTGTTCCCCACCCCCCGGCGCTCCAGCCCCCCCGCCATGCCGTCACCCGTCGCGTCGACCTCGGTCGCGTCGACGCCTGCTGCGCCGGCCCCCGCAGCGCCGCCCCTCGCAGCGCCGCCCCCCGTGGCGCCGGTCCGCGCGGGGCGTCCTCCCGCGGCGCCGGTACCGGTCGCCACGACCGCGCGCGTCGGCCCCGGCGCACCCGGAGCCCGGGACACCGTCGTCCGTGCCGAGCGCCCGGACCGTGCCGTCACCGGCCTGCGGCGCCGCGTCGCGCACGGCGCCGGGGTGCTGGCGCTGGTGCTCGTCGCCGTCGCCGGGCTGACCTGGACCGTGCTGGTCCCGCCGGACGGCACGGCCGTCGCCGCCGACCCGTCGACGTCCGCACTGGACAACCAGCTGCCGCCCCCGCCGCCACCGCCCCCGCCGCAGCAGTGGCGCCAGGTCGGCGGCGACGAGTTCGACGGCTCCCGTGTCGACCGCTCCACCTGGACCGTCTACGACTCACCCGGCGGTTTCGGCAACGGTCTGCGCCGCCCGTCGGCGGTCGGTGTCGGTGACGGCCTGCTCACCGTCGCCGCCCGTCCGCGGGCTGCGGGCGGCGGCGTCTCGGGCGGCGTCGCGATGCACGACGGGCAGCTCTACGGCCGCTGGGAGTTCCGCGCCCGCACCGACGTCGGCACCGGCTACAGCCCGGCGATCCTGCTCTGGCCGGACTCCGAGCGTTTCCCCGACGACGGGGAGCTGGACATGATGGAGATCCCGTTCGGCGACCGGCACGCGGCCACCGCATTCGTCCACTACGGCGCGCAGAACCACATCCTGTCCACCGCCGCGCCCGGCGACTTCACCCGCTGGCACACCTTCGCCCTGGACTGGCTGCCCGACCGGATCACCTGGTACGTCGACGGGGCGAAGAGGTGGGAGACCACCGACCGCCGCGCGATCCCGACCTCCCCGATGCACCTGGCGGTCCAGCTCGACCAGGGGCCGGCCGCCGGCTGGATCCCGGCCCCGGACGCGGGCACCCCGGACGAGGTGCGGCTGCAGGTCGACTGGGCCCGCGTGTTCGCACCGGTCGACGACGCCGGGTAGCGACGCCGGGTGCCGGCAGCGCTGTCGGTGGTGCCGGGTAGAACGGTCCGCGTGGACCCCACTCCCGCCGAGCTGGCACACGCGCTCGGCCTGCACCCGCCGACCGAGGAGCAGGCCGCGGTCATCGCCGCGCCCGCCGGGCCCGCGCTCGTCGTCGCCGGTGCGGGGGCCGGGAAGACCGAGACGATGGCGGCGCGCGTCGTGTGGCTCGTCGCGACGGGCCGGGTGCTGCCCGAACAGGTCCTCGGGCTCACCTTCACCCGCAAGGCCGCCCAGCAGCTGGGGACCCGCGTCCGGTCCCGGTTGCGCCGGCTCGCCGGGGCCCGGCTGCTCGACGACCTGGACCCGTCCGGGGCCCGGCGCGCCGCACTGCTGGCGGGCGAGCCCACCGTCGCGACGTACCACGCCTACGCCGGGCGCCTGGTCGGCGAGCACGCGTTGCGGCTGCCCGCCGAACCCGCCGCGCGGCTGCTCGGCCCGACCGCGGCCTGGCAGCTGGCCCACCGCGTCGTGTCGACCTGGGCGGCGGACCTGGAGATCGACCGGGTCCCCGCGACCGTCACCGGCTACCTGCTGTCGCTGGCCGGGGAGCTGGGCGAACACCTCGTCGACCCGGAGCAGGTGCGGCGCCTCGCCGAGCGGATGCTGCCGGTGCTGGAACACGCCCCGCCGGGCAAGCGGCAGCGCGCGGAGCCCTCGGCCGGGTACAAGGCCCGGATCGCCGGTCAGCGGATGCGCTGCGAGCTGCTGCCGCTGGTCGAGGAGTTCGCCCGCCGCAAGCAGGCCGAGCAGGCCATGGACTTCGCCGACCAGATGGCCCTCGCGGCCCGGGTCGCCGAGGCCGATCCGGAGGTGGGGCGGATCGAGCGCACGCAGTACCGGGCCGTGCTGCTCGACGAGTACCAGGACACCGGGCACGCCCAGCGGGTCCTGCTCCGCGCGCTGTTCGGCGTGCCGCCGGGGCTCGCCCCGGAGCCGGAGGACGGCCCGGAGTACCGGTCGGTCACCGCGGTGGGCGACCCCTGCCAGTCGATCTACGGCTGGCGCGGTGCGAGCGCCGGGAACCTGGCGCGGTTCCGCACCGACTTCCCCGCCGCAGGCGGTGACCCCGCCCCGGTCCACGGCCTGCTCACCAGCTTCCGCAACCCCGCGGAGGTGCTGGTCCTGGCCAACCGGGTCTCCGAACCGTTGCGGACCGCGCCCGGCACCGTCCGGGTGGGCGAGCTGCGCCCGCTCGACGGCGCCGGCCCCGGCGACGTCCGGGCCGCCCTGCTGCCCGACGTGGCGACGGAGGTGGGCTGGGTCGCCGACGGCATCGCGGGACGCTGGCACGCCGGTTTCGACGAGGGCCGCCCGCCCACGGCGGCCGTCCTGGTCCGGCGCCGCTCCGACATGGACGCGCTCGCCGCCGCCCTGCGCGACCGGCGGGTCCCGGTCGAGGTCGTGGGGCTCGGCGGGCTGCTGTCCACCCCCGAGGTCCGCGACCTCGTGTCCGCCCTGCGGGTGGTGTCCGACCCGCTCGCCGGGCCGGCGGCCGTGCGGCTGCTGACCGGCCCGCGGTGGCGGCTCGGCATCGCCGACCTCGCTGCGCTGTGGGAACGCGCCCGCGAGCTCGTCCCGCGCCGACCCGCCCGTCCCGGGCCGCTCTCGGCCGCCGACCTGGCCCTCGGCGCGCTCCCCGGCGAGCAGGCCGAGCAGGCCGGGCTCGTCGACGCCCTCGACGACCCGGGCGGCCCGGAGCGCTACTCCCCGGCCGGTTTCGACCGGATCCGCCGGATCGGTCGCGAGCTCGCCCAGCTGCGTGCCCGCACCGCGGCCCCGCTGACCGACCTGGTCGCCGACGTCGAGCGGACCCTGCTGCTCGACGTCGAGACCACGGCCCGCCCCGGCCCCACCGGGCGGGCGCACCTCGATGCGTTCGCCGACGTCGTCGCCGACTTCGCCGCCGGTGCGGACGTGCCGTCGCTGCCGGGCCTGCTCGACTACCTGGAGACCGCCGAGCAGGCGGAGGAGGGCCTGACCCCCGGCGAGGTGGAGGTCGCCCCGGACCGGGTGCAGATCCTGACCGTGCACGCGGCGAAGGGCCTGGAGTGGGAGGTGGTCGCCGTCCCGCACCTGGTCGCGCAGGTCTTCCCCGGCCGCAAGATGTCCGGCTCCTGGCTGAAGGACCCGGCTGCGCTGCCCGTCCCGCTGCGCGGTGACGCCGACGACCTCCCCGGCCTGCACCTTCCCCCGCCCGGCGCCGACCGCAAGCAGGTCGAGACCGCGCTCGACGACCACGACGACGCCCTCGACGAGCGTCGTCTCGCCGAGGAACGCCGGCTGTTCTACGTCGCGCTCACCCGGTCCGAGCGGGTGCTGCTGGTGTCGGGGCACCGCTGGCCCGCCACGGGGGAGCGGCCGAAGGAGCCGTCGGTGTTCCTCACCGAGCTCGCCGAGATCCTGGAGGGGCCCGGCGGCTCCGAGGTCGGTGTGCTGGAACGGTGGGCGCCGCCGCCCGAGGTGGACACCGGCAACCCGGCGCTCGGCGTCGAACGGACCGCGCAGTGGCCGCCGGACCCGTTCGGTGACCGCACCGACGACGTCCGCGCCGGGGCCGACCTGGTCCGCGTCGCACTGCGGGCCCGGCGCCCGAGACGCCCGCGCCGCGCCGCGCCGCCCGACCAGCTCTCCCTCGAGCTCCCCGCGGCCCCGGAGCCCGTGCCCGACGTGGCCGAGGCCGAGGGCGACCCGGAGGGCTGGGCCGCGGACGTCGACGTGCTGCTCGCCGAGCGCGCGGCCGCCGCGCAGCGGCCCACCGTGGCACTGCCGGGGAGGCTGTCGGTGAGCCGGCTCGTGGAGCTCGCCGACGACCCGGACGCGCTCGCCGTCCGGCTGCGCCGCCCGGTCCCGATGCCGCCCAACCCGCACGCCCGCCGCGGCACCGCGTTCCACGCCTGGCTGGAGCAGCGCTTCGGCGCGGAGCGCCTGCTGGACATCGACGAGCTGCCCGGCGCCGCCGACGAGTCGGTGTCCTCGGAGGCCGACGCGACCGAGCTCGCCGAGCTGCAGGCCGCGTTCGAGGCGTCGGAGTGGGCGGACCGCATGCCGGTCGACGTCGAGGTGTCCTTCGAGACGGTCCTGGCCGGGGTGGCGGTCCGCGGACGGATGGACGCCGTGTTCGCCGACCCGGACGGCGGCTGGACCGTCGTCGACTGGAAGACCGGCGGTCTGCCCGCGCAGGAGCGCAGGCACGCGGTCGGGGTGCAGCTCGCCGCCTACCGGCTGGCGTGGGCGGCGCTGCAGGAGGTGGCGCCGGAGCGGGTGCGCGCGGCGTTCCACTACGTCCGCGAGGGCGTCACGTTGCGCCCCGCGGACCTGCTCGACGCCCGTGCCCTGCACGACCTGGTCGCCGGGGTGCCCTCGGTCACCGCCCAGGCCTGAGCGTTGCCGCAGCCCCTCGATCCGTCGAGGGCGACACCTGCGACGCACGGAGCCCGCGCCCCCGGTGACGGGGACGCGGGCTCCACGCATGCGGACGGCCGGGGGTCAGTGCGCCTCGGCCTTGGCGATGCCGGCACCGGTCAGGGACCGGACCTCCATCTCGGCGTACTTGATGCCGTCGTGGCGCTTCTGCCCGACGTAGGTACCGATCACGCCCAGCAGGAACGACAGCGGGATCGACACCAGGCCCGGGTTGGCCAGCGGGAACCAGGCGAAGTCCGCGTTCGCGAAGATCGAGGTCTCGGCACCCGACACGACCGGCGAGAAGATGATCAGCACCAGGGTGCTGGCCAGACCGCCGTAGATCGAGAACAGACCGCCGGTGGTGTTGAACCGCTTCCAGAACAGCGAGTACAGGATGGTCGGCAGGTTCGCCGACGCCGCCACCGCGAAGGCCAGCGCCACGAGGAACGCGACGTTCTGGTCCTTGGCCAGGATGCCGCCGACGATCGCGACCACACCGATCACGATCGCGGTCCGCCGGGCCACCCGGACCTGGGTTGCCTCGGTGTCGGCGACCTCGCCCCGCTTGATCACGTTGATGTAGACGTCGTGCGCGAACGACGCCGACGCGGTGATCGTCAGGCCGGCGACGACCGCCAGGATCGTCGCGAACGCGATCGCGGCGATGATGCCGAGCAGCACCGGTCCGCCGAGCGCGGCGGCGAGCAACGGCGCCGCGGAGTTCACCTTGCCCGGCGCGGCCTGGATGGCCTCCGGCCCGACGATCGCACCGGCCGCGAAGCCGATGACCAGGGTGAACAGGTAGAACAGGCCGATCAGCCAGATCGCGACCTCGACCGACTTCCGGGCCTCCTTGGCCGTCGGCACCGTGTAGAAGCGCATCAGCACGTGCGGCAGACCCGCGGTGCCCAGCACCAGCGCGATGCCGAGGGAGATGAAGTCGATCTGCGAGGTGAACGACGCGCCGTACTGCTGGCCGGGGGCGAACAGCCCCTCGCCCTTCGGCGAGCCGTCGGCCGCGGCCTGCATGATCGCCGAGAAGTTGAAGCCGAACAGCGCCAGCGCCCAGATCGTCATGACCAGCGCGCCCGCGATGAGCAGCACAGCCTTGATCATCTGGACCCAGGTCGTGCCGCGCATGCCGCCGATGAGGACGTAGGCGATCATCACGACGCCGACGACCGCGATCACGACGCCCTGGGCGAAGCCGCCCGAGATGCCGAGCAGCAGCGACACCAGCGCACCGGCACCGGCCATCTGCGCGAGCAGGTAGAAGAACGACACCGCCAGCGTGGAGGTGGCCGCAGCGGCGCGGATCGGGCGCTGCTTCATCCGGAACGCCAGGACGTCGCCCATGGTGAAGCGGCCGGTGTTGCGCAGCAGCTCCGCCACCAGCAGCAGCGCGACCAGCCACGCGACCAGGAAGCCGATCGAGTAGAGGAAGCCGTCGTAGCCGTTGATCGCGATGGCGCCGGCGATGCCCAGGAACGAGGCCGCCGAGAGGTAGTCGCCCGCGATCGCGAAGCCGTTCTGGGTGCCGGAGAACCCGCCACCCGCGGTGTAGAAGTCCGCGGCGGTCTTCTTCGCGTGCCGGCTGTTGACGTAGAACACGATCCCCAGCGTCACGATGACGAACGCCAGGAAGATCGAGATGTTGAGCGCCGGGTTGCTGTCCGCGGTCGCCGCCAGGACGGTGGTGCTCATCGGGTGCCCTCGATCTCTCCGCGGAGCTTCGACGACAGCGGGTCGAGCACACGGTCGGCGTAGCGGATGTAGACCACGGTGATCGCGAAGGTCGACACGAACTGCAGCAGCCCGAGGATCAGACCCAGGTTGATGTTGCCGAGCACCGGGGTGGCCATGAAGTCCGTCGCGAAGGTCGCGAGCAGCACGTACAGCAGGTACCAGGCCAGGAACCCGGCGGTCACCGGGAACACGAACCCGCGCAGCCGCCTGCGCAGCTCCTGGAAGTCGGGGCTCGCCTGTGCGGCGGCCCAGTCGGGAGTGCCCGGCGTCGAACCGCCGGGCTGCTCGTCGGACTCGGTCGTACTCACGTATGCCTCCTTGCACAAGCCACGCACGGCCACGGAACCGGACCCAGGAAAGGGCCTTCGGGCCGTGTGCGGAACCCCACACGCTCGCTCCGGGCGACCCAAGATGCGAGCGGCCGACGACCGGACGATCGAGCGCGTCGCGGAACGACGAGCGGTCTTGACGCTGACGCCGCCGCTACGCTATTGCGCTCACTCCCGATCGGCCAGATGGAGCCGCAGCATCGTAGCTTCCGCGTCCGACGGAACGTGATCGCCCAGTGACACAGCGATCATGACGACGAAGGCGCACGGCACCGACCACAGTGCGGGCTGGGCGAGCAGCATGCCTGCCGTCCCGCCGAGCCCGAGGCCGGCGCCCAGCGCCATCGCCCCGACCGTCGTGAGCAGCCCGGTGGCCATCCCGGCGTAGGCGCCGCGCGCGGTCAGCCCCTTCCACCACAGCCCCAGCACCAGCAGCGGGCAGAACGTCGATGCCGCGACGGTGAACGCCGAGGTCACGGCCGCGCTGACGTCCACACGCACCATCAGCAACGCGGCCGGTACGACGGCGGCGGGCGCGGCCAGCGCGGTCCACCGCAGCCGGCGCAGCCCCGAGGGCATGAGGTCGTGCGCGAGCGCTCCGGACAGCGCCAGCAGCAGCCCGAGCGAGGTGGCCAGGAACGCGGCGAACGCCCCCGCGGTGAGCATCGCGGTCAACACCGCCGCGGTGCCGCCGCCGGTGACCCGCCCCGGCAGCGTGACGATCGCGGTGTCGGGGCCCTGGGACAGGTAGAGCTCGGGGGTGAGCACCGTCCCGAGCAGCCCGTAGACGATCGGGAACAGGTAGAAGGCGCCGAGCATCGCCACCGTGATCGCCGCGGTGCGCCGGGCACCGCGCCCGTCCGGGCTGGTGTGGAACCGCACGATGATGTGCGGCAGTCCCATCGTCCCCAGAGCCGTCGCGACCAGTACCGACCAGGTCGTCAGCAGCGGCGAGGTGTCGGCGGTGCCGAGCAGCGGCAGCGCCCACTCGGCGCTGCCGGGTACCGGCAGCCCGGTCCGGTCACCCCCCCAGCTCGGGCACCGCGGCGCCGTCGGGGAAGACCCAGACGGCGTCGGCGGTGGCGTGGTGCGGACCGGGGGCGAGCGCGACCGGCGCGCCGTCGACGACCACGACGGTCGGCTCGGTCAGCACCAGGTCGGTGCCGAGCCGGAAGTCGACCGGGGTCTCGGCGGCGAACCGGGTGAACTGCGGGGGCGCGGCCATGTCGGCACGCAGCTGCGGCCCGGCGAGCAGCAGCAGCCAGATCGCGGGCCCGGCGAACAGCAGCAGCTTGAGCGCGAACTGGAAGGCCTGCACGTAGGTCGCGGCGCGCATCCCGCCCAGGGCCAGCGTGAGCCCGACGGCGAGCCCGGACACCACCACCCCGACCCAGTAGTCGACACCCGACACCAGCGTGAGCAGCTGCCCGGCCGCGACGATCTGCGGCACCAGGTAGAGCACCGCGATCACCACGACGACCACCGCGCAGAACCGGCGCAGCGACCGCGACCCGAGGCGGGCCTCGGCGAACCCGGGCACGGTCAGCGCACCGGACCGGCGCATCGGGGCGGCGACCAGCGCGAGCATCAGCAGGTAGCCGGCGGCGAACCCGACCGGGTACCAGAGCGCCCCGGTGCCCTCCTTGATCACGAGCCCGGCGACACCGAGGAACGACGCCGCCGACAGGTACTCCCCGGAGACCGCTGCCGCGTTGAGCATCGGCGAGGTCCGCCGGGAGGCGACGAGGAAGTCCGAGGTGGTGCGCATCGCCGCCACGCCGCGCGCTCCGATCAGCACCGTGACCAGCAGCAGGGCGACGACCGCGGCGGCCGTCACGGGCGTTCCGCACCCTCCGCGCGGCGCAGGTGCCACCACGCCAGCACGCCGAGCAGCGGGTAGGGCAGCCAGGCGACCGCGATCCAGCCCAGCGGCAGCCCGCCGACCCTCCACTGGGCCAGCCCCGGCGCGACCCGCAACAGCACCGGGAGCCCGAACAGCAGCACCGCGGCGTAGGTCAGGGTGATCACCGCGCGGCGCAGCTGTGCCCGGCGCAGCCCGCGGGCGCGCCCGGCCAGCTGCGGGTCGAGCACCGCGGCGGGCTGCGGGCGTGCGGCGGCGCCGCCCCGCTCGGGGGGTGCGGTGACCGCGACCCGGCGCGGGCGGGGGGGTGTCTCTATGGGTTCGTCAAGCGGCGGCGAGTTCTGGATCGGGGTTGTTGACCGTGGGCGGGTTGTAGGGGCGGCGGTCGCGGAGCATGGCGTAGATGACGTCGGTGCGGCGTCGGGCGAGGCAGATCAGGGCGGCGTTGTGTCGTTTGCCGGCGGCTCGTTTGCGGTCGTAGTAGGCGCGGCTGGCGGGGTCGGCCAGGGCGGCGAATGCGGACAGGAACAGCGCGGATTTCAGGGCGTGGTTGCCGCGCTGGGATCGGGTTTCGCCTTTGATCGAGGTGCCGGAGCGGCGGGTGACTGGGGCGAGGCCGGCGTAAGCGGCGAGGTGCCCGGCGGTGGGGAACCCGGAGCCGTCGCCGACGATGGTGAGGATCTTGATGGCGGTCCTGACCCCGAGTCCGGGCATCGAGGTCAGGACCGGTCCAAGAGGGTGGGCCTCCAGGCGGGCTTCGAGCTCGTCGGCGAGCTGGTCGCGTTCGGTGTGGACCTGGCGCAGCTGCCCGGCGACGCCGGTGATGACACGGGCGAACGCGGCCGTGCCGGGAACGGTCAGGCTCTGGGCGTCGAGCGAGGTCAGGATCTGGGCGGGAAGGGTGCGGGCCAGTCGAGGCGACCGGGCCCGCATCGTCTCGGCGATCCCGTCAGCGCCGAGCTCTCGCAGGGCTTGCGGGGTGGGCGCGGCCGCGAGCAGGTCGAGCACGCCACCGCGGTCCAGGCGTGGCCCGAGCAGGCGTTCCAGGGCGGGATGAACATGCAGCAGGGCGTCGCGCAGCCGGTTCGTCAGCCGGGTGCTCTGCCCAGCCAGGTCATCGTCGTAACCGGCGAGCACAGTGAGTTCGGCGAGGGTCTCGTCGTCGGTGCCGACCCGGCGCAGGGTGTGCGGCATCGTCCGGGCGGCCTCGGCGATCACGTGGGCGTCGCGGGCGTCGGTCTTGGCCTGCCCGGGATGCAGGTCGGCGATGCGGCGCATCGCCAGCCCGGGCAGGTAGGCCACCGTGATCCCCAGATCACGAGCGACGGCGATGGCCAGCGCTCCGATCGAGGCGGGCTGGTCGATGACCATCAGCACCGCGCCGTGCTCGGCCAGCCCGGACAGCACGGTGCGCAGCGCCGATTCGTCGTTGGGCAGGGCCTTGTCGTGCACCCGCTTCCCGTTGGTGTCGACCGCGCAGGCGTGGTGTTCGGACTTGCCCACGTCCAGGCCGCAGAACACCGCGAACCCGGTCGGGTGCTGGTCAGGATCGGGCAACCGCCGCTCCCTTCTCGTCGCGGCAGGCCGACCACGAGCACCCGCGCCGGCAGCCACGTTGCGAGCAGACCACACGGGTCAGGTCTCTATCAGCGGTCGTTGGCGCCCTCCGGCCACGGCGACAACACCCCCCAGATCATCGGGCGACAGGGGCAGTCAGTCATACCGCGGCCGGCGGCCTGCAAGCCCTCAGCGGGCTTGATCAAGAAGGTAACGGGGGCACGCCCGCCCCCGGCCGCTTCCCGGCCCGGCGCCGTCCGGTGCGCGGTGGCCGTCGAGTGCGCCGGCGGTGGCCGCGGCGAGCAGCTGGTCGCGCAGGTCCCGGGCGTGCCGACGGCTGACCGGTACGTCACCGGCGTCGGTGTGGGCGAGCAGGCCGCCGCCGGCGTCGCTGCGCAGCTCGCGGACCGCGGGCAGGTGCAGCAGGAAGCTGCGGTGCACCCGGACGAAGCGGTGCGGGTCCCAGTGCTCCTCCAGCCGGGACAGCGGGATGCGCACCAGGTGCGAGCCGCCGGGCAGGTGCAGCCGCACGTAGTCGCCGTGGGCTTCGACGAAGCGGACGTCCTCGCGGCGGACGTAGCGGGTGCGCCCGGCGGCCTCGACCGGCAGCACGGCGAGTTCGTCGACCCGGGGGAGCGCGGGCCCGGCCGGCTCCGGCGCGGTCACGCCGCGGGTGTCCGGCCCGGCGGCGGACCGGCCCGCCCGGGCCCGGTGCACCCGGCCCAGCGCGTCGGCGAGCCGGTCCGCACCGACCGGTTTGAGCAGGTAGTCGACGGCGCCGAGGCCGTACGCCGCGACGGCGTGCTCCTCGAACGCCGTCACGAAGACGATCTCCGGCGGGGCGGCCATCGCGGCCAGCACGCCCCCGAGCTCCAGGCCGTCCATCCCGGGCATGGTGATGTCGAGGAAGACGGCGTCGAACCGGCCGGTGGGGATCGCGCGCAGCGCCTCGACCGCGCCGCCGGCCCTGGCGACCTCGCCGACGTCGGGCGCGTCGGCCAGCAGCGCGCAGATCTCGTCGAGGGCGGGGGCGACGTCGTCGACGGCCAGCACCCGCAACGGCTCCGCGGAGGCGGCCATCTCAGATCACCACCCCGGGCTGGAACCGCGGGATCCGCAGCACGATCCGGGTGCCCGCACCGGGCGCGGTCTCGATGACCAGGCCGTGGCCCGGGCCGTAGACCGCCCGCAGCCTGCGGTCCACGTTGACCAGCGCCAGCCCGGCGCCCTCGGCGGTGCCGGCCAGCACGGCACGGGCGTGCTCGGGGCTCATCCCCGGCCCGTCGTCGTCGACGGTGATCACGCAGACGTCCCCCTCGGCCTCGCCGCTGACCTGCACCAGCCCGCCGTCGGGGGAGCGCTCGACCCCGTGCTGCACCGCGTTCTCCACCAGCGGCTGCAGGGCCAGCACCGGGACCGGCACCGGCAGGACCTCGGGCGCCACGCGCACCTGCACCCGGAGCCGGTCGCCCAGCACCGCGCGGGCGAGGGTCAGGTAGGCCTCGACCGAGCGGAACTCCCCGGCCAGCGGCACGTAGTCGCCGCGTGCGGCGAGCGAGTGCCGGATGAACTCGGCGAAGGTCTCCAGCAGGTCGCGGGCGCGGGCCGGGTCCGAGCGGACGAACGACGCGATCGTGGTGAGCGCGTTGTAGACGAAGTGCGGGGAGATCTGTGCGCGCAGAGCGCGTAGGCGGGCGGCCTCGGCCTCGGTCTCGCCGTCGGCCAGGCGGGCGCGTTCGAGGGCGTCGGCGACGAACGCGGCGGCCCGGCGCGCGGCCGCCGACCCGACCCCACCGGCGAGGACCAGCACCGGGCCGTCGCCGAGGGGCAACGCGGTGCGGCCGCCCTCGGTGAGCCGCCGCCCGCGGGCCCGCCCGGCGAGTGCGAGGCCGTCGGCGCGGCCGGGACCCCACCAGGAGTCGGGCAGGCCGGGCCGGACCAGCCCCGCCGCCTCGGCGCCGCAGAGCACGGCGAGCCGGCGCAACGCCTCGGTCACGGCCGCGGACCCGGCGGGTTCGCGCAGCCCCGCGGCCACGGCGACCCCGGTCTCCAGCGCCTCGGTCGGGTCCGGGCCGGGCGCGGAGGCGCCCCGGAACCGACGCGTGCCCAACCGGGGCCGCAGCGAGGTGCGCGCAGCCCGCGTCGCACGTTCGTGGTCCCCCTCGGCCGACACCTGAGTCAGGATAGGGCCCGCGCGGTCGGTGCGGCGCCACCTGGGCGCTAGCCTGCGCAGGTGATCGGCTCCACCCGGCTCAGCGCACTCGATCCCCAGGTCGAGGGTGCGCTGCGGATGCCGGACACGCGGTCGGGCCCGGTGCGCTCGCTGATGACCCGTCTGGTGATCGCGGTGTTCGCGCTCGGCGCGACGACGCTGATCGTGTTCTTCGGCCGGGACGGCTACCTCGACAACAACGGCGCGGGCGACATCTCGCTGCTCGACGCGCTCTACTACGCGACGGTGTCGTTGTCGACGACCGGCTACGGCGACATCGTCCCGGTCAGCCCGATGGCCCGCGGCATCAACATCGCGGTGATCACCCCGCTGCGGGTGCTGTTCCTGATCGTCCTCGTCGGTACGACCGTCGAGCTGCTCACCGAGCGCTCGCGGCAGTCGTTCCGGATCCAGCGCTGGAGGTCGCGCGTGCGCGAGCACATCGTCGTCGTCGGCTACGGCACCAAGGGGCGGGCGGCGGTGGAGACGCTACTGGGCGACGACGTCGACCCCGGCAAGATCGTCGTCGTGGACACCGACCGGGCGCGTCTGGACGTGGCCTCGGGGCTGGGCCTGGTCACCGTGTCCGGCAACGCGACCCGCTCGGCGGTGCTGCGCATCGCCGGCGTGCAGCTGGCGACGACGCTGGTCGTCGCCCTGGACCGCGACGACACCGCGGTGCTGGTCACCCTCACCGCCCGCGAGCTGTCCAAGTCGATCTCGATCGTCGCCGCGGTGCGCGAGGCGGAGAACGTGCACCTGCTCCGCCAGTCCGGTGCCAGCTCGGTCATCGTCTCCGACGAGACGGCCGGTCGGCTGCTGGGTGTCGCGACCCGCTCGCCCGCCGTCGTCGAGGTGGTGGAGGACCTGCTCACCCCGGACGCCGGCTTCGCGATCTCCCAGCGCCAGGTCGAGCCGACCGAGGTCGGCGGCTCCCCGCGGCACCTGCCCGACATCGTGCTCGGCGTGGTCCGCGGCGAGCAGCTCCACCGGGTGGACTCCGCCGCCGTCGACGCGCTGGAGCGGGGTGACCAGCTGCTCTACGTCCGGAAGGCGAGTCCGCCGGACGAGGAGTAGTCCGCCCTTGACCTGAACCGGACTCCAGGTCGCACGGTGGTGACCATGCGATCACCGACCGGCTACGCCGACCTCGCCGGGCTGATGACCCGGATGACCGGCGACGAGAAGCACGAGCCCGCCGCGACCTCCACCCTCGACGTCCTGTGGGTCCTCTACGACCGCATCCTGCGCGTCGACCCGACGCGTCCCGACGACCCCGAACGGGACCGGTTCCTGGTCTCCAAGGGGCACGGCCCGATGGCGCTCTACGCCGTCCTCGTCGCCCGCGGGTTCCTCGACGAGCAGCTGCTCGACGGGTTCGCCGGGTACGGCTCGACGCTGGGACACCACCCCGACCGCACGCTCGTGCCCGGCGTGGAGATCTCCTCCGGCTCGCTCGGGCACGGTCTCGGTCTGGCCGTCGGCACCGCGTCGGGACTGCGGCTGCAGGGCCGCGGCGCGCGCACCGTCGTCCTCCTCGGCGACGCCGAGCTCGACGAGGGCTCCAACTTCGAGGCGATCCAGTACGCGGGCCGCGCCGGGCTGTCCGGGCTGTCCGCCGTCGTCGTCGACAACAGCTCGGCCTCGCACGGCTGGCCCGGCGGGATCGCCGGCCGCTTCGCCGCGGAGGGCTGGGCCGCCGTCGACGCCGACGGGCGTGACCACGACGCGCTGGAGCGCGCGTTCCGCACCGACCACACCGACCGGCCGCTCGCCGTCGTCGCGCACGTCGAACCGAAGGGGAACCACCGATGACCGGCTCCGCTCTGCTCACCGATACGCAGCAGCCCGCTCCTTCCGACCCCGTGAACGCTCCCGACCTGCGGGAACGCTTCTACGCCCTGCTGCCGGAGCTGATCGCGTCCGACCCGCGGGCCGTCGCGCTGCTGGCCGACATCGGTGCCGGCTACGTCGAGGTCCCGCCCGGGATCGCCGACCGCGTGATCAACGTCGGTATCCGGGAGCAGCTGCTCGTCTCCGCCGCGGGTGGGCTCGCGCTGACCGGGATGCGCCCCGTCGTCCACACGTTCGCGCCGTTCCTCGTCGAGCGCCCCTACGAGCAGCTCAAGCTCGACCTGGGACACCAGGGGGCCGGGGCGCTGCTGGTCTCGGCCGGTGGGTCCTACGACATGGCGGGCGCCGGCGAGACCCACTTCGGCCCGCGGGACGTGCCGCTGCTCGACACCCTCGAGGGCTGGACCGTGCACGTACCCGGACACGCCGACGAGGCCGAGGCGCAGCTGCGGGCCGCCCTGCCCGGCGACGACCGGGTCTACGTCCGGCTGTCGGCCGCGTCCAACGCGCGGCCGTACGGCACCGGGCCCTCGATGACCGTGCTGCGCCGCGGGGGCCGGGGGACGGTCGTCGCGGTCGGGCCGCTGGCGGACCGGACGCTCGCCGCGGTGGAGGGCCTCGACGTCACCGTGCTCTACGCGCCGACGGTCCGCCCGTTCGACGGGGCCACACTGCGCGCGACGCTGTCCGAGCCGGACGTCGTGCTCGTCGAGCCCTACCTCGCCGGGACCTCGGTCCGGCCGGCCGGCGACGCGCTCGCCGACGTCCGGCACCGGGTCCTCGGGCTCGGCGTCGGCGTGGCCGAACTGCGCCGCTACGGCAGTGCGGCCGACCACGACGCGGCGCACGGCCTGGACGTCGCGGGGATCCGGCGATCGGTGACGCGGTTCCTCTCGTAGGGTCGGGCCCGTGCGCCTGGCCACCTGGAACGTGAACTCCGCGAAGTCCCGGCTGCCCCGGCTGCTGCCGTGGCTCGACGAACGCGCGCCTGACGTCGTCTGCCTGCAGGAGACCAAGCTCTCCGACGACGACTTCGCGGCGACCTTCGACGAGGCGCTGGCCGAGCGCGGCTACGCGAGCGCGCACCACGGGCAGGGCCGGTGGAACGGCGTCGCCGTGCTGTCGCGGGTGGGGCTCGACGACGTCGTCCGCGGTCTGCCCGACGAGCCGGTCTTCTCCGAGGGCGGGCTGGCCGAGCCGGACGCGCGTGCGGTGACCGCCACCTGCGGGGGCCTGCGGGTCACCTCGGTGTACGTGCCGAACGGCCGCAGCCCGGAGGACCCGCACTACGCCTACAAGCTCCGGTGGCTCGCCGCGCTGCGCGACCAGGTCGCGGCGGGGGACCCGGGGTCGACGGTGGTGGCCGGGGACGTGAACATCGCCCCCACCGACGACGACGTCTGGGACCGGTCCCTGTTCGACGGGGCGACCCACGTCACCCCCGACGAGCGCGCCGCGCTCGCCGCGCTGCTCGGCACCGGGCTGCGCGACGTGCTGCGCGAACGCTGGCCCGACGAGCGGGTGTTCAGCTACTGGGACTACCGGGCGGGCCGGTTCCACCAGGACCAGGGGATGCGGATCGACCTCGTGCTGGCGGGGGCGGGACCGGCCGACCGCCGCGCGGCGGTGTGGGTGGACCGCAAGGCCCGCAAGGGGAAGTCGCCCAGCGACCACGCCCCGGTCGTGCTGGACCTCGACGAGGCTCCCGACGGCGACGTCGGTCCGGTCGTCCCGCCGCCGTCCGCTCCCGCACCGCTCAGCCGTCGGCGATAACCACTCGACGACGACCGCGAGACCCGTCGTGTGGTTCGAGTTGCAACGTTCGGGGTAGGGCGATAGCCCATCAGGCGTACACCGCTACCCCCGGGGGATGACTCGCATGACGCGTACGACCACGAACAGCCCGCGCCGGATCAGCCGGACCGTCGGCGCCGCCGTCGCCGCAACCGCCCTCGTCGGGCTGACCGCCTGCGGCGGCGAGACGCCGCAGGTCCCGAACCTGCCCGACAACCTGCCCCAGGTCCCGGGCGTCGGCGACCCGCGCCAGGCCTTCGGCGACGCGCACCAGAAGGCGCTCGGTCTCGCCGCGCTCGGCGGGATCGGCCTGGAGCAGGGTGTCGGCGACAAGGTCAAGGAGCTCGCGCCGCAGGTGCAGGGCGAGGGCCAGCAGCTCAACGACAGGCTGCGGGGACTGGCGTCCTCGGTCGGCGTCTCGCTGCCCGACCAGGTGTCGCCGGAGATCCAGTCCCAGGTCGACGACCTCAAGGCCCGTACCGGTGAGCAGTTCGACCAGGGCTGGCTGCAGGCCGCGCAGGAGCAGGTCGGGCAGCTGAACGACCAGGCCCAGCAGCTGCTGAACGTGCCCGGTCTGCCGCCGGAGCAGCTCGACCAGGCGCGTGCGCAGCTGACGAACCTGGGTGAGCTGAAGAACCAGCTGGACCAGGCGGCGGCCGAGGCCGGCGCCGCGACCCCGGGTGCGGACACCCCCGGCGCCGCCGACGGCACCGCCGGCGCCGGTGACGGGACCGCCCCCGGCGCGGGCGACGGCAACGGCACGGGCAATGGCGCGGGCAATGGCAACGGCGCAGGCAACGGCGCGGGCAATGGCAACGGCGCGGGTGGCGCCGCGGGCCAGGGCGGCTCCGGCGCGCCCGCCGTCGACGCCGGCACCGGCGGACAGGCCGCGTCGGCGTCCGACGCCGCACTGCCCGTCGCGCTCGGCGGTGCCGGGCTGGCGCTCCTGGTCGCCGGCGCGGTCCGGCTGCGCCGCGCCCGCGCGTGACCCCGCGGCGCCGGCGCCCGGCCGGGGGCGTCCGGGGAGCGGCCGCGCTGCTGCTCCTCGGCGCCGTCCTGCTGGGCACCGGCGCCGGTCTCGCGCTCGGTGACGACGCCCGCGTCGAGGCGAGCGACCTGGGTTCCGTGCCCGCGGGACCCGCCGCGACGCGTGCGGTGCCGGTGGCCCGGGCGCTCCCGGTCCTGGCGCCGCCCGACCCGGTTATGCCGCAGGGGATGCCGGACGCCGCGTCACTGCCGGGGGACCTCGCGCCCGGCCCGCCCCAGCCCGGCCTGCTCGCGCGCCCGCCCGCGCCCGGTGCGGGCGTCGTTCCGGCGGCACCGCCCGCGCCCGAGGGGGTGTCGGCCGGGCCTCCGGGAGCGCCGCCCGGGCCTCCGGGGCTGCCCGCCGGGCCTCCGGGGGTGTCCGCCGTGTCCCCGGGTGCGCCCGCCGCGTCGTCGCCCCTGCCGCCCGTCCCGCCGGCGTCGCCTCCCGTACCTCCGGCGGGTTCCCTGCCCGGTCCCGGCGACCGCACCGGCCCGGTGGCCCGCTCCACCGGCCCGGCGCCGATCGCGCCGCGGGAGCCGTGGACCGTCTCGGCGGTCTACCCGCTCCCCGCGACCGGCCCCACCGCCGCCCCGCAACCGGTCGTCCCGGCCACCCTCGAGCTCCCCGCCCGCGGCCTGTCCGCCCCCGTCGACGCGGTCGTCACCGCCCCGGACGGCGGGATGGTCGTCCCGGACCAGGTGCGCACGGTCGGCTGGTGGGCACCCGGTGTGCTGCCGGGTGGCGGGGCCGGGAGCGCGGTCATCGCCGGCCACGTCGACTCCCGCACCCAGGGCATCGGGTTCCTGTCGGTGCTGCCGCAGCTCGTGGCGGGCGAGCCGGTCGTCGTCCGCGGCGCCGACGGTCGCGCCGCGGAGTACCGGGTCGTCGCCCGCCGCGAGTACGGCAAGCACGACCTGCCGCGCGAGGTGTTCCGCCGGGACGGTGACCCGCAGCTGGTCCTGGTCACCTGCGGCGGGGTGTTCGACCCGGCCGCGGGGAGCTACGAGTCGAACATCGTCGTCTACGCCGTGCCGGCGGACCGGCCCTGAGCGCCGTCCCCGCGGGCCCCGGTCGCGGGCGTCGTCCGCCGCCGGATCACGCGGGGCGACCCGCCGGGACGCGGCCCGGCGGGCGGTGGGGACCGACGACGCCGGCTGAGCGGCCACGGCCGGGCCGCCCCCGCCGGGAGGCGGCGCGGGGTCCCCACGACGCCCGGCGACGGCCCCGGGCCGCGTCCCGGCGCACGGGCAGGTCCGGTGTCCGGACGAGCGGCCGGTCCCTGCTGCGCAGCGGTGAGCAGAGCGGAGCAGGGCCTCCCCGGGCACCCACTCGGGGCCGCGACGGCGACCGCCTACCCTGACCTGCGTGAGCAGCACCGTGACGACCCCGCCGGAGACGACCGAGGCACCGGAGTTCGCCGCCGTCCGTGAGGCCGGGCAGCGCGCCCGGGCCGCCGCCCCGGCCGTCCGCGCCGCGGGCGAGGGCCGGATCGACGACGCCCTGCGCGCCGCCGCCTCGCTGATCCGGGACCGCGCGCACGAGCTGCTCGAGGTCAACGCCGCCGACGTCGCCGCCGCCGAGCGGAACGGCACGGCCGCGGGCCTGCTGGACCGGCTCCGGCTGGACCCCGAGCGGCTGGCCGGGATCGCGACCCAGCTCGAGGTGCTCGCCGCGACCCCCGAGCCGCCCACCGAGTGGCCGGTCCGCACCCTGGAGACCGGCGAGCGGGTGTTCGAGCGCCGCATCCCCGTCGGGGTCATCGGCGCCGTGTTCGAGGCCCGTCCCAACGTGACCGTCGACGTCGCCTCCCAGGTGCTCAAGGCCCGCAGCGCCGCCGTCCTGCGGACCGGCTCGGCGGCCCTGGGCAGCGCGACCGCGCTCGTCGACCAGGTGCTGCGCCCCGCGCTGGCCGATGCCGGCCTGCCCGAGGCCGCCGTGCAGCTCGTCCCACTGCCCGGGCACGCCGGCGCCGAGGCCCTCGTCGGGCTGCCCGACCTGGTGCCGCTGGTCGTCGTCCGCGGATCCGGGGAGGTCACCCGCAAGCTGTCGGTGCTCGGTGCGACCGCGGGCACCCGGGTGCTCGCCCACGCCGACGGCGGCGGGGTGCTCTACCTCGACGCCAGCGCCACCGAGGCCGACGTCACCCGGCTGGTCACCGACTCGACCGACCGGCTCGGCGTCTGCAACCGGCTCAACCTGCTGCTCGTCGACCGGCCCGTCTACGACACCCTGCTGCCGGTCGCGAAGGCCGCCCTCGACGCCCGCGGCATCGCGCTGTCGCTGCCCCCGCATGCTCACCCGCTCGGTCACGAGTGGGCACTGGACTCCGGCGCCGAGGCGCACGTGACGGTCGCCGTCGTCGACGGCCCGGACGACGCCGCCGACACCGCCGCCCGGGAGACCTCCGGCCTGGCCGCGACGATCTGCGCCGCCGACGAGCAGGTCGCGCGGCGCTTCATCGACCGCTACACCGGAACCGGCGTGTTCTGGAACGCCCCGTCCCGGCTGCTCGACGGCTACAAGCTGCTCGGCCTGCCCGAGACCGGCATCAACGTGGACCACACCCCCGGCCCGCGCGGCCCGGTGACCTACCGCGACCTCGGACTGCGCCAGTTCGTGGTCCTGCCGCCCGAGCACGCCTGAGCGGGCAGGCTGTCGGGGGTGGGGGATAGCCTCGCTCCCGTGTCCGTGATCGCCGACAAACCCGCTCTCGAGCTGCACCGGGCCACGCTGGCCAACGGGCTGCGCGTGCTCGTCGTCCCGGACCCGGCCACCCCGGTGGTCGGGGTCTCGGTGCACGTCGACGTGGGCTTCCGTTCCGAGCCGGAGGGCCGCACCGGCTTCGCGCACCTGTTCGAGCACCTGATGTTCCAGGGCAGCGAGAGCCTGGAGAAGCTGGAGCACTTCCGGCAGGTCCAGTCCGCGGGCGGGGTCTTCAACGGCTCGACCCACCAGGACTACACCGACTACTTCCAGGTGCTGCCGGGCGCGGCCCTGGAACGGGCGCTGTTCCTGGAGTCCGACCGGCTGCGCGCCCCCACGCTCAGCGTCGAGAACCTGCGCAACCAGGTCGACGTGGTGAAGGAGGAGATCCGGCTCAACGTCCACAACCGCCCCTACGGCGGGTTCCCGTGGATCCTGCTGCCGCCGGTCCTCTACGACACCTTCCCGAACGCGCACAACGGCTACGGCGACTTCTCCGAGCTGGAGCAGGCGAGCCTGGACGACGCGGCCGCGTTCTTCGACACCTTCTACGCACCGGGCAACGCGCTGGTCACCGTGCACGGAGACCTGTCCGAGCACGGGGTCGACGGCACCCTCGCGCTGGTCGAGCGGCACTTCGGGGACATCCCGGCCCGGCCCGTCCCGGCGCGTCCGTCGTTCGCCGAGCCCGCTCCCGGCGCCGAGCGTCGGCAGACCGTGGCCGACACCCACGCCCCGCTGCCCGCGCTCGCGCTCGGCTACCGCGTGCCCGACCCGGCCGCCGAGCCCGACGCGTACCTCGCGCACGCCATGCTCGCCACGGTCCTGGCCGACGGCGAGGCGGCCCGGCTGCAGCGGCGCCTGGTGCACAGCGACGGGCTGGTCACCGACGTGTCGGCGTCCAACGGCCTGATGGGCGGCCCGTTCGACGCCCGTGACCCCGACACCTTCACCATCACCGCGGTGCACCCGGCCGAGGTCCCGGCGGACCGGGTCACCGCCGCCGTCGACGAGGAGCTGGACCGTCTCGCCGAGCAGGGACCCGGCGCCGAGGAGCTGGAGCGCCAGACCGCCCGCTGGGTGGCCGCGCTGCACCGCGAGGACGACCGCGTGATGTTCCGGATGCTCGGGCTGGGCGCCCGGGAGCTGCTCTACGGCCGCGCCGAGCTCGCCGTCGAGCTCCCCGGCAGGCTGGCCGCCCTGACCGGGGCCGACGTCGCCGCCGCGGCCGCCCGGCTCCGCTCGTCCGGGCGCGCCGTGCTGCTGGTCGAGCCGGCGGCCGGACCGACCGGGGACGGCGACGCGTGACCGACCCGACCCGACCCGGCACCGCGAACCACACCGAAGGGGGCTCCGCGTGAGCGCCGCCCGCACCCACCGCAGCGCGGAGGAGATCGGCCGCACCGACCGCGGCCCGCGCCCGTTGCCCGCACTCGGCCGCACCAAGGAGGTGCCGCTGCTGGACGTGCTCACCGAGACCCTGCCGAACGGGCTGACCGTCCTGGCCGCCCGCCGTCCGGGTGTCCCGCTGGTGGAGACCGTCCTGCGCATCCCGGCTGGCTCGCCCGAGCCGGTCGCCGACGCCGCCCGCGCCGCGGGCACCGAGGTGCTCGCCGAGACCATCCTGACCGGCGCCGCGGACCGTGACCGGATCGGCATCGACGACGCGCTGGCCTCGGTCGGCGGGGAGCTCGGCGTCGCCGTGGACCCGGAGTACCTGCAGGCGGGTGGTTCCGCGTTGGCCTCCGGGCTGCCGACGGTGCTCGAGGTCCTCGCCGACGTCCTCACCGCCGCCACCCACTCCGACGCCGAGGTCGCCCGCGAGCGGTCCCGGCTGGCCGAACGGATCGCCCTCGCCCGCGCGCAGCCGCGCACGGTCGCCCGCGAGGCGCTGATGCGCCGCCGCTTCGGTGACCACCCGATCGTCTCGGAGATGCCGACCGCCGAGGCCGTCGCCGCCGTGACCCCGGAACAGGTGCGGGAGCTGCACGCCGACGTCGTCGTCCCGGACGGGGCGAGCCTGGTCCTCGTCGGCGACATCGACCCCGAGGCCGCGATCGCGCAGGTCGCCGGCCGGCTGGGCGGGTGGTCCGGCGGCCACCCCGCGCGACGGCTGTCCGCCCCGCCGGCGCCGCGGGCGGGTGACCTGGAGCTGGTCCACCGGCCCGGCTCGGTGCAGTCCCAGCTGCGGCTCACCGCGCCCGGCCTGGACCGCACCGACGAGCGCTACACCGCCTTCCAGCTCGCGAACCTCGTGTTCGGCGGCTACTTCTCCTCCCGCTGGATGGAGAACGTCCGCGAGGACAAGGGCTACACCTACGGCGCGCACTCCGGGCAGGAGTTCGTGCCCGGTGGCGCGGTGCTCGGCCTGGATGCCGACGTCGCCTCCGACGTCACCGCCGCCGCGCTGCTGGAGACCCGCTACGAGCTCGGCCGGATGGTGGCCGTCCCCCCGACCGAGCAGGAGGTCACCTCGGCCCGCCGCTACGCGATCGGCTCCCTGCTGATCTCGCTGGACAGCCAGTCCGCGCTGGCCGGCACCCTGTCCGCGCTGCACGCGACCGGGCTCGACGTCGACTGGCTCCGGGAGCGGCCGCGGCGGCTGGAGCAGGTCACCGTCGACGAGGTCGTCGCGGCCGCCGCCGCGCTGTTCGCACCGACCCGGTTCACCGGGGTGGTCGTCGGCGACGCGGACGTGATCGGCGCACCGCTGGCCGCGCTCGGCGGCGTGGTCCGGGGGGACGGCCGATGAGCCCCGGGGACTTCTCCCTCGCCGAGGAGCCGGTGCTGTCGCGCAACGCGCTCTCCCGTGACGAGAACCGCCGCCTGGACCCGGACTACGTGCTCCGGACGTGGGCGGAGGCCCGCGTGGTCGTCGTGGACGAGTCCGGCCGTACCCCGGTGGACTGGGAGGTCGGGCCGGACCGGGAGTTCCGGGAGACCGACGCCGCGGCCTGGGACGACGCGGCGGGCCGCGGTGGGCACGTCCGCACCCGCGCGGGCACCGACCTCGCCCCGGAGCCGCCCGCCGAGGCGGTGCTGCTCGGCGAGCGCGAGGGCGTCCCGTACTGGGCGGTGCGGGTCGGGACCGAACGCACCGCCGACAGCGACATCTTCACCGGCGAGGGGGAGTGGGCCGACCTGCGCGCCGCGGGCGCGTTCCTCGACCCGCTCGGCTCCGGGCTGCTCACCGGTGCGGTCGCCACGCTCAACTGGCACGACCGCGCCCGGTTCTGCGCGATCGACGGCACCCGCACCCGCCCGCACAACGCGGGCTGGGCCCGGGTCTGCGACAACGGGCACGAGGAGTACCCGCGCACCGACCCGGCGATCATCTGCCTGGTGCACGACGGCGCCGACCGCGTGCTGCTCGCCCGCCAGCCGATGTGGCCGGCCGGGCGCTACTCGGTGCTCGCCGGGTTCGCCGGGTTCGTCGAGTCCGGCGAGTCCGGCGAGTCGCTGGAGGCGTGCGTGCACCGGGAGATCTCCGAGGAGGTCGGCATCGCGGTGTCCGACGTGCGCTACCTCGGCAGCCAGGCGTGGCCGTTCCCGCGGTCGCTGATGGTCGGGTTCCACGCGATCGGCGACCCGGACGTGCCGCTGACCCCGCAGGACGGCGAGATCGCCGACGCACTGTGGATCACCCGGGACACGCTCCGGGCCGCGCTGGCCCGCGGCGACTGGGGCACCCGGGACGAGCCCGGCCCCGACGACGGCCCGGTGGTCATGCTGCCGGGGAAGGTCTCGATCGCGCGCACCATGCTCGAGTCCTGGGCGGCCGCCGGGGGCTGAACCCGCACACGAAGCGGCGGCCCGCCCCCGGTGAGGTACCGGGTGACGGGCCGCCGCGCTCCGTGGTGGGAGATCCGGGAGGTGTCAGACCCCGAGGCGGGTCTTCACCTCGGAGAAGCTGGGGTTCGTCGCGACCGACTCGTCCGGGAAGACGACCGTCGGGACCGTCCGGTTGCCGCCGTTGGCCTGCTCGACGAACGCCACGGCGTCCGGCTCACGCTCGATGTCGATCTCGCGGTAGCCGATGCCGGCCTGGTCGAGCTGCAGATTCAGACGACGGCAGAAGCCGCACCAGCTGGTCGTGTACATCGTCAGGTCCGCCATACCCCGTACAACGGGGCCGTCCGCGGGATTCTTCCCGGCCCGGCGACCCGCCGGTACCCGGCCGGGTGGGGCGGGCGGCCCGGTTCCGTCGGGGGTGGGTGTCAGGATGTGTGGGTGCCGTCCCGATCCACCGCCCGCCCTGCCCGTGCGACCCGCGCCGTGCCGGACCCGGCGGCCCCGATCGGCGCGGACGGTCTGGACCCCGAGCAGCGGGCCGCGGTGCACGCACCGCGCGGCCCGGTGTGCGTCCTGGCGGGGGCGGGCACCGGCAAGACCCGCACGATCACCCGGCGGATCGCGCACCTGGTGACCTCGGGCCACGTCGCCGCCACCCAGGTCCTCGCCGTCACCTTCACCGCCCGCGCCGCGGGGGAGCTGCGCACCCGGCTCCGCGCGCTCGACGCCTCCGGGGTGCAGGCCCGCACCTTCCACGCGGCCGCGCTGCGCCAGCTGCGCTACTTCTGGCCGCAGACGGTCGGGGGCAGCCCGTGGCCGCTGCTCGACGGCAAGCTGCGGCTCGTCGGCCAGGCGGCCGCCCGCGCCCGGGCCGGTACCGACTCCGATGCGCTGCGCGACCTCGCCTCCGAGATCGAGTGGGCGAAGTCGACACTGGTCGCCCCGTCGGACTATGCGGCCGAGGCCGCCCGCCGCCGCCGTGACACGCCCGGCCCGGCCGAGCAGGTCGCCGCCGTCTACGCCGCGTACGAGGAGCTGAAGAACGCGAGCGAGCAGCTCGACTTCGACGACCTGCTCCTGCACACCGCGATCGCGCTGGAGGAGCACGGCGGCGTCGCCGAGGAGTTCCGGTCCCGCTACCGCTGCTTCGTCGTCGACGAGTACCAGGACGTGACCCCGCTCCAGCAGCGTCTGCTCGACGCCTGGCTCGGCGACCGCGACGACCTGACCGTCGTCGGCGACGCGAACCAGACGATCTACACCTTCGCCGGCGCCTCGCCCCGGTACCTGCTGGAGTTCCCGCGCCGCTTCCCCGACGCCGCGGTCGTGCGCCTGCAGCGGGACTACCGGTCCACCCCGCAGATCGTCGGCTGTGCCAACCAGCTGATCGGCGCCGCGCGCAACCGGCCCGCCGGGTCCCGGCTGCAGCTCGTCGGGCAGCTGCCGCCCGGTCCCGATCCGGACTTCTCCGAGCACGACGACGAGGCAGGCGAGGCCGCCGCCGTCGCGGGCCGGATCCTGACCCTGATCAACGACGGCACCGAGCCGTCCGAGATCGCGGTCCTGTTCCGGATCAACGCCCAGTCCGAGGCGTTCGAGCAGGCCCTCTCCGACGCCGGTGTGCCCTATCAGATCCGCGGCGGCGAGCGGTTCTTCAACCGGCCCGAGATCCGCCGGGCGATGATCGCGCTGCGTACCGCGGCCCCGGACCAGCGGCCGGGTACCGACCTCGTCGACGTCACGCGCGCGGTGCTCACCGCGCGGGCCGGTCTGACCGACGAGCCCCCCAAGGGCGCCACCCTACGCGCGCAGTGGGAGTCGCTGCTGGCGCTGGTCGGCGTCGCGGAGGAGCTGGCCGCCGTCGAGCCGCAGGCCGATCTGCAGCGGCTGTGCGGGGAGCTGGACACCCGCGCCGACCACGCGCAGGCACCCGTGGTCAACGGCGTCACGCTGGCCTCGCTGCACGCCGCGAAGGGCCTGGAGTGGGACGCGGTCTTCCTCGTCGGCCTCGCCGACGGCACCCTCCCCATCGGCCACGCGGGTGACGACGAGGCCGCCGTCGAGGAGGAACGCCGGCTGTTCTACGTCGGCGTCACCCGCGCCCGGCGGGTGCTGTCGATGTCGTGGTCGCTGTCCCGGGCCTCCGGTCGCGGACCGAAGCGACGCCGCTCCCGGTTCCTGTACGGACTGATCCCGGACTCGCACCCGGCGTCCCGGGTGGCCGGTGAGCGTCGGCCCGGGGGAGCCCGTCCCAAGTGCCGCGTCTGCGGCACCCCGCTGTTCGGCACCACCGCGACCAAGCTCCTGCGCTGCGACGACTGTCCCTCCGATGTCGACCTGGAGCTGCTGGACCGGCTCAAGCAGTGGCGGTCGGCCGCGGCGAAGGCGCAGGACGTGCCCGGCTTCGTCGTGCTCACCGACGCCACGCTCACCGCGATCGCCGAGCAGCGGCCGGCCGGCCCGTCGGCCCTGGTCGGCATCCCGGGGATCGGCGCGGCCAAACTGGACCGCTACGGCGACGACGTGCTCCGGGTGCTCGCCGAGCACGAGGCCGAGGGGGCCCGACCCCCTCTTCGGTAGGGATCTGCGTGAACTTCCGGCGAGACTTCGAATAATCGGTTGCCGTGCCGTGTGCAGCACTTCTAGTGTCGTCGGCACCAGGTGGAGCGCCACGCTCCCGACACAGACGCGTCGCGCGGGAGACCGCGGGCGGAACCGGAGGAGGTGACGAGATGGGCACGATCGACACGACCGACCTGATCGGCACCGCCCCGTCCGTCCCGGCCCCGGTGTGCGTCCCGGAGCAGACCGTCGTCGCCCACGCGGGCATCGCGGTCACCGCGGAGTCCGGCGTCCGTCGTCGCCACCAGGGGGTGGCGCTGCTCGCGCCGTCGATGCTCCGCGCCACGGGTGAGGTGTACCCGCTGGGCGACATGCCGGTCGCGGTCACCGGCGCGATCTTCGATGACAAGTGCACAGCTGCGTTCGTTCCCGGGCGCCGAGGGGGTACCTGACCCCCTCAGCACTCAGCGAGTCCCATCGGGGCCGCGGAACCCACGCACACGGGTTCCGCGGCCCCGATTTTTTTGTCCCTGATTCCGTCCCGAAGAGATGACCCACTCTGACCAGACCGGTCCTGACCAGTAGCAGAGAAGTTCGATCGAGGAGGTCGATCGTGTACGTGCGATCCGTTCCGTGTGACGGCGGGATGATCACCGAACAGTCCGGCGGCGGCGCCGGACCCGACGAGGTGCGGCTGCGGTCGGTGCCGAGCGGGCCGTCCGGCCGTGGCTCGGCCCTGCCCTGCCGCAACGGCGACGCCGACCTGTGGTTCGCCGAGGCCCCGGCCGAGCTGGAGGAGGCGAAGTCCCGCTGTGGGGGCTGTCCGTTCCGGCAGGCCTGCCTGGACGGTGCGCTGGAGCGCGCCGAGCCGTGGGGCGTGTGGGGAGGCGAGATCTTCGACCACGGCCGGGTGATCCCGCGCAAGCGTCCGAGGGGGCGCCCCCGCAAGGCCGACCTGGAGCGCGACCGGGCACTCGCCCTGGCCGCGAGCCGCTGAACACAGCCGTACCGGCGCGACCCGCGCCGCGGCACCGTCCGACCACCAGACCCGAGGAGACCGAGACATGAACGACCTGAAGCCGGCACCGGCCGTGCGACCGATCCCCCGCACCGACCGCTCGTCCCACCTCGTGAACCAGGAGAACGTGATGACGCTCATCCAGGAAGCGCTGGCGAGATCCCATCAGCAGGAGGCGCAACGGGTGGCGGCCGAGCACCGGCTCGCCCGCCGGTACACCGCGGGCCGCGGCTGGACCCGGCTCGCGTCCTGGGCCGCCTCCCGCGCCGAACGGGCGCGGCTGCGCGCCGGCTGATCCCGTCCCGGACCCGGTCGGCCCGGCTGCCGAGCAGCCGGTCCGGCCGGCCCGGACCGTGCCCCGTCCGGACCTCGTCCGGGCGGGGCACCGTCGCGTCCGGGGCCTGCGGACCCGCCGGCGGGGAGGGGCCGCACCCCGCTCCTGCTCTGCTCACCGTCGCGCAACACCCCCGGGTCAGGGCGCCGCGGTGCCGGCGAAGGCGGTGGCGAAGTCGGCCGACGGTGCGATCTCGGTGATCACGTCGACCAGCACCCCGTCCGGCCCCGCGACGACGAAGTGCCGCTGCCCGAAGTCCTCGTCGCGCACCGGCAGCAGGGCCTCCAGGCCGCCGTGGACCACGAGGCGGTCCCACTCGGCGTCGACGTCGTCGACCTCCAGGTTCACCAGCATCCCGCCGGCCGACCGGCCGCGGTACGCCGCGGGGATCGTCGGATGGTCCCGGTCGAGGACGGCCAGCTCGAAGCGCCCGCGGCGCAGGCTGACGTACCAGTCGGTGTCGAAGACGATCTCGAAGTCCATCGGGCCGGTCCAGAACGCGCGGGCGGCCGGGACGTCGGCCGTCGCGAGGACCGGGTAGCAGCTGTGGAGCACGGCACCCTCCCATTTCGCATACCGTCAGTACGCGAAACGTACTGACGTACCATCGGTACGTCAACGACGGAGGTGTGTGTGGGAGTCCGGTCGGACCAGCGTCAGCGGACCCGGCAGGCGTTGCTGGACGAGGCGGAGCGTCTGTTCACCCGCGACGGGTACGGAGCCGTCGGGCTGCCGGCGGTCGTCACCGGGGCCGGGGTGACCAAGGGGGCGCTCTATCACCAGTTCGACGGCAAGGCGGCGCTCTTCGCCGCCGTCCTGGAGCGGGTGGCGGGCCGGGTCGCGGACCGCGTGGTGGACGCGGCCGAGGCGGTACCCGACCCGTGGGGGCGGCTCGTCGCCGGGTGCCGGGCGTTCCTCGACGCCAGTACGGAGCCGTCGGCGGCCCGCATCATGCTGGTCGACGGGCCCGCCGTCCTGGGCTGGGCGCGCTGGCGCGAGCTCGACGCCGACGCGTCCGGGCGACACCTCGCCGAGGCGCTGACCGACCTGGTCGAGCGCGGGGAGCTGGCGGTCCAGCCGGTGGAGCCGCTGGCCCGGCTGTTGTCGGGGGCGATGAACGAGCTCGCGATGTGGCTCGCGGAGCCCGGCCCCGCCGAGCGGGAGTGCTCCGGGACCGGGGCCGGCCCGTCCGGGGCCGCCCCCGCGGCCGGCGGGTGGGACCGCGATCGGAGCGGCGCCCGGGAGGCCGACCGGACCGCGGCCCGGGCTGCGCTCGACCGGATGCTCGACGGGCTCCGCGTCCGTTCCTGACCCGCGGGCCCCGGGGCGGTCGCGGCGCGGGCCGGCTGCTGCGCAGCGGTGAGCGGAGCACAGCCACGAGAGGACACCCCGCCCGGAGGACGGGGGTGACGGGCACGGGTCAGCCGGTCGGGGCGTCCGGCTCGAACATCTCCGGCTGCCACTCGGCGACGATCTCCCGCAGTTGCACGTGGGAGTCCAGCTGGCACAGGATGCCGACGGTCCCCATCGTCACCCGGTGCACGAGCAGGAACCGCGGCGGCAGGTTCAGCGACCGTCCGATCGCCGCCTCGGGGCTGCGCAGGTCACCGACCCGCTCGGCCTGCTTCTGGATCCACCGGCGGCTGAAATGGAACGACTCGGTCCCCAACGGCTCGGTGAACGGTGCGAGGTAACCGAGGATCTGCTCGGAGTCGATCCGGGCGCCGTCACGGACGAACCCGGCCGAGCGCATCAGGGCCATCAGGTCACCGCTGCGCCCGTGGAGCGCGTACTTGGTCATCGTGACGAGCTCGGGGGGCATGCCGTCGGGCATCCGCGCGACGGCGCCGAAGTCGAGGACGAGCAGGCGACCGTCGTCGAGGATCCCGAAGTTGCCGGGGTGCGGGTCGGCGTGCAGCAGGTGCGCGCGGTCCGGCGCCGAGTAGTGGAACCGGGCGAGCTGGTTGCCCGCGTGGTCGCGCTCCTCGCGGCTGCCCTCGCGGATGACCGACGCCAGCGGACGGCCCTGTACCCACTCGGTGATGACGGCCTTCGGTGCCGATCCGACCACGCGCGGGATCTTCACGTCCGGGTCGTCCTCGTAGAACGCGGCGAACTCGCGCTGGTAGGCGGCCTCGTCCCGGTAGTCGAGCTCCTCCTCCATGCGGTCCTTGAGCTCCGCGACCAGCGGCTTGATCTCCATGCCGGGGACCAGCGGCTGCAGGATCCGGCTCATCCGCCCGAGCTGGCGCAGGTCCGAGCGCAACGCCTCCTCGGCCCCGGGGTACTGCACCTTGACCGCGACCTCGCGGCCGTCGCGCTTCCAGACCGCGCGGTGCACCTGGCCGATGCTCGCCGAGGCGGCCGGGGTCTCGTCGAAGTCGGAGAACCGGGACCGCCAGGACCGCCCGAACTGCTGGGTGAGCATGTAGTCGACGTCGGTCATGGGCATGGGCGGCGCCGCCGACTGCAGCTTGGTGAGCGCCTCGCGGTAGGGCTCGGCGTACTCGTCGGGCACGGCCGCCTCGAACACGCTCAGCGCCTGCCCGAACTTCATCGCGCCGCCCTTGAGCTCGCCGAGCACCTCGAACAGCTGCTCGGCGCTCTTGGCCGCGAGCTGGGCCGCGATCTCGTCGCGGTCGCCACCGGTGAGGCGGCGCCCGAACCCCGCTGCGGCACGTCCGGCGACGCCGAGCGGGAGGCCGGCGAGCTTGGCGGTGCGCGAGGCGGTTCGTCGGGGAATGTCGCTCACACCGTGATTGTCCACCCCGGCGGGGGAGTCGCGCACGGCGCGGTGGACCCCGGTGCGCCGTCCGGTACCCCCGCAGTCGCTGTGCCGCAGGGACAACCGGGCCGTACGAAGCCCGGCCGGGTGACGACCGTCGCGGCCTCCGGATCGAGCTCCAGCGCCGCTCCCCACGACGCGGGCGGCCGGCCACCGCGGACCGGCCCGTCGACGGCGGCGAGCACCTGGCCGACCGCGACGGCGGCCGTCGCGACCAGGACGTGCGGCGCCGCCGACGACCTTCCGCGGGCCGCGCCGGGCACCCCGGCGCAGGCGGCGCACGGCCCGCGTCCCGGCAGGACCAGCGGCCCGACCACGCCGCAGCCGTCGCGCAGGGTCACGAACAGATGCTCCACCGGGCCCTCCGGCGGGACCGGCCCGTCGCCGACGAGCACCACCAGGTCCGCGGGCACCCGCCGGGGCGGATCGGTGTCGACGCCGCCGTCGCGCAGGAACGCCCGCAGCCGGGCACCGCGGTCCCGGCCCGGTCCCACCGGCAGCCCTGCCGGGATGTCGTCGGCACCCGTCACCCCGCTCACCTGCGGAGACAGCTGACCGATCCCGGCCATCGCCAGCCCGGTGACGACCCCCACGGCGAGCGCGTCGTCACCGCGCACCTCCACCAGCGTGCTCTGCCTGCGCCGCCGCACCCGGTCCTCGACGTCCGCGTCGGCGAGCAGCCCGCCCCGCCACAGCACGGCGAGCAGCACCGCGACCTCGTCGTCGCCGTGGGTGAGCGCGTCGGTCGGGCACGGACCGGCGGCGAGCCGGTCCACCGCGGCGACCGCGGCCGCGGACAGGTCCTCCAGCAGCCGGGCCCGGGGCGGCGCCGACCCGATCCGGCGGCCGCGCGGCCCGGCCGCGGACACGGAGAGGTGGGCGGCGAGCACGAGGCGAGGGGGCAGTCCGGTCACCGGCGCCACGGTGCCCGCACCGCCCGGCGACGGGAGCCGAACGCGTCCGCGCCGTTCGCACGCGCGAACCGGGGCGGCCTACCCTGGACCCATGGCGAGTCCCCCGGTAGAGGTCCGACGCAGCGCCCGCCGGAAGCGCATGGTCAGTGCCCGGCGGGAGGGGGAACGGCTCGTCGTGTTCATCCCCGGCTGGATGTCGGCCGAGCAGGAACGCGACTGGGTCGCGGAGATGGTCAAGCGGGTCGAGGCGAGCGAGGCCCGCCGCCGCTCGCCGGGCCGCAACAACGACGAGGCCCTGATGCGCCGCGGCCAGGAGCTCTCGACCCGCTGGCTGGAGGGGCGCGCGCGGCCCTCGTCGATCCGGTGGGTGCCGGTCATGCGCACACGCTGGGCGTCCTGCACCCCCGACGACGCCACGATCCGGATCAGCGAGCGGCTGCGGGACGCGCCGGGCTGGGTCGTCGACTACGTGCTGGTCCACGAGCTGGCCCACCTGCTGTCCGCCGCGCACGACGAGGTCTTCTGGTCCTGGGTGCACCGCTATCCGCGCACCGAGCGGGCCATCGGCTACCTCGAGGGCCTCAACGCCGCCGCCGAACTCGGCATCACCGGGGTCGACGGCGACCCCGACACCGCCGACGGGACCGACGGGCCCGTGGGCGAGCGGGAGGTCGGCGGGTTCGGCGGGACCGGCCCCGGGATGGAGCCGGTCCGCGCGACCGGGACCTGAGCCGCGCTCAGGAGGTCTTCCCGTCCTCGCCGTCGGGGTCCTCGGCCGGCGGGTCCTCCGGCGACTCGGCCCGCTCCTTCTCCGCGTCGGCCGCCATCTGGCGCTCCAGCTCGGCGATCGGGTCGTCCGGGACGGCACCGCCGGACGCGTCGCCGCGCACGAACGCGGCCGGGTCGTCCAGGTCCTCGGCCGAGGGGATCAGGTCCGGGTGGGCCCAGACCGCGTCGCGGCCCTCGATGCCCCGCTCGGTGCCCAGCAGCTTCCACAGGTCGGCGGCCGCCCGCAGCTTCCGCGGCCGCAGCTCCAGCCCGACGATCGTCGCGAACGCCTGCTCCGCGGGCCCGCCGGAGGCACGGCGGCGGCGCATCGTCTCGCGCATCGCCTCGGCGCCGGGCAGCCGTTCGGTCAGCGCCTCGGCGACGACGGTGTCCACCCAGCCCTCGATGAGGGCAAGCAGGGTCTCCAGCCGCGCCAGTGCCGCCTTCTGGGCCGGGGTGTCCTCCGGCTCGAACATGCCCGACTGCATGGCCTCCTGGATCGACTCCGGGTTCGACGGGTCGATCCCACGGGCGAGCTCCTCGATCCGCGAGGTGTCCACCGTGATGCCGCGGGCGTACTCCTCGACCGCGCCGAGCAGCCGCTCGCGCAGCCAGTGCACGTGGGTGAACAGCCGCTGGTGGGCGGCCTCCCGCGCGGCGAGGAAGAGCGTGACCTCGCCGGCCGGGCGGTCCAGCCCCTCGGTGAACCGGGCGACGGCCTCCGGCAGCAGCGCGGACGCCCGCTCCGGGCCGACCGGGATGCCGAGCTCGGTCGAGGTCAGCACCTCCTTGCCGAGCTGGGCCAGGCCCTGGCCCAGCTGGCTGCCGAACGCCATCCCGCCCATCTTGCCCAGCATGCCGAGCATCGGGCCCGCCGCGCCGCGGACCTCCTCGGGCAGCCCCTCGACCCAGGCCGAGGACAGCCGCGTCGCCACCGGGTCGCAGAGCCGCTTCCAGGTCGGCATGCCCGCCCGCACCCAGTCCGAGGGCGTCCAGGCCTTCACCTCGCCGCCGGAGGAGGGGAACGACGTCGCCGGGTCGAGCCACAGCTCCGCCAGCTTCACGGCCTCGGAGACCCCGCTGCGCTGGGCGTCGGTGAGCGACGACGTCGACTGCGCGAGCTGCTGGGTGGCGATCCGGGCGGCGAGCTCGTAGTCGACGGGGCCGCCGTCGCCGGAGCCGCTGCCGGACAGCATCTGACCGAGCTGGGACAGCATCTGCCCGAGCTGGCTCATGTCGAACTGGCCCCCGCCGGGCATCCCCGGCATGCCGGGGATGCCGCCCATGCCGAACGCGGCGAACGGGTTCTGGGCGCCGCCGCCGGACGCCCCCGAGGGGTCGTCGGACTGCGGGTGCGGCCCGAAACCGAACGGGTCCTTCGGGCCCTCGTGCTCGCCCTTGCCGTCCCTGCCCGACGTACCCCCGTCCTTGCCGGAGGCGTCGCCGGAACCCGAGTCGGGCTGGTCGCCGGGCTCGCGGTCGCGGTCACGGTCGGCGGGGCCGAAGCCGAAGGGGACGTCGCTCATGGCGTCCACCGTACGCGGGGCCGGGGGGGCGTCGCCGCCCCGACTGCAGGTGGATCGGGCCTGGTGGGGCCGTGTTCGCTCCGAGCGGATCGGGGAACTACGAGCAGCCGGCGGGCGTACCGCCGGTGTCGAGGGTGGTCAGCGCGCCGACCGCCTCGTCGAGCGTCCCGACCCGTACCAGCTGCAGCCCGTCGGGAGCGTCCGCGGCGGCCTCGGTGCAGTTCGCGGCGGGCACCAGGAACGTCCCGGCGCCGACCTCGCGCGCCTTGAGCATCTTGAACCGGATGCCGCTGATCGGCCCGACCCGGCCCTCGGCGTCGATCGTGCCGGTACCGGCGACGAACCGGCCGCCGGTCAGCGGGCCGGGCGTCAGCTTGTCGACCAGCGCCAGGCTGAACATCAGCCCGGCCGAGGGGCCGCCGACGTCGCCCAGGGTGATCGTCAGCCGCTGCCCCTCGGCCGGGGACGTGGCGGGGGTGACGCCCAGGAAGGCGCGTTCCGGGTCGTCCGGGTGGCCCGCCGGGGTCACGGTGACCTCGCGCGGCGCGCTGTCCCCGCGGCGGATCGTGAGGGTGACCGGCCGGCCGGGGCGTGCGGCCCCCATCGCGTCGAGCAGACCCTGGACCGAGGTCACCGGGGTCCCGCCGACCGACCGGATCTCGTCGCCGGGTTCCAGGACCCCCGCCGACGGGGAGCCTGCGGTCAGCGCACCGACGGTGACCCGGGTCGGCAGGCGCAGGTGGTTCAGTGCCGCGGCCTCGGCGTTCGCGATCGACCCGTCGAACTCCTGCTGGTTGGCCTGCGTCACCTGCTCGGTGGACTCGCCCGGCGGGTACAGCGACCAGTGCATCGCCAGCCGGTAGGTCCCCGAGGCCCACAGGCCCAGCGCCCGCAGCGTGGAGATCCCGTCGGTCACCCCGACGGTGGTCATGTTCAGGTGACCCGTGGTCGGGTAGGTCGGCAGTCCCTCCGCGGACACGACGGGCGTGCCCTCCACCTCGCCGAGGGTGTCGAAGGTGGGGCCGGGCCCGAGGGCGACGACCGGCGCGGGGACCACGGTCCCGACGGCCGTGAGGGCCAGCAGCACGAGGACCGCGGTCACCCACGTCGAAGATCGAACGCCCACGGCACGGAACCCTACGATCGTGCGACGGCGGCGGCGCGCCCGACCCCGGTCCGTCCTGCGACGATGCGGTCCGGAGCACCGGCGCGGAGCCGTCCGATGTGTCGTTTTCGTCCCGACACGCCGGGACCCGACCGCGACTTCACCGAACCTCCGTACAGTTGCCCACGGAGAACCGTGCCGTCGCCCCAGCCGGCCGCGCTCTCCACGTGTCGTACCCGAACTGTGGAGTGTGCCCGTGTCGTCCATGCGGCCCCCTGTGGGAGCGCCGTCGCTGACCCGCCGAACCCGGATCCTGCTGGTCGCCGCGGGCGTCCTCGTAGTGCTTCTGCTCGGTGGCTCGCGGCTGTTGAACGTCTACGTCGACTACCTGTGGTTCGGCGAGGTCGGCTTCCGGAACGTGCAGCTCACGCGGCTGTTCACCCAGATCGTGCTCTTCGGGGTCGTGGCCCTGGTGGTGGGCGGTCTGGTCGCGCTGACACTGTGGCTGGCCTACCGCTACCGGCCGGTCTTCGTGCCGGTGTCCGGTCCCGAGGACCCGGTCGCGCGCTACCGGACCACCATCATCCAGCGGCTGCGCCTGTTCGCCGTCGGCGTGCCGGTGGCGATCGGCCTGATCGCCGGGCTCGCGGCGCCGACGCAGTGGCAGACCGTGCAGATGTTCCTGCACGGCACGCCCTTCGGTCGCGCCGATCCCGAGTTCGGCAACGACATCGGCTTCTACGCGTTCACGCTGCCGTTCCTGCGGATGAGCCTGAACTGGCTGTTCGTCGCCGTCGCGGTCTGCTTCGTGCTCGCGCTGGTGACCCACTACATCTTCGGCGGCATCCGGCTGTCGGGCCGTTCCGGCTTCGTCTCCACCGCCGCACGCGCCCAGCTGGCCGTGCTCGCCGGGGTGTTCGTGCTGCTCAAGGCCGTCGCCTACTGGTTCGACCGCTACGACCTGCTGTGGTCCAACCGCAACGCGCAGACGTTCTACGGCGCCACCTACACCGACCTCAACGCGGTCCTGCCGGCCAAGCTGATCCTGCTGGTCATCGCGGTGATCTGCGCGCTGGCGTTCTTCGTCGCGGCGTTCCGCCAGAACCTGCAGATCCCGGCCGTCGCCGTGGTGATGCTGGTGGTCTCCTCCATCCTGGTCGGCACCGCGTTCCCGCTGGTCCTGCAGCAGTTCGTCGTCGCGCCCAACGCGAACGTCAACGAGGCACCGTCGATCGAACGGAACATCGCGGCGACCCGGGACGCCTTCGGGATCGGCCCGGACAAGGTCGACATCACGCCGTACGCGGGCACCTCGGAGGCGACCCCGGCCCAGGTGCGGGCCGACACCGACACCATCCCCAACATCCGGCTGCTCGACCCGGGCAAGCTGAACCGCACGTTCACCCAGCTCCAGCAGCGGCGGAACTTCTACGGGTTCTCGCCGAACCTGGACATCGACCGCTACACCGTCGACGGGCAGACCCGCGACTACGTCGTCGCGGCGCGGGAGATGAACGCCAACGGCCTGGTCAACAACCAGCAGGACTGGATCAACCGGCACCTGGTCTACACCCACGGCAACGGGATCGTGGCCGCGCCGGCGAACCAGGTGAACGAGGCGCTGGAGGACGCGGGCGGCTCCGGCGGTCTGCCGAACTTCCAGGTCTCCGACACCCAGCAGCAGGGCTTCGTGCCGGTCGAGCAGCCCCGCATCTACTACGGCGAGCTCCTGGACAACCAGTACTCGATCGTCGGGGCCGAGCCGGGCACCGCGCCGCGGGAGTACGACTCCGACGAGGCACAGTACACCTACACCGGTGCCGGGGGCGTCCCGATCGGCGGGCTGTTCAACCGCTCGGTGTTCGCGCTGGCCTACGGCGAGCGGAACATCCTGTTCAACAACTCGATCAACGCCGACTCGAGGATCATGTACGTGCGGAACCCGCGGGACCGCGTGCAGGCGGTGGCCCCGTGGCTGACGCTGGACAACGACCCGTACCCGGCCGTCGTCGACGGGCGCGTGCAGTGGATCATCGACGGCTACACCACGCTGCAGAACTTCCCCTACGCCGAGCGCGTGGAGCTGGGCGACGCGACGTCGGACTCCCGGCTCGGACCGGGCGGCCAGCAGCTGCCCAACGACACGATCAGCTACCTGCGCAACTCGGTGAAGGCCACGGTCGACGCCTACGACGGCACGGTGAGGCTGTTCGCCTTCGACGAGTCCGACCCGGTGCTGCAGACCTGGGAGAAGGCGTTCCCGGGCACCGTCGAGCCGCGCTCGGCGATCACCCCGGACCTGCAGGCCCACCTGCGCTACCCGGAGGACCAGTTCAAGGTCCAGCGTGAGCTGCTGACCCGCTACCACGTCGACGACCCGAACGAGTTCTTCTCCACCGTGTCGTTCTGGGACGTCCCGTCCGACCCGACCGTGCAGGGCGGCAACGGCGGCAGCCAGGACGCGCAGCCGCCGTACTACATCTACGCGGGGCTGCCGGGGCAGGAGGGCGCGTCGTTCCAGCTCACCAGCGCGCTGGTGAGCCTGCGGCGGCAGTTCCTCGCCTCGTACGTCTCGGCCAGCTCGGACCCGGACACCTACGGCAAGCTCACGGTGCTGCAGCTGCCCAACGAGACCCAGACGCTCGGCCCGCAGCAGGTCCAGGCCCGGTTCCTCGGCTCGCCCGAGGTGTCGTCGGAGCTGAACCTGCTGCGGCAGAACCAGACCACGATCGACTACGGCAACCTGCTGACGCTGCCGGTGGCCGGTGGTCTGCTCTACGTCGAGCCGGTCTACATCGAGCGTGCCGGCGGGCAGGACAACTCGACCTACCCGCAGCTGGCCCGCGTCCTGGTGTTCTACGGCGACCGGCTCGGCTACGACGCGAGCCTGTCCCGTGCCCTCGACGAGGTGTTCGGTGCCGGTGCCGGTGCCGCCGCGGGCGGAGCCGCCCCGACGACCGGGCAGCCCGCCCAGCCGGCGACGCCTGCCACGCCGAACGGCCAGGGGGCCCAGACCCCCGCGGCGCCCAACGCGGCCCAGGCCACTGCGGCGCAGCAGATCCGCGCGGCGCTGACCGAGCTCAAGGCGGCCCAGCAGTCCGGTGACTTCGCCCGGCAGGGCGAGGCGCTGGCCGCGCTGGACCGCGCGGTCGCCGCGTTCCAGGGCGCCGGCGGCTGACGACCGCCGGGCCGGACCCCCCTGCGGGCGGGGTCCGGCCCGGTGTGTAAGGTTGTGCCTACAACACAGACGGAATGCACGCGGTTCCGTTCGGCGCGGGGTGGAGCAGCTCGGTAGCTCGCTGGGCTCATAACCCAGAGGTCGCAGGTTCGAATCCTGCCCCCGCTACCACCGACGACGGCCCCCGGGGACTCCCCGGGGGCCGTCGTGCTGTCACGGGGTGCGTGTGTACTCGGCGACGATGACGCCGGAGCGGTACGGCGTCGAGCGGACCAGCCGCAGCGACCGCGGATCGTGACCGCCGCCGTCGAACAGGGGCTTGCCCGCCCCGAGCACGATTCAGCACCATCCGGTCGATCTCCCCGGACAGCGCGGCCGCGATCCGCCCGCCCCCGCACAGCCAGATGTCCGCGCCGGGACGCTGCCTGAGCTCGCGGACGAGCTCGACCGGGTCGCGACCGGTCAGGGTGATCCCCGGCGGCACCGCGTCGGCACGGCGGCTGCGCGACAGCACGAACTGCTCCAGGTGCGGGTACGGGTCGGTGGTCACCGACAGGCCCGCGGCGTAGGTGTTCCAGCCCATCAGCACGGTGTCGAAGCGTGTGCGGGGCGCGGTGAGCCCGAGCATCCGCAGGCCCACCGCGGGGATCGTGTCGGTCCACTCGCGCAGGATCATGTCGATGTGGTCGCCGGTCTGCGGGAAGTCGTCGAAGGTGTCGTCGGGCGCCGCGATGCGGCCGTCGAGGGAGACGGCGACGTAGTAGACGAGCTCGCGCACGGGCAGACCTCCGGATCCGGGTGACCACGACGGCTGTCGTGGTCAACGGAAACTACAACAGACGTCGTGGTTCGTCTACGGTGTCCGCATGGCACGCAACGACGACCGCCGGCAGCGCCTGGCCGACGCCGGGCTGGCCGTCCTGGCCCGCGAGGGCGCCCGGGGGCTGACCCACCGGGCCCTCGACCGGGAGGCGGGTGTCCCGACCGGCACGGCGTCGAACTACTTCCGCAGCCGCGCGGAGCTGGTCCGCGCACTGGCCGACCGGATCGGGCAGCGCCTGGCACCGGACCCCGGCACCGTCGCCGGACTGCGCACGGGGGAGGCGGGACCGGCGATGTTCGCCGACCACATCCGGGACATCGTGCGCCGCCTGAGCGCCGAGCGGGACGTGACACTGGCCCTGTTCGAGCTGCGGCTGGAGGCCGCCCGGCGCCCGGAGGTCGCCGAGGTCGTGGGGGAGTGGCTGCGCACCGGGTTCACCGCCGACGTCGCCTACAACCGGTCGGCGGGGCTGCCCGGCGGGCCCGCCGAGATCGCCCTGTTCCACTACGCCGTCGACGGGCTGCTCCTGGACCGGCTCACCCTGTCGATCGACCCCGACACCCCGACCGAAGACGTGGTGGACGCGCTCGTCGAGGGCCTGCTCCCGCCCGCTCAGGGCGCCGCTGCGACCTCCAGCACCCGGTAGCCGCGTTCGGAGGCCAGCCGGGTCGTGGGGAAGCCCTGCTCGTCGCTCAGCCAGCGCTGGAGCGAGTCCGAGCCCAGGTTCTTCGCGACGACCAGGTAGGCCCGTCCGTCCGGGTCGAGCCGTGGCAGCCAGTGCCGCAGGAGCGCGTGCAGCGCGGCCTTGCCCGAGCGGATCGGCGGATTGGAGTAGATCCCGGCGAAGGTGAGGTCGTCGGGGACCTCCTCGGGCCGGCAGGCGGTGACGTTGCCCAGCCCGGCCGCCTCCGCGTTCTCCCGGGTCAGGCCGAGTGCCCGCTCGTTGAGGTCCACCGCCCAGACCGGCAGCCTGCGGCGCCGGGTGGCCAGGGTGAGTGCGATCGGGCCGTAGCCGCAGCCGACGTCGAGCAGCGGCCCGCGGACCGGCGGCATCGGCGCGGTGTCGAGCAGCACCTTCGTCCCCCGGTCGAGACGGCTGTGCGAGAAGACGCCGGTGTCGGTCACCAGCGACAGGTCCACGCCGGACGTGTGCAGGCGGACCGACCCGCGGTGGCTCGCGACGGACGGCGTGGCGCTGAAGTAGTGGTCACCCACGCCGGGTGATGCTACGGCGGGGACACTGGGGCCATGACGACCCCGCAGGACGTGCCCATCCGCGAGGAGCCGATCCGGATCGGCCAGTTCCTCAAGCTCGCCGGTCTGGCCGAGGACGGCGCGGCCGCCCGCGAGATCCTGGAGGCGGGCGAGGTCACCGTCAACGGCGCGCCGGAGCACCGCCGGGGCGCCCAGCTGCGCCGCGGCGACGTGGTCTCGGTGGCCGGGCGGAGCGTGCGCCCGGCCTGAGGGTCACCAGCCGAGGTGGTCGAACGCCGTCGCCAGCGTCGGGGCGAGGGTCTCGGCGTAGGTCGCGGTGAGGTGGTTGTCGTCCATGTAGACGAGCACGTTGCCCACCTCGCTGGGGCACACCGCCGGGTCGCAGATGCCGTCGGACACGTCGGCGAACACCACGTTCGGCGGGATGCCACCGATCACCGACCAGGGCGGCTGCGGCGGGTACAGGGTGTGCCGGTCCACCCCGCAGTCCGGTGCGCCGCGGCCCTGTGTGGCGACGCAGTCCACCACGTTGAACTCGAACCGCGGGTTGTCACGGACCGCGACGACCGGGATCCCGGCCGCGTCGAGGCGCTGCCAGGCCTGCACGAACCCCTCGGGGGTCTGCTCGTGGAGGCCGGGCCGCACGTCACGGCTGGCCAGGGTCAGCACCGCGTCGGGGTGGATCTCGACCAGCTCGTCGTGCACCGCGGCGTTCCAGTCGGTGCAGCCCTGGTCGTCGGCGACGGTCTCCGAGCGCACCGACATCGGGCAGGCCCCGCGGAACATGCCCACCATCGACCAGTTGCGCTGCTCGGCGATCACCGCGAGCGTCGCGGCGTACTGCTGGGCGTGGGAGTCGCCGACGACCGCGACCGTCCGCTGCGAGGTCCCCGGGTCCGGCGCGGGCACGGAGCACACCTCGAGCTCGGTGCGGTGCTCCGAGGGCCCGCAGTCCCAGGTGGTCCGGTGGTAGCTCCAGTCGTCGGGCGCCTGCACCAGCGACGGGGTCAGCTCGGCGTCGGCGGGGTCCATCGAGGCGAGGTCGAACTGCGGGGACAGCGCCCCCGCGCCCGGGTGCGACGGCGAGCCCGCGAGCACCGTCGTCGACGACCGCGCGGCCGCCAGCCCGTACCAGGAGCCGGCCGCGACGAGCACCGCGAGCGCGAGCACCCCGCCGGTGCGCAGCGCGCGGCGCACGTCGAGCGCGGCGACCCGCTGCTCGACGAACCGGTGGGTCAGCCAGGCGAGCACGAACGACGCCGCGATGACCGCGGCACCCTGCTCCAGGTCCAGCCGTTCCTGCCCGGTGCGCACGAGCGTGAGCGTCAGGATCGGCCAGTGCCACAGGTACAGCGGGAAGGAGAGGTCGCCGATGGTGCGCAGCACCCGGCCCGACAGCAGGCGGTCGACGCCGAACCGGTGCCCGGACCGCCCGGCGACCAGCACCATCGAGGCGGCGAGGGTGGGCCAGAGCGCGGCCCAGCCGGGGAACGCCCGCTCGACCTGCAGCAGGATCCCGCAGGACACCAGCGCGACGACCCCGCCCCAGCCGAGCGCCGCACGGGTGCCGGGGGTCAGCTCCGGCCTGTCCTCGATCCGGGAGATCCACAGCGCCAGCAGGCCGCCGAGTGCGAACTCCCAGACCCGGGTCGCGGAGTGGAAGTAGGCCAGCGGCTGGTTCACCAGCGTCAGGTACACCGACCAGACGAACGAGACTCCGCCGACGGCGAGCAGCGTGCCGGTGAGCCGGCGGTGCAGGTCCGCCCCGTCCCGCCGGGTCGCGATCGCGACTCCGGCGACCACGAGCGGCGCGAGCAGGTAGAACTGGCCCTGGATGGACAGCGACCAGAAGTGCTGCACGATGCTGGCCGCGTCGTCCCGGGCCGCGTAGTCGACCGAGTTGTGCGCCAGCTCCCAGTTCTGCAGGAACAGCAGCGACGCCACCGTCTCCCGGACGGTCGGCATCCACCGGTTCTCCGGCAGCAGCACGAACCCGGCGACCACACCGGCCGCGAGCACGACCGTGACCGCCGGGAGCAGTCGGGAGAACTGGCGCCGCCACGTGGCGAGCACGTCGATCCCGCCCCGCGCCGCCGCCCGGTACAGACCACCGGTGATCAGGAACCCGGTGATCAGGAAGAACACGTCGACGCCGCCGGAGACCCGGCCGACCCAGACGTGGTAGACGACCACCAGCACCACGGCCAGGGCGCGCAGCCCCTGCAGCTCCGGACGGAACCGGGAGGGCGCGGCGCCCCCGGCCGTCGTTCCGGTGCGGGGGGCGGGTGCTCCACCGGGGGACGTCACGAGCGGCAGCTCCTCGTTCGGGCACGGTCGGGTAAGAGGTCGCGCGGATTGGTCACAGCTTGGCCGCGGTCGAGTGTCTGGGGGCGAGGGCGGGTACGGGCCTGCCGATCATGAAGTTATCTACGCTTCGTGATCGTCTGGAGGCCGCGTGCCCACCCTGCCATCATGGCTGACCGAGCCGTTGTGGGACCAGTTCACCGCGCTGCTGCCTCATCGAGACGAGTTCGATCCCACCCATCCGCTGGGCTGCCATCGCCGCCGGATCGCGGATCGGATCGTGTTCGACAAGCTCCTGCAGGTACTGCGGTTCGGCTGCTCGTATGAGGGCATCGCTGACAGCACCTGCTCGGCGACCACCATCCGCGATCGTCGTGACGAGTGGATCAGGCTCGGGGTCTTCGCCCAGCTGCGTCGGATCGTCCTGGACGCCTACGACCGCATCGTCGGTCTGCTGCTGCACGACATCGCCGTCGATGGCGCCATCACCAAGGCCCCCGGCGGCGGCGAGGTCGCCGGTCCGTCGCCGGTGGACCGGCGCAAACAGGGTATGAAACGTTCGGTGCTCGTCGAGGGATACGGCATCCCGCTGGGCCGAGTCCTGGCCGGAGCCAACCGGCACGACTCCCCGCTACTGGGCCCCACCCTCGACCGCCTCGATGCTCTCGGCCCGCTGCCCGACGACATCACCGTGCACCTCGACGCCGGCTATGACTCCGGCAAGACCCGCGACACGCTGGCCGAACGAGGCCTGCACGGCGAGATCGCGCACAAGGGTGAGAAAGCGCCGATCCAGGCCACCCGCCGCTGGCACGTCGAGCGGACCAACGCTTGGCACAACAGCTTCAACCGGCTGCAGCGCTGCTACGAACGACGAGAAATCGTCGTCGACGCGTTCTTCGACCTCGCCGACACGATCGTCACACTCCGTAGCTTGATTCGGCAGGCCTGGACCACACACCGCTGGAACGCCCGACCTGCACGACGTCCATGATCACCAACCAATCCGCGCGACCTCTAAGAGGTCGTTTCAGAACGACTTGTCGAGTTTCCATTGACCCCTCGACGACAGATCAAACGGCAGGTCAGATAGCCGCTTGTCGTCTACAACAGACACGTCGACCTCGTTCTGAAATGACCTCTAAAGACAAGTTTACGATTCGCCCCGACAACGACGGCGGCGGCCACCGGGTTCCCGGTGGCCGCCGCTCCTGACGTCAGGACGTCGCTCAGTATCCGATGTATCCGCCGTGGCTGCCGATCCGGCCGCCGGCGTCGAGGGTGTCGACGCCGTAGCGGTCGATCATGTAGCGGACGCCCGCGGTGATGTTCGCGATCGGGTCGGTGATGGCCCGGTCCGCGAAGTCGGGGTGCACGTAGGCCGCGAACGTCGAGGGGATGACCTGCATGAGGCCCTCGGACGGGTTGCCGGCCGCGGCGTTGGAGTCCCAGTTGTTGATGGCGTGCGGGTTGCCGTTGGACTCCTTCAGGATGATCCGCTTGAGCCCGGACGCGTAGGACTGCGACAGCCCCATGTGGTCCAGCGCCTCGGCGATCCAGCCGTCGAGCCCGCCCTGGGCGACGATCGCGTCGATCCGGGCCTTCTCGGCCTTGCGCGCCTGCTCGGCGGCGGCGGCCTTGGCGTGCTCGGCCGCGATCTTCGTCGCGATCTCGTGGGCCTTGCCCATGGACGCGAGGTCGGCGTCCTGGGCGGGGGCCGCGGACTGCAGCGTGCCGGAGGCGGCGGAGGGCTGGGCGAACGAGACCGGGCTGAAGAAGCCACTGGTCGAGCCGTCGGTGGCCGTGGTGGCCGAGGGGATGTCCGCGGTGTAGGCGGCCAGCGCCGTGGCGGCGGTGGTGCCGCCCTCCTCGGCGTCGGCCTGCGTCGAGGTCCCGTCCAGCGTGGTCGGGACGATCGCGGCGAACGCGCCGGAGGCGAGCACGCCGAACGCGGCGCCGGTGGCGGCCGTGCGGGTTCCGGCACGACGCGCGGCGTGCGCGGGGCCGCCGTGCCGGGGCGCACGGAAGGACGGAGCAGCGGCCGAGGCTGCGGGTGTGGACGCCACGGGTCGGGGGAACCCGTGGTGGCCACCGGGGGAGCGGTGTCCGGGCAAGGAAACGCCTTTCAGATCACGGACGGCGCCGCGCACGAACGGCCGGGTCGGGGGTCCCGGGTGAGCCGGTCGGGGAGTCCGGCTCCAGCCCGCTCGTGATCGGGCCGTGATGACTGGGAATCACCGTAGAGGGCCCCGTCGCGGGGGTCCAGCCCCGGGGGTGTCGGTCGTCGCGTGACAGGCACCGTTCACCTGTTCCGTGATCTTGAGGGCGGGGGTGACGCAACCCGGTGGACGGTGTGCCCCGCCCGACGGACGGCGGTCCCCGCAGGTGGCGGACGCACGACGAACGGCGCAATACTGGAGTGGACTCGAGGTCTGGACGGGATGTGCCGGTGCGCGGAACGGTGGCGGGAACGGCGACGAGGGGGCGGGACGGGATGGACACGGGCGACCTGTTGACCATCGGGGAGATCGTCGAGCGCAGCGGGTTCCCGCACTCGGCACTGCGCTACTACGAGCGCGAGGGGCTGATCACGGCCACCCGCACCTCGGGCAACCAGCGCCGCTACCGGCGCAGCGTGCTGCGCAGGCTCGCGTTCGTCCGGGCGGCCCGGTCCATCGGGATCGGGCTGGAGGAGGTCCGCGCCGCCCTCGACGCGCTGCCCGCGGACCGCACGCCGACCCGGTCGGACTGGGCCCGGCTGTCGCGGTCCTGGCGCAATCGGCTCGACGAGCGGATCGACGCGCTGACCGCGCTGCGCGACGGCCTCGACGGCTGCATCGGCTGCGGCTGCCTGTCCATGACGACCTGCCGGCTGGTCAACCCCGACGACGCCGCCGCCGCCCACGGCGACGGCGCCCGGGCGCTGCCCCCCGCACTGCGACGCCCGCCGGTGCCCGGCCGGTGACCCCTGCGTCGTGACCCGTGCGCCGGGCCTCCCGCACCGGGTCCGCGCGGCGCCCCGTCGTGGTGCCGATGGGCGGTGACCGCTGCACCGACGGCCCCGCGCTGCCTACCCTGGAGCCGTGACCGATCTCGTGCCGGACCGCTGGTTGACCGTCGACGGCCTCGCCAACGCCCGCGACGTCGGCGGACTCCCGCTCGAGGGTGGCGGTCGTGTCCGCACCGGCGTCCTGCTGCGCACCGAGTCCCTCGAGGGACTGGGCCCGGCGGCCGTGGCCCTGCTCACCGAGGAGCTCGGTGTGGCCCAGGTGCTGGACCTGCGCACCGACCACGAGCGCACGACCTACGGCCTGGGCGCCCTCGCCGACGCCGGGGTCCCGGTGCACCGGCTCAGCTTCATCCCCGAGACCGGCATCGCGCTCCCCGAGGGCGGCGAGGCCCACGCCGCGGCCGATCCCATGCTCGGCCACTACCTCGCCTACCTGGAGGGGCGTGGCGAGTACGTCGTCGACGGCGTGCGCCGGATCGCGGGACAGGACTCCGGGGCGACCGTCGTGCACTGCGCCGCGGGCAAGGACCGCACCGGCGTGCTCGTCGCGCTGGTCTGCGCCGCGGTCGGGGTGCCCCGGGACGAGATCACCGCCGACTACGCGCTGTCCGCGACCCGGATCGACGCCCTGTTCGAGAAGTGGACGACCGCCGCCGGGGAGCCGATGCCGCCCGCCGAGGAGCTCGACCGGCACCGCCCGCGGGCCGAGGTCATGGCCGAGTTCCTGCGCCTGCTCGACGAGCGCCACGGCGGCCCGGTCGGCTGGCTGCGCGAGAACGGGCTCACCGAGGACGAGCTGGCGCGCCTGCGGGCCCGGCTGCGCGACGAGAGCGCCTGAGCGGGCTCAGGGCAGCTCCTCGATCGGCACCATCGGGTCGAGCTTGCGCAGCGCCCCGGGGTCGCCGGTCACGGCGGGCCAGCCGCGCCGTCGCGCGGCGGTGACGACCTGGCCGGTCACGATGTCGTCGAGCCCCTGGGAGGCGAGCAGCAGCCCGGCCTCCTGGGCGCTCTCGGGGGACAGCTCGTGGATCACGGTGTTCGGCAGGCCCAGCAGGACCTGCAGTGCCGCGTGGTGCTCGGCGTCCACCATCGACCACGCGCGCCCGAGTGCGGCGCTCGGCACCGCGAGCACGATGTTCTCCTCCACCGCGGCCCACACCAGGGCGCGCATGTAGACGGGGCGACCGGTCGCGAAGGCCGCCAGAGCCGAGGAGTCGAGGACGCGCCCGCCGATCATCGCGGGCTCAGCCGACGGCCACGGGCGGGACCGGGCGCAGCGAACGGCGCGCGGCATCCAGCTCGTCGGCCGGCGGGGGACCGCCGTAGAGGTCGGCCAGGGTCGCCAGGGAGCGGTCCCGGTCCTGGCGTGCCTGCACGGCCTCCGCCACGTAGGCGGACAGGCTCGCCGCGGATCCGCGGGACACCGCATCCCTCGCTTCTGCCACCAGCTCCGCCGGCAGCGTGACCGTCACCCGCTCGCTGCGCATACCGGAAGGCTACTCCCTGCATACCGTCCGGGCCACGGACACGCCGCGGGAGGCAGGTTACCGGCGGGTATGGAAGGCTCCGGGGCGGGACAGTGCCGACCTCACACGCAGAACGGGTGCTCATCGATGGACCTGACCTTCACCCCGGCCGAGGAGGAGTTCCGCGCGGAGCTGCGCTCCTGGCTCGGCGCCCACATCCCGCAGGAGTGGACCCGCCCCGGCTTCTGGGAGTCCCTCGAGGACTCCGAGAGCTTCCGGTTGCGCCGCGACTGGGAGCGCGACAAGGCCGACGCCGGCTTCGCCGGCATCCAGTGGCCCGTCGAGTACGGCGGCCGGGGCGGCACCCCCGGGATGAAGGCGATCTACGACGAGGAGACCGTCCGCGCCCAGGCGCCGCGCACGGTCAACCCGCTCGGGCTGACGTTCCTCGCGCCGACGGTCATGGCGATCGGCACCGACGCGCAGAAGAAGGAGATCATCGGCCCGCTGCTGCGCAACGAGGTCGTGTGGTGCCAGGGCTTCTCCGAGCCGGGTGCCGGGTCCGACCTCGCGGCACTGTCGACGAAGGGTGTGCGCGCCGGCGACGACTTCGTCGTCAACGGGCAGAAGGTGTGGACCACCAACGCCGTGCACGGCGACAAGATCTTCACGCTGGTCCGCACCGAGGACGGGTCGGAGAAGCACCGGGGCATCTCGATGCTGCTGATCGACATGGACCAGCCCGGCGTCACCGCGCGCCCGCTGCGCCAGATGAGCGGGGCCAGCGAGTTCGGCGAGGTCTTCTTCGACGACGCCCGCGTCCCCGCCGCGGACTGCCTCGGCGAGATCGGCGACGGCTGGCGCACCGCGATGCTGCTGCTGTCCTTCGAGCGCGGTGCGTCGGGGATCTCGCAGTACACCGAGTTCCGTCGTCAGTACGACGAGATCGCGGCGGTCGCCCGGAGGCTGGGCCGCGCGGACGACCCGGTGATCCGGGACGACCTCGCCCGCGTCCTGACCGAGCTGGAGTGCCTGCGTCTGCACTCGATGCACGTGCTCACCCAGGTCGAGCAGGGTCGCGACCTCGGATTCGAGGCGTCGATGACCAAGCTGCAGTGGTCCGAGGCGTTCCAGGACCTGTGGGAGGTCTACGACCGGATCCTCGGCGAGGACGCCACGCTCGACGCCCTGCCCGACGGCACCGACCTGCGGCCGCTGCACGCCCAGGCGATGTGGTCGCGTTCGGTCACCATCTGGGGCGGCTCGTCCCAGGTGCAGCGCAACGTCACCGCCGAGCGCGTGCTCGGCCTGCCCCGCTGATCCGCAGGAGGAGTCACCGATGTTCTTCGCACTCACCCAGGACCAGCAGGAGTTCGGCGCCGCGGTGCGCGACTACCTGGCCGAGCGGTTCGACCTCGCCGCCGTGCGGACGGTCGTCGAGAACCCGTCCGACGACGGCAACCCGGAGTCGCTGTGGCGCGCCGCCGGCGAGCAGGGCTGGACCGCGGTCACCGTCGACGAGGACCACGAGGGACTGGGGCTCGGGCTGGTCGAGGCCCAGGTGATCGCCCGCGCGCTCGGGGCGGGCGTCGCCCCCGGGCCGTGGCGGGGCACCGTCCTGGCCGCCGACGCGATCCGGCTCGCCGGCTCCGACGAGCAGAAGGCGGCCTGGCTGCCGAAGCTCGCCGCCGGGGAGGCGGTCGGTGCGTTCACCGCCCGGGGCAGCGCCGCGACCGGCCTGCCGGTGGTGGAGTACGGCGCGCTCGCCGACGTCGTCGTCGCCCCGGCCGCGGACGGCCTGCCCGGGCTGGCCCTGGTCACCGGCGCCGCCGCGTCGCCGGTCGGGAGCTACGACGGCACCACCCGGCTCGCCTCGCTGAGCGGCGGCACGGCCGACGCGCTGCCCGGCACCACCGTCGAGCTCCAGCGGCTGCTGACCGACCGGGCGACCGTGCTGGTCGCCGCGGACCTGATCGGCATCGCCCGCGAGGCGCTGACCCGCACGGTCGCCTACGACCGCGAGCGCACCCAGTTCGGCGTGCCGGTCGGGTCGTTCCAGGCGCTCAAGCACGCACTGGCCGACCTGCACGTCGGGGTCACGATGGCCGAGCACGCGGTGCTCTACGCCGCGCACGCCGTCGACACCGGGCTCGACAGCGCCGAGCTGGCCGTGGCCGTCGCCAAGGCCAAGAGCAGCGACGTGGCGCTGCAGGCCACCGCGGCGATGATCCAGTTCCACGGCGGTATCGGCTACACCTGGGAGCACGAGGCGCACTTCTTCTACAAGCGCGCCAAGCGGCTCGCCGGCCAGTACGGCGACGTCGCCGTGTCCCGCGAGCGGATCGCCTCGCTCACGGTCGCCTGATCCGCACCCGCCGGCCGCGCGAGGCCACAGTGCACCCCGTCTGCTCAGGGCGGATGTGCGCTGTGGACTCGCGCGCCCGGCGCGGACGTGGGACCGTCGGACGATGGCACCCGTCACACCGGTCAACGCCACCGCCGCAGCGCTCCTCGGCCTGCTCCACGGCGGCCCGATGACGGGCGGACAGTTGGTGGCGGCGGCCGGTGAGCGGTTCGGGCTCTTCTTCTCCGTCACCCGCAGCCAGGTCTACCGCGAGCTGCCCGCGCTGACCGAGGAGGCGCTGCTGCGCCTGGGCAAGCAGGGGCCGCGGGCCAGCCAGCAGTACGTGATCACCGCGGCCGGCAAGCGCTCGTTCAAGTACTGGCTCGCCGGCGGCGGCGACGCCGACGCCGTGCGCAGCCCGCTCGTGCTGCGGCTCCTGCACGCGGGGACGTTGACGGTCAAGCAGCGCACCGAGCTCGTCGCCGCCGCCCGGGAGGCCTACGCCGAGCGCCTCGCCGTGGCCCGGGCCGCGGCCCGCGCGACCGACGACCCCTACGGCCGCCCGGTCGCGGCCTTCGCGGTCGCCCACACCCGCGCGATGATCAAGCTGATCGACGCGATCCCCCAGGACTGAGCCGGGTCCCGCCCCGCGTACCCTCGACCGTTGTGAACTCCGACGTCCAGGCCGACCTGAAGGACCTCGACACCACGCTGTCCAGCATCGAGGCCGTCGCCGACGTGCCCCGGCTGCGCCAGGAGATCGAGGAACTGTCCGAGCAGGCGGGCCGGCCGGACCTGTGGGACGACGTCGACGCCGCCCAGCAGATCACCAGCCGGCTGGCCTACGCCCAGGGCGACCTGCGCCGGCTCGACGACCTGCGCCGCCGGCTCGACGACCTGCCGGTGCTCTACGAGCTCGCCGAGGACGAGGGCGACGAGTCCGCGGTCGCCGACGCCGACGCCGAGCGCGCGAAGCTCCGCAGCGAGATCTCCTCGCTCGAGGTCCGCACCCTGCTCTCCGGCGAGTACGACGAGCGCGAGGCCCTGGTGACCATCCGGTCCGAGGCCGGGGGCATCGACGCCGCGGACTTCGCCGAGATGCTGCTGCGGATGTACCTGCGCTGGGCCGAGCGGCACGGCTACGGCACCGACGTCTACGAGACGTCCTACGCCGAGGAGGCCGGGATCAAGTCGGCCACCTTCGCCGTCCACACGCCGTACGCGTTCGGGACGCTGTCGGTCGAGGCCGGCACCCACCGCCTGGTGCGGATCTCGCCGTTCGACAACCAGGGGCGTCGGCAGACCTCGTTCGCCGGCGTCGAGGTGGCCCCGGTCGTCGAGACCTCCGACCACATCGAGATCGACGAGAAGGACCTGCGGGTCGACGTGTTCCGCGCGTCCGGGCCCGGCGGCCAGGGCGTCAACACCACCGACTCCGCGGTGCGGCTGACCCACATCCCGTCCGGGATCGTCGTCGCCTGCCAGAACGAGCGCTCCCAGCTGCAGAACAAGGCCTCGGCGATGGCGGTCCTGCAGGCCAAGCTGCTGGAGCGGCGCCGTCAGGAGGAGCGCGAGCTGCGCGACTCGTTCAAGGAGGCCGGCTCGTCCTGGGGCAACCAGATGCGCAACTACGTGCTGCACCCCTACCAGCTGGTGAAGGACCTGCGGACCGAGCACGAGGAGGGCAACCCCTCGCAGGTGCTCGACGGCCAGATCGACGAGTTCATCGAGGCCGGCATCCGCTGGCGCAAGCAGACCGAATCGGCCTCGTGAGCCGGGGTCTCCGCGCCGGCGTCGCCTGCGGCGCGCTCCTCGTCCTCGCCCTGGCCGGGTGCACGCCCGGTGGGCAGCAGCCGTCCGGTGACGGTGCGCCGCCCGCGGCCGCCGCTCCGTCGGCGCAGGACGCCGTGGCCGCCGCGGGTACCGCGCTCGCCGACGCCGGGTCGGCCCGGGTCGACGTCGAGCTGGACTCGGTCACCGGCCCGGTGCGGGCCTCCGGGCCCGCCCGGTTCACCCCGTTCGCGGCGGACCTCACCGTCGCCCTCGGCACGCGCGGCGCCCAGGTCCGGGTGGTCGACGACCGGGCCTGGGTGCGCTTCGGCGGGAGCGACCGCTGGCAGCCGCTGTCCACGGGGCTCCTCCCGGTCGGGGCCGTCGGCGGGATGCTGCACGCGGCGCCCGGACTGCGCGACGTCGTGGCCGCGCCGGGGACGACCGACGTCGACGGCGTCCCGGCGACGACCCACTCCGGGACGGTCGACCTCGCCGCCGCCCGGGCCGCGGCCCCGGAACCCGCCGTCGCGACCCACCTCGACGAGCTCGCCGGGCTGGTCTCGCCGACCCCCCGCTTCACCGCCTGGCTCGGCGCCCCCGACGCCGCCCCCGCCGACCGCGGGCGGCTGCTGCGGCTCCGCCTGGAGCCGCAGGCCCCGGCCACCGGGACGCAGAACGCCGGCGCCGGGGTGCCGGGCGCGGTGACCGTCTCCTTCAGCGACCCCGGGGTACCGGTGGAGATCACCGCCCCCTGACGACGGCCGCTCGCGGCTCGCGCCTCGCCCCGACCCGGCCGCGGTACGTCGAGATGCAGCTCAGCGGGTCGCGGAGATCGACAACTCCCGCTGAGGTGCATCTCGGCGTCGCGGACGGTCGGGCTCGCGCTGGTGGCGATGCAGCCGAGGGTCGTGGGCGGGGGCGACGGGCAGCTCTGGTCTGGATCTCGACGGGCGCGAGCCGGGGCGGGCCGGACGGCGGTGCCGGGCTCAGCGCGGTGCGGTCGCGCCGCGGGTCAGGGCGGCGAGCGACACGGCGGAGAGCGTGGCGGCGGTCAGCATGGTCACGGCCATCGCCGTCGCGCTCGCCCCGACCAGCGGGGAGACCAGGGCCCCCAGGCCGAACTGGGTGGCTCCCAGCAGGGCCGAGCCGGCCCCGGCGCGGTCGCGGACCTCGCCGGTCGCCAGCGCCGCGCTGTTGCCCATCACGAAACCGAGGGTGGCCAGGGTCGAGAACAACAGGACCAGCACCGGCCAGCGCGCGGCACCGAGCAGCACCACGACGAGCAGCGCCGCGCACAGCACGACCAGCCCGCCGACGGCCACGACGAGCTGGCGGCGCGGCGCGATCCGTGCGGCGAGCCGGCTGCTGACCACGTTGCCCAGCACCAGCCCGGCCGCGTTCGCCCCGAAGGCGAGGGCGTACTGCGTCGTCGAGAGCCCGAGGGTCTGCTGCAGCACGAACGGCGACCCGGAGATGTAGGCGAACATCATCGAGAACGACGTGGCGAAGGCGAGCACGTAGCCGACGTAGCGGCGCCGCCGCAGGAGCGTGCCGACGTCGGAGACGGTCCGCCGCACCCCGCCGGTCGTGCGGGCCGAGGCCGGCAGCGTCTCGTGCACCGCGAGCAGCGACGAGACGAGCATCAGCAGCGCCAATCCGGCGAGCACCACGAAGATGCCCCGCCAGCCGACGACCCCGCCGACCGAGCTTCCGATCACCGGTGCGACCACCGGCGCGATGCCGTTGATCGCCATCATCAGCGAGAACAGCTGCGCGGTGCGGGCGCCGGTGGTGCGGTCGGAGATCATCGCGCGGCTCAGCACCAGGCCGGCCGCCCCGCCGAAGCCCTGCAGGAAGCGGGCGACGACGAGCACCGCGACCGACGGCGCGACCGCGGCGGCCAGGCACGCGACGAACAGCAGGACCGTGCCGGCCAGGACCAGGCGCCGACGTCCCCAGCGGTCCGAGAGCGGTCCGATCACCAGCTGCCCGACCGCCAGTCCCGCCAGGAACGCGGTCAGCGTCAGCTGCGCCGCCGACGCCGACGCGCCCAGCTCGGTGGCCACCGTCGGCAGCACCGGCAGGTACATGTCGGTGGCCAGCGGGGCCACGGCCGTCAGCAGCGCGAGGACGCTGATCCACACGCCGTCCGGCACGGTGCGGCCGCGCGCGGTCCTCGGCGCGGCCTGCTCGGTACCCACGGTCATGACGGTCCTCTCCGGCGACGATCAGATCAGCTATGAAAATATATATGAACCGTCGAGTAGTATCGGGGCTGTGACCGGGATCAAGGGGCGCGACGACTGGGCGGCGCTGGTGGCGGCCGTCCACGACCTGTCGCGGGTGCTGCGGGCCTCGGGCGAACGCGCGGTGGGCCTCGACGCGATCACCGGATCCGAGCACGAGGTGCTCCGGTGGGTCTCGGCGCGCCCCGGGCACCCGGTCTCGGCGGTGGCCCGCGGCCTCGGGCTGCAGTCCAGCAACGTCAGCACGACCGTCCGGTCGCTGTTCGAGCGCGACCTGGTCGAGCGCCGTGCCGACCCGGCCGACGGCCGGCGTGCGCTGCTGGACCCCACGGCCCGGGCGGCCCGGCACCGCGCGCTCCTCGACGCCGCCTGGACGCGGCAGATCCGGCGCGCCCTCGACGACCTGGACGGCGCCGACGCGGCCGCCCTGCGCGCCGCGGTCCCCGTGCTCGACCGGCTCGTGGGCGCGCTGGACCCGTCACGGGACCCGGTCACCGCCGGACCGGCCTGACGGGCGTGTCGTCACGGCCCGTGTACTCCGGGCGGCGGTACCGTCCCGCTCCGTGATCGAGCTGCGGGACGTCACCAAGCGCTACCCGGCGTCCGGGCGGCCGGCGCTGGACCGGGTCTCCGCGACGGTCGGGGCGGGCGAGTTCGTGTTCCTGATCGGGCCGTCCGGGTCGGGCAAGTCGACGCTGCTGCGGCTGCTGCTGCGCGAGGACGTGCCCACCTCCGGTTCGATCCTCATCGACGGCATGGACGTCGCCGGGCTGCCCCGGCGCAAGGTGCCGAAGCTGCGCCAGCGGATCGGCTGCGTGTTCCAGGACTTCCGGCTGCTGCCCAAGCGGACCGTCGCCGGCAACGTCGCGTTCGCGCTCGAGGTGCTGGGCCGCAGGCCTTCGGAGATCCGGGTCGCCGTGCCCGAGCTGCTGGAGATGGTGGGGCTGCAGGGCAAGGCCGAGCGGCTGCCGCACGAGCTGTCCGGCGGCGAGCAGCAGCGCGTCGCCATCGCCAGGGCGTCGGTGAACCGGCCCCCGTTGCTGCTGGCCGACGAGCCCACCGGCAACCTCGACCCCGAGACCGGGCGGGAGATCATGCAGGTCCTGGAGCGCATCAACCGCGCGGGCACCACGGTGCTCATGGCCACGCACGACTCGTCGATCGTGGACGCGATGCGGCGCCGGGTGATCGAGCTGTCCGACGGCGGCGTGCTGCGTGACGAGGCCCGCGCGGTCTACGGGGCGGGCCGGTAGATGCGCCCCGCCCTGCTCACCCGCGAGGTCTCCTCCGGTCTGCGCCGCAACGTCACGATGACCGTCGCGATGGTGCTGACCACGGCGGTCACCCTGATGTCGGTCGGCGCGGGCCTGCTCGTGCTGCGCACGATCGACGACATCTCCGCGCTCTACACGAACCGGCTCGAGATCCAGGTGGCACTCACCCCGGACGTCTCGGAGACCGACCCCGACTGCAGCGGGCCGACGTGCGCGTCGGTGCGCAGCGCGCTGGAGGCCGCCCCGGGCGTCGGTGGGGTCGCGTTCGAGTCCCAGCAGCAGGCCTACACCCGCTTCCGCGAGCTGTTCGCCGGGCAGTCGGTGGCCGACGTCGCCCGGCCGCAGTCGCTGCCCGCCACCCTGCGGGTCACGCTGACCGACCAGCAGGCGGGTGCCGCGGCGGCCCGGGCCGCCGTCGAGGGGCGGCCCGGGGTGCGTGGCGTGATCGACCAGCGCGACGTCGTCGGGACCCTGTTCGACTTCCTCAACGGCGTGCGCAACGTGGCGTTCGCGCTCGCCGTCGTGCAGGCGTTCGCGGCGATCCTGCTGATCTCCAACACGGTGCAGGTCTCGGCGTTCATGCGGCGCACCGAGGTCGGCGTGATGCGACTGGTCGGGGCGACGCGCTGGACCACCCAGCTACCGTTCCTGGTCGAGGCCGCCATCGCCGGGGCCGTGGGCGGGGCCCTCGCCGGGATCGGCCTGGTCGCGGCCAAGTACGCCGTCGTCGACGACCTGTTCGCCGCGATGGGTCAGGCCGGCGTGATCCCGCCGGTCCGGATCACCGACGTGCTGGTGGTCTCGGCGTTGCTCGTGCCCGCCGGGGCCCTCGTCGCGGGGGTCACCGGCTATGTGACCCTGCGCGCCTACGTGAAGGTCTGAGCGCTCACCCCGCGGGGGCGAACGCCGCGGCGTGGTCGTGGGCGAACTCCTCCAGGGTGCGGGCCGGGTGGCCGGTGAGGACGACCACGGCGTCGTCCACCCGGGCGGCCTCGCCCCGCGCGTAGTGGGCGTAGTCCTCGACCAGCCCCGCGGCCTGCCAGGGCGGCAGCACCCCGTGCAGGGCGGTGGCGAAGGCCTGCGGGGTGAGGTCGTCGAAGGACACCGGGTGCCCGGTGGCCCCGGTCAGCGCCGCGGCGATCTCGGGGTGGGTGACGGCACGTGGTCCGGTGAGGTCGTGCACCGCGCCGTCGGGTCCGGCGCCGGTGAGCACCGCCGCGGCGGCGTCGGCGATGTCGCGCACGTCGACCGCGCTCACCGCGGCGCCGCCGATCGGGGCGCCGAACCGGCCGGTCGCGGCGACCAGGGGGGCGAAGGCCAGCAGGCCCTGCAGGAAGAGGTTCGGCCGCAGCACCACATGGCCGATGCCCAGGTCGCGGACGTGCTGCTCCACCTCGGCGTGCCAGCGCAGGAACCGCACGGGGGAGTCCGCCCGCGCCGCGAACTGCGACAGCAGCACCAGCCGGGACACCCCGGCGGCCGCGGCGGCGTCGGCCACCGCGATCTGTGTGGCCGCGGCGTCGGGGGCCGAGGGCGAGTTGAGGAACACCGCGTCGACCCCCCGCAGCGCCGGGGCGACGGCCGAGGGGTCGCGCAGGTCGCCCCGCGCGACCTCGACCCCGGACCGGGCGAGCCGGGCGGGGTCGCGGACCAGCGCCCGCACCGTCACGTCGCGGTCGCCGAGCGCGGTCAGCAGGTGGCCGCCGATCCCGCCGGTCGCCCCGGTCACCAGCACCGTCGTGGTCATCGCTACTCCTGTGGTCGCTGATTCGATACGAGAGCGATGCTCTCAAAAAGGAGTGTGGACCGTCGGGAGCAGAAGTGCAAGAGCACTGCTCCGGTGGCGCCGCGACCGGATACCGGTGGCGTACGCGGGTAGGCTGGTCGTGTGAAGGAACAGGGCCGGAAGGTGATCGCGCAGAACCGTCGGGCCCGGCACGACTACGCGATCCTGGAGGAGTTCGAGGCCGGGGTCGCGCTCAAGGGGACCGAGGTGAAGAGCCTCCGTCTGGGCCGGGCGTCGCTGGTCGACGCCTTCGCCACCATCGACGACGGCGAGATCTTCCTGCGCAACCTGCACATCCCGGAGTACGTGCGCGGCAGCTGGACCAACCACGAGCCGCGTCGTACCCGCAAGCTGCTGCTGCACCGCGGGGAGATCGACCGGCTGATGGGCAAGACCCGCGAGGGCGGGCTCACCCTGGTGCCGCTGTCGCTGTACTTCAACGACGGCAAGGTGAAGTGCGAGATCGCCCTCGCCAAGGGCAAGAAGGACTACGACAAGCGTCGTGACCTGGCGAAGAAGGACGCGCAGAAGGAGATCGCGCGTGCGGTCGGCCGCGCGGCCAAGGGGCGGGCGCGGGACCTGCGCGGCTGAGCGACGGTCCTCGGCGCCGGGCCGCCGGAACGGCTCGCGCCCCTGGGCGGGTGGCTGCCCACCGGGGGCCGCGTCCGGCGTGAGCCCCCGGGGGTGGCCCGTCTCCGGGGTGCCCCACGGGCGGTCGGCCCCGGGGTGGACGGGCCGGCCCGGTCGCCACGGCCGATCGCCACGGCCGATCGCCACAGCCGGTCGCCGGGCCCGCCCGGGTCAGGCCCGCACGACCTCCAGGGGCACCGACCGGGTGCCCCACTCGGCCCAGATCGCCATCTCCGGCTCGCCGGCGAGCTGGAAGCCGGCGCTGCGCGAGAGCGCCTCCTCCAGGGTCACCCGCATCATCATGCGAGCCAGGGGAGCCCCGGGGCAGCTGTGCGTGCCGCGGCCGAAGGAGATGTGGTCGGCGATGTTGGGCCGGTGCAGCTCGAAGGTCTCGCCGTCGGGGAAGACACGCTCGTCGCGGTTGGCCGAGGTGTACACCAGCGCGATCGGGTCCCCGGCCCGGATCGGCTGCCCGGAGAGCTCGGTGTCGGTGCGCGCGGTGCGCGCCATGCCCCGGTAGGGCGAGTACAGGCGCAGGAACTCCTCGACCGCGGCCGGGATGAGCCCGGGCTCCGCGCGCAGCCGGTCCTGCAGCTCCGTGTCCCGGGACAGGTGCACGAACATGTTCCCGATGAACACGCTCGGCGCGACCATGCCGGTCACGATCAGCTGGCGCACGCAGCCCAGCACCATCGGGGCCGGCAGCGGCTCGCCGCGGTAGTCGGTCGCGATCAGGGCCGCGGTCAGGTCCTCGCGCGGGTCGTACCCGCCGCCCCGCCGGGAGTCGATGATGTCCTGGGCGATGTCGTAGAGCCGGCCGCTGAGCGACTTGACGACGTCGTGGTCGAGGACCTGGATGGCGTCGACGTAGCGCCCGCTCACCTGCTTGATCTCCTCGGAGACGTCCGTGGAGAGGTTGAAGAACTCGGCGAAGACGAACGCCGGGAAGCGCTGGGCGTACTGCCGGCACACGTCGACCCACCGGGCGTCGATCAGCGGGTCGAGCAGGCCGACCGCGGCGGCGCGCACCTTCGGCTCCAGTGCCCGCATCCGCGGCGGGGTGAAGGCTCCGTTGATGACCCGCCGGTAGGCCATGTGCTCGGGCGGGTCGAGGTGCAGCGGGGGCCGGACGCCGGTGAAGGCGAACTTCGGCACCGCGTTCTGCCGGGAGGTGGTGAACCGGTCGATGTCGGTGATCACCGTCAGCACCTCGTCGTAGCCGAGGGCGGCCCAGAAGCCGTCGTAGGTCTGGCTGCGGGCCAGCGGGCACCGGGAGCGCAGCTCGGCGAACTCGGCGTGCGCGCTGGTGAACGTCTCGCCGGGGCGGACCGGGTCGAAGTCGTGCGCGTCGCGGCGGTCGGCGGTCGTCATCGGGGCGGTCCTCTCGCGCGGTTCCCGGCCGCAGCAGCGACCGGTGCTCCATGAATTTCGCTGTACTGTTGACGAGAGTCAAGCAAACGGCAAATATGACCGCCGTCGATCAGGTGTGACCCGGGCCATCGTTGGCGGCGATCGTGACGTCTCCGGGCTCGTCGTACCGGTCGTGCAGAACCGCCTACCCGGAACAGGTCGATGCGATGACGCCCGACGCACGTGGCTCCTCCGCTACGCCCATCGTCGAAGTGCACCACCTCGTGAAGCAGTTCCGGCGCTCCGACGGAGCCGTCGTGAACGCCATCGACGACGTCTCGTTCGCGATGCGTCCCGGCGAGTTCGTCGTGCTGCTCGGGCCCAGCGGCTGTGGCAAGACCACCCTGCTGCGTGCGATCGCCGGCCTGGAGACGCCGGACTCCGGATCGATCCGGATCGGCGCGACGACCGGGTTCTGTGCGGCGCAGGGGATCGCGGTGCCGCCGGAGAAGCGGCGGATCAGCATGGTCTTCCAGTCCTACGCGCTGTGGCCGCACATGACCGCGTTCGCCAACGTGGCCTACCCGCTGCAGTGCCGGCGTGGCTCGAGGGTGTCGCGCGCGGAGCTCGGCGAGCGGGTCCGGCGGGCGCTCGGGCTCGTCGGCGTCGGGGATCTCGAACGCTCCTACCCCGGGCAGATGAGCGGCGGTCAGCAGCAGCGCGTCGCGCTCGCCAGGGCGCTGGTGAGCAACGACGAGCTCGTGCTCTTCGACGAGCCACTGTCCAACGTGGATGCCAAGGTGCGCGAGCAGCTGCGCGGCGAGCTGTCCTCGATGCAGCGCGAGCTCGGCTTCTCCGCGCTGTTCGTCACCCACGACCAGACCGAGGCGATGGAGCTCGCGGACCGGATCGCGGTACTGGACCGCGGCCGGATCGTGCAGTTCGCGACCCCCCGGGAGATCTACCACCGACCGGCCACCCGGTACGTGGCGACGTTCGTCGGCGCGATGAACGAGCTCGCCGGGACGGTGTCCGCGGTGGACGGGGACGACGTCGTCGTCCGGACCCCGGCGGGCCGGGTCGTCGGGCGGGCCGGGGGCGTCGCCGTGCGGCCCGGTGACGAGGTGACGACGATGTGGCGTCCCGAGCGCGGTCGGGTCCGCGGCGCGGACGCGGCACCCGGACCCGGCGACGCAGGCCCGACCCCACCGGTGAACCGCTGGCCCGCCGACGTGACGGCCACCCGGTTCGTCGGCGCGCACACCGAGTACCGGCTCCGGATCGGCGACACCGACGCGCGGGTGTGGCACCCACGCGGCGATCTCGCCGCCACCGGACCGGCGACGGTGTCGGTCGGGGCCGACGACGTCATCGTGCTGCCGGCCGGACAGGCCGACGGCCCGGGCGACCCGGCCCCCGCCGGGGACCGTCCCGGCGGACCGGCCGGGCAGGCCGCCCCGGCGATGGCGCCCGCGTCGTGAGCGCGCCCACCCTGGCCCCCCCGGCCCCGTCCGGCCCGCCCCCGGCCGGCCCCCGGCGGGCGCGCCGCAGGCTGCCCGGCCCGTTCGAGGCGACCACGCTCGTCGTCGCCACCGTCCTGATCGGGATCGTGGTGGTCCCGCTCGGGCGGGTCCTGGTCCGGATGTTCTGGGTGGACGGTGCCCTCACCCTCGACCCGGTCCGCCGGACCCTCGCCGTGCCGGACCTGGGCCCGCTGCTGCGCGACACGATCGTCCTGGTCGTCGTCAGCTCGGCGCTGGCCTTCGTGATCGGTGTCGGGCTGGCCTGGCTCAACGAGCGCACCGACGCCCGGATGGGTCTGCTCACCGACGCCCTGCCGCTGCTGCCGTTCCTGCTGCCACCGGTCGCCGGTGCGGTCGGGTGGACGATGCTGCTCTCGCCGCGGGCCGGGTTGCTCAACAGCTGGATCCGCGACGCGCTCGCCCCGTTCGGCATCGAGCTGCGCGACGGCCCGTTCGACATCAACTCCTGGTACGGGCTGATCCTGGTGATGGCGTTCTACGCCGTGCCGTTCGTCTTCCTCAACGCCTCGGCCGGGCTGCGCAACCTCGACCCCGCGCTGGAGGAGGCGTCCCGGCTGAGCGGGGCGGGGATGCTGCGGACGCTGCGCCGGGTCACGCTGCCCGCGGTGGCGCCCGGCCTGGGCGCGGGCTTCCTGCTGGCCGTGTGGTTCGGCGTCGGGATGTTCTCCATCCCGGCGATCATCGGTACGCCGGCCGGGATCGACGTGATCTCGGTCCGGATCGTCGAGCTGCTGACCTTCACCTACCCACCGGAGACCGAGGTCGCCGTCGGACTGTCCGGCTTCGTGGTGCTCTTCGTCGGAGCGGCCTACTGGCTGCAGGTGCGGATCCTGCGCGGGGGCCGGTACGCCACGGTCGCCGGCAAGGGCGCCCGTGCGACGACGATCGGGCTCGGCGCCTGGAAGTGGCCGGCCCGGCTGCTGGTGCTCGGCTACGTCGCGGTCTCGACGCTGCTCCCGATCGTCGCGCTGGTGCTGGTGTCGCTCAACGGGTTCTGGACCCCGGACATCGCCTGGTCGAACCTCAGCCTGACCGCGGTCACCGAGTCGGTCTTCCGGGACGCGACCACCGTGACCGCGCTGGGCAACAGCCTGCTGCTCGGCGTCGTCGGCGGCCTGATCGGCATCCTCGGCGCGGCGATGATCGCGCTCTACGTCGCCCGCAACCCCACGGCGCTCGCCCGCGGGATCGACGGCGCGATCAAGCTGCCCGCCGCGATCTCCAACATGGTCATCGCCGTCGGGATCCTGCTGCTGCTCGCCGGGGCACCGTTCCATCTGACGGGGACCCTGCTGATCCTGCTGATCGGCTACCTCGCGCTCTACCTGCCGCAGGCCTCGGTGGCCGCGGACGCCGCCGTCAGCGGGGTCGGGAAGGAGCTGCCCGGGGCGTCGGCGATCTCCGGGGCGGGCGCGTTCCGCACCTTCGTCCGGATCTACCTGCCGCTGATGGTCCCCGGCCTGGTCGCCGGGTGGGCGTTGCTGTTCATCCGGATCGTCGGGGACCTCACGGCGTCGGCGATCCTCGCCGGCACGGCCAACCCGGTCGTCGGGTTCCGCATCCTGGAGGTCTTCACCAGCGGGTCGTTCGCGCTGCTCGCGTCGCTGTCCACGGTCCTGGTGCTGATCACCTCGGTCGTGCTGGTGGTCGTGCTCGCCTATACGCGGCGGGCGTCGCGGTTCGGCGCCCGGGCGGGGGTGGGTGGGACGTGAGTCCGGCCCCCGACTTCGATCCGCTGGCCTCCGACGACCCGGCCGAGGCGCTGGCGGCCTACGGAAGGCTGCGCACGGGCTGCCCGGTGGCCCGCAGCGACGCCTACGGCGGCTTCTGGGCGTTGACCCGGCACGCCGACGTCGTCGCCGCGGCATCCGATCCGCGCACCTTCCTGTCCTCGGTGCGCGCGGTCGTCCCCAGCGACCCGCGCGGGCTCCGGCGCCCGCCGCCGAACTTCGACGCGCCCGACCACACCCCGTACCGCAGGGCCCTGGACCGGACGTTGCAGCGGGCGCGCGTCTCCCGGCTCGAACCGCGCCTCCGTGAGCACGCCCGCCGCGAGCTCGCCCCGATGCTGGCCGCGGGCGGCGGGGACGTCGCCCAGGAGTTCGGCGCCCGTTTCCCCGCCTGGGTGACCGCGGAGTGGCTCAACCTCCCCGACGACACCGCGCCCGAGCTGGCGGCGACCGCGACCGAGTGGGTGCGGGCGTGGCGGCGGATGGACCGGGCGGTCGTGGACGAGACGAGCGGGCGGATGTACGCGATCGCCCGTGACCTCGTCGAGGACCGTCGGCGCCGTCCGCGGCCGGTGACCGAGGACCCGGCCAGCTCGCTGCTGAGCGAGCGCCCCGGCGGCGAACCGCTCGATCCCGAGCACCTGGTCGGGGCGCTGCGGCAGTGCCTGGTCGTCGGGATGGTCGCGCCGCCGATCCTGCTCGGATCGATCTGCGTGACCCTGTCCGAGGACCCGCACCTGCAGGCCCGGCTACGGGCGCACCCCGAGCTGCTGCCCGCGGCGGTCGAGGAGTTCCTCCGGCTGCACACGCCCTACCGCGGGTTCGCCCGCACCGTCGCCCACGACGTCGAGCTGCACGGGCGCCGGATCGTCCCCGGCGAGCCCGTGACGCTCGTGTACGCCGCCGCGAACCGCGACCCGGCCGTGTTCGACGAGCCGGACGCGTTCGTCCTCGACCGGCCCACCATCACCGAGCACCTGGCGTTCGGACGTGGCCGGCACCGGTGTGCCGGCATGCCGCTGGCCCGGCTCGCGCTGCGGGTCGCGCTCGGCGAGCTGCTGGCAGGGACCTCGGGTCTCGCCGTCGACGGACCGACGGAGGGCGCGCGGATGCCCGAGCTCGGGCACGTCTCCGTACCGCTGCGGGTCACTCCCGCCGCACCCCACTGAATCTGCAGAGGAAGGGAACGACATGGGCACCAGGAGGACGAGCATCGCCGCTCTCGCCACCGGCCTCGCTCTCGCGCTCACCGTGAGCGCGTGCGGCGGCGGAGCCGGTGGGGGTGCCCCGACCGACGTCGCGGCTCCCGAGCTGGCGGGCTCCGCGGAGCTCGACGCGCTGGTCGCCGCCGCGCAGGAGGAGGACTGCCTCACGCTCTACGGCGTGCCCGACGAGTCCGCCCTGCAGGGCGTCACCGACGCGTTCACCCAGGAGTACGGCATCGATGTCTCGTTCGTGCGGCTCGTGTCGGCGGACCTGGCACAGCGGTACTCCACCGAGGCCGGGGCCGGTGCACCCGCGGCCGACCTGATCCTGCTCACCCACTCGCCGTTCTACGCGGACGCACTCGACCGCGGCTGGCTCACCCCGGTCGACGAGGCCGGGCTCCCCGCCTACTCGGGCGAGTTCCCGGCCGAGTACACCGCCGACGACGGCGCCACCCCGATCGTCCAGCTCGTGCCCACCACGCTGGTCTACAACCCGGGTCTCGTCGACACCCCGCCGTCGTCGTGGGAGGACTACGCCGACCCGGCCTACCGCGGTGAGCTGCTGTTCGCCGGTCCGCGCACGTCGCCGGCCAACGTCGCGTTCTGGCAGCTCATGCGCGACACCTACGGCGACGACATGCTCCGGGGCGTCGCGGCCAACGAGCCGCGGTGGCACAACAGCGCGGTCCCCGCGACACAGGGTGTCGCGGCGGGCGAGGGCGCGATCGGGTTCCCGGGCGTGTTGCCGATCGTCGCCGACCTGCAGCGGGCCGGCGCCCCGGTCGAGTCCGCGGCGCCGACCCCCACCACCGGCCCGGAGATCGGGCTGGGACTCACCGCGAACGGCCCCTGCTCGGACGCCGCCAGACTGTTCGCCAACTACGTCCTCTCCGAGCCGGGCAGCGTCTTCCTCAACGACCTGACCGGCGACATCTCGCCCTACTCGGCCGGGGTGTCGGACTTCGTGCGGCCCGAGCCGGTCTCCGAGGCGCAGGCGCAGGAGATCGCCGACCTGCTGGGCGCACCCTGACCCGCACGGCCGGTGGGCGAGGATGGCACCGATGTCGACACGAGCCGTGACCGAGGACCAGGACCGCTCCGGCGAGTCGGTGCTGCGTCCGGAGAGCCTGCTGCTGACCCTGTTCGGCGCCCATCTGCTCGGCCGGCCGGTGCTGCTGGCCGCCCCGAGCATCGTCGAGGCGGTCGGACGGGTCGGGATCTCCCCGCACGCGACCCGGTCGGCGCTCGCCCGGATGGTGAAGAAGGGACGGCTGACGTCGGCCCGGCACGGCCGCCGGGTCTACTACGGGCTGACGCCGCGCTCGGTCGACGTGCTCAACGACGGCTACCTGCGGATCTGGCGCACCGGCGCGGTGAACCGGGACTGGGACGGCCGCTGGACGATGCTCTGCTTCAGTTTCCCGGAGGCATGGCAGCGCCAGCGCCACGAGCTGCGGACCCGTCTGCTGTGGGCGGGTTTCGGCCCGCTGCAGGGCGGGGTGTGGATCGCCCCGTCCCCTGTGGACGTCGAGCCGGTCCTCGCCGAGATCGAGGCCCGCGAGCACGTGCGGTGCTTCAGTGCCCAGCCGCTCGCCGGTCTGGACGCTGCCGCCATGGTCCGCGAGGTGTGGGACGTCGACCACCTCGCCGAGCGCTACGAACGGTTCATCGAGCGGTGGGACGGCGGTGTCGCGGACCGGGCACAGCGCGGCCCGCTCGGCCGCCAGCTGGCGCTGCAGGAGGAGTGGCGGCTCGCCATGCGTCAGGAGCCGCAGCTGCCGGTGGAGCTGCTGCCCTCGCCGTGGCCCGCCGAACGGGCCCAGCAGCTGTTCCGCCGGCTGCACGCCGACGTGGAGGTCGCCGCCCGCGCCGAGGCGACCACGTTGTTCGACACGATCCCGGACCCGGGCACGGCGGGCTCACCGGGCCCGCACTGATCGGGGCGCGCATCTAGGGTGGGGCCGTGGATCTTCCCGTGCCACCGTGCGACGACGCCGACGTCCCCCGCTGGACCGCCGAGCTGGGCCTGCCCGGCCTGGTCGACGTGCACGTGCACTTCCTGCCCCAGCGGATGCTCGACAAGGTCTGGGCCTACTTCGACGCCGCCGAGACCCACTACGGCACCCCCTGGCCGGTGCACTACCGGCTGCCCGAGGCCGAGCGCTACGCCGTCCTGGAACGGCTCGGCGTCCTCGCGTTCGCCCCGCTGACCTACCCCCACAAGCCGGGCATGGGGGAGTGGCTCACCGGATGGGCGGGTGAGTTCGCCGACACCCACCCGCGTGCGGTGCGCACGGCGACCCTCTTCCCGGAGCCGTCCGTCGTGGACTACCTCGGCCGTGCCGTCTCCGACGGTGCCCGGCTGGTGAAGGTGCACGTCCAGGTCGGCGGGTTCGATCCGCGCGACCCCCTGCTGCGCGACGCCTGGGGGCTGCTCGCCGACGCGGGCGTCCCGTCGGTCGTGCACTGCGGCGACGGGCCGATCCCCGGTGAGCACACCGGCCTCGGTGTCTTCGCCGAGGTGCTCCGGGAGCACCCCCGGCTCCCGATCGTGCTGGCGCACGCGGGGATGCCCGACTTCCGCGGCGCGCTGGAGCTGCTGGAGCGGTACCCGAACGTCGTGCTGGACACCACGATGGTCGGCACCGCGTTCTCCCAGCGGATGGCGCCGCTGCCGCCGGACTGGCCGGCGCGCCTGGCCGACCACCCCGGCCGCGTCGTGCTGGGCACCGACTTCCCCAACATCCCCTACGCCTACGCCGAGCAGCTCGCCGCGATCGCCGGCTGGGCCGCGGCCGAGCCCCGCCTCGGCGCCGCGTTCCTGCGCTCGGTCCTGCACGACGCCCCGGCCGCCCTGCTGGGGCTGGACACCGCATCACCCCGCACCGCCGACACCTCCAGGAGTTCCTGAATGGTCACCCCGCAGCCTGATCCGGGCGGTGCGACCGACCCGGGTGGACCGGTCGACATCGCCCTCTACGGGGCCACCGGCTTCGTCGGCGGCCTGATCGCCCGGCACCTGGCCGAGCACGCCCCGTCCGGGGTGCGCATCGCGCTGGCGGGCCGGTCGGAGAGCAGGCTCGTCGCGGCCCGGGCGGCGCTGCCGGCCCGGGCCCGGGACTGGCCGCTGATCGTCGCCGACGCCGCCGACCCGGCCGCGACCGACCGGCTCGCCACGGGTGCGCGGGTCGTGCTGAGCACGGTGGGCCCGTACGCCAGGTACGGCCTGGGGCTGGTCGGGTCGTGTGCGCGGGCCGGTACCCACTACGCCGACCTCACCGGCGAGGTGCTGTTCGTCCGGGAGGCGATCGACCGCTTCCACGACGTCGCCCGGGAGACCGGTGCGCGGCTGGTACACTCCTGCGGCTACGACTCCGTCCCGTCGGACCTGGGTGTGTGGCTGGCCCACCGGGCCGCGCAGGCCGACGGCGCCGGTGGGCTCACCGAGGTCCGTACGGTCGCCACGATGCGCGGCGGCGTGTCCGGCGGCACGGTCGACTCGCTGCGCGGGCAGCTCGACACGGTCCGTACCGACCGGGACGCCCGGCGCCTCGCCGCCCGGCCCCACTCGCTCAGCCCGGACCCGTCGGCCGAGCCGACGCCCGCACAGCCCGCCGACGCGGGGCCGCCCGCCCGGCTGCCGGACGGCACCTGGACCGCGCCGTTCGTGATGGCGTCCTACAACACCCGGATCGTGCGCCGCTCCAACGCGCTGCTCGACCACGCCTACGGCCGGGGCCTGCGCTACGGCGAGCTGCAGGGCTGCGGGCGCGGGGTGTCCGGCGCGGTGGCCGCCGGGGTCGTCACCGCCGGGCTGGGCGCGCTGGTGGGTGCGTTCCTGCTCCCGCCGATCCGCCCGCTGCTCGACCGGGTGCTGCCCGCGCCCGGCACCGGGCCGTCCGAGCGGACCCGTGAGCGCGGCTGGTTCCGGATGGACGTGCGTGCCGAGACGGGGTCCGGACGCCGCTACCGGGTGCGCGTCTCCGGTCCGGGCGACCCGGGCTACGGGGCCACCGCGGTCATGTTCGGCGAGGCCGGTCTCGCACTCGCCCTCGGCGGGTCGGCGCTGCCCGACCGCGCGGGCTCCCTGACCCCGGCCACCGCACTCGGTGACGTGCTGGTCGACCGCCTGCGTGCGGCGGGTCACACCTACGAGGTGGCCCCGGGCTGAGACGCGCCGCGGAACCGGGATGAACGCGCCACCGGCGGGCGTTATGCTGGACGTCCTCCCGGGTACGCCCGGGTGGATCGCAGGTGGACTACCTGACCAGGGGGTGAACGGTTTCGACTCCGATCGTTGATCGAGGTGAAGCGTGCCGAGGAAGGCGACGATGATCTCGTTAACCATGCGTCGCAAAAAAATAAGTGCCGACAACAGTCGCACTGCCCAGAGCGCTTACGCGCTCGCTGCCTGATTTTCAGGTAGGGGCTGTCGGGCCGGAGGCGTCCCCGCTCCGGTTCCCGACATCATTCAGGGGACTCACCCTGCGGTTCGGCCGCGGAATCGCAGGGGACATCTCACAGCGGCTGGGATCGTCACACCGGCTTGTTCGCGTGACCGGTGGATCCGAGCAGAGACAGAGCGGACTGCGCACGGAGAAGCCCTCGTGAACCGACGGAGGACCCGGGTTCGATTCCCGGCACCTCCACCGCACCACGGCAGCCCCGTCCCGACCCGGGACGGGGCTGTCGGCGTTCCGGGATCCGAAGATCGTTGCGTAACGAAACAATGCATTGCTAACATCTTGGGTGGGAGTGATGCCGATGACCGCCGTGACCCGGCCCGTGCCCGCCTACCCGATGGCGCGACAGTGCCCCTTCGACCCGCCCGCCGAGCTGGCCCGCATCCGGGACGGCGGGTGCCCCGCCGGGCAGGGCATCGCCCGTGTCCGTATCTGGGACGGCAGCACGCCGTGGCTCGTCACCCGCTACGACGACGTCCGCGCCGCGCTCGCCGACGAGCGGCTGTCCGCCGACGCCGACCGCGACGGCTACCCGGCCGCGTCGCGGTCGCGCCTCGTGCGCTCCCAGGGGCGCCGGCGCAGCTTCATCATGATGGACGGCCCCGAGCACGCCCGGCACCGGCGGATGCTCATCGGTGAGTTCACCGTCCGCCGCATCGAGCGCCTCCGACCACTGGTCGAGCAGACCGTCACCGAGCTGCTGGACGCCATGGCGGCGGGGGAGAACCCGACCGACCTGGTGCAGGCGTTCGCGCTGCCGCTGCCGTCGCTGGTGATCTGCCACCTGCTCGGGGTCCCCTACGCCGACCACGCGTTCTTCGAGGCACAGAGCCGGATCATGGTCGACCTGACCTCGGGCGCGGAGGCCTCGGCCGCCGCGTCGGACGCGTTGCAGGACTACCTGGCCGGTCTCGTCCGGGCCCGGCTGGACGGGCCGCGCGACGACGTGCTCGGCGGGATGGCCACCCGGGTCGCCGCCGGCGAGCTCACCGTCGACGAGGCGAGCGCGTCGGCGCTGCTGCTGCTCGTCGCCGGGCACGAGACGACCGCGAACATGATCGCGCTCGGCACGCTCACCCTGCTGCACCACCCCGACCAGCTCGCCCTCGTCCGGGACGGTGACGCCACGCAGGTCCGGGCGGCCGTGGAGGAGCTGCTGCGGGTCCTGACCGTGACCCACATCGGGCGGCGCCGCGTCGCGACGCAGGACGTGGAGATCGGCGGCGTCACGATCCGCGCGGGCGAGGGGGTCGTGCTCGCGGCCGAGTCCGCGAACCGCGACCCCCGGCAGTGGCCGCACCCGGACGAGGTCGACGTGTCCCGTGGGACGAACCGGCACGTCGCGTTCGGGTTCGGGGTGCACCAGTGCCTGGGGCAGCCGCTGGCCCGTCTCGAGCTCCGGATCGCCTACCCGGCGCTGCTGCGGCGCTTCCCCGGGCTGCGGGTCACCGTGCCGGACTCGCAGATCGCCTTCCGCGACGACATGGCCGTCTACGGCGTGCACGCGCTGCCGGTGGCATTCTAATGACCATGCGCGTGATCGTGGACAAGGAACTGTGTATCGGGGCCGGGCAGTGCGTGGTGACCGCGCCGGAGGTCTTCGACCAGGACGACGACGGCATCGTCGAGCTGCTGACCGACTCGCCGGCCGAGGGCGACCGGGACGCGGTCAAGGAGGCCGAGCACGTCTGCCCGGCCCGCGTCATCAGCGTGGAGGACTGAGCCCGTTCAGGCGGTGCCGACCCCGATCAGCATCCCGACCAGGTAGGTCGCGCCCGCGGCGATCGCGCCGAACGCGAGCTGGCGCAGCGCGGCCGACCACCAGGACCAGGAGGTGAACCGCGAGGTCAGCGCCCCGGCGACGAGCAGCCCCAGCCCGCCGACGGCCAGCCCGAGCGCGAGCGAGCCGAACCCGAGCAGGAACGTCACCAGCGGGATCAGGCCGCCGACGGCGAACGCGGCGAACGACGACGTCGCCGCCACCCAGGGCGACGGCTTGTCGTCCAGGCTCACCCCCAGCTCCTGGCTGACGTGCATCCGCAGCGCCAGCTCGGGATCACGGTGCACCTCGCGGGACACCGCGTCGGCGGTCTGCTCGGACAGGCCCATCTCCCGGAACCGTGCGGCGAGCTCGTGCTGCTCGGCGCGCGGGTGCTGGGCCAGCTCGCGGCGCTCGACGGCCGCCTCGGCGTCGAGGGCGTCGTTCTGCGTGCCGACCGAGGCGAACTCGCCGAGTGCCATCGAGAACGCCCCGGCGACGACGCCCGCGAGCCCGGTCAGCACGATCAGGTCGCGGTCCGCGCCGCCGCCCCCGACCCCCGCGACCAGCGCGATCGTGGTGACCAGGCCGTCCATCGCCCCGAAGGTGGCCGCGCGCAGCCAGCCGCCGGAGACGTCCCGGTGGGAATGGTCGTGGTGGTGGTCGGCGAGCTCCGCCTCCAGCTCCGGATCGTTCACGGATGCAACAGTAGGGCGCCTCCGCTCGCCGCGCGGTGCCGTGCGACCACCCCGACACTGGGGCGATGTCGTCGCAGGACCCGGCCCCGCTCTGGCTGTTCGCCGACCAGCTCGGCCCGCACGTGTGGGACACCGAGGAGTTCGCCGACCGTGAGGTGGTGATCGTCGAGTCCACCCGCGCGCTGGGCAGGCGGCGCCACCACCGGCAGAAGCTGCACCTGGTGCTCTCCGGGATGCGCCACCTCGCCGACCGGCTCGGGGACCGCGCCACCTACCTGCGCACCGGGACCTACCGCGAGGCGCTGGAGAAGGTCGGTCGCCCGGTGGTGGTGCACCAGCCGACGTCGTTCCCGGCCTCGGACATGGTCCGCCGGTTCGCGAGGGAGGGGCTGGTCACCGAGGTCCGGCCCACGCCGACGTTCGCCCTGTCGAAGCAGGACTTCGACGACTGGGCGGGCGACCGCGACACCTTCCGGATGGAGGACTTCTACCGCGCCCAGCGCGAGCGGTTCTCGATCCTGATGGACGCCGACGCACCCGTCGGTGGGAAGTGGAACTTCGACCACGACAACCGCGAGGCCCCGCCCAAGGGCTCCGACACCCTCGACGTGAAGGCCCCGTGGACACCCCGCGAGGACGAGATCGACGAGCGCGTGCGCGCCGACCTCGACGCCGCGGACCACCCGACCGTCGGCGTCGACGGGCCACGCCGCTTCGCCGTCACCCACGACGAGGCCACCCGGGCCCTGCGCCACTTCGTACGCCACCGTCTCGACACCTTCGGTCCCTACGAGGACGCGGTGCTCGCGCAGGACTGGGCTATGGCGCACTCGCTGCTGTCGGTGCCGATGAACCTCGGTGTGCTGCACCCGCTGGAGGCCGTGCACGCCGCCGAGCAGGCCTACCACGACGGGACCGCACGGCTGTCCAGCGTCGAGGGCTTCGTGCGCCAGGTCATCGGCTGGCGGGAGTACGTCTGGCAGCTGTACTGGCGTTTCGGCCGCGGCTACACCCGGCGCAACCACCTGCGCGCCCGCAGCCCGCTGCCGGACTGGTGGACCGAGCTGGACGCCGACGCCGTCACCGCGAACTGCCTGTCGCACGCGCTGGCCGGGGTCCGCGACCGTGGCTGGACCCACCACATCCCGCGGCTGATGATCCTGGGCAACCACGCCATGCAGCGCGGCTACCGGCCCGCCGAGCTGAACGAGTGGTTCGCGACGTCGTTCGTCGACGGGTTCGCCTGGGTGATGCCCGCCAACGTCATCGGCATGAGCCAGCACGCCGACGGCGGCCGGATGGCCACCAAGCCCTACGCCTCCGGCGGCGCCTACATCGACCGGATGACCGACTTCTGCTCCGGTTGCGCGTTCGACCCGAAGGTGCGGGTAGGGGAGAACGCGTGCCCGTTCACGGCGGGCTACTGGCAGTTCGTGCACCGCCACGAGGAGCTGATGGCGGCCAACAACCGCACCGCCCGCGCCGTCGCCACCATGAAACGGCTGACCGACCTCGACGCGCTGCTGGAGCAGGAGTCCGCCCGCGAGGAGTTCTGACCCGGCGGGATCGCTAGGCTCCCCGGTCGTGACCGCAGCCCGCCCGCTCGACGTGCTGGGCACCGTGCTGCGGCTCGGCCTCGCCGCGGTCTGGCTGGTGTCGGGGGTCCTCAAGCTGTCCGAGCCGTTCACCACGGCCGTCGCCGTCGCCGCGTACCGGGTGCTGCCCGACGCACTGGTCGTGCCGGTGGCCACGCTGCTGCCGCCGGTGGAGATCGCGCTCGGGCTGCTGCTGCTCGCCGGTCTCGCCACCCGGCTCGCCGCGGTGGTGGGCACGGTGCTGCTCGTCGCGTTCGTCGCCGGCCTGGTGCAGGCGTGGGCGCGCGGGCTGGCGATCGACTGCGGCTGCTTCGGCGGCGGCGGGCCGGTCGACCCCGACGACACCCGCTACGGCCCGTCCCTGCTGCGCGACCTCGCCTTCACCGCGGCCGCGGTGTTCCTGGCGGTGCGCCCGCGGACGCTGCTGTCGCTCGACGGACGCGCGGAGCGGGCCGGGCGCCGGGCCGACGAACGGGTCCCGGCACACGACCACCACGACCGGCGGGGGCCGGCGGACGCGACGGAGGAACGTTGATGGGACAGGACGAGCGCCGGCGCAGGGAGGCCGCGCAGGCGCGGCTGCAGGCGGCCGGGATCAGCGCACCGCGCACGGCGAGCCCATTGCGCCGCAACCTCGGCATCGGTGCGCTGGTGCTGGTCATCGCGCTGGCCACCGGGGTCTACGTCCTGTGGCAGAACTACTCCAAGGCGACCGCGGCGACCTATCCGGTGACCCGCGACGGGGTCGTGGTGAAGGCCGGGAACCAGAACGCCCCGCGGACCGTGGACCTGTACGAGGACTACCTGTGTCCGGCCTGCAAGCAGCTGGAGAACGGGGTCGGTGCCCAGCTCACCACCGCGCTGAACGAGGGCAGGGTCAGGATCAACTACCACCACGTCGTCATCCTCGACGAGCGCTCGACCCCGCCCGGCTACTCGACCCGCGCCGGCAACGCCGCGCTGTGCGCCGCCGACGCGGGCATCTTCCCGGCCTACCACTCCCGGCTCTACGCCGACCAGCCCGTCGAGGGCAGCGCCGGCAGGTCGGTCCCGGACCTGATCGAGCTCGGCACCGAGCTGGGGGCCCAGGGCGACTTCGCGGGCTGTGTCACCCGGCAGGAGAACAGCCGGGCGATCGCGGACGCGACGACGGCCGCCGTGGCGGACCCGCGGGTGGCCCCGGGGGGCCGGTTCGGGACCCCGACCGTGGTGATCGACGGCGTCAAGATGGATCTGAGCAACGGGGACTGGCTGTCGCGGGTGACGGGCTGACCGTCCCCACGGTGGCGTACGGCAGGAACCACTGGACCAGCGGCCCCACGGTGAGCGCGTAGACCACCGTCACCGGACCGAAGACGCCGCCGAGCAGCCATCCGACCAGCACGACCGTCGCCTCGATCGCGGTCCGCACCAGCCGCACCGACAGCCCGGTGCGGGCCGCGAGCCCGGTCATCAGCCCGTCCCGCGGGCCCGGCCCCAGGCCGACCCCGATGTAGGCCGCCGTCGCCGCCGCGTTCAGCACGATCCCGGTGGCGGCGAACGCCACCCGCAGCCACAGCGACTGCGGGGTGGGCAGCACCGCGAGCGCCAGGTCCACCGTGACCCCGATGACGACGACGTTGGCCACCGTGCCGATCCCCGGCCGTTCCCGCAGCGGGACCCACAGCAGCAGCACCCCGACGGCGACGACGACGGTGACCGCGCCCACCGACAGCGTCGTCCGGCCGGCCACGCCCTGGTGGAACACGTCCCAGGGGGTCGACCCGAGGGTCGCGCGCATCGTCAGCGCCATCGAGACCCCGTAGGCGACGAGGCCGGGCACGAGCTGGGTGAGCCGCCGGGTGCGCCGCGGCATCCGCAGCGACCAGCGGGAGCTGTCGATCGTCACGAGATGGCATGCTGCTCCCACCGGTGGCCTGTCGTCACCGGTCCACTGAGCGGAAAGTGGATCGAGTATGACCGAGGGAATCGGCGCGGCGCGGCTGGCCGCGCTGTGCGGTGACGTCCACGGCGGGCGCGGTCCCGCCTACCGGGTGCTGGCCGACGCGGTACGCGTCCTGACCGGCGACGGCCGGCTCCCCTCGGGCACCCGGCTGCCCGCGGAGCGGACGCTGGCCGAGGTGTTGGGCGTCAGCCGGGTCACCGTCGCGCGGGCCTACCGGGACCTGCGCGACGACGGCTGGGCCGACGCCCGGCACGGCGCCGGGACCTGGGTGCGGCTGCCGGACCGCACCGGCGGCGTCGACGGCGTGTGGGCGCCCGGGCCGGTCGAGCACGGCACGATCGACCTCGCCCACGCCGCACCCGCCGCGCCCGCGGTACTGCCGGGCCTGGTGTCGCGGGCGGTCGAGCGCGGTGCGGCCGAGCTGGCCGGACACGGCTACGGCCCGGACGGGCTGCCCGCGTTGCGCGCCGCGATCGCCGACCGCTTCACCGCCCGGGGGCTGCCGACCGGTCCGGAGCAGGTCGTCGTGACCGGTGGCGCACTGCAGGCCGTCGGGATCGTCGTCGCCGAGCTCGCCGGCCCGGGGGACCGAGTGCTCGTGGAGCACCCCACGTACCCGTCGGCGCTCGACGTCGTCGCCGACGCGGGCGCGGCCGCCGCGCCCGTCTCGGTGGACGGCCCCGGCGCGGCACCGCAGACCGTGCTGCCGCGGGCCGCCCGGCAGACCGCGGCCCGGGTCGCGTACCTGATGGCCGACTTCCAGAATCCCACCGGCCGGCTGCTCGACGACGACGCCCGCGCCCGGCTCGTGCAGCGTCTCGCCCGCCAGGGGACGGTGTGCCTGGTCGACGAGACCTTCGTCGAGCTGGATCTGCGCGAGGGGGCCACGGGGCCGCTGCCGTGTGCCGCACACGCCACCGGCCCCGACGACGTGGTGACCGTCGGCGGGCTGAGCAAGATCGTCTGGGGTGGGTTGCGGATCGGCTGGATCCGGGCCGGCCGCGAACGCGCCGCGCGGATGCGACGACGTCTGGCCCGCGCCCAGCTGGCGCTTCCGGTGCTGGAGCAGCTGGTCGCCGTGGAGGTGCTGGAGCGGCTCGCCGCGCTGCGCGCCGAACGGGTCGCGATGCTGCGCACCCGCCGTGACCTCCTGGTCGCCGAGCTCGCCGTGGCCCTGCCGGACTGGCGGTTCACCGTGCCCGACGGCGGGCTGGCCCTGTGGTGCGACCTCGGCGGGCACGTCTCCACCGCGTTGACCGCGGCGGCCCCGCGGCACGGGCTGGTGCTGGCGCCCGGCCCGCGGTTCGGCGCCGGGCACGCGTTCACCGACCGGCTGCGGGTGCCGTTCACCCACCCCGGCCCGGTGCTGACCGAGGCGGTGCGCCGGCTCGCCCGCACCGTCGCCGACGTCGGCGGCCCCGCGGCCCGGACCGTTGCCGCCGACCCGGCGACCCGGGCCGGCGTCGTCGTCTGAGCGGTCAGACCACCAGGTCGACCAGCAGCACCAGGACCAGGCCGGAGACCGAGATGATCGTCTCCATGATCGACCAGGTTCTGATGTTCTGGCCGACGGTGAGTCCGAAGTACTCCTTGACCAGCCAGAACCCGGCGTCGTTGACGTGGGAGAAGAACAGCGACCCCGCGCCGATCGCCAGCACCAGCAGCGAGGTCTGGGTCGGGTCGAGCGTCGGCAGCAGCGGGACGAGGATGCCCGCGGCGGTCACCGTCGCGACGGTCGCCGACCCGGTCGCGAGCCGGATGGCCACCGCCACCAGCCAGCCCAGCAGCAGCGCGGACATCCCCGCGCCGGTGGCCCCGCCGGCGATCATCGCCCCGATGCCGGTGTCCACGAGGGTCTGCTTGAACCCGCCGCCCGCGGCGACGATCAGCACGATCCCGGCGATCGCGGGCAGCGACGTCTCCAGTGACCCCATGATCCCGCTGCGGTTCATCCCGGAGCCGGTGCCGAGGGTGACCATCGCGACCAGCACCGAGAGCAGCAGCGCGACGAGCGGGGTGCCGACGAAGTCCAGGGCGGCGCGCACCGGGTTGCCCTCGGCTGCGGCGATGTCGCCGACGGCCTTGCCCATCATCAGCACGACCGGCAGCAGGACGGTGCACAGCGTGGCGGCGAACCCGGGCCGGTGGGTCGGTCCGCCCTGCGGGGCGTCGGCCGGTCCGGCGCCGCCGTTACGGCCGTCACTGCCGTCGGTGCCGTCGCTGCCGTCGGTGACACCGGTGCCGGTGCCGGCCGCGACCCGGGACTCGAACAGCGCGGGCGGGGCGACGTCGACCCAGCGGGCGGCCACCTTCGCGAACAGCGGACCCGCCAGCACGACCACCGGTACCGAGACGAGCACGCCGAGGACCAGGGTGATGCCCAGGTCGGCATCGAGGATGCCGATCGCGGCGAGCGGACCGGGGTGCGGCGGGACGAGGCCGTGCATCGCCGACAGCCCGGCCAGCGCCGGGATGCCGACGGCGATCAGCGAGACCCGGGCGCGCCGCGCCACCAGGAAGATCACCGGCATCAGGATGACCAGGCCGATCTCGAAGAACATCGGCAGGCCGATCAGCGCGCCGACGGCGGCCATCGCCCACGGCAGCGTCCGCGGTCCCGAGCGGGACACGATCGTGTCGACCAGCCGGTCGGCGCCCCCGGAGTCGGCGAGGAGCTTGCCGAACATCGCCCCCAGCGCGATCAGCGTGCCGACGCTCGCCGCGGTGGAGCCGAAGCCGTCGGAGAAGGACTCCACGGCGTCGCCCATCGACAGGCCCGCGACGCCCGCGACCAGCAGCGAGCCGATGGTCAGCGCCAGGAACGGGTGCAGCGAGAACTGGGTGATCAGCAGGACCAGTGCGACGATGCCGACCAGCGCCGCGGTGACCAGGCGGCCCGCGGAGGCGACCGGCTGGACCTGCTCCGCGGCCAGGACGAGCGCCGGGTGCAGGGTCACCGGGACACCTCCGCCCGGGTGCGGGCGACCGCGCCCGCCACGATCTCCTCGACCGGCAGCCGGATGTCCAGGGTGGTCCCGGCCTCGTCCTCGGCCAGCGGTTCGAGGGTGGCGAGCTGGGAGTCGAGCAGCGCGGTCGGCATGAAGTGCCCGGAGCGGCCGTTCATCCGGTCGGCGAGCACGGCGCCGTCCCCGGACAGGTGCACGAACACCGTCGACGGCGCCTGCGCGCGCAACCGGTCGCGGTAGGTGCGGCGCAGCGCCGAGCAGGCGACGACGAGCCCGGTGCCGGTGTGCTCGGCCAGCCGGGCACCGACGGCGTCGAGCCAGGGCTCGCGGTCGGTGTCGGTGAGCGGGACGCCCGCCTGCATCTTCGCGACGTTGGCGGCCGGGTGCAGGCTGTCGGCGTCGGTGAACCCGACACCGAGGGCGTCGGCGAGGGCGGCGCCGACGGTGGACTTCCCCGAGCCGGACACCCCCATCACGACGACGAGGGGAGGGGGTGGTGGCTGCTGCGTCACTGCATCGGCTCCTCACGGTGTGGCGACATCGGCACGCGGACCGGGGATACCCGCCCGTGGCACGACCAGGGTCGGCGATAAGTACTACTTTTTCAATACCGGATCGGTTCAGGTGTGCGTTTTCCGGTGATCCGCGCGGTGAGGTGAGACGATTCGACCGTGGGTGGCGCGACGGAGGGCTCGGGGCTGCACGCGGACCTCCTGGACCGGCTCGGGACCGCGATCGCCGCGGGCACGATCGCGCCCGGTGAGGTCCTGCGGGCCGAGGAGCTGGTGGGCCGGTTCGGGGTCTCGCGGACCGTGGTCCGGGAGGCCGTACGGGTCCTGGAGTCGATGGGCCTGGTGCGCAGCAGGCGCCGGGTGGGCACCACGGTCGCCCCGCGCGGGCAGTGGAACGTGCACGACCCACGGGTGATCCGCTGGCGGCTCGACGGCCCGGGCCGCGACGAGCAGCTGCGGTCGCTGTCCGAGCTGCGGCGCGGTGTCGAGCCGCTGGCCGCCGAGCTCGCCGCCGCCCGGGCGACTCCCGAGCAGTGCGGGACGCTGGTCGGGGCGGTGATGGACATGGCGGTGCACGGCCGCTCCGGGGACCTGTTCGCCTACCTGGAGGCCGACCAGCTCTTCCATCGGACACTGCTCGCGGCCTCGGGCAACGAGATGGTCGCCGCGCTGGGCGACGTCGTGGCCGAGGTGCTGGCCGGGCGCACCCGCCACCACCTGATGCCCCGCCGTCCGGAGCCGGAGGCGATCCGGCTGCACCGCGACGTCGCCGACGCCGTCCGGTCGGGCGATCCGGGCGCGGCGGGTGCGGCGATGCGCGAGATCCTGCAGGAGGCCGATGCGGCGATGCGGGCCGGCGTGACGCGCGCTCCCGGTCCCTGATTGTGATGATGGTGCCGATTCGGGCGTACCAATCCGTCGCCCGCAATCGATCATAGGGGAGACCGTCGTGCGCGACGGGTCCGCGGCACCACGTCGCGGGACGGGGCCGGAAGAATGAGATGATCTCGCAATGTCCGTACGGCGGGTGACGGAAGAGCTGCAACGACTGGGCATGTCGGGGTACGAGGCCAAGGCCTACGTCGCCCTGATCAGCGCGGGCGAGGCGGTCAACGGCTACGAGGTGGCCAAGCGCTCCGGGGTGCCGCGCAGCACCGTCTACGAGACGCTGGGCAAGCTCGTGGGCCGGGGCGCGGCCTTCGAGGTCCGGGCCACCGAGGGCACCGGATACGTCCCGCTGCCTCCTGCGACGCTGCTGGAGCGGATGCGCCGCGACTTCGACCGCACGCTGGGCATCCTGCAGAACGAGATCCCGCGGCTGACCGCGCCGCCCCAGATGCGGCTGGTGCACTCCCTGACCGAGCGCCGGATGCTGCTCGAGCGAGCCGAGGACGTCGCCGCCGCGGCCCGCTCGGAGCTCTACGTCCTCGGCTGGCCGGAGGACGTCGAGGCGCTCAAGCCCACCGTCCGCCGGGCCGAGGAGCACGGCGTCGAGGTCGCCACCGTCGTGTTCGGCCTCGACGAGGACCCGGTCGGGTGGCACACCGAGCACCGCTACTCGGCGCCGTCGGCGGTCGAGGACAACCTCGGCAGGCGGATGCTGATCGTCGTCGCGGACCGGGACCAGGCGGTGATCGGCGGGCTCACCACCGACCGCACCTGGGGCCTCTACACCGACGACCCGGCCGCGGTGCTGCTGGCGCACCTCTACGTGGGGCACGACATCGCGATGCACCGCGTCGCGGACCGGTTCGCCGACCACGGCTTCGACGAGTTCTGGGCCGGCGACGCGGGGCTGCGCCGGCTGCGCGAGCCCGTCGGTGACCCGGTCCGGACCGCCGACGACGCGCCGCGCTCGGTCGGCCCGGAGACCGACACCGCCGGTGACCTCGACGGCGCGCTCGACGGCGCCGACGGGGCCGACGCGCAGGACGAGGACGCCGACCGCAGCCGGGCCGGCTGAGCGCGCGCGGCCGGACCGGCCGGGCGCGGCCCGGTCAGCCCGCGGGCACCTGTTCCGGCCTGCGCCCGCCGAGGTGCCTGCCGAAGAAGTCGAGGATGATCTGCGCCCGCTGGACCCGGTGTCGCGGGGCCCCGTCGCGCGACATCCTGTGACTCTCCTCCGGGAAGCGCCAGTACTCCACCGGGCGCCCCAGCAGCCGCAGCGCCACGAACAGGGCGTCGGCCTGCTCGACCGGGCAGCGCAGGTCGTCCTCGGAGTGCAGGATCAGCATCGGCACCTCGATGCCCGCGACGTGGTGCAGCGGAGACATCCGCCGGTACTCATCCGGCGCGTCGCGCAGTGCGCGCCCGAGCTCGTGGCCGAACCACCCGGCGACGTCGGAACTCCACTCCAGCGACTCCAGGTTGTTCACCGCCCGCTCGCTGCACGCCGCGGCGAACCGGTCGGAGTGGTGCGCGGCCAGCCACGAGGTGAGGTAGCCGCCGTAGGACCCGCCGAGCACCCCGACCCGGTCCCGGTCGAGCTGGTCGAACGCGCCGAGTGCGGCGTCGAGCGCGGCCAGCACGTCGTCGGCGTCGATCCCGCCCCAGCCGGTCCCGGGGGCGGTCCGCGCGAGCGGGCTGCGGATCGCGCGGACCCGGTCCTGGGTGTACCCGGTCGAGCCGTGCGGGTTGCACCACACGACCGCGTAGCCGGCTCCCGCCCAGAGCCGGAACTCGTCGAACCAGGCGTCGGTGTACTGGGCCATCGGGCCACCGTGGATCGACAGCAGCACCGGCACCGGTCCGTCGCCGCCCGCGGGCTCGTCGGGCAGCAGTACCCAGGCGTCGATGTCGCCGTCCCCGGCCGGGGACGGCACGGCCAGCCGCACCGGGGTGCGCCCGCCCGGCACGGACCGGTGGAAGGGCTCGGTGAGGGCGGTGATCCGGCGCAGTACCCCCTCGTCGGTGACGTGCAGCTCGCCGAGGTGGTCGTGGTCGGTGACCAGGACGACGGTGCTCCCGCCCGCGCGGTCGTAGGCGCTCACCGCCCGCTCGCCGGTCAGCAGCGGCCGTGCGGTGCCCGCGTCCGGGCCGTCGGCGGCGACCCGGTACAGGTGGATCCCACCGCGGTCCTCACAGGACACGAGCAGGTGGCCGTCGTCCCAGATCGGGGGCCTGGCGCCCGGGTACGGGCGCCAGGTGCGGTCGATGCCGGTCTCCAGGACGTCCTCCCGTCCGGTCGCGACGTCCACCACGGCGGGCGACGCGTGCGCGGGGAACGCCAGGTGGTCGTCGGAGGCCAGGGTGGCCAGCCGGGTGCCGTCCGGCGCCCAGGACGGGTGGGTGTGGTGCCGCCCGGTGCGGGTGAGCAGCCGCGGCCCGCCGCCGTCCGCCGCGTCCGCGCCCGTCGCGTCGACCAGGTAGATCCGCGCCGTCTCGTCCAGGTCCCAGTCCGGCTCGCGGTCCGCGACGACGGCGAGCGTCCGCCCGTCCGGTGACCAGGCGGGCGACGAGTGCTCGTACGGCCCGCCCGCGACCGCGACCGGGTCACCGCCCCCGGCGTCGACGACGAACACCGTCGACGGTCGGTCGATGATCCAGCCCTCCCCGTCCAGCCTGCTGAGCAGCCGGTCGATCCGGCGCGGCTCGCGGGCCCGGTCGTCGTCGCCGGTGGACCAGCGGGCCGCCCGCTCCCGGGACACGAACGCGATCCGCGTGCCGTCCGGCGACCACACCGGCTCCGAGATCGCCTCCGGGCGCTCGCAGACCACCACCGGCTCGCCCGGGACGCCGATCGGCAGCACCCGCAGCTGCGCACCGCCGCCCTCGCGCCCGGTGACGACGGCGAGCCGTGTCCCGTCGGGCGACCAGGCGGGTGCGGAGTCGCCGTGCTCGGAGCCGGTGAGCCGCCTCGGCGGGCCGCTCCCGTCGGTCGGGGTCAGCCAGATCGCGGTGCGGTAGCGGTTGGCGCCGAGGTCGACGCGGCGGACCGCGACGGCGACGGCCGTACCGTCGGGGGACACCGCGGGGGCGCCGAGGGTGACCAGTCGTCCGATGTCAGAGGGCTGCACCGGGCCGACGCTAGGTGGCGGAGCCGGGTGGGGCACCCCCCTTTCCGGACCGGAAACCGGCCCGTGTAACGTTCTGCATGTCGCAAGGGGCTGTGGCGCAGCTGGTAGCGCACTTGACTGGCAGTCAAGGGGTCAGGGGTTCGAATCCCCTCAGCTCCACCCTTGGGGGTAGGCGGTATCACCTACTGGTGGTACCGCCTGTTTTGCGTTCGACCTTCCCGGTGCGGCCGCCGGGGACGGGGTCGCCGAACTGGGCGCGGTAGACGGCCGGTCGGCGGGGGCCGTGGGCGATCCCCGGAGTAGGTGCGCCAGACCAGCTGTCGTTGTCCGAAGCGAAGTGGGCGAGAGGACACCGCCGCCCGCGTGGTCGAGGCGCCGGGTGACCTCGTCGAGCATGGCGGTGTCGTGCGGTTCGGCTGGTGACACGGGGCCGAGGACCGGTCGCGCATCCCGGCCGGGCCCTCATCGCGGTAGCACTCGGCCCACGTGTTCGCAGTCCGCCACGAGACGTCGTAGCGCTCGGCGGCGCGGGCCACAGACCAGCGGTGACCTCGATGAGCTCGTTGCGGCCGTAAGGTTGCCGCCGGGGTGGGCGAGCGACGCCGGACCGGTCCTCGCGTGGTGTGCCGTGCACGATCTCGTAGACGACGGCGTCGCAGGCTGAGATCGCGTTCGTGAGCCGCCGGCCACCTTGGTCCGGCACCTGCGCCTCGCCCGGGAGGCTGGGCGGTCGGTCACCCGCGCCGCCCACCACAGTGGTTCCGCAGGTGTCGGCATCACCCGTCCTCTGCCACCTCAACCGCTGTAGTCCGACGGAGATCCGCCCCCGACCGGCACCCGTCGTACGGGCGAGGCCTGTCCCGGCCACAGGTCGACATCGGAGGGCGGAGATGACAGCCCCCTCCGGGCTCTTCACCCGTGCCCGTGCCGGGTGCCGGCCCCGTGAATCACCACATGACGGGGAGTGTCTCGAGCCCGAAGATCGCTTTGTGTCCGGCCCAGGCGACATCACCGTCGTCGACGACCAGTCGGAGTTTCGGAAACCGGCGCAGCAGCGCCGGGAACGCGACCTTCATCTCCATCCGAGCCAACGGGGCGCCCAGACAGTGATGGATGCCGTGCCCGAACGCGACGTGGCTTGTCGACGGGCGGGTGATGTCGAGGCGTCCGGGCTGCTCGGTGATCTCGGGGTCGCGGTTCGCAGCGGGCAGGTGGAACACGACGAGCTCCCCGCGACGGATCGTCGTACCGCCGATCTCCACGTCCCGCGCGGCCAGGCGCGGCGAGCCGGAGTTGACGATCGACAGCCAGCGCAGCAGCTCCTCGACGGCGGCGGGCACGGCCTCGGGTTCGTCACGGACCAGGGCGAGCTGCTCGGGGTGGCGCAGCAGTGCGAGGGTGCCGAGGCTCAGCATGTTGGAGGTGGTCTCGTGGCCGGCGACCAGCAACAGGTTGGCGACGCCGACGAGCTCGGCGTCGGTGAGGGTCTCGGCGTGCTCGCGGATCAGCATCCCGATCAGGTCCTCGCCGGGGTCGCGTCGGGCGCGGGAGACGAGGTCCCGCATGTAGGCCAGCGCTTCGGCGGCGAGCGTGACCCGCTCCTGGTCACCTGTGGTGGTGTCGAGCTGGCGGGCGGTGCGCGTCTGGAACTCTGCCTGGTCGGTCGGTGGCACGCCGAGAAGCTCGCAGATGACCAGGGACGGGATCGGAAGCGCGTAGTGGGTGACCAGGTCGGCGGGCGGGCCGGCTCGTTCGAGCGCGTCGAGGTGGTCATCGACGATCTGCGCGATGCGGGGTTCGAGGCGGCGCATCCGGCGCACCGTGAACTCGGGGGTGAGTATACGGCGTAGCCGGGTGTGGTCGGGCGGGTCGAGCGAGAGCAGGTTGCCGCTGCGGTCCCCGGAGAGCTGGCGGGGGTCGCGGCCGGGGGAGCCTTCCAGGTCGGCGGGGGTCCACCCGTTGCGGAAGGAATCGGCGTCGCCGAGCATCCGGCGGACGTCGGCGTGGCGGGTCAGCATCCACGCCTGCGGGCCGAACGGGGTCGGCGCGCGGCGCAGGGGCTGGTCGCGCAGTGCCTCGGCGGCGGGGGCAGGCCCGAAGTCGGTGCGTTGCAGGTCGAGGTCGGCGGAGGTCACGAGTGGTTCTCCCGGACGGGGTCGGTGGCGGGTCGACGCGGGATCGCGGCGGTGACTGCGACGGCGACGAAGGCGGAGCCGGCGCCGAGCAGCATCACGACGAGAAATGCGGCCTCGGACGGGACGGCGACGCCGCCCACGGTCGTCGTCATCCGGGCCAGCAGCACACCCGCGACGGCGCCGGCGGTGGACAGTCCGATGGCGCGCATCAGGTTGTTGAGGCTGTTGGCGGCCGCGGTCTGGCTGACCGGCACGGCTGCCATGACCAGCGCGGGCATGGCCCCGTAGGCGAGGCCGATCCCGGAACTGATGACGATCGAGCTGAGCACGAGCTGCCAGATCGCGGTGTGGAACGCCGCTCCCAGCCCGTACCCGGTGGCCACGACGACTGCGCCGATCATCAGCGTGGTCCGCGGGCCCCGGGCGGCGCTGATCCGCGCCGACACCGGCGACATCGCCATCATGCAGAGTCCGCCGGGGGCCAAGACCAGCCCGGCGACCAGGATCGACTGCCCGAGCCCGTAGCCGGTCTCCTCCGGCAGCTGCAGCAGCTGCGGGAACACCAGCGACATCGCGAACATCGAGAAGCCGAACACGGCGGAGACGATGTTGGTGAGCAGCAGCGGACGGCGCCGGCTGACCCGCAGGTCGATCAACGGATCGGGGGTGCGCACCTCGCGCAGGCAGAACACTGCGAGCGCGAGGGCGGCGGCGCCGAACAGCCACAGTGTCGGCGGGCCGGTCCAGCCCCAGCCACCACCCTTGGACACGGCCAGCAGCAACGTGACCAGCGCGACCGAGAGCAGAAGGGCCCCGGGCAGGTCGAACCGGCCGCCGGTGCGCTGCGGCGACTCCGGCACCAGGCGGGCGACGAGCGCTATGACGACGGCTCCGAGCGCGGCGGCGGCCCAGAACAACGCGTGCCAGTCCGCGGCCTGCACGACCAGTGCCGACAGGGGCAGGCCCAGCGCGCCACCGACGCCGAGCGAGGCGCTCATCGTCGCCGTCCCCGACCCGACCCGCTGGGCCGGGAGCAGGTCTCGCATCAGGCTGATGCCGAGCGGAACGACACCCGCGGCCAGTCCCTGCAGCACTCGGCCCACGAGGAGCGGGACCAGCGTGGTGCTGAGCGCGGCGACGGTCGAACCGGCGACCAGCACCCCCAGGCACACCAGGAGCATGTAGCGCTTGCCGACCATGTCGGCGAGCCGGCCCACGACGGGAACGGCGACCGCGCCCGCGAGGAGGGTGGCGGTGACGATCCAGGCGGTGTCGGCCGGGTCTGCGCCGAGTAGCCGCGGGAACAGCGGGACCAGCGGGATCACCACGGTCTGCTGCAGCGAGACCACGATGCCGGCCGCGGCGAGGACGGCGACCAGCGTCGGGGCGCGTTCGCCGGGGACGGGCCCGGCCTGCGGGGAGCCGGGCGCCGTGACGGGACGGGGCATGCGACGGACGCTAAGAGGTCGTTTCAGAACGACTTGTCGAGTTTCCATTGACCCCTCGACGACAGATCAAACGGCAGGTCAGATAGCCGCTTGTCGTCTACAACAGACACGTCGACCTCGTTCTGAAATGACCTCTAAGAGCGCCCGGCAAATGAGGTCGTGGGGGTGTCGTTGCAGGTAGAGGCACGGACTCTCCAGGCGACCATCAGGACATCAGCAATCCCATGATCACTTGCAGGTCCGTGTCTCTACCAACACCGACACACGGCCACCTCTACTGCCGGACGCTCTAAGTCAGTCAGTTGACTGAAATCAAGTGCGGGGAGTTGACTGTCGATGGCGAGGGAGGGGTCATGGGCAGAGCGGACCGGCAGAATGTGGACCGGCAGAACGTGGACCGGGCGGGGGCGACCCGCGAACGCATCCTGGACGCCGCGGAGCGGCTCTTCGCCGAACACGGGGTACGGGCGGTGTCCAACCGTGCCGTCGCCGTGGCCGCGGGGCAGGGCAACAACACCGTCGTCGGCTACCACTTCGGCACGAAGGCCGACCTCGTGCGGGCGCTGGTCCGGCGGCATGCCGCGGAGATGGACGCGCGGCGCGAGGCGATGGTGGCCGCTCTCGGCCCCGCGCCGGGCGTGCGCGGCTGGGTCGACTGTCTGGTGCGCCCGGTGGCCCAGCACCTCGCCGAGCGGCGGGTGCCGACCTGGTACGCCCGGTTCGGGGCGCAGGTCATGACCGATCCCGAGTTCCGCGAGGTCATGGTGGGGGAGTCGCTCGGATCACGGTCGTTGACCACCGTCCTCGACGGACTGAACAGCGCGCTGCCGACGCTCCCGCCCGCTGTGCGGCTCGAACGCGGCGACATCTGCCGCCAGCTGCTGGTGCACCACTTCGCGGAGCGGGAGCGGGCGCTGGCCGACGGACTGCCCACCCCACGGTCGTCCTGGGACGGAGCTGCGGACGGTCTCGTCGACGCGCTGGTGGGAATCTGGAGGGCGCCGGTGAGTTCCACGATGCGGGCCGAGTAGAGATGCACGTGCGGGGACCGCCTGTTGCCGCCCGTCGACGGTGACGTCGTCGAACGGGTCCTCTCCCCGCGCAGCGACGTGATCGTCGTGGTGTCAAGCCGGCGGTAGCCCTGGTGTTCATCGTGCCGACGGGTCCGGTCCGCTCCGCGGAGCCGTCCGGTGATCGTGGGATCAGTTGCGAGACAGACGTGTGTAGCGGGCCCGGTGCTGGTCGGCGGAGCCGAACTCGTACTCGATCGCGGTGAGCCGCTTGAAGTAGTGCCCGACCGCGAGCTCCTGGGTCATCCCCATCCCGCCGTGCAGCTGGATCGCGCTCTGCCCCACGAACCGCGCCGCGCGGCTCACCGTCACCTTGGCGGCGGACACGGCCCGGGCCCGCTCGGCCGGCTCCGAGCCCAGCCGCAGCGTCGCCAGGTAGGTGGCCGAGACCGCCTGCTCCACCTCCATGTGCATGTCGACCATCCGGTGCTGCAGAGCCTGGAACGACCCGATCGGCTGTCCGAACTGCCGGCGCTCCCGCGCATAGGCGACGGTGTCGGCGAGCACCGTCCGCAGGCATCCGACCGCCTCGGCGCACACCGCGGCGACCGCCTCGTCGAGCGCGGGCGCGAGCAGGTCCCAGCCGCGGTCCTCCGCGCCGAGCAGCGCGGTGGCGGGCAGCCGGGCCTCGTCGAACACGAGGTCCGCGGCGTGCCGGTCGTCGACGGTTCGGAACGGGTCGATCCGCAGCCCGGCCGGCGGGTCGTCGACGCCGACCGGCACGGCGAACAGCGAGATCCCGTCGAGCCCGCGCCGCCCGCCCGAGGTCCGGGCGCTGACGAGCAGGTGGGTGGCCTGCGGCACCCCGGGTACGACGACCTTCGCGCCGCTCAGCACCCAGCCGCCGCCCGAGCGGCGGGCCGTGAGCGACACGTCGTGCGCGGTGTGCCCCGATCCCGGCTCGGCCAGCGCCGGTGCGATGCGGACCGAGCCGGCGGCGACACCCTTCAGTACGTCGGTCGCGCCAGCGCGGCCGAACACGCCACCACCGAGCACCACGGTGTCCACATAGGGCTCGACGACGAGCGCGCGGCCGAGCTGCTCCGCGACGACCATGACCTCGACCGGGCCGCCGCCCGAGCCGCCGGCGTCCTCCGGCAGCGCCGCGCCGAGGATCCCCAGGTCGTCGGCGAACGCCTGCCAGATCGCGGGCTGCCACCCGGCGTCCGATCCGGCGATCTCGCGGCTGCGCGCGAGGTCGTAGCGGGCCGCGAGGAAACCGGCGAGCGTGTCGCGGAGCTGTTCCTGCTCCGAGGTCAACTGGAAGTCCATCTAGAGCCCCAAAGCCGCCTTCGCGATGATGTTGCGCTGGATCTCGTTGCTGCCCGCGTAGATCGTCCCGGCCCGGTCGTTGAGGTAACGCAGCGGCGCGACCGCCTGCCACTCCTCGCCGCTGAGATAACCGTCCGCCGGTGGGACGAAGCCCGCCACCGGGCCGCCGGGCCGGGTCGCGTGCGGCTGGTAGGCGCGCCCGCGCGGGCCGGCGGCCTCCAGCAGCAGCTCGGTCAGGGTCTGGCTGAGCTCGGTGCCGAGGATCTTCAGCATCGACGACGCCGTCCCCGGGTTGCCGCCCCCGGCCGCCGTCGAGAGGACCCGGAACTCCAGGATCTCGAAGACGTCGATCCGGATGCGGGCGTCGGCCAGCTTCGCCGCGAAGTCCGGTGAGTCGATCAGCGGGCGCCCGTCCGGGCCCGGCTGCCCGCTCGCGGCGCGCGCCACCTCACCGGCCGTGACCTGCAGACCCGGCGCGACCGCCGCGCCACCCCGCTCGAACTCGAGCAGGTACTTCGCGACGGTCCAGCCGTCGTCGACCGAGCCGATCACGTTCGACAGCGGCACCCGCACCCCGTCGAAGAACTCCTGGTTCTGGATCTGCTCCCCGGAGGTCATGACCAGCGGCCGGACCTCGATGCCCGGCGAGGTCATGTCGATCAGGAGGAACGTGATGCCCTGCTGCTTCTTCCCGGTCCGGCTCGTCCGGACCAGGCAGAACATCCAGTTCGCCTCGTGGGCGTGGGTGGTCCAGATCTTGCTGCCGGTGCAGACGAGGTCGTCGCCGTCGACGACGGCGGACATCGACAGGGAGGCGAGGTCGGAGCCCGCCTCCGGCTCGGAGTACCCCTGGCAGAAGAAGATCTCGCCGCTCAGGATCCGGGGGAGGAAGTACGCCTGCTGCTCGGGCGTCCCGAACTCGACGATCACGTGGGCGACCTGCGAGATCCCCATCGGCGACAACGGCGGCGCTCCGGCGAGGACCGACTCGCGGGAGAAGATGTAGTGCTGGGTCAGCGTCCAGTCGCAGCCGCCGTGCTCCACCGGCCAGGCCGGGGCGGCCCAGCCGCGATCGTGGAGGACCGCCTGCCACCGCATGCTCGCCTCGTGGTCGGCGTACACGCTCGTCATCAGTCGGCCGGCCCGGCGCAGGTCCGGGGTGAGCTTCTCGTCGAGGAACGCGCGGACCTCGTCCCGGAAGGCGAGATCGGCCGCTGACCACTGGAGATCCATCTCTGCTGCGCCACTCCCTCGCTAGCCGGTGCGTCGCAACCTAACATGTATAGGTTGCATCGCGGGAACAGTGGACAAACGGGTCGCCCCGAGGCGATGCTCCGGCCGTGGAGGTCCGACATCTCCGGTACTTCGTGGCCGTGGCCGAGGAGGCGAGCTTCTCCCGCGCGGCCGAGCGGCTCGGCATGGCCACCTCCCCGCTCAGCAGGCGGGTGCGGGACCTGGAGGGCGAGCTCGGTGTGCGGCTGTTCGTCCGCGACTACCACCGCGTCACGCTGACCGACGCCGGCCGGGCACTCGTCGACGAGGCGCGCGGGATCGTCGAGCGCGTCGACGCCCTCCCCGGGCTGCTCCCGCCGGCGACGTCGCGGGGGACGGTCGTCACCGTCGGGACCGCGCCCGAGGTGTCGGCGGACCTCCGCTCCCGGTTCCTCGCCCTGGTCCGCGCCGAGCGCCCGGGGCTCGTCGTGCGGCAGCGGCCCGCCAGCACCGCCCCGCTCGTGCGGGCGGTGCTCAAGGGCGAGGTGGACCTGGCCTTCGTCCACGGCCGCGTCGACGACCCGCGGCTGTCGTCGGTCGTCGTGGAGTCCCAGCCGGTCAGGGTCGTCGTGGCGCAGGGGATCGGCTTCGACGGGCGGGACTCGCTGCGGCTCGCCGAGCTCGCGCACCTGCCCTACACCTTCCTGAAGGCGTCGTTGGCCCCGTTCGTCGCGCACGCGGCCGACACCCTGCTCGCCCGGCACGGTGTCGCGGGCCGGCTGCCGGTGCAGGCCACGCACGCCGAGCTGGTGCCGATGGTCTCGGCGGGCGAGGCCTTCACGATGTGCGGTGCCCGGTTCGGCGCGACCCGCACCGTGTTCCTCCAGGAGCCGGTGCTCCTGCTCCCTTTCGAGGACGACCGCGAGCGGCTGGAGACCCACGCCGTCTGGCGCGCCGACCGGGGCGGTCTCCTGCACGGGCTCCCCGCGCTGTCGCGCCGCCTCCACGCGTGACCGGATCGGTCATCCGCAGGTCGCCGACGTGGTCGTGGACACGCTTCACCTAACGCCAATAGGCTTCGCGCACTCGCGGTGACGGGGCCGGGGGTGTGGTCCCGCTGTGGCCCCGGCCGTTCGATCGAAGGGGTGCCGTCCATGGGCAGGCTCGAGGGCAAGGTCGCTTTCATCACCGGGGCCGCGCGGGGGCAGGGGCGTGCACACGCCGTCCGGCTCGCCGAGGAGGGCGCCGCCATCGTCGCGGTGGACATCTGCGAGCAGATCCCCACCGTCTTCTACCCGATGGCGACCAAGGAGGACCTCGACGAGACCGTCGCGCTCGTCGAGGCCGCGGGCGGACGGATCGTGGCCCGGGTCGCCGACGTGCGCGACCGGGCCGCGCTGGAGGCCGCCCACGAGGCGGGCGTCCGGGAGTTCGGGCACGTCGACACCGTGCTGCCGAACGCCGGGATCATGCCGGTGATCAACGAGGGCGAGCAGCGCCAGGCCTGGTTCGACGGCATCGACACGCTGCTCACCGGGGTCTGGCAGACGATGGAGGTCTGCCTCCCGTCGATGATCGAACGGGACCGCGGCGGGTCGATCCTGATCACCAGCTCCGCGGCGGGCCTGTCCAGCATCGGGCTGAACACCCTGCCCGGGCAGGCGGCCTACTCCGCGGCCAAGCACGGCGTCGTCGGCCTGATGCGGCTCTACGCCTCGCAGCTCGCGAAGCACTCCATCCGGGTCAACACCGTGCACCCCACGGGCGTGGACACGCCGATGGTCGCCAACGCGGCCTACGGCGAGTTCGTCGAGCGGTTCCCCGAGATCGCGGGCAGCCCGAACTACCAGAACCCGATGCCGGTCCCGCTCATCGAGCCCGTCGACGTCAGCAACGCGCTGGTCTACCTGGCCTCCGACGAGGCCCGCTACGTCACCGGCGTGACCTTCCCGGTCGACGCCGGCTACCTCAACCGCTGAAAGGAAGACGTCGTGAACGTCCGTGACGAACTGCTGATCGACGGCGAGTGGCGCAAGCCGGCGTCGTCGGTACGGATCCCCGTCGTGTCGCCCTCCACCGACGAGGTGATCGGCGAGGCCCCCGACGCCGACGCCGACGACGTCGACGCCGCCGTGCGCGCGGCCCGCCGCTCGTTCGACGAGGGCGTGTGGCGGCTGCGGCCGGTCGCCGAGCGGGCCGAGGTGCTCGAGCGCGCGCTCGGCCTGATCGAGCCGAAGCTCGACGAGATCGGCAGGCTGGTGACCGCGGAGATGGGGCTCCCCACCGCCTTCGCCGGGATGCAGATCCCCGGCGCACTGGCCGTCGGGAAGTACTTCCTCGACGTGGCACGCGACAGCCCGCTCTCCGAGGTCCGGCAGACCATGTACGGGCCGGCGGCCGTCGTGAAGGAACCGGTCGGCGTCGTCGCCTCGATCGCGCCGTGGAACGGCCCGTTCAACATGGCCGTCTCGAAGATCTGGCCGGCGCTGGTCAGCGGGTGCAGCGTGGTCTACAAGCCCGCGCCCGAGACCCCGCTCGACGCGTACTACATCGCCGAGGCGCTGGTCGAGGCCGGTGTCCCGGCCGGGGTGTTCAACTACGTCACCGGCGACCGCGACGCCGGGCGTGCCCTCGTCGCACACCCGGGTGTGGACAAGGTCAGCTTCACCGGGTCAACGGCGGCCGGTCGCCAGATCGGGCAGGAGTGCGGCGGGAGCTTCAAGCGCCTGCAGCTGGAGCTCGGCGGGAAGTCCGCGGCGATCGTGCTCGACGACGCCGACCTCACCACGACCATGACCGGCCTCGCGACCGGCTCGTTCTTCAACACCGGCCAGGTCTGCGCCGCCTACAGCCGGGTGCTGGTGCCGAGCGGCCGCTACGACGAGGTCGTCGGCGCCCTCGTGGCCACCGCCGAGTCGTTCGTGGTCGGCGACCCCTTCGACCCGGCAACGACCATGGGCCCGCTGGTGTCGAAGCGCCAGCAGGAGCGGGTGCTCGGCTACGTCGAGGCGGGCAAGGCCGAGGGCGCCTCGGTCGCCACCGGCGGCGGGGTGCCGGCCGGGCTGGAGAAGGGCGCCTTCATCCAGCCCACCGTCTTCACCGGCGTCGAGAACGGGATGCGGATCGCGCAGGAGGAGATCTTCGGCCCGGTCGCGTCGGTCATCCGCTACGAGACCGTCGACGAGGCGATCGCGATCGCGAACGACTCCGAGTACGGGCTGCACGGCGCCGTGTTCACCGCCGACCCGCAGCGGGCGGCCGACGTCGCCCGCCGGGTCCGGACCGGCACCTTTAGCGTCAACTCCTTCACCTACAACACCGAGGCGCCGTTCGGCGGGGTGAAGTGCTCGGGCGTCGGCCGGGACACCGGTGCGGAGGCCGTCGAGTCGTACTACGAGCTGAAGACCGTGAACCTCACCGAGGACATGACCCCGCTGTTCTCCTGACACTCCCCGGGGCGCCGGTCCGCCGGCGCCCCGGACCCGTCCGTCCCACCACGCCCTGGAGGATCCCGTGAGCGGCACCGTCGTCGACGCCCTGACCTGGTGGGTGCGCACGGTCCCGGACCATCCCGCCGTCGACCTCGACGGCGACGTCCTGACCTACGCCGACCTCGACGCCTGGGCCGACGGCGTCGCGGCGGTCCTGCGCGGGCACGGCGTGGCGCGGGGCGACCGCGTCGGGATCGTGGGCACCAACAGCCTCGAGTGGTGCGTCGCGGCGGTCGCCGCCTGGAAGACCGGGGCCGTGGTCTGCGGGTTCAACCAGCGCTTCCTCGCCGCCGAGCTCGGGGCACTGGTGTCGCTCTGCGAGCCCGCTGTCGTGTTCGGCGACGCCGCCCACCTGCCGCTGCTGGAGGAGGTGCGGCGCTCCGGTCCGGAGTTCACCGTCCTCGGGCTCGACGACGCCGTCACGGGCGCCCGCGGCGGCGGGCACCAGCCGGCCCCGGCGTTCGGGGCCGAGCCCGACGACCCGACCTCGATCGTCTTCACCAGCGGCACGACGGGCACGCCGAAGGGCGTCGTCTTCACCCACCGCACGATCGCCGGGATCATGCACGAGTGGTCCCTGGGCGAGCAGGTCGGGCCCAACGACCTGCGCGTCCTGCTCGTCCTGCCGATGTTCACCGCGGCGGGCGTCGTGTGGGGGCTCTCCCGGAGCCTCGTGCAGGGCGGGACGATGTACCTGCAGCCGGGCTTCGACCCGCCCCGGGCGCTGGAGGTGCTGCAGGAAGCCCGGATCACCACCTTCACCGGCCCGCCGATCCTCTTCGAGCAGATCTCGCGGGTGCCCGGGTTCGAGCGGGCACGGCTGGACCACCTCACGACCGCGTGGGTCGGCGGTGCCAGGGTCCCGGTGCCGCTGCTCGAGAAGTGGCGCCCGCGCGGGGTCGCGCTCCGCCAGCTCTACGGGCAGACCGAGATCGGCGGCACCGCCACCGCGATGTCGGCGGAGGGAGCGCTGCGGCATCCCGACAAGTGCGGCTGGGGCGGGCCCTTCACCCGCATCCGGGTCGTCGATCCGGACGGCCGGGACTGCGCGGTGGGCGAGGTCGGGGAGATCGTCATGCGCGGGCCCGGCATGTTCCCCGGCTACTGGCGCAACGAGGAGGCGACGAAGCAGGCGCTGCGGGGCGGCTGGCTGCACACCGGCGACCTCGGGACGCTCGACGCCGAGGGCTTGCTCACCTACGTCGACCGGATGGGCGAGATGATCAACTCCGGCGGCCTGAAGATCTCGCCTGCCGAGCTGGAGACGGTGATCGCGCAGGTACCCGGGGTGCTCGAGGTGGCCGTCGTCCCGGTGCCCGACGCGAAGTTCGGCGAGACGTCGGCCGCGGTCGTCCACGTCGACGGGGACCTGGCCCCGGCCGACCTGGTCGCGTTCTGCAACGAGCGCCTCGCCGACTACAAGGTGCCGCGCTACGTGATCACCCACGACGGGCCGCTGCCGAGGATGGCCAGCGGGAAGATCGCCAAGCGCGACCTGCGCGCGGTCTACGCCGACGCGCCCGAGCGCTTCCCGAAGGTCCGCTGAGGGCTCACGACCCGGTGCCGTGCTCGTGGGCGGACAGCCACGCACGGTGCTCGGGTGAGGGTGAGGCGCGCTCTCGGACGGCGAGGTGCCCGCTGCCCAGCCGCCCGCCGCAGCGCCAGGTCCCGTAGGTCTCGGTGGCGAAGTGCCCACCGTCGTGGGTGGACACCCCCGAGAGGTCGGTCTCGCCGGTGAACTCGTAGCCGTGCCCGGAGCCGGTCCACACCTGCAGGTGGGCGGTGAGCGGGGTGTGCCCGTCCTCCGCCGTCACGATCCGGTTCGCGACCCGGACGACGCCGTGCCGCACCCCGCCGTCGACGACGTAGCCGTAGTCCCCGCGGCCGCGCCGGTCGCTGGTCATGGCGTAGACGACGGCGAACAGGTCCTCCCCGAAGGTCAGGTGCCCCCAGCGGTAGGTCGCGGCGAGGTCGCCGTAGTCGCGCGGGCCCCAGGAGTGGTCGTGGAAGGCGAACGCGGTGGCGGTGCCGCCGTCCGGGAACGTCACGGCGACCCGCCCGAAGACCTCGTAGTGACCGGTCCCGGGTGAGCGGTAGTCCGAGATCGTGTTCCCGCGGGGCGCCAGCGGCCCGGTGAACCCGGTGAAGGCCAGCTCCACCTGCGGCAGCCGGGTCGTGTACTCCCGCAGCGGGACGGTCGTCGTCACGTCGAGCGGGCCGGCCCGGAACGCTGCGGGGTCGTAGTCGTCCATCGGGACGTTGAGCGACTGGTAGCGCTCCAGCACCTCGCCGCAACGGGCGATCCAGCTCTGCACACACGCGCGCCCGCGTGCGGGCTGGAAGTCGACGTGGTGGTACCCGCCGGACCGGGTCATCGGGTCGTACCAGGAGGTCAGCCAGGACTCCTGCCAGCCCGGCACGTCGCCGTCGGGGTGGTGCCGGTGGTGGTCCTCGGGGGCGTAGCTCACGCGGGGTCCTCCAGACGCGTGTCGATCCGGTCCAGCAGCCTGCGGACGCTGCGGGGGTCGTCGTCGCCGGGGACCGGCAGCCCGGCGCGGGCGCGGTCGGCGAACGCCCCGGCCCGCAGCAGCGCGAGCTGGAACAGGGCGAACACCTCGTGCCAGCGCAGGTCCACGACCGGCAGGCCGGTGCCGGCCCGCCAGCGGTCGAGCGTCCCGAGCCCGGGCAGGCGTTCGACGCCGGCGTCGGTGCTGTGGTTGCAGTCGAACATCAGCCACCAGGCGAGGTCGACCGTCGGGCCGCCGAGCGAGACCATCTCCCAGTCCAGCACCGCGGTGCACCGGGTCCCGGCGAACAGCATATTGCCCAGCCGGGCGTCGCCCCAGGACAGGCCGGCCGGCGCGTCTGCCGGGACGTGCGCGCGCACCCAGTCGCGGACGCCCGCCAGCGGCCCGAGCGGTGCCCGCTCGCCGACCCAGTCCGCCATCCGCTCCCAGTACCGGACCAGCGGCTCCGGCCCCGGCTCCAGGAAGTCCACGGTGGACACGTCGGCCCGGTGCAGCCGGCACATCTGGTCGAGCGCGTCCTGCCAGAGCGTGCGCCGCGCGTCCGCGGTCAGGTCGTGCAGCGGACCCGCGGTGTTGTAGTTCGGGTAGTCGGGCGGGACGAACCCCGCCACCCGCTCGGTCACCAGGAACGGGGCGCCGAGGACCTCGACGGTGGGGTCGACGCCGTACACGGCCGGCACCGGCACCGCGGTGTGCGCGGCGACCCACCGCAGCGCCGCCGCCTGCCGCTCCGGATCGGGATCGAGGTGGGCGGCCGCCTCGGGGACCGTCAGCCGCACGACGATCCCGCGGGTGCCCCGGGTGGTGCGGCACTCGGCCAGGACCGTCTCGTTCGCGGTGCCCGCCCCCTCGGCCGGGCGGGCCCGCTCGACGGCCAGGACGCCGTCGAGCGCACCGTGCGACCGCAGCCAGTCACCCAGCCGCCGTTGCAGGTCGTCGAGGTCGCGGCCGGTGCGGCGGAGCAGGTCGACGGCCACGTCAGCCGGTCCGTTCCGCGACCCGCCGCAGGCCGGCGAGCGACCGGCCGATGTTGTCGTGCTGGAACTCCGCGAACGTGTGGCCGCTCGTCACGATCCGGTCCACGACGGCGGCGACGGCGTCCGGCCAGGGGCGCTCGTCGGTCCAGGTGAGACGGACCCGGGTGGCGGTGCCGTCCGGGTCGAGCTGGTACCGCCAGGCCGCGTTGCGGATCCGGAGCGTCGGCGACCGCAGGCCCCAGTCGCGGGCGGAGAACCCGAAGCGGCGCCCGGGCTCGACCTCGGTGACGACGCAGCGCGTGGTCCACCGCAGCGGCCCGCGGCGGTTGCTGCCGACGAACGCGTCGCCGACCGCCGGGGTGGAGCCGGCCGGGAGCGTGGCCCCCGTGTTCTCCGGGCTCCACTCCGGGTAGCGGGCCGGGTCGGCGACGAGCCGCCAGAGCGCCTCGGGGGAGGCCTCGACGTGGATCTCGTCGCTGATCGTGCGTGACCGCGGCATGGCCGGTCTCCTCGCGTCGTCGCCGGGGAACGACCGCAGTGTACGAGACAAAGGACGAAGTTCGTCATTTGTCCTTAGAGGTCGCGCGGATTGGTCACAGCTTGGCCGCGGTCGAGTGTCTGGGGGCGAGGGCGGGTACGGGCCTGCCGATCATGAAGTTATCTACGCTTCGTGATCGTCTGGAGGCCGCGTGCCCACCCTGCCATCATGGCTGACCGAGCCGTTGTGGGACCAGTTCACCGCGCTGCTGCCTCATCGAGACGAGTTCGATCCCACCCATCCGCTGGGCTGCCATCGCCGCCGGATCGCGGATCGGATCGTGTTCGACAAGCTCCTGCAGGTACTGCGGTTCGGCTGCTCGTATGAGGGCATCGCTGACAGCACCTGCTCGGCGACCACCATCCGCGATCGTCGTGACGAGTGGATCAGGCTCGGGGTCTTCGCCCAGCTGCGTCGGATCGTCCTGGACGCCTACGACCGCATCGTCGGTCTGCTGCTGCACGACATCGCCGTCGATGGCGCCATCACCAAGGCCCCCGGCGGCGGCGAGGTCGCCGGTCCGTCGCCGGTGGACCGGCGCAAACAGGGTATGAAACGTTCGGTGCTCGTCGAGGGATACGGCATCCCGCTGGGCCGAGTCCTGGCCGGAGCCAACCGGCACGACTCCCCGCTACTGGGCCCCACCCTCGACCGCCTCGATGCTCTCGGCCCGCTGCCCGACGACATCACCGTGCACCTCGACGCCGGCTATGACTCCGGCAAGACCCGCGACACGCTGGCCGAACGAGGCCTGCACGGCGAGATCGCGCACAAGGGTGAGAAAGCGCCGATCCAGGCCACCCGCCGCTGGCACGTCGAGCGGACCAACGCTTGGCACAACAGCTTCAACCGGCTGCAGCGCTGCTACGAACGACGAGAAATCGTCGTCGACGCGTTCTTCGACCTCGCCGACACGATCGTCACACTCCGTAGCTTGATTCGGCAGGCCTGGACCACACACCGCTGGAACGCCCGACCTGCACGACGTCCATGATCACCAACCAATCCGCGCGACCTCTTAGATCGACCGATCCGGAACACCAGATCGCTGCGGTCGTGCTCGAACAGCTGCCGGCGCAGGGCCTCCAGGAGTGGCTCGTCGTCGGCGGCGACTGCCTCGACCGCGCCCGCGCCCGCCGCACGCAGCCGCCCGACGGCAGTGGCGACGACGGAGCCGAGCGCGGCGGACCGCTTGTGTCCGGCGGTCCCGGGGGCGGCGGTGACGGCGGTGATCTCCGCGGGCCCGTCCCCGCCGGCGTGGCGCACCGTCGCCGTCCCCGCGGCGACATCGATCCGGACCGCGTCCCCGTCGGCCCTGCCCCCGTCGGGTGCCGTCGTGGCCTCGGCGTCTGCCGGGGTGGGCTCGTCGGGCGGGAGCACCAGGTGGTGCCGGATCGCTGCGGTGGTGACGCCGGACCGGCGCGCCAGCCGTTCGGCCGCCGGATGGCTGCCGTGCGCGACCGCGTGCAGCGTGTGCAGGCCGGTGCCGGCCCACCCGCCCTCGCGCCCGGCGCGGGTCCCGAGCTCCTCACCGACCGCGGTCGCGACGCCGATCGCCCGCCGGCGCGGGTCGACGACCAGGTCGGCGGCCCCGGTGCCGTCCCCGAGGTCCCGGATCGTCAGCACCCCGGCGAGCACGTAGGCGTCGTCGTGGTCGACGTCGTGCCGGTGCAGGCAGGTGTCGATCTCGATCACGGTGGTGGCGCCGGACGATCCACCGCGGTCCGGCCGGGGCGGCCCGAAGCCCATCTCGGCGTCGTACCGGGCGGCCCGGTCGAGCAGGTCCCGGGCCGCGGCGGACGGCGCCGTCGTCCGCCGCAGCCGGACCAGGTCCGCTCCGAGTGCGCTCGTGGTCATCCCGCGTCCGGCTCGGTGCGGACCAGCCGGTCGAGCTCCCGGCGGAACAGGTGGTTCCCCAGCTCGTTGCGGCCCAGCAGCATCGTCCCGGCGTCCTGGCTGCGCATCGCGGCCTGCGATCCCTCCAGGATGGGGAAGTCCTCGTCGTGGATGATCGAGATCATGATCTTCCAGTTCTTCGCCCAGAGGGTGTCCCACTTCTCCTGATCCATCCCGAGCGCCTCGGTGGTGGGAGCCATGATCCGCATCTCCATCACCGAGTTCTCCGGGTCGGCGCCGTAGGGCCGGAACGTCAGCAGCTCGACGTGCGTGGCGTGCTTGAGCAGCATGCTGTTCGGCGCCATGAAGCAGCTCTCGATCGTGTGCCTGCCGATGTCGGCGCCGGCCGGGTCCTCGTCGCCGATGAAGCGGTCGATGCTCTTGCGCGCGGCGAGGAACCAGAAGTGCCTGCCGAAGTCCTCCAGCGCCAGCTTGTTGGTGTGCAGGACCTTCCCGGCGGTGTTCGGGTGGGCGTACTTGACGTGGTAGTTGTCGAGGAAGCCGTCCTGCATGATCTTCCAGTTGGTCGGCCGGTCGAAGGTCTGCGGCGTGACGCTGACCAGGTCCTCGATCTTGTAGCCGGCCAGGATCGCGTCCATCTCGGGCCCGAGCCAGCTCTCGACGTCGATCTCGCGCTTCGCGTTGTCGATCATCCAGAGGAAGCCGTGGCGCTCCTGCACGGGCAGTTCGACCAGGCCGTGCTTCGAGCGGTCGAAGTCGCCGAAGGTGTCGTCGAGGGTCACCGTGCGCAGCTCGCCGCTGGGGTCGTAGGACCAGCGGTGGTACGGGCAGGAGAAGAGCCGGCAGCGGCCGGACTCCTCCTCGACCAGCTGCGCGCCGCGGTGGCGGCAGGCGTTGACGAAGGCCTTCACGCCGCCGTCGCGCTGGCGGATGACGATCGCGTTGTTGCGCGGCAGCCTGCGGGTGAGGAACTCGTTCGGCTTCGCGATCTCGGAGCCGTGCCCGACGATGAAGGGCACCTCGCCGAACACCCGGTCGCGCTCGAGCGCGGCGAGCTCGGTGTCCCGGTACTCCACCGCCTCGGACGGCGCGATCTCGCCGAACTCGTCGGTCGTCTCCTTCTCGACGTGCCGGAGCATGGTGCGGAACGCGCGGTCCCGGCGGTCGGTGGCACTGGTCTCGTCGACGGTCATGTCGGTCCTCCTCGTCGTCGTCCGGGTCGGTTCAGGCGGGCAGCGGCTTGCGGCCGTGCCGCCGGTGTGTGTCCGGGATGTCTGTGTGCCGGGTGCGGATCGCCGCCTTGTCGATCTTCATGCTCGGGGTCCGCGGCAGCGGGTCGTCGACGAGGACGACGTAGCGGGGCATCTTGTAGGAGGCGAGACGGGCCCGGCAGTGCTCCAGCACGGCCTCCTCGGTGACCGGTCCGGCGGTCCGCAGGAGGAGCGCGGGCGTCTCGCCGAACTCGTCGTCGGCGACGCCGATGACGGCGACCTCGACGACGCCCGGCAGGGTGAGCGCCGCGCGCTCGACCTCGGCCGCGTAGACGTTCATGCCGCCGCTGATGATCATGTCCTTCAGTCGACCGACGATCCGCAGCGCACCGTGGTCGTCGACGACGCCGACGTCACCGGTCCGCAGCCAGCCGTCGCCGAACGTCTCGGTGGTGCGCGCCTCGTCGTCCCAGTACCCGGCGGCGACCCCCGGCCCGGAGATCCGGATCTCGCCGGGCTCGCCCGCCGGCAGCGGCGCACCGTTCGGGTCGGTGACGGCGACCCGCGTGAGGATGCCGCCCTCGCCGACGGACTCGGGGCTGCGGACCGCCATCTCCACGGTGGGGAAGGTGACGTTCGACAGCGACTTGGTGAGGCCATAGGCCTGGCGCAGCCCGACTCCCTTGGCCGACCACGCCCCGATCAGCTCGGTGGTGACGGGGTTGCCGCCGGTGAAGGCGACGGTCAGCGACGACAGGTCGGCGTCGGCGAACTCGGGCAGGCGCGCCATCTGCTCGTAGAAGATCGTGGTGGCGGCGAAGGTCGTGATGCGCTCGTCGCGGATCAGCCGCAGCGCGGTGCCGGCGTCCCAGCGGGGGAGCAGCACGACGCTGCCGCCGAGTACCAGCGGGCCCAGGAAGCCGTTGAGCAGGCCCGCCGCGAACGAGAACGCGCTGACGTTGAGGGCCCGCCCGCGGAGCAGCTCCGGGGCCTGCAGGGTCCACTCGAAGAACGCGCCCAGCAGGGACTCGTGGGTGTAGACGACGCCCTTCGGGTGTCCCGTCGATCCGGAGGTCGGGATGATCGAGACCGGCCGGGACGGGTCGCGGGGCAGGTCCGGGAGCTCGGCAGCCGAGGCGGCCGAGCCGCCCGTGCCGATCTCGCCGAGCGTGCGGACCGTGGGGGCGCCCGCGCCGATCCCGTCCAGCACCGGCCGGTGACCCTCGTCGGCGAGCACCAGGACCGGGTCGATCCGCGCGAACACCTCGGAGAGCTCGAACGCCCCGAGCCGCTCGTTGAGCGGGCAGAGCACGGCGCCGGCGCGGAGCACGCCGAGCGCGGCGACGGCCCAGTCCACCGAGAGCGGCCCCAGGACGCCGACCCGGTCACCGGGGCGGACACCGGCGTCGACCAGGGTGCGGGCGGCCGCGTCCTGCGCCTCGACGAGCGAGCTCCAGGACAGGGCGCGGTCGGGGTCCTGCAGGGCGGGCGCCTCCGGGCGGCGCCTCGACCAGGCGTACAGGGCGTCGAGAACGGTGGTGTTGCGCATCGTCGGGCGTCCTCCGTCGTGGTGGGTGGGGTGGTCGTACGCTCGGCTCAGCGAGCGAGAGGGTGGGGATGGGGCGCAGGCCACTCATCACGCGGGACGGTGCAGCGCGCGCCGCGCTGGAGATCGTCGACGAGGGCGGGCCGGCGGCGTTGAGCCTGGAGCGGCTCGCCGCGGCCCTGAGCGTTCGCGCGCCCTCGCTCTACAACCACTTCGCGGACAAGGCCGAGATCCTCGCCGAGGTCGCGCGGATCATCGTGCTCGACACCCCGCGCGTCCCGGACCCCGAGCCGGGCCGGTGGCAGGAGTGGCTGGTCGAGGAGACGACGCTGTTCCGCCGGTCGCTGCTGCAGCACCCGCGCGCCGTCCCGCTCGTGGTGGAGCACCTCCCGCAGCCGCTGCTCGTACGGCTCTACCAGCAGTACTCGCGTCTGCTGGCGGCTCACGGCGTCCCGGAGCGGATGCATCTGTTCCTCCTCGAGGCGGCACACCGGATGGCGATCGGGTCGGCGATCAGCACGGCGAACGGCCGGGCCGCCCTGCAGAGCCTCGACCCCGGTACCGGGGACGGGCCGCCGGTCGCACCGGACGACGAGGACGAGCGACGGTTCGTCGAGATGGTCCGCACCTTCCTGCGCGGGGTCGACCGGGAGATCTGAGGTCTCCCGGTCCCACCAGCGGCGGCCTTGTTCGTCCCGAATAAGCTAACAGCTTTAGTAAATGCTGGTCAAGGAAGCACAGCAGGGGCCGGAATGCGCCGGTCGCCGGCGGCACGGCCGGTCCGGGCACGGCGTGCCGGTGGTGTTTCGTTACATATGACGGATAGTGTCCGGTGATCGGCACCACGGCTCGACGCCGCCCGCCCGGGCCGTCGGCCGGTCCGGAGTCCAGCACTCGAGGAGACACATGAGCACCACGACCGAGCAGGACCGCACGGCGTCCGGCGACCGCGCCGAGCGCGAGGTGCGCTGTCCGGCGGACGGACGCGTCGTCGGGTCGGTCCCGCGGCAGGGGGCGGCCGACGTCGCGGCGGCGGCGCGCGACCTGCGGGCGGCGCAGCCCGCGTGGGAGGCGCTGGGGCCGAAGGAGCGCAGCAGGCACCTCCGCCGGTGGCTGGACTGGCTGCTCGACAACGAGCAGCGGGTCATCGGCCTGGTCCAGGCGGAGACCGGCAAGTCGTGGTCGGACTCCGCGGTCGAGATGCAGGTGGCGCTCGACGTCATCAACTACTTCACGGCCAACGCGGAGAAGTTCCTCGCCGACCGCAAGGTCGCGTCGGCGGGCCTGCCCAACAAGGCCCGGAAGCTGCGGGTCCAGGTCCGCCCGTACCAGCTGGTCGGCCTGATCACGCCGTGGAACGGCCCGCTGGCCGGTCCGATGATGGACGTCGTGGGCGCCCTGGTGGCCGGTGCCGCCGTGCTGAGCAAGCCGTCCGAGGTGACCCCGCTGACCTGGGCCGCCGCCGTCGAGGGATGGAACGAGATCGGCGCCCCGCCGGTGCTCGCCTGTCTGACCGGTGACGGCGGGGCGGGTGCCGCGGTCGTCGAGGAGGTGGACATGGTCATGTTCACCGGCTCCGTCCGGACCGGGCGGACGATCGCCGCACGCGCCGGCGAGCGGCTCATCCCGTGCAGCCTCGAGCTGGGCGGCAAGGACGCGATGATCGTCCTGGCGGACGCCGACGTCGAGCGGGCCGCGGGCGGTGCCGTCTGGGGCGCGATGATGAACGGCGGCCAGGCCTGCATCTCGGTCGAGCGGGTCTACGTCGAGGCCCCCGTGTACGACGAGTTCGTCGCGAAGGTCGTCGAGAAGATGCGTGCCGTCCGCCAGGGCATGGACGCCCCGGGTGCCTACGCCACCGAGATCGGCGCGATGGTCACCCCCGCCCAGCTGGAGATCGTCGAGCGGCACGTCGCCGACGCCGAGGCCAAGGGTGCGCGGGTCCTCGTCGGGGGGAAGCGGGGCTCCCAGGGCGAGGCGTACTTCGAGCCCACCGTGCTCGTCGACGTCGACCACTCGATGGCCTGCATGCGCGAGGAGACCTTCGGGCCGACCCTGCCGATCATGAAGGTCGCCGACGAGCACGAGGCGCTGCGGCTCGCGAACGACTCCGACTTCGGCCTGTCGTCCAGCCTCTGGACCCGCGACCGGCGCAAGGCCGACCGGCTGTCCCGGATGATCGAGGCGGGCTCGGTCTCGATCAACAACGCGCTCGTCGCCGTGTTCCAGCTCCCGGTGCCGATGGGCGGCTGGAAGCAGTCGGGCCTCGGGACCCGGTTCGGCGGGGCGAACGGCGTGCTGAAGTACTGCCGCCAGCAGTCGATCGTGTCGGAGCGGATGGCGCTGAAGGCGGAGCCGAACTGGTACCCGATCGTCCCCTCGCGCAGCGAGTTCATGGCGAAGGTCGTGCGGTTCCTGGGCGCCCACGACTGGAAGCGCCGGCTGGGCCGCTGACGTCCCCCCGCCGGGCGGTCCTGCGGCCGTCCGGCGGGTCCGGTGCGACGAGATCGGTGTGGGCGGACGACCCGGTCGGCGATACACTGGACACATCATGTCTCGTGTTGAACGGCACCGGATCTGCCCGCTCTGCGAGGCGACCTGCGGCCTGCTGATGGAGTTCGACGGCCGGGTCGCACGGTCGGTCCGCCCGAACCCCGACGACCGGTTCAGCCGCGGGCACGCCTGCGCGAAGGGGCTCGGGCTGGCCGACCTGGACAACGACCCCGACCGGCTCTCGGTCCCGCTCGTCCGGCGCGACGGGGAGCTGCGCGAGGCGACCTGGGCGGAGGCGTTCGCCGAGATCGGGCGCCGGCTGCCGCCGCTGGTGGCCGGCGACCCGCAGTCGGTCGCCGTCTACACCGGCAACCCCGCGGCCCACCACCTCGACCACACGCTCTACCTGCCCGCCCTGCTCGGGGCGATCGGCTCCCGCAACCTCTACTCGCCGGCGAGCATGGACACCTGGCCGAAGAACCTGGTGACCGCGCTGCTCTACGGCACCGGGATCGGGATGTCGCTGCCGGACATCGACCGGACGGACTTCCTCCTGCTGCTCGGGAGCAACCCGCTCGTCTCCAACGGCAGCACCGTCTGCGCCCCCGGGTTCGGCACGCGGCTGGACGCGCTGCGGGACCGGGGCGGCACCCTGGTCGTGGTCGACCCGGCCCGCACCCGGACCGCCGAGGTCTCCGACGAGCACCTCGCCGTCCGTCCCGGGACGGACGCCCACCTGCTCATGGCGATGCTCGCGGTGATCGACGCCGAGGGGCTCGTCGACACCGGGGCGGCCGGCACGCTCGTCGACGGCCTCGGCACCGTGCTCGACGCCGCCCGGCCCTTCACCCCGGAACGCGTGGCGGACGTCTGCGGGGTGGAGGCCGCGACGAACCGCGACGTCGCGATCCGCTTCGCGACCGCCCGCTCCGCCGTCGTCCACTCCCGGATCGGCACCTGCACCCAGGAGTTCGGGACGCTGGCGAACTGGCTGGTCGAGGTGCTCAACATCGCCACCGGCCGGCTCGACGTCCCCGGCGGTGCGATGTTCGCGACGCCGCCCGGCGGGGGACCGACCACCTGGCCCGGCAGCATGAAGCAGCCACCGTTCGGCCGCTGGCACTCGCGCGTGCGCGGGATGCCGGAGATGCTCGGCGAGCTGTCCGTCGCCTGCCTCGCCGAGGAGATCCTCACCCCCGGCCCCGGGCAGGTGCAGGCGCTGGTCACGATCGCCGGCAACCCGGCGCGTTCCATCCCGGGCAGCGCCGCGATGGAACGCGCGCTGCGCGAGGTCGGCTTCCTGCTCTGCCTCGACACCTACCTGAACGAGACGACCCGGCACGCCGACGTCGTGCTCCCCGCCCCCGGCCTGTTCGGGCACGGGCACATCGACCTCACGCTCAACCACTTCCAGATCCGCGACGTGGCCCGCTACAGCCCGCCCGCCGTCACCCCCGCGCCCGGCGCGATGCCGGAGTGGCACCAGGTGCTGCGGATCGCCGCGATCGTCCGCGGCACCCCGGATCTGCCGATCGAGGTGATGGACGACGAGGTCGCCGACCAGTCGGCCCGCCGGGCGGCCCGGCTCTGCGGGACCGGCCATGACGAGGTGCTCGCGGCCGTCGCCCCGCGGACGGGGCCCGAGCGCCTGGTCGACATGCGGGTGCGCAGCGGGCCCTTCGGCGACCGGTTCGGCGCCGAGCCCGGGGGCCTGACGCTGGAGCTGCTCGAGCGGACCCCCGACGGCGTCGACCTCGGCCCGCTGGAGCCGCGGCTGCCCGGGGTGCTGCGTACCCCGGACGGCCGGATCGACGTCGCCCCGGCGCTGCTGACCGCCGACGTCCCGCGGCTGCGGGCGAGCATCGAGCACGGGCGCGCCACCGACCTGCGGCTGATCAACCGGCGCCAGCACCGCGGGATGAACTCCTGGCTGCACAACGCGCTGCCCTACCGGGACGACGGCGCGGGCGGCCTGATGATGCACCCCGACGACGCCGGGCGGCTGGACCTGGTGGACGGCGAGCTGGTCCGGATCAGCGCAGGTCCCGGCGACGTCGTCGCCGAGCTGCGGGTGAGCGCCGCGATCCGGCAGGGGGTGGTGAGCCTGCCGCACGGGTGGGGGCACACCGGGGCCGGACTGCGGATGCACCGGGCCGAGGCGGCGCCGGGGGCCAACGTCAACCGGCTCGTCGACGACCGGGTGCTCGAACCGCTCACCGGGACCCCGATCTTCAACGGCCTGCGCGTCACCGTGACGCCGGCCGACGTCCCGGTGCCGGAGGGAGCCCGATGACGCACGTGATCACCCGGACCTGCTGCAACGACGCGGCGTGCGTCGACGTCTGCCCGGTCGACTGCATCCACCCCCGCCCGGGCGACCCGGGGTTCAGCACGGCGGAGAGCCTCTACATCGATCCGGCCACCTGCATCGACTGCGGGGCCTGCGCGGACGTGTGCCCGGTCGGCGCGATCGTCGGCGACCACGCGCTCGACGTCGAGGGCCGCACGAGCCTGCACCTCGCCGAGACCTACCTCGCCGCGTTCCCCCCGGCGCCCGACCGCGCCCGGCGGCCCGCCCCGCCGCCGCGGCACACTGCCGGGCCGCTGCGGGTCGCCGTGGTCGGGACCGGCCCGTCCGCCTACTACGCGGCTCAGGAGCTGCTGGAACGGACCGGTGGCGACGTGTCGCTGACGCTGTTCGACCGGCTCCCGGTCCCGGGCGGGCTGGTCCGCTTCGGCGTGGCACCCGACCACGGCGCGACGAAGGGCTTCGGCGCCGGGCTGGAGCGGCTGCTGCGCCGCCCGCAGGTCCGGCTGCACCTCGACGTCGAGATCGGCGAGCACCTGACGACCGGCGAGCTGCTCGCCGGGCACCACGCCGTGGTGTACGCGGTCGGTGCCTCCGGCGAGCGCCGGCTCGGCGTACCGGGGGAGGACCTGGCCGGCAGCCTGCCCGCCCGCGACCTCGTCGCCTGGTACAACGGCCATCCCGACCACGCCGGGCGGGACGTCCCGCTGGACACCGGGCGGGCCGTGGTGATCGGCAACGGGAACGTCGCGCTCGACGTCGCCCGGGTCCTGGTCTCCGGCCGGGCCGCGCTCGCCGCCACCGACATCGCGCCGCACGCGCTGGACGCGCTGCGGGGCAGCGCGATCCGGGAGGTGCACGTGGTGGGCCGCCGCGACGCGTCGCACGGCGCGTTCAGCACCCCGGAGCTGCTCGCACTGGACCGGATCGACGGGGTCCAGGTGCTCGTCGAGGAGGGGGAGGCGGTCACCGGCCCGGTGGACGGGTACGCCGCCGGGCTCAAGGCCGAGGCGGTCGCCCGGTACGCGGGGCGCACGCCGGACCCGGAGCGGCGGCGGATCGTGCTGCGCTTCGGCCGCACCCCGCAGGAGATCGTCGACGACGGAGCCGGAGCGGTGGCCGGGGTCCGGTTCGGCACCCCGGACGGCGGGACCGAGCTGCTGGACTGCGGGCTGGTGCTCCGGGCGGTCGGGTACCGCGGGACGCCGCTGCGCGGGCTGCCGTTCGACGACGGGCGCGCGGCCGTCCCGCACGGTGCGGGCCGCGTGCTGCAGGAGCCCGGCGGGGCGCCGCTGACCGGCCACTACGTGACGGGATGGATCAAGCGCGGCCCCTCCGGCGTCATCGGGACCAACCGTGGGTGCGCGGCCGAGACCGTCGCCGCCCTGCTGGAGGACCACGTGGCCGGCCGGCTCACGGACCCGGGGCCCGGCGCCGAGGCGGACCTCGACCGGCTCCTCGCCGAGCGCAGGCCCGGACACGTCGGCCTGGCCGGCTGGCGGGCGATCGACCGGGCCGAGCGGCTCGGCGGGCGCGCCCCGCCGCAAGATCGTCACCCTGGAGGCCCTGCGCACCACTGCCGCGCAGACACCCCCGTCCCCCTGACCACCCACCGGCGGCGCACCTAGGCTCCTGGCTCCGCGGCAGACGCTCATGGAGTGCGGCGACGCTCGCGCGATCGGGCGAGCGTCCTCCAGTCCCGTGCGCGTCTGCCGGGGGCGGGGTGGGTCAGTAGGCGATGAAGAGGATCTCGTCGCGGGAGTACTCGTGGTCGGGGTGCTTCGCGGCGAGGTGTTCCTGGGTCAGGCGGACGAGGTCGTCCTCGTCCTCGCCGTGGATCCGGGCCCCGCACGGGCAGGTCAGGTTGGTCTTCACGGTCGTCCCTCCGGTCGTCCGGTTCCGGCGGCCGCGCCGACCGCCACGTGTTCCATGAAGTCGAGCAGGCTACCGGTGAAGACGTCGTTGTCGTCCCCGGCGACCATGTGCCCGGTGCCGTCGACCTCGACGTACCAGGCGTCCGGCACCAGCTCGAGCAGTTCGCGCGCACCGGCCGGGCTGACCACGTCGGACCCGGCGCCGCGCACCAGCATGGTCGGCACCGCCAGGTCGCGCGCGGCCGCCCGTGCCCGCCGCTCGTTCGCGGTCAGCGTCTCGGGGGCGGTCTGCCGCTCGTCGACGAGCCGCGGGTCCCAGTGCCAGTACCAGCGCCCGGCCCGGCGCCGGAGGTTCTTCAGCAGCCCGCGCGGGTCGCGGGGCCGCGGCCGGTGCGGGTTGTAGGCGGCCACCACGTCGGCCACGGCCTCCAGCGAGGCGAAGCCCTCCTGCCCGGCCCGCATGAAGCGGGTGACCGCCGACGTCCCGGCCCGTTCCGTGGTCGGGGTGACGTCGACGAGGACCAGGCCGCGGGCGAGGTCCGGGTCGGTGCCGGAGGCGAGCAGCGAGGTCATCCCGCCGAGCGACGCCCCGATCAGGACCGGGGGCTCGTCGAGGGTCCCGGTGACCGACCGGAGGTCGGCGACGTGCGCGTCGAGGGTGTAGTCGCCGTCCGGGGACCACTCGCTGTCCCCGTGGCCGCGCAGGTCGAGGGCGAGCACCGTCCAGCCCGCCGCGGCGAGGCGCCGCGCGGTGTGCCGCCACGAGTGCCGGGTCTGGCCGCCGCCGTGCAGCAGCACCACGGCGCCGCGGCGGCCCGGGCCGATCGGCTCCCACCGGTCCGCGGCGAGCCGGACGCCGTCGCCGTCGAGGTGGACGGTGCGGCTGCCGGGCTCGTCCCGGACGCCCGCCGTCACCGGTCGCCCCGTGCGGCGGTGGCCGATTCCGGCACGGCGGGCCAGTCCGGCACCAGGTGGAGCCGGTCGGCGATGCGGTCGCCGAAGGCGGCGGGCCGCTTCTCCAGGAACGCGGAGACACCCTCGGCCACGTCACCACCCCGCCCGAGCTCGTCGATCGCGAGCGTCTCGAGCCGGTGCGCCTCCCACGGGTCCGCGGCGCCGAGCATGCCCCACAACAGCTTCCGGGACAGCGCGACCGAGGCGGGCGAGGTGTTCCCGGCGATCTCGGCGGCGAGCGACAGCGCGGTGTCGAGCAGCTCGCCGGTGGGCACGACCTGCGAGACCAGTCCGCCCGCGAGAGCCTCCCCGGCGTCGAACACGCGGCCGGTGCTGACCCACTCCATCGCGCGGGAGATGCCGACGATCCGCGGGAGGAACCACGTCGACGCGGCCTCCGGTACGAGCCCGCGCCGGGCGAACACGAAGCCGAACCGGGCCGCCTCACCGGCGATCCGGACGTCGGACGGCAGTGTCATCGTCGCGCCGACCCCCACCGCGGCCCCGTTGACGGCGGTGATCACCGGCTTGCGGGAGGCGGCGATCCGCAGGGCGACGACACCCCCGAGGTCACGGGCCACGCCGTCGACGGTGCCGTGGTCGGCCCGCGGCGCACCGGCGGAGTCGCCGGAGAACGTGTCGGTCCCGCGCTCCAGGTCGGCACCGGCGCAGAAGCCGCGGCCGGCGCCGGTCAGGACGACGGCGCGCACCGCGTCGTCGGCGTCGGCGGTGTCGAAGGCGGCGACGAGCTCGGCCGCCATGGTCGCGGTGAAGGCGTTGAGCCGGTCCGGCCGGTCCAGGGTGATCAGTGCGGTCGCGCCGGTGATCTCGTAGCGGATCTGGGTGCGAGGCGGGGTGTCGGTCGCGGTCATGACCTTCCTCCGGCTTCCGTGGCCCCGGTCGGGGCCGACACGGCCGGACGGCGTTCCCGCGCACCCGGCCATAAACCATAAGACATTAGTTGTAGAGCGTCCGGCGATTGATGGTTATCGGAGTCGACGGGTCGTGGGTCGGGTTGTCCAGCGGTAGCGGCTGCGGGCACGGTTGATCAGCCGGCGGATCACGGTGAGCGCGGCGGCGAGGTCGAGGTAGAACTCGACGATGATCTTCCGGCGATCGGTGAACCGGCGCAGCTTGCCGTAGCCGTTCATCCAGGAATGGGTGCGCTCGACCGGCCACCGCTTACCGACCTGGATCGGGGCGGGCCGGCCCTTGGTGGCGATCTGTGCGTCGAACCCGAGTCGTTCGAGCAGATCGCGGGTCTTGCCTGAGTCATAGCCCCGGTCCAGGTGCAGGCACGGTCGCTCGGGCAGCGGCCCGATCATGTCGTAGATCCCGATCAGGGTCGGTTTCAGCAACGGCGAGTCGTGGTCATTGGCGCGGGCGCTGATCAGGTGCAGCGGGATCCCCGCACCGTCGCAGACCACGGAGCGTTTGGTGCCCTGTTTGCCCCGGTCGACCGGGTTACAGCCGGCGACCTCGCCACCGCAGGGAGCCTTGGTGATCGCTCCGTCGGCAGACAGATCGTCGAGGTCGAGACCGATCATCTAGTCATAGCCGGCCAGCGCGGCCCGAAGGACCTGCTCCCCGACGCCAGCGGCGGCCCACTGGGCGAGACGGCGGCGGATCGTGCGGTCCGAGCAGCCGGGGGTGGCAATGCGTTCGTAGCCGCTGCCGTGCACCAACGCCGCGAGCACGTGCTCGAACACCAGGCGGTCGGGGATACGGCGGCGGTGACATCCCCACGGATGGGCCGGGTCGAACTCCGGGCGCCGCTCTGCCTCGATCAGGGCAGCGAACTCGACCCAGAGGGGGTCGATCAGCGATTCTGGCAATAGAGGCACGGACCCTCCAGGCGACCATCAGGACATCAGCAATCCCATGATCACCCGAGGTCCGTGCCTCTACCTGCAACGACACCCCCACGACCTCATTTGCCGGGCGCTCTAAGGCGGAAAGCCGTCCTCGGGCAACTCAACGAACTGTCGGAAACCGTGACGGAATTGTCTTCCGGGCCGCTCAAACAACGTCTTTACCGAGTCATGGCGCAGCTCTCGGAGACCGCGGCCATGATGTCGTGGGACTCGGGGCTACAGGAGTCCGCGCAGCGGTACTTCATGCTCGCGATTCGCGCCGCACACGCGGGTGGCGACCCAGCTTTTGCCGCCAACGCGATGGCAGCAATGGCTCGCCAACTCCTCTATCTCGGGCACGCGAGCGACGCCCTGGAGGTGATCCGGCTTGCACAGTCCACCGTAGGCGACGCCGCCACACCGCGGCTCACGAGCGTGCTGGCTCTGCGCGAAGCGTGGGCGTTCGCGCACCTGGGCAGGCACACCGCGTTCGAGCGCACCGTCGGCGCGGCCGAGGACGCGTTCAGTCGCGCTGGCCGGCCTGAGACGGAGCCGTACTGGCTGCACTACTTCGACGCCGCCGAGCTGCACGGCACGGTCGGCGGGCGACTTCTGGAGCTGGCGCAGACCGGGCGGGGCACGCCGACCCACGCCGTCGCCGCAACTGGCCGGATCACGCAGGCTCTCGACACCCGCGACGACGGGCGGCGTCGCGCCTCCGCGCTCGACCTGATCGGGCTCTCCCAAGCTCACATGCTCAGCGGCGAACTGGACGAGGGCGCCCGGATCGGCCACAGGGCGATCGAGGCGGCGCAGGCCACCTCATCGGACCGAGTGCGGGTCATGCTCCGCGACTTCCACACCGACACCGAACCGCACGCCCGGTCGGTCGCTGTCCGCGCGCTGCGCGACCATGCTGCCGAGGCGCTGCGCACGACCGAGGAAGGACGCGCATGACGCGGATCGCCGTCACCGGGCACATGGACCTCACCGCCGAGAGCACACCGCTGATCCGAGACCAGATCAGTGCAGTCCTGCTGTCCCAGGAAGGCCCGATCGTTGGGGTGAGCTGCATCGCCAGAGGTGCCGACTCCCTGTTCGCAGAGACGGTGCTCGCGCACGGTGGGACGTTGGAGGTTGTGCTCCCATCGGCCGACTACCGGGCCACGAAGGTAACCGAATCCCACGCCGCTCTGTTCGACGAGCTGATGGCCGCCGCCACGAGCGTGCACGTGATGCCGTCGCAGACGGCCGACCGCGCCGCGTACGAGGCCGCGAACCGCGCGCTCTTGGACGGCGCGGACCTGCTCGCCGCCGTGTGGGACGGGGACGCCTCCCGCCGTGGCGGGACCGGCACCGTCGTCGACGAGGCGCGCACCGCCGGTATCCCGGTGACCGTCATCTGGCCCGACGGTGCACGGCGCCAGCCGAAAGCCAGCTAGGGCGTGTCTCCTAAAGTGCGCAACCAGGTGACGATGGCCTTCAGTGCAACTCCGCCGCGGAAGGTCAGGGCGAGTTTGTCGTAGCGGGTCGCGAGGCCGCGCCACTGCTTGACCTCGCAGAACCCGCGTTCGACGACGTTGCGGCCGCGGTAGTCGACCCGGTCGAACGCCGGTGGTCGGCCGCCGCGTGTGCCGCGTCGTTTCCGGTGTCCCTGCTGGTCAGCCGGCTCCGGGATGACCGCGACGATCCGTCGTCTGCGCAGGTGGGCGCGGATGGCGCGTGAGGAGTAGGCCTTAGAGGTCATTTCAGAACGAGGTCGACGTGTCTGTTGTAGACGACAAGCGGCTATCTGACCTGCCGTTTGATCTGTCGTCGAGGGGTCAATGGAAACTCGACAAGTCGTTCTGAAACGACCTCTTAGAGCGTCCGGCAGTAGAGGTGGCCGTGTGTCGGTGTTGGTAGAGACACGGACCTGCAAGTGATCATGGGATTGCTGATGTCCTGATGGTCGCCTGGAGGGTCCGTGCCTCTATTGCCAGAATCGCTGATCGACCCCCTCTGGGTCGAGTTCGCTGCCCTGATCGAGGCAGAGCGGCGCCCGGAGTTCGACCCGGCCCATCCGTGGGGATGTCACCGCCGCCGTATCCCCGACCGCCTGGTGTTCGAGCACGTGCTCGCGGCGTTGGTGCACGGCAGCGGCTACGAACGCATTGCCACCCCCGGCTGCTCGGACCGCACGATCCGCCGCCGTCTCGCCCAGTGGGCCGCCGCTGGCGTCGGGGAGCAGGTCCTTCGGGCCGCGCTGGCCGGCTATGACTAGATGATCGGTCTCGACCTCGACGATCTGTCTGCCGACGGAGCGATCACCAAGGCTCCCTGCGGTGGCGAGGTCGCCGGCTGTAACCCGGTCGACCGGGGCAAACAGGGCACCAAACGCTCCGTGGTCTGCGACGGTGCGGGGATCCCGCTGCACCTGATCAGCGCCCGCGCCAATGACCACGACTCGCCGTTGCTGAAACCGACCCTGATCGGGATCTACGACATGATCGGGCCGCTGCCCGAGCGACCGTGCCTGCACCTGGACCGGGGCTATGACTCAGGCAAGACCCGCGATCTGCTCGAACGACTCGGGTTCGACGCACAGATCGCCACCAAGGGCCGGCCCGCCCCGATCCAGGTCGGTATGCGGTGGCCGGTCGAGCGCACCCATTCCTGGATGAACGGCTACGGCAAGCTGCGCCGGTTCACCGATCGCCGGAAGATCATCGTCGAGTTCTACCTCGACCTCGCCGCCGCGCTCACCGTGATCCGCCGGCTGATCAACCGTGCCCGCAGCCGCTACCGCTGGACAACCCGACCCACGACCCGTCGACTCCGATAACCATCAATCGCCGGACGCTCTTAGAGGTCGTTTCAGAACGACTTGTCGAGTTTCCATTGACCCCTCGACGACAGATCAAACGGCAGGTCAGATAGCCGCTTGTCGTCTACAACAGACACGTCGACCTCGTTCTGAAATGACCTCTTAGTATGCCCGGGTGCGTGCCGGGCGCGGAAGCGTCGCGGCGTGGCATACTGTGAGACATACAACGTTGATTGTCACATATTCTGCCGGATACCGTCCGCTCGCCGGACGTGACGCAGCGCCACCGGGCGCGGAGTGGAGACCGGTTCGTGTCGAACGATCTCGCCAACGCCGTCGATCGCAGCGCCTTCTTCGTCGGTGGTGACTGGGTCCCGCCCGCGGGGACGGAGCGGGTCGACGTCCTGGAGGCCGCCACCGGCACCGCGTTCGGCAGCGCGGCGCTGGCCGGGCCCGCCGACGTCGACGCCGCCGTGGCCGCCGCGGGCGACGCCCTGCACGGCCCCTGGGGAGCGACGACCGGCGCCGAGCGCGCGACCGTCATGCGCCGGCTGGCGGCCGCGCTGAAGACCCGCGCCAAGGACACCGCCGCACTGGTCAGCCGCGAGAACGGGATGCCCCGATCGCTGTCGATCGGCGCCAACGGGTTCAGCCCGCCGCTCATGCTCGACTACTACGCGGGCCTCGCCGAGGGACTCGACGCCGACGACGTCCGCTCCGGCATGCTCGCCCGGGTGCGGGTCCGCCGTGGCCCGGTCGGCGTCGTCGCCGCGGTGACGCCGTGGAACTACCCGCAGGCGCTCGCCGCGATGAAGATCGCCCCGGCGCTCGCCGCCGGCTGCACGGTGGTGCTCAAGGCCGCCCCCGAGACCGCGCTCGACGCCTACGTCTGGGCCGACGCAGCCCTGGAGGCGGGGCTCCCGCCGGGCGTGCTGAACATCGTCCCCGGCGGCCGGGAGGCGGGTGCGCACCTCGTCGCGCACCCGGGCGTCGACAAGGTCGCCTTCACCGGGTCCACCGCGGCCGGGCGGGCGATCGGCGAGGTCTGCGGCCGGCTGCTCCGCCCCGTGACCCTCGAGCTCGGCGGCAAGTCGGCCGCCCTGCTCGCCGAGGACGCCGACCTCGACGCGTTCCTCACCGCGCTGCCCGAGGTCTCGCTGGCCAACAACGGCCAGACCTGCCACGCGTGCACCCGCATCCTCGCGCCGCGCGGCCGCTACGACGAGATCGTCGACGCGATCACCGACACCGTCCGGTCCCTGCCGGTCGGCGACCCCCTCGACAAGCAGACCCGGATCGGCCCGCTGGTCAGCGCGGCGCAGCGGGACCGGGTCCTCGGCCTGGTCACCGCGGGCCGGGACGCGGGGGGCCGGGTGACCACCGGCGGCGCCGTCCCGGCGGGGCAGGAGCGGGGCTGGTTCGTCGAGCCCACCGTGTTCGCCGGCGTCGACAACGACAGCGCGATCGCCCGCGAGGAGGTCTTCGGCCCCGTCCTGTGCGTCCTGCCCTACGACGACACCGACGACGCTGTCCGGATCGCCAACGACTCGGAGTACGGGCTCGGCGGCACCGTGTGGACCACCGACCTCGACCGGGGGCAGGCGATCGCCGACCGGATCCGGTCCGGCACCGTGGGCATCAACCACTACGCGCTCGACGTCCTCGGGCCGTTCGGCGGGGTCAAGGCCAGCGGCCTCGGCCGCGAACTCGGGCCGGAGGGCCTCGCCCCCTACGTCGACCTCAAGTCCGTCTACCTGACCCCGGAGTCCCGATGACCAGCAGCGACACCCCGGCCGAGACCCCCGACGAGCCGGCCGCGACCTACGAGCGGCGCGGCCACGTCGGCCTGATCACCCTCAACCGGCCGCGCGCGATGAACGCGGTGAACTCCGCGTTGTCCGTCGCGGCCGGTGACGCGCTCGCCGCCGCCGGTGCCGACGACGAGGTGCGCGTCGTGGTGATCACCGGCGCCGGCCGGGGCTTCTGCGCGGGCGCGGACCTCAAGGAGGTCGCCCGCGGGAACCGGATCGACGACCGGGACCACCCCGAGCGTGGGTTCGCCGGGCTCGCCCGGCACTGGGTGGACAAGCCGACCGTCGCCGCCGTCAACGGCTTCGCGCTCGGCGGTGGCACCGAGATCGTCCTGGCCTGCGACATCGCCGTGATCGACGAGACCGCGTCCCTGGGGCTGCCCGAGGTGAAGCGCGGCCTGATGGCTGCGGCCGGTGGGGTCATCCGGCTGGCCAGGCAGATCCCGCAGAAGGTCGCGCTGGAGGCCGCGCTGACCGGGGAGCCGATCCCCGCGGCCCGCGCGCACGAGCTCGGGCTGGTCAACCGGGTCGCTCCCGAGGGCACCGCCCTCGACGTCGCCCTCGACCTCGCCGGTGTGATCGCGGAGAACGCCCCGCTGTCGGTGCGGTACAGCAAGCAGGTCGTGCACCGCTCCCGCGACGCCGGCTCCGACTGGGACGACCCGGCCTGGAGGCTCAGCGACGACGCGATGAAGGTCGTGTTCACCAGCCGGGACGCCCGGGAGGGCCCGACCGCGTTCGCCGAGAAGCGTGCTCCCCGTTGGGAGGGGCGCTAGATGACGGGTGCGGCGATCGCCGGTCTCGGCACGACCGCGATGGGGAAGGTGTACGGCCGGTCCTCGACCTCGCTCGCGGCCGAGGCGGTGCGTGGCGCCGTCGCCGACGCGGGCCTGGCGCTCACCGATCTCGACGGGCTGCTCGTCAGCTCCGGGATCAAGCAGGACGTCGGGGTCGGGCTCGCCGCCGTCCTCGGTCTGCAGGACCTGTCGGTGCTGAACCAGGTGAACGCGTTCGGCGCGACGGCGGGCGTGATGGTCGCCCAGGCCGCGCAGGCCGTCGCCGCGGGCACGGCGAGCACCGTCGCGTGTGTGTTCGCGGACAGCCCGCTGAAGCCCCAGGAGTCCGCGGGCTCGACCTACGGCTCCCCGCAGCGCAGCGGCCGGGGCCGACCCGTGCGCGGCTACGCCGGGTGGTCGGTGGCCTCGGGCGCGACCAACCCGAACATCCTCTACGCGATGTGCGCGCGCCGGCACATGGAGCGGTACGGCACCACCTCCGAGCAGCTCGGCGAGATCGCCGTCGCGCAGCGGTCGTGGGCGGCGCGCAACCCGCTGGCCCAGATGCGGGAGCCGATCACCCTCGCCGACCACCAGGAGTCGCGGTGGATCGCCGATCCGCTGCACCTGCTGGACTGCTGCCTGGTGAGCAACGGCGCCGTCGCCGTCGTGGTGACCTCGGCGGAGCGCGCGGCCGGGCTCGCGCGGCCCGCCGTGCACGTGTGGGGATACGGCCAGGCCCACGCCCCGCGGCGGATGCAGGCGAGCTCCGACTGGGGTCTCGTCACCCCCGCCGCCCGGTCCGGGCCGCAGGCCCTGCGGATGGCCGGCGTCGGGGTCGGCGACGTCGACGTCGCCGAGATCTACGATTGCTACACCTACACGGTGCTGGTCACTCTCGAGGACTACGGGTTCTGCGCCAAGGGCGAGGGCGGTGCGTTCGTCGCCGACGGGCGGCTCGCCCCCGGTGGCACGCTGGCCTGCAACACCGGTGGCGGCCAGCTGTCGTCGTACTACATGTGGGGTTTCACGCCGCTGTCCGAGGCCGTGATCCAGGCGCGGGCCGACGGCGGGGAGCGCCAGGCACCCCGGAACGACGTCGTGCTGGTCAGCGGCAACGGCGGGATCCTCGAGCACCACTCCACGCTGGTGCTCAGCCCGCACGAGAGGAGCGGACGGTGACCGGCTTCCCCCAGGTCGAGCGGGACGACACGAGCGCCGCGTTCTACGACGCGGCGGCCCGCGAGGAGCTGCTGATGCAGCGCGGCCCGTCCGGTACGGTGCTGCCGCCCGAGGCCAGGACCGACCCCGCGAGCGGATCGGCCGAGCTCGAGCCGGTGACCGTGTCCGGCGACGGCGTCCTGGTCAGCTGGGCGGTGGTGCACCGCGCCCCGCTCCCGGCCCTGGCCGACGCCGTGCCCTACGTCAGCGCGGTCGTGGAGCTGGCGGAGGGGCCGTGGATCATCGTGCGCCTGGTCGGCGACACCCGCTCGCTCAGTGCCGGTGATCCGGTGCGGGCACGGTTCGTCCGCTCGGGTGCTCCCGAGGACCCCGGCGAGGTGTTGCCGGTGTTCGAGCGGGTCGTGACCGGTGTGACCAGCTAGCATCGACGGGGTTTTCGACAGGGAGGGGCCGGACGTGGCACGAGGGCGAGGGCCGTTCGCGGGCGGGCCGGAGCAGGCCCGGCGCCAGCTGGTGGTGGCAGCGGAGGAGTGCTTCCTGGACTTCGGTGTCCGGCGTACGACCATGGACGACGTCGCGCGCCGGGCGGGCGTCTCACGCCCGACCGTCTACCGCTACTTCTCCGACCGGGACGCGCTCGTCGTCGAGGTCGTCACGCGCCGCGCGCGGATCTTCGGGGTCCGGGCGCGGGAGTACATTTCCGGGCGCCCCGACTTCACGTCGAAGATCGTCGACGGGCTCGGCTACCTGGTGCGCGGCGGGCGGCGGGACCCGATCCTGAGCGCGTTGCTCCAGCCGGACAACCTGTCCGCGACCAGCGGGATCCTCACCGCGGGAAAGGTCGCCGAGCGGCTGTCCTTCGAGGTGTGGGAGCCGATCCTGATCGCCGCCCAGGAGGCGGGGGAGATGCGGCCCGAGATCGACCCGCAGGAGCTCTGCGGCGTGATGGCGGACCTGGAGCTCATGATGATCGGGCGGCAGGACCTGCTCGACCCGGACGGGCCGGGCGTGCGCGAGCTCGTCGGCGACTTCCTGCTGCCGTCGCTCGCGGCATGACGGCGGTGCCCGGCCGCCGGCTCAGCCGGCTGCCGGCACCGGGACCGTGCCGTAGGTGCCGGCGCGGTGCAGAGCCGGCGCGACGAAGGTCTGCATGAGGGAGCGCTGCGCCTCGTCGGTGCTGCCGGGCCGGTTGGTGCGGCTGAGCACCACGAGTTCGATGTAGGTCAGCCAGGTGCAGAACGCCGTCACGTCCAGATCGGAGCGCACCTCGCCCGCGTCCTTCGCGTCCTGCACGATCGGGCCCCAGAGCTCCGCGGACAGGGTCACCGGCAGCCGGGACGCCTCGGGGTGACCCTGCATCCCCTCCATGAACTCCAGGCTGACCAGCTGCTGGAGCATGGGATCGCGGCTCCCGGCGTCGACCAGGAAGATCATGCCGTCGACGAGCTTGTCGTCGATCCGCGCACGAGTGTCGATGAAGCGGCGGGCCCGGTCCAGCAGGTCCCGTGCGCGGGACAGCAGGACGCCGAGCACCAGGTCGTCGCGGTTGGAATAGTGCCGGTAGACGGTCGGCCGTGACACCCCCGCCTCGCGAGCGATGTCGTCCATCGTCGTCTTGGTGATACCCAGACGTAGGTAGCAGGCCTCTGCGGCGAGCAGGATCGCCGTCGCGGGGTCGGACACCCGTGTCCGGGCGGCCCGGGGTCGACCGCCACCGGAGCTCTTCGACATGGCACCTCTTCTCGAAGCTCGACCGCAGGATACCTCGCCGCCGGACGCACCGATGATCGATCGTTGGTCCGGCCGGCGCAACGGCCGTCGTGACACGTGACCCCCGCGCGCGGGCGCCTGTTGCGTGCCCGCCCGTCCATGGTGCCATGTGATACGAAGAACACAGAGTGTCCGGTGTAGTGATCTCGGACGCGGAGGTAGCCTCTCCTCTTATCTATAGTCTTTAGATTTCCGGGTGAGTGGCCGCACAGACGCGGCCCGGACCGAAGGGGTGCACTGCGTGAGCGGTACGGACATTCAGTACGACGGCCTCCCGCTGGCAGGGCTGCGGATCATCGACCTGGCCGACGGGGCGGTCGAGGGGTGCGGACGTTACCTCGCCGACCTCGGCGCCGACGTCCTGCGGGTCGAGCCGGCGGGCGGTTCGCCCGGGCGGGCCGACCGGCTGGGGTTCGCCCTGCGCAACGCGAACAAGCGCAGCACCGTCCTCGACCTCGGCTCCGGCGCGGGACGGCAGCGGCTGCTGGAGTGGGCCCGCCACGCGGACGTCCTCGTCGAGTCGTTCACCCACGACGAGGCGACCGCGCTCGGTCTCACCCCGGACGACCTCGCCGCCGTGAACCCGGAGCTGGTCGTCGTCTCGGTGACCGGGTTCGGCCGCACCGGGCCGTACCGGGACAGGGTGGCGACCGAGGACGTGCTGGCCGCCGCCGGCGGCGTCCTGTGCCGGTCGGGCCGGCCGGGCAGGACCCCCCTGCTGCCGCCCGCCGGGCTCGTCGACCAGCTCGTCGCCGTGCACGCCGCGTGGGCGACGCTGGTCGCCTACGTGAAGCGGCTGCGGACCGGGGTGGGCGAGCACGTCGACGTGTCCGCGCTCGAGGCTGTCGTGCACGGGTTCGACCCGGCCTTCGGCGCGCAGGGCACCGCGGCGGCCGGCCGCGCCGAGACGTTCCCCCGGGACCGGCCCGACGCGGCCAACTTCTACCCGGTCTTCCCGTGCGCCGACGGGAGCGTGCGGATCTGCCTGCTGGCGGCCCGGCAGTGGCGTGCGATGTTCGCCTGGCTCGGCGAGCCGGAGGAGTTCGCGGATCCGCGGTTCGACGCCATCCCGGCCCGCTTCGCCGCCTCGGACCGTCTCAACCCGCTGATCGCGGAGCTCTTCGCCGGATCGACGCGCGACGAGCTCGTCGCCGAGGGGACCGCCCGCGGCATCCCGGTCGCGGGCATGCTGAGCCCGGACGAGGTGCTCGGGGCCGAGCACTTCCGGGAGACCGGCTCGCTGGTGGAGACCGAGCTCGCCGACGGCCTCCGGGCGCTCGTGCCGTCCGGCTACGTGACCGTCGACGGCGTCCGGGTGGGCCTGCGCACCCCGGCCCCGGGTCCGGGGACCGACGCCGGCGGGTTCGGCGAGGCGCCGCCCCGGGACCTCGGGCTGCCCCCGCTGCCCGCCGGTGCCGGACCGCTCACCGGGGTCCGGGTGCTCGACCTGGGGATCATCGTCTTCGGTGCCGAGCTGGGCCGGGTGTTCGCGGACCAGGGCGCGGATGTGATCAAGGTCGAGAACAGCGCCTACCCCGACGGTCTGCGCCAGACCCGCAAGGGCGGCGGGATGAACCCCTCGTTCGCCTGGGGGCAGCGCAACAAGCGGGGCCTCGGGCTCGACCTGCGCAGCCCCGAGGGCGGCAGGCTCTTCCGGGAGCTGGTCGCCACGGCGGACGTCGTCCTGGCCAACTTCAAGCCGGGCACGCTCGAGTCGCTCGGCTTCTCCCGGGCCGAGCTCGCCGCCGTGAACCCGCGGATCGTCGTCTCCGACAGCAGCGCGTTCGGCGCGCGCGGGCCCTGGCGGAAGCGGATGGGGTACGGGCCGCTCGTGCGGGCCTCCTGTGGGCTCTCGGCGCTCTGGCGGGACCCCGCGGCGGATCCTGCGGACCCGGCCGCGTTCTGCGACGGGTCGACCGTCTATCCCGACCACGTGGCCGCGCACGTCACCGCGGTCGCGGTGCTCGCCGCGGTGATCGGGCGGGCCCGCACCGGCCGGGGCGGCGCCGTCGACACCGCTCAGGCCGACGCGGCGCTCGTCGCGCTGGGCCCGGTCCTGGCGCGGTCGTCGCTGCGGCCCGGGGCGGAGTCGGCGGAGGGGAACGCGCGGCGCGGCGCGGCGCCGTCCGGTGTCTTCCCCTGTGCGGGTGACGATGAGTGGTGCGTGATCACCGTTCGTGACGACGAGGCGTGGCGCCGGCTCGCGTCCGCGACCGGCCTTCCCGACGATCCGGAGCTCCGGACCGCCGAGGCGCGGCTGGCGCGGCGCGGGGAGGTCGAGGAGGCCCTCGCCCGGTGGACCGCGGGGCACTCCCCGGACAAGGTCGCCGAGATCCTGCAGGGGGTCGGCGTGCCGGCGGCCGGGATGCTGCGACTGCCCGACGAGCTGACGGATCCGCAGCTCGTCGCCCGCGACGCGTTCCACACGCTCGAACACGAGCAGCTCTCCGCCGCGGTCCCGACCGGCGCCCGGGTCGCCCGGTTCTCCACGGTTCCGGACCCTGAGCTGCGCCCGGCCCCGATGCCCGGGGAGCACACCCGCCGGATCTGCGCCGAGGTGCTCGGCCTGCCGGACCCGGTCGTCGACGAGCTCGTCGAGGCGGGGGTCCTGCAGGTCCACGATCCCGGGCCGGCGAACGGGTGAGGTTCTACTCGACTCGGGGTCGACGTTGTCACCCGCTTTAGAGGTCATTTCAGAACGAGGTCGACGTGTCTGTTGTAGACGACAAGCGGCTATCTGACCTGCCGTTTGATCTGTCGTCGAGGGGTCAATGGAAACTCGACAAGTCGTTCTGAAACGACCTCTTAGAGGTCGCGCGGATTGGTTGGTGATCATGGACGTCGTGCAGGTCGGGCGTTCCAGCGGTGTGTGGTCCAGGCCTGCCGAATCAAGCTACGGAGTGTGACGATCGTGTCGGCGAGGTCGAAGAACGCGTCGACGACGATTTCTCGTCGTTCGTAGCAGCGCTGCAGCCGGTTGAAGCTGTTGTGCCAAGCGTTGGTCCGCTCGACGTGCCAGCGGCGGGTGGCCTGGATCGGCGCTTTCTCACCCTTGTGCGCGATCTCGCCGTGCAGGCCTCGTTCGGCCAGCGTGTCGCGGGTCTTGCCGGAGTCATAGCCGGCGTCGAGGTGCACGGTGATGTCGTCGGGCAGCGGGCCGAGAGCATCGAGGCGGTCGAGGGTGGGGCCCAGTAGCGGGGAGTCGTGCCGGTTGGCTCCGGCCAGGACTCGGCCCAGCGGGATGCCGTATCCCTCGACGAGCACCGAACGTTTCATACCCTGTTTGCGCCGGTCCACCGGCGACGGACCGGCGACCTCGCCGCCGCCGGGGGCCTTGGTGATGGCGCCATCGACGGCGATGTCGTGCAGCAGCAGACCGACGATGCGGTCGTAGGCGTCCAGGACGATCCGACGCAGCTGGGCGAAGACCCCGAGCCTGATCCACTCGTCACGACGATCGCGGATGGTGGTCGCCGAGCAGGTGCTGTCAGCGATGCCCTCATACGAGCAGCCGAACCGCAGTACCTGCAGGAGCTTGTCGAACACGATCCGATCCGCGATCCGGCGGCGATGGCAGCCCAGCGGATGGGTGGGATCGAACTCGTCTCGATGAGGCAGCAGCGCGGTGAACTGGTCCCACAACGGCTCGGTCAGCCATGATGGCAGGGTGGGCACGCGGCCTCCAGACGATCACGAAGCGTAGATAACTTCATGATCGGCAGGCCCGTACCCGCCCTCGCCCCCAGACACTCGACCGCGGCCAAGCTGTGACCAATCCGCGCGACCTCTTAGCTACGTTACCGCGAGACAATATCCGTCGTTTGTCATGTTACGTGTCACCGGCGACCGAACAGGAGCGACCCATGACCACCACCCAGGCCGACCTCACCCCCGAGCTCGTCGTGGACTTCGACATCTACGACCCGTCCGTCACGATGCCGGTCGATCGGATGCAGGAGAAGGCCGCCGAGCTGGCCGCCATCGGGCCGATCGTGTGGTCGACGACCCATGGCGGCCACTGGCTCGTCACGTCGTACGAGCACGTCCACGCGATCCTGCGTGACCCGGAGACCTTCTCCAGCCACCCGAACAACCTGGTCGACGCCGGGCAGGGCAAGTTCCTGCCGATCGAGCTCGACCCGCCGGAGCACACCTCCTACCGGCAGGCGCTGCAGCCGCTGTTCAGTCCGAACCGGATGAAGGCCCTGGAGCCGCGGATCCGCGAGATCGTCATCGAGCTGATCACCTCCTTCCAGGCCGACGGGAAGGTCGAGTTCGTCGAGAAGTTCGCGCACGAGCTGCCGACGCAGGTGTTCCTGGCCCTGATGGGGTGGCCGCTGGAGGACGCCGCGTTGTTCACCGACGCCACCGAGGTCGCGCTGAACGGGCGTCCGGGTGAGACCCCGGAGCAGGCCGCGGAGTCGCGCACGAAGGCCGCCTACGAGATGTTCGGGTACTTCATGAAGGTCATCGCTGAGCGTCGGGCCGCCATCGAGTCCGGTGAGGCCGCCGCCGAGGACGTCACCAGCGCGATCATCAGCACCGAGATCACCGACTCCGACGGTCTGCAGCGTCCGCTCACCGACGATGAGCTCGCCCGGATGTTCTTCCTGCTGCTCATCGCGGGCCTGCATACGACGCAGGGCTCTCTCGCGTGGATGATGCTGCACCTGTCGCAGAACACCGAGGAGCGGGACAAGCTCATCGACGACCCGGCCACGGTGCCCGCGGCGGTCGAGGAGATCCTGCGCTTCGAGGCCGCGATCGCGATGGGCCGCCGGGCGACGACCGACACCACCATCGGAGACGTCCCGGTGCGTGCGGGCGACCAGCTGCTCCTGCTGTTGTGCGCCGCGAACCGCGACGAGGGCGAGTTTGACGACCCCACCTCGCTCGACGTCGAACGCACGCCGAACCGTCACCTCGCCTTCGGCTCGGGCCCTCATCGCTGCATCGGGTCCCACCTGGCGCGGCTGATGCTGAAGATCGCGGCGGAGGAGCTGCACCAGCGGATCCCGGACTACCGGCTCGACCCGGAGGACCCGCCGGTCGTCCTGCCGAGCCAGGTCCGCGGCTTCGCCCGCCTGTCGTTGCTGTTCACGCCGGTGGCCTGACGGCCGACGACGACATGAGCCGGCCGGGCGCGCCCGGACCGCAGCACCGCCGGTACGGCTACCGGGTCGGCCCCCGGGCTCCCGGGGCCGGCCTCGGTGCGCGACCGGCGCGGCTGCCGGGCCCGTGGCACGTGCGGACGGGTCTGCGCGGCATCGAGGAGCACGAGGAGAGACATGGAACAGCACCTGATGGTGGACCGGAAGGCCTGCGCCGGACACGGGCTCTGTTACGGGGCCGCACCCGAACTCGTGGATTGCGACGAACAGGGCGACCCGGTCGTTCTCACCGATCCGGTGCCGCAGGCACGGATCCGCGAGGCCCAGCATGTCGTGGACATGTGCCCGGAGCGGGCGCTGGCCCTGGAACAGGCGCAGTCGACGTGACCGCCGACAGCAGCGCGTGAAGTGAGAGGTCATCGAGGTGGGTAGGTCCGATCCGGCATCCCTGCACGACATCGACATGGAGGTCGCGGACCGGGAGACGGTCGCTGACGGCGTCGTGCGACTGACACTGCGCGCTACGGACGGGAAACCCCTCCCGGAGTGGGAGCCGGGCGCGCACCTGGATCTCCATCTCGGCGACGAACTGGTCCGGGAGTACTCGCTCTGCGGCGATCCCGGTGACCGAGAGGTGTACCAGGTGGCGGTGCTGCGGGAGCAGTCCGGCCGGGGCGGCTCGGCGCACGTCCACGACGTGCTGGAGACCGGTACCGCGCTGCGGATCGGCGGCCCGCGGAACAACTTCGCGCTGGCCGACGCGCAGCGCTACCTCTTCGTCGCGGGCGGGATCGGCATCACGCCCGTCGTCCCGATGATCGCGGCCGCCGAGAAGGCCGGCGCCGAGTGGCGGCTGGTGTACGGCGGCCGCTCCCGCGCCTCGATGGCCTTCGTCGACGATCTGGCCGAGCGGTACGGCGACCGGGTCGAGGTCGTCCCGCAGGACGAGCACGGTCTGCTCGACCTCGACGGGCTCCTCGGCACCCCGCAGGACGGCCTGCTCGTGTACTGCTGCGGGCCGGAACCTCTGCTCGCCGCCGTCGAGCAGCGGTGCGCGTCGTGGCCGGGAGGCGCGCTGCACCTGGAGTGCTTCTCCCCTAAGAGGTCGTTTCAGAACGACTTGTCGAGTTTCCATTGACCCCTCGACGACAGATCAAACGGCAGGTCAGATAGCCGCTTGTCGTCTACAACAGACACGTCGACCTCGTTCTGAAATGACCTCTAAGGAAGTCGCCGAGCCCGCCTCGGGCGACTCGTTCGAGGTTGAGTTCGCCGGCTCCGGGGTGACCGTGACCGTGCCGCCGGGGGTCAGCATCGTCGACGCTGCCGCCGAGGCGGGGGTCGAGATCGAGACCTCGTGCCGGGAAGGCACCTGCGGGACTTGCGAGTCCGAGGTGATCGAGGGTGTCCCGGAGCACCGGGACTCCCTGTTGACCCCGGACGAGCAGGCGGCGAACGACGTGATGTTCCCCTGCGTTTCGCGGTGCCTGTCCGGACGGCTCGTGATCGATCGCTGAGCGGACGCCGAACTGCACGGGCGGGACTCCCGCGCTAAACCTTAAGGCTGTAGAATAAGTCTAACCAGTTCTCGATCCGCGACGTCACCGGTCGCGGGAGCAGGAGGCGGCAGTGTCCACTGACCAGACCGCGGCGAGTGCCCAGCAGACGGACGAGCTCGCCGCCCGCAACGACCGGATCCGGCGGGCTCTCGACCACATCCGCAACGACAGCACGGACGAGTACGACGGCATCGCCTCGTTCACGGCCGAGGAGTTCACCGACCCGGAGATCGCCCGCCGGGAGCGGGACGCGGTGTTCGGCCGGGTCCCCTCGATCGTGTGCCACGGCAGCGAGATCCCGAAGCCGAACGACTTCATGACGCTGCAGATGCCGCGCAACAACGTGATCATCGTGCGGCAGAAGGACCACTCGGTGAAGGCGTTCGTCAACCTTTGCCGGCACCGCGGTGCGCTGCTGGAGGAGCAGGAGAAGGGCCGCTGCCGGCTGTTCTCCTGCGGCTACCACCGATGGTCCTACGACACCGACGGCTCGCTGCGCGCGATCACCCGCGACAACACCTTCGGCGAGATCGACCGGTCGCAGTACGGGCTGATCGAGCTGCCCGCCGAGGAGCGCCACGGCTTCGTCTGGATGGTCGACGACGCGGACGCCGAGATCGACGTCGCGTCATGGCTGGGTGCCGAGATGGACGGCATCCTTGCCGGCTACGACATGGACAAGCTCGTCTCGGCGCAGGCCGAGGGCTTCGACGAGCCGGTCAACTGGAAGATCATGCAGGACGCGTTCCTGGACGGTTACCACATCCAGTACGCGCACCCGAACACCGCGGCGAAGCACATCCACACCAACGTGATGGCGGCCGAGGACTTCGGGCGGCACGCGCGGTTCATCGCGCCGCGCAAGACGATTGACAAGTACCTCGAGGAGCCCCCGGCCCCGGACGAGGACCTGTCGCCCTACGTCACCGAGACACACTTCCTGCTGCCGAACAGCACCCTGCTGCGCCAGCCCGACCACTTCGAGCTGCTCACCTTCCGCCCGCACCCGACCGACCCCGGCCGCTGCCGGATGGAGATGCGGCTGGTCGTGCCGAAGGTCGAGGACTCGGGCATGGACGCCGAGCGCTGGACCAAGATCTGGGACAAGAACTGGAAGATCCTCCTCGCGGTGCTGCACCAGGAGGACTTCCCGCTGCTGCGCAGCTCGCAGCAGGGAATGGGCAGCGCGAACGCCGGCGGCATGCTGCTCGGCCGCAACGAGGTCATCAACCAGATCTTCCACCGCGAGCTCCGGAAGCTGGTCTCGTGATCGATTTCGAGTGGTACCGGCCCGGCGGGCCCGGCTTCGAGCCGGACGTCGAGGCGGAGCTGCGGGAGATGCTGGCCGAGGCGTCGGAGACCGACGCCGAGGCCGGCTTCCCCCGGCTCTCGCTCGACGACCCGGTCGAGCCGGGGACGTCGCACCTGCTGGTGTGGCTCCTCCCGGACGAGCGCTCCGGGCGGAACGTCCCGCTGGTGCCGAGCCTCGCCGGGTTCCTCCGGGTCGAGCCGCTGCGGGACGAGGATTCGGGGACCGCCGAGGTCTCCTACCTCGTCCGGCCGGACTACCGGTCCCGCGGCATCACCACGCTGCTGATCGAGAAGATCGGCCTGGAGCTCGGCACCCCCGACGGCTGGCAGGGCACCGGCGTCTCCGGCCTGCGGGTCTGGGCCCGGGCGAACCACCCGGCCGCGCTGCGCATGTCGCTGCGGTTCCGCCGCTACGGGATCCGCACCGTGCTGCGCGAGTGGCAGATGCTCGCGCCGGTGCGGATCGGCCGGGACGTCGACCCGGGCGCCGAGCCCGGGCGTCCCGCGGTCCGGCAGGCCGCCGGCGGGGCGGAGCGCGACGCGGCCGCGGCGCTGTGGACGGCGAGCGGGCGCAGGCACGCGCCCCCGGCGGACACGGTCCTGCTCGTCAGCGGATCCGCGGAGCGGCCCGACGGTGCCGTCTGGGTCGACCCCGAGTCCGGCGAGCCCACGGAGTACGGCACCGCCGGACGCCTCGTCGCCGTCGTTACCCGGGATCAGGACCGGGACCGCGAGGAGGACCCGCTCGTGCGGTCCCTGCTGGTGGCCGGGCTGGAGTACCTGCGTGACGCGGGGCTCCGGGTCGGCGCCACCACGATCGACTCGGAGGACCGGCCGCTCGTGCACGAGGCCCGGACCCTCGGTTTCGTCCACGACCAGACCGACGTCCAGTACACCGTGCACAACCGGACCACCGAACCGTTGCCGGCCGTCCGGTGAGCGTCGGAATGGAGCAGAGATGACCGAGGTGCGGTTCCCCGACGTCCCCGCGGACCTGGCGGACGTGGTCGTGCGCCACGGCCGGGCCGTGGCGGCGGGCGAGAACGAGACCGTCCTGGCGGACTTCCGTCCCGACCGGGTCGGCCAGCTCCTGGCGTCCGCCCGGCCGCCGGACCGCATGAACGCCTCCGAGGTCGTGGCGATCGAGCCCGGTCCCGGCCCGCTCTACAGCGCGTACATCCGGTACAGCGGCGCGGGCGGCGACGAGGCGGTGTTCCGGTCGCGGTGGATCGATATCGACGGCACGTGGCTGGTGACCCAGGTCCGCAACGTGCCGGACACCCCGCCGCGGCCGCCGTTCGCGGAGCCGACCGACGACGGGTCCGACACCCCGCACTGGGAGGGACTGCGCCGGGGGGAGCTGCGGATCCAGCACTGCCCCCGGTGCGACGAGTGGATCTGGTCCCCCCGGCCGATCTGCCCGTCGTGCCACCACGACGAGCTGGAGTGGCCGTCGGTGGACCCGGCCGGGACCGTCTACGCGTGGACCCGCACCTGGCAGCCGTTCCACCCCTCGGTCTCCGGGCACCTGCCCTACGTGGTCGTGACCGTGGAGCTGCCCGCGGCGGGGAACCGTCGCGTGGTGGGCGTGCTGCTCGACGGCGACGGCGCCGACGTCCGGATCGGGCAGCAGGTGAAGGCGGAGTTCGACGACGCCGCGGACGCGGCGGACTACCCGCTGCTCCGCTGGCGCCTGTCCTGAGGAACGGAGCGACATGACCACACCCGACCGGTCCTTCCGGGGTGCCACCGCGGTGGTGGGGGCGGCCAACACCCCCTTCCTGAAGCGCGGGACCGCGACGTCGTCGTCGCTGCAGCTGACGCTGCGGGCGATCCTCGACGCGGCCGCCGACGCGGGCCTCGACGCCCACGACATCGACGGCTTCGTCTCCTACGCGAACGACGACAACGAGGGCCTGGCCGTCGGTGCGGCGCTCGGCGTGAAGGAGGTCCGCTGGTCCAGCATGGTCTGGGGCGGCGGTGGCGGCGGGGTGGCCGCCGCGGTGAACGCCGCGGCCGCGGCCGTCGTCGCGGGGCAGGCCGAGACGGTCTGCGTCTACCGCGGCATCTCCGAGGCCGACGCGGGCCGGCAGAGCTACAGCAAGGGCCACATCGGCCCGCTGTACGGCGCGCACGGTGTCTTCGCGCCCGCCCAGATCTGCGCGCTGCGGACCCAGCGGATGATCGAGGTCGACGGCGTCCCCCGCGAGGCGCTCGGCGCGCTGGTGGCCGCCGCGTACCACCACGCGCAGAACAACCCGGAGGCCGTGGCGTACGGGAAGCCGCTCGACCCCGACGTGTACGCCGACGCCCGGATCATCTCCGAGCCGCTGCGCCTCTACGACTGCTCCCGCGAGAACGACGCCGCCGGTGCCGTCATCGTCACCAGCGCCGCGCGGGCCCGCGGGCTCCGGCAGGAGCCGGCGTACGTGCTCTCCGGCGTGCAGGGCTCCGGCTCGTCCTGGACCGAGTCGGTCGAGAACGAGAGCCCCTACAGCAGCGCGGGATTCCACCCGGCGCTGGTCGCCCGGCTTTGGGAGGGCGCGGGGATCAAGCCGGGCGAGGTCGACGTCACCCAGGTCTACGAGAACTTCTCCGGGCCCGCCGTCGCGTCGCTGATCGACGTCGGGCTGGTCCCGCCGGGCGCCGAGGCCGGCCGGGTGATGCGGTTCGAGAACCTGATCGCCCCGGACGGCGACCTGCCGCTCAACACCGCGGGCGGCAACATCGCCGAGGGGTTCGTGCACGGCTTCGGGCTGATCGTGGAGGCCGTCCGTCAGATCCGCGGGACCTCGCCCAACCCGGTCCCCGGCGCAGCGGTGTCGCTGCTGCTCGGCGGCCCGATGGCCCCGCTGGTCAGCGCCACCGTGTTCGGGTCCGGGTCGGCGCTCTGACCCCGGGGCCGAGCGGCCCGGGGTGCCTCAGGACGCCTCGGATGGCCGGAGGTCGGCGACGGTCCGGCCGGCCAGGCCGTCCGGGGGCGGGGCGTCGGCCGGGACGTAGGGCGCCGCCCCGCGCAGGAAGCTGCGGACGGTCTCGGCGAAGACCTCCTCCGTGCTCATCCGGTTCTGCGCGACCGCGTTCGCCAGCGTCGGCTCGGACTCCGGGTCGGCGGTGCCGAAGAGCTCGCCCGCCTCGGCCGGGTCCTTCGCGGCCTCGGCGATCGCCGCGCCGAGCGTCAGCTTGTCCAGCCCGTCGAGGAGCAGGACGCACTGGTCGGCCGGGACGCCGACGGCGGTCAGGAAGCGGGCGCTCTGCTCGTAGGTGCGGATCAGCACGTCGCGGGGCATGAACCGGAGCAGCACCGGTGCCGCGTTGCGGTGCTGCAGCACGGCGTGCCGGAAGTTGAGGCTGAGCGCGACGAACCACTCGACCCAGTTCGGGGTCGTGCGGGAATCCGGCATCCGGGTCTCCACCACGATGGCGCGGGCCACGCCCCGGAGAATCTCGGCCTTGTCCGCGAAGTGGTGGTAGAGCGAGGGCGCGCGCACGTTGAGCGCACGGGCCAGCCGGGGCAGGCTGAACGCCTCCAGACCTTCCGCGTCGATGATCTCCAGCGACGTCGAGATCACCGAGTCGTACCTGATCAGAGGGCTGGCCGGGCGTGGCATACGGTCATTATCACCGTCCCTGCTGCGGTCGCGGGGGTGGCTCGCCGCACAGCCGCGCCCCGTGGCGGGCGGCGGTCAGGTGTCGCGGGGCGCCGGCTCGACGCGGACGGGCACGGCGTTCATCTGGACGGTGCCCGACAGCGGGTCGAGCACCGAGCCGTCGGTGAGGGTGTTGCTGTTGACCCCCGGCTGCCGTGCCGCGACGTGGAGCCGGGCGTTGTCGTCGTCGTGCCCCCAGCCGTGCGGCAGCGAGCACACGCCGTCCGGCACCTCGTCGGTGAGCCGGACCGGGACCCGGATCCGCCCGGCGGCCGAGCCGACCGAGACGGTCCCGCCGTCGTCGATGCCGAGGTCGTGGGCGTCGCCGGGGGAGACGTAGAGCATCGCGCGCTCGGGTCCCCGTGCGAGCCGGTCCACGTTGTGCAGCCAGGAGTTCTTCGACCGCAGGTCACGACGCCCGATCAGCAGCAGCGTCCCGGGCTCGGCGACGGGGGCGGCGACACCGGCGAGCGCGTCGAGCACCTGCGCCGGTGCGAGCTCGATCGTGCCGGAGGGGGTGCGGATCACCTCGTCGAGCCGGGGGCCCAGCGGGCCGAGGTCGATCCCGTGCGGCGACCCGAGCAGCCGGGCCAGGGTGAGCCCGCCCGGCACGCGGCCGAAGTGGTCGCCGTAGGGGCCGGACCGGATACGCAGGTCGAGCAGCCTGCGCGGTCCCCGCTCCGGGAAGTCGGTGACGATCCCGTCCTCGCCGGTGTCGAGCCCGCGCGCGACCGAGGCCCGCAGCGACGCGGCGATCTCGTCGTCCACGAGCCCGGGGTCGGCGCCGGGGCCGCGGCCCTCGTAGATCGCGCAGAGCCGCAGCAGGATCTCCCACTCCGGGATCATCCCGTCGGGCACCGGCCGGGCGGGCCGGGAGAACCGCGCGAAGTTCCGCTGCGCGAACTGGTAGAGCACCAGGTCGAAGTGGTCGCGGGTGAGCGAGCCCGGCGGCGGGAGGATCACGTCGGCGTACCGGGTGGTCTCGTTGAGATAGGGGTCGACGCAGACGAGCGCGTCGAGGTCGGCGAGGGCCCGCTGCATGCTCGTCGAGTCCGGCATGGACCGGGCGAGGTTGCCGCCGTAGACCACCATCCCGCGGACGCGGCCCGGACCGGGGGTCAGGATCTCCTCCGCCAGCGCGGCGACCGGGAGCTCGCCGAGCACCTCGGGGTGCCCGCCGACCCGGCTGCGGTACCGCCCGGTGGTGAAGGGCCGCGGGGGCCGGGTCGCCCGCCGGGTGGTGGGGGAGCCGGTGACGGGACGGGTGAACTGCAGCCCGCCCGGACGGTCGAGGTGACCGCACACGACGTTCAGGACCTGCAGCGCCCAGCAGGTCAGGGTGCCGTGCCGGTTGAGCGTGGTGCCGAGCCGCCCGTACACCGCGGCGCGTCCGGTCCCGGCGAGCTCGCGGGCGAGCCGGACGATCGCGTCCGGCGCGATCCCGCAGGCGCGGGCCGCGAACGCGGGCGTCCAGGGCGCGACCGCGGTGCGGAGCTCCGCGAGTCCGGAGACGCGGCCCTCCGCGGCCCGCAGCCGGACCCGCTCCTCGGTGATCACCACGTGCAGCAGGCCGAGCAGCAGGAACAGGTCGGTGCCCGGCCGCACCCGCAGGTGGTCGTCGGCGACGTCGGCGGTCGCGGTCCGCGCCGGGTCGACGACGACGAGCCGGCCGCCGCGCGCCCGCAGGGCACGCAGCTTGCCGCGGTAGTCCGGCGAGGCCCCGACGCTGCCGTTGGACACCAGCGGGTTGCCCCCGATGATCACGAGCAGGTCGGTGGTGTCGAGATCGGGCACCGGGATGCTGCTGGGCTCGCCGAACAGCAGGGCGGCGGTCACGGTCTGGGGCAGCTGGTCCATCGTGGCCGGCGAGTAGGTCTGGGCGCTCCCCAGCGACCGCGCAAGCCTGCCCGCCAGCAGGGTGAAGGCGACGTTGTGTCCGGTCGGGTTGCCGATGTAGGCGGCGACGGTGTCGCGGTCCGCGGCGAGCAGCGGGCCCAGCAGCCGGTCCACCTCGGAGAACGCCTCGTCCCAGGTCGCGGGGCGCAGCTCCCCGGCGCGCCGCACGAGCGGCCGGGTCAGCCGGTCGGGGTCGTCGTCGACCGCGCCGAGCGACGCCCCCTTGGGACAGAGGTAGCCCGCGCTGTAGACGTCGTGGTCGTCGCCGCGGACGGTGACGACACGGTCGTCCGCGTCGAGGGTGACCGCCAGCCCACACATCGCCTCGCAGAGCGGGCACCCGCGCGGGACGGTGCGCGGGACGCCCGGTCCCGGGTCGGGGAGCGGGACGGTCGACGGGCGGGTGGACATGGCCGAATTCTATAGTCGTTAGGTTTTGTCGTCCAGGTCCGCCGAGGCGCGGCGGGACCGTCCGGGCAGCGGCCGCGCGGTGCCGGCGAAGGCCGAGCGCAGGAAGGTCCCGATGCGGTCGAGCGAGCGCGACGCCTCCGGGAGCACCGGCGCGAACGCCTGGAACACGTGTGGCTGGCCGTGCCAGATCTCGAGCACGCAGTGCGCCCTCGCGGCGGCGAGGCGGCGCGCGAGCTGCTCGGTCTCCTCCCGCAGCACCTCGGCGGAGCCGACGGTCAGCAGGATGGGCGGCAGGTCCGCGAGGTCCGCCCGCAGGGGCGAGTACTGGTCCGGCGCGTCCCCGGCCAGGATCATCTCGATCATCCACTGGAGGGCGGCCGCCGACCCGGTCGGATCGTCGCCGGGATCGAGCGCGGCCCGCGCGGCGGTGTCGAGGTCGTAGACCCCGGACATCCCGACGACGGCGGCCGGCCGCGGCAGGCCGCGTTCCCGGGCACGCAGGGCGGTCGCGACGGCGAGGTGCCCGCCGGCGGAGTCGCCGGCGATCGCGATGCGCCCCGGCGCGATCCCGCGGGCGAGCAGCCACCGGTAGGCGTCGAGGCAGTCCTCGATCTCCTGGTCCAGCGACACCTCGGGGACCATCCGGTAGGCCACCGCCAGGGCGGCCTGCCCGGACGCCGACGACAGCCGGGAGACCAGTGAGCGGTGCGAGTTCAGGCCACCGAACAGCCAGCCCCCGCCGTGCAGGTAGAGGACGACGGCGTCGGGGTCCCGCACACCCCGCCCGACCGACCACTCCGCGGGGAGGCCGTTGACCGAGGTGCGGCCGACCCGTGCGCCCCAGGGCACAGGAACGTGGGCGGCCCACTCGTCGAAGCGGGCCAGCCGGTCCCGCAGTGCCTGGGTCAGCGTGTCGCCGGTCAGGGCGCGCAGGGCCCGGGCCATGAGCTGGTCCATGACGGCCGTCAGGACGCGGGACCGGATGCTCGGCCGGTGGTGCTCCGTGACGAGCACGCCCGCCGGCTCCGGACCCTCGGGGTGGGCGGCCGCAGCCCGTGGACGGCCGTGGTGCTCGGCGGTCATCCGCGCAGCGTCGGCGTCGCGGTGCCCGGCGCCAGGTCGAGCACCTCGGTGAACCCGTCCACCAGGCACTGCAGGTACAAGTCGCTATCGGCGAAGGCCGCGGTGTCGAGCCCGACCCCGATGCAGGCGGTGGAACCGTGGCTGACCAGGGTGATCAGCGAGGCGCCCCCGCCGAGGGGGCCGTAGCCGTAGAAGCGTTCGACCCGAGCGCCCGCGAGGTAGTGGTCCCCCTGCAGCCCCGGTACGTTGCTGGCGTGCAGGTCGTTGCCCTTCGTCATCGGGCCGGCGAGGATGGCGGCGAGTGCGCCGGGCATGCGGCCGAGCAGCGGCGCGAACAGGCCGATCACGTCGACCGCCGGCTCCTCCCGGACCTCGGAAACGATGGCCCGGATCCGCTCGACCCGGCGGGCGACGTCGGTCTCGGCCATCGGGCCGGCGAATCGGGCCGAGGCGATGCGGTTCCCGCCCTCGGGATCGGCGGACCGGCGCAGCGAGATCGGCATGGCGGTCGGGACGGCCTCCGGGATCGGTGCCCCGGAACGCTCGTGGAAGAGCCGGTACCCGCCGAGCAGTGCGGCCAGGAACGCGTCGTTCACGCTGCCGCCCGCGGCCTTCGCCGCCGCCCTGAGCCGGTCGAACGGGACGTCGACGGCGGCGAGCCGGAGGGTCAGGCCCCGCTCGACGAGCAGCGCGGAGTTCTCGGCGGCCGGGGGAGCGAGCACCCGGCCCAGCGACGACACGTACCGGGACACCGCCCCGGCCGTCGAGAAGGGCGCGGCCAGCGACCGCAGCCCGGCTGAGCCCAGCCTGCCCACCTCGCCGGTCACGCGGCCGAGGTCGGCACGGGCCTGGGCGACCAGTGCCTCGTAGGGTGACATGGGAGGTGTCTGTAGGTGCGCCGGCCGCGGGCCGCCCGGCACGTCGTTCTGCCGCTCCGGAGCCAGGATGCGCGCCAGGTGCTGCATCACGCCGAGACCGTCGGTGACGGCGTGGTGCATCTTCAGCGCGTACAGGGCGCGGCCGCGGGGGAGACCCTCCACCAGGAGCGCCTCCCACGGGGACCGGGCCCGGTCGAGCGGGCTCATGTAGAACTGCGACAGCCCGTCCATCAGCTCCGGCCAGCCGCCGCGGGCCGGGAGCTGGTGGCGGCGGAGGTGGAAGCGGAGGTCCATCTCCGGGTCGGTCGTCCACCGCGGCACCCCGAGCCCCAGTGCCGGCTCCACGACCCGCTGGCCGAGCCGGGGGACGACGGCGAGCTCGAGACAGGCCATCGCCGGCGTGCGTAGGGCGGGATCGGTTTCGATCCGCCACATGACGGTCTCGAAGGCGTTCATCTCCTCGCCGGCGGCATCCATGCGACTCGGCCCTCTCACTGCACGCGGGGGAACTCGGTCGTGGGCTCGTCGCGGAACCCGTGTCTGGCGGCACCGGCACCGGCGGGAACAGCATGCTCGTCCAGGTTCGACCGGATCGCCTCCTGCGCCGCGGGAGAGAGGGTGTGCATCATCGCGAGGACCCGCTCCTGGCGGCGCCGGACGGCCGCCCGCTCGGGCATCCCGGGGGAGGCCTGTAGCTGTGGCTTCAAGGGGGGCAGGCCGGCCAGGCCACCGGCCTCGGCCATCTCACGCTCCGCCTGCGCGGAGTCCTTCTCCTCCGACATCCCGATCGGCCCCTGGCGGCGACCGTTGAGGAACTGGGCCACGACCGGCTCCTCCGAGGTCAGCAGCTGTTCGCGCGGCCCGAACATCGCCAGGTGCTTGCGGTAGAGCAGGCCGATGTTGTCGGGGATCGTCTGCGCGGTGTTGATGTCGTGGGTGACGATGAGGAACGTCGAGTCGGTCTGGGCGTTCAGGTCGATGATGAGCTGGTTCAGGTAGGCGGTCCGGACCGGGTCCAGGCCGGAGTCGGGCTCGTCGAACAGGATGATCTCGGGATCGAGCACCAGCGCGCGGGCCAGCCCCGCGCGCTTGCGCATGCCGCCGGAGATCTCACCGGGGAGCTTCGCCTCGTCGCCGCGCAGGCCCACCAGCTCCATCTTCTCGAACACGATGTCGTTGATCTGGGACTCGGTCTTCGAGGTGTGCTCGCGGAGCGGGAAGGCGATGTTGTCGTACAGGTTCATCGACCCGAACAGGGCGCCGTCCTGGAAGAGGACGCCGAACAATTTCCGGATCTCGTAAAGCCGCGACTCGTTGCACCGGACGAGGTCCGTGTCGTGGATCACGATGGAGCCCTGCTCGGGCTTGAGCAGCCCGATGAGGGTCTTGAGGAACACGGACTTGCCCGTCCCGGACGGGCCGAGCAGCACCGAGACCTCGCCCGGCGGGAGGGTCAGTGTGACGTCCGACCAGATATTCGCCCGGCCGAACGACTTCGACAGGTTCTCGACCTTGACCTCGACGCCCTTCACGGCGCACCTCCTCGTGACGCTGTACCCGGCCGGTGCCGGGCCCTGATATTGAGACAACGACACATCTCTCGTCGAGTGTCTCTATCGGCAGGCCTCGATCGGGTGACAACAGTCGGTCGCGCTACTCCGATCGGGTTAACAATGAGACGTCAGACGAAACGTGTAACGGCGTAGCTCGTTTCGCCTACTACCGGAGCTCGCCGTCCCCAGCGGCCGTCCGGGATCCCCGTCGTCTCAGAGCAGAGGCCCCGATGCAGCCCGATGTTGTGACCTGCACCGTCGCCGTTCCGGACAGGGAGGCGTGATGGCAACGCCTCCCGTTGTGACCCGGACGGTGGCGCCGCTCGGCACCTTCTTCGCCTTCACCGCCGACACCTTCGTCGCGATGTTCAAGCGACCCTTCCAGTGGCGCGAGTTCGTGCAACAGACCTGGTTCGTCGCGAGCGTCTCGCTGGGCCCGGCGATTCTGCTGGGCATCCCGTTCGTCGCCCTGGTGACCTTCCAGTTCAACCTGGTGCTCGTCGAGATCGGCGCGATCGACCTCAGCGGGTCGGGTTCGGCATTCGCAACGGTGACGCAGATCGGCCCGGTGGCGACGACGTTCATCATCGCCGGGGCCAGTTCGACGGCGATCTGCGCCGACATCGGGGCGCGGCGCATCCGCGAGGAGCTCGACGCGATGGAGGTCCTCGGGATCGACGTCGTGCAACGGCTGGTCGTCCCCCGGGTGCTCGCCACCGCGCTCAACGCGTTCCTGCTGAACGGCGTCATGATCCTCATCGGGCTGGGGGGCGGCTACTTCTTCGCCGTATACCTTCAGGACGCCAGCCCCGGCCAGTACATCGACTCGCTCACCCTGCTGGTCGGCTTCGACGACCTGGTGCACGGCGAGCTGCGGGCGGTCGTCTTCGGGGTCGTCGGCGCGCTGATCGGCTGCTACCGCGGTATGACCTGCAAGGCAGGGCCCCGCGGCGTCGGGAACGCGGTCAACGAGACGGTCGTCTACACCTTCCTCGCGCTCTTCCCGATCAACATCCTGCTGACGCAGATCCCCTATTCGCTCGGTCTCGTGTGAGGGACGAATCCATGCTCTCCACTGTGCGCAACGCACTCGGCGCCCCGCTGCGGCTCCTCGACGACCTCGGCCAGCAGGCCGAGTTCTACGGCAAGGGCGTCATCTGGATCCCGAAGGCGGTCAAGAGCTACAAGACCGAGCAGGTCCGTCTCATCGCCGAGGTCGGTATGAGCAACGGCGCGCTGGCGGTGATCGGCGGTTCGTCGGTCATCACGTTCTTCATCACCCTGTTCGCGGGCGTGACCGGCGGCCTGCAGAGCTACGACGCGCTCGCCAACCTGCAGCTGGAGGCGCTCGGCGGGTTCGCCTCGGCGATCATCAACCCCCGACTGCTGGTGCCGATCATCGCGGGCGCGGCGCTCGCCGCGACCGTCGGCAGCGGCTTCACCGCCCAGCTCGGGGCGATGCGGGTGTCGGAGGAGATCGACGCGCTCGAGGTCATGGGGGTGCGCTCGCTCCCGTACCTGGTCACGACACGGCTCGTCGCCGGGATGATCACCATCATCCCGATCTTCGCCATGGCGATGGTCGGCGCATGGGTGGGGTGGAAGACGACCCAGGTGGGCTTCTTCGGCCTGTCCGAGGGCACCTTCGACCATTACATGCAGACGTTCATGCAGTGGCAGGACGTCCTCTACTCCTTCGCCCAGGCGATCGGCATCGCCGTCGTCGTGATCTCCATTCACACCTACTACGGCTACACCGCGACCGGTGGACCCGCCGGGGTCGGCCTGGCGGTGGGCAAGGCCGTCCGAACCTCGCTCATCGCGGTCCTGACCGCGGAGCTCGCCATCTCGATGGCCCTGTACGCCGACTCCGACGCTTTCCGCATCACGGGATGACCACATGAACGAATCGTTCTTCTCGCGGTTCAAGTACCGCGTGTACGCACTCATCCTGCTCGGGGTGGTGTTCGGGTTCCTCGCACTGTGCACGGCGATGTATCTGAACGCGTTCGCCAACACCGTGCCGGTCACGCTCCGGGCCGATCGGTCGGGCCTGCAGATGTACCCCGGCAACCGGGTTCAGCTGAAGGGCGTCGACGTCGGCGAGGTCGGATCGGTGTCGCTCGCCGACGGCGATCGCGGTGCCGTCGACATCGTTCTGGCCATGGATGCCGACCGGATCGGCCAGATCCCCTCCGACGTCACGGTGTCGCTGGACCAGCTCACCGCCTTCGGTGCGAAGACCGTGCAGCTCGCGGAGCCGACGGCTCCCTCGGGACGGACGCTGGCCGCCGGTGACGAGCTCACCAGCGACGCGGTTACCGTCGAGGTCAACACCCTGTTCGACTCGCTGGACCGGATCCTCGACACCCTTGAGCCGGCCCAGGTCAGCGAGGTCGTCGGCAACCTGGCGAACTCCCTGGACGGGCGCGGCGAGGAGATCGGGCAGACCGCCCAGCAGCTCGCCGCCTACCTGAAGAGGTTCAACGCGAACCTGCCGCAGCTGCAGACCGACTTCCGCAAGGGCGCCGACCTGGCGAACCTCTACGGCGACATCGCCGGCGACCTGACGGGCATCCTGGACAACGGCACGGTGACCAGCCGGACCATCGTCGAGCAGCAGGCCGACCTGGAGAGCTTCCTGTTCCAGATCTCCCGGGTGTCGATGACCGGTGAGGCGTTCTTCCTGCAGAACCGCGAGGGGATCCGCGACGTGTCGCAGACCGCTCTGCCGACCACGGACCTCCTGCGCGAGTACTCGCCGATGTTCGCGTGCTGGCTGCAGGGGCTCGACAAGTCCCGCCGGCAGTTGGAGCAGCAGCAGGGCAACACGGTTCCCGGCTTCGTCGGTCTCGTGACGTTGCAGCCCGGCGACGACGTCTACAAGAGCCCGCCCGTCGTCGGTGCGGACAACGGCCCCGACTGCCACGGCATGCCCGGGCTCGACGGCAGCGTGGTCCCCGAGTCCCTGCTGAAGAACGTCGACAAGGGCGGCGAGCCCAACCCGACCGGTGACAACACGGTCCGCGTCGCCGACCCGACCCTGGTCACGCAGCTGTTCGGGCCGTTCGCCGACGCCGGCGGGCAGGCCGGTCTGCCGGGCGCCCAGGTCCAGCCGCCCCCGACGGCCCCCGGCACCGCGCCGGCGCCGGCGCCGGGAGCGCCCGCGCCCGTCCCGCCCGGCACGGAGTCGGCCCCGCCGGCCGCGCCGAAGTCCGGGTCCGATGGCCTGCTGGGCGGCCTGTTCGGTGACGAGGAGGGTCAGTGATGAGCGTTTCCAAGGCACAGAACATCACCGGCCCGCTGATCAAGACCACGATCTTCGTGGTGGCCACCCTCCTGGTGCTGGCCGTGGTCAGTATCGAGATGGGAGCAGGTTCCGGCTTCGGCGACCAGCGTCGCTACTCCGGGGTGTTCACCGACACCTCGGGCCTCGTCGAGGGGGACTCGGTCCGGATCTCGGGTGTGGAGGTCGGGTCGGTCGAGGACGTCTCCGTCGTCGACAACACCCAGGGTCTGGTCACGTTCACCGTCGAGTCCGCGCGGGACCTGCCCGCGGACACCCGGCTCGCGGTCCGCTACCTGAACCTGACGGGGGACCGCTACCTCGAGGTCGCCAAGGGACCGGCCGGTGGGCCGGCGTTGGCGGAGGACGACGTCGTCCCCGTCGCCCAGACCCGACCGGCACTCGACCTCGACGTCCTGCTCGCGGGTTTCTCCCCGCTGTTCGAGGGACTGGCCCCGGACCAGATCAACCAGCTCAGCTCGGATCTGATCTCGGTGTTCCAGGGGCAGGGCGGCACCATCGAGTCGCTGCTCGCTCGTGTCGGCTCGCTGACCAACACCCTGGCCGACAAGGACGCGGTCATCGGCTCGGTGGTCGACAACCTCAACACCGTTCTCGGGACCCTCGACAGGCGGGCGCCCGAGCTGGAGTCGACCATCACGGAGCTCCAGCAGCTCACCAGCGGGCTGGCGGGCGATCGTCAGCGCATCGGCGAGTCCCTCGAGGGGGCCAACCGGCTGACCAGCAGCGTCGACCAGCTGCTGGGCAAGGTCCGCGGTCCGCTGAAGAACACCGTCGACCAGCTCGACCGCGTCGCCACCCAGGCCAAGGCGGGTGAGGCGGCGATCGACGAGAACCTCGCACTTCTGCCCGGAGCGTACCTGCGGGTCAGCCGCCTGGGCTCGCGGGGCGCGACCTACAACCTGTTCATCTGCTCGGTGCGGACCAAGACGACGGGCCCCGCCGGTGATCCGGTGTACTCGCCCTGGGGCGGTCCGGCCGACAACGTCGACCGCTGCAAGTTCGGCAACTCCCCGCTGGAGACGCCCGAGCAGCGGGAGGCGGACCCGATCCCGCAGGAGGACGCGGACGAGCAGGGCCAGGTCCCTGACGACCTCCTCCGCACCGACGGTACGGAGGGTGGGCGATGAAGCTCCGGTTCCGGGAGAAGAACCCCGTCACGATCGCCATCGCCGGCCTCGCGATCCTCGCGGTGCTGCTGGTCGCGTCGTTCCAGCTCGCAGAGCTGCCGGTCTTCGCCGGCAAGAAGTACGAGGCCCGGTTCACCGAGGCGGGCGGCCTGCAGGCGGGCAACACCGTCCGGGTCGCCGGGACCGAGGTGGGCCAGGTCCGGTCCGTTTCGCTCGAGGGTGCCGACGTCGTCGTCGCGTTCACGGCCAAGGACGTCGAGCTGGGCGACCTCACGTCGGCGACGATCGGGACCCAGACCCTGCTCGGGGAACGCAACCTCGAGCTGCGCCCGGACGGTCGTGCCCCGATGCAGAGCGGCGACACGATCCCGCTCGAACGCACGAAGGCGCCGTACAGCATCACCCAGGGCATCGAGGACCTCACCCGACGGACCGGTGAGATCGACATGCAGCAGGTCAGCACGGCGCTGGACACCTTCACCGACGCGTTCCGGAACACCCCGGACGACATCGGGCCGGCCTTCGAGGGGATCACCCGGCTGTCGCGCACGATCGCGAGCCGCGACGCCGCGATCCAGGACCTGCTCGCGCGGGCCGAGAGTGTCACCGGCGTCCTGAACCGCCAGACCGCGAAGCTGACCGCCCTGCTCACCGACGGCAACAAGCTGCTCGGCGAGCTGGAGGCTCGCCGGGAGGTCATCGGCCAGCTCCTGGTCACGACGCGCGCGGCCACCGACCAGATCGTCGGCCTGGTCGACGACCAGCGCGGCCGGCTCGCGCCCGCCCTGACCGAGCTCAACGGCGTGCTGGAGATCCTCGAACGCAACGAGGGCAACATCGTCTCCTCGATCGAACGCGTCTCGAGCTTCATCACCGGGCTCGGCGAGGGTCTGGCCGGAGGCCCGTTCTTCGCCGGTCACGGCGATCTCGGCAACGTCGGACCGACTTTGTTCCCGGTCAACGACTTCGTCCCGAGCCTGGCCGTACCGGCCCCGTCGGCCGAGGGCCTCGCCCCCACACCGCCGTCGGTCGGCGGTCTCATCGGCGCCGGAGGAAACTGATGCCCCGTCTCACTTCGGGACCGCTGCTGTCCCGGATCCTGATCGCCGGGCTGGTGGCCGCCGTGCTGGCCGCCGCCGCGATCATCCTGATCAACACCACGACCAAGACGGGCGTGGCCTACTTCGCGTCGGTCAAGAGCGTCTACCCGAACGACCGTGTGCGGATCCAGGGCGTCGCCGTCGGCAAGATCAAGTCGATCGAGCCGGCCGGGGACCAGGTGCGCATGGAGTTCACCTACGACGCCCGGTACGACCTGCCGGCGGAGGTGAACGCGGCGATCGTGTCGCCGACGCTGGTGGCCACCCGCTTCCTGCAGCTCGCACCCGCCTACACCGGCGGGCCGGTGCTGCCCGACGGCGGCGACATCCCCGTCGAGCGCACGGTCTCCCCGCTCGAGTTCGACGACCTCAAGCAGGAGCTGCAGAACCTGAGCCGGGCCCTGGGTCCGGAGCAGGCGAACCAGAGCGGATCGCTGTCCCGGTTCCTGGACATGGCGGCGGCCAATGCCGCGGGGGGCCAGGGCACCAGGTTCAACGAGCTGGTCCGGGAGGCCTCGGCAGCCGTGGAGACCCTGTCCGAGGGCCGCGGCGACCTGTTCGGCACCGTCCGCAACCTGCAGGCGTTCGTCACCGCGCTCAAGCAGGTCGACGGCCAGATCGTGGAGTTCAACCAGCGCCTCGACACCGTCTCCGGGGTGCTCACCGACAACGAGGACGAGCTGTCGGCCGCGCTGGACGGCATCTCGCGGGCCGCGGTGGCGGTCGACGAGTTCGTCGACGAGAACGGCCCGGTCCTCAACGAGTCGGTGACCGAGCTCGGGGACCTCACCCGGACCCTGTCCAACTCGCGCGACGAACTCGCGACGATCCTGCACGTCGGTCCCAGCACGCTGATGAACCTGTTCAACATCGTCTCGCCGAGGACGCGGGCGCTGTCGGGCAAGCTGGTCGTCGACAACCTGAACACTCCGGCGGACTTCGTCTGCTCGGCGTTCACGGCGGCGGCGCAGGACCCGGTCCAGGGCATCGACTACTGCAAGAGCAACCTCGGCCCGCTGTTCAACCTGCTGCGGGTGCAGCAGCCGCCGATCGGTATCAACCCGATCAACCCCGGTCTCGGGGGGCCGACCGACAACCAGCCCGGGCGCGACGCGCCGTACCGCCAGCCCCCGCCGGGCCCGGAGGCCCCGCCGGACGTCGACGCCCCGGGCCTGGGCGGTCTGCTGCTGCCCGAAGGAGGCAACTGATGGGCACGACACGGCGCGGTGCGGTGGTCGCGATGATCGCCGCGTGCGCGGTCTCCCTCACCGCGTGCGACTACAGCGGCCTGAACGACTTCACGCTGCCCGGGGTTCCCGGCGTCGGCGCCGGTGCCTACACCGTGCAGATCGAGCTGAAGAACGTCGCCGACCTGGTGCCGAACAACCCGGTCCGGGTCGGCGACCAGCCGGTCGGCAACATCACCGACGTCCGGCTCGACGACTGGACGGCCGTCGTCACGGTCTCCCTCGACCCGGACGTCGAGCTGCCCGCCAACTCCCGGGCGCGGATCGGCCAGACCTCGCTCCTCGGTGCCAAGTACGTGGAGCTGTCGCCGCCGACCGACCAGGCCCCGACGGGTCGGCTCGAGGACGGGGCGCGGATCGGTCTCGAGCAGTCGGGCAAGTATCCCGAGACCGAGGAGGTCCTCGCCTCGGTGGCCACCCTGCTGAACGGGGGAAACCTGCAGAACCTCAAGTCGATCACCGGGGAGCTCAACAAGGCCCTGGGGGGACGCACCGAGGACTTCCGCACCCTGCTGACCGAGCTCGAGACGTTCAGCCGCGGACTCGACGACCAGAAGGCCGACATCACCCGGGCCCTCGACGGGATCGACCGGCTCGCCGCCCGGTTCGCAGAACAGGACCAGGTCATCGACGGCGCGCTGGAGTCGATCCCGCCGGCCCTGACCGTGCTGAACCGGGAGCGGGAGAACCTGACGGACACGCTGGTGGCGCTGGGCAGGTTCGGCGACGCGACCGACGCGGTCGTCGCCGAGAGCTCGGACAACCTGGCCCGGAACCTCGACAACCTGACGCCCGCCCTGAAGGGACTGGCGGACGCGAACAACTCGCTGACCGACTCGCTGGGGCTGCTCGGGACCATCATCTTCCCGCTGCGCAACTTCGGGGAGACGTTCCAGGGCGACTACATCAACTTCTGGCTGACGCTGGACCTGACGCTGGGCACGCTGGACCAGAACTTCCTCACCGGAACCCCGATGGAAGGCCAGCTGAACCGGTTGCAGGACATCATGAAGGCCGGCGGCAACGCGCTCGACGCGGCCGACCCGCTCACGGCGCCCGTCCTCCCGCAGGAGCCCGGAGCGCCCATCGGCGAGCCGGGACTGGACCTGCTCGACGGCGCGGTGCCGAACGACCCGCCGCCCGGACCGCCGTCGGGGACCCTGGAACCCCCGGCGCCCCCGGAGCAGAGCGAGTTCGAGCGTCGCCAGCAGGAACAGCAACCGGCCGAGCAGCCCTCGGACGGCGGCCTGCTCGGCGGTCTGACGGGAGGCAACTGAGGTGATCACCCGCTACGTGAAGGTGCAGCTGGCGATCTTCACCGTGCTCACGGTGGTCGCGACGCTGCTGATCGTCTTCCACTACGTCCGGGTACCACAGGTGCTCGGCATCGGCCGCATCGCCGTGACGGCGACGCTGCCGACGGCCGGGGGCCTCTACCCCAACGCCAACGTCACCTACCGCGGCGCGACGGTCGGCACGGTCACCGACGTCGACCTGGACCCCGAGGGCGTCCGCATCCGGATGACGATCGACGAGAACCACGTGCCACCGGCGGGCAGCCGGGCCGAGGTGCACAGCGTGTCGGCCATCGGCGAGCAGTACGTCGACTTCGTCCCCCAGGACCCCGCCGCCCCGCCGCTGGCCGACGGTGCGCACGTCCCGCTCGAGCTGACCTCGGTCCCGGTCCCGACCGCCGACGTCCTGCAGGGCACGGACAACCTGCTCACCTCGGTCGACCAGCAGAACTTCACCACCGTCCTGAACGAGTTCGCCGACGCGTTCCGGGGCATCGGCCCGGACCTGGGCCGGCTGGTCGACAACACCGGACTGCTGGTCGAGGAGGCGGATCGGAACTACGACCCGACCGAGAAGCTGATCAACGACTTCGAGGGCTTCGCCGACCCGCAGCTGGCCACCAGCGACTCGATCAGGAGCTGGGCGGCGAACCTGAACTCCTTCACCGGGCAGCTGCGCGAGAGCGACCCCGCACTGCGGTCGGTCCTGACGGACGGCTCCCGTGCCGCGCAGCAGGCCGAGGGACTGCTCAGCGACCTGAGCCGTAACACCCCGACGTTGCTGAGCACGACCGAGGTCCTGACCCGGCTGGCCGAGGCCTACAACGCCCCGCTCGAGCAGATCCTGGTCGTGTACCCGATGTTCACGGCCGGATCGCTGATCGTCGCGCCGGAGGCGGAGCCCGGCATCTTCCGGTTCAACCTCGGAACGAACGTGAACCAGCCCAACTGCGTCGAGGGGTGGATCCCCGCAGGCCAGCCGGGTGGACCGCGCAACGCGATGGAGGTCGGCGACGAGCCGCTCCCGGAGAACAGCTACTGCAAGCTGCCCCAGGACGACCCGACGCTGGCGCGCAGCGCGCGCAACCTGCCGTGCTTCGAGCCCGGGTCGCCTCCCGGACGCCGCGCGGCGACGATCTTCCAGTGCCGTGGTGACGGCTACAGCCCGTCGGCCGCGGGCCGGCTGACGCTGCGCCCGGACACCCCGGTGGACGGCGAGCCGGCCTTCGAGCCCCTCGGTGCGATCGGTGCGGTGAGCAGCCCCGCGCCCCCACCCGAGGCCATGACGCTGGGCGGTCTGATGTCCGTCCCGGGGGAGGCCTGACCTGCTCCTGCAGAGCTCGCGAGACCCCCTGACGATACAGAACGACGATTGTGTCAGTATCGGTTGGCCGTGACGGACACAACAGTCGCAGCCGTCAGGTTCGCGCCCCGGACCCCCGCCGGGGCGCTGGAACACGGTGCCGGTCCCCGCGTCCCGCTCATCCCCGGAGCGGGACGGCCCGGCACCGCCGAACCGAGGAGTTGACGTGGTGAGAACCTCCCAGAGCGGTCGGAGCGCGGGCTCGCCGCCGACCGGGGACGGGTCGGCCGCCGACCCGTCCCCGGACGATGTGACCCCCGAGGGTCCGGCGACCGACGCCCGTGGCGAGCGGGCGCGGGAGGGGACGGCCGGCGCCGGTGCGGCGGATCCCCTCCCTGCCACCGCACCCGTCCGCGGTGTCGACGAGCCCGGTCCGACCGGAGGCGACGCCCCCGCGGACGTCCCCCCGGGCGCCGACGGCGACGGGCCGGCGCCGAGCCCAGCTGTCCGGCGCGGTGTGCTCGCCTCGTTCGTCCTCGCGCTCGTCGCGGCCGTGGTGAGCGGGATCGTGTGGAACACGGGCCGCGCGGCCGAGTCCGATCGGGCCGCGGCGCTCGAGGCGGCCCAGGACGCTGCGGTGATGCTGACGTCGATCAACCACGAGACCGCCGAGCAGGACGTGCGACGGGTCGTGGAGGACTCCACCGGGGACTTCGGCGGGCTGTTCGCGCAGAACCTGGACTCCTACATCGCCCTCGTGAAGGAGTCGAAGGTGTCCACCCAGGGCGAGGTGACCGGGGCCGGCATCGACTCCATCGACGCCTCGACCGCGCGGGCGATCCTGGCGGTGAAGGCGAACGTGTCCAATCAGAGCGTGCCGAACGGCGAGCCGCGGTTCTACCGGATGGTCACCGAGCTGGAGAAGAAGGACGGCGAATGGCTCGTGTCGCGAGTGGAGTTCGTGCCGTGAGGGGTCCGAGGGCACTGCTTCGTCCCGTGGGCCGCGGTCTGAGGTGGCTCGGCCTGCTGCCGGTCCGGGCGTACCGGTCGGTCGTCGGCTGGTACCGCGACCGCCCCCGGCAGGCGACACGGGTGCTCGGGGCCGGTGCCGTGGTGCTGGCGGCGCTGGCGGTGCTGTTCACCGTGCTGCAGGTGCAGAACATGCGGACGGACTCGGCCCGGAACGAGGCGCGAGCGGTGGCCGAGGAGGTCGTGCCGCGGCTGCTGTCCTACGACCACCGCAGTATCGCCGACGAGCTCGACGAGCGGACCGAGCAGGTCGGCGGCAGGTTCCGCGAGGACTACACCAGCCTGGTCCGGGACATCGTCATCCCGGCGTCGAACCGCGACCAGCTGGTCACCCAGACCTCCGCGGCCGCGGTCGGCACGACCGAGGTGTCGTCGCCGGGGCAGGTCCAGCTCATGATGTTCCTGAACCAGACCTCCACGCGGGCGGGGCAGGACCAGCCGACGCTGTCGGGATCGCGCGTGCGGGTCACGATGGAGCAGGACGGCGACCGCTGGCTGGTGTCGGCGCTCGACCCGGTGTGACGGGCCGCGCCGGGAGGCCCGGCCTCCCGGCGCGCGGTCGATCCGGTGTCTGCTCAGTGCCCGCTCATTCCGCCGTCGACGGCGAGCGTCGCCCCGGTGACGTAGCCGGAGGCGGGTGCGGCGAGGAACAGCATCGCGGCGTCGAGCTCACGCTGGGTGCCGAGTCGCTGCAGCGGCGCGCCGGCGAGGAAGCGGCCGAGGGTCTCCTCCGGCATCTCCTCGGTCATCTCGGTGTTGACGAACCCGGGGGCGAGCGCGTTGACCCGGATCCCGCGGCGGCCCGACCACTGCTGGGCGAGGTCACGGGTCAGGCCGAGGAGGCCGGCCTTGCTCGCCGAGTAGGCGGCCTGCGGAAGCGCCGACGCGACGAGGCCCAGCACGCTCGCGACGTTCACGATCGCCGAGCCGGGCTCCATCCGCCGGGCGCAGGCCTGCGCCATCCAGTACGCCCCGGACAGGTTGACGTCGAGCACGCCCCGGAAGTCGCCGGGCTCCTCCCTCAGTGCCGGAACCACGCTGCTGATGCCGGCGTTGTTCACGAGTGCGTCGACCCGGCCGAAGCGTTCGAGTGCGGCCCCCGCGACCCGGTCGCAGTCGTCGGGGTCGGCGACGTCGGCCGTGACGGCGTGCCACCGACGGTCGTGCCGCGCCACCGCGGCGCCGGTCTCGGCGAGGCGGTCGGCCCTGCGGGCGGCCAGGACGACGTCCGCCCCCGCCTCGGCGAGCGCGACCGCGAACCCGGCCCCGAGTCCGGAGCTCGCCCCGGTGACGACGGCGACCTTCCCGTCGAGCCGGAAGAGGTCGAGCAGGGGGGTCTGCGGGGCGGGCCGCTCCCCGGGCGCGGCATCATCGGCGATCATGTGACGGATGATGTCATATGTATCTATCAGTGCGGCTCGGGTGCGCTCCTACCTGGTGCAATGCATCTTGAGTTGTCCGTTACGAGACAAAAACACGAAGACGTATTGACGGCCCTACCTACCAACTTTAGGCTGGCCACGCTCTGGAGGGTCCCGATCTTCCCCGGCCCCCTCGCCGAGGCCGTCGAGGGAGACGGTCGCTCCGCTCCGAGCGGCATACCGCACATTCCCCGAGAGGAACAAGACGATGAAGTCGAGGGCAGCTGTCCTGTGGGAGGCACCGGGCGAGTGGGACGTCATCGAGATCGACGTCGACGAGCCGAAGGAACACGAGGTCCTCGTACGGTACAAGTCCGCTGGGCTGTGCCACTCCGACGACCATCTCGCCAAGGGTGACGTGCCGTCGGCCCACTACCCCTACTGCGGCGGGCACGAGGGTGCCGGCGTGGTCGAGCAGGTCGGGTCCGGAGTGCGGGACCTGCAGCCCGGCGACCACATCGTGGCCAGCTTCATCCCCGGCTGCGGCCGCTGCCGCTGGTGCGCCGAGGGCAAGCAGAACCTCTGCGACAACGGCGCGTTCATGATGACCGGGACCCAGCTCGACGGAACCTTCCGGCTGCACCACGGCGACACCGACGTCGCCCAGTGCTCGTTGGTGTCGACCTTCTCCGAGTACAGCGTCCTCCCCGAGTGGGGCGCCATCAAGATCGACAAGAGCATCCCGCTGGAGAGCGCCGCCCTCGTGGGCTGCGGTGTCCCGACCGGGTGGGGATCCGCGGTCAACGCCGCCCAGGTGCGGCCCGGGCACGTCGTGATCGTCATGGGTGTCGGCGGGATCGGCATCAACGCGGTGCAGGGCGCGAAGCACGGTGGCGCCCTCCGCGTCATCGCGGTCGACCCGGTCGGGTTCAAGCGCGAGAGCGCGCTCAAGCTCGGTGCGACCGACGCGGTCGGCACCATGGCCGAGGCCACCGCACTGGCCAAGGACCTGACCAACGGCCAGGGCGCGGACAGCGCGATCGTCTGCGTCGGCGTGGCGACCGGCGAGCACGTCGCCGAGGCGTTCGCGTCGGTCCGCAAGGACGGCGTCGTGGTGCTCACCGCGGTCGCGAACTTCATGACCACCGGCATCCCGGTGAACCTGATGGAGCTCGCGATGTACCAGAAGCGGATCCAGGGTGCCCTGTTCGGGATGTCGTCGCCGACCCGCGACGTGCCCTACTTCCTGAACATGTACCAGCAGGGCTACCTGCGGCTCGACGAGCTCGTGAGCCGGCGGTACAAGCTCGAGGAGATCAACCAGGGCTACGCCGACATGCACGCGGGCCTGAACCTGCGCGGAGTGGTCGACTTCGCGTGACCGGCGTGGGGCAGGCGGAGGTGGCCGTCCGGCGGAGCGGTCCGGCGGCGACGATCGAGCTGTCGAACCCCGGCCGGCGCAACGCGCTGACCGCGTCGATGCTCGACGAGCTGTACCGCCTGCTGACCGAGCTCGACGACGACCCGCAGGTGCGGGTCGTCGTCGTGACCGGGCGGGACGGCGACTTCTGCTCCGGGGCCGACCTGTCGGCGGTGTCCGACGAGCGGCACCCGCTCGGCTCGATGAACCGGATCAACCGGGCGGCGCTGGCGCTGCATCGGATGGCCACGCCGACCGTCGCGCGCGTCGACGGGGTGGCCGTCGGGGCGGGGCTGAACCTGGCACTGGCCTGCGACCTCGTCGTCGCGTCCGACCGGGCCCGCTTCTCCGAGGTGTTCGTCCGGCGCGGGCTGGCCGTCGACTTCGGCGGCTCCTGGGTCCTGCCTCGGCTGGTCGGCCTGCACCGGGCTAAGAGGTCGTTTCAGAACGACTTGTCGAGTTTCCATTGACCCCTCGACGACAGATCAAACGGCAGGTCAGATAGCCGCTTGTCGTCTACAACAGACACGTCGACCTCGTTCTGAAATGACCTCTAAGGAGCTCTGTCTGCTCGGCGAGATCGTCCCCGCGGACCGCGCCGCCGAGATCGGCCTGGTCAACCGGGTCGTGCCGGTGTCCGAACTCGACACCGTCACGGGTGACCTGGTGGACCGGCTCGCCGCCGGGCCCGCGGTGGCGATGGCGCTGACCAAGCGACTGCTCACCGATGGCGGTGACCGCAGCATCTCCGAGGCCCTGGACGCGGAGGCCGCCGCGCAGGCGATCACCCTGCGCGGCGACGACTCGCGGGAGGCCTTCAGTGCGTTCCGCGAGAAGCGGGACGCGAAGTTCACCGAGCGGCTTTGACGCCGCACGCACCGGATCCCAGCGGGAGGAGACAGATGGCGCTGCGTACGAGGCTCACCGAGGTCTTCGGGATCGAGCACCCGGTCGTCCAGGGCGGGATGCAGTGGGTGGGCCGCGCGGAGCTCGTCGCCGCGGTCGCCGAGGCCGGCGGCCTCGGCTTCCTGACCGCGCTGACCCAGCCGACCCCCGAGGACCTGGCGAAGGAGATCGCGCGCTGCCGCGAGCTCACCGACCGGCCGTTCGGGGTGAACCTGACGATCCTCCCGGCGATCGACCCGCCGCCGTACGACGAGTACCGGCGGGTGATCGTCGAGTCCGGCATCCCGATCGTCGAGACGGCCGGGTCCAACCCCGAGCCGCACCTGCCGCTCTTCCACGAGCACGGCGTGAAGGTGCTGCACAAGTGCACCAGCGTCCGGCACGCCCTCAAGGCCGAGCGGGTGGGCGTCGACGGCGTGAGCATCGACGGGTTCGAGTGCGCGGGGCACCCCGGCGAGGACGACGTGCCGGGGCTGGTCCTGATCCCGGCGGCGACGGCCCGCCTGTCGGTCCCGGTGGTGGCCTCCGGCGGGTTCGCCGACGGCCGCGGTCTCGCGGCGGCGCTCGCGCTCGGCGCCGACGGCATCAACATGGGCACCCGGTTCATGGCGACCGTCGAGGCGCCGGTCCACCGGAACGTGAAGCAGGCGATCGTGGACGCCGACGAGCGGGCCACCGACCTGATCTTCCGGCCGCTGCGGAACACCGCACGGGTGGCGCGAAACGCGGTCAGCACCGAGGTCGTCCGGATCCTCGACGGGGGCGGGCAGTTCCCGGACGTCCGCGAGCTGGTGGCGGGGGCCCGCGGGCGGACGGTGTTCGAGACCGGCGAGCTCGACGCCGGTGTCTGGACGGCGGGCCAGTGCCAGGGACTGATCGACGACATCCCCACGGTCGCCGACCTGGTGCACCGCATCGTCGCCGACGCCGAGGAGGTGCTCGGCCGGCTCGCCGGCCGGGTCGTCGTACCGGCCTGACCCGTACCGGGCCGGCCAGGCGGCCAACCGAAGGATGTCCACGTGACCGGGAGGACCGGGGCCCGAGGCCCCGTCCGGTCGCCGGCTGCGCACCGTGGCGCGAGAAGGAGAATCATGGCGACGTCAGTTGCATCGGCCCTGCACTGGTGGGCTCGTCGGAAGCCGGACCAGCAGGCCGTCGTCGTCGGCGACGACGCCGTGACCTACCGGCAGCTGCAGGACTGGTCCGGACGGCTCGCCCGCCGGCTGGTCGGGGAGGGCGTCTCGCCCGGCGACCGGATCGGCCTGATGAGCACGAACAGCGTCGAGTGGGTCGTGACGGCCTGGGGGATCATCAAGGCGGGCGGCGTGCTCGTCCCGCTCAACCCCCGGCTGGTCGCGAGCGAGCTGCACAAGATCCTCGGCGACTCCGGCGCCGGGGTGGTCGTGACCGCTGAGGCGCACGAGGAGACGCTCAAGGAGGTCGTCGGGCTCGGGCACGACCTCACGACCGTCCCGTTCGACGAGGTCGGCCGGCTCCGAACCGGCGGCACCGACGACTTCCGGATCGACCTCGACCCCGCGGACCCGGTGGCGATCCTGTTCACCAGCGGGTCGACCGGCCTGTCCAAGGGTGTCGTCTGCACCAACCGGACGCTGCTCGACATCGTCTTCGAGAACTCGCTGACCGACCCCGGGATGCGGCCCGGCGCGCGAACGCTCCTGCTGCTGCCCCTGGCCTTCACCCCGGGCCTGGTCTACGGCGTGGTGATCACCGGTGTGCTCGGCGGGACGCTGGTCGCGGAGCGGGAGATGAAGCCCTCGCGCGCCGTGCAGCTGATCGAGAAGCACCGGATCACCGTCATGTTCGGCGTGCCGCTGATCTTCCAGGCGCTGGCTGCGACCCCGGAGTTCGCCGACGCCGACCTCAGCAGCCTGGACACCGCGATCGTCGGTGGCGCGGCGGTACCCGTGCCGCTGCTGGAGGCGTACGCGGCGAAGGGCGTCGTGCTCCGCCAGATCTACGGGATGACCGAGGTCGGCGGCGTCGCGACCGCGACGTGGCCGGAGGAGGCCGCCGACCACCCCGACAAGTGCGGCAGCGGCAACGTCTTCACCGAGATCAAGGTCGTCCGCCACGACGGCACCGAGTGCGATCCCGGCGAGAACGGCGAGATCGTCATGCGCGGGCCCGGTGTCACACCCGGGTACTGGCAGGACGAGGAGAACACGGCCACGGCGCTGCGCGACGGCTGGCTGCACAGCGGCGACCTCGGGAACCGCGACGAGGGCGGCCGGCTCACCTTCGTCGACCGGCTCAAGGACCTGATCATCACCGGTGGCATCAACGTGTCGCCGTTCGAGCTGGAGGCCGTGATCTCCCAGATCCCCGGGGTGAAGGAGGTCTCGGTGATCGCCGCCGAGGACGAGCGGTTCGGCGAGACCCCGGCGGCGATCGTCTGGGGCGAGGGCCTCGACGAGGCGTCGATCATCGCGGAGTGCAACCGGCACATGGCGGACTACAAGGTCCCGCGCTACGTCGTGGTCCGCGAGGACCCGCTGCCGCGGCTGCCCAGCGGGAAGATCGCGAAGCCGGCGATCCGCACCGAGTACTCGGACATCACGTCCACCCACCAGAAGGTGCGTTGATCCCCAGCGCGACGCATCCCTCCGGCGGCGGCGGGCCCCGACGGGCCCGCCGCCGCCGGCCTGCTCCCGTCCGCACCGTCGAGGACCACCGATGACCCATGTGATCACCCGCTCGTGCTGCAACGACGCGTCGTGCGTCGAGGTCTGCCCCGTCGACTGCATCCACCCGACGCCCGACGAGCCCGGTTACGCGACCGCCGAGATGCTCTACATCGATCCGGACACCTGCATCGACTGCGCGGCCTGCATCGACGTGTGCCCGGTGTCGGCGATCGTGCCGGACGAGGACCTCGAACCGGTCGACGAGCGCTACCTACGGATCAACGCGGCCTGGTACGACGGCCGGGAACCGGCCGCGCGGACGGGGCGGACCGAGCCGGAGATCAGCTCGCCCGAGGGGGCGGGGCCGTTGCGGGTCGCCGTCGTCGGGACCGGGCCGGCCGCCTGCTACGCCGCGGAGAGCATGCTGCGCCGGCGCGGGCTGGACGTCGAGATCACGATGATCGACCGCCTGCCGGTGCCGGGCGGCCTGATCCGGCACGGCGTGGCTCCCGACCACCAGGACACCAAGGGGGCGGGCACCGCGCTCGCCCGCACCTGGGGGCGTCGGAAGGTCGCCCTGCACCTCAACGTCGAGGTGGGGGAGCACATCGGGCACGACGAGCTGCTCGCCCACCACCACGCGGTGCTCTATGCGGTCGGTGCCCCGGGCGGGCGGAGCCTCGGGATCACCGGGGAGGACCTGCCCGGCTGCAGCTCGGCCACCGACTTCGTGGCCTGGTACAACGGCCACCCGGACGCCGCGGACCGGCGGTTCGACCTGTCCGGCGAGCGCGCGGTCGTCGTCGGCAACGGCAACGTCGCCCTCGACGTTGCCCGCGTGCTGGTCGCGGGGGAGGAGCACCTGGCGGGCACCGACACCTCGGCGCACGCGCTCGCCGCGCTGCGGGACAGCGCGGTCCGTGAGGTCGTGGTCCTCGGCCGCCGGGGCCCCGCCCAGGCGGCGTTCACGACCCCCGAGCTCCTGGCGCTCGGCGACCTTCCCGGGATCGACGTCGTCGTCGACCCCGCGGAGATCGAGCTCGACGAGGTCACGGCGGCCCGGTTGGAGCGGGAGCCGGATCCGGTCCTCGCCCTGAAGCTGGACGCGCTGCGCGAGCTCGCCGGGCGCGAGCCGGGCGGTGCCGGCCGCCGCATCGTCCTCCGGTTCCTCACCGGGCCCGACGAGATCCTCGGGGAGGAGCGCGTCGAGGGCGTCCGCGTCGCGCGGAACACCGCGGTCGCCGACGGGGACCGGGTCGCCGCCCGGCCGACCGGCGAGACCGAGGAGCTCGACTGCGGGCTCGTCCTCACCTCGGTCGGCTACCGCGGCGCGCGGATCCCCGGGGTGCCCTTCGACGAGCAGCGCGGGGTCCTCCCGAACGACGACGGCCGGGTCACCGATCCGGGCACCGGCGAGGCCGTGACCGGCGTCTACACCGCGGGCTGGATCAAGCGCGGCCCGAGCGGCGTGATCGGCACGAACCGCTGGTGCGCCGAGGACACCGTGAACGCCCTGCTGGCGGACTGGTCGGCGGGCCGGCTGGACACCCCGCGGGCAGGAGGATCGGAGTTCTCGGCGCTGGTGGCCGAGCGCAGGCCCGAGGCGATGGGGCTCGCCGAGTGGAAGGCGATCGACGCCCACGAGCGGCGGACCGGCCGGGGCGAGGGACGCCCCCGGGTCAAGCTCGTCGACATCCGGGACATGCTCGACGTGGTCGAGGCCGCGGCGACCCGCTGACACCGTCCGTCCCGTTCACCGCCGGTCCGACCGGCCGGAAGGAGAGACCGCGTGGAGACCGACCTGTACGAGGCCGACCACGAGGCGTACCGCGAGACGGCCCGGGCCTTCGTGACCCGGGAGGTGGTGCCCAACGTGGAGCGGTGGGGCACCGACCGGCAGATCGACCGGGAGACGTGGAAGAAGGCGGGCGCGGCCGGCCTGGTCGGGCTCGCGGTGCCGGAGGACTACGGCGGCGCGGGGGAGCCGGACTACCGTTTCCGTTTCGTGCTGTCCGAGGAGATCGCCGCGGCCGGGGCGGCGTCCCTGCAGTCCGCGTTCGGGACCAACGACGACATCGTCCTTGGCTACCTGCTGAACCTCGCCGGCCCGGAGCAGCGGGAGCGCTGGCTCCCCGGCTTCGCGAGCGGGGAGACGATCGCCGCCATCGCGATGAGCGAGCCGGCGGCGGGCAGTGACCTGCGGGGTATCGCGACGACCGCCGTCCGCGACGGCGACCACTGGGTCCTCAACGGCTCCAAGACGTTCATCAGCAACGGGATCACCTCGGACCTGGTCGTCGTCGTGACCCGCACCGACCCGGACGCGGGCTCCGCCGGGTACTCCCTGTTCGTCGTCGAGCGGGACACCCCGGGCTTCGAGCGCGGCCGCAAGCTGGACAAGATCGGGCTCCCCGGCCAGGACACCGCGGAGCTGTTCTTCCAGGACGCGCGGGTGCCGGCGGCCAACCTGCTCGGCGAGCTCGGCGGTGGGCTGCCCGCGCTGATGCAGAACCTGCCCCGTGAGCGGATGGGCATCGCGGTCGCCGCGCAGTGCTCGGCCGAGGCCGCGTTCCGGTGGACGCTCGACTACACCCGCGAGCGCACGGCCTTCGGTAAGCCGCTCGCTGCGCAGCAGAGCGTCGGGTTCACGCTCGCCGACCTCCGGACCCGGATCGAGGTGACCCGCAGCTACGTCGACCGGTGCGTCCGCGAGCTGAACGCGGGCCGGCTCACCCCGGTGGATGCGGCCAAGGCCAAGTGGTGGGCCACCGAGATGCAGTGGCAGGTGATCGACACCGGGGTCCAGCTGCACGGCGGCTACGGCTACATGACCGAGTACCCGATCGCGCGTGCCTTCACCGACGCCCGGGTCCAGCGGATCTACGGCGGCGCGAACGAGATCATGAAGGAGATCATCAGCCGGGACCTCGTCCGGGGCTGAGAGCCCTCAGGTCCCGGCGAGCTCGGCGACGACCGGGGCCATCCGCTCCAGCAGCGTCTCGTTCACCGTCAGGTAGCTCACGCCCGTCTCGTCGCGGCGGCGGCGGAGCTCGTCGGCGATCTCCGCGGTGTCCCCCACGAGCACGCTGGGCAGCCGGGGCACCTCGCCGGGCTCGACGCCGAAGCTGTCGGCCAGCCGGTCGATCCGGGCGGTGTCGGCGCGGTCGTGGATCCCGGTGATCGACATGTGCAGCTCGACCGTGGCCCCGCGGGCCGCGGCCACCTCCCGGATCCGGGCCGCCTTGGCGGTGACCTGCTCCCGTCCGGTGGTCCGTGCCGCGGCGCGGCCGATCCGGCCGCTCCGCATGTCCGGGGCGATCCCGACGACGTCGGCGTGCCGGGCCGCGAGATCGAGCACCCGCCGCCCGCCGCCGCCCACGAGCAGCCGCGGCGGGGTCGCGGTGGCGGCACCCTCCGGCAGGTCCTCCAGCACGTAGTGCGTCCCGGCGAACGACGTGCGCCCGGCCCAGCACCCCCGGATCAGCGCGAGGGCCTCGCCGAGGCGGTCGACCCGCTCGGCGGGCTCCCGGAACGGGTGGCCGAGCATCGTGTGGTCGGCGGCCAGCCAGCCCGCCCCGATGCCCAGCTCGAACCGGCCGCCGGTCGCGGCGGCGAGCCACGCGGCGTCCCGCGCGACGACGGCCGGGTGGCCGGTCTCGTTGTCCAGCACCAGCGTCCCGACGGTCAGCCCCGACGTGGCCGCGGCCGCCGTCGCGAGGGCGGGCAGCGGCGGTACCGACGGCACGCTGAAGTGCTGGGGGACCTGGAGCACCGACCAGCCCTGGTCCTCGACCCGCCGGGCGAACGCCGGCCAGCCTCCCGGACCGCAGGTGGCACCGGTGCTGAGTACCCCGAAACGGAATCCCGACATCGCTTCACCTTAGAGGTCGCGCGGATTGGTTGGTGATCATGGACGTCGTGCAGGTCGGGCGTTCCAGCGGTGTGTGGTCCAGGCCTGCCGAATCAAGCTACGGAGTGTGACGATCGTGTCGGCGAGGTCGAAGAACGCGTCGACGACGATTTCTCGTCGTTCGTAGCAGCGCTGCAGCCGGTTGAAGCTGTTGTGCCAAGCGTTGGTCCGCTCGACGTGCCAGCGGCGGGTGGCCTGGATCGGCGCTTTCTCACCCTTGTGCGCGATCTCGCCGTGCAGGCCTCGTTCGGCCAGCGTGTCGCGGGTCTTGCCGGAGTCATAGCCGGCGTCGAGGTGCACGGTGATGTCGTCGGGCAGCGGGCCGAGAGCATCGAGGCGGTCGAGGGTGGGGCCCAGTAGCGGGGAGTCGTGCCGGTTGGCTCCGGCCAGGACTCGGCCCAGCGGGATGCCGTATCCCTCGACGAGCACCGAACGTTTCATACCCTGTTTGCGCCGGTCCACCGGCGACGGACCGGCGACCTCGCCGCCGCCGGGGGCCTTGGTGATGGCGCCATCGACGGCGATGTCGTGCAGCAGCAGACCGACGATGCGGTCGTAGGCGTCCAGGACGATCCGACGCAGCTGGGCGAAGACCCCGAGCCTGATCCACTCGTCACGACGATCGCGGATGGTGGTCGCCGAGCAGGTGCTGTCAGCGATGCCCTCATACGAGCAGCCGAACCGCAGTACCTGCAGGAGCTTGTCGAACACGATCCGATCCGCGATCCGGCGGCGATGGCAGCCCAGCGGATGGGTGGGATCGAACTCGTCTCGATGAGGCAGCAGCGCGGTGAACTGGTCCCACAACGGCTCGGTCAGCCATGATGGCAGGGTGGGCACGCGGCCTCCAGACGATCACGAAGCGTAGATAACTTCATGATCGGCAGGCCCGTACCCGCCCTCGCCCCCAGACACTCGACCGCGGCCAAGCTGTGACCAATCCGCGCGACCTCTTAAGGCAGAAGGTAGCTGTCGGTATCGTGAGATGATTGACAGATATTGTCTCACGTGTCACGGTTCGGCGACGGACGGAGGAGGAGTGGTGGGCGGATACTCGTTGCTCGACGGCGTGCGCGTCGTCGAGGTCGCGCAGCTGGCGCCGTCGTCGGTCGGCGGGCACCTCGCCGATCTCGGCGCCGACGTCATCAAGATCGAGACGCCCGGCCGCGGCGAGGGCGTCCGGTACGCCGGGGCGCAGGCCGTCGGTGGACCGGACGGCCCCGGGTTCATGCACCTGCGGTGGAATCGCGGCAAGCGCAGCGTCGAGCTCGACCTGCGCACGGCGGAGGGCGCCGAGGCGTTCCTCCGGCTCGCCGCGTCCGCCGACGCGGTGGTCGAGGGGACGAGGCACGGGTATCTCGACCGGCTCGGGCTCGGCTGGGAGCGCCTGGCCGGTCAGCGCCCGTCGACCGTGCTGTGCGAGGTCTCCGGGACCGGCGCCGAGGGGCCGTACCGCGACCTCGCCACCGGCGGGATGTGGTTCGACGCCTACGCCGGGCTGCGCACGGTGGACACCGCGCGGCCGTCCCCGCCCGGGGTGATGGGCGGCTCGGGGGAGACCCCGCAGGCGATGTACGCCGTGGGCGCGTACGGCGCGATGGCGGTCCTGGCGGCGGTGCTGCGGGCACGCACCACCGGAGAGGGCGCGCGCCTGCAGGTGAGCAGCGCCGACGTCGCGATCGCCTGGATGCCGGACCGGATCGACGGCGCGCTGAACGCCGGCCGCACCCACCGGCGTCCGGGCTGGACCGCCGACGGGCGGCTGCCGGACTGGCCGCTGCTCGACGCGTACGCCACGAAGGACGGCGGCGCGATGGTGTTCGGCTCGCACACGCCGAAGTTCTGGCGGGCGTTCTGCGACGCGGTCGACCGGCCGGACCTGCTGGAGGTCGATCTCGTGTCGGTGGACGAGGGGTCCGACGCGCGCGCCCGGCACGTCTGGCGGGAGCTCGACGCCGTGTTCCGGACCCGGACGCGGGCCGAGTGGACCGCGCTCTTCCTGGCCCGCGACATCGCGGGAGGCCCGGTCAACACGGTGACCGAGCTGGTGGACGACCCGCACTTCACGGCCCGCGCCACCACCTACGACCAGGACGGGTTCCGGTTCGCCGCCAGCCCCGTCCGGGTCGTTGGGGAGGAGTTCGCGCCGCAGCGGGCCCCGGACCTCGGGGCCCACACCGACGAGGTGCTCGGGGAGATCCGAGCGTCCCGCCCGTCGACCACCACCACCCGGGGGACCGAGACATGACACTGCTGAACGACGACGTCGCACACACCCTCGCCGAGCACCTGCGCGCCGGGACCACGGAGATGTCCCCGACCGACCTCCGGGTGCCGATCTCGCACTTCGTCGGTGAGGAGCGGGCCGCGCAGGAGCGGGCGCTCCTGAAGCGGCTGCCGGTGATCATCGGGCACGGCTCGGAGATCGCGAGGCCCGGCAGCTTCCTGACCCGCGAGATCCTCGGGATGCCGCTGATCGTCGTCCGCCGGTCGGACGGCACGGTCGGCTCCTACCTCAACATCTGCCGGCACCGCGGCGGCCGGGTGGAGGACGAGCCGTGCGGCCAGAAGCGGATCTTCACTTGCCACTACCACGGCTGGAGCTACTCCCGGGAGGACGGCGGCCTGCGCGGCGTGCCGTACGACGACTTCTACACCCACGTCGACAAGGACCGGCACGGCCTGCACCGGATCCGGACCGAGGAGCGGCACGGCTTCCTGTTCGCCGTCCTGTCCGGCGACCAGGACCTCGACATCGACGACTGGCTGGGCCCCGAGGTGGACGCGCAGCTGTCGCCCTACGGCCTCGGCGGCGCCGAGATCTTCCTCGACGAGTCGTTCACCCTGGACATCAACTGGAAGATCGTCCTCGACGGTGCGATCGACGTCCTGCACCCGAAGTTCCTGCACCCCGAGGGCGTCGGGAAGCTGATCGAGACGAACACCAGCGTATGGCGGCAGTATGGCCGGCACGGCCAGTCCTTCAGCCCACGGACCCGGATGGGCGATCTCGCCCGCGCCGGGGAGGAGGTCGACGCCGACTTCCGGCTGATGGGCAGCAACCTGTTCCTCTACCCGAACTCGATGGTCATCTCGACGCCGGACCACGTCGAGTTCTGGACCGTGTGGCCCGACACGACCGACCCGAACCGGTCGACGACGCAGATCCGGTTCCTGGTCCGCCCGGAGAAGCGGACCGAGCGGATCGAGCGGCGGATCCGGCGGAGCTGGGAGATCCTGCAGGACGCGGCCGTGAACGAGGACTGGCCGATGGAGCTGACGATCCAGCAGAACGCGGCCGCGTGGCCGCACGGGACGTTCCTCTACGGCCGCAACGAGCAGGCCTGCCAGCACCTGCACCGCGAGCTCGCCGCCGACCTGGGCGACTGAGCCCCGGCCGGCCCGCTCAGCCGGCCGCCGTGAGCGCGGGGACGACGAAGTCGGCCACGAGCCGGCGGATGCGGTCCGTGTCCTCCGGGGTGTCCTCCAGCTGGACGATGAACATGATCTCCAGCCGGGAGATCCACTCGCACAGGCCGACCAGGTCGAGGTCCGCCCGGATCTCACCGGTGTCCCGTGCCGCGCTCAGGACGGGCTCCCAGAACTCGTGGGTCAGCTCCGTCGCCAGCCCGGTCGAGCTCAGGAGGGTGTTCGCCAGCGCCATCTGCTCGGGGGAGACCAGCGCGTGCATCAGCGGGTCCCGGTGCCCGACCCGGACGTTGAGCGTGATGCCCTCCACGACGCGCTCGGTGAGCGAGTCCAGCGCCATGATCCGGGCCCGGCTGCGCTCGATGTTCATCCGCGCGCGGCGGCGGACCAGCGCCGTCAGGAGGCTCTCCCGGTCGGAGAACGTGCGGTAAAGCGTCGCGCGGGAGATCTCCGCCGCCGACGCGACGTCCTCCATCGTCGTCTTGGCGATGCCGTAGTGGGCGAAGCACGCGTCGGCGGCGTCGAGGATCCGCTCGACGGCAGCGGAGGGCCGGGCGGTCACCGGAGGCGAGCGGTCGGGCACCCGCCCAGCATACGGAGCGGGGTTCGTGTCCCTCGACGCTCGTCCCGTGCCGGCGACGTGACAATGGACGGTATTCGTCTCACGTGTCAGGATGATCGGAGCCGAGGAGAGGACGTACGCGTGCCGTCACCCGACGCCGCGGCCCGGCGGGTCGCGCTGCTCACCGGAGGGGCCCGCGGGATCGGGGCCGCGGTCGCCCGTCGGCTCGCGGCCGACGGCCACGCCGTCGCCGTCGACTACGCGACCAGCGGGGCCGAGGCCGAGGCGCTCGTCGAGGAGATCCGGGGAGCCGGCGGGACCGCGGAGTGCCTGCAGGCCGACGTCACCGATCCCGCCGCGGTGACGGGGCTGGTCGAACGGGTGACCGCGCTGTGGGCCGCGCCGTCGGTCCTGGTCAACAACGCCGGGATGAACCTGACCGCGTCGGCCCGGCGGCTCGATCCCGCCGACTGGGACCGGGTGATCGGCGTCAACCTCAGCGGGGCCTTCTACTGCACGCACGCCGTGCTCCCGGCGATGTACGAGGCGGGGCACAGCCGGATCGTGTTCGTCGGCAGCCCGGCGGCCGGCCGGTCGGTCCTGCCCGGGACCGGTGCCTACGCCGCCGCGAAGGCGGGCGTCGGGGCGCTGGTCGAGGTGCTGGCCAAGGAGACGGCGCGCCGCGGGATCACGGTCAACTCGGTGATCCCCGGGTTCGTCGAGACCGGGATGACCCGCGGCGAGGGGGAGCGGGCCATGGAGGTCCTCCGTGGACAGTGGCCGGAGATCCCGCCCGACGCCGTCGCCGACGCCGTGTCCTACCTCGTCTCGGACCGTGCGGCACACGTCTCGGGCGAGCAGCTGGGTGTGTGGCTGGGCGGCCCGTCCGGCCTGCACCGGTAGCCCGCCGAGAGAACCCCTGGAGGACGGATGACGACCACCGGCGACGCCATACCCGCACCGGACGACCGGCCGGTCCTGACCGACCGGCCGGAGCCGGGGATCCTGCGGATCACCCTGAAGCGGCCCGGGGCGCTCAACGCCATGAGTGCGGAGCTGATCGAGGCCCTGCACGACGAGCTGCGCGCGGTCCAGGAGGACTCCGGGGTCCGCGCGATCGTGCTCACCGGCGCCGGCCGGGCGTTCTGCGCGGGCCTCGACCTCCGTGGCTACGGGGACCCACCGGGCAGCCCCGCGGAGGAGGGACGCTCCCAGGCGGGGATGCGCGTCCAGCAGCACATCTCGAGCCTCGGCGAGACCTTCCGGCGGGTCCGGGCCCCGATCATCGGCGCCGTCAACGGCGCGGCGGTCGGTGGCGGCATGGCGCTGGCCGTGTTCTGCGACATCCGGCTGATGGCACGCTCGGCGATCCTGCAGGCGTCGTTCATCCGGCGCGGCCTCGGCGGCACCGACATCGGGCTGAGCTGGCTGCTGCCCCGGATGGTCGGCTTCGCCCGGGCGACCGACCTGATCCTCACCGGCCGGACGGTCGACGCGGACGAGGCGGAGCGGATCGGCCTGGTCGCGGCGGTCGTCGACGACGACGCGCTGCAGGAGGCCGCCCTGGAGCGGGCCCGGCTCATCGCCGGCCACAGCCCCTTCGGCGTGTGGATGAGCAAGGAGGTCCTATGGACGAACCAGGAGACCGGCAGCTTCCAGGCGGCGGTCGAGCTGGAGAACCGCTCGCAGATCCTGACCGCGCTGACGAAGGACCACCGCGAGGCGGTCGAGGCGTTCCTGGAGAAGCGCCCGCCCGTGTTCCGGAACCGGTGACGGGCTCCGCGCTGGCCGGGCGGACCGCGGTCGTGACCGGGGCGGCGAGCGGGATCGGGGCGGCGGTCGCCGCGCGGTTCGTCGCCGAGGGCGCCTCGGTGCTCGTGTGCGACGTCGACACCGGGCGCGGTGCGGCGCTCGCCGGCGAGCTGGGGCCGCGGGCCCGGTTCCGGCGGGTCGACGTGCTGCGGGAGTCCGACGTGGAGGGCGCCGTCGCGGAGGTGCTCGACCGGGACGGCCGTCTGGACTGCCTGGTCGCCAACGCCGGTGCCGTCGGCCGGTGGCGCTTCGTGGACGACGTCCCGGCCGACGAGTGGGACGCCGCGTTCGCGCTGCTCTGCCGCTCGGTCCTGTTCGGGATCAAGCACGCGGTGCCGCCGATGCGGGCCTCCGGGCACGGCAGCATCGTCGCCATCGGCAGCGTGGCGGGCCTGCGGACCGGGTACGGTCCGCACGCCTACGGGGCGGCGAAGGCCGCGGTCGCCCAGCTCGTCCGCAGCGCCGCCGTCGAGCTCGCCCCCGACGGGATCCGGGTGAACACGCTCGTCCCCGGCGGTGTGGCGACGCGGATCGTGGGGCACGGCGCGGGTCTCACCGGTGACGCGCTGGACCGCTCGGTCGGCACGGTCCGGGAGAACCTGCGGTCGTTGCAGCCGCTGCCCCGTGCCGGGGAGCCCGACGACCTGGCCGACGCCGCGGTGTTCCTCGCCTCGGACGCGTCGGGCTTCGTCACCGGCCAGGAGCTGGTGGTGGACGGCGGCGCGTCCCTGGGCCGGGGGTGGCCCGCCGACGCGGTCCGGGCGGCGGCCCGGGCGCAGCAGCGCCACCGCTGACCCGGCGGGCCCGGACCGGGCCCGCCGGGCGGGTGGTCAGGCCGGTGCCGCGTCGCGCAGGGAGACCGCTTCGGGCGGGACCTCCCGGAACCTCTCGCGCAGCGCGGCCTTGGTCAGCTTCCCGGAGAAGGTCCGCGGCAGCGGATCCGGCGAGGCGACGGCGTGCCGCGGCTGCTTGAACCGCGCGAGCCGGGACCCGGCGGCGGCGGCGAGCTCCGCGACGACGGCGGACGCGTCGCGCTCGGAGTGGAAGACGACCATCGGCACCTCGCCCCACACCTCGTCGGGGACCCCGATGACGGCGAGGTCGCCCACCCCCGGGACGGCCGCGAGCACCTTCTCGATCTCGGCCGGGTAGACGTTGATGCCACCGGAGATCACCAGGTCCTTGCTCCGGTCCACGATGGACAGGAACCCCTCGTCGTCCGTCCGGCCGAGGTCCCCGGTGTGCAGCCACCCGTCGACGACGGTCTCCGCGGTCGCCTCCGGCCTGCGCCAGTACTCGCGCATCACGTGCGGGCCGCGGACGAGCACCTCGCCGACCTCACCGACGGCCGCGTCGACCCGGATCTCGGTGCCGACCAGCGCCCGGCCGCAGGACTCGGGGCGGTGCAGCGCGTCGTGCCAGGGCAGGCTGGTGACCAGGCCGGACGCCTCGGTCAGGCCGTAGACCTGGTTGAGCGGGACGCCGCGGTCGCGGTAGGCGCGCAGGGTCTCGGTCGCGACCGGGGCGCCGCCGGCGGCGGCGTAGGTGAAGGCCGCGAGCCCGGCGTCGGAGAAGCCGGGGTGTGCGGCCATCCGCTGCCAGATCACCGGGACGAACGTCGCCGCGGTGACCCGCTCGCGCACCATGATCTCCAGGCTGCGCTCCGGGTCGAAGTCGGCGAGCAGCACCATGGTCGCGCCCGGGTAGATCACGAGCTGGACGAACACCGACACGATGGAGCCGGTGTAGACCAGCGGGGCGGGCACCAGGACGCGGTCCCGCCAGGACAGCCCGTAGGCGATCATCTGGGCCTGGGCGGGCGCGAGCACGCTGCGGTGGGTCAGCAGCGCGCCCTTCTGCACGCCGGTGGTGCCGGAGGTGTAGCAGAGGAAGGCGCCGTCGTCGTCGGCGATGTCGGACGACGGTGCCGGGCCGGGCGTGCCGAGCAGCGTGTCGTACCCGGGGACGGCGGTGGAGCCCAGCGAGACGACGTCGTGGCGTCCGTCGCCGTCGGCGACCAGGGAGAGCAGCGACTCCTCGGTGACGACCAGGGAGCAGTCCGCGTCGGTCAGCAGTTCGGCGAGCTCGCCGGACAGCAGCCGGAAGTTCAGCGGGACGCAGATCGCGCCGAGCTTGAGCACCGCCACCATGGTCCGGGCGAGCTCGGGGCGGTTGTGCATGAGCACCGCGACCCGGTCGCCCCGGGTGATCCCGCGGGCGGCGAGACCGCGGGCGAGGTCGTCGGTCGCGGCGTCGAACGCGCTCCAGGACTCGGCGGCGCCCTCGAAGGCGATCGCGTCGTGGTCGGGCCGGGTACGGGCCCAGAATCGGACGAGCTCGGGGACGTTCATCGGCTGCTCCGGTGGTGGGACGTCGGGTCGGGACGGACGCGGTGCTCACGGGCCCGTCGCCGAGCGCGCCGGTGCGGTCGTGGTCCTGCATGTCCAGGCTGACACGTGAGACAAAGAACGTCTAGAGTCTCAACGAAGCGGGTCCACGAGCCCGGCCTGCCCTGGCCCGAAGGGGGGCGAATGGTCCGGGACGGTGCCGCGAACGATTTCCTAACGGTGACCGGAAGGCGACGGAATGTGTCCGCGCGGCGATCTCGGCCGTCGGCCCCGCGATGTGTCGACGCGAATCAGGAATGGAGCCCGACTCTCCTGGCGAAAGTACCTTACGGTTATAGGTAGAGAGTGTCAAGGATCACTCCCCGGTGGCTCCGGCGTCCGTCGTGCCGGGTGTCGCGGTCGTCTCCGGTCGCAGGGTGTCGATGCCGCGCAGGAACGTCCGGACGGACTCGGCCCAGAGGGCCTCGGGGCCGAGCGCGTTGTCGCCGATCGCCCGGACCAGGGCCGGGTGCTGCTGCGGGTCCGCGTGTGGGAAGACCCCGTCCTGTCCGGCCGGCATCTTCATCGCGTCCGTCAGTGCGGCGCCGAGGGTGAGGCGGTCCAGCCCGTCGAGGACGAGGACGTGCAGGTGGAGCGGGATGCCGACCTCCTTCAGGAAGGTCGCCGAGGTCTCGTAGACCGGCGTGAAGACCTCGCGCGGCATGAACTCCAGCAGGATCGGCGCGGCGTGGGCGTGGCGCAGGATCGTCCGGCGGAAGTGCAGGCTCAGGGCGACGAAGTACTCGATCCAGTCGTCCGTGTCCCGGGCGACCGGCTGCGGCGTCTCGCGGATGATCGACCGGGCGACGGCCTCGAGGATCGACGCCTTGTCCGGGAAGTGGTGGTAGAGCGACGGGGCCTGGACGCCCATCTCGCGGGCGAGCCGCGTGAGGCTGAACGCGTCCAGCCCGTCGGAGTCGATGATCGCGAGTGCTGCCGCGACGATGATTCTCCGGCTCAGCATCGGGCGGTCGGATCGTGGCATGGAGGAATCATGCCGGACCGTCGGGGAAATGGTTGACCGGTTCTCACCTAATTGCATAAGGTTCGGCCTCCTCGCGCGCCCGTTCCCGGCCGACGCAACCCAGCACACGGAGGACGTCGATGTCCAGATCCGCCACACGCAGCACCGGTTTCCGGGCCGTCGTGTCCACCTGTCTCGCGGTGACCGTCCTCGACGGGGTCGACCTGCTCATGTTCGGAGCGGTCCTCCCGGTCCTGCTGCAGGACCAGGTGTGGGGCATGACGACGGTCGAGGCCGGTCTGATCGGCAGCGTCTCGCTGTTCGGCATGATGATCGGGGCGATGCTGGCGGGGTACCTGACCGACATCGTGGGCCGGCGGCCCATCGTGCTCGGCTGCGTCGCGAGCTTCAGCGTGTTCACCGGGTTGTGCGCGCTCGCCCCGAGCCTGGAGGTCTTCGCGATCCTGCGCTTCCTCGCGGGGCTCGGGTTCGGTGGCGCGCTGCCGACCGTCATCGCGCTGACCATGGAGTACGTTCGGATCGAGCGGCGTCAGTTCTACAATGGCGTAGTCCAGACGGGGTTCCCGATCGGCGGCGCGCTCGTCTCGGTCCTCGCCATCGTCGTCATCCCCGTCTTCGGGTGGCAGTCCCTGTTCGCCGCGGCGGGCCTGGTGGGGATCGTGCTGTTCGCCGTCGCCTACCGGAACCTGCCCGAGTCGATGGCGTTCCTCGTCGCCCGCGGCCGTGCCGACGAGGCCGCGGAGCTCGCCCGCCGGTACGAGGTCGGGGTCGCCGCCGAGTCCGGCCTGGCCGTCCGGCAGGGCTCCACCGCCGGGGACGGGCGGCGCTCGGCGTTCCGCCTGCTGTCCGCCCCGGGGTTCCGCGTGGCCGCCGTGCTGTTCCCGCTGATCAGCTTCTTCGGGCTGCTCGTCTCCTACGGCATGAACACCTGGATCCCGCAGATCCTCCGCACGACCGGCTACGACCTCGGCTCGGCGCTGTCGTTCATGCTGGCGTTCAACCTCGGCAGTGCCGTCGGCATGGTCGTCCTGACCGGGCTCGCCGACCGGTTCGGCTCGCGCCGGGTCATCTCCACCGGGTTCCTGGCCGGCGCGGCGGCCGTCGCGGCCCTGACCCTGGGGTCCGCCCAGGGGGTCGTGTTCGGTCTCGTGCTGCTGATCGGGTTCTGCGCGTCGTCCCAGTCCGCGGTGTACGGCTTCGCCGGCGTCTACTACCCGGCTGCCGCGCGCGGCACGGTCCTCGGGCTGTGCACCGGGCTCGGCCGGCTGGGCGGGGTCGCCGGGCCGATCATGGTCGGCATCGTCATCGCGGCCCCGGCCGGTGCGACCGGCGTGTTCTGGGCGTTCACGGCGGTCGGTCTGGTCGCCGCGGTGCTCGTCGCACTGGTCCCACGGACCGGGCTCAGCGACCGGCCCCGCCCGGTCGTGGACGACGGCCCCGCGGACCGCCAGGTCCCGGCGTGACCGGGGGCGGCCCGCGGTCGCCGTGGGAGCGCCTGCTCGGGACCTGGGACCTCGTGTCGTTCGTCCGGCTCGTCGACGGCGACCCGGTCGGTGACGTCCTCGGGCCCGACCCGGTCGGCCGGCTGACCTACCAGCCGGACGGGCGCGTCACCGCCCTGCTCGCGCGTCGCGACCGTCCGTGGCGGTCCGGTGAGACGTTCCTGTCCGCCGGCGACGAGGCCCGCGGGGCCGCCGCCCGTGAGTTCGTCGCCTACTCGGGCCGGTTCGAGGTCGTGGACGACCGCGTCGTGCACCACGTGGACATCTCGCTGTACCCGGAGCACCCGGGGACCGACCTGGTGCGGACCGTCTCCTGGCGCGACGGGCTGCTCGAGCTGCGCACGCCGTCGCGCGACACCCGGTCCGGGCGCTCGATGTGCGACCGCCTCACCTGGCGCCCGGAGTCCGGGGCCTGCCGTCCGCCGTCGGTGACGAGCGCAACGGCGACACAGGGCCCGGAAGGGTGGTGAAACAGATGACGAATCCTGTAGCACTGATGCATCAACTCCGGACCGCGTCGTCGCGGCACTGACCGCGGACCGCCCCGGATGCCAACGACGTCGATCCCTGGAGGTCAATCGTGCGGGACGCAGTAATCGTCGAAGCGGTGCGTAGCCCGGTCGGCAAGCGCAAGGGTGGTCTGGCCGGGGTGCACCCGACCGATCTGTCGGCCCACGTGCTGCGGAGCGTGGCGGAGCGGTCGGGGGTCGACCCGGGCGAGATCGAGGACGTGATCTGGGGCTGCGTGTCGCAGTCCGGTGAGCAGACCCTGGACATCGCCCGCAACGCGGCGCTGGCGGCGGGGTTCCCGGAGTCGGTGACGGGTGTGACCGTCGACCGGCAGTGCGGGTCGAGCCAGCAGTCGGTGCACTTCGCCGCGGCCGGCCTGATCGCAGGCCAGTACGACGTCGTCGTCGCCGGTGGTGTCGAGTCGATGACCCGGGTGCCGATGTTCTCGTCGAGCCAGGGCGAGGACCCGCTCGGTGCGGACTTCGCGGCGCGGTACGGTACCGCCCCGAACCAGGGTGTGGGCGCGGAGATGATCGCCGAGAAGTGGGGCTTCTCGCGGCAGCAGCTCGACGAGTTCGCGCTGCGGTCGCACGCGCGTGCCGCCGAGGCGCAGGACGCGGGCCGGTTCGACGCGCAGATCGCCCCGCTGGCCGGGGTGGAGGCCGACGAGGGTGTGCGGCGTGGCGGGACGCTGGAGGGCCTCGCGCAGCTGAAGACGGTGTTCAAGGAGGCCGACTAGGGCGGGGTGATCCATGCGGGGAACTCGTCGCAGATCTCCGACGGGTCGTCGGCGTTGCTGATGACGACCTCGGAGAAGGCGGCGGAGCTGGGGTTGCGGCCGGTGGCGCGGGTGCACACCGCGGTGCTGGCGGGTGCGGATCCGGTGATCATGTTGACGGCGCCGATCCCGGCGACGGAGAAGGCGCTGGCGAAGTCGGGTCTGGGTCTGTCGGACATCGGGGCGTTCGAGGTGAACGAGGCGTTCGCGCCGGTGCCGCTGGCGTGGCTGGCCGACATCGGTGGGGACGACGCGGGTGTGGCGCAGCGGTTGAACCCGAACGGTGGGGCGATCGCGCTGGGGCACCCGCTGGGTGGCTCGGGTGCACGGATCATGACGACGCTGGTGCACCACATGCGGGACAACGGCATCCGTTACGGCCTGCAGACCATGTGCGAGGGTGGCGGGCAGGCGAACGCCACCATCCTCGAACTCCTCTGACACACCTCTGATCCCGGTGCGCCGCCGCCGCACGCGTGCCGGCGGCGCACCGACCCCACAGCTCCCCGGAAGGACTGGATTCATGGACATCACCGGCTCCGTCGCCGTCGTCACCGGCGGCGCCTCCGGCCTCGGCCTGGCCACCACCGAGAAGCTCCTCGAGCAGGGCGCGAAGGTAGTGATCATCGACCTGCCGTCGTCGCAGGGTGCGGCCGTCGCCGACAAGCTGGGCGAGAACGTGCGCTTCGCCCCCACCGACGTCACCGACGAGGCGCAGGTGCGGGCCGCCCTGGACCTGGCCGAGGAGCTCGGCACCGTCCGGGTCGCGGTCAACTGCGCGGGCATCGGCAACGCGGAGAAGACCTTCGGCGGGAAGGGGCCCTTCCCGCTGGACGGGTTCACGAAGGTGATCAACGTGAACCTGATCGGCACGTTCAACGTGATCCGGCTGGCGGCCGAGCGGATCGCGAAGGCCGAGCCGGCCGACGGCGACCGCGGCGTGGTGATCAACACGGCGTCGGTGGCGGCGTTCGAGGGGCAGATCGGGCAGGCGGCGTACTCGGCGTCGAAGGGCGGCATCGTCGGGATGACGCTGCCGATCGCGCGTGACCTGGCGGACCTGGGGATCCGGGTGTGCACGATCGCGCCGGGGCTGTTCGAGACCCCGCTGCTCGGAAGCCTGCCCGAGGACGTGAAGGCGTCGCTGGGCAAGCAGGTGCCGCACCCGTCGCGGCTGGGGCAGCCCGCGGAGTACGCGACGCTGGTCGCGCACATCGTCGAGACCCCGATGCTCAACGGCGAGACGATCCGCCTCGACGGCGCGATCCGGATGCAGCCGCGGTAGCGAGCCCGGCGCAAGGACGAGGCGTCCGATGCGGCGCACACCGCACGAGTCCGACCACGAGGAACTCCGGACGTGTATGCGGGTGGCTGCAGCACGTTGCACGCTGCGTGATTCGGGCAGTAGTGGTCTTGCTCGTCACGCACCTCCGAACACGGCAAGATCGATCGGGTGCTCCAGGCACCGGCGGAGCTGCTCTGCTGGCTCAGTAGGCGCCCGCGGGGCCGCACCGACGTCATCGCCGCCTTGCTGCGTAGCCAGCGGCGCCTCTGGTCCTCGCTGCTGGCGAAGCCGGACCATCCCCGCTCGTGGAGGCCGATCCGCCCGCAGGCCAAGATGATGTTGCCGGTGTTCGGTCGGGGTGGTGTCGTGCACGGTCGGCGAAGGGCAGGGAGCTTGTCGAGAGAAGGGGGATCGTCGGTCGCGGCGGCTGGCTGGGCGCATATCGATCACGATGTCTCCTGACGCCTGGTTCGTGACCGAACGGTGCAATGCAGGTGAACAATGCGGCCGGTCAGCGACGGCGCCGCCCGCGCTGCGCCGCGACCACGCTGCCTCGGCAACCGTGAGTGCGGGCATCAGCTGAGCGTCGTTGGCCATCGTCAAGTGCTGCTAGTGAGCCAGAGCTGGGCGGTAGCCCCGGCGGCGGAGAGCTGGCGCAGTCACCGCGAGCGGCTGCCTTCGCCGGCGGAGGCGCAGCACCGCTGCCGCAGTGCTGATCGGCGGTGGCAGTCACTCTGGCATTGTCGACGACCGGGTCTGCAGCATGTAGGCGCCATCTCTCGTCCCCACTCGCGCAGGGCGGTCTCGGGTGGGCTTTACGGGACCGCGCGATGGTGAAGTGTCAATGTACGTGTGACGTGCGGTGGCATCGCCGAGGCCAATGCTGAGGGCTCACCAGCCTGGCGTCACCGGGGTCACGGGAAACAATGAATCGGGGTGCCCGATCGACCGCCATCAGGTGAAGATCATTTACTGATCGACTGAAGCAATCGTGGAGCAGCGATCGTGAACGGGGCTGAAGTTGGTGGCATCGAACGGTGCTGTACTGCGCCACGTGACCTGGGAGAACGTGTGTATTGGCTGGTCAGGGTTGTCGTCGAACGACCCTGGCAGTCAAGGGGTCAGGGGTTCGAATCCCCTCAGCTCCACCCTTGAGCAGGCGGTACCACTTCTTGGTGGTGCCGCCTGTTTCGCGTTCGGCCTGCGGCACCTGCCAAGGTTCTCGATCATGTCATGATCGTCTTGCCTGATCGTGGCTGTGTCCACTGTGGAGCACGCTGCTTCACGGTGCGCAATGGGGTCCGGGTGGTGAGCCCGCGCCTCGACGAGGCTGCCATCACCGCGGGTGACCTATCGCGATCCCGAGGTGGCGTCGGTCCGGCTGACCGAGGGGCAGGCCCGGCAGCGGCACGGCGAGATCGAGACCGGCACCTACGACCTGGGGGGCAACGGCCGGTCCCAGATCCTGCGGACCCGCGGAGCGATCGAGCTCGTCAAGGCGGGTGCGAAGGGCACGCCCGGCCCGGTCGTCGGCGTCCACACGGTGGGTTCGCGCAGCGGTGAGCTCGTCGGTGAGGCGCAACTGATCGTCGGCTGGGAGGCACAGGCCGGGGACGTGGCGCCGCTGGTCCACGCCCATCCCACCCAGAACGAAGCGCTCGGCGAAGCCGTCCTGGCCCCGTCCCGCGCACCTCGGCACGCCCACGGCTGACGGATGTCTTGTCTCGTACTGCTTGGACAATTATTGTTGCCACAGAGACACTGCTCGGGCGTCGGTGGCGACCCTCTCGTCGCCCCGGTCACCTCGTCGTGAAGGGCGTGGTTCCACATGAACGAAGGACCGGATGCCGGTTCCCGCGATGCTGATCGAGTGACGGGGAGCCGGCAGGTGGACGACGAGGTCGCGGCGGCCTACGAGCGCTGGTCCGAAGCGATCGGTGATCGCGGCCGGGAACGGCTGGAGTTCATCCACGGAGACGACTTCGTCTACGTCGGCGCGGACGGCTACACCATGGACCGGTCGCAGCACATCGCCATGGAGCTGGTCGCGGACCTGGAGCACGTGGTCGCCGTCGACGTCGTCGCCGTGGACCTGGGGCGCGTGGTGGTGGCGTCGGGTCGGCACAACATCAAGGGGCACATCCCGCTGGAACATTCCGGCGAGTACAGCCGGCATTTCCTGTCCACGAACCTGGACGCCGTGTTCACGACCGTCTGGCGTCGGGAGAGGGATGGACTCCGGGCGTGGTGCATGCACGTCGACCTGGGCGATGACCTGGGCCCGGCCGTCGTCCTCGCACCGGAGGACGTCCGGCCTGCCCGGGTCGAGGACGCGGCGGCGCAGGCGGCCCTGCCGCGCCTGCGTGCCACGCCGCTCCCGCCCGCCGCGATCGTCACCTCGGCGGACGGGCGGCGCGAGTTCGACGTCCCTCCGCCGTCCAGCCCGCAGATCACCGACCTCCGCTTCTCCTCTGACGGCCCGTATCACCTGGTGTGGGGACAACGCGTCCGGGAATCGGGGCGCCTCGTCGCCTTCAGTCAGCTGTGGCACGGCCCATCCGAGGAGTGGTCACTCGTCTACGACCACGAGAGTGGTGTCGAGTTCGTCCCGGAAGGGGGCGGGCGACGAGCCGCCGGCCGATGACCCGGACCGCGCTCCTCGGCGTATCGGAGCATTCGGAGGCGGCCTGCCCGCACCGGCGTCGGCACCGGTGCCGTAGGTGAGGGGCAGTGGGCAGTGGGACAGCGAGTGGAACTCGGACGGGTTCAGGACGGCGGTGTCGACGTCCGGGACGTCGTGCTCCTCGGTGGCGGGGACGGCGATCGTCGTGATGCCTCTGGTGGTGTCACCGAGGATCTCGACCGAGCGGTCGGCGTCGACGTCGACTCGCGCCTCGTCGGTGACCGGATCCGCCACCGCGTCCTGTACCGGAGGACCGTCGATCGTCACCGTCCCGCGCCGGGTGAGTTCGAGCCGAGCTCCCGGAACACCGTCGTCGCGCACGGACCACGTCGGGCAGCCGGGCTTCTCCGACGACCCTGCACTGGGTCAGGGAGATCATGAGTCGAGAGCCCGAGGACAAGGTGATGACCTTCCTCCGTCGCTTCTCGAACGGCGAGTGGGCGGAGGCGGTGGCGATGCGCTCCGACGACACGGCCGTCTGGCACAACGACGGTCAGGGTGACACGTCGATCCACGACAACGTCACGGCCCGAGCGGCGAAGATCGATGCCGTCACGTCGATGGAGTACGACATCGTCCGGTAGTTCTCCGAACGCGACGAGGGTCTCCCAGCAGGTGGTCGCGCCCCTCGCCGACGGATCGCACTTCCGGCTCGGGGTCGCGGTGTACTCCCGATTCGAGAGCGGGCGCATCACCCGTATCGAGGAGAACTCCGGCGAGCCGATCATCACCGTCGTCTGAGCCGCGCCGGGTCACGCACGTCGACGGTTCGCACCGGGAGCAGCGGTCGAGCGGCCCGGGATCGGGTGGTGCACGGTCGTGGTGGGGGCCGTCGAGGCGATCAGGACGACCGCCGGGCCCGCGCTGGAGAGCCGGTGCGGTCGTGCCGAATCGAAGTGCACCGAGTCCCCGGTGTCGAGGGTCATCGTCTGGTTGTCGACGGTGAACTCGACGCTGCCCGACTCGATGTGCAGCCACTCCTCGCCGGTGTGCCGGACGGGCGTGGTGGCCCGGCCCGGTACCAACGCCAGCCGGACCACCGAGATCGCGGCGCGCAGACCGCTCAGCACCGTGTAGTCGCCGTCCTGGCCCTCGTGGCTGACGGCGTCCGCGGCGCGGACGACGTGATGCTCGGCCTCGTCGAACTCCTCGACGAGGTGGCTGACGGTGACGCCGTACACCCGGGCGATCTGCAGCAGGGTGCCGATCGAGGGCTGGCGCTCGCCCTTCTCCAGTCGCGACAGGTGCGGCGCGGAGATCCCCACCTGCTCCGCGAGTGCGCTGAGCGTCATCCCGCGCTCGGCGCGAAGCTCGCGCAGCCGCCGTGCCACCCACTCGTCGATCCCCGCACCGCCCACCGCGCCGACGCTAGTGCCTTCGGGCGTCCACCGGCGCCGGGGTACCGGCGAGCTCCACCAGCAGGGCCACGACCCGCTCCGGGTGCGTCACCTGCACGAGATGTCCGGTGTCGGGCCAGCTCACCATGCGGAAGCCACGCTCGGCCGCGTTCGCCGCGGTCTCGTCGAAGAAGTCCTGTCCCGAGCAGTGCACATAGGTGACGGGCACCCGTGCGAGTACCTCCTCGCTGCCGGCGGGCAGCGTCTCCGCGTGGGTGTTCCACGGCAGCGCGGTGCCCTTGGCTGCGAGCCACCGCAGATCCTCGGCGTCACTGATCCCGAACAACGTCGCGAAGTCGGCGGGCTCGATCGCGCCGTCGGGGCGGCGCAGACCGCCCATCAGCTGCCGCACGAACGGCAGCAGTTCGAAGGCCGACTGGCCCGTGCGCGGCGCGAACGCGTCGAGGTAGACCACCCCACCGACCCGGTCGGGCACGGTAGCGCAGACCCCGCTGATCACCATGCCGCCGTAGCTGTGACCGACCAGGATCGCGTCGTCGACGTCCTCCCACTCCAGCAGGTTCGCGATGTCGGTGATGTGGGTGTGCAGGCCGACGTCGGGCCCCCGCAGGTGGCTGCGGTCGCCGAGGCCGGTGAGGCTCGGGGCGAGTACCCGATGCCCCTGCGCCTCCAGGGCGGGGCGGACCTTGGCCCAGATCCACCCGCCGCCCCATGATCCGTGTACCAGCACGAACGTTGCCATCACAGCACCTCTCGACTCGGTGGACCGGTCGGTGGAGCATCGCGTAGACCAACCTAGTTGGCAAGCATTCGTGCCATAGAGGCGAACTGGACGCATCCTGGTCCGACCACCGACGTAGGGAGAGCAGATGAGCACGGCGACGCTCGACATCCCCGAGCTGCCCGAGAGCGCAGGCTCGGTCGAGGCCGAGAGGCTCCACCGCAAGCAGCAGCTGGCCGCTGCGTTCCGCATCTTCGCCAGGTACGGGTTCGACGAGGGCATCGCGGGTCACATCACCGCGCGCGATCCCGAGTTCCCGCACCGGTTCTGGGTGAACCCCTACGCGGTGCACTTCTCCCGCATCAAGGTCAGCGACCTGCTCCTGATCGACGAGAAGGGCTCCGTCGTCGAGGGCGACCGGCGCACCAACAAGGCCGCGTTCTGGATCCACTCCTCGGTCCACGAGGCGCGCCCCGACACCGTCGCCGCCGCGCACGCGCACACGATCCACGGCCGTGCCTTCTCCGCGCTGGGCGCCCCGCTGCTGCCGATCGTGCAGGAGTCCTGCGCGTTCCACGGCGACCACGTCGTGTTCGACGAGTACAAGGGCCTCGTCCTGGAGAAGGCCGAGGGCGAGCGCATCGCCGCACGGCTCGGCCCGCGCCGCGCCGCGATCCTCCGCCACCACGGCCTGCTCACCGTCGGCGCGTCGGTGGAGGAGGCCGCGTGGTGGTTCATCGCGATGGAGCGCGCCTGCCGGATGCAGCTGCTCGCCCAGGCCGCGGGCACGCCGCGGGTGATGGCGGAGGAGGAGGCAGTGCTGGCGCACCGCGAGTTCGGCAACGCGAACATGGCGCGGCACAGCTTCCGGCTGCTCGCCGACCTGGTGTTCGAGCAGGAACCCGACGTCCTGGATTGAGAGCTGATCCCGTGGCAACAGCTGTGCTCAACGGACGTCTCTACACCGTCGCCGGAGACGAGATCTGGGCCGAGGCGGCCCTGATCGAGAACGGAGTCTTCACCGTCGTCGGCACGACCGCCGAGGTGCGAGACGCGGCACCTGCGGATACCGAGTGCATCGACCTACAGGGCCGGATGGCGATGCCGGGCTTGCATGATGCCCATGTTCACCTGCTCGTCAGCGGCCTGAAATTCCAGCACGAGTGCCGCATCACTCCCGGGGTCGCGGCCGAGCAGATGGTCGAGGAGCTGGCCGGCTGCGGCTGTACCGGTCCGGCCGTCGACGGCGAGCGCGAGTGGCTGATCGGCGGGGAGATCTTCCCGCATGCCTTCGGCGAGGGCGAACTCGATCGGCAGGTGCTCGACGAGGCGTTCCCCGACCGGCCGGTGTTCCTCTACGACCACACGGCCCACAACGGGATGGCCAACAGCCGGGCACTGGAGCTGGCTGGTCTCGATGACGACGTCGAGGACCCACCCGGAGGGCGCTTCATCCGACGTCCCGGTTCGCGTGAACTGACGGGAGAGCTGATCGAGCAGGCCCGGTGGCCGGTCATGCGTGCGATCCCGGACTACCCGCGTGAGGTCTACCTCGAGGCGATGCGGTGGGCGGTCGCGACGTGCCACGAGTTCGGTATCACCTCGGTGCAGGAGGCCGGAGCCTCGGCACAGGCCCTCCGGGCCCTTCGCGAGCTCGAGGACGCCGGTGAGCTCCACCTGCACGTCGCGGCCCACCTCCCCTGGCGCGAGGAGGGCTTCGGTATGGCGAGCACCGCTGACCTCGACCGATCCATCGCCCACCGCGCGGAGCTGGCCAGCGCCCACGTCGACACCCGGTTCATCAAGATCTGGCTCGACGGCGCACCGCTACCGCCACACATGACTCACGCCGACCTGTTGGCCGACGGGTCGGTCGACCAGACCAACATCCTCGTCCCGCCCGACCAGCTGCTCGAGAAGCTCCGTGGATTCGACGCGGAGGGCCTGTCCGTCAAGATCCATTGCACGGGACGAGGTTCGGTGCGCGCCGCACTCGACGCCATCGAGGGCGCGCGGCGCGACAACGGGCCCGACGGACCGATCCACGAGATCGCGCACTGCACCTTCATCCATGACGACGACTACCAGCGCTTGGGCCACCTCAACGTCGTCGCCGAGATGTCGCCGGCACTGTGGCACACCGAGGCGTTCAATCTCCCGGGTAGCTACAAGTTCGGCACCGTTCTGCGCTCCGGCGCGACCATGACGGTCGGTTCGGACTGGATCAACACGCCTAACCCCAACCTCTTTCCCGCGTTGCAGGGCATGCTGCAGTGGGGCGAGAACTCCGTGGAGCTCCCGACCGCCATCGAGTTGATGACAAGCGGCGGGGCACGGGTCGTCGGACGATCAGACCGGCGCGGCAGCGTCGAGGTCGGAAAATCGGCCGACCTCATCGTGCTCGACCGCAACATCCTCGAGGTACCCACGGACGAGGTCGGCGGTACCCAGGTGCTCCGAACCCTCGTCGAGGGTCGCACCGTGTTCGAGCGGGAGCCCGACCTGCTGCGGTGATCGGGAAGGCTGAGCGGGTCGTACCGGAGGGCGATCCGGTAGCTGCCGAGGTCGGCGGGGTCCCCGCAGAGCGAGTACTGGCGGGTCAGCCAGTTCGGCAGGCTCAGATCGATGTGCGCGCCCGGTTCCCACGCGGCCAGCGGGCCGGCCGGGCCGCGCAGCACGAGCGACACGGTGCCCCCGGCGACCGGTTCCAGCGGTCGAGAACGGTGGTCCGGAACGTGGAATCACCTCAGTACAGTCGCCGGTAGCCGCTCTCGAGCTGCTCGGTCATTTCCGCGGAGTCGAGTTCGAGTCGGGCACCGAGGCCGCGGTGAACTCCGCATCGTCGGCCGGGGTGGCCGAGAGACGTTCGACGAGATGGGCGTCCCTGGCGTGACCGGCTGCGATCCACTCGCGAGCCAGCTCGGCCGGTGCCTTCTGCATGGTGTTCTCCGTCTGCTGGGACGGTCGCGGTGATCAGCCGAGGACGACCAGCGGCCCGCCCGCCGTGACGATCACGCGCGCACAGTTGCCCGGCATGGAGGTCATGGGGACGTCGGTCACGGTGGTGATGCGCACCCGCCCGGGGTCCGCGCCGGCCCGGATCGCCAGGACTCGCCCTGCCCCAGGGTCTGCTCGATCGGGCCGGCGCACCGGATTCGACCTCACCGCTGCACGACAGGTCCTACCGGGTCGCCGCCGGTGCTCACGGGATCGTCGACCGCCGGCATCTCTCGGCGTCGGGTCGCCGTCGTTGCAGCACTAGGGAAATTCTCGGGTGCCGTCGCCGACCATCAGATCCGTTCGGCCTGTCCAACCGAGAGGGACGACGCGTGAACACCAACCCTGTCCTCGTCATGCCCGGAACGGTGCCCGCGCCGCGCGGCGGGATCCTGCACGATCTGCACGCCCGGCACGACGGCGTACGCAAGGTACTCGCCCGGATCGACGACGCCGCCCGCGGCCTGGACCTCCCCGCGGTGTCGCCACGGCTCGTCGAGGGCGGCGAGGTGGCTCCCGGGCGGGGCCCCGACCTGCAGTACGTGGAGATCTTCGCGGTCAGCATCGCCACCCACCGCGCGCTGGTCGGGACGGGCGTCGAGCCGGCGGGCCTCGTCGGCCAGAGCGTGGGGGAGCTGTGGGCGCTCGCCGCGGCCGGGTACATCTCGGTCGAGGACACGGTCCGGCTCGCGGTGGCCCGGTCCCGCACCCTCACCCGGCAGGACTGGCAGGGCACGATGATCGCCGTCGGGGTGGACGGCCGCCGGGCCGAGCACCTCGCCGGCCTCTTCGGACACCCCGATCTGGTGCTGGCCTGTGAGAACGCGCCGCACCAGAGTGTGCTGAGCGGCCCGACCGCGCTCACCGCCGACATCGAACGGGTGGCCGCGGCGGCGGGCTGGCCCACGAACCGGCTCGACGTGCCCCACCCCACGCACTCGCCCGCACTGGCCCGGTCGGCCAGGAAGCTCCGCGCCGGTGCGCCCCGTGTGCCCTACGGCGGTGGCCGGGTGCGGGTGTGCTCGCCGTGGCTGGGCCGTGACGTCGCCGACGACGACCCCGTGGAGCTCATGGCCGGTGCCCTCACCGCCCGCGTGCGCATCCTGGACACGATCCGCGAGCTGCACGCCTCCGGCGCGGAGGTGTTCGTCGAGTGCGGCGAACGTGCGGTCGTCGCGAAGATGATCCAGGCGAGCGTTCCGGGCGTGCGGTGCACCGTGCCGTTGGCCGAGGGCGACGCCCCCGCCGCTCCGGCCGGGCCCACGACCGGTACCCCGTCACGGAACGGCGCGCACCCGGGGGCCCCGGTCGTCGTGCGCCCCGAGCCGACCGTCGCCGTACCCACCCCCGCGACGGACCCGCCGGCCGCGGTCCGGCCACCGTCGCCGGCCGCGGTGGCCACACCGGCGGCGCGCCCCGAGCCGGTCGAACCCGCCCCGGCCCCGTCCGCCCAGGCTCCCTCCGCCCCGGCCCTCTCCGGCGGAGCCCCCTCCGCCGGGACCCGCGACTACGACGCCGTCCTGGCGCAGTTGCGTGACCTCTACGGGGGCTACCTCGGCTACCCGCCGGACCTCCTCGGTGAGGACGACAGCCTGGAGGCCGACCTCGGCGTCGAGTCCCTCAAGCAGGTCGCACTGCTGGGTCAGGTCGCGGACCTGTTCAACCTGCCCGACCTGCGCTCGAACGCCTCGTTGCTGGGCTTCGGCTCACTGCGGCGCATCGCGGACGCCGTCGTGGCCGGCGGAGCGGTCGGCGAGGCTGCGTGAACGGGAACGAGGGCTCCCCGGACGACCTGACGGGGCGGATCGCGCTGGTCACCGGCGCGGCACGCAGTCTGGGTGCCGACATCGTGCGGAGCCTGGCCCGGCGGGGCGCGCACGTGATCGTCAACTACTTCCACTCGGTCGAGGCGGCCCGGGAGCTGGAGGCGGAGCTGCGTGCCGCAGGCCGCTCCTGCGAGTTCATCCGCGCCTCGGTGGCCAAGACCGCCGAGGTGGACCGGATGTTCGACCTCGTCCGGGAGCGGCACGGTGGCCTCGACATCCTGGTGAACAACGCCGCGGCCGGCGCCTTCCTCCCGCTGCTCGACGTCGACGACGTCTACTGGGAACGGGCCTGGCGCACCAACGTGATGGGGCCCTACCACTGCGCGCGGCGGGCGGCCGAGCTGATGGACGGCCGTCCGGGCGCGGCGGTGCTGTGCCTGTCCGCCGTGGGGTCCCACCTGCCGGTGCCCGGCTACGGGCCCGGGGGCGTGACGAAGGCGGCCGCCGAGTCGCTGGTCCGCTACCTGGCGCTGGAGCTGGCCCCGCGGGGGATCCGGGTGAACACGGTCCTGCTGGGCTCGGTGGCGAGCGACATCGTGAGATCACTCGCCGACCCGGACACGATCGGTGACCGCGCCGACGACGAGCGGCTGCTCCGGCGCACGATCTCGACGCCGGACGCGGCCGACCTGATCTGCCACTTCCTGCACCCGCACGCCGGGTTCGTCACCGGGCAGACCCTTATCGCCGACGGCGGCATCGGCCTCACCGGGATGCAGACGCTCCCGCTGCACAGCAACCTCGCCGCGCACGCCGCTCCCGTCCGCGGGACGGCGTCGCCCGCACCCGCCGGACCGCCGAGCGGGGACCCCGAGCCGGCGGGGACCGTGACCGGGGCCCCCTCCGAGGAGCCCCGCACCGACACCGTCGCTGCCGACGACGACGACGACGACGACGCCGTCGCCGTCGTCGGGATCGGGGTGGCGCTGCCCGGCGCGAACGACCGGCGCGAGCTGTGGGACCGGCTGCGCGAGGCCACGCTGCAGGCGAGCGAACCGACCGGCTTCGCGCTCGAGCACTTCCACGCCTCCGACCCCACGGTGCCCGGCCGCTTCCACGCCCGCCGGGCCGGCTACCTCACCGGCTTCGTCCCGGATCCGCGCTCGCTCAGCGAGCCACACGGACTGCGCGACCACCCCGGGGTGGCACCGACCGCGCGCTGGTTGCGGCACTGCGCCGTCCAGGCACTCGACGGTGTGCGCCGCGGAGCGGGTGACCGGTGGCTCGCCGTCACCACGGGAGCGCACGACCACATCGGGCTCGGCGACCGGGCCCCGGTGCTGGGGGCGCAGTACGCGAGCATGCTCCGCGGGGCCACGGCAGCCGACCCGGACGGTGACTGGCTCGGTGAGATGGCCGAGCACGCGGTGCTCGCCCACTACTCCGGCAGCGGTGCCGACCCGCTCATGCACCAGCCCGCGTCCGTCTCACGGGTGGCACTCGGCGGGCTCGTGCCCGACGACGCCCGCCACCTCACGCTCGACGCCGCCTGCGCCAGCGGCCTCTACGTGCTCGACGCCGCCGTGAAGGCACTGCGGGAGGGCTCCTGCGACGTGGCGCTCGCCGGCGGCACCTCGGTGGCCGAGCCGACCCTGCTGACCCTGTTCTGCAAGGCCCAGGGCATCACCCCCAGCGGCCGGGTGCGCCCGTTCGACCGGGACGCGGACGGGACGCTGCTCGCCGAGGGCGCGGTGGCGCTCGTGCTGAAGACCCACGCGAGGGCCGTCGCGGACGGCGACGAGATCCTGGGGCTCGTGCTCGGCACCGGCCTGGCCGCCGACGGCCGGGGCAAGGGCATCCACGCCCCGGCCGAACGCGGTCAGGAACTGGCGATCTCCCGCGCCTGGTCCGACGCCGGTGTCGGAGCCGACGACCTCGACTGGGTCGTGGCCCACGGCACCGGCACACCGACCGGTGACGAGGTCGAGGTCCGAGCCCTGCTGGCGCGGCTCGGGCAGGGCCGGCGCAGCTGCCTGCTCACCTCCAACAAGCAGGTCTTCGGCCACACCGGTGTGCTCGCGGGGCTCGTCTCGGTGGCGCACGCGCTCACCGCGATCGAGCACGGGGCGATCCCGGCCCAGACGGACCGGATCGCCCCGCACGCGCTGCTGGACGGGGAGGAACGGCTCGGGGTGCCCGTCACCGAGGTCGACTGGCGGCCCTCGGACCGGCCACGTGTCGTCGGCGTCTCGTCGTTCGGGCTCGGTGGCGCCGACGCGCACGCCGTGCTGGCCGACCGCGTCCCGACCCGGCGGCCCGCCAGGGCGATCCCGGAGGACCTCGTCGTCGTCGGCTGGAACACACACCTGCCCGGCTCCGACCGCGACGCGACCGCTGCCTGGCTGGCGGGTACCGGGCCCGGTCCCTCGGCCGGGTTCGGCGACCCGTACCCCGTCCCGTCGCCGCGCGAGGTGCGGATCCCGCCGCGCACCACCGCGCACATGGACCCGAGCCACCTGATGATGCTGCAGGCGGTGGACCCGCTGCTGGCGCAGCTGGGCGACGCGGCCGCGGACTTGCGTCCCGACACCGCGCTGCTGATCGGGTCGGCGCTGCCCAGCAGGCACGCCACCCGGATGGCCGTGCGGGTGCACGCCGCCGAGTGCGCCGACGCGCTCGGGCTGCTGCCCGATCCCGGGATGGTCGCGACGCTGCGTGATCGGCTCGCCGCCGTCGTCGACGCGTCCGCTCCCGACATCAGCGAGGACGACTTCACCGGTGCCGTCTCCTGCATCGCGGCCGGCCGGGTGACCAACTACGACGACCTGCAGGGATTCGGCGTCGCCGTCTACGACCACCGGGACTCCGGCACCGCCGCACTCGACCTCGCGATGCGTCAGCTCCGCCACGGGGCCTGCGCGCTGGCGCTGGTGGGGGCCGTGAGTGTGGCACCGGTCCGGGGCTGGGACGGACATCTCGGTCCGCTCGTACCGGACGGGGCGACGATCGCGGAGGGCGCCGCCGTCGTGGCACTGGCCCGGCGCTCGACCGCCGAGCACCACGGTCTGCCGATCCTGGGAACGGTCGCGACGGCCGGTCCGGGGGCGACGCCGCCCGCGCCCCCGGCGCCGGATCGCACCTACCTCGCCGTCGACGCGCTGTTCGCGCTGCTGCACGGCGTCGTCACCGGCCGCGGGACGGTCGTCGGCGCGAGCGACCCGGCCACGCCGGGCCTGCGCTTCACCGGCGTACGGCCCCCCGACGCGCCGGATCCCGACATCGGTACCCGGGGCACGGTGGACCTCGTCGACATGGCCGTCCCGACCGGGGCGACCCCGCCGCACCCGGTCCCGCCGGGCACCGTCGTCGTCACCGACTGCGCGGACGTCGTGGCCGCGCTGGAGGGCTGCGTCGACGTCGCGGTGTGGACGACCGACGCCGTCGCCGCGGAGGACGCGGCCGGCGCGCTCGCGGAGCTCCCGTTCGTCCCGGCCCACGTGCGGGTACTGACGCGGTTCACCGACCGCGGTGACGCCCCCGCCGCCGTCCTGCGCGCCGAGACGCTGCAGGACCTGCTCCTGACCACGACCCAGGCCCTGCTCCCGGCCCTGCGCAACGGCGGAACCATCGGCGCCGCGCTGCTCGACGCCCTGCCCGGCGACCGTCCGCACCCGCTCGCCGGTCTGTTCACCGGGTTCGTCCGCTCGGTCCGCGCCGAGATCACCCAGTGCGGGGGAGCCGCGCTGCTCACCGCGACGCCCGATGCGCCGACCGCGCTGCACCAGCTGGCCCGCGCGAGCGGCGACGCCGGTCCGCTGCACACGGTCGCGGCCCGCGGGGACGGGAGCTGGGCCCGGATGGACGTCTGCCCGGACGACGTGCCCGCCGGCCCGGGCGGGACCCCGCCGGCCCCGGGCTCGGTCGTCGTCGCGTTCGGCGGCGCACGCGGGATCACGCCGGAGCTGCTGCACGCGCTCGCCGTCCGCGTCGAGCGGCCGCACGTCTACCTGATCGGCCGCACCCCGGTCCCGGACGGCCCGCCCCCCGAGCCGGTACCCCAGGCGGAGTTCATCGCCGAGCAGCGACGCCTGCATCCCGAGCTGAGCCTGCGCGAGCTCAAGGCGCGCTACGACCGTCTCGACGCCGCCCGGGAGGTACGGGCGACACTGCGGCGGCTCGCCGAGGTCTGCGGTCCCGACCGCGTGCACCACCGCGTCTGCGACGTGCTCGACGGCGAGGCCACCACCGCCGTCCTCGACGAGATCCACGACCGGCACGGCCGCGTCGACCTCGTGGTGAACGCCGTGCTCGACCTGCGTCCCCGCGCGCTGCACGCCAAGGCGCTCGCCGACTTCCGGGCCGTGCGGGCCACGAAGGCAACCGGCTACCGCAACCTGAAGCACGCCCTCGCCGGACGACCACCGACGATCCTCGCCACCTTCAGCACCCTCGCCACGGTCGCGCCTGCGCCCGGCGACGTCGACTACTGCGCGGTGAACTCCTACCTCGAGTACGCCACGGCCGCCGCCGACCGGGACCTGCCCACCGGGCACCGGGAGATCGCGATCCTCTGGAGCGGCTGGAAGGACGTCGGCGTGGCCAGCAGCGTCGCCATGGAGGAGACGCTGCGGCGCAACAACATGGACGCCTACATCACGCCGGCCCAGGGGTGCGCGCAGTTCCTCTCGTCGCTGGCCCACCCGCCGGCGAACGGGCTGACGTTCTTCCTGCGCGGGCCGGAACGGGCCATGCTCGCCCGCCGGGGCATCGGACCGGATGCCCCGCCGATGCCGCCCCCCGACGTCCCGGACCCCGCCGTACCGGGTCCGGAACCGGCCTCGCCGCTCCTCGACGGCATCACGATGGAGGGCCGGTCCTGGGTGGTCGCGACGAAGACGTGGGACCCCCGCACGCTCGACGAGCGGGACGGGCGGTGGATGCGCCACCACCGGGTCAACGGCGCCGTCGTGCTCCCCGGCACGTTCGCGCTCGAGGCCGCCGCGGCCGCCGCGACCCGGCTGCGGCCGGACCTGGTCGTCACCGGTTTCCGTGACCTCGCCTGCCACGCCTCGGTGACGGTGCGGCCCGACGGTCCTCCCCGCACCGTCACGGTCTCCGCGCGGGTGACCACCGAGGATCCCGCCGGGGCCCGGGTGTCGGTCCGGGTCACGACGAACCGGGTCAGCGCGACCGGGAAGGTGCTCCGGTTCGGCGACCTCTGCTACGAGGCGGACGTCCTGCTCGCCCCGGTCCGCCCCCACCTCGGCCCGGCGCCGGACCTGCGGGCGCACACCCCCGTCCCGGGGTTCCGGATGCCGATCTACGACGGACATCCCGTACTGGCGCTGAGCGGGCCGTTCGCCGGGACCTCGGCCCACGCCCACGGACCGGACGGGACGAGTGCACTGTTCTCGTTCGACCACACGGGGTTCTCGGCCGAGCTCGGCGGGGCGACGGTGCCCTCGATCCTGATCGACGCGCTCGCCCACCTGCTGCTCGTGCCGCGGGACGGGGCCGAGGGCGGACCACCGGTGCCGGGCCCCCTCGCCGGTATCGCCGAGGTCGATCTGGGGTGTGCCGGCAACGACTGCGACCTCGCCGCTCGCCACCCGGTCGTCCGGCTCGGCCACGACACCGCGTCCGGAGTGCTCACCGCGGCCGCCGACGGCCGGGTGCTGGTCCGGGTCCGCGGCGTCACCGCCTTCTCGAGCGGCGAACCGGGGCGCCTGGTCCGTCCGGGCGCCGACGACCACCGGCCCGTCCCCGCCTGAGGAGGCACTCGTGCTCTGGTCCGACGTGAACATCGCGGGCAGCGGGTCGTGGATCCCGCCCATCCGGCCGCGGGCAGGTGCCCGGCCGGACACCCCCTCGGCGGCCGACGCCAACGGGTTCGGCTCCGCCGCCGTGGCCGCGGGCGACACGGCCGTCGGGATGGCGGCACGCGCGGCGCTGAAGGCGCTGCGGCACGCCGGTGCCGTCGGCTCCGACCTGAGCCTGCTCGTGCACGCGAGCTTCCAGGACGTCGACCACTACACCCCCTCGCCCTACCTGCTGCGCGCCCTGGGCACCACGGTGGCGACGGGGATGGAGATCGGCGCCGCGAGTGACGGCGGTGCGGCCGCGCTGGTCACGGCGGCCGAGCACCTCACCGCACGTCCGGACGCACGGGCGGCGATGGTCACCGCGGGGTCCCGCTTCCCCGCCGAGCGCTGGGACTTCGTCCACGAGATCGGGTACCTCGCCGGTGACGCGGGCGGGGCCGCGGTGCTCACCCGCGCGCCGGGCCGGGCCCGGCTGGTGGCGACCGCACACGCCGCGCTGCCCCGTCTGGAGGAGATGAGCAGGGCCGCGGCCGGCGTCGCGGGCGGGGCGACGGGCCGGCGCATGGCGGTCGAGCAGACGGGGCTCGCCCCGCACGTCACCTCCCTGCGGGAGGCCACGCGCTCCTGCGTCGAGCAGGTGCTGGAGGAGGCCGGTCTCGGACCGGCGGACGTCGCGCACACCGCCGTCGTCGCGATCGGGTCGGCGGTGCTCGACGTCCTGCTGTCGGGGCCACCGTTGCACGCCCGTGCGGCCGATACGAGCTGGACGTTCGGACGCCACGTCGCCCATGCCGGACCGTGCGACCTGCTGCTGGCCGTCGACCGGCTGCTCCGCGGCGGGACGGCCGTGCCCGGCGACCGCGTGCTCGTGGTGAGCTTCGGGCTCGGGTTCCGCTGGACCGCCGCGGTCCTGGAGATCACCGCGCCCGTCCCCGGACGGACCGCGGCATGACCGCCCCGATCCCCGAGTTCCCCCTGCCGCGTGCGGCCGGCTGCCCGTTCGACCCGCCGCCGGAGCTGCTCGGACTGCACGCGCGCGGGCCGGTCGGCCGGGTCCGCATCTGGGACGGCAGCACGCCGTGGTTCGTCACCGGACACGCGCTGCAGCGCGAGCTGCTCAGCGACCCGCGGGTCAGCGCCGACCCCACCAACGACGGCTATCCGCACGTCACGGCCGGGATCAAGGCACGCCACGCCGACGCGCGCTCCTTCATCACCATGGACGACCCGGAGCACCGGCGGCTGCGCCGGATGCTGACCAGCCCGTTCGCCGTACGGCGGGTCGAGGCCCTCCGGCCCACGATCCGGCGGATCGTCGACGAGCGGATCGACGCGATCCTCGACGGACCGCGTCCCGTCGACCTCGTCACGGCCTTCGCACTGCCCGTGCCGACGATGGTGATCTGCGAGTTGCTCGGGGTGCCCTACGCCGTCCACGAGTTCTTCCAGCGGTCGAGCCACGTGCTCATCCACCGGTACTCGACGGTGGAGCAGGTGCTCGCGGCGCAGCGCGGGCTGGTCGGGTACCTGGAGGACCTGATCGCGCGGCGGCTCACCGACCCGGCCGAGGACATCCTGTCGCGGATGGCCTCCCGGCACGTCGCCACCGGGGAGCTGACCTCGTCCGAGCTGGCGTCGATGCTCCTGCTGATCCTCGTCGCCGGTCACGAGACCACGGCCAACATGATCGCGCTGGGCACGCTCGCGCTGCTCGGCCACCCCGAGCAGCTCGCGGCGTTGCGCAGCACCGAGGACCCGGCGCTGGTGGTGGGCGCGACCGAGGAGCTCCTGCGGTACCTGCCCATCGTGCACTCCGCGCGGCGCCGGGTGGCGCTGGCCGATATCGAGCTCCCCGACGGGACCACGGTCCGCGCCGGCGACGGCATCGTGCTGCCCAACGACGTCGGCAACCGCGACCCCGAGGCCTTCCCCGACGCCGAGCGGCTCGACATCCGCCGCGACGCCCGGCACCCCGTCGCGTTCGGCTTCGGCCCGCACCAGTGCCTCGGTCAGCCGCTCGTGCGGGTCGAGCTGCAGGTCGTCTACGGCACGCTCTACCGCCGCATCCCCACCCTGCGCCTCGCCGTCGAGCCGTCCGAGGTGCGGTTCAAGCACGACGGCCTGATCTACGGCGTCCACGACCTGCCCGTCACGTGGTGACCGGACCCTCCGAGACAACGAGGTGACCATGCCCCGCCCCCCGTCGATCCCGCTCGCACCCGGCGCGCTGCCGGTGCTGGGCCACGCGGTGCCGCTGCTGCGGGACGCGCTCGCGTTCACCTCGTCGCTGCCCGCGCTCGGGCCGCTGGCGCGGATCCGGCTGGGCCCCTTCTCGGTCGTGATGGCCTGCGACCCGGACGTGACCCGCCAGGTCCTGCTCGACGACCGCACCTACGACAAGGAGGGCCCGGTGATCGAGCGGATCCGCGAGGTCGCCGGCAACGGCCTGTCGACCTGCCCGCACAGCAGCCACCGCCGGCAGCGGCGGTTGTGCCAGCCCTCGTTCCAGGGCGACCGGTTCCCCGGCTACGCCGAGGTGTTCGCCGCGACGGCCGAGGCGAGCAGCAGCGCGTGGCACACCGGGCAGCACCTCGACGTCACCCGCGAGATGATGACGCTCACCGCCCGCGCGACCATGGAGACGATCTTCAGCGGTGAGCTGCCCGCGGATGTGGTCGACCGGAGCATCGACGACACGACGACGCTCGTGCGGGGTGTGTTCCGGCGGATGCTCACGCCGCCGCTGCTGAGCCGGCTGCCCATCCCGTTCAACCGCCGGTTCGACGAGGCCCGCGGGCGGCTCCTCGACGTCGTCGCGACGATCGTCGCGAACCGCCGCGCCGACCCCACCGATCACGGCGACCTCATGTCCTCGCTGCTGGGGGCGGTGGACGACGGCGCGACCCTCACCGATGCCGAGCTGGCCGACCAGGTGCTCACGTTCTTCATCGGCGGCACCGAGACCGCCGCGAACACGCTCGCGTGGGCGCTGCAGCTGCTGGCCACCCACCCCGACGTGCAGGAGCAGGTCACGGCGGAGGCGCGGGCAGCGGACGGAGTCCGGCCGCCGCCGCTCGACGGTGTCACCGGCCGGGTCCTCACCGAGACCCTGCGGCTGTTCCCGCCCGCGTGGCTGTTCACCCGCACCCCGACCGCGGACACCGAGCTGGGCGGGGTCGAGCTGCCCCGCGGGACCGTGGTGGCCGTCAGCCCGTACCTGATCCAGCACCGCGGCGACCTCTACCGCGATCCCGATCGGTTCGATCCCGGCCGGTGGGTCGGCCGGGCTCCCGACCGCAGTGCCTACCTCCCCTTCGGCGCCGGCGCCCGCAAGTGCATCGGCGACCGCTTCGCACTGACCGAGATGGTCACCGCGCTGCACGCGGTCCTCCGGCGGTGGCGCGTCGAGCCGCTCTCACCGGAGCCGTTCCGGCCCGCGGTGGAGGCCACCATCACCGCACGCGGCCTGACCCTGCGGGTCGTGGCACGGGACGCCGCACCGGCGGTCGGCGAGCCCTCGGCAGGGGCCGGGTGCCCGGCATGACGGCGGGCTACGGAGCGGGTCACCTCGACCACGACGAGCCGCTGGAGCTGCGCAGACTCCGGGCCCACGAGGAGTTCGCCGACGCAGGTTCCCGACGGGCCCTCGACGGACTGGACCCGGTGCCCGGCTGGCGGTGCCTGGAGCTCGGCGGGGGGACCGGGTCGGTGGGGCGCTGGCTGGCCCGGCGCTGTGCGCCGGGCGAGGTGGTGGTCACCGATCTCGACACCACCCTGCTCCCGACCGACGTCGCGAACCTGACGCCGTTGCGGCACGACGTCCTGCACGACGACTTCCCGGCCGCCTCGTTCGACCTCGTGCACGCCCGCGCCCTGCTGGAGCACCTGCCCGACCGGGCCGCCGCGCTGGCCAGGATGGTGGGGTGGACCGCGCCGGGCGGGTGGGTCTGCGTCGACGCCACGCTCCGCATCACCCCGCCCGGCGGCAGCCGCACCGCCTTCCACCGCTGCCTGGAGGGGCTCTCCCGGCTCGCGTCCGGCCGGATGGGCGCCGACATCGGGTGGGCCACCGGCCTGCCGCTGATGCTCGCCGAAGCCGGGCTGGTGGAGGTCGGCGTGCTCTGCACCCCCGGCGTCGTGGGGTCGACCGGCAACGCCACCAGCCTCGTCCGTGTCTCGCTGGCGCAGTTCGGCCCGCTGCTGCGCGAGCACGATCTCGTCTCCGACGACGACATCTCCGACTGCCTCGCCCTGCTCGACGACCCCGGGCATGCCGACCTGCCGTTCCTGCTGATCTCCGCCTGGGGCCGGCGGCCCCGCCCGTGAGCACCCCCACCACCACGGAGGACCTGCGATGTCCGGTCTCACCCGCTACGTCCACGACGACTCCGGTCCCGCCCGCGCCGATGCGCTGACCGCGACCGCGCTGCCCTATCCCGACGGCTGGTTCTGCCTCGCCTTCTCCGACGAGCTCCCGCCCGGTGGCGTCCTCACCCGCACGCTGATGGGGGAGGAGGTGGTGCTCTACCGCACCCGCGGGGGAGTGCTGCGGGCCGTGCGGCCCTACTGCCCGCACCTGGGAGCACATCTGGGGGCGGGCGGCGCGGTCGAGGGCGAGAACATCGTCTGTCCGTTCCACCGGTTCGCCTTCGACCCGAGCGGGACCTGCGTGGCGACCGGGTACGGGCTGCAGCCGCCGAAGGCCGCGCTGACCCGGTACGACGTGTGCGAGGTGAACAGCTGCGTCTACGTGTGGCGGCATGCGCTGGGGGAGCCGCCGACCTGGGAGGTGCCCGCCCTGCACGGCCCGCGGCCCAGCGTCTTCCGGCACACCACGGTCGACCTCGCGGGCCATCCGCAGATGATCGTCGAGAACGCGTTCGACTTCGGGCACCTCACCCAGCTGCACGGCCTGAGTGGCCTCACCATCGACGCCGATCCGGTGATCGGGGAGCCCACCTGCACGATCCCGGTGACCGCGGGCGGGCGGGCGTTGGTCCCCAGCGCCTCCTACGAGCTGACCGTCATCGGCCTCTCGACGTTGGCGGCCGTGGCGCGGCTCGGCCCGCTCGGTGACATGTACGTCCTGCTGCACGCGACCCCCACGGCGCCGGGCAGGCTCCACCTGCGCCTGGGCGCCACCGTGGCGCTGGAGAAGGTCCCGTTCGTGCCCGACGTCCTGGGCCGGCTGATCACCGACCCGCTCTCGCAGCTGTTCAGCCGCCTGGCGCACCACATCACCCTGCGGGACGCCGCTCCGGACTTCCCGGTGTGGAACCACCAGATCTACGTCGAGCACCCGAAGCTCGCCCCCGGTGACGGGCCCGTCGGCCGCTACCGGCGGTGGGCCCGGCAGTTCTACTCCGCTCCGGCCGGCGGGGACGTCGCGGCGGCCCCGCCCCGGACCTGACTCGGCCGACCGGCCCGGCGCCCGCCCGCGGTCGGGGCGGCTCGGCCTCGACGGGCCGGTCGGTGTCCCCTCCTGCGACGGGCGGGGTCGGCCGTCACGGGCGGAACAGCGGGTCCGCCGGGGCCGGGGGACGACGTCGGGCGGGGAGCCGCCTCAGCCCCGTGCCCGGTCCGTGGCGGCCAGCGAGCCGAGCAGCCGCAGGGCGTCGCCGGAGGGGCCCGGCTCACCGTGGTAGACGACGAGCTGCTGGCCGGGGGCCGAGCGGACGTCGAAGGTCTGCACGGTCAGGGTCAGCGGCCCCACCCGGGGATGCCGGAGGCGCTTGCGCTCCAGCGACTTGCCCCGCGCGTCGTGCGCCGCCCACAGCGTCGCGAACTCCGGGCCGCTCGAGAGCAGCCGGTGCAGGACCGCCCTGATCCGCGGGTCCTCCGGGTTGCGGCCGTGGTGGAGCCGGAACCCCGCGACGGTGTTCGCCGCGACGGAGTCCCGGTCGACGTAGAAGCTGCGGGCGGCCGGATCGCAGAACACGATCTCCATGAGGTTCCGCGAGAACGACCAGCCCCCGAACAGGGCATCGGCGATCTCGTTGCTCGCCAGGACGTCGAAGGCCCGGTTGTGGACCAGCGCCGGGTTGTCCGGCCACGCGTCCATCAGCTGCGCCAGTGCCGGGTCCACCCGGTCCGTCGCGACGGCCGTCGCCGTCCTGGGTGTGGCCCCCGCCAGGGTGAACAGGTGCGAGCGCTCGTCGGCGTCGAGCTGCAGGACCGCCGAGAGCGACTCGAGGACCTCCGCCGACGGGCGTCGCTCGCGCCCCTGTTCCAGCCGGACGTAGTAGTCCACGCTCATCCCGGCGAGCATCGCGACCTCCTCCCGGCGCAGCCCGGGGACCCGGCGCAGCCCCGCCGAGGGCAGACCTACCGCGTCCGGGGTGATGCGGGCGCGCCGGGTGGCGAGGTACGCGCCGAGCTCCGAGGCCATGCCGTACACGGTAGGAGGTCCGGACCGCCGGTGGGTGGGTGTGGCACACCCCGGGAGGACCGGGGCCTGCCGGTGCCGGCGCGCACCGGCGACGGTGGGTCCATGACCACACAGAAGATCATCTTGGTGACGGGGGCCAGCAGCGGGATCGGGGAGGCGGTGGTGCGCCGGCTCGCGGGCGAGGGGCACGTCGTGGTGGCCGGGGCGCGCCGCACCGACCGGCTCGCGGCGCTGGCCGACAGCACGGAGGGCGCGGAGGGCACGGTGGAGGCCGTGCGCGTCGACGTGACCGACCGCGACGACGTCCGGGCGTTCGTCGACTCCGCCCGGCAACGGCACGGCCGGGTGGACGTCCTGGTCAACAACGCGGGCGTCATGCCGCTGTCCCGGCTCGACGCCCTGCTCGTCGACGAGTGGGACCGGATGATCGAGGTCAACCTGCGGGGTCTGCTGCACGGCATCGCCGCGGCTCTGCCGGTGTTCACCGAGCAGGGTGGCGGGCACTTCGTCACCACCGCGAGCGTCGGCGCGCACCAGGTCGTCCCGACGGCGGCGGTGTACTCGGGCACGAAGTACGCGGCCTGGGCGATCACCGAGGGCCTCCGCCTGGAGAGCGACCCCTCGATCCGCGTGACCACCCTGACGCCCGGCGTGGTGACCTCCGAGCTGGCGGACTCGATCTCCGATCCGGGCGCCGCGGGCGCGATGCGTGCCTACCGCGCCCACGCGATCGACCCCGATGCCGTCGCCCGCGCGGTGTCCTTCGCCCTCGCCCAGCCCGAGGACGTCGACGTCAACGAGATCGTGGTGCGGCCCGCCCGCCAGCGCTGACAGTCCCGCCCCGGCTCGGGCACGCCCCGTCCCCGCACATCGGACGGGGCGGCGACCCTCCGTCCGCCGCTACGCTCCCGCGCACGTCAGCCGTACCCCACGGGGGTGCCGGGCCCGGCCTGTGACGTAGTCGTGACTGCACGCGCCCGGTTCCGGCATTACCTTCCGAAAGACCCACGACCGGTGCGGGCGACGAGGCACGCGCGAGATCGAGGAGAGTGCATGAGCGAGAGTCCTGAGCCGTCGGGACCGGCGATGCGGATCGGCGTGGGCGCCGAGGCCGCCCCGGAGACCCGTGTGGCGATGAGCCCGGAGACGGTCGGGAAGGTCGTGGGCCTCGGCTACGCGGTTACCGTCGAGTCCGGCGCCGGTGCCCGTGCCGGGTTCACCGACGGGGCCTACGCCGAGGCGGGCGCCGACGTCGTCGACGGTCCCGTCTGGGACACCGACGTCGTGGTGCGCATCAACGCCCCGCGGTCCGAGGAGATCGGCAAGCTGCGCGAGGGCTCCGTGCTGATCGCGATGCTGGCGCCGCGCTTCGAGCCGGAGCGGACCGAGGCGCTCGCCGCCCAGGGGGTCACCGCCCTGTCGATGGACGCCGTGCCACGCATCTCGCGGGCACAGTCGATGGACGTGCTGTCCTCGATGGCGAACATCGCGGGCTACCGCGCGGTGATCGAGGCCGCGCACGCGTTCGGCCGCTTCTTCACCGGTCAGGTGACCGCCGCGGGCAAGGTCCCGCCCGCGAAGGTGCTCGTCGCCGGGGCCGGGGTCGCCGGGCTCGCCGCGATCGCCGCCGCCAACAGCCTGGGCGCCGTCGTGCGGGCCACCGACCCGCGTGCCGAGGTCGCCGACCAGGTGCGCTCGCTCGGTGGGGAGTACCTGGCCGTCGAGGTCGAGCAGGAGGCCTCCACCGACGGCTACGCCAAGGCGACCTCCGCCGACTACGACCGCCGTGCCGCGGAGATCTACTCCGAGCAGGCCGCGGACTGCGACATCATCATCACCACCGCGCTGATCCCGGGGCGCCCGGCGCCGAAGCTGATCACCGCCGCGGACGTGGCGTCGATGCGCCCTGGCAGCGTGGTCGTCGACATGGCGGCCTCGCAGGGCGGCAACGTCGAGGGCTCCGTCGCCGGGGAGTCGGTCGTCACCGACCACGGCGTGACGGTCGTCGGCTACACCGACCTGGCCGCCCGGCTGCCCGCCCAGGCCTCGCAGCTCTACGGCACGAACGTGCTCAACCTGCTCAAGCTCATGACCCCGGAGAAGGACGGGCGCCTGGCGCTCGACCTGGACGACACCGTGGTCCGCGGCATCACGACCGCGCATGCGGGGGAGACGATCTGGCCGCCGCCCGAGGTGAAGGTGAGTGCGGCGCCCGCGGCGCAGCCGGCCGAGAAGGAGACCGCCGAGGCCGAGCCCGCGAAGGAGCGCTCGCCCTACGCGGGGCTCGCGGCCGGCGTCCTCGGGGCGGTCGCCCTGTTCCTGGTCACCGCGTTCGCCCCGGCCGAGCTCGCCGGGCACCTCACGGTGTTCGTGCTGGCGATCGTCATCGGCTTCTACGTCATCGGCAACGTGCACCACGCGCTGCACACGCCGCTGATGTCGGTCACCAACGCGATCTCCGGGATCATCGTCGTCGGCGCCATCCTGCAGGTCGGCACCGGCGGCGAGCCGCTGATCATCGGGCTCGCCGCGGTCGCGGTGCTGCTCGCCGCCATCAACATCGTCGGTGGCTTCGCGGTGACCCGCCGCATGCTGCAGATGTTCACGAGGAGCTGAGCCGTGCAGACGTGGACCACTGCGGCCTACCTGATCGCCGCGATCCTGTTCGTCATCAGCCTCGCCGGGCTGTCGAAGCACGAGACCGCCAGGTCCGGGGTGCTGTTCGGCATCGCCGGCATGACGATCGCGCTGGTGGCCACCGCGGTCGTCGCGCTCGGCCAGGCGTCCGGGCTGGGCGTCGCGCTCCTGCTGGTCGCCGTCGTCGTCGGTGCGGCGATCGGGCTCTGGCGGGCCCGCGTCGTCGAGATGACGGGCATGCCCGAGCTCATCGCCCTCATGCACAGCTTCGTCGGGCTGGCCGCGGTGCTGGTCGGCTGGAACGGGTTCCTGGAGGTCGAGTCCGGCCACCTGCAGCTCGACGGCTCGCTGCTGGGCATCCACCACGCCGAGGTCGCGGTCGGCGTCTTCATCGGCGCGGTGACCTTCACCGGCTCGGTGATCGCCTACCTGAAGCTCTCGGCGAAGATCAAGTCAGCGCCGCTGATGCTGCCCGGCAAGAACGCGCTCAACCTCGGCGCGCTGGTGGCGTTCGCGGTGCTGACGGTGTTCTTCGTCCTCTCGCCGCAGGTGTGGATCCTGGCCGTGCTCACGGTGCTGGCCCTGCTGCTCGGCCTGCACCTGGTCGCCTCGATCGGCGGCGGTGACATGCCGGTCGTGGTGTCCATGCTGAACTCCTACTCCGGCTGGGCCGCCGCGGCCGCGGGCTTCCTGCTCGGGAACGACCTGCTCATCATCACCGGCGCGCTCGTCGGGTCCTCCGGTGCCTACCTGTCCTACATCATGTGCAAGGCGATGAACCGCTCGTTCATCTCGGTCATCGCGGGCGGGTTCGGCGCGACGTCGTCGGCGGCCGCGGCGGTCGAGGGCGAGCACCGCGAGGTCGACGCCGACGGCGTCGCCGAGCTGCTGGCGAACGCCGACAGCGTCGTGATCACCCCCGGCTACGGCATGGCGGTCGCCCAGGCCCAGTACCCGGTGGCGGAGCTGACCCGGTCGCTGCGCGACGCCGGTGTGAACGTGCGGTTCGGCGTGCACCCGGTCGCGGGGCGGCTGCCCGGGCACATGAACGTGCTGCTGGCCGAGGTGCAGGTGCCCTACGACATCGTCCTGGAGATGGACGAGATCAACGACGACCTCGCCGAGACCGACGTCGTGCTCGTCATCGGGGCCAACGACACGGTCAACCCGGCCGCGTCGGAGGATCCCGGGTCACCGATCGCCGGCATGCCGGTGCTGCGGGTGTGGGACGCCAAGGACGTGATCGTGTTCAAGCGGTCCATGGCGACCGGCTACGCGGGCGTGCAGAACCCGCTGTTCTTCCGGGACAACACGCAGATGCTCTTCGGCGACGCCAAGGAGCGCGTGCAGGACATCCTCTCCTCCCTCACGAGCCTCACCAGGACGGGCTGACCGGCGGACGACTTCACCCGGGCGGGGCGCAGGTGTTACCGAGCCGACTCCTGCGCTCCGCTTGCCCGGAACGTGCGGTGGGCACCCTGTGACCATGAGTGAGAGCAGCACGCAGCACGCGAACACGACCTGGCCGCACCCCGAGAGCGAGCAGGCCCGCCACGACGGCCGCTACACCCCGGTCGCCCGCGCCGGGCACCGCGGACACCGGTCCGACGACCCGTCGGCCTCGATGCGGGACTGACCTCCGCACCACCACGCCCGGTCCGCCACCGGATCGGGCCCGATGAGAACCGGTCGCCGTCACCCGCCCTCGGGCGTGGGGTGCGGCGACCCTGTCGTTCCGGACCGTCCCGTGCCTCAGGAGGCGGGGACGCAGAGACCCGGACAGCGGCCGATCCGGCCCTCGAACGAGACCCGGGTGCCGTCCGGGCCCGGCTCGACCCGTACGTCCTCGGCGACGGCCTCGATCATCCCGATACCCCGTCCGCGGTGACCCGGATCGGCGGGCGGGTCGCGCCACAGCCCCCGGTCGCTGACCTCCATCCGCACCCGGTGCCCCTCGGCCTCACCCCGCAGCACGACCGTCGGTGCGTCGTCGGAGGTCGTGGCCCCGTAGGCGTGCTCGATGCTGTTGGACACGGCCTCGTTCACCGCGAGCACGAGATCCTGCACGGTCGGGCACTGCTGGTCGGTCCCGCACAGCGACGCCAGCCATCTCCCGGTCTCCCGGCGGGAGCGACCTGCCGACCCGGGTTCGACGGGTAGCTCGACACGCAGAGGCGGGGGCATGCCGAAGCAGTACCCACCCTGCCGCCGTGCAACTCATCGGAGTGACCGTCGATCGACAGTCGACCAGGTCACGTGTCGTTCGACATGCGGTTCGGTCGTGTGCGGCCTACCGTCGACCGGTGATGGTAGTCGATCATCGTCGGCCGTGGAGACGGCATGACTGAGCGCAGCACGCACGCCGGGGCAGCCGAGGCGTCGCGCGCCGACGACGCGACGGCGGACCCGGTGGACGGCACGACCGGGCACGCTCTCGACGCCCCGACCGGCCCGGACGTGCCCGTCCCGGACGAGGTGGTCGGCCGCTCCGACGAGTACGCCCACCTCGTCGGGCCCCTGCACGCGTTCGCGGCCGCCGACGCCTCCGACCCCGAGCGGGAGCGGCTGCGCTCGGAGCTGGCGCGGGGCTTCCATCCGGTCGTGCGGCACATCGCCGGGCGCTACCGCCACCGTGGCGAACCGGTGGAGGACCTGGAGCAGGTCGGCGCGATCGGTCTGCTCAACGCGCTGGACCGGTTCGACCCGACCCAGGGCACGCCGTTCCTCGCCTACGCCGTCCCCACGATCACCGGGGAGATCCGCCGGTACTTCCGCGACCGCACCTGGTCGATGCGCGTCCCGCGGCGGCTCAAGGACATCCAGAGCCGGATGACCCGGGCCCAGGAGGAGCTGGCCTCGCGCCACGGGCGGGCCCCGAAGGTCTCCGAGCTGGCCGAGCACCTCGGTATCGGCCGCGAGGAGGTCATCGAAGGGCTGCAGGCCCAGGACTCCTACCGCTCGGACTCGCTCGACCAGCTCGTCGGCGACACCGACAACCCGCTGGGTGAGATCGTCGGGGGCATCGACGCCGGGATGGACGCGGTCGAGGCCCGCGAGTCGCTGCGGCCCGCGCTGCGCAAGCTCCCCGAGCGGGAGCGGACCATCCTGATGCTGCGGTTCTTCGGCAACCAGACCCAGACCCAGATCGCCGCCCAGGTCGGGCTCTCGCAGATGCACGTGTCCCGGCTGCTCGCCCGGACCCTGGTGACCCTGCGCGGCCACCTCGCGGACGACCAGGCCCACCGCGACGGGGTCCCCGAAGCGGGCTGACGGCGCGGCACTGCGACGACCGGGTGTCCGCGGTGATCCGATCGGGGCAACCGGGCCGGTCATGGCCACCCGGTGGTCACCCGGGCGTTTCCGTGACGACCCTCGTGGGCACCCTGTCGTGTTCCGCGCACGCCGTCGCCCGCCCGTCGGGCCGCGGTGTCGCGCATCCGCAGACATCAGCGAGACCGTCGTCCCGCGACCCGTCCCCGCGCGGCCGGCCGGTGGCCCACCGGCCGGCTCGGCGGTGTGCCGTCGGTCGGGACGACAGGGGAGGACCCGGGTATGGCAGTGCAGGAGAAGGCGTCCGCCGTCGTCACCGAGCGTGCGGAGCAGGCGGCCGCCAGGGCGGAGAGGGCCGCGGCGGCGGCGCAGCAGGCCGCGGAGATCGCGACCGGTGCCGCAGGCCCGGCCCGGGAGGCCGGGGCGGCGGGCAAGGCCGGGAAGAAGGCAGGGAAGGCGGGCAAGGCCGGGGAGAAGGCCGGCTCCGCCCAGGGGAAGAAGGCCGGGAAGCGGGCCGCCCAGGCGGCGAAGGCCGACACGAAGAAGGCCCGTCGCCGGGAGGAGAAGGAGGCCGAGAAGGCCGTCCGCGCCGCCGAGAAGGCCGAGAAGAAGGCCCGCAAGCAGGCGAAGGCGGAGCGGGCCGAGCAGGAGAAGGCCGCGGCCGCGGAGAAGAAGGCCGCGAAGAAGGCGAAGGCCGCCCGCCTGGAGAAGGTCGCCCGGCGCGACGCCGCCGCGAAGGCGGCGAAGAAGGCCCGGAAGCTGGCGAAGGAGCAGGTCGTCGCCGAGCAGCCCGGCAGTGGCGTCGGGACTCCCGAGACCACGCCCGCCGAGCGGGAGAACCGTCGTCGGGAGGCCGAGCGGGAGGCCGCCCGGCTCGCCGCCGCGGCCGAGCACAAGGCCACCGCCGAGCGGCCCACCGAGGTGCACCACACCAACGGCCTGCGCGTCTGACCACCGGACCCCGCACGACCGGCGACGCCCGGACCCGATCGGGTCCGGGCGTCGCGGTGTGTCAGACACTGCACACCTGACCGGATGTTCAGGCTTGCACGATCGAACGACGTGGTCGTAGCGTTCGCCCGTGCACATCGCCGAGGGTTATCTCCCGCCACTGCACGCGGCGGCCTGGACCGTCGTCGCGGCGCCGTTCGTCGTGCACGGCGCCCGCGCCGTGGTGCGCCGCGTCCGGGAGGACCCGGACACCAAGCTGCTGCTCGCCGCGGCCGGCGCGTTCACGTTCGTCCTCTCGGCGCTGAAGATCCCCTCGGTGACCGGGTCGTCGTCGCACCCGACCGGAACCGGGCTGGGCGCCGTGCTGTTCCGACCACCGGTGATGGCCCTGCTCGGGACGGTGGTGCTGTTCTTCCAGGCCGTCCTGCTCGCCCACGGCGGCCTCACCACGCTCGGTGCCAACGCGTTCTCGATGGCGATCGCCGGGCCGTGGATCGCCTACGGCGCCTACGTCGTGGTCCGCAGACTCGGCGGCTCTCTCGGGCCCGCGGTGTTCGCCGCGGCCTTCCTCGGCGACCTCGCCACCTACACGATCACCAGTGCGCAGCTCGCACTCGCCTTCCCCGACCCCACCTCCGGCTTCGGCGGGGCCTTCGTCACCTTCGCCTCGATCTTCTCGATCACCCAGATCCCGCTGGCGGTCGCCGAGGGGCTGCTGACGGTGCTCGTCGTGCGGCTGCTCGTGCGCATCACCCCGGACGAGCTGCGCCGCCTCGGCGTGCTCCGCCCGGCGACCACCGGGACGACCGGGACCACCGCCACCACCGAGAAGGAGGCGTCGGCGTGAGCCGCTCGACCGTCGTCAACATCCTGCTGGTCGTCGCCGTCGTCGCGCTGTTCGCGGTGCCCGTGCTGTTCGTCCCCGGTGAGTACGCCGGGTCCGACGGACAGGCGGGCGAGGCCATCGAGGCCACCGGCTACCAGCCGTGGTTCAGCCCGGTGTGGGAGCCGCCGTCGGGCGAGATCGAGTCCGGCATCTTCGCGATGCAGGCCGCGGCCGGCGCGGGCGTGCTCGGCTACTGCATCGGCGTCGCCCGTACCCGGAGCCGGGAGAAGGCCGCCCGGCAGACCTGATGCTGCTGATCGACGAGACCGCGCACGCCAACCGCTGGCGGTCCCGGCACCCGGGGGAGAAGGCGTTCCTCGCACTGGGCCTGCTGCTGCTCGCGGTCGTCCTCCCGCCGTGGCCGGGGGCCGTCCTGACCGGCACCGCGGCACTGGCACTGCTGCTGGGCGGGGCCAGGGTGCCGTGGCGGACGGCGCTGCGGCTGCTCGCGCTGCCGCTCGGGTTCGTGCTGGTGGGAGCGCTGCCGCTGCTGGTGACCGTGGGCGGGGACCCGTGGCTCGCGCTCGCCCCGGGCGGACCGGCCCGCGCCGCCGCGCTCGTCGGACGCTCGCTGGCCGCGGTGTCCTGCCTGGTCCTCTTCGCCGCGACGACGCCGCTCGCCGACACCCTGCCCCGGCTGCGGTGGGTACCGCCGGCCGTCCTGGAGATCACCCTGCTCGTCTACCGGATGCTGTTCCTGCTGCTGGACTCGCTGACCGCGGTCCGGGAGGCCCAGTCGCTGCGGATGGGGTTCCGGACGCGGCGCACCACCTTCCGGTCCCTGGCCGCCCAGGGCGGGGCGGTGTTCGTCCGCGCCTTCGACCGCGCCGGCCTCGCCTCCCGCGGCTACGACGGCTCGCTGCGCGTCCGGGTCCCCGCCCGCACGGTCTCGCCCGGCTTCGTCGCGGCCAGCGCGGTCCTGCTGGTCGCCGTCCCGGTGCTCGCCCTGGGCACGGCCCCGTGACCCCGGTCCTGCAGGCCCGCGGCCTGGTCTTCGCCTACCCGGACGGGCCGACGGTGCTGGACGGGGCCGACCTCGTCGTCGACCCGGGGCGCAGGCTCGCCGTGCTCGGCCCCAACGGCGGCGGCAAGACCACCCTGTTCCGGCTGCTGCTCGGCCTCCTCGCCCCGTCCGCCGGGGAGGTCCTGCTCGACGGCGAGCCGGTCCGCCGGACCCGCCGCGGCCTCGCCCGACTGCGCGGGTCGGCCCAGCTCGTCCTGCAGGACCCCGACGACCAGCTGTTCTCCGCCGACGTCGCACAGGACGTGTCGTTCGGCCCGCTCAACCTCGGTCTCGACGAGGCCGAGGTGGACGCCCGGGTGCACGACGCGCTGTCCGCCGTCGGCGTCGCCGACCTCGCCGACCGGCCGACGCACCGGCTGTCGTTCGGGCAGCGCAAACGGGTCGCGATCGCCGGGGCACTCGCCGTCCGGCCCCGGGTGCTGGTGCTCGACGAGCCGACCGCGGGCCTGGACCCGGCCGGGGTGGAGGAGCTCGTCGTGGTGCTGGAGCGGCTGCAACGGGCCGGGACCGCGGTCGTGCTCTCCACCCACGACGTCGACCTCGCCCACCGCTGGGCCGACGACGTCGCCGTCGTCGCGCAGGGACGGGTCCGGCGCGGTGCGGCGGCGGAGGTCCTCGGCGACGCCGCACTGCTCGCGGGCGCCCGGCTCGGCCCGGCCTGGGCGCCGGCCGTCGCGCGGCTGCTCGCGCTGGCGGGCCACTCCGGCGCGGCGCCCGGCACGGCGGCGGAGCTGCACGACCTGGTCGCGCGACTTGCGAGCCGTGAGACACCGGCGGGAGGGTGATGCCATGACCGTCCCGGAGCCCGCACCCGACCCGGGGGACGAGATCGACCTGACCCTCCCCAACCCGGCCCGCGTCTACGACTTCATGCTCGGCGGCGCGCACAACTTCGCCACCGACCGCGAGTTCGCCGAGAAGCTGCTGGCCGTGCTGCCCGACACCCGCGAGGTCGCGCTCGCCAACCGAGCCTTCCTCGGCCGGGCGGTACGGGCCTGCCTCGACCGCGGGGTGCGTCAGTTCCTCGACCTCGGCTCGGGCATCCCCACCGCCGCGCCGGTGCACGAGATCGCCCACCGCGCGGACCCGGCCGCACGCGTCGCCTACGTCGACGTCGAGGCGGTGTCGGTCGCGATGAGCCGCCGGATCCTGGCCGGCGTGGACGGCACCTCGATCACCGCGGCCGACCTCACCGACGTCGACGCGGTGCTCACCGCGCCGGGGGTGGCGGACCTGCTCGACCCGGCCGAGCCGGTCGCCGTGCTCGCGGTGTCGGTGCTGCACTTCGTCCGCGACGACGAGCTGCTCGGCACCCTGTTCGACCGCTACGCGACGGCCTTCGGGCCCGGCAGCATGCTCGTCGTGTCGCACGGCAGCACCGACGTCGACGACCCGGCCGCCGCCGAGCGGATGCGCACCATCGAGCGCTTTACCCAGGACAGCGCACAGCCGGCCCGGGCCCGGGACCGTGCCCAGCTCCGCCACCTGCTCGTCGACCGGACCGGCCACCGGCTGGAGCTGCTGGAGCCGGGCCTGGTCGACGTGAGCGCATGGCGGCCCGAGGACGGGCGGCCGCCCGTCGGGCCCGCCGGGATGTACGCGGTCGTCGGGGAGGTCGTCCCGCGCCGCGGGGACGGTCAGTCCCGGTAGACGCCCTGGCGCTTCTCCAGGAACGCATGCACGGCCTCGGTCAGGTCGTCCGAGACCAGCTGACCGCCGTTCCAGGTGGCGATCTGGTCCAGTGAGTCGGCGACGGTGTGGTCGCGGGCGTAGGTGATCGCGTGCTTGGTGCCGCGCATCGCGAGCGGCGACTTCGCGGCCAGCGAGGCGGCCAGCTCCGCGACACCGGCCTCGAGCGCGTCGGCATCGGCGTACACGCCGTTGACCAGGCGCAGCTCCTTCGCCTCGGCGCCCGACACCGGTCGGCAGGTGTAGGCCATCTCGCGGGCGACGCCCTCGCCGACGATCCGGGGCAGCCGCTGCAGGACGCCGACGTCGGCGGCCAGGCCCATGTCGACCTCCTTGAGCACGAACGACGCGTCCGCCGTGGCGTAGCGCAGGTCGCAGGCGACGGCCAGGTCCAGGCCGGCGCCGAGACAGACACCCTGGACGGCGGCGATCACCGGCGTGCGGCAGCGCTCGATCGCGGTCAGGCAGTCCTGCAGGTCGAGGATGGTGCGCCGCAGCGCGTCGGCACCGTGGCCGGTCGAGTCGTCCGACGCGGTCTCGCGCAGCCCGCCCAGCATCGCCACGTCGATGCCCGAGCAGAAGTGCCGTCCGTTGCCGCTGATCACCACGACCCGCACCGCCGGGTCGGCGTCCAGCTCCCGGGCGGCGTCGCGCAGCCCGAACCACATCGGCTCGTGCAGCGCGTTCGCCGCCTGCGGGCGGTCCAGGCGCAGCCGCGCGACCCCGTCCGCCACCTCGACCGCGATCCCCGTCGGCTCGCCCATCCGTCCCGCCCTCCACGTGTCCTGCCCGGTCACCGGGAGGTTACCCCGGAGTAGGGCGGCGGTGTCCTAGGCTCGTCCGGTGCCCGACCTGACCAGCACCGCCAACCCGCGTGTCAAGAACCTGGTCCGGCTGCGCACCCGCCGCCACCGCGACGCCGCGGGCGTGACCGTGATCGAGGGGCACGACGAGCTGGCGCTGGCGCTCGACGCCGGTGTCGAGCCGTCCGAGGTGTACTGGGCGCCGGAGGTGGTGCGGTCCGACGCGCTGCTGGCGCGGATGCCGTCGGCGCGGGTGTTCTCGGTGAGCCGCGAGGTGTTCGCGCGGATCGCCTACCGGGAGTCCCCGGACGGCTGGCTCGCGGTCGCCCCCGCCCCCGGCCGCCCGCTCGACGAGCTGGACCTCGGCCCGGACCCGCTCGTGCTGGTCGCCGAGGGTGTCGAGAAGCCCGGCAACGTCGGGGCGATGCTGCGCACCGCCGAGGCGTGCGGGGTGGACGCGGTCGTCATCGCGACCCCGGAGCGGGGCGGCACCGACTTCGCCAACCCCAACGTGGTGCGGGCGTCGAAGGGGACGGTGTTCGCGGTCCCGGTCGCCTCGGCGTCCACCCCCGAGGTGCTCGACTGGCTCGCCCGGCGGGGCATCGCCACCCTCGTGACCACCCCGGCCGGCACGACCGGGCTCGCCGGCACCGACCTGACCGGACCGAGTGCGCTGGTCATCGGGACCGAGGCCACCGGGGTGACCGAGGCATGGCTCGACCGTGCCGACGCGACCGTGGTCATCCCGATGCGGGGGCGGGTCAACTCGCTCAACGCCTCCATCGCCGCGGCCGTGGTGCTCTACGAGGCGGTCCGTCAGCGCGGGTGACCGGCGAGCTCGGCGCGCAGCCGCTTCTTGTCGGTCTTGCCGATCCCGGTCAGCGGGATCCGTTCGACGAACTCCACGGTGGCCGGCACGTACATCGCCCCGGCGCGGTCGGCGACCAGTCCGGTCAGCTCGTCCACGGCGGGCCCGGACCCGTCGGTGACGACGGCGGCGTGCACGGTCTCGGTGCCGTCCTCGTCGGGCACGCCGAAGACCGCGGCCTGGCGGACGGCCGGGTGCTCCATGAGCAGGTCCTCCAGCTCGGAGGTGTACACGTGCCCGCCCACGACGACGATCATGTCCTTGACCCGGTCGAGCAGGTGCAGGTAGCCCCCGGCGTCCTGGCGGGCGACGTCGCCGGTCCGGACCCAGCCGTCGACGACGGTCGCCGCCGACAGCTCCGGCTGCTTCCAGTAGCCGTCCATCTCCATGCCGGTGCGCACCCACAGCTCGCCGCGGGTACCGGGGGCGACGTCGTGGCCCTCGGGGTCGCGGATCGCGATCGTGGTGGTGGGGATGGGCCGGCCGACGGGGCCGAGCAGGGCGGGGTCGCGGTGCTCCTCGGGGGTGAGCACGCTGATCCCGCCTGCCTCGGTCTGGCCGTAGAACTGGGTGAACACCGGGCCGATCCGGCGCAGCGCCTCGGCGATGCGACGCGGGTTGGCCGGTGCGCCGCCGTAGACGAGCGACCGCAGCGACGACAGGTCGGTCCGGTCCAGGTCGGGGTGGTCGAGCAGCCGGTAGATCAGCGGCGGCAGCAGGAAGGTGTGGGTGATCCGCTCCCGCTCGATCGCGGCGAGGAACGCGCCCGGCTCGAAGACGTCCTGCAGCACGACGGTCCCACCGTCGGCCAGCGCGCGGTCGGCCATCGCGCCGCCGACGTGCGCGACCGGGGTGGCGACGAGCAGCCGCCCGCCGGTGCCGCCCGCGCCGAACCCGCCGGCCCGGCGGCGCATCTCGGCGCCGCGCCGGTGGTGGTCGAAGGTGTAGGTGATGCCCTTCGGGTGGCCGGTGGTGCCGCCGGTGTGGCGGATCTGCTCGACGTCGTGCGGGCGGGCCCGGCCCCGGACCGGTGCGGCCGACGCGGTCGCGGCGGCCTCCAGCAGGTCGGTGCCGCCGTCGTGGGCGCCCAGCCAGAGGACCGGCACACCGTCGACGAGCGCCAGGACCGGTTCCGCGGTCGGGGCGGCGTCGGCGTCGGCCAGCACGAGCGGGGCCTCGACGTCGGCGACGATCCGGGCCGTCGCGGCGGCGGACAGACCCTCGTGCGGCTGGGTGATGCCGGCCCCCAGGAGCGTCACCGCGAGCCGCGCGACGACCGCCTCGGGGGTGTTGCCGGCCAGCAGCGCCACGACCCGGCCCGGCTCGACCCGGTCGTCGAGGACGTGGGCGAGCCGGTGCACGGCGTCGACGAGCTCCCCCGCGGTGATCCGGCGGTCGCGGTGCACCAGCGCCTCGCGCCCGCGGTCGGCGTCGAGCGCGTCCAGCAGCTCCTCGACGTCGCTGTGCAGCACGGCCCCACCGTCGTGTCCTGCGGTGCGGTCGCGCGGAGCGGTGTCGTCGCGCAGAGCGGCCTCGTCGTGCCGTGCGGTGTCGTCGGCCAGGTCGGCGGGCATGTCCGGCTCCTCTCGTCGAGATCGTTGTCTAACGCAACGATCAACTCGAGGACAGGCTTCCCGAAGGTGATCTGATCGACACCTCTCGTTTACATGCCCGGCCGGGCGACCGTCAGGCCGCCAGCGCCAGCTCCTGACGCTGCTCCGCGCGTTCCACCCGGACCGCCACCCCGAGGGCGACCAGGCCCAGGATCGGCAGGACGGTCGCGACCGCGGCGGGCGCGGTCCAGCCCCATCCGGCGGCCAGCACGAGCCCGCCCAGTGCGGCCCCGAGGGCGTTGGACACGTTGAACGCGGCGTGGTGCAGTGCGGCCCCGAGGGTCGGGCCCTCGCGGCCGGCGTCCATCAGGCGGGTCGCCAGCGCGGGCGTGGTCGCGGTGGTGGTGAACGCCAGTGCGAACAGTCCGAGCAGGGCGAACACCGGCGAGGACGCGGTCACCGCGAACAGCGCCATCGACACCGCCGCCGCGCCGAGCCCGCCGGCGATGGTGCGCACCGGTGCGGCCTCGGCGAGCCGGCCGCCGACCTGGTTGCCCAGTGTCATGCCGATGCCGAACACGGCCAGCGCGATCGGCACCGCGGAGGTGGCGAGCCCGGACACCTCGGTGAGCACCGGGGTGACGTAGCTGTACACGGCGAAGGAGCCGCCGAACCCGGTCGCGATGACCGCCATCGTGATCCAGACCTGGCCGCGGCGCAGTGCCGACAGCTCGGCCAGGACCGAGCCGCGACGCTCGTCGCGGACGTCGGGGACCAGCCGCCACACGGCCAGCATCGTGGCCACCGCGACGACACCGACGGTCAGGTAGGCCGCGGGCCACCCCGCCGTCTGTCCGAGCCACGTCGCGCCCGGCACCCCGACGATGTTGGCGATCATCAGACCGCTCATCACGGTCGCGATCGCCCGCGGCCGCCGCTCCCGGGGGACCAGGGAGGCGGCGAGCACCGACGCGGTGCCGAAGTAGGCGCCGTGCGGCAGCCCGGCCAGGAACCGGGTGGCGACGAACGCGCCGAAGGTCGGGGCGAACGCCGAGGCCACGTTGGTCACCGCCAGGGCACCCGCCAGGGCCAGGACGAGGTGCTTGCGGGGCCACCTGGCCCCGAGCACGGCGAGCACCGGCGCGCCGACGACGACGCCGAGTGCGTAGGCGCTGATGGCCGTGCCGGCCTGGGGCACGGTGGCGCCGAGGTCGGCGGCGAAGGCCGGCAGCAGGCCCATCGAGGCGAACTCGGTGGTGCCGATGGCCAGGCCGCCGAGGGCCATCGCGGCGAGCGCGGGCCCGGTGGTGGGAGACTGGGACGAGGTGAGAGCCTTTTTCATCGCGACACGAGGATAAATCCTGGCAGGCCGGAGGTGTCAATCCCGATGACGTCGATGTCGGCCGGTTCACGTTCCGCCACGGATGCGCCGGGGCGCGCGGAGACCGACCGCTGGCGCGCCACCGCCGAGGTGCTGGACGAGGTCCGCCGCGAACCCGGCCTGACCCGCGTCGAGCTGGCGCGCCGGCTGCGCCTGGCCAGCGGCTCGGCCACCGAGATCACCGCCCGGCTGCGCGAGCTCGGCTGGGTCACCGAGGAGCGCGCCCCCTGCGCCGGGCGCGGGCGGCCGACCACCACCCTGACCCCCAACCCGGAGGGACCGGGCGTCGTCGCGGTCGACGTGCGGTTCGAGGGCTGGCGCGCCGGCGTCGCCGGGCTCGACGGGACCCCGGTCGCGGTCCGCTCCGGCCGGCACCGCCGCCGTGACCCGGACGCCGTCGCCGCGGAGCTGGACGGCGTGGTGGCCGAGCTGGTGGACGCCGCACCCGGACCGGTGGCGGCGGTCGGCATCGGGATCGCCGCCACCGTCGTCGACGAACACTTCGCCGAGACCGGCGGTGGGCAGGGCTGGAGCCCGCTGGACGTGCGCCGGATCGGTGCCGGGCTCGGCCTGCCGGTACTGGTCGGCAACGACGCCAACCTCGCTGGCGTCGCCGAGGTCCGCGACGGCGCCGCCGCCGGTGCGCGCACCGCGCTGTTCGTGACCGTCGAGGTCGGCATCGGCGGCGCCCTGCTGCTCGACGGGCGCGCCCAGACCGGCGCCCGGGGCGCCGCGGGGGAGCTGGGGCACCTGCCGTTCGGCGACCCCGGCGCGGACTGCGTCTGCGGCGCCCGCGGCTGCTGGACGACCGGCGTCGACGGCCGCGCGCTCGCCGTGATGCTGGGCGAGCCGCAGCCGGACGCGCCCTACACCTACACCCGCGCGGTCCTCGACCGCGCCGCCGCCGGGGAGCCCGGCCCGTCGGCGGCGGTGACCTCGGCGTCGGCGTCGCTGGCCCGCGGGATCGCCGGGCTGGTCAACGCGCACGACCCGGAGGTCGTGGTGCTGGCCGGGCTCGGGCCCGCGCTGCGGGCCGCGGCGCCGGAGGCGTTCGCCGTCGCCTACGACGCCGGGCTGATGGCCTTCCGCCGCGCCGTCGCACCGCCGGTGCACGACGACGCGCACGGCGAGGACGGGGTGCTCCGGGGCGCCGCCGCGATCGCGCTGGACCATGCGGTCTCGGCCCCCGGGCTCGCCGCCCGGGCCGGCTGACCGGCCCCGCTCAGGGCCGGGGGATCGACCGCAGGTTGCTGCGCGCGAGCTCGACCATCCTCCCGACGCCGCCGTCGAGCACCGTGCGGGTCGCGGCGAGGGCGAACCCGCGGACCTGCGCGGCGGTGATGTGCGGCGGGATGGACAGCGCGTTCGGGTCGGTACGCACGTCGACCAGGGCCGGGCCGCGGTGGTCCAGCGCCCGGCGCAGCGCCGCCCGCACGTCGGACGGGTCGTCGACGGCCTCGGCGTACAGCCCGGCGGCGCGGGCGATCCCGGCCAGGTCGGCCGGGCCGTGGTCGGTCTGGAACGACGGGTAGCCCGCCACCATCATCTCCAGCCGGATCATGCCCAGCGACCCGTTGTTGAACGCCACGACGGTCAGCGGCAGGTCGTGCTCGGCCGCGGTCAGCAGCTCGCCGAGCAGCATGGTCAGCCCGCCGTCGCCGGACAGTGACACCACCTGCCGGTCCGGGTGGGCGAGCTGGGCGCCGATCGCGTGCGGCAGGGCGCCCGCCATCGTCCCGTGCCGGTAGGAGCCGATGATCCGGCGCCGGCCGTTGGGGGACAGGTAGCGGGCCGCCCACACGTTGCACATGCCGGTGTCGACGGTGGCGATCGCGTCGTCGGCCATCTCCTCGTCGAGGACCGCCGCGACGTGCTCGGGGTGGATCGGGCGCAGGTCGGAGACCTTGCGGGTGTAGGCGCCGACGACCTTCTCCAGCGCCTCCGCGTGCTTGCGCAGCATCCGGTCGAGGAAGGAGCGGTCGGTCTTCTCCGCGATCCGCGGCAGCAGCGCGTCCAGGGTGGACGCGGCGTCGCCGTGCACGCCCAGCTCCAGCAGGGTGCGACGCCCGAGGCGCGCGGGGTCGACGTCGATCTGCACGGTGCCGCGCTGGGGCAGGAAGGAGTCGTAGGGGAAGTCGGTGCCGATCAGGATCAGCAGGTCGGCCTCGTGCGTCGCCTCGTAGCAGGCGCCGTAGCCGAGCAGTCCGGACATGCCCACGTCGTAGGGGTTGTCGTACTGGATCCACTCCTTGCCGCGCAGCGAGTGGCCGATCGGCGCCTTCACCCGGTCGGCGAGGGCGAGCACCTGCTCGCGGGCGCGCTCGATGCCGGCCCCGACGAACAGCGTCACGGTGCCCGCGGCGTCGACGAGCCGGGCCAGCTCGGCCACCTGTTCCTCGGACGGCCGCACGACACCGGTGGGCGGGGCCAGGTGCGAGGTGCCGGTGTCGTTCGGGGCGCCGAGCGCGGAGACGTCACCGGGCAGGACCAGCACCGACACGTCGGACTCGGCGAGCGCGGTCTGCATCGCGATCCGCTGCATCCGGGGCATCTGCTCGGGCCGCGAGATCAGCTCGCAGTACGCCGAGCACTCGGTGAACAGCCGCTCCGGGTGGGTCTCCTGGAAGTAGCCGGTGCCGATCTGGGTCGACGGGATGTGCGAGGCGATGGCCAACACCGGCGCACCGGTGCGGTGGGCGTCCATCAGTCCCTGGATCAGGTGGGTGTTGCCCGGTCCGCAGCTGCCGGCGCAGACCGCGAGCCGCCCGGTGAGCTGGGCCTCCGCCGCGGCCGCGAGCGCGGCGGCCTCCTCGTTGTGGACGTGCACCCACCGGATGCGGCCGTCGCGGCGGATCGCGTCCGCGATCGGGTTCAGACTGTCCCCCACCAGCCCGTAGATGCGTTCGACGCCGGCCTGGTGCAGCAGCTCGATCATCTGGTCGGCCACGGTGCGGCTCATGTCGTTCCTCCTCGCGCTGGGGTGCGAGGGCCGTGTTCCCGGTCCGGCACCGGGCCGAACCGTTCCGTCGTGTGACGGCGCCCGCGCGCCGTCCGGCGCACCGCAGGTCACGACACGCGCATCGGAATCGATTCCTGCACTGCGGAACCCCCCGGACGTGAGTACTTTCCCCTCACATTCCTGGGAGGGGACACGAAATGATCATTCTTGGTCTGATCCTGTTGCTGGTGGGGTATTTCTTCAGCATCTCCATTCTCTACTACCTCGGTGGTCTGCTGGTCGTCGTCGGTGTGGTCCTGTTGATCCTGGGAGCGATCGGACGGCCGGTGGGCGGGCGGAAGGCCTGGTTCTGGCCGGGCCGGCCGGAACCGGCCGCGGGAATCCGCGGACCGGATGACGGCCGGCGTCGCCGAATTCTCCGCGGGGGTGTGTGTCCGGGTCGACCGGAAACGCACCCCCGCGGTGTGTCGCGGCGAAAGGATCATCCGTGCGGACGGATCCCGAGAATGTCGCGGGCGGCCGCGGGAGAGGCCGGCGTCGCGCCCACCCGGTCCAGCACGCGCAGTGCGCCCGCCAGCAGCTCCCGGTTCGACGGCGCCGTGCCGCGGCCGTCGTCGAAGTCCTCCAGGCCGACCCGTAGGTGGCCGCCGCGGCGCACCGCCAGCTCGGCCAGGCCGGAGGCGACCACGTCGCCGCCGAGCACCGCGACCGACCACGGCAGTCCCGAGGGGCTCCAGCAGCTCCAGGTAGGCCTCCAGTGCCGCACGGGTGGGCGGCAGCCCGAACTGCAGCCGGTCGGCGAAGTACAGCTTCACGATCGCGCCCGGCGGGACCCGGCCGTGCCGGTGCAGGGTCAGGGCGGTCCGCAGGAACCCCGGCTCGAAAACCGAGATGCTCGGGGCGGCGCCCAGCTCGGCGGTGCGGGCGAACATGTACTCGGTGTCGGCGAAGGAGTTCTGGTACGGCTCCGGCGCCGCGGCCGCCGGGCAGGTGCCGTCGTCGAGCAGGCCGACGTTCACCGAGCCCGGGTCGACCAACGTCATGTGCCCGCGCCGCCCCAGCTCCGCCACGTGTGCCCAGCGCCGCTCCACCGGGATGTCCCGGGCGCCGGCGGCCATCGTCGGATACAGCAGTGCGTCCGGGTGCACGGCCAGGACCGGGTCCCAGGCCGCCAGGTAGGGCTCGACCGCGTGCACCCCGTCGACGGTGAACATCGGCTCGTCGTTGTGGTGGTGCACGATCGCCGCGCCCGCGTCCAGCACGTCGACGGCCTGCTCGGCCACCTCCGCCGGGGTGCGGGGCACGTGCGGGTTGCGCTCGCGCGTCGTCGTGCCGTTCAGCGCCACTTCCAGGATGACCGCGGTGTCCACGCCGGTCAGCATCGCCGCAGGCGGCGGCGGGGCGCGACCGCTGCGGTCGTAGGCTCGCCGCTGTGATCGGCACACGCGGGACCGCACTGGCCGGGTCCGTCCTGGTCCTGGGACTGCTGGCCGGGTGCTCCGACCAGCCCCTCCCGCTGACCGAGGGGCCGCCCGGTGCGTCCCCGGCCGACGGGCTCGTCCGGGTCGTGCAGCTGTCCGCGCAGCGCGCCCAGGTCTCCGACCAGGTCGCGGCCGCCAAGTTCGGCACCGGGACGGCCGTCACCGACCCGGCGCGGGAGGCGGCCGTCGTCGCCGGGGCGCGGGCGGACGCGACGCGCGCGGGCGTCGACCCGGACTGGACGGCCCGGATCGTCGCCGACCAGATCGCGGCGAGCACCCAGGTGCAGAACGACCTGATCCGGCAGTGGACCGACCGGCCCGACACGCGTCCGGCGCAGCGGCCCGAGCTGAACCGGGTGCGCCCGGAGCTCGACCGGATCGGCGACGAGCTGGTGGCCGCGCTGAAGCTCGCCGCACCGGCCCGGGCGAACGAGGAGTGCCCGTCGACCCTGGCCCAGGCCGCGGTCGGGCAGGCGCAGGGGCTCGACGAGGTCCACCGCAACGCCCTCGGGCGGTCGCTCACGTCCGTCTGCGACGGTGCGCCCGGCTGATCCGCCCCGTGTGACGGTGCTGTTTCCGCCCGTCGGAAGGTCTTGCGTATCCGGATAGTACGTGCTCGGATTAATGGGACGAGACACGGAGGTGCGCGATGGACCAGAACCTGTTCAACGACATCTGCCTGCAGCAGCTGACGCTGTCGGGCGTGCACGAGGGGGAGACGGTCGTCGTGCTCACCCGGGGTGCGGAACGGACCGAGTACGCCGACGCGTTCCTCTGGGCGATCCAGAAGCTCGGCGCGACCGGGTACCACATGCGGCTGCCCTCGCCGGCGAGCGCGGGGGGCGCCTGGGCGGTCGGCGACTCGGGCCTGGGGAACATCCCGCTGGCGGTGGACGCGCTCAAGGCCGTGGACATGGTGGTGGACTGCACGTTCCTGCTGTTCAGCAAGGAACAGTTCGCCATCCAGGACGCGGGCACCCGCATCCTCACCGCCGTCGAGCCGCCCGAGCTGCTGGCCCGGCTGATGCCCACCACCGAGCTGCGCGAGCGCGTCGAGACCGGCGCCGAGCTGCTGGCCAAGGCCTCGACCATGCGGATCACCAGTCCGCACGGCACCGACGTGACCTACCAGCTCGGCATGTACCCGACGATGAGCGAGTACGGCTACACCGACACCCCCGGTCGCTGGGACCACTGGCCCGCGGCGTTCGTGTTCACCGGCGGCTCCGACGACGGCGTCGACGGGAAGATCGTCCTCGCCCCCGGGGACGTGCTGCTGCCGTTCAACACCTACGTGCAGACCCCGGTCGAGATCACCGTCGAGCAGGGCTTCATCCGCGACATCCGCGGTGGTGCGGGCTCCTCCGGTCTCGACGCGGACCTGCTGCGCTCCTACATCGAGTCCTTCGACGACCCGCGCGGCTACGGCATGAGCCACGTCGGCTGGGGCCTCGACGAGCGCGCGCACTGGCACGGCCTGACCCAGTTCGGCGGCGGCATGGGCATGGAGCTGCGCAGCTTCTACGGCAACGTCATGTTCTCGATCGGCCCGAACAACGAGCTGGGCGGCCCGAACGACACCGCCTGCCACTTCGACATCCCGATGCGTGGCAACTCCCTGTTCCTCGACGACGAGCTGATCGTCGACGCCGGCGAGCTGACCGTTCCGGAGATGAAGCCGGTGGCGCGCCGATGACGCGCGACCACCACATCGGCATGATCGTCCCGTCGTCGAACCTGACGATGGAGACCGAGCTCCCGCGGATGCTGCGCGCCCGCGAGGACCTGCTGCCCGAGGACCGCTTCGTGTTCCACGCGGCGCGGGCCCGGATGCAGCACGTCACGCCCGAGCAGCTGCGCGCGATGAACGCGCAGGCCCAGCGGGCCGCCGCGGAGCTGGCCGACGCCCGCCCAGACGTCGTCGCCACCGCCTGCCTGGTCGCGATCATGGCGCAGGGCCCCGGCTACCACTGCACCGCCGAGGACGACATCACCGCCGCGCTGCGGGCCGAGGGCTCCGACGCCCCCGTCGTCTCCAGTGCCGGGGCGCTGCTGTCGGGGATCGCCGCGCTCGGCGCGACGCGGGTCGCGATCGTCACCCCGTACATGGAGCCGCTGACGAAGGCGGTCGTGGACTACCTGACCGACGCGGGGGTCGAGGTCGTCGACTCGCTGTCGCTGCAGGTTCCCGACAACCTCGCCGTCGCCCGGCTCGACCCGGCCGACCTGCGCGAGCACTGGCGCAAGCTCGACCTCACCGGCGCCGAGGCCCTGGTGCTCAGTGCCTGCGTGCAGATGCCGTCGCTGCCCGCGATCGAGGCCGTCCAGGACGAGGCCGGCATCCCGGTCCTGTCCGCGGCGACCGCGACCACCCACCGCATCCTCACCGAGCTCGGGCTGGAGCCACGGGTGCCGGGGGCGGGGGCACTGCTCGCCGGCTGAGGCCGTACGACCGGGACCCCGCGTGCCGCGCCGGCACGCGGGGTCCCGTCGTGTCCGCGGTCCGGTGCCACATGATCCTTCGTCGAGTGCGGGCGCCCTCGGAGGGCGCTCCCGGCTCCACGGGAAGGATCACGGGTGCCGGGCGTCCGGTGACGGGGTGGACGCGGCCGACCCCATGCTGTACATGTTTGTACATGTCTGAACAGGGTGGGCGCTCCAAGAGGGCGCGCCTCGTCGAGGACCTCGCCGGGCGGATCCGCTCCGGCAGGTTGCCGCACGGTGAGCAGCTCCCGGGGGAGAACCAGCTCGCCCGCACCTACGCCGTGTCCCGCGGCACCGTCCGCAGCGCGCTGGCCGAGCTGGCCCGTCGCGACCTGATCACCACCGAGACCGGCGTCGGGTCGTTCGTGACCTTCGACGGGTCCCCGCTGGACCAGCGGCTCGGCTGGGCGCAGGCACTCGCCGCGTCCGGTGCGGCCGTGCGCACCGAGCTGCTGGGCATCTCCCACGGCGGCGACCCCGGCCCCACCGCCCACGACGGCCCGCTGGTCACCGTGCGCCGGCTGCGCCGCGCCGGCGCCGTGCCGGTGTCGCTGGAGACGGCGTCGCTGCCGGCCACCGGCGCGCTGGCGCAGCTGCCCACGACCGGGCTCGTCGACGGCTCGATCACCGCCACCCTCGCCGCCGCCGGGCTGACCGGCGTCGCGGGGGAGCAGTGGATCTCCGTCACCCCGCTCGACGCCGCCGACGCCGTCACCCTCGAGCGCGCCCCCGGCGAGCCGTTCCTGCAGGCCGTGCGGGTCACCCGGGACGCGACCGGCGGGCTCGTCGAGCACGTGGTCAGCCTGCTGGACCCCCAGCGCTTCCGGTTCCACCTCGAGTTCGGCGGTGGCCGGTGACCCCGCCCCGGGACCGCGCGCTCGGCGCGCTGCTCGGCCTGGCCGTCGGTGACGCGCTCGGCATGCCCACCCAGTCGCTGTCCCGGGCCGCGATCGCCGAGCGCTACGGCGTCGTCGACCGGCTCCTCGACGGCGCCGACGACCAGCCGATCGCCCCGAAGCTGCCGGCCGGAACCGTCACCGACGACACCGAGCAGGCGCTGCTGCTGGCCCGGATCCTGCTCGACCACGACGGCCACGTCCCGCCCCGGGTGTTCGCCTCCGCCCTGGAGGACTGGGAGCAGGACATGATCCGGCGCGGCTCGCGGGACCTGCTCGGGCCCTCGACCCGGCGGGCGCTGACCCGCCTCGCCGAGGGGGAGGCCCCCGAGGTCGCCGGGCGCGACGGCGTCACCAACGGTGCCGCGATGCGGGTCGCCCCGGTCGGCATCGCCGTCGCCGGGCCCCGGTTGCTCGACGCCGTCCTGGAGTCCGCGGTCGTCACCCACCACACCGCTCCCGGGATCGCCGCGGCCGCCGCCGTCGCCGCGGCGGTGTCGGCCGGGGTGTCCGGCGCGGGGCTCCCTGCCGCGCTGGACGCCGCGCTCGCCGCCGCCCGGGCCGGTGCCCGACGCGGCGGATGGGCGGCCGGCGCCGACGTCGCCGCCCGCCTGGACGTCGCGCTGCGGGTGCTGCCGGGGCTCGACCGGGCCGCGCTCGCCGACACCGTCGCCGACGTCGTGGGTACCTCGGTCACCGCGACCGAGTCCGTCGTCGCGGCCCTCGGGCTCGCCGCCGCCCTCGGCGACGACCCCCGGGCCGCGCTGGTCACCGCCGCATCGCTGGGCGGCGACACCGACACCGTCGCCGCGATCTGCGGGGCGGTGCTCGGAGCGGTGCACGGTGCCGCCGCACTGCCCACCGACCTCGTCGGCACCGTCCGCCGGGTCAACGCCGGGCTGCTCGACCCCCTCGACGACGTGGTCGAGGGTCTGCTCCACCTCCGGTCCACCTCCTGAACGGAGGCCGCCATGGCCACCAGCACCACCGACACCGGCACCGCCGCCGAGGGCGGCGCCCTCGAGACCCGGGGCATCGAACCGGTCCCCGTCGCGGAGCGGCACGGCCGCCCCGGCCAGCTGTTCTGGGTCTGGTTCGCCGCGAACATCTCCATCCTCGGTCTCCCACTGGGTGCGACCCTGGTCGCGTCCGGGCTCAACATCACCCAGGCCGTGCTCGCCGCGGTGCTCGGCAGCGTCGGGTCGTTCGCGATCGTCGGTGCCGTCTCGATCGCCGGGCGGCGCGGCGGGGCACCCGGTCTGACGCTGTCGCGGGCGGTGTTCGGTGCCCGCGGCAACATCGGCCCGACCCTGGTCTCGCTGCTGTCGCGGCTCGGCTGGGAGACCGTCAACACCACGACGGCGGCGTTCGCGCTGCTGTCGCTGGTCACGATCGTCGCGGGCACCAGCCTGTCGGCGAAGGACCACCCGGTGATCACCATCGTCTGCATCGCGGTGTTCGTGCTGTGCACGGTGCTCGTCGCCGGGCTCGGACACGCGGTGCTGGTCGCGGTGCAGCGCTGGGCGACCTGGGTGTTCGGCGCGCTGAACACCGTCGTCGGCGGGTTCCTCGTCGCCACCGTCGACTGGGCCGCGGTCGCCGCGGCCGCTCCGGCGCCCTCGGGTGCGGTCGTCGCGGCGGTCGGTGTGATCGCCGCCGGCACCGGCATCGGCTGGGCCAACGCCTCGGCCGACATGTCCCGTTACCAGTCGCCGTCGGTACGGGCCGGGTCACTGGTCGCCTCGGCCGCGGCCGGCGCGGGCATCCCGCTGGTGCTGCTGATCTCGCTGGGCAGCCTGCTCGCCGCCGGGGACCCGACCCTGGCCACCGCCGACGACCCGGTCGCCGCGATCCGCGACCTGCTCCCGGCTTGGATGGCGATCCCGTACCTGGTCGCCGCGTTCGGCGGTCTGCTGCTGTCCAACCACCTGTCGGTCTACTCGGCCGGGCTGACGACGCTGACCCTGGGCGTGCGGCTGCCGCGGGTGTACGCCGTGGTCGTCGACGTGCTCGTGACCTTCGTCGGCGCGATCTACTTCATGCTGATCGCCGACGGCTTCTACCCGCCGTTCATCGCCTTCATCAGTGCCCTCGCGGTCCCGATCACCGCGTGGGTCGGGGTGTTCGCCGTCGACATGCTGCGTCGTCGTCACTACGACCCGGTGGCCCTGATGGACACCTCGCGGACCAGCGGCTACTGGTACCGCGGCGGGATCGAGCCCCGGGCGACCACGGCCTGGGCGCTGGCGATCGTCGTCGGGTACCTGTTCGCCACGGTCGGCCCGTCGGCGCAGCCGTGGTTCACCGGGCCGCTCGCCGGCACCTGGTTCGGCGAGAACGGGCTGGCCTGGGTGATCACCTTCGTCGTCGCCGCCGGGGTCTACGCCGCGCTGGGCGGGGCCCGGGAGCAGCGGTGACCGGCCGGCTCGTCCACTCCGGACAGGTCCTGGTCGACCTGGTCATGCGGGTGCCGTCGCTGCCCCCGCCCGGCGGGGACGTGCTGGCCACCGGGACCGCCGTGCTGCCCGGTGGCGGGTTCAACGTCGTCGCCGCGGCCGCCCGGGCGGGGGCCGAGGTGCTCTACGCCGGCGGCCACGGCACCGGCCCGCACGGCGACCTCGTCCGGGCCGCCCTGAGCGCGGAGGGCGTCACGGTGACCGCACCGCCCGACCCCGGCGGCGACACCGGGATCTGCGTGACCCTGGTCGACCCCTCCGGGGAGCGGACCTTCGTGACCGGCAGCGGCGTGGAGACCGCGCCGGCCGCCGGCCTGCCGGCGACCACCGCCGACGACGTGCTCTACGTGTCCGGCTACAGCCTGCTCGTCCCGGACAAGGCCACGTCGCTGGTCGCCGCGGCCGAGGAGTCCTCGGCGACGGTCCTGCTCGATCCGGGGCCCCTGGTCGCGGACGTGCCGGGCGGGCTGTGGGAACGGATGCTCGTCGCCACCGGGGTACTGAGCGCCAACGCGCGGGAGGCCCGGCTGCTGACCGGTGAGCCGACCGCGGCGGGCGCCGCACGGGTGCTCGCCCGGCGGCTGCCCGGCGACGCGGCCGTGGTCGTCCGGGACGGCGCCGCGGGCTGCGTGGTCGTCCGCGACGGGGCGGTGGAGGCCGTCCCGGCGCCGGTGGTCGACGCCGTCGACACCAACGGGGCCGGGGACGCCCACTGCGGGGTCCTGGCCGCGGAGCTGCTGCGCGGCACGGCATGGTCCGAGACGGTCGCGCGGGCCGGCGCGGCCGCGGCGCTCGCGGTCACCCGGTACGGGCCGGCCACCGCGCCGACCCGGGCGGAGCTCGACGCGTTCCTCGCCGGGGCCGCCGCGGGATGACGGTGCGCTCCGACGGGCGAGCTGCGCTCCGACGGGCCGGCTGCGCTCCGTCGGGCAGGGCGCGCTCCGTCGGCGGCGAGCTCCGTGGCAGGGAGCTCCGTCGACAGGGAGCTCCGTCGGCAGGGCGCGCCCGTCGGCGCGGTGCGGGCCGACGGTCGGCGCGGCGTCGTCGCTCCATGATCGGCAGAAGTGAAGGTGTGGAGGCCGGTGGACTGCGCTCCGGACTCCACACTCGGCGATCATGGTCTGATGCTTCCCGGGCGGGTGGGGTGCCGGCGTGGACCCGTCGGGCCGGGCGGGTGTGGGGTCGTCGCTCGATGATCGCCGTGTGTGGAGTGCGCAGGGCTGCGGACTGCGCTCCGGACTCCACTCCTGGCGATCATGGACGGGGCAGCCGGTCGAGGTACCGGGTCGACGAGGTACCGGGTCGACGAGGTACCGGGTCGACGAGGTACCGGGTCGACGAGGTACCGGGTCGACGAGGTGTCGGGCCGATGGGGTGCTGGGCCGATGGGGCGCCGAGCCCGTGGCGTGCGGCGGCCCACTCGCCGTCGACTGCCGGCGCGGCTCCACCCGGTTCATGATCACCGGTTGTGGAGCGCGGAGGTCGTTGAGCGCACTCCTGGCTCCACAACCGGTGATCATGGACAGGGGCAGGGCCCTCAGGTCCCGGCGCCGGCGGCCGTCGCCATGCCCTGGACGGTCTCCTGGACCGCGCGGAAGGCCGGGCCGCAGACGCTCGCGTCGCCCTCGGCGAGGGTGCCCGGGTCGGCCTGGCAGCCCTGCGCGGCGAAGTCGTCGAGCGCCTTCCCGACGAGGTCGGCCTGCGCGGCCGCGGCGGGTGCGTCCTGGCGGACCTGGGGCAGCGCGTTGCGGATCTCGGTGGTGAACCGGCCGCAGCGCGGGAAGACCGCCGCCGGGTCGGCCGACCAGCAGGGGTCCTGGGCGTAGAAGCGGAACTTGGTGCGCAGCGCCTCCAGCCCGGGCGCGCCGACGCGGTCCGAGGCGGTCTGCCCCGGCCAGGGCTCGGTGTCGGCCGCCGAGGAGGCGGCGGGACGGTCGGCGGAGCAGCCGGTGAGGAGCAGGGTGGTCGCCAGCAGGGCGGTCGCCAGCAGGCCGGCTGCCCGTAGCAGGGGCGCGGTCGGGCGGGGACGCGGTTGCACACCGAGACGGTAGGCCCGTCCTGCCGCCCCGGCCCGACGACCCCGGTGGTCGACCGGATCCGGCCGGCGGCGGCGCGGCCCGGTGATGGCGCGACCCGGTGATGGCACGGCCCGGGCGCTGTCCGGTCCGGGCCGCGGTTCGGCCGGGGAACGGTCCGTCCCCGACCGCGCCGGCGCCGTGGACGGTCCGAGGGCGGCCGGCCCCGGATCAGTCCCGGAGCAGGCCGGTCAGTGCCTCGCGCAGCAGGCGCAGCGCCTCGGCCGGGTTGTCCCAGAACACCATGTGCCCGGCGTCCGGGACGGGGAGCAGCCGGGCGTCCGGCCGGGCGGCAGCGATCTCGGCGACCCCGGACGCGGGCACGACGGGGGAGTCCGCGCCGTGCAGCAGGGTCACCGGCGCCGGGACGTGCGGCCAGGCGTCGAAGAAGTCCTCGGACTCGAAGCCGGCGTGCGTCGCGGCGATCGCGGCCCCGTCGCAGGAGGAGAGCCAGCGTGCCCGCAGCTCCTGCTCGCGGCGCGGCCAGCGGGGCCAGGACCGGGCGACCTCGTCGGCGTCGGTACCGCGCTGCGCCTCGTGCAGCTGGTTCAGGAACGCCTCCAGGGTGGTCGGGTAGGGCGCCCGGCCCGGGCCCGACAGCGGCGGGTCGACGAGCAGCGCGCCACGCACCGGCCGCCGGGTCGCGGCGACGGCGACGATCCGGGCGCCCATGGAGTGCCCGAACAGCACCGTGCCGGGGCCGAGGTCCAGCGCGTCGAGCACCGCCGAGACGTCGCCCGCGTAGTCGTCGAGGGACCACGCACCGCCGGAGTCGGACAGCCCGCGGCCCCGGACGTCGAGCACCACCGGCCGGCACAGGTCCACGAGCTCGCGGGCGACGAAGTCCATCGTCACCGCGGGGCTGGTGATGCCGGGCAGGACCAGCACGGGGACGCCGTCCCCGCCGTAGTCCAGGGCGTGCAGCCGCAGGTCGCCGTGGCGCACCCAGCGGGACACGGCGGGGACGTCGGCGAGGTCGGCCAGGGCGTCCTGGCGGACCTGCCGGGCCGGGGTGGACGTGACGGTCACAGGAGTCCCTTCAGGTAGGCGAGCGCGTCGTCGAGGCCGATCACGTCGCCGTACTTGGCGTGGATGTCGAACAGGTTCGCCTCGTGCGGCCCGGCCGCGCGGTCGCCGACGCACTCGCGCGGCACCAGTACGCCGAACCCGGACTGCACGGCGTCCACGGCGGTCGCGCGGACACAGCCCGAGGTGGTGGCCCCGCACACCAGCACGGTGTCCACACCGGAGGACTGCAGCAGGGTCGCGAGGCCGGTGTCGAAGAACGCCGACGCACCCTTCTTGGTGAGGGTGTGGTCGGCGCCGCGCACGTCCAGCCGGGGGTCGAAGCCGACGGCGGCCGAGCCCTCCACCAGTGTGCGCATGCCGGGTGCCTTCACCAGCCAGGGCAGGGTGTCGACCTCGGCGGCGGTGTAGGCGATCGTCGTCCACACCACCGGGGCGCCCGTCGGGCGGGCCGTCTCGACCAGCGCCGACGTCGCCGCGACGACCGCGGACAGGTCGCTGCCGGTGGGCCGCCCGGGGTCGGTGAACCCGACCGTCAGGTCCACGACGACGACCGCGGGCCGCGTCCCGCGCCGGGCCGCGGCACCGAACCCGGCCGTGGCGTAGGTCGCGTCGGTACCGGCCCCGTGCAGGCCGGTGGGGTGCGCGCTCATGCGGATGCTCCGTCCAGTGCGGACTGCGGTGCGGACTGCGCGGACTGCGCGGACTGCGGTGCGGACTGCGGTGCGGAGTCGAGAGCGGACTGGAGCGCGGCACGGCGGCGGCCCGCGCAGTCCTCCACGGCGTCGACGATCGTCTGGTAGCCGGTGCACCGGCACAGGTTCGACGCCACCACCTCGCGGATCTCCTCCCGGCTCGCGTCCGGGGCCTCGGCGAGGTAGCCCTCGGCCAGCATGAGGAACCCGGGGGTGCAGAAGCCGCACTGCAGTCCGTGGTGCTCGCCGAAGCACTGCTGCAGGTCCGACAGCCCGCCGTCGGGCCCGGACAGCGACTCGACCGTGCGGATGGTGGCGTTCTCCACCTGGACGGCGAACAGCAGGCAGGCCCGGGCGGGCGCGTCGTCGACGAGCACGGTGCACGCCCCGCAGATCCCGTGCTCGCAGCCGACGTGGGTGCCGGTCAGCCCCAGGTCGTGGCGGAGCACGTCGGCCAGCGTGCGTCGCGGCGGGATCGCCAGCTCGTGGCGCTCGCCGTTGACGGTCAGTTCGACGAGCTGGACGTCGGTCACGGTGCCTCCTGGTTCAGGGCCGCGAAGAGGGCGGCGCGGGGGACGGGGGTGGAGTCCAGCTCGACACCGGTCGTGCGCAATGCGTCGTTGACGGCGTTGAGCACGGCCGCGGGGGCACCGATGGTGCCGCCCTCGCCCGCCCCCTTGGCCCCGTCCGCGGTGAACGCGCACGGTGTCTCGAGGTGCTCGATGCGCACGTCGGGGATCTCGGCGGCGGTCGGGACCTTGTACTCCATGAAGCTCGGCGCGAGCGGCTGGCCGAGCTCGTCGTAGACGACCTGTTCGAACAGCGCGCCGGCGATGCCCTGCGCGATCCCCCCGCGGGCCTGCCCCTCGACGACCCGCGGGTGGATGGCGACGCCGCAGTCCTCGACGCAGACGTAGCGCAGGATCTCCACGCCGCCGGTGCCCGGGTCGAGCGCGACGACGCAGCCGTGGGTGGCGTTGGAGAAGGTGCCGTCCCCGCCGACGTCGAAGCTGGCCGTCGCGGTCATGCCCGGCCCGACCTCCTTCGGCAGGAGGTGCGCGCGCAGGTAGGCGACGTCGGCCAGCTCGGCGTAGGGGTACGTGCGGCCGCCGGCGCGGACGCCGCCGCGGCCGTCGAGCTCGGCGGAGTCGACGTCGCTCCCGGCGAGGTGCGCGGCCAGCGCGCGTAGCTGGTCGCCCAGCTTCACCGCCGCGGCGGCCGCCGCGGACCCGCCGATCGTCACCGAGCGGGACGCGAACGAGCCCCACCCGTAGGTGATCCGGTCGGTGTCGCCCTGGACGATCTTGACCTTGTCGTAGGGAATGCCGAGCCGGTCGGCGACGATCTGGGCGAAGGTCGTCTCGTGGCTCTGGCCGTGGGACAGCGTGCCGGTGGTGACGGTGACCGTGCCGTCCAGGTCCATCGTGATCTGGGACAGGTCGAACCCGGGGACGACCTGCATCTTCCGTGCCGCGAACGCGCCGGAGCCGTAGCCGGTCCGCTCGGAGAAGCAGGAGTAGCCGATGCCGAGGACACGACCGTCGGGCAGGGTGCGGCCCGGCCAGCCCTCGTCGCGCAGCACCTGCTCGCAGAGGTCCAGCGACTCCCGGTACGAGCCCGGGTCGTAGGTGATGGCGTTGACCCCGCGGTAGGGGAAATCGGTGATCAGGTTGCGCCGGCGGACGTCCAGCGCGTCGAGCCCGAGCTCGCGGGCGGCGCGCTCCATCAGCCGTTCCATCACCATCACGTACTGCGGCCGGGACACCCCGCGGTACGGCGCGGTCGGCGCCTTGTTCGTGGTCACCGCCCGCCCGCGCACGCGGTAGGCGGGGACCCGGTACACCCCGGGCATCTCCGCCGAGGCCATCAGCGGCTCGATGCCCGCGGTGAACGGGTAGCAGGAGTAGGCGCCCATGTCGCACACGACGTCGGACTTCAGGGCGAGGATCTGTCCGTCGGCGGTGAACGCGGCACGGGCGGTGTAGTGCTGCTCGCGGGCCAGGAAGCTCGCGGTCAACGCCTCGCGCCGGTCCTCGATCCACTTGACCGGACGCCGGAGCCGCCGTGCGACGGCCGCGGCCGCGATCTCCTCGCGGCCCACGACGCACTTCTGGCCGAACCCGCCGCCCATGTCCGGCACGACGACCCGCACCTGCTTCTCGTCGAGCCCGGCACAGCGGGCCAGCACCGTGCGCACCTGGTGCGGGACCTGGGTGCAGGTACGCACGACCAGCTGCTCGTCGCGGTCGTCCCAGTCGGCGACGACGCCGCGGGTCTCCAGCGGCAGCGCGTTCTGCCGCCCGGTGCGGGCCTCGACGGACACGACCGTGTGGGCGTCGGCGAACACGTCGTCGATGCCCTCGGTGGCGAACAGTGCGACGTCGACCAGCACGTTGCCGGGGGCCTCGTCGTGCACCGGGGGACCGGCCGCGGCCAGCGCGGCGGCCTCGGTCACCACCGGGTCGAGCGGCTCGAGCTCGACGACGGCGGCCTCCACGCCGTCCTCGGCGGCGTAGGGGTCGGTCGCGACCACGACCGCGAGGGGCTCGCCGACGTAGCGGACCTTGGCACCGGCCAGCACCGGCATCGAGGTGGGGACGAACTCCTCGACCGGCCGGTCGAGGAGCGCGGTGATGTCGCCGAGGGCCAGGTCGGCGGCGTCGAACGCGGCGACGACGCCGGGGACCGTGCGGACCTCGGACAGGTCGACATCGACCACCCGGGCGTGCGCCTCGGTGCTGCGCACGAACGCGGCGTGCAGCATCCGGGGCAGGGTGATGTCGTCGACGAACCGGCCGCGGCCGGTCAGCAGCCGCGGGTCCTCCCGCCGCGGGACCGACGCGCCGACCCAGGTGCCGTCGCGGCGCAGTCCGGGCTCAGCCACGGCCTGCCTCCTCCCGTGCCCGGGCGACGAGGGTGCGGACCAGGCCGCGCCGGTACTCCGCGGGGATCCCGGCCTCGTCGCGCAGCTCCAGACCGTCGGCGACCTCGGCCGGGGTGCCGGCGTCGGGTACCAGCACCGGGACGGCGCCGACCCCGCCGAGCACGACCTCCCCGGTGTCCAGGTCCACCCCCGCCGCGACGACGGCGAAGTCGCCACGGCGGTCGGCGTACTCGGTGAGCGCCGCGCGCGGCGCGGGACAGGGGAAGACGATCTCCACGATCACCTCGTCGGGGTCCAGGGCGGTGGTGAACGGGCCGAGGAAGAACTCCCGCGCCCGGACCTCGCGCCGCCCGCCGGGTCCCTCGGCGACGACGACGGCGTCGAGCAGCACGGCCAGCAGGCACCACTCGGCGGTGGCGTCGCCGTGCGCGATCGAGCCGCCGACGGTGCCCCGGGTGCGGATGGGCAGGTGCCCGACCCAGCGCATCGCGGCCGACAGCACCGCGAAGTCCGGCCCCAGGTCGGCCCGTTCGACGGCCCGGTGCGTGGTCAGCGCGCCGATCCGCAGCGCCCCGTCGGTGCGGTGGATGCCGGCCAGGCCCGGCACGTGCGTGAGGTCGATCAGGTGCCCGGGGCGGGCCATCCGGTAGTTCATCATCGCGACCAGGCTCTGGCCGCCGGCGAGGAGCTTGGGCTCGTCGTCGGCCAGCTCGGTCAGCAGGTCGACCGCCCCGCGCACCGACGACGCCCGGTGGTAGGTGAACGCGGCGGGCTTCACGCCTTCTCCACCCGCTCCACGGCCGGGGTGTCGAGGGTCTGCTCGTCGCCGGTGATGCGGTCCAGCTCGCGACCCCGGGTCTCGGGGGCGCCGAGCGCCATGAACGTGACGGCGGCGAAGACCAGCAGCGCCATCAGGGTGAAGGTCAGCGGCAGGCCGAGGACCGGCCAGAGCAGGCTGCCGAAGATCAGCGGGACGAACCCGGTGACGGCCCGGCTCGACGACGACGCCCAGCCGAAGCCCGAGGCCCGCAGCTCGGTGGGGTAGAGCTCGGAGACGTAGGCGTACATGACCGGGATGACGACCAGGGCGAAGAACCCGAACACCGCGATCATCGCGACCGCTGCCGTCGGCGAACCCATGACCAGGGAGAACACAACCAGCGACAGTGCGGCGCACGGACCGGCGACGCCGATGACCCACTTGCGGCCGACGACCTCGACCAGCAGCACCGAGGTGATGACGCCGAGGATGCCGACCGCGTTCATGACGGTGGTGGAGGCGAACGCGGCGACCTCGCCCATGCCCTGGGCGCGCAGGATCGACGGCATCCAGGACAGCGCGGCGTAGTAGACGACCATGACGGTGATGAACAGCGACCAGGCGACGCCGGTGATGCGCGGGTTGAACGCCCACACCATCTTCAGCTGTTCGCCCAGCGCGCCGAGACCGCGGCGGCGCGAGGTGGTCGGCTCCGGTGCGGCGGCGGTGATCGCGTACTGCTCCACCGGGGCGCCGGTGCGCCGGACCATGTCGTCGATGACGGTGCGGGCCTCGGCCTCGCGGCCGGTGCGCGCCAGGTAGATCGGGGACTCCGGGACTCCGCGGCGGATCCAGAACAGCAGCAGCGCGGGCAGCACCATCAGTGCGAGCATCCAGCGCCAGTTGCCCTCGACCGGCACGAGCAGCGTCGCCGAGAGCCCGGCGAGGGTGGTGCCGATCGGCCACCAGCCGTCCATCGCGGCGAGCACCTTGCCCCGGTAGCGCCGGGGTGAGAACTCGCTGACGATCGCGTAGTCGACCGGGATGCAGCCGCCGAGCCCGATGCCGGCCAGGAAGCGCAGCGCCAGGAAGACCTCCCAGCTCGGGGAGAAGGCGCCCAGTACCGAGAACAGGGCGAAGATCAGCAGCGTGATGCTGAAGACCCGTTTGCGGCCCATCCGGTCGGCGATCGTGCCGAACGCGACGGCGCCGACGGCCATGCCGATGAGGTTGGCCGTGGCGACGAGGCCGCGCTGGCCGGTCGAGAGGTCGAACTCGACGCCGAGCAGCGGGGTGAGGAAGCCGTTGAGGGCGACGTCCCAGGCGTCGAACATGTAGCCGAGGCCGCCGATGAGGAAGATCTTCCCCTGGACGCCCCAGCGCCAGGGCAGGTCCTGGACGACCTGGTCTCCGGTACGCATGTCGGTGCTCCTCTATCGGGAGAAGGGGTAGGTGACGGACTCGTCGTCCGGATCGTTCAACGGGGAACCCCGCCACAGCCAGTCGTAGGACACGTCGGACTCGCCCTGGAAGCGGCGCAGCTTCTCGTCGCGTTCGCGCTGCTCGGGGCCGTCGGGCAGGTGGTAGAAGTCCATGTTCTGCAGCGAGGCGTCCTGCACGACGCCCGCGTGCTTGGCGCGGCGCTGCACGTAGCGGGCGAGCGCGGTGTCGATCCCGCCGCGGCCGGCCGCGCCGAGCTCCTCGGCCAGCACGGCGGCGTCCTCCATCGCCTGGGAGGCGCCCTGGGCCTGGTAGGGGAGCATCGCGTGGCAGGCGTCGCCGAGCAGGGCGACCCGCCCGTCGAGCCAGACGGGGTCGCGGCGGCGCCGGTACAGCGCCCATACCGAGACGTCGTCCTTGGCCTTGGAGAGCATCGCCGGGACGCGGTCGTCCCAGTCGGCGAAGTCGGCGACGAGGTCCTCGGCGGTCGCCGGGGCGCTCCAGTCGCGCTCGACCTGCTCGGTGCAGGGCACGATCGCGACGACGTTGAGGTACTCGCCGCGCCGGATCATGTAGTGCACCAGGTGCTTGCCGGGGCCGTACCAGATCGTGGAGTGGTAGCGGTCGAGCAGGAACCGGGTCGCCGGGTCCGCGGCGATGAGCTCGCCGGGGATCAGGGCGCGGTAGGCCATCTCCCCGGAGAAGACCAGCGTGTCGTCGAAGCCGGCGAGGTCGCGGACACCGGACCGGATGCCGTCGGCGCCGACGAGCACGTCGCCTGCGACGCGCAGCCCGCGCGCGGTGACGGCGACCGGGCGGTCCGGGTCGGTGCGGTCGAGCTCGACGACCTTCGCGTCGGTGTGCACGGTGACCGCGGGGCCGGGGCCGTCCGGGTCGAGGCAGGCCTCGAGCAGGATCCGGTGCAGGTCGGCGCGGTGGTAGTGCCAGTACGGGGCGCCGTAGGCGTCGACGACGTGCTGGCCGAGCGGGAGCTGGGCGATGATCGAGCCGTCGGCCCACCGGCGCCGCACCTGGTCCTGCGGGGCGGTGTGGATCCGCTCCAGCGACCGGCGCAGGCCCAGGCCGAACAGGATGCGGCTGGCGTTCGGGGCGGTCTGGATGCCGGCGCCGACCTCGCCGAGCTGCGGCGCCGCCTCCAGCACGGTGGCCCGGAAGCCCTGACGGCGCAGGGCCAGCGCGGCGGTGAGCCCGCCGAGACCGCCTCCCGTGACCGTGATCTCCAGGGACTGGCTGGGTGCCACGACAACCTCCTCGCGTCCGCCGGGCCTGTGACGTGGCCCGCACGAGAAGTAATCCGAGCACGTACTATCCGGATACGCAAGGATTTCGCGGGAACGACCCGGAAGGGAAACCGGGGTGTAACGCCGCAGACCGGACCTCAGTCGTCGTCGGGCAGCGGGCTCCGCTCGGCGACCGCCTCCCAGTGGGCGCCCAGCGTGTTGAGCAGGCCCGCGATCTCCGGGCGCCGGTCCTCGGGCACCGCGGCCAGCAGCTCCGCGTCCAGGCGACGGGTCCGGCGGGTGACCTCGGCCAGGGCGGCCGCGCCGGCGTCGGTCAGGGCCAGCAGCTTGCGCCGGGCGTCGCGGGGGGACTCGGTGCGCTCGATCAGCCCGCGGCGCTCCATCCGGCGGCAGACGTCGGCCATCGTGGAGGTGTCCAGGGCGACGGCGCCGGCCAGCGAGCTCTGGTCGGACCCGGGGTAGGCACGGATCGCCGAGAGGACCGCGAACTGCGGGCCGGTCAGCACCGGGTCGACGTGGCGGCTCCAGGCCGCGAGGTAGGCCTGGTACATCCGACGGGCGCCGTAGCCCGGGGCGGCGACCAGGTCGGCCGGTGGGGCGGCCGCGACGGCCGGCCCGTGTCCCTCGCCGCGGCGCAGCGGCTCGCCCATCATGCCTCCGTGCTCGTCCGGGCCCGGGGCCCTCGTCCGGGGAGATCTTACGTGTCCGGACGATCACCGGGGCCGGCCGGTGCGGGGCTCAGCGCGGACGCAGCCCGTCGACGAGCAGGTCCAGCAGGCGTCCGGCCTGCTCGCGGCCCTGCGGGTCGGCGACGGCCATGCAGATCCCGCTGGTGCCGACGAGCACGTCCGCGGCGTCGACGTCGTCGCGCAGGGTGCCGTCGGCGATGCCCGCCTTCTGCAGCAGGCGGACCGCCTCGACCATCCGCTCGCGGCTCTGTGCGAACGGGTTGTGACCGCACGCGACGAGTGCGTGCAGCGAGTCCGCGAGGTGCTTCTTCGTGATCACGTAGTCGACGAAGCGGTCCATCCACGCCCGCAGGGCCCGGTCCGCGGGCAGCTCGCCGCGCAGCTCCTCCGCCGCGGCGCAGAGCCGGTCGAGCTCGTTGCGGTACACCGCCTCGACCAGGGAGTCCCGGTTCGGGAAGTGCCGGTAGAGCGTGCCGATGCCGACTCCGGCGTCCTTCGCGATGCCGTCGAGTGTCGTGGCGGGCCCGCCGCGGCTCTCCGCGGTGAACGCGCGCACGGCCGCGGCCAGCAGCAGCTCGCGGTTGCGCGCGGCGTCCGCACGCAGGCCCGGACGCGTGCTGGTGCCCATGACGGTGCCTCCCTCGGGTGGACTGACGATCCCACGATACGTCTTGCGATCCGGAGGATGCTCCGGATAGAGTTCCGGATCATACGGAGGATCCGCCGTTTCATTGCCCCCGGGGACACGGCGACGCAACGACGACGTCACCGACCGCGTACCCGGTGCTCAGAAGGGATCACGCCATGCTGTTCCGCTCCACGACCGACCGATCCCGTCCCGTGTCCACCACCGGCACCTCGCGTGCCGTCCTGCCGGCCGCACCGGCCGGATCGACCGCCGCCGACGTGCTCGCCGGCGTCGACCTCACCGGCCGGCGCGCCGTCGTCACCGGCGCCACCACCGGGGTCGGTCTCGCCGCCGCCCGGGCGCTGGCCGCCGCCGGCGCCGAGGTCACCCTCGCCGTGCGCGACGTCGAGGCCGGTGCCGCCGCGCGCGACGGCATCGTCGCCGACACCGGCAACGAGCGCGTCGCCGTCGGCGAGCTCGACCTGGCCGACCAGCGCTCCGTCGCCCGCTTCGTGCGGCTGTGGGACGGCCCGCTGCACATGCTCGTGCACGCCGCCGCCGTCACGGGCGCCCCGCTGACCCGGACCGTGGACGACTGGGAGCTGCACCTGGCCGTCAACCACCTCGGGCCGGCGTCGCTCACCTCCGGGCTGCACTGGGCGCTCACCGCCGTCGACGGCGCACGGGTGGTCACCGTGACCTCCGCCGCGCACCGTGACGCCGCGTTCGACCCGGAGGACCCGCACTTCTCCGACGAGCGCTACGACGCCCACCTCGCCCACGCCCGGTCCCGCAGCGTGGCGCTGCTGCACACGGTGGAGGCCGCCCGCCGCTGGTCGGGCGACGGCATCGCGGTCAACGCGGCCGACCCCGGCCCGCTGGGGACCGACCCGGAGCAGGGGGCGGCGACGGTCGTGCTGGCCGCGGCGTCGCCGCTGGTCGGGGGGATCAGCGGTCGGTACTTCGCCGGGCTCGCCGAGGCCGGGACCGCCGGGCCGGACGTGGCGGGCGGGGTCGCCACGCACGCGCTCGACCCGGTCGCCGCGCGGCGGGTCTGGCGCTGGACCGAGCGCACGCTGCGCGAGGTCTGGTTCGCGGGGCTGCCGATCGTCGCGTGAGCCCCGGGGCCGGTCCCGGGGGAGCCCTCGTGGCGCCACGAGCCACGAGGGCCTCCCGGGTGGCGCACCGGTCGGTGGCGCCGGTCGGTGGCGCCGGTCAGTGGCTCCGTCAGTGGCGCAGCCACACCGCCGTGTCGGCGGGGACCTCGTCGCGGGTGGTGAGTGGGCCGCTGGCCAGCATCACCTCGGCGTCCTCGGGCAGCGACACCGGCGCCGAGGAGATGTTCACCAGACAGGTGAACCCACCCTCGTCGTCGTCGGAGGTCCGGGACAGGGCCAGGGTGCCCTCCGGGGACTCCTGCCAGGCCAGCGTCCCGCCACCGAGCGCGGGGTGCGCACGGCGCAGCGCCAGGGCGTCGCGGTAGAGGTGCAGCACCGAGGTCGGGTCGGCCTCCTGCGCGTCCGCGGCGTGCCGGGCGAAGACCGCGGGCTGCGGCAGCCACGGCTCGCCGGACGGGCCGAAGCCGAAGCCCGGCGCGTCCGCGACCCACGGCAGCGGGACGCGGCAGCCGTCGCGGCCGCGCAGGGTGTGCCCGGACAGCTCCCAGGTCGGGTCGTCGAGCCGGTCGGTCGGGATGTCCTCGACCTCGGGCAGACCGAACTCCTCGCCCTGGTAGAGGTACGCGGTGCCGGGCAGGGCCAGCATCAGCAGCGTCGCCGCGCGGGCCCGGCGCAGCCCGAGCTCGGGGTCGGCGGGCAGGTCGATGACGTCGTCGAGGTTCCAGCCGCGCCCGGCCTCGGGCTTGCGGGCCAGCCGACTCGGGTGCCGGCACACGTCGTGGTTGGACAGCACCCAGGTCGCGGGCGCGCCGACCCGGGTGTTCTCGGCGATCGCGTCGTCGATGTTGGCGCGCAGGTCCTCGGCCAGCCAGGCGGCGGTGAGGAAGTTGAAGCTGAACGCGGTCTGCAGCTCGTCGGGGCGCAGGTAGCGGGCCAGCCGCTGCGGGTCCGGCACCCAGGCCTCGGCGACGAACACCCGCGGCGGGTCGTAGGTGTCGCCGATCCGGCGCCAGGACCGGAAGACCTCGTGCACCCCGTCGCGGTCGAGGTAGGGGTGGCTGCCGTCCTGGGCGTCGTTGACGCCCGGCACCAGGTCCGGCAGGCCGGGCTCCTTGACCATCGAGTTCGCGACGTCGATCCGGAACCCGTCGACGCCGCGGTCGAACCAGAAGCGCAGGGTCTCCTCGAAGTCGGCACGGACCTCGGGGTGCTCCCAGTTCACGTCGGGCTGACGGATGTCGAACAGGTGCAGGTACCACTGCTCCGGCGTGCCGTCGGGGGCGACGACCCGCTCCCAGGCCGACCCGCCGAACATCGACTCCCAGTTGTTGGGCGGCAGCTCACCGGACGTGCCGCGGCCGTCGCGGAACAGGTAGCGCTCGCGCTCGGGGGAGCCGGGGCCCGCGGCGAGCGCGGCCCGGAACCAGGCGTGCTCGTCGGAGTGGTGGTTGGGGACGATGTCGAGCAGCACCCTGATGTCCCGCTCGTGCGCCTCGGCGATCAGGGCCTCGGCCTGCGCGGTGTCGCCGAACATCGGGTTGATCGCGCGGTAGTCGGCCACGTCGTAGCCGCCGTCGGCCAGCGGCGACGGGTACCAGGGGTTGACCCAGATCGCGTCGACGCCCAGGCGGGCGAGGTGGTCGAGCTTGCTGCGCAGGCCGGCGAGGTCACCGGTGCCGTCGCCGTTCCCGTCGGCGAAGCTGCGGATGTAGACCTGGTAGACGACGGCGTTGCGCCACCAGTCCTGCTCGTGCACGGACATGATGCTCCCGGGTACGGATCGTGGGCGGGGCGGTGTTGCAGAGTGTTTCATCCGGTTGCAACGGCTGTCGAGACGCGGGCACGATGACCCCCGTGACGGACGAGCCGGTGCGCGAGGTCGTGCGCCGGGTGGGCGTCCGGCGGGTCGCCGAGCTCGCCGGGGTCTCCCCGGCGACCGTGTCCCGGGCGCTGCGCGAGGGCACCCCGGTCTCGCAGGGGACCCGCGAGCGCGTCCGCCGGGCCGCCGCCTCGCTCGGCTACACCGTGCCGGTCCGGCCCCTGACGGTCGCGGTGCTCGCCCGGTTCCCGACGCGCTGGTTCTTCGCCGAGGCGGTCGCCGGGGTGGAGGCCGTGCTGTCCGCGGCGGGGCACGTGACCCAGCTGCACAACCTCGGCGACACCACCGCCCGGAGACACTTCTTCGCGACGCTGCCGGTGCGCGGGCGCGCCGACGGGCTGATCGTGGTCGCCTCCGCCGTCGACGACGTCGAGCGGGCCGCGCTGGAGGCCCTCGGCATCCCGGTCGTCGTGGTCGGCGGGGACATGCCCGGCCGCCCCCGGATCGGCATCGACGACCGCGCAGGCGCCCGCGTCGCCGTCCGGCACCTGGTGGGGCTGGGACACCGCTCGGTCGCGCTGGCCTCCTTCGACCCGGACGAGGCCTGCGGTGCGGCCACCACCCGTGACCGCTCCGCGGGCTGGGCCGACGCGCACCTCGAGTCCGGACTGACCCGCGGGCCGGTGCTCACCGTCGGCGCCGCGATGACCGACGGCGACGCCGCGGCGGGCGAGCTGCTCAGCAGGCCCCGGCTGCCGACCGCGGTGTTCGCCATGTCCGACGAGGTGGCCGTCGGGATCCTGCGGACCCTGCGCCGGGCCGGGGTCGAGGTGCCCGGGCAGGTCTCGGTCGTCGGGTTCGACGACCACGAGATGGCCGCCGTCGCCGACCTGACCACGGTCGCGCAGCCGGTCCGCCGTCAGGGCGAGCTCGCCGCCCGCGCGCTGCTCGACGCGCTCGGCGGCGGCGCCCCGGCCGACACCGAGCTGGCGACCCGGCTCGTCGTGCGGGCGACGACCGCGCCGCCCCGGCTCAGCCGGCCACCCGGTCCGGACGCAGCTCCACCCGGCGCAGGAGCTGGGCGTTGAGCGCGACGACGACGGTCGACAGGCTCATCAGCAGCGCCCCGACCGCCGGCGGCTGCACGAACCCGACCGGGGCCAGCACCCCGGCCGCGAGCGGCACCGAGACCAGGTTGTAGCCGGCCGCCCACCACAGGTTCTGCACCATCCTGCGGTACCCGGCGCGGGACAGGGCGATCACCGACAGCACCCCGCGCGGGTCGGAGGAGGCCAGGACCACACCGGCGGAGGCGACCGCGACGTCGGTGCCGGCACCGATCGCGATCCCGACGTCGGCACGGGCCAGCGCCGGGGCGTCGTTCACGCCGTCGCCGACCATCGCGACGACGGCGCCGCGATCCCGGAGCCGGGCCACGACGTCGTCCTTGCCCTCGGGCAGCACCTCGGCGACCACCTCGTCCACACCCAGCTCGCGGGCGACGGCCTCGGCCACCGGCCGCGCGTCGCCGGTGATCATCACGACCCGCACGCCCCGGGCGTGCAGGGCCTCGACCGCGGCCCGGGACTCCGGGCGGACCGCGTCGGCCAGCGCGAGCGCCCCCACCACGGTGCCGGTCACCACGTACAGCACGGTGGCCCCGTCGGCGCTCCACCGGCGCACGTCGGCGGCGAGCTCCGCGGGCACGTCGAGGCCGCGTTCGCGCAGCAGCGCCGGGCCGCCCACCGCGACCGGCCGCCCGTCGACGGTCGCGGAGACACCGCGCCCGGTGTGCGAGCGGAACCCTGCCGCGACCGGGACCTCCCGGCCGACGGCCGCGGCGACGACCGCGCGGGCCAGCGGGTGCTCGCTGTCGGCCTCGACCGCGGCGGCCAGGGCCAGGGTGTCCGCGGCACCCGCGGTCCCGACGACCCGCGGGCTGCCGGTGGTCAGCGTCCCGGTCTTGTCGAACAGCACCGTGTCGACGGTGCGGGTGCGCTCCAGCGCGAGCCGGTCGGTCACCAGCACCCCGGACCGCGCCGCGCGTGCCGTCGAGATCGCGATGACCAGCGGGATCGCCAGCCCGAGCGCGTGCGGGCACGCGATCACGAGCACGGTGACGGTGCGGGTGACCGCCTGCCCGACGTCGCCGAGCAGCGTCCACGCCAGGAAGGTCAGCGCGCCGGCGCCGGCGGCGAACCAGAACAGCAGTGCCGCGGCGCGGTCGGCCAGCGCCTGCGCCCGGGACCGCGATCCCTGCGCGCTCTCGACGAGGCGGCGGATGCCCGAGAGCGCCGTGTCCTCCCCGACGGCGTCGACCCGGACCCGCAGCGCCGAGTCGGTGGCGACCGTGCCCGCGACCACACGGTCCCCGGTCGCGCGCGGGACCGGGCGGGACTCGCCGGTGATCATCGACTCGTCGACCTCGGCGGTGCCGTCGACGACCGTGCCGTCGGCGGGGACCCGGGCCCCGGACCGGACCAGGACCACGTCGCCGACGGCCAGGTCGGCCGGTGCGACCGTCGTCACGGTGCCGTCGGCGCCGATCCGGTCGGCGGTGTCGGGCAGCAGCGCGGCGAGTGCGTCGAGGGCCCCGGAGGCCTGGCCGAGCGCCCGCATCTCCAGCCAGTGCCCGAGCAGCATGATCACGACCAGCAGCGCCAGCTCCCACCAGAAGTCCAGCCCGCCGACGCCGAGCGAGCTCAGCAGGCTCGCCACCCACGCGACGCCCACCGCCGTGCCGATGAGCAGCATCATCCCCGGGCGGCGCGCCCGGATCTCGGCGACCGCGCCGGTCAGGAACGGCCGGCCGGGCCCGAGGAGGATGACGGTGCCGAGCACCGGGGGGATCCACGCCGACCACGCGGGTGGCGAGTACCCCAGCAGCATCCCGGTCATCGCGCTGAACCCGACGACGGGGACGGCGAGTACCAGGGCGACGACGAACCGGTCGCGGAACATCGCCGCGTGGTCCCCGTGGTCCCCGTGGTCCCCCGAGTCGTGGCCGCGGTGGTCGCCGGGGCCGCTGCCGCCCGGGTGCGCCGGGTGCTCCGGCGGGGTGGGGTCCGCCCGTGATGCGTCGTGCATGGGGTCGCCTCCCGAGGTCGTGGACGCCTGCCGCAGCGCACATACCCCCCCAGGGTATTCCCCGCGCCCCTGTCGCCGTCGTCCCCGGCGTGGTTGTCTGGCGGGACGGCGGGGGAGGTGGTCGGCGTGGTCCGGGTCGAGGGGCACTGGCGCAACCGCAGCTGGGTGCGCACGCACTACCGGCACCCGCTGCGGCCCGGTGCCGACCAGACGGTGCTCGTCCTGCCGCCCGGATGGGCGGTGTGCATCGACCTGTCCGCACACGGCGGGCCGTTCCCCGCGGAGCCGGTGGACGGGCGCCCCGCCCCGGCGCTGCCCGCACCCCGGCCGCCCACCGAGCGCTGAGGCGGCAGGATGGTGCGGTGCCGAAGCTGATCGAGAACGCCAGCCGGGTCACCGCCGCCGGGACCCCGCCCAAGACCATCGACGAGTACGTGGGCCGGGTGAACTCCGGTGACGGTGCCGTGTCGGTCGCCCACATGCGCAGCCCGTCCGGCTGGGCGGAGCCGGGCCAGACCCCGGAGTTCGACGAGTACACCCTGGTCCTGCGCGGCGCGCTGCGCGTCGAGTTCGAGGGTGGTGAGCTGACCGTCGCCGCCGGTCAGGCCGTGCACACCGCGCCGGGGGAGTGGGTGCGCTACAGCTCGCCCGGCCCCGACGGCGCCGAGTACGTGGCCGTCTGCCTGCCGGCCTTCGAGATCGGCGCGGCGCACCGCGACGACGAGGCCGGGAGCTGACCGTCCCCGGGCAGCACCGCCGATCCGGTACACCTGGGGTGTGACGAACCGGACGACGGCCGCCCTGACCGCCCTCGCCGCCGCCCTCGTGCTGTCCGGCTGCGGTGCGGCCGGCGGCGGGGCCGGTGCCGCGGGCTCCGGCGGCCCGCACACCGCCACCGCCGCCGACCTCACCGGGGCCCGCTGGCTGCCCGCCGACGGCGCCGCGCAGGGCCGGGCGTTCGCCGAGTTCGCCGCGGACGGTGCCTGGACCGGTTCGGACGGCTGCAACGGCCAGGGCGGCGAGTGGACCCTCGGCGACGACGGTGTCCTGCGGGCGACGGCGAACCCGAGCACCCTGATCGCCTGCGAGAACGTGCCGGTCGCGCGCTGGGTCTCCGATGCCGTCCACGTCGAGACCGAGGGCGACGCCCTGCTCCTGCACCCCGCGACGGGCGACCCCGTCCGCCTGGTGCGCGCACCCCGCTGACACCGGGACGCACGTCTCCGCCCCACGGAGGGCACGGACGTGCTCCTCGACGCGGGTGCCGGTCGTCGAGCGTCGCGCAACCGTGCCGCCGACCACCGGAGCGCAGCGCCCGGTCCGGGAGACGGGTCAGCGGGGCAGCGGCAGCCAGTCCAGGACGTCGCGGATCCGGGCGTCCCAGTAGCCCCACTCGTGTTCGCCGGGGCCGAACGCGGTGCTCACGGACACCCCGGCGGCCCGGGCCAGCTCGGCGAAGCGCACCGACTGCGGGTGCAGCGGGTCCTCGGTGCCGGCGCACACGTACAGCGCGGGCGCCGCCGCCGGGTCGAGCCGGGTGGACAGGTCCGCGTCGGTGCCGGCCACCGGGGCGCCGTCGAGGATCCGTTCCCAGATCCGGGGGTCCTCCTCGCGCGGCGGGCCCGCGGCCAGTGCGGCGAGGTCCAGGGCCCCGGACAACGAGGCCGCGGCCGCGAACCGGTCCGGCTCGGACAGCGCCCAGGACAGCGCGCCGTAGCCGCCCATCGAGAGCCCCGCCACGAACGTCTCCGCCGGATCGGCCGACACCCGGAAGAACCGGGCCACCAGCGCGGGCAGCTCCTCGGTCACCCAGGTCCGGTAGCGGCCGCCGTAGGCCTGGTCGGTGTAGAAGCTGCGGTGCACCTGCGGCATCACCACGGCCAGGCCCCGCTCGTCGGCGTGGCGCTCGAGGGCGGTGTACCGGGTCCAGGCGGTGTCGTCGTCGGACAGGCCGTGCAGCAGGTAGAGCACCGGCGGCGGGGCGTCGAGGTCGCGCACCCCGGCCCCGATCCTGGTCCGCGAGGGCTGCGGCAGCAGCACCGTCAGCGAGGTGGCCAATCCGAGGGAGTCGGCGACGACGTCGCAGCGCAGCCGGGCCATCCGGCGATACTCGTGGGCGCGTGCCGGGCCGGTCAAGGCAGACTCGCGGGTGTGCACGTCCTCATGTCGACCACCGCCGCGCACGGCCACGTCCACCCGAACCTGCCGGTGATGGCCGAGCTCGTCGCCCGCGGCCACCGCGTCACCTACCCGGTCCCGGAGCGCTTCGCCGAGGCCGTCGGCGCGACCGGTGCCACCCCGCTGCGCATCCGCACCGACCTGCCCGACCCGGCGAAGGGCGAGCAGTGGCCCGACGGCGGGGTCGAGGCGATGCGGCTGTTCTCCGCGGAGGCCCGCTCGGCCTACGACCAGATCGCCGACGCGCTGCAGTACGAGCATCCCGACGTCGTCTGCTACGACGGCTCCGGCTGGGCCGGACACGCCCTCTCGCGGGTCCGCGGCATCCCGCGGGTCGAGCTGGCCCCGCACATGGTGGCCTGGGACGGCTTCGAGACCGACATGGCCGAGGCGTTCGCCTTCCTGGAGACCCCCGACGGCCTCGCCTGGCGTGCCGAGCTCGACGGCTGGCTGGACGAGATCGGTGCCGGCGTCGGGAACCGGGAGTTCCTCGGCCGGCCGGACCGCTCGGTCGCGCTCATCCCGGAGGCGATGCAGCCGCACCTCGACCGCGTCGACCGCGACCGGTACACCTTCGTCGGACCGGTCATCGGCGACCGCTCCCACCAGGGTCTCTGGCCCAAGCCGACGGCTCCGCTGCTGCTGGTGTCGCTCGGCTCGGCCTACACCGACCGGCCGGCGTTCTGGCGGGACTGCATCGAGGCCATGACCGGCACCGGGTGGCGGACGGTGCTCGCCACCGGCCCGCACGTCCGTGCCGACGACCTGGGGGAGGTGCCGGCCGACGTCACCGTCCGGGAGTGGGTGCCGCAGCTCGCGGTGCTGGCGCACGCGTCGGCGTTCGTCACCCACGCCGGGATGGGCGGCTGCACCGAGGGGCTCTGGCACGGGGTGCCGATGGTCGCGGTGCCGCAGGCCGTCGACCAGTTCGGCAACGCCGACCGGATCGCCGAGCTCGGGGTGGGCGAGCACCTGCCCGCCGCGGACCTCACACCCGAGTCCCTGCGTGCGGCGGTGCTGCGGGTGTCCTCCTCGGAGGCCGTCGCGCGTCGCTGCGCCGAGGAGAAGGCGACCGCCCGGGCCGCGGGCGGGGCCCCGGCCGCCGCGGACGTGATCGAGGGCCTCGTCCCGTCCGCACGCTGCGCGACCTGCGCGCTCGTCGGGGGGTGCGGCGGTCGCGGGTGAGACGTCCGTTTCGCATTGATCCGTTCGGGCTACCGTCGGGCGCGGCGATTGTGGACGCAGCGTCGCCGGTGGCACGGTCGGCCTCTCGGTCGGGGGGCGGGCGCGTGCGCCCGGAGAGGTGGAGCCGGTGCGCAGGACGATCATCACGCTGCTCGTCGCCGTGGGGGTGGCGCTCGGCACCGCCGGACCCGCCGTCGCGGCACCGGCGGCACCGGCGCCGCCCGCACCCCCGCCGGGGGCGGGCATCGTCTGGGGTGCGTGCACCAGCCCGGCGCTGCAGCAGGCCACGGCCGAGTGCGGCTTCCTGACGGTCCCGCTCGACCACGCGCAGCCCGCCGGGAAGAAGATCGAGATCGCGGTCTCGCGGGTCCGGCACACCGTCCCGCAGGCGCAGTACCAGGGCGTCGTGCTGGTGAACCCGGGTGGGCCGGGCGGCCCCGGGCTGGGCCTGTCCCGGCTCGGCTCCGCCGTCCCGAAGAACGCCGGTGCCGCCTACGACTGGATCGGCTTCGACCCGCGCGGGGTCGGCACCAGCCGTCCCGCGCTCAGCTGCGACCCCGACTACGGCGGCTACGCACGCCCCGACTACCGCCCGGAGAACGGCGCCAAGGCCGCCTGGCTGCCGAGGGCGAAGGCCTACGCCCAGGCGTGCGGCACGGCCGGCGGTGACCTGCTCGCCCACCTGCGCACCGAGGACACGGTCCGTGACATGGACCTGATCCGTCGCGCGCTCGGCGCCGAGCAGATCAACTACTACGGCTTCTCCTACGGCACGCTGCTCGGCCAGGTCTACGCCACGATGTTCCCGGACAAGGTCCGCCGGATGGTCCTCGACGGTGTCGTCGACCCCCGCGACTGGTGGTACCGGGCGAACCTCAACCAGGACGTCGCGTTCCAGCGCAACATCGAGACCTTCTTCGACTGGGTCGCCAAGAACGACGCCACCTACCACCTCGGCAACACCGGCGACGCGGTCGAACAGCGTTACTCCGCGCTCGCCGAGGAATTCCGGAAGGCACCGCTCGGCGGGAGGATCGGCTCCTCGGAGTGGACCGACATCTTCCTGCGCGCGGGCTACAACGTGGGGGAGTACCCGACCGTGGCCCAGGCCTTCGTCGCCGGGTCGGCGAAGGACGCGGCCGCGGTGAAGACCGCCTACGACCAGACAGGCTCGCCCACCGACGACAACAACTACGCGGTCTACCTCGCCACCCAGTGCACCGACGCCCCGTTCCCCCGGGACTGGGCCACCTGGAAGCGCGACAACACCGCCACCGACCTGGTGGCGCCGTTCGAGACCTGGGGCAACGCCTGGTACAACGCGCCGTGCCGGGACTGGCCGGTGCCGCCCGGGCCCGCCCCGACGGTCGAGGGAAAGCTCCGGAACGGGCCCCTGCTGATCTCCGAGACCTACGACGGCGCGACCCCGTACGAGGGTGCGCTGCAGGCCCGCCGGACCTTCCCCGGCTCGTCGCTGGTCGAGGGCGTCGGCGGGCACACGCACTCGTCGTCGCTGTCCGGGATCGCCTGCACCGACGACACCGTCGCCGACTACCTGCTCACCGGGGCGCTGCCGCAGCGCACCGGCGGCGACCGCTCGGACCGGCAGTGCCCGCCGCTCCCGCCGCCCTCCCCGTCGGCGACGGGCGGCTGAGCCGGACTCAGCCGGCGACGAGCAGGAGCACCAGCGGCACCGGGAGGGCGACCAGCGCCAGCAGGACCGCGTTCGCCGTCCGGTACTCGCGCAGCACCGCGACGAACTCGCGCAGCACCGCACTGGGCCAGTAGTAGCCGGCGGTCGGCGCCCCCACGGCCTGGGCGTCGAGACCCAGCCGCCGGGCGAGCAGCGCGGCCCGGAACGCGTGGTAGTTGCTGGTCACGATGACGCCGGGGCCGTCGCCGACCAGCGACGAGCTGAACCGCAGGTTCTCCTCGGTGGTGCGGGAGGCGGTCTCCGCGGTCAACACCGCGGGGTCGGCGCCGTGCGCGGCGGCCCAGCGGGCCATCGCCTCACCCTCGGCGAGCCGCTCGTCGTCGCCCTTGCCACCGGACAGCACCAGCCGTCCGGCGCCGCGCCGGGCGAACTCGTCCATCCCGGTCGCGATCCGCGAGGCCAGCAGCGGCGGTACCTCGCTGCCGTGCAGCCCGGACCCGAGCACGACCACCCACTCCGCAGGCCGGTCGCGCACCAGCCACCGGTACAGCCGGGCGTAGCCCAGGAACGCCGCGAACTGGAACGCCAGGAACGCCGCCGCGGCCAGGCAGGCCAGCCACAGTGCGCGCAGCACCAGCGAGTCCAGCGCCAGCACCGGCCAGACCGCGACGATCAGGCCGATGATCGCCAGACCGGTGAGCAGCGACAGCGAGTTGCCGAGCGAGAGGCGCTCCCGGCGCAGCATCGCCGCCCCGTTGAGGATGCAGAACACGGCGAACAGGACGGTGATCAGCGGTGACAGCACCACGACCAGCGCGATCGCGCCGAAGACCGGGTTCCCGCCCGACCCGGCGAGGCTCAGCACCCAGCCGAGCAGCAGCGCGGTGGCCAGCAACCAGTAGGCGTTGCCCAGCCGCCGCGGGTCGGCGCGGATCCGCCGCACGGTGAACACCGTGACGACGAGGGCCAGCACGACGGGCAGCACCACCGCGACGACGACCACGACCAGGGTGAGCGAGGAGTCCGACATCGCCGGTGATCCTCGTCCGCGCCCCGTGGACCGGTCCCCGACGGGCGGGGTGGCCACCCGGTCGTGGCGGTCGGCGGTCGCCCCGGTGCGCCGGGCCGGGTCCGGCGACGGCGGCGCCCCTCGGTCGGGGAGGATGGACCCACTGTGTCGTCCCTCTTCACCCCCACCGTCCGGGTGCCCGGTGGCCGCTTCCGGCCGGACCCACCGGTTCCCGCGCGCGACGTCGCCCGGGCCGACCGCCGGGTCCGCCGTGCGGCGGGGGTCCTGGCATCCCTGGCGGTGCTGCTCGTCCTGGCCTGGTGGGCCGACGGTGGCGGCCCCGCGGGCCTGCTGGAGGGCGGCACCCGCGCGGTCGCCGAGACCGGACGGCTGTGCGGGCTGCTGGCGTCGCTGCTGCTGCTCGGGCAGGTGCTGCTCGCCGCCCGCGTCCCGCTGCTCGAACACGCCTTCGGTCAGCGGCACCTCATCGCGCTGCACCGCGGCACCGGGGTCGCCTCGTTCGCCGGGATGCTCGTCCACGTCGGGTGCGCGAGCTGGGCGCACGGTCCCGCCGGGGCGGACCGCGTCCCCGCCGGGCTGTGGCAGCTGACCCTGACCTGGCCCGGGATGGCAGCCGCCTCGCTCGGCACCGTCCTGGTGGTGCTGGTCGTGGTGACCAGCGCCCGGTGGGTCCGCACCCGGCTGCGCTACGAGTGGTGGCACCTGCTGCACCTGTGGGGCTACGCCGGGGTGTTCCTCGCGCTCCCGCACCAGCTGTGGGCGGGGCGCGAGTTCGTCACCTCGCCGACGCGGACGGTCTTCTGGTGGGGACTGTGGCTCGCCGCGGTCCTCGCCGTCGCCGTCTGGCGGGTGGCGGTACCGGTGCTGCGGTCGCGCCGGCACCGCATCAGGGTCGCCGCGGTGCTGCCCGAGGGTGACGGCAGCGTGTCGGTGCACATGACCGGCGAGCGGCTGCGCGAACTCGGCGCCTCGGCCGGGCAGTTCTTCGTGTGGCGGTTCCGGTCCGGGCGCGGCTGGCCCGCGGGGAACCCGTACTCGCTGTCGGCGCCGCCGACCGCCCGGTCGCTGCGGATCACGGTCAAGCAGCTGGGCGACGGCAGTGCGGCGGTCCCGAACCTGCGGCAGGGGACCCGGGTCTACATCGAGGGCCCCTACGGCAGGCTGACCCCACGGACCCGGACCAGCCCGCGGGTCGCGCTGATCGGGGCGGGGGTGGGGATGACCCCGCTGCGGGCGCTGGCCGAGAAGTTCCTCAACGAGTCCGCCGACGTCGTGGTGGTGCACCGCTTCACCCGGGAGCCGCTGTTCGCCCGGGAGTTCACCCGTCTCGCCCGGGAACGGAACCTGCACGTCGTGGCCTCGCCCGGGCGTCGCCGGGGGCCGGGGTCGTGGTTCGGCGCCGACGCGGGCCGGGCCGACGACCTCGCCGCGCTCCGCGCCCGGGTCCCGGACATCGCGGTGCGCGAGGTGTACGTCTGCGGGCCCGGCCGGTGGACCGCGATGGTCCGGCGCACCGTGCTCGCGGCCGGGGTGCCGGAGCGGCGCGTGCACGTGGAGAACTTCGGCTGACCCGGCGACGGCGCCCGCGCCGGGACGGCGACGCCGCCCTGCGCCGGGACGGCGACGCCGCGGATCAGCGGGCCAGGCGCTGGAGCAGCACCATGACCTCGCCCAGCGTCGTCTCGACCACCCGGAGCCGCTGCCCCTCCTCGGTCCCGGGCGGGACGGGTGCGCCCGCGGCACCGGGACGGCGACGGGGCAGCGGTGCCGGGGTGTCCCCGGTCGCGGTGGCGGGGCCGGGCCCGTCCGCCGATGCCGGCCGGTCCGCCACGGTGGCGGGGGACGACCCACGGTCCGGCGGCTGCGTCGCGTCCGCGCCGGTCACGGCCGCCGGTGCCACGGTGGCCGACGGTGCGCCCGCCCCCCGTTCGAGCTCGTCGAGGCGTCGCAGGGTGGCGTGCAGCGTCGCCTCCGCACTGTCGGCGCGGACGGTCTCCCGGCGGCCCTGCTCCACGAGCCGCGCGACCCAGCTCGCCCAGGCGTCGACCTCGGCCCGCCGGTAGCCCCACGGGGCGGTGCCGAAGACCGGCGGCGACGCGTCGTCGCCCGACCGGCCCAGCCGGTCGGCGACACCGGCGCCGCCGGCCGGACCGTCGGTCCGGACGGCGGTGTCACCGGCGTCGTCGTCGCGTTGCGTGCCGGTCGCACCCCGTCCTGTCACCACCGGGCCAGTCAACGGGCCCGATCCGGTGTCACGCGAGCGCGACGGGCGGCGAACGGTCACCCGGTCGGTGAACGGTGACCACTCTCGGTGAACGGTCCGGTGTGGACGATCAGGCGAGGTGGACGTACTCGTACTCGAAGGGCTTGCCGTTGATCCCGTTCGACGGCGGCGCGATCCAGCCGGCGATCTTCCCCGGCTCGTAGACCGGGCGCATCAGGTTCTGCACGAACGTCCGGTCCGCCTCCGACGGCAGCCAGTCGTCCTGGCGGGCCTGCCACACGTCGGACGAGATCAGGTCGCCCTTCGGGGTCAGCTCGTGCCCGGAGAACAGCCCGACCTGCCGGTTGAACCCGACGTGCGGGAGGTAGACGCGGTCGTCGAAGCCGTTCTTCTCCAGGATGCGGTTCCACCGCTTCAGCCCGGACCCGCAGTCCTTCACGTACTCGTTGCGCAGGTCCAGGTTGAGTGCCAGCAGCGCAGGCACCTCGTCGGTGACGACACCGCCGTCGCGGACCTGCTCCATGCCGTAGCCGTCGTCGGTCAGCACGTGGTCGTCGCGGCGGCGCTCCTCCTGCCAGCGGCCCTTGAGCCCGGCGGTGAAGTAGTTCGCGGCGTTGGTCGACTGCTCGGAGCCGAAGAGGTCGAGGCTGACCGAGTAGTGGAAGTTGATGTACTTCTGGATCACGTTGAGCGGAACGCCGCCGTGCGGGGCGATGTCGGCGGTGTCGTGCTCGCGCATCAGCTCGCAGGTCCGCTGGATCACCCGGTCGATGCCGGTGGTGCCCACGAACATGTGGTGGGCCTCCTCCTTCAGCATGAACTCGCAGGTGCGCGAGAGCGGGTCGAAGGCGGACTCCTTCAGCGTCCCGAGCTGGTACTTGCCGTCCCGGTCGGTGAAGTAGGTGAACATGAAGAACGACAGCCAGTCCGGGGTCTCCTCGTTGAACGCGCCGAGGATGCGGGGGCTGTCCAGGTCACCGGAGTTGCGCTGCAGCAGCGCCTCGGCCTCCTCGCGGCCGTTGCGGCCGAAGAAGGCGTGCAGCAGGTACACCATCGCCCAGAGGTGGCGTCCCTCCTCGACGTTGACCTGGAACAGGTTGCGCAGGTCGTAGAGGCTCGGTGCGGTCTCCCCGAGGCGGCGCTGCTGCTCGACCGATGCGGGCTCGGTGTCACCCTGGATGACGATCAGACGCTGCAGGTCGGCGCGGTACTCGCCGGGCACCTGCTGCCAGACCGGCTCGCCCCGGTTCTCGCCGAAGGCGATGCGCCGGTCGTCGCTGCGCTCGGCCAGGAACACGCCCCAGCGGTACTCCTCCATCGCGACGTGGCCGAACTGCGCCCAGCCCTCCTTGCCGACGTCGACGGCGGTGCGCAGGTAGACGTCCTGGGTCGGCACCGCCGGGCCCATCGTCTTCCACCAGGTGAGGAAGTTGGGCTGCCACGACTCGAGCGCACGCTGCAGCTTGCGGTCCCCGGCGAGGTCGACGTTGTTCGGGATCTTCTCGGAGTAGTCGATGCTCATCTCTCACACCCGCTTGCGGTCGAAGTCGGCCCTGCGGCCCGTCCCGTACTTGCGCAGCGCGCCCTCCGGTCCGGAGGCGTTGGGGCGCACGAAGATCCAGTTCTGCCAGGCGGTGAGCCGTCCGAAGATGCGGCTCTCCATCGTCTCCGGCCCGACGAACCGGTGGTTGGCCTCCATCCCGGTCAGCGCGTCCGGTGACAGCGAGGCCCGCTCCTCGAGCATGATCCGGACCTCGTCGTCCCAGTCGATGTCGTCCGGGGCGTCGGTGACCAGGCCCAGCTCCAGGGCCTCCCGGGCCTCGATCCGTCGCCCGGTCTCCTGGCGGAGCTTGGCGACGTGGTCGTCGTCGCCGTAGAAGCGCGACGCCAGCCGGGTGAGCCCGTTCGGCATCGGGAAGGCTCCGAAGTTGCTCGACGAGAGCATGATCTGGGCCTCGTCGCCCTGCTCGTCGCCCTCGACGGTGCCGTCGAGCATGTACTGGCGGTCGCACGCGAGTGCCAGCTCCAGCAGCGCCCCGGCGAAGCAGGACCCCGGCTCGATCAGCGCGATCAGGCTGCGGCTGGTCACGTCCAGGCGCTTGAGCGTGCGCTTGAAGTAGTGCCGGATCTCGTTGACCAGCCAGTCGTCGCCCGAGTGCTGCTCGATGACGCGCTCGAAGGCCAGCGCGTCCTCGACGTCGCCACGGGTGCGGACCACCCAGGTGCCCAGATCCGGCTCGTTGCTGCGCAGCCGCAGGACCAGGTCGTCGAGCTGGCGGGTCATCGCCAGTGGCCAGAACTGTGCGCCGAGTGCGTGGACGCGCTCGATGCTCTCCGGGACGCCACCCTCCGGGCCGTCGATCGTGATCTCGATCACGCCGCGGTCGCGGTCGAACGCCGCGCGCACGTGCGGGTAGGTGATGCCGTCGGCGGTCTCGGTGCGCTCCAGCGGGGGCAGCTCGATGCCGTCGCCCGCGGGCAGCCGGGTCGACGCCGTCGCGGCCTCGACGGCCCGCTCGGTCACGCCGGAGTCCCAGCGGCGCTTGGGGATGACCTCGTCGACGAGCTTCCACTCGACGGCCTGCCTGCCCCCGAAGCCCTCGGACTTCGTCGCGAACACGTCGGCGCGGTCCTTGCGGACGCGGCGCTTGTCGGTGACGCGGGTGAGGCCCCCGGTACCGGGCAGCACACCCAGCAGCGGCACCTCGGGCAGTGCGACGGTGGAGGAGTTGTCGTCGATCAGCAGGATCCGCTCGCAGGCCAGCGCCATCTCGTAGCCGCCGCCGGCGGCCGTGCCGTTGACGGCGGCGATCCAGGTCTGACCGGAGTGCGCGGTCGCGTCCTCGATGCCGTTGCGGGTCTCGTTGGTGAACTTGCAGAAGTTCACCTTCCACGGGTGCGAGGACCCGGCGAGCATCCGGATGTTCGCGCCCGCGCAGAAGTTGCGGTCCTTGGCGCTGGTCAGCACGACCGCTCTCACCTGCGGATGGGTGAACCGCAGCCGCTGGGTGATGTCGTGGAGCTCGATGTCGACGCCGAGGTCGTAGGAGTTCATCTTGAGCTCGTAGCCGGGGACGAGGCCGCCCGCCTCGTCGACGTCGAGCTTCACCCAGGCGACCGAGGGCTGCGCCGGGTCGATCTCGAGCTGCCAGTGCCGGTAGCCCGACGGGTCGCGGTCGAAGTCCACCCGCGGGGTGTCGGCGCCGTCCGGGTCGACCGACGGGTCTGCATCGCTCATGGACTCCGCTCCCTCTCGCGTCGCTGCGGTCCCCAAAGACTACAACCAGATGTCGTGACGACGGAAGAGTGTGGAGTGTTGCCGTGTGGTCCGCGGACGGATCAGCCCTGGTTCGGCACCAGCGCGGCGGGGACCTGCTTGCGCAGCTCGCCGACGTCGTTGGGGACGAAGCCGCGGGCGACGAGCCAGGCGGTCACGGGCTCGGGGTCGGGGTGGCCGGCGGGCACGACGTTGTAGAGGTAGTGCAGCCGCCGCCGGCCCGCCTCGGCCTCCAGGTGGTCCAGCACGAAGGAGCCGGCTCCGGTGTGCCGGGCCGCGGGGGTGACCAGGACCAGGATCTCGGCGTCACCCCAGGTGCCGTCGAGCCTGCCGTAGGCCACGGTCGTGCCGTCGGCGTCCTCGACCCGCCACCACTCGTCGCCGAGCGGGTCGCCGTCGCCGGGCCTGCCGAGACCGAACAGCGCGGGGTCGAGACCGTCGAGCACCCGGGCCTTCCGGTCGTCCCAGGTCGCAGGGGTCTCCGGGATCCAGTCCCACGTGTCCACACCGGCCTCCTCGCCGTCGTCGTGTCCGGTGAGTGAACCCCGGCGGGGCGGCCGGGGCGAGCGGACGTCCCACTTCGAGACACCGCCGACGGTGCTCAGACCACCGTCTCCGGGTCGCCGGGGTGCCCGGTCGTCCCGGGCAGCGAGGCGGCGTGCGCGCGCAGCCGGAAGCGCTGGATCTTCCCGGTGGGGGTCTTGGGCAGCTCGTCGACGGTGACCACGGCGCGCGGTCGCTTGAACGAGGCCAGCCCCTGACGACAGAACGCGACGAGCTCGGTCTCCGACGGCGCGGCCGCCGGGTCGCGGGGCACGACGAACGCGACCGGCTTGTCCAGCCCGTCGGCGTCGGGGACGCCGACGACGACGGCCTCCGCGAGCCCCGGGTGCTCCAGCAGACGGGTCTCGACCTCGCCGGGGGAGACCCAGATCCCCCCGACCTTGAGGACGTCGTCGGCGCGGCCCAGGCAGGTCCAGGATCCGTCCTCGCCGCGGACGTACTGGTCGCCGGTGCGCATCCAGCGGCCCTGGAACACCGCGCGGTTGACCTCGGTGCGGCACCAGTAGCCGGTGCACACCGAGTCCCCCGCGACATAGAGCATGCCCTGCTCACCCGCGCCGTCGATGACGCTGCCGTCCGGGCGTCGCAGCTCCACCTCGTAGCCGGGGACCGGGAACCCGGAGCTGCCCGGTACGACCTCGCCCGGCCGGTTGGAGATGAAGATGTGCAGCGCCTCGGTGGAGCCGATGCCGTCGAGGACCTCGAAGCCGTAGCGGTCGAGCACGCCGTGGAACATCCGCGCGGGCAGCGCCTCACCGGCCGAGGCCCCCCGGCGCACGGTCGCGAACCGTTCCCGTGGCAGGTCGGCGGCGATCATCGGGCCCCAGAAGCTGGGGACGGCGAAGAACAGCGTCGCGCCGTGCTGCTCGGCGAGCCGGGAGTAGTGCTCGGGGTTCGGCCGTGACGGTTCGAGGACCGTGCAGGCGCCGACCGAGAGCGGGAAGAACATCGAGTTGCCGATGCCGTAGGCGAAGAACAGCTTCGCGACCGACAGGCAGACGTCGTTGCGGCGGATGCCGAGGACCTGGCGACCGTAGGTGTCGGCGACGAACCGGATGTCGTCGTGACGGTGCATGGCACCCTTGGGCTTGCCGGTGGTGCCCGAGGTGTAGAGCCAGAGCGCCTGCGACTCCGCCCAGGTCGGGTGCGGCTCGGTCAGTGGGTCGGCGCCGTCGAGCAGCGCGTCCCAGGTCAGCGAGGTCACCCCGGCGGCGAGCAGCGGGTCGGGTCCGGTGAGGACGACGCGCTCCAGGTCGGGTGCCCCCGCGACGGCGTCGGCCAGGTGTGCGGCGAACGCCTCGCCGCCGACCACGGTGGTCGCCCGCGAGTCCCGGACGAGCACGCCCAGCTCGCGGCCGGTCAGCATCGTCGAGCAGGGCACGGCGACCGCACCCGTCCACAGGGTCGCGAGGATCGCGGTGAACAGCTCGACGTCGTCCGGCATCACCAGCAGCACCCGCTGCTCGGGCCGTACCCCGGCCCGGCGCAGGGCCCCGGCGACGAGCCGGACCCGGTCGGTCAGCGCGGCGTAGGTGAGCGAGCCGCCGGGGAAGCGGACGGCGGTGCGCCCGCCGTCGCCGGCCTCGACCCGGGCCACGGTGAGGTGCGCGGCGGCGTTGAACACCTCCGGCGACACGCGCGGGACGGCCGGGGTGGCGGGGGTGGGATCGACGTTGTCGACGCTGACGACATCGGCCATGGTGGGTGGCTCCTGTGCCGGTTTCGGGAGCTGTGATGCTACACACATCTGACGGCGCGTCAACGGTCTGTAGATCGACGGCGGCCCCGTGCGGGGGCGCCGGCCCCGGCTCCTAGGCTCACCCCCGTGGGGACCCTCGTCAGCTTCCATGCCCATCCCGACGACGAGTCGATCGGCACCGCGGGCACGCTCGCCAAGGCCGCCGCGCTCGGCCACCGCGTCGTCCTCGTCTTCGCGACCCGCGGTGAGCTGGGGGAGCCGGTGCCCGGTGTCCTGGCCGAGGGGGAGCAGCTGCCGGTCCGTCGCTCCGCGGAGTGCCACGAGTCGGCCCGTGTGCTGGGGGTCTCCCGTGTGGAGTTCCTCGGCTACGTCGACTCCGGGATGATGGGCGAGCCCTCCAACGACGCCCCCTACTGCTTCTGGCGGGCCCCGGTGGAGCACGCCGCCAAGCGGCTGGCGCTGATCCTCGAGGAGGAGGAGGCCGACGTCCTCACCACCTACGACGACAACGGCGGCTACGGCCACCCCGACCACATCCAGGTGCACCGGGTCGGCGGCCGCGCCGGCGAGCTGGCCGGGGTGCCGGTCGTCGCGCAGAACACCACCAACCGGGACTGGCTGCTGCGCGGGATGAAGGGGCTGCGTGCCGACGGCGGCGCCGACTTCTCCCTCGACATCCCCGACGACCCGTCGTTCGGCAAGCCCGAGTCGGAGATCACCCACCGGGTCGAGGCCGTCGAGTACGCCGGGCCCAAGCGGGCCTCGATGCGCGCACACGCCAGCCAGATGGGGCCCGACCACTTCATGCTGACGATGCCGGACCCGGTGTTCGCGATGGGGCTGGGCACCGAGTTCTACATCGTCGACTCCCCGCCCAACCCGGCGACCGCGCCGGAGATCTGGACCGAGGTCTTCGAGCCGCTCAGGTAGCTCCTGCGCGCCGGTCCCACGCCCGCATCAGCGCGGCGTGGGCCGGGCGTTCCACCAGCCGAGTCAGCGCCCAGCCCAGTGCGACCGCCGTCGCCAGCATCGCCGCGGACTGCAGCATCGGCCCGACGCCGAGGTCCTGCAGCCGCCGCATCAGCACGTAGCCGACGGTCTGGTGGGCCAGGTAGACGCCGTAGGAGATGCCGGCGAGCCGGCGCACCGCCGTCGCCAGCGGGGCCGGCATGCGCGAGCCGGGCCGGGGCAGCCGGGCCACGACGGCGACCAGCGCGATCCCGGCGCAGACCAGCGCGGCGGCGATCACGTCCAGGTGGTCGAGGTCCACCCGCACGACGTTGTCGGGTCCCGGTGCCAGACCGTGCACGAACTGGGCGAGGCCGCACACCGCCAGCAGGGCGAGCGCGTGCGGGGTGCGCATCCGCCGCGTCGACCAGAGCCACACCGCGATCCCGGCCACGAACAGGTGCAGCCGGTGGAACCCCAGCCCGTCGACGACCGTCCGGTACCAGAACGGCGGGTCGGCGACCTCGCCCGGCCGGGCGCGCAGCGGCCACAGCAGCAGCGGGACCAGCACCATGGTCCACAGCAGTATCCGCAGCCGCGGCCCGTACCCCCAGCGCGTCACGCTGAGCACCGCGGCGGCGGTGAACGCCATCAGCTGCAGCGGCAGCGTCCAGAACGCGGGGTCGAGCCACGGGTAGCGCTCGGTGTCCCAGTTGCCCAGCATCAGCCAGTTGGCGACCATCTCCCGCGCGGGCGGGGACGCCCAGTCGGCCGGGGAGACGAACCGCAGCGCCACCCAGGCCAGTGGCACCGCGACCAGGAACGCCGGCAGCAGCCGCGCGACCCGGCCCCACCAGTACCGGCCGGGGGAGTGGCGGCCGAGCGTCGCGCAGGCGAAGTAGGCCGAGACGACCAGGAGCAGGCTCGCCCCGACCTGGTGGTCGAAGGAGAACCGGCGCGGGGCCAGCTCCGGGTGGAGCACCGGGCCGAGGTGGGTGGCGTGGTAGACCACGACGAGCAGCACGAAGGTGCTGCGCAGCACGTCCCAGCCCGGCTCCCGGCGTCGGGTCCCCGGCGGGGGTGTCGGAACCACCACGTGCCCACCGTCGCACACCGGTGCCGGCCTCCCGATCCGGGTGCAGGGCGACCTGGGTGCGCGGTCGGGGGGTGTCGGTTCTACTCTTCGTAGAGCACAATCGGCGCGCGCCGTGCGACGGTCCGGGACCCACCGAGTGGATCTCCCGGCCCGGACGGGCGCCGCTCGCCGGTCGGGAAGTACAGTCCTCCCGTCCGCGAGGACGTGCTCAGGTCAGGCAAGTGCATGGAGGCCCAGGTGACAGCCGTCGAGCCCAAGCCGATCTCGACGCGCCCCTATCCGGCGCGGCGTGAAGGCAAGGGATCCACGTTCCTCAGGATGCTGAGGACGACGGACCCGAAGGACATTTCGATCCTCTACCTGGTCACGTCGTTCGGCTTCTTCGCCGTCGGCGGCGTGATGGCGCTGCTGATCCGCGCCGAGCTCGCGCGGCCGGAGCTGCAGTTCCTGTCGACCGAGCAGTACAACCAGCTCTTCACGATGCACGGCACGATCATGCTGCTGCTGTTCGCGACGCCGATCGTCTTCGGCTTCGCGAACTACATCGTCCCGCTGCAGATCGGGGCGCCCGACGTGGCGTTCCCGCGGCTGAACTCGTTCTCCTACTGGCTGTTCCTGTTCGGCGGCCTGATCGTCCTCTCGGGCTTCCTGACCCCCGGTGGTGCCGCCGACTTCGGCTGGTTCGCCTACACCCCGCTGTCGGACGCCGTGCGTTCGCCGGGGCCGGGCGGTGACCTCTGGATCATGGGGCTGGTCGTCTCCGGCCTGGGCACGATCCTGGGTGGCGTCAACTTCGTGACGACCATCGTCTGCATGCGCGCGCCCGGCATGACGATGTTCCGGATGCCGATCTTCACCTGGAACATCTTCATCACCGCGCTGCTGATCCTGATCGCGTTCCCGATCCTGACCGCCGCGCTGCTCGCGCTGGCCGCGGACCGCCACCTCGGCGCCCAGATCTTCAACCCCGCCAACGGCGGTGTGGTGCTCTGGCAGCACCTGTTCTGGTTCTTCGGCCACCCCGAGGTCTACATCGTGGCGCTGCCGTTCTTCGGCATCGTGTCCGAGATCTTCCCGGTGTTCGCCCGCAAGCCGATCTTCGGTTACAAGGGCCTGGTCTTCGCGACCATCGCCATCGCGGCGCTGTCGGTCGCGGTGTGGGCGCACCACATGTACGCCACCGGCGCGATCATGCTCTCGTTCTTCGCCTTCACCACGTTCCTCATCGCGATCCCGACGGGCGTCAAGTTCGTCAACTGGATCGGCACCCTGTGGAAGGGCAAGATCACCTACGAGACGCCGATGCTGTTCTCGGTCGGCTTCCTGGTCACGTTCCTCTTCGGCGGCCTGACCGGCATCCTGCTCGCGATGCCGCCGGTGGACTTCCACGTGTCGGACACCTACTTCGTCGTCGCGCACTTCCACTACGTGCTCTACGGCACGATCGTGTTCGCGACCTTCGGCGGGATCTACTTCTGGTTCCCGAAGATGACCGGCCGCTTCCTCGACGAGAAGCTCGGCAAGATCCACTTCTGGCTGACCTTCCTCGGGTTCCACCTGACCTTCCTGGTGCAGCACTGGCTGGGCAACGAGGGCTACCCGCGTCGCTACGCGGACTACCTGCCCTCCGACGGCTTCACCACGCTGAACACGATCTCCTCGATCGGCGCGTTCATCCTGGGCGCCTCGACGCTGCCGTTCTTCTACAACGTGTTCAAGAGCTACCGGTTCGGCCGGGTGTGCACCGTCGACGACCCGTGGGGCTTCGGCAACTCGCTGGAGTGGGCCACCTCGTCCCCGCCGCCGCGGCACAACTTCACCGAGCTGCCCCGGATCCGCTCCGAGCGTCCGGCGTTCGACCTGCACTACCCGCACCTGGTCGAGAAGGCGCGCGCCGAGGCGCACGTCGGCAACCGGGCGCACCCGACCGAGGTCCTCGCGCAGCAGGTCGGCAAGGAGTCCATGCCGGACGACGACCCCAAGTCGAACTGAGGTGTCGGCGGCTCACCCCGTCCTTCCCGGTCCGGCCCGGCCCACCGTGCTCGTCACGGTGACCGGGCCGGACCGGCCCGGTGTCAGCTCCGTGCTGTTCACCGCGCTCACCACGGCCGGCGTCGAGCTGCTGGACCTGGAACAGGTCGTGGTGAACGGCCGGCTCACCCTCGGCGCGCTCGTCGTGCCGGAGGGGGACCCGGAGGACCTGCAGGACACGGTCGGAGCGGCGATGGACTCCATCGCCATGACCGTGCACATCGAGATCCAGCGCGACGGCCGGCACGCCGCCCGGACCCCGTCGACGCACGTCGTCACGGTGCTGGGCCGGCCGATCACGGCCCGCGCCTTCGGCGCGATCGCCGCGGAGCTCGCCGCGGTCGGCGCCAACATCGACTCCATCCGCCGGGTCGCCGACTACCCGGTGACCGGGCTGGAACTGCACGTCTCCCCGGTGCCCGAGGGCGACGCCGACGCCTACCCGCCCGGCACGCTGCGCAAGCGGCTGGTCCGGGTGGCCCGCCAGGCGGGCGTCGACGTGGCCGTGGCCCGGGCCGGGCTGGCCCGGCGCAGCAGGCGGCTCATCGTGTTCGACGTCGACTCCACCCTGATCCAGGGCGAGGTCATCGAGATGCTCGCCGCCCGGGCCGGGGCCACCGTCGAGGCCGAGGTCCGGCGGGTCACCGAGGAGGCCATGGCGGGCCGGCTCGACTTCACCGAGTCCCTCACCCGCCGCGTCGCGGCCCTGGAGGGGCTGCCCGCCTCGGTCGTCGACGAGGTGGCCGCCGAGATCGAGCTGACCCCCGGTGCCCGCACCACGATCCGCACGCTGCGCCGCCTCGGCTACCGCTGCGGTGTCGTCTCCGGCGGGTTCACCCAGGTCATCGCCGGGCTCGCGCGCGAGCTCAAGCTCGACTTCGTCGCCGCGAACGAGCTGGAGATCTCCGACGGGAGACTCACCGGCCGGGTCGTGGGCGAGGTCGTCGACCGGGCCGGGAAGGCCGTCGCGCTGCGCCGCTTCGCCCGGTCCCACGACATCCCGCTCGACCAGACCGTCGCGGTCGGCGACGGGGCGAACGACATCGACATGCTCTCCACGGCCGGGCTCGGCGTGGCGTTCAACGCCAAGCAGGCGCTGCGCGAGATCGCCGACACCTCGGTCTCGGTGCCCTACCTCGACGTCGTGCTGTTCGTCCTGGGGATCACCCGCAGCGAGGTCGAGGCCGCCGACGCCGCCGAGGGCGTGCTGCGCCGGGTCCCGCTGGCATGACGGCCGAGCCGGGCGCGGCCGGTGGGACCGCGCCGGTCCTGGAGCTGCTGGCCCGCCGGTACGGAGCCGGCGCGCGGGGCCGGGACATCGGGCCCGAGGCCGACGGCGTCGTCCGGGCGATGCCGGTGGTGCTGCGCATCGAGCGCGACCCGCTGCCGCAGCGCACCGCACTGCTGGAGGCCGCCGCGACGGCCGCGGTCGCGGTCTGCACCGACCCGCGGGCCCAGCCCGGCGGGGAGTGGTCCGACGCCGTCGCCCCCTGGGTGGACGGGCGCATCCGGAAGATCGCCCGGCGGGCGCGCGGTGCGCACTGGCGTGCGGTCGGGGAGCTCCCCGGGGTGACCGTCCGGGTCGGTGACGCGCAGGCCCGTGCCCTGCTGCCCGGTCCGGTCGACGAGGCCCCCAAGGTGGTGTCGCGGCTGCAGATCGGCGGCACGGAGCTGCCCGCCGACGAGCCGGGGCCGCCCGATCCGGACGCGCCGCTCGTCCTGCTGTCCCCGCGGGTGGAGATGACGGTCGGCAAGGCCGCCGCCCAGGTCGGGCACGCCACGATGCTGCTCGCCGCACTCGCCGGGTGGCCGGTCGGGGCGGCTCCGGTGTGCGCGGTGCGGACCGCGGACCGGGCGACCTGGGACCGGCTGTGCCCGGCCGCCGACGACGGCACCGACGGGGTGGTCGGGGTGCGCGACGCGGGCTTCACCGAGGTCGACCCGGGCACGATGACCTGCCTGGCGCTGGCCAGGGCCGCGTTTGCCCGCACCGGGCAACGGTGATCCCCCCGGTGTGACCACACACCCCTCCGCCGGCTCCCGCGACTGGGGCGGCCGGCTGCCCCGCAACGAGACCCTCGACCTCGACGAGGAGCAGCGCGCCGCCGTCGACCGGATCCGCTCGGGTTCGGTCCGCTGGGCCGAGAGGAGTCCGGGTTCGCCGCCACCGACGACGCGGGTGGCCTGATCGGCCCGTTCAACGCCTTCGCGCTGCGGCCCCGCCCGGGCGCGGCGTTCAACCGGTGGGTCGGCACGGACCAGCAGGAGTCGTCGCTCCCGGCGGCGGTGCGGGAGGTCGTCATCCTCACCGTCGGCGCGGCCTGGGGCGCCGCCTACGAGCTCTACGCGCACACCGCCGTCGCCCGCTCGGTCGGGCTGGGCGAGGACGCGGTGCGGGCCCTGCGCGACGGCACGGCGGCCCGGGTGCTCACCGGCGACGAGCTCGTCGTGCACCGGTTCGTCGACGAGCTGGTCCGGACCCACCGGGTCACCGACGACACCTATGCCGCGGCCGAGGCCGCCCTCGGCCGCGACGGGGTGCTGGACACCGTGCACCTGACGGGGATGTACCTGTCGGTGTCGGCGCTGCTCAACGCCTTCGAGATCCCGGCGCCGGACGGTCCCTGATCAGACCGTCGCGGTGAGCGAGACCTCGACGTTGCCGCGGGTCGCCTTGGAGTAGGGGCACACCTGGTGGGCGGCCTCGACGAGCTCGTCCGCGGCCGCCTGCTCCAGTCCCGGCAGGTGGGCGGTGATGTCGGCCGCCACGTGGAAGCTCACGTCGTCGGGGGCCAGCTGGATCGTCGCGGTGACCTGGGCGTCGTCCGGGACCGCGGTCCCCGACGAGCGGGCCGCCAGGCGCAGCGCGCCGTGGAAGCAGGCCGCGTAGGCGGCGGCGAACAGCTGCTCGGGGTTGGTGGCGCCCCCGGGACCGCCCAGCTCCGGGGGCATCCTCAGGTCCTGGTCGATGAACCCGTCGTCGCTGCGGACGTGGCCGTCGCGGCCTCCGCCGGTCGAGGTGGCCTCGGTCGTGTAGTTCGCCATGGGTGCTCCTCCGAACTCGATGGGTTGTGCACAACCTGCCGCGGGTAGCGTCGTCGGCGACGGGAGCCGGTCAGGAGGACTCGCGCAGCCGGCGCAGCGCGCCGTGCACCTTCTCCCGGTCGGTGGTCTCCCAGAACGGGGGCAGGCTCGCCCGCAGGAAGCCGCCGTAGCGGGCGGTGGAGATCCGCGGGTCCAGGATCGCGACGACGCCGCGGTCGTCGGTGGCGCGCAGCAGCCGCCCGGCGCCCTGGGCGAGCAGCAGCGCCGCGTGCGTCGCCGCCACCGAGAGGAACCCGTTGCCGCCGCGGGCGTCGGTGGCCTTCTGCCGGGCGGCGACCAGCGGGTCGTCGGGACGGGGGAACGGGATCCGGTCGATGATCACGCAGGACAGTGACGGGCCGGGCACGTCCACGCCCTGCCACAGCGACAGGGTGCCGAACAGCGAGGTCTCCGGGTCCTCGGCGAACCGTTTGACCAGCAGCATCGTCGAGTCGTCGCCCTGGCAGAGCAGCGGGGTGTCCAGCTTCCCGCGCAGCGCCTCGGTCGCCTGCTTGGCGGCACGGGTGGAGGAGAACAGGCCCAGTGTGCGCCCACCCGCGGCCCGGACCAGGCCCTCGATCTCCTCCAGGGTCTCCGGCGCGAGGCCGTCGCGGCCCGGGTTGGGCAGCCGGCGCGCCAGGTAGAGGATCCCGGACTTGGCGTGGGCGAAGGGGGACCCGACGTCGAGGCCCTGCCAGCGCGGCGCCTCCGGGTCCTGGACCGGGCCGTGCCCCTCGTCGACGCTCGACGGCGGCGTGGACCCGGCCTCCCGGGGCTGCGACGCGGGCAGGCCCCACTGCCGGGCCAGCGCGTCGAACGACCCGCCCAGGGCCAGCGTCGCCGAGGTCAGCACGGTGGTGCGGGTGTTGAACAGCCGCTCGCGCAGCAGCCCGCCGACCGACAGCGGCGCGACCCGCAGAACCTTGTGGCGGGATCCGTCGGGCCCCTGCTCACCCAGCCAGACGACGTCGCGACGCTTGGCCGCGTCGGTCTCCTTGAACGTCTCCAGCAGCCGCGCCGCGGTGTCGACGACCTCGTCGAGCACGGCCTGGGCGAGCTTGCGGGCCGCGGCGCCCTCGGGGTCGGCGTCGTCGCTGCGCTTGTTCGCGCCCATCGCCTGCCGGCAGCCCGCGCCCGCGGACAGGATCGCGTTCAGCGCGCCCGCGGCGGCGGTGCCCAGCGACTCCCAGCGCCCCGGAGCCATGTCCTCCAGCACCGCGGCGAGACCCTCACCGGCCTCCGCGAGCCGGTCCGCGGTGTCCTGGTCGACGAGCTTGCCGCAGCGCCGGGCCGCGGTCGCGACGGTGCCCGCGGTCAGCTCGGCGGTGGCCGCGCCGGTGACCCGGTCCACGAGCTCGTGCGCCTCGTCGACGATCACGACGTCGTGCTCGGGCAGCACCTGCGCCTCGCCCATCGCGTCGATCGCGAGCAGGGCGTGGTTGGTGACCACGATGTCGGCCCGCCCCGCCTCGGCCTTCGCCTTCTCGGCGAAGCAGTCCTCACCGACCGGGCACCGGCTCGCGCCGAGGCACTCCCGCGCCGTCACCGACACCTGCCGCCACGCGGAGTCCGGGACGCCGGGGACCAGCTCGTCGCGGTCCCCCGTCTCGGTGTCCGACGACCACTCGTGCAGCCGCTTCACCTGCCGCCCGAGCGCCGAGACGGCGAACGCGTCGAACAGTTGCTCGTCGCCCGGATCGTCGTCCATGTCGCCGTGGAGCTTGTTCATGCACAGGTAGTTCCGCCGGCCCTTGAGGATGGCGAAGGTAGGCTCGCGGCCCAGCACCTTCTTCAGGCTCGTCGCGACGCGCGGCAGGTCCCGGTCCACGAGCTGGCGCTGGAGCGCGATGGTCGCGGTCGAGACGACGACCGTGGTGTCGCGGGCGATCGCGTGCCGGATCGCGGGCACCAGGTAGGCCAGCGACTTCCCGGTGCCGGTACCCGCCTGCACGGCCAGGTGCTCCCCGGACGACAGCGAGCGGCGCACCGCGTCGGCCATCCGGTCCTGGCCGTCACGGCGTGACCCGCCGACCGAGGTGACGGCCACCTCGAGCAGCTCGTGCACACCGGGCAGGTCCTGGGTCCGCACGGGGGCCGTCGAGGGGGGAGGCACGTCCGGCAGGTTACCGAGCACCTCCGACAGGTCCGGCCGTGACCGTGCCGTCCGGCACCCCGGACCGCACACCCGGCGTACCCGAGCAGCCCACCGCGTATGATATCGGACGGCCGGTTGCCGGTGAGCGGCGACACAGCGTCACGATGGGGGGGTGTCTCTATGGGTTCGTCAAGCGGCGGCGAGTTCTGGATCGGGGTTGTTGACCGTGGGCGGGTTGTAGGGGCGGCGGTCGCGGAGCATGGCGTAGATGACGTCGGTGCGGCGTCGGGCGAGGCAGATCAGGGCGGCGTTGTGTCGTTTGCCGGCGGCTCGTTTGCGGTCGTAGTAGGCGCGGCTGGCGGGGTCGGCCAGGGCGGCGAATGCGGACAGGAACAGCGCGGATTTCAGGGCGTGGTTGCCGCGCTGGGATCGGGTTTCGCCTTTGATCGAGGTGCCGGAGCGGCGGGTGACTGGGGCGAGGCCGGCGTAAGCGGCGAGGTGCCCGGCGGTGGGGAACCCGGAGCCGTCGCCGACGATGGTGAGGATCTTGATGGCGGTCCTGACCCCGAGTCCGGGCATCGAGGTCAGGACCGGTCCAAGAGGGTGGGCCTCCAGGCGGGCTTCGAGCTCGTCGGCGAGCTGGTCGCGTTCGGTGTGGACCTGGCGCAGCTGCCCGGCGACGCCGGTGATGACACGGGCGAACGCGGCCGTGCCGGGAACGGTCAGGCTCTGGGCGTCGAGCGAGGTCAGGATCTGGGCGGGAAGGGTGCGGGCCAGTCGAGGCGACCGGGCCCGCATCGTCTCGGCGATCCCGTCAGCGCCGAGCTCTCGCAGGGCTTGCGGGGTGGGCGCGGCCGCGAGCAGGTCGAGCACGCCACCGCGGTCCAGGCGTGGCCCGAGCAGGCGTTCCAGGGCGGGATGAACATGCAGCAGGGCGTCGCGCAGCCGGTTCGTCAGCCGGGTGCTCTGCCCAGCCAGGTCATCGTCGTAACCGGCGAGCACAGTGAGTTCGGCGAGGGTCTCGTCGTCGGTGCCGACCCGGCGCAGGGTGTGCGGCATCGTCCGGGCGGCCTCGGCGATCACGTGGGCGTCGCGGGCGTCGGTCTTGGCCTGCCCGGGATGCAGGTCGGCGATGCGGCGCATCGCCAGCCCGGGCAGGTAGGCCACCGTGATCCCCAGATCACGAGCGACGGCGATGGCCAGCGCTCCGATCGAGGCGGGCTGGTCGATGACCATCAGCACCGCGCCGTGCTCGGCCAGCCCGGACAGCACGGTGCGCAGCGCCGATTCGTCGTTGGGCAGGGCCTTGTCGTGCACCCGCTTCCCGTTGGTGTCGACCGCGCAGGCGTGGTGTTCGGACTTGCCCACGTCCAGGCCGCAGAACACCGCGAACCCGGTCGGGTGCTGGTCAGGATCGGGCAACCGCCGCTCCCTTCTCGTCGCGGCAGGCCGACCACGAGCACCCGCGCCGGCAGCCACGTTACGAGCAGACCACACGGGTCAGGTCTCTATCAGCGGTCGTTGGCGCCCTCCGGCCACGGCGACAACACCCCCCCCAGATCATCGGGCGACAGGGGCAGTCAGTCATACCGCGGCCGGCGGCCTGCAAGCCCTCAGCGGGCTTGATCAAGAAGGTAACGGGTGACAGCAACCATCACCACGCCGACCGTGCCGGAACCGGGACAGTTCCCGGTGCTGATCGAGCACGAGGCCCGCTACGCCGACCTCGACCCGAGCCGCCGGATCGGCCGCGACGCCCTGGTGCGCTGGTTCGAGGACGCCCGCGTCGCCGTCGAGCGGGACACCTTCGGCGCCGACCTCGTCGCCCGCCTGCAGTCCCGGGTGCGGCTGCTGCTCGCCGCCATCCGGGTCGACGTGCTGGCCCCGCTGCGGGTCGCCGGCTCCTACCGGATCGGCGTCGGCGTCAGCCACGTCGGCACCACCTCGTTCTCCTACCGGTACGCGGTCTTCGCCGGCGACGAGTGCGTCGCCACCGGCGAGTCGACCTCGGTGCACACCGACGGCGCCGCCCCGGCCCCGCTGACCGACGAGGTCCGCGGCGCGCTGACGATCCTGCGCATCGACGCCCCCGCCCCGGTCCGCCCCGAGCGCGGCGACGGCCGTGCCGTCCGCGAGAACTACCCGTTCCGCTGGGACGTCCGCACCCGCTTCACCGACCTGGACACCAACCGCCACGTGAACAACGTCGCGCTGGCCGCCTGGTACCTCGACGGGCTCGCCGAGCTGCACTCCGACGTGCTGGGCTACCCGGAGGGCGGACCGCTCGACGGGCTGTCCCCCTCGTCGCTGTCGGTGCAGTACCTGTCCGAGGTGCACTACCCGGGCATCTACCAGATGCGGGTCGCGGTCACCGAGATCGGTGAGGACACCGTCCGCTACGTCTGCGGCCTGTTCCACGACCGCGAGCTCATCGGTCTCGCCGAGGCCGAGGGCTTCCACCACGCCCCGGGCCAGGACGGTGACCCGGTCGAGCTGGCCGAGAAGCTCGCCCCGTTCCGCTTCCGGGGCTGACCCGCCGGGGGTCGTGGCCCCGTCACGACCCCCGCCCCTCCCCGCGGGCGGCGGTGGTCAGAGGACCGCGCGGACGGCGGCCTCGAAGCCCAGGACGTGCTCGCGGCTGACGGCCTTGGCGCGGTCGGCGTCGCCGTCGGCGATCGCCTCCAGCAGGGTGCCGTGCTCGTGCACGTGGTGGCCGACCTCGTCCATGCGGTCCAGGAACAGGCAGTGGATCCGCGTGGCCAGGTGGTGGTAGCGGGTGAGCGTGTCCTCCAGGTACGGGTTCCCGGCGGCCCGGTACACCGACCGGTGCACCGTCACGTCCCACCGCATGAGCTCGGTCCGGCCCATCCGCGGGGCCTCGAGCGCGGCGACCCGCGCGGCGAGCTCGCGCAGCTCGTCGCGCCGCCACCGCGGGGCGACGACGGCGGCCCGCCGCGCGGCGGTCGGCTCCAGCACGGTCCGGACCTCACCGACGTCGCGCAGGTCGGAGATGTCGACCGCGGTCGCGAACGTCCCCCGCCGCGGGTAGGACACGACGAGCCGCTCGGCCTCCAGCCGCTTGAGCGCCTCGCGCACCGGGGTACGGCCCAGGCCGAGCCGGGCCGACAGCGACTCGTCGTCGATCGGGGCCAGCGGCGGGATCTCCAGCACGATCAGCTGGTCCCGGATGGCCACGTAGGCCCGGTCGGCCAGCGACCGTGGGCTGTCGAAGTCCACGAACACGTCCTCGGTGGTCGTCATGCCGGTCGTGCCCCGCGCAGCGGCGGCCCGGTCCGTCCGGGCACGGCTCAGCACTCGACGATGTTCAGCGCGAGACCACCGCGGGAGGTCTCCTTGTACTCGTCCTTCATGTCCGCGCCCGTCTCCCGCATCGTCGTGATGGCCTTGTCCAGCGAGACGTGGTGCGTCCCGTCGCCGTGCGCCGACATCCGCGCCGCGGTGATGGCCTTGATCGAGGCGACCGCGTTGCGCTCGATGCAGGGGATCTGCACGAGCCCGCCGATCGGGTCGCAGGTCAGCCCGAGATTGTGCTCGATCCCGATCTCGGCGGCGTTCTCGACCTGCTCCGGGGTGGCGCCCATGATCTCCGCGAGCCCGGCGGCCGCCATCGCGCAGGCCGACCCGACCTCGCCCTGGCAGCCGACCTCGGCGCCGGAGATCGAGGCGTTCTCCTTGAACAGCAGGCCGACCGCGCCCGCGGTGAGCAGGAACCGGACCACCGAGTCCTCGTCGAAGCCGGGCAGGAAGCGCTCGGCGTAGTGCAGCACGGCCGGGACGATCCCGGCGGCGCCGTTGGTGGGGGCGGTGACGACCCGTCCGCCGGCGGCGTTCTCCTCGTTCACGGCCAGCGCGTAGAGGGTCACCCACTCCATCGCGTGCAGCGCGTCGGGCTCCCCGGTCGCGGACTCCAGCCGCTCGCGCAGCGCCTTCGCGCGCCGGCGCACCTCCAGCCCGCCGGGCAGGACGCCACCGGTGCGGGTGCCCCGCTCGACGCACTCCCGCATCACCGACCAGAGGTGCAGCAGCTCGCCGCGCACCACGTCCTCGGTGCGCCGGGACAGCTCGTTGGCCAGCATGACGTCGGAGATCGACAGGTCGTGGGCGCGGGTGAGAGCGAGCAGCTCGTCGCCGGTGGTGAAGGGGTACGCGACCGGGATGGCGTCCTCGACGAGGACCGGGCGGCCCGCCTCGTCGGAGTCGAGCACGAAGCCGCCGCCCACCGAGTAGTACTCGCGCTCGTCCAGGACGCCGCCGTCGGCGTCGAAGGCCTGCAGCAGCATGCCGTTAGAGTGGAAGTCGAGCCGGCGGTCGCGGTGCAGGACCACGTCGTCGTCGACGGCGAAGGCGATCTCGTGGGTCCCGCCGAGGCGGATCCGGCCCTCGGTGCGCACCCCCTCGACCATCGGGTCGGCCCCGACCGGGTCGACGAGGTGCGGCTCGTGCCCGGCGAGCCCGAGCAGGACGGCCTTCACGCTGCCGTGGCCGTGCCCGGTCGCCCTGAGGGAGCCGAACAGCTCGACCCGCACCGATGCGGTGCGCGGCAGCTCGTCCGAGGCGGCGAGCCGCGCGACGAACCGGGCCGCGGCCCGCATCGGGCCCACGGTGTGCGAGCTCGAGGGTCCGATCCCGACCGTGAACAGGTCGAACACGGAGATGCTCACGGTCGCTCCGATCCACGCCGGTCCCGGGTCATACCGGCGATGTTAGACTGATATATCAATCACGCCAAGAGGGGTTCCCGGCGAGGCCCGCGGCGGGTCAGTGTGTGGTCGTAAGGCTGCTCGAGCGGCACGCCCTCGGCCGACACCGGCGGCGGCAGGTCCGCACTGGAGGCCAGCGGCGCCGCCCCGGCCAGCGGGCGCCCCGCGGTCTCGGGCAGGAACGCCACGCCGGCCACGCCGACCAGGCCCGCGGCGACGAGGACGTACCCCGGCCAGTCGAGGTTGCCGGTGGCGGTCACGGCGGTCTCGATCAGGGTCGGTGCGGTGCCCGCGAACAGCGACACCGACAGGTTGAACACCACGCCCAGGCCGCCGTAGCGGACCATGGTGGGGAACTGTGCGGGCAGTGTCGACGGGAGCACCGCGGCGAACCCGACCAGCACCGTGCCCATCAGCAGCAGCCCGACGAGCTGGCCGGTCGTGCCGTCGCGCATCAGCCGGACCGCGGGCAGTCCGACGGCCACCAGGGCCAGGCTCGTGACCATCAGGACCGGCCTGCGGCCGACCCGGTCGCTGAGCCTGCCGATCGCGGTGATCACGCACAGCATCGCCAGCATGACCGCGACGAGCATGGCGCCGGTGGCGGCCCCGGAGGCCCCCGGCGCGCCGTGCCGGGGCAGGGTCCCGGTCAGGTAGGTGGGCATGTAGTTGGTCAGCACGTAGTTGGTGACGTTCCAGGCGACCACCAGCGCCGCGGTCACCAGCGCCGGTGCCCGGTAGCGACGGACCAGGATCTGCATCGCCCGCTTGTAGGGCATCGTCGCGAGCGCGGGGGAGCGCTCCATCAGCTGCCGGAACGCCGGGGTGTCCTCCAGGCGCATCCGCAGGTAGATGCCGGCGATGCCGAGGGGGAGGGCGAGCAGGAACGGGATCCGCCAGCCCCAGGTGAGCAGGTCCTGCTCGGGCAGCACCGCGACGAGCACACCGCAGACGCCGGCGCCGAGGGTGTAGCCGGTGATCGTGCCGAACTCCAGCCAGCTGCCGAAGAACCCACGACGGCGGTCGGGCGCGTACTCCGCGACCAGGGTCAGCGCGCCGGTGTACTCCCCGCCCGCCGAGAAGCCCTGCAGCATCCGGATGAGCAGCACCAGCAGCGGCGCGGCGATCCCCGCCGTCTCGTAGGAGGGCACGAAGCCCAGCGCGAGCGTCGCGACGGTCATCAGCAGGACGGTGAACGCGAGCACCCGGGTGCGGCCGATCCGGTCGCCTAGCGGGCCGAACACGAACCCGCCGAGCGGCCGAACGACGAACGCGGCGGCGAACGTCGCCAGCGTCAGTAGCAGCGACCACTCGCCGGCCTCGGGGAAGAGGACCCGGTTCAGCACCACCGCGGAGAGGAAGGAGAAGAGGCCGAAGTCGTACCACTCGGCGACGTTGCCCACCGAGGCCGCCGCCGCCGCCCGCCGGACCGTGCGCTCCTCCTCGACCGCGGCCGGCCCGCGGCGCCGGGGTCCGCGCGGTCCGTCGGACATGGGTCCTCCTCGCTTCGACGTGCCGACGGTGGCGTCGCGGTCCGGCCACACCACCATTCTCCGGGGCGTGGTGTCACGTGTCCACGAGTGATATATCTTTCGTCGACGTGCGGCTCGAACTGTGCCGTCGGCGGCCCGGGGGGGGTGTCTCTATGGGTTCGTCAAGCGGCGGCGAGTTCTGGATCGGGGTTGTTGACCGTGGGCGGGTTGTAGGGGCGGCGGTCGCGGAGCATGGCGTAGATGACGTCGGTGCGGCGTCGGGCGAGGCAGATCAGGGCGGCGTTGTGTCGTTTGCCGGCGGCTCGTTTGCGGTCGTAGTAGGCGCGGCTGGCGGGGTCGGCCAGGGCGGCGAATGCGGACAGGAACAGCGCGGATTTCAGGGCGTGGTTGCCGCGCTGGGATCGGGTTTCGCCTTTGATCGAGGTGCCGGAGCGGCGGGTGACTGGGGCGAGGCCGGCGTAAGCGGCGAGGTGCCCGGCGGTGGGGAACCCGGAGCCGTCGCCGACGATGGTGAGGATCTTGATGGCGGTCCTGACCCCGAGTCCGGGCATCGAGGTCAGGACCGGTCCAAGAGGGTGGGCCTCCAGGCGGGCTTCGAGCTCGTCGGCGAGCTGGTCGCGTTCGGTGTGGACCTGGCGCAGCTGCCCGGCGACGCCGGTGATGACACGGGCGAACGCGGCCGTGCCGGGAACGGTCAGGCTCTGGGCGTCGAGCGAGGTCAGGATCTGGGCGGGAAGGGTGCGGGCCAGTCGAGGCGACCGGGCCCGCATCGTCTCGGCGATCCCGTCAGCGCCGAGCTCTCGCAGGGCTTGCGGGGTGGGCGCGGCCGCGAGCAGGTCGAGCACGCCACCGCGGTCCAGGCGTGGCCCGAGCAGGCGTTCCAGGGCGGGATGAACATGCAGCAGGGCGTCGCGCAGCCGGTTCGTCAGCCGGGTGCTCTGCCCAGCCAGGTCATCGTCGTAACCGGCGAGCACAGTGAGTTCGGCGAGGGTCTCGTCGTCGGTGCCGACCCGGCGCAGGGTGTGCGGCATCGTCCGGGCGGCCTCGGCGATCACGTGGGCGTCGCGGGCGTCGGTCTTGGCCTGCCCGGGATGCAGGTCGGCGATGCGGCGCATCGCCAGCCCGGGCAGGTAGGCCACCGTGATCCCCAGATCACGAGCGACGGCGATGGCCAGCGCTCCGATCGAGGCGGGCTGGTCGATGACCATCAGCACCGCGCCGTGCTCGGCCAGCCCGGACAGCACGGTGCGCAGCGCCGATTCGTCGTTGGGCAGGGCCTTGTCGTGCACCCGCTTCCCGTTGGTGTCGACCGCGCAGGCGTGGTGTTCGGACTTGCCCACGTCCAGGCCGCAGAACACCGCGAACCCGGTCGGGTGCTGGTCAGGATCGGGCAACCGCCGCTCCCTTCTCGTCGCGGCAGGCCGACCACGAGCACCCGCGCCGGCAGCCACGTTGCGAGCAGACCACACGGGTCAGGTCTCTATCAGCGGTCGTTGGCGCCCTCCGGCCACGGCGACAACACCCCCCAGATCATCGGGCGACAGGGGCAGTCAGTCATACCGCGGCCGGCGGCCTGCAAGCCCTCAGCGGGCTTGATCAAGAAGGTAACGGGGGGGGTCGTCCGGTCACAGGGGACAGGCACTCACATTTCCACGTCGTCACACCGTCGGACCCTCCGTGTTCCCCGCGAAATCGCTCGTTGACGGCTGCGACCTGCGGCCTCACCATACGGTTGCGCATGGCATGGCGAGTTTCGCGATAGGCAACAGTGGAGGAACCATGATCTTCGTGGGCGAGCTGTCCGACATCCCCGTCGGGGAGTCCGTTCGTGTCCGGGGGACGGTGGCCATCGCCGTCTTCAACGTCGACGGCGACCTGTACGCCATCGACGACACCTGCACCCACCAGGACGCCTCGCTGTCCGACGGATGGCTCGAGGACTGTGCGGTGGAGTGCCCGCTGCACGCGGCCTGCTTCGACCTGCGGACCGGGATGCCGAGCGGACCGCCCGCGAAGACCCCCGTCCGCACCCATCAGGTGGTGATCGCCGACGGCGTGGTCCACGTCGTCGAGTCGGTCCCCGCCCCCGGTGCCGCGACCGGCGCCCGCCGGGGCGTACAGGCCGGCACCTGATGCGCGACGTCACGGTCGTCGGCGCCTCGCTCGCCGGCCTCGCCACGGCGCGTGCCCTGCGCGCCCAGGGCTTCACCGGGACGATCACGGTCGTCGGCGACGAGGAGCACGCCCCCTACGACCGCCCTCCGCTGTCCAAGGAGTTCCTCGCCGGGAGCTCCGACGAGGACGCCATCGCCCTGACCGAGGACGACGACGCCGCGCTCGACGTCGAGTGGCGCCTCGGTCGCACCGCACTCGCCCTCGACGGCCCGACCCGGGCCGTGACCCTCGACGACGGCTCGATCCTCCCGGCCGACGCCGTCGTCCTCGCGACGGGCGCCCGCGCCCGGAACCTGCCGGGCGAGCTGCCCGGCGGGGTGCACACCCTGCGCACCCTCGACGACGCCCGGGCCCTGCGCGCGGACCTCGTCCCGGGCCGGCGGCTGGTGGTGGTCGGCGCCGGGTTCGTCGGGGCCGAGGTCGCCTCGACCGCGCACGGCTTCGGTCTGGACGTCACGATCGTCGAGGCCGCCCCGGTGCCGCTGCAGCGGGCCCTCGGGCCCGAGATGGGCACCGCCTGCGGTCACCTGCACGCCGCCGCCGGGGTGCCGCTGCACCTCGGGACGGGAGTGGCCCGGCTCGTCGGCTCGCCCCGGATCACCGGGGTCGAGCTCACCGACGGCCGCGAGCTGTCCGCCGACGTCGTCGTGGTCGGGATCGGCGCGATCCCGAACGTCGAGTGGCTGGAGGGCTCCGGCCTCGACCTCGACGACGGCGTCGTCACCGACGCCGCGGGCCGCACCAACCTGCCCGGGGTCGTGGCGGTCGGGGACTGTGCCAGCACCCATCGCGACTACACCGGCTCCCGGCTGCGCCTGGAGCACTGGACCAACGCGCTGCAGCAGCCGGCCGCCGCGGCCGCGGCGCTGCTCGGGACCGAGCACTCGCTGCCGGCCCACCACGCGGTGCCCTACTTCTGGTCCGACCAGTACGGCCACAGCATCCAGTTCGCGGGACACCGGGCCGCGGACGGCTCGGTCCGCATCGACGACGGCGTCCCCGGGCCGGCGACGGGTTCCTCGCCGTGTTCCTCGACGCCGCGGGGGAGGCCGTCGGCGTGCTCGGCGTCGACCGTCCCCGGCCCTTCGGGCGGATGCGCCGGGAGCTGGCGAAACGTCTCCACTGACCCGATACGTCACCTGCGGCGCAGGTCCGCGTGAGGACCTGCGCCGCAGGCGTGTCCGGGGGCGGTCGCACGGACCGTGACCAGCTTCTTGACCTGCCGGAAGCGCCGTGCGACGCTGTTTGCAGACAGGTGATATATCAGTCTCCTGAGGATGATATCTGGAGGTGCCCATGACGACGTCCACCGTGGATCGGGGTCCGTCGAACGGTGCGACGAGGGTCCTCGACGGGACGCTGCGCGACGTGGACCCGGAGGTGCACGCGGCCGTCGCCGCCGAGCTGGGCCGCCAGCGCGGCACCCTGGAGATGATCGCCAGCGAGAACGTCGCCCCGCTGGCCGTCCTGCAGGCGCAGGGCTCGGTGCTCACCAACAAGTACGCCGAGGGCTACCCCGGCCGCCGCTACTACGGCGGCTGCGAGCACGTCGACGTCGTCGAGCAGCTCGCCATCGACCGGGTGAAGGCGCTGTTCGGCGCCGACCACGCCAACGTCCAGCCGCACTCCGGCGCCCAGGCCAACGCCGCCGCCATGGCCGCGCTGCTCGACCCGGGCGACACCATCCTGGGCCTCGACCTGGCCCACGGCGGGCATCTCACCCACGGCATGCGGCTCAACTTCTCCGGCCGGCTCTACGACGTCGCCGCCTACCACGTCCGCGCCGAGGACCACCGCGTCGACATGGCCGAGGTGGAGCGCCTGGCCCACGAGCGCCGCCCGAAGCTGATCATCGCCGGGTGGTCGGCCTACCCGCGGCAGCTCGACTTCGCCGCGTTCCGGCGGATCGCCGACGCGGTCGGTGCCCGCCTGATGGTCGACATGGCGCACTTCGCCGGCCTCGTCGCGGCCGGGCTGCACCCGTCGCCGGTGCCCCACGCCGACATCGTCACCAGCACCACGCACAAGACCCTCGGCGGCCCGCGCGGCGGCATCATCCTGGCCCGGGCCGAGCTCGCGAAGAAGCTCGACTCGCAGGTCTTCCCCGGTCAGCAGGGCGGCCCGCTGGAGCACGTGATCGCGGCCAAGGCCGTCGCGTTCAAGCTCGCCGCCGAGCCCGCGTTCGCCGAGCGCCAGCAGCGCACCCTGGAAGGTGCCCGGATCGTCGCCGAGCGGCTGGTGGCCGAGCCCGGTATCGGCGTGGTCTCCGGCGGCACCGACGTCCACCTGGTCCTGGTCGACCTGCGCGACTCCGAGCTCGACGGCAGGCAGGCCGAGGACCGGCTGCACCGGGTCGGCATCACCGTCAACCGCAACGCCGTCCCGTTCGACCCGCGCCCGCCGATGGTGAGTTCCGGGGTCCGGATCGGCACCCCCGCACTGGCCGCCCGCGGCTTCGGCGCCGAGGACTTCACCGAGGCCGCCGACGTCATCGCCCGCGCCCTGCGCCCCGCCGCGGGCGACGCCGAGCTCGACGAGCCGGCCACCCGCGTCACCGCCCTCGCCGACCGCCACCCCCTCTACCCGGAGCTGACGGCATGAGCACCGAGCACACCGGCACCGGGAACGCGCCCCCCGGGGCCCACCTGCCCGAGCACCCCGACGCCCTGTGGCGCAACCCCGAGCCGAAGCGCTCCTACGACGTGGTCATCGTCGGCGGCGGCGGGCACGGCCTGGCCACCGCCCACTACCTGGTCAAGAACCACGGCATCACTAACGTCGCGGTGCTGGAGAAGGGGTGGCTGGCCGGCGGCAACATGGCCCGCAACACCACTCTCATCCGCTCGAACTACCTCCTGGACGAGTCGGCCTTCGTCTACGAGCACGCCCTGAAGCTGTGGGAGGGGCTGGAGGAGGACCTCGGCTACCCGATCCTGTTCTCCCAGCGCGGCGTGCTGAACCTCGCCCACACCGAGCAGGACGTGCGCGACTCGGTCCGCCGGGTCGAGGCGAACAAGCTCAACGGGATCGACGCCGAGTACCTCGGCCCCGACGACGTCGCGAAGATCTGCCCGATCGTCAACGTCTCGCACGACATCCGCTACCCGGTGCTCGGCGCGACCTACCAGCCCCGGGCCGGCATCGCCAAGCACGACTGCGTGGCCTGGGGCTTCGCCCGCCGCGCCGACTCCGCCGGGGTGGATCTCATCCAGGACTGCGAGGTGCTGGACTTCGTCACCGAGGGCTCCGTCGAGGACGGCACGGCCCGGGTCACCGGGATCCGGACCAGCCGGGGCGACATCGCCTGCGGGCAGGTCGCGCTCTGCGCGGCCGGGCACACCTCGACCCTGCTCGACCGGCTCGGCGTCGCCACCCCGCTGCAGTCGCACCCGCTGCAGGCGCTGGTGTCCGAGCTGCTGGAGCCGGTGCACCCGACGATCGTCATGTCGAACGCGGTGCACGTCTACGTCTCCCAGGCGCACAAGGGTGAGCTCGTGATGGGCGCCGGCGTCGACTCCTACAACGGCTACGGCCAGCGCGGCGCCTTCCACGTCATCGAGCGGCAGATGGCCGCCGCGGTCGAGCTGTTCCCGGTGTTCGCCCGGGCGCACCTGCTGCGCAGCTGGGCGGGCATCGTCGACGTCACCCCGGACGCGTCGCCGATCGTGGGCCGCACCCCGTACGCGAACGTGCTGGTCAACTCCGGTTGGGGGACCGGCGGGTTCAAGGTGACCCCCGGGCTGGGCTGGTGCCTGGCCCACACCATCGCCACCGGCGAGCTGCACCCGCACATCGCCCCGTTCTCCCTCGACCGGTTCGTCACCGGCGCGCTCGTCGACGAGCACGGCGCCGCCGGCGTCGCCCACTGACCTCAGGAGCCACCACCGTGCAACTCATCGACTGCCCCTGGTGCGGCCCCCGCGAGGAGGTCGAGTTCCACTACGGCGGACAGGCCCATGTCGCGTACCCGGCCGCACCGGCCGAGCTCGACGACGAGAAGTGGGCGCACTACGTGTTCTTCCGGGACAACCCGAAAGGGCCGTTCGCGGAGCGCTGGAGCCACTCCGCGGGCTGCCGCCGCTGGTTCCACGCCGTCCGCGACACCCACACCTACCGGTTCCTCGCCGTCCACCCGATGGGCGCGGCCCGGCCGCAGGTCCCGGGGGCCCGGGCATGAGCCGCGTCGAGGGGTACGGGCGCATCGACCGGACCCGCACCCTGACCTTCGTCTTCGACGGTGAGCACTACTCCGGGCACCCGGGCGACACGCTGGCCTCGGCGCTGCTCGCGCACGGGGTGACCGTGCTGGGCGGCTCGGTCAAGCTCGGCCGCCCGCGCGGCATCGGCGGGGCCTGGACCGAGGACCCGGTCGGCCTCGTGCAGATCGAGGAGCCCTTCCCCGAGCCGATGCTGCAGGCCGCCACCGTCGAGCTGTACGACGGCCTGGTCGCCCGCGGCCTGAACGGGCAGGGCCGGCTGGCGACCGTGCCCGACACCGCGCGGTACGACCGCCGCCACGCCCACTGCGACACCGTGGTGATCGGCGCCGGCCCGGCCGGGCTGCTCGCCGCGCGCACCGCGGCCCGCCGCGGCGACCGCGTGGTGCTCGTCGACGACCGTCCGGAGGCCGGCGGCTCCCTGGTCCCGGCCGACCGGATCGACGGCCGCGCCGCGCACCGCTGGGTCGCCGACGTGGTCGCCGAGCTGGCCGCGAACCCCGAGGTCCTGCACCTGCAGCGCACCACGGCCTTCGGCCACTACGACGACGGCTTCGTCCTCGCCCTGGAGCGGCGCACCGACCACCTCGGCGCCGCCGCGCCGCAGCACCGGTCCCGCCGGCGGGTGCACCGCATCCGCGCCGGGAGGGTCGTCGTCGCGGCGGGCGCGATCGAGCGCCCCGTCGTGTTCGCCGACAACGACCGGCCGGGTGTCATGCTCGCCTCCGCGGCGCGCGAGTACCTGCACCGCTACGGCGTGCTCGCCGGCCGCGAGGTCGTCGTGTTCACCACCGACGACGCCGCCTACCTCGCCGCCGCCGACCTGGCCGGTGCCGGGGCACGCGTCACCCTCGTCGACGCCCGCGCCGAGCTGCCCGCCGAGCGCGCGCGGGAGTGCGCCGAGGCCGGGGTGACCCTGCGCGCCGGGGCCACCGTCGTCGGCTCCGACGGCGACGACGCGGGCCGGGTGTCCGCCGCGCACCTCGCGACCGGCGACGGCACCGAGGTGCTGGCGTGCGACCTGCTGCTGGTCTCCGGCGGCTGGACGCCGACCGCCCACCTGTTCAGCCACGTCCGCGGACAGCTCGTCTTCGACGCCGGCCTGGGCGCGTTCCGGCCCGGTGCCGCGGTCGCGGGCACCGAGGTGATCGGCGCCGCCAACGGCACCCTCGACCTGGCCGGCTGCCTGGTCGACGGCGCGGGCGGCGACGCCCCGGGCTCGGCACCCGAGCCGGCGCGCACCCCCGGTCTGGTGCTGTGGCGCACCGCGGGCGACTCCACCCGCCAGTTCGTCGACATCGCGCGCGACGCGACGGTGGCTGACATCGAGCGGGCCGTCGGCGCCGGGCTGCGCTCGGTGGAGCACGTGAAGCGCTACACCACCATCGGCACCGCCCACGACCAGGGCAAGACCTCCGGCACCCTCGCCTCCGGGATCACCGCGGAGCTGCTGGGCCGCCCGGCGGGCGACCTCGGGACCACCACGTTCCGCCCGCCCTACACCCCGGTGTCGTTCGCCGCGCTCGCCGGCCGCGAGCGCGGGCAGCTGTTCGACCCGGTCCGCACCACCGCGGTGCACCCGTGGCACGTCGCCCACGGCGCGGTGTTCGAGGACGTCGGCCAGTGGAAGCGGCCGCGCCACTACCCGCGGGCCGGGGAGGACAGGGACGCCGCGGTGCTGCGCGAGTGCGCCGCGGCCCGCCGCGACGTCGCGATCATGGACGGCTCCACCCTGGGCAAGATCGACGTCCAGGGGCCGGACGCGGGGGCGTTCCTCGACCTCGTCTACACGAACCTGATGAGCAGCCTGAAGGTCGGCCGCGTCCGCTACGGCGTGATGTGCGGCAACGACGGCATGGTCGTCGACGACGGCACCGTGCTGCGCATCGCCGAGGACCGGTTCCTGCTCACCACGACCACCGGCGGTGCCGCGCCGGTACTGGACCACCTGGAGGACTGGCGCCAGACCGAGGTGCCGCACCTGGCCGTCAACCTGACCTCGGTCACCGAGCACTGGGCGGTGTTCCCGGTCGTCGGGCCCCGCTCGCGCGACGTGGTCGCCGCGGTCTTCCCCGGCGTCGACGCCTCCGCCGCGGCGTTCGAGTTCATGAGCTGGCGCGACACCGAGCTCGGCGGGGTGCCGGTCCGGCTGGCCCGGATCTCCTTCTCCGGCGAGCTGGCCTTCGAGGTCCACGTCGACGCCCGGTACGGCCTGGCCGTCTGGGAGCGGCTGGTCGCGGCCGGCGGGCCGTACGGGATCACCCCCTACGGCACCGAGACGATGCACGTCCTGCGCGCCGAGAAGGGCTACCCGATCATCGGGCAGGACACCGACGGCACCGTCTCCCCGCACGACCTGGGGATGAGCTGGGCGGTGTCGAAGAAGAAGGTCGACTTCGTCGGCAAGCGCTCCTTCGCCCGCCCGCTGAACTCCGACCCGCTGCGCAAGCACCTGGTCGGGCTGCTGCCGACCGACCGCAGCACCCGGCTGCCGGAGGGCGCGCAGATCGTCGAGTTCTCGCCCGACGGCACCCTGCCCCCGCCGCCGGTCCCGATGCTCGGCCACGTCACCTCCAGCTACCTGTCCGCGGAGCTGGCGCGGCCCTTCGCCCTGGCCCTGCTCCGGGGCGGCCGCGACCGCATCGGTGACGTCGTGCACGTCCCGCACCAGGGGGCACTGGTGCCGGTCGAGGTCACCGGACCCGTCCTCGTCGACCCGGAAGGAGCCCGCCGTGACGGCTGAGCTCGCCACCACGCACCCGCTCGACGCCTACGCCACGGCACTGACCGGGCTCGCCCGGGACACCGACGGCGGCCTCTCGGTCGAGGTCCTGCCGACCGCGCAGTCGGTGACCCTGCGGCTCGACCCGGCGGGCCCGGCCCGTGCCGGTGTCGACGCCGCGCTCGGCACCGCGCTGCCGACAGGTGCGAACACCTGGGGCGCCGCGGGTGACGGCGAGGTCGTCTGGCTCGGCCCCGACGAGTGGCTGGTCACCAGCCGCTCCGCGAACGCCGCGGTCTCCGAGGCGGCGCTGCGCGCGCTCGTCGCCGGGGAGGCGGGCGGCGCCGCCGTCGACACCTCCGCCCAGCGGGTCGTGCTGCGGATCGGCGGGCGCCTGACCCGCGAGCTGCTGTCCTTCGGCTGCTCGCTGGACCTGCACCCGCGCTCGTTCCCAGCCGGACGCAGCGCCCAGACGCTGCTCGGCGGGGCCGGGGTGATCCTCCTGGCCCGTGACGCCGACGCCGACGCCGACGGGGGAGCGGTCCTCGACGTGCACGTCCGCAGCTCGTTCGCCGGCCACCTCGCCGACTGGCTGCTCGACGCGGCCCAGGAGTTCCGCGACGACCCCGCCGCCGCACCGGCCCTCGCCGGCTGACCGCCCGACGATCACCGAGAAGGAGACCACCATGACCCCCCGTGTCGTCATCATCGGAGCCGGGATCGTCGGGGCGAACCTGGCCGACGAGCTCACCACCCGCGGCTGGACCGACGTCACCGTCCTGGACCAGGGGCCGCTGCCGCTGACCGGCGGTTCCACCTCGCACGCCCCCGGCCTGGTCTTCCAGACCACCGGCTCGAGGACCATGACCGCGTTCGCCACCTACACCGTCGAGAAGCTCCGGACCCTCGACGTCGACGGGCGGGGCTGCTTCGACCAGGTCGGCGGCCTGGAGGTCGCGACCACCCCGGAGCGGCTCGCCGACCTGCACCGCAAGCAGGGCTGGGCCGTCTCGCGCGGGGTGCCGGCCTCGGTCGTCGACGCCGCCGAGTGCGCCCGTCTGCACCCGCTGCTCGACGCCGACCGGGTCCTCGGCGGCCTGCACACCCCGACCGACGGCCTGGCCGGGGCCGCCCGTGCGGTCGTCGCGCTGGCCCGACGCGCCGGGTCCCGCGGCGCGGTCTTCCGCGGCTCGGTGCGCGTCACCGGCATCGCACGGTCCGGCGGCCGGGTCACCGGCGTCGAGACCGCCGACGGCGAGACCGTCCCCGCCGACATCGTGGTGTCCTGCGCCGGGTTCTGGGGTCGTGAGCTGGGCGCGCTCGTCGGCATGCGGGTGCCGCTGCTGCCGCTGGCCCACCAGTACGCCCGCACCACCCCGGTCGAGCAGCTCGTCGGGCGCGCCGGCGCCGATGCGCGCCCCGCCGGGGCCCGGCACGGTGACCTCGTCGAGGCGTGGATGCCGATCCTGCGCCACCAGGACGCCGACCTCTACTACCGGCAGCACCACGACCGCATCGGCATCGGCTCCTACGCCCACCGCCCGATGCCGGTGTCGATCTCCGAGCTGCCCGGGGTCGGCGACGACGAGGTCGGCGAGCGCACCCAGCCCTCGATGCTGCCCTTCACCTCCGAGGACTTCGCACCGCAGTGGGAGCAGAGCCGGCAGCTGCTGCCCGGCCTGCAGCGCTCGACGATCGAGCACGGCTTCAACGGGGTCTTCTCCTTCACCCCCGACGGCGGCCCGCTGATCGGCGAGTCCGCCGACGTCGCCGGCTTCTGGATCGCCGAGGCCGTGTGGGTCACCCACTCCTCGGGCGTCGCCCGCTCGGTCGCGCAGCTGCTCGTCGAGGGCCGCAGCGAGCTGGACCTGCACGGCTGCGACGTGCACCGCTTCGACGACGTCGAGACCACCGACGCCTACGTCGACGAGACCTCCCAGCAGAACTTCGTGGAGATCTACGACGTGCTGCACCCGCTGCAGCCCAAGCTGTCCCCCCGGAACCTGCGGACCAGCCCGTTCGTCGACCGCCAGCGCGAGCTCGGGGCGTTCTTCCTGGAGTCGCACGCCTGGGAGCGCCCGCACTGGTACGAGGCCAACGCCGCGCTGGTGGAGGACCTGCCCCCGCAGTGGCGCGACCCGTCCCGCGACGCCTGGTCGGCGATGTTCCACTCGCCGGTCGTCGCGGTCGAGGCGTGGCGGACCCGCACCGCGGTCGCGATGTACGACATGACCCCGCTGACGCGCCTGGAGGTGTCCGGGCCGGGGGCGTGCGCGTTCCTGGACGGCCTGACCACCAGCACGATGGACAAGTCCGTCGGTGCCGTCACCTACACCCTGATGCTCGACGAGGCAGGTGGTGTCCGCAGCGACCTCACCGTCGCCCGGCTGGGCGAGCAGCGGTTCCAGGTCGGCGCGAACTCCCACCTCGACCTCGACCACCTGCGCCGTGCGCTGCCCGACGACCACTCGGTGGTCCTGCGCGACGTCACCGGCGGCACCTGCTGCATCGGCGTCTGGGGCCCGCTGGCCCGCGAGCTGGTCCAGCCGCTGTCGCGCGACGACTTCTCCCACCAGGGACTGAAGTACTTCCGGGCGATGTCCACGCACATCGCGGGGATCCCGGTGACCGCGATGCGGCTGTCCTACGTGGGCGAGCTCGGCTGGGAGATCTACACCGGCGCCGAGTACGGCCGGAAGCTGTGGGACGTGCTGTACGAGGCCGGCCGCCCGCTCGGCGTCGTCGCGGCCGGGCGCGCGGCGTTCAACAGCCTGCGACTGGAGAAGGGCTACCGCTCCTGGGGCGCGGACATGTCCACCGAGCACAACCCCTACGAGGCAGGCCTGGGCTTCGCCGTCCGCCCGCACACCACGGGCGACTTCGTCGGCCGCGCGGCCGTCGAGAAGATCGACCCGGACGCCGTCACCCGCAGGCTGACCTGCCTCACGGTCGACGACCGCCGCAGCGTGGTCCTCGGTCAGGAGGCCGTGCTCGTCGACGGCGAGCCCGCCGGTCACGTCACCTCCGCCGCGTACGGTCATACCCTGGGCACCCCGGTCGCCTACGCCTGGCTGCCCGCCGGGCTGCCGGTCGGGGCGACGGTCGAGATCCAGTACTTCGACCGCCGCATCCGCGCCTCGGTCGCGGCCGAGCCACTGTTCGACCCGGACATGAGCCGCATCCGGCGCTGACCCGGCCGGGCGGGGCGACGCGACCCGCCGCCCCACGCCGGACCTGGCGCCCGACGACGCACCGTCGCCCCCGCCGCACGGAAGGACCCGCATGCGTTCCGACACCCTCGACCGGTTCCTCTGGGACCTGGCCGCACGCGTCCCCGCCCCGGGCGGGGGTGCGACGGCAGGCCTGCACCTCGCCCAGGCCGCCGCCCTGCTGGGCATGGTCGCCCGCTACACCGACGGCGAGCGCCACGCCGAGCACGCCGACACCGTGCTCGACATCCGCAACCGGGCCGACGCGCTGCGCATCACCGGGCTCGGCCTCGCCGAGGACGACGCCCGGGCGTTCGGCGCGGTCGGTGCGGCCTACGCGCTGCCCCGCGACACCGACGAGGAGAAGCGCGCCCGCGCGGCCGCGATCGCCGACGCGCTGGTCGAGGCGGGACGGGTCCCGGCGCAGGTCGTCCGGGCCGCGGAGCAGGTGGTCCACCTCGCCGAACGGCTGCGGCCGATCGGCAACCCGAACGTGATCAGCGACGTGGGCGCCGCCGCCGACGCGGCACGGGCCGCGGCGAGCACCGCCCGGCTCAACGTCGAGATCAACCTGGCGGGCCTCACCGACCCCGCGGCGCGCAGCGAGCTGTCCGCGGCGCTGGTCGGCGTCGACGACCTGCTGCGCCGGGCCGACACGGTGACCGACGACGTACGGGAGCAGATCCGCCGATGACCGGGACCCCCGCCGGGAACACCCCCGGGAACACTCCGGAGAACACCACCGCCCATCCCGGACACCGCGTGCTCGACGGCACCGCTCGCGCCCGTGACCTGCGTGCCGGGGTGCAGGCCGAGGCCGCCGCGCTGACCCTGCTCGGCGTGCCGCCGACCCTCGCCGTCGTCGTCGCGACCGACGACGAGGGCGCCGGCTGGTACGTCCGCTCGGTGTCCGGCGCCGCCCGCCGCCTCGGCGTCGCGTGCGAGGTCGTCGACCTCGGCGCGTCCGCGGCGCCGGAGCTCATCGAGGCCACCCTGGCCCGCCTGAGCAGCGACGACAGGGTGCACGGCATCCTCCTGCAGACCCCGCTGCCCGACGGCGCGCGGGTCGAGCAGCTGGCCGCGTCGATCGTCCCGGAGAAGGACGTCGACGGCGCCAACCCGCTGTCCGCGGGCCGGCTCGCGGCCGGGCTGCCCGCCTACCCGCCTGCCACCGCGGCCGCGGTGCTGGACCTGCTCGACCACCACGGCGTCGAGCCGGCCGGGCGCACCGCGGTCGTCGTCGGACGCTCGCCCGCCGTGGGGAGGCCGACCGCGCAGCTGCTGCTGCAGCGCGACGCGACGGTGCAGATCTGCCACCGCCACACCAAGGACCTCGCCGCGCACACCCGCACCGCGGACATCCTCGTCGTCGCGGTCGGGCGGGCCGGGCTCATCCGGGCCGAGCACGTGGCCGACGGTGCGGTCGTCGTCGACGTCGGGACGAACACCGCGTCCGACGGCAGCCTGGTCGGCGACGTCGACGCCGCCGACGTCGCCCGCAGGCCCGGCGCGCTCACGCCGGTGCCCGGTGGTGTCGGCCCGGTGACCACGGCCCTGCTGCTGACCCACACCGTCCGCTCGGCCCGGGCGCAGGTCTGAGCCCGGGCCGGGGGCCTCAGACGACCTCGCGCACGGCCTTCTCGAACCCGATGACGTGCGCGCGGGCCCGGTCGGCCGCCTCGTCGGCCTGCTGGGCGGCGATGGCCCGCAGCAGGCCCGAGTGCTCCCCGACGTGCCGGTCGAAGTACGTCATCCGGTCCAGGAACAGGCAGAAGATGCGGGTCGCCAGGTTGTCGTAGCGGATCAGGGTGTCCTCGAGGTGCGGGTTGGCCGCCGCGGCGTAGATCGTCCGGTGCACGTGCAGGTCCCAGCGCATCAGCGTGTCGCGGTCCAGCGTGCGCACGTCGATCCGGTCGATGGTGTCCGCCAGCTCGGCGAGGTCGGCCCGGGTGGCGGGGCCGGTGTACTCGGCGGCGCGGCGGGCGGCGAGCGGCTCCAGCTGCACCCGGATCTCGGAGATGTAGGCCAGGTCGGTGATGTCGACGCCGGTCGCGAACGTCCCGCGCCGCGGGTAGGAGACGACCAACCGGTCGATCTCCAGGCGCTTGAGGGCCTCCCGGACCGGGGTGCGACCGACCTCGAGCGACGTGGCGAGGGCGACGTCGTCGATCGCGGTCATCGGGGGGATGTCCAGCATGATCAGCCGGTCCCGGATCACCGTGTACGCCTTGTCGGCGAGCGAGGTGTACTCCGGCTCGGCGTCGTCGGGTAGTGCGGTCACGCCCGCATGCTAGCCCGACACGAGTGCGTAACAGTCCCCGGACGTCCCCACACCTCTTGACTATGACTGATATATCAATGCACCATCGAGCGGGTCGCGGTCGTCACGGTCCGCGTCGGAGCCGAGGAGAGGCCGCCGTGTCCCGTTCCTTCATCCTGACCCTGAGCTGCCCGAACCGCACCGGCATCGTGCGCGCGGTCAGTGCGTTCCTGTTCGAGCACGGCTGCGACATCGGCGAGTACCAGCAGTTCGACGACCCGGTCCGCGGCCGCCTCCACCTGCGCACCCGGGCCGACGCGGAGCACGAGGTGGACCTCGACATGATCCGCCGCGACTTCGAGGCGGTCGCGGCCGAGTTCGGCATGACCGCCACCGTCCACGACGGCGCCCCCGCCCGGATCCTGGTCATGGTCTCCAGGCTGGGGCACTGCCTCAACGACCTGATCTACCGGTGGCGGGCCGGCAGTCTGGGCGCCGACATCGTCGCGGTCGTGTCCAACCACGAGGACCTGCGGCCGATGGCCGAGGCGGCCGGGCTGCCGTTCGTGCACGTGCCGGTGAGCGCGGAGACCAAGCCCGAGGCGGAGGCGCGGCTGCTGTCGCTGGTCGAGCAGTTCGACGCCGAGCTCGTCGTGCTGGCCCGCTACATGCAGGTGCTCTCCGACGAGACCTGCAAGGCGCTGGAGGGCCGGGCGATCAACATCCACCACTCGTTCCTGCCCGGCTTCAAGGGCGCCCGCCCCTACCACCAGGCCTACGAACGCGGCGTGAAGCAGGTCGGCGCCACCGCCCACTACGTCACCCCGGACCTGGACGAGGGCCCGATCATCGAGCAGGAGGTGATCCGGATCGACCACTCCCACGATCCGACGGCGCTGCAGATGGTCGGCCGCGACGCCGAGGCGCTGGCCCTGTCCCGTGCGGTGCGCTGGCACTGCGAGCGCCGGGTGCTGCTGACCGGCGGCAGCACGGTCGTCTTCCGGTAGCGCCGCTCCCGCGAGCCCACGGCCCCGTCCCCGCGCCGCGGGGACGGGGCCGTTCCGCGCTGTGTCCGCCGCCGCCCGACCCGCCGCCGCCCGACCCGCCGCCGCCCGACCCGTCCCCGCCCGACCGCCGCCGCCCGGCCCGGCGACTCCTCGCGTCCCGCGGCACCCGATGCGTGGGGTGCCACGCCTCGTGACGGGGTGCCACGGCGGCCGTGCGCTCCTGCCGGTGGCCGGTGGCCGGTGGCCGGTGGTGGGAAGGGGAGGTGCGCACGGACGCCCCGCGCCGGCGGGGCCGGGCGGGGCGTCCGTGACGGTGCGGAGCGGCGGGCTCAGCCCACGCGCTCGCGCACCCAGTCGTGGAACTCGCCGATGTGGTGCTCGCTGGGCACGAGCACGCCGCCCTTGTCGTAGGCGCGCGAGTCCATCGCGAGCTGGCAGCGCTCGCAGGCGTCGAAGTCCTGCAGGTTGACCCGGTGGAACAGCTCGACCGAGCGGTCGATGTCGGCCCCGGAGTCGACGACCTCGGGCAGGTAGAGCCAGTCGCACACCACCACGGTGTGCTCGGGCGTCAGTGGGAACATGCGGTGGAACACCACGTGGTCGGGGACCAGGTTGATGAACACCGACGGTCGCACGGTGATGGCGTAGTAGCGGCGGTCCTGCTCCTGTGCGACGCCCGGGAGGCGGGCGAGCCCCGCCGAGCCGTCGACGGTGAAGCCCTCGATCTCCTCGCCGAACTCGGCGCCGTGCCCGACGAAGTACTGGGCGGCGAGGCCGTCGGCGAACTCCGGCAGTACCTCGGTGAGCTCGGGATGGATCGTCGCGCAGTGGTAGCACTCCATGAAGTTCTCGACGATCTGCTTCCAGTTCGCCCGGACGTCGTAGGAGATGCGCCGGCCGAGCTTCAGGTTCCCGACGTCGTAGCCGACGATCGCGTCCGGCGAGCCGAGCCGGGTGCTGACGTCACCGATCACCGTGTCCTCGAACGACGGCGGGACCTCGGCCAGGCACAGCCAGACGTAGCCCAGCCACTCGCGCACGTGCACGGTGTGCAGGCCGTACCCGGCCTTGTCGACGTCGGGCATCGAGCTCAGGTTCGGTGCCGCGACGAGCGTGCCGTCCAGACCGTAGGTCCAGGCGTGGTACGGACACTGGAAGGAGCGCCTGACCTCGCCCTTCTCCTCCGTGCACAGCCGCGCGCCGCGGTGCCGGCAGACGTTGAGGTAGGCCCGCACGGAGTGGTCCCTGGCCCGGGTGACGATGACGCTCTCCCGGCCGATCCGGACGGTCTCGAACGCGCCGGGCCGGTCGAGGTCGGCGGCGAGCACGGCGCAGAACCACGTCGTGTGGAAGATGGCGTCCTGCTCGGCCCGGAAGACGGCCGGGTCGGTGTAGTAGTGGCCGGCGAGGGTCTCTCGCAGGCTGTCCGGGAGGCTCTGCGCCCCGGTGGCGGGGGTGGACAACTCGCCGGTCGTCATGGCGGTGCTCCTCGAGGGCGACGGTCGTGCGGGGTGGCGTGCGGGTCCGGGTGGCCGCGGCGACGGGGCGCGCCCGCGCGGGCCGGGCCCGGAGTCGGTGCGGCGGCGTCGCTCGTGGGGCCGGTCGTCATCACTGCGGGACCGCGGACCCGCGCGACGGCCGGACGCCGGAGGAGGCCGGTGTGCGGTCACGGCGGACGGCATGGCGGCACAGCGGATCACCTCCTGCGATGGGGTTCCGACGCGAGGACGACGACGGCGGCGGTCGGAGCCGCGGACACACCCGGGAAATACCGGAAACTGTTGCGTAACAAGCAACTGGTCGCTCCATACGCACCACGATGGGAGCGCGTCGCCCGGGGTGGTGTCAAGGGGCTGCAACGGTGGTGTTCCGGCAGGCCGGGGCGCGGTCGGGCGGAGGCGGGTCGCGGTGTCGGCGCTGCGGGGGGCACGAGGCGGCTCCGGGGGCTCGGGCTCCGGTCGATCGGCGACGCTGTGACCGCCGCTCCGGCGACACCATATCGTGCACAGATATATTAATCGAGTATCTAGTGGGCCCGCGATCCCGCGCCGGGCCCACGTCCCTCCCCTCGGGAACCGGTCGTCCGCGGGGCGACGCGGCGGCCGGCCGAGGGCCCCGGGGTCAGCCGGTGCGGACCTGCACCCCGGCGTCGGCGAGCTCGGCCAGTGCCCGCTCGGTCGTCGCCGGCGCCACCCCGGCGCAGTGCGCCAGCAGCACCGTGGTCGCCAGCCCGAGCCGGGCGGCGTCCAGCGCGGTCGCCCGTACGCAGTGGTCGGTCGCGAGGCCGACGACGTCGACCTCGCCCACCCCGCGCGCGTCGAGCCAGTCGGCGAGCCGGGTCCCCGACTCGTGGTCGCTCGCACCCTCGAAGCCCGAGTACGCGCTCGTGTAGGCGCCCTTGTCGAAGACGCACTCGATCGGCGCCACGTCCAGCGCCGGGTGGAACGACGCACCCGGCGTCCCGGCGCGGCAGTGCGGCGGCCACGAGTCCACGAAGTCCGGGGTGTCGGAGAAGTTCGGACCCGGGTCGACGTGCACGTCGCGCGTCGCGACGACGTGGTCGTAGACCGCACCGTCACGGCCACCGGTGGCGAGCGGCCCGATCCCCGCCGCGACGGCGGCGCCGCCCGCGACCGCGAGCGCGCCGCCCTCGCAGAAGTCGTTCTGGACGTCGACGACGATCAGCGCGCGTGCCATGGCTCAGCTCCCGGTGAGGAAGGTGGTCGGGATCGCGGGCTCGCCGCGGGACAGCTTCAGTCCCTCCCACGGTACGGCGACCAGTGCCGTCCGCAGCCGTTCCCGCGCGGCCCCCAGCCCGGTGACGGCGTCGTCGGCGACGACCTCGCCGTCGCGCACCAGCGGTACCGGCAGCGCCCGGTCGTGCGGCCCGAGGACCGGGTCCGTGCCGTAGGGGTACACGACCTCCTCGACCGCGGTGCCGGTCGGCTTGAACCGGCGCAGCGCCGCCTTGCGCCCGCCGCGGGACTCCTTCGCGCTGGAGCGCTTCGACACCGGTCGCCCGTCGACCTCGACGAGCTTGTAGACCATCCCGGCCGTCGGCGAGCCCGATCCGGTGACCACCGAGGTCCCCACGCCGTAGGAGTCGACCGGTTCGGCGCGCAGCGAGGCGATCGCGTACTCGTCCAGGTCGCCGGACAGCACGATCCGGGTCCCGGTGGCGCCGAGCGCGTCGAGCTGCTCGCGGGCCTGGCGGGCCAGCTCGCCGAGGTCCCCGGAGCCGATGCGGACCGCGCCCAGCCCGGGCCCGGCCGCCGCGACGGCGTGCTCGATACCGCGGCGGATGTCGTAGGTGTCGACGAGCAGCGTCGTACCGGTGCCGAGCGCGGCGACCTGGCTGGCGAAGGCGGCCGGCTCGTCGTCGTGCAGCAGGACCCAGGCGTGCGCGGCGGTGCCCGCGGTCGGGATGCCGTGCCGGGCGCCCGCGGCGAGGTTCGACGTCGTCGCGAAGCCCGCCAGGTACGCGGCCCTGGCCGCGGCCACCGCGGCCTCCTCGTGGGTGCGCCGCGAGCCCATCTCGATCAGCGGCCTGCCCGCCGCCGCGGTCACCATGCGCGCCGCCGCCGAGGCGATCGCGCTGTCGTGGTTGTAGATCGACAGGGCGACGGTCTCCAGGATCACCGCGTCGGCGAAGGTGCCGGTCACGGTGAGGACGGGGGAGCCGGGGAAGTACAGCTCACCCTCGGGGTAGCCGTCGACGTCGCCGGAGAAGCGGTAGCCGCGCAGGCGCTCCAGGGTCGCCGGGTCGAGGACCGGGGCGAGGAACCCGAGGTCGGCGTCGGAGAAGCGGAAGCGCGCCAGCGCCTCCAGCAGCCGCCCCGTCCCGGCCACGACGCCGTAGCGGCGCCCGTCCGGGAGGCGGCGGGCGAACAGCTCGAACACGCAGTGCCGTTCCGCGGTGCCGTCGGCGAGGGCCGCCGCCACCATGGTCAGCTCGTAGCGGTCGGTCAGCAGGGCCGTGCCGGTCATGGCGGGGAGCCTACGGGCAGCCGCGGTGCCGGGGTCGGCGCCGCCGCCGTCGGTGTCCCCGGCCGGTGCCCTCCGGTGCCGCCGTCGCCGCTCCCCGCCACCGGTGCGGTCGGGCGCGGCGCCCCGCCTGTGCCACCATGGGGCGCATGTCCGCGCCGTCCCCAGCGCCGTCCCCAGCGCCCACCGAGCAGGTCACACCCGACCTGGACGAGTCGGCAGGCCCCGACACGCCGTGGCAGGCCATCGTCTGGAACGACCCGGTCAACCTCATGTCGTACGTGACCTACGTGCTGCAGAAGGTGTTCCACTACCCCGAGGCGAAGGCCACCGCGCTGATGCTCGACGTGCACCACAAGGGACGCGCCGCGGTGTCGGCGGGGGACAAGGACACCGTGGAGGGCCACGTCGCCCAGCTCCACGCGGCCGGCCTGTGGGCCACCATGCAGCGGGCCTGAGCGTGAACGGCTGGAAGCGCAGCGGCCGGGGCGACCGCGTCCGCTACACGTCCGGGTTCTCCGGCGAGGAGGCCGTCGTCCTGCGGGGTCTGTTCACCGAGATCCGCCAGATGCTCGCCGGGCGCGCGGAGCTGGCGCCCACCGACGAGCTCGCCGAGCTCACCGGCATCCGCACCGGCCCGACGTCGCGGCCCACCGACCGGGTCCTGGCCCGGCTGCTGCCGGACTTCACGACCGAGGACTCGGACCTCGCAGGCGGGATGCGCTCGCTGCACGAGCCGGCACTGATCGAGGCCAAGGACACCGCGGCGGCGACCGTGCTGGACGCCCTGCCCGAGGCGGGCGGGCGGCTCGAGCTCACCGAGGCCCAGGTCGACGCCTGGCTGACCGCCCTGAACGACGTACGGCTGGCCCTCGGGACCGCCCTCGACGTCGACGAGCAGATGCCCGAGCAGCTCCCCGACGACGACCCGCGGGCCCAGCACCTGGGCGTCTACCACTGGCTGACCTACGTGCAGGACTCCCTGGTCCGGGTCCGCGTCCGGGGGCTCTGACCCGCCCGGCCGCCGATCCGGTCAGCGCCGCACGACGCGGTCGGTCGACGGCGGGGCCAGGCCCGGGTTCGCTCCCAGGTAGGCCACGAACGCGTCCAGGTCCACCGGGCCGCCGACCAGCTCGGTCCCCGCGGTGAAGGTGTCGAACCCGTCGCCGCCGGCGGCCAGGAAGTTGTTCGTGGCGACCCGGTAGCGGCCGTCGTCGACGACCGGGGCACCGCCGACGGAGATGTCGCCGACCCGGTTCCCGGCCACCGTGTAGCGCAGGTTCGAGGAGCTCTGGAGCACCGTCGGACCGTCGTCGACGGTGAACTGCTGGTCGAGCACCGCACGCAGCTGGGCACCGGTGAGCGTCATGGTCTGCAGGATGTTGCCGAACGGCTGCACGGTGTAGGCCTGCCCGTAGGTGACCCGCCCGTCCGCGTCCGGCACCAGGTCGGCGCGCACCCCGCCGGGGTTGGTCAGCGCGAGCTGGGCGCCGTCGCCGCGCGAGGCCGCCAGCTGGGCGTCGGCGATCACCGTGCCGAGCGGGGACAGGCCCGACGGCGCGGGTGCGCGCAGCAGCGGGCCGGCCAGGGTGCCGACCGGGCGCTCGGCCAGCGGTCGCGACTGCGCGACCGCGCGGTCCACGATCGGTGCGACCGCCGGGTCGGGGGCGACGTCGCGGGTGACCACGACGTTGCGGGCGGTGCCGGTCGCGGCGCGGTCCACGTCGCCGTCGCCGGTCAGGGCGAGGTCGACCACCGACAGCAGCCTGCCGAACGACAGGCCCTGCACGAACGGCCGCGGGTTCCCGGCCGGGTCGGTCGCCGAGCACGAGTACTGCTGGTGGGTGTGCGCGGAGAACACCGCGTCGACGTCGGCGGACACCGCGGCCGCGATCCGTGACCCCGGCCCGCCCGGCTCCACCGCGCAGGCGTCGGGTCCGCCGTCGCCTGTCGCCTCGTCCCCCTGGTGCAGCAGCAGCAGCAGCACCTGCGCCCGCACGCCCTATGCGGTCAGCTCCCGCGACGCCGCGTCGACCGCGGCGACCTCGTCACCGATCTCCAGGCCGCGGATGCCGTCGGGGGAGACCACGTCGGCCAGCTCGGACAGGGTCGCCCCGATGACGCCGATCCGGGCGCCACCGGCCTCGACGACCGTCGACGCCGCGAGCGCAGGCCGCCCGGAGCCGTCGGTCACGTTCGCGGACAGGAACGGGAAGGCGGCCCCGTCGTAGGCCGGGGTGAAGCCGCACCCGTCGACCGGGTGGCAGCCGCCGTCCTGCAGCCGTCGCAGCTCGGCGATGCCCTCGTCGAACTCGTGGTTGCCGGCGGCGGACGCGGCGACGCCGATCCGCTCCAGCACCTCGACGGTCGGCTCGTCGTGGAACAGCGCCGACGCCAGCGGGGAGGCGCCGACGTTGTCTCCGGTGGAGAGCACCACGCTCGCCGGGGCCTGCGCCCGCAGCGCCGCGACGTGCGCGGCCAGGAACTCGACGCCGCCGGCCTCGACCTCGGCACCGGCGTCGTCGGTCACCCGGCCCGAGGAGCCCGTGGGCGGCTCCAGGTTGCCGTGCAGGTCGTTGAGGGCGATGAGCCGCACCGTGCCGGCGCCGGGCGCGCCCGGGTCCGGGCGGGCCGCGAGCGTCACCGCCTCGACGGTGACCCCCACCGCCAGGACGACGACGAGCACGGCGGCGAGGACGAACCCGACACGGCGACCGGAGGAGGGCACGGGGGCAGTATGGCCGCAGCCGTGCCCGGACGCCCGTGGCCGGGGTCACAGACCGGGGTGTCGGCCGTGTGAACCTCGGGGTACGCCCCGGCGGGTGTTCGGCCCCGCGGGCGGGGCCGCGTATCCTCGCGGCGTGCTCGCCCTCCGGTCCGACCTCGTCGATGCAGTCGTCGCGCATGCCCGCCGGGACTTCCCGGTCGAGTCGTGCGGGCAGCTCGTCGGCCCCGAGGCCGGTGAGCACCCCGAGCGCTACGTGCCGATGACGAACGCCGACGAGGTGGCCAGCGACTTCGCCTTCTCCCCGGCCGAGGACATCCGCCTGGAGCGCGAGCTCGACGTGGCCGGTGAGCGCCGCATGCTCGTCGTCCACTCGCACACCCGGCTGCCGCGCCGGCCGGTGGCGCACACCGGCCTGCCCGAGGCCTACCCGTCGCCCAAGGACGTCGCCCAGATGGAGTGGACCCCCGACCAGCACTGGCTGATCGTGGGTCTCGCCGCGGCCGACGCCGAGCCCGAGGTGCGCTCCTACCACCTCGTCGACGGCGAGGTCGTGGAGGACGAGCTGGCGGTCGTGGAGTCCTACATGTTCTCCCACACCGGCTCCGACGACGTGCCCGACCGGGCCTGAACGACCCTCTCGCGCACCCGCGCCGGAGGTCGCGCGGGAATGTCGCCGTACTCCGGCTGCGTTGCCGCGTGCAGGATCCACGCCAGAGCGACCCACCAGGAGTGATCAACGAGATGGCCGTCTCCGTCTCCATCCCCACCATCCTTCGCACGCACACCGGCGGTGAGAAGACCGTCGAGGCGAAGGGCGACACCGTCTCGGCGGTCATCGACGACCTGGAGTCGCGGCACAGCGGCATCAAGGACCGTCTGATCACCGACGGCAAGCTGCACCGCTTCGTCAACATCTACGTCGACGACGAGGACATCCGCTTCGCCGGTGGCCTGGAGGCCCCCGTCAAGGAGTCCTCCACGTTCACGATCCTCCCGGCCGTGGCCGGCGGTCGCTGAGCCCCACCGGACCTCGGCACCGGGCGGCGTCCCCGCCCGGTGCCGTCGTGTGAGGAGAACGCGTGCGTTACGACTCGTTGCTCGACGCCGTCGGCGACACCCCGCTGGTCGGGCTCCCGTCCCTGTCGCCGTCGGAGGACGTGCGGCTCTGGGCGAAGCTGGAGGACCGCAACCCCACCGGCTCGATCAAGGACCGGCCAGCGCTGGCCATGATCACCGACGCCGAGAAGCAGGGGCTGCTGACGCCCGGCTGCACGATCCTGGAGCCCACCTCGGGCAACACCGGGATCTCGCTGGCGATGGCCGCGAGGCTCAAGGGCTACGAGATCATCTGTGTGATGCCGGAGAACACCTCCGAGGAGCGTCGCCAGCTGCTGGCGATGTACGGGGCGCAGATCATCTCCTCGCCGGCGGCCGGCGGGTCGAACCAGGCCGTCGCCGTCGCCAAGCAGCTCGCGTCCGAGCACCCGGACTGGGTGATGCTCTACCAGTACGGCAACCCGGCCAACACCGACGCGCACTACCGCGGCACCGGCCCGGAGATCCTGCGGGACCTGCCGTCGATCACCCACTTCGTCGCCGGGCTCGGCACCACCGGCACCCTCGTCGGCGCCGGGCGCTACCTGCGCGAGCAGAAGCCGGACGTGCAGGTCGTCGCCGCCGAGCCCCGCTACGGCGAGCTCGTCTACGGCCTGCGCAACCTGTCCGAGGGCTTCGTCCCCGAGCTCTACGACGAGACCGTGCTGACCGGCCGGTTCTCGGTCGGCTCCTACGACGCGCTGCGCCGCACCCGCCAGCTGGTCGAGCAGGAGGGCATCTTCGCCGGGATCTCCTCCGGCGCCATCCTGCACGCCGCGCTCGGCGTCGCGAACAAGGCGCTGGAGGCCGGGCAGCGCGCCGACGTCGTGATGATCGTCTGCGACGGCGGCTGGAAGTACCTGTCCACCGGGGCCTACTCCGGTGACCTGGGCAGCGCCGCGCAGGGCATCGACGGGCACCTCTGGGCCTGACCGGGCGAACCGGGCATAACGGGCGGCCGTGCCGGTACCGTGGGTGACATGACCGCACTCCCGGACGGCCGTCCCGCCCGTGTGCTGCCGCCGGCGCCGGTGCGCGCCGCGGTGATCATGCTGGCGTTCACCGCCGCGCTCTACGTGATCGAGGCGATCGACCAGGCCTCGGGCGGGATGGTCGACGCCGCCGCGGCGATCTACCCCCGGCAGACCGACGGGCTGTCCGGGATCCTCGCCGCCCCGTTGCTGCACGGCGACTACGCCCACCTCGCCGCGAACAGCGTGCCGTTCCTGGTCTTCGGGTTCCTCGCGATGTCCGGCGGCCCGGTCCAGTGGTTCGCGGTCACCGCCACGATCTGGCTGGTCAGCGGTTTCGGTGTGTGGCTCACCTCGCCGGCCCCGGTCCTCGGCGCCTCCGGCATCGTGTTCGGCTGGTTCCTGTTCCTGCTCACCCGCGGCTTCTACGCCCGCAACGGCAGGCAGATCCTGCTCGCGCTCGTGCTGTTCCTGTTCTACGGCTCGATCCTCTGGGGCGTGCTGCCCTCCGACCCGAGCGTGTCCTGGCAGGGCCACCTGTTCGGCGCGATCGGCGGCGTCGTCGCCGCCTACTGGGTGGCGAAGGCCGACCGCCTACCCTCCTAGGGTGTGAGCGACGCACCCGGGATCGACGCCCCGATCGGCCTCTTCGACTCCGGGGTCGGCGGGCTCACCGTCGCCCGCTCGGTGATCGACCTGCTGCCCGCCGAGCAGATCGTCTACGTCGGTGACACCGCGCACAGCCCCTACGGGCCGCGCTCGCTGGCCGACATCCGGCGCCTGGCACTCGGCATCGGCGACGAGCTCGTCGACTCGGGGGTCAAGGCGCTGGTCATCGCCTGCAACTCCGCCTCGGCCGCCTGCCTCGCCGACTTCCGCGAGCGCTACCCGGTGCCCGTCGTCGAGGTCGTCCGCCCGGCCGTGCGCCGTGCCGTCGCCACCACCCGCAACGGCCGGATCGGCGTCATCGGCACCGCCGCCACGATCGCCTCGGGCGCCTACGCCGACGCCTTCGACGCCGCCCCCGACACCGAGATCACCTCCGTGGCCTGCCCCCGGTTCGTCGACTTCGTCGAGCGTGGCACCACCAGCGGCCGGCAGGTCCTCGGCGTCGCCCAGGGGTACCTGGAGCCGCTGCAGCGGGCCGGGGTCGACACCGTCGTCCTCGGCTGTACCCACTACCCCCTGCTGTCCGGGGTGCTGGAGATCGTCCTCGGCCCGGACGTGACGCTGGTGTCCTCCGCCGACGAGACCGCCCGCACCCTGGTCCGGACCCTGCACGCGCACGAGCTGCTGCGCGACGCCACCGCCCCACCCGCACCGCACCGCTTCCTCGCCACCGGGGACCCGGAGCCCTTCGCCCGCCTGGGCCGCCGATTCCTGGGCCCCGAGATCGGCTCGGTCGTGGGCCGCGCGGGCGCCGCGCTCCCGTCCGCCTGACCGTCACACCCCTCTCCCCGGACCCACACCCGCCGCGGCAGGTGTGGGTACCGGCGGACAGGTGTGGTGGCGAGCCGGGTCCCCGCGGCGTGCGGGGGCGGCGGGGGTAGCGTTCCCGGTGTGATCGGAACGCTCGTCCTGGTGATCACCGTGGCGCTCTCGGCCACCGCGCTGTTCGGGCTGGTCACGACCGCGCTGAACCGGCCCCCGAGCCGGGTGCACACCGTCGCCGTCGGGATCTGTGTGGCACTCGTCGCCGTGCAGGCGGCGATCGCCGCCTACCAGGTGGTGCTCGGCGGGGTCACCCTCCCCGAGCAGACGACCTTCCTCATCTACCTGGCCGTCGCGATCTGCGTCCCGGTCATCGCGCTGCAGTTCGCCACCGCCGAACCGAGCCGCTGGGGCGGCGCCGTGATCGCCGTCGGTGCGATCGGGACGCTCGTCGCCGTGCTGCGGCTGCAGGGGCTGTGGATCCCGGGGGTGCCCGGTGCCTGAGCCGCACACCCCCGGGTCCCGCGCCACCGCGACCGGCCCCGGCCGCATCCTCATCGCCGTCTACGGGGTCTTCGCGCTCTCGGCGTCGGCGCGGGCGGGTGTGCAGATCGCCGAACGTTTCGGCGAGGCCCCGCTGGCGTACTCGCTGTCCGCGCTCGCCGGCTTCGTCTACATCCTCGCCACCGTCGGCCTGGCGGGCACCGGCCCCGGCTTCCGGCGCCTCGCCCTGTCCGCGGTGGTGTTCGAGCTCGTCGGTGTGCTCGCCGTCGGCGCGTTCACCACGTTCGTCCCCGCCGACTTCCCGCGGGAGACGGTCTGGTCGCACTTCGGCGCCGGTTACGGCTTCGTGCCGCTCGTGCTGCCGTTCGTCGGGCTCTGGTGGCTGCGGCGTACCTCACGAACGGGTTAGGGTCGCGCATGCGGCTGATCGTTCTCGGGTGCTCCGGCAGCGGACCCGGACCCGAGTCCCCGGCGTCGGGCTACCTGGTCGAGGCCGGCGCGACCCGGTTCACCCTCGATCTCGGCAACGGCACCCTCGGCGCCCTGCAACGCCACGCCGACCCGTTCGCCCTCGACGCCGCGGTGTTCAGCCACCTGCATCCCGACCACTGCTCGGACTTCCCGTCGCTGGTGGTGCACCGGCGCTACCACCCCCGGCCCCCGTTCGACGCGACCGCGCGCAAGCTCGCCGTGCACGCCCCGGCCGGCGCACACACCCGCTTCGCCCGCGCCGACGCCGTCACCGAGGACGACTACGCCCGCACCGACCTCACCGACGTCTTCTCCTTCCACGACCTCGTGGCAGGAGAGCCGTTCACCGTCGGCACCGGGGACGACGCCGTCACCGTCACCGCCCACGAGGTCGTGCACGTCTGCCCCGCCTACGCACTGCGCGTCGAGCACCGCGGCCGGGTCCTGACCTACTCCGGGGACACGGCTGCCTGCCCGGGGCTCGTCGAGGCCGCCCGCGACGCCGACCTGCTGCTCTGCGAGGCCAGCTGGCCGCACGCCGAGGCCGGACCGCCCGGGGTGCACCTGTCCGGGCGGGAGGCGGGCGAGCACGCCGCGGCCGCCGGCGCGCGACGCCTGGTCGTCACCCACGTCCCGGCCTGGTTCGACCGCGAGTCCGTGGGCGCCGAGGCGAAGGCGGCCTTCGGGGGCACCGTCGAGCTCGCCCGGCCCGACGCGGTGTTCGAGGTCTGAACCGGCTTCCTACGATGGCCGGGTGACACGAACAGAGGGCAGGGCCGACGGCCGGACCGACGACGAGATGCGGCCGGTGACCATCACCCGGGGCTTCCAGAAGCACCCCGCGGGATCGGTGCTGGTGGAGTTCGGTGACACGAAGGTGCTGTGCGCCGCCAGCGTCACCGACGGGGTACCGCGCTGGCGCAAGGGATCCGGCCTCGGCTGGGTCACCGCCGAGTACGCGATGCTGCCCTCGGCCACCGACACCCGGTCCTCGCGGGAGTCGGTGAAGGGCAGGATCGGCGGCCGTACCCACGAGATCTCCCGGCTGATCGGCCGGTCCCTGCGCGCCTGCATCGACCTGCGTGCGCTCGGCGAGAACACCATCGCGATCGACTGCGACGTGCTGCAGGCCGACGGCGGCACCCGCACCGCGGCCATCACCGGCGCCTACGTCGCCCTGTGCGACGCGGTCACCTGGCTCGGCGAGCAGGGGAAGCTGTCGGACCCGAAGCCGATCTCCTGCCAGGTCGCCGCGGTGTCGGTCGGTGTCGTGGACGGCCGGGTCCGGCTCGACCTGCCCTACGAGGAGGACTCGCGGGCCGAGGTCGACACGAACGTCGTCGCCACCGAGACCGGCACCCTGATCGAGGTCCAGGGCACCGGCGAGGGCGCCACCTTCTCCCGCTCCACCCTCGACGCCATGCTCGACTCCGCACTCGCCGGGATCGCCGAGCTGGCCCGGCTCCAGGTCGAGGTGCTCGCCGCACCGCACCCGAAGATCGCCGCGCAGGCCGCCGAGGCCTCGGACACCGCGGGGGAGGGCGGCGCGTGAGGATCCTGCTCGCCACCCGCAACGCCAAGAAGCTCGTCGAGCTGCGCCGCATCACCGAGGCGGCGGGCCTGTCCGGTGTCGAGATCGTCGGCCTCGCCGACGTCCCCGGGTTCCCGGAGGCCCCGGAGGTCGGCGCGACGTTCGCGGCGAACGCACTGGCCAAGGCCCGCGACGCGGCCGCCGCGACCGGGCTGCCCGCGGTCGCCGACGACTCCGGCATCACCGTCGACGCCCTCAACGGCATGCCGGGCATCTTCTCCGCCCGCTGGTCCGGCCGCCACGGCGACGACGAGGCGAACCTGCAGCTGCTGCTCGGGCAGACCGCCGACGTCCCCGACGAACGCCGCGGCGCCGCGTTCGTCTGCGCCGCCGCGCTCGTCACCCCGGACGCGGCCGCCGCCCCCGGGTTCGACGCCGAGGGCGAGCTGCCCGGGCGCACCGTCGTGCACGGCACCTGGCGCGGCACCCTGCTGCGCGCCCCCCGCGGCGGGAACGGCTTCGGCTACGACCCGATCTTCGCCCCGGAGGGCGACACCCGGTCCTCGGCCGAGCTGTCGGCAGCGGAGAAGGACGCCGCCTCGCACCGCGGGATCGCGCTGCGGGCACTCGTCGGGCACCTGCAGGCGCTCGCGGGCGCCTGAGGGCCTACTCGGGGGCGGGCTCGGCCAGGACGCGCTGCGCGATCCGGAACGCCGAGTTCGCCGCCGGGACCCCGCAGTAGATCGCGGTCTGCAGCACGATCTCGACGATCTCGCCGTCGGTCACGCCGTTGCGCCGTGCCGCCCGCACGTGCATCTCGAACTCCTCCCAGTGCCCGTGCGCGATCAGCGCCGTCAGCGTCACCGCCGAACGCATCCGCCGCTCCAGCCCGGGCCGGGTCCAGATCTCGTTCCACGCGTAGCGGGTGATCAGCTTCTGGAAGTCCGCGGTGGTGCCGTCGACGCGCGCCAGCGCCGCGGCGACGTAGTCCTCGCCGAGCACCTCACGGCGCACGGCCAGACCGTCGGCGTCCAGCTCGGCGGGGTCGATACCCGAATCGCTCATGACCGGCAGCCTCCCACGCCGACCGGCGGGCGCGGGGCGGCCCACCGGGTGGGCGGGCTGGGGCCCGGTGCCGTCGTGGACCTCGGTACCGTGATCCACGTGCGGTGGTGGCGGTTTCTGCTGGGCTGCCTCGGGCTGGTGCTCGCGGCCGCCGTCGTCGTACTCGTGGCCCGGTCGCTCGGCCTGTCCGCGGTCCCCCGCTTCGGCGAGCTGCGCCGTGCCGTGGAGTCCGCCGGGCTGTGGGGACCGGTCGTGTTCGTGTTGCTCCAGGTCGCGCTGAACGTCCCGCCGTTCCCGCGCACCGTGTTCACCGTCTCCGCCGGGGTGCTGTTCGGCGCCGTCGGCGGGGCGGCGCTCACCCTGTTCGCGACGGCACTCTCCGCGGTCGTCGCGTTCGCGCTCGTGCGAGCCACCGGCGGCAGCCTCGTGGCCCGCTACGCCGGGCACCCCCGCGCGGTGTGGGTACGGCGGCGCCTCGACCACCACGGCGTGCTCGCCGTGACCTCGTTGCGGCTCATCCCGATGGTGCCGTTCGCGGTGCTCAACTACCTGTCCGGGCTGTCCCAGGTGCGGTTCTGGCCCTACCTGGTCGGGACGGTGATCGGCTCGGCGCCCAGCACGATCGCCGTCGTCGCCCTCGGCGACGCGGTCACCGGGCACGTGCCGCCGGCACTGCTGCTCGTCTCCGCGGTGTGCGCGGTGGTGGGGCTGGGCGGAGTGCTCCTGGCCGCACGCAGGCCGCTGCCGGACGAGCCGGGGAGCACCGCGCCGCCCACCGGATGAGGCGGGCGGCGCGCCACGTGCCGGCGGCGGGATTCGAACCCGCACTTGCGGCCACCTAAAGACCGTGCCTCTGCCGTTGGGCTACGCCGGCCGTTCCTTGCGGACACACCACGTGGAGGTCTGAGCGTGGCAGTTCGGGCACAGGATACGGAGGTTCTCCAGCCGGTTGTCGGTGTGGTCACCGTTGACGTGGTCCAGATGCAACGGCAGCGGCTGCGCCCGCCAGTCGTGGATGCCGCAGATCTCGCACCGGGCCTGCTTCAGCCCGGCGGCGATCAGGCGCTTGCGCAGGTGGCCCGTACTGCGCATCGGTGAGTCGCGGACCAGTACCTCGGCCAGCGGCCGCGGCGACCGGGTCGCCTCCGCCCGCCCGCGGGACCACCCCTGCCCGCGGAAATGACCGGTGTCCAGACCCAGACGCCGGATGTGGCCGTTCACCAGCCGGTGCATGCCACCGCTCGGCGCGTAGCCCAGCCGCCGCAGCACGGCCGCGACCGACTCCGACGTGCGTACCGCCGCGGCCAGCTCGTCGTCGGTCCAGTGCCGGCGCCGCCGCGAGGCGTCCGGGCCGGGCAGGTGAGCGCCGTGCGCCCCGACCCGCGCGATGTGCGCGCGCAACCAGTCGTAGCGTCCGGGACGCAGGCCGAGCGCCCGGCACACCTCGGCCAGGGTGCGCGCCGCCGCCACCGCCTCGACCAGCTGCTCGTCGGTCCACCGGCGGGCGCGGGGCACGGCCGCTCACCCCGCGCCCACCGGCCGGAGTCGCATCAGACCTTCCAGTCCTTGCGCAGCTTCGCCACGTGCCCGGTCGCCCGCACGTTGTACTGCGCGTCCAGGATCGTGCCGTCCTCGCCGACCAGGAACGTCGAACGGATCACCCCGGTGACGGTCTTGCCGTACATCTTCTTCTCCCCGAACGCGCCCCACGCGGTCAGCACCTCGCGGTCCGGGTCGGACAGCAGCGGGAAGGTGAGGCCCTCCGCGTCGCGGAACGTCGCGAGCTTCGCGGGCTTGTCCGGGGAGATGCCGAGCACGTCGATGCCCTGGCCGTTCAGCTCGGCCAGGTTGTCGCGGAAGTCGCAGGCCTCCTTCGTGCAGCCCGGGGTGCTCGCGGCCGGGTAGAAGTAGACGACGACCTTGCGGCCGCGGTGGTCGGCCAGCGAGACCGGGTTGCCGTCGGCGTCGTCGAGGGTGAAGTCCGGGGCGGGGTCGCCCGCCTGCAGTCGGGTGCTCATGACGATGAGCGTGCCACCCGCCGGCCCGCCGCCGACGCCGAGTCCGCGGCCTGTGGACGGACGACCCGGTCGTGGACGGATCCCGGGTCAGGGCTCGCGGGCGAGACGCTCCAGCCGGCGCAGCTGCCCGTCGAGGTAGGGCCGGGCGCGCCGCCGTCCGCCGCGCTCGGCGATCGTCGCGGCCAGCGAGCGCAGGGTGCCCAGCACCGCGGGCAGGTCGGGGTCCCAGCCTCGCCTGCGGCACTCGGCGAGCCAGTCGGCGGGGCTCGCGTGCCCGCGGGCGCGGTTGCAGCGCCCGCAGGCGACGACCTCGTTCTCCAGCCACGACGGCCCGCCCTTCACCTTCGGGACGAGGTGGTCGGTGGTGGCGCGGACCGGCCCGGTGCAGTCGCGCCGGCACCACACGCAGTGCCCGCCGTCGCGGAGCGCGGCCTGCTCCAGGCGTCGGGCACGCCCGGGCTGGGCGGGGGAGGGGGCCACGACGCGCTCAGAACGCGTAGCGGATGCGCAGCCAGGGCGCGTGCCGCTCGACGAGCCCGCGCAGCTCCCGCACCCCGCGGGCCTTGACCGCGTCGCGGTACCGGACGTTCCACATGCCGTTGCCGCTGCGCTTGCCCTGCTGCAGCGCGGGCCGCCACAGCACCTCCTCGGCGCGCGGGTGCCAGCCGAGGTTCACCTCGTGCAGCCCCTCGTTGTGGGTCAGCAGGATCACCTCGGCCGCGGCCTGCGCACGGAACGCGGGGCCGGTGACGTCGCCGATCCGGGTCAGGAGCTCGGCCCAGTCGGCCTGCCAGCCCTCGCGCAGCACCACCGGGGACAGGTTGAGGTGCACCTCGTAGCCGGCGGCCACGAAGTCGTCGATCGCGGCGATCCGCCGGGCGACGGGTGTCGTGCGCACGTCGAGCAGCCTGCTGTCGCGTTCGGGCATCAGGGAGAACCGGATGCGGGTGCCGCCGCGCGGGTCGAGACCGAGCAGGTCCCGGTTGACGTACTTCGTCGCGAAGCTGGCCCGCGCGCCGGGCAGGTCCCGGAAGCAGCCGACCAGGTCGGCGACGTTGTCCGAGAGCAGCGCGTCGACCGCGACGTCGGAGTTCTCCCCGATGTCGTAGACCCAGTCGGTCGGGTGCACCTGGTTCGGCTCGGGCTTGGGTCCCTGGCGCCGTACGTGCCCGCGCAGGTAGCGGACGATCCGGTCGATGTTGGTGAACACGGTGACCGGGTTCGCGTAGCCCTTCTGCCGGGGCACGTAGCAGTAGGCGCAGGCCAGTGCGCATCCGTTCGCCGTGGAGGGCGCGATGAAGTCCGCGGAGCGGCCGTTCGGGCGGGCCGAGAGCGACTTCTTCTCGCCGAGCACGAGGTTCTCGGTCTTCACCCGGACCCAGCGGTCGACGTTGCCCGCGTTGCCGTGCAGCGCCTCGATGTTCCAGTGCGAGGCGACCTCGACGATCTCGGCGTCGGGGAAGGACAGTGCCACCTGCTGTCCGCGTGGCGAGGCCAGCGCGTCCGGTTCGGCCCAGATCCGGCGGATGTCGAACAACCGTTCCGCACTCACCGGCCCAGCCTCGCAGGATCGCGGGGGTAGCGCCCGTCGACCACTCGCCGCACCCCGATCCGGCGGCGCGCCGTGGGCGGGCGCGCGGAGCGGGCCGTCCGGTGGCTACGGTGTGTGCCACGTCGTTCGCGGTACCCGGACATCGGCGTCCGGGCCCCTCGGGCGCGAGCAACAGGAGTCCCGGGCGCGTGCGCGTACCGGCCGAGTCGGAGGTGGACGTGGTGGCCCGCGACCCCGAGAACATCCAGCGTGAGATCGAGAAGACCCGGGACGCGCTGGCCGAGAGTCTGGACGCCCTGGCGGACCGGGCGAACCCGAAGAACCTGATCGAGGGAGGCAAGGAGCAGCTCGCGGAGCGGCTCGCCGACCCCAAGATCAAGTACTCGCTGATCGCGGTGGGCGCGCTTGTCGGGCTGGTCCTGGTCCGCTCGATCTTCCGCTAGGTCCGTACCCGTCGGGCCCGGCCGGTGTCGCCACCGTCCGGGCCCGACGTCGGTCCGGGGCCGTTCAGGCCAGCTCGTCGCGCAGCGCCAGCGCCGCCGCGCGGTCGGCGCCCTCGGCCAGCGGGCGGCGGTAGCGGGCGACGAGCCGGGCGGCACCGAACCCGGCGACGGCGACGAGCTCGTCGCCGCGCAGGTACCCGAGCACCGTGCCCTTCACCGGGCCGCCGTCGAGACCCGCGCCGTGCAGCGGCAACAGCGCGTCCGCGCGGTCCGGCCGTCCGACGAGCTGGATCTTCATCCCGAACTGGTCGGACCAGAAGAACGGCACGGCGGCCGGGGGCGGCTCGGTGCCGGTGATGTCCGCGGCGACCACGGCGGCCTGGTCGCTCGCCGAGGTCCAGTGCTCCAGCCGGGTGCGTCCGCCGGTGCCGGGGTCGGTCCAGGCGGCGGCGTCACCGGCCGCCCACACCCCGGGCAGCCCGTCGACCCGGCCGCGGTGGTCGCAGGGGATGCCGTCGGAGACGTCGACGCCGGTGGCCTCCAGCCAGCCCAGGTCCAGCATCCCGCCGACGCCGACGACGATCTCGTCGGCGGTCACCGTCGACCCGTCGGAGAGGGTGGCGCCCGCGTCGGTCAGCTCCGACACCGAGACCCCGGTGCGCAGGTCCACTCCGGCCCCGGTCATCAGGGTGGCCACCACCGCGCCGGCCCGCTCGCCGAGCAGCCGGGCCATCGGCACGGAGCCGGTCTCGACCACGGTCACCGCGAGGCCCCGCTCGCGGGCGGTGCTCGCGACCTCGGCCCCGATGAACCCGGCACCCACCACGAGCAGCGACGACGCCGACGCGAGCGCGTCGCGCAGCTGCTCGGACTCGTCGACGGCGCGGAGCAGGTGGGCGGACCCGGGCTGGTCGTCGAGCATCCGGGAGGTGACCCCCACGGCGAGGACGACGGCGTCGGCGTGCAGCACGGTGCCGTCGTCGAGCTCGACCTCGGAGCCGTCGGCCGGGTCGTCGCCGCCGCGCCGCAGGGCGACCGCGGAGCGCCCGAGATGGGTCCGCACGCCCAGCTCGTCGAGGTCCTCGGCGGTACAGAGATCCACCTTCGTGCGCTCCCACTGCCCGGCCAGGAACTGCTTGGACAGCGGCGGACGGTCGTAGGGGAGGTGCTCCTCGGCCCCCACCAGGCTGATCCGGCCCTCGTAACCGTCCCGGCGCAGGTTCTCCACCGTGCGCAGCCCGGCCAGTCCGGCGCCGACCACCAGCACGTGTTCCGGCACGCTCATCTCCTACCTCCCCGCTCCGGGCCCGGGCGGTGCGCCGGTCCCGGCCCCGATCTTCGCGGACGGGCGACGACGCCGCGCGGCCCGGGCGTCAGAAGGTGCGGTCCTCCGGGTCGAGCCGGTTGCGCAGCCGCGACAGCGTCTGGGCGAGCAGCCGGGAGACGTGCATCTGGGAGATGCCGACCTCCTGGGCGATCTGGGTCTGGGTGCGGTTGCCGAAGAACCGCAGCATGACGATCGTCCGCTCGCGGGGCGCGAGCTCGGCGAGCAGCGGACGCAGCGACTCGCGGTAGTCGACGCGGTCGAGCTCGGCGTCGGCGTCGCCGACCAGCTCGCCCACGGTGGCGCTGCCGTCCTCCGAGGACAGCATCTCGTCGAGCGAGGAGCTGCGGTAGGCCTCGGCGGCCTCCAGCCCCTCCAGGACCTCGCCGACGGGCAGGTCGAGGTGCTCGGCGAGCTCGGACGGACGGGGCGCGCGGCCCAGGGTCTGGGACAGCTCGGACACCGCGCCGTTGATCGACACGTGCATGTCCTTGAGCCGCCGCGGCACCCGCATCGACCAGCTCTGGTCCCGGAAGTGCCGGCGCACCTCACCGGAGATGGTGGGCACCGCGAAGGAGAAGAACTCGCCGCCCTTCTCCGGGTCGAACCGGTCGATGGCGTTGATCAGGCCGACCGTCGCGACCTGGACCAGGTCGTCGAGCGGCTCGCCGCGGTGGTTGAACCGGCGGGCGATGTGCTGGGCGACGGGCAGGTAGCCGGTGACCAGCTGCTCGCGCAGCCGCTCGCGTCGGGGGTCGCCGTCGCCGAGGGCTGCGTACTGCTCGAGCAGCGGGGTGAGGTGGGCGTACTGGGGGTCCACCGTCACGTCACAGTCCGTGACCTGCGCGCTTGTGCAGCCGGATGGTGAGGGCCGGGCGGCCGCCGTCCTCCTCACCGGTCTCGACGGCGACGTGGTCGGCCAGCGTCTGCAGGACGCGCCAGCCGAAGCTGTCGGTGGGCAGCTGGGTACCCGCGGCGGTCTCGACCAGGGCGGCGACCTCGATCCGCTCGTCGGAGACGGCGAAGGTGCACCGCAGCGGCGACCCGGGGGCGGCCACCGCGACCAGGGTCGCGCACGCCTCGTCGACGGCCATCCGCAGGTCGGAGACCGCGTCCAGGTCGAAGTCCGCGCGTGCGGCGAGGTCGGAGGCCACCGCACGGACCGTGGGGATCAGTGCGGGGCGCGCCGCGACCCTGATCTCGACGGTGTTGTCGGTGCCGGCGTCCTGCGCCGTGCCTGCCACGTCCTCCTGGGCCACGCTGACGAGTCCTTTCGTGCGACGGGGTGTCGGGCCGGATCATGTCGCCTCCGGCCGGGGTGTGCAGGACCGGGTGCCCGCTCAGGCGCCGGGAATGCCGTCCTGGTCGGGGAGGACGGTGAACAGCTGGGCAGAGCCGGTGACCTCGAGCGGCCGGAGCACGGCCCGGTTGGTGGCGACGACGAACAGCCGCCGTCCGTCCCGGGCCGCCCGCCGGGCGGTGTGGATGAGGACGCCGAGCCCGCTGGAGGCGAGGAACGACACCCCCTCCAGGTCGACGGCGAGGTCACGACCGTCACCGTCGGCGTCGAGACCCAGCAGCTCGTCGAGGGCCGTCTCGAGGCGCGGTGCGGTCAGGGTGTCGACCTCGCCGCGCACGGTGAGCACGGTGAGGCCGGTGCGGGGTGAGGAGAAGCCGACGCCGAGGTGGGCGGAGTCGGTGCCGTCCAGCTCGGCGTCCCCGTCCCCCCGGGACGGTTGTGCCGGCGCGGATCCGGGCAGGGTGATCACCTCCGTGTCGGGCGCCGGGCGGCGCGGAAGCGGTGTGGAGCACCGCCGGGCTCTCGACGGGGCAGGTGCCTTCTCACGCCGCACGACGCACCGGTGTCGCGGCGGGGCCGTCCTGGCCCGCGCCGGTCCGGTCCACCTACGACAGGAGACCGGGCCCGACGATACCGGCCGGGCTCGGCGGGCCGGGCACGGCGCCTGCCCTTAGAGGTCGCGCGGATTGGTTGGTGATCATGGACGTCGTGCAGGTCGGGCGTTCCAGCGGTGTGTGGTCCAGGCCTGCCGAATCAAGCTACGGAGTGTGACGATCGTGTCGGCGAGGTCGAAGAACGCGTCGACGACGATTTCTCGTCGTTCGTAGCAGCGCTGCAGCCGGTTGAAGCTGTTGTGCCAAGCGTTGGTCCGCTCGACGTGCCAGCGGCGGGTGGCCTGGATCGGCGCTTTCTCACCCTTGTGCGCGATCTCGCCGTGCAGGCCTCGTTCGGCCAGCGTGTCGCGGGTCTTGCCGGAGTCATAGCCGGCGTCGAGGTGCACGGTGATGTCGTCGGGCAGCGGGCCGAGAGCATCGAGGCGGTCGAGGGTGGGGCCCAGTAGCGGGGAGTCGTGCCGGTTGGCTCCGGCCAGGACTCGGCCCAGCGGGATGCCGTATCCCTCGACGAGCACCGAACGTTTCATACCCTGTTTGCGCCGGTCCACCGGCGACGGACCGGCGACCTCGCCGCCGCCGGCACCACCTCGGTCAGGACGATCTCCAACTCGAAAATCTTCGTCTTCTCAGACACACGAGGCGCGACCATCAGCCGATGCTGCCAGCCCCGCCGTCACCGGCAGAACCGGGCCCACCACTTCTGAAACGACGTCTTAGCTTGATCTTTAACCTTCCGGAGCTGCTGCTGGGAGGTTGATGTAGTTCGGGCGGCGTGTCGGCGGGACATGGGTACGGCCACCGCTTGATCATCTTCGGGTTCCTTCCACAGAACATCGAAGACGAAAGCGGTGGCCGTGGTGGTCAGTGTGGCTTCTGCCGGGCCAGTGGTGCTCGGTGACACTCCGGTCGGGCGGGGTGATCTTGCCGGGTTTCGGCAGGAGTTCTACGCGTCGTTGACTGCGCGAGCGGATGCGCTGTTCGAGCTCACCGACGCCGTGTTGTGCGCGGACGGCCCGGTTCGCTCGCTACCGGAGCTGACCTTGGTGGCTGAGCACCGTCGCGGGCACGGCGCGATGTACGACGCGTTGGCCTGTGGCAGGATCTCCGCCCGGAGGCTGCGCCGGGTGCTGGCCGGTCTCCCGTTGCCCCGTGCCGTCGACGGTCGGATCGTGCTCGCCGTGGATGTCAGCCCGTGGCTGCGCCCGGACGCTACGACCAGCGATCAGCGGCTGTTCTGCCATGTCTACGGACGCGGAAAGGGCAACGCGCAGCTGATCCCGGGCTGGCCATACTCGTTCGTCGCCGCCCTGGAGACGGGCCGGACGTCGTGGACGGCGGTCCTGGACGCGGTTCGACTCGGCCCGGCCGACGACGCCACCGCGGTGACCGCCACCCAGCTACGCGCGGTCATCGAGCGACTGACCAGCGCCGGGCACTGGCGCCCCGGGGACCCGGACATCGTGATCGTCACCGACACCGGATACGACATCACCCGCCTCGCCTACGTACTGGCCGATCTGCCCGTCGAGCTGGTCGGACGACTGCGCTCGGACCGGGTCCTGCGCCTGCCCAAGCCGCCACGGCTGCCCGGCACGACCGGGCGCCCACCCAAGCACGGCCCGGAGATCGCCTTGAACCGGCCCGCCACCTGGATCGAACCGGTGCACACCACGACGACCAAGACCACCCGCTACGGCACTGCCGTCGCGACCAGCTGGGACCGGGTCCACCCCCGGCTGACCCGGCGCACGTGCTGGATCGACCACGCCGGCGAACTGCCGATCATCGAGGGCACCCTGCTCCGGCTGCAGGTCGACCACCTACCCGGCGACCGCGACCCGAAGCCCGTGTGGCTATGGAGCTCCGCCACCGACGCGAGCGCCGCCGACGTGGACCGCTGGTGGCAGGCGTTCCTCCGCAGATTCGATCTCGAGCACACATTCCGCCTGCTCAAGCAGACCCTCGGCTGGACAACCCCGAAGCTGCGCACCCCCGAAGCCGCCGACCGCTGGACCTGGCTGATCATCGCCTCCCACACCCAACTCCGCCTGGCCCGACCACTGGCCGCCGACCTACGCCGCCCCTGGGAACGACCCGCCGCCCCCACCCGGCTCACCCCGGCCCGGGTTCGCCGCGCCTTTCGGAACATCCGCGCGCGGACCGTCCTCCCGGCCAGTGCACCGAAACCCAGCCGACCCGGTCCCGGCCGCCCACCCGGCTCCCGCAACCGGCACACCCCGACCAGCCACGACGTCGGGAAAACGGTCAAACGCGACCGCACCATCACCGCGCGACGACAACACACAGGTTAAAAACCAAGCTTAGACGTCGTTTCAGAAGTGGTGGGCCCGGTTCTGCCGGTGACGGCGGGGCTGGCAGCATCGGCTGATGGTCGCGCCTCGTGTGTCTGAGAAGACGAAGATTTTCGAGTTGGAGATCGTCCTGACCGAGGTGGTGCCGGCGGTCCGGCGTCGGGTGCAGGTGCCGGGCGAGGTCGACTTGGCGGTGTTACACGAGGTGGTGCAGTCAGTGATGGGCTGGACGAACTCTCATTTGCACGAGTTCGAGATCGTCGGGCGCCGCTACGGGATCCCAGACCCGGACTGGCCCGGACAGGATGTCGCCGACGAGACGAAAGAGAAGCTGTTTCGGCTGGTCAAGGCTGGTGACCGGTTCGGTTACGTCTACGACTTCGGTGACAACTGGGCCCACGAGATCACCGTCGAGGCGGTCGCGGCCGTCGAGCCGGGAGTGTGCTATCCGCGATGCGTCGCCGGGCAGGGGGCGTGCCCGCCCGAGGACGTCGGCGGGATCGGGGGGTATGAGGACTTCCAGGCCGTGCTCGCCGACCCTGACCATCCCGACCGCGCCGAGCGCCTGGAGTGGGCGGGCGGGCCGTTCGACCCGCACCGCTTCGACCCTGACGAGGCCGACCGGGCCTTGGAGTGGCTGGCCTGGCGGCCGCTGGCCCCGACCTCGTAGGCGAGTGCCTCAGCGAGGGCTGGGTCGACCATCACTTCGGCTTCGGCTTCGGCTTGGTGAGGCGGCGGTGGCAGATCAGGGCGCAGGCCAGCGATAACAGCGCGGTGATCGTGGATTCGGCGCGGTCGTAGCGCAGCGCGAGGCGGCGGAAGTCCAGCAGCCAGGACATGGTGCGCTCGACGACCCAGCGGACCCGCCCGAGCCGGGTGGAGTCCTCGATCCCGCGCCGGGCGATCCGCACCCCGATCCCACGCCCACTCAGGTAGCGGCGGCAGCGGGGATAGTCGTAGCCCTTGTCGGCGTGCACCTTGTCCGGCCGACGTCGCGGACGCCCCGGCTGTCCCGCCCGTTCGCGGACGCCGGGGTTGGTGTCCAGCAGCGGGGCGAGCATCCGACTGTCGTGGGTGTTCGCCCCGGTGACCAGCGCATGCAGCGGGAGCCCGCCTCGGTCGCAGAGCACGTGGTACTTGCTGCCCGCCTTCCCGCGATCGGTCGGCGAGGGCCCGGTGGCCTCGCCGCGGCGCTTGGCCCGCACGCTCACGCTGTCCACCGCCGCCCGCGACCAGTCCAGCAGGCCCTGCTGGGCGAGGCGGTCGAGCATCACCCGGTGCAGCTGGGCCCAGACCCCGGCCTGCTGCCACTGCCGTAGCCGCCGCCAGCAGGTCACTCCGGACCCACAGCCGAGCTCGGCGGGCAGCGCGTTCCAGCTGATCCCGGTCTTGAGCACGAACACGATCCCGGCCAGAGCGGCCCGATCCGGCACCCGCGGACGGCCTGTCCGTCCCCGCTTGTGCTTGCGCGGCTTGGGCAGCAGCGGCTCCACCAGCGCCCACAGCTCGTCGCTCACCAATCGCTCGACACAAGATCGCCGCGCCACGACCGGACATGATCAGCTACCAGCGCCGATCCACACAGGACCGACACGCCGACTTCTGAAACGACCTCTAAGAGGTCATTTCAGAACGAGGTCGACGTGTCTGTTGTAGACGACAAGCGGCTATCTGACCTGCCGTTTGATCTGTCGTCGAGGGGTCAATGGAAACTCGACAAGTCGTTCTGAAACGACCTCTAAGAGGTCATTTCAGAACGAGGTCGACGTGTCTGTTGTAGACGACAAGCGGCTATCTGACCTGCCGTTTGATCTGTCGTCGAGGGGTCAATGGAAACTCGACAAGTCGTTCTGAAACGACCTCTTAGGCTCGCGCGGGCGACGCGGTATTCCGATCCCGGCCCCGACGCCCCGGCCGGCCCGCCCGGCGACGCGGTGGACCGGGCCGTCGACCAGGCGGTCGCGACCTCGGTGGAGTCCTTCGGCGAGCAGCCGAGCACCCCCGCGATGCCGCACGTGCGGGGCGACGCCCAGGTGGCCGTGCTCATGATCGACATCGCCGAGCGCCGGATCGTCTACGCCAACACCACCGCGTTGGAGCTGCCCGGTGACCACCCGCTGCAGCTGCCGATCGGGGTCCGCGAGTGGAGCGACGCCGCGCGCCTGACCGACCTCGACGGCCGGCCCTACAGCGACGAGGGGTCGCCACTGGCCCGGATCGCCTCCGGGGAGGCGGTGTCCGGCGAGCCGGTGGCGCTGCACGGGCCGGGCCTGATGCCCGACCGCGACGGCGTGCCGGTACCGGGGGAGGGCGCGACGGCCAGCAGCACGCTGGTCTGGGTCACCGGGTTCGCGCTGGCCGACCCGGCCGCCCAGGGGCGGGGCACCTTCGCCCAGGCCTCGACCACCGGCCCCGGCCGGGCGCTGGCCGTGCTGCTGCCGCTCTCGGACTCCGAGGCGGGCCACGGCGGGGACCGCGACCGGATGGGGTTCCTGCGCGATCGCGCCGTGCTGGCCACCGAGATGTCGTTCACGATCTCCGACCCCCAGCTCGAGGACGACCCGCTGGCCTGGGTGAACCCCTCGTTCGAACGGCTGACCGGGTACCCGCTGGACGAGGTCGTCGGCCGGAACTGCAGGTTCCTGCAGGGCCCCAACACCGACCGGTCGTCGGTCCGCCGGGTGCGCGAGGCGCTGCGGGAACGGCGGGCGATCACCGAGGTGCTGCTCAACTACCGCCGCGACGGCACCGCGTTCTGGAACCAGGTGTCCATCTCGCCGGTGCACGACGGCGACGGCGAGCTCGTCAACTTCGTCGGCGTGCAGAGCGACGTGACCGAGCGGGTCGTCGTCGAGCAGGAACGGCGGGCGGCACTGGCCGACGCCGAGGCGGCCCGGGCTCAGCTGCGGCTGCTCGCCGAGGCGACCACCCAGATGACCTCGGCGCTCGACGTCGCCGACGCCTGCCGCCGCTTCTCCCGGATCGTGGTCCCGGAGCTGGCCGACCTGTGCACGGTGGACCTGCTCGACGCCCCCGACGGGGCCACCCGCGAGCGGATGGCCGTCGCCGCCCGGGACGCCGACGACGAGGCGCTGCTGTCCCGGTCCGGTCCGCTCGGCACGAGCCCGATCGAGCAGCAGGCCGAGACCGCGGTCCGGACCGGGAAGCCCTACCTGGTGCAGGAGCTGCCCGACGACGGTCGTGAGGTGCACCCGGACGACCCGGAGGCGGCCGACGCCTACGAGCGGCTGCGGCTGCGCTCGGCCATGGTCGTCCCGCTGCTCGGCCGCGGGCGGGTGCTCGGCCTGGTCACCCTGTCCACCCAGTTCCCCTACGGCCGTCGCTGGACCCAGCGCGACGTGCACCTGGCCTCGGACCTGGCGGGCCGGGCCGGGCTGGCCGTCGACAACGCCCGGCTCTACGAGGTCGAGCGGGCCGCGGCGGCGACGCTGCAGCACAGCCTGCTCCCGGCGCTGCCGCAGGTGTCGGGGATGCGGGTCGCGGCCCGCTACCTGGTCGGCGCAGACGGCAACCAGGTGGGCGGGGACTGGTACGACGTGCTGCCGATGCCGGACGGCTCGGTCGGTGCCGCGGTGGGTGACGTCGTGGGGCACGACCTGTCCGCGGCGGCCGCGATGGGACAGCTGCGCGGCGTGCTGCGCTCCTACGCCTGGGGTGGTGACGCGCCCGGCCCGGTGCTCGACCGCTGCGACCAGCTGGTGCAGGGCCTGGACATCGCCGCGATGGCGACCGCGGTCTACGCCCGGTTCGGGTCGGCGGGCCCCGACGGCGCACGCGAGCTCACCTACGCCAACGCCGGGCACCCGGCGCCGCTGCTGCGCGACCCGCAGGGCAGGCTGCACCGGCTCGACGCGCACCACTCACCGATGCTCGGAGCGGTCCCGGAGTTCGGGCGGGCCGCCGGGGCGCATCGCGACGGCGCCACCGTGGCGTGCGCGGCGGGGTCGCTGCTGGTCTTCTACACCGACGGCCTGACCGACATCGTCGGCGAGGACGCCGACGCCCGGACCGAGCTCATCGAGCGGACGGTGGAGGAGCTGCCCTCCGACGCCGACCCCGAGCGGGTGGTGGAGCGGGTGCTCGAGGTGTGCCTGCCCGACCGGCTCGACGACGACATCGCGCTGCTCGCGATCCGGCTGGACCGCCCGGCCTGAGGCTCCGGCTCGATCCGATCCGACCCGATCCGCCCCGACACCGGATCGGCCTGCCGCCCCGTCGGCACGGGTCCGCGGCGGTATCCGCCCCGGCCGCCGCCCGGCCGCCGCCCGGCCGCCGCCCGGCCGCCGTCCGGCCGCCGTCCGGCCGCCGTCCGGCCGCCGTCCGGCCGCCGTCCGGCCGCAGGGACGGCGCGGTCGCGCCGGACGCGGTGTTCGGCCGTTCGGGGCGGGCGGTCACCGACGGTGTATCGCCGGACGGTAGGAGGGGGCCGTCCGACCGCCCGGCCCGTCCGCGCTACCGGCGGACGGGTGAAGGTCACGGTCGGGTCGCGGCCGGAGCCGTCCGTGGACCCCGTCGGGGCCGTCATCCCCCGCTCGTGGAACGGGTGAGTCCACTCGTCCGTCCGGCCGGGTAGCCGGCCATCGAATCGGGGACTCCGGCGTTGTACTCGTCGAGGGACGAGGACGCGGATCGACGGGGGCGAGCGTGAGGCAGGGGACGACGCGACCGCGCAGGCTGGTCGCGGTGGCACTGACCGCGGCGGAGTCCGCCCGTGCGGGGGCCCGCTCGCGGCGCTGTCCGGCGAGGCGGGGGAGACCGACCTGCTGGTGGTGCGGGACGACCCGGCCCCCACGCGACGCCCGCTGACGGCGGCCGAGGCGCGGGAGCTGCTGGCGTCCGAGGACGACACCGACAGCGACAGCGACAACGACACCGGGATCGGCACCGGGGGCGTGCCGACCGGGTCGCTGCCGGCCGAGCGGGTGCGGGTGCACCGGCTGGGTCTGCGCTGGGCGGTGCAGGACGGCGACGAGGCCGACCTGGTCGCGGCGCTCTCGGAGCTGGTCGGGTTCGACCCCGACGACGACACCTGGTGCGTGGCCCCGGCGGCCAGTGGGCCGGTGGCCGACCCGGAGATCGAGGTGGTCCGCCGCGCGGTGCGCCGCGTCGCCCGGGTCTACGGGCTCCCGGTGCTGCCCTACCGGCCCGCCGGCCCGGTCCCGGAGGGTGTCACCGAGCCCGACGCGCTCCCGTCGGCGGTCTGAGGCCGTCGGCGGTCCGCCCGGTGCCCGTCCGACGGGACGTCCGGGCAGCAGAACGGCCCACCCGGCTCGCGGGTGGGCCGTGTCGGATCCCCGGTCCGGAGCAGATCCGTCACACGACGGCGGCCAGGCCCGGGCCCCCTTCGGCGACGATGCGCTCGGCGTCCCGGCGCTCGATGATGGCGCGGCGCTCGGACTCGCCGAGCCCGCCCCAGACCCCGAACGGCTCACGGCTGGCCAGCGCGAAGCGCCGGCACTGCTGGAGCACCGGACAGCCCCGGCAGACCTGCTTCGCCCGCTCGGTCCGGCGCGACCGGGAGGGGTTGCGCTCCCCGTCGGGGTGGAAGAACACGGCGCTGTCCATGCCGCGGCACGCACCCAGCCGCTGCCACTCCCACACGTCGTCCATCGGGCCGGGAAGCCGGGAAACGTCGCTCACGTGCTCACCTCGTCGCTCGGGGCCCGGGAGGACCGGGTTGGCTCCTCATCCCGTTTCCCGAGGGGCTCCGAGATCAAACCTGCGCGACGACCGGATCGGTGCTAGCGACGGTGCGCTCCGGGCTCCGGGTGCGGGCCGGGTGGCCGGACGAACCGGCGATCGGCCCTGTTCACGGCGCCGCCCCGCGTCGGCACGTACTCGGCGGGGCGTCCGGCGCGACCCGTCGGCCGTACGTCGGTGATGTGACTCAGGTCACTGATCAGGAGGCGAGTGCGGCCTGCACGTCGTCGTGGATGTCGAACAGATGGTGCAGCCCGGCGATGCCGATCGGGCGCAGGACACGCCGCTCGGTGCAGGCCAGACGCAGCTCGACGCCGTCGCGGTGCGCCTGCTCCCGCAGCTCGATCAGTGCCGCCAGACCCGAGGTGCCGAGGAAGCGGACCCCGTCGAGATCCAGTACGACCAGCGACGCCGCGGACATCTGCTCGGCCACCGAGCCCCGCAGCTCCGGCGCCGTCAGCATGTCCAGCTCACCGGCGACCGCGACGACGACGACCCCGTCGGACGGCCGGGAGGTCTCCAGGCGCAGCCCGTCGCAGGAGTCGGTGACTTCCGACGACACTCCGCCGGTGCCGTCGGTGGTGCCGGCGGCGGGTGGACGGGAGTCGGTCATGGGGCCGACGGTAGGCACCGTGGCACGGGGACGCCACTCGGAGCCGGGTCAGCGCAGACGATGGGTCCCGTCCGGCATCCGCACCGTGAGTCCCCTGCGGGCCAGCAGCTCCAGCAGCGGGACGACGACCCGGCGGCTGCTGCGCAGCGCCTCCCGGGCGGCCGAGACGGTGAACCCCCCGTCGAGACCGCCGAGCACCGCGACCGCCAGCCCGGGGGCGTCGGGACCCAGCACCACGTCCGGGGCCACCCGCAGCAGCTCCCCGGCACGGTCGAGCACCGCCAGCTCCCGCGGCCCGAGTCCCAGCTCGGCCAGCCGCGCCGCGCCCGGCGCGGCGAACGGGTCGTCGGCGAGGTCGGCGCGGAGCCGGGCAGCGGCCTCGCGCAGCGCGGCGGGCGGGCCGGTGTCCGCCGCGACCCGCACCCGTCCGTCGCGCAGGTCGAGACCGGTTCCGCCGACCGCGGACAGCACCGCGGCGACCAGCGCCGCGTCCGGGAGCCCGGCCGCCCGCCGGGCCGCGGCGAGCGACAGCCCGGGATCGAGCGGGTCCTCGGCGTCGTGCGCGGCGACGGCGGCGGCCAGCGCTGCGGCCGCGGAGGCGGCGGTGGCCGGGTGCACCAGCCGGCCCGCGGCACCCGGAACCCGGGCCGCGAGCGCGGCCACCTCGTCGGCGGGCACCCCCCACCGCACCAGGTCGTCGGCCCGGACGGTGCCGCGCCGGGCCAGCTCGGAGTCGGCGTCGGGGACGGCACCGACCCCGGCCAGCTCGGCGGCCCGGCGGCGGGCGGCACCCCGGCGGCGCAACGGTGACGGCGCCGGGTCCAGCACGGTCACCCCGGCCACGATCCGCCCCGCGCCCGGATCACGCAGCACCGCCCGGTCCCCGATCCGCAACGGCAACGGCCGTGCCGGCGCCAGCCGCACGAGCGGGTCCCCGCCCGCCGGGCCCGGGCCGAGCGGACGGACCCGTACCGGCACGGCCGCCGACCCGACGTGCAGGGTCAGCCCGACCGGCGTCGACGGCAGCGGCACCGGACCCGCGACCCCGTGCAGCCGGACGTCGGCCTCCCCGGTGACCGGCCACGCTCCCGGCCCGAGCAGGGCGTCGCCCCGGTCGACCCGGTCCCTCGGGACGCCCCGCAGGTTGAGGGCCACCCGCGCGACCGCGGTCGCGGCGCCGACCGGCTCGCCGAGCTCCTGCACCCCGCGCACGGTGACCGGGGCCCTGCCGGTCGCGCCGTCGAGCTCCAGGACGTCGCCGGGACGCACGGTGCCGCTGCCCAGCGTGCCGGTGACGACCGTCCCGGCCCCACGGACGGTGAACGCCCGGTCCACCCACAGCCGGACCGGCCCGTGCGGGTCGGGGGCGGGCAGCCGGGTGGTGAGGGCGGCCAGCGCGGTGCGCAGCACGTCCAGGCCGGCGCCGGTGCGGGCGGAGACCTCGACGCAGGGCCATCCGCCGAGCCCGCGGCGGGCGAGCTCGTCCCGGGCATCGTCCCGGGCGAGCTCGGGATCGAGCAGGTCGGAGCGGGTCACCACGAGCAGCCCGTCGGCGACGCCCGCGGCGGCGAGCGCGTCGGCGTGCTCCCCGGACTGCGGCATCCAGCCCTCGTCCGCGGCCACGACGAACAGCGCCGCCGGGACCGGACCCGCCCCGGCGAGCATCGTGCCGACGAACCGTTCGTGCCCGGGGACGTCGACGAACGCGACGGTGCCCGCCCCCGCCACCGTGGTCCAGGCGAAGCCGAGGTCGATCGTCATCCCGCGGCGTCGTTCCTCGGCGTACCGGTCGGGCTCCATCCCGGTCAGTGCCCGGACCAGCGTGGACTTGCCGTGGTCGACGTGGCCCGCGGTGCAGAGCACGTGCACGGCTCAGCCCACCGGCCGGTCCGCGACCGCCCGCACGGCCCCGGCCAGCGCCGCGTCCGACGACGACGGCAGCGCCCGCAGGTCGAGCAGACAGCGCCCGTCGGCGATCCGGCCCAGCACCGGCGGGTCGCCCGCGCGCAGCGCCGCCGCGTAGCGCTCGGGCAGCGCGACGGCCGCGCTGGGCAGCTCCACCCCGGGCGCACCGCCGCCGCCGACCCCGGCGACGGTGTCGAGGGCGGTCGCGTCGACGCCGTCGGCGGCCAGTGCCGCGGCCAGCGCGCCGGCGCGGTCGCGCAGCCCGGCCGGGTCGGCGTCGAGGAACTCCCGCACGGGTGTCGGGGGGCCGTCGACCGAGGCCTCCAGCGCGGCGAGGGTCAGCTTGTCGACGCGCACCGCCCGGGCCAGCGGGAACCGCCGCACCCGCTCGACCAGGGCGGTCCCGCGGTCCCCGCCGCCGAACAGCAGCCCGGCCTGCGGCCCGCCGAGCAGCTTGTCGCCGGAGGCGGTGACCAGGTCGGCACCGGCGGCGAGGGTGCTCGCGGCGTCGGGCTCGTCGGGCAGCAGCGGGTGCGGGGCCAACAGCCCGGATCCGATGTCCACGACGACCGGCGGCCCCAGCCCGGCCAGCTCGCGCACCCCCACGGCCGAGACGAACCCCGACACCACGAAGTTCGACGGGTGCACCACGAGCAGGAACGCGGTGTCCGGGCCGACCGCGTCGGCGTAGTCGCGCAGGTGGGTGCGGTTGGTGGTGCCGACCGGTCGGAGCCGGGCCCCGGTGGACTCGATCAGCTCCGGGATGCGGAAGCCGTCGCCGATCTCGACGAGCTGCCCGCGGGAGACGACGACCTCGCCCCCGGTACCGGCGAGCGCGGCGCACACCAGGGCCAGGGCGGCGGCGCCGTTGTTCGCGACCCAGGTCGCCCCGGCCCCCGGGACGGCGTCGCGCAGCGCGGCCAGTACGCCGCTGCCGCGGGGGCCGCGCCGTCCGGTGGCCAGGTCCAGCTCGACGTCGCAGGTGCCCGCGGCCACCCGCAGCGCGTCGACGGCGGCGGCGGACAGCGGCGCCCGGCCCAGATTGGTGTGCAGCAGGACGCCGCTGGCGTTCAGGACCGCCCGGATGCCGGTCGCGGTGGCCGGCAGCGCGGCCCGGGCGGCGGCGGCGACCTCCTCCGGCGCGATCCGGCCCTCCCGCGCGGCCTGCTGGGCCGCGACGACGGCGCGTTTGACCCGGTCCCGGCCCCACCGCGCCGTGGCCCCGTCCAGCACCGGGTCGGCCAGGACCGCGTCGGTCCGCGGCACCCGCCGGCGCGGGTCGGGCTCGGCGGTGGGCACCGGCGCACGGTACCTCCGCCACCACCGGCTGTCCCGCGTCCGCACGGGCCGGCGGCCCGCGGTCAGGACCTCCGTCGGCCGCTGCCCTCCGCCGCGTCGGCCGGGGCGCCCGGGGTCGTGCCGGCGGGCTGCTCCGGCTCCCGCTGCTCCGGCAGCACCACCACCGGGAGCGGCGCGGCCCCGTCGACGTGGGGGTCGGCGTCACCGGCGGGGAGCTCGTCGGAGGCGGGAGCGTCCCCGGTCCGCAGCGCGTGCGCCGGGCCGTCCGCCGGGCGCCGGACACGCTCACCGGGGTCGGTTCCCCGCACGGGCCGGGCGGGCGCGTCCAGCCTGCCCAGCTCGGACCCCAGCAGCTCGTGCAGCCGGGCGATCTCCGCGCGCACCGACGAGCGCACCGCGGACACGTGCGCGTGCATCGACGCCGCGGTGTCCGCGACGAGGTCGCTGTCCCGGCGTGCCGCCGCCCCGGCCGCGTGCACCCGGTCGACCTCCGCACGGGCACCGTCGACGAGCCGGACGGCCTCGTCGCGGGCGGCCTCCACCAGCTGCGCGGCCTCGGCGGCCCGCCGGCGCATCGCGGCCTCGTGCTCGGCCATCCGCAGCACCTTGTCCGCGCGCATGCCGAAGGTCTCCGCGGGGCGCGAGCGGGCCTCCTCCAGCGCTGCGGCGAGCGCCTCGGCCCGGCGCTCCGCGGCGTCGCGGGCGTGCTCGGCCGCGGCCAGGCGTCCCAGCAGGTCCTCGACGGTGTGCTCGACACTGCGGGCGCCGTCGCCGCCGCGCGGCGTGCGCAGCGGCAGCCCGGCGGCGGTCGTCCCCGCGGCCGCGGTGCCGGGGACCGGCCCGGAGCCGGGCGGCGTGCCCCCGGAACGGGTCGTCTCGTCGTCGCGCACGTCCTCGGCCGTCACCTCGGCGCCGGTATCCGTGACACCGTCGGTCACCTCGTCGATCCCCCCGTGCTGCTCCCTCGCTGGACACCCGTCCTGCTCACGGTGCGTCAGTCTCCGTGTTCGCGGCGCAGCTCGACAGCCCCCGTTCGGCGGACGGCACCGGCCCGGCGGTCGACGGTGCGTGACCTGGTGGCCCCCGGGGCGTCGCTGTCACCATGGAGGGATGTCCGACACCGGTGTCGTCCGCCGTCTCACCGAGTTCAGCCACGGGGCGGGGTGCGGCTGCAAGCTCGGGCCCGCCCAGCTGGCGGAGGTCCTCGCCGCGGTGACGCCCCCGTCGCACCCGGACCTGCTCGTCGGCACCGACACCGGGGACGACGCCGCGGTCTGGCGGCTGTCGGCGGACCGGGCACTGGTCGCCACCACCGACTTCTTCACCCCGATCGTCGACGACCCCGGTACCTGGGGGGCGATCGCCGCCACCAACGCCGTCTCCGACGTCTACGCCATGGGCGGGCGCCCGCTGTTCGCGCTGAACCTGGTCTGCTGGCCCTCGGAGGCGCTCGGACCGGACGTGCTGGCCGCCGTCCTGGAGGGCGGGGCCGCGGTGGGGCGGCGGTGCGGGTTCGCCGTCGTCGGCGGGCACACGATCGATGATCCGGAGCCGAAGTACGGCCTCGCCGTGGTGGGGGAGGTCCACCCGGACCGGGTCCTGACCAACGCCGGGCTGCGCCCGGGCGACGAGCTGGTGCTGACCAAGCCGCTCGGGATCGGCGTGACCACGACCGCGGTGAAGCGCGGGGTGCCCGCGGACGTCGACGCCGCCGTCGCCGTCATGACCACCCCGAACGACGACGCCGCCGCGGCCGCCCGGGAGGCGGGCGCCACCGGCTGCACCGACGTCACCGGCTACGGCCTGCTCGGGCACCTCACGAAGATGACCGTCGCCTCGGGGGTGGACGCGCACGTCGACGTCGCCGCGGTCCCGCTGCTCGGCGGGGTGCGGCGGCTCGTCGCCGACGGTGTCGTCCCCGGCGGCACGCTGCGCAACCGCGCCTGGATCGCCGACCGGGTCGTCGCCGGCTCGGCCGCCGAGGAGGACCTGCTGGTCCTGTCCGACGCCCAGACCTCGGGCGGACTGCTGTTCGGCGCGGCCCCCGGCCGGGGGGACGAGGCCGTGGCGTGGCTGCGCGGGCGCGGTCACGGGGCGGCCCGGATCGGCACCGTCACCGAGGGGACCGGACTGGTCCGGCTCTGAGGCCGCTCTAGGGTCACGGGGGTGCAGCCCGTCGACCGCTCCTGTGCCCGTACCCGCGCCTGGGTCGACGAGGCGATGCGCCGCGTCCAGGCCGATGCGAACCGTTCCGCCGACACGCACCTGCACGTGCTGGAGCTGCCCGCCGAGTGGGACGTGCAGGTCTACCTCAAGGACGAGTCGGTGCACCCGACGGGCAGCCTCAAGCACCGGCTGGCCCGCTCGCTGTTCCTCTACGCACTGGCGTCGGGCTGGATCACCGACGGGACCACGGTCGTCGAGGCCAGCTCCGGGTCGACCGCGGTGTCCGAGGCCTACTTCGCCCGGCTGCTCGGTCTGCCGTTCGTGGCGGTCATGCCGCGCTCGACGAGCCCGGAGAAGGTCGCGCTGATCGAGCGGGAGGGCGGGCGCTGCCACTTCGTCGAGCACGGCGGGGAGGTCTACGCCGAGGCCGAGCGGCTGGCCGCGGCCACCGGCGGGCACTACCTCGACCAGTTCACCTACGCCGAGCGCGCGACCGACTGGCGCGGCAACAACAACATCGCCGAGTCCATCCTGGCCCAGCTGGCCGAGGAGCCGCACCCGGTGCCGGAGTGGATCGTGGTCGGCGCCGGGACCGGGGGCACCTCGGCGACGATCGGCCGCTACCTGCGCTACCGGCGGCTCGCGACCCGGCTGGCCGTCGTCGACCCGGAGGGGTCGGCGTTCCTGCCCGGATGGACGGCGGGGGACCCGTCGTACGCGACCGGGGCGGGGTCGCGGATCGAGGGGATCGGGCGCCCCCGGATGGAGCCGAGCTTCGTCCCGTCGGTGATCGACCGGATGGTCCCGGTGCCCGACGCGGCCAGCGTCGCCGCCGCCCGCGACCTGCGGGAGCGCACCGGCCGCTGGGCGGGCGGGTCGACCGGCACCAACCTGTGGGGCGTCTACCAGGTCGTCGCCGAGATGCTGCGCGCCGGCTGTGCGGGCAGCGTCGTGACGCTGTTGTGCGACGGCGGCGAGCGCTACCGCCACAGCTACTACGACGACGCCTGGGTCGCGGCCCAGGGGATGGACCTGGCGCCGTACACGGCGACCCTCGATCGGTTCGTCGCCACCGGGGTCTGGTCCCCGCCCGCGGGCTGAGCCGGACCGTCGCCGGGTCAGCCCCGGGCGAGCAGGGCGGCGGTCGCGAGCAGCCGCCGCTCCGATCCGGGCCGCCCGACGAGCTGCACGCACCCGTGCTCACCGGACCGGTGCACCGGCGCGACCAGTGACGGCAGCCCGGCCAGGTTCCAGGCGGCGACGCCGGTGGAGCCGGCCCCGGACGCCCCGGGAGGTGCGGGCAGCAGCCCGGCCTCGGCGCCGGCGTCGTCGAGCCAGGCGACCATCCGCTGCCGCCACGACGCGGGCGTCGCCGGACGCAACCCGCCCAGGCGCCGGACGCGGCGGCCGCGGCGGACCAGGCTGCGGGCGCTGCGCGGCAGCTCGGCGGGATCCAGCCCGAGGTCCTCCACCCGGCGGGCGAGCCCGGCCTGACGGCGGCGGGCGGAGTGCACGACCAGGACGGCCCGGTAGGGCGGGTCGGCCGCGACCAGCCCCAGCCCGTCGTCCTGCAGCAGCCGGATGGCCGCGTGCACGGCCGACGCCGCGTCGGGCCCGGCCAGCCGGGTGCGACCCGTGCGCAGCGACGCGGCCAACGAGGAGACGGGCGCCGCCGGAGGGCGGGAGCCGGTGTCGGCGGGTGCGGCCCGCCGGATCACCGACGACGGCGCGGGCGGTCCGGCGGCGCCCCGGGAGAGCGCGTCGAGCACCGTGGTGAGGTCGTCGGGGTGCCGGGCGAGCAGGGTCGGCTCGGCGAGCCCGCACCAGCGCCGCTCGGCGGCGTCGGGTACCGGGAGCACCCGGCGGCCCGGCTTGAGGGCGGCGATCCCGTGGGCCGCGGCGGCGCAGCGCAGGGTGCCGTCGCCGTCGACCCCGATCCCGAGCGGGACGGCACCGGAGGCGACCACGGCGGCGGTGGCCCGGCCACCGGGCGTGCCGTCGAGCCCGACCTCGTGCTCGGCGGTGCGTGCCCACCCGGCGACGAGCGCGCCCGCCGCCCGCAGTCTGCGCACGACCTCGTCCCCGCGCCCGGCGACGGAGATGCCGTCCTCGACCACGACGGGGACCCCGGCGAGCGGGAGGGCGAACCGGTCGGTGCGCCGGTCGAGGGCTGCGGCCGCCGCCCGCAGCGCACCGGGATCCACCACGAGCCCGACCCCGTCCGGGACGGCGTCGTCGATCGCGGTGAGGAGCCGTTCGGCGACGGTGGCCGCGCTCAGCCGTCCCTCCCGCACCGCGGCGGCGAGGTCCGGCACACCGGACGGGCCGTCGTCCGAGGTGGAGGACGGCTCGTCCAGGTGCAGGATGCTCATCGCGGTGGGGCCCGTCGTCCCGGTCGTCGGGGGTGGTGGTCGGCGGAGGCGGACGGGAATCGAACCCGCCTGGCCGAGGTGCTCGGCCACGTCGGTGTTGAAGACCGCGGGGGCCACCAGGCACCCATACGCCTCCAGGTCGTCAGGCCGTGCGGAGCGCGTCGGTCACGCCGTCGGCCACGTCGAACAGGGACATCAGGTTGGTCGCCTCGAGTGCACGGGTCACGGCGTGCGAGCCGCAGACCAGCCGCAGCCGGCTGCCGGCGTTCTCGGCCTTCTCCTTGCCCTCGACGAGCGCCGCCAGTCCGGCCGACCCGAGGAACGTGACCCGGGTCAGGTCCACCACGAGCAGGCTCGCGGAACCGATCCGCTCGGCGAGTCGTTCGCTCAGCACGGGCGCGGTCATCGTGTCGATCTCGCCGTGCACACCGACGACGACGGCGCCGTCACCGTGCTCGGTAACCTCGAAGCGGACGACCTCGCCGACGTCGGGGCCCTGGTCTCCCCCCACCCCGGTGGGCGTCTCACTGCTCATGTGTCGTGCTCCCTCGCGAGTCGTCGCCGTCGGTGCCGTCGAGGAGCCGGTGATCCGTTCCCGGAGGCGCCATCGACTTCACCGTGAGTGACAACCGGCCGCCGTTGCTTGACGAACCGCTCGTGCTGCCTCCACGCCAGCCTAGCCAGCGCGGCCACTCACCCTACGACCGCGGTCGGCGGTGACACAAACGTCCGGCGACGCGGTCCGGCCGTCCGTCGGGGCCGTGCGGCCCGGCTGGCAGGGTGGTGCCCATGTACGTCGAGCAGTCTCGGCCGTTCGTGGTCCGGATCGGTGTCCGCAGCTACGAGATGGACGTGAACGGGCACGTCAACCACGCCGTCTACCACCAGTACGGCGAGCACGCCCGGATGGAGCACTTCCGGGCGGCGGGGCTGTCCCAGCACGCGCTCGGCACGCACGGGCTGACGATCGTGCTGCTGTCGACGACGGCGCACTTCCGGGCCGAGCTGCGTGCCGGCGACGAGCTGGAGATCGACTCGCTGATCGCGTTCACGGCCCGGAAACCGTTCACGATGCGTCACCGGATCGTCCGGGTGGCCGCGGACGGCGGCGACCGGACGGAGGACCTCGCGGCGGAGGTGGAGTGCACCCTCGGGGCCCTCGACACCACGACGCGTCGGCTGGTGGCCGGCCCGCACGCCCGGCTGGCCGCCGCCGCCTCGGACCCGGCCCTGCTGGGGCCGGGTCCGGAGGGTACGACGGCGTAGCGGCCGACGGCTGCCGCGAGCGGCTCAGCCCTGCCGGGCGGGATCCGCGCCGTAGGGGCCGCCGGTGCGGGCGGGGACCGACCGGTACCCGCCGGTGTCCTGCGGCCGGGCCGGGGTGACGGCCGGGTACCCACCGGTGCCCTGCGGCCGGGCGGGGGTCACGGCCGGGTACCCACCGGTCGACAGGATCTTGTGCGGGGCGGTCGTCCCGGCCCGGGTCGGCCCGATCAGCGGCGGCACGGCTCCGCCGGCACGCCGCACCGCGCGGCGCGACCGCAGGTAGGCCCGCGGGCCGTTCAGCAGACCCCGGTTGCGCGTCTGGTCGGCGTCGGCGGGCATCGCCACGCCGGCGCCGGCCTCGCGGTCGGAGATGTGGCGCAGTCGGGCGACGGCGGCGGGGAGTCGGCGCAGGGCGACCGAGCGTCCCTGGGGCGAGAGCGCGACCTTGGCCAGGAAGCTGCCGAGTCCGACGGCGTAGCCCTCCATCTGCTTGCGCAGGGCGGCCTGGTCGGGGCGGTGGTGGTGCCAGAGGTAGGCGCCGGGGGCGTAGCCCAGGACGTGGCCGGCGAGGATCATGCGGACGAGGAACTCGCAGTCCTCGCCGCCGTGGGTGGGGGTGCCGGGGCCCATGGCCTCGTCGAAGCCGCCGACGGCGCGGGCGGCGGCGGCGCGGACGGCGAGGTTGGCGCCGATGCCGAACAGGCCGGGGGCGAAGGGGAAGATCGGGGAGTCGGCGGGGGGTTCGGCGAGGGTGAACCGGCGGGGGGTGAAGCCCTTGTTCCAGGCCAGGGCGATGTCGGCGGCGCGTTCCTCGGGGCTGGCGAGGCGGGCGGCGAGGACGGGGCCCGAGACGCAGGCGAGTGCGGGGTCGGTGGCGAAGGCGCCGGCGATGCGGGAGGCCCAGGCGGGGTCGACCTCGGTGTCGTCGTCGGTGAAGGCGACGATCTCGGTGCGGGCCTCGGCCAGGCCGCGGTTGCGCCCGACCGACGCGCCGCGGCGCGGCTCCCGGACGTAGCGGACCCGGGGCGACCCGGCGGCGGCGACGGCGTCCCGGGTGAGCTCGTCCGTCGGGTCGTTGTCGACCACGATGACCGAGAGCGCCGGGTGGTCCGAGGCGAGGACCGCGCGCAGGCAGCGGGCCAGCGACTCGGGCCGGTTGCGGGTCGCGATCACCACCGTCACCGGGTCGGCGGCGACCGGTGCCGGAGTCACCTGCTCGGGCGACCCCAGGGTGATCAGTGCGGATCGCAGCTCCGCGACGGTCGCGCGACCGCCACGCAGCGGCACGGTCACCTGACCCTGTGGAGTGCCACCCACGGTGACGAGCAGACGGGCGGCGTGGAACGCGGGCGCGACCCGCAGCTCGCGCAGCGGGCCCAGGCGATCCAGCTCTCCCACCCAGGTCGCGGCGTCGTCCGGCGCAGACATCCCTGACATGGGACACAGTGTCGGGTATGCGTCCTGTGCTCACACTGAGAGTGCGCGGTTGCGGGTGAACGGACACCGTGCGTGTGCGCGACCGCCGAGTTCACCGGAAGTGGTGCGACGGACGGCGTCGACGCAGGTCGGAGCCGTGAGGTCCGGTCGTGCGCCGTACGGGTGACGACGCCGTCGCCGTGGGGTGGTTGCCCGCGACCCTCCGGGCGCACGACGAGCGGCGTCGGTGGAGCGACGACACGCCGAGAGGGTCCGGATCCGGGCGTGTCGTACCGGATTCGTCACCCGACCGGGTGGCGAGTCCACTGCGGACGGCGTGGCGGCGCTCCGGACCTGCACCGATGGTGACCTCCCGCGCGACCGGGGTACGGGCGGCCGGTCACGGGTAGGTTCGGATCATGAGCGAGCCCCGTCCCACCGCGTCGGTCCTGGTCACCGGGAGCGAGCTGCTGACCGGTCACGTGGCCGACGCCAACGGCCCCTTCGTCGCCCGCGCCCTCGGCGAGCTCGGCTTCGCCGTCTCCCGGGTCCTGCTGGTGGGGGACCGCCCGGAGGACCTGCGCTCCGGTCTGGAGTTCGTCGCCTCCGACGACCTCGTCGTCACCTCGGGCGGTCTCGGCCCCACGGCGGACGACCTGACCGCCGACGTCGTCGCCGAGTTCGTCGGCGCGCCGATGGAGGTCGACACCGCGCTGCAGGGCCGGATCCACGACCGCGTCGCGGGGTGGGCGAGCCGCGCCGGGTGGGCGGGGCCAGCGCTCGACGCCGCGACGGCCAAGCAGGCACGGGTGCCCCGCGGCGCAGGTGTGCTGGAGCCGGTCGGGACGGCGCCGGGGCTGGCGGTGACGCGGCCGGGCGGGCCCCTGGTGGTCGTGCTGCCGGGGCCGCCGCGCGAGCTGCAGGGCATGTGGCCGGCCGCGCTGGCGTCGGCGCCGGTGGCCGAGCTGCTCGCGCGGGTGCCCCGGGCGGAGGCGACCCTGCTGCGTTTCGCCGGGCTGCCCGAGTCCGAGATCGCCGAGACGCTGCGTGAGCTGGGGACCGAGCTGGACCTGTCCGGTGTCGAGGTGACCACCTGCCTGCGCCGCTCGGAGCTGGAGGTGGACCTGCACCCGCTCCCGGGTGCCGAGGACGTCGCGCGCGACCTCGCGGGCCGGATCGTGGAGCGGCACCGCCGCAGGCTGCTCAGCGACGACGGCCGCACCACCGACGAGCTGCTGGCCGTGGCGCTGCAGGAGAAGAGCTGGACGGTCGCGACCGGGGAGTCCTGCACCGGTGGGCTGCTCGCCGGGCGGCTCGTCGACCGGGCCGGCTCGTCCGCGTACGTCGCCGGGGGCGTGGTCGCCTACTCGAACGAGGCCAAGACCGCGCTGCTCGACGTCCCGGCCGCGATGATCGCCGAGCACGGAGCCGTGTCGCCGCAGGTCGCACGGGCACTCGCCGATGGCGCACGGGCCCGGTTCGGGGCCGACGTGGGCGTCGGCATCACCGGGGTCGCGGGGCCCGGTGGTGGTACCGAGGCCAAGCCGGTCGGCTACGTCTGCCTCTGCGTGACCACCGCCGACGGCCAGGTCGTCGCCCGGGACCCGCAGCTGCCGGGCGGGCGGGCGGACGTGCGCGAACGCTCGGTGGACCTGGCGATGCACCTGCTGCTGCGCGCCACCGGGGTGACCGGTCCCGGCGCGCACCGCTGACGCCCGGCGTCCCGGGCGGGTGGGGACCCGGGCGGGACGCCGGCGCGGGTGTCAGCCCTGCGCGGCGGCGAGGCGCTCGGCGGCGTCGGCCCAGTTGACGACGTTCCACCAGGCCTTGACGTAGTCCGGCTTCACGTTCTTGTACTGCAGGTAGAAGGCGTGCTCCCACATGTCGAGCAGGACGATCGGGGTCTGGCCCGCGGGGAGCTGGGACTGCTGGTCGTAGAGCTGGTGGACCAGGAGCCGGTCCCCGAGGGCGTCGTGGCCCAGGATGGCCCAGCCGGAGCCCTGGATGGTGGTGGCGGCGGCGGTGAAGTGGGCCCGGAACGCGTCGAAGGAGCCGAAGTCCTTCTCGATGGCGGTGGCGAGGTCGCCGGTGGGCTCGTCGCCGCCGTCGGGGGAGAGGTTGTTCCAGAAGGCGGAGTGGTTGACGTGGCCGCCGAGGTTGAACGCGAGGGTCTTCTCGAGTCCGACGATGGCGCCGAAGTCGTTCTTGTCCCGGGCCTCGGCGAGCTTGTCCAGGGTGGTGTTGAGGCCCTGGACGTAGGTGTTGTGGTGCTTGCTGTGGTGCAGCTCCATGATTTCGGGCGCGATGTGCGGCGCGAGCGCGGAGTAGTCGTAGGGCAGGTCCGGGAGCGTGTACTCGGCCATGGTCCTCTCCTGGTTCGGGGCCGCGCGACGCTGTGCCGCGCGGGATCACTTGCCACTATGTAGCAACTGCCGACTACCCGCGACCATCGCCGCGCACGCATGGACGGATCGATCCGCCACATGTAGTCTGCTGCAAGTCACTTGCAGGAATGCGGGCGACGCGGTGGGGATCGTTCTGGCAGCTCGACATCCGCCGTCGACGGCGCCGCGGCGTCGCGTCCGACCGGGCGCGGGTCGCGGCGCCGTCGCGTCCCGTGCCGTCCTCCCGCGTCTCAGTCCAGGAGCTCGGCGAGCTTCCGGACGGTCGCGAGGTTGCGCATCGTCCCGCCCTGGTCGGGCTCGGCCGTGCGGGCCGCGAGCCGGCCGGCGAGCTCGCTGCGGCCCAGCCCGTCGGGCAGGTGCAGCCACACCACCCGCCCGTCGACGACGGCATCGCCCCGGCCGCCCTTCGCGCGCTCGGCCGCCAGCGCGGCCGCGACCCGCTCGTGGCCCGCGGCGGACAGCGGCCGGGCGTGGAACGCCGCGTGGAGCTGCGTCGGCTCGGTGACCCGGGCGAACGGGTTCGCGGCCACCGCGGCGAGGTAGTCCTCGCGGCCGAGGACGACCACCGGGCGCTCCAGCGCGAACTCCTCGACGAGAGCGGCGGCGATCGTCGCCGCGACCTCCTCGTCGCCGGCGGAGCTGGTCAGGGCCACGTTGCCGGACTGGACGTGCGTGACGACGTCGTCGAGCCCGCGCTCGCCCAGTGCCCGGCGGAGCTCGGCCATCGGCACCTTCCCGTGGCCGCCGACGTTGATCCCGCGCAGCAGCGCGACATGGGTACGCACGCCGGCCATGGTGCCGTTACCGGGCGGGTGCGGGGAGGGTGGACGCCGACGCGACGTAACGACGGCGCGAGTCCGGGGGCTGTCGCGCCCGAGGAACCCGACCGGGCCGCCGCCACGCAGGCCCGGAACGCGCAACGGCACCGACCGGCAGGACACGATCCCACCGGTCGGCGCCGTTGCGGAGCCCGGGATCAGGCAGCCTGCTTGGTCTCCCAGAAGATCTTGTCGATCTGGGCGATGTAGTCGAGCAGCTCCTGGCCGGTCGCCGGGTCGTTCGAGCCCTTGGTGCCCGACGCGCCGGCGGCCTTGGTGGCCTTGTTGAACAGCACGTGCAGCTCCGGGTACTTCTCGAAGTGCGGCGGCTTGAAGTAGTCGGTCCACAGCACCCACAGGTGGTGCTTGACCAGGTCGGAGCGCTGCTCCTTGATCTCGATGGCGCGGGCCCGGAAGTCCACGTCCTCGTTGCCCTGGTACTTCTCCTGGATCGCCTTGACCGACTCGGCCTCGATCCGGGCCTGGGCCGGGTCGTACACGCCGCAGGGGAGGTCGCAGTGCGCGGTGGCCTCCAGTCGCGGACGGAGAATGCGGGACAGCCGCATGAGTGTCCTCCCTGGTGGGGTGATCGTTCTGGCATCGGCGACCCTACCCTCGCGGCGGTGGCCGGGCAGGACGACCACGTCACGGGAGATCCACTCTGGAGGGAGTCGGCGATGCGCCTGCGGCGGGTGACGGTGCGGGGGCCGTCGATGTCCCCGGCCCTGTCCGACGGCGACGTCGTCCTGGTCCGGTTCGGTGCGCCGGTCCGGCCCGGCGACGTCGTTCTCGTGACCTGGGAGTCCCGCCCCGAGCAGCTGTCGGTGAAACGGGCGGTGCATCCCGACGGCGACGGCTGGTACGTGCGGGGCGACAACCCGTTCGGCTCGACGGACTCGGCGACGCTGGGGCCCGCCCGGGTCCGCGCCGTCGTCCGTGCCCGTCTCTGGCCCCGTCCCGGGCGGGTCCCGGTGCCCCGTCGCTGAGGTCGTGCGGCACCCGGTGGGCCGCGGCGGGCTGACGTAGCGTCGGGCCCGTGGCAGCGGGCGAGGGCGTGCGGGTCGGCGACGGGCTGGCGGTCGGACCCGACCTCACCGGCGCCGCGGAGGTCGCGACGGGTCAGGCGCTGGCCGCGCTCGGCGTCGTCCCCGACCTCGTGGTGTTCTTCGTCTGCCCCGGCGCGGGCCCCGCCGCGCCGGTCGAGGAGGTCGAGGCCGCGGGGCTGCGGGTGATGGAGCTCGCCGCGCCCGCCGCGACAATCGGCACGACCGCGCACGGCGTGATGGCCGACGGCCGCGGGGTCGAGGGCGAGCCGGCGGTCGCGGTCTGGGCGGCCTCGCTGCCCGGCACCCGGATCCGGACGGTCTTCCCGGTCGCCGAGCGCCGCCCCGGCGCCGGGACCGACGGCCGGGACGCCATCGGGGTGCGCGGACTGGTCCCGCCCGCCGAGGACGACCGCGTCGCCGTCCTGTTCGCGGACCCGTTCACCTTCCCGGTCAGCGGTGTCCTGGACCGGCTCGCGTCGACCGACCCGGGGTTCCCGGTGATCGGGGGCCTGGCCGGCGGCTCCGGGGTGCCCGGGTCCGACCGGCTGTTCGCCGGGGGCACCGTGCACCACGGTGGAGCGGTCGGGGTGCTGCTCGGCGGTCCGACCGCCCCGCGCGTCGTCGTCAGCCAGGGGTGCCGCCCGATCGGGCCGCCGATGGTCGTGACCCGTGCGGAGCGGAACCGGATCGCCGAGCTGGCCGGGCGGCCCGCGGCCGAGCGGCTGCGCGAGATCGTGACCGCGCTACCGCCCGAGGACCAGCGCCACGCGCTGACCGGGCTGCACCTGGGCGTCGCCGTCGACGAGTACGCCGAGTCCCACGACCGGGGCGACTTCCTGGTCCGCGCCGTGCGGGCCGTCGACGTCGGCGACGGCGCCGTCATCGCCGGTGACGTCGTGGAGGTCGGCACCACCGTGCGCTTCCAGGTCCGTGACGCCGCGGGCGCCGCCCAGGACCTGCACGAGCTGCTCGCCCCGGTGCGCCGCGCCGCGCCGGTGGCGGGCGCGCTGCTGTTCTCCTGCAACGGACGCGGGGCCGCCATGTTCGGCGACGCCGACCACGACGTGCGCGCCGTGCGTGCCGGCCTCGACCCGCACGCCACCGGATCCGGTGCCGGGGGCGGTCCCCGGGTGGCCGGGTTCTTCGCCGCCGGGGAGATCGGCCCGGTCGGGCCGGGCAACCACCTGCACGCGTTCACCGCGGCCGTGCTGGTGCTCTGAGCAGATCAGCGCAGGGTCCGGAAGAAACCCCGCACCTCGTCGACGAAGGACTCGGGCTGTTCCAGCGACGGGAAGTGCCCGCCGATGTCGGGGCGGGAGAACCAGCGCAGGTCGGTGTAGCGGCGCTCCAGCCAGGACCGGGGGAGCTTGACCATCTCGTGCGGGAACTGGGCGACGCCGGTGGGGACCTCGACGTCGTCGAGGCGGCGGCGGGCGAAGCTCTCCCAGTAGATCCGCGCCGACGACGCGCCCGCCGCGCCCAGCCAGTACTGCATGACGTTGTCCAGCAGCCGGTCCCGGCTGATCACGTTCTCCGGGTGCCCCGCGCAGTCGGTCCAGTCCCAGAACTTCTCCACGATCCACGTGCACTGCGCGGCGGGGGAGTCGACCAGGCCGTAGCCGACGGTCTGCGGGCGGGTGGACTGCTCGGCGGAGTAGCCGGAGCCGTAGCGGGAGAACTCCTTGGAGAAGCGGATGTCGGCCTTCTCCTGGTCGGTGAGGCCCGCCGCGTCGTCGGGCCGGGGGGCCAGCGCCATCGTGAGGTGGATGCCGTACAGCAGCTCCGGGGCGGCCGTCCCCAGCGCCGAGGTGATCATCGATCCCCAGTCGCCGCCCTGCGCGGCGAACCGCTCGTAGCCCAGCCGGTCCATCAGCTGCGCCCAGGCGACGGCGATCCGCTCGACCCCCCAGCCCGCCGCCGTCGGCTTGCCGGAGAACCCGAAGCCGGGCAGCGTCGGCACGACGACGTGGAAGGCGTCGGCCGGGTCCTCGGGGTCGGTCAGCGCGGGCAGCACGCCGAGGAACTCGACGAGCGAGCCCGGCCAGCCGTGGGTGAGCAGCAGCGGCATCGCGTCCGGGTGCCGCGAGCGGGCGTGCAGCACGTGGACCTCGACGGAGTCGTCACCGCCGCCGTCGAGGCCGGTGCGGAACTGCGGCCACGCGTTGATCTCGGCCTCGACGCGGCGCCAGTCGTAGCCGGTGCGCCAGTACTCGCAGAGCTCGCGGGCGTAGTCGAGCGGGACGCCCTGGGTCCAGCCCCCGACCGTCGCCGGGTCCGGCCAGCGGGTCCGGGCGAGCCGCTCACGCAGGTCGTCCAGCTCGGCGTCGGGGATCTCGATCCGGAAGTCGCGCACGTGTCACGGTGACACGGAACGCCGGGGCGGGCGTACCGGCGACGGCATCGGAACGATCACGATGCGGCGAGGGCCCGGCTGATGCCGCGGGCCGCCGCGCGGACCGCCGGTACCAGGGTGTGCGGGTTCGTCGCGGCCGGCACGACGATCGACAGCCCCGCGACGACCGGCCCGTCCCCGGTGCGCACCGGGGCGGCCACCGACATCGACACCTCCTCGATCTGCCGGTCGGACACCACGAACCCGCCGGTGCGGGCCTGGGCGAGCAGCGTCCGGACGCCGTCGGGCCGGCACACCGTCCACGGGGTGAACCGGCGGATCGGCCGGGCCAGCACCGACTCGACCGCGGCCGGGTCGGCGTGCGCGAGGAGCACGAGCCCGACCCCGGTCGCCGTCGAGGGCAGCCGCGACCTGGTGCGGGTGACGATCGAGACGGCGTCGTGGCTGGACAGGCGCTCCACGTAGACCACCTCGCCCGGGTCGTCGGGGTCGAGCACGGCGAGCTGCACGTTGTGCCGGGTGACCTCGTGCAGGTCCTCCAGGAACGGCATCGCCGACTCCCGCAGACCGTGGCTGGCCGGGGCCAGGTGGGCGATCTCCCAGAGCCGCAGCCCGATCCGGTAGCGGCCGTCGTCGCCGCGGTCCAGCGCGCCGCCCGCGGCCAGCTCTCCGACGATCCGGTGCACCGTGGTCAGCGGGAGCCCGGTGCGCCGGGCGATGTCGCTCAGCCCGAGCACGGGCGCCTGCACGCTGAACGCACCGAGCACGTCCAGCACCCGTGCGGTGACCCCGGAGCGGACCGGACGCGTCGTCATGACCGGGCAGTCTTCCGCAGAACGGAAGCGGGGTCGAACGCCCGCGCCCGGGAACGGGACAGTGACCCCATGACGCAGCGGCGCGAGTCCCGGACCCAGGTCGGCATCGTCGGAGCCGGCCCCGCCGGGCTCGTGCTGGCGAAGCTGCTCGACCTGGCGGGCGTCGAGGCGGTCGTGCTGGAGGCCCGGGACCGCGGCTACGTCGAGGCCCGGGTCCGGGCCGGGGTGCTCGAGGCCCCCACGGTCGAGCTGCTGCGGGAGATGGGCGTCGCCGGACGGCTGGAGCGGGAGGGCATGCCGCACACCGGGATCTCCCTGCGGTTCGCCGAGGCCCCGGGCGCCCCCGCGCAGGACCACCGGATCGACTTCGCCGACCTCGTCGGCACCGGCATCACCGTGTACGGCCAGCAGGAGGTCGTGAAGGACCTGCTCGCCGACCGGGTCGACGACGCCGGGCTGCCCGTCGAGTTCGGGGTGGCGGACCTGGCCCTGCACGACGTCGACTCCGACGCCCCGTCGATCACCTGGACCGACGCCGACGGCGCGGACCGGGTGCTGCACTGCGACGTGATCGCCGGCTGCGACGGCTTCCACGGCGTCTCCCGGCCGCTGGTCGCCCCGGACATCGCCGAGCGGGTCTACCCGTTCTCCTGGCTCGGCGTGCTCGCGAAGGCCGCGCCGACCACCGACGAGCTCGTCTACGCCCACCACGACGACGGCTTCGCGCTCTACTCGATGCGCAGCCCCGAGGTGACCCGGCTCTACGTCCAGGTCCCGAACGACACCGACCCGTCCGACTGGTCCGACGCCCGCATCTGGGACGCCCTGCACACCCGCCTGGCCTGCGACGGGTTCACCATCAACGAGGGCGAGTTCATCGAGAAGCCCTCGGTCACCCCGATGCGCAGCATGGTCGCCTCGCCGATGCGCCGCGGACGGCTGTTCCTCGCCGGCGACGCCGCGCACATCGTCCCGCCCACCGGCGCCAAGGGCATGAACCTCGCCATCGCCGACGTCCGGGTGCTGGCCGACGCGGTCGTCCGCGCGCTGCGCGAGGGCGACGACGCGGGTCTGGCGGCCTACTCCGACACCTGCCTGCGCCGGGTCTGGCGGGCCGAGCACTTCTCCTGGTTCATGACCTCGATGCTGCACCGCTTCGACCCCGCCACCGAGGGCGGCGACGCGTTCGGCGTCGGCCTGCAGCGCTCCCAGCTGCGGTACACAGTGACCTCCCGCGCCGCTGCGACGAGCCTCGCCGAGAACTACGTCGGCCTCCCGCACGGCGCCGTCTAGGGCGCGTCTCCTAACCCGGCTGGTCGGGCCTGCGCGATGATCAGTAGGTGTCGCGCCGTGCCGTCCTGACCGATGCCCAGTGGGACCGACTCGAGCCGTTACTGCCCTCGTCGGACGGGATGCCAGGGCGCCCGTTCGCCGATCACCGCAGAGTGATCGAGGGGATCATCTACCGGTTCCGCTGCGGGCGGGCCTGGCGTGATGTCCCGGTCGAGTTCGGGCTGTGGCAGACCCTATGGAAACGCCACCGCCGCTACTGCGGTGACGGCACCTGGGACCAGGTTCTCGCAGCTCTGCTCGCCGATGCCGACTCCGCCGGTCTCGTGGACTGGGCCGTGTCGGTCGACTCGACGATCATCCGCGCTCACCAACACGCCGCGACCCTGCAGCGGGACACAGGGGGCCGGATCGAACTACAAGAATCTGCTGATCGAGCCGCCCGATCACGCGTTGGGCCGCTCCCGCGGAGGGCTCGGCACGGAGATCCACCAGCTCGTTGACGGACACGGCCGCCCGCTGGTCGTACTGGTCGGCCCTGGCCAGGCCGGTGACGCCCCGATGTTCGCGCACCTGATGTCACATCTGAGCGTCGGACGGGTCGGTCCGGGCCGACCGCGGACCCGGCCCGAGCGGGTCCGCGCAGATAAGGCCTACTCCTCACGCGCCATCCGCGCCCACCTGCGCAGACGACGGATCGTCGCGGTCATCCCGGAGCCGGCTGACCAGCAGGGACACCGGAAACGACGCGGCACACGCGGCGGTCGACCACCGGCGTTCGACCGGGTCGACTACCGCGGCCGCAACGTCGTCGAACGCGGGTTCTGCGAGGTCAAGCAGTGGCGCGGCCTCGCGACCCGCTACGACAAACTCGCCCTGACCTACCGCGGCGGAGTTGCACTGAAGGCCATCGTCACCTGGTTGCGCACTTTAGAGGTCATTTCAGAACGAGGTCGACGTGTCTGTTGTAGACGACAAGCGGCTATCTGACCTGCCGTTTGATCTGTCGTCGAGGGGTCAATGGAAACTCGACAAGTCGTTCTGAAACGACCTCTTAGAGGTCGCGCGGATTGGTTGGTGATCATGGACGTCGTGCAGGTCGGGCGTTCCAGCGGTGTGTGGTCCAGGCCTGCCGAATCAAGCTACGGAGTGTGACGATCGTGTCGGCGAGGTCGAAGAACGCGTCGACGACGATTTCTCGTCGTTCGTAGCAGCGCTGCAGCCGGTTGAAGCTGTTGTGCCAAGCGTTGGTCCGCTCGACGTGCCAGCGGCGGGTGGCCTGGATCGGCGCTTTCTCACCCTTGTGCGCGATCTCGCCGTGCAGGCCTCGTTCGGCCAGCGTGTCGCGGGTCTTGCCGGAGTCATAGCCGGCGTCGAGGTGCACGGTGATGTCGTCGGGCAGCGGGCCGAGAGCATCGAGGCGGTCGAGGGTGGGGCCCAGTAGCGGGGAGTCGTGCCGGTTGGCTCCGGCCAGGACTCGGCCCAGCGGGATGCCGTATCCCTCGACGAGCACCGAACGTTTCATACCCTGTTTGCGCCGGTCCACCGGCGACGGACCGGCGACCTCGCCGCCGCCGGGGGCCTTGGTGATGGCGCCATCGACGGCGATGTCGTGCAGCAGCAGACCGACGATGCGGTCGTAGGCGTCCAGGACGATCCGACGCAGCTGGGCGAAGACCCCGAGCCTGATCCACTCGTCACGACGATCGCGGATGGTGGTCGCCGAGCAGGTGCTGTCAGCGATGCCCTCATACGAGCAGCCGAACCGCAGTACCTGCAGGAGCTTGTCGAACACGATCCGATCCGCGATCCGGCGGCGATGGCAGCCCAGCGGATGGGTGGGATCGAACTCGTCTCGATGAGGCAGCAGCGCGGTGAACTGGTCCCACAACGGCTCGGTCAGCCATGATGGCAGGGTGGGCACGCGGCCTCCAGACGATCACGAAGCGTAGATAACTTCATGATCGGCAGGCCCGTACCCGCCCTCGCCCCCAGACACTCGACCGCGGCCAAGCTGTGACCAATCCGCGCGACCTCTTAGGAGACACGCCCTAGACCCCACCCACCACGAGGAAGGACCGCCGATGCAGGGCTACGCCCCCGTCCCGGCCGGGACCCACGCCCCGCTGCTCTCGCCGGAGTACCGCAGCACCGCGCTGCGGGCGCCGTCCGAGCAGCCGGTGATCCTGCCCCAGCGGCTCACCGAGATCACCGGCCCGCTGCTCACCGGCCCGGTCCGCCCCGGCGACGACGACCTCACCGTCGGCGCGCACGGCGAGGCCCAGGGCCAGCGGATCGTCGTGTCCGGCCGGGTGCTGGACTCCGACGGGCGACCCGTCCCGGACACCCTGGTCGAGGTGTGGCAGGCCAACGCCGCGGGCCGCTACGCCCACCGCTGGGACAACTGGCCCGCCCCGCTCGACCCGAACTTCACCGGTGGCGGTCGCGTCCTCACCGACTCGTCGGGTCACTACTCGTTCACCACGATCAAGCCCGGCGCCTACCCGTGGGGCAACCACCACAACGCGTGGCGACCCGCCCACATCCACTTCTCGCTGTTCGGGCGCGCGTTCACCCAGCGGCTGGTGACCCAGATGTACTTCCCGGACGACCCGCTGTTCGGCCAGGACCCGATCTACAACGCGACGCCCGAGGCGGCCCGCGAGCGGCTGGTGTCCACCTTCGACCTGGACGCGACCCGCCCCGAGTGGGCGCTGGCGTTCCGGTTCGACATCGTGCTGCGCGGCCACGGCGCCACCCCGTTCGAGGAGCCCCACGCATGAGCCTGCCGCTGACCCCCAGCCAGACCGTGGGCCCCTACCTGTCGCTGGGGCTGCCCTGGCCGGACGGGCCGGACGTCGTGCCCGACGGAACCCCCGGCGCCGTGCTCGTCGGCGGGACCGTCCACGACGGCACCGGTGCGCTCGTGCCCGACGCGCTCGTCGAGACGTGGCAGGCCGATCCGGACGGCCGCTTCGACCACCCCGACGACCCGCGCGGCGCGGCGAAGTCCACCGTCGAGGGCTTCCGCGGCTTCGGCCGCTGCCCCACCGACGACGAGGGCCGCTGGCAGATCCGCACGGTGCTGCCCGGCGCCCTCCCCGACGAGGCACCCCACATCGACGTCTCGGTGTTCGCCCGCGGCCTGCTCGACCGCGTGGTCACCCGCATCTACTTCCCCGAGCACGCCGACGCCCACGCGTCCGACCCGCTGCTCACCGCGGTCCCGGCCGGGCGCCGGCACACGCTCCTCGCCGTCGCGGACGGACCGGGCCGCTACCGGTTCGACATCCGGCTGCGCGGCGAGGGGGAGACGGTGTTCCTGGCGCTGTGAGCGTCCGGGCCGCGGCGGACACCGGGCCCGGTGGCACGCCGGGGTGAGGAGTGTGACGCGTCCGGTTGATTCCCGGTGATCCGTCGCGGGTACTCCTGCGAAGATCTACCCAGCAGGGGCGGGAGGACCGGTGGACGCAGCACACTCGTCGGCACACGGGTCGTTCGTGGACCCGGTCCCGTCCGCGGCCCGGGTGCACGGGCGCGTGGCGGCCGTGGTCGCGGACCTGTCGCGGCGGTACCCGCTGGCCGTGCAGCTCGCCCGCTACGCCGCCGTCGGCGGCGGGGCGACGGCGTTGAACGCCGCGCTGTTCCTGCTGTTCCGGCCGGTGCTCCCGGCCGTCCCGGCGAACCTGCTCGCGCTGGTCCTCACCACCGCGGTCAGTACCGAGGCCAGCCGTCGTCTCGCCTTCGACGGTGCTCCCGCGCACCGGCTCCGCGAGTGGGTGCAGGACGCGGGCACCGTCGCGTTCTACGCGACCTACACCTCCGCGGTGCTGCTCGCGCTGCACCAGCTCGCCGGCGCCACCACACCGGGTGAGGAGGCGGCGGTCGTCGCGGTCGCCAGCCTCGCCGGTGGCCTGCTGCGGTTCGCGGTGCTGCGGTTCTGGGTGTTCGATGTGGCACGGCCGGCCGCCGCCGGCGCGCTGCCCGACCAGGGAGGACGGCACCCGTGCCCGGAACAGTCGAGTTCGACCCCTTCGACCTGACCGTCGGCCCGCCGGAGGAGCGGGTCGTCGTGCACGGGGTGCGCGGGGGCGAGGTCCCGCCGGTGCTCCTGCTGCACGGGTTCCCGCAGACCCACGCGATGTGGGGGCCGCTCGCGGCGGACCTGGCCCGCGACCACACCGTCGTCGCCACGGACCTGCGCGGCTACGGGGAGTCCGGCCGCCCCGCCGACGGCGAGAACCACGCGGGGTACTCGTTCCGGGCGATGGCCGCCGACCAGGTCGACGTCATGGCGCGTCTCGGGTTCGACACCTTCGCCGTCGTCGGCCACGACCGTGGCGCCCGGGTCACCCACCGGATGTTGCTCGACCATCCCGAGCGCGTCGCACAGGCCGCGTTGCTCGACATCCTCCCCACCGGCTACGTCTACTCCCACACCGACCGGGCGCTGGCGACGGCGTACTACCACTGGTTCCTGTTCATCCAGCCCGCCGACCTGCCCGAGCGGCTGATCGCCGGGGACCCGGTCGGGTACCTGCACTCGCTGCTCGGCGGCTGGGGGTCCGGGCTGGACGCGCACCCGCCCGAGGCGCTGGCCTCCTACGAGCGCGCGTTCGCCGACCCGGCCGCCCGGCACGCGATGATGGAGGACTACCGCGCCGGCGCGTCGATCGACCTCGAGCACGACGCCGCCTCCGCCGCCGCGCACGAGCGGATCGCCGCACCCACGCTCGTGCTGTGGGGGCGAGCGCGGTGTCGTCGGCGCCAACGCGGAGAGCCCGCTCGAGGTGTGGCGGCGCGCGGCCGCCGACCCCGCACTGGTCACCGGCGACGCGGTCGCCGGCGCCGGGCACTTCCTCGTCGACGAGCAGCCCGCCGCGACGACCGCGGCGGTACGGGCCTTCCTCGGCGGCTGACCGGAGGATCCGGGAGACTCGCCCGTATGCGACGAACCACCCCCATCCGGGCACTGCTCGGCACGCTGGCAGCGCTCGCGCTCGTCCTCACCACCGCCGCGTCGTGCGGCGGCGCGCCCGCGACGCCCGCTCCGGCACCCGCACCCCCGCAGCAACAGCAGCAGGACGGTGACGACCGGGACGGTGACGACCAGGACGGCGACGACGACCGGGACGGCGACGACGGGAACGACACCGACAGCGGGAACGACGCCGACGGGAGCGACGACGGGGACGACACCGGCGGGAACGACACCGGCGGGAACGACACCGACGACGGCTGAGCCGCCGGCGGGCCTCAGCCGCGCACGGCGTGCACGATCCCCCAGGTGAGCTTCCCGGCCCGCCCGCCGTCCACCCAGTGCTGCAGGCCCGCCTTCATCGCGGTCAGGTAGGGCCCCGAGATCGAGGACGACAGCTCCTCCTCGTGGGCCACCAGCTCCTCGCGCACCCGGCGGTAGTGGGTCGGCAGGTGCTCGGCGTGGTCGTGGAACCCGACGTCGGTGAACCCCCGCCGCTCCAGCCCCTCGGTGTAGAACCCGGGCGTGGCCATCGACGACAGCGCGATGCGGTCGAGGATCGGCTGGATCGAGGACTGGTCGAGGTCGTCGACGGCCATCGGGTCGGTGAAGACCACCTGTCCTCCCGGACGCAGCACCCGGGCGATCTCGTCCAGCACGGTGTCGCGCGATCCGGAGTGCAGGAACGCGTCCTGGGACCAGACCAGGTCGACCGAGGCGGTCTCGACCGGCACGTCCTCGTAGCTCCCGGTGGTGACCTCCACCTGCCCGGACAGTCCCTGCTCGCGGGTCATCCGCTCGTTGCGGGCGTTCTCCACGGGGGACAGGTTGAGGCAGTGCACCGTGGCCCCGTGCGCGGACGCCAGCCGGCGGGCGGCACCGCCGTAGCCCGCCCCGAGGTCCAGCACCCTGGTGCCGGGCCCGACCCCGGCGACCTCGGCCATCCGGGTCACCGTGCGTGCGCTGGCCACGGAGATGAGCTCGTCCGGTGTCGCGTAGACGCCGACGTGGATGTCCTCCCCGCCCCAGACCCGGGAGTAGAAGGTGTCGGCGTCGTCGGAGTCGTAGTACGAGCGGGCGGTGTGCTCGGCGGTGTCGTGGGGCGTCCGTGTCACTCGGCGTCCTCCTGGTCGAGGTAGGCCTTCTCGGCGATGTGCACGAAGAAGTCGGGCTCGTCGTCGGCGTAGGTCGACTGGAAGTCGCCGAAGGTCTCGACCCGCTGGAACCCGACCTCGTGCATGAGACGACGGGTGTAGTCCTTGCGCAGCGGGAACATGTTCAGGTGGTACTGGGACCCGTCGGGGAACCGGTAGCGGAACCGGGCGAGGCCGTCGTCGACGTACTCCGGCTCGGCGACGATGTCGTCGCCGCAGTAGTAGTAGCGGTGCTTCGAGGTGAAGCCGTTGTCCAGGATCGCGTCGTAGTTGCGCTGGTCCAGGATCAGCACGCCGTCGTGGGAGAGCATCGCGTAGAACTCGGCGAGCGCCTTGCGGCGGTCACGCTCGGAGAACAGGTGGGTGAACGAGTTGCCGAGGCAGATGATCGCGTCGTACTCGCCGTGCACGTCCCGGTTGAGCCAGCGCCAGTCGGCCTGCACGACGCGCAGCACGTGCCCGCCGAACTTCATCCCGTTGTCGAAGGCCTTCGCCAGCATCTCGGCGCTGCCGTCGGCGGACACGACGGTCTCGAAGCCCTCCTCCAGCAGCCGCACGGAGTGGAAGCCGGTGCCGGTCGCCACGTCGAGCACGCTGGTGACCCCGCGCCTGCGGAGCTGGTCCACGAAGAACCGCCCCTCGCTGGCGTAGCGGGCCCGCCAGTCGATCAGCTCGTCCCACTTGTCGACGAAGGTCTGCACGTACTCGTGCTTGTAGTGGGTGGACTCGCGGACCTCGGTGGGCGTGTCGCCGAACTCCTGCACGGTGCTGGCGGGCCCCCGGAGCCCGCTGCGGTGGTCTGCCGTCATGGGCGCGCCTCCTCGGCGCTCGGGTGCGGGACGGCCCTGACGGTAGGTGCCCCCGCGGCCCCTGTCCGCTCACCGAGGGTGAGCCTGGAACGGCCGCCGGAGTTGTGCTATGCGCAACTCACCCGGTCATCCGGTGTCTTTCCGGGCAGCGACGACACAGGTCGCCACGGGGGTGGACGGCGCGCGGGCCCACCAGTGACGTCACGTGGTCGTCACACGCCGTCGGTCCGGAATGGACGCCGCGTCACGGCCGTGCGGCCGGTCCCGGCTCGCGCCCGGGACGCCGGTGATCCGTTCACCCCGGGTGATCTGTGGTTCCGGTCACAGTACGGGATCGGAGTTCACTCGTCCGGGGTAACGGCGTCGCCCCACAGGGAGCCCAGCGCGCGTCGCCGCTCGGTGCGTCCGAGCCCCCGCAGGTCCGCCGTACCCCGGTCGGTGACGACCACGTCGACGTCGTGCGACGGTGTCGTCACCGGCCCGCCGAGCCGCTCGACCAGCGTGGGGCGGCCGCGGTGGGCCGACGGCAGCGCGATCACCGAGAGCCCCGGCCCGCGGGCGGCGGCCGCCGCGAAGTCCGGGTGCCCCCCGATCATCCCGGCCGCCGACCCGGCGACGCCCTCGACGTTGACCTGGCCGTCGAGATCGATCTCCAGGGCGGTGTTCAGCGCGACCAGCGGGCCCGGGTCGGTGCTGAGCCGGGACACGTCGTGGGTGTACCCGACCGGCCGGACGGTCCCGTGCCCGGCGCGGCCGAGCCGGTCGGCCCAGTCGTGGAGCCGGGGGCCGCCGTAGAGCGCCGTCGAGGACGGCGTGGCACGCAGCAGCCCGCGGGCGTCCAGGTCGACGACCGCGTCGGCGAGCAGGCCGGAGTCCACCGCGACCGGCACGTCCAGGGCGTCGACGAGCGCGGCGGCCAGCCGACCCGGCCCGAACTGGATCCGGGCCCCGGCGGGGACGAGGCGGGCGACCGCGGCGGGCGACCGCCCGGTCGGCGTCGGTCGGGGTCGGGCCCGCGACGGCGAACGGGGCCCCGGCCGGCCCGTCGACCTCGCCGAGCACGCTCACCCCGGTCAGCGGGGGGCCGACATCGGCGTGCGGGGCGGTGGCGGACACGACCGCGGCGACCGGCACCCCGGCGTCGTACAGCGCGCGCATCCAGGACACCTCCGCGCCGAACCGCAGCTCGCCCCGGTCGTCGCGGACGACGGTGGCCAGCAGCAGGTCCGGGCGCAGCGGCCCGGTCAGCACCGCGGGCGTCGCCGAGAGCCGGGCCGGGACCCGGTGCGCGTGCCCGGACTCGACCAGCGCGCGCACCCCCGGCCCGCCCACGACCGTGCGGATGTCGGCGAACGCAGCCGGGTCGATGTCCGGGGCGGGGCCGGGCACCCAGCCCAGCACCAGCCGTACGCCCCCGACCCGCCCCGCGACCTCCGACAGCGGGCGGGCGAGCGCGTAGGGGAGCCCGCAGCCGTCGGCCACCGCCACCCGGCAACCCGGTGCGACCAGCTCGGACAGACCGCGTGCGAGGTCACCGTCGACGCCCATGCGTCCATCCGACCACAGCGCTAGCGTTCCGGGCATGGGGACCGACCAGGACAGCGGTGAGTTCGTGCGGGACGCGCTCGGGGTGGCCGAGCGGATCACGGCCGACGGGTCGTCACCGTGGCCGGTCGAGGCGGGCCGCTACCGCCTGGTCGGCGCGCGGGCCTGCCCGTGGGCGAACCGGGTCATCATCACCCGGCGGCTGCTCGGGCTGGAGGGCGCCATCTCGATGGGTGTCGCCGGCCCGCTGCACGACGAGCGGAGCTGGCGCTTCCACCTCGACCCCGGCGACGTGGACCCGGTGCTGGGCATCGAGTACCTGCGCGAGGCCTACGAGAAGGCCGTCCCCGGCTACGACGAGGGCGTCACCGTCCCGGCGATGGTCGAGATCTCCTCGGGCAAGGTCGTCACCAACGAGTACGCGTTGCTGGAGCGCGACCTGTCCGGCCAGTGGCGGGAGTTCCACCGCGAGGGCGCCCCGGACCTGTGGACCGACGAGGACGCGATCGAGCGGATCGGGAAGGGGATCTTCCACGACGTCAACAACGGCGTCTACAAGTGCGGGTTCGCCTCGTCCCAGCGGGCCTACGACCGTGCCTACGACGCCCTGTGGTCCCGGATGGACGAGCTGTCCGAGCACCTGTCGACGCGCCGCTACCTGGTCGGCGACTCCATCACCCAGGCCGACATCCGGCTGTGGGTGACCCTGGTCCGCTTCGCCGCCGCCTACCACGGCCACTTCAAGGCCAACCGGCACAAGCTGACCGAGCTGCCGGTGCTCTGGGCCTACGCCCGGGACCTGTTCCAGACCCCCGGCTTCGGCGACACGATCGACTTCGAGCAGGTCAAACAGCACTACTACGGCGTGCACACGTCGGTGAACCCGACCGGGATCGTCCCGAAGGGGCCGGACTCGGCGAACTGGCTCACCGCGCACGGCCGCGAGGAGCTGGGCGGGCGCCCGTTCGGCGACGGGACCCCGCCCGGCCCGCCGCCGGAGTCCGAGCGGGTCCCCCCGCTCACCTGACCCGGGGAGCGGCCGCCCGTCGCGGCGCGGCGGGGGAGCCGGGACCGGGCGGGCCTGTCACGATGGTCGCGATGCGACTGCCCCGACGACTCCACCCCGTGATCCGGCAGCGACGCCGTCGCAGCACCGGACTGCTCACCGCCGCCGTCGTGGGCGCGCTGACGGCGGGCCTCGTCGCCGTCGCCGGGCCGCAGCTCACCGCGAACAGCACCGACGCCGCCCAACCGGGCGCCCGGCCGCAGGCGGCGCCGGCGGCACAGCCGGCGCCGGACCCGGACACCTGCGCCCCGATGGTGGCGGCACTGTCCCCGCGCGACCGGCTCGCCCAGCGCCTCATGGTCGGGGTGGACGCCGCCGACCCGGCCGGGGCGACCGCGATCGTCCGGGCCTCGCAGGTCGGCGGGGTGTTCCTCGGCGGCAACGACACCGCGCTGCTGCAGCAGGACCGGCTCGCGGCGCTGCAGACGGCGTCCCGCACGCCGCTCGCCGTCGCCGTGGACGAGGAGGGCGGCCGGGTCCAGCGCATCGACGAGCTCGACGGTGACGTCCCCAGCGCCCGGCAGATGGCCGCGTCCGAGAGCCCCGAGCAGGTCACCGAGATCGCCCGGGAGCGCGCCGGACAGCTGAGGGCCCGCGGCGTCACCTGGAACCTCGCGCCGTCGGTGGACGTCTCCGACCAGCCGCGCACCGCCGTCATCGGGGACCGGTCGTTCTCCGACGACCCGGCCACCGTCACCCGCTACGCCGCGGCCTGGGCCGAGGGGCAGCAGGCCGGCGGAGTGTTCGGGGTCCTCAAGCACTTCCCCGGTCACGGGCACAGCTCCGGCGACTCGCACAAGGGATCGGTGAGCACCCCGCCGCTGGAGCAGCTGCGCGGGAACGACCTGCGGCCCTACGCCGACCTCGTCGGGCCGGGGAAGCCGCTCGACGGGCGGGTCGGGGTCATGCTCGGCCACCTCGACGTACCCGGTCTGACCTCCGACGTGCCCACCAGCATCGACGCGGCCACCTACCGCCTGCTGCGAGCCGACTACCGGTTCGACGGTCTGGCCATGACCGACGACCTCGGCGCGATGAAGGCGATCACCGACCGGTTCGGGCTCGCCGAGGCCGCCACCCGGGCACTGAGCGCCGGTGCGGACATGGCGCTGTTCTCCAACGTCACCCCGGTCGCGCCGCTGCTCGACGCCGCGGAGAAGGCACTGGCCGACGGGCGGATCACGGCGCAGGACAACGACACCGCCGTCGCCCGGGTGCTGGCGGCCAAAGGGCTCTGCACCCGGGGCTGACGCGGGCTCAGCCGGCGAAGAACGCCCGGATGTCGGCGGCCAGCTCGGCGGGCCGCTCCAGGGCGGCGAAGTGTCCGCCCTCCTCGTGGGTGCTCCAGTGCTCGATCTGGGTGTTGTCCCGCTCGGCGAACACCCGGACCGTGCGGAAGTCCGAGGCGAACACCGCGACCCCGGTCCGCGCGTGGTTCACCCGCGGCTCCGCGCCGGCGCGTGCGTCCTCGAAGTAGATCCGGGCCGAGGTCGCCGCGGTGTTGGTCAGCCAGTACAGCGACACCTGGGTCAGCAGCTGGTCACGGCTCACCAGCGCGGTGCCGTTGCCGAAGGACGCGAACAGCTCGGAGTAGGCCAGCTGCCCGACCGGTGAGTCGGCCAGCGCCGCGCCGATCGTCTGCGGGCGGGAGGCGTTCATCCCGTTGTAGCCGCCGACCGAGGAGAACCACTGCAGGAACTCCAGTGCGGCGTGGTCGTCCGGTCCCAGCCGCTCGAACTCGGCCGGGTCGCCCGACGGGAACGAGAACAGCTGCAGGACGTGCAGCCCGAGGAACCCCGGCGGGTCGAGCAGGCCGAGCTCGCGTGCGACGAGTGCCCCGGCGTCGCTGCCGTGCGCCCCGTAGGAGGTGTAGCCGAGCCGGCGCATCAGGGTGTCCAGCGTCGCGGCGATCCGGGCGGTGGTCCAGCCGCCCCCGGCGAGCGGGGTGCTGAAGCCGAACCCGGGCAGCGACGGCACCACCACCGAGCAGGCGTCCTCGGCGCGGCCGCCGTGCGCGACCGGGTCGGTCAGCGGGCCGATCACGTCGAGGAACTCCGTGAACGAGCCGGGCCAGCTGTGCAGCAGCAGCACCGGCGTCGCGCCGGGCTCGGCCGAGGGGACGTGCACGTAGTGCAGGGTCTGGCCGTCGATCTCGGTGAGGTACTGCGGGTGGGCGTTCATCCGCTCCTCCTGGGCCCGCCAGTCGAAGCCGTCGCGCCAGTACGCGACGGTCTCCGCCAGCCAGGCGTTCGGCGTGCCGTAGGTCCAGTCGTCGCCCGGCGCGGGACGGGGCAGCCGGGTGCGGGACAGACGGTCGGCGAGGTCGTCGAGGTCGGACTGCGGGATCTGCACGGTGAACGGCGTCATGGGCGCTAGCCTGCCGCCCGAACAGGAACGCTCCGTTCCTGTTCGGCGACCCGATCCCGGGAGGTTCCGTGGCCGACACCGCCGCCCGCCTGCTCGCCCTGCTCGGGCTGCTGCAGAGCCGTCCGGAGTGGACCGCACCGGAGCTGGCGGAGCGGCTCGGCGTCGGCACCCGCACCATCCGCAACGACGTCGCCCGGCTCCGCGCCCTCGACTACCCGGTGCACGCCGTGCGGGGCGGGGCCGGGCACTACCGGCTCGGGCCCGGCGCCCGGCTGCCCCCGCTCCAGCTCGACGACGCCGAGGCCGTCGCCGTCGCGATCGGGCTGCGCACCGTGAGCGCGACCGGTGGGCGGCTGGGGGACAGCGGCGACCGCGTCCTGGCCAAGCTCGACCAGGTGCTCCCGGACCGGCTGCGCCGCCGCGTCGCCGCCATCCACGACGGCACCGTCGCGGGGCCGCGCAACACCGACACCGTCGACCCGGACCCGGAGGTCGACCCGGTGGTGCTCACCGAGCTCGCCACCGCGGTCCGCGACCACACCTGCGTGCGGCTCGACCTGCCCGGGCAGGAGTGGCCGGTCACCGTCGAGCCGTACCGGCTGGTGGCCTGGCAGGGGCGCTGGTACCTGGTCGGGCGGCTCGACGGCGGCTGGCGGACCTGGCGGGTCGACCTGGCGAACCCGCGGCCGGCGACCGGACGCACCTTCGTCCCGGACCCGCTGCCCGGCGGCGACTACCCGGCCCTGGTGCTGCGCGAGGTCGCCTCGACCGGCTGGCAGGTGCACGTCCGGATCACCGTGGACGCGCCGGCGTCGACGGTGCTCGCCCGGATCAACCCGGCCGTCGGCGCGGTCGAGGAGGTCGACGACACGCACTGCGTCCTCGTGACCGGTGCGGACAGCATCGAGACCGTCGCGGTGTACGTCGGGCTGCTCGACCTGGACTTCCACGTCACCGAGCCACCGGAGCTGGTGGCGCGGCTGCGCGCACTGGCCGACCGCTACACCCGCGCGACGACGGGCACCTGAGTACGCACGAGGGCCCCGCACGACACCGTGCGAGGCCCTCGGCAGGGGAGAACGACGGTCAGGACGCCATGTCCAGCCCGCCGTTCACGCTGATCACCGAACCGGTGACGTACCCGGCGCGGTCGTCGACGAGGAACTGCACGGCACGGGCGATCTCGTCGGCCTGGCCGAGGCGGCCGACCGGGATCTTGGAGACGATCTTCTCCAGCGCCTTCTCCGGCACCGCGGCGACCATCTCGGTCTCGATGAAGCCGGGCGCGACGCAGTTGACGGTGACGCCCTTGCGGGCGACCTCCTGGGCGAGGGACTTCGAGAAGCCGATCAGCCCGGCCTTGGACGAGGCGTAGTTGGCCTGGCCCATCGCGCCGGTCTGGCCGATCACCGAGGAGATGTTGACGATCCGGCCGAACTCGTTGCCGGTCATGTGCTCCAGCACGGCCTTGGTCATGTAGAACGCGCCGGACAGGTTGATCCGCAGCACGGCGTGCCAGTCGTCCACGGTCAGCTTGCGGACGGTCTTGTCGACGGTGATGCCGGCGTTGTTGATCAGGTAGTCCACCCGGCCCCGCTGCTCCAGGACCTCCGACACGACCCGCTGGCAGTCCTCGGGCGAGCCGACGTTGCCCTGGTGCACCGAGAGCGACGCGCCCTCGGCCTCCAGCTTGCCCTTCAGCTCGTCGGCGGCCTTGGAGTTGGACGAGTATCCGGCGGCCACGTGCACGCCGGCGCGGGCCAGCGTGGTGGTGATCGCGGCGCCGATCCCGCGCGCACCCCCGGTCACGATGGCGACGCGCTGCTCCGGGTGGGTGTCGGTGATCGCGGTCATGGGTTTCCTCCAAGGGTGTCGAGAGTGCGCTTCATGCCCCGCTGGACCGCGTCGGCCAGGTAGGGCCGGAGCTGGTCGGGGGTGACGATCCGGTGCACCGAGCCGACGGACTGCGCCCGCTCGATGGAGTGCTGGGTGTCGAACTCCTCGGCGACCTGGCCGAGCTTCTCCGAGCGGACGTCCGGGCGGAGGGTGGCGAGCTCGCCGCGCAGCCGGGCGGCGGCCGCCTCGTCCCCGTCGGTGACGGCCCGGGTGATGCGGGCCTCGAGGTCGGTGATCCGCGGGTCCTTGGCGGTGCGGTCGTTGACCTCGCCCGCGAACACGACGGCCGCGGCCGGTGCCCCGCCGAGCACGGAGGCGTAGGAGCCGGTGATCGCGGCGACCTCCATGTTGTCGTTCAGCGTCCCGGAGAACACGACGAACGCGCCGCCGTGGTAGCGGGAGACCACGCAGAACACGATCGGGCCGTCGAAGTTGACGATGGCCCGGCCGATCTCGGCGCCGTTCTCCAGCTGCAGCCCGCGCAGCGACTCCGGGGAGCCGTCGAACCCGGACAGGTTCGCCAGCACGACCAGCGGGCGGTTGCCCGACGCGGCGTTGATGGCCCGCGCGCACTTGCGCGAGGAGCGGGGGAACAGCGTCCCGGCGGTGAACTGCGACGGCCCGTCGACCGGGCGCGGCCCGCGCCGCGGCAGCGGCCGCGACTCGATGCCGACCATCGCGACCGGCTGACCGCCGAGGTGGGCGTCGAGCGCGACGACGGACTCGGCGTCGTGCATGTCGGCCCAGCGCTCCGACGTCGGGTGGTCGGCGTCGGCGACCCCGCGCAGCACCGAGCGGATGTCGAAGGGCTTCTTGCGCTCCCGGTTGGTCTCCGGCGCCCAGATCTCGCCCAGCGTGCCGAAGTCGCAGTTCGGCCCGGAGTGCGGCGCGGTGGTCACGTCGCGCGAGACCGGGTCGGTGGTCGGCGCGGGCCGCGGGAACCGCTCGCCCGGCTGGGTCCAGGTGTGGGCGTAGTGCGCCAGCAGCACCTGCACCGCGCCGCCGAGGTCCGGTGCCCAGTACTGCGCCTGCCCGTTCGGGCCCATGATCCGGTCGTAGCCGCCGATGCCGAAGTTGTCCTCGGCCGAGACGCCGCCGGAGAAGTCCAGCGAGTGCTTGCCGGTGAGCACCATCGCCGAGTCCGGTGTCATCACCAGGATGCCCCGGGTGTGCATGAGCATCGTGGCCTCGGCGTTCCAGTAGGGCTGGGCGCCGACGTTGATGCCGGTGACGACGACGTTCATCTCGCCGCCGTCCTGGGTGAACTCGATGATCCCGCGCAGCACCCGGGAGATCCAGTCCATGTTCTCGGTGCCGGAGTCCATCGCGATCTTGGCGCCGGCCGAGACGGCGAACCACTCGACCGGCACGTCGAGCTCGCGGGCCAGGTGGATCGCGGCGAGCACGCGACGGCACTCGGGCTCGGCGATGGCGCCGAGCGCGCGGGTCGGGTCGCCCAGCAGCACGACCCGTCGCATGCCCTCCGGGTAGCGCCGGGTCGGCACCGAGACGACGCCGAGCACGAGGTTGGCGCTGTTGTTGCCCGGAGCGCGGTCGACCGGCCGGGGCACGCCCGCCTCGTCGAGGTCGTACTCCTGCCAGGTGCCCGGGCCCGCGTCGACCGGGGCGGTCAGCAGCGGGACGATCTCGTACGGGTAGACCGCGCCGCGGCGGCGGGCCTTGAGGACCTTCTGGTCGTAGGCGTCGAGCTCGCGCATCGGCTCGGTCGGCGGCTGGTCGAGCTTGACCGTGAGCCCCGCGCCGGGCGGGCGCGACATCCGCAGCAGCATCGAGCGCGGCCCGCCCTGGCCACCGGTGACGGCCGGGTCGGCGGTGCGGAACTCGACGAGCACCTGCTCCAGGCCGAGGTTCGCGGTGCGTGGCGCGAGCCGGCGGACGACGGCGTCCAGCTCGGCGAGCGGGACGTCGACCTCCGGCCACACGTAGAGCGCGATCCGGTTCCACGACATCCGGGCCAGCGTCCGGTCGCCGGCGCGGGCGGCGCGCAGCGAGTTGATGCAGGCGTCGAGCGCCCGCTCGAACTGCGGCAGCGAGCGGACCCTGCCGGTCTCCTCGTCGCGCAGCACGGTCAGCTCGCGCACGTCGGCCATCGCGACCAGCCGGTCGTCCGCGGTGACGGTGCGGCCGGTGGCGCGGAACAGGTGGACGTCGGTGGCCGCGGGGAGCCGCTCCAGCTCGAAGTCGCGGAAGCGCCACAGCCGCAGCCGGTCCGCGACCAGCGGGTGCATGCCGCGCAGGGTGCGGTCCTCGACGAGCTCGCCGGTCTCGTCCGGCCGGAAGGTGAACCAGGTCGGTGCCTCGGCCTCCTCGCTGGGGACGCCCTCGGCCCGCGGGTTCGGCCGGACCGCGACGGCGACCCGGTGCAGGTGCGCGGGCACCTTGCCCAGGGCCGCGCGGACCCGCTCGGCGCGGGCGTCGGGGTCGCCGCCGTCGTCGGCCTTGGTGGAGGTGACGTAGAGGTCGACCAGCGCGGTGCGGTCCCCGTCGAGCTCGCCGACCCGGCGGCGCAGCTCCTCGGCGACGGCCAGCGCGGCGGCCGGGTCGTTGTTGTCGATGACCGACGCGAAGACGGTCCGGTCCCGGCCCAGGTGCTGGTAGCGGGCGGTCAGCACCGGCTTGCCCGCGTGCTCGTCGAGCCCCAGGTCGCGCAGCACCCGCACCCGGTAGTAGCGCCGGGTCATGACCTCCAGCAGGACGGCGTCGTGGCGTTCCCCGAACACGCCCAGGATCGGCTCCGAGGACCCGACGAGGGTGTCGATGCGACGCGCCCGGTCCGGGGTGTCCGGATCGGTGGCGAGCACGTCGAGGCTCTCCCGCACCTCGGCCAGCGCCTGCTCCCGCTCGGCGGCGACGACCGGGGCGTCGAAGGCCCGGTAGCGCGCCAGCCGCGCGGTGTCCCCGACGACGGGGTGCCGCAGCTGGGTGGCCACGACGACCTCGTCGAGGGTGCGCAGGTAGTCCTCGCGCGCGGCGGGGGACAGGTTCGCGACCGACTCGGGGTGGCGCAGCCGCCAGTTCAGCAGGTCCAGCACGACCGGCACCTGCTGCGGCGCGCGGCGGTGGGCCAGGAACATCCGGTAGAGCGCCGGGCCGAGGTCGTCGGCCCGGCCCGCGGCACCGTCGATCTCGGTGACGCCGTAGTGGGCCAGCGCCCGGCGCAGCTTGGCCTGGAACGACTCGGGCAGCCCCTCGTCGTCGGCGTCGCGGCTGCGCAGGTAGGCGTAGAGGTACTCCTGCGGGTTGCGCTCGGTCTCGCCGGTCTCGTCGTCGGTCTCGGACCGGTTGCGCGAGAGCTGGCACAGGTCGGCGAAGATCTGCAGGACCGCGGTCTCGCCCGCGAGCACCGCCGGGTCGTCGGCGGCCAGCTGCTCGCGGGCACCGGCGAGGCGACGCAGCTGCGGGCGGGCCTGGCGCTCGTCGACGTCGAAGCCGAGCACCTGGAACCGCAGCGCGGACAGCGCGTCGGCCGCGGTGGCCGCGGGGTCGGTGTCGGTGCCGGCGCCGGCGAACGCGGACAGGTCGGCGCGTTCCCCGCTGGGGACGGCGGCGTCCGCGTCCGCCGACGGCTCCAGCCGCACGAGCTTCGTGCCGCCGTCGACCTGGGTGTTGGCCGGGACGAGGATCTCGGCGACGGTGCCGTCGAACGGCGCCCGCAGGGAGGTCTCCAGCTTCATCGACTCGACGACGGCGAGGGTGTCGCCCTCGGACACGGTCTGGCCCGCGGTGACCGGCAGCGCGACGACCATCGCCGGGGCCGGGGCGCGCACGATGCCCGCCTCGCCGCCGGAGATGCGGTGCACGGCGCCGTCGACCTCGACCAGGTAGTCCGACTCCTGCGCGACCGACAGCACCGTCCAGGAGCGGTCGCCGACGGTGAGCCGGCGTTCGTAGGCGCCGTTGCGCTCGACGTCGACGTCGACCGCGGTCCCGTCGAGCTCGACGGTGTAGCGCCCGGCGCGGGTGCGGGCGACCTTCAGCTTGTAGGACTGCCCGGCGACGGTGACGTCGGTCTGGTGCCAGGTGTCGTAGCCGACCTCGGGCCGGCCGGCCTCCGCGGAGCGGAACAGCCGCTCCTGCTGGCGGGCGACGTGGCCGTCGTGGCTCTGCACGGCGGTGGCGAGCAGGGCGACGTCGAGGCGGCGCGGCGGGGCGTAGCCGTCGGCCATCATCGTGTCGAGCCAGGTGGTCTGCAGCTCGCCGGAGCGGAACTCGTCGCGGTCGAGCAGGTCCAGCAGGAACGCCTTGTTCGTGGAGCCGCCGTCGATCACCGCGGCGGTCTGGCGCAGCGCCCGGGACAGCCGTGCCCGGGCCTCGTCGCGGTCGCGGCCCCAGGCGATCACCTTGGCGATCATGGAGTCGAACTGCGGCGGGATGACGTCGCCCGCGGCGACGCCGGTGTCGACCCGGATGCCGGGGCCGGACGGCAGCGCGAGGTGCTCGATGCGGCCGGGGGCGGGGGCGAACTCGCGCTCCGGGTCCTCGGCGGTCAGCCGGGCCTCGATCGCCCAGCCCTGCGCCGCCGGGACCTCGCGGGCGACCTCGGCCAGGGTGCCGCCCGCGGCGACGTGCAGCTGCAGCTTGACGACGTCGACGCCGGTGCAGGCCTCGGTGACCGGGTGCTCGACCTGCAGCCGGGTGTTGACCTCCAGGAAGGAGAGCAGCTTCTCCTCGGGCTGGTACAGGAACTCCACGGTGCCCGCGTTGACGTAGCCCGCGGCGCGGGCCAGCTCGGCGGCCGAGGTGCGCAGCAGCGCCTCCTGCTCGGGGTCGAGCGCGGTGGAGGCGGACTCCTCGATCACCTTCTGGTTGCGCCGCTGCACCGAGCAGTCGCGCACCCCGAGGGTCCAGACGTCGCCGGTGGCGTCCGCGACGACCTGCACCTCGACGTGCCGCCCGCCCGACACCGCCCGCTCCAGGAACACGGTCGCGTCCCCGGCGGTCCGCGACGCCTCGGACGCGGCCCGCTCGAAGGCCTCGTCGAGCTGTTCGGGACCCGCGACGTACCGGATGCCGCGCCCGCCACCGCCCGCGGTGGCCTTCACCATCAGCGGGTAGCCGACGGTCGCGGCGGTCTTGCGGGCCGCCTCGACGTCGGCGACCGGCCCGCCCGACCACGGCGCCATCGGCACGCCGACCGACTCGGCCAGCTGCTTGGACGCGATCTTGTCCCCGAGCCGGCGCATGACCTCCGCCGACGGCCCGACGAAGGTGATCCCCAGCCGCTCGCACAGCTCCGCGAAGTCGGCCTTCTCCGACACGAACCCCCAGCCCGGCCAGACCGCGTCGGCGCGGGTGGCACGCAGCGCGCGCTCGAGCTCGGCGAAGTCGAGGTAGGGGCTCGCGCCCATGTGGTCCGGGTCGTCCGGGCCGATCAGGACGGCCTCGTCGGCCTCGCGGACGTACATCGCGCGGCGGTCGACCGCGGTGTGCAGCGCGATCGTGCGCAGGCGGCGGTCGGGCCCGTTCTGGGCGTTCCACTCACGGACGGCGTTGATCAACCGCATGGCGGGTTCACCGCGGTTGACGATGGCGATGCGCGAGAACATGGCTGGGCTTCACTGCTCCTACGGGGTGCGACGACGAGGACGGCGGCGGTGTGCCGCACCGACATCGTCGTCGTGCGGTCGGCGGTCGGTGCGGACGGTGGCCCGGTCGGTGCCGGAATGCGGGCGGGCTCACCTCTCGGGCGGGGATCTTCCCGCCCACTGTGGCCCGTGTCACCCGGTCGTGGCTACTCTCCGAAGGCGATGCGGACGTCGTCGGAGGTCGGGGCGGCAGCCGGTTCGGTCTCCGCCGCGGTGGTCGGGTCCAGGTGGACCTCCGGTGCCATCACGGCCGGGTCGACCTCGAGCACCGCGTAGCCGCCCACCGCGCCGGCGCCGAAGCCGGGGGCGAACACCCGGGTCCGGCCGGACACGACGCCGTCGGCGACGGAGTCGAACAGCGCGATCGGGATGGACGCCGCGGACACGTTGCCCATCGACCCGATGTTGAAGTACAGCTGGTCGGCCGAGAGCCCGGCGGTGGCCGCGAGCTGCAGGATCATCGTCTTGTTGGCCTGGTGCGGGACGATCAGGTCGACGGCGTCGAGCATGGACCCCTCGCCGTCGGGCCCGGTCTGCTCGGTGAGCTCGCCGATCATCTGCGAGAGGTAGCGGGCGACCAGCGCCTTGACCTCGGGGCCGTAGACGGTGATGTCGTTGTCGAACTCCGGGTTCGGCCAGATGATCGAGTTCACCTGGGTGTCCGGGCCGGAGGCGTAGGTCTGCAGCAGGTCGATGTCGCCGCGCTCGCCCTCGGCGGCCGGGGCGATGACCATCGCGGCCGCGCCGTCGCCGAAGATCATCCGCGAGGTGCGGACGTTGCCGATCTTGTCGGAGAACTTCTCCACGCAGACCAGCAGGACCGGGCGGTGGACCTCCTGCAGCTGGCGCACGGCCTCGGACAGGCCGTAGGGCAGCCCGGCGCAGGCGGCGACGATGTCGGCCGAGCAGTGTGTCTGGAGCAGGCCCAGACGCCCGGACAGCCACGTCGACAACGACGGGATGAGCCGCTCGCTGGTGCAGGTGGCGACGAGCACGGCACCGATCTCGGAGCGGTCGCGCCCGGAGTGCTCGATCGCGCGGACCGCGGCGGCCCAGGCGAGGTCCTCGATGTCCAGCTCGGTGTAGCGGCGCTGGTCGATGCCGGTCTTGGCGGAGATCTCCTCGGCGCTCATCGGCGACCAGGAGAACGCGGAGTTGCGGACGACGTCGTCGTTGGAGCAGACGTGCTCGCCCCGGACGACCGCCAGGGCCTCCACCTTCGGCTGCACCGCGAACGCCTCGCGGACCCGGACCGGGGGCAGCGGGGTGGCGGGCTCGACCGGGTCGGACTGGGTGGAGAGCCGGCCGCGCCGGGCCGGGCGGGCGCCGGTGGCACGGTCGAGGAACTGCTCGACGTCGCGGTTGCGCGGGTGGAAGGCGATGACGTACTCGTCGTCACCGATCTCGTCGGCGGTGCGCAGCTCGGTGGCGGCGCGGTCCCAGGGGTACTGGTTGTGCAGCACCATCGCCCAGCGGGTCAGCGCCTCGAGCTCGGGGCGCTCGGCGTGCGCGTCGAGGATCTCGGTGAACGAGAACACCGGGTAGTCCGGGTCGTGGTGGGGCACGACGAAGGTCTGCGCGCCGGGGGTGGTGAGGAACTGCTCGACGGTCGGCTTGACCGCGGGCAGCTCGGTCGCGTGGTGGCGGCGGTTGCCGTAGACGTCGAAGAGCAGGTCGAAGATGCGGCGCTCGGTGGCCTCGTCCCAGGTGGGCGGGAGGGCGGCGAAGGCCTCGGCGACGGCCCGGACCTTCTTGTCGCCGTCGCGCCAGGGGGTGAGCAGCGGGAGGAAGACGTCGCTGCGGTGGCGGGGGAGGTCGCGCCAGCGGGTCGGACGCTTCTCGAACATCGTCAGCGTGTACCGGTTGACCCAGAAGAGGTTCTGGCTCATGTCCCGCAGCAGCGCGAAGCGGCTCTCGTACGCGCCACCGGTGACCCGCTCGAGGATGTCGGTGCCGGTCGGCGCCTTCGCCTCGAAATCGCGACCGACGATGGCGGTGAACTGCTTCAGGTCGTCGATGACGGAGAAATCGAGTTCTCCGAGGAAATTGGCGGGAAAGACCATTCGGTCGTGGTTGTTGACCACGAACGGCTTCATGTGACGACCTCCAGCAGCGGCGTCGACCGGCGGAATCGCCAGGCGGGATGCGGTGCGGCCTGGTCGATCGGATCGGTTGCGGTGCCGGCAACGCTATCGATGAACAGTCACGATCGGAATGTGATCCAGCCGCCGAGTGTGCGCTCTCACGCATGGACGGTCAACTCGGACCGGGATCGGGGAGAATGTTACCGGCCGGTCCTACCCGTCGGTTATCCGAAAGAATTCCGCGAATCCGCAGGTTGGCGGGCAGGGCTCGTCCACTGTGGAATGATCATTGGGGGTGCCCGGCCGGTCGCGGTGCGTGCGCGTGCGCGTGCACGCGGCGGCGTGGTCGTGGGCGTCACAGCCGGCGGGGTGATCGTCACCCGCACCTGGTGGGCCGCACCATCGGCCGAACGGGGGAGGGGGTCGCTCCGGCTCCGATGTGGACGGTCCCTCCGCGGGCGGCGTGGCGTCCCGGCGGTCCGGGTACGGGCGGGGGCCGCCGGAAATGCGTCGGTCGAATGCGGCCCCCGTTCCCGACCGGTCCGGAACTCAGTCCCCGACGGCGGCCGGTGCCGGTGCCGCGACGGACTCCGCCGCGGGTGTCGGGGTGAACAGCACCAGCACGGTCGCGACGAGCCCGGCCGCGCCGGCCGCGACGAAGGAGATCGTGTAGGCGAGGGCCGAGGGCGGCCCGCCCTCGCCGAGGACGTGGGTCGTGGTGACGGCGGCGACGACCGCGGTGCACGAGCTCGTGCCGAGCTGGCGGGCGAGGGTGTTGAGGCTGTTCGCCGCGGCGGTCTCCGACTCCGGCACCGCCCGCATGATCGTCAGCGGGATCGCCGAGTAGGCGAGCGCGGCACCGACCGCGGCCACCGTGGAGGCGACCATCAGCAACGGCACCGTCGACGGCATCGCGGCGAAGGCGAAGTTGCCCGCCGCCAGCAGGAGCGTGCCGATCACCAGGGTGGTGCGCGGGCCGCGCAGCCGCGACAGCCGGGCGGAGGCGGAGGAGAACACCACCATCGAGCCGCCCATCGGCAGGAGCACGAGTCCGGCGACCACGAGCGAGAGCCCGAACCCGTACCCCGTCGTCACCGGCGCCTGCAGGATCTGGGTGGCGAGCACGAAGCCGGCGAACATCGCGAAGCCCACCAGCACCGAGGCCAGGTTCGTCAGCAGCACCGCGGGCCGTGCGGAGACCCGCAGGTCCACCAGCGGCGCGGGGACGCGCAGCTCGTAGCGGACGGTCGCGGCCACCAGCACCGCCGTGCCGGCGAACAGGCCGAGCACGGTCGGGGAGGCCCAGCCCCAGTCGTTGCCCTTGGAGACCGCGAGCAGCAGGCACACCAGCGCCCCGCCGACACCGAGTGCCCCGGGCACGTCGAACCGGCCCCCGGTGCGCAGCCGCGACTCGGTCACCAGGCGCCGGACCAGCAGGATCTGCACGACGCCGAGCACCGCCGCGCCGGCGAACAGCCACCGCCAACTCGCGAACTGGGCGACGACACCGGTGATCGGCAGCCCGATCGCCCCGCCGAACCCGAGCGAGGACGACATGAGCCCGACCCCGGACCCGACGCGGTCGGCGGGCAGGACGTCGCGCATCAGGCTCATCCCGAGCGCGATCACGCCGAACGCGGCGCCCTGCAGCACCCGGGCGACGAGCAGCAGGCCGATCCCCGGCGCCAGCGCGCCGAGCAGCGACCCCGCTCCGACCAGGCCCAGCGCGACGAGCAGCATCCGCCGCTTGCCGAACATGTCGCCGAGCCTGCCCAGCACCGGCGCCGACACCGCACCGGCGACGAGGTTGGCCGTGATCAGCCAGGAGGCCGTCGACCCGCTGACGTCGAGCAGCTCCGGGAACCGGGGGAGCAGCGGTACGACCATGGTCTGGACCAGCGAGACGAGCAGACCGCACGAGGCCAGGACGGCGATCGCGACGCCGGGGCGCGGCGGGGCCGGTGCGGGTTCCTCGGGGTGGGAGCTCCGGGGCTGCGGGTGCGGACGGCGTGCCCGGAACACTCGACCTCCGTGGTGGGTGACAGATCGTGCCGACGGGTGGGACCCGCCGAAGCGGGAGTCACCCATCAGATGAGCACGTCGGTCACCCGTCCGGCAAGCCGGGTCATTCCTCGCGTGCGGGGACCGGCTCGGGCGCGGGCGGTCCGTCGTAGGTCGCCGAGGGCCGGATCAGCCGTCGCTGCGCGGCCTGCTCCCGGACGTGCGCGCACCAGCCGACGACCCGGCTGACCGCGAAGGTCGGGGTGAACATGCTGCGGGGGATCCCGCACCCCTCCATCACCACGCCCGCGTGGAACTCGACGTTCGCGAACAGCGGGTGGTCCGGGCGCAGCTCGGCGAGGGTGGCGGCCACCCGCTGTTCGACGTCGGCGGCGCGGGCGGGCAGCGGCCCGCCCAGCTCCGCGGCCACCTCGCGCAGCAGCGCCGAGCGCGGGTCCGGACCGCGGTAGACGGCATGGCCGAACCCCATGATCCGCATCCCGGCGGCCAGCCGGTCGGCCACCCAACGTTCCGGCGAGCCGCCCGCCTCGCGGTCGATCGCGTCCAGGCTCTCCAGGGCGCGGTCGGGTGCGCCGCCGTGCAGCGGCCCGGCGAACGCCCCGAGCGCGGCGACCACGCAGGACGCCACGTCGGCGCCGGTCGAGGCGACCACCCGGGCGGTGAAGGTGGAGGCGTTGAACCCGTGGTCCACGGTCGCGACGAGATAGGCGTCGAGGGCGCGGACGTGTGCGGGCTCGGGCTCGGCCCCGCCCAGCATCCACAGCCAGTTCGCCGCCGACGACAGGTCGGTGCGCGGGGCGACCGGGTCCAGGCCGTGACGCAGCCGGTGTAGCGCGGCGAGCACCGTCGGTGTCGCGGCGCAGACGGTGGCGGCATCGCCGCTGCCGGCCGCCGGGTCGTCCCAGAGCGGGCGCATCCCGTGTTGCGGGCCGAGCAGGGACAGCGCGGTGCGCAGCCCGGCGAGCAGGTCGGGCCCGCAGGCGTCGGCGATGGCGGGCAGCTGCGCGGCGACGGCGCCGGGCAGCGTCCGGCCGGGCCCGGTGGCGGCGGTGAACTCCGCGAGATCGGCGGCACCCGGGAGGCGGCCGTGGACGAACAGGAACCACACCTCGTCGAAGGTGCGGGTGCGCGCGAGCTCGACCGCGGAGTACGGGCCGTAGTGGTAGAAGCCCTCGTCGCCGCGGACGTCCCCGATCCGGGTGCTGGTGACGGCGACGCCGCGCAGGCCCGGTGGGACCTGTCCGGCGGTGGCGCCGATGCTGTCGGTGCTGGTCATGACCGGACCGTGCGCCGCCCGACATCCGTTGTCAATATTGATCGGATCAATGTTGATACGGTCCATCCCGTGGAGTACCTGACCGTGGCCGAGACCGCGGAACGCCTCGGGGTCAAACGCGAGACCGTGTACGCCTACGCCAGTCGTGGGCTGCTGACCAGCGTGCGCGGCGCGCAGCGCCGGGGCAGCCGGTTCGCCCAGGACGAGGTGGAGGCGCTCGCCGCCCGCGGCCGCGAGTCCGGGGAGCCGTCCGGGACGGTCGAACGCATCAGGACGCGGATCACACTCGTCGCCGACGGCGGGCCGTGGTTCCGGGGGGTCGCGGCGCCCGGGCTGGCGGGCTCCTCGGACCTCGAGCACGTCGCGGCGCTGCTGTGGGAGGTCCCCGGCCGGGTGGCGTTCGCGCCCGACTCGGACCTGCTCGCCACGGCCCGCGCCGTGCTCGCCGCCGCCCCCGCCGCAGCGCGGGCGACCGACCGGTTCCGGCTCGCCGTCGCCGCGGTGGCCGCGGCCGACCCGCTGCGCGCCGACGCCCGACCGGCCGCGGTGGTGGCGACGGCGTCGTCCCTGCTGGGGACGGTCGTGACCGCGCTCGCCGGAGCGGCGACGTCGGTGGGGGAGCCGGAAGACGGCGGGGACCTGGCGCACCGGCTGCTGCCGGCGCTGGCCGGTGACCCGGCAGGGTCGCCCGTGCCCGGGACGGCCGGACACGTCCGCGCCGCGCTGGTCCTGCTCGCCGACCACGGCCTGGCGTCGTCGACGGTCGCCGCCCGGGTCGCGGCGAGCACGCTGGCCGACGTGCACTCCGTCGTCTCGGCCGGGCTCGGCGCGCTGGACGGGCCCCGGCACGGCCTGGTCAGCGGGATGGCCCACCGCTTCCTCGCCGAGGCGCTGGAGGACGCGCCGGGCGCGCTCGGCCGGCGGCTGCGGGCCGGTGAGCGGATCCCGGGGTTCGGTCATGCGGTCTACCGGGGCACCGACCCGCGGGCGGCGGTGCTGCTCGACCGGCTCCGCGCCGATCCGGCCGCGGCCCGGATCGTGGACTGCGTCGACACCGTCGTCGCGGGGGCGGGGCGGGGCGGTGACGGCCCCGCCCCGAACGTCGACCTCGCGCTCGCCGCGCTGATGCACGCCCACCACCTGCGCCCCGACGCCGGCGAGCTGCTGTTCGCCTGCGCCCGGACCGTCGGCTGGGTGGCCCACGCCCTGGAGGAGTACGCCGAGCCCGGTCTGCGGTTCCGGCCGACCGGGGTCTACACCGGGCCGCGTCCCGGGTCGACCAGCGCGGCGAGCACCACGACGTTGTCGGTGTAGCTGCCCGCGGCCCGGTCGAAGGTCCCGCCGCAGGTGACCATCCGCAGCCCCGAGCCGGGCAGGTCGCCGTAGACCGCCGCGGTGGGGAAGCGGTCCTTGGCGTAGCGGCGCACGGCCTGGACCTCGAACGTCGCGGTGGTGCCGTCGGCACGGTCGACGCCGACCAGGTCGCCGGGGGCGAGCGCGTGCAGCCGGAAGAACGGCCCCGGCTCGTGGTCCCAGTCGACGTGCGCCGCCAGCACCGCGGGCCCCCGGGTGCCCGGGGTGGGGGCGCCGGTGTACCAGCCGGTGGCGGCGCCGTCGGGCGGCACCGCCAGCGCCCCCCGCTCCGTGAGACCGAGCGGGACGAGCCCGCTGTCGAGCCCGATCGAGGACGCCCGCACCCGCACCGGGTCCGACGCCGGCAGCGGGGCCGCCGCCGGGCGCGCGGTACCGGTGGGCAGCGGCGGTACCGCCCCGCCGAGCGCCACCGGCGGCACCCCGGGCGGGACGGCGAGCGCCAGCACCACGAGCACCCCCCACCACACCCGCCGCATCCCGCGCGGCGCCCGGCCGCCGCGCGCCGGGCGCCCCGGCGCGGGAGCGGGGGTCACGAGTGGCGGGTCGTCAGGGGGAGGGCGGCGCGGCCGCTGCGCCGCCCGGACCACACGACGACGCCCGCCCCGGCGGCGAGCACCGCCCCCGCACCGCCCAGCAGGAACGCCGTCGGGTCGACCCCGGCGCCGCCGGACCCGTCGCCGGCCTCGACGCCACCGCCCGGGACCGTCCGTACCTGCCCGGTCCCGGCGGCCGCGACGAGGTCCGAGCCCTCGCACGCCCGGCCGTCGTCGTCGCGGTCCAGGTCGTTCGGGTCCGAGGGGTCGGCGTCGAGCACCGCCTGGGCCTGGGCGCGGGAGAGATCGATGCAGTCGAGGTCGCCGGCCTGCTCCCCGGTGTCGGCCCGGGGCGCGGCGGCGGTGACACCGGTCGCCGCCGGGACGGCGGCCGACGCCACCCCGGCCAGCGGGACCCCGGCGAGTGCGGCGAGGGTGAGCGACGCGGCGACGGCCCCGGTACGGCGGACGAGCGAACGTGCGGTCATGAGCACTCCCTAAGGTCGCAGGTGTTCGGGGTTGATGCCCCGGATGCCCGGGACGACGGGGTGTGGCTGATGAGCTGTTGCCGCTTCGGTGGCTCGGAAGGAATGGCCGCCCCGTCGTTCTGGACAGGCCTGGCCACTGATTCGGATCTGATGCGAACCGTCGCTGATTAGGGACCTGATGGCGGGTTGTCCACGGGCGTGAACTGCAACAACAGGAGTTTGTTCGTGGCGCGACGAGCAGTGGTCTGGATCGGGATCGACGTCGGGAAAAGGACCCACCACGCCTGCGCTGTCGATGCCGAGGGCAAGGTTGTGTTCTCCCGCAAGGTCGGCAACGACCAGGCCGCGATCGAAGCTCTGCTCGATCGGGCGTCCGCCGCGGCCGAGGACGTGCGGTGGGCGATCGATCTGACCAACAGCTATGCCGCGCTGTTGCAGGTCGTCCTCACCGCAGCCGACCAGCGGGTGGTCTACGTTCCCGGGCGGGTCGTCAACCGGATGAGCGGCGTGTTCCGTGGGGAGGCCAAGACCGACGCCCGCGACGCAAAGGTCATCGCCGACACCGCCCGCATGTCCGGCGCCGACCTCACCGTGGTTACCGCCACTGACGAGACCACTGCTGAGCTGCGTCGGCTCGTGGCCCACCGCGAGGACCTGATGGCTGACTGGGTACGCGGGGTCAACCGGCTGCGTGACCTGCTCGGGTCGATCTTTCCCGGTCTCGAGGCGGCCTTCGACTACTCCACCCGCAGCGCTCTGGTGCTGGTCACCGGGTTCCAGACACCGCAGGCGCTCCGAGACGCGGACACAGCCGGAGTGATCGAGTATCTGCACGCCCACCGGGCATGGGCACCAGGCATCCCCACGATGGCGGCCACCGCGGTCGCCGCAGCCCACGCCCAGACCGTGACCCTGCCCAGCGAGACGCGGACCGCGGTCCTTGTCGCCGGCCTGGCCCGGCGGCTGTTGGAGCTCGACCGGGAGATCAAAGACACCGACAAGCTGATCACCACCGTGTTCCGCACCCACCCGGACGCGGCGATCATCGAGTCGCTGCCCGGACTCGGCCCCATTCTGGGCGCGGAATTCCTCACCGCCACCAACGGCGGTGTCAGCAGCAGTATCGGCGCTGATGTCGGCTCCGAGCTGGGTGGCTTCGCCAGCTCGGGACGGCTGGCCTCCTACGCCGGCCTCGTCCCAGTGCCCCAGGACTCCGGCCGGATCAGCGGGAACCTGCGCCGCCCACGACGCTACAACCGCCGCCTGCGGCGAGTGTTCTACATGGCCGCGCTGTCCAGCCTCAAGGTCAACGGCCCGTCCCGGGCCTTTTACCAGCGCAAACGCAGCGAAAGAATGCTGCACACCCAAGCTCTGCTCGCCCTGGCCCGACGCCTGGTCGACGTCCTGTGGGCCCTGCTGCGTGACCGGAGAATGTTCACCATCACCGCACCACAACCCGCTACCGCGGCTTGACACCATCATTCGGATTCCTTGTGGCGAACGTGATCATCGTGACCGGTGGGGCGAACGGGACGCCCGCTCCGATGACGGAGAGTGAAGCGACACCCCGTCGACGGCACCAGCGAAGTCGCCCGGACGGGGTTCACCGGTGCGGGTGGCGTCGCCCGCGGTGACGGGGTTCCCGGCGTGCCGGAGCGCGCCCGGCCCGGTGCGGCGGTCAGGATGGGCCCGTGACGACCACCCCCGATCCGCCCCGGCGCCGGTCCCTCGACGACGGCGTCTCCGAGGCGTTCGTCGAGCTCTGGTCCCAGCGCCGCCCGTGTGTCCTGGTGACCCCGCGCCGCGACGGCAGCCCGCACGCCGTGCCGGTGGGGGTGACCGTCGACGTGGCCGGGCGCACCGCCCGGGTGATCTGCCGCGGCGGCTCGCAGAAGGCGCGCAACGTCGTCGCGGCCGGCCCGGCCGGCGCCCGGGTCACCGTCACCGTCGTCGACGGGCGCACCTGGTCCACGCTGGAGGGCGTCGCCGTCGTGCGCGACGAGCCCGAGGTGATCGCCGACGCCGAGCGTCGCTACGCCGCGGAGTACAAGCAGCCGCGGGAGAACCCCGAGCGGGTGGTGCTGCAGATCGCGGTCGACCGCGTCCTCGGCAACGTCTGAGGGGATACTCGCCGGTGTGGACCTGCCGGAGACGACCTTCCTCGGCCACAGCACCCTGCGGCTGCGGATCGGCGGGCGCACCGTCCTGACCGACCCGGTGCTGGGGCGCTCGGTCGGGCCGTTGCGCCGCACCTCGCCCGCCGTCGACCCGGCGACGCCCGCGGGGGCCGACCTGGTCCTGATCTCGCACCTGCACGCCGACCACCTGCACCTCGCCTCGCTGCGCCGGCTGCCCCGCTCGGTGGAGGTCGTGGTGCCCGCGGGGGCCGGCGACTGGCTCCGCGGGCGCGGCGTCGCCCGGGTCTCCGAGCTCGCCGTCGGGCAGACCCGCGTCTTCGACGGGCTGCGCGTCACCGGCACCCCGGCCGACCACTCCGGGCACCGGTGGGGGCCGCGGTTCACCCACGGACCGCAGGCCGACGCGATGGGACACCTGCTGGAGGGCGACGGGCTGCGCGTCTACGTCGCGGGCGACACCGGCCTGTTCCCCGGGCTCGACGACGTCGCCGCCCAGGGCCGGATCGACCTGGCGGCGCTGCCGGTGTGGGGATGGGGCCCGCAGCTGGGGCCCGGTCACCTCGACCCGGCCGGAGCCGCCGAGGCCGTCCGGCGGCTCGCACCGGCCGTCGCGCTGCCGGTGCACTGGGGGACACTCGCCGTCGCCGGGCTGTGCGCGGTCCCGGGGCGTACCGGGGCCCGGATGCGGGAGCTGCTCGTACGCCCGCCGCACGAGTTCGCCGACGCCGTCGCCGCGGCGGGGCTGCCCACCCGCACCCTGGTGCTCCCGCCCGGTGCCGCGGTCGGGACCCCGGCGTGAGCGCAGTGCACCTGCTGGCCGGCCCCGCGCAGGAGTGGCTCGACGCCGAGCTCAGCCCGGACGCCGGGCGGGTCGCCTACCTCGTCGTCGCCGGGGGAGTGCTGCTGGGATCGGTGGTGCCGGTGGTGCCGACCGGCGCGATCGTCGGTGCCGCGGCGGCGACGGCCATGACCAGCTCCGCGCTGTCGCTGCCGGTGGTGCTGCTGCTGGCCTTCGCCGCGGCCCTGGCCGGTGACGTCGTCACCTTCGCCGTCGCCCGGCTCGCCGGTGACCCGGTCCGGGCCGCCGTCGCGGGCGGGCGCCTCGGCGGGCGGCGCACCGCGGCCCGGATCGAACGGGTGCGCGGTGCGTTCGCCGAACGCGGCTGGCTGGTCGTGCTGGTCGGGCGGGTCGCCCCGGCGGGGCGGGTCCCGACCCTGATCGCGGCCGCGGTCTCCGGCATGACCTGGACGACGCTGGTGCCCGCCGTCTCCGCCGGTGCCGTGCTGTGGACGCTGCTCTACGGCGTGCTCGGAGTGCTGACCGGCAACCTCACCGACTCCCCGCTGGTGGCCGCGCTGCTCGCGGTCGGGCTGGTCGCCGTCGTCGCCGCGGTCACCGCGCTGGCCGGACGGCTGCGGACCCGCCTGCGGGCCCGCCATCCCACCGGCTGAGGCCGCCCGCGGCCGCGCACACGGAACCGGCCGGGCGCGACGGGAGGGGGGTGTCGCGCCCGGCCGGAGCGGGTGCCCGGGGCGTGGCGTCGCCCCGGGGAGATCAGGTCAGTTACCGCCGCCGAAGGGGTTGATGCCGAACGGCAGGTCGCCGGGACCGCCCCCGGAGGACCCGCCGTCGGGAACGGTGCGCGACCCGTTCTGCGCGGTCGCGGCGGCGGTGTCGCGCACGCTGCCGAGGGTCACGGGCACCTCGCGGGCACCGGATCCGCTGCCGACGGTCAGGGTCACCTGCTGGCCGGGGGTGAAGTTGCCGACCCGGGCGATCAGGTCGGCGAAGCTCGACACCGGGTACTCGTTGACCTTGGTGACCACGTCGCCCGCCCTGATGCCCGCGGTCGCCGCCGGGGAGTCCGGCTCCACCGTGGAGATCTGGGCACCCGCGGCCTCGCTCGGCGCGCCGCCGGAGGCCGAGACCGAGCCCTGCACACCGAGCTGCGGCTTGGTCGCGACACCGGAGTCCATCAGCTCCTGGGCGACCCGCTTGGCGGTGTCGACCGGGATCGCGAAGCCCAGCCCGATCGAGCCGGAGCTCTGCCCGGCGGTCGCGATGGCCGAGTTGATGCCGACGACCTGCCCGGCCAGGTTGACCAGCGGGCCACCGGAGTTGCCCTGGTTGATGGGCGCGTCGGTCTGCAGGCCGTTGTAGACGACCGGGGCCTGGCCGTCGCCGCCGGCGGTGACCGTCCGGTTCAGCGCCGAGACGATGCCCGCGGTGACGGTGCCGGACAGCCCCTGCGGCGAGCCGTTCGCGACGACCTGCTCGCCGACCTGCACGCTCGAGGACTCCCCGAGCGTGGCGGGCTTGAGGTCGGTGGCGCCCTCCAGCCTGATCACGGCGAGGTCGTAGCTGGGGGAGGTCCCGACGACGGTCGCGGTGTACTGCCTGCCGTCGGCGGTGGACACGGTGATCCGGCCGCCGTCGGCGGCGTTCGCGACCACGTGGTTGTTGGTGAGGATCTGGCCGTCGGAGGTCAGGACGACCCCGGATCCCTCGGCGACGCTCTGCGCGTTCCGCACCTGGATGTCCACCGTGCTCGGGGTGATCGCGGCCGCGGCGCCGGCGATCGAGCCGTCGGCGGGGGTGGCCGGGGTACCGGGGGCCGCGGCGCTGGTCAGCGTGGCCGGGGCGGCGGAACCGTCGAGCACCAGGTAGGCGCCGCCGACGCCGGCCGCACCACCGACCAGGGCGGCCGTCAGCGCGACGGCGGCCAGGCCCGCGCCGAACCGGCGCGGCGGCCTCGGTGCCGGGCCCTGCTGCGGGAACGGCGGGTACACCGAGGTGGGCGGGCTGCCCGCGCCGTAGGCGGGGATCGTGGGGTTGCTCGTCGTCGCCCACGGCGGAGGGGTCTGTGCCCCCTGGCCGTCCCCCTGCTGCCGGTGGTCGGTGTCGGTCACGGTGGTCGCCTCCTGTGCGCGGGTGCCGTCGGCGCCGGCCGGGTGGGCGGGGACCGCCCCCTCGGCACGTCGCTCGGGCCGGACGGGGTCGGTGGCGCCGCCTCCGGTGGAGGTCCGTCCGTCGGACGGCTCGCCCGTTCCCGGCCCGTTCTCGGTCATGGGGCAACTGTGCGCCGTGACCCTGAGACGACCCTGTGACCGCGCTGGGAATCGGTCGGGCATCGGGTGAGAGTGTCCGGCCCGCCGGGGGACGCGGTCCGGTCCCCGCGGTCAGGACAGGGCGCCGACCACGGTGAGCACGAGTCCGAGCACCGCGAGCGCGGCCCCGCCACGGGCCCACAGCCGCTGCGCGCGCCGGTCGGAGTCGGTGAGCTCGGCCTCCGTGCGGGTGGACAGCACGAAGGTCCCGCCGGGATCCTGCGGCGGCCGGATCACCAGCGGCCCGTCGCGGTCGTCGACCTCGCCGAGGACGTACATCGCCACGCCCGGGCGCAGCACCCACTCCTGGTTGCGGTAGCCGACGGTGCGGTCCCCGCCGCGGCCGCGGTCCTCGGCCGGGTCGAACCGGTCCAGCACCCGTTCCACCGGGTCGGGCCGGCGCCCGCCGTGGTCGACGCCGATCGTGTGCCCGTCGCGCAGCAGCGCCCAGCCGTGGGGGGAGCTGCGCTCGGCGACGGTCTCGGTGTGGGTCTGCGTGCGGTGGCGCCCCTCGTCGTCGCGCTCGCGGCGCTCGAAGCGGCGCTCCACCCGGTGCAGGTGCCAGACGCACTCGACGCCGGCGAGCTCGGAACGGAGCACCCCGACGGGGGCGGGCGCGGTCTGCCCGACGACCTCGCACACCTTCCGGAAGGTGCCCGGCCGCCCGGCGAGCTCGGCGGCGACGCCCGCGAGGTCGAGCAGCTCGGGTACCGACAGCGTCTCGGCGGCCATCATCGCGTGCACCCGGCGCTGGGTGCGCACCGCGACCCAGACGCAGGCGGCCCCGGCCAGCAACGCGACGATCCCCACCCACAGCACGGCCGGAACCTAGCAGGTCAGGCGGCCAGCTCCACGATCGTGGCGTTGGCGGTGCCGCCGCCCTCGCACATGGTCTGCAGCCCGTAGCGGATGCCGCGGTCGCGCATGTGGTGCACCAGGCGGGTGAGCAGCACGGTGCCGGAGGCGCCCAGCGGGTGCCCGACGGCGATCGCCCCGCCCAGCGGGTTGAGCACGGCGTCGTCGGCACCCAGCTCGGCCTGCCAGGCCAGTGGGACCGGCGCGAACGCCTCGTTCACCTCGAACGCGCCGATGTCGCCGATCGACAGGCCGGAGCGCTTGAGCACCTTCTGCGTCGCCGGGATGGGCCCGGTCAGCATGCGCAGCGGGTCGGCGCCGGACACCGCGCCGGAGTGGTAGCGCACGATCGGGGTCAGGCCGAGCTCGCGGGCCCGCTCCGGGGTGGTGACGAGCACCGCCGAGGCCCCGTCGGAGATCTGCGAGCTGTTCCCGGCGTGGATCACCCCGTCCGCGGCGAACGAGGGCTTCAGCGCGGCGAGGGTGTCGGCGGTGGTGCCACGACGCAGGCCCTCGTCGGCGGCGAACCCGGGCGCCCCCGGCACCTCGACCAGCTGGTCGTCGAACGCGCCGGCGTCGGTCGCGGCCGCGGCGAGCTCGTGGGACCGGGCGGCGTAGGCGTCGAGCCGGGCCCGGGACAGGTTCCAGTCCCGGGCGATCCGCTCGGCGCCGACGCCCTGGTTGAAGTCGCCGTTCGGGAACTCACCGGACTCCAGGTCGGCGCGGTAGCGCTCGCGCACCAGCGGGCCGTAGGGACGGCCCAGGTCGCGGCCCGCGCCCAGCGGCACCCGGGTCATCGACTCCACCCCGCCCGCGACGACGACGTCGTACTGCCCGGCGAGCGCCATCCCGGCCGCGAAGTCGAAGGAGGACTGGCTCGACCCGCAGGCCCGGTTCACCGTCACCCCGGGCACCGACTCCGGCCAGCCCGCGGCGAGCAGGGCGTAGCGGCCGATCTGCGCCGCCTGGTCGCCGACCTGGTTCACGCAGCCCCAGACCACGTCGTCGACGACGGCGGGGTCGATCCCGGTCCGCTCGACCAGGGCCGTCAGGACGGCGGCGGACAGGTCGACCGGGTGGACGCCGGCCAACGACCCCTTGCGCTTCCCGATCGGTGTGCGGACGGCGGCGCAGACGACGGCCTCGGGCATGGGGGTCCTCCTCGGTCACCGGTGACACGACTCGTTCGCGACGCTAAGAGGTCGCGCGGATTGGTTGGTGATCATGGACGTCGTGCAGGTCGGGCGTTCCAGCGGTGTGTGGTCCAGGCCTGCCGAATCAAGCTACGGAGTGTGACGATCGTGTCGGCGAGGTCGAAGAACGCGTCGACGACGATTTCTCGTCGTTCGTAGCAGCGCTGCAGCCGGTTGAAGCTGTTGTGCCAAGCGTTGGTCCGCTCGACGTGCCAGCGGCGGGTGGCCTGGATCGGCGCTTTCTCACCCTTGTGCGCGATCTCGCCGTGCAGGCCTCGTTCGGCCAGCGTGTCGCGGGTCTTGCCGGAGTCATAGCCGGCGTCGAGGTGCACGGTGATGTCGTCGGGCAGCGGGCCGAGAGCATCGAGGCGGTCGAGGGTGGGGCCCAGTAGCGGGGAGTCGTGCCGGTTGGCTCCGGCCAGGACTCGGCCCAGCGGGATGCCGTATCCCTCGACGAGCACCGAACGTTTCATACCCTGTTTGCGCCGGTCCACCGGCGACGGACCGGCGACCTCGCCGCCGCCGGGGGCCTTGGTGATGGCGCCATCGACGGCGATGTCGTGCAGCAGCAGACCGACGATGCGGTCGTAGGCGTCCAGGACGATCCGACGCAGCTGGGCGAAGACCCCGAGCCTGATCCACTCGTCACGACGATCGCGGATGGTGGTCGCCGAGCAGGTGCTGTCAGCGATGCCCTCATACGAGCAGCCGAACCGCAGTACCTGCAGGAGCTTGTCGAACACGATCCGATCCGCGATCCGGCGGCGATGGCAGCCCAGCGGATGGGTGGGATCGAACTCGTCTCGATGAGGCAGCAGCGCGGTGAACTGGTCCCACAACGGCTCGGTCAGCCATGATGGCAGGGTGGGCACGCGGCCTCCAGACGATCACGAAGCGTAGATAACTTCATGATCGGCAGGCCCGTACCCGCCCTCGCCCCCAGACACTCGACCGCGGCCAAGCTGTGACCAATCCGCGCGACCTCTAAGGCATCGCACGGCCCCGGCGCTGAGAGGGCGATCACAGTGCCGGGTGCGCATCAGGTGTCGAGGTGCTCTGGATCGATGAGGTACCGTCTCCGCCGTACGCGAAGGGGAGTAGCTCCCAACGCTGCGCTCGACATACTGGTCCGCCTCGTTCTCCGACGGCCGACCCGGGTGCAGCGGCCTGACCACCACCAGGCGAGCGAGACCTTCGATCCGGATGCACCGGGTCGAAGGCACCCCACCCTCGGTCCGGTCGAGATCGAGGGATGGACATGGACGGATTCCTGATCGCGTTCGCGATCAGTTTCGGCGTCATCTTCGTGGCCGAGCTGGGCGACAAGTCCCAGCTCATGGCCCTCACGTTCGCGACGCGCTTCAACGCGATCCCGGTCCTGATCGGGATCACGATCGCCACCTCGGTGACCCACCTCGTGTCGGTCGCCGTCGGATACGGCCTGGGCGCGTCGATCCCGACCGGGTGGATCGCGCTGGTCGCCGCGGTCGCCTTCCTGGCCTTCGGCGCGTGGACACTGCGCGGCGACAGCCTGTCCGAGGACGAGGAGGCCAAGGCCAGGCGGGCCGGCGGGTCCGCCGTGGTCGCCGCGTCGGTCGCCTTCTTCCTGGCCGAGCTCGGCGACAAGACGATGCTCGCGACGATCACCCTGGCGGCCCAGCACGGCACGCTCGCCGGGTCGATCGGCATCTGGGCCGGTTCCACGGTCGGCATGGTCGCCGCGGACGGGCTCGCCATCGTGGTCGGACGCCAGCTCGGCAAGCGGCTCCCGGAGCGGGCCATCTCGGTCGGCGCCGCGGTCATGTTCTTCGTCTTCGGCGCCTGGCTGCTGTACGAGGCCGTCCCGCAGGTCTGGGGCGAGGGCGCCTGGGGCCGCGTGTTCGACGCGGCGGGCCACCACGGGCTCGGCTGGGCCGCGCTGGTGCTCGGGGCGCTCGCCGTCGGCGCCGGGCTGTGGTTCCGCGGCCGGGCGCACCGGGCCCGCGGGGAGCGCAGGCTCGACGTCGCCCGCACCCCGGGCAGCCCGGCCTGGTGGGCCCGCACGCTGTTCGTGCTGGCCGCGGTCCTCGGGTTCGGGGCGCCGTTGCTGGTCGCCCTCGACGTGCTGCAGCCCATCTCGGTGCTCGCCCGCCCGGCGGTCGCCGTCGTCGGGGCCGGGCTGCTGTTGCTCGGGTTCGCCGTCGTCGCGGTCGCGATGCTCCAGCTCGGCACGGTGTGGCGCCGCTCCGCGACCGAGGCCGGAGCGGCCGCCGCGGGGGACCCGGACGCCGCGCGACGCCCGGTGCTCGCCACCGGCGGGATCTACCGCCGCGTCCGCAACCCCGCGTTGACCGGCCTGATCGTCGGCTGCGCCGGGATGCTGTTCATGGCCCCGACCCTGCTCGGCGTGCTCGCCGGGGTGCTCATCCTGGTCGCGGTGCAGATCCAGGCCCGCGCGGTCTACGAGCCCGGCCTGGGCAGTGCCCTGGGCGCCGAGTACGACGACTACCGCCGCCGCACCGGTCGCTTCCTGCCGCGGGTCCGTACCGACCGGACGACGGCGGGCGAGGGCGACCGCACGACCGTCGGCTGAGCGTCCCGGCACCGCGGCGCCGCTCCGTCGTACGGTGGGGCCATGACGGTCCTGGTCACGGGGGCGACCGGCAACATCGGCCGGATGGTCGTCGACCACCTGCTGGCGCGCACCGACGAGCCGGTCCGCGCGCTGACCGTCGACCCGGTCCGGGCCGCGCTGTCCGGCGACGTCGAGGTCGTGCGCGGCTCGCTGCACCGTCCGGCGTCGCTGGACGGGGTGTTCGACGGCGTCCGCGCGCTCTACCTCGCGCCGCACGTGCCCACCGTGGCCGAGGTCCTCGACCGGGCGGCGGCCGCCGGGGTCGGGCACGTGGTCGACCTGTCCGGCGAACCGGAGAGCTGGTGGGGGACGGTCGTCACCGCGGTCGAGGCCGCGCCGGTCCCGTGGACCCACCTGTGGCCCGCGGACTTCGTGGAGAACTGCCGGATGTGGCTGCCGCAGATCGCGGCACACGGGGTGGTCCGGGAGCCGTGGCCGGACCTGGCGAGCACCCCGACCGCGATGACCGACATCGCCGAGGTCGCCGCCGTCGCGCTGACCGCGGGCGAGGGGTACCACGGGCGCGCGCTCACCCTCACCGGGCCGGAGGCGGTCACCCGTCGCCGGTGGGTCGCGGCGATCGCGGCGGCGACCGGGGTGCCGATCGGGTTCGAGCAGGTCACCCCGGACGAGGCGGCCGCCGTGCTGGCCGGGTCGATGGGCGCCGACCGGGCGGACGTCGTCGTCCACACCGTCCTGGGGGAGTTCCTGCACGCCGGCGCGGCGGCCCCGAACGGTGTGGTCGAGCAGGTCACCGGACGGCCGGGGACCACCGTGGAGGCCTGGGCGACCGAGCACGCCGGGTCGCTGCGCGCCGCCCTGACCTGAGGAGCCGACGCGGTCCCGGCGCGGTGCCCGCCCCGCCCCGACCGGACGGGGGCGGGCACCGCGGTCGGGTCAGGAGTACCAGGTCGGCTCGGGCAGCTCGTCGCGCAGCACCCACGCCCCGACCTCGCGCCGCTTGTAGGCGACCGGGTCGTGCAGCGTGTGGGTGCGGACGTTGCGCCAGAACCGGTCGAAGCCCAGCTCGGTGGTCGTCGCCCGGGACCCGAGGCCCTCGAAGATCCCCGAGGTGATCTCCAGCGCGACGTCGGTGGCGCGCGCCTTCACCGCGGCGACCCGCACCTCGTGCTCGCCGCGCTGCTCGGCGGTGACGCCGTCGGCGTCGTCGTGGATCGCCTGCTGCTCGTGGGCGACGGCGTCGGCCAGCGCCTCCACCGCCCACAGCTTGGCGTGCAGGTCGCCGTACAGGTCGAGCTGGTAGGGCTCGTCGACGGCCCGCTCGTGGCCGCCGTGCAGCCACGGGCGGGTGTGCGTGCGGGTGTGGGCCGCGGCGGTCTCCAGCGCCCCGCGGGCGATGCCCAGGTAGAACGCCACGAACACCAGCTGGATGACCGGCACGTTGAGGGTGTTGTAGACGCGCGGGGTGAACACCTTGTCGGTGAACCCGGCGGCCGCGGCCCAGGGCACCCGGACGTCGGTGATCGTGACGCTGCCGGACTCGGTGAGGCGCTGGCCGATGTTGTCCCAGTCGTCGCCGAAGACGATGCCCTCCTGGTGGCTGGGCACGATCGCGAAGACGTGGGTGCCGGTCCCCTCGACCACGCCCTCCCGGACGGTGACGTCGGAGACCCTGCTGCCGGTCGAGAAGGACTTGCGGCCGGAGTAGACGAGCTCGTCGCCCTCGTCGCGGATGGTCAGCTCGGTGTCGCGCGGGTTGACCGCACCGCCGAAGAACCAGCCCTCGCGGGTCGCGTCGGCCTCGACGCCCGCGATCTGCTCGGGCGTCCCCACCAGCCGGGCGGCCCAGAACCAGAGGTAGTGGTAGCCGAGCAGCTGGCCGATCGAGCCGTCGCCGGCGGCGACCTCGCGGACCACCCGGTAGGCCAGCGTCCAGGACTGTCCGCCGCCGCCGTGCTCGGCCGGGCCGAGCAGGGTGACCAGGCCGGACTCCTTCAGCAGGGCGACCTCGTCGTACGGGGTCGCGCCGGCCCGGTCGCGGGCCGCGGCGTCGCGCTCCAGGATCAGGCGGACCTCGCGGGCCCGGGCCAGCCAGCCCGCCTCGTCGGTGGGCCTGGTGGACGGGTCGAACGACCGGGTGGTGCTGGTCGCGGGACGGTTCTCGGTCGTGGTCATGGAAGGGCTCCTCGTCGTCGGAGATACGACGTCCGGGACGGTGCACGGCCCGGTGGGCGCGCGTGCGCGCCACCGATCCGCGGAGGGCGGGCCCGGACGGCGGGACACTGCCGGGGCGGTCACCGGAGGACGTGGTCCGCCGGCTGCGACGCGGGTGGGCCCCGGTCAGGGGCGGCGCGGCGCAGGGGAGGCGGTCACCGACAGAGCGACGAGGTCACCCGCGAGAGGTCGACATGGCGTCGACGGGTGAGCTCGGTGAAGGACACGCCACCAGTCTTCGGCCCCGGTGCGGGGGAAGTCAACGAGACGTTCCCGGATATGGGATCCCGCGCGGGCTGTCCGGTCAGGACGGCGCCCGGGAACGAGGAACGGGCCCGGCGACGACGGTCGCCGGGCCCGTGCGGGCGGGTCGCGGGATCAGACGGTGGTGAGCTGCGGCTCGCGGGCGGCGAGCTCCGCCTCCTTCTCGCGGATGATCGGCAGCACGTTCGCGCCGAAGTACTCGACCTCCTCCTGGAAGTGCAGGAAGCCGAGCAGCAGCAGGTTCGCGCCGCGCCGCTTGTACTCGATGGCGCGGTCGGCGATCTGCTCCGGCGTGCCGATGAGCTGGGTCTTGAAGCCGTCGTTGTACTGGACGAGGTCCTCGAAGGAGGAGTCCGCCCACATGCCGCGCTTGTCGCCGGTGGAGTTGCCCGCCTGCTGGACGGCGTAGCGGAAGCCCTCGACGGCCGGCTTGTTGGCCTTCTCGATGATCTCGCGGAGGGTGTCCCGGGCCTCCTTCTCGCCGTCGCGGGCGATCATGAAGCCGTTCAGGCCGAACCGGACCGGCTGCAGCCGCTGGGCGGTCTCGGCGTGCCCCAGGACCTCCTCGACCTGCTCGGTGAACCCGTCGTAGTCCTTGCCGTTGGAGAAGTACCAGTCCGCGACGGTGCCGCCGTTGTACCGGGCCGCGGTGGAGTTGCCGCCCTGGAAGATCTCCGGGTGCGGGCGGCCGGGGACCTCGACCGGGCGCGGCTTGAGGTCGAAGTCGCGGACCCGGTAGAAGTCGCCGGCGAACTCGGCGCCGCCCTCGGAGGTCCAGATCTCGCGCAGCACCCGGATGAACTCGTTGCTGCGGCGGTAGCGCTCGTCGTGCTCCAGCCACGGCTGGCCCATCGCGGTGAACTCGGCCTTCAGCCAGCCGGAGACGATGTTGACCGCGAGCCGGCCGTTCGTCAGGTGGTCGGCGGTGGCGACCCACTTGGCCAGCACCGAGGGCTCCCACAGGCCGGGGTGGACGGCGGCGATCACCTTGAGCCGCTCGGTGGCCAGCCCCAGGGCGAGCGAGAACGCGGTGGCCTCGTGCTGGTGGTCGGCGCCGTAGCTGGCCATGTAGCGGATCTGGGAGAGGGCGTAGTCGAAGCCGTTGTTCTCCGCGGTCTGCGCGAGCTTCTTGTTGTACTCGAAGCCCCAGTCGGTGCGCTGCTCGATGGTGCTGGTGACCAGACCACCGGAGACGTTCGGGACCCAGTACGCGAACTTCAACGGCTCCTGGATCTGCGCGTTGAGGGTGGTGGCGAGATCGTCGGACACGGAGGTCTCCTCGTGATCGTCCGCCGGACACGGCGGTGCGGGCGCACGGGAGCGCCCGCCAGGGGGGTGGGAGAAAAGGGAGGAAGCGGACCCGGGACGCGAGGTCAGCGACAGGCCTGGCTCACGACGACCTGGTGGTCGACGTGACGGCGACGCGTCAGCAGGAAGCCCGTCACGTCTCCACCGAACCTGCGGGTCCGGTTGTTGTCAACCGGAGGCGCGGGAGATCACGCGCGGAAGAGGTCGCCGTGCTGGGCACGCAGCCGGTACTTCAGCACCTTCCCGCCGACGGTCTCCGGCAGGGTGTCCACCACCAGTACGGCCTTGGGGGTCTCGAAGCCCGCCAGTCGCTCGCGGCAGTGCGCGACGACCTCGTCCGGGTCGGGGGTCGCGCCGGGGACCGGGACGACGACGGCGGTGACGGCCTCGCCCCAGTGCTCGTGCGGCAGCCCGATCACCGCGGCCCGCGCGACGGCGGGGTGGGTGTGCAGCACCGCCTCCACCCGCATCGACGAGACGTTCTCCCCGCCCGACTTCACGATGTCCTTGTAACGGTCGACCATGACCCGGAGGCCGTCGCCGTCGACGAGCGCGGAGTCCCCGGAGTGGAACCAGCCGCCGCGGAACGCCTCGCGGGTGGCGTCCGGGTCGCGGTAGTAGCCGGCGGTCATGACCGGCGAGCGGTACACCGCCTCGCCCGGCTCGCCGCGCACCGGCGCGCCGAGCTCGTCGACGACGTCGGAGGCGAGCAGCCCGCTGGGCACGCCGACGTAGTTGACCGCGGGCGCGGTGCCGGCGTGCGTCCGCGGCCAGCGGCTCGGCCAGAACCGGTGGCAGGCGATGGCCTCGGTCTGCCCGAAGATCCCGAGCGTGACCATGCCGGGCGCGCAGCGGCGCTCCAGGCGCCCGAGCAGGCCGGGCGACAGCGCACCCCAGCCGTAGACCAGCGTGGTCAGCGACGACCAGTCCTGCTCCGGCGCGCCGTCGAGGGTGTCGGCGAGCAGGCCGACGAACTGCGGCGACCCGGCCCACAGCGCGGTGACCCGGTGCCGGGTGACGGCCGCGGCGACGTCGGCGGGCACCGGGCGCCGGCCGAGCACCACCGAACCCCCCGCTAGCAGCGCCGCGTTCGGGAAGATGACGTCGCCGACGTGGTAGACCACCGGCAGGAAGGTGGCGAGCACCAGATCGGTCTCGTGGCGCAGCCCGCGCGAGAGCGACAGCGCGAAGTTCAGCCCGGCGGTCTGGGCGTACTGGTGGGAGATCATCACGGCCTTGGGCAGCGCCGTGGTGCCCGAGGTGAACAGCAGCTCGTACACGTCGTCGCCGTGCACCGCGACGTCCGGTTCGGTGTCCGGCCGGCCCGCGACCAGCTCGGTGAACGACGGTGAGCCCGCGACCGGACCGCCGCCGATGGTGATCGTGGCGCCGACGGCGAGCCCGCGGTCGTCGAACACGCCCTGCACCCGCGGCCACAGCTCGGCGTCGACGACGGCGAACCGGGGCTCCACCCGGTCGACCAGCGCGCCGACGACGTCCGGGGCGAGCCCCGGGTTCACCGGCGCGGCGACCATCCCGGCCTTCGCGATCCCGATCTTCGCCAGGTACGCCTCGACCGAGTTCTCGCAGACCAGCAGCACCCGGTCGCCCGGCTCCAGCCCCGCGTCGAGCAGCGCGTGGGCGAACCGGTTCGCGGTGGCGTCCCCGGCCCGGGCGGTCACGGCGGCGAAGCGCTCGTCGGCGCAGGCCCCCGGCGCGGCGGTGAGCACCACCTGGTCCGGGCGGCTCCAGGTCAGCCGTTCCAGGACGTCGCCTGCGGAGGTCCGCTCCCAGCGGTGCACCGCGCGGCGCCCGCGCAGGGTGGTCACATCGATCTCCTCCGGGGCGGGGAGCGCGGTGCCGTGGGCGCGGTGCGGGAGACCCGCCGGGATCGTCTCGGTCATGCCGCCGGCTCCTTCGCCGTGGGAGGGACGGCCGCCACTATGGCGTGACGCGTGCCACTCCCACAAGGCCCGGCGTCACTGCTCGTTCACTTCTGCGGCGTCGACGCCGAGCAGCCCGTGGGCGAGCCCGGCCAGCAGCGCGGAGAGCCGGTCCGGGTCGAGGCCGCTGCGGAAGAACAGCGTCGACTGGATCGCGCCGACGCAGGCGTGCACCAGCACGCGCAGCTCGCCGTCGGCGAGGTCCGGGCGCAGCGGGGCCAGCACGTGCACCCAGTCCTCGACGTGGTGGCGCTGGCGGCGGCGGAGCGCGCGACGCGCGTCCTCGGGCAGCGTGTGCGCCTCGCCGTAGTAGACGGCGAACTCGGCGCGGTTCCCGACGACCAGCCGGATATGGTCCCTGACCAGGGTCGTCAGCGTCTCACGGTCGGACCCGCCGGCCCGTAGGGCGGTCTCGGCGGCGGACTCCAGACGCCCCATCCCGCGGTCGAGCAGGGCGAGCAGCAGCGCCTCCTTGGACGGGAAGTGGCGGTAGATGCCGGACCCGACGATGCCCGCCTCGGCGCCGATCTCGGCCATCCCGACGGTGTGGAAGCCGCGGCCCGCCGCCAGCCGCGTGGCGGCGGCGAGGATCCGCTCCGCCCGCTCGGGGTCGCGGCGGCGCGGGGTCGTCGAGGGAGATGCGGCTGGCATCTGGTCAGCATGGCAGCCGCGCGGTACGGTCCGCCACAAGTGAACCACGAATCACTCAGGAGTCGGCGTGGACTTCCAGGAGACCGACGAGGAACGCGATCTGCGGTCCGCCGTCGCGGCCATCGCGGGAAAGTTCGGCAGCGAGTACTACCTGCGCTGCGCCCGGGAGGGCCGGCACACCCACGAGCTGTGGTCGGCGATGGGCGAGGCCGGTTTCCTCGGCGTCAACGTCGCCGAGGAGCACGGCGGCGGGGGCGGCGGGCTCGTCGAGCTGTCGCTGGTCTGCGAGGAGGCCGCGGCCCAGGGGGCCCCACTGCTGCTGGTGCTGGTCTCGGCGGCGATCTCGGCCGAGGTGATCGGCGAGTTCGGCTCCGACGAGCTGCGCCGGCGCTGGCTGCCCGGTCTCGCCGACGGCTCGACCAAGGTGGTCTTCGCGATCACCGAGCCCGACGCCGGGTCCAACACCCACCGGATGGCGACGCACGCCGCCCGCGACGGCGACGACTGGGTGCTCAACGGGACCAAGCACTACATCTCCGGCACCGACGACGCCGAGGCCGTGCTCGTCGTCGCCCGCACCGGGCGCAACCCCGACGGGCGTGCGCAGCTGAGCCTGTTCGTGGTGCCCGTCGACTCGCCGGGCCTGACCCGCACCCCGCTGCCGGTCGACCTCATCGCGCCGGACAAGCAGCACGTCCTGCACTTCGACGACGTCCGCGTCCCGGCCGGGAACCTCGTCGGGCAGGAGGGCGACGGCTTCCGCCAGGTCTTCCGCGGGCTCAACCCCGAGCGCATCACCGGCGCCGCGCTGGGCGTCGGCGTCGCCCGGTTCGCACTCGCCAGGGCCGCCGAGTACGCCCGCACCCGCCAGGTCTGGGACGTCCCGATCGGCGCGCACCAGGGCGTCTCGCACCCGCTGGCCCGGGCCCGGATCGAGACCGAGCTCGCCGCGCTCATGACCCGCAAGGCCGCCTGGCTGCACGACCGCGGGCTGCCCGCGGGCGAGGAGTCCAACATGGCCAAGTACGCCGCCGCCGAGGCCGCGACCCACGCCGTCGAGGCCGCCATGCAGACCCACGGCGGCAACGGCCTGGCCAGCGAGTACGGCCTCATCCCGTACTGGGGGATGGCCCGGCTCATGCAGGTCGCCCCGGTGAACCGGGAGATGATCCTCAACCACGTCGCCCAGCACGGGCTCGGCCTGCCGCGGTCGTACTGATGGGCGAGCTGGAGCGCAACCTCATCGGCCGGGTGAACGTCGCGGACGCGCTCACCCGCAGCGCGGCGGCGCGGCCGGCACAGGTCGCCGTCGTCGACGGCGACCGGTCCTTCACCTACGCCGGTCTCGACGCCTGGGTGTCCCGGCTCGCCCGCGGCCTCGCCGCCCGCGGGTACGCCCGCGGCGACGCGCTGGCGCTCGCCTCCGGCAACAGCGCGGAGTTCCTCGCCGTCTACTACGCGTGCGCCCGCCTCGGCCTGGTCTGCGTGCCGGTCAACCTGGGCTGGCGGCCCGACGAGGTCGCCTACGTGCTCGGTCACTCCCGGGCCCGCGGCATCGTCGTCGAGTCCCAGCTGGTGGCGGCACTCGCCCCGGCGTGGGCACGGGTGCCCGCGGTCACGGACGTGTTCGTCGCCCCGGGGACCGGCGGCCCGGTGGGCTCCGCGACCCCGCTCGCGGAGCTGGAGACCGACGGCGGCCCGGTCGAGGTGCTCGTGGAGGACCGTGACCCGCTGTCCTACCTCTACACCTCGGGGACGACGTCGTTCCCCAAGGGCGTCGCGACCTCGCACCTCGCGGTCACGATGGAGTCGTTCTCGGCGGCCCTGGACTCCGGCTGGAGCGCCGCGGACCGGTTCCTCGCGATGATGCCGATGTTCCACACCGCGCAGCTCAACGCGTTCTGCACGCCCGCGGTCCTGGTCGGCGCGACGATCCACGTGGCGCGCGGGTTCGAGCCCTCCGCGTTCCTGGACACCGTCGAGCGCGAACGGATCACCCAGGTCTTCGGGCTGCCGATGATGTACCGGGGCGCGCTGGAGCACCCGTCGTTCGCCGGGCGGGACCTGTCGTCGCTGCGGCGCGCGGTCTACGCGATGGCGCCGATGCCCGAGCCGCTCATCCGGGCGTGTCTGGACGGCTTCGGCTGCGACTTCGCGCTGCTGTTCGGGCAGACCGAGATGAGCCCGTGCACCACGCTGTTCCGCCCCGAGCACCAGCTCAGCCACATCGGTGCGGTCGGCACCCCGATCACCGGCGTGCAGGTCGCGATCATGGACGACGACGGGGCGCTGCTCGGGCCGGGTGAGCAGGGCGAGATCGTCTACCGCGGGCCGTCCACCATGAACGGCTACCTCGACGACGAGGCGGCCACCGCCGAGGCCTTCCGGCACGGCTGGTTCCACTCCGGGGACATCGGGTCCTTCGGCGAGGACGGCGTGCTGTGGTTCGCCGACCGGTCCAAGGACGTGATCAAGACCGGCGGGGAGAACGTCGCGTCCCTGGAGGTCGAGCGCGCGGTCTACACGGCCGCGCCCCAGGTCGCCGAGGTGGTCGTCGTCGGGCTGCCGCACGAGCGGTGGAGCGAGGCCATCACCGCCGTCGTCGTGCCCCGGCCGGGCGCCACCGTCGACCCGGACGCACTGCTCGCGGCGTTGAGGGGCCACCTCGACGGCTACAAGGTGCCGAAGTCGGTGATCGTCGTCGACGAGCTGCCGCGCACCTCCACCGGCAAGATCCGCAAGAACGTCGTGCGCGAGGCGCACACCGGCCACTACGGGGGGCGCTGATGCCGGTCCTGCGTTCCACCCTCGACACCGCCTCCGAGGCCTACGCCCGCAACCGGGCCGTGCAGCTCGACGCGATCGCCGCGCTGGACGCGGAGCTGGAGAAGGTCGTCGCCGGCGGCGGCGAGCGCTACCTGGCGCGCCACCGCGACCGCGGCAAGCTCCCGGTCCGCGAGCGCCTGGAGCTGCTGCTCGACCCGGACTCGCCGTTCCTGGAGCTGTCCGCGCTCGCCGCGTGGGGCACCGGGTTCACCGTCGGCGCGTCCATCCTCACCGGCATCGGGGTCGTCTCCGGCGTCGAGGTCGTGGTGATCGGGCACGACCCGACCGTGCGCGGCGGCGCCATGAACCCGTACTCGCTGCGCAAGACGCTGCGCGCCCTGGAGATCGCCCGGGTCAACCGGCTGCCGGTGGTCAACCTGGTCGAGTCCGGCGGCGCGGACCTGCCCACCCAGGCCGAGCTGTTCGTCCCGGCCGGGCGGATCTTCCACGAGCTCACCGAGCTGTCCTCGCTGGGGATCCCGACGGTCGCGCTGGTGTTCGGCAACTCCACCGCGGGCGGCGCGTACGTGCCGGGCATGTGCGACCACGCCGTGCTGGTCGACCGGGGCGCGAAGGTGTTCCTCGGCGGGCCGCCGCTGGTGAAGATGGCCACCGGCGAGGACGCCGATGACGAGTCGCTCGGCGGCGCCGAGATGCACTCCCGGGTCTCGGGGCTGAGCGACCACTTCGCCGTCGACGAGCCGGACGCGATCCGGATCGGCCGCGAGATCGTCGCCCGGTTCAACTGGCGCAAGCTCGGGCCCGCGCCGTCGGCGGCACCCGCCGACCCGCTCCACGACCCCGAGGAGATCCTCGGGCTGCTGCCGCCGGAGTCGAAGATCCCGTTCGACCCGCGCGAGGTGCTCGCCCGCACCGTCGACGGCTCGGAGTTCGACGAGTACAAGCCCCTCTACGGCACGAGCCTGGTCACCGGCTGGGCGCGGGTCCACGGCTACCCGGTCGGGGTGCTCGCGAACCACCGCGGCGTGCTGTTCAGCGAGGAGGCGAAGAAGGCCACCGAGTTCATCCTGCTCGCCAACCAGACCGACACCCCGCTGGTGTTCCTGCAGAACACCACCGGCTACATGGTGGGTGCGGACTACGAGCAGGGCGGCATCATCAAGGACGGCACGAAGATGATCAACGCCGTCACCAACTCGACGGTGCCGCACCTGACGGTCAACATGGCCTCGTCGTTCGGGGCCGGGAACTACGGCATGTCCGGGCGCGCCTACGACCCGCGGCTGATGTTCGCCTGGCCGAGCGCGAAGCTCGCGGTGATGGGTGCCGCCCAGCTCGCCGGGGTCATGTCGATCGTCGGGCGGGCCTCCGCGCAGAGCCAGGGCAGGCCCTACGACGAGGCGGCCGACGCCGAGCGGACCGCGGCGATCGAGGCCCAGATCGAGGCCGAGTCGCACGCGTTCCACATCACTGCGCGGCTCTACGACGACGGCATCGTCGACCCCCGCGACACCCGCACCGTGCTGGGGATGTCCCTGTCGGCGGTGCACAACCAACGGGTCGAGGGGCGCCGGGGCTTCGGCGTCTTCCGGATGTGACGGGAAGCGGAATGATCTCCAAGCTCCTGATCGCGAACCGCGGCGAGATCGCGTCGCGGGTCCAGCGCACCGCGCACCGCCTCGGCATCGCGACCGTCGCCGTGTACTCCGACGCCGACGCGCACGCACCGTTCGTCCGCGACGCCGACGAGGCGGTGCGCCTGCCCGGCACCGCGCCCGCCGACACCTACCTGCGCGCGGACCTGCTGGTGGCCGCCGCCCGGGCGACCGGCGCCGACGCCGTCCACCCCGGGTACGGGTTCCTGTCGGAGAACGCCGGCTTCGCCCGCGACTGCGCCGACGCCGGCCTGACGTTCGTCGGGCCCTCACCGAAGGCGATCGCGGCGATGGGCTCCAAGGTCGGGGCCAAGGAGCTGATGGCCGCGGCCGGCGTGCCCGTGCTGCCGGGCGAGACCGTCACCGACGGGACCGACCTGGCCGCCGCCGGTGCACGCATCGGGTACCCGCTGCTGGTCAAGGCCGCCTACGGCGGCGGCGGGCGCGGGATGCGGGTGGTGCGCTCCGCCGACGGGCTGACCGGCGCCGTCGACTCGGCCCGGCGCGAGGCCGCGTCGGCCTTCGGCGACGGGCAGGTGTTCCTGGAGCGCTACCTGGTCGACCCCCGCCACGTCGAGGTGCAGATCCTCGGCGACACCCACGGCCGCGTCGTGGCCCTGTTCGAGCGGGAGTGCTCGATCCAGCGGCGGCACCAGAAGATCGTCGAGGAGTGCCCGTCGCCCGCCGTCGACGAGGCGCTGCGGGCCCGGCTCGGCGCCGCGGCCGTCGCGGCGGGGGAGGCGATCGGCTACACCGGCGCCGGCACCGTCGAGTTCGTGCTCGACGGGCGGGAGTTCTCCTTCCTGGAGGTCAACACCCGGCTGCAGGTCGAGCACCCGGTCACCGAGCTCGTGACCGGCCTGGACCTGGTCGAGCAGCAGCTGCGCGTCGCCGAGGGCGCGCCGCTCGGGCCGGAGGTGACCGGGGCCCGGATCGACGGGCACGCGATCGAGGTCCGGCTCTACGCCGAGACCGTCACCGCCGACCGGGACTACCTGCCCGCCACCGGCACCCTGCACCGGTTCGCGGTGCCCGGCGACGTCCGCGTCGACACCGGTGTCGAGAGCGGCAGCGTCGTGTCCCCGCACTACGACCCGATGCTGGCCAAGGTCGTCGCGCACGCCCCCACCCGCGACGGCGCGGCCCGCGCACTGGCCCGCGCGCTGGCCGGTGCGGCGCTGCACGGCGTCGCCACCAACCGGGACCTGCTGGTGGGGATCCTGCGCTCGCGCCCGTTCCTCGACGGCGACACCGACACCGGGTTCCTGGTGCGGCACGACCCGCTCGCGCTCGGCGCGGCCACCCTGGCCGAGGGCGGCCGCCGGCACGCCGCCGCCGCGGCGCTGGCCGCGCAGGCCGCGCACCGCGCCGGCGCGACGGTGCTGGCGGGGATGCCGTCGGGCTGGCGCAACGTCGGTGGCGCGTTCCAGCGCACGGTCTACCGGCTCGCCGACACCGAGCTGCCGGTCACCTACCGGTTCCGCCGCGGCGGTCTCGACCTGCGGGTCGGCGACGCGCCGCTGGACGCGGTGGCGGTCGCCGTCGCCCCGGACGAGGTGGTGCTGGAGGTCGACGGGATCCGCCGCAGCTACCGGGTGCACCGCGCGGGCGGGGTCGCCCACGTCGACGGCCCGGACGGCAGCGCCGCGCTGGTGCAGGTGCCGCGCTTCGCCGACCCGAACGCCGTGACCCACGCGGGCTCGCTGCTGGCGCCGATGCCCGGCTCGGTGGTGCGGGTGCACGCCGCCGCGGGCGACACCGTCACCGCCGGGCAGCCGCTGGTCGTACTGGAGGCGATGAAGATGGAGCACACCGTGGCCGCCCCCGGTGACGGCGTCCTGGGCGAGGTGCGCGTGGGGCCCGGCGACCAGGTCGACACCGGTCAGGTGCTCGCCGTCGTCACCGATCCCGCGTCCGGGCCGGAGGTGACGGGGTGAGCGTCCGCTACGAGGTCGTCGACCGGGTCGCCTGGCTGACCATCGACCGGCCCGAGGCCCGCAACGCGCTCTCGGTCGCCGTCCGCGAGGGCCTGTGGGCGGGGGTGCGACGGTTCAACGACGACACCACCGCCGCCGTCCTGGTCCTGACCGGGGCCGGGGAGAAGGCGTTCTGCGCCGGCGGGGACCTCAAGGAGATGGCATCGGCCTCGCTGCAGGTCCCGCCGCCGGACTTCCTGCCGCAGTTCGGGCGCAACATCGACGTGCCGAAGCCGACGATCGCCGCGGTCAACGGGGTCGCCTACGCCGGCGGGTTCCTGCTCGCCCAGCAGTGCGACCTGGTCGTCGCCGCCGAGCACGCGTCGTTCGCGGTGACCGAGGTGCGGGTCGGCCGCGGGTCGCCGTGGGCGGCGCCGCTGTCCTGGCTGGTACCACCACGGGTGGCCTGCGAGATCCTGCTGACCGGGGACCCGCTCGACGCGCACCGCGCCCGGGAGGTGGGGCTGGTCAACCACGTCGTCCCGGCCGCGGAGCTGCGCGCCGCCGCGCAGCGCCTCGCCGACCGGATCGCGGCGAACGCGCCGCTGTCGGTGGCCGCCGCCAAGCGCACCGCGTACCTGTCGGCACACCACCCGCGGGACGAGGCGTACGCCCGCGCGGAGGAGATCTGGGAGCCGGTGTACCGGTCCGAGGACGCGCAGGAGGGGCCGGCCGCGTTCCGCGACAGGCGGCCCCCGGTCTGGAAGGGGAGGTAGATGCCGGTCTCGATGCAGGCCCTCGCGGACGACCTGGCGACGGAGTCGGCGCAGCTGCGGGCGCTGCTCGCGCCACTGACCGAGGACGACTGGCGCCGCGACACCCCGGCCGAGGGGTGGACGATCGCCGACCAGGTCTCGCACCTGGCCCACTTCGACGACGTCGCCGTCCGCTCGGCGACCGACCCCGACGCCTTCCGCGCCGACCTCGAGCGGATCACCGCCGAGGGCGGGATCGATCCGGACACGGTCGCCGCGTCCTACCGCGACCTGTCCGGTGCGGCGCTGCTGAGCTGGTTCGACGACGCCCGCGGCCGGCTCGTCGAGGTCTTCCGTGCCCTGGACCCGGCGCTGCGGGTGCCGTGGTTCGGGCCGGCGCTGAGCGCGGCCTCCTCGCTCACGGCGCGGATCATGGAGACCTGGGCGCACGGTCAGGACGTCGCGGACGCCCTCGGCGTGACCCGGGAGCCGAGCCCACGTCTGCGCCACGTCGCGCACATCGGGGTCGGGGCGCGGGCGTTCAGCTTCGCCGCGCACGGCAGACCCGCCCCGGCCGAGCCGGTCCGCGTCGAGCTGGCCGCGCCCGGCGGCGGCACCTGGACCTGGGGCCCCGACGACGCCGCCGACCGCGTCACCGGCCCGGCCCAGGACTTCTGCCTCGCCGTCACCCAGCGCCGCCACCGCGACGACGTCGGCCTCGTGGTCACCGGGCCGGCCGCGACGGCGTGGATGGAGATCGCGCAGGCGTTCGCCGGGGCACCCGGTACCGGCCGCGCGCGGGGAGCGCACCGGTGACCCGCCTGGTCCGCATCGGCAACGTCTCCGGGTTCTACGGCGACCGGCTCGACGCGGCGCGGGAGATGGTCGGTACCGGCGACGTCGACGTCGTCTGCGGGGACTACCTCGCCGAGCTCACCATGCTGATCCTGGCCAAGGCGCAGGTCCGCGACGGCGGTGTCGGGTACGCCCGCACGTTCCTCACCCAGGTCGAGCAGATCCTCGCCACCTGCGTGGAGCGCGGGACCCGGATCGTGGCCAACGCCGGCGGGCTGGACCCGGCCGGGCTCGCCGGGGCCGTCCGCGAGGTCGCGGCCCGTCTCGGTGTCGCGGCCCGGGTCGCCCACGTAGAGGGCGACGACCTGCGCGGCGACCTGTCCGCGGTGCACCCGCCGGTCCGGGGGACGCCGGTGTCGGCGAACGCCTACCTGGGCGCCTGGGGGATCGCCGAGGCGCTCGCCGCGGGCGCCGACGTCGTCGTCACCGGGCGGGTCACCGACGCGTCGCTGGTCGTGGGGCCCGCGGCGTGGTGGCACGGCTGGGAGCGCGCGGACTGGGACGCACTCGCCGGCGCCGTCGTCGCCGGACACGTGATCGAGTGCGGCCCGCAGGCCACCGGCGGCAACTACCCGTTCCTCGACGAGATCACCGACCGCCGCTACCCGGGGTTCCCGATCGCCGAGGTCGCCGCCGACGGGGCGAGCGTGATCACCAAACCGGACGGCTCCGGCGGCCTGGTCAGCGTGGGGACGGTCACCGCGCAGCTGCTCTACGAGATCGGCCCGCCCGCCTACGCCGGTCCGGACGTGACCGCGCACTTCGACACGATCCGGATCGCCCGCGACGGTGAGCACCGGGTCGCGCTGAGCGGGGTGCGCGGCAGCCCGCCGCCGCCGACGCTGAAGGTCGCGCTCAACGACGACGCCGGCTACCGCAACACCATGACCCTGGTCCTGACCGGCCTGGACGTGGAGGCCAAGGCCGCGTACGCGCAGGAGCTGCTGTTCGGGATCGTGGACCGGTCGGCCTTCGACGAGGTCGACGTGCGGCTGCTGCGCTCCGACCACCCCGACGCCGCGTCCAACGCCGAGGCCACCGCACACCTGCGGATCACGGTGAAGGGCGCCGACCGCCGCACCGTGGGACGGGCGTTCTCGAACGCGACCATGCAGCTCGCGCTCGGGGGGTACGCCGGGTTCCACACGACGACCCCGCCGAGCGACGCCTCGGCGTTCGGGGTGTACCGCCCGGCCGCGGTGCCCCGGTCGGCGGTGACCCACACCGTGGTGCTGCCGGACGGGAGCCGGCGGACCGTCGCCGACCCGCCCCGGACGGACGCACCGCCGGACCCGCCCGCCACCGCCGTCGCCGGCGCACCCGCCCCGCTGGACGCCGGGCCCACCCGCCGGGTCCCGCTGGGCACGGTCGTCGGCGCGCGCTCCGGGGACAAGGGCGGCGACGCGAACATCGGCGTCTGGGCCCGCGACGACGCCGGCCACGCCTGGCTGTCCGGGTTCCTCACCCCGGCCCGGGTGCGCGAGCTGCTCGGCGCGGAGGCCGCGGACCTCGACGTCGACGTGCACCCGCTGCCGAACCTGCGCGCGGTGAACGTCGTCGTGCACGGGCTGCTGGGCGACGGTGTCGCGTCGAGCACCCGGCCCGACCCGCAGGCCAAGGGGCTGGGGGAGTACCTGCGCAGCCGGGTCGTCGAGGTCCCGGAGGCGCTGCTGGGGTGACCCGCCGCCGCTACCCGACGTGCACGACCGGGCGGCGGGACACGTCGGGCTCGGCCTCGCGCAGGATCTCCCGGGTGATCGGGGCGACCTCGCCGACGCCGGTGAACAGGTACCGGCCGAAGTGGTGCACCGGGTTGCCCTCGGTCCAGTCGAAGTAGACGTGCGGGACGGCGCCGGTGACGTCGCGCAGGTGCAGCAGCAGCGCGGCGACGGCGTTCGGCACCGAGGGTGCCGAGGTCGTCAGCACCCGGTACGGCCCGCGGCGCTGGCCGTGCACGACGATCCCGGGAGGGGTCGGTGACGGAGACCTCGAGCAGCACGACGTCGTCCGGGTCGGGGATGTGGTGGTCCTCGGTCTCCTCGGCGAGCTTCGCGCGGTACTCCTCGTCGCGGGCGGCGCTGTCGCGTTCCCCCGGGCGGGGCTCGTGCCCGACCAGGCGCAGCGGTCGCCCGGCACCGCAGGACTCGTCGAGGAAGGCCCGGGCGGTGTCGTCGAGGGTGACCTCGGTGATGCGCAGCTCGAAGGCGCGCAGCGTGCGCGACAGCAACGACACCAGCCCGATCCCGGCGACGAAGCAGGCCGCGATCTTCACGCCCTCCGGGCGCTCGACGATGTTCGCGACCGTCGTGTAGACGAAGACCACGGCGATCGCCGCGAACCCGACGGCCACCGCACGCCTGCTGGTGCGCCGCGCGGACAGCGCGACGGCGACGGCGGCCGAGGTCATCAGCACCAGCACGCCGGTGGCGTAGGCGCCGCCCTGGGCGTCGACGTCGGCGTCGAACAGCCACGTCACGGCGAACGCGACGACCAGCACGACCAGCACCAGCGGGCGGGCGGCCCGGGCCCAGGACGGCGCCATCCCGTAGCGCGGCAGGAACCGGGGCACCAGGTTGAGCAGGCCGGCCATCGCCGACGCACCGGCGAACCACAGGATGGCGATCGTGGACAGGTCGTAGACGGTGCCGAACACCCCGCCGAGGTCGCGGTGGGCGAGGAAGGCCAGCGCCCGCCCGTTCGCCTCGCCACCGGGTGCGAACTGCTGCTCGGGGATCAGCAGCACGGTGACCACGCTGGACGTGACCAGGAACGTGCTCATGATCGCCGCGGCGGCGGTGAGCATCCGGCGGGTGCCGGCGATGCGGCCCTCGGGGCGGTCCTCGGTGTCGTCGTCGCGCCCGCGCACCAGCGGCATCACCGACACGCCCGTCTCGAAGCCGGACAGGCCGAGCGCGAGCTTCGGGAAGACGATGAGCGCGACCCCGACCACCAGCAGCGGGTCGGGGTAGCGCGACACGAGCAGCGCCGACCAGTCCGCGACGACGTGCGGCGCGGTGACGATCCGGACCAGCCCGTCCACCACGACGACGGCGTTGAGCAGCAGGTACACCGCGACCAGCCCGACCGCGATCCGGACGGCCTCGGAGAACCCGGCGAGGAACACCCCGCCGAGCAGCGCGAGCAGCACCAGCGTGAGCGGCACGTTCTGTCCCTGCAGCGCGGCCGGGGCCAGCGGGTTCTGCACCAGGTGGGCGGTGGCGTCGGCCGCGGACAGGGTCATCGTGATGAGGAAGTCGGTCGCCGCGAACCCGAGCAGCACCAGCACGAACACCTTGCCCCGCCAGCCCGGGAGCAGCCGTTCCAGCATCGCGATGGAGCCCTCGCCGTGCGGGCTCTCCCGGGCGACCCGGCGGTAGACCGGCAGCGCGCCCAGCAGCGTCACCGCGACGAGCACGACCGTCGCGACCGGGGAGAGCACGCCGGCGGCGAGCGCGGCGATCCCCGGCTGGTAGCCCAGCGTCGAGAAGTAGTCGACACCGGTCAGGCACATGACCTTCCACCAGGGGTGGCGCGGGTGCTCCGGCTCGGGACGGGTGTGCGGGCCGTGCCGCTCCGGCCGGTGCGCGTCCTGCAGGAGCCACGCGCCGACCCGGTGCCGGACGCCGTGCGGGCTCTCGGGGTGCGGGCTCTCGCTGATCGCCACCCGCAGAGCATTGCGCTACGACACGGTCGTCGGCGAGTCGGGGCGCGGCTCCACGGGCGGCCGGGCCGCGAGGTCGGTGCAGGCGTCCAGGGCCGCGGCGAGCGGGCCACGCCCGGCGACGAGCTCCGCGACCCGGGGGTCGTAGCCGCGGACCTCGAGGAACCGGGCGGCGTCGCGCCGGGGGTCCCCGGTCCGGCGGACGACCGGCGAGTGCCCGATCGGGTGCAGGACCGCGGCCGTCATGAGCAGGTCCCGGTCGTGCCCGCCGTCCCCGGCGACGGTGCGGGCCGCGATCGCCGCCCGCTGCGCGCGCTCCCACAGCTCCGGGCGCTGGTGGGCCAGCAGCGTCTCGGCGAGCGCGCGGGCGGCGTCGAACCCCATGACCCGATCCTGCCCCACCCCGCCGTGACGTGATCCGCTCCGCGCGCGGTGATCCGTGCCGCGCGGGCGTCCGGACCCGCGCGGCGCACGGATCACCGCGCGCACGACGACGCCCCGCGGCCGGTGCGGCCGCGGGGCGTGTCGGGGTCGGCTCGGGCCGGGGCGCGGGTCAGACCGTCTCGGACTCCCGGTCGCCGCGCTGGGCGCGGACGGCGCGGAGCACGACCGGGGCGACGAGCAGGATCGCGATCAGCGAGTACACGATGACCGCCAGCGGGGTGGAGACCAGGGTCGTGACGTCGCCGTCGGCGATCTGCAGGGCGCGGCGCAGCTGCAGCTCCGCGTCCGGGCCGAGGATGACGCCGATGATCGCGGGCAGCACCGGCAGCCCGAAGCGGCGCATCAGGAACCCGATCCCGCCGATCGCGAGCAGCACCAGCAGGTCGACCGGCTGCCCGGAGACCGCGTAGGCCCCGACGCAGGCGAAGAACAGGATGCCTGCGTACAGGTAGGGCCGTGGGATCCGCAGCAGCTTCGCCCAGGCCGGGGCGAGCGGCAGGTTCAGCACCAGCAGCATGACCAGGCCGATGAACAGGCTCGCGATGAGCGTCCAGACCAGGTCGGGCTCCTTCTGGAACAGCAGCGGGCCGGGCTGGATGCCGAACTGCTGGAACGCGGCGAGCATGACGGCGGCGATCGCCGTCGTCGGCAGGCCGAGGGTCAGCATGGTGGCCAGCGTCCCCGCCGACGACGCGCTGGCCGCCGACTCCGGCCCGGCCACGCCCTCGATGGCGCCCTTCCCGAACTGCTCCGGGTGCTTCGAGAGCTTCCGCTCGGTCACGTACGCCATGAACGTCGACATCTCGGCGCCGCCGGCCGGGATCGAGCCGAAGCCGAACCCGATGAACGGGCCGCGCAGCCACGGCCGCCACGTCCGCCTCAGGTCCTCGCGGCCCAGCCACGGGCGCCCGACCGGGATGACCTCCTGCGGGCGTCGGCGCAGGTGCGCGGCCACCCAGAGCGCCTCGCCGATCGCGAACAGCCCGACCGCGACGATGATGACGTCGATGCCGTCGGCCAGTTGCGGCACCCCGAAGGTCAGGCGCGGCTGCCCGGAGATCGGGTCCAGCCCGACCAGTCCGATGGTGAGGCCGAGGGCGAGCGCGGCGAACCCGCGGACCCGGGAGGCGCCCAGCACACCGGAGACGGCGACGAACGCCAGCACCATGATCGCGAAGTAGTCGGGGGCACCGATGTCGACGGCGACCGAGGCGATCAGCGGCGCGACCAGCACCAGCCCGGTGACGCCGACGATCCCGCCGATGAAGTGCCCGATCGCGGCGGTGGCCAGCGCCTGTGCGCCGCGCCCGGACTTCGCCATCGGGTTGCCCTCGATGGCCGCCATCACCGAGGCGGACTCGCCGGGGGTGTTGAGCAGGATCGACGTCGTCGACCCGCCGAACATCGCGCCGAAGTAGATGCCGGCGAACATGATGAACGCCCCGGTCGGGTCGAACGCGTAGGTCACCGGCAGCAGCAGCGCGACCGCCATCGCCGGGCCGATGCCCGGCAGCACCCCGATCGCGGTGCCGAGCAGCACCCCGAACGCGGCGAAGAGCAGGTTCTGCGGGGTCAGCGCGTGCGCGAACCCGTTCAGGAGCAGGTCGAACGTGCCCATCACCCGAACACCCCCATCAGCGGGCCACCGGGCAGGTCGACGCCGAGCACGGCGTCGAACAGCACCCAGGTCAGCAGGGACACCCCGGCGGCGATGCCGAGGTCGCGGAGCACCGCCCGCGAGCCGAGCGCGTAGGTGGCGCCGGCGAACAGCACGGTCCCCGCGATCGGCCAGCCGGCGAGCGGGATCAGCGCCGCGGTGGCGACCACCACCCCGGCGAGCATCCCGACGGTGCGCAGGTCCATGGCGGTGTCGAGGTCGACGTCCTCGCCGCCCTCGGCCTCGCCGCGGCCGCCGCGCAGTACGTCCACGGTCAGCAGCGCCGAGAGCACCAGCAGCGCCGCGCCGAGCACGAACGCGACGGTGCGCGGTCCGAGCGGGTCGGAGGCGGAACCGCCGCCGCCCTCGGCGAGGGTGTCGCCCAGCACCAGCAGGCCGGTCAGGGCGAGCAGCACCGACACCCCCAGCTCGGAGTGCTCCTTCCACCACGACCGGGTCGTGGGCGGGACGGGTGTGGTGGTCATGTCAGCCCCAGTCCGGTCAGCACCCGCTCGACGCGGGCGTCCTCCTCGGCCAGGAACCGGCCGAACTCCGGCCCCGGCAGGTACGCGTCCTGCCAGCCGTTGCGGGTGAGCACCTCGCGCCACTCCGGCGTGGTGTGCAGGTCGGCGTAGGCCTTCCGGAGCTCCTCGACACCCTCGGGGTCGAGCCCGGGGGGTGCGACGACCCCGCGCCAGTTCGTGAACTCGACGTCCACGCCGGACTCGCGCAGGGTCGGCGCGTCGAGACCGGGGATGCGCTCGCCCGCGGTCACCGCGAGCACCCGCAGGTCACCCGACGCGATCTGGTCGGCGAACTCGCCGAGCCCGGACACCCCGAACGCCACCTTGCCGCCGAGTACCGCCGCGAGCAGCTCACCGCCGCCGTCGTAGGAGACGTAGTTGACCGCACGCGGGTCGACGCCGGCACCCTCGGCCATCAGCATCGGAGCCAGGTGGTCCGGCCCGCCGGGGGAGGACCCGCCGCCGACCGGGGTCTTCCCCGGAGCGGCGCGCCAGGCGGCCAGCAGGTCCTCGATCGTGCGGTACGGCGAGTCCCCCGGCACGACGACGATCTCGGTCTCCTCGGTCAGCCGCGCGACCGGTGTGGTCTGCTCCAGCGTGGCCGGGGAGTCGTTGGAGTAGACGCTGCCGACCACGCCGAGGCCCATGCTCATCACGAGCCGGTCGTCGCCTGCCTCGTTGACGGTCCGGCCGAGGCCGACCGTCCCGCCCGCACCGGGCAGGTTGAACACCTCGACCGAGCCGGTCAGCCCGGCGTCCTCCAGGGCCTTGGCCGCGCTGCGGGCGGTGACGTCGTACCCGCCGCCGGGCGCGTTGGGGACCAGCATCCGCAGCCCGCGCAGCTGGGTGCCGTCACCGCCGCCACCGATCGCGCCCACCGCGGGCGGGACGAGCAGCAGGGCGGCCAGTACCACCAGGACGGTGCCGAGGAGGGGGCCGACCCGGGGCCGCGGCACGGGCGGCACGGGGTCGTCCGGCGGGCGCCGGTCCTGCGTCTGTGGAGGAGCCGTCTGGGGCATCTGCGTCCGATCTCACCGTTGCGAAGCGAACGGGAGAAGTGTGCGGAGCGCTCCGCGGGATGTCTGCATAGCGGCCACAACGGTCGTTGTGGTCGTTGCGGTCACACCGTGCGCCGCGGGTCGTACCGGGACGCGCGGGATCAGCCGAGACCGAGCTCGCCGAGGATGTGGCCGACGCGGGTGGTCTCGGCGGCGGTGAACCGGGCGAACTCCGGCCCGGGCAGGTAGGCGTCGTCCCAGCCGTTGGCCTGCAGCGTCCGCTGCCACTCGGGGGTCGCGCGCATCTCGGCGACGGCGCGCCCGAGCTCGGCGCGGGCGTCGTCGGACAGCCCGGGCGGCGCGACGAGACCGCGCCAGTTGGAGAACTCGACGTCCACCCCGGACTCGCGCAGGGTCGGCACGCCGAGGCCGGGGACGCGGTCGCGGGAGGTCACCGCGAGTACCCGCAGGTCGCCGGAGCCGACCTGGTCGGCGAACTCCCCGAACCCGGACACCGCGAAGGTGACCTCGCCGCGCAGCAGTGCCGCCAGCAGCGGGCCGCCGCCGTCGTAGGAGCGGTAGCGCACCGACGGCGGGGCGGTCCCCGACCCCTCGGCGAGCAGCATCGTGGCCAGGTGGTCGGGTCCGCCGACCGTCGACCCGCCGCCGACGACGGTCCGCCCGGGCGCGGTCCGCCAGCCGTCGAGCAGCGCGCGCACGTCGCGGTACGGCGACGCGGCCGGTACGACGACGACCTCGGACTCCTCGGTCAGCCGCGCGATCGGCGTGGTGTCGGCCAGGGTCACCGGCGAGCCGCGCGACACCGTCGCCCCGACGACGCCGAGGCCGGTGCTCATCAGCAGCCGGTCGTTTCCCACCTCGTTGCGAGACCCGCGACACCGCCCGCGCCGGGCAGGTTGAACACCTCGACCTGTCCGGTGATCCCGGTGTCGGCGAGCACCCGCGCGGTGCTGCGGGCGGTCACGTCGTAGCCACCGCCGGGGGTGTTCGGCACCAGGATGCGCAGCTCCCGCAGCGGCGCGGCCCCGGACCCCAGCGCACCGGCGACGGCCGGGACGGTGACCGCGAGCAGCAGCACGACCACCGCGACCAGCACCGCGGACGGTCCGCGCCGGCGGCGCCGTGGCGCCCCCGGCCCGGCCACCGACGGGTGCGTGCCCGGCCGCGCCGCGGTCCCCACCATCCCGAGCCCGTCCCCGATCCTCGCCGTCCGCTGCCCCACGAGTCTGCGCCCCACGCCCGCGTGCGGTCCACCGTGGGTGCCACGCCCGACCCGCGGCCGGGCCTAGGCTGACCGCATGCGACGGCGCGCCGGCGGGACGGGCGGACCGCTGGCCCGCCAGTTCCTCGTCTGGCAGCTGGTGGTCGTCCTCGTGCTGCTCGGTGCGGTGGCGGCGCTGGCCGCGGTGCAGTCCTCGGAGTCGTTCCGCGAGACCCAGGGACGCCGGATGCTGTCGGTCGCCGAGGACGTCGCGTCCGTGCCGACGGTGCGCGAGGCGCTGCAGACCCGCCGCTACGACCTGCTGCCCTCGTTCGCCCGCAGCGCGGAGAACCTGTCCGGCGCCGACGAGATCGAGATCGTCGACGCCGGGCTGGTCGTGCGCACCTCACCGGACCCGGGCCGGGTCCGGCAGCGCTTCGACCCCGGTGCCAGCACCGCGCCGCAGGGCCGGGCCTGGGTCGGCAACCCCGACGGGCGCACCGTCGTCGCCCAGGTACCGGTGATCGACGACCGCGGTGCCGTCGCCGGGCTGGTGTCGGCCGGGATCCGCGCTCCGTCGCTGTGGGAGTCGCTGTCCGGGGCGCGCGCGGAGACCGGAGCGCTGCTGGGACTGGCGCTGGGTGTCGGGGTGCTCGGGTCGCTGCTGCTCGCGCGGCGGGTGCGGCGCCAGACCCTGGGCCTGGAGCCGGACGAGATCGTCGAGCTGGTGCAGCGCCGCGAGGCGATGCTGCTCGGGGTCAAGGAGGGCGTGGTCGGGCTGGACACCGCGGACCGGATCACCCTGCTCAACCCGGTCGCCCGCGAGCTGCTGGAGCTGCCCGGCGCCCGCGAGGGCGACGCCGTCGCCGACCTGGGCCTGGACGACCGGCTGCGCGAGGTCCTCACCGGTGCCGCCGACGGCGAGGACCAGCTCGTGCTGCGCGACACCCGGGCGCTGGTGCTCAACCGCCGCCCGGTCCGGGTCGACGGTCGCGACGTGGGCGCCGTCGTCACGCTGCGGGACCGGACCGAGCTCACCACGCTGCAGCACCGCCTCGACGCCTCGCACACCGTCACCGACACCCTGCGCGCCCAGGCCCACGAGTTCTCCAACCGGCTGCACACCATCGCCGGTCTCACCGAGCTCGGCGAGCACGACGAGGTGCGTCGCTTCGTCGCCGGGATCGTCGCCGCCTCCGAGGGGTGGCGCCGCGAGGTGACCGCCAGCGTCGGCGACCCGGCGACGGCCGCGCTGCTGGTGGCGAAGAACAGCCAGGCCGCCGAGCGCGGCGTCGAGCTGGCGCTGGACCCGGAGTCCCGGCTGGAGCCGACCGACCCCGACCGCGACCCGGACCTGTCCGCCGACCTCGTGACCGTGCTGGGCAACCTGATCGACAACGCGATCGACGCGACCGCCGGGCACGAGGGCCCGCGCCGCATCGAGATCGGGCTCGCCGGGGGTGGCGACACCGACGGCGACGAGGTCTGGGTCGAGGTCCGCGACTCCGGACCCGGCATCTCCTCCGAGCTCGCCGAGGAGGTGTTCCGGGCCGGCTACTCCACCAAGGCCGCCGAGATCGGCGGCCGCGGGCTGGGCCTGGCCCTGGCCCGGCAGGCGTGCCTGCGCCGGGGTGGCACCATCGCGGTGCGGAGCGCACCGGCCGGCCGGGCCGGTGCGGTCCTCGAGGCGGTGCTGCCGGTGGCGCCGACGGGGGTGCGGGTGTGAGGGTCCTGGTCGTCGACGACGACTTCATGGTCGCGAAGGTCCACTCCGGCTACGTGGAGCGGATCGAGGGCTGCACCGTGGTCGGCGTCGCGCACAACGGCGCCGCCGCCCTCGCCGCCGCCGCCCGGCTGCGCCCGGAGCTGGTGCTGCTCGACGTCTACCTGCCCGACATGTCCGGACTCGAGGTGCTGACCCGGCTGCGCACCGGCGCCGCCGACGACCCGTTCGTGCTGGTCGTGACCGCCGCCGACGACTCCGGGACCGTCGCCGCCGCCCTGCACGGCGGCGCGCTGCACTACCTGGTCAAACCGTTCGACTCCGCCGCGCTCGCCGCCCAGGTGCACCGGGCGGGCCGGGTCCGGCGCGACCTGGACCGGGTGCGCGACCAGTCCGACATCGACCGGCTGTTCGGGGGTACCGGCGCCGCCCCGGCCCGCGGTCCCGGTGGCCCCGAACGGATGCCGAAGGGACTGACCACCCCGACCGCGGACCTCGTCGCCGGCACCCTGCGCGAGCACTCGGGGACCGGGGCGGAGGCGGACCTGTCGGCGACCGAGTGCGCCGAGGCGACCCGGCTGTCGCGGGTCAGCGCACGCCGCTACCTGGAGCACTTCGTCTCGACCGGGCAGGTCACCGTGCGGCTGCGCTACGGCGGCACCGGTCGCCCGGAGCGCCGCTACCGCTGGGTGGGCTGAGCGGCCCGCCGCAGCGCCTCCTCGGCGTCCTCGGCCTCCGCCGCGTGCTCCAGCAGCACCGCCGCGATCGGTGCGCACAACAGGTCCGGCAGGGCGTGCCCCATCCCGTCGACGGTGACCAGCTGGGCGGCCGCCCCGATCCGCGCGGCCAGGTGGTCGGCGTGCGGCGGCGGGTGCACCGGGTCCTCCGGCGCCTCGACGACGAGGGTGGGCACCGTGACCGTGCCCAGCTCGGCGCCGCGGTCCAGCCCGCCGGGGTCGGCCTGGGCGTGCGCGGTGCACGGCTCGACCCGCCCGGTGTGGTCCATGATCCGGCGCTCGCGGGCGGTGAACTCCGCGGCGTCGAACGGCAGCACCCCGCCGGAGACACGCCGCCGGTACTCGACCCGCCAGGCCAGCTCCCCGGCCTCGTCGCGCGGATCACCCAGCTCCTGCCACATCCGCTGCACGTCCCGGGTGGGTCCGGGGAGGTCGGGGGCCCCGGCGTCGAGGGCCGCGGTGCACAGCAGCGCCGCACTGACCAGGCGGTGCGGCGCGTCGAGCGCCAGCAGCTGGACCAGCATCCCGCCCAGCGACATCCCCACCAGGTGCGCCCGGTCGATCCCGCGGCCGTCCAGCACGGCGAGCGCGTCGGTCGCCAGGTCGGCGAGGGCGTAGAGCCGGTCCTCGAACGCGTGCGTCGAGCGGCCGGTGTCGCGGTGGTCGTAGCGGACCACCCGGTGCCGCTCGCGCAGCGCCTCGACTAGCGTGTCCGGCCAGCCGTACCCGGCCGAGCCCGCCCCGTTCACCAGCAGCACCGGCGCCGCCGGCGTCGGCCGGTGCGCGGGCAGGTCCTCGACCCAGAGGGTCACGCCCGGCTCGGCCTCGACCTCGTGCTCGGTGCCGTGCGGCTGCGCGCCGGGGATCTCCACAGCGCGCAGGCTGCCAGACCGGCGGGGGCCCGCTGCGGTCGGCCGGGCACGAGGGCGACCCCGGAACGCGCGACGGCCCGGTCCGCACGGGGTGAGGACCGGGCCGTCGCGAGGCGCGGGGAAGGTCAGCCGACCTTCTCGATCAGCGCGGCGCGCTGCCGGTCACCGAGACCGGCCGCACGGCGCGACACGTCGATGCCGGCCTCCTCCATCACCTTGGAGACCTTCGCCGGGCCCCAGCCCGGGACGCTCTTCAGCAGGTCCGCGACCTTGGTCTTGCCGACGATCTGGTCGGTCTTCGCGCGACCCAGCACCGCGGGGATGGTCTCCTCGCCGCTGGCGATCTTGTCGCGGAGCTCCTTGCGGGCGGTACGGGCCGCAGCCGCCTTCTTGAGCGCCTCGGCGCGCTGCTCCGGGGTCAGGGTGGGCAGAGCCATCGCTGACAACTCCTCTCGGTTCACGCACCCCGCTCACCGGGGTGGACTGCCATCTCCGATCGCGGTACAGACTGGCAGAGACATCGCCACGACCTGCGGGAACCCCCTCCTCAGGGCGTGTCGGACCGGTTCGGCCCCCTCCGCGTGGCTGCTCACCGCAGCGGGGCGACCGCCCGTCGCACCGTGCGGGGCCGGGACTGTTGCCGCAGGTCAGCGGCATGAAAGCGGGGCAGCGGTCACGGTGGGCTCACCCGCCGAGCACGGAGCGCAGTCCCGCCAGGTCCCAGAGCGTCCGGACCTCGTCGATCCGGCCCTGTCGCACCCGCACCAGATGCACCGCCAGCACCTCCGCCGCGCGCCCGGTGGGCGCGAGCCCGGGCAGCAGCCACGGCAGCTCCCGGTCGTGGGTGAAACCGACCCGGACCTCGTCGACGACCCGGCGGACGTCGACGGTGCGCGACACCCGGGTCCGGGTCAGCCCGGACGGCCGGGCCGCCGCGACGTCGGCGAGGTGGACGGCGACCGCGTCCCGGCCGTGGCCCCCGGCGCCGGTGGGCAGCTCGGTCCAGTGGACGTCGGCGGCCAGCGCGGCCGTCGCCGGGCCCGGGTCGCCCGCGCCGTAGAGCGCGTCGGCGGCGGTGTCCCAGAGCCGTGCGATGTCGCGCATCAGGACCTGCATCGCCGGGGTCACCCGAGCACGGTGCCACGCCGCGGCCCACCCGCGCACGCGGCGACGCCCGGGGACGGGTGCCCCCGGGCGTCGTCGTGGTGCGTGCGGGCTCAGGCCGTGGCGGCCGGCCGCTCCTGGCCGGGTGGCGTACCGGGCGAGACCCGCGGGTCCAGCTCGGCGCGCTGGTCGGTCCCCTCGCCCAGCGGCTTCTCCGGGTCCACCGCCTGGTCGTAGGAGGCGGTGACGCTGATGAGCCGGTGCCCGCGGAAGCGGGCGTAGCGCAGCGACCGCAGCCAGTTGTAGAGCGTGCCGAAGCGGTTGCCCCAGCCGATCAGGAACATCACGTGCACGTAGCACCAGATGAAGTACCCGATCCAGCCGGTGAGCTTGATGCCGCGGACGTCGGCGACGGCCTCGCGGGCGCCGATGGTGGCCGTCGAGCCCTTGTCGAAGTACTTGAACGGGGCCGGCGTGGTGTCGTCGCCCTTCGCCCGCGCCTTGATCAGCTTGCCCACGTAGGTGCCCTGCTGCATCGCGACCTGCGCGACGCCGGGGAGCCGGTCGATGGTCGAGACCATGTCGCCGATCGCGAACACGTCGCGACGGTCGGGCAGGCTGCAGTCCGGGTCGACCGTGAGGCGACCGGCCCGGTCGACCTCGCCGCCGGAGGCCTTCGCGAGCAGCTCACCCAGCGGCGACGCCTGGACCCCGGCCGCCCACACCTTGGTGCGGGCGACGATCCGCTCCTCGCCGTTCGGGCCCTTCACCGTGATGGAGTCGGCGTCCATCACGGTCGCCATGGTGTTCAGGCGGACCTCGACGCCCTTCTTCTCCAGGGTCTTGCGCGTGTAGTTCTGCAGCTTCTTCGCGAACGGCGGCAGCACCGCCGGCGCCGCGTCGAGCAGGATGATCTTCGCGGAGCGGGTGTCGATCGACCGGTACTCACGCGGCAGCACGAACTGCGCCAGCTCGGCGAGCTGACCGGCGAGCTCGACGCCGGTGGGGCCCGCGCCGACGACCACGAAGGTCATCCACGCCTGCTTCTCCTCCTCGGTCGTCGCGACCTCGGCGAGCTCGTAGGCACCCAGGATGCGCGAGCGCAGCAGCCGGGCGTCCTCGATCGACTTCATCCCGGGCGCGTGCTCGGCCCACTCCGGGTGCCCGAAGTAGGCGTGGGTGGCGCCGGCCGCGACGACGAGGGTGTCGTAGGGGAGCACGATCCGCTGACCGTCCGGCGCGGCGGCGTGCACGCGCTTGGCCTCGAGGTCGATGTCGCCGACCTCGGCGAGCAGGGTGCGGACGTTGGTCTGCTTCTTCAGCACGCGGCGCAGCGCCGGGGCGATCAGGCCGGGGGACAGGATGCCCGTCGCGACCTGGTAGAGCAGCGGCTGGAAGAGGTGGTGGTTCGTGCGGTCGACGATCGTCACGTCGACATCGGCGCCCTTGAGCGCCTTGGCGGCCTGCACACCGCCGAACCCTCCGCCGACGATCACGACCTTGTGCCGGCCCTGCCGCTCGTCGTGCTCTGCCGTGCTCACCTGAGTACGCCCCTTGTCGGTCGGTCCTGGCGCGGGATCACCGCGCATCTGCTCGATGGCCGGTGTCGGTCCCCGCCTCCGGACCCTCAGTCCTGGTGTCGGCGGTGGACGGCGGCCGTCCTGGCCGGTCTCCGACCGTACGAACCCACGGCGTCCGGGGCAATTCGGATCGGCCCGGAAACGCCTTCCAGAGTCCGAACTCACACGGTGGGGGAGCAGAAGGCGGGGATGCGGCCTCGCCCGATCGTGCGACGATGGAGCTCATGTGCGGGATCGTGGCTGCGTTCGGTGGACCCACGGCGTGGCCGGGCGGTGAGCCCGCCGACCCCGGGAAGTACGAGCGGATGCTCGCCCGGGTGGCGCACCGCGGCCCCGACGACACCGGGGTGCAGGTCGTCGGCAACACCTGGCTCGGCCACCAGCGCCTGTCGATCATGGACGTGAGCGGCGGTCACCAGCCGATGTCCGACGCGGCGCGCACCGCCTGGATCGTCGGCAACGGCGAGATCTACAACCACGAGCGGATCGCCAAGGCGTTCCCCGAGGGCACGGTGCGCACCAAGTCCGACACCGAGGCCGCGCTGCACGCGGTGATGTGGGACGGCCAGGTCGCGGTGGCCTCGCTGAACGGCATGTTCGCCGTCGCGATGGGCCGGACCGACGGCGCCGGGCTCGTCGCGCGGGACCCGTTCGGGGTCAAGCCGCTGTACTGGGTGCCGCCGACCGGGACCGGTGACGACGGTGCGGCCGGGGCCGTCCCCTACACCGCGCCGGACCCGTCGGAGACGGTGCTGTTCGCCAGCGAGCTCCGCGCGTTCGACCCCGAGGACCGCCCGCACGTGCGCTCGTTCCCGCCCGGCTGCCTGTGGAGCCCGTCCTCGGGCCTGGTGCGCTTCGCCGACGCGGTGCCGGTCGAGGTCCGCCCGGCGCGGCGCGCGATCCGCCCCGGCTGGGACGACGCCGACCTGTCCCGGGTGCGCGAGGCCGTGGTGTCGGCGGTGCGCCGCCGGATGATGTCCGACGTCGGGGTCGGCGTGTTCCTGTCCGGCGGTCTGGACTCGGCGCTGGTCGCCGCCATCGCGGCGCAGGAGGCCAGGGCCCGCGGCGAGCAGCTGCCGACCTTCGCCGTCGGCACCGCGGAGTCCGGTGACCTGATCGCGGCCCGCAAGGTCGCCGGGCACATCGGCTCGGACCACCAGGAGATCCTGGTGACGCCCGAGGACATCGCCGAGGCGCTCGACCACGCCGTCGAGGTGATCGAGCACTACGACCCCGCGCTGGTCCGCAGTGCCGTGCCCAACCTGATCCTCGCCCGTGAGGCGGCGAAGAAGGTCAAGGTCGTGCTGACCGGGGAGGGCGCCGACGAGCTGTTCGCCGGCTACTCCTACATCCACGGTCCCGAGTACGCCGACCCGGACACCCTGCAGGCCGAGCTGGTCCGCTCGCTGGAGCAGCTGCACCATCTCAACCTGCAGCGCTGCGACCGCACCACCATGTACTTCGGCCTCGAGGCCCGCGAGCCGTTCCTCGACTCCGGACTCGTCCGCGCGGCGCTGGCGCTGCCGCCGGAGTGGAAGCAGCGCCCGGGCGGCCGTCCGGAGAAGGCGATCCTGCGCGAGGCGTTCGAGGGCTGGCTGCCCGAGGACCTGCTGTGGCGCGGCAAGGAGCAGTTCGGCGACGGCTCCGGCGCCGGCACCGTGCTCGCCGAGCTGGCCGCGGGCAAGGCCGCCGCGGCGGCCGGGGCCGGGGTGACCGACGGGGTGCCCGAGCACCCGTCCGACTCCTGGCCCCTGCGCAGCGACGAGGAGGTCCTCTACCACGAGATCTGGCGGTCCCACTTCGACGGGATCCGGCCGGACCACGTGCTCGGGGCGTTCGCCACGGCGTGATTCGCGCTCAGCCCCGGGCCGCCCGGTCGGCGCGGGCCGCGTCGGCGAGCTCCTTCACCCCCGGGGCGTCGTCGTCGCCCCAGCTCTGCGGGTCCCACAGCCCGGAGGCCTTCAGCGCCCGTCCGCAGTGCACGTACGCGTCGGTGACCTCGACGACGATCGCCAGCGGCGGTGGCCGGTGCGCCGTCGGGTCGGTGGCCTGCGGCTCGCCCGCCCACAGGCCGAGGATCTCCGGGTCGCGGCTGATCCGGCCGTGGCCGTGCACCCGCAGCACGTGCGTGGAGCGGGGGACGCAGAAGGTCAGCCCGATCCCGTCGTGCTCGAGCAGGTTGCGCATGCTGTCGACGCGCCGGTTCCCGGGCCGCTCGGGGACGGCCAGGCGGCGGCCGCCGTCGAGCACCCGCACCGCACCGGGCACGTCGCCGCGCGGGGTGACGGTCACCGTCCCGTCGGGTGCGGTGGTGCCCAGGAACACCAACGGGGACGCGGCGACGAAGCGGGCCGCGACGTCGTCGACCCGGTCGGTGGACTTCTGCGCGACCAGCGGGTGCGGGTCGGGCACGACCGCGCGCAGCTCCTGCTCCGAGCGGAGCGCGACCTCGGCAGCGGGCGGACGGTGCCCGGCTGCAGCGGCGACCGGGTGGTGCCGTCCCGCCGGCACGACCATCGGGGTCCCGGACACCGGGTCGGGCACCACCCGGGACTCCATCCCGAACACCCGGCGCACCAGGTCGGCGGTCATGGTGGTCCCGGGCGGCCCCTGCGCCACGATCGCGCCGTCGGCCATCGCGATCAGGTGATCGGCGTAGCGGCAGGCCAGGTTCAGGTCGTGCAGGACGACGACGACCGTGCTGCCGCGGTCCCGGTTCCGGTCGACGAGCAGGTCCAGGACCTCGACCGCGTGCGGCAGGTCCAGGAAGGTCGTGGGCTCGTCGAGCAGCAGCGCCCCGGTGTCCTGGGCCAGCACCATCGCGATCCACACGCGCTGGCGCTGGCCGCCGGACAGCTCGTCGACCGGGCGGTCGGCCAGCTCCAGCACCCCGGTCGCGCGCATCGCATCGGCCACGGCGGCGTCGTCGGCGTCGGCGCGGCCGCCGAACCAGCCCTGGTGCGGGGAGCGGCCGCGTTCCACCAGGTCGGCGACGGTGATGCCGTCCGGAGCCGTCGGGGACTGGGGGAGCAGCCCGAGCCGGCGGGCCAGCTCCCGGCCGGGCAGCGTCCGCACGTCGGTGCCGTCGAGGCGCACGGTCCCGGCGGTCGGGGCGACGATCCGGCCGAGGCCGCGCAGCAGGGTCGACTTGCCACAGGCGTTCGGGCCGACGACGACGGTGATCCGGCCGGGCGGCACGTGCACGGTGAGACCGTCGACGACGACCCGCTCGTCGTAGCGCAGGACCAGGTCCTGCGCGTCGAGTGCGGGCCCTGCGGGGACGGCGGCGGGCGTGGTCACGGGGTTCCTCCGGTTCGGGAGCGGGCGAGCAGCCAGAGCAGGTAGGGGGCGCCGATCGCGCCGGTGACGACACCCGCGGGGAGAGCAACCTCGGCGATCAGGGTGCGGGCGACGACGTCGGCGAACAGCACCAGCGCGGCCCCGACGCCGGCGGCGTGCGGCAGCGACGCCCGGCCCGGACCGGCCAGGCGGGCGGCGAGTGGTCCGCTGACCAGCGCGACGAACGAGACCGGCCCGGCCGCGGCGACCGCGGCGGCGACCAGCAGCACGGCGACCGCCAGCAGTGCGGTCCGCGCCCGGCCGACGGGCAGCCCGAGCGCGGTCGCGGTGTCGTCACCCAGCTCCAGGCGGGGCAGCGCGCGGGCCAGCAGCAGCCCGGCCGGGACCAGCACGGTGCAGGCGAGCGCGAGCGGGACGGCGGTCGACCAGCCGGTCTCGGTGACGCTGCCGGTCAGCCAGACCAGTGTCTGCTGCGCGGTGGTGAGCGACGCGGTGATCATCAGGTAGGAGACGACGGCCATCGCCGCCGAGCCGATGCCCACCCCGACCAGGACGAACCGGGTACCGCCGAGACCGTCGCGGCGGGCGAGCACGGAGATGAGCAGCGCGACGGCGACGGCGCCGGCCACCGCACCGGCCGAGGTCCCGGCCGCGGACAGACCGAGCACGACCGAGGCGGTCACCGCGCCGACCGCGGCCCCGGCGCCCACGCCGATCACGTCCGGGCTGGCCAGGGTGTTGCGCAGGACCCGCTGGAACAGCGCACCGGCCAGGCCGAGCGCGGCTCCGACCAGCAGCGCGGTCAGCGCCCGGGGCATCCGCAGCCGCAGGACGACGAGCTCGGTGCGGGGTGTCCCGAGACCGGTCAGCGCGGCGAGCACGTCGCCGGGGCCGAGTCCCTGCGCGCCGACCGAGAGGGAGGTGACGAACGCCGCGAGCGCGGCCCCGGCGACGACGAGCCCGGCCGTCGTCCGGCGGCGTCGCGCCCGGCCCCGGATCCGGCGCAGCACCGCGGTGGGGTCGTCGGCGGGGTCGCCGTGCCGGGTCGGGGCGCTCATCGCAGGAACCTCCGCCGCCGGACCAGTGCGACGAACAGCGGGGCCCCGACGACGGCGGTCACCACGCAGGCCTGGACCTCACCGGGCGGGGCGAGCACCCGTCCGAGGACGTCCGCGGCGAGCAGCAGCACCGGCCCGGCGAGCGCGGCCAGCGGGAGCACCACCCGGTGGTCGGTCCCGGCGAGCCGACGCACCAGGTGCGGGACCGCCAGCCCGAGGAACGCGATCGGGCCCGCGTCGGCGGTCGCGGCCCCGGCGAGCACGACCAGAGCCACCCCGCACACCGCCCGGTCGACACCGACCGCGCGCCCGAAGGACCGGGCGACGTCGTCGCCGAGCGCCAGCGCGTTCAGCCGGGGACCGCAGGTCAGGGCGAGCAGCAGCCCGGCGACGACGAACGGTGCGGCCTGCGCGGCGATCCCGAGGTCGCGGCCGGCGACCGACCCGACCTGCCAGAAGCGGTAGTCGTCGAACGCCTGGGGGTCGGTGAGCAGGAACAGGGTGGTGATCGACTGCAGGCCCGCGGCGAGCGCGGCGCCCGCGAGGGCGAGGGTCGCGGGGGAGACGCTCGGGCGCCGTCCGATCCCGGCCACCCCGGCGACGACGACCGCCGCGACGGCGGCCCCGGCGAAGCCGAACCACACGTAGCCGGTGAGGGTGTCGACGCCGAGCACCGCGATCCCGAGGACAACCGCGAGCGCGGCACCGGTGTTGAGGCCGAGGATGCCGGGCTCGGCGATCGGGTTGCGCGTCATGCCCTGTGCGAGCACCCCGGCCACGCCGAGGGCGGCTCCGGCGAGCACCGCCAGCACGGTGCGGGGCAGCCGTACCTCGGTGACGACGAGCGCCTCCGGGGTCGTCCGGTCGACGGACCCGGTGAGCACGTCCAGCACGAACCCCGGGGCGAGGGGCCGCGCCCCGACCAGCAGGCCGAGCGCCGCCACGGCCAGCAGCGCCGTGGCCAGGCCCGCCGCGGCGAGCCGGCGCCGGCGCCGGGCCGCGGCCGGGGTGGCGGTGCCGGGCGGTGCGGGGACGGTCGCCGGGGCGGTCACCGCGCCTTCGCCGCCGCGTCCGCGAGCGCACCCACGGTGCGGTCCAGGGCGTAGCGCCAGCCGTCGACCGAGGCGCTGGAGAACGCCTGGGAGACGTCGCGGTCCGACAGCAGCACACCGCGCCCGGCGGCGACCGACGGCACGGCCTGCCACAGCGGGTCGTCCGCGATCTCCGAGGTGTCCTTCGAGATGGCCTGCATGACGGTCACGTCGGCGTCGAGCAGGTTCATGCGTTCCCGGGAGACGGGGACCGAGAAGCCCTCGGTGGACTGCGCGGCGATCTGCGGGGCCCCAGCTCGGCCAGGAACGCCAGCCGTCCGGAGTCCCCGGTGTAGGCGGCGTACTCGCCGAGGGTGTTGCGGGCGCCGGAGACGACCGTCGCGCCGTCGAGCTGGGGGTGCTGCGCGCGGGCGTCGGCGAACCGCTGCTCGAGGTCGGCCTGCTGCCGGGCCGCGTCCTGCGGCTTCCCGAGCGCGGCCCCCACCGTGCGGAGCTGGTCACGCCAGGTGGTCTTGTAGTTCTCCCCGCCGGCGGGGATGCCGACGACCGGGACGCCGAGCTGGGTCAGCCGGTCGTGGCGGTCGCGGTCCCCGGAGGAACGGGTGTCGAGGATCAGGTCCGGGTCCAGTGCCGCGACGGCCTCCAGGTCGACCTCGAGGGTGCCCAGGATCTGCGGTGGGGTCGTGTAGCGGGCCTGCACCCACGGGCCGAGCCCGTCGCCGCCGACGGCCAGCCAGTCCGCGGCGCCGACCGGCTCGACGCCCAGGGACAGGGCGGTCTCGGCGTCGCTCCAGCCCAGGGCCACGACCCGGCGGGGCTGCTCGGGCACGGTGACGTCGCCGAACGCCGTCGGGATCGTCACCGGGAACGCGCCGTCCCCGGACGGTGCGGCCCCGGGAGTCGTCGCGGGTCCCGGCGAGCCGCATCCGGCCAGCAGCGTCAGGACCGTGAGGAGCGCGGCGAACAGGGGGAGCGTTCGAGGCACGGGAAGAGCCGCCTTTCCACTGTGTAGGTGACCCTCACGTCATCACTCCGGGTGCCGCGAACGGAAGAGCCGGGCGCAGCCGTCTGCGCCACACGGTGCGCGGGCCGGCCGGGCCCGGGTCGGCTCAGTCCTGGTCGGGCCGGTAGCCCTCGACCTGGCCGGAGCCGGCGGTCGAGCCGGTGGCCGACGGGTCCTGCGAGGTGCCCGGGGCGCCGTCGGCCGGGACGTCCGCGGCCCCGGTCGCGGCGCAGGACTCCTCGACCGACTGAGGCAGGGCGGCGGCCGGGTCGGGCGTCGGCGACGCGCTCGACGAGGACGAGGACGACGACGAGGAGGACGACCCGGTGCTCGGTGAGGCCTCCGTCGTGGGGGCGGCGAGCGACGGTGCGGTCCCGGGCGCCGGCTCCGGGGGCGGGTCGGCGATCGCGTTGCGGACGACCTCGCGCATGTAGGACACGTCGGGGTCGGCGGTCACGAAGTAGCCGGTCGAGGAGTTGGGGTCGGGCAGGGAGGGGTCGAACGCGACGCTCTCCAGCCGGAAGCCCTCGTCGGCGAGGACGGCGAGTGCGGGCAGCACCTGCTGCGGCATGTCGGTGGCGACGTTGTCCCGGGTCACCGCGGCGATGCTCTGGAACCGGGAGATGAGCTCGGTCGCGGTGGTCTGCGAGATGACGGCCTGGATGAGGCAGCGCTGGCGACCCATCCGCTGGTAGTCGGTCCCGTCGCGACGGGAGCGGGCGAACCACAGGGCGTCCTCGCCGCCCAGCGTCTGCACCCCGGGGCTGATGTAGCGGTCCGGGGTGACGTGCCTGCCGAACGCGGTGACGCCACCGACCGGGACCGGCTCGGACCCGACGTTCACCGTGACCCCGCCGACGGCGTCGATCATCGAGGAGAACCCGGCCATGTTGACCTCGAGGTAGTAGTCCAGCGGCAGGCCGGTCATGTACGCGATCGAGGACTGGAGCAGGTTGATGCCCGGTGACGAGGTCGGTCCCGACGGCGCGATCTCCGGGTGCTGGTCGGCGTAGGCGTAGATGGCGTTGAGCAGGTAGTCGCCCGACAGCGGCTGCGACGGGTCGTGGAAGCCGTTCGGGAACATCTCCGCGGCGGGGCTGCCCGGCGGGAACTCGGCCCGCTGGATGTTGCGGGGCAGGCTGAACAGGGTCGTCCGGCCGGACCGGGTGTCGATGCTGGCGACCATCATGGTGTCGGTGCGGGTGCCGGTCCGGTCGTCGCCGGCGTCGCTGCCCAGCAGCAGCACGTTCAGCCGGGGTTTGCCCAGCGCCTCTGCCGCCGAGGTCCCCCCTCCCTGGAACAGGGAGTTCAGCAGGCCGCGCTGGGAGTTGACCAGCTCGACGCCGTAGCCGAACGGCACGGCGACCGTCAGGCACAGCAGCGCCGCGGTCCCGGTGCCGAGGATCTTCCGGCCGAGCGGCATCCCGCGCGGCCGGGCCAGTGCGTAGGTCCGGGCGACCTGGGCGATCCACGCGATGCCCGCGACCACCAACGCGCCGGCGATGACGGTCAGGGTGGTCGTCGACAGCAGGTTCTGCAGCAGCGTCGAACGCCGGGCGAGCAGCACCAGCGACGCGAGCCCGACGACGATCGCGACGACCGTGCCCAGGATCAGCCCGCCGGTGCGCCGGCGGCGCAGCGCGAGGTGGCCGCTGCCGGGGACCAGGGTGGACGCCGCGGTGAGGCCGAGCGCGGCGGCGAGGGTGCGTCGCGCGGGGTCGGGCGCACCCGACGGGCCGGCGGGCGGGGACAGCGTCGTGTCCTCGTCGCGGGCGCCGCCGCCCCGTCCGTTCCGGCCCGAGGCGCCGGCACCGGTCGCGGGGGAGCCGGTGCCCGCGGGGCCCGGGCTGCCCGTCGCGGCCCCGGCCCCGAGGTCGGCGCGCGGCGGGCGCGGGGGAGCGGCGCGCGCGTCGCGCGCGGGGACGGACCCGGCCGCACCGCCCGTGCGGGCGTCGGTGACCCGTCCCTGTGGCCTGCCCTCGCCGGGCCGGGCGGGAGCACCGTCGGGCCGACCGGGAGCACCGTCGGGACGGACCACGGGGCCGGAGGCGCGTGCACCGGGGCCGGGGGGCGCCGCGGCGGCGCCGGAGGGCGGGCCGGGCGCGGTGGCCCCCGGCACGGCCTGGGGGCCGGTGGCGGGCCGGCCACCGGGGCGCCGGGCGCCGCCCGGCGGGACCGGACCGGGCCTGCCGGGACCGGGCCGGGCCGCGTCGGGCGGTCCCCCGGCGCCCGGCCCCGAGGGGGCGACGGGTCGTGCCGGGGTGTCCGGACGCGGCTGCGCGGGTGCGGGCGCACCGCCCCCGCGGACCGCCGCAGCACCGGGTCGGCGCGGGACGATCGGCAGCTCGCCGCTCAGGCGGGCCGCCCGGTCGCGCTCCTCCGGGGGGACGTCGGGCTCGGAGGCGCGATGGCGCCGGTGCTCGGCGGCGGTGTCGGGCCTGCCGGGCACCTTCACGGTCTCGCCGATACCGCGACGCGTGGCGCGGATCGAGCGGATGTCGGTGGGCCTGCTGTCGCTGTGCCCACCGCGGCCGGGTGCCTCCGGCCGGGCGGAGCGCGAGGTCCACGCCGCGGCCCGGCGGGCCGCGGCCTGCGCCTCGCGCTCACGCCGGGGCAGCCAGGCGTCGTCCTCGGCGGGACGGCCCGCGCCGTCGGAGCCGGCGGGAGGCCTGCCGGCCGGTCCGGTGCCCGTTCGCGGGGCGCCGGCGGGTGGGTGCGCCGAGCCGGGGGCGGGCGGGCCGGGGCGTCGTCCGGGGTCCGGCGGCTGCTCCCGGGGTGTCCGGCGGGCGGGCGGCGGTGTGTCACCGCGGTCGCGGGGCGGCGGGGTGCCGCGGCGGCGCTCCTCGTTCCGCAGGTGCGGACGGTCGTCACGGCGGGCGCGCTCGGGAGGGCCGGGTCGTCGTGGCCGGTCCGGACCGGTCGGGCGGGAGCCCTCCTGCGGTCGTTCGTCCACCCGGGGCACCCCCTTCACTGGTCGGCACGGGCGGGGCGGCCGTACCGCTCGGAGGAGCCGCGGCACGTGCCTGCGCACCCGGCGGCGACGACGGCGCTCGGGTCCCGGTGAGGGTACTTGCCGTGATCACGATCTCGGTGAGCGGCCACCCACACCGGTGAGTGGCGCCGGACAGGGGTGGACATACCCGTCACTGGTAGGAGACGAAGACCGGGGACTCGGGCCGGACGGCGTAGGTCTGGCGGGGGGTGAAGGTCGGCCGGTCCTCGTCGATGAAGTTCTTCCAGCCCCACCACAGACCCTCCGGGCGGGGCGCGGCGTGCAGCGCGTTCCAGGTCTCGGTCTTCTCCTCGCGGGTGCCGTAGCCGTCGGCGTGCAGCACGGTCGCCAGCTCGGGGTGCGCGGTGACCACCCGCTGCCGGTCGGAGATCATCGAGACCCGGAACTGGTGCAGGAGGAACACCTTCTGGGGCAGCGCCTTCTCGCGCACCAGCCCGGCCAGCCACGCGGACGTCTCGTTGATCTCGGCCGCGGTCACCGACCCGACCTGTGCGCCGTGACGCTGGCCGGGCGCCAGCCGCCACTCGGGGTCGAGCGCCAGCCCGACGTGCGGCTGGGCGAGCAGCTCGGCGTAGCGCCGCGCCTGGGTCGGGAAGTCGGTGGTGCCGGGCTGCAGGTCCAGCACCACGTAGACGCCGGCCTTCCCCGCCTGCTCGACCCACGGCCGCAGCTCCTCGACGCTCATCTCCGCCGAGTAGTCGCCGTCCGGGCCGGGCGCCCGGTCGGCGACCGTCGCGATGATCTCGAACGCCGGCACGACGGGCTCGCGCACGAGCGGCTGGAAGTCGGCGGCGAGATCCTTCGCCCGGGCGATCGAGCGCGGCAGGTCCTGCTCACCGAGCACCCCCATCGACGGGGTGCCGGGGTGGCCGTAGAGCGCGGCCATCCGGCGGCCGGGGAAGACCTCGGTGCCGCCGCCGGGGAGCTCCGGCACCGCGGGAGCGGTGGAGGTGGGCGCCGCCGGCGTGGGCGGTGGGGCGGGTGCGGCCGGGGCCGGGGCCGGGTCGGCGGCGCCCGCGGAGCACCCCGCGAGCAGCGCGCAGGCGGTCAGCAGCGCCGCGAGGAGCACGGGCGGACGCGTGCGGCGCCCGCGGGGACGACGGTTCGTGACGGACAGGACGCGCGAGAACTCACCCGTGATGGACACCGCCCACCAGGCTAGTGTTGCGGTAACTAGGTTACTTTACTCACGGGCTGGTTTACGGGATCATGAGCTGTGCCGTTGACTGTGACCGTGGACGTTCCGGCCGCCGACCGCGAGGTGCTGGAGTCCTGGCTGCGTTCCTCGTCGGTTTCGGCGGGACTGGCCCGACGGGGCAGGATCGTGTTGCTGGCCGCGGACGGGGTGGCGGTCAAGGACATCGTCACACTGGTCGGGGCGTCGAAGGCGACGGTGATCGGGTGGAAGAAGCGTTACGCCGCTGAGGGGATCGCCGGGCTGGCCGACCGGCCCAAGGCGGGCCGGCCGCCGGTGATCGACGAGGTCGCGGTCGTGCTCGCCACGCTGGAACCGCCGCCTGAGCGGCTCGGAGTCACGCACTGGTCGTCACGGCTGCTCGGTGCCGAGCTCGGGATCTCCCACGTGTGGATCGGCAAGATTTGGCGGCGGTGGGGGCTGCAGCCGTGGAAGTCCGAGACGTTCAAGTTCTCCACCGATCCCGAGCTCGAAGCCAAGGTCCGCGACATCGTCGGGTTGTATCTGAACCCGCCGGACAAGGCCGTCGTGCTCTGCGTCGACGAGAAATCCCAGGTCCAGGCCCTGGACCGGACAGCGCCGATCCTGCCGATCATGCCCGGTATCCCGGAGAAACGGACGCATGACTACGTCCGTCACGGCACCACCACGCTGTTCGCGGCGTTAGAGGTCGCGACCGGGCGGGTCGAGCAGGCGTGCCTGCCGCGGCATCGCCATCAGGAGTTCCTGCGGTTCCTCAAGCAGGTCGCGAAGGCCTACCCGCGGCGCAAGCTGCACCTGGTGGTGGACAACTACGCGACCCACAAGCACCCCGCAGTGAAGGCCTGGCTGGCCCGCAACCCGCGGATCACCCTGCACTTCACCCCGACCTCGGGATCGTGGCTGAACATGGTCGAGGTCTTTTTCGGGGTCATCACCCGCCAGGCCATTCGCCGTGGCAGCTTCGGCAGCGTCAGAGAACTGATCGGCGCGATCGGCCGGTTCATCGACGGCTGGAACGAACGCTGCCACCCGTTCATCTGGACCAAACCCGCAGACCACCTACTCAACCACTGCCGACCCGGTCAAAGAACATCGTTTACGCGACACTAGGGCGTGTCTCCTAAGAGGTCATTTCAGAACGAGGTCGACGTGTCTGTTGTAGACGACAAGCGGCTATCTGACCTGCCGTTTGATCTGTCGTCGAGGGGTCAATGGAAACTCGACAAGTCGTTCTGAAACGACCTCTAAGAGCGTCCGGCAGTAGAGGTGGCCGTGTGTCGGTGTTGGTAGAGACACGGACCTGCAAGTGATCATGGGATTGCTGATGTCCTGATGGTCGCCTGGAGAGTCCGTGCCTCTACCTGCAACGACACCCCAACGACCTCATTTGCCGGGCGCTCTAAGACGTCGTTTCAGAAGTGGTGGGCCCGGTTCTGCCGGTGACGGCGGGGCTGGCAGCATCGGCTGATGGTCGCGCCTCGTGTGTCTGAGAAGACGAAGATTTTCGAGTTGGAGATCGTCCTGACCGAGGTGGTGCCGGCGGTCCGGCGTCGGGTGCAGGTGCCGGGCGAGGTCGACTTGGCGGTGTTGCACGAGGTGGTGCAGTCAGTGATGGGCTGGACGAACTCTCATCTGCACGAGTTCGAGATCGTCGGGCGCCGCTACGGGATCCCAGACCCGGACTGGCCCGGACAGGATGTCGCCGACGAGACGAAAGAGAAGCTGTTTCGGCTGGTCAAGGCTGGTGACCGGTTCGGTTACGTCTACGACTTCGGTGACAACTGGGCCCACGAGATCACCGTCGAGGCGGTCGCGGCCGTCGAGCCGGGAGTGTGCTATCCGCGATGCGTCGCCGGGCAGGGGGCGTGCCCGCCCGAGGACGTCGGCGGGATCGGGGGGTATGAGGACTTCCAGGCCGTGCTCGCCGACCCTGACCATCCCGACCGCGCCGAGCGCCTGGAGTGGGCGGGCGGGCCGTTCGACCCGCACCGCTTCGACCCTGACGAGGCCGACCGGGCCTTGGAGTGGCTGGCCTGGCGGCCGCTGGCCCCGACCTCGTAGGCGAGTGCCTCAGCGAGGGCTGGGTCGACCATCACTTCGGCTTCGGCTTCGGCTTGGTGAGGCGGCGGTGGCAGATCAGGGCGCAGGCCAGCGATAACAGCGCGGTGATCGTGGATTCGGCGCGGTCGTAGCGCAGCGCGAGGCGGCGGAAGTCCAGCAGCCAGGACATGGTGCGCTCGACGACCCAGCGGACCCGCCCGAGCCGGGTGGAGTCCTCGATCCCGCGCCGGGCGATCCGCACCCCGATCCCACGCCCACTCAGGTAGCGGCGGCAGCGGGGATAGTCGTAGCCCTTGTCGGCGTGCACCTTGTCCGGCCGACGTCGCGGACGCCCCGGCTGTCCCGCCCGTTCGCGGACGCCGGGGTTGGTGTCCAGCAGCGGGGCGAGCATCCGACTGTCGTGGGTGTTCGCCCCGGTGACCAGCGCATGCAGCGGGAGCCCGCCTCGGTCGCAGAGCACGTGGTACTTGCTGCCCGCCTTCCCGCGATCGGTCGGCGAGGGCCCGGTGGCCTCGCCGCGGCGCTTGGCCCGCACGCTCACGCTGTCCACCGCCGCCCGCGACCAGTCCAGCAGGCCCTGCTGGGCGAGGCGGTCGAGCATCACCCGGTGCAGCTGGGCCCAGACCCCGGCCTGCTGCCACTGCCGTAGCCGCCGCCAGCAGGTCACTCCGGACCCACAGCCGAGCTCGGCGGGCAGCGCGTTCCAGCTGATCCCGGTCTTGAGCACGAACACGATCCCGGCCAGAGCGGCCCGATCCGGCACCCGCGGACGGCCTGTCCGTCCCCGCTTGTGCTTGCGCGGCTTGGGCAGCAGCGGCTCCACCAGCGCCCACAGCTCGTCGCTCACCAATCGCTCGACACAAGATCGCCGCGCCACGACCGGACATGATCAGCTACCAGCGCCGATCCACACAGGACCGACACGCCGACTTCTGAAACGACCTCTAATACTCCAGCCGCACTTCGTTAGCTGAGCTGTCTTCGTCGTCGATAGTGGCTTTCGCGGGCTCGGTGTTGGTGGCGACGTCGCCAGGTCGACCAGGCCCAGCACGGCGCCTGGGTGGGAATGTGGATCAGAGGTGCCAGGAGACGTCGGATCTCGGCGAGGGTGAGCGGGATGAGCCCGTGATCAGGTCTTTTGGGGCGATCGCCGCGGTGACCGAGAGGTAGGCGTGGGCGAGAATAGCCAGGGTGACGTGGCGGTACCAGGCGTCGTAACGCCGCACTTGATAGTGGTCGAGCCCGACCTCGTTCTTCGCGGTCTGGAAGCACTCCTCGATCGCCCACCGCGGGCCGGCGACGCGGATGAGGTCGTCGTCGGTGGTGCCGGGCGGGCCGGCGCACAGGTAGTAGGCCAGATCGTGCTCCTCGCCGGCGGAGAGCTGTGTGTCGGTGAGGATCTGACGTCGGACCAGTAGCCATCGGCCCCATCCGGCCGGGGCGTTCTCGGGCGGATACAGCGAGGCCACGGCCCAGTCGTAGAAGCGTTCTCCCTTCACACCCGGACCGGCTGAGCGGCGCTTCCACGCCCGTCCGGGAGCGCGGGCGACCAGGTCGTCGGCCCGTCGTGAGCCGCTGATCTGACAGATGTCGGCGTCCAGGGACAACGGGACGGACTGGCTGCGCGGAACCGCGACGACGTAGCCGATCCGGCGCTGCTCGCACCAGGTGCGGAACTTGTAGTCCTGCCCGTATGCCTCGTCCGCGGTCACCCATCCTGCGGGAACCCCGGCATCGAGGGCACGGCCGAGCATTTCCTTGGCCAGCGTGGCCTTGGTGGCGAACTCGATCTCCTCAGGCACCGCCGCGGCTCGGCAGCGTTCCCGATCACCGGTCCAGGACTTGGGCAGGTAGAGCTCGCGGTCGATCAACGTCCGGCCCTTGCTCGTGGCATAGGCACAGAAGACTCCGAGCTGGCAGTTCTCCACCCGCCCGGCAGTGCCCGAGTACTGGCGCTGCACCCCCGCCGACTTCGTCCCCTTCTTCAGGAACCCGGTCTCATCGACGATCAGCACCCCACCGGACTCGCCGAGGTGCTCGACGACGTAATCCCGCAGGTCATCACGGACACCGTCGACATCCCAGGTCGCGGAGTTGAGCAGCCGCTGCATCCCATCCGGAGTCGTGTCACCGGCGACCTCGGCCAGCGTCCACCCGTTCTTCCCCGCCAACGGCGCCAACAACCCCCGCACATACGCCCGCGCCCGACGCCGCGGTTCCGTCCGGAAGAACCGGCCCGCCACCAGCCCGAACAGCCCATCCAGGCCACCGGCCCACGCCTCGAGATCCTCCTCCACCTGCACAAGATCGAAGCTTAGCGCACATCAACATCACAAACTGCGGCTGGAGTACTAAGTACTGTCGGGGCGAGCTGCTCGAACCGGTCCTCCACGGCGCGGGCGCCGAAGTCCGGCGAGCAGACCGCCCAGACCGCACCGAGACTCGCGGTGGCGAGGAAGGCGACAACGGTCTCCACACAGTTCGGGGCGAGTGCGACCACCCGGTCCCCGCGTCGGACGCCCAGGTCCACCAGCCCGGTGCGGACCGCGGCGACCCGGGTACGGAGATCGCCGTAGGACACCGACTCGCGTAGGCCGTCCTCGCGTTCGAAGAGGATCGCGATGTCCTCATCGTGCCGGCCGGATCGCCGGGCGAGGACGTGTTCGGCGTAGTTCAGTGTGGAGCCGGGGAACCAGGTGGTCGTCGTGATGTCGTCGAGGTTCTCGGCGACGGCGCGTGGGGGTTCGTGGAACTGCACGTCACAGAAGTCGGCCACGGCCTGCCAGAATCGAGTGGGCTCGTTGACCGACCAGGCGTGCAGCCCGGCGTAGTCCAGCTCATCGAAAACTTTTCCCGAGTTGTCTCGCAGGAACCCGGTGAACCTCGCCATGTTGGTGTGGGAAACGCTGTCGCGCGAAGGCTGCCACAGCGGATTTTCATGCGCGCTCGTCGACGTCATCCTCGACCTCTCTCCGGCTCGTGGTTCAAACGGATCGCCGGCTCTCCGAGCAGATTGTGCGTTGTGGACGTCACAGCGATCCAGGTGTGCAGACACAGCAAGCACGGAGGTCCGTTGTGTGTCATCACAGCGGCCCAGAGATCGGAGCGGTCCCCGGTGCTCCGGGCAGGACGCACCACCGTCACTGCTGGGCAACGGCATCCATGCGCTGCTGACCAGGGGTTTCGCGGTCGAGATTCGGTAGGGTCCCGGCGCCGCCGCATCCACGGTGAAGTGAGCGCGGCCGGTCGGTGGGCCGACTCCGGCATGACTCGCCACGATCGTCCTCGTGGCCGATTACATGATGCGCGCGATTCTGCTGGATCAGAACACGGCGCGCGTTCTCGACGTGACCGGTCGGGACGTCCTAGCCTTGCCGTCCGTACTCCGTGGGGGGCCGAATTGTGACTATGATCGTTCCGGTACTGCGGACATGGATGCGCGCCGTGTCCGAGATCTCACGGGCGGTGAATGTCGCTGATCCGCTCGATGTCGTGCTCGCGCGGGTCGCCGATCTCGCGTGCGAGCTCATCGGGTTCGATTTCTGTGCGGTGATGCTCGCCGACGGTACGTCGGAGCGGCTCGGAATCGTCGGCTGGTCCGGACTCACCGAGGACTACCTGGCGAATCTCCGCGACGGCGGGTCCCTGCAGATTCGTCCGGACTCGCCGGGCGCGGACTCGCCGGCGGCACGGGCCTACCGGAACTCCGTCACGATCGCGGTGGCAGACGTCCGCGGGGACACCGAGTCCTACGGTCGGCTGAGTCTGTCTCCGCTGCAGGGTTACCACAGCCTCGTCGCCTCCCCGCTGAACGGGTCGGGGAGCCCGGTAGGTGTGCTCGTCGGGTACTCGGCGGCGCCACGCCGATACGGCGACGCCGACATCGAGCTGACCGAGCTGCTCGCGGAGCAGACCGCGACCGCGATCCACACCGCGCGGTTCAGGGCCGGCCGTGAGTGGGCCGAACAGCAACATCGCCGGCTGATGCAGCTCGTTCTCGACGAGGCAGGACTGGGCGGGCTCGTCGGCGCACTCTCGGAGGCGCTCGCCGCCCCGGTCGCCGTCATCGACACCGAGGGCCGGGTCCTGGCGGCGGCTGGGGCCGACGACGGTGAGGTGCCGTGGGGCGAGCTGACCGGCGTCGACCCGGAGCGCGAACCGGGCCACTCGGCGGGACCCCTCGTGACCGGGGCCGACGAGGCGTGGACGACTCCCGTCGTGATCGGGGGTGAGACGACCGCCCGGCTCTGGATCCTGGGCGAGCAGGCAGCGTCCGACTCGGCCCGTCGTCAGCTGGTGGAACAGTTCGCCCTCGTCGTCGGCATCGAGATGCTGACCGCCCGGCACGCTCTGGAGGTCGAGGAGCGCCTGTCGGGCGACCTGCTTACCGACGTGTTGCGCGGTGGGGGCCTCACCCGTCCCCAAGTCCTGCTCGACCGGGCCGGCGCACTGGGATTCGACCTCAGCGCTGCACGCCACCTGGTGCTGGTTTCCGCGGACGGGATCGCCGAGCACCTCCCCACCGTCACCCGTCACGTGCGATACGCCACCCGCACTCCGGCCCTGGCCACCGTCTACGGCGAGGACATCGTCGTGATGCTCCTGGCCGCACCGGACGTTCTCAGCGGACTGAACCGTGTGCGGCAGCAGATCGACGACTGTGTTCCGTCCCCGGTGACCATCGTCATCAGCCCGCCCATCCACGAGCTGAGTGACGTCGGTTCCGCGTATCGAGCCGCGGCCGGGGCCGCGCGGCTTCGTGCCGCCGCCGATGCCCGCGGCATCGTCGACCTCCGGCATCTCTCGGTGCTCGTGCTGATGCTGATGGCCGACTCCCCGGCGGTCTTCCTCGAGCGCCTTGCCGAGCAGCTCATCCGGCCGATCGCGGAGCAGGACCAGCGGCGCGACACCCAGCTGCTCACGACGCTCCGTACCTGGCTCGACTGCGGCTTCTCCGCCGGTCGCGCTGCGACGGCACTCACCGTCCACGTCAACACCGTGGGACAACGGCTGGTCCGCCTGGAGAAGCTCGTCTCCCGTGATCTGGGGTTGGCCGATACCCGCCTGGACCTTCAGCTCGCCCTTCACGTATGGGACGTCATGCACATCGATCTGCCCGTGTGACGGTGATCGAAGGTCGGGTCCGGCTCGGAGCCGCCGCGCACCACGGCCGGGGCCGTGTTCGCCGCCCGCCGTCGTCGAGCCCCGGCGGGGGCGTTTCCTCGTGAGCGCGGGCGACGCGATCCGTAGCCGCCTAGTACTCCAGCCGCAGTTTGTGATGTTGATGTGCGCTAAGCTTCGATCTTGTGCAGGTGGAGGAGGATCTCGAGGCGTGGGCCGGTGGCCTGGATGGGCTGTTCGGGCTGGTGGCGGGCCGGTTCTTCCGGACGGAACCGCGGCGTCGGGCGCGGGCGTATGTGCGGGGGTTGTTGGCGCCGTTGGCGGGGAAGAACGGGTGGACGCTGGCCGAGGTCGCCGGTGACACGACTCCGGATGGGATGCAGCGGCTGCTCAACTCCGCGACCTGGGATGTCGACGGTGTCCGTGATGACCTGCGGGATTACGTCGTCGAGCACCTCGGCGAGTCCGGTGGGGTGCTGATCGTCGATGAGACCGGGTTCCTGAAGAAGGGGACGAAGTCGGCGGGGGTGCAGCGCCAGTACTCGGGCACTGCCGGGCGGGTGGAGAACTGCCAGCTCGGAGTCTTCTGTGCCTATGCCACGAGCAAGGGCCGGACGTTGATCGACCGCGAGCTCTACCTGCCCAAGTCCTGGACCGGTGATCGGGAACGCTGCCGAGCCGCGGCGGTGCCTGAGGAGATCGAGTTCGCCACCAAGGCCACGCTGGCCAAGGAAATGCTCGGCCGTGCCCTCGATGCCGGGGTTCCCGCAGGATGGGTGACCGCGGACGAGGCATACGGGCAGGACTACAAGTTCCGCACCTGGTGCGAGCAGCGCCGGATCGGCTACGTCGTCGCGGTTCCGCGCAGCCAGTCCGTCCCGTTGTCCCTGGACGCCGACATCTGTCAGATCAGCGGCTCACGACGGGCCGACGACCTGGTCGCCCGCGCTCCCGGACGGGCGTGGAAGCGCCGCTCAGCCGGTCCGGGTGTGAAGGGAGAACGCTTCTACGACTGGGCCGTGGCCTCGCTGTATCCGCCCGAGAACGCCCCGGCCGGATGGGGCCGATGGCTACTGGTCCGACGTCAGATCCTCACCGACACACAGCTCTCCGCCGGCGAGGAGCACGATCTGGCCTACTACCTGTGCGCCGGCCCGCCCGGCACCACCGACGACGACCTCATCCGCGTCGCCGGCCCGCGGTGGGCGATCGAGGAGTGCTTCCAGACCGCGAAGAACGAGGTCGGGCTCGACCACTATCAAGTGCGGCGTTACGACGCCTGGTACCGCCACGTCACCCTGGCTATTCTCGCCCACGCCTACCTCTCGGTCACCGCGGCGATCGCCCCAAAAGACCTGATCACGGGCTCATCCCGCTCACCCTCGCCGAGATCCGACGTCTCCTGGCACCTCTGATCCACATTCCCACCCAGGCGCCGTGCTGGGCCTGGTCGACCTGGCGACGTCGCCACCAACACCGAGCCCGCGAAAGCCACTATCGACGACGAAGACAGCTCAGCTAACGAAGTGCGGCTGGAGTACTAGGGCGCGTCTCCTAACCCGGCTGGTCGGGCCTGCGCGATGATCAGTAGGTGTCGCGCCGTGCCGTCCTGACCGATGCCCAGTGGGACCGACTCGAGCCGTTACTGCCCTCGTCGGACGGGATGCCAGGGCGCCCGTTCGCCGATCACCGCAGAGTGATCGAGGGGATCATCTACCGGTTCCGCTGCGGGCTGGCCTGGCGTGATGTCCCGGTCGAGTTCGGGCTGTGGCAGACCCTATGGAAACGCCACCGCCGCTACTGCGGTGACGGCACCTGGGACCAGGTTCTCGCAGCTCTGCTCGCCGATGCCGACTCCGCCGGTCTCGTGGACTGGGCCGTGTCGGTCGACTCGACGATCATCCGCGCTCACCAACACGCCGCGACCCTGCAGCGGGACACAGGGGGCCGGATCGAACTACAAGAATCTGCTGATCGAGCCGCCCGATCACGCGTTGGGCCGCTCCCGCGGAGGGCTCGGCACGGAGATCCACCAGCTCGTTGACGGACACGGCCGCCCGCTGGTCGTACTGGTCGGCCCTGGCCAGGCCGGTGACGCCCCGATGTTCGCGCACCTGATGTCACATCTGAGCGTCGGACGGGTCGGTCCGGGCCGACCGCGGACCCGGCCCGAGCGGGTCCGCGCAGATAAGAGGTCGCGCGGATTGGTCACAGCTTGGCCGCGGTCGAGTGTCTGGGGGCGAGGGCGGGTACGGGCCTGCCGATCATGAAGTTATCTACGCTTCGTGATCGTCTGGAGGCCGCGTGCCCACCCTGCCATCATGGCTGACCGAGCCGTTGTGGGACCAGTTCACCGCGCTGCTGCCTCATCGAGACGAGTTCGATCCCACCCATCCGCTGGGCTGCCATCGCCGCCGGATCGCGGATCGGATCGTGTTCGACAAGCTCCTGCAGGTACTGCGGTTCGGCTGCTCGTATGAGGGCATCGCTGACAGCACCTGCTCGGCGACCACCATCCGCGATCGTCGTGACGAGTGGATCAGGCTCGGGGTCTTCGCCCAGCTGCGTCGGATCGTCCTGGACGCCTACGACCGCATCGTCGGTCTGCTGCTGCACGACATCGCCGTCGATGGCGCCATCACCAAGGCCCCCGGCGGCGGCGAGGTCGCCGGTCCGTCGCCGGTGGACCGGCGCAAACAGGGTATGAAACGTTCGGTGCTCGTCGAGGGATACGGCATCCCGCTGGGCCGAGTCCTGGCCGGAGCCAACCGGCACGACTCCCCGCTACTGGGCCCCACCCTCGACCGCCTCGATGCTCTCGGCCCGCTGCCCGACGACATCACCGTGCACCTCGACGCCGGCTATGACTCCGGCAAGACCCGCGACACGCTGGCCGAACGAGGCCTGCACGGCGAGATCGCGCACAAGGGTGAGAAAGCGCCGATCCAGGCCACCCGCCGCTGGCACGTCGAGCGGACCAACGCTTGGCACAACAGCTTCAACCGGCTGCAGCGCTGCTACGAACGACGAGAAATCGTCGTCGACGCGTTCTTCGACCTCGCCGACACGATCGTCACACTCCGTAGCTTGATTCGGCAGGCCTGGACCACACACCGCTGGAACGCCCGACCTGCACGACGTCCATGATCACCAACCAATCCGCGCGACCTCTAAGCTTGGTTTTTAACCTGTGTGTTGTCGTCGCGCGGTGATGGTGCGGTCGCGTTTGACCGTTTTCCCGACGTCGTGGCTGGTCGGGGTGTGCCGGTTGCGGGAGCCGGGTGGGCGGCCGGGACCGGGTCGGCTGGGTTTCGGTGCACTGGCCGGGAGGACGGTCCGCGCGCGGATGTTCCGAAAGGCGCGGCGAACCCGGGCCGGGGTGAGCCGGGTGGGGGCGGCGGGTCGTTCCCAGGGGCGGCGTAGGTCGGCGGCCAGTGGTCGGGCCAGGCGGAGTTGGGTGTGGGAGGCGATGATCAGCCAGGTCCAGCGGTCGGCGGCTTCGGGGGTGCGCAGCTTCGGGGTTGTCCAGCCGAGGGTCTGCTTGAGCAGGCGGAATGTGTGCTCGAGATCGAATCTGCGGAGGAACGCCTGCCACCAGCGGTCCACGTCGGCGGCGCTCGCGTCGGTGGCGGAGCTCCATAGCCACACGGGCTTCGGGTCGCGGTCGCCGGGTAGGTGGTCGACCTGCAGCCGGAGCAGGGTGCCCTCGATGATCGGCAGTTCGCCGGCGTGGTCGATCCAGCACGTGCGCCGGGTCAGCCGGGGGTGGACCCGGTCCCAGCTGGTCGCGACGGCAGTGCCGTAGCGGGTGGTCTTGGTCGTCGTGGTGTGCACCGGTTCGATCCAGGTGGCGGGCCGGTTCAAGGCGATCTCCGGGCCGTGCTTGGGTGGGCGCCCGGTCGTGCCGGGCAGCCGTGGCGGCTTGGGCAGGCGCAGGACCCGGTCCGAGCGCAGTCGTCCGACCAGCTCGACGGGCAGATCGGCCAGTACGTAGGCGAGGCGGGTGATGTCGTATCCGGTGTCGGTGACGATCACGATGTCCGGGTCCCCGGGGCGCCAGTGCCCGGCGCTGGTCAGTCGCTCGATGACCGCGCGTAGCTGGGTGGCGGTCACCGCGGTGGCGTCGTCGGCCGGGCCGAGTCGAACCGCGTCCAGGACCGCCGTCCACGACGTCCGGCCCGTCTCCAGGGCGGCGACGAACGAGTATGGCCAGCCCGGGATCAGCTGCGCGTTGCCCTTTCCGCGTCCGTAGACATGGCAGAACAGCCGCTGATCGCTGGTCGTAGCGTCCGGGCGCAGCCACGGGCTGACATCCACGGCGAGCACGATCCGACCGTCGACGGCACGGGGCAACGGGAGACCGGCCAGCACCCGGCGCAGCCTCCGGGCGGAGATCCTGCCACAGGCCAACGCGTCGTACATCGCGCCGTGCCCGCGACGGTGCTCAGCCACCAAGGTCAGCTCCGGTAGCGAGCGAACCGGGCCGTCCGCGCACAACACGGCGTCGGTGAGCTCGAACAGCGCATCCGCTCGCGCAGTCAACGACGCGTAGAACTCCTGCCGAAACCCGGCAAGATCACCCCGCCCGACCGGAGTGTCACCGAGCACCACTGGCCCGGCAGAAGCCACACTGACCACCACGGCCACCGCTTTCGTCTTCGATGTTCTGTGGAAGGAACCCGAAGATGATCAAGCGGTGGCCGTACCCATGTCCCGCCGACACGCCGCCCGAACTACATCAACCTCCCAGCAGCAGCTCCGGAAGGTTAAAGATCAAGCTAAGAGGTCGTTTCAGAACGACTTGTCGAGTTTCCATTGACCCCTCGACGACAGATCAAACGGCAGGTCAGATAGCCGCTTGTCGTCTACAACAGACACGTCGACCTCGTTCTGAAATGACCTCTAAGAGGTCGCGCGGATTGGTCACAGCTTGGCCGCGGTCGAGTGTCTGGGGGCGAGGGCGGGTACGGGCCTGCCGATCATGAAGTTATCTACGCTTCGTGATCGTCTGGAGGCCGCGTGCCCACCCTGCCATCATGGCTGACCGAGCCGTTGTGGGACCAGTTCACCGCGCTGCTGCCTCATCGAGACGAGTTCGATCCCACCCATCCGCTGGGCTGCCATCGCCGCCGGATCGCGGATCGGATCGTGTTCGACAAGCTCCTGCAGGTACTGCGGTTCGGCTGCTCGTATGAGGGCATCGCTGACAGCACCTGCTCGGCGACCACCATCCGCGATCGTCGTGACGAGTGGATCAGGCTCGGGGTCTTCGCCCAGCTGCGTCGGATCGTCCTGGACGCCTACGACCGCATCGTCGGTCTGCTGCTGCACGACATCGCCGTCGATGGCGCCATCACCAAGGCCCCCGGCGGCGGCGAGGTCGCCGGTCCGTCGCCGGTGGACCGGCGCAAACAGGGTATGAAACGTTCGGTGCTCGTCGAGGGATACGGCATCCCGCTGGGCCGAGTCCTGGCCGGAGCCAACCGGCACGACTCCCCGCTACTGGGCCCCACCCTCGACCGCCTCGATGCTCTCGGCCCGCTGCCCGACGACATCACCGTGCACCTCGACGCCGGCTATGACTCCGGCAAGACCCGCGACACGCTGGCCGAACGAGGCCTGCACGGCGAGATCGCGCACAAGGGTGAGAAAGCGCCGATCCAGGCCACCCGCCGCTGGCACGTCGAGCGGACCAACGCTTGGCACAACAGCTTCAACCGGCTGCAGCGCTGCTACGAACGACGAGAAATCGTCGTCGACGCGTTCTTCGACCTCGCCGACACGATCGTCACACTCCGTAGCTTGATTCGGCAGGCCTGGACCACACACCGCTGGAACGCCCGACCTGCACGACGTCCATGATCACCAACCAATCCGCGCGACCTCTAAGGCCTACTCCTCACGCGCCATCCGCGCCCACCTGCGCGGACGACGGATCGTCGCGGTCATCCCGGAGCCGGCTGACCAGCAGGGACACCGGAAACGACGCGGCACACGCGGCGGTCGACCACCGGCGTTCGACCGGGTCGACTACCGCGGCCGCAACGTCGTCGAACGCGGGTTCTGCGAGGTCAAGCAGTGGCGCGGCCTCGCGACCCGCTACGACAAACTCGCCCTGACCTACCGCGGCGGAGTTGCACTGAAGGCCATCGTCACCTGGTTGCGCACTTTAGGAGACACACCCTAGCCCTCCGGGACCTCGCGCTCGATCTCGTCCAGCCAGATCGTCGCCGACAGGTCCGAGGGCGCCCGCCAGTCCCCGCGCGGCGACAGCGCGCCGCCCGCGGACACCTTCGGCCCGTTCGGCAGCGCCGAGCGCTTGAACTGGGCGAACTGGAAGAACCGCTGCGCGAAGACCTGCAGCCAGTGCCGGATCTCGGCGGCGGAGTAGGCGGGCCGTTCGTCGTCGGGGAACCCGGGTGGCCACGCCCCCACGGACGCGTCGGACCAGGCGTGCCCGGCCAGGAAGGCGATCTTCGACGGCCGGTGGCCGTGGCGCAGGGTGTACCAGAGCGTGAAGTCCTGCAGCGCGTACGGGCCGACGGTGGCCTGGCTGGACTGCACCGGCGTCGTCCCGTCGGAGGGGACGAGCTCGGGGGTGATCTCGGTGTCGAGCACCGACTGCAGCACGGTGGAGACCTCGCCCGGGAACTGCTCGGAGGAGATCACCCAGCGGATGAGGTGCTGCATCAGCGTCTTCGGGACGCCGCCGTTGACGTTGTAGTGCGACATCTGGTCGCCGACGCCGTAGGTGGACCAGCCGAGCGCGATCTCCGACAGGTCCCCGGTGCCCAGCACGATCCCGCCGCGCTGGTTGGCCAGCCGGAACAGGTAGTCGGTGCGCAGCCCGGCCTGGACGTTCTCGAAGGTCACGTCGTAGACGGGCTCGCCGCGGCCGAAGGGGTGGTCGATCTCGGCGAGCATCGTGCGTGCGGTGCCGGTGATGTCGATCGTGGCGAAGGTGACCCCGAGTGCCTCGGACAGCGCGACGGCGTTGCCGCGGGTGTGGTCCGAGGTCGCGAAGCCGGGCATGGTGAACGCCAGGATGTCGGTGCGCGGTCGGCCGAGCCGGTCCATCGCCCGGGCCGCGACGATCAGCGCGTGCGTGGAGTCCAGCCCGCCGGAGACACCGATCACGACCTTCGGCTGGCCGATCGCGCGCAGCCGCTGTTCCAGCCCGGCCACCTGGATCGAGTACGCCTCGAAGCAGTCCTGCTCGAGGCGCTCCGGGTCGGCGGGCACGAACGGGAAGCGCTCCACGGTGCGGCGCAGCCCGATGTCGTGGCCGGGCGGGTCGAGCCGGAACCGCACCGTGCGGAACGCGTCGGTGCGCGCGGCGTGGGTGCGGCGGTTGTCGTCGAAGGTGCCCTGGCGTCGCCGCTCGGCGGCGATCAGGTCCAGGTCGACGTCGGCGACGGCGCAGCGGGCGCCGTCGGGGAAGCGGTCGGACTCCGCGAGCAGGACACCGTTCTCGTAGATCATGGTCTGGCCGTCCCACGAGACGTCCGTGGTGGACTCGCCCTCACCGGCCGCGGCGTAGACGTAGGCGGCCAGGCAGCGTGCCGACGCCGAGCGCGACAGCAGGTGCCGGGTGTCGGCGCGGCCCACGGTGATCGGCGAGCCGGACAGGTTCGCCAGCACCGTCGCCCCGGCCAGTGCCGCCTCCGCCGACGGGGGGATGGGCACCCAGTAGTCCTCGCAGATCTCGGCGTGCAGCACGAGGCCGGGCACGTCCTCGGCGGCGAACAGCAGGTCCGTCCCGAACGGCACCTCGACCCCGGCGGCACCGCCGAGCCGGAGCGTGGCATCGCGGACGTCGTCGCCGGCCGCGGTCTGGCGACGCTCGTAGAACTCGCGGTAGGTCGGCAGGTACGACTTCGGCGCCACCCCGAGCACCCGTCCGCGGTGGATCACGACGGCGCAGTTGTAGAGCCGGTGGCGGTACCGCAGCGGCGCCCCGACCACGAGCACCGGCAGCAGCTCCGCCGTCGCGGCGACGAGCCCGAGCAGCTCGGCCTCGACCCGCTCCAGCAGCGTGTCCTGCATCAGGACGTCCTCGATCGAGTACCCCGAGAGCGTCAGCTCGGGGAACACGACGAGCCCGACGCCGTCGGCGTCACAGGCCCGCGCGGTCTCCAGCACGGCGGCGACGTTCGCGGCCGGGTCGGCCATCGTCGTGTGCAGGGTCGCCGCGGCGGTCCGCAGGAAATGGTGGCGGTAGACGGATCCGAAGTCCACGGGCGCCATTGTCACCCGTCGTCGATCAGCCCCGCCGACCCGCCAGCACCCGGGCGGCCCCGCAGGCCACCCCGGTGACGGCGAGCAGCCCCAGCAGTACCGCCCAGCCCGCCCCGACCGAGCCGCCGGCCAGCACGACGCCGAGCGACCCCAGCCACGCCAGCGGCACCAGCCACGCCAGCGGCACCAGCAGCCACAGCGCCAGACCGTGCAGGACCTTCGGGATCTCCCCGACGCCGGCCGCGACCACGATCCACACCACCCCGGCGAGCAGCCCGCCGACCAGCAGCAGGGTGCCGACTCCCTCCCAGACCATCTCCTCGTCTCCTCCCTACGGGTCCGGCACCGGCAGCACCCGCTGCGGCACCCCGGGCCCGTCGTCGACCGTGACACCGGCCGGTGCCGCGGAGGGCACCAGCGGGCCCGGCAGGTGTGCCCCCAACCAGTCCACCAGGTCCGGGAGCTGCGCGCGGACGGCGTTCTGGTTGTGCCCCCCGCCCGGGTACACCCGGGTGTCGACGGTCACCGGCGGTGTCGCCGCGGCCCGGATCCGGTCCGCGGCGGCCCGCTCGTCGGGCTCGTCGGTGCCCGCGGTGACCAGCATCGCCAGCGGGGCGGGCCGCCCCCGCAGCAGCGCGACGACGTCGTTGGCGGCGGCCAGGTCGGGCCGTCCGGCGAACAGCTCGCCGGTGACGACGTCGTCGGGGGTGCGGTCGTAGCCGCTCTGGCTGACCGCCAGCGCGTAGGTCCGGGGGTGACGCAGCGCCAGGTTCATCGCGCAGTACCCGCCCGAGGACCAGCCGGCCAGCGCCCAGGCGCCGCGGTCGGTGCGCACCCGGAGGTGCTGCATCGTCCAGCCGACCAGGTCGGTGGTCAGGTAGGTGTCGTCGTGCGCGCCGTGCTGGGCGTCGACGCACTCCTGGTCGTGCCCGAACCGGGGCTCGCCGTTGATGTCGGGGATCACCACGACCACCGGCGGGACGCGGTGCGCGGCGATCGCGGCGTCGAGCACGTCGGGCACCCTGAACAGGGCGGCGACCTCACGGGGCTCGCCGGGGAACCCGGGGAGCCACTCGACGACGGGGAACCGGTACCCCGGGTGCTCGGTGTAGCCGGGCGGGAGGTGGACGTCGGCGTCGCGGTCGATCCCCGAGGCGGCCCCGTGCAGCGTCATGTGCAGCGTGGTGCCCAGGCCGTGGGCGGAGCGGGCCGCGACCAGCGGCATGACCGCGTCCAGCCCGGCGCCGTCGGGGCCGATGTCGGCGGCGGTGCCCTCGCCCGGGTCCGGGGACGACCCGATCAGCGAGCCGACGGTCGGGAAGAACCCGCCGAGCAGGTTCGCCCCCGCCCCGCAGGCCGCGAGCACGACGACGGCGGAGGCGACCGCCAACAGCGACCGCCCGGTCCGGCGCACCCGGTGCCACGCGCCCCCGGTGCCGACGAGCAGCACCAGCGCCGTCGCCGCGAGCACCACCGGTGCGGCCGCGACGTCGAGCCGCAGCTCCGAGGCGTGGATCATCACGCGGCCCCGTTCACCGGCGCAGCAACCGCAGCAGAGCGGGCGGACGGCCGCCGAATCCCTCGGCCTCCAGCACGACGAACAGGATCCGCGGCAGGTCGCGCACGGCGGGGAACAGCACGTAGCGCGGGTACCAGGCCGGGCGGAACTTGGCGTTGAACCGGTACAGCGAGTCGATCTGCCACCAGCGCGACGCGATCCGCAGCACCCGTGCCCAGCCGCGGGCGACCGGGCCCGCCCCGATCCGCTCGCCGCGCTCCAGGGCGGACCGGAACATCGCGAAGTTCAGCGACACCCGCGTCACCCCGTGCTCCTTCGCGGCCGCCATGAGCTCGGCGATCATGAGTTCGTTGACACCGTTGTCGGCGTCGGGGTCGCGCACCATCAGGTCCAGCGACAGCCCGTCCCGGCCCCACGGCACGAGCTGGAGCATCCCGGTCGGCTCGCCCTCGCGCAGCGCGGTGACGATCACCGCGTCCGGGTCGGACGGGTCCGCCACCCGTGAGGACGCCATCGAGAAGCCGCGCTCGGACTCGTCGCCGCGCCAGCGGTGCGCCCGCTCGGCGACGCGCATCCGCCCGGTCTCGTCGAACTCGCGCAGCCGTGCCACCTCGACGGTGTGCCCGCTGCGCTGCATCCGGTTCACCGTCTGGCGCACCCCGCGCATCGGGCGCCCGTCCAGGCTGAACGACGCGGTCTCCAGCACGGCCTCGTCGCCGAGCTCCAGGGCGTCCAGCCCGGCCTTGGCCCAGGCGGTCGCGCCACGCTCGGAGCAGCCCAGGACCGCGGGGGACCAGCCGTAGCGGGTGCAGGTGGCGAGGAACGCCTCGATCACACCGGGCCAGGCCCCCACGTCGCCGACCGGGTCGCCGGAGGCCAGCGCGACCCCGGCCAGCACCCGGTAGGAGACCGCCGACTTCCCACCGTGGGCGAAGACCGCGGCCTTGTCCCGGCGCAGCGCGAAGTAGCCCAGCGAGTCCCCGTCGCGCCGGTCGAGAAGGGCACGCAGGCGCTGCTCGTCATCGGGCTCCAGCGCCGGGCGCGGCTCCGGCGAGCGCAGCAGGTGGTACCCGGCGACGACGAGCGCGACCACCCCGAAGGTCAGCCCGATCGCCGAGGTCAGGTCGTCGAGCCAGACGGCGCGCTGTTCGAACTCTACCGGGCCGGTCACCCCGATCAGCGACAGGGCCGCGTGCGCGGCCTGCGCCGCGACCGACGGGTCCCCGACGAGCCGGCGCGGGTTGAGCGCCAGCAGCACCCACACGATGAGGAACCCGGACAGCCCGAACTGCAGCAGCGAGCGGACCGACCGGCCGAGCCCGCCCGGGTCCTGCCGGGCCACGAAGTAGCGCCGCGTCGCGACCAGCGCCGCCAGCAGCGCGACGACCAGCACCGCCGGCCCGATGCCACGCCGCTGGTCCAGCACGTGCAGCAGGTTGACCACGACCAGGAACGTCGTCGTCGCGGTCGCGACCCACCAGGCCCGCTGCTTGCGCCGGCGCAGCCCGGTGGCCAGCAGCAGCCCGACCCCGGCGAGCGCCGTCACGACCAGCGACGCCAGCCCGAGGCCCGCGGGCAGGCCCAGCGTGCTGCGCAGCTCGCTGCCGAGGACCCGGCGGGGTGCGGGCAGGACCGCCGCGACCACGGTGAGGGCGCCGACGATGCGGGCGGCCCACACCACCGCACGGACGACGGCGGCCTCGGACAGTCTGCGCCGGCGCGCCTCGGGGTCCGGCGCCGGAGCGGCGCCGCGGGTGCGGACGTCCCCCTGCCCGTCCCCGGTGGTCCCCGGTCGGCCGGAGCCCTCAGAGCCCGTCACGCGTTCCCCTCCTGTCCGTCGTCCCCGGCGGCGGGCCGGTCGGCGACGCCCTGGCGGGCCACCGCATCCGGCAGCCGGGCGCCGAGTGAGTCCAGCTCGGCGGCGACGACGTCGGCCACCGGGGTGCCCGGCGCCGCGGTCACCGTCCCCCACGCCGGCGCCGGGCCCGGTGACGGCGCGCCCGGCACCGGGTCATCCTGCGTCGCCGCGGTGCGCAGGACGACCAGGTCCAACGGATCGGGCGAACCGGACGTCGCGTCCGGGCAGTCGGCACCGCCGGGGGGCCCGGCCGCCGTCGCGACGTCGGCGCGTTCGGCGAGTGCCCGCTCGAGGGGGCAGCCGGGTCCCCCGGGCGGTCCGGCGAGGGCCCACGCGGCCCGGTCGGCCCGCAGCACCGGCGAGCCCGCCCCGGCCGCGGCGGTCCGCAGCCGGGCCACCGGTACCCGGTCGGTCCGCAGCACCACCACGGCGGGCATCCGGCCGGCGTCGACGGCGGCGTCGACGGCGGCGGAGACGTCGCCGGGCCCGGTCCACACCAGGACGGGGTGGGCGAGGTGGTCGTCGTAACCGGGCGGGAGGTGCACGGGCACGTCCACACCGTCGACGGTCAGCAGGGTGTCCCGGCCGGGGCCGGTGACCGGCGGGGCGGGTGGCGCGGGCCGGTCGCCGCGGTCCGGCCCGGCGGCCAGCGAGGCGGGCGTCGGGTAGAAGCCGAACCAGGCGTTCGTCCCGACCGCGGCGGCGAGCACGACGAGTGCGACGACACCCGGCAACGCGGCCGCCCGCACGACGGGCCGCCACCGCGCCCAGCCTCGCAGCAGCACGACGAGGGTGAGCGCGGCCGTGCCGGCGACGGCCGTGACGGTGACGGCCGACCCGAGCGGGAGCAGTGCGGTCCCGGCGAGCACACCACCACGATTCCACGCCCGTCCCGGGGCCCCGGCGCCGGGATGATCCGTCCCCGGTCGTCGGGAACGTCCCGGATGGGGTCCAGGACTGGCTGTCCCAAACATGCCGTCCGGGGTCGCCCGCGGCGGGAACGCGCTACACCCAGCGTTGTCGCACAGGCGATCCGGTGGGGCCGAGTGGATGACGACGGTCACACGGACGACGGGGAACGGCGGTCCCGCCGCATGCCGGGGCGGTTCCGCGCCGACCCCTTCGTTGTTCGACAGCATTCCCACCGAGCCACGGAGGCCAGCAGCATGATCACGAAGGACATGACCCGGGAGCTCATCGGTCGGCAGGTCGTCGACAACCACGGCGAGAAGGTCGGCAAGATCGGCCAGATCTACCTCGACGAGCGCAGCGGTGACCCGACCTGGGCCACGGTCAACACCGGGCTGTTCGGCACCAAGGAGAGCTTCGTGCCGCTGCAGAACGCCGACGTGCACGAGAGCGACGTGGCCCTGGGTGTGGAGAAGAAGGCCGTGAAGGACTGCCCGCACGTGGGTCGCTCCGACGAGCGTCTGACCGGGTCGGAGGAGGACGAGCTCTACCGGCACTACGGCATCGGCACCGGCACCGGCACCGGTCGGACCGACGCGCGGCACGCCACCGGCGAGCGCACCGACCGCGACCGCACCGACCGCGACCGCGCCGCCCGCTCCGACCGCTCCGGCGACGACGCGATGGTCCGGCACGAGGAGAACCTGCGCGTCGGCACCGAGACCGAGGAGACCGGCCGCGTCGCGCTGCGCAAGTACGTCGTGACCGAGGACCAGACCGTCACCGTCCCGGTGTCGCACGAGGAGGTCCGCCTCGAGCGCGAGCCGATCGACGGCACCGAGGCGACGGCGCGTCCGGGCGCCATGGGCGAGGCCGAGCACGAGGTCACCCTGCACCGCGAGCGCCCGGTCGTCGACAAGACCACCGAGGCCGTGGAGAAGGTGCGCCTGGGCACCCGCACCGTCACCGAGGACGAGAAGGTCTCCGACACCGTCCGCAAGGAGCGCATCGAGGTCGACGACCCGCAGCACGCGCTGCCCCGCGACGAGCGCCGCAGCTGAGCGACGCCCCGCGCCACCGGCGCGTCACCGGAGCCCGCACCTCGGACCCGGTGACGCGCCGGTCCCATGTCCGGACCGGTCAGGAGGCGCCGAGCAGCGCGAACGCCGTCCGCAGCGCCCCGGCCGCCTCGGCGACGGCCTGCCGCGGGCGCGTGCCGATCCCGAGCGACGTCGCGAAACCGTGCACCAGGTCGGGGTGCCGGCGCAGCGTCGCCGGGCCGCCCGCCTCCCGCATCCGGGTCACCAGGTGCTCGCCCTCGTCGCGCAGCGGGTCGAACCCGGCCGTCGCGACGTAGGCGGGCGGCATCCCGATCAGGTCCCCCTCCGCGATCCGCAGCCGCGGGTCCTCGCGCATCGCCTCGGGCACGTACCAGCCGGCCATCGCCTCGATCGCCTCGCCGGTGAGCAGGAACCCGTCGCCGAACAGCTCGCGCGACCGGGTGTGCCCGTCGAGGTCGGTGACCGGGAAGAACGCCAGGCAGAACACCGGCCGCCCGGCCGGGTCGGCGCCCTCGCGGCTCGTCTCACGGGCCACCGTCAGGGCCAGGCTGGCCCCCGCGGAGTCCCCGCCGACCGCGATCGAGCCCCGGGTCGCCCCGAACTCCCCGGGATGGGCGGTGACGTACGCGAACGCGGCCAGGCAGTCGTCGACGGCGGCCGGGAAGGGGTGCTCGGGGGCGAGCCGGTAGTCCACCGAGAGCACCCGGGCGCCGGACTCGGCGGCCAGCGTCGCGCACAGCTCGTCGTGGGTGTCGAGGTCGCCCGCGACGAAACCGCCGCCGTGCACGTAGACGAGCAGCGCCCCCGCGACGACGTCGGGCCCCGGCGGCGGCACGTACAGCCGCGCCGGGAGGTCCGTCGCGGCCCCGGGGACCGTCCGGTCCTCGCGCCGCACCCCCGGTTCCTCGGTGCCGGCCACGACGCGGTCGACGAACGACTGGCCCGCCCGCATCCGCTCCGGTGGCGGCACCGGCTGCGGTCTGCGCGGGGTGAGCAGCCGCAGCAGCAGCTGGATGTCGAGGTCGAGCTGCTGGCCGTCGCGGCGGACGGGCGGGCCCGCGAGCACCCGTTTCACCGGCTTCGGCAGGGCCAGCACCCCGTGCAGGGCGCCCCGCGCCACACGTACCCGTCGATCCACGGCGACCTCCCGCGCTGACCCGATCTTCTCCCTCGATTGTGGCACTGCGTGCCGTTCGATGCCGGTGCTCGCGGCACGGATCACCCACCGGTCGTCGTGCCCGGTGTGCCTGCCCGGGCGCCGCGACCGATTCGCAACGTTCGGCCGCGGTCCCGGCCGTTTCCCGGTGGTCGGGTGCTCGTTCAGCCCGTAGAGATCATCGGCGGAGGGGGACGACGTGCGGACGAGGCTGCGGGCGACGGTCGTGGCGGGGGTGGCCGCGGTCGTCGCGGCGGTGGTCGCGGTGCCCCAGGCACTCGCCTCGCCGGACGGACCGCAGCCCGGCGGGTCGCCGGGGGACGTCGTGTCGGCGGAGCGGGTCCTCACCCCGACGGTGCCCGCCGCGACCGCGACCCGGATCCTCTACCGCAGCTTCGACACCGAGGACCGGGCGATCACGGTGAGCGGGATCGTCCTCACCCCGGTCGTCCCGGCGCCCGGTCCGACCCGGGTCGTCGGCTTCGCCGCGGGCACCCAGGGGCTCGCCGACCGGTGCGCGCCGTCGCGGCAGCTGCAGGCCGGGACCGAGTACGAGGCCCCGGCGCTCACCGCGCTGCTCGCGGCGGGCAACACCGTGGCCGTCACCGACTACGAGGGTCTGGGCACCCCCGGCGAGCACACCTACGTCAACCGGGCCGCGCAGGCGCACGCGCTGCTGGACGTCGTGCGCGCCGCCCGGCGGGCCGGCGTCGGTGTGCCGGAGGACGCCCCGGCCGCGCTCTACGGCTACTCCCAGGGCGGCGGCGCCTCGGCCGCCGCGGTCGAGCTCGCCCCCGACTACGCCCCCGAGCTCGACATCGTCGGCGCCTACGCGGGCGCGCCGCCCGCGGACCTGCGTGCCACCGGCCGCGCCCTGGAGGGCGGCCCCGCCGTCGCGCTGCTCGGCTACGCGGTGTCCGGTTTCGACGCCGCCTACCCCGACCTCGGGGTTCCGGACCTGCTCAACGACCGTGGCCGCCAGGTCATCGCCGAGCTGCGTGAGCAGTGCACCCAGGACTCGGCACTGCGCTACCCGGGCCTGCGCTCCGAGCAGCTGTCCGTCGACGGCCGGCCGCTCTCCGCCTTCCTCGACGAGGAACCCTTCGCGAGCCGGGTGGACGAGCAGCTGATCGGACGCCGTACGCCCGAGGCCCCGGTGCTGATCGTGCACAGCGTGGCCGACGACATCGTGCCGTTCGACCAGGGCCGGGAGCTGGCGCAGCGCTGGTGCGCCAGCGGCGCCGACGTCGAGTTCCGGCCCTCACCCGTCCCCGGGCACGTCGGTGGGTACCCGGACGGGCAGGCCCGCGCGCTGGCGTTCCTGCAGGCCCGGTTCGCCGGCCTGCCGGTGAGCTCCACCTGCGACTGACGGGTCCGCACCGGACGGTGTGACCGTCCACCGGGGACCGGATCCGGGGCGCGACCGCCGGGGTGCGGTCCGGGCGGACCGCCCTCCCGCCATGGTCAACGTATAACGCACCGGGGGACTTGCGGCAAGACCCCCGGACCGGTCCAGACTCTGCGCCCGACGCCGTGACCTGCGGCGTCGTATCAGCGGGGGTGGGCAGTGCACGCGGTGCTACGAGTGGACGAGGTCGGTCGCGACCGGTCGGCCGTCGTCGGGGGGAAGGCCGCACACCTGGGGGAGCTGACCCGGACGGCGGGGGTCGCGGTCCCGCGCGCCTGGTGCGTGACGACCGACGCCTATCGCGCGGCCGTCGCGGGTGCGCCCGGGTTCGACGCGCTGCTGGACCGCCTGGCCGGGCTGTCCGCCGACGACACCGACGGGACCGCCGCGGTCGCCGCCGGGATCCGCGCGCTGGTGGCGGCACGACCGGTCCCCGAGGGCGTCGCGGCGGAGATCTCCGCGGCGGTCGGCCGGGCCCCGGCCGGCACGGCGTGGGCGGTGCGGTCCAGCGCGACCGCCGAAGACCTGCCGACGGCGTCGTTCGCCGGGCAGCAGGACTCCTACCTGAACGTGGTGGGTGCCGAGGCGGTGCTCGACCGGGTCCGTGCGTGCTGGGCGTCGCTGTTCACCGACCGCGCCGTCACCTACCGCCGGCGCCTCGGCCTGGACGACCGTGGTGTCGCGATGGCGGTGGTGGTGCAGGAGATGGTCGCCGCGGACGTCTCCGGGGTGCTGTTCACCGCCGACCCGGTGACCTCCGACCGGACCGTGACCGTCGTCGAGGCGGTGCCCGGGCTGGGCGAGGCGCTGGTGTCCGGGCTGGTGGCGGCGGACGGGTGGACCGTCCGCCACACCGGTGGCGTCGCCTCGGTGGTGGACGCGCGGAGGGCGCCGCGCACGGTCGCCGTGCGGCCCGCGCCGGGGGGCGGCACCCGCACCGAGCCGGTCGCCCCGGACGGCCCGCCCCTGCTCACCGACGACCAGGTGCGGGCACTGGCGCGGCTCGGCCGCACCGTCGAGCCGGGCCTGGGCAGCCCGCAGGACATCGAGTGGTGCCTGTCCGGTGGCCGGTTCCAGGTCGTCCAGAGCCGCCCGATCACCAGCCTGTTCCCCGTCCCCGGCACCGACGACGATCGCCTGCACGTCTACCTGTCGGTCGGCTACCAGCAGATGATGACCGACGCGATGCGCCCGCTCGGGCTGTCGGTGTGGCAGATGACGACGCCGCGCCCGATGGCCGAGGCCGGCGGGCGGCTGTTCGTCGACGTCACCGACGCCCTCGCCACCCCCTCCGGACGCGACGGCCTGCTCGCCGTGATGGGGCGGTCGGACCCGCTGATGACCGACGCGGTCCGCACCGTGCTCGACCGAGGCGTGGTCCCCCTCGGGGAGGACCCGGCGACGCCCGCCCCGGTGCACGGCGCGCCGACCACCGAGCCGCTGGACCCGGACCCCGCGCTCGTCGCCGAGCTGATCGCCGAGGCCCGGGCCTCGGTGGCGGCCGCGGCCCGCAGGATCTGCGGCCGCGTCGGGCCGGAGCTGTTCACCGCCGTCCGCGAGGACATCCCCGAGCTGCGGGCGCGGCTGAACAACCCGCGCAGCACCCGGGTGTTCATGACGGCGATGGACGCGGCGTACTGGATCGACGAGCACGTCGGCGAGTGGCTGGGGGAGCGCCCGTCCGACGCGTTGACCCGGTCGGCGCCCGACAACGTGACCTCGCAGATGGGGCTGGCGCTGCTCGACGTCGCCGACGCGATCCGCCCGTTCCCGGCGGCGGTGGCGCTGCTGCGCGGGGCCGGGGACGACGTCCTGGAGATGCTGCCGTCGGTCGAGGGCGGCACGGTGGCCCGGGACGCGATCCTCGGATGGCTCGACGACTACGGGGCCCGCTGCGTCGGTGAGATCGACATCAGCCGGCCGCGGTGGCACGAGCGGCCCGCCGCGCTCGTGCCGCTGATCCTCGGTCACATCGACACCGAGGAGCCCGGCGCCGGCCGCCGCCGGTTCGACCGCGGCCGGCGCGAGGCCGAGGCGACCCGCGAGGACCTGCTGGCCCGGCTGCGCGCCGGGGCCGACGGCGAGGCCCGTGCCGCCCGGACGGCGCTGATGATCGACCGCCTCCGGACCTTCATCGGCTACCGGGAGTTCCCGAAGTTCGCCATGGTCTCCCGGTACGCCGTCTACCGGGCCGCGCTGCTCGCCGAGGCGGACCGGCTCGTCGCCGCCGGGGTGCTCGAGGACCGCGAGGACGCCTACTTCCTGCGGTTCGACGAGCTGGAGCAGGCCTCCCGCACCGGTCACGCCGATCTCGCCCTGGTGCGCACCCGGCGGGCGGAGTTCGCCGCGTACGGGCCGCTGGTCCCGCCGCGGGTACTGACCTCGGACGGCGAGTGCCTGCAGGGGTCCTACCACCGCGACGACGTGCCGCCCGGTGCGCTGGCGGGGCTCGCGGTGTCGGCCGGCACGGTCGAGGGTCGCGCCCGTGTCGTCACCGACCTGTCCGGCGCCGCGCTCGAACCGGGGGACGTGCTGGTCACCGCCTACACCGACCCCAGCTGGTCACCGGCCTTCGTCACGATCGCCGGGCTGGTCACCGAGGTGGGCGGGCGGATGACCCACGGCGCCGTCGTCGCCCGCGAGTACGGCCTCCCGGCGGTGGTCGGGGTGGAGGACGCGACCCGGCTCATCCCCGACGGCAGCCGTGTCCGGGTGGACGGTGGCAGCGGCCTGGTCGAGATCCTCGGCCGAGACGTGTCGAGAACCGGCGGACGGAACCGTCCCCGGGGCGGAGCGGCCGCACCCGGGCCGCGAGGACGGAGGCAGTCATGACGGTCCTGCGGATGGACAACGTCGGCGTCGTCGTCGACGACATCGAGGAGGCGGTCGCGTTCTTCGCGGCCCTGGGGCTGGAGGTGGAGGGCCGGGCGACGGTGTCCGGGCCGGACGTGGACCGGCTCGTCGGGCTCGACGGCGTGCACTGCGACATGGCCGTCGTGCGCACCCCCGACGGGCACGGGCGGCTCGAGCTGATGCGGTTCGCGTCGCCGCCGTCGCCGGCCGGGGACCCGGGCGCCGCGGTGAACGCGCCCGGCATCCGGCGGATCATGTTCGCGGTCACCGACGTGGCGGAGACCCTGCGCCGGCTGCACGGACACGGCGCCGAGCCGGTCGGCGACGTGGTGCCGTTCGGCGGGGAGCACGTGCTCGCCTACGTGCGCGGGCCCGGCGGGATCCTCGTCGCGCTGGCCGAGGAGACCGGCTGACCCGGGACGCGACCGGCCGGTCCGGGCCGGCCGGTCGCCCCGGCCCCGGTCACCGCCGCCAGGTCCCGGCCGCCGCCTCCCGCACGACGTAGTCCTCGAAGGTGCGGGGCGCGCGACCGAGTACCTCCCGCACCCCGTCGGTGGTGGCGGCGAGGACGCCGCGCTCGATGAGCGCGTACATGGCGGTGACGGCACGGGCGACGTCGTCGTCGAACCCCTGGGCGGCCAGGCTCGCCGCGTAGTCCTCGGCGGAGACCTCGCTGTAGGTGATGGCCCGGTCCGTGGCGCGGGCGATGACGGCGACGGCCTCGCGGAAGGTCTGCAGCCGTGGCCCGGTGAGCTCGTAGGTCCGGCCGCCGTGCGCTCCGGGCTCGGTCAGCACCCGGGTCGCCACGTCGGCGACGTCGTCGATGTCGACCATCGGGTCGGTGAGGGTGCCCGCGGGCAGCGCCAGGTCGCCGGCCAGGAGGGGGGCGAGGTGGGCCTCCTCGGAGAAGTTCTGGAAGAAGTTGGTCGGGCGCAGGACGGTCCACTCCGACGACGAGGCCCGCACGGCGTCCTCGGCGTCGCGCATGTCGTCGCCGAAACCGGAACCGGCCCAGTCGTCGGCGCCGCGTCCGGACAGCAGGACCAGTCGCCGTACGCCTGCCGCCCCGGCGCGGTCGACGAAGGTGCCGACGGGCCCCGGGGTCGTCGGGGCCACGACGTAGGCGGCCTCCACGTCCGCGAGCGCCGCGTCCCAGCCGGTGGGGTCGTACCAGTCGAACGGGACGCCGCCGGTGCGCGAGGCGGCGCGCACCGGCACGCCCCGCAGCCGCAGACGGGGGACGATCCGCCGGCCGGTCTTGCCGGTGGCGCCCAGGACGAGTGTGGGTCGGGTGGTCATGGGGTCGAGTCAACCCGGGCGGTTCGGACGGATCCATGGTTCGGACACCGGATAGCCTGTCCGATCGTCTATTGTCGCCCGGGTGGATCCGTTCGCTGACCTGTTCCGGGGGCTCCGTGCCCAGGGGTCGTTGTTCGGCAGCTCGACCCTCACGGCGCCGTGGTCGTTGCTGTTCGTCGACGGCGCACCCCTCACGCTGTGCGCGATGATCGAGGGTGCGGGGTGGGTCGTGGTGGACGGCCGCGCACCGGAGTACGTCGAGACGGGCGACATCCTGATCGTCCGGGGGCCCGGCCCGTTCTCGTTCGTCGACGCGCTCGGGACGGCGGCGGAACCGGTCGAGTGCGGGGTGGACTGTGCCGTGCCGGAGCTGGGGGGCACGCGGCATCGGATCGGGTGGAGCGACCGCGGCCCGGACGAGCCGGCCGGGGACGGGACGACCACGCTGGTCGTGGGGGCCTACCCGGTCCGGGGCGAGGTCGGCAGGCGGCTGCTGGACGTGCTCCCCGAGGTGGTGCGGGTCGACCCCGGCGGCGCGACCGACGCCGTGCGCGAGCTGCTGGCGGTCGAGGTCGCCGTCGACGCGCCGGGGCAGCAGGTGGTGCTCGACCGGCTGCTGGACTGGGCGCTGGTCTGCTCGCTGCGGGAGTGGTTCGACCGGCCCGGGAGCGAGGCCCCACCGTGGTGGGCGGCCCAGCGCGACCCGGTGGTCGGCTCCGCCCTGCGCCTGCTGCACACCGAGCCCGCGGCGGAGTGGACCGTCGCCTCGCTGGCCGCCCGGGTGGGTGTGTCGCGCTCGACGATGGCCAAGCGCTTCGGCGACCTCGTCGGCGAGCCGCCGCTGACCTACCTCACCCGGTGGCGCATGACCCTGGCGGCGGACCTGCTGGTCGAGCGGGAGGAGGCCACGATCGCCGAGGTCGCGCGCGCGGTCGGCTACGCCGACCCCTTCGGGTTCAGCGCCGCGTTCAAGCGGATCCGCGGCGTGAACCCGAGCCGGTTCCGGCGGGCTGCGGTGTCCGCGTAGGGGTCGGCGGCCCCGTGACGGGGCACGGGGGTGGCGGCGGTCGTGGTCGTCCCCCGGCGGTGGGGCGGGCCGCGACGACGCCGGCCGGCCCCGCCGGTGCCGGGGTCACCGGGCCCCCGGAGCGTCCGGTCCGCGGTCGTCCGGAGCAGGGCGCGCACCGCGCAGGCCTGCCGCGACGAACGCGATCAGCCGCTCGCGCCCGCCGTCCCGCGACGGGTCCGCACCCGCGGACAGCGCGGAGAAGGCCAGTACGGTCCCGACCGCGAGGCGGACCCGCTCCGTCATCTCCTCGGCCGGGACGAGCCGCCGGAGTGCGAGCTCCTCGGTCAGCGCGCCGACCCCCGGGTCGTCCAGCACCCGGTCGAGCAGTCGCCGGTCGGCCGTGGCGTCCAGGGCCACCACGGCCAGCACCGCCCGGACGGCGACGGCCGGCTCGTGGTGGAGCACCACGAGCGGTTCGACGAACGCCCGCACGACCTCCTCGACGTCGGCCGTCGCGGCGAGCCGGCCGAACCGGCGTGCCCGCTCCCGGTTCACCGGCTCCAGCACGCGCGCCAGCAGCGCGTCCAGCAGCGCGCTGCGACCGCCGAAGGCGGTGGTGACCGCCGCGACGTTGACCCCTGCCTCGGCGGTGACGTCCCGGACGGAGAGCCGCGCGTGCCCGCCGCGGGCGAGAAGGCGCAACGCCGCATCGACCAGTCGTTCGCGCATGACCTCCTGTCGCACCACCGCGCAACGACCTCCCTGAACGCGTCGACGGCCGGACACCGTGCCATGATCTAAACACTGTTTAGGGACGGTGTGAACGGAGGGTGCGTATGGACGGCGGCGTCGTCCTGACCGACGTCCGGGTCTTCGACGGCGGGACGCTCGGCGAGCCCGTCGACGTGGCCGTCGCCGACGGGCGCATCGCGGCCTCCGCGGACGGCGCACGGACCGTCGACGGCCGCGGCGCCGTGCTGCTCCCCGGGCTGATCGACGCCCACGTCCACGTGGGGACGGTCCGGGAGCTGCAGGCCTACGGACGATGGGGCGTCACCTCCGTGCTGGACATGGGCGCCCCGGACTGGGCGGCGACCTCCCGGCTGCGGGGCAGGGACGGGCTCGCCGACCTGCGCAGCGCCGGCACGGTGGCCTGCGCGCCGCGGGGCGCGGCCGTGGCGAGGATGGGCTACCCGGCCTCCGGTGTCGTCCGCGGGCCGTCGGACGCGCGGCGGTTCGTCGCGGACCGCATCGCCGACGGGGTGGACCACATCAAGATCGTCCTCGAGGAGCGGCTGCCGTTCCGGCCGAGGCCCCTGGACGAGGCGACCACCTCGGCGGTCGTGACGGCCGCCCACGAGGCCGGCGTCCTCGTGTGCGTGCACGCGACCTCCACGAGGAGCTTCCGGATCGCGACCCGGGCCGGAGCCGACGTCCTCACCCACGCCCCGCTCGCCGCACCGCTGGAGGAGGCCGACGCGGGGCGGATCGCCGACCGGGGCCTCGCCGTGGCGCCCACGCTGGTGATGATGAAGAAGCTGGTCGAACGGTTCCCGGCACCCGTCACGCCGAGGAGGATCTCCTACGCACATCCCGCGGACACGGTGCGCACCCTGCGCCGCGCGGGGGTGACCGTTCTCGCCGGCACCGATGCCAACAGCGACCCGGCCGCGCCGAACACCGTCGAACACGGTGCGGCCCTGCACGACGAGCTCCAGCTGCTCGTCGAGGCGGGGCTCACCCCTGCCGAGGCGCTCACCGCCGCCACCTCGGCACCGGCCCGGGTGTTCGGTCTCTCCGACCGCGGACGGATCCGGCAGGGGTACCGGGCCGACCTGCTCCTCGTCGACGGCGACCCCACGGTCGACATCGCGGCCACCCGGAACATCCGTGGCGTGTGGATCGCCGGGCAGGAGGTCCGCTGACCCCGACGACGTCGCGCGGTCCGATCCCGCGGACGCCACCGGGGACCACCACGGACCCTGTTCGGGGACGGCGGCGTCGGGATCGTCGGCACCCGTGAAGGATCTCCCTCGTTGATGTCGGTCCGGCCCGGCATCCGCACCGCCCGCTGCCGGTCTCGGCGAGGGTGCTCTCCAGGGGATCGGGCGGCCCGCCCGGATCGCGGTCACCGCGGAGCCGTCCGGCGGCGTCGTGCCGGACCTCCGTCACGACGCGTCCGGCGCGTGCCGCCGTCGGCGACCGGTGGCGTCCCGGCTCCGGCACCGACCGTTCCCCGCACCACACCGGGGTGACCGGGGTTTCGAGAGAGAGGACCGATCGATGGGGTCAGCGCACGCAGGGGGGACGGGTACCGCGCCGGTGCCCGCCGTCGCCGAGGAGCGGGGCACACCGACTCCGTCCCGGGAACGCAGCGTCCTCGCCGCCTTCACCGAGCTGCACTCCCGTGACCCGCACCGCGAGCTGTTCGTCCTGGTGGACGAGCGCGGGCACGACACGGAGCGGCTCACGGTCGACGCGCTCGCCGGACGGGCGGAGCAGGTCCGTGCCCTGCTCGCCGCCGCCGGGACGCGGGCCGGTGACCGGGTGCTGCTGCTGCACCTCCCCTCGCTCGACTTCGTCGTGGCCTTCCTCGGTGCGCTGGCCGCGGGTGCGGTCCCGGTCCCCGTGGCGCCGCCCGCCCCGTCCGGGCCGGCAGCCGGTGTGCGTGCGGTCGCCGCGATCGCCGCCGCCTGCGACGCCAGGGCGGTGCTCACCCACGCCCCCTACGCGGCCCTGTGGGACGGCGCGGACCCGGGCGCGTGGCCGGACCTCCCGTGGCTGCGCCAGGACGGCCCGGCGGCACCGGTGGCGCCGCAGCCGCAGCCGTTGCGCTGGCACACCCCCGACGACCTCGACGAGCCCGCCTTCCTGCAGTTCACGTCGGGCTCGACCGGGTCGCCGAAGGGCGTGGTGGTCAGCCACCGCAACATCCACCACGAGCTGGACGCACTCGCCGCCGACCTCGGCCTGGGCGACGACACCGTCGCGGTGTCCTGGGTCCCGCACTTCCACGACCTCGGCCTGGTCAGCTTCCTGCTCAACACCCTGGTCGGGAACGCGGGGCGGACCTACGTCATCTCGCCGTTGAGTTTCCTGGCACGACCCGCCGTCTGGTTCGACGTGCTCTCCCGGGTGCGCGGCACCCACACCTCGGCCCCGAACTTCGCCTACGACCTGATGGTGCGCCGGACGACCGAGGAACAGCGCGCGGCCTGGGACCTCAGCGCGGTGCGCGTGCTCGGTTCCTCGGGGGAGATGGTGCAGGCCGGGACCGTCGAGCGGTTCTTCACCGCGTTCGCCGGGACCGGCGTCGCGCCGGAGGCGTTCCGGCCCGGCTACGGGCTGGCCGAGCACACGCTGAGCGTGAGCATGGGTACCGGCGGGCCGATCGCCCTGGACCGGGACCAGCTCGAGCGGCACCGGGTCGAGCCCGCGGCGGACGGGGCCGCCCGACCGCCTGCCGTGTTCTACGGCAGCGGGTGGGTGACCAAGCCCGGCGCCGTCGTCCGGATCGTCGATCCGGCGACCCGGGTGCCGTGCGCGGCCGACGGGATCGGGGAGATCTGGGTCGACTCCGCCACCAAGGCCCGTGGCTACTGGGGACTCGACGAACAGAGCGCGGCGACGTTCGGTGCGGTGACGGCGGACGGCGACCCCCGGCCCTACCTGCGTACCGGTGACCTCGGGTTCCTGCACGACGGCGAGCTGTTCGTGACCGGGCGGCTCAAGGACCTGGTCATCGTCCGCGGCCACAACTACTCCCCGCAGGACATCGAGGACAGCGTCCGGGGGGCGCATCCACGGATCCGCGGGGGCGGGGTGGCTGCCTTCTCCGTGCCGCCGACCGGCGACGCGGCGTCGGGGGAGCGCCTGATCCTGCTGGTCGAGACCACCGGTCCGGAGCCCGACGAGGCCACGGTTGCCGAGATCCGGCACGCCGCCCGCCGCCGGGTGCGCGACGACCACGGGATCGCCTGTCACGACGTGCTCGTCGGCACCGGACTGGTCCTGAAGACGACCAGCGGCAAGGTCCGGCGGTCCGCCTGCCGCGCGGCGTTCCTGGCCGGCGAGATCGGGTCCCGCGCGGGAGCCGCCGGATGAGCGAGGCGTCCGGTGTCCCGGGACTGCGGATCTCCCGGGGCCCGCAGGACCCGCGCCTGGAGGAGGTCGACACCGACTTCCGGGCCCTGCTCGACGAGTTCGGTGCGCTCACCCGGACCGGCCGGCTGACCCGCAGGCGGATCTTCCACCCCCGGGCGGCCGTGCTGCGGGGGAGCATCCGGTTCGTCGAGGCCCCGGGCGTCGGGGTGCATCCGTTCTTCGGCGCGGGCCGGACCCGGCCGGTGCTCGCCCGGTACAGCAGTGGCGGCTCCGCCGACGATCTCGCCCCGGGCACCCGCGGGGTCACGCTGCGCTGGCTGGATCCCGACGACCGGACCGACGGCGGCCCCTCGCCGCTCACGCTGACGTTCAACACGGGCGACCGCCTGTTCGCGCCGGACCTCGCGACGTTCGTGCGGTTCATGCTGGCCCGGGGTGACGACGAGCGTGCCGCGCTCGTCGGGGCCCTGCCGCCCGACACCTCCGCGGTGCTGTGGGACCAGGTCCGCGATCCGCTCCCGCTGCAGCGCTACCACTACCACTCGCAGGTTCCCCGCATCCACGTCGACGCGACCGGCCGGCCGTGGCTCGCGCGCTACCGGCTCGTGCCCGATGACGGCGGCCCCGACCTCGGGCACCACGATCCGGCCGGGCGGCCGGTCCCACCGCTGGTCCTCCTCCGCGACCCCGCCGAGCGGCGGTCGCCGACGGCGCTGCGCGACGACCTGTGCCGCCACGCCGGCACCGGGTCCGTCCGGGCGCTCCTGCAGCTACAGCTGCACCCGCTCGGTACCGACGCCGATGCCAACCGGGGCGCGCTCAGCCCGGCGGCGTACTGGCCGGAGACGGTGCATCCCTTCCGGACGATCGGTGAGCTCCGCCTCGACGCCGCGGTGGACGAACCGGTGGCCGAGGACGTGTCGGCGGACCCGGCGGTGGCACCGGAGGGACTGGGCCTCGCGCTGGCCCGCTCCCCGTACGAGGCGGCCTCGGTCGAACACGGTCGCGCCCTGATCTACCGCGCCGCGCACGCCGCCCGCACGCGCCGGGGTGCACCGCAGGCGGCCCGGGACCCGCGCGCCGACCTCGCGGGGGCGTCCGGCCGGACGGTGTGCGTGATCGGCGCCGGACCCGCAGGGCTCACCGCGGCCCACGAGCTGGAGCGGCTGGGGCACCGCGTCGTCGTCCTGGAGCGGGCCCGCGAGGTGGGCGGCAGGTCGGTGTCGGTCTCGGTCGACGGCCGCCCCTACGACCTCGGCGCGCACCTGTGCACGGCCCGCTACAGCGAGCTGGTGGCGCTGACCCGGGAGCTCGGGCTGGACACCGAGGACATGACCCTCACCCAGATCCACGAGACGACGACCCACACCACGCGCCTGCCGGGCGCCGCGTTCTTCTCCCGCGACGGTGCCGGTCGGTACGCCCGGCTCCGGGACGGTGCCTTCCCGGACATCGCCGGGCCGGGGCTGGCCCACTCGGCCCGCGCGCTGGCCGGACCCACACGGCCCTGGTTGTCCGAGCACGGCATCGGGAGCATGGCCGACTCCTTCGGGGCCGGGTACACCGCGTCCGGCTACGGGTACCTCGCCGACGACCTGCCTGCCCTCTACTTCGTCAAGCACGCCGAGATGACCGGGCTGCTGTCCCCGGACACCGCAGGTACCCGGCACGACGGCCCGTTCACCGTGGCCGGCGGCTTCGGCGCCCTCTGGCGCCGGCTGGCCGAGCGCCTCGCCGACGTGCGGACCGGCGTGGAGGTCACCGCCGTGGACCGCAGCGGCGACCGGGTCGAGGTCCGGACCACGTCCGGCACCGTGCGGGCCGACGACCTGGTGCTGGCCGTGCCGATCGACCGGCTGAGCGGGGTGCTCGACACGACCCCGGCCGAGGAGGCGGTGGCCGGGCGGGTCCGCTACGTCGACTACCACACCGTGCTGTGCCGGATCTCCGGTCTGCCGCGCGACGGCCTGTACCTCGTCGACGACGGGGACGGGGCCCCGCCCCGCGGGCACTGCGTCGCCTACCACCACCGCCACCCCGGCACGGACGTCTACACCTGCTACTCCTACGGCGCACCGGAGGGCGAGGAGGCTCCGGACGTCACGGCGACGCTGCGCGAGGACGTGGCCCGCCTCGGGGGTGAGGTCACCGAGGTGCTGCTGGCGCGCCGCTGGTCGTTCCTGCCGCACTTCGGCGGCGACGACCTGGCCGACGGGATCTACGACCGTCTGGACGCGCTGCAGGGCCGCCGCCGGACCTACCACGTCGGTGCGCTGCCCGCGTTCGACCTGATCGAGACCACGGTCGCGCACGCCCGCAGCCTGGTGCGGAACCGCTTCGCCACCGGGGCCCACACGCCCGTGCCGAGCAGCGACGGCACCGTCGCCGGTGGTGAGCGACCCGGCCGGGCCCCCGACGCCGCCGGGATCCGGTCCTGGCTGGTGGGCCGTCTCGCGGCGGAGCTCGGTGTGGAGCCCGACGAGATCGACGTCGACGCCCCCCTCGACCACCATCCGCTCGACTCGCTGGCGGTGGCCGGGCTGCAGGCCGAGCTGTCGGACTGGCTCGGTCTCCGCGTCCCGGCGACGATGCTGCTGGACCAGCCGACGCTCGCGGCCACCGCCGCGCGGCTGGCCGGGTCGCTGCCGGGGGCGGGCACGTCCGCACCGCCGGCCGGCGCCGCACCGCCCTATCTCGCGGTGCCACTGACCTCCGCGCGGCCGTTCTTCTGTGTGGGAGGTAGCGCCGGTTCCGCCCATCAGCTGCTGCCGCTGGCCAGGGCGCTCGGCCCGTGGCAGCCGTTCGTGGCGCTGCAGGCACCCGGGTACGACGGAGCGGAGGCGGTGCTGGACACCGTCGAGGCGATCGCCGAGCGCTACCTCGCCGACATCCGCTCGGTGCAGCCGCGCGGACCGTACCTGGTCGGCGGCTACTCCTTCGGCGGACTGGTGGCCTACGAGATCGGCCGCCGGCTGCGGGACGCCGGGGACGAGGTGGGCGCGGTCGTCCTGATCGACAGCCTCCTACCGGCTCCCGGTCAGACGCCGCCGGCGCACGACGAGGGTGCCGCCCTCGACGAGCTGGTCGCCGTGCACCGGGCGATGGCCGGGCGCAGCGGCGACGACCTCCTCCTCGGCCCCGGGCCGACCACCGCTCAGCGGCGCGAGGCCGCGTGCGCGGAGCTCACCGTCAGCGGAGTGGTGGGTGCCGGTGCCCAGCTCGACCGGATCCTGCCGGTCTACCAGTCGAACCTGGAGGCGAACGTGCGCTACCGGCCACCGGCGTCGGACCTGCCGGTCACGCTCCTGCGGGCCGCCGACCCGTTCCCCCCGGTGATGCGCGCCGACCGTCGCCCGCACACACCGCCCGGCGACCCGGCCCACGGGTGGGGCCGGGTGCAGGCCGGGGGGCTGCAGGTGGTGGAGGTGCCCGGCAACCACTTCACGGTGTTTGCGGCCGACCGGGTGCGCGGGCTGGCCGACGCCCTCGCGCGAGTGCTGCACGAGGTTCCCGTGCCCGCCGGGCAGCCGTCGTGACCTCCACGGCCGCCGGTGCGGATCTCGCCGAGGTCGTCCGGCGCGTCCGCGAGCCGGTGCACGTCGTCGTACGGGACGGCGGCGGGGTCGACGCGATGGTCGGGGACCCGGAGGGACTCCGGGTGCTGGGGACGCTGCCTCCGCTGTACCCGGAGTGGCTCGGCGACCGGTCGTTCGGTGAGCAGCACGGTGCCCGGTTCCCCTACGTGGCGGGTGAGATGGCGAACGGGATCGCCACCACGGACATGGTGGTGGCGATGGGCCGGGCCGGCATGCTCGGCTTCTTCGGTGCGGCCGGGCTGGCACCGACGGCCGTCGAGGCGGCCGTGCACCGGATCCAGGAGGCGCTGCCCACCGGCCGGAACTGGGGCGTCAACCTCATCCACGCCCCGCAGCACCCGGAGTGGGAGCAGGCCATGGTGGACCTCCTGGTCCGCGCCGCCGTGCCCGCCGTCTCGACCTCGGCCTTCATGGACCTGACCCCGACGGTCGTCCAGCTCGCCGCGAGCGGCCTGCGCCGCGACGGTGACGGGCGGGTCGTCCGTCGTACCCACGTCCTCGCCAAGGTCTCCCGCCCCGAGGTCGCCGAGAAGTTCCTGTCCCCGCCGCCCCGCGCCGTCCTGGAGGCGCTGCGCGCCGCCGGACGGATCACGGCCGAGGAGGCCGAGCTGGCCGCACGGGTACCCGTGGCAGGCGACCTGACCGTCGAGGCCGACAGCGGCGGGCACACCGACAACCGGCCGCTGGTGTCGGTGCTGCCCCGCATGCTGGCGCTCGCCGCCCGCGTCGCCGAGCGCGAGGGCCTCGGAAGGCCGGTGCGGGTGGGGGTCGCCGGAGGGCTCGGCACGCCGCACGGGATCGCGGCGGCCTTCGCCGCCGGGGCGGCCTACGTGGTCACCGGCTCGGTGAACCAGACGTGCCTCGAGGCCGGCATCTCGGCCGACGCCAAGGAGCTGCTCGCCGGGGCCGATGTCGCCGACGTGATGATGGCTCCGGCGTCGGACATGTTCGAGCTCGGCGTCAAGGTCCAGGTGCTGCGACGCGGGACGATGTTCGGTCCACGGGCCAACCTGCTCTACCAGGTCTACCGGGACCACCCGTCGTTGGAGGCGGTCCCCCCGGTCGAACGGGAGCGGCTCGAACGCTCGGTGTTCCGGGCCGGTCTCGACGAGGTCTGGTCCCGGACCCGGGAGTACTGGATGCGCCGTGATCCCGCGGAGGTCACCCGGGCGCAGACCGATCCGAAGCACCGCATGGCACTGGTCTTCCGCTGGTACCTCGGCCGGGCGAGCTGGTGGGCGATCGAGGGCGAGACCGACCGGCGTGCCGACTACCAGCTCTGGTGCGGCCCGGCCACCGGAGCGTTCAACGACTGGGTGCGCGGCACCTTCCTGGCCGACCCGGCCCGCCGCGAGGTGGTGCAGGTGGCCCGCAACCTGCTGGAAGGCGCCGCCGTGCTCACCCGGGCCCAGCAGCTGCGTTCCTACGGCGTCCCGGTGCCGCCCTCGGCGTTCGGGTTCACCCCCCGCCGACTCGCGTGAGGAGCAGACGATGAACGAGACCGCGCAGCGGACGGGCCCGCCGATCGCCGTGATCGGGGTGAGCGCGCTGCTCCCGGGCGAGACCGGTCCCGGGGGCTTCTGGCGGACGGTGGTGTCCGGCACCGACCACGTCACCGACGTACCGCCCACGCACTGGCTCGTGGCCGACCACTACGACCCCGACCCGGCCGCGCCGGACAAGAGCTACGCCCACCGCGGCGCGTTCCTGTCCCCGGTGCCCTTCGACCCGCTCGCCTTCGGCATCCCGCCACGGGCCATCGAGGCGACCGACACCAGCCAGCTCCTCGCGATGGTCGCCGCGGAGCAGCTCCTCTCCTCGCTCGGTCCGGACGGGTTGTCCTCGGTGGACCGTGAGCGCACGAGTGTGATCCTCGGTACCTCGTCGCTGGAGCTGCTCACCACGATGGGTGCGCGGATCCAGCGTTCGGTGTGGCTCGACGCGATGCGGGAGAGCGGCATCGGTGAGGCCGAGGCCGAGGCGGTGTGCGACCGGATCGCGGCCCGCTACGTGCCGTGGCAGGAGGCGACCCTGCCCGGCCTGCTGAGCAACGTGGTCGCGGGCCGGGTGGCGCACCGGTTCGACCTGCACGGCAGCAACTACACCACCGACGCCGCCTGTGCGAGCTCGCTCGCCGCGGTGTCCAGCGCGGTCAACGAGCTCGCCGTCGGGCAGGCCGACCTCGTCGTCACCGGCGGGGTGGACACCCTCAACGACCCGGTGATGTACACGTGCTTCAGCAAGACCCCCGCGCTGTCCCCGACCGGGGACTGCCGGCCGTTCGCCGACGACGCCGACGGGATGATCCTCGGCGAGGGCATCGTGATGTTCGCCCTGCGCAGGCTGGCCGACGCCGAGCGCGACGGCGACCGGATCATGGCGGTGATCCGCGGGATCGGGACGGCATCGGACGGCCGGGGCGGGGCGATCTACGCGCCCCGGGCCGGCGGCCAGGCGCGTGCCCTGCGGCGTGCCTACGAGTCGGCCGGGTACGGCCCGGAGACGGTGGAACTCGTCGAGGCCCACGGCACCGGCACCGTGGCCGGGGACGCGGCGGAGTTCGCCGCGCTGCGCACGGTCTTCACCGAGTCCGGCCGGACCGGTACCGGGTGGTGCGCGCTGGGGTCGGTGAAGTCGCAGGTCGGTCACACCAAGCACACCGCGGGGGCCGCGGGTCTGCTCAAGGCCGTCCTGGCGCTGCAGCACCGGGTACTGCCCCCGACGATCAAGGTGGACCGGCCCAACCCCCGGCTCGGGATCGAGGACAGTCCCTTCTACCTGAACACCCGGGCCCGTCCCTGGGTCAGCGACGGCAGCCATCCCCGCCGGGCCGGCGTCTCCAGCTTCGGTTTCGGCGGCACGGACTTCCACGTCACCCTGGAGGAGCACGTCGCGGCGCCGGGCGCGGTACGGCCGGCGCGGTTGCGCGCGTCGTCCAGCGAGGCGGTGCTCCTCGCCGCGGCCTCGCCGGCCGCACTGGTCGCCGAGGCCCGGTCCCGTGCCGGGGAGGCCCGCGACCTGGTCGCCCTCGCCCGGCGCAGCCACACCGCGTTCGATCCCGGTGCGCCGTGCCGGCTGGGGCTGGTCGCGAGCTCGACGGCCGACCTGGCGGCGGAGCTCCGCGCGGCCGCGGACCGGATCGAATCCGCGCCGGAGGTGTCGTTCGACGGCCCCGGCGGGACGGTCTACGGCGCGGCGACCGCCGACCGGGGCCGGGTGGCGTTCCTGTTCTCCGGCCAGGGCAGCCAGTACGTGGGCATGGGCGCCGAGCTGGCGATGCTGTTCCCCGAGGCGCTGGAGCGCTGGGACGCCGTCGCCGCGGCGCACGGGACCGGGGACGAGCCGCTGCACCGGGTCGTGTTCCCGCCACCGGCGTTCTCCGACGAGGACCGTGCTGCCCAGCGGGCACGGCTGACCCGCACCGAGTGGGCGCAGCCGGCGCTCGCCGCGCAGAGCCTCGCCACCTTGGGGCTGCTCGAGCGCCTCGGGGTACGCCCCGACGTCGTGGGTGGGCACAGCTTCGGTGAGCTCGTGGCCCTGCACGCCGCCGGGTGCGTCGACGCGCAGACCCTGGTCGAGCTCGCCCGGCGGCGGGGTGAGCTCATGCGGGACGCGGCCGACGTGCCGGGCGCGATGGCCGCACTGGTCGGGAGCGTCGACGAGGCACGCGAGCTGGCCGCGGCCACCGGTTCCGACGAGCTGTGGGTGGCCAACCACAACGCACCCAGCCAGGTCGTCGTGTCCGGTTCCGCGACGGCGGTGGAGGCCTTCGAGCGCGCGGCCGCCGAGGCCGGGCGCACCGTGCGCCGGCTGGAGGCGTCCGGTGCCTTCCACAGCCCACTGGTCGCGGGTGCCGCCGTGCCGTTCCGCCGGGCGCTGCGGGACGCGACCGTCGCCGCCCCCCTGCTCCCGGTCTACGCGTGTGCGGACGCGACGGTCTACCCGGACGATCCGGATGCGGTCCGCGACGGATTGGCCCGCCAGCTGGAGGTCCCGGTCCGCTTCGTCGACCAGATCGAGGCGATGTACGCCGACGGGGTGCGGACGTTCGTCGAGATCGGCGCGAACGCGACGCTGACCCGTTTCACCGGGGAGATCCTCGCCGGGCGTGAGCACCGCGCCGTCGGCCTGGACCGGGCGTCGGCGACCGGGGTCGACGCGGTGCACGAGGCACTGGTCCGGCTGGCCGTCGGCGGGGTCGGCGTCGACCTCGCGGCGCTGTGGTCGTCGTACGAACCCCTGAAGGAGGACCACGGAGTGGATGCACGGACGCCGGCGATGAGCGTCGAGCTGCTCGGAGCCAACTACGGCAAGCCGTACCCGAGGACCGAGGAGGCACCGCCGGCGCGGCCGGCCGCAGCCCCGCCGTCGCGTCCGGCCACACCGGCTCCGCCCGCCGGCCCGCCGGCCGCGGCCCCCACCCACCCGGTGGCCGACGCCCCCACCCGGCCGGCGGCCGCGACCCCCACCCGCCCCGTGCCCGGTGTCCCGGACGGCCCGGCCCCCGCGCCCTCCACCGGTCCGGCGCCCGCTCCGCTCCCGGTCGCGGTCCGGGCCGCGGCCGTGGAGCCGCACCACCCTTCCGGCCCGCACCGCGGCGCATCCGAGGCCGCCGGTGGGGTGGAGTGGCTGCGCGTGCTCCAGGAGACCCAGCGCCAGGCCGGCGCGGCCCACGCCGCCTACCAGCGGGCGATGGCGGAGTCCCATCTCGCGTTCCTGCGGCTGTCCGAGACCGCGCTGGCCGGGTTGGCCGGGAGCCCCGCACCATCCCCGGTGTCGTCGCCCGCGCTCCCGCAGGCCGCGTGGGCCCCCGAGCCGGAGCCGTACGCGTGGTCCGAGCCCGCACCCGGGACGGCCGCCGGATCCGATCCGGCGCCCCGGCCGGTGCCCGCGTCCCCGCCGGTGCCCGCACCTGAGGCGATGCCCGCACCTGAGGTGATGCCCGAGCCCCCGGCGGCACACCCGGCGGCCGGCACGGCCCCTGCCGAGCACGCCGAGCCGGCGGTCCCGGCAGGACCCCGGCCCGGCTCCGGGCCGGTCCCGGAGGTCACCGGTCCGGGATCCGCCGTGTCGGTGGGTGTGGGGTCGGTGGGTGTCGAGGGGTTGTTGGGGGTGGTGGCGGACAAGACGGGTTATCCGGTGGACGTCCTGGATGTGGGGATGGAGCTGGAGTCGGATCTGGGGATCGATTCGATCAAGCGTGTGGAGATCCTGTCGGCGGCGCGGGAGAGGTTCGGTCCGTTCGCGGAGGTGGATCCGGCGGAGTTGGGTGCGGCGCGGACGTTGGGTGATGTGGCTGCGCTGCTGGGTGTGGGGTCGTCCCCCGACGCCCCCGGCACCGGCGCGACCGCGGGCGACGAGCGGGCCGCCGAGCCGGTCGGCCCCGCGCCCGCACCGCAGCCTGCCCCCGCGTCCACGGCGGGGCCCCGGCGGCTCACCGTCCGCCCCGCTCCGGTTCCCGCCGCGGGCACGGCCCTGCCCGGGCTGACCGCCGGCGACGTCGTGGTCACCGGGGAACCCGAGGCACTGGTCAGCCGGCTCGCCGAGGAGCTCACCGCCCACGGCGTCGACGCCCGCTCCGCGGTGTCGGTGCCACCCGGCGTCCACGGCGTGGTCCACCTCGCAGGCCTCGGTACCGGCGACGCGCTCGGCACGGCCTGGTCCGCCTTCTCCCGGGCCCGGGAGTTCGCGGCCACCCGGGCACCCGGTGCCGGTGTGTTCGTCACGGTGCAGGACACCGGCGGCGACTTCGGCACCACCGGCGTCACGGCCCCGCGGCCCGGTGGCGGCGTCGCCGCGCTGACCCGTACCGCGGCCCGGGAGTGGCCGGGTACCGGCGTCAAGGCGCTCGACGTCGACACCGCGGGCCGCAGCGCCGACGAGGTCGCCCGGCTCGTCGCCACGGAGCTGCTGACCGGCGGCGCCGCCACCGACGTCGGCCTGTCCGAGGCGGGCCGCGCGGTGCTGGAGACGGTGGAGCTCCCGCCGCCGGCCCTCCCCGTCGACCCCCGGATCGGCCCGTCGTCGGTGATCGTCGCCAGCGGCGGCGGCCGCGGGGTCACCGCGGCCGCCCTGGTCGCGCTGGCCCAGCGGTGCTCGCCCCGGATCGTGCTGCTCGGCCGCACACCACTGACCGAGGAGCCCGCGGCCTTCCGGCACGCGCAGGACGAGGACGCCGTCCGCCGGGCCGTCGTCGAGCAGCTCCGGGGCGCGGGCTCGGTGCCGTCACCGCGGAGCATCCGGACCGGGACCGACGGGGTGCTCGCCGTCCGGGAGATCCGGGCGACGCTGCGTGCACTGGAGGCAGCCGGGTCCCCTGCGCGGTACGTGGTCGCCGACGTGACCGACCCCGCGGCGGTCCGGGACGCGCTGGCCGGGGTGCGCGCGGAGTGGGGCCCGGTCACCGGCGTCGTCCACGGGGCGGGCGTGCTGGCCGACAAGTACATCGTGGACAAGACCGACGAGCAGTTCGGCACGGTGCTGGACACCAAGGTCGGCGGGCTGCGGGCGCTGCTGGCCGCGGTCGAGGACGATCCGCTCGACCTGCTGTGCGTGTTCTCCTCGGTCGCGGCGTGCGACGGCAACGCCGGCCAGAGCGACTACGCGGTGGCGAACGAGATCGCCACCGCGCTGGCCGCGGCGGAGGGGCTCCGGCGGCCGGGATGCCTGGTGCGCTCGATCGCCTGGGGTCCGTGGGACGGCGGCATGGTCGACGCCGCCCTCGCCGACCGTTTCCGGGCCGCGGGCATCCGCCCGATGACCCTCGCCGACGGCGCGCGGGCCTTCGTGGACGAGGTCCTCGGCGAGCACGAACCGCTCTGCGTCGTGCGGACCGACGGGCGTCCGGCGACGGCCCGTGCCGTGGGCGGGGAGCTGACCCCGTCCGTACGCGGCCTGCCCGTCCTGGCGGACCACGCCGTCGCGGGGACCCCGGTGCTCCCGCTCGCCCTGATGATCGAGTGGCTCATCGGTGCCGCCCGCGGTGTGCCGGGGGCGTCCGGTGTCGGGCTGGCGGACCTGGAGGTACTCAGCAAGATCGCGTTCGACGGTCCGGACGGTGGCCCCGGCACGCTGCGGCTGACCGTCGGCGGCGAACCGGGCGGCCCCGTACGGCTCGGCATCGAGGGTCGGCGCCCGCACGCCCGTGCGGTCGTCGACGAGGCGCCGGCCCGGCCGGAGACGCCGTGGGAGGTATTCGACGGCCTGCGTCCGCTGGGCCGCGACACCTACGACGGGCACGTCCTGTTCCACGGTCCGGCGTTCCGGTCGATCGTCGGGTTCGACGGGCGCAACCGGGCCGGGGCGAGCGGCACCCTTGCCGGGACGTCCCGGTTCGGCTGGCCGGAGGCGGACCGGCACACCGACCCGGCCGCCGTCGACGGGGCGCTGCAGCTCGCGACCCTGTGGGCCGAGGGCGTGCTGGGGACAGCGGTGCTGCCGATGGGGGTGAGCGGGTTCCACTGCCCGGTGCCCGGTGCGGTGCCGGACACGGCGACGGCCCGGGTCCGCGGCGGGCCGGTCGGCGCCAGCGAGGCCCGGTGCGACGTGCGGGTGTCCGACCCGGACGGTCGGGTCCTGTTCGAGCTGCGCGGGGTCCGGCTGGTCGCCCGGCCCGACGACGCCCCGTCGGACTAGGAGGTCCCGGACGTGTTCGAACCCGTGGCGGTGGTGGGCCGGGGCTGCGTGCTGCCCGAGGCACCGGATCCGGACGTCTTCTGGGACAACGTGGCAGGTGGTCGTCGCAGCATCGGTGACGTCCCCGCCGGACGCTGGCGGCTGCCGGCGTCCGCGGTGGCCGGCCTCGTGGGGCCCGCACCGGCGCCGGTGCGCAGCGCCACCGGCGGTTACGTCGGTGACGTCGTCGCGGACGCCGCCGCGCGCGGGGTCGATCCCGGTGGGCTCCTCGTCGGCGCCGACACGATCGCCGCGCTCGACCCGTCGGCGCGATGGGCGTTGTACGCCACGGCGGCCGCCCTGCGCGAGGCGGGGGACGGGGTGCCACCCGACCGCGCCGGACTGGTCCTCGGCACGTTGTCGATGCCGACCGACGGCATGGTCCGCTACGCCGAGGACGTCTGGTTCGCGGGCCACCCGGACCTGCGGAACGCACCGGACGGACAGCGCCCCGTTGCCCGCGACCGGTTCTCCTCGGCGACCCCCACGCACCTGACGGCGGCAGCGCTCGGCCTCGGCGCCGGTGCGTTCGCGTTGGACGCGGCCTGTGCGTCGTCGTTGTACGCGATCAAGCTCGCCTGCGACCGGCTGCACGACCGCACCGCGGACCTGATGGTCGCCGGTGCGGTCAACCGGGTGGACGATCTGGCGGTCCACCTCGCGTTCAGTGCGCTGGGAGCGCTCAGCCCGTCCGGGCGCAGCCGCCCGTTCCACCGGGAGGCCGACGGGCTCGTCCCGGCGGAGGGCAGCGCCGTCGTCGCGCTCATGCGGTGGGAGGACGCGCGGGCGGCGGACGTCCGGATCCTCGGCGTGATCCGCGGGATCGGGCTCTCCAACGACGGTCGCGCCGCGGGCCTGCTGGTGCCCTCGGAGGAGGGGCAGCTCCGGGCGCTGCACCGTGCGTACTCCGAGGCCGGGGTCGCACCGGAGTCGGTGTCCCTGCTGGAGTGCCACGCCACCGGGACCGTGGTCGGTGACACCACCGAGGTCCGCAGTGCGGCGACGTTCTTCGCCGGGGCACGGGACCTGCCGATCGGGTCGGTGAAGTCGAACACCGGCCATCTCGTGACCGCGGCCGGTGCGGCGGGGCTGCTGAAGGTCCTCGGCGCGTTCGAGGCGGGGGTCCGGCCGCCGACGCTGTCCGCCGAGGAGCCGGTGGCCGCCCTCGACGGCACACCGATGCGGCTGCTGCGGGAGGCCGAGTCGTGGACCGGTCCCCGACGCGCGGGGATCAGCGCCTTCGGATTCGGCGGGAACAACGCCCACCTGGTGATCGATGCCGGTCCACCCGACAGCGCGGCCGCGCTCGTGCCGCCGACCCGACCGGAGCCGGAGCCGGTCGCGATCGTGGCGATCGGTGCCCGGGTGGGCGACGGTGGGAGCTACGAGTCCTTCCGGGAGAGCCTGCTCGGCGGTGCCGGCCGGGTGGGCCCCGCCGAGCGCTACGACGTCTCCCTGGACGGTCTGCGGACCCCGCCCGCGGACCTGCGCGACGCACTCGGTCAGCAGGTCGCCGTGCTCGAGGCGGCCCGTGAGGCGACGCGCGGCACCGGGTTGCCGCGGGAACGGACGACGGTGCTGATCGGCATGGGGTGCGACGCCGAGGTCGCGCGGCACCCGACCCGCGTGCGGGTCGCGGCCGGGGCCGGAGCGCTCGACGACGCGATCCCGGACGCCCTCGCCGCGCCACTGGGTGCCCCCGGGGTGCTGGGCACGATGCCGAACCTCGTGGCCAACCGGATCAGCTCCCAGCTCGATCTCGCGGGCCCCGGCTTCACCGTCTCGGCGGAGGAGGCCTCCGGCCTCGTCGCGCTGGAGCTCGGTGTCCGCGCGCTGCGCGACGGCACGGCCGACGTCGCGCTCGTCGGGGCCGTGGACCTGTCCTGCGAGCCGGTCCACCGCCGGGCCTCGGCCGAGGTCGGGTGCGCGGGGGAACCCGGCGACGCCGCGGTGGTGCTCGTCCTCAAGCGGGCCTGGGCGGCCGACCGCGACGGCGACCCGGTGCTGGCGCTGATCGGCGGGAAGGAGGAGGCAGGTGCACCCGAGCTGGTCGTGGGCGACGCGCCGACCGGCGCGGACACGGGGCCTGCCGCGGCCCGGTTCGACCCCGCCACGGTCTTCGGTGTCCCGCACGCCGCGAAGGGACTGCTCGCCGTCGCGTGTGCGGCCGTCGCGCTGCGGCACGGAGCCGTGCCCCGCCCCGGGGCCGGGGCCGACCCGGCGCTCGGTATCCGCCGGGCCCGGGTCGCGGTCGAGGTGCTCGGGGCGCGCCCGGCCGGGGTCACGCTCACCGCGGCGGAGGTCGAACCGTGGGTCCCCGAGGCCGCGGTCCGGTCGTACGTGTTCTCCGGAGCCGGGGCCGGGGAGGCGATCGCCGCGGCCCGTGCGGGCCGCGAGGGTGACCACGGACCGGCACGCCTCGTCGTGCTCGCCGGGGACAGCGGGCAGCTGGCGGCCCGGACCGAGGCCGCCGCGCGGTGGCTCGACGGCCGTGGGGTGCGGCCGGAGGGCGTCGCCTTCCGTGCCCGACCGGTCGGCGGGGAGCTCGCCGCCGTCCACACCAACGGATCGGCGAGCTACCCACGGATGGGGCGGGAGACGCTGCTGGCGTTCCCGGACGTGCTCGGCACGCTCGAACGGCGGTGCGGTCCGCTGCGCGACGTCGCGGGCTGGGCCTACACCGGCACGGGGGACGACGCCCCGCACGTCCTCGACCGGATCTGGGGGGCCGCGCTGCTCGGGCAGCTGCACGCCGAGATCGGCCGCGACGTGCTCGGCCTGCGTCCGACGGCGGTGCTGGGATACTCCTCCGGCGAGACCACCGCGCTGGTCGCCACCGGCGCGTGGCGGGACGTGCCGCAGCTCGTCGAGGACACGCGACGGTCCCCGTTGTTCACCCACGAGGTCGCCGGGGACCTCGCCGCGGTGCACCGCGCGTGGCGTGCGCACGGCGTCCGGGGCGGCCGGTGGGCGGCCCACCTGGTGAGCGCGGGGGCCGGCGCGGTCCGCGACGCGATCGCGGACGAGCCCACCGCACACCTCATGGCCGTCAGTGCCCCCGGCCTCTGCGTGCTGGGGGGAGAGGCCACGGCCTGTGCCCGGGTCATCGCCCGGCTCGGTGCCCACGCCGTCGCGCTGGACTACGACATCGCCGTCCACATCCCCGAGGTCGAACGCGTGCGGGAGCCCTGGCGCGCGTTGCACGACCGGCCCACCATCGAGGTGCCGGACGTGCGCTTCTACTCGTGTGCGAGCCACGACTCCTACACCGTGTCCCGGTCCACGGCCGCCGATGCGATCACCGAGCAGGCGGTCGGCACCATCGACTTCGTCGCCACGGTGGAACAGGCGTGGCGCGACGGGGTGCGGGTGTTCGTCGAGCACGGCCCGCGCGGGCTGTGCACCGGGTGGATCGATGCGATCCTCGGTGACCGGGAGCACCTGGCCGTCGCGCTGGACTCGGCGGACGGGGGCGGGATCCGCAGCCTGACCCGGGCGGTCGCGGGCCTGCGCGCCGCGGGCGTCCCGGTACGGGACGGCGCGCTGTTCGACCGGCTCGCCCCGCCGCCCGCGCCGCGGCGGCCCCGGGCGACCGTCGCCCTGCCCGCCCACCCGGCCCCGGTGGTCCTCCCGGACACCACCCCGGCCGAGCGTATGGCACCGGCTCCGGAGCTGCCCCCGGTGCCGGCCGAGCCGGTGCCGCCCCCGGTACCGGCGGAGCCGGGGCACCGCACCGCACCGCAGCCCGCTCCTCCGGCCGGTGCCGGCGTGGCACCCCGGCCGGGCCCCGAGGGGCCGGCCCACGGGTTCGCGGCGACCGCGCGGATCCACCGGCAGTTCCTCGACGAGCAGGGTGAGGTCCACCGCCGGTATCTCGCGGTGGCGAGCCGGGCCCAGGAAGTGCTCCTCCGGCACTCCCGCGGGGTGTCCGCGCCGCCGTCCGGACCGGTCCCGCACACGTCCCCGTCACCGGCACCGCCCGTGGCTCCGGGTTCGCCCGGAGCCACGGACCGTCCGCAGCCCGCAGCGCCGCGGCGGTTCGGCCGCGCGGAACTGGAGGTGCTCGCCGCAGGCCGGGTGGCCGACGTCCTCGGCCCGGCGTTCGCCGAGCAGGACGGTTTCCGCCGTCAGGTGCGGATGCCCATGCCCCCGATGCTGCTGGCGGACCGGGTGACCGGCATCGACGCCGAGCAGGGCCGGCTCGGCACCGGGACGATCCGCACCGAGACCGACGTCGAACCCGGGAGCTGGTACCTCGATCCCGCCGGGCGGATGCCGACCGGTCTCATGATCGAGGCGGGCCAGGCAGACCTGCTGCTGATCAGCTGGATGGGAGTGGACCTGCTGAACCGGGGCGAGCGGGTCTACCGGCTCCTCGGGTGCGAGGTCACGTTCCACGGCCCGCCCCCGGTCCCCGGGGAGACGCTGGCCTTCGACATCCACATCGACGGGCACGGCGAGCAGGGCGGTACCCGCCTGTTCTTCTTCCACTACGACTGCCGCGTCGACGGCGAGCTCCGGTTCAGCGTGCGCGCAGGCCAGGCCGGATTCTTCACCGATGCGGAGCTGGCGGGCTCCGGCGGCGTGCTGTGGGACCCGGCGGCCGATGCCCCCGACCCGGCCGCCCCCGCTGCCCCGCCCGCGCTCGCCACCGAGGCACGGTCCTTCTCCGCCGCCCAGGTCGTCGCGTTCTCCGACGGACGTCCGGACCTCTGCTTCGGCCCGGCCTGGCCTGGCACCCGGGCGCACGTACGGACGCCCCGCATCGCCGACGGCCGGATGCTGCGCCTGGGCGAGATCACCGACTTCAGCCCGGACGGCGGCCCGTGGGGCCGCGGCCACCTGCGCGCCCGTACCGCCGTCTCCCCGGACGACTGGTACTTCGCGGGACACTTCAAGGACGACCCGTGCATGCCCGGCACGTTGATGTTCGAGGGCTGTCTGCAGGCGATGGCCTTCTGGCTCGCCGCCTCGGGTCACACCGCCGACGCCGACGGGTGGCGGTTCGAGCCGGTCACCGGCGTCACCCTGCCGATGCGTTGCCGGGGACAGGTGACCCCGCAGAGCCGGGAGATCGTCTACGAGGTGGTCGTGGCCGAGGTGTCGACGACCCCGGTCCCGACCGTGATCGCCGACGTCCTCTGCACGGTCGACGGGTTGCCGGCCTTCCACGTGCGTCGGGCGGGCCTGCGCCTCGTCCCGGACTGGCCGCTCGCGGCGCGGCCCCCGGCCGAGCGGACCGGTTCCGACCCGCGGGCCGCCGTCGCCGGGGGCGTCCGCTTCGACGCGGTGGCCCTGCTGGCCTCCGCCCGCGGCAGGCCCAGCGACGCGTTCGGAGCCGGTTACCGGGTCTTCGACGGTGTCCGCCGGGCGCCCCGCCTGCCCGGCCCGCCGTTCCTGTTCGTCTCCCGGATCGTGTCGGTCGACTCGCCACCGGCCACGATGTGGGCGGGTGCCCAGGTCGTCGCGGAGTACGACGTCGACCCGCGGGCCTGGTACTGGGACGACGCCGGGGTGCTGCCCGCATCGGTGCTGATGGAGGTGGCGCTCCAGCCGTGCGGATGGCTGGCGTCCTACACCGGGTGCGCGCTCAGCTCCGACGACGACCTGGTCTTCCGCAACCTCGACGGTGCGGCCACGGTGCTGTCGGAGGTGACCCCGGCGACCGGGGCGATCCGGACGACGGCCCGGCTGCGCGACGTCTCCACCCACGGCGGCACGATCATCGTCTCGTTCGACCTGCGCTGCGAGGCCGACGGCGTGCCGCTGGTGGACGCGTCGAGCGTGTTCGGGTTCTTCCCGCGCGCCGCCGTCGCCGACCGGACCGGACTCCGGGTGACCGACGAGGAACGCGCAGGTCTCGTGGCCGGGGGGACCCCGGCCGAGCCGGCCCCTGCCGAACCCGACCCCGGGGCGGCCGGCCTGCCGGGCTCGGCGCTGTGGGACCGCGTCCGGCTGCTGGAGCCCCACGGCGGGCCGGCCGGGCTGGGCCGGGCGCTGGCCGAGAAGCGGATCACGGGAGGCGAGTGGTACTTCCGCGCGCACTTCTTCCAGGACCCGGTCCAGCCCGGCTCGTTCGGGGTCGAGGCCATGATCGGGCTGCTGCAGCTCCTGGTGCTCCGGAAGGGGTACGGCGCGGCGATGCGGACCCCGCGGTTCGAGCCGGTCGCCGTCGGTGCGCCGCTGCGCTGGCGGTACCGGGGCCAGGTCACGCCCGACGACGACGTCGTCACGATCGAGCTGAACCTGACGCGGGTGGACCGCGACCGGCGCGGGGTGTTCGTGCAGGCCGACGCGTGGCTCTGGGTGGACGGGGTCCGGATCTACGAGGTGCTCGACCTGCCGGTCCGGCTGGTCGACGCCGACGCCGACGCCACCCGCGGCCACGTCGACACGGTCCTCGACCCGGCCACCGACGACTGGCTGGGCGACCACCGTCCGAACTGGACGGCTGCGGTCCTGCCGATGATGTCGGTGGTGGACCTGATGTTCGCGGCGGCCCGGTCGGGTGGACCCGACGGCGTCCGCGCGCTGCGCGACCTCCGGATCCGCCGCTGGATCACCGTCGAGGGCCCGACGACCGTGCGGACCGCGGTGAGCGCCAACCGGGACGGAGATCTCGCCGTCACGACCTCGGTCGACGAGGGCACGACGGGCGGGGGACCGGGCCCGGTCGCGGAGGTGGCCGACGCGATCCTGTCGACCCGGCACTCCGCCGAGCGGCCCAGCGCATGGCCGGACCCCTCGGACGCCACCCCGCTGCCCGACCCCTACGAGACGGGCATGCTCAGCCACGGTCCGCGGTTCCGGCACCTGACGTCGCTGCGGGTGGGTGCCGCCGGCTCCGTCGCGACCCTCGACGCCGCCGGTGGCGGTGTCCCCCGGGGTGAGCTGCACCAGGGCCTGCTCGACGCGTGCACCCACGTCGTCCCGCACGCCGAGCTGTGGCGGTGGTCCGCCGCGATCGGCTGGGACCGGGTCGGGTACCCGTCGCGCATCACCACCCTCGACCTGTACGAGCCGCTCCCGGACCGGGGGCTGCTGGTGGTCCGCGCCCGGTTCGCCGGCTTCGAGGACGGGGCACCGGCGCATCCGTCCTTCGACGTGCAGGTCTGTCACGACGACCGGGTGCTCGTGACGTTCCACCTCGTCGACGTGCTGGTGGGGGCGGGTCCGCTGGCCGCGCTCGACCACACCGACCGGCGGGCGTTCCTGCGGGACCGGCGTCCGGTGGACGGTGTGGGACTGTCCCGGCGGACCGCCGGGGCGACCCGGTCGACCCGGGCAGGCGTCGTGAGCCTGGACTGGCTCCCCGGCACCGTCGCCACCGTGTACGCGCTGCCCGCGGGCGGGTCCACCGAGGACCGGCTGTCCCTGGTCGCGGCCAAGGACCACCTCGCCTACCGGCTCGGCCTGCACCCGGCCGACGTCGAGGTCGACCTCGACACCTCCGTCGCCCGCGCCGGGGGCGCGGAGTACCCGTTCGTCGTGCACGTCGCGGAGGGGGCCGCGGAGGTCCGTGACGCGCAGGTGCCCCTTCCCGTGGAGGACAGACCGTGACCGAGACGACCGTCGTGATCGTGGGGGCGGGCATCTCCGGGATCGCCCAGGCGGTGATGCTGGAGAAGGCAGGCATCACCGACTACCTGATCCTGGAGAAGGCCGACGGCATCGGCGGCACGTGGCGGGACAACACCTATCCCGGCTGTGCCTGCGACGTCGAGTCCCATCTGTACTCGTACTCGTTCGCCGACAATCCCGACTGGACGCGCACCTACGCCCCGCAGGAGGAGATCCTCCGCTACCTGGAGTCGGTCGCCGGCGAGCGACGGATATCCCACGCCCTGCGGTTCGGCGTCGAGGTCACCGGGGCCCGGTGGGACGACCGGTCCGCCACCTGGAGCCTGCACACCTCCGCCGGGGAGTTCACCGCGCGCTTCCTGGTGTTCGGTACCGGTGGGCTGCACGGCGCCCACCTCCCTGACATCCCCGGTCTGGACCGCTTCACCGGTCCGGTCTGGCACTCGTCGCAGTGGGACCACGACCAGGACCTCACAGGGCGTCGGGTGGCGTTGGTCGGCACCGGGGCGTCGGGGGTCCAGATCGCGCCGGAGGTGGCGGAGGTCGCGGCCCGGCTGGTCGTGTTCCAGCGTTCGGCACCGTGGGTACTGCCCAAGGACGACCGGCCCGTGTCGCGCCGCATGCGACGGGTCCTGCGGTATCTGCCCGGAGCGCGGAGCGCCTTCCGCCGGTTCCTGTACTGGAAGCGCGAGCTCCGCGGGATCGGGTTCCACCACCGGCCTGCGATGCTGGCGAAGGCCGAGCCGCGTGTCCGCCGGTTCCTGGAGGCCCAGGTCGCCGACCCGGAGCTGCGCAGCCTCGTGACCCCGGACTACGCCTTCGACTGCAAGCGCGTGCTGTTCTCCAACACCTACTACCCGGCCCTGAACCGGGAGAACGTCGAGGTCGTCGCCGGAGCACCGGTCGCCGCGGGGGCCCGGAGCCTGGTCGACGCCTCGGGCACCGAGCACGAGGTGGACGCCGTGGTCCTGGCGACGGGTTTCGACGTGACCTCCTCGCTCGACCGCATCCGGATCGAGGGCGTGGACGGGCGGCTGCTGTCGGAACGCTGGTCCGCAGGGCCCACCACCTACCGCGGCGTGGCGGTCCCGGGTTTCCCCAACATGTTCCTCCTGCTCGGCCCCAACGGGTTCGCGGCCTACACGTCGGTGATCTCGATGATCGAGGCGCAGGCGAGCTACGTGGTGCGGGTCGTGCGAGCGCTCCGGGCACGGGGTGCCAGCGCGCTGGAGGTGCGGCCCGAGGCCGAGGCCCGGTTCCAGGCCGAGGTCGGGCGCAAGTTCCCGCGGACCGTGTGGTCACCGGAGCACTGCCGGAGCTGGTACCAGAGCCGGTCGGCGGCCGGAACCGTGTTGTGGCCGGACTCCACCTGGCGCTACCGGCTCGCTCTGCGCAGGCCGGACCTGCACGACTACCGGGTGTCCGGCTGAGCGAGCGGGACCACCCGGGCGGCCGGGCGAACTATCGTCGCCCGGGTGCGAGCGGCGAACGGCGAGGCCGGACGCGGCGTGGACGGGACCGCCCGCGTGTGGGTCGGGCCGGGCTGGGCGGCCTACGTCGGCCCGTCGCTGCGGCTGGCCCCACACCGGGGAGCGGTGACCTGCCTCGCCCTCGGCCTCGGCACGGGCGACGTCCTGACGGTGGAGGTCGCGGGCCGGGCTCCGGTGACGGCAGGGTCGGTGCTGATCCCCGCCGGGCTACGGCACCGGATCACGACCGGCCCGGCGCGCGTGGCGTTCGTCTACCTGGAACCCCGGGGCGCCGGTCACCTCGAGTGCGCCGCCCGGATGAGCCCCGTCGGCACGCCGGACGCCCCGGTGGCCGTCGGCCACGATCGCGAGGCCGCTCTCGTCGACTCCGCGCGGCGCGGCGACATCGCGACGGTGCGTGACCTCACGGTCGGCGCGGACGCCGGCGGCGTCCGGGATCCCCGGATCGCCGAGGTGCTCGAGGTCCTGCACGGCCCGGGCGGAGCCGGCACGCCCACCGCGGAGCTCGCCGCGCGGTCCGGGCTGTCGGTGGCGCACCTGCTCCGGGTCTTCGGGCGGGAGGTCGGGATCGGGTTGCAGGCCTACCGCCGCTGGGCCCGGATGCGGATCGTCGCGGCGGTCCTCGCGGCCGGGGGTGACCTGACCCGGGCCGCGGCGGACGCGGGCTTCGCGACGCCGTCGCACCTCAGCTCGGCGTTCCGCACCATGTTCGGCCTGGCTCCGAGCCACCTGCTCGGTGCCGGTTCCGGGGTCGGCATCGTCGTCCACCGGGACGAGGCCCCGTCGGCGCCCGTCGACCGGTGGACCGTCAGGTGACGGACGCGCGGACCAGGACCACGGCGCCCAGCGCCCCGGCGGCGACCGTCTCGACCAGGGCGTAGAACCAGATCGGGTAGAACGCCGTCGGGCGGTCGACCAGCCGGGACACGACGCGGCCCAGTGCCATCCCGGCGAGCGCGAGGCCGACGGCCGTGAGGATCCCGTCGTGCAGCCCCGGGCGGGCCAGTGCGAGACCGAGCGCGACCGCGATGGCGAGGCCGAAGCCGCCGTACACGGCGCGGACCTCCGACCTGCTCTCCGGGTGTTCGACCACGATCCGGAAGGGCCGCACCAGGGCGGCCGGCGCGGCGAGCGCGGCGACCCCCATCCCGGCGAAGAAGACTCCGACCAGCACCACCACGGCGTTCACGCCCCACCGACCTCTCCACCTCGAACCGGACGGGGGGGAGGATGCCGCGCCGGTGCCGGGTGGCGCTGTCACGGATCTGTGCGGGACCATCCCGGGACCGCCGCGGGTGGAGCGCCGTCCGTCGCCCGCGCACGGCGCCCTACCCCGTCCCGGCGCGGCCGGGCGACGACGCGCCGGCGGGAGCCGACCCGCGGCGCACCCGGCCCGCCCCCTCCTCCGTCTCAGCCGCCGTGGGCCGCACCCCGGCCGAGGTGGGCGTGCTCCCCCTGGAGGCTGAACAGCGCGAGCGTCTCGGCGGGCCGGTCGTCGGCGCTGCCGATCCAGTGCGGCGTGCCGGTGTCGAACTCCACCACCTCACCGGTGCCGAGGAGGTGCTCGGTGTCGTCGAGGACCAGTCGTACCCGGCCGTCGAGGACGTAGAACCACTCGTAGCCCTCGTGGGTCTGCAGGGCGGTCGTCGGCGACGCGGCCGCCGGCGGGTAGACCACCTTGAAGGCCTGGACCCCGCCGCCGCGACGGGTCAGCGGGACGAACACCAGACCGCGATGGTGCACCGGGCGCAGGTGGATGCGGGGGTCGCCGGTGGGCGGTGCCTGCACGAGGTCGTCGAGCGGGACCCCGTGCGCCCGGGCCAGGGGCAGCAGCTGCTCCAGCGTCGGCCGGAGCTTGCCGGTCTCCAGCCGGGACAGCGTGCTCGGGGTCAGGGAGGTCTCCGCCGCCAGCTGGTCGAGGGTGGCGCCGCGACGACGGCGCAGTGCCCGCAGCCGCGGGCCCACCCCGGCGAGTACGTCCGGTCCGGTGTCGTCCACGCCGTCAGATTGCCGATCCGCAAGATTTCTTGCAACCCGGGACGGTGGGTGCCGATGCTGCGGAGGTGAACCTTCTCCGAGCAGTCCTCCGCGGCGGGGGCGGTGCGGGCGGTGCGCGGGCCCCGCGACGTCGCACCGTGGTCGTGGCCCTCACCGTGCTGGCCCTGACGGCCGGATGCGGAGCCGGCGCCGTCCCGGCCACAGGCCCGGCACCGGTGCCGCCCGGCGCGACCGGGTTCGACGCCGCCACCCGGGACGACCCTGCGTTCGCCGGTGCGTTCCGGCACGGTTTCGCCGACGTCGACGGGGTGCGGATGCACTACGTCACCGGCGGGACCGGCCCGCCCGTGGTGCTCCTGCACGGCTGGCCGCAGTCCTGGTACGCGTGGTGGCCGATCATGCCCGCCCTCGCCGAGCACTACACCGTCTACGCGGTCGACCTGCCGGGACTGGGCGACAGCGAGGGTGTCCCCACCGGCTACGACAAGGTCACCCTCGCCCGGTACGTGCACGGGCTGGTGGCCGAGCATCTGGGGCTGCGCGAGGTCCGCGTCGTGGGGCACGACCTGGGAGCCGGGGTCGGGTTCCGGTACGCGGCCCGGTACCCGGGCGAGGTACGGCGCTACGCCCATCTCGACTACCCGCTGCCGGGGCCCGCGCTCAGCGCCGCCCGGTACCGCACGTTCAGCTGGCACCTGGCGTTCCACACGAAGCGGGTCGTGCCCGAGACCGTCGTCGCCGACGACGTGCGCGAGTACCTGAGCCTGTTCTACGCCCAGGTCGCGCTGGGCGGGGAGAGCTTCGGCGGCAGCCGCACGACACCGCCGTTCGACGACCGGGAGATCGACGAGTTCACCAGGACCTACGACCGGCCCCAGGTCCTGACCGGCGGTTTCGAGCTCTACCGCGCGCTCGACCGGGACGAACGCGACAACACCGCAGCCGCGCCCGTCCCGACCCCGACGTTGCTGATGACCGCCCAGGGGCTGCTCGCCTCGACCCGGCCGACGGTCGAGCCGCGCCTGCCGAACCTGGTCCGCGCGGTGGAGGTGCCCGGCAGCGGGCACTGGCTGCCCGAGGAGAACCCGGAGTTCGTGCTCGCCGAGCTGCTCGCCTTCCTGCCGTGACCGTCCACCCCTCCTGCCCGCCCACCCACCGACACCCTCCGGAGGAACCACCGATGGACCCCATGCCGACCGCGTCCGACCCCGCGACCTTCTGGGACGAGCTGTACCGCCGCCGCGACGACACCGAGCCGCGCGCCAACCCCCTGCTCACCGAGGTCGCCGGCCCGCTGGCACCGGGAACGGCCCTGGACCTCGGGTGCGGTGGCGGGGGCGACACGATGTGGCTCGCCCGGCGCGGCTGGCACGTCACGGCGGTGGACATCTCCGCCACCGCTGTGGACGGGCTCCGGCGCCGCGCCCACGCCCACGGGCTCGCGGCGCGGATCCGCACCGAGCGCCACGACCTCGCGACGACGTTCCCGGACGGGACGTTCGACCTGGTCTCCGCCCAGTACCTGCACACCCCGTTCGCACTGGACCGCGACGCGGTGCTGCGGACCGCCGCGCGCGCACTGCGTCCGGGCGGGTCGCTGCTCGTCGTCGACCACGGGTCCGTCGCGCCCTGGTCGTGGAACCAGGACCCGGACACCCGCCACCCCGGCGCCGCCGAGGTCGCCGCCGGGCTGGACCTCGACCCCGAGGGGTGGACCGTCGAGCGCGCCGACGAACCCCGGCGCCGCGCGACCGGCCCCGACGGCCGCACCGCCACGGTCGTCGACACCGTCCTGGTCCTGCGCCGCGCCGGCGCCGCCCCTTCCGACCGGAGCTGACCGTGCCCCGACACCACGACACCGGCCTTCCGCGCGACGCCGCGGACGAGAAGAGCGTCCTGACCGGGTTCCTGGCCCATCTCCGCGGCGCGGTCGCGGCCAAGGCCGCCGGCGTCCCGGACCCCGCCGCCCGCGAGCCCGGCGTCCCCTCGGGGACCAGCCTGCTCGGCCTGGTCCGGCACCTCACACACGTCGAACGGCACTACCTGCTCGGCGAGGCCGTCCGCGACTGGCCCGCGACCTTCCGGCCGCGCGAGCAGGACACCGCCGAGGACGTCCTGGCCGCCTACCGGGAGGCCGTCGCCCGCGCCGACGCCGTCATCGACACCTGGTCGGACCTGGACCGTCCGGCGCCGGTGCCCGCGGGGCGGAGATCGGCCCCGTCGAGACGGTGGCTGCTGGTGCACATGATCGAGGAGACCGGGCGCCACGCCGGGCACGCCGACATCCTCCGCGAACGCATCGACGGCTGCACCGGACGCTGAGGGCCCCGGAGCACGGGGGAGCGGCGCCGGACCACCGGGGCCGTGCGGATGCTCCCGCCATCAGTGCGGGTCGACCATGACGACGATCTTCCCGCGCACGCCGCCGGCCTCGACCCGCCGGTAGGCCTCGGCGACGTCGTCGAGGGTGAACCGTTCGTGCACCAGGACTCGGAGGGCGCCGGTCTCGACGAGCGTGGCCAGGGCCGTCAGCTCGCCGGTGCGGGCGTCGTTGCTGAACGGGAACGCCCGACCGGGGTGGTGCTCGGCGGTGGCGGCGTTGTCGCGCAGGCTGCCCAGGGGGTCGGCGGGGTCGACTCCCAGGGGCACGAGCCGCCCGCCCGGGGAGAGGAGGTCGTACAGGGTGTCGAGCTCGGTACCGACGAGATCGAGCACGACGTCGAAGGGCGCGAGATCGCGCAGGTCGTCCGGAGCGGTGCGGCGGTGGTCCAGGACGACGTCGGCACCGAGGTCGCGCACCCAGCGCAGGTTGGCGGCACCGGCCAGCGCGGTGACGTGGGCTCCCCACGCGTGCCCCAGCTGCACGGCGACACTGCCGACGCCGCCGCTGGCACCGCGCACGAGCAGGCGCTCGCCCGTGGTCAGCTTCGCCAGGTCGCGCAGGGCGTGCGCGGCGGTCGTCCCGACGGCGGGCGCGGCGGCGGCGTCGACGAGGTCGAGACCGTCCGGGATGCGGGCCAGCTGGTCGCCCGGGACGGCGACGAACCCGGCCATCGCGCCGAAGGCGGAGTGCGGCATGAGACCCCAGACGCGCTGGCCCACCCGGAACCCGACACCCTCGGTGACCGCGGCCACGGTCCCCGCGAGATCGGTACCCACCCGGGCGGGCAGCGTCCGGCCCCTCAGAGGGTTCAGCGCCCCGGTGCGGACGAGGTCCTCCCCGCGGCTGGCGGAGGCCGCGGCGACCCGCACCAGCACCTCGCCCGGTCCGGGCCGCGGGACGGGCGCCGTACGGACGGTGAGGACCTCGGGGCCCCCGTGACGGTCGTACTCGACGACCCGCATGGTCGCCGGTGTCATGTCCGACATGTCTGCTCCTCGTGATCACGGTCGTCTCGGTAGCGTCGGCGTCGTGACCGCGACACCGTCCTCCCCGGGCAACGGCGCCCGAGGGGCGGCGACTCCGGATCCGGCGGAACCGGGAGCGGCATCGGAGGAGGTCTCTCGGATCCGGCCGCGGCTGCGCAGAGACGCCGAGGCGAACCGGCGTCGCATCCTGGAGGTCGCCGAGCGGGTGCTGCGGGACCGGGGCCACGACGCCCCCGTCTCGGCGCTGAGCGAGGCCAGCGGCCTGGGCGCGGCCACGGTCTACCGGCACTTCCCCTCGCGCGATGCCCTGGTGCAGGCCCTGCACCTGCGGGCGGTGGAGCGCTACGAGCGGGCGGTCGAGGCCGCGGTGGCCGAGCCGGACGCCCTGCGCCGGGTCGAGCGGCTGCTGAGGGTGGAGGCGGCCGCCCAGGTCGACTGCCGCGCCTGCGGTGACTGGTTCCCCCGAGCCTTCCCCGCACGGGTCCGCGAGCACCGGGCACGTCTTCGCTGCGTGCTGGGCGACTCCCTCACCGAGGCCCACGCGGCGGGCCTGCTGCGGGATCGGGTCACCGTCGAGGATCTCCTCCTGGCGGTGAGTGCCGTCGACGGTGCCCTGCGCGCCTGTCCCGACGATCCCGCGGCGGCGGCGCAACGGGTCGTGACGCTGGTGCTGCGCGGGATCCTCGCAGTGGATGCGCAGATCTCCCGGCGGTCGTCGGCTCCCCGTGGATCGGGCTCCGCGACGAGTGCCGCCGCGAACACGACGGGATGGCGGGCCGACCGTCGCTGACGGTGGACGGAGCCGGTCCCGACGGCTCTGCTGAGTCCCTTCCCAGCTCGGTGCAGACGCAGACGTTGTTGCCGTCCGGATCGGACAGCACGACGAACGCGGGCGCCCGGCTGTCGTCGACGACACGTCCACCTGCGGACACCGCGGCGGCGATGCGTCGGTCGGCGACGTCCGGCGGGACCGTCACGTCGAGGTGGAAGCGTTGTCTGCCGGGGTCGGTCGAGTCGCTGGTCTGGAACCACAGTGGCGGGAGCTCACCCGTCGGGTCGTCGAGGCTGCCGGTGGTCGCGTCGATCCCGAGCACGGCGCACCAGAACGGTCGGACCGTGGTCGATTCCGGTGTATCGAGGGCCAGCTCCAGTACCTGCACCCGCTCCGGGCACGGCGTCAACCCGTGCTTCGCGGCGAGCGTGCTGATCTGCCGGGCCAGTACCACGTCCTGCGCGGTCACTCCGTCGACGTCGTGACTGCGAAGCGAGAGTTGGACGTGGCCGACCCGCAGTTCGACGTTCGGAGGGCGCCGGCCGGACTCCGCGACGAGCCGAGCGAGATCGGCCACGAACGCGGCTCCCGCGGTGAACGAACCGGTCGCGAACCCCGTGCGGAGCGCGCCCAGCAGAAGGTTCCAGTCGGCCGGCTCGATCTGCCGGACCCGGCGACGTCCGGTCATGTCGGGGATCGTAGGACCCGGAATCGACCTACCCGCCTCGATGCACAGGTCATCCCGCCCCGACCGGACCGTCCGGCGCGCGCCGCGGGTGGTCGTCGCCGCGACGGCGGTGACAGCAGGTCTCCGGAGGACGGAGTGGCGGTCGGCGTCCAGGCGCTCGGTCCCCGGGCCGCACGTGGACCGGTCCGCCCACGCCGCGACACCCCGGCTCGTCAGGTCTGCTGCGCGTGGTGCTCCCGGGGAGGGGACGACGAGAAACCGATGATCACCCACCACCGGTGACACGGACACGACGAAAACGATCCCTCGACCTGTTTCAGCAGGTGAGGGACCGATTGTCGCTGTTGGCACTGGTAGTGCCCCCGGCAGGATTCGAACCTGCGCTCCCGCCTCCGGAGGGCGGTGCTCTATCCCCTGAGCTACGGGGGCCGTGCGATGGGAGAACAGTAGCGCACGGTGTCGGAGCCCCCGACACGGGGGCTGTCGATCAGCCGAGCGGCAGCGGTGCGGCACCGCGCTCGGCGAGCAGCCCGCGCATCAGGTCCGCCTCGGAGTTCTGGGACGACAGCATCTGCCCGGCCAGGTTCCGCACCTCGGCGGTGTCGGCGTGGTCGCGCCCGTACTCCAGCATCGACACGCCGCCCTCGTGGTGGCGCAACATGAGCTGGAGGAACTCGACGTCGAGCGCGGTGCCGGGCGGGGTGGCCCGGAAGCGCGCCAGGTCGGCCGAGGTCGCCATGCCCGGCATCGTGGCCGTCCCGCCACCCGTGCCACCCATGCCGGACATCCCGGCGTGCGCCGACTCCTCCATCCAGGCCATGTGGCCACCGCTGGGCAGGCTCGGTGCATCCCACAGGCCGAGCCAGCCCTGCATCCGCCCGACCTGCTGGTTCTGGGTGGTCTCGATGTCGAACGCCAGCTGGCGCACCCGCGGGTCGGACGCACGGTCGCGCTCCCAGGACGCCATCTCGACGGCCTGGCGGTGGTGCACCGTCATGTCCTGGGCGAAGCCGACGTCGACCGAGCCCGGGTCGGGCACGAACGGCCCGAACACCCCGCGGACGGCGAGCCCGGCGACGAGCACCGCGGCCAGCGCGACCACGCCCAGCGTGATCGTGAGCGGGTTGCGCAGGGCCGGGGTGTCGTCGGCGGGGCCCGTCATCGCGCCGTCACTGCCCGGGGGCCGGTGCGGGCGCCGGGGCCGGTGCGGGCTGGCCGGGGACCGCGGGGTCCGGGGCGGGGGCGCCACCCGGGGTCGCGCCCTGGTTCTCGGGCAGGACCGTCTGCCCGTCGACGGCGGACTGCTCCGGGATCGGCTCGAACGCCGGCGGGTTGTCCTGGTCGAAGCCCTGCCCACCGAGCGCGTCGCAGGAGGCGCCCACCTCGGGGTGGGTGAACCGGTTGAGCCGCAGCGCGCGGACGAACTGGTCGATGCGCTCGTCGTCGGCGGTCTGGACCTTGAGCTGGTTGCCCCAGGACTGCAGCGAGATCGGGGCGTCCAGGCCGGGGTAGGGCGACATGACCGTGTACGGCTGACCCTCGACCCGCTGGGCCAGCGCGGCCCGACCCGCCTCGTCGAGGGTGTCGGGGTTGTAGGCGATCCACACGGCGCCGTGCTCCAGGGAGTGCACGAGGTTCTCCGAGCGCACCGGGTTCGGGTAGACCACGCCGTTGCAGGCGGCCCAGAAGCCGTCGTGCGCTCCGCCGAAGGGCGGGCTGTGGGTGTAGGCGACCCGCTGGAAGCCGAGCACGTGCTGCAGGCCCGGGTACTCCTGGCTGACGATGCCCGGGATCGCGAGCGCCGGGTTCCGGTTGTCCTCGGAGGGGACCCACTGCTGGTTCTGGTTGCGCTGCACCAGCGGGTAGACGATGAACGCCCCCGCCAGCAGCACCAGCACGGTGATCGCCGCGACCATGCCCCAGGGGAACTGGCGCTGGCCGACCGCGCTCGGCATCGACGGTCGCTTCTTGCCGGACTTGCCGCTGGCCATGGGGGAGTCCTGTTCGTGGTCGGCGGGCGGGTTCGCCCGAGTCTAGGAAGGCCCCGTCAGCGGCTCGCCCACCACCCGTAGGAGCGGTAGTCCGGGTAGGGCGCGAGCAGCGGCGCGACCGGTCGGGTGGTCACCGTGACGCGGTCACCGGTCACGAGCGCCCCGGGCACCGTGAACGAGGCCTGGGCCCACGGCTGCGCGTCCGGCAGCGTCCACTCCCCGGCGGGACGGCCGTCGACGTCGACGGCGACGACCCGGGTCCGCTCGCCGGGCAGCGCGGGACCGGCGCCGATCCGCCCGGTCAGGGTGACCGGCCGCCCGGGGACCGTGCCACCGAGGGTGAACGTCTCCCCGCCGACGACGTGGCGGCCGCTGTCGGCGACGAGCCGTCCCGGCGCGACGGTGGCGCGGTCCAGCGCCGAGTCCGGCTGCACGCCGAGCACCGGCGGGTCGGTCGTCCAGCCGTGCGCCGCCTCGTCGGCCATGTCCCCGACGTTCAGGTGGTCGACGACCCGCCCGGGCACCGGCAGGTCGGGTGCCCGCGCGGAGTCCGCGGCGGACCAGTCCGCGCGCCAGATGCTCACCCGGTCGCAGCTGCGGTCGATCTGACAGGTCTGCGGTGCCGACGGCGACACCGGCCGGGCGGGGGCGGTCAGCGCGAAGGTGATGACCGGTTCGGCACCGAGCAGCCCGGCCCGACCGAGGTCGGCGACCGGGACCCCGCCCCAACGGTCGAACACCGCGAACCACCGGGGCCGCTCGGGCTCCGGCAGCGCCCGCAGCGCCTCGTAGAGGGTGCCCGCCCCGTTCAGCGAGGGCGCCGCCATCCCGTTGGTGGTCAGGCCGACCAGGTCGACGGTGCGGTGCCCGCCGAACCAGGCGGCGGCGCCGACGTCGTTGACGGCGACGGCCTCGCCCGGCGGAACGTTCCCGGCGATCCACTGCGCGACGCCGACCGGGCCCTCCCGCATCGCCGACGCCTGCTGGCCCAGCCGCACCGCCCAGGCGGGCGTCGCGGCCACGGTGAACAGCAGCACCACCACGAGCAGCCCGCCGCGCACCGCCCGGTGCGGTACGAGCCCGGCGCCCAGCACCACGAGCAGGAGCAGCAGCGGCAGGAACGGCTGCAGGTAGCGCAGGTCCTGCCACATCGCGGTGGTCAGGGTGGCGACGGCGAGCACGACCAGGGTCAGCCCGCCGCCGAGGACCACCGCGAGGATCCGTTCCCCGTGCGCGACGAGCGCGGCGAGGCCGAGCACCACGAGCACCAGCGCGAGCGGGGCGAGGACGTCCTGCCCGGACAGCCCGGCCAGGGACGCCAGGATCGCCGCGACGTTGCGCTGCACGTGGTCGGCGATCTCCAGCGGCTGGTGCAGGAAACCGGTGTGCAGCCACGACTTCGCGAGCACCCCGTTGGCCTGCGAGGTCCCGGTGAGCACCCGGAACAGCAGCAGCTGCCCGGCGAACGCCACCACCGGCAGTGCGACGAGCGCGACCCGGCCCCACGGCGCGGCCCCGCCCGCCCCCGCTCGGTCGGTCCCCGCGCCGCCGGTCCCCGCACCGCCGAGCCCGGCCCCGCCCTCCCCGTCCGGAGCGGTGCCCTCCCCGTCGCGCCCCTCCCCATCGCCCCTCTCCCTCTCGCACGAGCGGGCCCTTCGTACGAAAGGTTCGGACGACGGGCCCGTTCGTGCGACCAGGAGGGGGTGGGCGACCCGGACCCACGCCGGCCGGAGCAGGGTCCAGAGCATCGCGACGACGAACGCGCCGGCGATCAGGAACCCCTCGGGCCGGGTGAGCGCGAGCAGCGCCGCCACCACCGGCGTCCACCGGAACCGGGGGCGTTCGCGCAGGTAGGCGAGCAGCGTGCCGCTGGTCAGGGCCGCGAGCAGCCCCACCTCCATCCCGCTGGCCCCGCCCCACAGCAACGGCCCGCACAGCGCCGTGAGCAACCCCGCCCACACCCCGGCGGCACGCCCACCCAGGCGGGTGGCGGCGGCGGAGGTGAGGGCCGCGGTGGCGGCGACCCCGGCGACCCCGCCCACGACGGCGACGGCGAGCAGCCACCGGCCGTCGAACCCGACCGCGTGCGCGGCGCCGAGCAGTGCCATCCACAACAGGCTCGATGCGCCCGTCGTGATCGGGGCACCGGGCTGGTAGCGCAGCGGCTCGCCGTCGCCGAACTGCCGGGCGTACTGCAGGTGGATGTAGACGTCGTCGAGCGGCGGGACCAGGCTCCCGTGGTTGTAGGCCAGCGACACCGCGACGAACCCCGCACCGAGCAGCGCCGCGAGCGCACCGGAACACAGCGCCACGGTCCGCCCGGTCACACCCGGGTGGTCCGTACGCCGGTCGGTGGAGGGAGTCGTCACGTCGGGCATCGTCGCCGGTCGGGCACCGATACCTGCATGAGGGGGCCGGGTGTCCCTCCGTAGAATCCGGGTGGTGAATCCCGACGTGCTCGCCGACCTGGTCCGTGACGTCGCGCGGGACGTGCTGCTCCGACGCGACCTGGACGTCTCCGCGCTGCCGGCCGACGCCGGTGTCGAGCGTCCGCGCAACCCCGACCACGGCGACTACGCGACCAACATCGCGCTGCGCACCGCGAAGAAGGCGGGCGTGAACCCGCGCGAGCTCGCCACCTGGCTGGCCGAGGAGCTGGCCACCCGCGACGGCGTCGCGAGCGCCGAGATCGCCGGTCCCGGCTTCATCAACCTGCGCCTGGCCGCCGACGCGCAGGGCGCCGTCGTCGGCGAGGTCCTCGCCGCGGGCGCCGGCTACGGCACCGGCGACGAGCTGGCCGGGCGGAACGTGAACCTGGAGTTCGTCTCCGCCAACCCGACCGGCCCGCTGCACCTGGGCGGCACCCGGTGGGCCGCGGTCGGTGACGCGCTCGGCCGGGTGCTGTCCGCGCGCGGCGCGAAGGTCACCCGTGAGTACTACTTCAACGACGCGGGCGCCCAGATCGACCGGTTCGTCGGCTCGCTGGTCGCGGCCGCGAAGGGGGAGCCCGCCCCGGAGAACGGCTACGGCGGCGCCTACATCGCCGAGATCGCGCAGCGCGTCGTCGCGGCCGAGCCCGGCGTGCTGGAGCTGGCCGACACCGAGCGGGACGAGGCGTTCCGCCGGGTCGGCGTCGGCCTCATGTTCGACGAGATCAAGGCCAAGCTCGGCGAGTTCCGGGTCGAGTTCGACGTCTGGTTCCACGAGCAGTCGCTGCACGACTCCGGTGCGGTGGAGGCCTCGGTCGCCGCCCTCAGGGAGAACGGCTCGCTCTACGAGGCCGACGGCGCCTGGTGGCTGCGCTCCACCGACCACGGCGACGACAAGGACCGCGTCGTCATCAAGTCCGACGGGCGCCCCGCCTACATCGCGGGCGACATCGCCTACCTGCGCGACAAGCGGGCCCGCGGGTTCGACCTGTGCATCTACATGCTCGGCGCCGACCACCACGGCTACGTCGCCCGGCTCAAGGCCGCCGCGGCCGCCTTCGGCGACGACCCGGCGGTGGTCGAGGTCCTCATCGGGCAGCTGGTCAACCTGGTGAAGGACGGCAGGCCGGTCCGGATGAGCAAGCGCGCCGGCACCGTCGTCACGATGGACGACCTGGTGGAGGCCGTCGGCGTCGACGCCGCCCGGTACTCGCTCGTGCGCTCGTCGGTGGACTCGAGCCTGGACATCGACCTGGACCTGCTCGCCAGCCGCACCAACGACAACCCGGTCTTCTACGTCCAGTACGCCCACGCCCGGCTGTCCTCGCTGGCCCGCAACGCGGCCGACCTCGGCGTCACCGCCGGCAGCGACTACGGGCTGCTCGAGCACCCCCGCGAGGGCGACCTGATCCGCACCCTCGGCGAGTTCGGCGACGTCCTGCGCACCGCCGCCGAGCTGCGCGAGCCGCACCGGGTGGCCCGCTACCTGGAGGCACTGGCCGGGGCGTACCACAAGTTCTACGACTCCTGCCGTGTCCTGCCCCAGGGCGACGAGGAGATCTCCGACCTGCACCGGGCCCGGCTGGCGCTCTGCGTCGCCGCCCGGACCGTGCTCGCCAACGGCCTCGCGCTGCTCGGCGTCGACGCCCCGGAACGGATGTGACATGAGGGCCCACCCCGCAGGTCCGCTGCACGCGGGCCTCACACCCGCGCCCGAGTCGGCCGGGCCCCGCCCGTCGTCGGCGGCGGAGCTGGACCGGCTGGCCCCCGCGGTCTGGCCGCGGTACGCCGCCCGCGGCGAGGACGGCGCGTTGCGCGTGGCCGGCGCCGACGTCCGCGACCTCGCGGCCACCCACGGCACCCCGCTGTTCGTGCTCGACGAGGACGACTTCCGCGGCCGCTGCGCCGAGTTCGCCGCGGCCTTCGGGGCGTCCGCCGTGCACTACGCGGCCAAGGCGTTCCTGTGCACCGAGATCGCCCGCTGGGTCGCGCAGGAGGGGCTGTCGCTCGACGTGTGCTCCGGCGGCGAGCTCGCCGTCGCGCTGCGGGCGGAGTTCCCGCCCGAGCGGATCGCGCTGCACGGCAACAACAAGTCCGTCGCCGAGCTCGACGCCGCCGTCGGGGCCGGGGTCGGCGGGATCGTCGTCGACTCCTTCGACGAGATCGCCCGCCTGGAGTCCGTCGCCGCCGAGCACGGCGTCACCGCTCCGGTGCTGATCCGGCTCACCGTCGGCGTCGAGGCGCACACCCACGAGTACATCGCCACCGCGCACGAGGACCAGAAGTTCGGGTTCTCCATCGCGACGACCGAGGGCAAGCGGGACTCGGCCGCGCACGAGGCCGCGCGCCGGGTGCTGGCCGCCCACCACCTGGAGCTCGTCGGGCTGCACTCCCACATCGGCAGCCAGATCTTCGAGACCGAGGGCTTCGAGGCCGCGGCGCGACGCGTCGTGCGGGTGCTCGCGGACCTGCACGCCGAGCACGGCTCGGCGAACCTGACCGCGCTGCGCACCCTGGACCTGGGCGGCGGCATCGGCATCGCCTACCGGCCGGGGGACACCCCGCTGTCGATGCCCGCCCTGGCCGAGGAGCTGCGCGCGATCGTCAAGCGCGAGTGCGCGGCGTCCGGGCTGGACGCGCCGGGGATCGCGGTCGAGCCGGGTCGCGCCATCGCCGGGCCGGGCACCGTCACCCTCTACGAGGTCGGCACGACCAAGGACGTCCCGCTGGGCGGGTACTCCCGGCGCTACGTCAGCGTCGACGGCGGGATGAGCGACAACATCCGCACCTCCCTCTACGACGCCGAGTACGACGTCCGGCTCGTGTCCCGGGCGTCCGGGCGCGACTCGGTCCCCGGTGGCGACGAGCCGGTGCTGTCGCGGGTGGTCGGCAAGCACTGCGAGTCGGGTGACATCGTGGTGCGCGACTGCTGGCTGCCCGCCGACCTCGCGCCTGGCGACCTGCTCGCCGTGGCGGCGACCGGGGCCTACTGCTACGCGATGGCGTCGGGGTACAACCGGCTGCCGCGGCCGGCGGTCGTCGCGGTCCGTGACGGGGTCGACCGGACCCTGCTGCGCCGCGAGACTCCGGAGGACCAGTTCCGTTTCGAGGTGTAGTCCGGACCGGGTGAGAACCACCACCCGGGACGTCCTGCACCCGTCCCACCAGGAATGATCGGCGCGCGTCCGCGGGGCGCGTGCACGCGAGGAGGACACGTGGCGAGCGAGACCGGCGCCGTCCGGGTGGCACTGCTGGGCTGCGGCACCGTCGGCACCGAGGTGGTCCGGCTCATCACCGAGCAGGCCGACGAGCTGGCCGCCCGGGTGGGTGCCCGCATCGAGCTGGCCGGGGTCGCGGTGCGGCGCCCGCACCGGCACCCGTGGCTCACCGAGAACTTCCCGGACCTGGTCACCACCGATGCCGGCGAGCTCGTGACCCGCGACGACGTCGACGTCGTCGTCGAGGTCATCGGCGGGATCGAGCCGGTCCGCGGCTGGCTGCTGGAGGCGCTCAAGTCCGGCCGCTCGGTGGTGACGGCGAACAAGGCGCTGCTCGCCGAGGACGGCCCGACGCTCGCCGAGGCCGCCGACGCCTCCGGCGCCGACCTCTACTACGAGGCCGCCGTCGCCGGGGCGATCCCGCTGCTGCGCCCGCTGCGCGAGTCCCTGGCCGGCGACCGCATCACCCGGGTCGCGGGCATCGTGAACGGCACCTCGAACTTCATCCTCTCGGCGATGTCGTCGGGCGGGACGTCCTACGTCGACGCGCTGGAGGAGGCGACCCGGCTGGGCTACGCCGAGGCCGACCCCAGCGCCGACGTCGACGGCTACGACGCCGCCTCCAAGGCCGCGATCCTGGCCTCGCTGGCGTTCCACACCCGCTTCACCGCCTCCGACGTGCACCGCGAGGGCATGCGTGAGGTGAGCGCGTCCGACGTCGCCGCCGCCCGCAGGCTCGGCTGCACGATCAAGCTGCTGGCCATCTGCGAGCGGGTCACCGACGCCGACGGCGCCGAGTCGGTCTCCGCGCGGGTCTACCCGGCGATGGTCCCCGACTCGCACCCGCTGGCCGGCGTCGACGGTGCGTTCAACGCCGTCTTCGTCGAGGCCGAGGCCGCGGGCCAGCTCATGTTCTACGGCCAGGGTGCCGGTGGTGCGCCGACCGCGTCCGCGGTGCTCGGCGATCTCGTCGCGGTGGCGCGCAACCGGGTCGGCGGCGGCCGCGGGCCGCGCGAGTCCGCCTACGCCAGCCTGCCGGTCCGCCCGATCGGCGAGGTGCCCACCCGGTACCACGTCGACCTCGAGGTGGCCGACCGCGAGGGCGTGCTCGCCACGATCGCGAGCGAGTTCGCGCGCAACGGCGTCTCCATCGCCGCGGTCCGCCAGACCGGCGGGGTGAACGGGTCGGTGGACCGGGCCGACGGCTCGGACCGCAGCCAGGCCCGGCTGACGGTCGTCACGCACTCCGCGCCGGAGGCCGCGCTGTCGGCCACGGTGTCGGCGCTGCTGGACCTCGACCACGTGCTCGGCGTCGCGGGTGTGCTGCGGGTCGAGGGCCTGGGCCGCGCGGTGAGCGCGCTGGGCATGGGCGAATGACCACGAGTGACAACCCAGGGAGTGGACCGGTCGTGACGGGCAGCGTGCAGAACGTCCGGGGGCCCGCCTCCGGCCCCTTCGGCCCGGTGACCCAGGTCGCCGGTGCGGTCGCGCCGCCGCCGCCCGGCCAGTGGCCGGGCGTCATCGAGGCCTACCGCGACCGGATGCCGGTGCAGCCGGACTGGACCGTGGTGACCCTGGGGGAGGGTGGCACCCCGCTGCTGCCGGCCCCGCGGTTGTCCGAGCGGACCGGCTGCCAGGTCTACCTGAAGGTCGACGGCGCCAACCCGACCGGCTCGTTCAAGGACCGCGGCATGACGATGGCGGTCACCGCCGCGCTCGCCGAGGGCAAGTCCAGCGTGCTGTGCGCCTCCACCGGGAACACCTCGGCGTCGGCCGCCGCGTACGCCACCCGGGCCGGGATGACCTGTGCGGTCCTCGTACCGACCGGGAAGATCGCGCTGGGCAAGCTCGCCCAGGCCGTCGCGCACGGCGCCCGGATCCTGCAGATCGACGGCAACTTCGACGACTGCCTGGAGCTGGCCCGCAAGACCACCGCGGACTACCCGGCGATCGCGCTGGTCAACTCGGTGAACCCGACCCGGATCGCGGGCCAGGCCTCGGCCGCCTACGAGATCTGTGACCAGCTCGGCCGCGCGCCCGACGTGCACTGCCTGCCGGTCGGAAACGCCGGCAACATCACGGCGTACTGGCACGGGTACCGCGGCTACCACGCCGACGGCGTCATCTCCGCGCTGCCGCGGATGTTCGGCTTCCAGGCCGCCGGCGCGGCACCGCTGGTGCACGGCGCCCCGGTCAGCGACCCGGAGACGATCGCGACCGCGATCCGGATCGGTGCCCCAGCCTCCTGGAAGGGCGCGACCACCGCCCGCGACGAGTCCGACGGCAGGTTCGCCGCGGTCACCGACGACGAGATCCTCGCCGCGTACCGGATGCTGTCGGCCCAGGAGGGCGTGTTCGTCGAGCCGGCATCGGCCTCCAGCGTCGCCGGGCTGCTGCAGAGCCGGGAGAACGGCACCCTGCCCGCGGACTCGCTGGTGGTGTGCACGGTGACCGGGCACGGCCTCAAGGACCCCGACACCGCTCTGCTCACCGCGCCGGACCCGGAGATCGTGCCGATCGACCCCGGCGCGGTCGCGGCGGCGCTCGAGCTGGCCTGATGGGCCGCCCGACGCGCGTGCTGGTGCGGGTCCCGGGATCGACGGCCAACCTGGGGCCCGGCTTCGACTCCCTCGGTATGGCCCTGGCGCTGTACGACGAGATCGAGGTCGAGACCTTCGAGACGCCGGGGCTGTTCGTCGACGTCTCGGGGCAGGGCTGTCGGCACGTCCCCCGTGACGAGCGGCACCTGGTCCTGCGGGCGATGCGCCTGGCCTTCGAGACGTTCGGCGGTGCGCCCGCCGGGCTGCGGCTGCGGTGTGTCAACGCGGTACCGCACTCGCGTGGCCTCGGCAGCTCGGCCGCGGCCGCCGTCGCCGGGGTGACGGCCGCGGCGGTGCTGGCCGGACGGGACCCGGAGCTGGAGCGGGACGCGCTGCTGCAGCTCTCGGCCGGGATGGAGGGCCACGCGGACAACGCGGCGGCCAGCCTGCTCGGCGGGTTCGTCGTGGCCTGGGAGCACACCGGCAGCGCACGCCGCTTCCACGCCGAGAAGCTGGAGGTGCATCCCGACGTGCACCCGGTCGCCTGCGTGCCCGACGTGGAGTCGTCGACCAAGACCACCCGCGGGCTGCTCCCCGAGCAGGTCCCGCTGGCCGACGCCGCGTTCACCGGCAGCCGCTGTGCGCTCGCGGTGCTGGCGATGACCCGGCGGCCCGACCTGCTCATGGCGGCCACCGAGGACCGGCTGCACCAGCCCTACCGGCGGCCGGCGTACCCGTCGTCGCTGCGGCTGGTCGAGGCGCTGCGCGAGCACGGGGTGCCGGCGGCGATCTCCGGTGCCGGGCCGACGGTGCTGGCCCTGACCGGCGACGGCGTGCTGCCCGGCGACGTCGACACCGACGGTTTCGCGGTGCAGCGGCTGCCGGTCGACACGGCCGGTGTGCACGTCGAGGTGCGGTGAGCCCGGTGCGTCCGCCGGGAACGTGAGGTACGCGACCCCGTGCGTCGGCGCGTCGTCCGAGGGGGGTTGTTGCCGCCCCGGGGTGTACGGACTAGTCTCGCCCGTGCATGGCGATCCACGCGACATCGGCGTAGTCTTGCGGCCGGGCCCGCTCGCCCGATCTCCTTTCTGAACTGGACTCGGAATCCCGAACGGGCGGCCTGACTCCCGCGACGTCGTCGTGGGACTCCATCTGTGAATGCTGCCGATACGGGGTCTCCGTATCGGCCGAGCGTGTGACATCCCCTGACCTGGACAGGTAACCGGGTCGGTCAGGAAGGAACTCTGTGAGCGAGACCGATCTCGCCGGTACCGGAACCGCGTCGGCCGAGGCGGCGCCCCGCCGACGCGGCGGCCTGTCCGGCATGGTGCTGGCCGAGCTGCGCCAGCTGGCGACCGAGCTGAACGTCCCGGACATCTCCGGCATGCGTAAGGGCGACCTGATCGCGGCCATCAAGGAGCGTCAGGGCGGAGCGGCGGCGGCCCCTGCGAAGAAGCCGAGGGCGAAGGCGGCCCCCGCCGGCACCGACGGCGCGGACGCGCCGCAGCTGGCCCTCGGCGACACGGCCGCGGCCCCCGCCGGCAACGGCGCGACCGCATCCGCCCCCCCGGCGGCGGCCGAGCAGCCCGAGGCCCCCGCGCCGCGCGCCCGCCGCCGTCGCGCGGCGACCCGCCCGGCAGGCGCCCCCGACGCCACCGCGACCGACGGCGCGACCGCGGACACCGGCACCGCCGCTGCGGCCCCGGCCGCCGTCACCGAGAGCGCGCCGGCCGCCGCGCCGGAGCAGGCCGCCCCGGCCGCGAGCGCCCCGGAGCAGGCCGGGACGACGCCGGCCCCCGCCGAGGAGCGCCGCGAGGACTCCGACGGTGCGAGCCGCCGGGGTCGTACCCGTCGCCGCGGGCAGGGCGAGGACAACGGGCAGAAGGACGGCGCTCCCAAGGACGCCCCGAAGGACGCGGGCCCGAAGGACACGGTCCCGAAGGACACGGCCAGGGACGCGGGCCAGAAGGACGCCCGTCGCGATGCCGACGGTGACGACCCCGCCGGCGACGGCGACCGTCGCCGCGGCCGTGGGGCCGACCGCAACGCCGAGCGGGGCTCCGACCGCAACGGCGAGGGCCGCGACGACAACGGCCGCGGCAACGGTGCGAACGGCGACAACGGCCGTGGCGGGCGCAACCGTGACGGCGACGACGGTGGCCGCGGCAACCGCGGGAACCGCAACGGCGACCGGACCGGCGACCGCGGCGACAGCCGCGGCGAGCGGAACGGCGACCGCGGCAACGACCGCAACGCCGACCGGAACAACGACCGCAACGCCGACCGCAACGCCGACCGGAACAACGACCGTGGCGCCGACCGGAACGACTTCCGCGACGACGACGGTGACGACGGGGACGGCCGCGGTCGCCGCGGGCGCCGGTTCCGCGACCGTCGTCGTGGCCGGGACCGCGAGCGCCCCGGTGGCGCCGCCGCCGGCGGCGGCGTGGACACCGAGATCCGCGACGACGACGTCCTGCTGCCGGTCGCCGGCATCGTGGACATCCTCGACAACTACGCGTTCGTGCGCACCACCGGCTACCTGTCCGGCCCGACCGACGTCTACGTGTCGATGTCGATGGTCCGCAAGAACGGCCTGCGCCGCGGCGACGCCATCACCGGCGCCGTCCGCCAGCCCCGGGAGGGCGAGCAGCAGCGGCAGAAGTTCAACCCGCTGGTGCGCGTCGACTCGATCAACGGGCGGGACCCGGAGGCCGCGCGCAACCGGCCCGAGTTCACCAAGCTGACCCCGCTCTACCCCAACGAGCGGCTCCGCCTGGAGACCGACCCGAGCCAGCTGACCACCCGCGTGATCGACCTGATCATGCCGGTCGGCAAGGGGCAGCGTGCGCTGATCGTGTCCCCGCCCAAGGCGGGCAAGACAACGATCATGCAGAACATCGCGAACGCGATCACGACGAACAACCCCGAGTGCCACCTCATGGTCGTCCTCGTCGACGAGCGGCCCGAGGAGGTCACCGACATGCAGCGGTCGGTGAAGGGCGAGGTCATCGCCTCGACCTTCGACCGCCCGCCGTCGGACCACACCGCCGTCGCCGAGCTGTCCATCGAGCGGGCCAAGCGCCTGGTCGAGATGGGGCACGACGTCGTCGTCCTGCTGGACAACATCACCCGCCTCGGGCGCGCCTACAACCTGGCCGCGCCGGCGTCGGGCCGGATCCTGTCCGGTGGTGTCGACTCCACGGCGCTCTACCCGCCCAAGCGCTTCCTCGGCGCCGCGCGCAACATCGAGGACGGTGGCTCGCTCACCATCTTCGCGACCGCACTGGTCGAGACCGGGTCCACGATGGACACGGTGATCTTCGAGGAGTTCAAGGGCACCGGCAACGCCGAGCTGAAGCTGGACCGGAAGATCGCCGACAAGCGGATCTTCCCGGCCATCGACGTCGGGGACAGCAGCACCCGCAAGGAGGAGCTGCTGATGTCGCCCGACGAGCACGCGGTGATGGTGAAGCTCCGCCGTGTCCTCGCCGCGCTCGACGACCAGCAGGCGCTGGACCTGGTGCTCGGCCGGCTCAAGAAGACCAAGACCAACATCGAGTTCCTGATGCAGGTCGCCAAGAACGCCCCCGGCAACGACGAGGACTAGTCGTCGCCGTTCCGTCCGGGCCCCGGTGGGAATTCCGCCGGGGCCCGGATGGTTGAATGGAGCGTCAGCTTCCCGGCACCGGTTCACCCTGGATCTCCAGGGACCCGGCGGCCAACGATGAGGAGAGAGCCATGCGCGAGGGAATCCACCCTCAGTACGTCGACACCCAGGTCACCTGCGGTTGCGGCAACCAGTTCACCACCCGCAGCACCAAGAACAGCGGCGCCATCAGCGTCGAGGTCTGCTCCGCCTGCCACCCGTTCTACACCGGCAAGCAGAAGATCCTGGACTCCGGTGGCCGCGTGGCCCGCTTCGAGGCCCGCTACGGGAAGCGCGAGCGCGCCGCCAAGTAGCTCCCGACACGGCGCCCGTCGCCTCGCCGCACGCGAGGGGACGGGCGCCGTTTCGCGTTCCCGCCCCCCGCGCCGCGAAGGATTCTCCGATGAGTACGCAGTCGGTCGACGCCCTGCTCGACGAGCACGCCGAGCTGGAGCAGCGTCTCGCCGACGCGGGCGTCCTGTCCGACCAGGTGCAGGCCCGCAAGCTGGGCCGCCGCTACGCCGAGCTCGGCCCGGTCGTGCGCTGCGCCCGCGAGCTCGCCCGGGTCCGCGAGGACCGCGACGCCGCCCGCGAGCTGGCCTCCGAGGACCGCGCCTTCGCCGCCGAGGCCGATGCGCTGGACACCCGCATCGTGGAGCTCGAGACCGAGCTGACCGAGCTGCTGCGCCCCCGGGACCCGCACGACGGCGACGACGTCCTGATGGAGGTCAAGTCCGGGGAGGGCGGCGAGGAGTCGGCGCTGTTCGCCGGCGACCTCGTGCGGATGTACAGCCGCTACGCGGAGAGCCGTGGCTGGAAGGTCGAGGTGCTGGGCGCGACCCCGTCCGACCTGGGCGGGTACAAGGACATCACGCTGTCGCTGCGCAGCAAGGACCCGGTCGACGGGGTGTGGGCCGCGTTGAAGTTCGAGGGCGGCGTGCACCGCGTGCAGCGTGTCCCGGTGACCGAGTCGCAGGGCCGCATCCACACCTCCGCGGCCGGTGTGCTGGTCCTCCCCGACACCGACGACACCCCCGACGTCGAGATCCACGACGCCGACATCCGGGTCGACGTCTACCGGGCGTCGGGTCACGGCGGGCAGAGCGTCAACACGACCGACTCCGCGGTGCGGATCACGCACCTGCCGACCGGGATCGTCGTGACCTGCCAGAACGAGCGCTCCCAGTTGCAGAACAAGGCCCGCGCCCTGGATGTGCTGCGGGTCCGGCTGCAGGCGAAGGCCGAGGCCGAGGCGGCCGAGGCGGCGTCGGAGCAGCGCCGCTCGCAGGTCCGCACGGTCGACCGCTCCGAGCGGATCCGCACCTACAACTACCCGGAGAACCGGATCTCCGACCACCGCGTCGGGTTCAAGGCCTACAACCTGTCCGCGGTGCTCGACGGGCACCTCGTGGACGTCCTCGCCGCGCTGACCGCGGCCGAGCGCGCCGAGGCGATGGCGGGGGAGCAGGAGGAGCAGTGATCCCCCGCTCAGGTGATGCACCGGTCACGGGGGGCGTCCCGGTGCCGCGCAGCGGCGACACTGGAAGCGTGACCGAGACGACGACCCCGGCGGTCGGTAGCCGGCTGCCACTGCGGGTGGCGATCGCGGAGGCCGAGCGCACCCTGGCGGCGGCGGGCGTCGCGTCCCCGCGCGTCGACGCGGAGCTGCTCGCCGCGCACGTGCTCGGCTCGTCGCGGTCCACGCTGCTGATGACCCCGCTGGTGGACCCGCCGGTCGTCGAGCGGCTGCAGGCCCTCGTGGCCCGCCGTGCGACCCGCGAACCGCTGCAGCACATCCTCGGTACCGCGGTGCTCGGCCCGGCCGAGGTCGCCGTCGGACCGGGGGTCTTCACCCCGCGTCCGGAGACCGAGCTGCTCCTGGAGTGGGGACTCGCCGCGATCCGCGACGTGCGCCGCCCCCGGGTGCTGGACCTGTGCACCGGGTCCGGCGCACTCGCGCTGGCCTTCGCGGTGTCCCGTCCCGACGCCGAGGTGCACGCCCTGGAGGCCGACCCGGCGGCGCTGTCCTGGACCCGGCGCAACCTCGACGCGCATGTCGGGGCCGGGGGACGGCCGGTCACCCTGCACGTCGCCGACGTCCGGTGGAGCGATCTGCTGATCGAGCTGGAAGGCGCGGTCGACCTGGTCGTCTGCAACCCGCCCTACGTCCCGGACGGCACGCCGGTGCCGCCCGAGGTGGAGCGTTGGGACCCGCCCGGCGCCGTGTTCGGCGGCCCGGACGGCACCCAGATCATCCAGGCGGTCGTGCGCGGGGGCAGCGGGTGGCTGCGGCACGGCGGGCATCTCGCGATCGAACACGACGACACCCACGGCGAGACGGTCCCGGCGCTGCTCCGTCGCCGTCGCACGCTCGGTGAGGTCACCGAGCACGACGACCTCACCGGCCGCCCGCGTTTCGTCACCGCCCGCCGCGTCCCCTGCCCCTGACGCCCGTCCCACCCACCGGGGAGCGGTCGTCCGGACGCCCCGCCGGCGCCGCGGATGTGAGCCGCCCCGCACTCCCGCGCGGCACGGTCGTATCCTCGCGGATCGTGAGTGCTCCGCAGACCCAGCCGCTGTTCGACTGCAGCGTCCCCGCCGAACGCACCCGCGGCCTGACCGCCGCCGCGCGCGCCGTCCGGGCGGGGGAGCTGGTCGTCCTGCCCACCGACACCGTCTACGGCATCGGCTGCGACGCGTTCAACGGCACCGCCGTCCGTGCGCTGCTCGCCGCCAAGCGGCGCGGCCCGGACATGCCGGTCGGCGTGCTCGTCGGTTCCTGGACCACGATCGACGGTCTCGTCTCCGGGGTCCCGCAGTCCGCGCGCGCGCTGATCGAGGCGTTCTGGCCGGGGGAGGTGTCGCTGGTGCTGGAGCACGCGCCGTCACTGGCGTGGGACCTGGGCAGCACCCGCGGCACCGTCATGCTGCGCATGCCGTTGCACCCGGTCGCGCTGGAGCTGCTGCGCGAGGTCGGCCCGATGGCGGTGTCGAGCGCGAACACCTCGGGCAACCCGCCCGCGGCGAACGTCACCGAGGTGATCACGCAGCTGGCCTCGAGCGTCCAGGTCTACCTCGACGGCGGCCCGTCCGGTGACCCGGTCGCGTCGACGATCGTCGACCTCACCGGCGCCCGGCCGCGGATGCTGCGGGAGGGCGGGGTGACCGCCGAGCAGGTCGAGGAGGTCGTCGGCCAGGAGATCGACCGGGTCTGAGCGGGCCGTCCGCGGGTGTGATCACGCCTGCACGGCCGCGGCCTGCGGGGACGGCAGCGGGTAGCGTGTCCCGGCGTGAGCGAGCAGACCTTCTGGGGACCGGACTTCCACGCACTGCAGCAGCAGGACCCCGAGATCGCCGGCGTCGTGCTGGACGAGCTCGAGCGCCTGCGCGGCGGACTGCAGCTCATCGCGAGCGAGAACCTGACCAGCCCCGCGGTGCTGGCGGCGCTCGGGTCGACGCTGTCGAACAAGTACGCCGAGGGCTACCCCGGCCGTCGCTACTACGGGGGCTGCGGGGTCGTCGACGTCGCCGAGAACATCGGCAACGCGCGCACCAAGGAACTCTTCGGCGCCGAGCACGCCAACCTCCAGCCGCACTCCGGCGCCAGCGCGAACCTCGCCGCCTACGCGGCGTTCGCCAAGCCCGGCGACACCGTGCTGGCCATGGACCTCAAGCAGGGCGGCCACCTCACGCACGGCAGCAAGGTCAACTTCTCCGGCCTGTGGTTCCACGCGGTGTCCTACACCGTCCGTGAGGACGACGAGATCATCGACTACGACCAGGTCCGCGACCTGGCCAAGCAGCACCAGCCGAAGATCATCATCGCCGGGGCGACCGCGTACCCGCGGTTGATCGACTTCAAGGTGTTCCGCGAGATCGCCGACGAGGTCGGCGCCAAGCTCATGGTCGACGCCGCGCACTTCATCGGCCTGGTCGCCGGCAAGGCGATCCCGTCGCCGGTGCCCTACGCCGACGTCGTCACCGCCACCACGCACAAGGTCCTGCGCGGCCCGCGCGGCGGCATGGTGCTGTGCCGCGAGGAGCACGCGAAGGCCATCGACAAGGCCGTCTTCCCGTTCTCCCAGGGTGGCCCGCTGATGCACGCGGTCGCGGCGAAGGCGGTGGCGATGAAGGAGGCGGCGCAGCCGGAGTACCAGGCCTACACCCGTCAGGTCATCGCGAACGCCCAGGCGCTGACGAAGAGCCTGGAGTCCGAGGGCATGCGGGCGGTCTCCGGCGGCACCGACAACCACCTCGCGCTGCTGGACCTGCGGCCGATCGGCGTGACCGGCTCGGAGGCCGAGACCCGCTGCGACCGTGCGGGCATCACGCTGAACAAGAACGCCATCCCCTACGACCCGGCGCCGCCGATGAAGCCGTCGGGCATCCGGGTCGGCTCGCCCAGCGTCACCACCCAGGGGATGACCGAGGCCGGCATGGCCGAGGTCGGCGCCCTGCTGGCCCGCGCGGTCAGGGCCGAGCACGACACCGCCGCGGGCGACGCGGAGCTCGCCGACGTCGCGAAGGCGGTCACCGCACTCGTCGCGAAGGCACCGGCCTACCCTCGGGGGTGACCTGAGACCCACGGCGGAGGCGGAGAGGCGCTCGCGACGTGCCGACTGACCAGTTCACCTACGGACTCCCCATCCGGGAGCTCCTGCTCGTCGGGCTGGTCGCCGCCGTCGTCACGCTGCTGCTGACCGGCCCGGTGCGGATGCTGGCCCTGAAGGCCGGCGCGGTGGCCTGGCCGCGGGGACGGGACGTGCACGTCACCCCGACCCCGCGGTGGGGCGGACTCGCGATGTTCGGTGGCGTGCTGGCCGGGCTGCTGTTGTCGCTGCAGCTCCCGGCCCTGCGGCTGGCCTACTTCGAGCAGAGCACCGAGGTCGTCGGGGTGGTCGTCGCGACCGGGCTGCTGGTCGGCGTCGGGATGCTCGACGACCGCTACGACCTCGACGCGCTGACGAAGTTCGCCGCGCAGGTCACCGCGGCGGGACTGCTGGTCCTCTACGGCGTGCAGTGGCTGACGATCTGGATCCCGATCGGCGGCGACGCCTTCCTGACCGGGTCGCTGCTCTCGCTCGGCCAGAGCCAGTCGGTGCTGCTGACGGTGCTCGTCACCGTGGTCCTGGTCAACGCGATGAACTTCGTCGACGGGCTCGACGGGCTCGCGGCGGGCATCGGACTGCTCACCACGCTCGCGACCGCCGTGTTCTGCGTCGGGCTGATCGGCGAGAACGGCAACGACCCCGCGGCGTTCGTCCCCGCGCTGCTCGCGGTCGTGCTCGCCGGATCCTGCCTGGGGTTCCTGCCGCACAACTTCCACCCGGCCCGGATCTTCATGGGCGACACCGGCTCGATGATGGTCGGGGTCATGCTGGCCGCCGCCGTGACGAGTGCGTCCGGCCGGATCCCGCTGGGCGACGGGGGCTCGACCACCGACATCCTGGCGCTGATCTCGCCGGTCGTCGTGCTCGTCGGCATCGTCTTCATTCCGTCGCTGGACCTGCTGATGGCGGTCGTGCGCCGCACCCGCGCCGGGACCAGCCCGTTCAGCCCGGACAAGATGCACCTGCACCACCGCCTGCTGCAGGTGGGCCACAGCCACCGGCGCGCGGTGCTGCTGGTCTACCTGTGGGTCGCGGTCATCGCCTTCGGTGCGGTCGCGCTCGCGCTGGTCCCGCGCACCGGTCTGGTGCTCGCCGCGACCGGGATCGCGCTGGTGGTGGCCTTCGTGGCCTCGGCGGTCCCGCACCGGTCGAGGACCCGCACCGCCGCCGCGACACCGGCGTCCGCCGGTGGGACGTCGATCGCCTCGACCGACGACCTCCCGGACACCGGGCCCGAGCGCGGGGCACCCGCCCGGTCGTCCGCCGGCGGCCCGGTCGTGGAGGGCCCCGGACCGCCGGGCCACACCGCGGCGGCGCCCGTGCCGGGCAGGGGCGTACCGGGTGGGACCGCGTCCGGCCGGGTCCCGTCGAAGCGGGACACCTCGGGTGGGGACGCACCCGGTGGGCCTGCGCCGTGGACGCGGGGCGCGCACCGGCCGACCGGCCCGCGTGGCCCGTCGCGGACCGGGGCGCGACGCGCGCCCGCCGGCTCCGGGGGACCGGTGGTCCCCGGTGCTGCGGGACCTGCGCCCGCCGGCTCCGGCTCCGGCCCTGGCCCTGGCCCTGGCTCCGGGACCGGCCCCGGCCCCGGCCCTGGCCCCGGCTCCGGTCCCGGTCCTACAGGATCCGGGCTCGCGAGCGCCCCGACCGGGGGGCCGGAACACCGCGGCCCGACGACCCCGTCCGACGCCTCGCCGCCCACCGCACCGCCTCCGCCCCGGCCCGTCGCCGCCCGTCCGCGGATGGCGCGCAGCACAGCCGTCCGACCGACGGCGCCGGACCCGACCGGCCCGGGGCCGACTCCAGACCGCCCGCAGCACCCGCGCGGCACCGGTCACCGCGCCCACCCCGCCGCGACGCCGGAGCCGGAGCCGGAGCCGGGGCCGGACCAGCCGACCGTGCCCACTCCCGCACACCACCGCGCCCGCGACCGCGACGCCTGACCTGCGCCGACCCTGGCCCAGGGGAGAGGTGTCGGCGCTCACGGATCGGGCCCGCCCCGCCGAGCACCTCGAGAAGTGCCCGAGTGCTGTCGGACCACCGTCGAACAGCTCTCAGGTACTTGTCGACCGCGGCCGGGTGGCACGGGACACCGCGAAGGACGGTGCCGGTCGGTGCGCCGGAGACGCCGGTTACCGTGTCCGTGGAGCCGTACCCGCTGGTGGGGCGGCCGGCGAGCGGGAAGGCGGACGCACCATGTGGCGATGGGACCGCTGGGGGACCGTGGAGTACGACGGCCCCGCGCTCGGTCAGGCGCAGGTCGTGCGACGGCTGTCGGGGTCGATGGCCCGCGGTGCCGCCCTGGTGGGCGTGGCCACGACGCTGGTCTGCGGCATCGGCGGGGTCCTGGCGGCGGGGCTGCCCGGGCTGTCGGCTGCGGCCCTCGGCGGCCTGCTGGCCACCGGATCGGCACTGCTCACGCCGGTGCTGATGCTGCGGACGACCCACCTCGAGCCCGGCGCTGTGATGCTCGCCGCATTCGGCGGTCTCGCGATGAAGGCCATCATCCTTCTGCTCGCGCTGTTCACCCTCGGGGGTGTGACGGGGCTGCACCGCATGTCACTGGCCGTCACGATGCTCGTCGTCTTCATCACGACGACCGCTGCGGAGGCCTGGGCCGGGCAGAAGCTCCAGATCCTGATCGGCACCGATCCGGGGTCCCCGGATGTCTGACCTGGGGATCCACGACCGTTTCGTCCGGTCCTGCCAGGGGCTGGGGCGCTGCGGCGGGGACGCGCGGGGCCGTCCGGCGGATGGCCGGACGGCGACCCGCGGGCGGGTTAACGATGAATCACCGGGGGCGACGCACCGGCCCCGACCAAGATCGTTTCGTCGGACGAACGCGCAGGTGAGGTGCGTACGAGCCCCCGACATCGTGTAGAAGTACGGCTGATAGCATCCGCCACGTAGGCGATGTGGGTGACTTCCGGTGTTTCGACCCGGCCGCCCGGAACGACATCGCATCACGAGGCACCTTGCAGGCGATCCCCCGTTTCGCGTGGATGCGGGACGGGAGCACCGGAAGGACCCCCATTGGGCACGTTGGTACTGGCGGCCGAGGAGTTCACTCCGCCCGGCGCAGGTCTGTTCGAGTACCCGCCGATCTTCGGCGCCGTCACCAAGCCGATGGTGCTGGCGGTCCTGTCGCTGATCATCGTCGCGGCGGTCTTCACGCTGGGCACGCGGAAGCTGTCCATCGTGCCGAGCCGGTTCCAGTTCGGGCTGGAGTCCTTCTACAACATCCCGCGCAACACGATGGCGCGTGACCAGATCGGCTCCGAGGACTTCAAGCGCTACATCCCGCTGATCCTCGGCCTGTTCAGCTTCATCCTGGTCAACAACATCTTCGCGATCATCCCGGTGATCCAGTTCCCGACGCTGTCGCGGATCGGGTTCCCCATCGCGCTGGCGCTGTTCGTCTACGTCTTCTACCACTACGCCGGGTTCAAGAAGCACGGGTTCCTGGGCTACATCAAGCACGCCGCGCTCCCGCCGGGCGTCCCGGTCTTCATCGCGCCGCTGATCATCGTGATCGAGCTGCTGCAGAAGTTCCTGGTGCAGCCGCTCTCGCTGGCACTGCGTGTGTTCGCCGCGATGTTCGCCGGCCACCTCATCCTCGCCCTGACCGCCGTGGGTGCGGCGTTCCTGGTGTCGGCGGGCTCCGCACTCGTCATCGCGTCCCCGGTGGTGTTCGCCGCCGGGATCGCGTTCACGTTCCTGGAGGCGCTGGTCCAGGTCATCCAGGCCTACGTCTTCGCGCTGCTCGCCGCCGTCTTCATCGGCGCGGCGATCTCCGAGGACCACTGACCGCACGACCGAGACCCCGGTGCCGCCGGCACCGCGCTCGCACCACCTGCTTCATCCGCCGGCCCGTCCGGGCCGATACACCGAACGACCCGCATCCCGCGGACCCGACGGAAGGAAACCCGAAGTGAACGTCACCCAGGTTCTGGCCCAGGAAGCCGCCAACATCAACCCGGGCCTCGCGGCCATCGGGTTCGGCGCCTCGGCCATCGGCGCCGGTATCGGCGTCGGCCTGATCTGGTCGGCCGTCATCAGCGGCACCGCCCGCCAGCCGGAGGCCCGCGGCCAGCTGATGGGTATCGGCTGGACCACGTTCGTCCTCGCCGAGCTGGTCATGCTGATCGGCCTGGTGCTCTTCTTCATCGCGCAGTAAGAGCCGGCAGATCACTCTCATGCCGGTCCCGGTACCGGCGGCCATGTCAGGGAAGGACACACGGTGGAACTGATTCTCGCCGCCGAACAGCCGCTTCCGATTCTCCCGCACCTCGATGAGCTCGTCCTCGGTGTGGTCGCGTTCGCGATCCTGCTGTTCCTGCTCTGGAAGTTCGCGGTCCCGCGCTTCGAGTCGCTCTACGAGGAGCGCACCGACGCGATCGAGGGCGGCCTCAAGCGTGCTCAGGAGACCCAGGAGCAGGCGGACCGGCTGAAGAAGGAGTACGAGGAGCAGCTCGCCGGCCTCCGGGCCGAGGCGGCGCGCATCCGCGACGACGCCCGGGCCGAGGGCCAGCAGATCAAGGCCGAGCTCCGCGAGGAGGCCGAGGCCGAGGCCGCGCGCATCAAGGCCCGTGGCGAGGAGCAGGTGGCCGCGTCGCGCGACGCCGCCCAGCGTGCTCTGCGCAACGAGGTCGGTGGCCTGTCGGTCCAGCTGGCCGAGCGGCTGCTGCGTGAGCAGCTGGCCGACGACTCGCGTCGCTCCGCGACGATCGACTCGTTCCTCGGTGAGCTCGACCAGCAGGGCGTGGCCCAGCGGAGCGGGGCGAACTGATGGCGGCTGTCCTGCAGCCCGCCAGCCGTGAGTCGCTCGCGGCGCTGACCGAGCGGTTGGACGCCTGGACCGACTCCGCGTCGGCCCGGGACCTGACCACGACCGCGGACGAGCTGTTCGCGGTGGCCCGGTTCCTGGACTCCGAGCGCTCCGTCCGCCGCCTGCTGGCCGACGCGTCCTCCCCGGAGGACGCCCGCGCGGACCTGGTCGGGCGCCTGTTCGGGGGCCAGCTCTCGCAGCCGACCGTCGACCTCGTCTCCGAGCTGGCGCGCAAGCGCTGGTCGACCGCCCGTGACCTCGTCACCGGTGCGGAGGGCCTGGCCCGCCGCGCGGCGATCGCGATCGCCGACCGCAACGGCTCCCTCGACGAGGTCGAGGACCAGCTGTTCCGGTTCGGCCGGATCGTGGCCCGCGAGCCGCAGCTGGCGAGCCTGCTCGGCGACTCCGCCCGGCCCGTCGAGGGCCGCGTCCGGCTCCTGGACTCGGTGCTCGGCGAGAAGGTCTACCCGGTGACGGCGACGCTGCTCCGCGAAGCGGTCCGGTTGCCCCGCAGCCGGCACCTCGACGTCGTCGCCGAGGAGCTCGCCGAGCTCGCGGCGGCCCGCCGGGACCGCTCGGTGGCCAAGGTGCGCACACCCGTCGAGCTCTCCTCCGAGCAGGAGACGAAGCTCGCCGAGACCCTGGGCCGTATGTACGGCCGCACGATCTCCCTGCAGGTCGAGCTCGACCGGAGCCTCCTCGGAGGCCTGGTCGTGCAGGTCGGCGGCGAGGTCATCGACGGCAGCGTGGCGGGTCGACTCGCCACAGCTCGCCGATCCCTGCCCAGCTGACCTGCTTCGGACGCGATCGCCGGACCCCGGCGGAACGACCCGAAGACCCCGTTCGAGAGAAGGAACGACGCAGCCATGACAGAGCTGACGATCTCCTCCGAGGAGATCCGGAGTGCGATCTCCAGCTACGTCTCGTCGCTGGAGAGCGGCACGTCCCGCCGTGAGGTCGGGATCGTCGCCGACACCGGTGACGGCATCGCCCACGTCGAGGGCCTGCCCTCGGCCATGACCAACGAGCTGCTCGAGTTCGAGGGCGGCGTCCGCGGCGTCGCGCTGAACCTCGAGCAGAACGAGATCGGTGCGGTCGTCCTGGGCGACTACACCGGCCTCGAGGAGGGCCAGCAGGTCACCCGCACCGGCGAGGTGCTCTCCGTGCCGGTCGGCGAGGGCTACCTGGGCCGGGTCGTCGACCCGCTGGGCAACCCGATCGACGGCCTCGGCGACGTCGAGAGCGACGCCCGCCGCGTGCTCGAGCTCCAGGCGGCCGGCGTGATGGACCGCCAGTCCGTCGGCGAGCCGCTGCAGACCGGGATCAAGGCTATCGACGCCATGACCCCGATCGGGCGCGGCCAGCGCCAGCTGGTGATCGGCGACCGCAAGACCGGCAAGACCGCGGTCTGCGTCGACACGATCATCAACCAGAAGGAGAACTGGGAGTCGGGCGACCCGACGAAGCAGGTCCGCTGCATCTACGTCGCCATCGGCCAGAAGGGCTCCACGATCGCCGGTGTCCGGCAGTCCCTCGAGGACGCCGGCGCGCTGGAGTACACGACGATCGTGGCGGCGCCCGCGTCCGACCCGGCCGGCTTCAAGTGGCTCGCCCCCTACACCGGCTCGGCCATCGGCCAGCACTGGATGTACCAGGGCAAGCACGTCCTGATCGTGTTCGACGACCTGTCGAAGCAGGCCGAGGCCTACCGCGCGATCTCGCTGCTGCTGCGCCGCCCGCCGGGCCGTGAGGCCTACCCGGGCGACGTCTTCTACCTGCACTCGCGTCTGCTGGAGCGCTGCGCGAAGCTCTCCGACGAGCTCGGCTCGGGGTCGATGACCGGTCTTCCGATCATCGAGACCAAGGCGAACGACGTGTCGGCCTACATCCCGACCAACGTCATCTCGATCACCGACGGCCAGGTCTTCCTCGAGTCCGACCTGTTCAACCAGGGTGTCCGGCCGGCGATCAACGTCGGTATCTCGGTCTCCCGGGTCGGTGGCTCGGCGCAGATCAAGGCCATGAAGACGGTGTCGGGCTCGCTGCGTCTGGACCTGTCGCAGTACCGCGAGCTGGAGGCGTTCGCCGCCTTCGGGTCCGACCTCGACGCCGCCTCGGCCGCCGCGCTGGGCCGTGGTGAGCGCCTGGTCGAGCTGCTCAAGCAGGCGCAGTACGCGCCGGTCTCGGTGCAGGACCAGGTCGTCTCGATCTGGCTGGGCACCTCCGGCAAGCTCGACTCGGTGCCCGTCGCCGACGTGCAGCGCTTCGAGTCGGAGTTCCGCGAGTACTCCCGCCGGCACGCCTCGGGTGCGCTGAACGAGATCACCGACACCGGGAAGCTCTCCGACGACGCCGTCGAGACGCTGACCACGTCGGTCGACGAGTTCAAGCGCAACGAGTTCACCGCCTCCGACGGTTCCTCGGTCGTCCCCAAGGAGAAGGCCGAGAAGGCCCTCGACGAGGACGATGTCGAGCAGGAGACCGTCACGGTCAAGAAGAACTGAGGCTGATACCCGATGGCGGCACAGATCCGGGTGCTGCGCCGGCGTATCCGGTCGACGCAGTCCATCAAGAAGATCACCCGTTCCCAGGAGCTGATCGCGACCTCACGGATCGCGAAGGCCCGGGCGCGGGTGGACGAGGCACGTCCGTACGCCGAGCTGATGACGAGCACCCTCTCGGAGCTCGCGTCGAACTCGGCGCTGGACCACCCGCTGCTCGTCGAGCGGGAGCAGCCGAAGCGGGCCGCGGTCCTGGTCGTCACCAGTGACCGTGGCCAGTGCGGCGGCTACAACGCCAACGTGCTCAAGGAGGCCGAGCAGCTCCTTGCCCTGCTCCGCGAGCAGGGCAAGGAGCCGGTCCTCTACGTGATCGGTCGCAAGGGCGTCTCGTACTACCGGTTCCGCAACCGGGAGATCGAGGAGTCGTGGACCGGGTTCTCCGAGCAGCCGGGCTACGAGCACGCGGCCGAGGCGGCGAAGACCCTGGTCGACGCGTTCATGGCCGGCGAGGACGACCACCACGACAACGCGGACGGCGTCCAGGGCGTCGACGAGCTGCATCTCGTCTACACCAGCTTCAAGAACATGATCACCCAGGTGCCGCAGGCCCGGCGGATGGCTCCGCTCGAGGTCGAGTACGCGGCCGACAGCGCCTCGGCGAAGCCGGTCGACGAGGTCGACCGGGCCGCCGACACGGCCGAGAGCCAGCGGGACCAGCCGGAGAGCAAGGGGCTCCAGCCGCTCTACGAGTTCGAGCCGGACCCGGACACGCTCTTCGACGCGCTGCTGCCGAAGTACATCGGGGCCCGCCTCTACGCGGCGCTGCTGGAGTCGGCGGCGTCGGAGTCGGCGAACCGGCAGCGGGCCATGAAGGCCGCGACGGACAACGCCAACGAACTGATCCGTAGCCTGACCCTGGAGGCCAACCAGGCTCGCCAGGCACAGATCACCCAGGAGATCAGCGAGATCGTCGGTGGGGTCGACGCTCTCGCCAGCGCAGGAAGTGAGAGCTGATGACCACGACCGCCGAAACTTCGGCCGGCCCGATCACCGGGCGCGTCGTCCAGGTGACCGGCCCGGTCGTCGACGTCGAGTTCCCGCGTGACCAGGTCCCGAACCTGCTCAACGCGCTGACGCTGGAGGTGGACCTCTCCGGGGACAAGCGCAAGCTGACCCTGGAGATCGCCACGCACCTGGGCGACAACCTGGTCCGGGCCATCTCCATGCAGCCGACCGACGGTGTCGTGCGCGGCCAGGAGGTCACCGACCTCGGCCGCCCGATCTCCGTGCCGGTGGGCGACCAGGTCAAGGGGCACGTGTTCAACGCGCTCGGTGACTGCCTGGACGACCCGAGCATCCAGTTCACCGGTGACCTCCGGTCGATCCACCAGAAGGCCCCGCGCTTCGACGAGCTCGAGGGCAAGACCGAGATGCTGGAGACCGGCATCAAGGTCCTCGACCTGATGACGCCCTACGTCGTCGGCGGGAAGATCGGTCTGTTCGGTGGTGCCGGTGTCGGCAAGACCGTGCTGATCCAGGAGATGATCCAGCGTGTCGCGCTGAACTTCGGCGGCACCTCGGTGTTCGCCGGAGTCGGCGAGCGCACGCGTGAGGGCAACGACCTCATCACGGAGATGACCGAGTCGGGCGTCATGAAGAACACCGCGCTGGTGTTCGGTCAGATGGACGAGCCGCCGGGCACCCGTATGCGCGTCGCGCTCTCCGCGCTGACCATGGCGGAGTACTTCCGCGACGTGCAGGAGCAGGACGTGCTGCTCTTCATCGACAACATCTTCCGGTTCACCCAGGCCGGCCAGGAGGTCTCGACCCTCCTCGGCCGCATGCCGTCCGCGGTGGGGTACCAGCCCACCCTGGCCGACGAGATGGGCGAGCTGCAGGAGCGGATCACCTCGACCCGCGGCCGGTCGATCACCTCGATGCAGGCGATCTACGTCCCCGCGGACGACTACACCGACCCGGCTCCGGCGACGACGTTCGCGCACCTCGACGCCACCACCGAGCTCTCCCGGCCGATCTCCCAGAAGGGGATCTACCCGGCGGTGGACCCGCTGACCTCGACCTCGCGGATCCTGGACCCGCAGTACGTCGGTGACGAGCACTTCCGCGTCGCCAACGAGGTCAAGCGGATCCTGCAGAAGTACAACGACCTGCAGGACATCATCGCCATCCTCGGTATCGACGAGCTGTCCGAGGAGGACAAGCAGCTGGTCGGCCGCGCACGGCGGATCGAGCGCTTCCTGTCGCAGAACCTGCTGGTCGCCGAGCAGTTCACCGGCCAGCCGGGCTCGACGGTCCCGCTCAAGGAGACCATCGAGGCGTTCGACAAGATCGCCAAGGGTGAGTTCGACGACATCCCGGAGCAGGCGTTCTTCCTCTGCGGTGGTCTCGACGACCTGGAGAAGAACCGCAAGAAGCTCGAGGGCTGATAGCGCATGCCTGCTGAGATGACCGTGGAGCTGGTCTCCGTGGAGCGCCGGTTGTGGTCGGGCGACGCACGCTTCGTGCTCGCCCGGACCACGGTCGGCGAGGTCGGCATCCTGCCCGGCCACCAGCCGATGCTGGCCCAGCTGGAGGAGGCCGGGGTCGTCCGCATCGACTCCACCGACGGCTCGAAGCGCACCATCGCGGTGCACGGCGGGTTCCTGTCGGTGTCGGCGGAGCGGGTGTCCATCCTGGCCGAGTTCGCCGAGCAGGCGGACGAGATCGACGTCGAGCGGGCGCGACGCGCACGCGAGGGCGCCGACTCGTCCACCGACGAGGGCAGATCGGCGATCGCCCGGGCCGAGGCCCGCCTCCGGGCGGCCGAGGCCAACTGACGACGGGGACCGGACACGGCAGTGGAGCTCATCGCGGCGATCGTCGGAGTTCTGCTGCTGTGTCTGGTCGTACCCCTGGTCTGGCTCGCCGTACGGCGGGTGCGACTGATGCGTAACGGCGGCGTGGACCTGTGTCTGCGCCGCCGTTACGCTGTCACGGACTGGCACTTCGGGGTCGGGCGCTACGAGGGCGAGCGGTTCGCCTGGTACCGCCTGACCAGCTTCCGGATCGGCGCGACCGTGGTCATGGACCGGGCGGAGCTGGAGATCGTCGACCGGCGACCGCCGCACCGCTCGGAGGAGTTCGCGATCCCGATGGCCGTCGAGGTGCTGCGCTGCCGTGGTCGCGACGCCGGCGGGCGGGGCATCGACGTCGAGCTGGCGATGTCCGCGGGGGTCCGTACCGGTTTCATGGCCTGGCTGGAGTCCACACCCCCGGGCCGGGGGCACGGCTTCCGCGAGGCGTCCTGACCGGCGGAGGTCGGTAGCTCTACGGAGCATTCGTCCTCTCTGTCCGTTCTATGCTGCGTCGGTGGACCTGGTCTTCCTGGCATTCGCGGGCATCCTGGGCTGGCTGGCGTGGACCTCGTTCCGCGAGGCCCGGGAGGGGCACGCGCGCTGGACGCGCGGGTTGGCCGCGACCCCGGTGACGGTCGCGGAGCTCGTCGCGATGGCCGGCTCCGTCCGCGACGAGCTCGACGCCCCGGCGTTCCGCCAGGTGGTGTCGGTGTCCGGCACCGTCGAGCCGCTCGACGACGAGGCACGTCCGGCCCCGCTGACCGGGGTCGACTCGGTCTGGTTCCGGTTCGTCGAGGAGGCGCTCTCCCGCGGCCGGGACGACCGGGAGGAACGCCAGGTCGTCGCCGAGCAGCGGCGGGAGCGCCCGTTCCGGCTGACCGACGGCGGGGCGGAGATCGTGGTCGACCCCCGGGACGCGCACACCGAGATCCCGGTCGCCGAACGCCACCGGGTCACCGACGACGGCGAGGGCCGCGAGTTCGGCCTGTTCCGCCTCGTCGACCCCACGGTGGCCCGGGAGCGCACCGAGTGGCGGATCGAGCCGGGCTCCCGCCTCACCGTGGTGGGACAGGCCCGGCTGTCCGGGGACCGGGTACGGCTGTCCGCCGCGGCCGACCACCCGCTCACGCTCACCGTCGCCGAGCGCGGCGACCACCTGGAGCACAGCCGGAGCCGCAGTGGCGCCGCGATGCGACGGGCCGTGGCGTTCGGCTGCGGCGCCGTCGTCGCGCTGCTGGTGGCGGTGCTGTCCTGACCCGGACCGGACCGGACCGGACCGGACCGGACCGTGCCGGACGGGTCAGGCGCCGGCGGCCGGGGCGCCGTGCGGGCCGCCCGGCTGCCACAGGACGTCGCCGTCGGGGTTCGCGACCCGGCCCAGGATGAACAGCAGGTCCGACAGGCGGTTGAGGTACCGGGCGGTCAGCGGGTTGGTGTGGTCCGGGTCGACCTCCAGCAGTGCCCACACGGAGCGCTCGGCACGCCGGGCCACGGTTCGCGCGACGTGCAGGTACGCCGCACCGGGGGTCCCGCCGGGGAGGATGAACGAGTCGAGCTTGGGCAGCTCGGGGTTGAACTCGTCGCACCAGCCCTCGAGTCGTGCCACGTAACCGTCGGTGACCCGCAGCGGCGGGTATTCGGGGTTCTCGACGATCGGCGTGCACAGGTCGGCGCCGACGTCGAAGAGGTCGTTCTGGATCTGGCGGAGCGGGTCGACGACCCGGTCCGCGAGCCCGCCGACCGTCACCGCGACCCCGATCGCGGCGTTCGCCTCGTCGGTGTCGGCGTAGGCCGCCAGCCGGGCGTCGGTCTTGCGGACCCGGCTGAAGTCGCCCAGCGCCGTCGTCCCGTCGTCGCCGGTCCTCGTGTAGATCCGCGTCAGGTGCACCGCCACCCCGACAGGCTAGGGGGCCGCCGCCTCGGCGACCAGATACCGGGGTGCGCCGGACGGTCCGAACGGTCAGGGGCGCCCCGGGGTGGGCATCCGGTGCTGTGACGGCCCCGTTACCGTTCCGGGCGTGGTGGAGCATTTCGCGGTCAACGGCGGGGCCCGGCTGAGCGGGTCCGTCGACGTCGTCGGGGCGAAGAACAGCGTGCTCAAGCTGATGGCGGCGGCGCTGCTGGCCGAGGGGCGGACGACGCTCGAGAACTGCCCGGAGATCCTGGACGTGCCGCTGATGGCCGACGTCCTGCGGAGCCTGGGCTGCACGGTGGCCATCGAGGGGGCGACCGTGCACATCGACGTGCCCGCCGAACCGGGCGCGGAGGCCGACTACCGGTCGGTGTCCAGGCTGCGCGCGTCGGTGTGCGTCCTGGGGCCCCTGGTGGCGCGCTGCCGTCGCGCGGTCGTCCCGCTCCCCGGGGGTGACGCGATCGGCTCCCGCCCGCTGGACATGCACCAGAACGGCCTGCGCAAGCTCGGTGCCTCCACCGACATCGTCCACGGCAGCGTCACGGCCACCGCCGGTGACCTGCACGGTGCCCAGATCTGGCTCGACTTCCCGAGCGTCGGGGCCACCGAGAACATCCTGATGGCCGCGGTGCTCGCCGAGGGCACCACGGTGATCGACAACGCGGCACGCGAGCCGGAGATCGTCGATCTCTGCGTGATGCTGCAGCAGATGGGTGCCAAGCTCGAGGGGGTCGGCAGCTCGACCCTCACCGTGCACGGGGTCGCCGGGCTGCAGCCCACCACCCACCGCGTCATCGGGGACCGGATCGTAGGCGCGACCTGGGCGTTCGCCGCTGCCATGACCCGCGGTGAGATCACCGTGCGCGGCGTCGACCCGCACCACATCGACCTGGTGCTCGACAAGCTCCGCAGCGCGGGCGCGGAGATCACCACGGCCGAGCAGGAGTTCTCGGTGGCGATGCCCTCCCGTCCGGAGGCGGTCGACTTCGTGACGCTGCCCTACCCGGGGTTCGCCACCGACCTGCAGCCGATGGCGATCGCGCTGTCCGCCGTCGCCGAGGGCACCTCGATGATCACCGAGAACGTGTTCGAGGCGCGGTTCCGCTTCGTCGACGAGATGGTGCGCCTGGGCGCCGACGCCCGCACCGACGGCCACCACGCCGTCGTCCGGGGCCGCCCGGAGCTGTCCAGCGCGCCGGTCTGGGCCAGCGACATCCGGGCGGGCGCCGGGCTGGTGCTGGCCGGGCTGTGCGCGCGGGGCACCACCGAGGTCTGGGACGTCGCCCACATCGACCGCGGCTACCCGCGGTTCGTGGAGAACCTGGCCGCGCTGGGCGCCGACATCCGGCGGGTCGCGGGCGAGCCGGAGCGGTAGTGCCCGGGCCGTCGGCCCGGGTGGGTGCTGCTCCGAACGGCCCATCAGCCCGGCGGGCCGGGTCGTGACGTGCCACCCTTCGCGTCGATCGACGAGGAGGCCGTCATGGTGAGCACCCCCGACGTAGCCGACGTCTCGCAGGCCGGCCGCAGGGCGGGTCGCGGGGCGCGGGACGCGGCGCACTCGACGCCGGTGCGGGTCGCCGCCCGGGCCGGCATCGCCGCGAACGGGGTGCTGCACCTGCTGATCGGGTGGCTCGCGGTCCAGATCGCGCTCGGCTCGGGCGGGCAGGCCGACCAGAACGGCGCCCTCGGGGCGATCGCGGCCGAGCCGGCGGGCCGGGTGTTCCTGTGGGTGCTGGTGGTCGGCTTCGCCGCCGTCGTCCTGTGGCGGGCCGTCTCGGCGGTGTGGGGCTTCGCCTACATCGGCGACGGCACGAAGCGCACGGCGAAGCGGGTCGTCGCCGGCGGGCAGGCGGTCGTCTACGCCGTGCTCGCCGTGACCGCGGCGACCACCGCGATCAGCGGTCGGGCCTCCAGCGGCGGTGGCGGGCGGGCGACCGCGGGGCTGCTGGGCCTGCCGGGCGGACAGGTCCTGACCGCGCTGCTCGGGCTGGGCGTGCTGATCGGCGGCGGGGTGATGGCCTGGAACGGCTATCGGACACAGTTCACCGAGGACCAGGACCTCTCCGGCGCCGACACCCGCCTGCGACGGATCAACGCCCGCACCGGCCAGGTCGGCTACATCGCGAAGGGGGTCGCGATCGGCGTCCTGGGCATCCTGCTCGGTGTCGCCGCGCTGACGTTCGACCCGCAGCGCGCGAACGGCCTGGACGCCGCGCTCAAGGCGCTGCGCGAGCAGCCCTACGGGGTGTTCCTGCTGGTGGCGGTGGGTGTCGGGATCGCCTGTTACGGGGTGTTCTGCTTCCTCGACGCCCGCTACCACCGGGTGGACTGAGGGCTCAGTCCAGCGAGCGACGGCTGAGCACCACGCGCGCGTCCTTCACGTCGGTCGGGAAGACCAGCAGCGCCCAGCCGCCGCCGTCGGCGCGGGAGGTCGTCGCCCGGATGCCCTCGGACCGGAGCCGGTCGCGCAGCACCCGGGCCGCCGCCTGGCCGGGCACCCGGGACACCTCGGTGAGCAGCCCGGTGGCCACCGGGTCGTCCGGGTCGTCGGTGGGCAGGGCGTGGTGCTTCTGGTGGCCGTAGGTCCAGCGCAGGAGCAGCCCGAGCACCAGCAGCACGACCGCCAGGCCGATGACCGCGCCGAGCCGCGGGACCAGGTCGAGCTCCATCGGTCGATGGTCGCACCCGGACGGGCGACGCGCCCTGTCCGAGCGGTCGGGTGGTGAACCGATCCAGCGCTCGGTTTCCCGTGCGGATCGCGTACTTTGCCGAACACGTGGACTGTGACGAGGGACGACTCCGTCCCCGTCGCCGCCTACTGGCGAGTAGTCTCTGTCCGCATCACAGGCAGTGCCGACTGTGCTCCCGCGACGACACGGAGGTCCCGGTGCCGTACCCCACCGATCGTGAGCGCGACCGTCCGTGGGTGATCCGCACCTACGCCGGTCACTCCTCGGCGGAGAAGACCAACGAGCTCTACCGCCGCAACCTGGCCAAGGGCCAGACGGGGCTGTCGGTGGCCTTCGACCTCCCGACCCAGACCGGCTACGACCCGGACGACGAGCTCGCCAGGGGCGAGGTCGGCAAGGTGGGCGTGCCGGTCAGCCACATCGGGGACATGCGCACGCTGTTCGAGGGGATCCTGGTCGCCGAGGCCAACACCTCGATGACGATCAACGCACCGGCGATGTGGCTGCTCGCGCTGTACGTGGCCGTGGCGGAGGAGCAGGCGGAGCAGTCCGGTCTGGACTACGCCGAGGTCCGCGCGAAGCTCGCCGGGACGACCCAGAACGACATCGTCAAGGAGTACCTGTCGCGGGGCACCTACGTGTTCCCGCCCGGGCCCAGCCTGCGGCTGATCACCGACATGGTGGCGTGGTCGGTCGGCGAGATCCCGAAGTGGAACCCGATCAACATCTGCAGCTACCACCTGCAGGAGGCCGGCGCGACGCCGACCCAGGAGCTGGCCTACGCGCTGTCCACCGCGATCGCCGTGCTCGACTCGGTGCGCGACTCCGGGCAGGTGCCGCCGGAGAAGTTCGGCGACGTGGTCGGGCGCATCTCGTTCTTCGTCAACGCCGGCATCCGGTTCGTCGAGGAGATGTGCAAGCTCCGGGCGCTGGGCAGGCTCTGGGACGAGATCACCCTCGAGCGCTACGGCGTGCAGAACCCCAAGCAGCGGCGCCTGCGCTACGGCGTGCAGGTCAACTCGCTCGGGCTGACCGAGGCGCAGCCGGAGAACAACGTCCAGCGCATCGTGCTGGAGATGCTCGCCGTCACCCTCTCCAAGGACGCCCGGGCCCGTGCGGTGCAGCTGCCGGCCTGGAACGAGGCACTGGGCCTGCCGCGGCCGTGGGACCAGCAGTGGGCGCTGCGGATGCAGCAGGTGCTGGCCTACGAGACCGACCTGCTGGAGTACGAGGACATCTTCGACGGCTCCCGGGTCGTGGAGGCGAAGGTGTCCGAGCTCGTCGAGGGTGCCCGCGCCGAGATCGACCGGGTGCAGGAGATGGGCGGCGCGGTCGCCGCCGTCGAGTCCGGGTACATGAAGGGTGAGCTGGTCAACTCGCTCGCCGCCCGCCGTCGCCGGCTGGAGTCCGGCGAGGAGGTCGTGGTCGGGGTCAACAAGTTCGACACGACCGAGCCGAGCCCGCTGCAGGCCGAGGGCGCGGACGCCATCTTCACCGTCGACGCGGCCACCGAGCGGGCCGCCGTCGAGGCGATCCGCGCGTGGCGGGCCGACCGCGACCAGGACGCCGTCGACGAGGCGCTCCGGGCGCTGCGCGACGCGGCCAAGACCGACCAGAACCTCATGCAGGTCTCGATCGACTGCGCCAAGGCGGGGGTGACCACCGGCGAGTGGTCGGGCGCGCTGCGCGAGGTGTTCGGCGAGTTCCGGGCGCCGACCGGGGTGGCCGGAGCCGGCATGTCCGGTGAGGGCGCCGGCGAGATCTCCGAGGTCCGCGAGCGGGTCCGCGCCACCGGCGACGAGCTCGGTCAGCGGCTGCGCATGCTGGTCGGCAAGCCCGGCCTGGACGGCCACTCCAACGGTGCCGAGCAGGTCGCCGTGCGCGCCCGCGACGTCGGGTTCGAGGTCGTCTACCAGGGCATCCGGCTCACGCCGTCGCAGATCGTGGCGGCGGCGGTGCAGGAGGGTGTGCACGCGGTCGGGCTGTCGGTGCTGTCCGGATCGCACCTGGAGGTCGTGCCGGCGGTCGTGCAGGGGCTGCGCGAGGCCGGGGCGGGCGAGGTGCCGGTCGTCGTCGGCGGGATCATCCCGCCCGAGGACGAGAAGCGGCTGCGCGAGGGCGGGGTCGCCGCGGTGTTCACGCCGAAGAACTTCCGGCTGACCGGGATGATGGACGAGATCGTCACCCTGATCCGGCGGTCCCAGGGGCTGGACTGAGTCAGCCCAGCCGCGTGCGCGCGGCACCGGCGAGCCGGGCGGCCAGGTCGCACAGCTCGCCGGTGCCGAGGCCACCCTCGGCGGTCTTGACCCGCAGCACCTCCGACATGGGGCGGCCGTTGCTGCCGACGAAGTCCCGGACGGGCACCTCGGCGTTGCAGGCGGCGTCGCCGTCGGCGCGCACCCAGGTGCCGGTGCCCGGGACCTCGCGGGCGTCGGTGCCCCGCGGGTCGTCGTAGCGGTCGAAGGACAGGGTGATCTGCAGGGCGTCGTCGGCGTCGCCCGCGTCCCAGTCGCAGCGCCAGCCGGCGACGTCGCGGAAGAACTCCGAGCGTTTCGGCCCGGGCAGCACGGTCAGGTCCTCCGGACGCAGCAGGGTGCACGCGTCGGCGGCCCACAGCGCGCTCGACGTGGGCGGCGTGCGGCGGGGCACACCGCGGGCCAGGGTGGCCGCCGCCGACGCCGCGGCCGCCTCCGCGGGCGCGCACGGGTCCGGGGCCGCCTGGGCCGCGGCCGACGGGGCGAACCCGCTCTGCACCTGGACCAGGGTGCCGTCGGCCAGCCACAGGTAGCGCTCGCAGTCGGTGCCCTCGGCCGGGCGCCGGATCACGGTGAGCTCACCGCGACGTTCCCGCGCGCCGTCCGGCGGGTCCTCGGTGCGCTGCTGGTAGCGGACCGACACCCCCACGGTGTCGGTGCCCTCGCGGAAGGCGTCGACGTCGCAGGAGGCGAAGCCGCCGTAGTCGGGGACGGTCTGCGGCGCACCCCACGGCGTCAGCACGGCCGGGTCGACCAGGCACGGGTCGGCGGTGCGCTGGTCGCCGACGGCCAGCGCGGGCACGGACTCCGGGAACGTGCCGGGTGCGGCGGCGGTGGTGCCCGGTCGGTCGTCGGGCAGCGCCAGTGCCGTGCCGAGGACCGCGACCGCGGCGAGCACGACGACCGTGCCGACGAGCAGGGCCCCCCGCCGTCGCGGCCGGGGGTCCTGGGTGCCGTGGTCGGGCCCGGCGGTCACGTCGTCGGGGCGGGTCGGGGCCCCGTCGTCCGGGGCGGGTGCGACCGGCGCCGGCTCGGGCCGGTCGGCGAGCGCCCACAGCGCCCGCGCCGCTGCGTCCGCGGTCGGCCGGTCCGCCGGATCGGTGGCGGTCATCGCGGCCAGCAGCTCGGGCACCGGGCCCCGGCCCGACGGGGCGGGCACCGGTTCCTCGCAGATCCGCCGGATCAGCGCCAGCGGGCTGTCCTCGGCCCAGCCGTAGGGCGGCTCGCCCTCGGTCAGCACCCGGAGCGTGGCCCCGAGGGAGTAGACGTCGGCGGGCGGGGCGGGGTCCGCGCCGCGGGCGGTCTCGGGGGCGAAGTACGCAGGGGTGCCCAGGGTGCCGACCGTGTGCGGGTGCTGGGTGGGGATGAGCGCGATCCCGAAGTCGGTGAGCTTCACCGGGCCGTCGGCGGAGACGAGCACGTTCGCGGGCTTCACGTCGCGGTGCACGATGCCTGCCTCGTGCAGCGCGGCGAGCGCCTCGGCCACCTGCGCCCCGATCCGGGCGGCGACCCCGGACGGCAGCGGCCCGGACCGCAGGAGCAGCGCCGCGAGGCTCTCCGACGGCACGTACTCCATGACCAGCAGCGGCCCGCCGTCGAGCTCCAGGACGTCGAAGACGGTGACGATCCGGCCGTGGTGCAGCTGCGCGGCGACCGCGGCCTCCCGGCGCAGCCGCCGGGTCGCCGCGGGACCGGACCCGTCGGACCCGCCGTCGTCGCCGTCGTCGTCGGGCAGGAGCACCTGCTTGAGCGCGACGTCGCGCTGCAGCACGGTGTCCCGGGCCCGGTGCACGACGCCCATCCCGCCGGAGCCGAGCCGCTCCCCGACGGTGTAGCGCCCGGCCACGACGGTGCCCGGGACCAGAACCGTGCTCACGGTGTCTCCCGGTCGAGCGCGTCGAGGTCGGCGGCGGTGATCGTGCGGCTGCGGATGAGCTCGGCGACGAGGTTCTCGTTCAGCGCGTTGCCGACCGGCGGCTCGACCTCCTCGGCGAGCAGCCCGGCGACGCCCGCGGCGGAGAGCCGCTCGCGGACCGCGCGCACGGTGTGCTCGGCCCGTCGGTGGGTCCAGCCCGCCGCCGGGTCGAGGGCCTGCATGCCCTCACCGACCTGACGCCAGCTCTGGGGTGTCGGGCGGGAGTCGCCCTGCAGGTAGCGGCGGGCCAGCAGCACGACGACCCGGCGCTCGTCGGGGTCCAGCGGCCAGACCGGGGGCTCGTAGGTGTGCGCGTCGGGTGGGAGGGCGCCGGTGCCGCCCGGGTCCGGGCCGCTCACCCGGACCTCCAGGGCGTGCTCGCGCCCGGGGGAGCCGAGCACGGTCAGCAGCGTGTAGCCGGCCGCCAGCGGCACGGGCGGGTCGCCAGGACGCAGCTCCGTGCCCGACGGCAGCCGGATCGCGGTCCGGCCGTCGTTGTGCACCCACCACCGGCCGCCGTCGAAGCGGAGGAGCCCGTGCTCCCGGCTGATCCGCAGGTCGTCGACGCCGAGCGCCAGGTGCACCAGCGGCCGGTTGCGGCCGAAGACGACCTCACGGCCCTGTCGCGGCCCGAACGTCGCGCTGCTCTCGAGGGTCCGTGCGTACAACGTCTGCTCGCCGCAGATCCGGTCCACGCCCCGTCCTCCCGGTGGTCAGCTCTCGTCCTTCTCACTTCCCCGGCGGCTCAGCAGCTTGAAGCCGGGGATCCCGATGATCGCCTGTCGGACCTCTTTGAGCACGTCCAGGAGCTCGTGCACGTCCGGTCCGACCCGGTCCAGCGTCGTGAGGATCGGCATGATGTCGTCCTCCATGTGCGCGGTGAACTGCGGCAGCTGGTCCACCAGCCGGATCGCGGCGCGCACCTCGTCCTCGGAGAGCTCGTCGACGAAGCGCTGGGCCAGCGGCGCGGCCCGCCGGGCCAGCGGGCCGTAGAGGTCCAGCAGCTCGCCTGCCTGCTCACTGGCGCCCGCCGCCTGCCCGACGACCTCGCCCGCCCGGTCGGACACCGCCTGCGCCGCGGTGACGACACCGGTCGCGTCGGTCGTGACGGTCTCGACCCGGCCGATCAGGTCGCCGGCGCGCTCGCTGATCCCGCCGACGGTGCGGATCAGCCCACCCGCCTCCCCGGTGACGGTGTCGACCCGGGCGAGCAGCCCGCTCGCGTTCCCGGTGACCACCGAGACCTGCTCGACGATGCCCTCGGCGTTCTGCGACACCGTGGTGACCCGGCGGACGAGGTCACCCGCCTCCTCGGAGACGGTGGTGACCCGTCGGACCAGCTCGCCCGCCTCGTCGGAGACGGTGGTGACCCGCCGGACCAGACCGTCGGCCTGCTCGGAGACCGTGGTGACCTTGCGGACCAGGGTGTCGGCCTCGTCGGCGACCCCACCGACCCGCGCGACCAGGTCCTCGGCGTCCCCGGCGACGCCGGTGACCCGCCCGACGAGCTCCTCCGCGTTCCCCGCGACGCCGGTGACCCGGGCGACCAGCGCCTCGGCCTGCTCGGCGACCGGGCGGACCCGGGACACGAGCTCGGTCGCCTCCCCGGCGACGGAGTCGACGGTCCCGATCAGCCCCTCGGCCCGGTCGACGACGCCGTCGACCCGGTCGAGCAGCTGCTCGGCGCGGGTCGCGATCGTGCCGATCCGGCCGACCAGCGAGCCGACCTCCTCCAGCAGCTCCCCGGCCCGGGCCGGCAGCCCGGCGACGGTCCCGGCGAGATCGCCGGTGGCCTCGACCACCGACGCCGCGCCGGAGAGCAGGTCGGACGGGCCGGGAACGTCGATACCCGCGATGCGCAGCGCCATGGACCGGATCATTCCAGCCCGGCGGCGACGCGGCTGGGGAGTCGGCGGCTCAGGAGTCGGGGGTGCGGGCGCAGAGCTCGTCGATGGTGAGGTCGCGTGGCGGGAGGTTCGCCTCGGTGAACCCGAACGGCGCGGCGAGCTCCAGCCAGCGTCCGGACTCCTGCAGCGCGGTGAGCCCGCGGTCGAACTCGTCGCGGAAGGCGCCGTCGCCGGGACGGAACGCGAACGCCCCCGCCCCGACGACCGGTCGTCCCGCGACCTCGGGGGCGAAGGCGGCGGTGACCTCCAGGCCGATGCCCGCGTTGCGACGGACCTCGTCGAGCAGCGAGATCCGGGTGAGCGCCCCGACCTGCGCGCCGCCGTTCGCGACCTCGCGCACCAGCGCGCCCTGCGAGTCGGTGGTGACGATGTGGTCGGCCCGGATGCCGGCGGCGAGCGCGTACTCCTGCTCCGCGCTGCCGTCCAGGACCGCCAGCATCGCCCCGGAACGGCGCACCCCGGCCAGCGTCGCGACGCCCAGCGGGTTCCCGGCCGGCACCACCAGGCCGGTGCCCGCCACGTAGTCGGGGCGGGAGAAGGCGACCTGCTGGCAGCGCAGTGCGGTGACGGTCAGCCCGACCGCGATCACGTCGAAGCGACCGTCGAGCAGGCCCGGGACGAGCTGGTCGAACCTCGTCTGGACCGCGGCCAGGCCGCTGCCACCGAGACCGGTGACGACGGCGCGGGCGACCTCCGGGCTCTCGCCGGTGGCCCGGCCGGAGCCGTCGGTGTAGCCGAACGGGCGCTCACCGGAGAGCCCGACGACGATGTCACTGCCGGTACGCAGCCGCGACAGCGGGTCCGACGGCCCGCCGCAGCCGGCCAGCAGCGGCCCGGCCAGGGCGGTGCCGCCGAGCGCGGCGGCCGCCCCCAGCAGCCGGCGCCGGCTCAGCCGGGTGGTGGTGCGGATCTGCATGGTCCCGGGAGCCTAGGGCGTGTCTCCTAAAGTGCGCAACCAGGTGACGATGGCCTTCAGTGCAACTCCGCCGCGGTAGGTCAGGGCGAGTTTGTCGTAGCGGGTCGCGAGGCCGCGCCACTGCTTGACCTCGCAGAACCCGCGTTCGACGACGTTGCGGCCGCGGTAGTCGACCCGGTCGAACGCCGGTGGTCGACCGCCGCGTGTGCCGCGTCGTTTCCGGTGTCCCTGCTGGTCAGCCGGCTCCGGGATGACCGCGACGATCCGTCGTCTGCGCAGGTGGGCGCGGATGGCGCGTGAGGAGTAGGCCTTATCTGCGCGGACCCGCTCGGGTCGGGTCCGCGGTCGGCCCGGACCGACCCGTCCGACGCTCAGATGTGACATCAGGTGCGCGAACATCGGGGCGTCACCGGCCTGGCCAGGGCCGACCAGTACGACCAGCGGGCGGCCGTGTCCGTCAACGAGCTGGTGGATCTCCGTGCCGAGCCCTCCGCGGGAGCGGCCCAACGCGTGATCGGGCGGCTCGATCAGCAGATTCTTGTAGTTCGATCCGGCCCCCTGTGTCCCGCTGCAGGGTCGCGGCGTGTTGGTGAGCGCGGATGATCGTCGAGTCGACCGACACGGCCCAGTCCACGAGACCGGCGGAGTCGGCATCGGCGAGCAGAGCTGCGAGAACCTGGTCCCAGGTGCCGTCACCGCAGTAGCGGCGGTGGCGTTTCCATAGGGTCTGCCACAGCCCGAACTCGACCGGGACATCACGCCAGGCCCGCCCGCAGCGGAACCGGTAGATGATCCCCTCGATCACTCTGCGGTGATCGGCGAACGGGCGCCCTGGCATCCCGTCCGACGAGGGCAGTAACGGCTCGAGTCGGTCCCACTGGGCATCGGTCAGGACGGCACGGCGCGACACCTACTGATCATCGCGCAGGCCCGACCAGCCGGGTTAGGAGACGCGCCCTAGGTGCCGATCAGTCCGACCACTGCGGGGCCCGCTTCTCCAGGAACGACGCCATGCCCTCGCGGGCGTCCGCCGACTGCGACATCGACGCCATGACCTCGGCCGCGACGCTGTAGGCGTCGGCCTCGGGGCGGTCCAGCTGGGCGTAGAGGGTCTGCTTGCCGACGGCCTTGGACAGCCTGCTGCCCCGGGTCGCGCGGGCGAGCAGCGCGTCCACCCGGGCGTCGAGCTCGGCGTCGGGGACGGCGTGGTTGATAAGTCCCCAGTCGGCGGCGGTGGCCGCGTCGATCGGGTCCCCGGTCAGCGCCAGCTCCATCAGCCGCTTGCGACCGACGGAGCGCGCGACCGGGACGGCCGGGGTGTGGCAGAACCAGCCGCCCTTGCCGCCGGGCAGCGCGAACGTCGCGGACTCGGCGGCGACGGCGAGGTCGCAGGACGCGACGAGCTGGCAGCCCGCGGCCCAGGCCGTCGCGTGCACCCGGGCGATCACGACCTGGGGCACCGACTGGACGGTGCGCATGACCGTGGTGCACAGCCGCAGCAGGTCGCGCACCCCGGCCAGGTCGCGCTCGGCGACGTCACCGAAGTCGTGACCGGAGGAGAACGCCCTGCCCTCCCCGGCCAGCACGATCCCGGTCGCGTCGCTGCGCCCGGCGCTCTCGAAGGCGTCCAGCAGCTCACGCAGGTGGCCCTCGGTGAGGGAGTTGCGTCGCTGCGGGCGGTTCATCGTGATCCGGACCGTGCCGCCCTCCTGCTTCACCAGCAGGTGCTCGTAGTCGGTCATGCGACGACGGTAGCCCGGAATCCGCTCGCCGCCGAGGCCCCGGCACGCTACTGTGACCGCATGACCGGATTCGTCGATCTGGTCACCGCGGTGGCCGGGGGAGTGGTGGCGGCACCGGACGGGCCGGGAGCGGAGGACACAGCGCGGATGGAGCGGGTGCTCGACGCGGCGGGCGAGCTGCTCGTGCGGCAGGGTTACCGGCGGGTGACCGTCGAGGACGTCGCGCGCCGGGCCGGCGTCGGCAAGGGCACCGTCTACCTGCACGTCCGCACCAAGGACGCGCTGTTCCTGACCGTGCTGCTGCGCTCCCAGCGGCGGCTGTTCGCCGACCTGGCCGACCGGATGCTCGTCGAGCCGGTGGTCGCGCTGCCCTGGGGGATGTCGCGGATGTTCCACGAGCGGCTGGCGGAGGACGACGTGGCACGCGCGCTCCACCTGGGCGACACCGAGGTCCTCGACCGGCTCGCGCACGCGGCGGCCGGGCCGCTCGGGGACCTCGCCCGCCGCCGCGACGCGGTGGTGCGCGAGCACTTCCGGCTGCTGCGCACGGCCGGCCTCGTCGACGACGACCTCGCCGCCGACGAGCAGATCCACGCCTGGGGCGCGGTGACCCGGGGCTATCTCCTCGCCGGCGCGGAGGGGAGCGCGTTCGCCCCGGCGGGCACGGAGCGCACCGGCGCCCTGATCGAGCACGGCCTGGCGCGGCTGCTGGCCGGGCCCACCCCCGCGGCCTCCGCCGCGGGCGTCGCGGCGGAGGTCGCCGCGCTGTACCGACCGCTCGTCGAGCACATCGACGAGGAGTGGAGACGACGCGTCCGCTGACCCGGGCGTGCCAGGACAGGAGTGGTGAGATGACCGCACCGAGCACTCCGGGCGGAGCCGTGGACCTGCTGGACCCGGCCCTGGCCACCGACCCGTACGCGGCCTACGGCCGGCTGCGCGAACAGGCCCCCACCACGACCGTGACGATGATGGGCAGCCCGCCTGCCGTCCTGGTCACCCGCTACGACGACGTCCGCGCCGTGCTCACCGACCCGCGCTTCGTGACCGACCCGGCGCTGGCCGGCGGGCCGGACACCCGCGAGAACATCATGGCGAGGATGGGCGTCCCCGACGACGTGGCCGACTACCTGCTGCGCAACATCCTCACCGTCGACGGCGCGGAGCACACCCGGCTGCGCACGCTCGTCTCGCGGGCGTTCACCGTGCGGCGGGTCGCGGCCCTGCGCCCGCGGGTCGAGGAGATCACGTCCGCCCTGCTCGACCGGGTCGCCGCCGCCGGGGCCGGGGGCGCTCCGGTCGACCTGGTGGAGGCGCTGGCCTACCCGCTGCCGATCACGGTGATCTGCGAGCTCGTCGGGGTGCCGGAGGCCGACCGCGCGCAGTGGCACGAGTGGGGCGAGGTCCTGACCACGATGGACCGCGAGCGGACCGGACCCGCGCTGCGCGCGGCGATCGCGCACGTGCACGCCCTCGTCGACGCCCGCCGCGCGGAGCTCGCCGACGACCTGATCAGCGCGCTCGTCGCCGCGCAGGGCGACGACGGCGACCGGCTCTCCGACCGCGAGCTGGTCACGATGGTCTTCGCGATCGTCATGGCCGGGCACGAGACGACCGCGCACCTGCTCGCCAACGCCACGCTGGCCCTGCTCGGTGACCCGGCCGGGCTCGCCGCGCTGCGCGCCGACCCGGCGGGCTGGCCGGGCGCGGTGAACGAGCTGATGCGCGCCCGCGGTCCGGTGCAGTTCACCCAGTTCCGCTACCCGACCGTCGACGTCGAGGTGGGCGGCACCGTGCTCGCGGCCGGGACCCCGGTGATCGCCGGGCTGCTGCCGGCCAACCACGACCCGCGGGCGTTCGACCGGCCCGAGGTGCTCGATCTCGCCCGGGAGACCGGACGCGGCGAGGGGCACCTCGGGTTCGGGCAGGGCGCGCACTACTGCCTCGGGGCCGCGCTGGCCCGCCAGGAGGGCGAGGTGGCGCTGCGGATGCTGTTCGAGCGGTTCCCCGGCCTGCACCTCGCCGTGCCCGCGGCCGAGGTCGTCTGGCTGCCCCGCCCCGGGTTCAGCCGGGTGGCGGCGCTGCCGGTGCGTGTCGGGTGAGCCCCGGGTGGTCGCCGGGAGTGGGGCCCACGGCGCAACCGGCTGCACCCGGCGCGCCGCTCTCCCGGCGATCCTGAGAGCGGCGACCGCGGAGCGGCGACCGCGGAGCGGCGACCGCGGACGCCGGCCGCAGGCACCGGTCAGGTGCCCGCGTCGTGCAGCGTGAGCAGGGCCCAGGCGGCGAGGGACTGGGCGTCGGTGAGCCCACCCCGGCGGATCGTCGCCGCCAGCTCGGCCGGGGTGAACCAGGCGGCGCGCATGTCCTGCTCGGAGTGCTCGCGGCGCGGCGGGCCCGCGGTGAGCCCGGTCGCCAGGTAGACGTGCCCGCGCTGGCTGGACATCCCGGGAGCACAGTCCAGGGTGCCGAGCAGCGTCATGTGCTGCGCGGCGAGCCCGGTCTCCTCCACGAGCTCGCGCACCGCCAGCTCGGCCGGGTCCTGCTCGGCGCGGTCGGGTGCGGTGCCCGCGGGGAACTCCCAGCGCCGCCCGCCCACCGGGTAGCGGTACTGCTCCACGAGGTGCAGGCGGCCGTCGTCGTCGCGCGGGACCACCAGGGCGTAGGTGGGCTTGTCGACGACGCCGTAGATCCCCTCGGTGCCGTCCGGACGCCGGATGCCGTCCTCGCGGACGGTCATCCAGTCGTTGGCGTACACCTGCCGGGTCGAGGTCTGCTCGATCACCCGCCCAGGGTGGTCCATCCGCTCGGCCTTACAGTGAGCCGGGTGCGTCTCGTCATCGCCCGCTGCCAGGTGGACTACGTCGGACGGCTGACCGCCCACCTGCCCATGGCCCCCCGGTTGCTGCTGGTCAAGCGGGACGGCTCGGTGAGCATCCACGCCGACGACCGCGCCTACAAGCCGCTCAACTGGATGTCCCCGCCGTGCTGGCTCACCGAGGAGCCCGGCGTCTGGACGGTGCGCAACAAGGCCGACGAGTCGCTGGTGATCACCATCGACGAGGTCCTGCACGACTCCAGCCACGAGCTGGGCGTCGACCCCGGCCTGGTCAAGGACGGCGTCGAGGCGCACCTGCAGGAGCTGCTCGCCGCGCACCCGGAGACCTTCGGGGAGGGCCACACCCTGGTCCGCCGCGAGTACATGACCGCGGTCGGCCCGGTCGACCTGCTGCTGCGCGACGGCGACGGCGCGCACGTCGCGGTCGAGGTGAAGCGCCGGGGCGAGATCGACGGCGTCGAGCAGCTCACCCGTTACCTGGAGCTGATGAACCGCGACCCGCTGCTCGCCCCGGTGGCGGGGGTGTTCGCCGCCCAGCAGATCAAGCCGCAGGCCCGCACGCTGGCGGTGGACCGCGGGATCCGCTGCGTGACCGTGGACTACGACACGCTGCGCGGGATGGCGCGCGACGACCTGCTGCTGTTCTGAGACGGCCCCGCCGGGCCAGCGTGGGCCCGGCCGGGCCCTGCCGTGGCGTCTAGCCTGATCGCGTGAGTGCCACCGCTGCTGACTCCGCCCCCGCGACCGCCTCCGCGCCCACCGCGGCGGACTTCGCATCCCTGTCGCCGCGCACCGGGGAGGAGCTGGCCCGCTACCCCGTCCACGACGGCGAGCACGTGCGCGCCGCCGTCCGTGACTCCGGTGCGGCCGGGGTGTGGTGGGAGGGACTCGGCTTCGACGAGCGCCGCCGCCGGCTCGCGGCGTGGAAGAAGGTGCTGGTCGCGCAGCTGGACCGGGTCGCGGGCGTCGTCGCCGCCGAGACCGGCAAGCCGCTCGACGACGCCCGGCTCGAGGTCGTGCTCGCCATCGACCACCTGGACTGGGCCTCGGCGAACGCGAAGAAGGTGCTCGGGCGGCGCTCGGTGTCCCCGGGCCTGCTGATGGCCAACCAGGCGGCGTCGGTGGCGTACCGGCCGCTGGGTGTCGTCGGGGTCATCGGGCCGTGGAACTACCCGATCTTCACACCGATGGGCTCCATCGCCTACGCGCTGGCGGCCGGCAACACCGTGGTGTTCAAGCCCTCGGAGCTGACCCCGGGCGTCGGGCACGAGATCGCCCGCACGCTCGCCGAGGCCGTCCCCGAGGTGGGACGGCACCCGCTGCTCACCGTCGTCACCGGGTTCGGCCCGACCGGCGCCGAGCTCTGCCGCGCCTCCGGCGTCGGGAAGATCGCGTTCACCGGGTCGGCCGCGACCGGCCGCCGGGTGATGGCCGCCTGCGCCGAGAACCTGGTGCCGGTGCTGATGGAGTGCGGCGGCAAGGACCCGCTGATCGTCGACGCCGACGCCGACCTCGACGCCGCCGCGGACGCCGCGGTCTGGGGCGGGATGTCCAACGCGGGCCAGACCTGCGTCGGGGTGGAGCGGGTCTACGTCGTCGAGTCCGTCGCGGGCCGGTTCCTGGAGAAGGTGCGGGCCACCGCGTCCACGCTGCAGGTCGGTACGGCCGCGAACGAGGGTGACCTCGGGCCGATGACGATGCCGTCGCAGACCGAGATCGTGCGCCGGCACGTCACCGACGCCCTGGAGCGCGGTGGCCGCGCGATCGTCGGTGGCGCCGACTCGGTGCCCGCCGAGGGCGGGTCGATCTCCCCGGTCGTCATCGCCGACGTACCCGAGGACTCGGTCGCGGTCACCGAGGAGACCTTCGGTCCGCTGGTCGTGGTCAACCGGGTGCCCGACGTGGACGAGGCGGTCCGCCGCGCCAACGCCACCGGCTACGGCCTGGGTGCCACGGTGTTCTCCGCGAAGCGCGGCGAACAGATCGCCCAGCAGCTGCGCTGCGGGATGGTGTCGATCAACGGCGTCATCTCCTTCGCCGGCATCCCGGCGCTGCCCTTCGGCGGTGTGGGGGAGTCCGGGTTCGGGCGCATCCACGGGGCCGACGGGCTGCGTGAGTTCACCCGGGCCCAGTCGATCGCCCGGCAGCGGTTCGGGATGCCGATCGCGGTCACCAGCTTCCGGCGGACCGCGCGCACGATGCAGACGCTGGTCGGGATCGTGAAGGCCCGCCACGGGCGCTGAGGGGCCCCCTCACCCGACGACCAGGACCGTTCCCGCACGTCGGGGTGGTCCTGGTCGCATGTTACCCACTGGTAGCACCTCCGGATGACAGGATGCGCGACGACGCGGAAGACAGGGTTGTCGAACAGGAGGTTGCAGCGTGGCACGTGAGTTCCGGACCGTCGGAGTGGTCGGCCTCGGCACGATGGGGGCGGGCATCGTCGAGGTCTTCGCCCGCAACGGTCTCGACGTGATCGCGGTCGAGGTGGACGAGGCGGCGGGGGAGCGCGGCCGGGCCCACCTGGCCGCCTCGACCGACCGGGCCATCGAGCGCGGCAAGCTCACCCGTGAGCAGGCCGACGAGCTCCTCGGCCGCATCACCGTCACCACCACCCTGGCCGACCTGGCGCCGGCGCAGCTGGTCGTGGAGGCCATCCCGGAGAGCCTGGAGGCCAAGACCGCGCTGCTCGCCGAGGTCGACAAGGTCGTCGCCGAGGACACCGTCCTGGCCTCGAACACCTCCTCGCTGTCGGTCACCGAGCTGGCCGTGCGCACCACGCGCCCGGGCAAGGTCGTCGGGATGCACTTCTTCAACCCGGCGCCGGTGCAGAAGCTGGTCGAGGTCGTGCGGACCGTCGTCACCGAGCCCGACGTCATCTCCGACGTCCAGGCGTTCGCCGACTCCCTGGGCAAGGTCCCGGTCGTCATCGGCGACCGCGCCGGCTTCATCGCCAACGCGCTGCTGTTCGGCTACCTCAACCACGCCGCGAAGATGTACGCCGAGCGCTACGCCAGCCGCGAGGACCTCGACGCCGGCATGCGCTACGGCTGCGGCTACCCGATGGGCCCGCTGGCCCTGCTCGACCTCATCGGCCTCGACACCGCCTACGAGATCCTCGAGACGATGTACGGCGAGTCGCGCAACCTGATGCACGCACCGAACCCGGTGTTCAAGCAGATGATCACCGCCGGTCTGCTCGGCCGGAAGACCGGCCGCGGCTTCTACACCTACTCCGCCCCGCACAGCTCGACCGTCGTCGCCGACGGCGAGACCCCCACGTCCGCGGTGCCCGAGGACGTGACCCTGCGCGAGGTGGCCCGGGTCGGCGTCATCGGCACCGGGACGATGGCCTCGGGCATCGTCGAGGTGTTCGCCAAGGCCGGGTACGACGTCGTCGTGCGCGGGCGCAGCGACTCCAAGGTCGAGGGCTCGGTGGCGCTGGTGCGCAAGTCCCTGGACAAGGCCGTCGCCCGCGGCAAGCTGGACGAGGCCGGCCGGGACGCGGTGCTCGCCCGGATCAGCGGCACCACCGCGCTGGAGGACATGGCCGAGGTCGACCTGGTGGTCGAGGCCGTGGCCGAGGAGCTCGACGTGAAGCGGGCGATGTTCGCCGCGCTCGACGAGATCTGCAGGCCCGGTGCGATCCTCGCGACGACCACGTCGTCGTTGCCCGTCGTCGAGTGCGCCGCGGTCACCCAGCGCCCCGGCGACGTGGTCGGCATGCACTTCTTCAACCCCGCGCCGGTGATGAAGCTGGTCGAGGTCGTGTCCACGATCGGCACCTCGCGCGACGTGTCCGCCACGATCCTCGACGTGTGCCGGAAGCTGAAGAAGGTGCCGGTCAGCTGCGGCGACCGCGCCGGGTTCATCGTCAACGCGCTGCTGTTCCCGTACCTGAACGACGCGGTGAAGATGCTGGAGGCGCACTACGCGACCGCCGACGACATCGACGCGGCCATGAAGACCGGCTGTGCGCTGCCGATGGGGCCGTTCGAGCTGCTCGACGTCGTCGGGCTCGACGTGTCGCTGGCCATCGAGCGGTCCCTGCACGCCGAGTTCCACCAGGCCGGGTTCGCCCCCGCGCCCCTGCTGGAGCACCTGGTCACCGCGGGCCGGCTCGGGCGCAAGACCGGTCACGGGTTCCGCGACTACACCAAGCGCTGAGCGACACCGCTGTCCCTGGGACACTGGGGACATGGCAGGACGGCGCGCGCGACGGCCCCGCCCCTCGGAACGGGGGCGGGGCCGTCCCGTGGCGCCACCGCTGGGCAGCGGGATGACGACCGACCTCGAGAGCGGGCGCGACGGCGAGCACTACGTCCGGCGGGTCCCGGGGGGCACCACCGTCAAGCACTACCGGTGCCCCGGCTGTGACCAGCTGCTGCCCTCGGGGATGCCGCACGTGGTCACCTGGCCCGCCGAGGACGGCCGCGGGGTCGAGGAGCGGCGGCACTGGCACCTGCCGTGCTGGAACGCGCGCGACCGTCGTCGCGCGGGGTTCCGCCGGCGCTGAGCCGCCCGCCGGTCTAGCGGGTGCGGGCGGCGCGCTTGGTGCCGTTGTAACCGCCGCGGGACCGCGGGGACGGCCGCGAGCGGCCGGATCCGGAGGACCCGCCGCCGGGGGACCCGCTCGTGGGCGCGGACTCGCCCTCCGCGGCCGGGACGGAGCGACCCTCCTTCGCCGCCACCGCCTCCTCGACCGTGCGGGGTGCGGCGGCGGGGGTGTCGCCGGCGGGGGCGGCGACGGGGTCCGGGGCCCCGTCGAGGGCGTCCACCGCCGTGGCGGCGGGGGCCGCGGTGGGTCGTGGCCGGGGGGTCGGCCGGGTCCCGGTGGTGGGGCGCGCGGCCGGTGGCGTCCCGATGGTCTGCTCGGCAGGCACCGGACCCGCCTCGAGGCCGTCGACGCCGGAGTCGATGAGCGACCGGGCGGCCCGCAGCTGCTCGGCGACCCGCGCCCGCAGCCCGGCGAGCTGCTCGACGCGGCGCTGGGCGGCCGCGGTGGTCTCCTCGGCCTCCCCCCGGGCGTCGGACCGGATCTTCTCGCCGTCGGCGCGAGCCTGGTCCAGGTCGCGGCGGATCCGCTCCGCCGCCTCCCGCTCGCGGCGGGAGATGTCGGCCTCGAGCGCGTCGCGCTCGGCGAACAACGCGGTCAGGGCCTCGGAACGGCGCTGGTCCATCGCGATGCGGAAGTCGTGCTCGACCTGCTCGCGGTTCTCCCTGGCCTCGGTGTCGGCGCGGGTGATCCGGGCGGTGACGGTGCGCTCGGTCTCGGCGAGCTCCCGCTCGGTGGTGCTGCGCTGCTCGGCGAGATCGCGCTCGGTCCGCGCGCGCTGCTCGGCCAGCTCGGTCTCGGTGACGCGGCGCTGCTCGGCGAGCTCGGCCTCGACGCGCTCCCGCTGTTCGGCCAGCTCACGCTCGACGCGGGCCTGCTTCTCGTCGGCGGTGCGCTCACGCTCGGCGGCCCGGCGCGCGGTCTCGGCGGCCCCGGCCTCGGCCTGCGCGACGGTCTGTTCCGCCCGGGCGCGGGCGTCCTCGACGACGGCGCGGGCGTGCTCCTCGGCCTGGCGGCGCTGCTCGGCGACCTCGCGGTCCGCCGCGGCGTGCATCGCGGCGACCTCGTCCTCGGCGAGGCGCAGCATCGACCGGAGCCGCTCGCTCATGCCCTGCACGCTCTGCGGCGGGCCGGCGAGCCGGTTGACCTGCTGCTGCATCGCCTCGGTGCGGGAACGGGCGTCGTCGAGCTCGCGGCTCAGCCGGGTGTTCTGGGCGACGGCGGCGTCACGGTCGGCCGCCAGCATGCGCACCTCGGCGTCGAGCCGGCGCAGGTGACTGTCGACCTGCGCCTGGTCGTAGCCGCGGCGCGTGATCGAGAAACCGGTCCGGGGTACGGGCACATCGTGGTCACCGGCCATGTCGCTCACCGTACCGTCGCCGAGGTTCCACGGGCGTGAGTTCGGTACCGAGGGTCACGGGGTTCACCCGGCTATGGGCAGAGGCCCCGTCCGTGTGACACGGACGGGGCCTCCGGGTGGTCGACGGGGGCTCAGACCCCCCGGAACCGGTTGATGCCCGCGAGGTGCTTCTCCCGCTTCTGGGGGTTCGTCACGCCCAGTCCCTCCTCGGGGGCCAGCGCGAGGACGCCGACCTTGCCCTGGTGGAGGTTCTGCTTGACGTCGTTGGCGGCCTGCCCGGTCTCGGCCAGCGGGTACACCCGCGACAGCGTCGGGTGGATCATGCCCTTGGCCACGAGCCGGTTGGCCTCGTAGGCCTCGCGGTAGTTCGCGAAGTGCGAGCCGACGATCCGCTTGAGGTTCATCCACAGGTAGCGGTTGTCGAACTCGTGCATGTAGCCCGAGGTGGAGGCACAGGTGACGATCTGTCCGCCCTTGCGGGTGACGTAGACCGACGCACCGAAGGTCTCACGGCCCGGGTGCTCGAAGACGATGTCCGGGTCCTCGCCGCCGGTGAGCTCGCGGATCTTCGCGCCGAGCCGCTTCCACTCCCTGGGGTCCTGGGTGTTCTCGTCGGACCAGAACTTGTAGCCCTCGGCGTTGCGGTCGATGACCAGGTCCGCGCCCATGTCCCGGCAGATCTGCGCCTTCTCCTCCGAGGAGACGACGCAGATCGGGGTGGCGCCGCCGTTGAGCGCGAACTGGGTGGCGTAGGAGCCGAGGCCGCCGGAGGCGCCCCAGATCAGCACGACGTCGCCCTGCTTCATGTCGGCGCCGTTCTTCGACACCAGCTGGCGGTAGGCGGTGGAGTTGACCAGGCCCGGGGACGCGGCCTCCTCCCACGTGAGGTGGTCCGGCTTCGGCATCAGCTGGTTGGACTTGACCAGGGCCAGCTCGGCGAGGCCGCCGAAGTTGGTCTCGAAGCCCCAGATGCGCTGCTCCGGGTCCATCATCGTGTCCGAGTGCCCGTCCGGGCTCTCCAGCTCGACCGACAGGCAGTGTGCGACGACCTGGTCCCCCGGCTTCCAGCTGTTCACCCCCGGCCCGGTCCGCACGACGACACCGGCCAGGTCGGAGCCGACGACGTGGTAGGGCAGGTCGTGCCGCTTCGCCAGCGGCGAGAGCTTGCCGTAGCGCCGGAGGAAGCTGAACGTCGAGACCGGCTCGAAGATCGAGGTCCAGACGGTGTTGTAGTTGATGGCGCTGGCCATGACGGCCACCAGCGCCTCACCGGGGCCCAGCTCGGGGACCGGGACGTCCTCGACGCGCAGGCTCTTGCGCGGGTCCTTCTCCTTGGTGGTCAGACCCTCGAACACGTCCGCGTCCTCGGCGCGGACGGTGACGCCCTGGTAGTGCTCGGGCACCTCCAGGCCTCCGACGTCGGTGAACTGCCCGGCGAGGATGGCGTCGCGGATGTCCTTCACTGCTGGCCTCCGATGGCGACGTTGTCAGGGGAGTCGGGTGGGCTCACCCGGTGATGCTTGGGATACCGCAAGTTACTGCGTAGTATCTTAACCGTAGGTCGCCGGTGAGGGTGATACCCGAAGCGTGCTTCGTGATCCACCCCACCGGACGCCCGTACTGTCCTTCGGGACGGGGCCGTGCCGTGCCGGTCAGTGCGCGTCGGCGGCCGGCTCGACGAGCTCGACCAGGACCCCGCCGGCGTCCTTCGGGTGCACGAAGTTCACCTTCGAGTCCGACGTGCCGCGGCGCGGGGCGTCGTAGAGCAGGCGCAGGCCCTTGGCCCGCAGGGCGTCCGCCGCCGCGGCGACGTCGGTGACCCGGTAGGCGACCTGCTGCAGGCCCGGCCCGTTGCGGCCGATGAACTTCGCGATCGTCGAATCCTCGTTCAGCGGGGCGAGCAGCTGGACCTTCGTGGCGGAGGCGTCCTCGCCCGGTGCGCCCAGCATGGCCTCGCGCACTCCCTGCTCGGTGTTGGTCTCGGTGTGCACCGCGACCAGTCCCAGGTTGTCCGCGTACCAGCGGATGGCCTCGTCCAGATCGGGCACCGCGATGCCCACGTGGTCCACGGCCACGACCAGCGGCGACAGGGCGTCCTCGGTTGTCGTCATGAGGGCAGAAGCTACCGCTTCTACTCGCCGGTAGGATGCTGTGCCGCTGGTCACCCCCACCGTTCGGTGCGTCCGGACCGGCCGGGGCCGTGGGTATGGTGGCGGCCCACCTGACAACGAAGCCTGATGGAGGACCCCGTGTCCGGAACCGTGATCGTCGCCGGCGCCCGCACCCCGATGGGCCGTCTGCTCGGCTCCCTGAAGGGCTTCTCCGGGGCCCAGCTGGGTGGCGTCGCCATCAAGGCGGCGCTCGAGCGGGCCGGCGTGGCGCCCGAGCAGGTCCAGTACACGATCATGGGTCAGGTCCTCACCGCCGGCGCGGGCCAGATCCCGGCGCGTCAGGCCGCCGTCGAGGCGGGCATCCCGATGGACGTCCCCGCGCTGACCATCAACAAGGTCTGCCTGTCCGGCGTCGACGCCATCGCGCTGGCCGACCAGCTCATCCGCGCGGGCGAGTTCGACATCGTCGTCGCCGGTGGTCAGGAGTCGATGACCCAGGCGCCGCACCTGCTCGCGAAGTCCCGCGAGGGCACCAAGTTCGGTGACACCACGCTCACCGACCACATGGCCTACGACGGCCTGTTCTGTGCCTTCGACCAGGTCGCGATGGGCGCCTCCACCGAGAAGTACAACGAGCGCTACGGCCTGACCCGCGAGGAGCAGGACGCCTTCTCCGCCCGTTCGCACCAGCGCGCCGCCCGTGCCGCGCAGGACGGGACGTTCGACCAGGAGATCGCCCCGGTCGAGATCCCGCAGCGCAAGGGCGACCCGGTGGTGTTCTCCACCGACGAGGGCGTGCGCGGCGACACCACCGCCGAGGGCCTCGGCAAGCTCCGTCCGGCCTTCGCCGCCGACGGCACCATCACCGCGGGGTCGGCCTCGCAGATCTCCGACGGCGCGGCCGCGGTGGTCGTGATGAGCAGGGCCAAGGCCGAGGAGCTGGGCCTGGACTGGATCGCCGAGATCGGCGCGCACGGCGTCGTCGCCGGTCCGGACGCCTCGCTGCACGAGCAGCCGGCCAACGCCATCGCCAAGGCGTGCGAGAAGGAGGGCATCCAGCCCGCCGACCTCGACCTGATCGAGATCAACGAGGCGTTCGCCGCGGTCGGCATCGTCTCCGCCCGCAAGCTCGGGATCGACGAGGGGAAGGTGAACGTCGACGGCGGCGCCATCGCCCTCGGTCACCCGATCGGTATGTCCGGCGCGCGGATCGCGCTGCACCTGGCGCTCGCGCTGAAGTCGCGCGGCGGCGGCGTCGGTGCGGCCGCGCTGTGCGGCGGCGGCGGCCAGGGCGACGCGTTGATCGTGCGCGTCCCCCAGTCCTGATCTCCGTGTAGTCCACCTCGGCCCCCGCCCTCGGCGGGGGCCGACGTGCATCCGTCCCCCGACAAGGAGACCGACCGTGCCCGGACCGCCGGACCCCCAGGACCTGGTGGAGCGCGCCCGGCGCGGCCAGCAGCTCGCCGTCGCCCGGCTGATCTCGATGGTGGAGAACGCCGGGCCGCGGCTGCGGGAGGTGTCGGCGGCGCTGTCACCGCACACCGGCCGGGCACACGTCGTCGGGCTCACCGGGTCCCCGGGCGTGGGCAAGTCGACCTCCACGTCGGTGCTGGTCACCGAGCTGCGGGCGCGCGGCCGCCGGGTCGGGGTGCTGGCGGTCGACCCGTCCTCGCCCTTCAGCGGCGGGGCGCTGCTGGGCGACCGGGTGCGGATGGGCGAGCACGCGGACGACGACGGCGTGTTCATCCGGTCGATGGCCACCCGCGGGCACCTGGGCGGGCTGTCCTGGGCGACGCCGCAGGCGCTGCGGGTGCTCGACGCCGCGGGCTGCGACGTCGTGCTGATCGAGACCGTCGGCGTCGGGCAGTCCGAGGTCGAGATCGTCGGGCTCGCGGACAGCACCGTGGTACTGCTCGCGCCGGGGATGGGCGACGGCATCCAGGCGGCCAAGGCCGGGATCCTGGAGATCGGGGACGTCTTCGTGGTCAACAAGGCCGACCGTGAGGGCGCCCGGCGCACCGTGCGCGAACTGCGGAACATGCTGCACCTGCGCCAGCCGGAGAGCGGCGAGCCGTGGGAGCCGCCGGTCCTGTCGACCGTCGCGTCCCGTGCGGAGGGCATCGGGGCGGTGGCCGACGCCCTCGACGAGCACCTTGCCTGGGCCGAGAAGTCCGGGGAGCGGGAACGACGGCGCCGCGCGCGGGCGCGGCGCGAGATCGAGGGCATCGGGATGGAACAGGTCCGGGCCCGGATGGAACGCGTGCGTGGTGGCGACGCGCTCGACAGCCTCACCGAGCGGGTGCTGGGCGGCGAGCTGGACCCGTGGGCCGCCGCCGACGAGCTGCTGGAGCAGTCCGGCCGGGCCGACCGGCCCGGGTGAGGACCGGGCCCGCCCGGGGCGGACACGTCATCGCGTAACGGGGCGGTGCCGGCCCGCCACGTTCAGGGGACGGCGGCACCGGGCAGGGTCGCGAGCCGGTCGAGGACGCGCTGCGACCCGGTGCGCAGGGCGAGCGCCCTGGCCCTGGCATGGGCGGCTTCCGCGGCGGGACCGTCGCCCTCGCGCAGGGCGCGGAGCACGTCCTCCAGAGCGAGGTCGGTGCGTTCCCGGACCGGGCGATCCGGCCCGTCACCGTCGGCGGTGAGCCAGGCGGGGGCGGTGTGCACGTCGATGGCCGGGCGGTGTCCCGCGGCGGTCCGTCCGCGCTCCCGGGGCCCGTGGTCGGGACCGGCCCCCGGTGTCGCCTCGGTGCGCCCGGTCCCGGTGGCCGTGTCCCCGGTCGTCATGTCCCCGGTCGCGGTGTCCCCGGCCCCGGGGTCCGGGGTTCCGATGGTGCCGGTCCCGGCGCGCCCGGTCCCGGCGTCCGGGATCCGGGCGTCCGGGGTCCGGGCGCCCGTGCCCCCGGAGGTGCCCGTCCGTGCGTCCGCAGGTCTCGCGCGCGGTGCGGTCGGCGCCGGGCCGGCGCCCTGCGGGTCGGTGGCGGGCAGCTCGCTCAGCAGCCGATCGCGCCGGCCCCGGGCGGTGTCCGCCGTGGCCGGGTGCCCTCCGCGCAGGGCCGCGGACTCCGCCTCGACGTAGGCCTCCCACGCCCGGTCCGGCGCGGCCCGGTCGCGCTCCTGGTCCCCGAGCCGTAGTGCGGCCGCGGCGAGCAGCCCGGTGAGCACGCGCACCCGGCGCGGGTCCCGTGCGTAGGCGGCCGGTTCCCGCAGCTGGGCGACCACGGCGGCCACCGCGTGGTGGGCGGCGGCGGTGCCCAGCCGGTCGTCCAGCGCGGTGGTCGCCGCCCACTGGGCGCGCAGCAGGTCCAGCTCCTCGTCCCCGACGGCGGCCGCCCGCTCCAGCGCCGCGTGCAGCCGCGCCGCACCGTCGGTGGGCTCCGGGGCCGTCCCGTCGAGACCGAGCGCGGCGGGGGTGCTGCCGTACAGCTCGGCCAGCAGTGCGCGGTGGGTGGGGTCCGGGACGGCGTGACCGTTCTCCCAGCGCGACAGCTGGGTCTTCAGGCTCGCCGCCCGGGCGGTGCCGCCGGCCCCGGCGACCAGCGCGGCGAGCGCGCGGGCGGCCTCGGACTGCGACCACCCCCGCCGGTCGCGAGCTGCGCGCAGTGCGGCACCGGCACCGGGAGCGGGTCGGTCGGCAGTGGGCGGCGGCGGGGGCACGGGACCGATTCTGTCGGTGCACCGCCGTAGGGTCAACGGCATTGACGCACCAGGCGTCAACCCCCTCGACCCTCGGAGCGTGCCGTGGACCTCATCGACTATCTGGCGTGCGTGGGTCTGTCCGGCCTCAGCGGCGCGCTGGCCGGGCGGGCCGCGGTGCGGCGGATGCTGTGGACCCGGCCACCCCGCGGGTCGGTCATGCGCAGCTGGCGCGGTGGTGGCCCGCCGGGCGGGCCGCGGCGGCGGAGACGGGCCGGCTGAGGGGGAGGGTCAGGCGAAGTCGCCCGCGGCGCGGCGCACCGAGCGCAGCAGCGTGGTCAGCTGCTCTTCCTCGGCCGGGGCCAGTCCGCTCAGGCCGAAGTCGATCGCGGTCACCGCGCCGGTGGCCTTCTCCAGCCGCGCGCGCCCCTCGGTCGTCAGCTCGACCAGGGTGGCGCGCCGGTCGGTCGGGTGCGGCATCCGGCGTACGAGGTCGTCCCCCTGCAGCCGGTCGACGATGTTGGTCACGCTCGTCGGGTGCAGCTGCAGGCGCTCGCCCATCACCCGCATCGGGAGGCTGCCGCGTCGGGCGAAGTCGAGCAGGACCAGCGCCTCGTAGCGGGCGAAGGTCAGCCCGTGCGGCCGCAGCGCCGCGTCCACGGCCGACAGCAGGATCTGCTGCACCCGCATCACACTGGTGACCGTCGCCATCGTGCGGGCGGGGCCGACCCGCTCCTCCCAGAGCTCGGCCGCACGCTGGATCGGGTCGAAGGGGAGCGACCCGCGGGATGCCATGGCCCGACGCTAGCAAGTGCCGTGACCGGCTCCGATCCGCGTGCCGGGCGTGGCGCGGTGTCGGCATGCTCTTCGCCTTCAGCATCGCCCCGTCCGGATCGGACTCCGGGGACGGCAGTGTCGGTGCCGCCGTCGCCGAGGCCGTCCGGGTGGTCCGCGAGTCCGGCCTGCCGAACGAGACCACCTCGATGTTCACCACGATCGAGTCCGAGACCTGGGACGAGGGGATGGCGGTGGTCAAGCGGGCCGTCGAGGCCGTCACCGCCGTCTCACCGCGCGTCAGTCTGGTCCTCAAGGCCGACATCCGGCCCGGTCACCGGGGCCAGCTGCGGGCCAAGGTGGAGCGGGTCGAGCAGCACCTGCGCGCGGACGGCGCGTGAGCGGCCCGACCGCACCGGGGACCGGGGTCGCCGGGCCGGCCCGGGTCGTGCTGGTGCACGGCGCCTGGCACCGCGGTGTGTCGTGGGCTCCGGTGCGGGAGGTCCTCGCGGCCCGGGGGGTCGAGGCGGTCGCGCCGGACCTGCCGTCCGACGTCGCGGGGGTCGGCCACGCCGAGCTCGTCGCGGCGGTCCTGGCCGCGACACGGCACGACCCCGAAGGGATCCCGGCCCGGCCCGGCACCGCGACGACCGGCACCGGGGACCGGGACGGCGGGCCGCCGGTGGTGCTGGTCGGGCACTCGCTCGGCGGGCTCGTCGCCGCCGCGGCCGCCGGCCGGATCGCCGAGCGGGTCCGTGCCCTCGTGCTCGTCGGGGCGCTCGTCCCCGAGCCGGGGCGCCCGTACCGGGACCGGCTGCGTGCCGAGCGCGACCTGATGGTCCCCGGCTACGACGCCGGGGTCCGGCGCGGGGAGGGGGTCGCTACGTACTGGCCGGACGTGCGGACGGTCGCCGACGGGCTGTACCGCGGAGCCGCCGAGGAGCTCGCCGCGCAGGGACGGGACGGGCGGGGTGCGGTCGCCGCGGCGGCCGCGGAGCTGCGCCCGCAGGACTGGTCGCTGCTCGTCGAGCCGTGCCCGCTGTCGTCGTGGCCCGCGGTGCCGACGGTGTCGGTGCTGTGCACGGGGGACCGGGTCGTCGACCCCGTCGCGGGACGGCGGGAGGCGGACCGGGTGGGGGCCCGCCCGGTGGAGCTCGCCGGCGGGCACTTCCCGATGCTCACCCGGCCCGGGGAGACGGCGGACCTGCTCGCCGGGCTCGCCGCGCCGGCCTGACGGCGCAGCGCGCGGGCCCGGGACGACGACGGCCGGTGACGGGAGTCCCGTCACCGGCCGTCGGGCGCCGGACCGGGTCCGGCAGCCGTGTCGTCGTCGCGGCGGACCGCGCGCAGATCCGCCGTCAGCCGGCCATGATCGTCGAGAAGTAGTACACACCGGCGAGGATGCCGACGAAGCTGACGGTCATGCCGATCTGGGCGAGCTTCGTCATGCCCGGCTTGCGGTAGGCGAGGAAGCCGGTGACCAGGCCCGCGGCACCCAGGATCCAGGCGGCGATCGGGACGAGGAACGCGGCGATCGCGATGATGCCCAGCGCCACCGACGCGTAGGCCAGGGTCGGCTTGTCGGTCGTCTGCATGTTGCTCATCGGGGTGGAGCCCTCCGTTGTGCGCCGGGGTGCCGGCGGTCGTTCTGTCGGGGAAGGGGACCGCGGGTGGGACGACCGGGGGAACGCCCCGCCGCGATCACGCAGAGTCAACATCGAGGCCCTGCAGGGTGTTCAACGAGTGACCGGGCCCGGTGTTGCTCCGCCGGTTCGGTGATCGTGCCCGCCCCGCCCCGGCTCGGCCCGGCCCGGCCCCATGTCCGTGCCCGCCTCCGGCCCCGGTCCGCCTCCGGCCCCGGGGCGCCGTGGTCCCCCGCTGCGCACCGCGACCGGCCCGGTCCGGCCGGTGGGGACGCGCGGTGATCCGTCGCCCGCGCGCGGCCGGACGCGCGCGGGCGACGGATCACCGCGCGGACGACGGATCACCGGCCCGGGTGCGGACGGCCGGGCGGGGGATCGGCGGGCGGGGGTGTGTCGTCGCGCGGGTTGTAGATCACCGTGGTGACCGCGGCTCCCGCCCGGTCCCGATGAGGGGCGGAGCCCGCCGGCCGGGGGAACGCACGCGTCGCGCGCGGGGGCGCGTGTCACGGGGCGGGGCGTGTCACGCCCGGCACGCGGACGTGCCAGGATGGACCACGTGTCTCGCCCAGATCCTCGTCAGGCGGCCCAGCGTGCGGCGATGTCCTCGGCCATGGCCGGGGCGGTCGACCTCTCCGGGCTGAAGGCCCGTGCCGATGCGGCGAACCGGCCGGCTCCGGCCGGCGGTGCCACGGGCGGTCCGCCCCAGCCCGGCGGGGCCGAGGGTGCCTGGGTCGTCGACGCGACCGAGCAGGGCTTCCAGAACGAGGTCCTCGAGCCGTCGCTGCAGGTGCCGGTCGTGGTCGAGCTCTGGGCCAGCCGCTACCCCCGCGAGGAGCAGCTGTCGGCCGAGCTCGAGCGGCTCGCCACCACCGGTGGTGGCGCGTGGCGCCTGGCCCGGGTCGACATCGACACCCAGCCCCGGGTCGCCCAGGCGTTCGGCGTCCAGCAGGTCCCGATGCTGGTCGTGCTCGTCGGCGGGCAGCCGGTGGACGCGGTCAACGGCGCGATCCCCGAGGACCGTGCCGCCGAGTGGGTGACCTCGCTGCTCGACGCGCTGCGCGACCGGATGCCCGCGATCGCCGAGGGTGAGCGCCGGGCGGCCGCGGCAGGCTCCGACGAGCCCGTCGAGGAGCCCGAGGACCCGCGCTTCACCGCCGCGGAGGACGCCCTGGAACAGGGTGACTACGCCGCCGCCGAGGCCGCCTACACCGCGATCCTCGACGCCGAGCCCGCCCACGAGCAGGCCAGAGCCGCGCTGGCGCAGGTCCGCTTCCTGGCCCGCGCCGAGCAGGCCGACCCGTCGTCGATCGAGCGGGCCGACGCCGCCCCCGACGACGTCGACGCCCAGCTCGTCGTGGCCGACGCGGAGCTGGCCGCCGACCGGGTCGAGGCCGCCTTCACGCGGCTGGTCGGCACCGTCGCCCGGACCGCGGGCGACGACCGCGACCGGGCCCGCGGGCACCTCGTCGGGCTCTTCGAGCTCTTCCCGGCCGACGACCCGCGGGTCGCCACGGCCCGGCGGGCACTCGCCCGCGCCCTGTTCTGAGCCGGCCCTCTCGATGACCCACCGGCCGCAGCCGGTCCGTCCGCGGCCGGCGGTGCCGGGGACACGGCGGGTCGGACGGCAGGTCGCGCGGTGACCTCGGACCTCCACCCCGGGCCCGCGGCGACCGATCCCGTCCGGCCACGGTGGACCGTGCGGACGGCCCGGGGGGCGGGGGCGGTGCGCGACCGCGTCCACCGCCTCGTCCGACCGGTGGCGCCGGTCGTCGCCGTCACCGCGCTGGTCACCGCGGCGCTGCTGTTCGCGCTGGGCGGCCCGCCGCTGCTGCGCTGGATCCCGGCGACCGACATCGCGCGGATGCACGTCGACTTCGACACCTTCCGGGCCTCGGCGTACGCGCTGGTCCAGCACGGCCCGGGCGGCGCCGCGATCTACGACACCGGCGCCCGGCTGCACAACCTCAACCCGCCGCTGCTGTCGGTGCTGCTCGCGCCGCTGGCCCTGGTCGACCCGGTCACCGGCTACCGGCTGCTGACGGCGCTGTCGGTGCTGCTCGTCGCCGGGTCGGTGCTGCTGGTCTGCCGGGAGCTGCGGACAGGCCGCGGCTGGACGGCCGGTGCGCTCGTGGTGGTGCTGGCGTCGTCGCCGTTGCACGGCACCCTGCTGCTGGGCCAGATCTACCCGCTGCTGCTCCTCGGCCTGACCGTGGGCTGGGTCGCCGAACGGCGCGGGCACCCGCTGCCGGCCGCCGTCTGCTACGGCGTCACGGTCGCCCTGAAACCCTCGCTGGCGCCGGTGCTGCTGCTCCCCGCGGCACAGGGCCGCGGACGGCCGTTCGCGGCCGGGATCGCCGCCGCGGCGGTCGCGACGCTCCTCGGCGTCGCCGTCGCCGGGTGGCCGACGGCGTTCCAGTGGCTGGCGATGGCACTGGCCGAGCCGGTCGGGCCCACCCCGGACAACGCCTCCCTCCCGGGGCAGGCACTGCGGTGGGGGCTCCCGACCGTCGTCGGCACCCTGGTGGGAGCGGCGGTCGTGATCGGCACGCTCGTCCACCTCGGGCGGCGCACCCGCCGGTACGGCCTGCACCCGGCCGCCGGTACCGATCCCGGTGGCACGGCGCTGTTCGCGGTCCTCGCCACCGGTCTGCTGGCCGCGCCGATCGCGTGGCACAACTACCTGCTGCTGCTCGTCCCTGGCCTGCTGGCGCTCGCCGCGTCCGGGCGGGCGGGGGACACCCGCCGCCGGGTCGTCGTCGCGATCGGGTGCCTCGCCGTCGTCCCGGTGAGCTGGTCGGACCTCTGGGCCGACGGCGGGTGGGCGACCCCGCTCGGGCGGGCGCTCTACACGGCCGTGTTGCTGGTGGTCTGGTGGTCGCTGCTGCGCCCGGCCACCGGTCCGGTTCCGGCGGAGTCTTCCGCTCTGCGGAAGGGTTGACCCGCGCACCGGCCTGACCGGCCAGAATCCGCGCCACCCGAGACGCGAGGAGGCTCCCGGATGGCGCCGACGTCAGGGTCCGAGCCCACGGGCGGACCCATCACCGCGCCCGACCCGGCCCGGCACGGCGGCTGGGTGGCCCCGCTGTGCTGGTCCGCGGTGGCACTCGAGGGCTTCGACCTGGTGGTGCTCGGTGTGGTGCTGCCGTCACTGCTGGAGGAACCGACCTGGGGCCTGACCCCGGCGACGGCGTCGCTGGTGTCCACGGCGGGGCTGCTCGGTGTGATGGCGGGCGCCCTGTCGGCGGGCCCGCTCGCCGACCTGGTCGGGCGGCGCCGGGCGATGCTGGCCACCGTCGTCGCCTTCTCGGTGCTGACCCTGCTGTGCGCGGTCGCGACCGGCCCGTGGACGTTCGGCGCACTGCGCTTCCTCGCCGGGCTCGGCCTGGGCGGGGTGCTGCCGGTGGCGCTGGCGATGGTGAACGAGCACAGCAGGCCCGGGCGCGGCGGGAGCGCGACGACCGTCCTGATGACCGGCTACCACGTCGGCGCGGTGGCGACCTCGCTGCTCGGCATCCTGGTCATCCCCGTCTGGGGGTGGCGGCCGATGTTCGTGCTCGGCGCGCTCCCGGCGATCGTGCTGGTCCCGCTGCTGGCCCGGTACCTGCCGGACACGCTCCCCGCCGCGGCCCGCGCGACGGCCGCACCGGCCGGGCCGCGCTCGCGCAACCCGGTCGCCCAGCTCGTCCGCGACGGCTACCTGCGCGCGTCGGTGGCGTTCTGGGTCGCCTCGTTCATGGGGCTGCTGCTGGTCTACGGCCTCAACACCTGGCTGCCGCAGATCATGCGGGTCGCCGGCTACGGCCTGGACGCGGCGCTGGCCCAGCTGCTGGTGCTGAACGTCGGCGCGATCGTCGGTCTGCTCGTCGCGGGCCGGGTCGCCGACCGGATCGGGCTGCGCACGGCGGCGGCAGGCTGGTTCGTCGCGGGCGCGGTGTTCCTGGCGCTGCTCGCGGTGCCCCTGCCCGGCGGCGGGATCTACGTGAGCGTGCTGCTCGCCGGCGTGTTCGTGTTCAGCTCGCAGGTGCTGGTCTACGCGTTCGTCAGCCGGCACTACCCCGACCATGCGCGGGCCTCGGCGCTGGGCGCCGCCAGCGGGATCGGCCGGCTCGGTGCGATCTGCGGGCCGCTCCTCGGCGGGGCGCTGCTCACCGCGGGCCTCGCATATCCGTGGGGCTTCTTCGCCTTCGGGGCGGTCGCCGCCCTGGGAGCCGTGGCGGTGCTGGCGGTGCCCGGCGACCGGCAAGTGTCGGGGTGAGCCGATGGCGCGCATCTGGGTGGGGCCCGACGACGAGACCTTCCGCAGGCCACCGGGGCCGGCCGGCCGGCCGGCGGCGGACGCACCGGTGACGGGAGGGCCGGGACCGGCGCGGCCGCCGGTCACCGACCGGACGGGGGCCGCACCGCGGGGCGTCGAGGGGGCACCCGGACCGCACCGGCCCGGTGCCGCACCCCGCGTCGCGCAGGGGGCACCCGACCCGCGTCGCGCCGGGGGAGGGCCGGGCCCGCACCGGTCCGGACCCGCGCCCCGGGACACCCCGGGCGCGGGCGGTCCGCACCGGCCCGGTACCGGGCCCGGCGGTCCCGGCCGGTCCGGTGCCGGACCCGGCGGACCCGGCGGACCCGGCCGCTGACCGGGACCGGCCCGGTGCGGTGACCGCGCCGGCCCGGGGCCGGTGCGATCGCCCGCGGGTCCGTGACCGGTGGCGCGGGCCGGGGCGGCCGGCCGGGCACCGGGGCGGGAGCTCAGTCGTCCGCGGTGGTCCCGGTGTCCGAGGCGCCGGTCCCCGAGCTCCCGTTCACGAACGAGCCGGTGCGCACCGCCCGGGCACCGACGGTGCCGGGCGCGGGTGCGACCGAGGTCGAGACCGGAGCGGTGTCCGGGCCGTCCTCGGTGTCGTCCGGTCCCGGGTCGACGACGTCGACCGGGGCGGCGGGGACCCGCAGGTCGTCGTCCGGGGTCACCGGTGCCTCGACGTCGGTGTCCTCCGGCTCGTCGGGTACCGCGGCGGGCGGCAGCGGCGACGGGACCGTCGCCACCGGGGCCGTCTCCTGCGCCGGGGCGGACAGCACCGGGCCGCCGGTCTCCTCCGGCACCAGCCACAGCACGCCCGACGGCGGGAGCCGCAGCACCGCCGATGCGGGCTGGCCGTGCCACATGACCTGCTCGCCCGCGACCCGGCCGAGGTTGCCCACCCCGGACCCGCCGTAGGCCGACGCGTCGGTGTTGACCACCTCGGTCCAGTTCCCGGCGAACGGCAGACCCACCCGGTAGTCCTCGCGCGGGGCGCCGGAGAAGTTCGCGACGCAGGCCAGCACGGTCGCCCGTCCCTCGGCGTCCACGCCGTGACGCAGGAACGAGAACACGTTGCCCTGCGCGTCGTTGGCGTCGATCCAGGCGAAGCCGTCCGGGGTGGTGTCGCGCGACCACAGCGCCGACTGCGCGCGGTAGGTCCGGTTCAGGTCCCCGACCAGCGTGGTGATCCCACCGTGCAGCGGGTCGTCGCTCTGCAGGTGCCAGTCCAGCGAGCGCTGCTCGGACCACTCGCGCGGCTGCCCGAACTCACCGCCCATGAACAGCAGCTGCTTGCCCGGGTGCGCCCACATGTAGGCCAGCAGCGCGCGGACCCCCGCGGCCCTGTTCCAGTCGTCGCCGGGCATCCGGGTCCACAGCGACCCCTTGCCGTGCACGACCTCGTCGTGGCTGATCGGGAGCACGTAGTTCTCGCTGAAGGCGTACATCAGCGAGAACGTCATCTGGTTGTGGTGGTAGCTGCGGTGGATGGGGTCGCGCCCGGTGTAGTCGAGCGTGTCGTGCATCCAGCCCATGTTCCACTTGAGCCCGAACCCGAGGCCGCCCATGTAGGTCGGCCGGGTGACGCCCGGCCAGGCGGTGGACTCCTCGGCGATCGTGACCACGCCCGGGTGCTCCCGGTAGACGGTCGCGTTCATCTCCTGCAGGAAGGCCACCGCGTCGAGGTTCTCCCGGCCGCCGTGGACGTTGGGCAGCCACTGGCCGTCGGCCCGGGAGTAGTCGAGGTAGAGCATCGAGGCCACGGCGTCGACGCGCAGGCCGTCGATGTGGAACGACTCCAGCCAGTACAGCGCGTTCGCGACGAGGAAGTTGCGCACCTCGTTGCGGCCGAAGTCGAACACGAGCGTGCCCCAGTCGGGCTGCTCACCGCGGCGCGGGTCGGCGTGCTCGTAGCAGGCGGTGCCGTCGAAGCGGGCCAGCGCCCACTCGTCGCGCGGGAAGTGCGCCGGCACCCAGTCGACGATCACGCCGTAGCCCGCGCGGTGCAGCCGGTCGACGAAGTACCGGAAGTCGTCGGGTGTGCCGAACCGCGAGGTCGGGGCGAAGTACGAGGTCACCTGGTAGCCCCACGACCCGCCGAACGGGTGCTCGGCCACCGGCAGCAGCTCGACGTGGGTGAAGCCGGTGGTGTCCAGGTAGGCCACCAGCCGCTCGGCGATCTCGCGGTAGTCCAGCCCCGGCACCCAGGAACCGAGGTGCATCTCGTAGACGCTCATCGGCTCCGCGTGCGGACGGCGCCGCGCGCGGTCGGCCATCCACTCGTCGTCGCCCCACTCGTGGACGTCGCGGGTGACCACCGACGCCGTCTGCGGCGGGATCTCGGTGGCGAAGGCCATCGGGTCGGCCTTGTCCCGCCACCGGCCGTCGGGGCCCAGGATGCGGAACTTGTAGCGGTCGCCGACACCGACGCCGGGCACGAACAGCTCCCAGACGCCGGAGCCGCCCAGCGAGCGCATCGGGAGCGCCCAGCCGGCCCAGCCGTCGAAGTCACCGGTGACCCGCACACCGCGGGCGTTCGGGGCCCAGACGGCGAAGCTGGTCCCGGCCACCGTGCCGGAGGGGGTGTCGTAGTCCCGGACGTGTGCGCCGAGGACGTCCCACAGTCGTTCGTGCCGTCCCTCGCCGATGAGGTGCAGGTCCATGTCGCCGAGCGTCGGCAGCCAGCGGTACGGGTCGTCGACCGTCTGCTCGGTCGTGCCGCCGGCGCCGTCGCCGTAGGTCACGAGCAGCCGGTAGTCACCGCCGGAGCCGGGGACGAGGCCGGAGAACAGTCCGGCGTCGTGCACCTTCGTCAGCTCGCTGGCCTGCGCGCGGTCGCCGTTGAGCAGCACGGCCACCGAGACCGCGTGCGGGCGCAGGACACGGACCACGGTGCCGTCGACGTGCGGATGCGCGCCGAGCACCGAGTGGGGGTCGTGGTGGGCACCGCCCAGGATCCGGTCGGTCGTCGCCGGGTCCGGTGCGTGCGCATCGGTCTCGGAGCGGGTCGCTCGGGTCTCCTCGGAGGTCACTGCGGAACCGTACTGCGGGTGACCGGAACCCGCCGCGCGCGGTCGCACAGTGTTGCCGGATCGCAGTCGAGCGTGAGCGGACCGGGTCAGCGGCGCCCGCGCGCGGTGCGCCGGTGACGGTCCAGCGCCCGTTCCAGGGCCGCGTGCAGCGCCCCCGCGGCCACGTCCCAGGTCTGCCGGGCGGCGCGGGCCCGCACCGCGTCGGAGCGGGCGGACCAGGTCGTGTCCAGTGCGGCCACGGCGGCGGCGAACCCGGCGTCGTCACCGGGGGCGACGAACACCCCGGCGTCGCCGGCGACCTCCCGGAAGGCCGGGATGTCGCTGACGACCACGGGGCAGCCCCGCGCCATGGCCTCCAGGACCGGCAGCCCGAACCCCTCGTCGCGGGAGGCGGAGACCAGCGCGGTGGCGCCGTCGAGCAGGGCGCGGTAGCCGTCGTCGTCGACCCCGTCGTGGAACACCGGCCGTGCCGGCGCGGCGAGCCGCTCCAGCTCCGCCCGCACGCCGGGCGGCACGGGCGAGACCAGGTGCAGCTCGTGGTCGGGGAGCCGGGCGGCGGCCCGGGCCAGGGTCGCGACGTCCTTGTAGGGCATGAACGACCCGGCGTAGACGATCCGGCCGCCCGGCGGGCGGGAGCGGGCCGGGGTGCCGGGCGGCAGGTGGAAGTCGGTGGCGTCCGGGACGACGGCGACCTCCCGGCGGGACAGCCGGTGCTCCGCGACCAGGCCCGCGGTGGCGGTGGACACGCACGCGACGGCGTCGGCGCCGGCCAGCAGCAGCCGCTGCGGCCACCAGGACAGGTGGTAGGCCCGCCACACCGCCCGCACCGGTGCGGGCAGCCACGGCGGCGGAGCCGGGTGCCGGTAGTAGATGAGGTCGTGCACGGTCAGCACGACCGCGTAGCGGCGGCCCAGCGTGCCCATCGTCTGCATCGGGCTGAACACGACCACATCGGGTGACCCGTGGGTGCCGGACGTGCCGGCGATGATCCGGTTCACCCGCCGCGCGAGCAGCGGCTCCCCGGGCCCGGTGGGGGCGGGCAGGGTGTGTGCGGGCCGGTCGGGCAGCCCGTCGCGCTGCCGCGGGTCGGACACCAGCAGCTCCACCGGGGTGATCCGGTCCAGCGCACGGACCAGTCCGGTGGTGTAGCGGCCGATGCCGTCCGGGCGGCCGGGACGGATGTAGCGGCAGTCGACGAGCACCCTCACCGCGCCAGGAAACCCCGTATCTCGCGGGCCGCCCACGCCGGGGCCTCGTAGTGCACGAGGTGGCCGGTGCGCGGCAGCAGGACCAGCCGGGCGTCGGGGAAGGCCGCGGCCAGCGCGTGCTGCCCGGCCGGTGGGGCGACCCGGTCACGGGCCCCGGCCAGCAGCAGCGTCGGCACCGTGATCCGCGGTGCCCACGGCCGGACCGAGCCGGAACCGGCGGCACGGAAGCACTCCAGCAGCGCCGTCGTCGTGGCGAAGGTGCCGAAGTGGGCGCGGTGCTCGCCGGCGATCCAGTGCCGCAGCAACGGGTCGCGGGTCGTCGCCATGGTGACGGTCGCCGCGTCGGCGAGCAGGCGGTGTCGCAGCACACCGTCGAGCCCGAGCCGGGCTGCGCCCTCGTGCAGGGCCGCGGTCACCGTGGTCCCGATCCCGGTGACCCCGCCGGCCGACGACGCCGGCTCGGCGATCGGGTTGACCAGTACGAGGGCGCGCGGTGTGGTCGCGGCGGCCGCGCAGACCGCCGCGGCGACGATCGAGCCGAACGAGTGCCCCAGCAGCACCGTGTCCGGGCCGAGGTCGGCGAGCAGCGCCGAGGCCCAGCGGGCGTAGCCGTCGACGTCGTGGGCGCGGTCGGTGAACGGCGGCGACGCCCCGAACCCGGGCAGGTCCGGCACGACGACGCGGTACCCGGGCAGCCGTGACGCCAGCGGCGCGAGCCCGTGGTGGCTGCCGCGCAGCCCGTGCAGCGCCAGTACCGGCGCCCCGGCCGGGTCACCGAAGGTGTGCACGACGGTGGCCGCCCCGTCGACCGTGGTCTCCCGGGCGGGGGTCAGCGTCGCGGTCACCGCCGGGTGTCCGCGTGCCGGCGGGCGCGGCGCGCCGCGCGGAACGCGCGCACCGGCACGACCGGGCGGGCCTTCGTCCGGTACAGCTCCTCGAAGGTGTCCACCGTGGTCGCCAGTGAGTGCTCGGAGGCGATCTGCAGGCTCGCGGCCCCCAGCTCGGCCGCGCCGTCGGGGTCGCCGAGCACGCGGGCCAGCCGGTCGGCGAGCGCGGCGACGTCGCCGTGCGGGTAGCGCCAGCCGTTCACCCCGGGACGGGCCAGGTGCGGCAGCGCACCCGCGTCGACGGCGACGACCGGCTTCCCGGTCGCCATCGCCTCCAGCGTCACCAGGCTCTGCAGCTCGGCGGTGCCGGCGTTGCAGAACACGTCCAGGGCCGGGTAGACGTCGGGGATCTCGTCGTCGGTGAGCCGGCCGGTGAAGGTGACCGCGTGCTCCAGGTGCCGCTCGCGGACCAGCGCACCCAGCCGTGCCCGCTCCTCGCCCTCCCCGACCACGACCAGCTGGGCGTCGGGCACCGCGCCGGCGCGCAGCAGCGCGGTGGCGCGGATCAGCTCGTCGACGTGCTTCTCGCGGTCCAGCCGCCCCACGAAGCCGACCAGCGGGGCGTCGGCGGGGATGCCGTGCCGGGCCCGGAACGCCGGCCCGCGTCCGGTGGCGTCGGGCCGGAACCGGCCCAGGTCCAGGCCGTTGGAGACCGGCAGGACCGGGCCGGGGACCCCGCCCTGCTCGGCCATCGACGCGGCCAGCGGGGTCGGGGCGGTGACCAGCCCGGCGCGAGACAGCACCCGCACCGCGTCCCACCAGAACAGCTTCTTCAGCCCGGACTCGGGCAGGTGCAGGAAGCTGATCGCCGGGATGATGTTCTCCGGGATCATGTGCGTGGTCGCCATCGACGGGATGCCGAGGTCGGCGGCGGCGGTCAGCAGCATCCGGCCGAGCACCATGTGGCTCTGCACGTGCACCACGTCCGGCCGGACCCGGCGCAGGATCGTGCGGCAGGTCTGCCGCAGGCCGGGCGGCGGGCACAGCCGGAAGCCCGGCGGCTTGGGGACGCGGCAGGAGCGGACCCGGTGCTCGGTCACCGGCCCGACCCGGCGCGGTCCGTGGCTGCGCAGGCCGCGCGACGGTGCGACCACGTGCACCTCGTGCCCGCGGGCGGCGAGCTCGGCCGCCAGCCGCTGTCCGGCGTAGCTGGCCCCGTTGACGTCCGGTGCCCAGGTGTCGGCCCCGATCAGGACGCGCACGCGTTCTCCTTCCGCGAGGTCGGGGGGTGGGGTGAGCGGGACCGGAGCCATACGGCGCGCCCGGCCACCAGCACCAGGCCGACGCCCAGTCCCACCGCCACGATGATCCACGGCCGGTGGGCCAGCTCCGCGGCGAACCGGCCCCCGACCACCCAGCCGATCCCCACCAGCAGTGCGGAGCGCACCGCCGTCAGCGGGACCACCCAGGCCATGAACCGCCGGTACGGCACCCCGGCCAGGCCGAGGGCCAGGAACGCGGGGATCGCACCGACGTCCACCAGTTTCGCGCCCAGCACCATCCGGCCGGGACTGCCCCCCACCTTCTCGCGCAGGAGCTCGCCACGGCGCTCGGTCAGACCCAGCCGGACCAGCAGCGGGGCGACCCGTGGACGGCGCCCGCCGCGGCCGAGGAGGTAGAAGACGGTGTCGGCGACGACGTCGGCGGCGAACGCCACCAGCCACACCACCCACCAGTCGAGCAGCCCGGCGCCGGCGAGCGAGCCCGCGACGACGCTGACCACCGGTCCCTCCGCCAGCACACCGAGGAAGAGCACGGCCAGCGTGACGCCCAGCGTGGGCCCGTCGGGTCGCTGGACCAGGCCGAGGACCCCGTCCAGTCCGTCCACACCGAGCAGACCGGCCGGGGTCACGACAGGTCCTCGGGCCGAACGGCGGGTGGTCGTCTCACGGTGGGTGTCCTCCTGGTCGGGAGGATTCCACGATCCCGCGCCGGGCCGCCCGGGGAGTCGGGCGTCGCCCCGGCGTCGTGGTGCGGAAGCTCCGGTGACCACCGGGTGTCGCCGGCGGCCCGGACGTGCTACGCGGTGGTGCCCCGCTCGATCGCCGCGAGCGGGATGGGCAGCCAGGTCGGACGGCTACGGGTCTCGTAGAGCACCTGGTAGACGGCCTTGTCCAGCTCGTAGGCGCGCAGCAGCGCGGCGTGCGCGCGCGGGTCCGCACCGGCCCGGGCGGCGTAGCCCGCGCAGAACGCGTCGCGGTTCGCGGCCGACCATTCGTGAGCCAGACGTGCCTCGGCGGTGTCCGAACCGAGATCTGCTCCGGGCGTGTCGGACCGGGTCAGCAGGTGGTGGAAGGCCGCGTAGTCGAAGGAGAACAGCATCCCGACGACGTCGCGCACCGCGGAGTCCGGCGCGCGCCGCTCCTGCGGGGAGGCGGCCGGCTCGCCCTCGAAGTCGATGATCAGCCAGCGGCCGTCCGGGCGGCGCAGCGTCTGCCCCAGGTGCAGGTCGCCGTGCACCCGCTGCACGACGACGGGCGCGCCGAGCGCGGCGACCTCGTCGTAGACGGCGCGGATCGCGGGCACGTGCGGGGCGAGTACGGGCACCTGCGCGGCGACCTCGGTGCACCGGCGGGTCCAGTACGCGGCCAGCTCGCGCGGGTCGGTCTCGGTGGTGCCGAGCTCGGTGCGCAGGGCGACGTGCACGTCGGCGAGCGCCTCGCCGAGCGCATGGGCGTCGCCGGTGAAGTCGCTCCGGTCGCGGACGGCCGCGGTGGCCCGCTCCCAGCCGTCGTGCGACCCGGCCGCGAACTCCTGCAGCAGGGCGAAGGTGGCGGGTTCGCCGTCGAGGACACCCTCGATGCCACCCTGCAGCGCCGCGACCGACGTCGACCCGGCGGCGCGCAGTGCCCGGTGCAGCTCGAGGTCGGGGTTCAGGCCCGCCGACAGCCGCCGGTAGACCTTGAGGATGGAGCGCTCGCCCCAGCGGACCGAGGTGTTGGACTGCTCGGCGTCGACGACGCGGCCGGTCTCGGACAGCGGCAGCTCCGCGCCCGGCTCGGGCACGAAGGACAGGTCGCCCGCGGTGGCGCCCTCGGCGACCAGCCGCAGCAGCAGCGCGGTGACGGCCGGGTCGTGCAGGCCGTCGTAGAGGACCTGCCCGTCGTGCTCGCCGATCGGTGCGGCCCCGACCGGGGCGTGCGGGGCGCGGGCCACCAGCAGCTGGTACCGGCGGTCCGGACCGTCGGCGAAGGACACCGCGAGGACCAGCACCTCGAGCCCGGAGACCCCCTCGGGGGTGGGCAGCGGGTGCCGCGATGCCACGGCGACGCCGGTCAGCGGACGTCCCTTCTCGGCGAACCAGCGACGCCCGGGCAGCCAGTCGCGCAGCAGGCCCGGGAGCGCCGTCAGGTCCTCGGAAGCTCCGGTCGGCCGCACGCGTCGTCCCCCTCCCGCCGGGTCGTCCGCCCGGCCTGTGACACCCAGCGCGGGCCGTGGACGGGTGCCGCCGCCACCACGTCGGGTACCGGTCGGCGCCACCCGGGCCCGCAGGCGGAAACCCTAACCGGGACAGGCCGACCCGGCCGGGTCAGGAGGTGAGGCGGACGGTACTGTCCGTGTCGGAACGACCACCCGTTGGTCACGGGCGGTGATCGCGCTTCTGTCGGGCATCTCCGTGCCCGGAAACCCATACTGGACGTGGTGCCCTCGGGTGCCCGCGATGGTGCGCACGCGCCCGCGTGCGGATCGCCGTCGCCGGGCGCACCGTGGGGCCGTACGTACCCAGGAACCTGCCCTGACCTGCCCCACTGCGACCGGAGGACCGGCGGCGTGACCGAGCGAGAGCCGAAGGCCGACATCCCCCCGACGATCCCGGAGACCCAGGCCCGGATCGCACCGGCCGATCCGCTCGCCGCCGTCGAACCGGTGCCCGCCGAACCCGAGCACGTCCCGGAGCCCCCGGACGTGAACTTCGCCGAGTACTACCACGAGGCACGGCCGCGCACGCTGCGTCACCGCGCCCGGGTGCGGTCCACCGTGCGGCGCCGCTCGGTGGCACAGGACGGCCCGGCCTCGGGGGAGAACCCGGTCTACGTGTCGTGGCTGCTGTCCCAGTCGATGCTGGGCCACGCCGACGAGCTGGCCCGCCAGTTCTCCGGGCAGGGCTCGATGTGGCAGAACCCCTACGCCAGCCCCGGCCCGCGGCACGCGGTCGAGACGGCGTCGGTGTGGTTCACCGCCTACCCGATCTCGCTGATCACCGCCTCCGGCGAGTCGTTCCTCGCGTCGCTGGGCAACGCCGAGCTCTGGCAGGCGTTCGAGACGATCGGCATCGAGGGCGTCCACACCGGGCCGGTGAAGCGGGCGGGCGGGCTCTCGGGCTGGCAGCCCACCCCGAGCGTCGACGGCCACTTCGACCGCATCTCCAACGAGCTCGACCCGGCCTTCGGCACCGAGGACGAGTTCCGCGCGATGTGCGCGACCGCCACCTGGCACGGCGGCACGATCATCGACGACATCGTCCCCGGCCACACCGGCAAGGGCCCCGACTTCCGGCTCGCCGAGCTCGCCTACGGCGACTACCCGGGCATTTACCACATGGTCGAGATCGAGCAGTCCGACTGGGGGATGCTGCCGGACGTGCCGCCGGGGAAGGACTCGGCCAACCTGGACGCCGCGACCGAGGAGGCGCTGGAGAAGGCCGGCTACATCGTCGGGCGGTTGCAGCGGGTCATCTTCTACCGCGAGGGCGTGAAGGAGACCAACTGGTCGGCGACCGGCGAGGTCACCGGTGTCGACGGCGTCGTGCGGCGCTGGGTGTACCTGCACTACTTCAAGGACGGCCAGCCCTCGGTGAACTGGCTGGACCCGACCTTCGCGGGGATGCGGATGGTCATCGGTGACGCCCTGCACTCGCTGGCCGACCTCGGCTCCGGTGCGCTGCGCCTGGACGCCAACGGCTTCCTCGGCGTGGAGAAGGCCGGCTCGGGGAACCCCGGCTGGTCGGAGGGGCACCCGCTGTCCGAGGCCGCGAACCACCTCATCGCGAGCATGGTCCGCAAGGTCGGCGGGTTCACCTTCCAGGAGCTGAACCTGACCGTCGACGACATCAAGGTCACCTCCGAGGCGGGCGCGGACCTGTCCTACGACTTCATCAACCGCCCCGCCTACCACCACGCGCTCGCGACCTCGGACACCGAGTTCCTGCGGCTGACCCTGCGCACCGCACTGGACCTCGGCGTCGACCCGGCGTCGCTGGTGCACGCGCTGCAGAACCACGACGAGCTGACCTACGAGCTCGTGCACTGGACGGCGGGCCACACCGACGAGCTGTTCCACTTCCGCGGGGAGGAGATGCGCGGTGGCGACCTGGCCGACACGATCCGCCGCGACCTGTGTGACGTCCTCACCGGACCGGACGCGCCCTACAACCTGATCTTCACGACGAACGGGATCGCCTGCACCACCGCGACCGTGATCGCCGCGTCGCTCGGGATCTCCGCCCTCGACGACATCGGCCCCGACGACGTCGCGCGCATCCGGCGGGTGCACCTGCTGCTGGTCATGTTCAACGCGTTCCAGCCCGGGGTGTTCGCGCTGTCGGGCTGGGACCTGCTCGGCATGCTCACGCTGCCCCCGGACTCGGTCTCGGACCTGCTGAACTCCGGGGACACCCGGTGGGTCTCGCGGCCCGCGCACGACCTGATGGGGCACCGCCCGGACGCCGAGAAGTCCTCGTCGGGCATGCCCCGCGGACGCAGCCTGTACGGGTCGCTGCCCGACCAGCTCGACGACGAGGCCAGCTTCGTCCGGCAGATGCAGGCCATCCTCGCCGTGCGCAAGCGTTCCGGGGTGGCGACGGCCCGCCAGGTCGACGTCCCGGACGTGTCGCACCGCGGCCTCCTGGTGATGGTGCACCAGCTCGACGACGACCGGACCAGCGTGACCGTCCTGAACTTCGCCGACGAGCAGGTCGACGCGTTCGTGCGGTCCGAGCACCTGACCCCGGGCGCGACGGTCACCGACCTGTTCTCCGGTGACACCGTGGGCACCGTGGACGACCTCAACGGCTTCCGGATCGGGATGGCACCGTTCCGGGCGACCGCCGTGGTCCTGGAGCCCACGGCCGAGGACCCCGACCCCGCCTGATCCGCCCCGCCGCCTTCCTCACCCGCCGCACGCCCCGCCCGATGCACGGCCCCGGGCCCCGGGCGCCTCGGGTGCCGGGCGCCAGGCCTCGGGTGCCCCGGGCCTCGGGTCATGCACGAACGGGCCCTTCGTACGAAAGGTTCGTACGAAGGGCCCGTTCGTGCGATGGCGGGGTGGTGCCCGTCGAGCGGAGAGAGGGGTCAGAGCAGCGGGGTCTGCGCCGGCAGGGCGATCACGTGGGCGACGTGGTCGGTCGGGATCAGCCGCACGAAGTTGTACTCGCCCCAGCGGTAGGAATCGCCCGACACCTCGTCGTGCACCTCCACGACGTCGGTGTAGCGCAGCCCCAGCGCCGGCATGTCCAGCTTGAGGGTGCCCTGCTGGGGCGCCGTCGAGTCCAGCGTGCACACCACCAGCACCTGGTCACCGGTGGAGGGGTCCAGCTTGGAGAACGCGATGATGTTCGCGTTGTCCACCTCGTGGAGGTGGATCTCGCGGAGCTGCTGCAGCGCCGGGTGCGCACGGCGGATCTCGTTGAGCCGGGTCAGGTACGGCTCCAGCGAGCGCCCCTGGTTGAGCGCGGACTCGAAGTCCCGCGGGCGCAGCTCGTACTTCTCCGAGTCCAGGTACTCCTCGCTGCCCGGCTTGACCGGGGTGCCCTCGTAGAGCTCGAAGCCGGAGTAGACGCCCCAGGTGGGCGCCATCGTCGCGGCCAGGGTGGCCCGGATCGCGAACATCGCCGGACCGCCGGTCTGCAGCGACTCGTGGAGGATGTCCGGGGTGTTGGTGAACAGGTTGGGGCGGCACTCGTCGGCGTGCTCGGCGTGCATCGTCGCGAACTCGGCGAGCTCCTCGGCCTCGGTCCGCCACGTGAAGTACGTGTAGGACTGGGTGAAGCCCAGCCGCGCCAGCCCGAACAGCCGGGCCGGGCGGGTGAACGCCTCGGCCAGGAACAGCACCTCCGGGTGGGTCCGCTTGACCTCCCAGATCAGCCAGTGCCAGAAGTTCGGCGGCTTGGTGTGCGGGTTGTCGACCCGGAAGATCGTCACGCCGTGCTCGACCCACTTCAGCACCACGCGCAGGCACTCGGCGTAGATGCCGGCCGGGTCGCGGTCGAAGTTCAGCGGGTAGATGTCCTGGTAGCGCTTCGGCGGGTTCTCCGCGTAGGCGATCGTCCCGTCCGGGCGCACCGTGAACCACTCCGGGTGCTCGGTGACCCAGGGGTGGTCGGGCGCGCACTGCAGCGCCAGGTCGAGCGCGACCTCCAGACCGAGCTCGTTCGCCCGGGCGACGAACGCGTCGAAGTCGTCGAAGTCGCCCAGCTCGGGGTCGATCGCGTCGTGCCCGCCCGCGGCGGAGCCGATCGCCCACGGGGAGCCGACGTCACCGGGCTCGGCGTGGGCGGAGTTGTTGCGGCCCTTGCGGTGCACCGTGCCGACGGGATGGATCGGCGGCAGGTAGACGACGTCGAAGCCCATCCGCGCGACCCGGTCGAGCTCCTTGGACGAGGTCGCGAACGTGCCGTGCACCGGGCGGCCGGTCTCGTCGCGGCCGCCGGTGGAACGGGGGAAGAACTCGTACCAGGAGCCGTAGAGCGCGCGCGGCCGGTCGACGAAGATCGTCCGCTCCGGGCCGCGGGTGATGAGCTCCCGGACCGGGCGCTCGGTCATGATCGCGACGACGGCGTCGAACAGCGCCGGGGCGACCCGCGCGCGCAGCGGCAGCGCGGTGTCCCGCAGCGTGTTCGCGGCACCGAGCAGCAGGTCGCGGCTCTCGGACTCGGCCGGGCGCCGCCCGACCCTGGCGAGCAGCCGGGCGCCGACCTCGAGGTCGTTGGCCAGCTCCTCGGCGGTCTGGCCCGCGGCGATCTTCTTCTCCACGGCCGAGCGCCAGGTCGCCCACGGGTCGCTCCACGCGTCGACGCGGAAGGTCCAGCGGCCCTCGGCGTCGGGGCGGACCCAGGCGACGAAGCGGTCCGTGCCCACACCGTCGGGCTGCATCCGCACGTACTGCGCGTCGCCCGGCGTCCCGTCGGCCGACAGCGGGGTGAACACGACGTTCGCCGCGACGGCGTCGTGTCCCTCCCGCCAGACGGTCGCCCGGATCGGCACGACCTCGCCGACCACGGCCTTCGCCGGGTCTCCGCTCTCCACGAACGGGGTCACGTCGTCGATTCCGAGCCGACCGGTCATCGGCTGCACCCCCAGGAAATTGTCACCGTCGGTAGAAGTCCCACCAGAGTCGAGACGGTCAGTCTGACGCCGCCACGTCACCTGTCGCCACACCCGCGGGACCATCGGCGTGAACGGATCGGAACGGATGTGGACGGAACCGATTCGACGTGCACGGACCCGTGGATCCCGCGGCAGTGCGACCCTACCGGTGGGACCCCGTCCCGGCCGGACGGGACGCCGCGTGCGTGTCGGTGTTCCCGGCTACCCTCGCGGCCGTGAGAGCCCTCCGCCGTTTCACCGTCCGTGCCCAGCTCCCCGCTCCGCTCGCGCCGCTGCAGACACTGGCGACGAACCTGCGGTGGACCTGGCACGCGCCGACCCGGGACCTGTTCGCCTCGCTCGACCCCGACGCGTGGGACGCCAGCGGCCAGGACCCGGTCCGCCTGCTCGGCGAGATCCCCACCGCGCGCCTGGCCGAGCTGGCCGCGGACGAGGCGGTCGCCGCCGAGGTCGCCGAGCGGGCCGCCGAGCTGGAGGCCTACCTGGCCGAGCCGCGCTGGTACCGCGGCGACGACGCCCGCGATGCGGGCCGGCCGTCCGCCGTCGCGTACTTCTCGATGGAGTTCGGCGTCTCGGAGGTGCTCCCCAACTACTCCGGCGGTCTCGGCGTGCTCGCCGGAGACCACCTGAAGGCGGCCTCCGACCTGGGCGTCCCCCTCGTCGCGGTCGGCCTGCTGTACCGCTCCGGGTACTTCCGCCAGTCCCTCTCGCTCGACGGCTGGCAGCTCGAGCACTACCCGGCGATCGACCCGCAGGGCCTGCCGCTGCAGCTGCTCACCGACGCCTCCGGCGCGCCGGAGCTGGTCGAGGTCGCGATGCCGGGGGACCGCACGCTGTACGCGCGGATCTGGCAGGCCGCGGTCGGGCGGGTCCCGCTGCTGCTGCTCGACACCGACATCGAGGAGAACGCGGGCGACGGCGGCGGCACCGACCTGCGCGGGGTCACCGACCGGCTCTACGGCGGCGACCAGAACCACCGGATCCAGCAGGAGATCCTGATCGGCGTCGGCGGGGTCCGCGCGGTCCGCGCGTTCTGCCGGCTCACCGGGCACCCGACGCCGGAGGTCTTCCACACCAACGAGGGCCACGCCGGGTTCCTCGGCTGCGAGCGGATCCGCGAGCTGTGCACCGGCTCGGCCGTGTCGTCGAACGGCGCGGGCCCCGCGTCGGTGTCCGCGTCGTCGGGCGGGCTGGACTTCGACGAGGCGCTCGCCGCCGTCCGCGCGGGGACGGTGTTCACCACCCACACCCCGGTCCCGGCCGGCATCGACCGGTTCGGCCTGGACCTGGTGCGGCACTACCTGACCGACCGGCTGCTGCCCGGGCTGCCCACCGAGCGGCTCCTCGCACTCGGCGCCGAGGGGCCCTCGGGGACCGACACCGCGACGTTCAACATGGCGCACATGGGTCTGCGCCTGGCCCAGCGCGCCAACGGGGTGTCCCGGCTGCACGGCATCGTGTCGCGGGAGATGTTCGGCGGGCTGTGGGCGGGCTTCGACCGGGACGAGGTGCCGATCGGCTCGGTCACCAACGGCGTGCACGGCCCGACCTGGGAGGCCCACCAGGTCACCGAGCTCCTCGGTGAGCCCGGCAGCTCCCCGGCCGAGGTGTCCGACGCCGACGTCTGGGCGTTGCGCAACACCCTGCGCTCGCGGCTGGTCGACGAGGTCCGCCGCCGGGTGCGTGCCGCCTGGCTGGAGCGCGGTGCGTCCGAGCCCGAGCTGGGCTGGACCGACCACGTCTTCGACCGGGACGTGCTCACCGTGGGCTTCGCCCGCCGGGTCCCGACCTACAAGCGGCTGACCCTGATGCTGCGCGACGCGGACCGGCTGCGCAGCCTGCTGCTCGACCCGCACCAGCCGGTACAGCTCGTCGTCGCGGGGAAGTCGCACCCCGCCGACGACGGCGGCAAGGCGCTCATCCAGCAGATCGTGCGCTTCGCCGACGACGCCGGGGTGCGCCACCGCATCGTGTTCCTCCCGGACTACGACATGTCGATGGCCCGCTACCTGTACTGGGGCTGCGACGTCTGGCTGAACAACCCGCTGCGCCCGCTCGAGGCCTGCGGCACCTCCGGCATGAAGTCCGCGCTCAACGGCGGCCTGAACCTGTCCATCCGGGACGGCTGGTGGGACGAGTTCTACGACGGCGCCAACGGCTGGGCCATCCCGACCGCCGACGGCGTCGAGGACCCGGCCCGGCGCGACGACCTCGAGGCCAACGCCCTCTACGAGCTCATCGCGACCCAGGTCGGCCCGGCGTTCTACGACCGCGTCGACGGCGTCCCGCACCGCTGGGTGGAGATGGTCCGCCACACCCTGACCACGCTGCGGCCCAAGGTGCAGGCCACCCGCATGGTGCGGGAGTACGTGCAGGACTGGTACACCCCGGCCGCCCGCGCCGCCGCCGACGCCGCGGCGTCGGACTACGCGGTCGCCCGGGACATCGCGCTGTTCCGGGCCCGGCTGGACAAGGCCTGGAACCACGTCCGGATCACCGGCGTCGACGCCTCCGGGCTGCCCGACACCCCGGTCGTCGGGTCACCGATGACCGTCCGCGCCGGGGTCGACCTGGCCGGTCTGGAGCCGGGGGACGTGACGGTCGAGGCCGTCGTCGGGCGGGTCGACTCCTCCGACGAGCTGGCGGACCCGGTGACCGTCGCGATGGAGCACCGCGGCGACGGGTCCTGGGAGGTCGCGGTGCCGCTGCCGCACGCGGGGCTGACCGGGTACACGGTGCGGGTGCTGCCGCACCACGCGCACCTGGCCTCCTCGGTGGAGCTGGGACGGATCGTCCTGGCGGGCTAGGGCGCGTCTCCTAACCCGGCTGGTCGGGCCTGCGCGATGATCAGTAGGTGTCGCGCCGTGCCGTCCTGACCGATGCCCAGTGGGACCGACTCGAGCCGTTACTGCCCTCGTCGGACGGGATGCCAGGGCGCCCGTTCGCCGATCACCGCAGAGTGATCGAGGGGATCATCTACCGGTTCCGCTGCGGGCTGGCCTGGCGTGATGTCCCGGTCGAGTTCGGGCTGTGGCAGACCCTATGGAAACGCCACCGCCGCTACTGCGGTGACGGCACCTGGGACCAGGTTCTCGCAGCTCTGCTCGCCGATGCCGACTCCGCCGGTCTCGTGGACTGGGCCGTGTCGGTCGACTCGACGATCATCCGCGCTCACCAACACGCCGCGACCCTGCAGCGGGACACAGGGGGCCGGATCGAACTACAAGAATCTGCTGATCGAGCCGCCCGATCACGCGTTGGGCCGCTCCCGCGGAGGGCTCGGCACGAAGATCCACCAGCTCGTTGACGGACACGGCCGCCCGCTGGTCGTACTGGTCGGCCCTGGCCAGGCCGGTGACGCCCCGATGTTCGCGCACCTGATGTCACATCTGAGCGTCGGACGGGTCGGTCCGGGCCGACCGCGGACCCGGCCCGAGCGGGTCCGCGCAGATAAGAGGTCGTTTCAGAACGACTTGTCGAGTTTCCATTGACCCCTCGACGACAGATCAAACGGCAGGTCAGATAGCCGCTTGTCGTCTACAACAGACACGTCGACCTCGTTCTGAAATGACCTCTAAGAGCGTCCGGCAGTAGAGGTGGCCGTGTGTCGGTGTTGGTAGAGACACGGACCTGCAAGTGATCATGGGATTGCTGATGTCCTGATGATCGTGTGGAGAGTCCGTGCCTCTGCTGCCAGCATCTCTGATCGAGCCCTTGTGGGGCGAGTTCGCCGCTCTGATCGGGTCTGACCGGCCCGAGTTCGACCCGGCCCATCCGTGGGGCTGTCACCGTCGCCGGATCTCTGATCGGGTCGTGTTCGACCACGTCGTTGCCGCTCTGGTGCACGGTAGTGGCTACGAACGCATCGCCACGCCGGGTTGCTCGGACCGCACCATCCGCCGCCGTCTCGATGACTGGGCCACCGCGGGAGTCAGCGAGGAACTGCTCCGCACCGCGCTGGCCGGTTACGACCAGATACTCGGCCTGGATCTTGACGATCTGGCGGTCGACGGATCGATCACCAAGGCACCAGGCGGAGGCGAGGTGGCCGGCCGCAGCCCTGTCGGCCGCGGCAAGCAGGGCACGAAACGGTCCGTGGCCTGCGATGACCAGGGCATCCCGCTGCACCTGGTCGCGGCGCGAGCCAACGACCATGACTCGCCCCTGCTGGAACCGACCTTGACCGGCATCGTGACGATGATCGGCCCGCTGCCCCGCCACCGCGACGCCCACGGTGGTGATCTGTTCCCGACCGTGCACCTGGACCGCGGCTATGACTCCGGCAAGACCCGTACTCTGCTGCACACCCTGGGCTTCACCGGCGAGATCGCGACCACGGGGGTCCCGGCTCCGATCCAGGCAGGACGACGGTGGCCCATCGAGCGCACGCACTCCTGGATGAACGGCTACGGCAAGCTGCGCCGGTTCACCGATCGCCGGAAGATCATCGTCGAGTTCTACCTCAACCTCGCCGCCGCGCTCACCGTGATCCGCCGGCTGATCAACCGTGCCCGCAGCCGCTACCGCTGGACAACCCGACCCACGACCCGTCGACTCCGATAACCATCAATCGCCGGACGCTCTAAGAGGTCGTTTCAGAACGACTTGTCGAGTTTCCATTGACCCCTCGACGACAGATCAAACGGCAGGTCAGATAGCCGCTTGTCGTCTACAACAGACACGTCGACCTCGTTCTGAAATGACCTCTAAGGCCTACTCCTCACGCGCCATCCGCGCCCACCTGCGCGGACGACGGATCGTCGCGGTCATCCCGGAGCCGGCTGACCAGCAGGGACACCGGAAACGACGCGGCACACGCGGCGGCCGAACACCGGCGTTCGACCGGGTCGACTACCGCGGCCGCAACGTCGTCGAACGCGGGTTCTGCGAGGTCAAGCAGTGGCGCGGCCTCGCGACCCGCTACGACAAGCTCGCGCTGACCTTCCGCGGCGGAGTTGCACTGAAGGCCATCGTCACCTGGTTGCGCACTTTAGAGGTCGTTTCAGAAGTCGGCGTGTCGGTCCTGTGTGGATCGGCGCTGGTAGCTGATCATGTCCGGTCGTGGCGCGGCGATCTTGTGTCGAGCGATTGGTGAGCGACGAGCTGTGGGCGCTGGTGGAGCCGCTGCTGCCCAAGCCGCGCAAGCACAAGCGGGGACGGACAGGCCGTCCGCGGGTGCCGGATCGGGCCGCTCTGGCCGGGATCGTGTTCGTGCTCAAGACCGGGATCAGCTGGAACGCGCTGCCCGCCGAGCTCGGCTGTGGGTCCGGAGTGACCTGCTGGCGGCGGCTACGGCAGTGGCAGCAGGCCGGGGTCTGGGCCCAGCTGCACCGGGTGATGCTCGACCGCCTCGCCCAGCAGGGCCTGCTGGACTGGTCGCGGGCGGCGGTGGACAGCGTGAGCGTGCGGGCCAAGCGCCGCGGCGAGGCCACCGGGCCCTCGCCGACCGATCGCGGGAAGGCGGGCAGCAAGTACCACGTGCTCTGCGACCGAGGCGGGCTCCCGCTGCATGCGCTGGTCACCGGGGCGAACGCCCACGACAGTCGGATGCTCGCCCCGCTGCTGGACACCAACCCCGGCGTCCGCGAACGGGCGGGACAGCCGGGGCGTCCGCGACGTCGGCCGGACAAGGTGCACGCCGACAAGGGCTACGACTATCCCCGCTGCCGCCGCTACCTGAGTGGGCGTGGGATCGGGGTGCGGATCGCCCGGCGCGGGATCGAGGACTCCACCCGGCTCGGGCGGGTCCGCTGGGTCGTCGAGTGCACCATGTCCTGGCTGCTGGACTTCCGCCGCCTCGCGCTGCGCTACGACCGCGCCGAATCCACGATCACCGCGCTGTTATCGCTGGCCTGCGCCCTGATCTGCCACCGCCGCCTCACCAAGCCGAAGCCGAAGCCGAAGTGATGGTCGACCCAGCCCTCGCTGAGGCACTCGCCTACGAGGTCGGGGCCAGCGGCCGCCAGGCCAGCCACTCCAAGGCCCGGTCGGCCTCGTCAGGGTCGAAGCGGTGCGGGTCGAACGGCCCGCCCGCCCACTCCAGGCGCTCGGCGCGGTCGGGATGGTCAGGGTCGGCGAGCACGGCCTGGAAGTCCTCATACCCCCCGATCCCGCCGACGTCCTCGGGCGGGCACGCCCCCTGCCCGGCGACGCATCGCGGATAGCACACTCCCGGCTCGACGGCCGCGACCGCCTCGACGGTGATCTCGTGGGCCCAGTTGTCACCGAAGTCGTAGACGTAACCGAACCGGTCACCAGCCTTGACCAGCCGAAACAGCTTCTCTTTCGTCTCGTCGGCGACATCCTGTCCGGGCCAGTCCGGGTCTGGGATCCCGTAGCGGCGCCCGACGATCTCGAACTCGTGCAGATGAGAGTTCGTCCAGCCCATCACTGACTGCACCACCTCGTGTAACACCGCCAAGTCGACCTCGCCCGGCACCTGCACCCGACGCCGGACCGCCGGCACCACCTCGGTCAGGACGATCTCCAACTCGAAAATCTTCGTCTTCTCAGACACACGAGGCGCGACCATCAGCCGATGCTGCCAGCCCCGCCGTCACCGGCAGAACCGGGCCCACCACTTCTGAAACGACGTCTTAGAGGTCGTTTCAGAACGACTTGTCGAGTTTCCATTGACCCCTCGACGACAGATCAAACGGCAGGTCAGATAGCCGCTTGTCGTCTACAACAGACACGTCGACCTCGTTCTGAAATGACCTCTTAGGAGACACGCCCTAGTGTTGCGGTAACTAGGTTACTTTACTCACGGGCTGGTTTACGGGATCATGAGCTGTGCCGTTGACTGTGACCGTGGACGTTCCGGCCGCCGACCGCGAGGTGTTGGAGTCCTGGCTGCGTTCCTCGTCGGTTTCGGCGGGACTGGCCCGACGGGGCAGGATCGTGTTGCTGGCCGCGGACGGGGTGGCGGTCAAGGACATCGTCACACTGGTCGGGGCGTCGAAGGCGACGGTGATCGGGTGGAAGAAGCGTTACGCCGCTGAGGGGATCGCCGGGCTGGCCGACCGGCCCAAGGCGGGCCGGCCGCCGGTGATCGACGAGGTCGCGGTCGTGCTCGCCACGCTGGAACCGCCGCCTGAGCGGCTCGGAGTCACGCACTGGTCGTCACGGCTGCTCGGTGCCGAGCTCGGGATCTCCCACGTGTGGATCGGCAAGATTTGGCGGCGGTGGGGGCTGCAGCCGTGGAAGTCCGAGACGTTCAAGTTCTCCACCGATCCCGAGCTCGAAGCCAAGGTCCGCGACATCGTCGGGTTGTATCTGAACCCGCCGGACAAGGCCGTCGTGCTCTGCGTCGACGAGAAATCCCAGGTCCAGGCCCTGGACCGGACAGCGCCGATCCTGCCGATCATGCCCGGTATCCCGGAGAAACGGACGCATGACTACGTCCGTCACGGCACCACCACGCTGTTCGCGGCGTTAGAGGTCGCGACCGGGCGGGTCGAGCAGGCGTGCCTGCCGCGGCATCGCCATCAGGAGTTCCTGCGGTTCCTCAAGCAGGTCGCGAAGGCCTACCCGCGGCGCAAGCTGCACCTGGTGGTGGACAACTACGCGACCCACAAGCACCCCGCAGTGAAGGCCTGGCTGGCCCGCAACCCGCGGATCACCCTGCACTTCACCCCGACCTCGGGATCGTGGCTGAACATGGTCGAGGTCTTTTTCGGGGTCATCACCCGCCAGGCCATTCGCCGTGGCAGCTTCGGCAGCGTCAGAGAACTGATCGGCGCGATCGGCCGGTTCATCGACGGCTGGAACGAACGCTGCCACCCGTTCATCTGGACCAAACCCGCAGACCACCTACTCAACCACTGCCGACCCGGTCAAAGAACATCGTTTACGCGACACTAGCCGAGCACGGTCCGGGCGGTGGCGCGCTCGCCCCGCGGGGCGACGGTGGTGAGCGCGAGCTCCTGCGGCCCCGGGGGCAGTGCACCGACGACGATGTCCTGCGTGGTGGCGCGACCGCCGCAGGTGCCCGACCAGAGCACCCGGCCGGCCGTGGTCAGCGTGCAGGGCCCGGAGACGTACGGGTCGACCGGGGCCTCCCGGGTGGCCCGGACGTGCACGGTGCCGTCGGCGGCGCGGGCCGCGGTGATCGACATCGTGACGGCGCAGGGCGCCTGCTCGCCGAACGTGGTGAGCACGGCGGGCCCCGGCCCGGACGGGTTCCCGTCGACGTCGTGGTCGACCGCGTGCACCGACACCGTGAACGGCGCGAGGCAGTAGTCGCCGTACACCGGGCCGCTCGCCGTCGTCCCGGTCGGCGCCGCGTGCAGCACCTCGCCGGTGGAGCCGCGGACCTCGACGACGTAGTCGGTGCGCAGCGCCCCGCCGTCGGTGGCGGGCGGGGACCAGGACACCTGCAGAGCCAGCCCGCGGGCGCCGCCGCCGGGGACCGCGGACACCTGCAGGGACTGCACCGGCCCCGGCGGGGCGGGCGCCGCGGCGGGGCCGGCGGGGCGGGTGCCGCCGCCGTCGTGAGCAGGACGGTGGCCGCCGCGGCCGCGAGGGCTGCGGTGGCGCGGACGAGGCGAGGAAGCGCTCGGGGCACGTGGACTCCGGTTCCACAGACGACAGTGGCACCCCACGTATCGTTGCGTCGGAGAACTACGTCACACGACGGAGCTGACTACGCCCGTTCGGAGCAGTGTCCGGTCGCAGTATGTGCTGCCCGGGCTGCGATCAGCCGCCGCAGCATCCACCGCCGCAGCAGCCCCCGCCGCCGGCCGGGGCCATCGCGGGCCGTGCCGGGCCGCCGGACCGGCCGCCCAGCGCGATCGTGGAGAGCAGCTTGACGGTGTCCGCGTGCCCGTGCGGGCAGTCCGCCGGGTCCGCGGACGCGGCCATCGGCCGTTCGACCTCGAACGTCGTGGCGCACTCGCGGCAGCGGAACTCGTAGCGCGGCATGCCCGGATCCTACGACGCCCACCCCCCTCGGCCCCAGGCCTCGCGGTCCTCGGTCGGCTCCCGCTCCGGCTCCGCCCGGGGCCGCGTGCCGTCCGGGCGGAGCGGGGCCGGACGGGTGTCAGCGGCTGCGCAGCAGGCGCACCGAGCGGGGCGGCAGCACGACCGTCGCGCCCGCCTCCACCGGCGCGGTGTCGGCGGGGGTGCCGTCCGGCGTCGTGGAGTCCAGGACCGGGTCGAAACCGTGCTCGGCGGGCAGTACGCAGTCGACGGGCTCGTCCCCGGCGTGCAGGGCCAGCAGCCAGTAGTCGGCCAGCAGCACGACCAGGGTGCGGCGGCCGCCGTCGTGCCAGTCGCCGGGCTCCATCGGGCGCCCGGACGGGTCCCACCAGAGGACCTCGCCGTCGACGTAGAACTGGTCGCGGTGCAGGACCGGGGACTCACGGCGCAGCGCGGCGACGCGGCCGGTGAACGCCTCCATCGCGGTGGTCTCGTCGGTGGTGGTCCAGTCGACCCAGGACGTCTCGTCGTCGCGGCAGTAGGCGTTGTTGTTGCCGCCCTGGGTGCGCCACCGCTCGTCGCCGCCGGTGATCATCGGGGTGCCGATCGACAGCAGCAGGGTCGCCATCATCGCCCGGGCGGTGGCGATGCGGGCGGCGCGGACGCCCGCATCCTCGGTCTCGCCCTCGACGCCGTGGTTCTGCGAGCGGTTGTCGTCGGTGCCGTCGCGGTTGTTCTCGCCGTTGCCCTCGTTGTGCTTGCGCTCGTAGGACACCAGGTCGCGCAGGGTGAAGCCGTCGTGCGCGGTGACGAAGTTGACCGAGGCCCACGGCCGGCGCCCGGACAGCTGGTAGATGTCGGAGCTGCCGGTCAGCCGCGACGCCAGCTCGGCCACGCCGCCGTGGCCCCGCCAGAAGTCGCGCACCGCGTCGCGGTAGCGACCGTTCCACTCCGACCAGGCGACGCCGAACCCGCCGACCCGGTAGCCCTCGCCGGTCGCGTCCCACGGCTCGGCGATCAGCTTGGTCGTCGACAGCGTCGGGTCCTGCGCGATCGCGGTCAGCAGTGCGGAGTCCGGTGAGAACGGACCCGAGCGGGGCCGGCCCAGCACCGAGGCGAGGTCGATCCGGAAGCCGTCGACGCCGTAGGCGTGCACCCAGTGCCGCATGGCGTCGCACACCAGCCGGATCACCGTCGGGGAGCCGGCGTCGAGGGTGTTGCCGGTGCCGGTGATGTCGGCGTCGTGCCCGGACCCGCCCAGCGAGTAGTACGCCCGCGCGTCCAGGCCGCGGTAGGACAGCGTGGTGCCGCCGACCCCGCCCTCACAGGTGTGGTTGGGGACGATGTCGAGGATGACCTCGATCCCGGCCGCGTGCAGGGTGTCGACCAGGTAGCGGAACTCGGCCACCTCGTTGCCGGGGTCCGAGGCGTAGCCGGCGTGCGGGGCGAGGAACCCGAGCGTGGCGTAGCCCCAGTAGTTCGACGCGCCCCGCTCCAGCAGCGGCGGCTCGGGCGCGTTGGCCTGCACCGGCAGCAGCTCGACGGCCGTCACCCCGGTCCGCTGCAGCTGCGCGATCACCGCCGGGTGGGCCAGGCCGAGGTAGGTGCCGCGGTGCGCCTCGGGCACCTCGGGGTGCAGCCTCGTCCAGCCGCGCACGTGGATCTCCGAGACCACCGTCTCCGACCACGGCACGTCCGGGCGGGTCGGGCGCGGTGCGGCGTCGGTGGAGGTGACGACCGACAGCGGTACCGAGCCGAGCGAGTCGACGGTGCTCGGCCGGCCCGACATCGGGTCGCCGTCCCACCCGCGGGCGGCGACGACGTCGGTCACCCGGCCGGTGATCCGCGCGGCGTAGGGGTCGACGAGGATCTTGTGCGGGTTCGCCCGCAGACCGTCGAACGGCCGGTAGGGCCCGTGCACCCGGTAGCCGTAGCGCTGTCCGGGACGCACCCCGGGGACGTGGCCGTGCCACACGCCGAAGGTGTGCTCGCGCAGCTCGACCCGGCGCTCGGTGAGCTCCCCGCCGTCGGCGTCGGAGCCGTCGACCAGGCAGACCTCGACGGTCTCCGCGCTGGTCGTGGCGACCGCGAAGCGGGTCCCGTGGTCGTCGGGGTGGGCACCGAGAGGGAAGACAGGCACGGTCGGCCAGGATAGGGGGGTGACTTCGCCCCGAACCCCGTCCGCGCCCGGCGTCACAGACATCCAGGACGAGGACCTGGTCATCGGTATGGACGGCGCCACCGTCCGCCGCGGTGACACCACCCTGCTCGACGCCGTCGACTGGCGGGTCGAGCTCGACGAGCGCTGGGTCGTGCTCGGCCCCAACGGCGCCGGCAAGACCACCCTGCTCCGCCTGGCCGGCGCCGAGCTGCACCCGACCTCCGGCGCGGTGTACGTGCTCGGCGAGCGGATGGGCCGGGTCAACGTGTTCGAGCTCCGGACCCGCATCGGCCTGACCTCGGCGAACCTGGGCGTGCGCATCCCCGGCGACGAGATCGTCTCCGACGTCGTGGTCTCCGCCGGCTACGGCGTGCTCGGCCGCTGGCGCGAGGAGTACGAGACCGACGACACCGGCCGCGCCGGGCAGCTGCTGCACCAGCTCGGGATGGGCCCGCTCGCCGGGCGTGCCTACGGGACGCTGTCGGAGGGCGAGCGCAAGCGCACCCTGATCGCCCGCGCCCTGATGACCGACCCGGAGCTGCTGCTGCTCGACGAGCCCGCCGCCGGGCTGGACCTGGGTGGGCGGGAGGACCTCGTCACCCGGCTCGCCGACCTCGCGGACGACCCGTACGCGCCGGCGTCGGTGCTGGTCACCCACCACGTCGAGGAGATCCCGCCGAACTACAGCCACGGGCTGCTGCTGCGCGACGGGCGGATCGTCGCCGCGGGGCTGCTCGACGAGGTGATGACCGGCGACGCGCTGTCGGAGACCTTCGGGCTGCCGCTGACCGTCGAGCGCCGCGCGAGCGGCCGGTTCACCGCCTACCGCCGCGCCTGACCACCCCGTCCCACCCGGTGCGGCGACCTGCCACCACCCGCGGCGACCGTCGCGCGGGTCGCCGCGCGCCGGGACGGGGCGCCGGGCCGCGCCGCCCGGTGCGGGGGCGGATCACAGCGTCCGGGGATCGCGGGGCGGATAGGGTCCGCTCCGTGACCGAATTCGTGAGCCTGTCCGTGGACGACGGCGTCGGGACGATCCGGATCGACCGGCCGCCGATGAACGCCCTGAACCGCCAGATCCAGGGCGAGCTGCTGGAGGTGGCCGACGAGGCCGCCACCCGCGCCGACGTGCGTGCCGTCGTCGTGTACGGCGGGGAGAAGACCTTCGCCGCGGGCGCGGACGTCAAGGAGATGGCGTCGATGTCCTACTCCGACATGGCGCCGCAGGCGCGGCGGCTCTCCGCCGGGCTGGGCGCGATCTCCACCATCCCGAAGCCGACCGTCGCCGCGGTGACCGGCTACGCCCTCGGCGGCGGCCTGGAGGTCGTCCTCGGCGCGGACCGCCGCATCGCCGGCGACAACGTCAAGCTCGGCTTCCCCGAGATCCTGCTCGGCATCTTCCCCGGCGGCGGCGGCACCCAGCGCGCCGCACGGCTGATCGGACCCTCCCACACCAAGGACCTGATCTACACCGGCCGCATGGTCAAGGCCGACGAGGCCCTGGCTATCGGCCTGGTCGACGAGGTCGTGCCGGCCGACGAGGTCTACACCCGCGCCGTCGCGTGGGCGCGGCAGTTCACCGCGGGCCCCGCCCTGGCCTACGCCGCGGCGAAGAAGGCCGTCGACAACGGCCTCGACACCGACCTGCGCACCGGCCTGGACATCGAGTCGGAGCTGTTCGCGGGCGTGTTCGCCACCGACGACGCGAAGGCCGGCATGGCCAGCTTCGTCGAGAACGGCCCCGGCAAGGCCACCTTCACCGGCCGCTGAGCCGCACCGCTCCCCGCCCGGCTGACCGACCCGCCCGGGCGGGGAGCAGGTCGGTCGCCGTGTTCTGCAAAACTCCTACTCATGAGTTCGGACCCGGCGCCCACCCCGCACGCCACCGCCGAGCAGGTCGAGGCGGCCTGGCACGACCCGAAGCTCGCCAACGTGCTCTACCACGACTGGGAGGCGGGCACCTACGACGGGAAGTGGTCGATCAGCTACGACGAGCGCTGCATCGACTACGCCGCGGGCCGGTTCCGTGCCGCGGCCCCGTGGGACGGCCGCCCCTACCTGCGCGCGCTGGAGCTGGGCAGCGGCACCGGGTTCTTTCTGCTGAACCTGATGCAGGCCGGCGTCGCCGATCGCGGCGTCGTCACCGACCTGTCCCCGGGCATGGTCTCCGCCGCCACCCGCAACGCCGAGCACCTCGGGCTGGAGGTGGAGGGCGCCGTCGTCGACGGTGAGCACATCCCGTTCCCCGACGACAGCTTCGACCTCGTCGTCGGCCACGCGGTGCTGCACCACATCCCCGATGTCGAGGCCGCGTTCCGCGAGGTCCTGCGGGTGCTGGAACCGGGCGGGCGGTTCGTGTTCGCCGGCGAGCCGACCACCGTCGGCGACGCCTACGCCCGCAGGCTCGGGCAGTGGACCTGGAAGGCCACCACCACGCTGACCCGGCTCGGCCCGCTGCAGGGGTGGCGCCGCCCGCAGCACGAGCTCGACGAGTCCTCCCGCGCCGCCGCGCTGGAGTCGGTCGTCGACATCCACACCTTCGACCCGGCCGACCTGGAGCGCACCGCGACCCGGGCCGGGGCCGAGGGTGTGCGCGCCTCCACCGAGGAGTTCGCCGCGGCCATGCTGGGCTGGCCGGTCCGGACCTTCGAGGCGGCCGTCCCGCCCGGCAAGCTCGGCTGGAACTGGGCGATGTTCGCCTACCACGGCTGGCAGCGGCTGTCCTGGCTCGACGAGCACGTGCTGAACCGGGTCGTGCCGCGCAGCTGGTTCTACAACGCCCTGATCACCGGTACCAAGCCGAGATGAGCGTTCGGCCCCGGCGCGGCGCGTTGTCGGTCGGCATGGACGACGTGGAGCACCCGCTGGAGCCGTTCTGGCGCGGCGTCATCGCCTACCGGCTGCTGACCCTGCTGACCGTCGTCGGGGTGACGCTCTACCACCTGCGCACCGGCTACGAGCATCCGCTCGCGGCGGTCGGCGTACTCGTCCTGATGGCGGTGTGGACGGCGGTGACCTCCTGGGGCTACCTGGGCGGGCTGCCGGGTGCGCCGGACCGGCGCGGCCGGCTCGCGCTGGTCGACCTCGGGGTGTGCGTCGCGATCATGGCGACGACGCCGCTGGTCGTGCGCGCCGCCCACCTCGACGACGGCGGCCCGGGCATGGGGTCGATCTGGACCTCCGGCGCGGTGCTGGCCTGCGCGGTCGCGTTCCGGATCACCGGCGGCGTGCTCGCCGCGCTCGTCGTCTCCGTGGCACTGGTGCTGTCCAAGCAGCGCTTCGGCGTGCTGGAGCTGGGGGACATGCAGCTGCTGGTGCTGGCCGGGCTGACCGTCGGGTTCGCCGCGCACGTGCTGGAGCGCACCGCGGCCCGGCTGCGCCGTCTCGTCGCCGAGCAGGCCGCCACCGCCGAGCGCGAGCGGCTCACCCGGGCCGTGCACGACGGCGTCCTGCAGGTGCTGGCACACGTCCAGCGCCGCGGTGCCGAGCTCGGCGGCGGTGCGACGGAACTCGGGGTGCTGGCCGGTGAGCAGGAGACCGCGCTGCGCGCCCTGCTGGCCGGGCCGGGCACGACCGACGCGTCCGGGCGCCGTGACGTCGCCGCGGCCCTGCGGATCCTCGCCTCGGACCGGGTCACCGTCTCCGCCCCCGGACGGCCGGTGGAACTGGCCGCCCCGGTCGTCGACGAGGTGGAGGGGGCCGTCCGGGCCGCGCTCGCGAACGTCGCGCTGTACGCCGGCCCGGACGCGCGCGCCTGGGTCCTGGTCGAGGAGCTGCCCGGGGTGGTCGAGATCAGCGTCCGCGACGACGGCCCCGGCATCCCCGACGGCCGGCTCGCCGAGGCCGAGGCGCAGGGCCGGATGGGGGTGTCCCGCTCGATCCGCGGCCGCGTCGGCGACATCGGCGGGACACTGACGCTGGACACCGGACCGGACACCGGGACCGAATGGGTCATCCGGGTCCCCAGGGAGGACACATGAGCATCCGGGTGATGGTCGTCGACGACCACCCGATCTGGCGGGAGGGCGTCGCCCGCGACCTCGCCGAGCGCGGCCTCGACGTCGTCGCGACGGCCCCGGACGCGCCCGCGGCCGTCCGGATCGCGACGGCCGTCCGGCCGGACGTGATCCTCATGGACCTCAACCTGGGCGCGACCTCCGGGGTGGACGCGATCGCCGCCATCGGGCAGCAGAGCCCGGACAGCCGGGTGCTGGTGCTGTCCGCCTCGGGAGAGCACGCCGACGTGCTGGAGGCGGTCAAGGCCGGTGCTCTGGGCTACCTGGTGAAGTCGGCCGGGGTCGACGAGCTGCTGGAGGCGATCCGACGTACCGCCGACGGGGTCGCCGTGTTCACCCCGGGGCTGGCCGGGCTGGTGCTGGGGGAGTACCGGCGGCTCGCCGACACCCCGCGCACCGCCGACGGCGCCCCGGCCGTCCCGGCCCTCACCGAACGGGAGACCGAGGTGCTGCGCCTGGTGGCCAAGGGCATGACGGCCAAGCAGATCGCGGCGAAGCTCGTGGTCTCGCACCGGACCGTGGAGAGCCACGTGCAGAACACCCTGCGCAAGCTGCAGCTGCACAACCGCAGCCAGCTCGTCCGCTATGCGATCGAGCAGGGGCACGCCGACTGAGCCCGCCCGGGAGCGACGAGGTGTGTTCCCTGCGGTGAGCGGGCGCAAACGGTAACGGGGGACACCCCCATCACGAACAGGTCACGGGACCCGGCAGACTCGGAGCAGCCCCCCGTCGCGCCACCCCCGGAGACGCCTGTGACCGACCCGAGCGCGCTGATCGGGTACCTGCTCGAGAGCCCCTGGCTGGTGCCCCTGCTGGCCGTCGCGGTGATGTGCGACGGACCGTTCCCGTTCCTGCCGAGCGAGCCGGTGCTGTTCAGTGCCACGGCGGCTGCGCTGGCCGACGGTGACCGGTGGCGGATCGTGGCCCTGTTCGGTGCGGCGGTGGTCGGCTCCCTGCTCGGTGACGCACTGCTCTACGGGGTCGGGCGCAGCTCCCACTCGGTCGTCCGGGACCGCGGCCGCGGCGACGGGGTCGGCGCCTGGGTGCACCGGCACCTGCACCGCCGCCCGGTGGCGGCGCTGGTCGCGACCCGGCTGCTGCCCGGAGGGCGGCTGGCGGGGGTGTCCGCGGCCGGCCGGGTCCGGCTGCCGCTGCGCGCGTTCCTGCCCGCGACCGTCGCCAGCGCACTCGTGTGGAGCACCTGGATGACCGGCATCGGTGTGCTGGTCGGGCCGATCACGCACGGCAACCCGCTGATGTCGGTGCTCGCCGGGTTCGTCCTGGCGGCACTCGTCGCGACCGCGGCCGCCGCGGCCAGGGCGTTGCTGCGGCTGCGCCGCCCCGCCGTCGCGGTCTGAGGTCCGCGGGGCGTCCGCGTCCGGCCGGCCCGTTCCGCACGGTTCGACCCGCCTGCGGTGTTGCGGCACATGGCAAGCTGGGCCGTCCGGAGGAACGGGGCGGGGAGAACTGCAGACGTGCACGACGACGGCGGCCGGATCTCGGCGGTGGTGGTGGGGCGGCCGGTGGTGCCGCCGGGGGTCGACGTCGTGGCCCGCGTGCCGCCCGCGCCGGCCGGGAGTGTCGCGGCCGCGGTCGACCGGGCCCGTCCCGATCTGGTCCTGGTCGACCTGGCCGGCCCGGAGGGTGCGGCGCCCGCGGTGATCGCCGCGGTGCTCGCCCGCGTCCCGGACGCGGCGGTGCTCGCCGTCGCCGACGGGGTCGCCGACCACGCCCGGGTCCTCGACGCGGTGCGCGTCTTGCGACCGGGGTCGCGACCGGTGCGGACCCCGCGGAGCTGGCCGTCGTCGCCGCGGAGGCGGTGGCGGGGCGGCCCGCGTTCTCACCGGGCCTGGCCGATGTCGTCCTGGAGTCGGTCGCGACGCCCGCGCACGCCGTGCCGGAGCTCAGCCCGCGCGAGTCCGAGGTGCTGCGGCTGGTCGTCGAGGGGCTGACCGCGCGGCAGATCGCGGCCCGGCTGGTGCTGTCGCCCCGCACGGTGGAGAACCACGTGCAGCGGCTGCTGCGCAAGTTCGAGGTGCCCGGCCGCGCGGCACTGGTGCGGCACGCCATCGAGTACGGGCTCGCCTGAACCGTCGTTTGTACGTTCCTACGTTCCTACGTATCTACGTACTATCGTCGTATGGCCGATCTCGACGCCCGGCTGCGCGCGGTCGAACGCGCCGTCGCGGACCTGCAGGACGCCCTCCGCCCGGCCGGTGATGACACCCCGGCGGCGACCCCGGACGACGCCCTGTGGGCGCTGACCGAGCTGGAGGCCCGCAGCCCCGGTGCGGTGCTGATGGCGGGCAGCGTGGCGGTCCCCGGCGCGGGCGCGGTCCGCTGGCAGTACGCCCGCCCCGGCGAGACCCTGCTCGACGCCGACTGGTCCGAGCTCAGCGGCACCCTCGACGCGCTCGCCCATCCCGCGCGGCTGGCGATCCTGCAGCACGTCCTGGGCGGGGTGCACAGCACCGCGCAGCTGCTGGAGCAGCCCTCGGTCGGCACGACCGGGCAGCTGCACCACCACCTGCGCCAGCTCGTCGCCGCAGGGTGGCTGGCCTCGACCCGGCGCGGCCACTACGAGGTGCCGGCCGCCCGCGTCGTCCCGCTGCTGGTCACCGTCCTGGCGGCGCACCGGTGAGCGGGCCCGCGCCGACCACCACCGCGTCCACCGCGTCCACCGGGACGGCCGGACGCCGGATCGGGGTCGTCGCCGCCGCCGTCGCGGCGCTGGCGGTGCTCGTCGGGGCGGTCGCCGGCCCCGAGCGGCAACGGCTCGGGCCGCAGACCTCCGGCGACGCGGCCCTCGCCGACCGGGTCCGCGCCGCCGCGGGCGGGCACGACGGGTACCGGTCGCTCGCCGTCGCCGAGATCACCCCGACGACGGTCACCACCGCCGGGCTCGGTCCCGCGGACGGCGGGGCCCCCTTCGAGATCGGGTCGGTCACCAAGACGTTCACGGCCGCGGTGTTCGCCGACGCCGTGACCCGCGGCGAGGTGCGTCCCGACGAGCCGCTCGAGCGCGCGCTGCCGGAGCTGGCGGGCACCCCGGCGGGCGCGGTCACGCTCGCCGCGCTCGCCCAGCACCGTTCCGGGCTGCCGCCGCTGGGCGCGACCGCGGCCGCCCGGGCCCCGGCGGCGTCGGCGGCGAACCTGAACCCGTACTCCTCGACGACCACCGCGCAGCTCCTCGACGACGCCCGCGCCGCCCCGGTCGACCCGCAGCAGCCGCCCACCTACTCCAACCTCGGGGTCGCGCTGCTCGGGACGGCCCTCGTCCGCGCGGCCGGGGCCGAGGACTACCCGGCGCTGATCGCGGACCGGATCACCGGCCCGCTCGGGATGACCTCGACGACCTTCGCCCGCACCGGTGCGCAGGTCCCGGACACCGCGGTGCCCGGGCACCGGGACAACGGCCGCCCCGCGCCCCGCTGGGTGGGCGAGGGCTACCTGCCCGCGGGGAGCTCCACGTTCTCGACCGTCGACGATCTCGCGCGCTGGGCGCAGGCCCAGCTCACCGGCGTCGCACCGGGGACCGGGGCGCTGACCCCGACCGCGCAGGACGCCCCCGGGACCGCGATCGGCTGGATCTGGGTCACCGGTGCGGCCACCGGTGCGGACGGCGCCCGGCACCCCTACGTCTGGCACAACGGCGCGACCGCGGGGTTCAGCAGCATGCTCGCCCTCGACCGCGACGGCGGGCGCGCCGTCGTCGTGCTCGGCGACACCACGGCCGGGGTCGAGCCGGTCGCCCGCACCCTGCTGTTCGGCACACCCCCCGCCGGCGGCGGAGCGGACCTCCTCGCGTGGGTGCCGGTCGCGATCGCGGCGCTGTTCTCCCTGTTGGCGCTGCGCCGGGCGGTGCGGGAGGGGGCGCTGCTACCGATCGCCGACGGTCTGCTGACCGCGGTGTTCGGGCTGGTGCTGCTGTGGAACCGGGGACCGGGGCCTCGGTCGGGGGCTGGGTGTGGGGGCTGGCGCTCGCCCCGGCCGCGACGGCGCTGGTGGTCGCCGTGCTGCGGGGCCGCGGGCTCCCGCTCCGCCCGCCCGCACGCGTCGGTACGGCCTGGGCGGGGCTCGGGTTCTCGGCGGTGCTGGTCGCGGTGGCGGTGTGGGCGGGCTGAGTCCGGGGTCCGGCCCTGCGGGAGCGGCGCCCGGCTACCGGGGCGCGGTGAGCCGGGCCAGTACGGCGTCGAGCACGGCCGGCACGTCCGGCGCGGACAGCACGTCCACCGGGCGGGTGCCCGGCTCGGCGGGCACGGTCGCCCCCGGGCCGGCCCGAACCCGGTGTCCACGGCCAGGGCGGTCGGGGTCGGGACGAGCGATCCGGGCGCGACGCACTCCAGCAGCGCCGTCGCATCGTGCAGGGCGACGGCGTCGCGGCCGTAGCGCTCCCGGTAGAACCGCATGTACGGGGCGATCATCGCGGCCAGCTCGGCCCCGACGGGATCGGCGTCGGCGAGCGCCGCGACCCATTCCGGTCCCGCGGCGCAGCCCAGCGTGGTCTCCAGCGGCACCAGGGCGACCGGTACGGAGCCCGCCCCGGGGTCCTGGGCGAGGACGCGGTGGGCGGCCTCCGGATCGGCGTGGACGTTGAACTCGGCGGCGCCGGTGACGTTCCCGCCGCCGATCGCCCCACCCATCACGACCACCCGCTCGATCCGCTCCGCCAGGTCGGGACGGGCGGCCAGCAGAATGGCGGTGTCGGTGAGCGGGCCGATCGAGGCGATCGTGACCGGCTCGGTCGCCTCCTCGAGCACCCGTGCCATCAGCGCGACCCCCGCCCCGGGTACCGGTGCGACCGGGTCGGGCAGCGAGGTGGCGCGCCCGCCGAGCCCGTCGGAGCCGTGCACGTGCCCGGCCCGCCGCTCGAGGCGGTGCACCAGCGGACGGGCCGCTCCGGGTGCCAGCGGGACCTCCGGCCGCCCGGCGAGGGCGAGCAGCCGTCCCGCGTTGGGCAGGGTGGCGTCCAGGCCGACGTTGCCGAAGGTGGCGACGACGGCCCGGACGTCCACCTCGGGACTGCGCAGGGCCAGGACGAGCGCGACGGCGTCGTCGACACCGGGGTCGGTCGAGATGATCAACGGGCGGGGCACACCGGCGAGCCTACGACCGGCTCGCCGGGGCGATCACTCGCTGCGGGTCGGCTCGTCCTCGTTGTCGGCCTCGACCTCGCGGGCGGCCGCTCCGGTGGCTCCGGAGTCGTCGGTGGTCGTGTCGGGCCGCGGGTTGCCTGCCTTGTCGGTGTCGGCGCGGGAGGTGCCGCCGCCTCCGGAGGTCAGCTCGTCGGTACCGACGTCGGTGCCGTCGTCGGGCTGGCGGTGCTCGCTCACGGGCGGGCCTCTCGGGTGGGGGACGTGGTCCCGCCGGAGGTACCCGCCGTCGCCGGGGCGCACACGCCTAGTCTCTGCCGGGTGCGACGTCCGCCGATCCCCGACGCAGACCCGGAGCAGGTGAAGCTGTTCAGCCTCACCTCGCTGCGCTGGGTCCTGCGCCACCGTGCGTACAGCCCCTGGTACCTGCGGCGCTACTGGCGGCTGGCGAAGCTGCGGCTGCGGCACCCGCACGTCGTGCTGCGCGGCATGGTGTTCCTGGGCCGGGACGTGACCATCGAGGCCCGTCCCGGTTTCGGGCGGCTCGAGATCGGGCGGTGGGTGCACATCGGCGACGGCACCGCCCTGCGCTGCCACGAGGGCTCCATGCGGATCGGTGACAAGGTCGTCTTCGGCCGGGACAACACCGTCAACTGCTACCTCGACGTCGAGATCGGCGCGACGACGCTGGTCGCCGACTGGGTCTACGTCACCGACTTCGACCACCGCACGGCGGACGTCCGGCGCCCGATCAAGGACCAGGGCATCGTCAAGTCCCCGGTCCGGATCGGCGAGGGCTGCTGGCTCGGGGTGAAGACCTCGGTCCTGCGCGGTACCCGGATCGGCCCGGGCAGCGTCCTCGGGGCGCACGCCGTCGCGCGGGGGGACATCCCCGCCGAGTCGATCGCCGTCGGGACCCCGGCCCGGGTGGTGCGGGACCGGCGGGCCGACTACGAGGCCGCCGCCGCCGAGCGCGCCGCCGTCGCCGACATGGCCCGCAAGGCCGACCGCGCCCTGCAGGCCCGGCTCGACCGGGCCTGAGCGGGCTCAGGGGTCGAACAGGTTCCCGGTGGGGATCTTCGGCCGCGGCAGCTCACGCGGTCCGGCGGCGGTGGCGCGGGCGTAGATGCGGGCGGTGTGACCGGCGATCACCGGCCAGGCGAAGTCGGTGCGCAGCCGGGCGCGCGCGGCGCGGGCCCGGCGGCGTGCGGCGGCCGGGTCGGCCAGCGCACGGTCGACGGCGTCGGCGATCCCGGGGACGTCGCCGGGGGCGAAGCCCAGGCCGGTCTCGCCGTCGCGGACCAGCTCGCCCAGGCCCCCGGCGGTCGAGGCGACCAGCGTCGCGCCGACCGCGGCGGCCTCCAGCGCGACGATCCCGAACGGCTCGTAGCGGCTCGGCAGCACGACGGCGTCGGCGCCGCGTAGCAGGGCGGTCAGCTCGGCGTCGGGGAGGTGCCCGAGGAAGGTGACCGAGCGTTTCACCCGGTGCTCGGCCGTGCGCTCGAGCAGCATCTCCCGCTGGGTCCCGGACCCGGCGACGAGGAGCCGGGTCCCGCGGTGCCGCCGTCGGATCCGGGGCAGCGCCGCGATCAGGTCCTGGACACCCTTCTCGTACTCCAGGCGTCCGAAGTAGACGATCCGCGGCCCGTCGCCGACGGGCGCGGTCGCGGCGGCGCGGGACCGCCAGCGCCGGAGGTCGATGCCGTTGTGCACCACGTGCACGGCGGCCGGGTCGAGGTCGTGCAGCGACGAGACCTCGGCCCGCATCGCCCCGGAGCAGGTGATGACCTCGTCCGCGCGCTGGGCGAGCCACCACTCGGTGGAGTGCACCTGCCGGTTCAGCGGCCCCGGCAGCCAGCCGGAGTGCCGGCCGGCCTCGGTGGCGTGCATGGTCGCGACCAGCGGGACACCGAGGGCGTCGGCGAGCGCGATCGAGGGGTGCGCGACGAGCCAGTCGTGGGCGTGCACGACGTCCGGCCGCCAGCCGGGCAGCAGCGCGGTCAGTGCGTGGCGCAGCATCGCGTGCCCCATCGCGAGGGTCCAGGCGACCAGGTCGGCGGCGAACTCCAACTCGGGCGGGTCCTCGGCCACCCGCAGCACCCGCACGCCGTCGACCATCCCGGCGCGGGTCGGGTGGGTCTCGTCGTCGGTGCCGGTGGGTGCGCGGGACAGCACGACGACCTCGTGCCCGGCCGCGACCAGCTCGCGGGACAGCGCGTGCACGTGCCGGCCCAGCCCGCCGACGACGACCGGCGGGAACTCCCAGCTGACCATCAGCACCCGCATCGCTAGATCCTGACAAACGCCGGACCGGCGGTAACCCCCGGGGCGTCGTGTCGCCGCCCGGCCGCACCGCCGCCCCGTCGCGGCTCCGCCCGATGACGGCCTCACCCGCGCGGGGGGCCGCCGTGCTCCCCGGGCCCGGGCCCGGAGCGGCTGCTGCAGGCAGGTTGCCGACGGCGTGACCGCGCGGCACCGCACGACCGCGTCACGCACCCGCACTGGGCACCCGCACTGGCGCTGCGCACCCGCACTGGCACTGGCACTGCAGACCGGCGCTCACCCGCTGAGTGGGACCGCCCCCGCGTACGACCGCGCCGAGCCCGCGCCCGTCGCTCTCGGCCCGGATTCCGGGGATGCCAGGTCGCGAAATCTGCTTACCGGGTAAGCGAATTCGCCACAGCACAGTGCCCTGGCGATCCGGCGACTCGGCGATCCGGCGGACCGGCGGACCGGCGGACCGAGGTCCTCCCAGCCAGGCGGCCCGGCGGCCGGTCGGAGCGGCGAGGCGGCCCGGCGGCCCGGCGGCGCCGTCGTCTGCCGCGAGCCGGGCCTCGGACTCAGCTCCCTCCGAGCCCCCGCGCGTCCACGTGCCCGAAGGTCGGCAGCGGCGCGTCCGCCCAGGCCTCGACCCGGCGTTCCGCGGCCCGCCTGCGCCCGGCGCGCAGCAGCCCGGACAGCTCCGCCACCCGTCCGGCGTGCAGGGCGGCGCGCGAGCGGGCGTACCCGGCCGCGGAGTCCTTGCTGACCATGAAGGCCCAGTCGCTGGACAGCGCGTGCAGCGCCTGGTCGGCCAGCAGATCGGCCAACGGGTTCCGGACCGGCCCGGGGAGCGGGGCGGCGAGCAGGTCCTGCTGCACCGCGGCGTTCGTCGCCACCAGGTCGGCGACCTGTGGGCCGGCCCAGACCCGCCAGTCCTTGCCCGAGCCCCACGACGAGTCGCGCAGGTCGACCGGGTCGCCGACCAGACCGTCGTCGACGGCGTCGCCGAGGGTGCGTACGGCGACCCCCGCCCCGGGGAGCCGGCGCAGCACGGCGGCCAGCCAGGCAGGCCCCTCGTGCCACCAGTGCCCGAACAGCTCGGTGTCGAACGCGGCGACGGTGAGCGCCGGTCGCCCGTGCTCGGCACGCAGCGCGCTCAGCCGGGCGACGACGGTGTCGACGAAGTCCGCGGCGTCCCGCTCGACCGCGCGGGCGGCGAGCGCGGGGTCGTAGGGCTTCTTGCGCTCGGTCGGCACCCGGCGCCCGGTGACCCGCGCCGGTTTGAGGCCGGACTCGTGGTCCCAGGTGTGGAAGTCGCGGTACTCCGCGGAGCCGGGGTAGCCCTTGCGGGGCGACCAGACCCGGTAGGTGACCTCCAGGTCGCGGCCGACGCACACGACGTCGGAGGTCCCGACGGGCCGGGCGAACGCGGTGTCGCCGCGGAGCGCAGGGCCGTCGACCAGGAAGCGGCGCACCCCGGCGGTGGCGTACTCGTGCTCCATCCCGGGTGCGAAGCCGCACTCGGGTGCCCAGATCCCGGCCGGCCGGGTGCCCAGGCGCAGCGCGTGGTCGTCCAGGCCCGCCCGCAGCGAGAACGCCCGCACCCGCGGGTCGAGCAACGGCTGGAACGGGTGCGCGGCCGGCCCGCCCAGCAGCTCGACGGCACCGGAGTCGCGCAGCCCCCGCAGTGCGGGCGACCCGCCGTGCCGCCAGTGCCGCTCGAACTCCGCCGTCGCCGCGGTCGACACCCGGTGCTCGTGCGCGGCCAGGTCCGGCAGCCGGGTGGCCGCCGAGTGCGCGCGCAGCGTCCACCCGCCGAGCCAGTCGTGCATCCCGCGCAGGCAGTGCGGGTCGTCGAGCTGGGCGGCGAGCACCGGGGTCACCCCGAGGGTGGCGAGACCGGTACGCCCCTCCTCGGCCAGCTCCCGCAACGTCGCGACGACGGGCAGGTAGGAGTGCGCCCAGGACTGGTAGAGCCACTCCTCGCCGACCGGCCACCGGCCGTGCCGGGCCAGCAGTGGCAGGTGCGAGTGCAGGACCAGGGAGAACGTCCCGACGGGCGTGCCGGTCACGGCCGGGTCGCCGTGACCAGCAGGTCCAGCGAGGCGTCCAGGTCGGCGTCGTCGCCCGTGCGCAGCACGAAGTCCGAGCACCGCACCCCGGCGACGTCGGCGGCCAGCGCGTGCGGCCACGGCGCGCCGGAGAGCGCGAGCGCGGTCTGCGCCTCGATCAGGCCGCCGTGGCGGGTGTCGAGCTCGCGCAGCCGCGGCCCGTGGTGGAGACCCTGCACGACGACGTGGCCGAACCCGGCGTCCTCCACCATGCCGGCCAGCTCGCGGGGGTCGAGCTCGCGGGTGTGGAACGGGTTGAGCGGGGTGTCGCGGCAAGGGGAGAAGGTGATGCGGTTCGGCGTCGACACCATCAGCCTGCCGCCGGGGCGCAGCACCCTGCGGCACTCGCCCAGGAACCGTTCCTGCTCCCAGAGATGCTCGATGACCTGCAGCGACACGACGACGTCGACGGAGCCGTCGGGGACCGGCAGCGCCACCAGGTTGGCCCGGGCCACCCCGACCCGGGGGTAGCGGGCCCGGACGTGGGCGACCGTCGTCGCGTCGTAGTCCAGGGCCAGCACCGAGCGGGCGGCCCCGGCGAGCAGGTCGGCGCCGTACCCCTCGCCGCAGCCCGCCTCCAGCACGGCGAGGCCCGAGCAGTCGGCGGCGATCGACGCGTAGACCACCTCGTGGCGGCGGAACCAGTAGTTCTCGTGGCTGACGCCCGGGACGGTGCGCTCTCCGGTGAGGGGCAGGCTGCTGGTCACCCGCCGACCTCATCACGGGCGTCGGGGGCGGTTCCCACCGGTCCCCTCGCGTGCGCTACCGCTCGTCGACGGGAGGCAACGCAGTGTCACCGCGGACGTCGGAGGTGGTGGAGCCCGACGCAGAACCCGGGAGTCACGACGGAGGGGACCCATGACCGACATCGCGACCGACGAGGACACGGTGACGCTGACCATCACCGGCCGCAGCGGGTCGTGGCTCGTGTCCGGCGTGCTCGGCCGGGAACAGCTGCCGTTGCAGGGGTTGGACGACGGCGCGCTGTCCGGGATGCTGGGGGCGATGCTCCCCGCGGCCCTCCTGGCCGCACCCGGTCCGGCACTCCCGCCCGCCACCCCGGACGCCCCGTCCCCGGCCGAGCCGCCATCCGGTCGTGCACGTCCGGTTCGCGGGTCGGCGCACGGTTCGTGCCGGTCGGCGTACGCTCCCTCCCCCGACGGGTATCGAGCGTCCACCGATGGGTATCCCCGGTTCCCCGGTCCGTGCGGGCCGGGGGTGACGCCGACGGCGTCGTGCCGAGAGGAGCCCACGATGAACGGTCCGGCGGACGAGGACGAGACGCTGTCGCTCACCATCACCGGGCGGTCCGGTTCCTGGGTGGTCTCGGGAGTGCTCGGGGACGAGCCGGTCGAACCGCGGGCGATGGACGACGAGACCCTCGGCGAGGTGCTCTCGATGGTGGTGCCCGAGGAGGACCGTGCGCACGCCGAGCCCCCGTCCGGTCGCCGGGTCGGCTGAGCGCCACGGCGGCGGCCGGCGTCGGCGGACGTCGGCCGGGCCCCCGGGCACCGCGCCGGGGCCACGACCGCGTGGCCCCGGCCGACCGCACCTCGTCCGACTGGGCCCCGGCCGGTCCGATCCGGTGTCCCCGGGAGGGTGACGTGACCACCGCGACCGTCGTCGGCTCCGGCCCGAACGGGCTGGTGGCCGCGGCCGTGCTGGCCCGCGCCGGGGTGCGGGTCACCGTGCTGGAGGCCGCCGAGGAGATCGGCGGCGGAACCCGCACGGTCGAGGCGATCGTGCCGGGCCTGCTGGTCGACCACTGCTCCGCGGTGCACCCGATGGCCGTCGGCTCGCCGGTGCTCGCCGAGCTGGGCCTGGAGCGGCACGGGCTGCGGTGGCGGCTGCCGGAGGTCGACTGCGTGCACCCGCTCGACGGCGGCGACGCCGGCGTGCTGGTCCGCTCGGTCGAACGGACGGCGGCCGGGCTGGGTGCGGACGGACCGCTCTGGCGGGCCCTGTTCACCGGGCCGGTGCGCGACTACGACACCTTCTCCCCGGACTTCCTCGGCCCGCTCGTGCGGATCCCGCGCCACCCGCTGCTGCTGGCCCGGTTCGGTGCGCCCACCGTGCTCCCGGCCGAGGTGCTGGCCCGGGCGTTCCGCACCGAGCGGGGCCGGGCGCTGTTCCTGGGCTCGGCGTCGCACGCGTTCCGCCCGCTGAACCGGCCGCTGTCCTCGGCGATCGGGCTCGGCCTGTTCACCGCCGGGCACCGGCACGGCTGGGGCGTCGCCGAGGGCGGGTCGCGGGCGATCGCCGACGCGCTGGCCGCGGTGCTCGCCGAGCACGGCGCGAAGGTCGAGACCGGGGTGCACGTGCGGTCGGCGGACGAGCTGGGCTCCCCGGACGTCGTGGTGTGGGACGTCGGCCCGGACCGGCTGCCCGCCCTGCTGGGGGACCGGCTGCCGGCGCGGATCGCGCGGGCCTACCGGCGCTTCCGGTACGGCCCGGCCGCGTTCAAGGTCGATTACGCGGTGGCGGGCGGTGTGCCCTGGACGCATCCCGACGCGCGACGGGCCGGGACGCTGCACGTCGTCGGGTCCGCGGCGGAGAACGCACTCGTCGAGCGCGAGGTGCACGCGGGCCGGATGCCGGAGCGGCCGTTCGTCCTGGTCGGGCAGCAGTACCTGGCCGACCCGTCCCGCTCGGCGGGCGACGTCCACCCCGTGTGGGCCTACGCGCACGTCCCCCGCGAGTACACCGGCGACGCCACCGAGGCGGTCACCGCGCAGATCGAACGGTTCGCGCCCGGGTTCCGGGAGCGGGTCGTGGGCACGATGGTCACCGACCCGGCCGCGTTCGCTGGCAACCCGAACTTCGTCGGTGGCAACATCCTGACCGGGTCCAAGGATCTGCGGCAGTTGCTGCTCGGGCCACGGACGACGCTTCAGCCCTACGACACGGGGGCGCCGGGCCACTTCCTCTGCTCGGCCGCGACGCCGCCCGGCCCGGGTGCGCACGGGATGTGCGGCGCGCACGCCGCGCGTCGCGCGCTCGCCCACCTGGGTCGCTGAGGGCGGCTCAGACGGGTTCGGGCTTCCCGCTGACGGCCACCACCCCTCCGATGTCCTGCTGCAGCCACGCCAGCAGCGTCGCGTCCTCCAGGGTCAGCGGGACCTCCGGTCCACCCCACCCCAGACGGGTGGTCGGCCGGTGCGCCAGCGCGTCCTCCAGCATCGCGGCGAGGCCGTCGGTGGCCCGCACGGTGCGGCCGCCGTGCTCCACCGTCCGGCTGCCCGGAACGTCCTCGTCCGCGTGCGGCCCCGTGCTGAGCACGTAGCCGGTCCCCAGACGGTCGTCGAACCCCGTCACCTGCACGACGGCTCCCTCCTGCCGAGTGCGCGAGGTGTCGACGGTAGCGAAACCGGGCCCCCGATCAGGGGTTCCGCTGTGTGGCCTCGTGCGCGCACCAGGTGAGGAGGGCCGCGCGTGAGTACGGTCACGACCTGCCCCGGTTTGCCGGGTCGCTACTCGCTGGTAACAATGAACGTCACAGTGGCACGCCGTGCCATTACGAGTACGAGCAATGGCAGAGTCATCGGCTACGACGGGCGCGACGCCGCGGCCCACCCCCGCTCCTGCGAGAGCGCGCGGCGCAGCACCGTCACGGTGACGCGAGACGACCCGACCCCGACGACCGGGGCCGGAGCGCGACGAAGGACGACGCGGTGTGCGCGTGGGCGCAGGCCGCCGCGGCAGGAGGTCGAAGAGGTCCTATGAAGATCGTGACCCTGGTGAAGCAGGTGGCCGACACCTACTCGGAGCGGACGCTGTCCGACTCCGACAACACCCTCGACCGCGAGGGTGCCGAGGCGGTGATCGACGAGATCAACGAGCGCGCGGTGGAGCAGGCTCTGCTGCTGAAGGAAGCGAACGACGGCTCCGAGGTCGTCGTCGTGTGCATGGGCCCGGACCGGGCCACCGACGCGATCCGCAAGGCCCTGTCGATGGGCGCGGACTCCGCGGTGCACCTGTCCGACGAGGCCATCCACGGCTCGTGCGCGGTGCAGACCGCCAGGGCGCTCACCAAGCTGATCGGCACCGTCGACGGCTGGGACCTGGTCATCGCCGGCAACTCGGCGTCGGACGGCCAGATCGGTGCGGTCCCGGCGATGATCGCCGAGCTGCTCGGTGTCCCGTCGCTGACCCACGCCAACGAGCTCTCGGTCGAGGGCAGCACGGTGAAGGCCAAGCGGGAGACCGACGAGGGCGTCACCCGCCTGACCGCGGAGCTGCCGGCGGTGGTGTCGATCGGGGAGAAGTCCAACGAGCCGCGCTACCCCTCGTTCAAGGGGATCATGGCGGCGAAGAAGAAGCCGGTGGAGACCCTGGACCTGGCCGGTGCCGGGATCGACGCCTCCGAGGTCGGTCTGGCGAACGCCCTGACCACGGTGGTCTCGGCGTCGCCGAAGCCGCCGAAGCAGGCCGGCGAGAAGGTCACCGACGAGGGCGACGGCGGCGCGCGGATCGCCGAGTTCCTGGTCGGCCAGAAGCTGATCTGACCCCGGTTCGTCCCGGCTTCCCTCTTCGTTTGGAGATAGAGACTCATGGCTGAGGTTCTGGTCCTCGTCGACCACGTCGACGGTGACATCAAGAAGACCACCTACGAGCTGCTGACCGCCGCCCGCGCGCTGGGCGAGCCGTCGGCGGTCGTCGTCGGTGCCGCGGGCACCGCGGACAAGCTGGCCGACGGCCTGACCGAGCACGGCGCCGAGAAGATCTACGTCGCCGAGACCGACTCCACCGACTTCCTCTCCCCGGAGACGACGGTGCTGGAGTCCCTCGTGGGCTCCGCGTCCCCGGCGGCGGTGCTGCTCGCGGCCACCGGCAACGGCAAGGAGATCGCCGGGCGGCTCGCCGTCCGGACCGGCTCCGGGCTGCTGTCCGACGTCGTCGGCGTCTCGGCCGACGGCGTGTCGCACTCGATCTTCGGTGGTGCCTACACGGCCGAGGCGAAGGCCAACACCGAGCACCCGGTGATCACCGTGCGCCCGGGCTCGATCGAGATCGAGACCGCGGCGGGTGCGGGTGCCCGCGAGACCGTCGAGGTCCCGGCCCCGTCCGGCCGCGCCGCCACCGTGACCGGCCGCGAGCCGATCGAGGGCGGGTCCCGCCCGGAGCTGACCGAGGCGACCGTGATCGTCTCCGGTGGGCGCGGGGTGGGCTCGGCCGACGACTTCACCGTCGTCGAGGGCCTGGCGGACTCGCTCGGTGCCGCCGTCGGTGCCTCGCGCGCCGCGGTGGACTCCGGCTACTACCCGCCGCAGTTCCAGGTCGGCCAGACCGGTAAGTCGGTCTCGCCGCAGCTCTACATCGCCCTCGGCATCTCCGGCGCCATCCAGCACCGCGCCGGCATGCAGACGTCGAAGACGATCGTCGCGGTGAACAAGGACGAGGAGGCGCCGATCTTCGAGATCGCCGACTTCGGCATCGTCGGCGACCTGTTCAAGGTCGCGCCGCAGCTGCAGGAGGAAGTGGCCAAGCGCAAGAGCTGACCGCTCCGACGACGACGCCCGGGTGCCCTCGTGCACCCGGGCGTCGTCGTGTGCAGGGCCACTGTTCACCGGCTCCTGCCTGCGGCGACACCTGTCCGGGTCCGTTCACCCGGATGCCATCGCCGTGTCGTCGCGGAACCGTCCGGGCGTCGTACCCGGCCGGTACCAACCCCGGTGTGAACCAGGTGATCGTCTCGACCCCGGAGACCGCGGCCCGGCGGTACTCCCTGCTCCTCACGACCGACGACGGCGACGTCGACGCGGCGCAGGCGCTGCGGCACCGGGTGTTCGCCGGTGAGCTCGGTGCCCGGCTCGACAGCACCGTGCCCGGCCGCGACGCCGACCGCTTCGACGCGTTCTGCGACCACCTCGTGGTCCGCGAGGACGCGACCGGCGAGATCGTCGGTACCTATCGGATGCTCCCGCCGCAGCGGGCGCGCGCCGCGGGCGGCCTCTACGCCGACGGCGAGTTCGACCTCGGCAACCTCGACCCGCTGCGCCCCGGCATGGTGGAGACCGGCCGCTCCTGCGTGCACCCCGACCACCGCGGCGGTGCCGTCGTCGGGCTGGTGTGGGCCGGGCTCGCCCGCTACATGCTGCTCACCGGGCACCGCTGGCTGATCGGCTGCGCCAGCGTGTCCCTCGCCGACGGGGGTGCGCAGGCCGCCGGGGTCTGGGAGCGGGTCCGTGCGAAGCACCTGGCGCCCGAGCGGTACCGCACCGTCCCGCTCCGCCCCTGGGACCCGCCCGCCGCGCCCGCGGGCCGGGGCGGCATCCCCCCGCTGCTGCGCGGCTACCTGCGTCTGAACACCTGGGTGTGCGGGCCGCCCGCGCACGACCCGGACTTCGGTGTCGCGGACTTCCCGGTGCTGCTGGGGATGGACCACATCGACCGGCGCTACCTGCGCTTCTTCCTCGGCGACGACGCCGCCGGGGTGACCGGCGCATGACCCTCGCCGCCGGACCGGAGGGCGACGCCGGCGCGTCCCTCCGCCCGCGCCGCCGGTTCCGGCCGCGCGGCCGTGTCTCCGCGGTGCCCGCCGCCTCCGCGGTGCCCGCCGCCTCCGCGGTGCCCGCCGTCGTCCCCGTCCCCGCCGGGCCTGCGGTGCTGTCGTCCGTCCCGTTGGCCCCGGTGGCGCCGGCGACGGGGGACCCCCGTGGTGTCGTGCACCACCCGGCCCGCGCCGCCCTGCGGGCCCCGGTGCACCCGCTCGTCGACCACCCCACGCACCCGCCGGCGCCGCCCGCGTCGCGGCGTCCCGGCGGGCCGTGGGCGGCCTGGTCGCCGTGCACCCCGCAGGAGTGCCTGCCCCCGCGCTCCACGACCGGCACGCTGCGCCTCGCCCGGCGCGCCGCGGCCCTGCTGTCGGTGCTGGCGGTGGCCGCCGCGGTCGTACCGGTCGCCGCGCTGCTGGGCACCCGCGTGCGGGGACCGGTGCTGCGGACGCTGCACCGCGCGGTGCTGCGTGCCGCCGGGGTCCGGCTCGTCGTGCGCGGCGGCCCGCTCGCACCGGCCGACGGCCGGGGTGCGCTGGTCGTCGCCGACCACACGTCGTGGGTCGACGTCCCGGTGCTCGGCGCGCTCGGCCCGGTCACGATGCTCGCCAAGCGCGAGGTCCGGGACTGGCCGCTGATCGGCGCGCTCGCCGCCCGCACCGGCACCCTGTTCGTGGACCGCGAGGGCCTGTCGCGCCTGCCCGGCACCGTCGCGGCCTGCGCCGACGCGCTGCGGGCCGGTGCGCTGGTCGGTGTGTTCCCCGAGGCGACGACGTGGTGCGGCGCGCTCTGCGGGGACTACCGGCGGGCACCGTTCCAGGCCGCGCTCGACGCCGGCGCCCCCGTCCGGCCGGTCACCGTCGCGATCACCACCCCGGACGGGCGCCCGACCACGGCCGCGGCGTTCGTCGGCGAGCAGACCCTCGGGGACACCGTCGGCCGGGTGCTGCGGCTGCCCGGCCTGGTCTGCGAGGTCGTCGTCGGCGAGCTCGTCGAGCCGGGCCCGCACACCGACCGGCGCGCGCTGGCCGCCCGTGCCCGGGACCGGGTCCGTCACCCGCGCCCGGCCACGGCCGCCACGACCGTGTGAGACGGACGGTCGTCCACGACGGGTTCGGCACGCACCGCTGTCACGACGGGGTCTACCCTGGAGGCCGATGACGTACCTGGACCACGCGGCGACCACCCCGATGCTGCCCGCCGCCGTCGCCGCCATGAGCGAGGCGCTCGGCCGCACCGGCAACGCGTCGTCGCTGCACTCGTCGGGCCGCCGCGCCCGGCGCGCGGTCGAGGAGGGGCGCGAGCGGATCGCCGAGGCGGTCGGCGCGCGCCCGTCCGAGGTCGTGTTCACCACCGGCGGCACCGAGAGCGACAACCTCGCGGTGAAGGGCCTGTTCTGGGCGCGGCGGGCCGCGGACCCGCGCCGCACCCGGGTGCTGGTCTCGGCCGTCGAGCACCACGCGGTCGTCGACGCCGCCGAGTGGCTGGCCACCCACGAGGGCGCGCGGCTGCGGCTGCTCGAGGTCGACGCGACGGGCCGGGTCCGTCCGGAGACACTGCGTGCCGCGCTCGCCGAGGACCCGGACGGGAACGCCCTGGTCTCGGTCATGTGGGCGAACAACGAGGTGGGCACCGTCAACCCGGTGCGCGAGCTCGCCGCCGTCGCCCACGAGTTCGGGGTGCCGTTCCACACCGACGCCGTGCAGGCCGTCGGGATCCTCGACGTCGACTTCGCCGCGAGCGGCGCCGACGCCCTCACCCTGACCGGGCACAAGCTCGGCGGTCCCTACGGCGCGGGCGCACTGCTGCTCGGCCGTGAGGTCGCCTGCACCCCGCTGCTGCACGGCGGCGGCCAGGAGCGCGACGTGCGCTCCGGCACCCTGGACGTGCCGTCGCTGGCCGGGCTGGCGACGGCCGTCGTCGAGTCGGTGGCCGCCGCGCCGCGCCGCCGGGTCCACCTGGCAGGCCTGCGTGACGAGCTGGTCCGGGCCGTGCGCGCCGAGGTGCCCGATGCGGCCCTGAACGGCGACACCGCCGACTCCCGGGTCGACGGCGGCCCCGGCAGGCTGCCCGGGAACGCGCACCTGTCCTTCCCCGGGTGCGAGGGCGACAGCCTGCTCATGCTGCTCGACGCCCACGGCATCGACTGCTCCACCGGCTCGGCCTGCACCGCGGGCGTCGCCCAGCCCAGCCACGTGCTGCTGGCGATGGGTGCCGACGAGTGCACCGCTCGCGGGTCGCTGCGCTTCTCCCTGGGGCACACCAGCACCGCGGCGGACGTGGCCGCGGTCGCCGGAGCCATCGGATCGGTCGTGGAACGCGCCCGCAACGCCAGCCGCCGCACTCCCGCCTCGGTCACGGGCTGAGCCGTGCGCGTCCTCGCTGCGATGAGCGGTGGCGTCGACTCCGCGGTCGCCGCCGCGCGGGCGGTCGCCGCCGGACACGACGTCGTCGGGGTGCACCTGGCGCTGTCGCGCACCCGGGACGCGATGCGGTCCGGGTCGCGTGGCTGCTGCTCCAAGGAGGACGCGGGCGACGCCGCCCGCGCCGCCGACGTCCTCGGGATCCCCTACTACGTCTGGGACCTGTCCGAGGAGTTCACCCGCGACGTGGTGGACGACTTCGTCGCCGCCTACGCCGCCGGGGAGACCCCGAACCCCTGCCTGCGCTGCAACGAGAAGATCAAGTTCGCGGCGGTGCTGGACCGGGCACTGGCCCTCGGCTTCGACGCCGTCTGCACCGGCCACTACGCGCGTCTCGACCCGGCCGGTCCGGTGCTGCGCCGCTCGGCCGACGACGGCAAGGACCAGTCCTACGTGCTGGCCGTGCTGCGCGCCGACCAGCTGCGGCACGCGATGTTCCCGGTCGGGGACACCCCCAAGCCGGAGATCCGGGCCGAGGCCGCCCGGCTCGGTCTGCGCGTCGCCGGCAAGCCCGACAGCCACGACATCTGCTTCATCCCCACCGGTGACACCCGCGGCTTCCTGACCGACCGGCTGGGCAGCACTCCCGGCACCCTGGTCGACGACGCCTCCGGGGAGACCCTCGGTACCCACGACGGCGTGCACGGCTTCACCGTCGGGCAGCGCAAGGGGCTCGGCATCGACCGCCCGGCCGCCGACGGCCGCCCCCGCTACGTGCTCGGCATCGAACCGGTCAGCGGCACGGTCCGGGTCGGTCCGGAGGCCGCGCTCGACGTCACCGCGATCACCGCGCGCAGCCCGGTGTGGACCGCGGGCACGGCGCCCGAGGCGCCCTTCGGCTGCGTCGCGCAGGTCCGCGCACACGGCGGGACCGCACCCGCCACCGTCGCCCCCACCGGCGACGGCGTGCAGGTCGCGCTCGACGAGCCGCTGCGCGGAGTCGCCCCGGGGCAGGCCGTCGCCTTCTACCGCCCCGACGACGACGGCGACGTCGTCCTGGGGTCGGCGACGATCACCGGGACCGCCTGACCGAGGTCGCCCGCCGCATCCGCCCGGCGGCATCCGGTCGACCCGGGCCGCGCCATCCCCACCGCCGCCCGATCCGCGTCCGTTCGCGCCGCACCGCACCGCGCCGCGCCGCGCCGAATCGCGCCGCACCGCACCGCGCCGAATCGCGCCGTGCCGCACCGCGCCGAACCGCGCCGCGCCGTGCCGCGCCGCACCGCGCCGTGTCCGCTCGCGCCGCGCCGCGCCGCGTCGCGCGCGCGCCGAGATGCACCCCAGCGGGCAGCGCGGGCCCGTTCCAGCCCGTTGATCTGCATCTCGGCGCACCCCAGCCCCCTCACCCACGTTGACGAGAGCGCTGCTCTTGCTTTCGTGTAATGAAAGGTGAACACTGCTCGCATGAAGAATCAGCGCTCTCACATCCACTACCTGGCCCCCGGCCGCATCACCCGCCGGGTCATGAACCCCCTGGTCGCCGGCCTGACCCGGCTCGGCCTCCCGCTCGCCGGATCCGCGGTGCTCGGTGTCCGCGGCCGCCGCTCGGGCGAGGTCCGCACCACGCCGGTCAACCCGCTGCGCCACGACGGCGCCCGCTACCTCGTCGCCGCCCGCGGCGAGACGCAGTGGGTGCGCAACCTGCGCGTCGCGGGGGAGGTGGAGCTGACCGTCGGCCGTCGCACCGAGCGGGTGGCCGCGACCGAGCTGACCGAGCCGGCCGTCGTCGTCCCGGTCCTGCGCGAGTACCTGCGTCGCTGGGCCTGGGAGGTCGGGGCGTTCTTCGACGGCGTCGACGCCTCCTCGTCCGACGCCGAGCTCGCCGCCGTCGCGCACCGTCACCCGATCTTCGTCCTGGCCGCATGATCCTTCTCCGCGGAGTCGGGAACGCCCCTCGGGGCGCTGCGGGCTCCGGTGAGAGGGATCGCCGGACGGACGGACGCGGTGATCGGTGAGAGGCTATCGCCATGAGTGATCGTGACTACCGAGCACCCGGCCTGCTGGTGCGACGCGTCCTCAACCCGCTGGTCGGGGCCCTGGCGCAGCGCGGGATCACGCCCGGTGACACGGCCGTGCTCGCCGTCCGCGGACGGCGCAGCGGCACGGTGCGCACGGTCCCGTTGACCCCGGTCCTGGTCGGCGGGACCCGTCACCTCATCTCGCCGCGCGGTGAGACCGACTGGGTCCGCAATCTGCGCGCCGCCGGCGGGAGCGCCGAGCTGCGTGGCCGTGGGGGAGCGGAGCCGGTGTCCGCCACCGAGCTCGACGTCGCGGCAGCCGTCCCCGTGCTGCGTGCCTACCTGCGCGGGCTCGGCCGGGCCGCCGGGATGCTGTTCGACGACGTCGGTCCCGCCTCCACCGACGCCGAGCTCGCCGCCGCTGCTCCGCGGCACCCTGTCTTCGCCCTGCGCTGACCGACTGCGCGCCGATCCCGCGCGCCGACCGTGCCCACCCCACGGCGCTCCTCCGCGGTGCCCGTCCGAGCGTCGGTGCCCCGGGGTGATCGCGAGCGTGGAGCGTGGCGTGCAACGCACTGCGTCCCGCACTCCAGTCCCGCACTCCACTCCCGCCGATGATGTCCGTCGACCCTGCACGGCCCCGCGGGGCCCGGGGTCGCCCGCACCGGGACGCGGTGACGGGGGAGACTGGGGACGTGACCGTTCCGGACCCTGCCGACCCGCTGGCCGCCGCGCTCGCCGCCGCCGGACTCGGCGACGTGCGTCCCGGTGAGACCCTGCCGCCCCCGCCGCGGATCGAGGTCGTCGACGACGCCCCCGCCGAACCCGATGCGCCCCGCGCCCTGTGGCCCGCGGGCGTCGGCACCGGTGTGGGCTCGCTGCCCGGCACCGACGTCCGCGAGGCGTGCGCGCTGGTCACCGGCGAGAACCCGGAGTTCCCGGCGCTGCCCGAGCTGCCCGCCCGCGGCGTCGGCGCGGACATGGTCGGCCGCACGGCCGGGCTGTTGGTGGACCTCGCCGTCGAGGTCGTGCCGACCGGCTGGCGGGTCACTGCCCGCGCCGGGCGCGACCTGCGCCGCGCCCGCGACCTGATGTCCGGTGACCTGGACGCCTTCGACGACGCCTGCGACCGCGTCCGCCCGTCCTGGGTGAAGGTCCAGGCCACCGGGCCGTGGACGCTCGCCGCCTCGGTCGAGCTCGCCGCCGGGCACCGCGTGCTCACCGACCGCGGCGCCGTCCGCGAGTTCGCCGCCAGCCTGGGCGAGGGGCTGCGCGCCCACGTCGCCGAGGTGGCGCAGCGGACGGGGGCGACGGTCGTCGTGCAGCTGGACGAGCCCGGCCTGCCCGCCGTGCTCGCCGGGTCGCTGCCGACCGCGTCCGGCTACGGCACCGTCCGCTCGGTCGCCGCGCCGGACGCCCAGGACCTGCTCCGCGACCTGATCGCGCGCGTCGATGCCCCGGTCGTCCTGCACTGCTGCGCGGACCGCCCGCCGATCCGGCTGCTCGCCGGGACCGGTGCCGCCGCGGTCGGGATCGACGCGACCCGGCCGGCGTTCGCCGGAGCCACCGCCGAACCGCGCGCCCTCGACGCGATCGGCGAGACCTGGGACAGCGGTGTCCCGCTGTTCCTGGGGCTGCTCCCCGGCACCGCGCCGCCCCGCGAACCGGTGATCGGCGACCTCGCCCGCCTCGGCTACGACCTCGCCGACCGGCTGGGCTTCGACCGTCACCGGCTGGCCCGCCTCGCCGTCCCGACGCCCGCCTGCGGGCTCGCCGGTGCGACCCCGGCCTGGGCGCACCGCGCGCTCGCCCTGTCCCGCGAGCTGGGGAAGGCCTTCACCGACCCCGACGAGGTCCCGCCCGCCGGCGAGCGCTGACCCCCGCGCGCTCCGACCTCGCGCGCTCCGACCCCCGCGCGCCGATCCTCCACGCGCGCTGATCCGCTCCCCGCGCGTGTCCGGACGCGCGCGGCGCACGGATCACCGCGCGGCGCACGGATCACCGCGCGGCGTTGGGATCACCGCGCGTCGGGGATCCGTGCGCCGGAGGGACCGGGCCCGAGGGGCACTGCATCGCCGGGCCCGAACCGGTCAGGCCCTCGTGGGCTTCCCGTTCACCCTTTCCGGCCGCACCGCGAGCGCTAGCAGCCCACCCGCGACCAGCACCGCGCCGAACAGGTACAGGCTGCTCGCGGTCGACCCGGTGGCGTCGGAGACGAGCCCGACCAGCGACGTACTGACCGCCCCGGCGACGTTGCCGATCGAGTTGACCAGGGCGATCCCCGCCGCCGCCCCGACCCCGGACAGCAGCGCCGCGGGCAGGCTCCAGAACGCGGCCTGTGCACTGGAGACCGCTGCCGCGGCGACCGTCAGCGCGACGAGGGCGAGCACCGTGCTCGACTGGGTCAGCCCGACCGCGACGAGGCCGAGCCCGCCGACGACGGTCGGGACCGCGGTGTGCCACCGGCGCTCTCCGGTGCGGTCGCCGTGCGTGGCGACGGCGACCATCGCCACCACCGCGACCAGGTAGGGCACGGCGGACAGCAGCCCGACGGCCAGGGTGGACTCCACGCCGCTGCGGGAGATGATCGTCGGGAGCCAGAAGCTGATCGTGTAGATCCCCAGCGCGACGGCGAAGTAGATCCCGCCGAGCAGCCACACTGCGGGGCTGCGCAGGGTCCCGCGCACGGAGGCGTGCGCGCCGGACTTCGCGTCGTCGTCGGCGGCGACGGCGGCCGCCACCAGGTCGCGCTCGGCCGGGGTCAGCCCGGTCGCGTCGGCCACCCGGTCGTCCAGGCGGCGGAGCACGACCAGGCCGAGCAGCACCGCCGGAACCGCCTCCACGACGAACATCCACTGCCAACCACGCAGGTCGCCGACGCCGTCGAAGACCTGCATCAGCCAGCCGGACAGCGGTCCGCCGACGATCGTCGCGACCGGGATGGCGGCCAGGAACAGCGCGGTGATCCGCCCGCGCCGGTGGGCCGGGAACCAGTAGGTCAGGTAGAGCAGGATGCCGGGGATGAACCCGGCCTCGGCCACCCCGAGCAGGAACCGCAGCAGGTAGAAGGTCGCGGGCGAGTTCGCCAGCGCCATCAGCCCGGACACCAGCCCCCAGCTGACCATGATCCGGGCGATCCACCGCCGGGCGCCGACCTTGTGCAGGACGACGTTGCTGGGCACCTCGAACAGGATGTAGCCGAGGAAGAACACCCCGGCCCCGATGCCGTAGACGGCGTCGGAGAACCAGAGCTCGTCGTCCATCTGCAGCCGTGCGAAGCCGACGTTGACCCGGTCCAGGTACGAGACGGCGTAGCAGACGAACAACAGCGGGACGAGGCGCAGTGCGACTTTTCGGTACACCCTGTCGCTTTCGGGTCGCTCCGTGGCGCGGGCGTGATCGGGCTGTGCTGCCATGACAGGACTCCTCGACGCTGAGGGGTGCGGCGCCGACACCTTCCGGCATTCTGAATTCGGAAGTCAACCGGAAGGGCGGAATCGTGTGCCCGGCGGCGGGTCAGGAGGCTGCGGTGTCGGCGTCGCCGTCGCGCTCGGCGGCCAGTGCCTCGAGGATGAGCTGCTCGCCGTGCTCGGCGTGCCGGCGGGCGAGCGACTCGGCCCGCTCCGCGTCGCCGGCGACGACCGCGGCGAAGATCGCCGAGTGGTCCTCCCAGACCCAGCGCGGGGCGCTGCCGCGGAACAGCAGCTCGCCCATCACCCGCTGCACATTGCGCCAGATGACCGCGGCGCTCTCCACGAGCAACGGGTTGCCCGAGTGCTCGGTGACGAACCGGTGGAAGTCGATGTCGGCGGCTACCATGCCTGCGTAGTTCTTCTCCGCATCGGCCTGCTGGCCGGCTGCGACCAGGGAGAACCCGCGCGCAGCCTGCTCGGCGGTGAGTCGCCCGGCGGCGCTGCGGGCGGCGTAGCCGTCCAGTACGGCGCGCAGTCCGTACAGGTGTCGGACGAAGTCGGCGTCGACCGGGGCGACCTCCAGACCACGGCGGCCGAAGTCGCGCAGCATGCCCTGGTTGCGGAGCAGCAGCAGTGCCTGCTGCACCGGCTGGCGGGAGACCGAGAACTGCTCGGCCAGCTGCTCCTGACGCAGCGGGGTGCCCGGGGTCAGCTTGCCGGTGCAGATGTCGTCGACGATCGCGTCGTAGACCTGCTGCACCCGTGAGGGCGGGGCCGGGAGGGCGGTCATCGGGCCGGTCCTTTCGCGCCGTGAGATGTCCCGTGGGACAACGGATCGAGCTTACCCAGCAGCAGGGACTCCAGTCCTTCCGGTTGACTTCTGAATTCAGTATGCGCACAGTCGGTGGTGTACGTCACCCGGTCGTCGTCGCCCGAGGAGGCCCGCTCGATGCCCGAGCACGAAGCCCGCACCGCCGCCGCACTGGTGGCCCGATTCCTGTACGAGCGCGGGGTGCGCCGCGTCTTCGGACTGCAGGGCGGGCACATCCAGCCGATCTGGGACCAGCTCGCGCGGCTCGGCGTCGCCATCGTCGATGTCCGCGACGAGGCCGCCGCCGTGCACATGGCGCACGCCCACTCCGAGCTCACCGGCGAGATGGGGATTGCGCTCGCCACCGCCGGTCCCGGTGTCACCAACACGGTCACCGCTGTCGCGAACGCCTCGGTCTCGCGGATCCCGCTGATCCTCATCGGCGGCTGTCCGCCGCGGCCGCAGGCCAACAAGCACCCGCTGCAGGACATCGCGCACACCGCGATCCTCACGCCTGTCACCCGGCAGAGCCGCACCCTGCGCGTCGCCGACGAGGTGCTGCGCGAGTTCGACGAGGGCTGGTCGCGCGCTCTCGGCGACGCCGGCGAGCCCGGCCCGGTCTACCTCGAGATCCCCACCGACGTACTGCGCGACACCGTGCCGCCCGCCGTCGTCCTCGACGACCACCTGCGCCCGCCGCCGGTGCGCCGCTCGCGCCCGCACCCCGCCGACGTCCTGGCCGCCACCGAGCTGATCGGCGCCGCACAACGTCCGCTGGTGATCACCGGCCGGGGCGCGCGCACCGCACCCGAGGCCCTCGTCCGGTTCCTCGACGCGACCGGTGCCGCCTACCTCGACACCCAGGAGGGCCGCGGCCTCGTCGCGCAGGGCCACCCCGCGGTGGTGGGCGCGCTGCGCAGCAGGGCCATGCGCGAGGCCGACCTGGTGATCACCGTCGGGCGCCAGCTCGACTACCAGCTCGGCTTCGGCTCGCCCGCGGCCTTCCCCGCCGCGCGCTGGCTGCGGATCTCCGACACCGCGAGCGAGCTGTTCGACAACCGGCGCGGCGAGGTCGAGATCCTCGCCGACGTCGCGTCCACACTGGACGAGCTGGCGGAGACCGCCGCCGGGGACGGCGCCTGGCGCGACGGGCTGCGCGAGGCGCACCTGGAGCGGTCCTCGGGCTACCGGGACAAGCTCGCCTCCACCCCGCCCGGCGACGACGGTCGCATGCACCCGAACCACATCTTCGCCGCACTGCACGACATCGACCTCGACGGCGCCACCGTCGTCGCCGACGGCGGGGACCTGCTGTCCTTCGCCCGGCTCGGCGTCCCGCCGCAGGCCCGCTACCTCGACGCCGGCGCGTTCGGCTGCCTCGGCGTGGGCGTGCCGTTCGCCATCGCCGCCGCACTGGCCCGCCCGGAGCGCCCGGCGATCGTCGTCACCGGCGACGGTGCGTTCGGCATCAACGCGATGGAGGTCAACACCGCGGTCCGGCACGGCGCGCCGATCGTCGTGATCGTCTCCAACAACGCGGCCTGGAACATCGAGCGCTACGACCAGGCCGAGAACTACGGCCTCGTCGTCGGCACCGAGCTGGAGCACAACGACTACGCGCGGCTCGCCGAGGGGCTCGGTGCATACGGCGAGCGGGTCACCGAACCCGGACAGATGGCCGACGCACTCAAGCGGGCCCTGGCCAACGCACCGGCCGTCATCGACGTCGTGACCAGCCGCGACGCCCCGTCCCCGGACGCGGGCAAGGGCCTGGGCTGGGTGCCGGACTACCAGGCGCTCACCCCCTGGAACGACGCCGAGATCGAGCGGAGGAGGTCCTGATGGGACAGATGGAGGAGTGGCACTTCCCAGCCGGGTACGACCAGAGCTACCTGCCCGACCCGGACAGCCCGTACTGGTTCCCGCACCGGGAGACGATGGACCCGGCCGAGCGCGACGCTGCCGTCCTGGTCCGGCTGCAGGAGGTCCTGCGCTACGCCTACGACCGCTCGCCGTTCTACCGGCGCAAGTACGACGAGGCCGGGCTCGACATCGGTGACGTCACCACCTGGGAGGCGTTCGAGCAGGTCCCGGTGGTCACCAAGGAGGAGCTGCGCGCCTCGCAGGAGAACGCGCCCCCCTTCGGTGACTACGTCTGCGTCGACGACGCCGAGCTGCACCACATCCACGGCACCAGCGGTACGACGGGCACGCCCACCGCGTTCGCCATGGGCCGCCGCGACTGGGAGGTCATCGCCGACAACCACGCGCGCATCCTGTGGGGGATGGGGGTGCGCCCCGGCGACACCGTGTTCGTCTCCGCGTTGTTCTCGCTCTACCTCGGTTCCTGGGGCGCGATGAGCGGGGCGGAGCGGCTGCGCTGCAAGGTCTTCCCCTACGGCGCCGGCGCCTCGGGGATGACCGCGCGGGCCGTGCAGTGGCTCGCCCGCACCCGGCCGAAGGCGTTCTACTCGACGCCGTCCTACGCGTTGCGCCTCGCCGAGGTCGCCGAGCAGGAGAAGGTCGACCCGCGCGAGTTCGGCATCGACGTCATGTTCTTCTCCGGCGAGCCCGGCGCCTCGGTGCCCTCGGTCCGCAAGGCGATCGAGTCCGCGTTCGACACCCGCGTCGTCGACTGCGGGACGATGGCCGAGATGACGCCGTTCATGTCGGCGTCGGCGACGGCCGGCAGCCCGGACGGGATGCTGCTGTGGCAGGACATCGTCTGGCACGAGGTGTGCGACCCGGACACCTTCCGCACCGTCCCGTACGGCTCCGAGGGCACCCCGGTCTACACGCACCTCGAACGGACCTCGCAGCCGATGATCCGGCTCGCGTCGAACGACCTGACCCGCTGGGAGATGGGCACCAACGGCTGCGGGCGCACCTACCCGCGGCTGCCCGCCGGCGTCTACGGCCGGATCGACGACATGATCCACATCCGGGGCGAGAACGTGTACCCCACCGAGATCGACAACGTCCTGCGCGAGATCGAGGGCTACGGCGGGCACCGCGTGCACGTCACCCGCACCGGCTCGATGGACGAGATCGTCGTCCGCGCCGAGTGCGCGCCCGAGCACGCCGAGAGCTTCGAGCGCGCGGCCGGCAGCGGACTGCACCGCGTCGTCGGCCTGCGGGTCGGGGTGGAGGTCGTCGCCCCCGACACCTACGAGCGCAGCGAGCACAAGGCCCGCCGCGTGGTCGACGAGCGCGACCACACGAAGCGTCCCTGAACAGGCGATCCCTGTACCCCCCGTGGCAAGGAGGCCACCGAGCATGTCCGTCACCACCCGTGCACTGACCCTCGACCCCGACGCACGCACCGCCGACCAGGTGGCGATGTTCGTCGACGGGCAGTTCGTCCCGGCCGCGGTCGGCGCGACCTTCCCGACCGTCGACCCCAACACCGGGCGCACCATCGCCGAGGTCCCGCGCGCCGACGGCACCGACGTCGACCGCGCCGTCGCCGCGGCCAAGCGCGTCGCCGTCGAGTGGCAGTTCACCGACGCCATGGCCCGCGCCGCGCTGCTGCGCAACCTGGCCGCGCTGGTCACCGAGCACGCCGACGAGCTCGCCCGGCTGGAGGCACTCGACTCCGGGCACTACCTGGCCAAGGCCCAGGAGCTCATGGGTGCGATCCCGCTGTGGCTCGACTACTGGGCGAGCCTGGCCGACAAGGTCGGCGGGCGCACCATCGAGGTCCCCGGCAACAAGCTGTCGTTCACCCTGCTCGAGCCGCTCGGGGTCACCGCGCACATCGTGCCGTGGAACTACCCGCTGCTGATCATGGTGCGGTCCTGCGCCCCGGCGCTCGCGCTCGGCAACACCTGCGTCGTGAAGCCCGCCGAGGACACCTCGCTGTCGGCGCTCAAGTTCGCCGAGCTGGTCAGGGAGGCGGGCTTCCCGGACGGTGTGTTCAACGTCGTCACCGGGTTCGGCACCGAGGCCGGCGCGTCGCTGGCCGCGCACCCCGACGTCGCGGGCATCACCTTCACCGGCTCCACCGAGACCGGCAAGACGGTCGCCAAGCTCGGCGCCGACCACGTCGCCCAGGTCAACCTGGAGCTCGGCGGCAAGTCCCCGACGATCGTGTTCCCCGACGCCGACCTCGACGACGCCGTCGAGGCCGCCGTGCAGGGCTTCTGCTCGCACACCGGGCAGGTCTGCGTCGCCGGGACCCGGCTGTTCGTGCACGCCGACGTCCGGTCGGCGTTCCTGGAGAAGCTGACCGCGCGCCTGGAGCAGACCCGGGTCGGCGACGGGTTCGCCGAGGGCACCCAGATGGGGCCGCTGGTCTCGCAGAAGCAGTACGACCGCGTGCGGGACTACATCGAGATCGGCAAGACCGAGGGCACCCTGCACTACGGCGGCGGCCGCCCCGCCGGAGCCCCCGAGGGCGGCTACTTCGTCGAGCCGACGGTGTTCGTCGACGTCGCCCACAACGCCCGGATCGCGCGGGAGGAGATCTTCGGGCCGGTGGCCTCGGTGCATTCCTGGACGAGCGAGGACGAGCTGGTCGAGGCGGTCAACGACTCCATCTACGGGCTGTTCGCGGTCCTGCTCGGCCGCGACATCACGAAGCTGCTGTCGACGGCACGCCGGCTGCAGGTCGGCGGCGTGATGATCAACGACTGGTTCGGCGAGTTGCCGATGACGCCGCACGGCGGGCACAAGCAGTCCGGCACCGGCCGCGAGGAGGGCCTGGAGGCCGTCCACGGATACACGCAGGTCAAGCACATCAGCGTCAACCTCGACCCGTCCCTGCGGGCGGGGTCCGACTGGGCCGGCGCGCCCCTGTAGCCCCGGCGTCACGCCAGAGAGGAGAGCATCCGATGAACGACGCACCCGCTCCCTTCGGAGCACCCGCGGAGACCGCGAACCCGGGTGAGGCCGGCGGCTTCTTCGAGGCCGGGCGGCCCCGGATCGGCGGCCTGCTGCACCCGGTCCGGTTCAGCGACGAGCAGGCGGCCGTGCTGAACGCCGTCGCCGACACCCTCATCCCGCCGGACCCGCGCTGGCCCACCGCGAGCGAGGTCGACCTGGTGACCTTCGTCGGCCGCTACGTCACGCCGTCGGGCTACCGGAACAAGCACTTCCCGTTCGCCGAGGAGGACGACGTCAAGGCCGGCCTCGACCGGCTCGGGCTCTCCTTCGTGGACGGTGACGTCGCTGCCCGCACCGAGGCGGTCGCCGCGCTGGAGAAGGCCGAGGACCCGCTGTTCGAGCAGCTGCGCGCGCTCGTCTACTACGGCTACTACTCCCGGCCCGTGGTGACGCTGGCGATCAACCGCAACCTGCCCGCCGGGCGCGACTACCACGGTCCGCCGCTGCCCTACGGCTACCTGCAGACCACCGAGCCGTGGGACGAGGACCTGCTGACCCAGGCCCAGGAGAACGGCTCCTACCTCGAGACCGACGACGTCGTGCGCGTCGACCTGTCCCAGCTGTCCTGGACCAAGTGAGGAGTACGTCATGGCTGCCTACGAGGAGACCGACGTCCTGATCATCGGTGCCGGCCCGGGCGGGGCCGGGATCGCGCTGAAGCTGGCCAAGGCCGGTGTGAAGGTGGTGTGCCTGGAGCAGGGCCCGTGGGTCACGCCCCAGGAGCACCCGCACTACCACGACGAGTGGGAGCTGGAGAAGCAGCGCGGCTGGGCCTACGACCCCAACGTGCGCCAGTTGCCCGAGGACTACCCGGTCACCGGGGTCACGACGCCGTACATGATGAACAACGTCGGTGGCTCGACGATGCACTACGCCGGCCACTGGCCGCGCTACAAGCCCGTCGACTTCCGCAAGGGCACCGAGCACGGGCTCGAGGGCACGATCGACTGGCCCATCAGCTACGAGGACCTGGCCCCGTTCTACGACGAGAACGACGAGATCTACGGCATCTCCGGCCGGATCGGCGACCCGTCCTATCCGGACCGCAAGCAGGCCGTGCGGGACCCGGAGGTGCTGCCGGGCAAGCTCGGGCTCAAGTACGCGAAGGCCTCGCGCGACCTGGGGTGGCACTGGTGGCCGTCGGACAACGCGATCATCACCCGGGACCGGGAGAATCGGCAGGCCGACCAGGCGATGGGTAACGAGCTGTCGGGCAGCCCCACCGGGTCGCTGTCGACCCCGGCCAACGCGCATTGGCCCTACGCGATCCGGCACGGCGCCGACCTGCGCACGATGGCCCGGGTCGAGCAGATCAACGCCGCGAACGGCAAGGCGACCGGCGCGACCTACATCGACCGCACCACCGGTGACCGGCACGAGGTGCGGGCGAAGATCGTCGTCCTCGCGGCCAACGGCATCGGGTCGCCGCGGCTGCTGCTGCAGAGCGCGCAGAAGGGGCACCCGGACGGGCTGGCGAACTCCAACGGGATCGTCGGCAAGTACCTGATGCACCACGTGTTCGCGTTCTGCGACTCGTGGTTCGACGAACCGATCGAGGGCTACAAGGGCAGCTTCGGCGCGCCCCTGTACAGCCACGAATTCTACCACACCGACGTGAGCAGGGGATTCGTCAACGGATTCGGGATGCAGGTGGCGCGCAGCTTCGGGCCGGCCTACGCCGCGATGGGCACGCACACCGGCTACACCGCGCCGTGGGGGGACAGGCATCGCGAGTTCTTCGACGGGCACTTCGCCAACCACCTGATGGTCTTCATGTTCGGCGAGGACCTGCCGGTGGAGACGAACACGGTGACGCTGAACCACGACGTGACCGACAGCTCGGGCCTGCCGGCCGCGCACGTGAACTACGAGCTGCACGCCAACGACATCGCGCTCGCGAAGTACGGGATCGACAAGATCTTCGAGGCCACGCGGGCGGTCGGGGCGGTCGAGACCAACGACACCGGCGTGCTCTACCCGCCGCCGGCCTGGCACCTCATGGGCACCTGCCGGATGGGCAACAACCCCGGCGACTCGGTGCTCAACAAGTGGTGCCAGACCTGGGACGTGCCGAACCTGTTCGTCTGCGACGGCAGCACGCTCACCACGGGTGCGGCGGTCAACCCGACCAGCACCATCGGCGCGCTGTCCCAGCGCACGGGGGAGTACATCCTGCGCAACTGGGACGCCCTCGTCGCGCAGACGACGACGCCGTCCAACGCGGACGCGCCGGACATGTGAGACCGGGGACCGGGCCGGCGCAGCGTGGCGCCGGCCCGGTCGCCGCTCAGTTCAGCTTCCGGGTGCCCTCGGGCAGGCCGCCGCCGGCGTAGACGTCGGTGGCGAGGTCCTCCAGCGCGGTCAGCGCGACGTTCTGGCTCCACGGGCCGTAGGAGACGCGGGCGACGCCCAGCTCCTGCGCACGCTTCAGCGGGATCGACCCGGGGATGCCGATCAGGTTGACCTTGCGCTCCCCGAGCGCCTCGACCAGCCGCCCGACCTGGGTCTCGTCGAGCTTGCCGGGCACGAAGAAGTTCGACGCGCCGGCGTCGAGGTAGGCCTTCCCGCGCTCGATCGCGTCGGCCAGCACGGCCTCGGGGTCCTTGTCGCCCGCCTTGAGGAACGCGTCGGTGCGGGCGTTCAGCACGAAGTCCACGCCCGCGGACTCGGCCGCGGCGACGGCCGCCTCGACCGCCTTGACGGCGTCGGCGAGCGGCTTGACCTGGTCCTCCAGGTTCGCGCCCACGATGCCGACGTCGATCGCGCGGGCGACGGTGCCGCCCGGGTCGCCGTAGCCGGCTTCGAGGTCGGCGCTGACCGGCAGGTCGCCCGCCACCTTCGCGATCAGCCCGACCTCGGCGATCATCAGGTCACGCGGGATGTTCTCGCCGTCCTCGTAGCCGCGGGAGGCGGCGATGCCGTGGCTGGCGGTGGCCAGGGCCTTCGTGCCCGGGGTCTCGGCGACGACCTTCGCGGTGATCGCGTCCCAGACGTTGACGACGAGCAGCAGCTCGGACGCGGCGTGCAGCTCCTGCAGCTTCGTGGCCTTCTCGGCGGTGGAGGTCATGTGATCACCGTAGGACGGTTGCCGGGAGCCCGCTGGCGTACCCAGAACTGGGGATCTGTCGCCCTCCCGACAGCGGTGCGGGCTCTCCGACCCCGATCCTGGTGTCGTGCTCCGCGACCGGTCCGATGTCCGACACCCGTCCCACCCGCGGGGCGGCCTCGGCACGTCGGCGTTCGTGCTGGGAGCACTGGGATCGATCTTCGTCGCCGTCGCGATCGCGCTGTCCGCGGTGTCGCCGCCGGCCGTCGCCGGTCTGGCGCTCGTCTCGGCCGGAGTGGTGCTGGCCGTCGGTGGTCTGGTCCTCGGCACGCTGGGTGCGGTCCGTGCCTGCCCGGCCCGGTGTCGCACCTCGATCTCCGCCGCGGGACTGTCGGTGGCCGGGCTGGCCGGCGGGCTGATCTGGCTGGCCGCGTTCGTGATCCTCGCGGTCGCCGGGTCCGGCCCGGGGCCCACCGGGGACGAGGCCGAGCCCGCACCGGCCTGTGGCGCCACGGTCTGCCAGGTGCCCTGACCGGCCGGTCCGCGTCCGTTGCCCGCAGAAGATGCGACACGGGGTCGGCAACGGGACGATCCGATCATGACCGGACGTCTGCAGGGCACACGGGTGCTCGTCACCCACGCCGACCGCTATCTCGGCCCGCCGGTGGTCGAGCTGTTCCGCGCCGAGGGCGCGGACGTCGTCGCCGACACCACCGACCCCGCGACCGGACCGGAGGTCGCCGCGCAGATCGTCGCCGACGCCGGCGAGATCGACGTGCTCGTCGCGAACTTCGCCGGCCCGCACTCCCGCATGCCGGTCACGAACATGATCGGCGACATCGGGGAGTTCACCGACGCCGAGTTCCAGGACTACCTCGACGAGCTGGTGTGGCCCCTGATCCGCGTCGTGCGCGCCGCGCTGCCCGCGATGTGGGGGCGCCGGTCCGGCAAGATCGTCGCGGCGACGAGCGCGACCCCGGTGCGGGCGATCCCCGGGCTGGCGGTCTACTCCGCCGCCCGCGGCGCGCAGAACGGGTTCCTGCAGGTCGTCGGGGCCGAGGCGGCGCCGTTCAATGTGCAGGTCAACGGGCTGGGACCGGCCCACATCCGCAACAACATGTACTACACCGACGCGATGCTCGACGACGACGAGGTGCGCGGCTCGTTCGAGGCCCAGATCCCGGCCGGGAGGCTGGGGGAGGGCCGCGAGGCCGCGGAGCTGGCGCTCGCGCTGGCGTCGGGGGCCAGCGATTTCATGGCCGGACAGATCGTGCCGCTCTCCGGGGGATGGGCGACCTGATCCCCGGGTACCCGGTCGTGTGCAACCGATCCCGTACACGGACTCCGTCGAGCAGCTCCAGCCGGAGGAGGACGAGCACATCCGGCGCTGCATCGACTCGCTGCTCCGCACCAACGCGATGACCTTCGACCTGCACCGGCACGGGTACCGCGCGACGCACGCCAAGAGCCACGGCGTGCTCCGCGGGACCCTGCGGGTGCACCGCAACCTGTCGGTCGAACTGGCCCAGGGCCTGTTCGCGGCGCCCGGGTCGCACGACGTCGTCGCCCGGATCGCCACCGAGACCGGCCAGCTCGACGACGACCGCGCCCCCAACGCGCGGGGTCTCGCGCTCAAGGTGTTCGAAGTCGAGGGCGAGACCCTGCACCCGTCGGACCCGGGGCACCGGGTGCACGATCTGCTGTTCAACACGCTTCCGGTGCTGCCGCCGGGCACGGCGAAGAAGTTCATGGAGATCACCGAGATCCGCGAGCGGCACTTCTCGGAACCGAAGAAGATCGACGACGAGGTCTCGCAGCGGCCCGACGCGCACGAGCTGGGCGCCTTCGGCAGGCTCGCCAACATCCACCCGCTGGCCCACGCGTACTACACCCAGGGCGTGTTCCGGCACGGCGACTACGTCGCCAAGACCGGCCTCTACCCGGGGACCCCGGAGCAGCAGGCGCTGGCCTCCCGCGAGATCGGGGACGACGACTCGCGCGGGGTGCTGCAGAGCCTGATCGAGGAGTGGACCTCCACCCGCGACACCGTGTTCGACGTCCGGGTGCAGCTGCGCACCGACGCCGACGCCATGCCGGTGGAGGACGCCGCGGTCGACTGGCCGCAGGACCTGTCGCCCTACGTCACCGTCGCGACGCTGACGTTCCCGCCGCAGCACGCCTACTCGCCGCAGCGCCGCGTGTTCGCCGACGACCGGCTCGCGTTCCGGCCGTGGCACGGGCTCGCCGCGCACCGTCCGCTGGGATCGGTGAACCGGCTCCGTCGCCGTGCCTACCAGGAGCTCGGCGCGCAGCGCGGGGACATGAACGCGGTCACCGTGACCGAGATGCGGTCGGCCTCGGAACTGCCCGACTGATGGCCGCCGTGTTCGTCGTCGGCGCGGGGCCGGGCATCGGCCGCTCCGTCGCCCACCGCTTCGCCTCCGCGGGCCACGCCGTCGGGGTGCTCGCCCGCTCGTCATCCACTGTGGACAGGTTGCTCGGCGACCTCGCCGACGGGTCGGCCGGTGCCACCGCCGACGTCGCCGACGAGCCCGCCCTGCGCGCCGCGCTCGACGAGCTCGTCGAGCGGCTCGGGGTGCCCGAGGTCGTCGTCTACAACGCCGGGGTGATCCGCGCCGACACCGTCACCGGGCTCGATGCGGCGACGCTGCTCGACACCTGGGCGGTGAACGTCGGCGGCGCGGTCACGACCGCCGCGGCGCTGCTGCCTGCGATGGCCGACGGTGACGGCGGCAGCTACCTGATGACGGCCGGCATGCCCGACCCGTTGCCGCAGCTGGCCAGCCTGTCGCTGGGCAAGGCCGGGCTGCGCGCCCTCGCCGCGCTGCTCGACGCCGAGTTCGGCCCGCGCGGTGTCCGGTCGGCGACGGTCACCGTGTGCGGGCCGGTCGCGCCGGGCACCGCCTACGACCCCGACGACATCGCCGAGCACTACGCCCGGCTGCACCGCCTGCCGGCCGGGGCCTGGCCGCTCGACACCCGGTTCGGCGACCCGGCCGACGCCGCGGGCTGACCCGGCCGCCCCGCGGGCTGACCCGGCCGCCCCGCGGGGTCGCCGGGCTGCGGCCCCGGGCGCCCGGCGCATCCCGCCGCGCTGCGCCCCGGGTGCGGGGTACCCGACGTCGGCGGGGTGGTCGCCGAGATGCAGCGCAGGGGGTTCCGGGGTGCCCCGCGGGACCTCCGAGCTGCATCCCGGTGCCGATCGCTCGTGCACGAGTGATCGTCGGACGTACCGGGAACCCCGACATGCAGGTCCCGTCATGCGATCCGGAGGTCGTCCCGTGCCCGAGTTCCCCGCCATCCACCACCTCGCCCTGTCGGTCACCGACCTCGACACCAGCGAGCCCTGGTACACGAAGCTGATCGGCGCCGAGCCGGCGATGACGCTGTCCGACGGCCCGTTCCACCGCCGCGTGTTTGCGCTCCCGTCGGGCCAGCTGCTCGGCCTGACCCGGCACGACACGGTCGACACCGGCGACACGTTCGCCCCGGCCCGCCCGGGCATGGACCATGTCGGGTTCGGTGTCGCGGACCGGTCCGCGATCGAGCAGTGGCGGGACCACCTCGACTCGGTCGGCATCGCCCACGACGGGATCGTGGAGGCCGACTACGGCCTCGCCCTGTCCTTCAAGGACCCCGACGGCAACGCGCTGGAGTTCTTCGTCCTCGCGTCCTGACCACGCCCGACCGCACCCGCGTGGCACCCGGGTGCGGTCAGGCCCGGGCGGACGTCCGCGCCGACGCCCGGGCCAGCGCGACCGTCGCCACGACCAGCACCACCACGAGCGCGCCGACGAGCACCAGGACCGGCCCGCCGGTGGCGAGCCGCTCGTCGAGCACCGTCACCCCCACCACGGCCGCGACCAGCGGCGCCCCGACGACCACCGCGGGCAGCGACGCCCCCAGCGCCCCGGCCTGGAACGCGGACTGCTGCAGCAGCGTCCCGCCGACGACGGCGACCACCAGCACCCACGTCTCCCACGAGGTCAGCAGCGCGACCGGTCCGTCGGACAGGGTGTCCACCACGCCGAGGGTCAGCGCCGCGACCACGCCGTAGGCGATGCCGGTCGCGGCGGCGAGCAACAGCGCGCGCGGCGTCCCGGTCGCGGTGCGGGCCGCGAGCAGGCAGCCGGCGAACAGCGCCAGCAGCACCGAGCCCGTCGGCGCCCACTGCACGAGCCCCGCCCGGTCGACGCCCGCCGTCGGCTCGCCCACCGTCACGAACAGCACCAGTGCCACCACCAGCACCGCGGCCCAGCTCAGCTCGGTGCGCGACGGCCGCCGCCCGGCCCACCGCGCCGCCAGCGGCAGCGCGAACACCAGCTGGGTCACGATGATCGGCTGCACGAGCAGCAGCGACCCGAACCCGAGCGCGACGGCCTGCATCCCGAACGCCGCGGTGTCGCCGAGCGCCCCGGCCAGCCAGCGCGGGTCGCGGACCAGGCGGAGCAGCAGCGCCACCCCGCGGTCGTGCGGCACCGCCGCCGCGGAGCTCTGCTGGGCGACCGCGGCCAGGGCGAACAGCAGCGCCGAGACCAGCGCGGCCGCGACCGCCAGGACGGTGTTCAGCGGATCAGGAGACCGACGACCCGGCGGGCATGGCCTCGAAGCGCATATCGGGGAACTTGCGCTGGATGATGTCCATCCGCCACTTGTTGGTGAACAACGCGAGGTGCTCGCCGTCGGAGTCGCGGCGCAGCACCTCGCACTCGGACTGTCCTGCCAGCTTCTCGACCGCCTCGGCGTCGACCAGACGCGCGATCTGGTACGGCAGCCGGTCGAGGGTGACCGGGGCGTTGAACTCGGTCTCCAGCCGGGTGGTGACGACGTCGAACTGCAGCGGACCGACCGCGGCCAGGACCGGTGCCTGGTCCCCGCGCAGGTCCGAGCGCAGGATCTGGATGACCGCCTCGTTGCCGAGCTGCTCGATCCCCTTGCGGAACTGCTTGTACTTGCCCGCGTCCTTCGCGCGGATCACCGCGAAGTGCTCGGGGGCGAACGCCGGGATCGACGGGAACTCGACCGGGTCGGCGGCGTAGAGGGTGTCCCCGGGGCGCAGCGCGGTGGCGTTCACCAGACCGACGATGTCGCCGGGGAACGCCTCCTCGACGGTCCTGCGCTCGGCGCCGAACACCGACTGGGCGTACTTGGTGGCGAACGGCTTCCCGGTCGTCGAGTGGGTGAGCACCATGCCGCGCTCGAACCGGCCCGAGCAGATCCGCAGGAACGCCATCCGGTCGCGGTGCGCCTTGTCCATGCCCGCCTGGACCTTGAAGATCAGCCCGGAGGTGGGCGCCTCCAGCGGGCGCTCCTCGCCCTTCACGTCGGGGCGGGGAGCGGGTGGCGGGGCCAGGTCGACCAGCGAGTCCAGCAGCCGGGCGACGCCGATGTTCGACAGCGCCGACCCGAACAGCACCGGGGTGGCCGTGCCGGAACGGAAGCCCGCCTCGTCGAAACCGGCACCGATCTCGTCGAGCAGGCCCAGCTCGTCCTGGGCGTTCTGCCAGTACTCCGGCTCCTGGGCGGCGATCGTCGCGGCGTCGACGACCTGTGCGGTCGCCTTGGTCGCGCCGCCCGCGGCCCGGGTGAACGCGGTGTACTCGCCGGTGGCGCGCTCGATGAGCCCCTTGAACTGCCCGGCGATGCCGAGCGGCCAGGTCAGCGGCATCGGGCGCAGGCCGATGGTCTGCTCCACCTCGTCCAGCAGCTCCAGGGCCTCGCGGCCGGGCCGGTCCCACTTGTTGACGAAGGTGACGATCGGGACCCCGCGCGAGCGGCAGACGTCGAAGAGCTTGAGCGTCTGCGGCTCGAGCCCCTTGGCCGCGTCGAGCAGCATGACCGCGGCGTCGACGGCGGTGAGCACCCGGTAGGTGTCCTCGGAGAAGTCGCCGTGGCCGGGGGTGTCGAGCAGGTTGATCACGCAGTCGCGGTAGGCGAACTGCAGGACCGCCGAGGACACCGAGATGCCGCGGGCGCGCTCCATCTCCATCCAGTCCGACGTGACGCCCTTGCGCCCGGACTTGCCGTGCACGGCCCCGGCGGAGTCGATGACCTCGGCGTGCAGCGCGAGGGCCTCGGTGAGCGTGGACTTGCCCGCGTCGGGGTGGGAGATCACGGCGAAGGTGCGCCGGCGCGCGGTCTCGCCGACGACGCGGGTGTCGCCGGCGGTTGCGGACGACGGGGTCGTCTCCCTCTGGGCCGCGCTCTCGGTGGTGCTCACGCCCCTATTCTAGGCGTCGCCGCCGGCACCCCCCGACGACGGCGCCCGGCTCAGGTCGGCCACACAGAAGACGTTGCCGTCGGGGTCGGCGAGGACGACGAAGTCGGGCTCGGCGGGGTACCCGTCCCAGTCCGGCCGGGTCGCGCCCAGCGACAGCAGCCGCGCGACCTCGGTGTCCTGCTCGTCCGTGGTGTCGACCAGCAGGTCCAGGTGCAGTCGCGGCCGAGGCTCGGGCGGGGAGGCGCTGCGCATCAGGCCGAGCACCCGGTCGCCGCCGGGACCGGCCAGGGTGCGCCACGACGGGCCCGCCCACTCGTCGGAGATCTGCAGGTGCAGCGCCGCCGCCCAGAACGCGGCGGCCCGGTCGAGATCGACGACGCCGACGACCGGGAACCCGAGTCGCAGCACGGCTCAGGTCCCGGCTTCCAGCAGCGCCCGCATATCGGCCAGGTCGAAGTGCTCGACCGTCTCCCAGGCCGACGGGGTGCCGTGGTGCGGGTCGGCGCCTGCCTCGAGCAGCGCCGTCACCGACACCGCGGAGCGCGCGAACAGCGCTGCGGCCAGCGCGGTCTGGCCGCGGTCGTTGGTGTGGTCCGGCGGTGCGCCGCGGGCCAGCAGGTCGGCGACGACGGCGTCGTGGCCGTAGTAGGCGGCCAGGATGAGCAGGGTGTCGCCCTTGGGATCGGTCAGCCCGACCGGGACGCCCGCGTCGAGGTAGGCGGCCAGCTGCTCGGCCGCGCCCTCCCGGGCCAGGTCGAACATCCGGTGTGCGAGTTCCACGGCCGCCTGGTCCACCCCCGCCACGGTAGGGGGCAGGCGGCCACCCCGCCGGACCGGTGCCGCACGGCCGGATCCGGCCCGCCACCCGTCCGCGAGCCCTCGACGACGGGTGGGTGTCGGGGGTCGCCGCTAACCTGCGCGTCGTGAGTTCCCAGTCCGACGCCCCGCAGGCCCGCGAGCGCCACGCGCAGCTGGCGGCCGAGGTCGCCGACCACCAGTTCCGGTACTACGTGCTGGACGCGCCGGTCGTGTCCGACGGCCAGTTCGACGAGCTGTGGCACGAGCTGCTCGCGCTGGAGGAGGCGCACCCGGAGCTCGTCACGCCCGACTCGCCGAGCCAGCGCGTCGGCGGGACCTTCTCCACCGACTTCACCGCCTACGACCACCTCGAGCGGATGCTGTCGCTGGACAACGCCTTCTCGCCCGACGACCTGCGCACCTGGCAGGAGCGGGTGACGAAGGAGGTCGGCGAGGACCTGCACTACCTGTGCGAGCTCAAGATCGACGGCCTCGCGGTGAACCTGCTCTACGAGAACGGCCGGCTCACTCGTGCCCTGACCCGCGGCGACGGGCGCACCGGCGAGGACATCACGCTCAACATGCGGACCCTGGCCGAGGTCCCCGAGCAGCTGACGGGCACCGAGGAGTTCCCGGTGCCCGCCCTGGTCGAGGTCCGCGGGGAGGTCTACTTCCGCCTGGAGGACTTCGAGCGGCTCAACGCCTCGCTGGTGGAGGCGGGCAAGGAACCGTTCGCCAATCCGCGCAACACCGCGGCCGGGTCGTTGCGCCAGAAGGACCCGCGGGTCACCGGGTCGCGCAACCTGCGGTTGATCTGCCATGGCCTGGGGAAGCGGGAGGGCTTCACCCCCGAGACCCAGTCCCACGCCTACGACGCGCTGGTCGCCTGGGGCCTGCCGATCTCCCCGCGCACCACGGTGCTGCAGGGCATCGGGCGCGTCATCGAGTTCGTCGAGTACTGGGGCGAGCACCGGCACGACGTCGAGCACGAGATCGACGGCGTGGTGGTGAAGGTCGACGAGGTGGCGCTGCAGCGCAGGCTCGGGGCGACCTCCCGGTTCCCGCGCTGGGCGATCGCCTACAAGTACCCGCCCGAGCAGGCCACCACGCGGCTGCTCGACATCCGGGTCAACGTCGGGCGCACCGGCCGGGTCACCCCGTTCGCGGTGATGGAGCCGGTGAAGGTCGCCGGGTCCACGGTCGAGATGGCGACCCTGCACAACGCCGACGAGGTGCGCCGCAAGGGCGTGCTCATCGGCGACCGGGTGGTCATCCGCAAGGCCGGCGACGTCATCCCCGAGGTGCTGGGCCCGGTCACCGACGTCCGTGACGGCTCCGAGTACGAGTTCGTGATGCCGACGCACTGCCCCGAGTGCGGCACCGCGCTCGTGCAGCAGAAGGCGGGCGACGTCGACCGGCGCTGCCCGAACGCCCGCTCCTGCCCGGCGCAGCTGCGGGAGCGGCTGTTCCACGTCGCCGGTCGCGGCGCGTTCGACATCGAGGGGCTGGGCTACGAGGCGGCCGTCGCGCTGCTCACCTCCGGGGTCATCACCGACGAGGGCGACGTCTTCTCCCTCACCGAGGACGACCTGCTGCGCACCGAACTGTTCCGCACCAAGGCGGGCGCGCTGTCGGCGAACGGGCGGAAACTGCTGGCGAACCTGGAGGCGGCGAAGGACCGGCCGCTGTGGCGGGTGCTGGTCGGGCTCTCGATCCGGCACGTCGGGCCGACGGCGGCGCAGGCGCTGGCCCGGGAGTTCGTCTCGATGCAGGCGCTGGAACGCGCCGCTGCCCGGGCGAAGGAGGACACCGAGGCCGCGGGCGTCGCGATCGTGTCCGACGGCACCGCGGGGGAGGACGACACCGCCGCGGCCGAGGGGGACGCGCTCACCACCGAGGGGGCCGCCGCCGAGGCGAAGGGCGACGTGGAGACCGCCGCCGCGGAGGTCGGGGGCGGCCCGGCCGGGAGCGCCGCAACCGGCGCTGACGCGCGCGACGCGGCGGAGGGCGCCGGCGCGGACGGTGCTGCGGCCGGGAATGCCCCGGGCGGTGCCGAGGGCGGCGTCGGGAGCGACGCCGAGGGCGCTGCCGGGAGCGACGCCGAGACGCTCGCCGCGGAGGCCGCCAAGAAGGAACGCGCCGCTGCCCGCGCCCGGGCGAAGGCCGTCGCCGAGGCGCTCGCCCCCATCGCGGGCGTGGACGGCGTCGGCCCGACGATCGCGGCCGCCGTCCGGGACTGGTTCTCCGTCGACTGGCACCGCGAGGTCGTGCAGAAGTGGCGGGCGGCCGGCGTCGCGATGGAGGACGAGGTCGACGACTCGCTGCCCCGCTTCCTGGAGGGGCTCTCCATCGTCATCACCGGGTCGATGGAGAGCTGGTCCCGGGACGAGGCCAAGGAGGCGATCATGGCCCGCGGCGGGCGCGCGGCCGGCTCGGTCTCGAAGAAGACGGCGTTCGTCGTCGCGGGCGAGGCGCCGGGCTCGAAGTACGACAAGGCCGTCGAGCTCGGGGTGCCGGTGCTCGACGAGGCCGGGTTCCGGGTGCTGCTCGACCGCGGCCCCGACGCCGCGCGGGAACAGGCCGCCGGAGGGTGACGGCGCGACGGCCGCTCCGCGGCACGCCGTGCGTCACCGACCGCTCACCGGGCGTGTCCCCACCTGGCGCGGCCCGGCCGCCGGACGGCGACGTCGCCCCGCCGCGCCCACGCCCCGTCGCGGACCCGCGGGCGTGACCGCCTACTCTCGGTCGCGACAGCCGGGTCTGCCGGCGAGGGCTCACGAGGAAGCGGGGAACAGGTGCTGCAGGCGGCGCTCAACGGGTCTCGACCGGCGGACGCGCATCCCGCACTGCCCACGCTGGCCCGCCACCTGGCCCGCGACGCACGTGCCGTCGCCCGGCTCGGCGTCGCCTCGGTGCACGTGCACCCGCGCGACGGCAACGGTGTGGAGTCGATCGAGCCCGCCGTCGTCGGCGACGTCGTCTCGCTGATCCGCCAGGAGGCCCCGGGCATCGAGATCGGCGTCCCGACCGGGCGCTGGATCCAACCGGACCCGAAGGACCGCGTCGAGACCGTCCTGTCCTGGGGCCGGCTCGGTTCCGGCAAGCCCGACGTGTGCGGCGTCAACGTGCACGAGCTCGGGTGGACCGAGGTCTGCCACGCCGCGTGGTCGGTCGGCATCGCCGTCGAGCTCGGCGTCTGGACCAGCGGCGACGCGGTCACCCTCCGCCAGAACGGGCTGCCGCCCGGCACCCGTCGGGTCATCGCGGAGTCCACGGTCATCGACCCGGAGACCGCCGTCGCCGAGGGCATCCGGATCCTGCGCGCGCTCGGCCAGCCCCCCGTCCCGGTGCTGCTGCACGGCGAGGAGGAGGGCGCCTGGCCGGTCCTGGAGTACGCGACCCGGGTCAACATCGACACCCGGATAGGCTTCGAGGACGTTCTCGTGCGCCCCGACGGCTGGCTCGCGACCGGCAACGACGACCTCGTCCGCACCGCGCTGTCCATTCGCGTCTGACCCGGCCCCACCCGCCGCGCGCCCGGTCCGTCGACCGGGCCCGTGCCGCGTCGGCGCCCGTCGGCCGGGGTGCACCGCGCCGGTGGCCTCGCCGGGTCACGCCGTGTCATGCCGCGGCGCACGGCGCCGCACCTCCACGATCGCACGAGCGGGTCGTTCGGCCCATAGGTTCGTACGAGGGGTCCGCTCGTGCGATCGGCGGCCCCGTGCGATCGGCGGCCCCGTGCGATCGGTGGCGCCGGTGGGCGCGGGCCGGGCGGGGAGGAGGGCAAGGGAGAGCGGGCGGGTCAGGCCTTCAGGACGGTCGCGACGATCCCGGACAGGTGTGCGAGCCGGGCCAGCTCCGAGGGTCGGAAGACCGGTCCACCCGGGCGGCCCACCACCAGCGTCTTCGGCGGTGCGCCGGTCCCGAACGGGGCGGCGGCCAGCTCGGTGTCCATGGCCCGCCACGGCTCGGGCACCCAGTGCCGGTCGTCGAGGGCGATCGCCCGGTCCAGCGGCAGCCAGGGGAGGTCCCCGGACCGCGTCTCGGGCGCCGCGGAACTCTCCGCGATGCGGTAGGAGCGGCCGTGCTCGCTGACCGCGACCAGTGCCCAGCCCGCGCGGAACAGCCGCGGCACCTCGGCGGCGAGCAGGTCGAGCCCGTGGGCGTGGTCACCGGCGATCTCGTCGAGCAGCTCCAGCTCACGGTGGGTGTCCAGCTGGCCGGTGTGCGGCCGGACCGACTCCACCGACACCCCGGGCACCGACTCGGCGGCGGTGATGAGCACGTCCGGTGGCCGGTTGGTCGGCAGCTCCACGGCGATGTCGTCGACCGCCTGCCCGTCGCCGCGTTCCACGACGTCGACGCTCAGGATGTCCGCCCCCGCCCCGCCGAGGGCGGAGGCGACGGCGCCCAGGTTGCCGGGCTTGTCCGGGAGCACGACCCGGAGCAGGAACGACACGGGGTGGATCCTCTCCCTCGACCTCGGGCGCCTCGTCGGCACACGTGTGCACCGCACCGGAGCGGTGGGGGCGTTCCGGGCGGGAACGATGATCCTGCCACCCGCGGCCCCGTCGGTCACCCGCCACCCGCAGCGGGGCGTGGGCGTCCGGTCACCGGGGGGCGATCGGCCGGTGGACCGGCGGGAATAGACTCGGCGGGAGACCGGCGCGCGCGGGAGCGACCGGGTCGTGTCGGCAGCCGGACCGGCGGTCACACCGTCGTCGCCGTCGCCACCGGCACCGCCGCGGCCGTCCACCCGCCGTCGTCATCACCGGACACCATCCCAGAGGAGGGGCATGACCGCCGATTCCGCGGAGGAGCGGACGGGCGGGGTCATCACCCGGGACGAGGTCGCACACCTCGCCCGGCTGGCCCGCCTGGCCGTCACCGACTCCGAGCTGGACACCTTCGCGTCCCAGCTCGACGTCATCATCGGGTCGGTGGCCCGGGTCGGGGAGGTCGCCGCCGACGACATCCCGCCGACCTCGCACGCCGTCCCGCTGGAGAACGTCTTCCGTCCGGACGAGCGCCGCCCCGGCCTGAGCCAGGAGCAGGCGCTCGCCGGCGCCCCGGCCGCCGAGGACGGGCGCTTCCGCGTCCCGCGCATCCTGGGGGAGGAGCAGTGAGCGAGCTGATCCGTCTCACCGCGGCCGAGCTCGCGGAGAAGATCCACTCCCGCGAGGTCTCCGCCGTCGAGGCAGCACAGGCGCACCTGGACCGGATCACCGCCGTCGACGGCGAGGTCCACGCCTTCCTGCACGTCGGCGCCGAGGCGGCGCTCGCGAGCGCCGCGCTGGTCGACGAGCGGATCGCGGCGGGGGAGCCCCCGGACTCCCCGCTGGCCGGGGTGCCGCTGGCGCTCAAGGACGTGTTCACCACCTCCGACATGCCCACCACGTGCGGCTCCCGGATCCTGGAGGGCTGGCAGCCGCCCTACGACGCGACGGTCACCGCGCGCCTGCGCGCGGCCGGGATCACGATCCTCGGCAAGACCAACATGGACGAGTTCGCGATGGGCTCGTCCACCGAGCACTCCGCGTACGGCGTCACCCGCAACCCGTGGGACACCACCCGGGTCCCCGGCGGCTCCGGCGGCGGGTCGGCGGCCGCGCTCGCCGCGTTCGAGGCGCCCCTGGCGATCGGTACCGACACCGGCGGCTCGATCCGCCAGCCGGCCGCGTTCACCGGCACCGTCGGCGTCAAGCCCACCTACGGGCAGGTCTCCCGGTACGGGCTGGTCGCGTGCGCGTCGTCGCTGGACCAGGGTGGGCCGTGCGCGCGCACCGTGCTCGACGCGGCGCTGCTGCACGAGGTCATCGGTGGCCACGACCCGCGCGACTCGACCTCGATCGACCGGCCGGTCCCGGCCGTCGTCGAGGCCGCGCGCCACGGCGCGACCGGCGACCTGTCCGGGCTGAAGGTCGGCGTGGTGCGCGAGCTGAGCGGCGAGGGCTACCAGCCCGGCGTGCGCTCGGCGTTCGACGCGTCGCTGCGCCGGCTGGAGAAGCTGGGCGCCGAGATCGTCGAGGTCGGCTGCCCGCACTTCGAGTACGGCATGGCCGCCTACTACCTGATCCTGCCGAGCGAGGTGTCGTCGAACCTCGCCCGGTTCGACGCCATGCGTTACGGCCTGCGTGCCGCCGAGGGCCGCTCCGCCGAGGAGGTCATGGCCCACACCCGTGAGCAGGGCTTCGGCCCCGAGGTCAAGCGCCGGATCATGCTCGGCACCTACGCCCTGTCCAGTGGGTACTACGACGCCTACTACGGCCAGGCCCAGAAGGTCCGCACGCTGATCAGCCGGGACTTCGACGCGGCGTTCGCCCAGGCCGACGTGCTCGTGTCGCCGACCGCGCCGACCGTGCCGTTCCCGATCGGGGACAAGATCGACGACCCGCTGGCCATGTACCTCAACGACCTGGCGACCATCCCGACGAACCTGGCCGGGGTGGCCGGCATGTCGGTGCCCAACGGGATCTCCGAGGGGTTCCCGACCGGCCTGCAGATCATGGCCCCGGCGCTCGGCGAGGCCGTCATGTACCGCGTCGGGGCGGCGTTCGAAGCCGCCCGCGACGCCGACGAGGGCGGTCCGCTGATCGCGCGCGTTCCGGAGGTGACCCGGTGACCACCACCGAACCCGAGCTCGTGGAGTTCGACGACGTCGTCGCCCGCTTCGACCCCGTCCTGGGCATCGAGGTGCACGTCGAGCTGTCGACGAACACCAAGATGTTCTGCGGCTGCCCGACCGCGTTCGGCGCCGAGCCGAACACCCAGGTGTGCCCGGTCTGCCTCGGCCTGCCCGGTGCGCTGCCGGTGGTCAACCGGGCCGCGGTGGAGTCGGCGATCCGGATCGGCCTGGCGCTGAACTGCTCGATCGCGCCGTGGGGCCGCTTCGCCCGGAAGAACTACTTCTACCCGGACATGCCGAAGAACTTCCAGACCAGCCAGTACGACGAGCCGATCGCCGTCGACGGGTTCCTGGACCTGACCCTCGACGACGGCGAGGTCGTCCGGATCGGCATCGAGCGCGCGCACATGGAGGAGGACACCGGCAAGTCGCTGCACGTCGGCGGGGCCGACGGCCGCATCCACGGTGCCGACCACTCGCTGCTCGACTACAACCGGGCGGGCGTGCCGCTGATCGAGATCGTCACGAAGATGATCCCGGACACCGGCGCCCGCGCGCCGGAGGTGGCCCGCGCCTACGTCACCGCGCTGCGCGACCTGATCCAGTCCCTCGGCGTCTCCGACGTCCGGATGGACCAGGGCTCGATGCGCGCCGACGTCAACCTGTCGCTCTCGCCCAGGGGCGGCCCGCTGGGTACCCGCACCGAGACGAAGAACGTCAACTCGCTGCGGTCGGTCGAGCGTGCGGTGCGGCACGAGATGAGCCGGCAGGCCGGCGTGCTCGACGCGGGCGGAGAGATCGTCCAGGAGACCCGGCACTTCGACGAGGCGACCGGCCACACCCGTGCCGGGCGGCGCAAGGAGACCTCGGAGGACTACCGGTACTTCCCGGAGCCCGACCTGGTCCCGATCGCCCCGTCCGCCGAGTGGGTGGAGGAGCTGCGCGGCACGCTGCCCGAGCTGCCGTGGGAGCGCCGCAGGCGCATCCAGACCGAGTGGGGCATCTCCGACGAGGAGATCCGCGACCTGGTCAACGGCGGCGCGCTGGAGCTGGTCGAGGCCACCGTCGCGGCGGGCGCGCCGTCGCAGGAGGCCCGCTCCTGGTGGGTGTCCTACCTCGCCCAGCAGGCCAACACCCGTGAGCAGGAGCTCGCCGAGCTGCCGATCACCCCGGAGCAGGTCGCCCGGGTGATCGAGCTGGTCGCGGCCGGTGAGCTGACCAACAAGCTGGCCCGCCAGGTCGTCGACGGCGTGCTCGACGGCGAGGGCGGCCCGGACGAGGTCGTCGCCTCCCGCGGGCTGAAGGTCGTCTCCGACGAGGGCGCGCTGATCGCCGCCGTCGACGCGGCGCTCGCCGAGCAGCCCGACGTCGCGGAGAAGATCCGCGGGGGCAAGGTGGCCGCGGCCGGTGCGATCGTCGGTGCGGTCATGAAGGCGACGAAGGGCCAGGCCGACGCCAAGCGGGTGCGCGAGCTGATCGTCGAGCGGGTCGGGGCCTGACCTGACCGGGGCACGGGCCCGTCGGGGCGCGAACCTGCCCCGGATCGGCGACTTCAACCAGGCGGTCGTGCTGGACGCGCTGCGGCGCGCCCGGCACGACCTGTCCCGGGCCGAGCTGTCCACGTCCACCGGGCTGTCCGCGCAGTCGATCACCAACATCGTCCGCAGGCTGGTCGACCGTGGACTGGTGCAGGAGCGGGAGCCGGTCGCCGCGCAGGGCCGCGGCCGCCCGCCCGCTTCGCTGCGGCTGGACCCGGCCGGCAGCTATGCCGTCGGGGTGCACGTCGACCCCACGGTGACCGCGGTCGTCCTGGTCGACCTCACCGCGGCTGTCGTGGCCGCCCGCCGCACCGTCGCCGCGTCGGCGACGACCCCGGACGAGCTGGTCGCCGCGGTCGCGGCCGCCGTGGCCGAGGTGACGGCCGGAGTGCCGCCGGACCGGGTGCTGGGGGTGGGCGTCGCGACGCCCGGCCCGGTGGACACCGGCGCGGGCGTCGTCGTCGGCGCGCCGCTGCTGCCCGGCTGGGACCGGGTCGCCCTGCGCGCCCTGGTCCGCGAGGCCACGGGACTGCCGGTGGTGATGCACAAGGACACCGCCGCGGCCGCCGTCGGCGAGCTGTGGCACGACCCCGACCCGGCCGATTTCGTCTTCCTCTACCTGGACACCGGGCTCGGGGCCGGGTTCGTGGTGGGCGGTGAGCTGCTGCCGGGCAGCACCGACAACGCCGGCGAGATCGGACACCTCGCCGTGGCCCCGGACGGGCCGCCGTGCCACTGCGGTCAGCCCGGCTGCGTCGGCCCTTCGGGGATGCCCCGCACCCTGGTGACCGAGGCGGCCGCGGCCGGGGTGCTCGACCCGCTGCCGCACGACGCCACGGACCGCCGGGTGGACGCCGCTTTCAGCACCCTGTGCGCGCGGGCCGCCGCCGACCCGGTCGCGCACGGCATCCTCGCCCGCAGCGCCGGGCGGATCGCGCGGGCCGCGGTGACCCTGTGCAACGTGCTGGACGTCGGGGCCGTCGTCCTCGGCGGACCGGCGTGGTCGCGGACCGCACCGGTGTTCCTGCCGATCGTGCGCGACGTCGTCACGGCCACCACCGAGGCCCGGCAGGTGCACGAGGTCGACGTGCGGGGCAGCGCCCTGGGCGACGACGCCGCGGTCGTCGGCGCCGCCTGTCTGGTCCTGGAGCACGCGTTCTCCGCGCGCCCGGCGACGCTGCTGATCCGCTGAGGCCGGGCCGGTCAGCCCTTCAGCCCGCCCGCGGCCGCGAACCCGGACCCGAGCCGGCGGCCCAGCAGCAGGTACAGCACCACCACCGGGGCGGAGTAGAGGATCGAGAAGGCGGCGAGCTGACCGTAGGCGACCTGGCCGTACTGCGAGGAGAAGGTGAACAGGCTGACCGCGGCGGGCAGCTTGTCCGGCGAGAGCAGCAGCATGAACGGGACGAAGAAGTTGCCCCAGGTCTGGACCAGCGTGAAGATCGCGACGACGGCGACGCCCGGACGCATCATGGGCAGCACGACCTCCCACAGCGTGCGCAGCATGCTGGCGCCGTCGACCCACGCGGCCTCCTCGATCTCGACCGGCACGCCGTCCATGAAGCCCGTGGTCAGGAAGATCGCGTACGGCAGCGCCGACGTCGCCAGGAACAGCACCGCCGCCGGCATCGAGTCGATGAGGTTCACCTGCACGAACAGCGCGTAGACCGGGATCATGATCGCGGTGATCGGCAGCCCGGTGGCGAACACGATCGTCAGCAGGAAGGGCCGGCTCGCCCGGCTGCGGTAGCGGGACAGCGGGTAGGCGGCGAGCACCGCGCACACCACGGTGACCAGTGTGGCGCCACCGCAGAGCACCACCGAGTTCCACATCGGGCGGAACGTGGTCTCGGTGTCGAGCACGGCGGCGTAGTTGTCCAGGGTCGGCGTCGCGGGCCACGCCACGGCGAGCGAGGCCTCCGCGTCGAACGAGGCCAGGACCACCCAGGCCAGCGGGATGCAGAAGAACGCCGCGATCGCGACCAGCACGACGTCGGCGGGGCGCGGTCCGCGCCGGCGCCGGGCGGGGTCCGGTGCGGGGGCCGGGACGGCGGAGCCGGCCGGCGGTGGACGGTGCGCGGTGGCGGTCATGCGTCCTCCGTGGCGAGCAGGCGCAGGTAGGCGAGCGAGGCGATCCCGCCGAGGACCAGCAGGAGCAGGGCCACCGCGGTGCCGTAGCCGAGCTGTCCGTAGGAGAAGGCCTGCTCGTACATGTGCAGCGGCAGCGTCTGGCTGGAGGTGCCGGGCCCGCCGCCGGTCATGACGTAGATCAGGCCGAACACCGACAGCGTCTGCAGGGTGATCAGCATCAGGTTCGTCGCCACGGCACGGCGGATCAGCGGCAGCGTCAGGGAGAAGAAGCGCTGCACGGGCCGGGCACCGTCGATCATCGCCGCCTCCTCGACCTCGCGCGGGATCTCGGCGAGTGCGGCGGTGTAGACGAGCATCGTGAAGGCCGTCCCGCGCCAGATGTTGGCGAAGGACACCGCGATGATCGGCCACGCGACGAGCAGCTCCTGCTCGGGCAGCCCGACCAGCCCGAGCAGGGCGTTCAGCGAGCCGTCCCCGGCGAGGAAGGTGTACCAGAGGTAGCCGACGACGACCTCGGGCAGGATCCACGCCCCGACCACGACCGCGCCGGTCACCGCGCCCACCGGTCGCGAGGCGTTGCGCATCAGCAGGGCCAGCGCCAGGCCGAGCAGGTTCTGCCCGATGATCGCCGACACCACGGTGAAGACCAGGGTGAGCCCGGCGGAGTTCCAGAACTCCGGCGAGGTGAGCGCGTCGGTGAAGTTGCCGAGCCCGACGAACGCGGTCGTGTCCGCGCCGTCCCCGCGCAGCGCCCGGTTGGTGAAGGCCAGGTAGACGCTGTAGAGGACCGGGCCGGCGAGGAACAGCACCAGCAGGACGACGGCCGGCACGATCGGCCCGCCCCGCAGCAGGCTGCGGCGCAGCGGCGCGGGACCGCGGGCGGTGGCCCGCCGCCCGGCGAGGGCGGTCACGGGCGCACCTCCGGTGCGGTCTGCTCGACGCCCACTATGTCGACGAGCGCGGCGTCGTAGGCGTCGGCCGCGGCCTCGGGACCCAGCTGCCCGGTCATGACGTCCTCGGTCGCCGCCTGGATCGCCGAGGAGATCTGCGGGTACGGCGCCGTCGCGGGCCGGTAGTCGGCGTGCGGGACGAGGTCGGTGAAGAAGGGGGCGGCGGGGGAGTAGCCGTCGTAGCCGGGGTGCTCCATCACGTCGCTGCGGTTGGCCAGCTTGGCCTCGGCGACGGTCCACCGCAGCGCGTTCTCGGTGGACATCAGCGTCTGCAGCAGCTCCCAGGCGAGGTCCGGGTCGGGGGCCAGCCGCGGCAGCGACCACGCCCAGCCCCCGGACAGGGTCACGAAACCCCGGCCCTGCCCGCGCCGGGTGGGCATCCGGGCCAGGTCCATCGTCTGCGACCACTCCGGCCAGGCGCCGGACGCGCCCGGGTCCCAGTTCTGGGCGATCCAGTTGCCGTCGACGACCATGCCGACCCTCCCCTCCGGCATCCACGACGTGTAGACGGTCTCGGTGAGGTTCGGGTCGAGCGCGGCCTGCAGCGGCGGGCCGAGGCCCTCCCCGAACACGGTGTGCAGGAACCCCAGCGCCTGGCGCATCCCGGCGGCACCGGTCGTCCACCGCCGGGAGGTCCGGTCGTAGAGGACCGAGTCGGTGCCGTTGAACAGCATCTGGAGTCCCTGCATGCTGGCCTTCTCGCCCTGCGCCTTGCCGGAGTAGAGGACGAGGGGCACGGCGTCGGGGACCCGGTCGCGGACCGCCCGCGCCGCGGTGAGCAGGTCGTCCCAGGTCCGGGGCCGGAACGGCGCCACGATCCCGGCGGCGGCCAGGACGCCGCGGTGGTACCAGATCCCGCGGGTGTCGGTCGGTCCCGGGATGCCGTAGACCTTCCCGTCCTCCCCGGTGACGGCGTCCTTGGCGACGTCGACGTAGGCGTCCCACAGCGGCCAGCGGGAGACGTAGTCGTCCAGCGGGCGCAGGTAGCCGGCGGCGATGTCGGCCTTGAGGATGAAGGTGTCCTCGTAGGCGATGTCCGGCGTGGTCCGCGCGGAGGCCATCATGAGCTCGTTCTTGGTGAAGAAGTCGTTCTCGGCCGCCACCAGCCCGACGACGTCCACCGAGGTGCCGGGACGCGCTGCCATGAACTCCGCGGCGGCGCCCTCGATGTAGTCACCGACCGCCCGGGCCGACCCCCACTGCTGGTAGGTCACCCGCAGCGCTCCCGGGGCCCGGGCCTCGGCGCCGCACGCGCCGAGCACCGGAGCGGCGAGCAGGGCACCGCCCGCGGCCAGGAGCGTGCGCCGGGAGAACCCGCCGGGGGGTGGTGGGGTCATCGGGCGGACCGTCCTTTCGCGTCGTTGCGAGGGCGGAGCAGGGGATCAGGTGCGGGTCAGGCGCACCGTGACGATCTGGAACGCGCGCAGGTCGAGCCGGAGGTCCCCGCCCAGCGCGCGCGGGGTGTCGAGGGTGCGTTCGAGCAGGTCGGTCTCGACGGCGCCGGCGCAGTCGAAGCCGGGCCGCAGCACCGCGCGGGCCCGGCCTCCGTGCGCCTCGTAGAGCCGCACGACCACGTCACCCGAGCCGTCGTCGGCGAGCTTGACCGCCTCGACCACGACGGCGCCGGTGCCGTCGTCGTCGACGGTCACGAGCGGCTCGACCGGGCCGGACCCGGTGACCTCGCGGGTGCCCAGCGCGACCCGGTAGCCCTCGCGGACCGCGTCGGGGATGTCGGTTCCCGGGGTGAGCGTGCACCGCAGGACGTGCTCGCCGGAGTCGGCCTGCGGGTCCGGGAACTGCGGGGCCCGCAGCAGCGACAGCCGCAGCAGCGTGGTCGTCCCCGCTGCGGTGCCGTCCGGCCCGGGCCGGGTGTCGCGGGTGATGTCGTGGCCGTAGGTGGCCTCGTTCGCGACGGTGACGCCGTAGCCGGGTTCACCGACGTGCACGAACCGGTGCGCACAGGTCTCGAACCGGGCCGCGTCCCACGAGGTGTTGGCGTGCAGCGGCCGGTGCAGGTGTCCGAACTGGATCTCCGAGGTCGCCCGCTCGGCGTGCACGTCGAGCGGGAACGCGAGCTTGAGGAGCTTCTGGCGCTCCTGCCAGTCCGCGTGCACCCGTACCTGCAGGGACCGGCCGCCGCGGTCGAGGGACCAGTCGGTGGTGATCGTGCTGTCCCCGACGGCGACGACGGTGCGCACCCCGCCCGGGACCGGCTCGACCGACGTGGCCCCCGGCAGCCCGGTCTCGACGCGGCGGTAGTGCCGGTCGACGTCCCAGGCGTCCCACTCGTTGGGGATGTCCTGGAACAGCTGCAGGCCCGCGGTGGCGCCGGGGGAGAGGACCGCCCGGCCGGCGTCGAGGTCGTCGAGGGCGTGCACCCGGCCGTCGTCGCCGACGAGCACCGACAGCCGCCCGTTCCCGATCCGGTGCCCGTCGCCGACGCGCTCGACGGTCACGTCCGGTCCGGCGGGTGTCGCGGCCGGGCCGATCCCCAGCGAGGGCACGCCGTGCAGGGCGTACGGACCGGCGTTGGCCCGCAGCACGACGTCCCCGTCCCCGGCCAGGGGGGCCAGCGCACCGTCGACGATCGTCTCCAGCTCGGCGGAGACGGCGGCGTGGTCGCGCTCGGCGTCGTGGTGCACCCAGGCGATGGAGCTGCCGGGCAGGATGTCGTGGAACTGCAGGAGCAGCACCTTCTGCCACAGCCGCCGGAGGTCGTCGGCAGGGTAGGGCACCCCGGTGCGCACGGTCGCGGTCGCGGCCCACAGCTCGGCCTCGCGCAGCAGGTGCTCGTTGCGCCGGTTGCCCTGCTTGGTGCGGGCCTGCGAGGTATAGGTGCCGCGGTGGTACTCCAGGTACAGCTCGCCCGACCAGACCGGCGGGTCCGGGTAGTCGGCCTCGGCCTCGGTGAAGAACTCCCGCGAGGTGCCGATCCGCACCCGCGGCGCGCCTTCCAGATCGGCCTGGCGGCGGGCCAGGGCGAGCATCTCCCGGGTGGGCCCGCCGCCGCCGTCGCCGTGCCCGAACGGCACGAGCGACACCCCGGCGCGGCCCTTCTCCCGGTACTGGCGCTGGGCACGGTCGAGCTCGTCGGCGGTCAGCTCGGAGTTGTAGGTGTCGACCGGAGGGAAGTGGGTGAACACCCGGCTGCCGTCGAGGCCCGCCCACAGGAACGTGTGGTGCGGCATCCGGTTGGTGTCGTTCCAGGAGATCTTCTGGGTGAGGAACCAGCGGGAGCCGGCCGCGCGGACCAGCTGCGGCAGCGCGGCGGTGTAGCCGAACGAGTCCGGCAGCCACCCCTCGAGCGGCTCCACACCGAACTCGTCGAGGAAGAACCGCTTGCCCTCCACCAGCTGGCGGGCCAGCGCCTCGCCGCCGGGCATGTTCGTGTCCGACTCCACCCACATGCCCCCGACCGGCACGAACGTCCCGGCGGCGACGGCGTCCCGGAGCCGGGCGTACAGCTCGGGGTAGGTGTCGCGCACCCACCGGTACTGCTGGGCCGAGGAGCAGGAGAAGCGCAGCCCGGGGTCGGCCTCGGCGAGGGTCAGCACGTTGGAGAAGGTGCGCGCGCACTTGCGGACGGTCTCCCGGGTCGGCCAGAGCCACGCCGAGTCGATGTGTGCGTGCCCGGTCGCGACGACCCGGTGTGCGCTGGCGTGCGCCGGTGCGGCGAGCGCCGGGGCGAGCCGCTCGCGGGCCCACCCGGCCGTCGTCGTGAGATCGCGCGGGTCGATCGCGTCCAGGGCGTCCTCGACCGCGGACACGATCAGCGCGTGCCGCGCGGTGTCGGGGTCGAGCCGGTCCAGCCAGCCCTGCAGCACCGTCAGGTCCTGGTCGAGCTCCCAGACGGTCTCGTCCAGCAGCGCCACGTCGACCCGGCGCAGGGTGTAGAGCGGCTCCGTGCCCGCGGTCGCGGGGTCCCCGAGCGGGGTCGGGACGAACCAGCCGTGCTCGGAGATGTGCGGGTTGGCGGCGGCCTCGACGAACAGGTCGACGGTCTGCCCGGTGACGGGCACCCAGGCGTTGCGCGGCTCGATGCCCTTGACGATGCGTCCGTCCGGGCTCCAGACGGTGCCCTCGGCCTGGAAGCCCGGGTTCGCGGTGCCGAACCCCAGGTCCACGACGGCCTCCACACGCGTCCCCGGCACGTCCCGCCAGTCCGCGGGCACGACGCCGGTGGCGCGGAACCACACGGTGCTCCACGGCCGTCCCCACGCCGAGAGGTGGCCACGGCCGACCGGGAACGGGGTGTAGGTCTGCGCGGCGGCCTCGGCGAACCCGACGGGCTCGCCCGGGGCCTCCCAGGCGGTGACCTCCAGCGGCCGGGCGTCCCGGTACCGGGACCGCGCCAGGTGCTCGGAGCGGAAGCGGCGCAGGCGGTCGACGACGAAGCGGGTCCGGTCGTGCACGAACTCTCCAGGCGGTGGGCGACGGTGCCACAGTTAGAGCGTCCGGCAGTAGAGGTGGCCGTGTGTCGGTGTTGGTAGAGACACGGACCTGCAAGTGATCATGGGATTGCTGATGTCCTGATGGTCGCCTGGAGGGTCCGTGCCTCTATTGCCAGAATCGCTGATCGACCCCCTCTGGGTCGAGTTCGCTGCCCTGATCGAGGCAGAGCGGCGCCCGGAGTTCGACCCGGCCCATCCGTGGGGATGTCACCGCCGCCGTATCCCCGACCGCCTGGTGTTCGAGCACGTGCTCGCGGCGTTGGTGCACGGCAGCGGCTACGAACGCATCGCCACCCCCGGCTGCTCGGACCGCACGATCCGCCGCCGTCTCGCCCAGTGGGCCGCCGCCGGCGTCGGGGAGCAGGTCCTTCGGGCCGCGCTGGCCGGCTATGACCAGATGATCGGTCTCGACCTCGACGATCTGTCTGCCGACGGAGCGATCACCAAGGCTCCCTGCGGTGGCGAGGTCGCCGGCTGTAACCCGGTCGACCGGGGCAAACAGGGCACCAAACGCTCCGTGGTCTGCGACGGTGCGGGGATCCCGCTGCACCTGATCAGCGCCCGCGCCAATGACCACGACTCGCCGTTGCTGAAACCGACCCTGATCGGGATCTACGACATGATCGGGCCGCTGCCCGAGCGACCGTGCCTGCACCTGGACCGGGGCTATGACTCAGGCAAGACCCGCGATCTGCTCGAACGACTCGGGTTCGACGCACAGATCGCCACCAAGGGCCGGCCCGCCCCGATCCAGGTCGGTAAGCGGTGGCCGGTCGAGCGCACCCATTCCTGGATGAACGGCTACGGCAAGCTGCGCCGGTTCACCGATCGCCGGAAGATCATCGTCGAGTTCTACCTCGACCTCGCCGCCGCGCTCACCGTGATCCGCCGGCTGATCAACCGTGCCCGCAGCCGCTACCGCTGGACAACCCGACCCACGACCCGTCGACTCCGATAACCATCAATCGCCGGGCGCTCTTAGAGGTCGCGCGGATTGGTCACAGCTTGGCCGCGGTCGAGTGTCTGGGGGCGAGGGCGGGTACGGGCCTGCCGATCATGAAGTTATCTACGCTTCGTGATCGTCTGGAGGCCGCGTGCCCACCCTGCCATCATGGCTGACCGAGCCGTTGTGGGACCAGTTCACCGCGCTGCTGCCTCATCGAGACGAGTTCGATCCCACCCATCCGCTGGGCTGCCATCGCCGCCGGATCGCGGATCGGATCGTGTTCGACAAGCTCCTGCAGGTACTGCGGTTCGGCTGCTCGTATGAGGGCATCGCTGACAGCACCTGCTCGGCGACCACCATCCGCGATCGTCGTGACGAGTGGATCAGGCTCGGGGTCTTCGCCCAGCTGCGTCGGATCGTCCTGGACGCCTACGACCGCATCGTCGGTCTGCTGCTGCACGACATCGCCGTCGATGGCGCCATCACCAAGGCCCCCGGCGGCGGCGAGGTCGCCGGTCCGTCGCCGGTGGACCGGCGCAAACAGGGTATGAAACGTTCGGTGCTCGTCGAGGGATACGGCATCCCGCTGGGCCGAGTCCTGGCCGGAGCCAACCGGCACGACTCCCCGCTACTGGGCCCCACCCTCGACCGCCTCGATGCTCTCGGCCCGCTGCCCGACGACATCACCGTGCACCTCGACGCCGGCTATGACTCCGGCAAGACCCGCGACACGCTGGCCGAACGAGGCCTGCACGGCGAGATCGCGCACAAGGGTGAGAAAGCGCCGATCCAGGCCACCCGCCGCTGGCACGTCGAGCGGACCAACGCTTGGCACAACAGCTTCAACCGGCTGCAGCGCTGCTACGAACGACGAGAAATCGTCGTCGACGCGTTCTTCGACCTCGCCGACACGATCGTCACACTCCGTAGCTTGATTCGGCAGGCCTGGACCACACACCGCTGGAACGCCCGACCTGCACGACGTCCATGATCACCAACCAATCCGCGCGACCTCTTAGTAAAAACGATGGAAGAATTGATCACAAGGGTGCCGTCGCCGGGCGGTGCGCGGGGCGACCGCGGCTCCGGGGCGTCTCAGATGGCGCTGGCGCCGCCGCCGGTCGGCGGCTGGATGCGCACGACCCGGTCGTCCGTGGCGCCGGGGGCGCCGCCGTCGCGGTTCACCGTCCCCAGCCACAGCAGGCCGTCCGGGGCGAGGGTGACCGGGCCGATCCGGCCGTAGGTGCCCTCCAGTACCGGCTTCGGGTCGCCGGTGAAGGTGCCCTCCGGGCCCGGGTTGAGCACGAACAGCGCCTTCCCGGTGCTCTGGGCGACGACGACCGCACCGGGCAGGACCGTGCACCCGGCGACGCCGGGACGGTCCGGCCAGGTCCAGGCCGGCGCGCCGAGCGCGCCCGGGGCGACGCGGTGGAGCACGTCGCGCCCGGCCGTGCGGTCGGTGACCCAGATGGTCCGTGCCGCCGGGTCGACGCACACCCCGCCCGGCGCGGTGAGCCCGCGGGCCAGCACCGGAGAGGCGCGGTCGGGGTTGCCCGGGGCCGGGCGGCCCAGGGTGTCGATCCGCAGCACCGCCCCGGCGAGCGGTCCCGCCCCCGCAGGGGTGGCGACCAGCAGCGACGACCCGTCGGCGTCGGCGGCCAGCGACCCGCCCGGCGGCAGCCCCTCGAGCACCGGCTTGGGCGCCTCGCCGGGCGCGATCCGCCAGACCCGGCCCTCGGACAGGGCGTACAGCAGCCGGTCCTCCGCGTAGCCGGGGGACAGGACCAGCCCGGTCAGCCCGCCCGCCGGGTCGACCGGCACCGTCGCGACCGGCTGCGGGGTGGCGCCCCGGCGGACCTCCAGCACCCGCCCGGTCCGGCGCTCGGCGACGAGGGCGCGGTCGCCCTGCGGGAGTACCGCGACCGCCCCGACCGGTCCGAGGCACGCGGCCACGACCTGCGGATCCGGGTCGACGCAGGGCTGTGGGTCGGCCGCGGGTCCCTGCTGCTGCGGGGACGGGGCCGGGCTCGACGGCGGTGGCTGCTCCTCGGGGGCGACCCGGGGCGGTCCGCCGAGCTCGCCCTCGCCCTCGGCCTGGGGCCGCCACTCGCGGGAGCCGGTGTCGGGGAAGGTGGCACAGCCGCTCAGCAGCACGACGAGTGTCGCGACGATCAGCAGCAGCCGGGCGGTCACGGGGAGCCAGGCTAGGCCCCACGAGGTGAGTGCCCGGTGAGTACGGTCGGTCGTCATGAGCAGCCCCGTGACCGTCCTGGTGCCGCACGCCGTCGGAGCCGAGATCCTGTCCGATGTGGACGGGCTCGTCCCGGTCGTCTACGACCCGGAGGGGCCGATGCCCGGCGAGGCGGCCCACGCCCGCGCGCTGGTCGCGCCGTTCCTCGCCGGTTCCGACGTGGTCGGGATCATCGAGCAGGTCCCGGACCTGGAGCTGGTGCAGCTGCTCACCGCCGGGGCCGAGACGTGGATCGGGCGGCTGCCCGAGGGCGTCGCCCTGTCCGACGGTCGCGGCGCGCACGGTGGGGCCACCGCCGAGTGGGTGGTGTCGGTGGTGCTCGCCGTCTACCGCCACCTGGACCGGTTCGTGCGTGCCCAGGACCGCGGGGAGTGGGACTACCACCAGACCGAGGAGCTGGCCGGCAAGAAGATCCTGATCGTCGGCGCGGGGGACGTCGGCCAGAAGACCCGCGCCCGCCTGGAACCGTTCGAGGTGGAGACGACGCTGGTCGGGCGGACGGCCCGCGACGGTGTCCACGGGTGGGAGGAGCTGCCCGACCTGCTGCCGCAGCACGACGCGACGGTCCTCATCGTCCCGCTGACCGACGAGACCCGTGGCCTGGTCGACGCCGAGTTCCTCGCCGCCATGCCCGACGGGTCGCTGCTGGTCAACGGTGCCCGCGGTCCGGTGGTCGACACCGACGCGCTCCTCGCCGAGTTGACCTCGGGGCGCATCCGGGCCGCCGTCGACGTCACCGACCCCGAGCCGCTGCCGCCGGGGCACCCGCTCTGGTCGGCACCCGGCCTCCTCCTGACCCCGCACGTCGGGGGGACCGTGCCGATGGCGATGCGCCGGGCCTACGGCGTCGCGGCCGAGCAGCTGGCCGCGTTCGTCCGGGGCGAGGAGCCCCCGAACCTGGTGACCGGGGCGTACTGAGGGGAACCGCTCGTGCCCCCGAGGGCAGGGTCGGCGACGGTGGAAAGGACCGCTCGCAGAATCCGGTAAAAACACCGGAGTCCGGCTGGTAAGCGAATTCCGGCCTGCGACGGAAGCGCTTGCGTGGTTTCGGACGTAATCGTACGTTCGGGCCGCGTTTCACCGGCTGACACAGCACCGATCGTGCCTGTGCCGCTCTCGGGGAGGTTCTGCGTGATGATCCGGACCACTCGCCCGCCGTGCTCGACGAGGAACCGTCGGAGACCTGCCCTGTGCCGGGCACTGTGAGCCGGGCGCCGTCGCTCACCGACGGCGACGCCGCCCGGGACGCCACGGGAGCCCGTGGTCTCGTCCGTTCCGCGCTCGCCGAGCGTCGTCCGGACACCGGGGCCCGGTTCGACGAGATGACCCGCTACGCGTTGCTCGCACCGGGCAAGCTCCTCCGGCCGCTCATGCTCCTCACGGCGGCGGAGGCCGTCGGCGGTCGGCGTGAGGACGTGCTCCCCGCCGCCGCGGCGGTCGAGCACCTGCACGTCGCGTCCCTGGTGCACGACGACATCATCGACAACGACGACCTGCGTCGTGGCCGGCCGTCGGTGCACGCCCGCTACGGCGTCCCGGACGCGATCGTGACCGGTGACGCGCTGCTGTTCGACGTGTTCGCCGTCGTCGCCGAGTGCTCGGCCCCGCCCGAGGCCGTCGTCACGGCGGTCGCCGAGCTGGCCCGTGCCGGGAGCGACCTGTGTCGCGGACAGGTCCAGGAGTCCCAGCTCGTCGCGCCGGGGCCCGGCCGTCCGGGAAGCACCCTGGCCGACTACCTCGAGGTGGCCGCGCTCAAGACCGGCGCCCTGTTCCGGGGGGCCTGCCGGGCGGGTGCCGCGCTCGGCGGCGGGACCCCCGGGCAGGTCGACCTGCTCGGGGACTACGGACACCACACCGGGATCGCGTTCCAGCTGTTCGACGACCTGCTGCCCTACCTCGACGACGCGTCGGTCACGGGCAAGCCGGCGACCAGCGACGCCGCCAACCTCCGGCCCACCTGGCCGGTCCTGCTGGCGCACCGGGACGGTGACCCCGGTGTGCGCCGGAGGGTGGAGACCGCCCTGTCCGGGGCCCTCGGCCCGGCCGAGGCGCACGGGATGCTCCGCTCGGCGGTGACCGCGCCGGGGATCTGGGACGCGGCGCGCGGCGGCGCACGGGACCAGGCCGACCGGGCCGTGGCCCGCCTCGGGGAGCTCCCCGGGGACGAGGCGGCGGGCCGGCTCGCCGGGATCGCCGCGATCGCTGTCGACCGTGACCGCTGACGGGCGCACCCTGCGCGCCGACGCCCGTGCGGCTCCGCGGTGGGGCGGGGGGACCTGGCAGGCGCACTGGGAGACCTGGCGGCCGTACACCACCTGGCACCCGGCGTTGCTGGGGCTGGCCGGGGCGCTGGTGGCGGGTGGCCGCTCCCCGGGCGCGCTCGCCGTCGCGGTGCTGGCCCCGGTGCTCGGCTGGCTGGCCGGGCACTACCTCGGTGACTACTTCGACCGTGACCTGGACGCGATCGCCAAGCCGCACCGCCCCATCCCGTCCGGCAGGCTCACCCCCCGGGCCGCGCTCACCTGCGGCATCGCCTGCGTCGCCGGCTCGCTGGTGCTGACGACCGTGGCGAACTGGCGGACGCTGCCGGTGTTCGCCTGCGCGATCGTCGGGATCATCACCTACAGCAGGCTGTTCAAGCAGCGGGGGCTGGCCGGCAACCTCAACCGCGGCGTGCTGTCCGCGCTCGCGATGGTGGTGGGCGCGATGGCCGTCGCTCCGTGGCCCCCCTGGGCGTTGCTGCCCGCCGCGCTGGGCTTCGCCCTGCACGACACCGCGTCCAACCTCATCGGGACGGTGCGCGACGTCGACGGCGACCGCGCGGGCGGCTACCGGTCGGTGCCGGTCCGGCACGGCACGTCGACGGCGGTCCGGGCGGCCGCCGCGCTCTGGCTGGCGGCGATGGTCGCGGTCGGGGTGGGCGCCGCCGTCGCGGACCGGCCCGCGGCCCAGCTCGGCGGGCTGGCGCTGGCGGTGCTCGTCGGCGGGGGCGCCTTCGTCGTGGTGCGTCCCGGCACGGTGACACCGCGTCGCGCGCTGCTCTCCCACGAGGTGCTGGTCGCCGAGCGGCTGCTGCTCGCGGGCGCCGTCGTCGCGGGTGCCGCGGGCCCGCTCGTCGCCGAGGCGGTCGTGCTGCCCGCGGTCGTCACATCGCTGGTCATGCAGGCCCGGATGCGGGCCCGGCACGAGTTCCCGGCCGACGCCGGGAACGGAGAGGACACACCATGACACCGGCCCACGCCGGGACCGGCCGGCTCGCCGACGAGGTGTCGGAGGCGATCGCGGGAGGGGCCGAGGCACTGCTGCGGTCGCGCCGTGCGGACGGCGTGTTCGACTACGGCGCCGCGAGCCTGCGGTCCACACTCGCCACGGCGGGTGCCATCACCGCGCTGCACTTCGCCGATCCCGGCGGCGCCGCCGACCTGATCGCCGCCGGGGCCGACCGCCTGCGCCGCACCCGGACCGAGGACGGTGGCTGGGCGATGGTGCCCGGTCTGCCCGCGGAGCCGGGCCCGACCGCCGTGTCGGCCGCCGCGCTGCACCTCGTCGACCCGGCCGGGTCCGCCGAACAGGTCGCGGCCGGGCGGCGGTGGATGGAGCGCTACGGCGGCCTCGAGGCGATCCCGCACCCGGAGGTCGTGCTCTGGTGCCGGCAGTTCTACGGGTTCGTCGGCTGGATCGCCCCGGCCGACATGCGCCGGTTCCCGCTGGAGCTGGCGTTGCTGCCCGGCCTCTACCGGCGGCTGTTCGACCTGCGGCTGCCGATGGCCTCGGCACTGGGGCTCGCCCAGACCCGACACCGCCCGCTGACCCGGGTGCAGCGCACGCTGTCCCGGCTGGCCGAGCCGAACGCGCTGCGCGTGATCCGCCAGGCCTACGAGCACGAGGGGTCCGCCGGATCCTGGTCCGAGGACGCCTGGGTGACCGGCCTGGTCTGCACCGGGCTGGCCCGCGCCGGCCTCGGCCAGGACATGGTGGACGCCGCCGTCGGCTGGCTGCGCCGGTCCATGCACCCGGACGGCTCGTGGGCCACGACCCCGCTGGACGCGGCCTGGACGATGTACGCGGTGCGCGGCCTGGTCGAGGCCGGCTACGGCACCGACGAGCGCCTGGTCGCCTCCCGGGAAGCGCTGCTGGGCCTGCAACAGCACAGGCCCTTCCTCGCCTTCGGCTGCCCGCCCGGCTTCTGGGGCTGGACCGCGGGGCGCGGCTGGCCCGCGGTGCTCGAGACGGGCGAGATCGTGTCGGTGCTCAGCAGGCTCCCCGGCACCGCGCAGGACGCCGCCGTGGCCGAGGGGGTCGGGTGGCTCACCGACCGGCAGGACTCCCGCGGCTCCTGGGGTCTGTGCGTGCGCAACACCAGGGTCGCCAACAGCGGACCCTGCCCGATGACGACCGCGCAGGCGGTGGACGCCCTGCTCGACGCGGGGGTGCCGGCCGACGACCGGCGGGTCCGCCGCGCGCTGCGCTGGCTGGGCCGGGCCCAGCTGCCCGGCGGCGGCTTCGAGTCGGTCTGGTACCGGGAGCACACGATGGGCACCGCCGCGGTGCTGGAGACCTTCGCCCGCTGCGGCCGCGGCGGGGACGGCCCCGCGGTCCGGGCCCGGACCCTGCTGGCGGGCACCCGCAACACCGACGGCTCCTGGGGCGACGGCCACGGTGCCCCCGGCACCGTGGAGGAGACCGGCTGGGCGGTCGCGGCGCTGCTCGCCGCGGGTGCGGCCCCGGCCGAGGTGGAACCGGGCGTGCGGTGGCTGCTGGACGCCCGCCTGCCGGACGGCGGCTGGCCCGCCGAGCCCGTGCACGAGTACGTCCGCCGGGTCAGCCGCTACGCCAACCCGGGGTTCACCCACGGGATGGCCCTGCGCGCGCTCAGCCGCTACCGGGAGGCCCTGACGTGAACCACGGCCACGAGAACGGCCATGACGCCGGCCACGACGCCGGCCACGACATCGTGGGCTCCGCCGGGCGCGACACCGACTACGACGCGGTGGTGTGCGGCGCGGGGGTGGCCGGTCTGGCCGCGGCCTGTGCGCTGGGCAGGCTCGGGCACCGGGTCCTGGTGCTGGAGAAGCGGCCGGAGCCGCAGCAGGTCGCCAAGGGCGAGGTGCTGCAGCCGGGATCCCTGGGGATCCTGCGGGAGTGGGGCGTGGCGGACCGGCTGGAGGCGGCGGGTGCGCTGCGGCTGGAGCACCTGGTCGCCCGCGCCGCCGACGGGACGCCCCGGATGCGGCTGGACTACGGGCACCTGCCCACCCCGCAGCCCTGGCTGCTGGCCCACGACTACCCGACGATCCTGCAGGCGCTCGGCGACTCCCTGCCCCCGGGCGTCGAGGTACGGCGCGGGGCGCTGGTCGAGGGACTGGTCCGGTCCGGTGACCGGGTCACCGGCGTCCGGTGCGACGGCACCGCGATCACGGCCGCGCTGGTCGTCGCGGCCGACGGCATCTCCTCGCGGCTGCGGCGCGAGGCCGGGCTGACCGCACCCCGCCGCGACTACCCGCACCGGCTCGCCGCCTTCGAGCTGGCGGGCACCGTCCCGCCGGACTTCTCCGCCTACGTGACCGACGGCGGGCTGCGGCTGCGGTACCCGCTCCCGGGCGGGCGGGTGCGGTTGTACGTCCAGGTCGCCGCGGACGAGCTGCGGGGTCTCGGTCCGGACGGGCTGCGTGCCTGGAGCGACCGGGTGCTGCGCGGCTGCCCCGGGCTGGACCCGGTGGCCGAGGCGTTCCGCGCGGGCGTCGCCGACCGTCAGGTGCTGCCGGTGTCGCGGGCGCTCGCCCCGGCGCTGACCGTGCCGGGGCTGGCCCTGGTCGGGGAGAGCGGACACCTGGTGCACCCGATGGCGGCGCAGGGCATGAACAGCTCGATCGCCGACGCCCACACCCTGGCCGCGGTGCTCCGGCAGGGCGGCTCGCTGCAGGCCGGGGTCGTCGACCACGCGTTGCGCCGGTTCGACACCGCCCGTCGCCACGACCTGCACCACATCGGCCGGACCAGCCACAACGCCGCCCGGATGATCACCGGCCGGTCCTGGATCGGGGACCGGGCGCTGACCGGGACCGGTGCCAACGACCGGATCCGGCACGAGGTCATGCACACCATGTCGGGGCTCGGGATCCGGCGCCTGAGCCCGGTGGACCGCCTGCACCAGATCTGGGTGCTCCCCGACCCGCGGGCCGCCCGGCTGCCCGGCGGGGCCCGGACGGTCCGCGGATCGGGTGCGGCGGCCCGATGACCTCACGCCCTGGCGTACTCCAGCACGACCAGACCGTTCGCGCCGTCCCGGCGGCCCCGGGCGACCAGGCCGGCGTCGGCCGCGAGGACGTCGAACGCCTCCGGCGCCCGCTCCCGCCCGCCCAGCAGGGTCAGCGACTGCAGGTCGAACGACGCGTTGTTCTTCGCGTGCTCCTCCCCGGCCAGCACCTCGACCACCAGCACCCGGCCGTCGGGCGCGACGGCCTCGGCGCAGCGGCGCAGGATCCGGACGGCGTCCTCGTCGGGCCAGTCGGTGAGCACCCGGGAGACCATCAGCACGTCGTAGCCGGTGGGCAGCGGCTCCAGGAAGCTGCCGCCGACGAAGCGGGCCCGCTCGCCCAGCCCGGCCCCGGACAGGAACTCCTCGGCCTCCGGGGCGACCTCCGGCAGGTCGAGCACCGCGCCGTGCAGGTGCGGGTGGGCGGACAGGACGGCGTGGAGCAGCGCCCCGGTGCCGCCGCCCACGTCGAGCACCGTGGAGACCGGCGCCCAGTCGTGTCCGGCGGCGACCTCGGGGCCGGTCTGCCAGGCGAAGCCGGCCATCGTCGCGCCGAAGAACAGGCGCAGGCGCTCGTCGGCGCGGTAGTCCGCCCAGAACTCACGGCCGTGCACCGCGGGGTAGGCCGAGCGGCCGGTGCGGACCGCGTGCAGCATCCCGCCGTAGGCGAGGTCCATCCGCAGGCCGGGGCCGTCGGCGTCGAGCCAGGCGCGCAGCAGCGCGTTGCGGTCGTCCAGCAACGCCTCGGAGACCGGCGTCAGCGCGTACCGGCCCGGAGCGGACTCGGCGAACAGCCCGGCCGAGACGAGATGACGGAGCAGCCGCACGAGGGCGTCGGGGTCGGCACCGCAGGCATCGGCGAGCTCGCCGACGCCGGTGTGACCGTCCCGGACCAGCTCCGGCAGCCGCAGGGCGACCGCGGTCCGCACCGCGAACGGGGTCGCCAGATCGACGAGTGCGGCGAGAGCGGCAGTGCCGTCCTGTGTGGTCGGACTGGTCACGGAATTCCTTTCGACGAACGGGAGGGGCAGTCGGCCCGGCACTGACGATGGCAGTTCGGAGCGGATTCCGACAAGGGTCCGTGACAATTCGACACAGCATTTCCCGACCGATTCCGCCGACGCGGTACGGCGGTCGAACAATGTGTACGGAAAGGTTGTCCAGATGGTTTCGCTCGACGTCCGTCCGGTGTCCGGGGCGCTGGGGGCCGAGGTGCGTGGGCTCGCGCTCGCCGACGTGGACGACGAGGTGTTCGCGGACCTGCACCGGCTCCTGCTCGACCACCTCGTGCTGTTCCTGCCCGACAACGCCGGTCTCGGACCGGCCGACCACGAGGCGTTCGGCAGGCGGCTGGGACCGCTGGAGGTCCACCCGTTCCTGCCGAAGCTGGACGGGCACGACGAGATCGTCGTCCTCGACTCCGACCAGGGGGCGAAGGCCGACGTCTGGCACACCGACGTCACGTTCTCCCCGACCCCGCCGATCGCGTCGGTGCTGCAGATCGTGCAGGGCCCCGAGGTCGGTGGCGACACCATGTGGAGCAACCAGTACCTGGCCTACGAGGCGCTGTCCGCCCCGCTGCGGGAGCTGCTCGACGGGCTCACCGCGCTGCACGTCTTCGAGCACCCGAACGGCTCCTACCGCAGCGAGGCCGAGCACCCCGTCGTCCGGGTGCACCCGGACACGGGGCGGCGCTCGCTGTACGTCAACCGGATGTTCACCCGGCGCATCCCGCAGCTGACCCCGGGGGAGAGCACCGCGTTGCTGACCCACCTGTTCGACGTCGCGGAGAGCCCGCAGCGGGTCTGCCGCCACCGCTGGACCGAGGGCGGGGTCGCGATCTGGGACAACCGGGCCACCCAGCACTACGCCGTGAACGACTACAGCGGCCGCCGGGTCGGCCGCCGGGTCACCGTGCTCGGCGACCACCCGCAGGGCGAGCCCGCGCGCTGGCCGCACCACCGGGCCGCCGGGATGAGCGCGACGGCCGTCAAGGACTGACCGGCACGGCCCGACCGGCACCGACCGGCACCGCAGCAGGGGAGACCGACATGAGCGAAACCACCACGACCGGCGCCGGATCCGAGGAGTTCCTCGAGACCTACTGGCGTGACCCGCACACCGCACTGGCCGGGGCCCGCCGGGACCACCCGGTCCGCGAGGTCACCTTCGAGACCGGCTCGACCTGGCTGGTCACCCGCTACGCCGACGTCCGGGCCGGGCTGGTCGACGAGCGCCTCGCCAAGGACTGGCGGGCCTCGCTCCCGCCCGCCGAGCGCGCCGCGGCGCCACCGGGGCTGCCCGCCCCGATGTCGCACATGCTGACCTCGCTCGACCCGCCGGAGCACACCCGGCTGCGCCGGCTGGTGACCCAGGCGTTCACCGCCCGGCGGATCGCGGCGCTGCGGCCGCGGGTCGAGAAGCTGGCCCACGACCTGCTCGACGCGCTGCCGGTCGACGAGCCGGTCGACCTGGTCGCCCGGTACGCGATCCCGTTGCCCATGGAGGTCATCTGCGAGCTCATCGGGGTGCCGGACCTGGACCGCGAGGACTTCGCGCACTGGTCGACGGTGCTCATCGACGAGTGCCCCGAGCCGGAGCTGATCCGGGCGTCGAACCAGATGGCCGACTACCTCGGCGGCCTGGTCGCCGCGCGCCGCCGCGACCCCGACGACGCGTTGCTCTCCGGGCTGATCGCGGCCTCGGAGGACGGTGAGCAGCTCTCCGACATCGAGATCGTCGCGATGGCGATGCTGCTGCTCATGGCCGGGCACGAGACGACGGCGGTGTTCGTGACGAACAGCGTCCGGGTGCTGCTGGGCGAGCCGGACGCGCTGGGCAGGCTCGCCTCGCCGGAGACCGCGCCCGCGCTGGTCGAGGAGCTGCTGCGGTGGGCGTCGCCGGCGCTCAACGCCTCGCTGCGCTTCGCCACCGAGGACATGGAGATCGGCGGGACGGCGATCCCGCGCGGCGCCTCGGTGACCCTGTCCACCGGGGCCGCCAACCGCGACCCGGACCGGTTCGAGGACCCGACGCGGCTCGACCCCGACCGCGACACCAGCGGGCACATCGCGTTCGGCCACGGCATCCACCGTTGCCTCGGCGCGGCGCTGGTCCGGCTGGAGGCCGACGTGGCGCTCACCGCGCTGTTCGGCCGGTTCCCGCAGCTGCGGGCCACCGCACCGGAGGACGAGCTGACCTTCCGGCGCAGCGTGCACGTCCACGCCCCGCGCACCTTCCCGGTGCTGCTGGGCCCCACCCCCGACCAGGAACAGGAGCCACGACCGTGACCCCCGTCGTGCACCAGCTGTCCTTCAACGAGAACCACTGGCCGGTCCTGCCCGGGGTGCGCGAGGCGCTGACCGGGTCGCTGGACACGATCGGCCACACCCTCGACGCGCTGTCCGAGGGCCTCACCGCCGAGCTCGCCCGGCGGCTCGGGGTGCCCGCGACCCGGGTCGTCGCGGGCGCGGGCTCGGGGGCGCTGCTCCAGCAGTTCCTCGCCGCGCACTGCACCCCCGGCACGACGGTCGTGCACACCGCGCCGTCGTTCGCGATGTACCCGCTGCTGATCCGCAACACCGGCGCGACCGCCGTCGCCGTGCCGGACGGCCCCGGCGGCAGCGACCTCGCCGCGGTGGCGAAGGCGGTCACCGACGACACCCGCGTCGTGGTGCTCTGCAACCCGGACAACCCCACCGGCGAGGTGCTGGGCACCGCGGCGGTGCGGCAGCTGCTCGACGACCTGCCCCCGCACGTGCTGCTGCTCGGCGGCGAGGCCTACCGCGAGTTCGCCGACCCGGACGCGGTCGCCGACGTGCTCGGCCTGGCGGCCCACGACGACCGGGTCGCCGTGGTCCGCACCTTCTCCAAGTCGCACGGGCTGCTGGGCCTGCGGGTGGGCTACCTGGTCGCCGCGGAGCACGTCACCGCGCCGATCCGGCCCAGCACGCTGTTCTACCGGGTGCCGACGCCCGGTCAGGCGGCCGCGCTGGCCGCCATGGACGCCGAGGACCGGATGCGCGAGCAGTGCCGTGCGGTGGCGGCCGAGCGCGACCGGGTCCGCGACGGGCTGCTGGCGCTCGGCTTCGACGTGCCGCCCAGCGGCGGCAACTTCGTGTGGGTCCGCCTCGGCGGGCGCAGCCGGGCGTTCGTGGAGCACCTCGCCGCGGCCGGGATCGCCGTCCGCGACCAGGACGGGCTCGGGGTGCGGGTCAGCACCGGCCTCCCGCCGGCCAACGACGCGGTCCTCGCCGCGGCCGCCGGCTTCGACCCCGCTCCGGACGGGACCGCCCCGTGACCGGCGGCCCGGCCACCCGGCAGGAGACGACCGCACCGGCCTCCCGGACGTCGCGGCTGTTCATGCCGTTCTACCTGCTCGCGTTCGCCGGGCTGATGGCGACGACGGCCACCCCGGTGGCGGTGACGCTGGCCCTGCGCGCCCAGCAGCTCTACGGCGAGGAGAAGACCGCCGTCCTGGCCACCACCCTGGCGATCGGCACGGTGTTCGCCTCGGTCGCGCAGCCGCTGGGCGGCTGGCTCAGCGACCGCACCGTCTCCCGCTGGGGCCGTCGCCGTCCGTGGCTGGTGCTGGGTCTGCTGGGCGGGGTCGCGGGCCTGCTGGTGATCGCGCTGGTCCCGGAGCGCTGGGGGATGGTCCTCGGCTGGTCGATCGCGTCGCTGTTCCTCAACCTGGCGTTCTCGGCGCTGTTCGCGGTACTCGCCGACCAGGTCCCGCCGGATCGGCGCGGCCGGGTCTCCGGCTGGATCGGGGTCGCCCTGCAGGCCGGGCTGAGCGCAGGCACCTGGGGCGCGGTCTGGCTGGGGAACCAGCCCGTCGCGCTGTTCCTGGGCCCCGCCGCGTTCGCGGTGCTGACGACCGCGGCGCTGCTCGTCGTGCTGCCCGACCGGTCGGCCGTACCCGGGACACGCGCCGCGGTCGCGCGCGTCCCGTGGCGCGAGCGCGTCGCCCGGCTGGCGCACTACCGCGACTTCGGGTTCGTCTGGGCCGGCCGGTTCCTGCTGCTGACCGGCTACTACATCTTCTTCAACTTCCAGCTCTACACCCTGACCGACCACCTGGGCGTGACGATCGCGGTGGCGACCTCGGTGGTGGCGCTGAACAGCACGCTCAGTGCGGTGCTGAAGCTCGTGGTGTCACCGCTGGCCGGCTGGCTGTCCGACCGGCTCGGCAGGCGCCGGGTGCTGGTGGGCTGCTCGGCGGCGCTGTTCGCGGTGTCGATGCTGCTGATCGCGCTGGCGCAGGACGTCACGACGTTCGTGCTGGGCGCCTCGGTCGGGTTCGTGGCCTACGGCATCTTCCTGGCGGTCGACCTCGCGCTGGCGACCGAGGTGCTGCCGGAGGGCGACACCCACGGCGGGTTCGGGCTGGGGCTGTACAACGTCGCGGGGACGGTCTCGCAGTCACTCGCACCGGTGGTCGCCGTCTCCGTGCTGGCCGCCTCCGGCAACAGCTACCCGCTGCTGTACACGGTCGCCGCGGGGCTGGTGGCGGCGGCCGTCGTGACGGTGATGTTCGTCCGGTCGGTGCGCTGAGCCGACCCCGCGCCATCCGGGCCGCGCGGCACCCGGGGCCGCCGCCGTCGTCCCGGTAGGGTCCGGCGCCATGAGTGGGCCCACGCAGCACTACGACTGGGGCGGCATCTCCGGTACCGAACCGCCGGAGCCGACCCGGCCGGAACGCCTGCCGGTGCCCGCGCACCTGTCCTCGGACATCGGCCTGCTCGTGCTGCGGGTGGTCGTCGGGGCGTGCTTCGCCGCGGCCGGGGCGCGCACGCTGTTCGGCGTCGCGGGCGGGATCGGTCTCGACGCGAGTGCCGCCGCGCTCGCCGGGGCCGGGTTCGTCGCGTTCGCCGGTCCGCTGGCCTGGGTGCTCGCCGTCGGCCAGCTGGTGCTCGGGGTGCTGCTCGTGCTGGGTCTGCTCACGCCGTTCGCCGCGGCCGGGCTGCTCGCCGTGAAGATCAGTGCCGTGGTGGTGGCCCTGGTGCCGGTGCTCGACGTGCCGCTGTTCGCCTCCGACGGTGCGAACTCCCTGGAGCTGGACCTGCTGCTCGGCGCCGGGGCCGCGGCTTTGGTGTTCGCCGGGGCGGGCCGGATCGCGATCGACGCCGGACGCACCTACCAGCGCCGCCCGCTGCCGTGGGCGGTGCTGTCGCTGCTGGTCGGGGTCGCGGTGGCGTTGCTGGTCCTGTTCGTGCTGCGCCGGTGACCGCGCCCGGCGACCCGTGGCTGCGTCCGCTGTCCCGGCGCCGCCGTCGCGACCTCGCGGTGCGCGCGCGGACCCCGCTGGCCGGCGGGTACGCCTCCGGCGGGGCCGAGCGGATCGACCTCGACGACGGCACCGCGGTCGTCCTCAAGCGGGCCTCGGCAGCGGAGGTCGCGGCCCTGCGGGCGGTCGCCGTGGTCACCGGGCCGGTACGCGTGCCGCGCCTGCTGGTGCCCGGCGACGGCTGGGTGCTGCTCGACCACGAGCCCGGTGGTCCGCTCGCGCCCGGCGAGCCGGTGCCCGACGAGGTCTGGGTGACCCTGGCCCGCACGCACGCGCACTGGCGCCGGAACCGGCCCCGCGGCGTCCCCCTGGTCGACGACGCCTGGTGGGCGGGCCGGTGCGCGCAGGCGGCGGAGCGGTTGGGCGCGGCCGCGGAGCGGTACGACGCGACCGCCGATGCCGGCGCTGCCGGGGTGTGCCGTGCGGCCGCCCGCACCGTCGGCGGCTGGGCGGCCGACGACCGGGCCACGACCGCGCTGCGCGTGCTGCCGCGCACGGTGTGCCACGGTGACGCGCACCGCGGCAACGTGCACCTCGGTCCCGGTGGGGCGGTGCTGCTGGACTGGGGCAACGCCCGGGTCGCGCCGGGGTCGCTCGACGTCGTCGTGCTCACGGCGCCGCCCGCCGACGGTCCCGCCGACGCGCCGTCGTCGCCGGTGCCCGGGCTCTACCGGGACACCCTGCACGCCGCGCTCGGCGCGCCCGACCCGCCGGCGATGGTCGCCGTGGAGACGGCGTGGGCCCGGGTGCAGGCACACGTGCAGTACCTGCCGTTCGCCGCCGACCACCAGGGCCCCGAGCGGGTCGACTCGATGGTCCGGGTCGCCGCCGGGGCCCTCGACGAGCTGCGCGACCTTCCGGCCGCGGTCCGCCGCGGCTGACCCGGTACCCCCCGAGTGGCACACCACGGCCGCGACGACCGGCCGTCGACGACCCCGACGTGCCACTCGGGACGGGGCGCGGCTCAGCCCCGGGGCTTCGCCGTGCGACGCAGCCGGGTGTTGACGAACTCGCCCATGCCCCAGCGGCCCAGCTCGCGGCCGAATCCGGAACGCTTGACCCCGCCGAAGGGCAGCCCGGGCAGCGTGGTGCCGTGCTCGTTGATGTAGGCCATGCCCACCTCGAGCCGGTCGGCGATGTCCTGCGCCCGCTCCAGGTCGCCGCTCCACACCGAACCGCTGAGCCCGTAGCTCACGTCGTTGGCCAGGGTGACGGCGTCGTCGACCGAGTCGACCCCGTAGACCACGGCGACCGGCCCGAAGATCTCCTCGGAGTAGGCGTCCATGTCCTTCGTGACGCCGGTCAGCACGGCCGGGCGCATGAACGCCCCGTCGCCGTCGACCGCCTCGCCACCGGTGTGCAGGGTGGCCCCCTGCTCCACGGCGCGGCGAACCTGCGCGACGACGCCGTCGCGCGCCGTGACCGAGGACAGCGGGCCGAGCCGGGTGGCGGAGTCGGTCGGGTCGCCGTGCTCGGTCGCCTCGAACGTCGAGACCAGCGCCGACACGAACTCCTCGACCCTGTCCGAGGGCACGATCATCCGCTTCGGGGAGTTGCAGGCCTGGCCGGCGTTCATCAGACGGGCCCGGCCGGCGACCTTCGCGGTGCGGGCGACGTCGGCGTCGTCGAGGACGATGAACGCGTCCGACCCGCCCAGCTCCAGCACGGCCTTCTTCAGGTTGCGTCCCGCGGTCTCGGCGACCGAGGCCCCGGCGCGCTCGCTGCCGGTCAGCGAGATGCCCTGGATCCGCGGGTCGGCGATCATGTCGGCGATCTGCTCGTTGGTCGCGAAGACGTTGACGTAGACGTCGGCCGGGACGCCCGCGGTGTGGAAGATCTCGGCCATCACCTCGGCCGAGGCCGCACAGATCGGGGCGTGCTTCAGGACGATCGTGTTGCCGACGACCAGGTTCGGCGCCACGAACCGGGCCACCTGGTAGTAGGGGAAGTTCCACGGCATCACGCCGACGAGCGGGCCGATCGGCTCGGTCTGCACGACCGACTCCTGCGCGCCCTGCGGGTCGAGGGTCTCCCGGGTCAGCAGGTCCGGGCCGTGCTCGGCGTACCACCGGTAGATCGACGCGGCCAGCGCGACCTCGCCTGCGGCCTCCTTGAGGGGCTTGCCCATCTCGGTCGCGATCAGCGTGGCCAGCTCGTCGCTGCGGGCCTCGTAGGCCTCGGCCACCCGGACCAGGATCTGTGCCCGGTCGGCGGCGGGGGTCGCGCGCCAGCCGGGGTAGGCCCCGGTGACCCGGTCCAGGACGTCGGAGACCGCCGCGTCGTCGAGCTCGGGGAACGTCCTCTCGGTCCGGCCGGTGGCGGGGTTCGTCGTCACGTAGGCGCTCATGGGTTCCTTCCGGGTTGCGGTGGGCGCGGATCGTGTCGTGCGCCCACCGACGGGATGTCCGGTCCGGGGGGACCGGGAAACATCGGGATCAGCGTCCGACGTTGCGCTGCAGGTGCGCCGGGTAGCGCTCGCCGGCCACCGCCGACGCCGGCGCGGCCGCCTCGATCTCGGCGAGCTCGTCGGCCGACAGCTCCAGCGAGGCGGCCTGCACGTTCTGCTCCAGGTAGCTCCGCCGCTTGGTCCCCGGGATCGGCACGACGTGCTCCCCGCGGCTCTGCACCCACGCCAGTGCCAGCTGCCCGGCCGTCACCCCGCGCCGTTGTGCGAGGGAGCGCAGGGCCTCGACGATCGCGAGGTTCGCGGCCAGGTTCTCGTCGGAGAACCGCGGCAGCCCGCGGCGCATGTCGCCCTCGCCGAGCTGGCCGGTCGAGGTGATCGCGCCGGTCAGGAAACCGCGCCCGAGCGGGGAGAAGGGCACGACGCCGACGCCCAGCTCGGCACACGTCGGCGCGACCGACTCCTCGATGCCGCGCGTCCACAGCGACCACTCCGACTGCACCGCGGCGGGCGGGTGCACCGCGTGCGCCCGCCGCACGGTGTCCGCGCCGCACTCGGAGAGGCCGTAGTGGCGGATCTTCCCCTCCTCGATCAGCCCGGCGAGCGCGCCGACGGTCTCCTCGATCGGGGTGTCCGGGTCGACGCGGTGCTGGTAGTAGAGGTCGATGTGGTCGACGCCCAGGCGGCGCAGCGACTCCTCGGCGCACCGCCGCACGTAGGCCGGGTCGCCCTGCGCCCCCTGGTTGCCCTGCGCGTCGCGCACGATGCCGAACTTCGTCGCCAGGACCACGCGGTCGCGGCGGTCGGCGATCGCGGCACCCACGAGTTCCTCGTTGGCGCCGTCGCCGTAGACGTTCGCGGTGTCGAGCAGGGTGACGCCCAGGTCGAGGGCGCGGTGGACGGTCGCGATCGACTCGGCGCGGTCCCCGGAGCCGTAGCTCTGGCTCATGCCCATGCAGCCCAGACCCTGGGCGGAGACGGTGAGGTCGCCGAGACGACGGGTGCCGAGGCTCATTCCGGTAGCCATGCCAACCAACCTAGACGCGGGCGGCCCCGGTCCGCAGCGGAGCGGACCGGGGCCGTCGTGCGTGCCGGGGGTCAGGGGATGCGGCGGACCGCCCCGGTGTCGGCGCTGGTCGCCATGTGGGCGTAGGCGCGCAGCGCCCTGGACACGACGCGCTGCCGGTCGACGGGCTGCCACGGCCGCTCGGAGGACTCCATCTTGGCGCGCCGGTCGGCGAGCTCCTCGGGGTCGACGAGCAGCTCCAGCGACCGGGCGCGGACGTCGAGCCGGATCCGGTCGCCGTTCTGCACCAGACCGATCGTGCCGCCGGCGGCCGCCTCGGGGGAGATGTGCCCGACCGAGATGCCCGACGAGCCGCCCGAGAAGCGGCCGTCGGTGATCAGGGCGCAGACCTTGCCCAGCCCGGCGCCCTTGAGGAACGCGGTCGGGTGCAGCATCTCCTGCATGCCCGGCCCGCCCGAGGGGCCCTCGTAGCGGATGACCAGCACGTCGCCGGGCTTGATCTCCTTCTTGAGGATCGCCGAGACGGCGTCCTCCTGGCTCTCCAGCACCACGGCCGGACCCTCGAACTCCCAGATGTCCTCCGGGATGCCCGCGGTCTTGATGACGGCGCCGTCGACCGAGAGGTTGCCGCGCAGCACGGCGAGGCCGCCGTCGGCGGAGTAGGCGTGCTCGAGGTCGCGGATGCAGCCGCCCGCGGCGTCGGTGTCCAGGCTCGACCAGCGGTTCTCCGTCGAGAACGCCTGCGTGGTCCGGACCCCGCCCGGCGCGGCGTGGTACAGCTCGACGGCGGTCTCCGACGGCGCCGAGGAGCGGATGTCCCACTCGGTCAGCCACTGCTCCAGCGACGGCGAGTGCACCGTGTGCACCCCGGTGTTCAGCAGCCCGGCCCGCCACAGCTCGCCCAGCAGGGCGGGGATGCCACCGGCCCGGTGGACGTCCTCCATGTGGTAGTCCGAGTTCGGGGCGACCTTGCTCAGGCACGGCACCCGCCGGGAGACCGCGTCGATCGCGGCGAGGTCGAAGTCGATCTCGCCCTCCTGGGCCGCGGCCAGGATGTGCAGCACCGTGTTCGTGGAGCCGCCCATCGCGACGTCGAGCGCCATCGCGTTCTCGAACGCCTCGCGGGTGGCGATGTTGCGGGGCAGCGCGGACGCGTCGTCGTCGCGGTACCAGCGGGTCGCCAGGTCCATCACGGTGCGCCCGGCGTTGAGGAAGAGCTCGCGGCGCGCGGCGTGGGTGGCGAGGGTGGAGCCGTTGCCCGGCAGCGAGAGCCCGAGCGCCTCGGTGAGGCAGTTCATCGAGTTGGCGGTGAACATCCCGGAGCAGGACCCGCAGGTCGGGCAGGCCGAGCGCTCGACCTCGGCCAGGCCGGCGTCGTCCACCTCGGACGACGCGGACGCCGAGATCGCGGTGATCAGGTCGGTGGGCGCCTGCGCGACGCCGCCGACGACGACCGCCTTGCCGGCCTCCATCGGCCCGCCGGAGACGAACACGGTCGGGATGTTGAGCCGCATCGCGGCGTTCAGCATCCCGGGCGTGATCTTGTCGCAGTTGGAGATGCAGACCAGGGCGTCGGCCGCGTGGCCGTTGACCATGTACTCCACCGCGTCGGCGATGATCTCGCGGCTGGGCAGCGAGTAGAGCATCCCGCCGTGGCCCATCGCGATGCCGTCGTCGACGGCGATCGTGTTGAACTCCTTGGCGACCCCGCCCGCCTCCTTGATCGCGCTCGCGACCAGGTCGCCCATGTCCTTGAGGTGCACGTGGCCGGGCACGAACTGGGTGTAGGAGTTGGCGATCGCGACGATCGGCTTGCCGAAGTCGTCGTCGCCCATGCCGGTCGCGCGCCAGAGCGAACGCGCTCCGGCGGCGTTGCGACCGTGGGTGGTGACGCGGGAACGCAGGGCGGGCATCGGTCTTCTCCAGCCGGGTCTTCCGTGGTGGTTCCTGGGGTGACCCCGGTGGGCGCGGCGCGGAGCGTGGTCGCGGGCCGCCCGGGGCGCGGCGCGACGGCGGCGGGGCGGGTCGCGTCCCGCCGGCCGGCGGGCCGATCGCCCGCAACCGTACGCCTCGCGACGGCCGTCAGTGGTCCTCGGCCCGGTCGGTCACCTCGGTCAGGGCGGCCGGGTCGGCGATGCGGCCGCCGCTGGCCACCGAGAGTGCGGGCAGGTCGCGTGCGTGCACCGCGGGCAGGACGAGGTCGTCGTCCTCGCCCAGCACCGCGCTGATCCGCGAGCGCGACCCGATCCGCAGGCCGCGCACGTCGTCCCAGTCCACGGTGCGGGAGGACAACGGGCCGCGCACGACCAGCGTCTCGGGGTCCACGGTGGTGCGGACCCGCAGGATCCAGGCGATCGCGGCCACCGGCACCACGAGCACGACCCAGAACCACGGCAGGCTGAACACCAGCGGTGTCGACCCTACGACCGCGACCAGGATCGCGAAGATGGTGAGCCGGCTGGGCTTGAACACCAACGCGCGCGAGCCCGCGCGGACCTTGCGGCCCTCGTCACGGACCTGCGGCGTCCAGGCCAGCTCGCTGTCCACCTGCTGGGACGCCGGCGGGGCCGCGGGCGGGGCGGCGGAGGCGTCGTCGGCGGGCGCGGCCGGGGTGGCTCGGTCGTCGGTGCTGCTCACGACCCCAGTGTGGCAAACACGGACGGTGTGACGACGGCCCGGACGGGTGGGGTCGTTTGACTCCGTCCGTGGGACGCGTGCTAGCGTCGATGCATGTTCGCCGTTCGAATTCTCGTACTTCTTGGGCGCGTCGTCGCCTGAGTTCGACCTTCTCGAACGACGACGCGCTCACCCTCGCAGCGCCCGGAGCACCGGGCGGCGGGGGTTTTTTCATGTCCAGCCCCATGTCCGGCATCTGATCGACACGATCTCCAGCGAGGCAGACCCAGATGACCACCGTCCCCGCCAGAACCGGCTCGTCCGGCCCGAAGCCGGGCCCGCCGCCCGGCCGGTCCGCGGCCTCCGGCACGTCCCGCAGCGCGGCCCCGGCACCCGGTGAGACCACCGTGCCCGGCCCGCGCATCGTGGACGAGCCCATGACCGGCGCCCAGTCCCTGGTGCGGTCGCTCGAGGAGATCGGCTGCGAGGTCGTCTTCGGGCTGCCCGGCGGGACGATCCTGCCCGCCTACGACCCGCTCCTGGACTCGACGAGGGTGCGCCACATCCTCGTCCGGCACGAGCAGGGCGCGGGACACGCCGCCACCGGGTACGCGCAGGCCACCGGCAAGGTCGGGGTCTGCATGGCGACGTCCGGTCCGGGGGCCACGAACCTGGTCACCCCGATCGCCGACGCCCACATGGACTCGGTGCCGCTGGTGGCCATCACGGGTCAGCAGACCCGGCCATTGATCGGCACCGACGCCTTCCAGGAGGCCGACATCACCGGCATCACCATGCCGGTGACCAAGCACAACATGCTGGTGACCGACGCGACGGAGATCCCGCGCGCGATCGCCGAGGCCTTCCACCTGGCGTCCACCGGCCGGCCCGGCCCGGTCCTGGTGGACATCCCGAAGGACGTGCTGCAGGAGCAGACCACGTTCTCCTGGCCCCCGGAGCTGAAGCTGCCCGGCTACCGGCCGACGACCCGGCTGCACGGCAAGCAGATCCGCGAGGCCGCCCGGCTGATCCGCGAGTCGGCCAAGCCGGTGCTCTACGTCGGCGGCGGCGTCCTGAAGGCCGAGGCCGCCGACGAGCTCAGGGAGCTCGCCGAGCTGACCGGGGCACCCGTCGTCACCACTCTGATGGCGCGCGGTGTGTTCCCCGACAGCCACGAGCTGCACCTGGGCATGCCGGGGATGCACGGCACCGTCGCGGCGGTCGCGGCGATGCAGCGCTCCGACCTGCTCGTCGCGCTCGGCTCCCGGTTCGACGACCGGGTCACCGGGAAGCTGGAGAGCTTCGCCCCCGGGGCGAAGATCATCCACGCCGACATCGACCCGGCCGAGATCTCCAAGAACCGCCGGGCGGACGTGCCGATCGTCGGGGACTGCAAGGAGGTTCTCGCCGACCTGGTCGAGGCCGTCCGCGCGGACCGCGCCGAGCACGGCGAGCCCGACCTGTCCGGCTGGTGGAAGCAGGTCGGCGGGCTGCGCGACCGCTACCCGCTCGGCTACGACGAGCCGACCGACGGCGCGCTGAGCCCGCAGTACGTGATCGAGCGGATCGGGGCCATCGCCGGGCCCGACGCGATCTACGCCGCGGGCGTCGGCCAGCACCAGATGTGGGCCGCGCAGTTCGTCAGGTACGAGAAGCCGCGGACCTGGCTGAACTCCGGCGGGCTCGGGACCATGGGCTACGCGGTCCCGGCCGCGATGGGCGCCAAGGTCGGCGAGCCGGACACCGTCGTCTGGTGCATCGACGGCGACGGCTGCTTCCAGATGACCAACCAGGAGCTCGCCACCTGCGCGATCGAGGGCATCCCGATCAAGGTCGCCGTCATCAACAACGGCAACCTGGGCATGGTCCGCCAGTGGCAGAACCTGTTCTACGGCGAGCGGTACTCCAACACCGACCTCAACACCCACAAGCTGCGCATCCCGGACTTCCCGATGCTCGCGCAGGCGATGGGCTGCGAGGGTCTGCGGGTCGAGTCCAAGTCCGACGTCGACCGGGTCATCCACCAGGCGATGGAGATCAACGACCGGCCGGTCGTCGTGGAGTTCGTCGTCGGTGCCGACGCCCAGGTGTGGCCGATGGTCGCCGCGGGGATGAGCAACGACGAGATCAACGTCCGGCGCGACATCCGGCCGGAGTTCGAGCACGACGAGCTGGCGGCCTCGGTCGACGCGGTCGCCGACGTCACCGAGCAGGCCCTGGAGGGCGAGAAGTGAGCGAGCTCCACACCCTCTCGGTCCTGGTCGAGGACAAGCCGGGTGTCCTGGCCCGGGTCTCCGGGCTGTTCTCCCGGCGCGGGTTCAACATCAACTCCCTCGCCGTGGGGCCGACCGAGCACCCCGACGTGTCCCGGATGACGATCGTCGTCGAGGTGGACGAGCTCCCGATGGAGCAGGTCACCAAGCAGCTCAACAAGCTGGTGCACGTCATCAAGATCGTCGAGCTGGAGCCCGACGCGTCGGTGCAGCGTGAGCTGCTGCTGGTGAAGGTGCGGGCCGACGCCACCGTGCGCAGCCAGGTCGTCGAGACCGTCCAGCTGTTCCGCGCCAAGGTGGTCGACGTCTCCCCGGAGGCGCTGACCGTCGAGGCCACCGGGTCGTCCGACAAGCTCACCGCGCTCCTGCGCATGCTGGAGCCCTACGGGATCCGCGAGATGGTGAAGTCCGGGATGGTAGCCGTCGGTCGCGGCCCCCGGTCCATCACCGCCGCGGCCGTCCGTTAGACAGACCGCGTAGTCCAGCTACACACCCCCTGAGAGGAACCGTCCCAGAGCCATGAGTGTCAACATCTACTACGACGCCGACGCCGACCTGTCGATCATCCAGGGCCGCAAGGTCGCCGTGATCGGCTACGGCTCCCAGGGGCACGCGCACTCGCTGTCGCTGCGCGACTCCGGGGTCGAGGTGAAGATCGGTCTGCCCGAGGGCTCGAAGTCCCGGCAGAAGGCGGCCGACGAGGGTCTCGAGGTCGGCACGCCGGCCGAGGTGTCCGCCTGGGCCGACCTGATCATGGTCCTGGCGCCGGACACCAAGCAGCGCTTCATCTACACCCAGGACATCGAGCCCAACCTGAAGGACGGCGACGCGCTGTTCTTCGGCCACGGCTTCAACATCCGCTTCGACCTGATCAAGCCGCCGGCGAACGTCGACGTCGCCATGGTCGCCCCGAAGGGCCCGGGCCACCTGGTCCGCCGCCAGTTCGTCGACGGCAAGGGCGTCCCGGCCCTGATCGCCGTCGAGCAGGACGCCTCGGGCAACGCCAAGGCCCTCGCGCTCTCCTACGCGGCCGGGATCGGCGGCGCCCGCGCGGGCGTCATCGAGACCACCTTCACCGAGGAGACCGAGACCGACCTGTTCGGTGAGCAGGCCGTCCTCTGCGGCGGTGCCGCGGCGCTGGTCCAGACCGGCTTCGAGGTGCTGACCGAGGCGGGCTACGCCCCGGAGATCGCCTACTTCGAGTGCCTGCACGAGCTCAAGCTGATCGTCGACCTCATGTACGAGGGCGGCATCGCCAACGAGCGCTTCTCCATCTCCGACACCGCCGAGTACGGCGACCTCACCCGCGGCCCGCGCGTCATCACGCCGGCGGTGAAGGAGGAGATGAAGAAGATCCTGGGCGAGATCCAGGACGGCACCTTCGCCCGCGAGTGGGTCGCCGAGGACGAGGCAGGCCGCGCGAACTACACCAAGCTGCAGCAGCAGGGCGCCGAGCACCCGATCGAGCAGGTCGGCGAGAAGCTCCGCGGCCTGATGAGCTGGGTCGGCGAGAAGGCCAAGTGATCCACTGCCGGACGCGTCCGGCAGGATGAATCGCGCGGGCCCCAGACGGCCCGCGAATGCCCGGGCCCGGACGCACCCCTCCGGACCGGGCGACGTGGAACCCCCGTACCGGCGACACCGGGCGGGGGTTTCGCGCGTCCGGGTGCCGTGCGACGACCCGTCCGCCCGATCCGGTCCACGACGGCCCCCGCGGTCCTAGGATGGTCGACGTTCGCGCACCGACCTCGGGGAGCACTCGCACACCGTGAGCACCGCAGCCACCGACCACCGTCCCGTCGTCCTGCTCGCGGAGACGCTCGCGCCCTCCGCCGTCGAGCTGCTCGGCGACGGCGTCGAGATCCGTCACGTCGACGGCACCGACCGCCCCGCGCTGCTGGCGGCGCTCGCCGACGCCGACGCGCTGCTGGTCCGGTCCGCCACCCTGGTCGACGCCGAGGCGCTCGCCGCGGCGGGCCGGCTCACGGTCGTCGCGCGCGCCGGGGTCGGCCTGGACAACGTCGACGTCGCCGCGGCCACCGCGCGCGGGGTGATGGTCGTGAACGCGCCCACCTCGAACATCGTCTCCGCCGCCGAGCACGCCGTCGCGCTGCTGCTCGCGACGGCACGTCACATCCCGGCCGCGGACGCGGCGCTGCGCGCCGGGGCGTGGAAGCGCTCGGCCTACGGCGGCGTGGAGCTGAACGGCAAGACCGCAGGCATCGTCGGACTCGGGAAGATCGGGCAGCTGGTCGCGCAGCGCCTCGCCGCCTTCGGCATGACGCTGGTCGCCTACGACCCCTACATCGCGCCGTCGCGCGCGGCGCAGCTCGGCATCGAGCTGCTGGGCCTCGACGACCTGCTCCGCACCGCGGACATGATCACCGTGCACCTGCCGAGGACCCCGGAGACCCTGGGGCTCATCGGCAAGGACCAGCTGGCGCTGACCAGGCCGGGGGTGCTCGTCGTCAACGCCGCCCGTGGCGGCCTGGTCGACGAGGACGCCCTCGCCGAGGCCGTCCGCTCCGGGCACGTCGGGGGCGCCGGCATCGACGTCTACGTCACCGAGCCGACCACCTCCAGCCCGCTGTTCGAGCTGGAGAACGTCGTCGTCACCCCGCACCTGGGCGCCTCCACCGTGGAGGCGCAGGACCGCGCCGGGACCGACGTGGCCCGCTCGGTGCAGCTGGCCCTGGCCGGGGAGTTCGTGCCGGACGCGGTCAACGTGCAGATCCACGGCGCGGTCGGGGAGGAGGTCCGCCCCTGGCTGCCGCTGGTGCAGAAGCTCGGCACCACGTTGCACGCCGTCGCCGGGCGCACCCCGACCTCGGTCACCGTCGACGTGGCGGGCGAGCTCGCCACCGAGGACGTCCAGGTCCTGGGCCTGGCCGCGCTGCGCGGGGTGTTCACCCACGTCGTCGAGGACCAGGTGACGTTCGTGAACGTGCCCCAGCTCGCCGAGGAGCGCGGGGTCGGCGTCGAGATCACGACCTCCCCGGAGAGCGCCAACCACCGCAGCGTCGTCCAGCTGCGCGGCGCCATGCCCGACGGCGACAAGATCACCGTGTCCGGCACCCTCACCGGCCGTGCCGAGGTGGAGAAGCTCGTCGAGATCAACGGCAGGCACTTCGACCTGCGCGCGGAGGGCGACGTCGTACTGCTGGAGTACGCCGACCGTCCCGGCGTGATGGGCCGGGTCGGGTCGCTGCTGGGGGAGGCCGCGATCAACATCGAGGCCGCCCAGATCTCGCAGACCACCGACGGGACCGACGCGATCATGCTGCTGCGGGTGGACCGCCGGATCGACCCGGCGGTGCTGGAGCCGATCGGCGCCTCGGTCGGCGCCCGCACGATCCGGCTCATCTCCTTCGACGACTGAGCGACCGCCGGGGCCGTCCCGCACCCCGGGAAACGGCTGCGCGCAACGGGGTGGTCGTGGGATCCTGGCGGCTCGGTACGAGCGGAGGGCACCCGGTGAGCTGGCTGCGGGCACTGGTGATGGCGGGCACGGCGGTCGGCGTCGCGTGCCTGGTGCTGCTCGGCGTCGGTTTCGTCACCGGGCTGTCGCTGACCGTGCCCTACGTCGTGTCGGTGATGGCGATCGTGACCGGACCGCCGTCGGCGACGATGACGGTCGGCCCCGGCATGCTCGTGGTCCTCGCCGCGCTCGTCGCGCTGATCGAGGCCCCCGGCCGGGTGCGCGCCCGCCGGGCGCTGCTGCGTCCGGGGCACTGAACCCGGCCGGCGGGCCGGGGCTCAGCCGCGCGGGCTCCAGCCCAGCGCCGGGCCCAGCGCGCCCGCGATGTCGGTGACGATCTGGACGTAGTCGTCGTGCGGGAAGCCGAACGGCAGCGCGAACACCGCCTCGTCGACCTCGCGGAACCCGGCGTCGTCCCACAGCCGTTCGGCGATCTCGGCGGCGGTGCCGACCAGGTCGGGGGCGAAGAGCAGCCCGGCCGGGCCCTGCGGGACGCCGACCCGGGCGTCGCGCTCGCGGGCGTAGGCGGCGTAGCGCTCGCGCTGGGCGGGCGTGGCGGAGTCGGTCGGGACGACGACGAGCCCCTGCGACACCCGTCCCGTCGGGTGTGCCTCCCGGTAGGCCCGGATCTGACGGGACTGGACCGCGGCGAAGTCGGTCTCGCCGCCGCTGCGCACCACGCTGCTGGTCAGCAGGTTGAGCCCCTGCTCCGCGGCCCAGACGGCCGAGGAGTCGCTGCCCGCGCCGTACCACATGCGCCCGGCCAGACCGGGGGAGTGCGGCTGCACCCGCTCGGAGAACGACTCGATCCCGACCGTCCCGGAGAAGGTGCTCGCCCGCTCACCGCGCACCAGCCGCAGCAGCCGCGACACCCGCTCGCGGCCGAAGTCCTCGACGTCGGCGGTGTCCGGGTAGAGCGCGTCCCGCACGTGCTCCCACTGCATCGGCGGCCCGACCGAGATCCCCGGGTTCAACCGGCCGCCGGAGAGCACGTCGACCGTCGCCAGGTCCTCGGCGAGGCGCAGCGGGTTCTCCCAGCCCAGGGGGATCACGGCCGTACCGAGCTCGATCCGGGAGGTCCGCTGGGGCGCCGCGGCGAGCACCGCGACCGGTGAGGAGATGCCGAACTGCAGATGGCGGTGCCGGACGAAGGCCGAGTCGAAGCCGAGCCGTTCGCCGAGGACGATCATCTCCAGCGTGGTCTCGTGTCCGGGGCGGGGGTCGTCGCCGTCGAACGAGCCGATGGTGAGGAAGCCGAGGCTGCGCAGCGGGCGGTCGGGCGTGGGCACGTCGGGGGCAACGACGCCGCAGGCGTGCTTCTTCCCCCCGCGTCATCCGGACGGGTGACGACGACCGCGGCCGTCCCACCCCTCGGGACGCGCCGACGTCCCCGGAACGGCCGCGTGTCGCGGGTACTCCGACCGCGTGCGGCGCACGTGTCACCCGGACGGGACCACCCCACCGGGTGGCCGAACGATGACCCTGCGTCGGCAGGCGGTAGCGTGCGGCCAGCATCACGATGAGAGGACGAGGTCATGCGCCTTGCGGTCATCCCCGGTGACGGCATCGGCCCGGAAGTGATCAACGAGGCACTCAAGGTCCTGGGCGAGGTCGCCCGCGACGTCGAGACGACCGAGTACGACCTCGGCGCCGCCCGCTGGCACTCGACGGGCGAGCTGCTCCCGGAGACGGTGCTGACCGAGATCAAGCAGCACGACGCGATCCTGCTGGGTGCCGTCGGCGACCCGTCGGTGCCCAGCGGCATCCTCGAGCGCGGCCTGCTCCTGCGTCTGCGCTTCGAGCTCGACCACCACGTGAACCTGCGCCCCGCGCGGCTCTACCCGGGAGTGCGTGGCCCGTTGGCCGGCAACCCGGAGATCGACCTGGTGGTCGTGCGCGAGGGGACCGAGGGTCCTTACGTCGGCACCGGCGGCCTGCTCCGCAAGGACACCCCGCACGAGATCGCGACCGAGGTCAGCCAGAACACCGCGTTCGGCATCGACCGCCTGGTGCGCGACGCGTTCGCGCGTGCCCAGCGCCGCCCGCGGAAGCACCTGACGCTGGTGCACAAGACCAACGTCCTCACCTTCGCCGGGGCGCTGTGGTCGCGGATCGTGGAGGAGGTGTCGCTGGAGTACCCCGAGGTGTCGGTGGCCTACCAGCACGTCGACTCGACCACGATCCACCTGGTCACCGACCCGGGCCGGTACGACGTCATCGTCACCGACAACCTGTTCGGCGACATCCTGACCGACCTGGCCGCCGCGGTCACCGGTGGCATCGGCCTCGCCGCCAGCGGCAACATCGACGCCAGCCGCGCCAACCCGTCGATGTTCGAGCCGGTGCACGGCTCGGCCCCGGACATCGCGGGCCAGGGCATCGCCGACCCGACGGCCGCGGTGCTGTCGGTCGCGCTGCTGCTCGACCACATGGGCGACCGCGACTCGGCCCGCCGCATCGAGGCGGCGGTGGCGTTCGACCTGGCGACCCGCGACCACGCGGCCACCGGCAACACCTCGTCGATCGGGGACCGGCTCGCCGCGCTGGTGTCGAGCCGCGAGGTCGCCACCAACTGACGCGGTACGGGTGGCCGCCGGTCCCCGGCGGCCACCCACCGGCTCAGACCTGGTTCGACGGCCCGGTCAGCAGCGTGACACCCGCGCCGGCGAAGTTCTCGAGGTCGGCGACGGCGGCCTGGCCCTCGGCCCCGCCCATCCCGGCCTGGAACGCCGCCGCGTCCGGGAACTCCAGCACGGCCACGAGATGGTACGGCGGCGTCGCGCCGTCCGGCCCGGTCGCCGGGCGGGACACGGTGAACCGGGCCACTCCGGGGATCTTCTTCGCCAGCGGGGCGTGCACCCCGTCGTAGTGCCTGTCGAACGCGGCGACGTCCTCGGGGTGGTTGTACAGGGCGGTCAGCTGGAACACGGGGTCCCCTCCTGGTGCATCGTCGTGCGGCGCCTCGCTGCGCCGCGGCACCTTCCACCCTGGCCCATCCGGTCGTGCCGTGCACTACCCGTCGGGGCGGATCGGTGCGGCTGGCTAGGCTGGCCCCACCATGAGTACTCCAGCCCAGGTCCGGGTGCGGTTCTCCCCGTCGCCCACCGGTACCCCGCACGTCGGCCTCATCCGCACCGCCCTGTTCAACTGGGCCCACGCCCGCCACCACGGCGGGGCGCTGGTGTTCCGGATCGAGGACACCGACGCCTCCCGCGACTCCGACGAGTCCTACCGGTCCCTGCTCGACGCGCTGGAGTGGCTCGGCCTCGACTGGGACGAGGGCGTCGAGAAGGGCGGTCCGCACGGGCCGTACCGGCAGAGCGAGCGCGGCGAGGTCTACGCCGACGCCCTGCGCCGGCTGATCGACGGCGGCGAGGTCTACGAGTCCTTCTCCGGCGCCGAGGAGATCGAGGCCCGGCACCGCGCCGCCGGCCGCGACCCGAAGCTCGGTTACGACAACGCCGACCGCGACCTCACCGACGAGCAGCGCGCCGCGTTCCGCGCCGAGGGCCGGACACCGGTCTACCGGCTGCGGATGCCCGACCACGACATCACCTTCACCGACCTCGTCCGCGGGGAGATCACCTTCCGGGCGGGTCAGGTGCCCGACTTCGTGCTCGCCCGCGGCGACGGCACCCCGCTCTACCCGCTGACCAACCCGGTCGACGACGCGCTGATGGAGATCACGCACGTGCTGCGCGGGGAGGACCTGCTGGCCTCCACCCCGCGTCAGATCGCGCTGCTGGAGGCGCTGGCCCGGGTCGGCATCGGGAACGGCCCGTTCACCTACGCCCACCTCCCGCTGGTCACCGGTGAGGGCAACCGCAAGCTCTCGAAGCGCGACCCGCAGTCGAACCTGTTCCACTACCGCGACCGCGGCTTCGTCCCCGAGGGGCTGCTGAACTACCTCGCGCTGCTCGGCTGGTCGATCGCCGAGGACCGCGACGTGTTCTCCCTCGAGGAGATGGTCGCCGCCTTCGACGTGTCCCGGGTGTCGAGCAACGCCGCCCGGTTCGACCTGAAGAAGGCCGAGGCGATCAACGCCGCGCACCTGCGTCTGCTCGCCCCCGACGACTTCGCCGGGCGCGTGCTGCCGTACCTGGCGGCCGAGGGGATCGCCGATCCGGACCGGACGGTGCTCGCCGCCGCCGCACCGCTGGTGCAGGAGCGCAGCCAGGTCCTGTCCGACGCGGCCCGGATGCTGGCCTTCCTGTTCCGCGACGAGGAGTCCTTCACCCCCGACGACGACGCGGCCGCGAAGAACCTGGGCGCCGACGCCGCTCCGGTGCTGGAGGCGGCCGTCGCCGGGCTGACGGACCTGCCGGAGTGGTCGGCCGCCGCCATCGAGGAGTCGCTCAGGACCTCGCTCGTGGACGGCCTGGAGCTCAAGCCGCGGAAGGCCTTCGCACCCGTCCGCGTCGCGATCAGCGGCCGGACCGTGTCCCCGCCGCTGTACGAGAGCATGGAGCTGCTCGGCCGTGAGCGGTCGCTCGCCCGCCTGGGGGCCGGTGTCCGACGCTCCCGGAGCATGGGTTAGAGTACCTACATCAACGGAGAGCGGGCCTCGCTCCGGAACGGGGCCCGCTTTTCGATGGGGTATGGTGTAATTGGCAGCACGACTGATTCTGGTTCAGTTAGTCTAGGTTCGAGTCCTGGTACCCCAGCGGAAATCGCAAATTCCTCGGAATGGTCGGTTTCTGACAATCGGCACGGTCTGGTCCAGGTCCCGTCGTCTAGCGGCCTAGGACGCCGCCCTCTCAAGGCGGTAGCGCGGGTTCAAATCCCGTCGGGACTACTCCACGAAGGCCCCGCTCTCCGGAGCGGGGCCTTCGTCGTGTCAGCGGTGGGCCGCGCCGAGCAGCCCGGGGAGCCGGTCGGTCGTGGTGACCAGGGCCTGGGAGGGGAACACCGTGGACAGCAGGACGTCGTGCACGTCGGCCCGCGGGTCGGCGCAGGCGTCGCCGAAGACGACGACGCGGAAGTCCCGGTCCGCGGCCTCGCGCACCGTGGTGAGCACCACCCCGCTGGTCGACAGCCCGGCGAGCACCACGGTGGTGACACCTGCCGCACGCAGCCGCGCGTCGAGGTCGGTGGTGGAGAACGCCCCCACCCGCGACTTGCGGACCACGACGTCCCCCGGCTCCGGGGCGACCCGCGGGTCGAAGGCGGCGCCCGGGTGGTCGGGGTGCATCGACCCGGCGGGTCGCGCGGCCACCGCCCGGCCGAACACGCTGTGCGCCGGGGCCGCGGCCGCCTCGTCGTCGGTCAGGGCGACGCGCACGTGCCCCACCAGGGCGCCCGCGGCCCGGGCGGTGGCGACGGCGCGCGCGGCGGCGTCGACCGGTGCCGGGTGCCCGCTGCGCTCGGCCACCGCGTCGACGATCGAGCGCTGGTAGTCCATGACGAGCACCACGGTGCGGGTGGGATCGAGCTGGTCGGTCACGACGGTGCTCCTTCCGGTCCGGCGAGCCGGGCCAGTGAACGGTCGGCGAGGGTGAGCAGGACGAACAGCGTCGAGGCGACGAGCATCACCGTGGCGAGGACGGGCAGGCCGTCGCCCGCCGTGCCGCCGCCGAAGGCGATCCCGCCCGCGGCGGAGGCGGCGATGGCACCCAGGTAGAAGAAGGTGCGCATCAGCCCGGCCGAGGACGCGACCCGCTCCGGGTCGGCCTGCCGGTAGACCGCGTTCTGCACGGCGAGGTTGTTCAGGCCCTGCGGCAGCCCGGCGAGCAGCGCGACCACGACGATGACCCAGACCGGGCTGGCCGGCCCGAGGGCGAACAGCAGTGCGGCGAGCAGTACCTGGGCCGCCCCGCCGACGAGCAGCTTGCCCCGGATCGCGCGCCGCCTGCCGGTCAGCGCGGTCACCCCGATCCCGGTGACGAAGATCGGCAGCAGGACCAGCCCGGCCGTCGCCGGGCTCAGCCCGCGACCCTGCTCCAGCCACTGGGTGAAGCCGTACAGCACGCAGTAGGAGACGGTCGCGGTGAGCACCGCGCGGACGAAGGTCAGCAGCAGCGGCACGTTCCCGCCGAGCACCCGCAGGTCCAGGAACGGCTCGGGGGTCCGCAGCTCGCGTACCACCAGTCCCGTCCCGGCGGCCACGGCCACCAGCGCGGGGGCGACCGCGCCGGCGTCGGGGTGCAGCAGGGCGAGCAGCAGCGCGACGGCGGTGACCGCGAACAGCACGATCCCCGGCGGGTCGACCCGGCGCAGCGCAGCCCGCACCCCCCCGGTGGGTGACCGGGGTACGGGGGAGTCGCAGCGCGCCGAGCGCCAGGCACAGCAGGGCCAGCGGGATGTTCACCACGAACACCGCCCGCCAGCCCGCGACCCCGAGGAGCAGCCCGCCCAGGCTCGGCCCGACGACGGCGATCGTCGACGTCGCGATCGACAGCACCGTCAGCACGCCCTCCGGGCTGTCGGTGCCGGTGCGGTCGGCCTCGCCGCGGATCAGCGCCATCGCCGCCGGATAGCCCGCGCACGTCCCGAGCCCGATGACGACCCGCGCCGCGACCAGCCACCAGACGTCCGGGGCGAGCGCACCCAGGACCCCGCCGACGCCGACCAGCACGGCACCGACCAGGTAGAGCGGGCGCGGCCCGTAGAGGTCGACCAGTCGCCCGGTGACGGGCTGGCCGACCGCGGTCGCGAGGTAGAGGCCGGACACCAGCCAGGCCGTCTCGGTCGCGGGGGCGCCGAGGGCGAGCCCGATCGGCACCAGCGCGACCGCGATCAGCGAGGAGTTCACCGGGTTCAGCACGGCCCCGCCGATCATGGGGAGGAGCAGCCGGCGGTCGAAGGTGGACGGGCCGGTGCGGTGGCCCCGGTGCAGCATCACCGCTCGGTCACCCGCTCCAGCAGCCGCATGGCCTCGTCGACGGTGCGCAGCTCGTCGTCGCGGAGCCGGTCGGCGAGCACGCCCGCGAGCCAGTCCTCGCCGGCGGACCGGGCGTCGGCGGTGAACCGGCGACCGAGTTCGGTGGCCGAGACGATCTGCCGGCGTCCGTCGGACGGGTCCGGGCGGCGCTCGACCAGGCCCCGCTCCTCCAGCGCGGCGATCGACATCGCGACCGACTGCGGGCGGACGCCCTCGGCGGCCGCGAGCGCGGCCGCGGTGCTGGGGCCACCGCGGTCGAGACGGCCGAGCAGTGCGGTCTGCGACGCCGTCAGCTGGTCGCGGTCGTAGTGCTCGCGCATCCGGCGGCGCAGCCGGCCGACGCCGATCCGGACCGCGCGGGCGGTGGCCGCGGCGGTGGCCCCGGTCGTTGGTTGCGTCATGCAACCCACGATAGGTCGACAGTCCGGATTCATCAACCCGGACTGTCGACCTGTCGGTCGTCTCAGGTGCCGGGCGGGACCGGGTTCCCCTCCGGCGGGTTGGGCGTCGAGCTGTCCGGCGGAGGCGGCGTCGAGGACGACGAGGACGTCGAGCTCGGGGGCGGCGGAGCGGAGGTCGTCGTGGTCACGACCGGTGGCGGCGCGGGGGCGGGGGCGTCGGTCGTCGTCGGGACGACCTCGGTCGGCCGGTCCCGGGTCCGTTCCGGCTCACGCACCGGCTCCTGGTCGACGGTCGTCGGGGGCGGGGCCTGGGTCGTCGTCGGGATCGCCGGCAGCTCGGGGGTCGCATTGCTGATCGTGCGGTCCTGTGGCCAGAAGAACACCGTGCCCAGCACGGCCAGTGCCGCGACGACCCCACCCGCGCCGATCAGCACGGCGGGGGAGCGGCGGGCGGTCGTCGGCTCGGGGGCGACGGTGGTCTCGCCGTCGTCGTAGCCCCCGTACCCGCCGTAGCCGTGCACGGCGGTCTGGTCGTAGCCGATCGGTGGCACGGCGGGGAACCGGTCGGTGGGCGGGTCCGCGCGGGCACCCTCGAGGTAGGCGGTGCGGTCCCCGTCGAGCCGGGTCGTGCCGCCGGTCGGCATCCGGTCGGTGACCGGGTCGGGGTTCTCCCACGGCAGCGGGCCGGGGTCGGGGGCCAGCGCGGGGCCGCTGCTCGCGGACACGGCGCCGAACCCGCCCGAGCCGGTGCCGGGCACCGGGTCGGCCGGGCCGAGCGCGACGACGGCGCCCTTCGCGATGGTGTTCTTCGGGTCCGCGTCGACCTGCACGGGACGCCCGAGCCCGGAGGAGACCAGCTCGGCCACCAGCGGGACCCGCGAGGAGCCGCCGACGAGCAGCACCACCGACGGCCCGGAGGCGGCCAGGCCGGCCGAGGCGATCGCACGCTGCAGCGCCTCGACCGACTCCTCCAGCCGCGGCCGGATGCGCTCCTCGAAGTCGCTGCGGTGCAGTCGCACCGTCGTGCGGACCTCGCCGAGCCACACCGGGATCGAGACCTCGGTGTCCGACGACAGGCTCTCCTTGGCCTCGCGGCAGTCGCGGCGCAGCCGTGCCATCGCGGATAGGACGTTCGGGTCGGTCTCGTCGAGCCCCTCGAACGCGGCGGGCACGGCGTCGCGCACGTGGTCGACGACGGCCTGGTCGAAGTCCGCCCCGCCCAGCTGCTCCACGCCCTCGGGCCGCCCGAGCAGCGTGAAGCCGCCGCCCGCGGCCTCCTTGCGGACGACGGCGGCGTCGAACGTCCCGCCGCCCAGGTCGTAGACGGCGACGGTCGCGCCCGGCTCGACCCGCTCGTTCGTCGCGTAGTGCAGCGCAGCGGCCTGCGGCTCGGTGAGGAAGGTGACGGTCAGCCCGCGCTCGGCCAGTGCCGCGGCGAACAGGTCGCACTTGTGGCTGCCCCAGGACGCCGGGTGGGTCACCGCGATGCGGTCGGGGACGCCGCCCTCGGTGCGGGCGACGACGTCGACGACGTGCTCGGCCAGCAGCGCGGACAGCTGCTCGGGGGCGAAGGACCGCTCGCCCAGCGGGATGGGCGTCGGGTCGCCGATGCGCCGCTTGAACTCGCGCGCGACGCGGTCCGGCTCGGTCAGCGCACGGCGCTCGGCGGCGTCGCCGAAGAGCAGGCTCCCGTCCGGCGCCACGTACACCACGGACGGAATGTCGACCGAGTGGTCACCCAGCGTGACCATCTCGACGGTGCCGGAGCCGATGACCGCGGCCGCCGTGCGCGTGGTGCCGACGTCGATGCCCAGCAGATAACCCATCGTCTCCCCGGTGTGCCGACCATGTCCGAAGGGCCCGGCCCGGTGCCGGACCACCACACGGTAGTGGAGCCGGTCGTCGCGACCTCGACCGACTGGGTCCCACCGGAGCGGCCGGGCCCGGCCCCGGCCGCGGGACGAGCGGGGCGCACGGCACGCGGGGCCGGATCCCGAGCGGGGCCGCCGGCGGCCCTACGCGAGACGGTGCTGCAGGGCGTCCGCGGCGGCGAGCAGGTCGGCGGCCCAGCGGACCCCCGGCCGGCGGCCGATGCGGTCCACCGGCCCGGACACCGAGACCGCGGCGACGACCTGGCCCGCCGCGTCGCGCACCGGGGCGGACACCGATGCCACGCCGGCCTCGCGTTCGGCCACGCTCTGTGCCCAGCCGCGACGGCGGACGTCGACGAGCACCCGCTCGGAGAAGCTCGCGTCGGCGAGGATCAGGCGCTGGGTGGCCGGGTCGCACCACGCGGCGAGCACCTTCGCCCCGGATCCCGCGGTCATCGGCAACCGGGAGCCGACGGGCACGGTGTCGCGCAGGCCGGACGGCGGCTCGGCGTGCGCGATGCAGATGCGGTGGATCCCGTCGCGCCGGTAGAGCTGCACGCTCTCGCCGGTGATGTCGCGCAGGCGCGGCAGGACCGCGGCCGCGGCGTCCAGCAGCGGGTCCGGCCGCCCGCCCGCGAGCTGACCGAGGGTGGGGCCGGGGTGCCAGCGCCCGTCCGGGGTGCGCAGCAGCATCCCGTGCGCCTCGAGCCCGACGGCGAGCCGGTGCGCCGTGGCCCGGGGCAGGCCCGTGCGCTCACAGAGCTCCGCCAGGCCACACGGTCCCTCCGCCGTCGCCCGGAGAACCCCCACGGCCTTGTCGAGCACGCCGATCCCGCTAGTGTTGCGGTAACTAGGTTACTTTACTCACGGGCTGGTTTACGGGATCATGAGCTGTGCCGTTGACTGTGACCGTGGACGTTCCGGCCGCCGACCGCGAGGTGTTGGAGTCCTGGCTGCGTTCCTCGTCGGTTTCGGCGGGACTGGCCCGACGGGGCAGGATCGTGTTGCTGGCCGCGGACGGGGTGGCGGTCAAGGACATCGTCACACTGGTCGGGGCGTCGAAGGCGACGGTGATCGGGTGGAAGAAGCGTTACGCCGCTGAGGGGATCGCCGGGCTGGCCGACCGGCCCAAGGCGGGCCGGCCGCCGGTGATCGACGAGGTCGCGGTCGTGCTCGCCACGCTGGAACCGCCGCCTGAGCGGCTCGGAGTCACGCACTGGTCGTCACGGCTGCTCGGTGCCGAGCTCGGGATCTCCCACGTGTGGATCGGCAAGATTTGGCGGCGGTGGGGGCTGCAGCCGTGGAAGTCCGAGACGTTCAAGTTCTCCACCGATCCCGAGCTCGAAGCCAAGGTCCGCGACATCGTCGGGTTGTATCTGAACCCGCCGGACAAGGCCGTCGTGCTCTGCGTCGACGAGAAATCCCAGGTCCAGGCCCTGGACCGGACAGCGCCGATCCTGCCGATCATGCCCGGTATCCCGGAGAAACGGACGCATGACTACGTCCGTCACGGCACCACCACGCTGTTCGCGGCGTTAGAGGTCGCGACCGGGCGGGTCGAGCAGGCGTGCCTGCCGCGGCATCGCCATCAGGAGTTCCTGCGGTTCCTCAAGCAGGTCGCGAAGGCCTACCCGCGGCGCAAGCTGCACCTGGTGGTGGACAACTACGCGACCCACAAGCACCCCGCAGTGAAGGCCTGGCTGGCCCGCAACCCGCGGATCACCCTGCACTTCACCCCGACCTCGGGATCGTGGCTGAACATGGTCGAGGTCTTTTTCGGGGTCATCACCCGCCAGGCCATTCGCCGTGGCAGCTTCGGCAGCGTCAGAGAACTGATCGGCGCGATCGGCCGGTTCATCGACGGCTGGAACGAACGCTGCCACCCGTTCATCTGGACCAAACCCGCAGACCACCTACTCAACCACTGCCGACCCGGTCAAAGAACATCGTTTACGCGACACTAGACTGTCCCACGTTCCGATACTAAAGAGCGCCCGGCAAATGAGGTCGTGGGGGTGTCGTTGCAGGTAGAGGCACGGACCCTCCAGGCGACCATCAGGACATCAGCAATCCCATGATCACTTGCAGGTCCGTGCCTCTACCTGCAACGACACCCCCACGACCTCATTTGCCGGGCGCTCTAACTTCCCACGATCTGGGAAGTCCACCGCGATCAGATCACAGAGGAGGCGGGCGTGACCACCGCAGAGAAGCCGCGCACGCTGGCCGAGAAGGTCTGGGACCGGCACCTCGTCCGCAAGGGCGAGGGCGACGAGCCCGACCTGCTCTACATCGACCTGCACCTGGTGCACGAGGTCACGAGCCCGCAGGCGTTCGACGGGCTCCGGCTCGCCGGCCGTCCGGTCCGCCGGACGGACCTCACCATCGCGACCGAGGACCACAACGTCCCGACCCTCGACGTGCTCTCCCCGATCGCCGACGAGGTCTCGCGTACCCAGGTGGAGACCCTACGCCGCAACTGTGCGGAGTTCGGTGTCCGGCTGTACCCGATGAACGACCCCGAGCAGGGGATCGTGCACGTGGTCGGCCCGCAGCTGGGGCTGACCCAGCCCGGCACCACGGTGGTCTGCGGTGACTCCCACACCTCCACCCACGGCGCGTTCGGCGCGATGGCGTTCGGCATCGGGACCTCCGAGGTCGAGCACGTGCTCGCCACCCAGACGCTGCCGCTCAAGCCGTTCCGCACCATGGCGATCGAGGTGACCAGCGCCGACGGCACACTGCGCCCGGGCGTCACCTCCAAGGACGTCATCCTCGCGGTGATCGCGAGGATCGGCACCGGTGGCGGTCAGGGCCACGTGCTGGAGTACCGGGGCAACGTCATCGAGAACCTCTCGATGGAGGCCCGGATGACGATCTGCAACATGTCCATCGAGGCCGGTGCCCGGGCGGGCATGATCGCCCCCGACGAGACGACCTTCGCCTACCTGGAGGGGCGCGACCACGCCCCCACCGGCGACGACTGGGACGCCGCGGTCTCCGACTGGCGGACCCTGCGCACCGACGACGGCGCCGAGTTCGACCGGGTCGTGCACATCGACGCCGACGCGCTCACCCCGTTCGTCACCTGGGGCACCAACCCCGGCCAGGGGCTGCCCCTGGGCGAGTCCGTGCCGGACCCGGCCGCCATCACCGACGACGGCGAGCGCGCCGCCGTGGAGAAGGCGCTGTCCTACATGGGCCTGACCGGCGGGACCCCGCTGCGTGAGGTGCCCGTGGACGCGGTGTTCGTCGGATCCTGTACCAACGGCCGGATCGAGGACCTCCGCTCGGTCGCCGAGATCCTGAACGGGCGCTCGGTCGCGAAGGGCGTGCGGATGCTCGTCGTCCCGGGGTCGATGCGGGTCCGGTTCCAGGCCGAGGAGGAGGGTCTGGACACGGTCTTCCTCGACGCCGGCGCGGAGTGGCGCTCGGCGGGCTGCTCGATGTGCCTGGGCATGAACCCCGACCAGCTCGCGCCCGGCGAGCGCTGCGCGTCCACCTCGAACCGCAACTTCGAGGGGCGCCAGGGCAAGGGTGGTCGCACCCACCTCGTCTCGCCGCTGGTCGCCGCCGCGACCGCCGTGCGCGGCACCCTGTCGAGCCCCGAAGACCTGGACTGAAGGAGTACCTGGGCTGATGGACAAGTTCGAGACCCACACCGGGATCGGCGTGCCGATGCGCCTGTCCAACGTGGACACCGATCAGATCATCCCGGCCGTCTACCTCAAGCGGGTCACCCGCACCGGCTTCGAGGACGGGCTGTTCTCGGCCTGGCGCCAGGACCCGTCGTTCGTGCTCAACACCGAGCCCTACGACCGCGGGTCGGTGCTCGTCGCCGGGCCGGACTTCGGGACCGGCTCCTCGCGCGAGCACGCCGTCTGGGCGCTGATGGACTACGGCTTCCGCGTCGTCATCTCGTCGCGGTTCGCCGACATCTTCCGCGGCAACTCGGCGAAGGCCGGGCTGGTCGCCGCCGAGGTCGCCCAGCCCGACGTCGAGCTGATCTGGAAGAAGCTGGAGAACGAGCCGGGTACGCGGATCACCGTGGACCTCGGCGAGAAGACCGTGCAGGCCGGTGACCTCACCGTGCCGTTCCAGATCGACGACTACGCCCGGTGGCGGCTGCGTGAGGGTCTCGACGACATCGGGCTCACGTTGCGGCACGAGGAGGCGATCACCGCGTTCGAGGGAACCCGGCCCGCCCGGATGCCCCGCACGACGGTCTGACCCGACACGGGTGGTCACCGTCGTCCGACAGATGTCGCGGTGATCACTCGTTCGGACCTGTACTGATGGAGGGTATGCGACCCGGAACCCCCTGCCGGATCTGGTGCGCGGCAGGGACGCAGCCTTACCTTTCGTGACCATGAACAAGGCTCAGCTCGTCGATGCGCTGACCGCCCGGCTCGGAGACCGTCGCGCCGCCTCGGCGGCCGTCGACGCGATGGTCGAGGTCGTCGTGGACGCCGTCGGCCGCGGCGAGACCGTCACCCTGACCGGGTTCGGGGTGTTCGAGCCGCGGCGACGTGCTCCGCGCACCGCCCGCAACCCGCGCACCGGGGAGACGGTGCCGGTCGGCGAGACGGTGGTGCCGTCGTTCCGGCCCGGTGCGGCGTTCAAGGAGCGGGTCGCCGCCAGCGAGGCCGCCGCCGCCAACGCGACCAGTGCCCCCCGCCGCGCCGAGCGGGCCGCGACGGCCGACGGTCGCAGCACTGCGCCCCGCGAGACCGTCCCGCCGGAGACCGCTGCTCCGGCCGCGCCGGCGAAGAAGCCGGCTGCCTCGGCGAAGAAGCCGGCCCGACGAAAGGCTGCTGCGGAGAAGTAGCCGCTCGGCGCATCCGCTGCCCTGTGCTCACCGCCCAGCAAGGCCGACGAGCGCATCGATCAGTACATGAGCGCTGTTCCCCCGGGTGCGGACAGCGTTGGTGTATTGATCGACGGTGTCCGCCGGTGGGCGCCCCGGGGCTCAGAAGCGGCCCGCCAGGTGTCGCGGCGTATGCCCGCGTCCCGCCCCGCGAGCACTCCACCCCCTCCGCGGGCCTCGTCCCACTCGCACCCGGTCCGCGCCCGGACTTCTCACGCGTCGATCAGTACATGAGCGCTGCCCGCACCCGTGTGGACAGCGCTCATGCACTGATCGACGGAGCCTGGACGAGCGGGACATCGGTGGGGCGGGCGGGACGGGGCGGGGAGGCGGTCGGCGTCGGGAGGACGTCGCGCGGGGAGTCGCCGGGATCGGTGGCGCGACGCCGGTGCGGGTCAGCGGGAGGCGAGGTGAGCCCGCTGGATGAGCAGGGCGTGGACCGTTCGGACGGTGCGACGGGCATTGCGGGTGAGGCCGTCGGCGGTGATCCGGAGGGTCTGCCATCCCAGCGCCGCGGTGCGGGTGTCGCGGACGCGGTCGAGCGGGTCGTCGTGCTGGGCGCCGTCGTACTCGATCGCGAGCAGGGCGTCGGGGTAGGCGAGGTCGAACCGCACCCAGGGGCGGCCCCGGCCGTCGTACAGCGGGAACTGGACCTGCGGGACCGGGAGCCCGGAGAGCACGAGCAACAGCCGTAGCCGGGTCTCGGGCGGGGACTCCGCCCGCGGGTCGGAGAGTGCGACCACCCGGTCCAGCCGGGCCGAGCCCCGCACGTGCGGGTACAGCGACCGCAGGACCAGCAGATCGGCGGGGTCGAAGCCGGGGCAGGGCGCCGTCATCCGGGACAGCTTCCGCTGCTCGGGTGCCGGCGTGCCCCGCACCCGGACGAACACCGGCCGGTCCCGTCCCCGGGCGGCGAGCGTGTCGAGGGCGACGACGGCGTCGACGATCTCGAGCCGCCGGCACAGCTCCCACGCCGTGGCACGGGGCGAGGTGACCCGGACGCCGTCGCAGAGACCGGGTTCGAGCGGTGTGCCCTGGTGGGCGAGCAGGTCCGGGCGGGGCCGGATGCGCCGTGGCGCGACGAGCTCGGCGGGCGCCGTCCAGGGCCCGCAGGACGCGCCGAGGATCTCGGCCGCCGACCAGGCCGACGCCGCGCCGAGGGGGCCGGCGTAGACCGATGCGGCCCGGGCCCGGAGCACCGGTGTCAGGGGGACCGCGGCGGACACGTACACGTCGGGGAACAGACGCACGAACCGTGGCCCGCGCAGCCGCGCGGGCGTGACGATCCCGCGCGCGACGGCCTCCGACCCCCGGAACGGCTCCTCCACCCGCGCACCCTGCACCCCCGCCGACGCCCGCCGGGCCGGAACCGGCGCGCCCGTTCGCGATCGCACACTCCGCCGCCGGGAGGGCACTCCGCAGGACCTCGTTCGATCAGTGCATCAGTGCTGCCGGCCCGGGGCCGAACAGCCCTCAGGTACTGATCGAGGAGCGGTCCGGGCACGGGCCGGGGCCACCGGTGGCGGGTGCGCGTGCGGGTGCGAGGGGGAGCGGCGGGGAGCGCGGGGAGTAGCGGGGTGCGGGAGCGCGGGGAGTAGCGGGGTGCGGGGTGCGGGGTGCGGCGGGGAGTGGCGGGGTGCGGGGAGTGGCGGGGTGCGGGGAGTGAGGCGGGAGGTGCGGGACGGCGCGGCGGATCAGGCCGGCGGGCGGCGGTAGTAGTCGGCGGACAGCAGCCCGCCCGCGGCGTCGAACCCGAGCACCCAGGTGCTGGCCTTGTGCGAGGGCAGGTCCGGGTCGGCGGAGCGGCCGGTGGCGGCGAGCAGGTGCCCGACGACGTCCGGGATCACCCCGCCCTGGCTGCACAGCAGTGTCACGCCCGGCTGCGCCGCCAGCTCGCGGAAGCGCCGCAGACCCGTGGCGGGGGAGACCCAGTAGCCGTGCTCACCGAGCAGCGGCTCCACGTCCGGCTCGCCCGCGCCGTTCGTCCGCGCGTACGGCTCGATGGTCTGGCTGCACCGCAGCGGCGGTGCGGTCGCGAGCCGGTCCGGGCCGAACCGGGCGAGGAACTCCGCGAGGCGGTCGGCCTGGGTGAACCCGGTGCCGGACAGGGGGCGCAGGTCGTCGTCGCCCTCCCAGGCGGCCCGGCTGCCCGCCTTGGCGTGCCGCACGAGCACCACCGTCGACGACGGCGGCCCCACCCGGTCGAGCCGGTCCAGCAGGTCCGCGTCGGTGGGCCGGGTGAGCAGCGCCGCGGCCTCCTCCCGGGACAGCCACCGCAGGTCGTCGGTCTCGTCGGTCACGGTGAAGCCGTGGTCGCGGACCACCTCGGCGGCCCAGTAGTGCACGACCTTGTGCCCCCTGCCGGGCACCGAGTAGGCGGTGTGACCGAGCCGGGCGCCGAGGCGGCACTCCAGGTGTGTGCCTCCTCGGCGGTCTCGCGCAGTGCGGTCAGCGTCAACGCCTCGCCCGGGTCCTGGTGCCCCTTGGGCCAGGACCAGTCGTCGTAGCGGGGGCGGTGGACCAGCGCCACCTCGAGGGTGCCGTCGTCGGCGTGGCGCCACGGCACCGTGCCGGCCGCGACGACGTCGGCGATCCCCGCCGGGTCGACCTCGGCGCCGTCGGTCCGGAGCTGCTCGGAGAGCATCAGTCCTCGCTGCTGCCGCGGCGGGAGTTCATCATCTCGACCTGGTGGTCGCGCACCCGGACGTTCGCCGACCCCGGAGCCGGCGACGGCGACCACGTGCCGTCCGGCCCGAGCGTCCAGCAGCGCGTCGCCGGGTCCAGGCAGGACTCGAACATCGCGCCGAGCTGGTCGGCGAGCTTCGGGTCGGCCACCCGCAGCATCACCTCGACCCGGCGGTCCAGGTTGCGGTGCATCATGTCCGCCGAGCCGATCCAGTACTCGTCGGCCGAGCCGAAGTGCAGCACGCGGGAGTGCTCCAGGAACGGCCCCAGGATCGACCGGACCGTGATGTTCTCGCTCAGCCCCGGTCGTCCGGGGACGATCGCGCAGATGCCGCGCACCACGATGTCGACCGGCACCCCGGCCTGCGACGCCCGGTAGCAGGCGTCGATGATCGCCTCGTCGACCAGCGAGTTCGCCTTGATCTGCACCCGGGCGCCGGACTCCCCGGACAGGTGGGCCTCGATCTCGTCGTCGATCCGCCGGACGATGCCGCGGCGGATCCCGTAGGGCGCCACCAGGAGGCTGCGGTAGGAGGTCTGGCGCGAGTAGCCGGTGAGCGAGTTGAACAGGTCGGTGAGGTCCGCGCCGATGGTCGGGTCGGCGGTGAGCACGCCGACGTCCTCGTAGAGCCGCGCGGTCTTCGGGTTGTAGTTGCCGGTGCCGATGTGGCAGTAGCGGCGGATCTCCGAGCCCTCCTGGCGCACGACCAGGCAGGTCTTGCA
>NZ_JAHLEL010000039.1 GCF_020131355.1 Pseudonocardia sp. ICBG1293
GCACGGCCAGTGCCGCGACGACCCACCCGCGCCGATCAGCACGGCGGGGGAGCGGCGGGCGGTCGTCGGCTCGGGGGCGACGGTGGTCTCGCCGTCGTCGTAGCCCCCGTACCCGCCGTAGCCGTGCACGGCGGTCTGGTCGTAGCCGATCGGTGGCACGGCGGGGAACCGGTCGGTGGGCGGGTCCGCGCGGGCACCCTCGAGGTAGGCGGTGCGGTCCCCGTCGAGCCGGGTCGTGCCGCCGGTCGGCATCCGGTCGGTGACCGGGTCGGGGTTCTCCCACGGCAGCGGGCCGGGGTCGGGGGCCAGCGCGGGGCCGCTGCTCGCGGACACGGCGCCGAACCCGCCCGAGCCGGTGCCGGGCACCGGTCGGCCGGGCCGAGCGCGACGACGGCGCCCTTCGCGATGGTGTTCTTCGGGTCCGCGTCGACCTGCACGGGACGCCCGAGCCCGGAGGAGACCAGCTCGGCCACCAGCGGGACCCGCGAGGAGCCGCCGACGAGCAGCACCACCGACGGCCCGGAGGCGGCCAGGCCGGCCGAGGCGATCGCACGCTGCAGCGCCTCGACCGACTCCTCCAGCCGCGGCCGGATGCGCTCCTCGAAGTCGCTGCGGTGCAGTCGCACCGTCGTGCGGACCTCGCCGAGCCACACCGGGATCGAGACCTCGGTGTCCGACGACAGGCTCTCCTTGGCCTCGCGGCAGTCGCGGCGCAGCCGTGCCATCGCGGATAGGACGTTCGGGTCGGTCTCGTCGAGCCCCTCGAACGCGGCGGGCACGGCGTCGCGCACGTGGTCGACGACGGCCTGGTCGAAGTCCGCCCCGCCCAGCTGCTCCACGCCCTCGGGCCGCCCGAGCAGCGTGAAGCCGCCGCCCGCGGCCTCCTTGCGGACGACGGCGGCGTCGAACGTCCCGCCGCCCAGGTCGTAGACGGCGACGGTCGCGCCCGGCTCGACCCGCTCGTTCGTCGCGTAGTGCAGCGCAGCGGCCTGCGGCTCGGTGAGGAAGGTGACGGTCAGCCCGCGCTCGGCCAGTGCCGCGGCGAACAGGTCGCACTTGTGGCTGCCCCAGGACGCCGGGTGGGTCACCGCGATGCGGTCGGGGACGCCGCCCTCGGTGCGGGCGACGACGTCGACGACGTGCTCGGCCAGCAGCGCGGACAGCTGCTCGGGGGCGAAGGACCGCTCGCCCAGCGGGATGGGCGTCGGGTCGCCGATGCGCCGCTTGAACTCGCGCGCGACGCGGTCCGGCTCGGTCAGCGCACGGCGCTCGGCGGCGTCGCCGAAGAGCAGGCTCCCGTCCGGCGCCACGTACACCACGGACGGAATGTCGACCGAGTGGTCACCCAGCGTGACCATCTCGACGGTGCCGGAGCCGATGACCGCGGCCGCCGTGCGCGTGGTGCCGACGTCGATGCCCAGCAGATAACCCATCGTCTCCCCGGTGTGCCGACCATGTCCGAAGGGCCCGGCCCGGTGCCGGACCACCACACGGTAGTGGAGCCGGTCGTCGCGACCTCGACCGACTGGGTCCCACCGGAGCGGCCGGGCCCGGCCCCGGCCGCGGGACGAGCGGGGCGCACGGCACGCGGGGCCGGATCCCGAGCGGGGCCGCCGGCGGCCCTACGCGAGACGGTGCTGCAGGGCGTCCGCGGCGGCGAGCAGGTCGGCGGCCCAGCGGACCCCCGGCCGGCGGCCGATGCGGTCCACCGGCCCGGACACCGAGACCGCGGCGACGACCTGGCCCGCCGCGTCGCGCACCGGGGCGGACACCGATGCCACGCCGGCCTCGCGTTCGGCCACGCTCTGTGCCCAGCCGCGACGGCGGACGTCGACGAGCACCCGCTCGGAGAAGCTCGCGTCGGCGAGGATCAGGCGCTGGGTGGCCGGGTCGCACCACGCGGCGAGCACCTTCGCCCCGGATCCCGCGGTCATCGGCAACCGGGAGCCGACGGGCACGGTGTCGCGCAGGCCGGACGGCGGCTCGGCGTGCGCGATGCAGATGCGGTGGATCCCGTCGCGCCGGTAGAGCTGCACGCTCTCGCCGGTGATGTCGCGCAGGCGCGGCAGGACCGCGGCCGCGGCGTCCAGCAGCGGGTCCGGCCGCCCGCCCGCGAGCTGACCGAGGGTGGGGCCGGGGTGCCAGCGCCCGTCCGGGGTGCGCAGCAGCATCCCGTGCGCCTCGAGCCCGACGGCGAGCCGGTGCGCCGTGGCCCGGGGCAGGCCCGTGCGCTCACAGAGCTCCGCCAGGCCACACGGTCCCTCCGCCGTCGCCCGGAGAACCCCCACGGCCTTGTCGAGCACGCCGATCCCGCTAGTGTTGCGGTAACTAGGTTACTTTACTCACGGGCTGGTTTACGGGATCATGAGCTGTGCCGTTGACTGTGACCGTGGACGTTCCGGCCGCCGACCGCGAGGTGTTGGAGTCCTGGCTGCGTTCCTCGTCGGTTTCGGCGGGACTGGCCCGACGGGGCAGGATCGTGTTGCTGGCCGCGGACGGGGTGGCGGTCAAGGACATCGTCACACTGGTCGGGGCGTCGAAGGCGACGGTGATCGGGTGGAAGAAGCGTTACGCCGCTGAGGGGATCGCCGGGCTGGCCGACCGGCCCAAGGCGGGCCGGCCGCCGGTGATCGACGAGGTCGCGGTCGTGCTCGCCACGCTGGAACCGCCGCCTGAGCGGCTCGGAGTCACGCACTGGTCGTCACGGCTGCTCGGTGCCGAGCTCGGGATCTCCCACGTGTGGATCGGCAAGATTTGGCGGCGGTGGGGGCTGCAGCCGTGGAAGTCCGAGACGTTCAAGTTCTCCACCGATCCCGAGCTCGAAGCCAAGGTCCGCGACATCGTCGGGTTGTATCTGAACCCGCCGGACAAGGCCGTCGTGCTCTGCGTCGACGAGAAATCCCAGGTCCAGGCCCTGGACCGGACAGCGCCGATCCTGCCGATCATGCCCGGTATCCCGGAGAAACGGACGCATGACTACGTCCGTCACGGCACCACCACGCTGTTCGCGGCGTTAGAGGTCGCGACCGGGCGGGTCGAGCAGGCGTGCCTGCCGCGGCATCGCCATCAGGAGTTCCTGCGGTTCCTCAAGCAGGTCGCGAAGGCCTACCCGCGGCGCAAGCTGCACCTGGTGGTGGACAACTACGCGACCCACAAGCACCCCGCAGTGAAGGCCTGGCTGGCCCGCAACCCGCGGATCACCCTGCACTTCACCCCGACCTCGGGATCGTGGCTGAACATGGTCGAGGTCTTTTTCGGGGTCATCACCCGCCAGGCCATTCGCCGTGGCAGCTTCGGCAGCGTCAGAGAACTGATCGGCGCGATCGGCCGGTTCATCGACGGCTGGAACGAACGCTGCCACCCGTTCATCTGGACCAAACCCGCAGACCACCTACTCAACCACTGCCGACCCGGTCAAAGAACATCGTTTACGCGACACTAGACTGTCCCACGTTCCGATACTAAAGAGCGCCCGGCAAATGAGGTCGTGGGGGTGTCGTTGCAGGTAGAGGCACGGACCCTCCAGGCGACCATCAGGACATCAGCAATCCCATGATCACTTGCAGGTCCGTGCCTCTACCTGCAACGACACCCCCACGACCTCATTTGCCGGGCGCTCTAACTTCCCACGATCTGGGAAGTCCACCGCGATCAGATCACAGAGGAGGCGGGCGTGACCACCGCAGAGAAGCCGCGCACGCTGGCCGAGAAGGTCTGGGACCGGCACCTCGTCCGCAAGGGCGAGGGCGACGAGCCCGACCTGCTCTACATCGACCTGCACCTGGTGCACGAGGTCACGAGCCCGCAGGCGTTCGACGGGCTCCGGCTCGCCGGCCGTCCGGTCCGCCGGACGGACCTCACCATCGCGACCGAGGACCACAACGTCCCGACCCTCGACGTGCTCTCCCCGATCGCCGACGAGGTCTCGCGTACCCAGGTGGAGACCCTACGCCGCAACTGTGCGGAGTTCGGTGTCCGGCTGTACCCGATGAACGACCCCGAGCAGGGGATCGTGCACGTGGTCGGCCCGCAGCTGGGGCTGACCCAGCCCGGCACCACGGTGGTCTGCGGTGACTCCCACACCTCCACCCACGGCGCGTTCGGCGCGATGGCGTTCGGCATCGGGACCTCCGAGGTCGAGCACGTGCTCGCCACCCAGACGCTGCCGCTCAAGCCGTTCCGCACCATGGCGATCGAGGTGACCAGCGCCGACGGCACACTGCGCCCGGGCGTCACCTCCAAGGACGTCATCCTCGCGGTGATCGCGAGGATCGGCACCGGTGGCGGTCAGGGCCACGTGCTGGAGTACCGGGGCAACGTCATCGAGAACCTCTCGATGGAGGCCCGGATGACGATCTGCAACATGTCCATCGAGGCCGGTGCCCGGGCGGGCATGATCGCCCCCGACGAGACGACCTTCGCCTACCTGGAGGGGCGCGACCACGCCCCCACCGGCGACGACTGGGACGCCGCGGTCTCCGACTGGCGGACCCTGCGCACCGACGACGGCGCCGAGTTCGACCGGGTCGTGCACATCGACGCCGACGCGCTCACCCCGTTCGTCACCTGGGGCACCAACCCCGGCCAGGGGCTGCCCCTGGGCGAGTCCGTGCCGGACCCGGCCGCCATCACCGACGACGGCGAGCGCGCCGCCGTGGAGAAGGCGCTGTCCTACATGGGCCTGACCGGCGGGACCCCGCTGCGTGAGGTGCCCGTGGACGCGGTGTTCGTCGGATCCTGTACCAACGGCCGGATCGAGGACCTCCGCTCGGTCGCCGAGATCCTGAACGGGCGCTCGGTCGCGAAGGGCGTGCGGATGCTCGTCGTCCCGGGGTCGATGCGGGTCCGGTTCCAGGCCGAGGAGGAGGGTCTGGACACGGTCTTCCTCGACGCCGGCGCGGAGTGGCGCTCGGCGGGCTGCTCGATGTGCCTGGGCATGAACCCCGACCAGCTCGCGCCCGGCGAGCGCTGCGCGTCCACCTCGAACCGCAACTTCGAGGGGCGCCAGGGCAAGGGTGGTCGCACCCACCTCGTCTCGCCGCTGGTCGCCGCCGCGACCGCCGTGCGCGGCACCCTGTCGAGCCCCGAAGACCTGGACTGAAGGAGTACCTGGGCTGATGGACAAGTTCGAGACCCACACCGGGATCGGCGTGCCGATGCGCCTGTCCAACGTGGACACCGATCAGATCATCCCGGCCGTCTACCTCAAGCGGGTCACCCGCACCGGCTTCGAGGACGGGCTGTTCTCGGCCTGGCGCCAGGACCCGTCGTTCGTGCTCAACACCGAGCCCTACGACCGCGGGTCGGTGCTCGTCGCCGGGCCGGACTTCGGGACCGGCTCCTCGCGCGAGCACGCCGTCTGGGCGCTGATGGACTACGGCTTCCGCGTCGTCATCTCGTCGCGGTTCGCCGACATCTTCCGCGGCAACTCGGCGAAGGCCGGGCTGGTCGCCGCCGAGGTCGCCCAGCCCGACGTCGAGCTGATCTGGAAGAAGCTGGAGAACGAGCCGGGTACGCGGATCACCGTGGACCTCGGCGAGAAGACCGTGCAGGCCGGTGACCTCACCGTGCCGTTCCAGATCGACGACTACGCCCGGTGGCGGCTGCGTGAGGGTCTCGACGACATCGGGCTCACGTTGCGGCACGAGGAGGCGATCACCGCGTTCGAGGGAACCCGGCCCGCCCGGATGCCCCGCACGACGGTCTGACCCGACACGGGTGGTCACCGTCGTCCGACAGATGTCGCGGTGATCACTCGTTCGGACCTGTACTGATGGAGGGTATGCGACCCGGAACCCCCTGCCGGATCTGGTGCGCGGCAGGGACGCAGCCTTACCTTTCGTGACCATGAACAAGGCTCAGCTCGTCGATGCGCTGACCGCCCGGCTCGGAGACCGTCGCGCCGCCTCGGCGGCCGTCGACGCGATGGTCGAGGTCGTCGTGGACGCCGTCGGCCGCGGCGAGACCGTCACCCTGACCGGGTTCGGGGTGTTCGAGCCGCGGCGACGTGCTCCGCGCACCGCCCGCAACCCGCGCACCGGGGAGACGGTGCCGGTCGGCGAGACGGTGGTGCCGTCGTTCCGGCCCGGTGCGGCGTTCAAGGAGCGGGTCGCCGCCAGCGAGGCCGCCGCCGCCAACGCGACCAGTGCCCCCCGCCGCGCCGAGCGGGCCGCGACGGCCGACGGTCGCAGCACTGCGCCCCGCGAGACCGTCCCGCCGGAGACCGCTGCTCCGGCCGCGCCGGCGAAGAAGCCGGCTGCCTCGGCGAAGAAGCCGGCCCGACGAAAGGCTGCTGCGGAGAAGTAGCCGCTCGGCGCATCCGCTGCCCTGTGCTCACCGCCCAGCAAGGCCGACGAGCGCATCGATCAGTACATGAGCGCTGTTCCCCCGGGTGCGGACAGCGTTGGTGTATTGATCGACGGTGTCCGCCGGTGGGCGCCCCGGGGCTCAGAAGCGGCCCGCCAGGTGTCGCGGCGTATGCCCGCGTCCCGCCCCGCGAGCACTCCACCCCCTCCGCGGGCCTCGTCCCACTCGCACCCGGTCCGCGCCCGGACTTCTCACGCGTCGATCAGTACATGAGCGCTGCCCGCACCCGTGTGGACAGCGCTCATGCACTGATCGACGGAGCCTGGACGAGCGGGACATCGGTGGGGCGGGCGGGACGGGGCGGGGAGGCGGTCGGCGTCGGGAGGACGTCGCGCGGGGAGTCGCCGGGATCGGTGGCGCGACGCCGGTGCGGGTCAGCGGGAGGCGAGGTGAGCCCGCTGGATGAGCAGGGCGTGGACCGTTCGGACGGTGCGACGGGCATTGCGGGTGAGGCCGTCGGCGGTGATCCGGAGGGTCTGCCATCCCAGCGCCGCGGTGCGGGTGTCGCGGACGCGGTCGAGCGGGTCGTCGTGCTGGGCGCCGTCGTACTCGATCGCGAGCAGGGCGTCGGGGTAGGCGAGGTCGAACCGCACCCAGGGGCGGCCCCGGCCGTCGTACAGCGGGAACTGGACCTGCGGGACCGGGAGCCCGGAGAGCACGAGCAACAGCCGTAGCCGGGTCTCGGGCGGGGACTCCGCCCGCGGGTCGGAGAGTGCGACCACCCGGTCCAGCCGGGCCGAGCCCCGCACGTGCGGGTACAGCGACCGCAGGACCAGCAGATCGGCGGGGTCGAAGCCGGGGCAGGGCGCCGTCATCCGGGACAGCTTCCGCTGCTCGGGTGCCGGCGTGCCCCGCACCCGGACGAACACCGGCCGGTCCCGTCCCCGGGCGGCGAGCGTGTCGAGGGCGACGACGGCGTCGACGATCTCGAGCCGCCGGCACAGCTCCCACGCCGTGGCACGGGGCGAGGTGACCCGGACGCCGTCGCAGAGACCGGGTTCGAGCGGTGTGCCCTGGTGGGCGAGCAGGTCCGGGCGGGGCCGGATGCGCCGTGGCGCGACGAGCTCGGCGGGCGCCGTCCAGGGCCCGCAGGACGCGCCGAGGATCTCGGCCGCCGACCAGGCCGACGCCGCGCCGAGGGGGCCGGCGTAGACCGATGCGGCCCGGGCCCGGAGCACCGGTGTCAGGGGGACCGCGGCGGACACGTACACGTCGGGGAACAGACGCACGAACCGTGGCCCGCGCAGCCGCGCGGGCGTGACGATCCCGCGCGCGACGGCCTCCGACCCCCGGAACGGCTCCTCCACCCGCGCACCCTGCACCCCCGCCGACGCCCGCCGGGCCGGAACCGGCGCGCCCGTTCGCGATCGCACACTCCGCCGCCGGGAGGGCACTCCGCAGGACCTCGTTCGATCAGTGCATCAGTGCTGCCGGCCCGGGGCCGAACAGCCCTCAGGTACTGATCGAGGAGCGGTCCGGGCACGGGCCGGGGCCACCCGGTGGCGGGTGCGCGTGCGGGTGCGAGGGGGAGCGGCGGGGAGCGCGGGGAGTAGCGGGGTGCGGGAGCGCGGGGAGTAGCGGGGTGCGGGGTGCGGGGTGCGGCGGGGAGTGGCGGGGTGCGGGGAGTGGCGGGGTGCGGGGAGTGAGGCGGGAGGTGCGGGACGGCGCGGCGGATCAGGCCGGCGGGCGGCGGTAGTAGTCGGCGGACAGCAGCCCGCCCGCGGCGTCGAACCCGAGCACCCAGGTGCTGGCCTTGTGCGAGGGCAGGTCCGGGTCGGCGGAGCGGCCGGTGGCGGCGAGCAGGTGCCCGACGACGTCCGGGATCACCCCGCCCTGGCTGCACAGCAGTGTCACGCCCGGCTGCGCCGCCAGCTCGCGGAAGCGCCGCAGACCCGTGGCGGGGGAGACCCAGTAGCCGTGCTCACCGAGCAGCGGCTCCACGTCCGGCTCGCCCGCGCCGTTCGTCCGCGCGTACGGCTCGATGGTCTGGCTGCACCGCAGCGGCGGTGCGGTCGCGAGCCGGTCCGGGCCGAACCGGGCGAGGAACTCCGCGAGGCGGTCGGCCTGGGTGAACCCGGTGCCGGACAGGGGGCGCAGGTCGTCGTCGCCCTCCCAGGCGGCCCGGCTGCCCGCCTTGGCGTGCCGCACGAGCACCACCGTCGACGACGGCGGCCCCACCCGGTCGAGCCGGTCCAGCAGGTCCGCGTCGGTGGGCCGGGTGAGCAGCGCCGCGGCCTCCTCCCGGGACAGCCACCGCAGGTCGTCGGTCTCGTCGGTCACGGTGAAGCCGTGGTCGCGGACCACCTCGGCGGCCCAGTAGTGCACGACCTTGTGCCCCCTGCCGGGCACCGAGTAGGCGGTGTGACCGAGCCGGGCGCCGAGGCGGCACTCCAGGTGTGCCTCCTCGGCGGTCTCGCGCAGTGCGGTCAGCGTCAACGCCTCGCCCGGGTCCTGGTGCCCCTTGGGCCAGGACCAGTCGTCGTAGCGGGGGCGGTGGACCAGCGCCACCTCGAGGGTGCCGTCGTCGGCGTGGCGCCACGGCACCGTGCCGGCCGCGACGACGTCGGCGATCCCCGCCGGGTCGACCTCGGCGCCGTCGGTCCGGAGCTGCTCGGAGAGCATCAGTCCTCGCTGCTGCCGCGGCGGGAGTTCATCATCTCGACCTGGTGGTCGCGCACCCGGACGTTCGCCGACCCCGGAGCCGGCGACGGCGACCACGTGCCGTCCGGCCCGAGCGTCCAGCAGCGCGTCGCCGGGTCCAGGCAGGACTCGAACATCGCGCCGAGCTGGTCGGCGAGCTTCGGGTCGGCCACCCGCAGCATCACCTCGACCCGGCGGTCCAGGTTGCGGTGCATCATGTCCGCCGAGCCGATCCAGTACTCGTCGGCCGAGCCGAAGTGCAGCACGCGGGAGTGCTCCAGGAACGGCCCCAGGATCGACCGGACCGTGATGTTCTCGCTCAGCCCCGGTCGTCCGGGGACGATCGCGCAGATGCCGCGCACCACGATGTCGACCGGCACCCCGGCCTGCGACGCCCGGTAGCAGGCGTCGATGATCGCCTCGTCGACCAGCGAGTTCGCCTTGATCTGCACCCGGGCGCCGGACTCCCCGGACAGGTGGGCCTCGATCTCGTCGTCGATCCGCCGGACGATGCCGCGGCGGATCCCGTAGGGCGCCACCAGGAGGCTGCGGTAGGAGGTCTGGCGCGAGTAGCCGGTGAGCGAGTTGAACAGGTCGGTGAGGTCCGCGCCGATGGTCGGGTCGGCGGTGAGCACGCCGACGTCCTCGTAGAGCCGCGCGGTCTTCGGGTTGTAGTTGCCGGTGCCGATGTGGCAGTAGCGGCGGATCTCCGAGCCCTCCTGGCGCACGACCAGGCAGGTCTTGCAGTGCGTCTTGAGCCCCACCAGGCCGTAGACGACGTGCACGCCCGCCTTCTCCAGCTCGCGCGCCCACCGGATGTTGGCCTGCTCGTCGAACCGGGCCTTGATCTCGACCAGCGCGACGACCTGCTTGCCCGCCTCGGCGGCGTCGATCAGGGCGTTGACGATCGGGGAGTCACCGGAGGTGCGGTAGAGCGTCTGCTTGATCGCGAGCACGTTCGGGTCGGCGGCGGCCTGCTCGATGAAGCGCTGCACGCTGGTGGAGAACGAGTCGTAGGGGTGGTGCACCAGCACGTCGCCCTCGCGCAGGGTGGCGAACACGCTGCGCGGGGTCTCCCGCTCGGCGAACGCCGGGTGCGTCGCCGGGCGGAACGGCTCGTCCTTCAGGTCGGGGCGGTTGACCCCGTGCAGCTGCCAGAGCCCGGTCAGGTCGAGCAGGCCGGGCACGGTGACGACGTCGTTCGGGTCGACGTCGAGCTCGCGCAGCAGCAGCTCCAGCACGTGCTCGGACATCGTGTCGAGCACCTCGAGGCGGACCGGAGGGCCGAACCGGCGCCGGGCCAGCTCGCGCTCCAGTGCCTGCAGCAGGTCCTCGTCGCGGTCCTCCTCGACCTCGAGGTCGGCGTTGCGGGTGACGCGGAACGGGTGGACCTCGGTGACCTCCATCCCGGTGAACAGGTCACCGAGGTGCGCGGAGATCAGGTCCTCGATCGGCAGGAACGTGCACCGCCGGTTCCCGGCGCGGGTGTCGGTGTCCGGCGGGTCGACCGACACCAGCCGGGGCACGTTGTTGGGCACCTTCACCCGGGCGAACCGCTCCGTGCGGCCCTCCGGGTCGCGGACGGTGACCGCGAGGTTGAGCGAGAGCCCGGAGATGTAGGGGAACGGGTGTGCCGGGTCCACCGCGAGCGGGGTGAGCACCGGGAACACCGTCTCGGTGAAGTAGTCCGACAGCCGCAGCCGCTCGGCGTCGGTGAGGTCCTCCCAGCTGCGGAGGTGGACGCCGGCCGCGTCGAGCTCGGGCCGCAGCTCGTCCATGAACACCTCGGCGTGCGCCCGCGACAGGTCGCGGCTCCGCTCGGTGATCCGGGCCAGCTGCTGGCGCGGGGTGAGGCCGTCGGCGCTGCGCACCGACAGGCCGGTCTCGTCGCGGCGCTTCAGGCCTGCGACCCGGACCATGTAGAACTCGTCCAGGTTCGAGGCGAAGATCGCGAGGAACTTGGCGCGCTCCAGAAGCGGCTGGCTGGCGTCCTCGGCCAGCGCCAGCACGCGGGCGTTGAAGTCGAGCCAGGACAGCTCGCGGTTGAGGTAGCGGTCCTCGGGCAGGCGCTCGGCCATCGTCGACGCCGGGGTGGTCGCCCCCGCGGGCGGCGCGATCGGCGCGGCCCCCTGCACCTGGGAGGGTGCCGCGGCCGGCGGGGCGGGCGGCGTCGCTCCCGGCGGCACGTGCTGCTGGGCGGGGATCTCGGCCGCCGGGGCCTGCTCGGTGACGCTGCGGCTCGCGGTGTGCAACCGACGCGACGCCGGACGCGGGGCCCGGCGCGCCGTGGACCGGGAACGGCCCCCGGGGTGCGCGGAGGCGCCGTTCCGTCCGTCCGGGGTCGCCGAGTCGTCACTCACGTCACGATTGTTTCGCACCGTTCCGCAACCGTCCATGCGGACACGGGCCCGTACGACGATCTCACGTACGTGGTGTGCCACACCGTCGGGCGACGGCGTCCCCGGGCGGGGGACAGCCGGGCGGGTGAGGTTCGGCGGGCGGGCCGTGCCGCGCGTCGACGACGGCGCGGGTCCACGTGCCCACCCCGAGCGCGACGGCGTCGTCGAGGTCGGCGGCGGTGTCCACGTCGCGGCGCAGCCCGGGCCGTTCGCCGGGCAGCGCCCGGGCGCCGGACGCGGCGTGCCGGGCGGCCGACCCGCGGCCGAAGTGCGGGTCGAGATCCGCTCCCGGCGCGACGAGCAGCAGCGTGGTGCCCTCGCCGGGGGCGTCGGGCTGGAACGCGCGGGTCGCGCCACCGGCGAACAGGACGGCGGCCGCGGCGACGGCGTCGTCCAGCTCGGCCGGGCGCAGCGCGGGCAGGTCGGCCTGCAGGGCGCCCAGCGCGGCGTGCGGGTCGCGCGAGCGCAGCAGCGCGGCCCCGTGCCGCAGCGCGCCGTTCAGCCTGCGGCCGGGGTCGGTGACGACCTCGGCGCCGAGCGCACCGACCTCCATCGCCACCGCCGGGTCCGAGGAGATCACCAGCACGTGCCGGACCGCGGTCGCGGCGACTGCCGCGGCCACCGTGTCCCGGGCCAGCGCCAGCGCGAGCCGCTGGTGCGCGTCGAGATCGCCCACCCCGCCGTCCGCGGCGCCGCGCAGCCGGGTCTTGGCGCGGGGCAGCGGTTTCACCGGCACGACCAGGTCCACCCGCAGGGTCACCTCCCCAGTCTGGCACCCCGCGTGACACCGTGGGGCCCCTGTGGGGACACTCCACGCACGAGATCCGGATCATCCCGATCCGCGACGACCCCACGACCCGTCCCCGGGGCGGGCAGGAGGAGGCCGCCGGTGGCACGCGAGAAGGGCGGATTCTGGGTCGGGTTCGCCGTCCCGTTCTTCTACTCGATCGGCTGGCTCACCGGCCGGCCGCGCTACCAGGGCCGCGAGCACCTCCCGGCCCGCGGCGGCGCGCTGCTGGTCGGCAACCACATCTCCCACCTGGACCCGATCCACACCGGGACCTACGTGCACAGCGCGGGGCGGGGGCCCCGGTTCCTGGCCAAGAGCAGCCTGTGGCAGGTGCCGGTGCTCGGGCAGGTGCTGCGCGGCTCGGGGCAGATCCCGGTCTACCGCGACTCCGCCGACGCCCAGCAGAGCCTGGCCGCCGGGACGCAGGCCCTGGCCGACGGCAAGATCGTCATCATCTACCCGGAGGGCACCATCACCCGCGACCCCGACGGGTGGCCGATGCGCTCGCGCACCGGCGTCGCGCGGATGGCGCTGGCCTCGGACGTGCCGGTCATCCCGATGGTCCACTGGGGGACCCGCGAGGTCCTCGACGGCTACGAGAAGAAGTTCCGCCCGCTGCCGCGCACCGACGTCGTGCTGCGCGCGGGCGACCCGGTCGACCTGAGCGCCTACCGTGGGCGCCCGCTGGACGCCCACGTCCTGCGCGAGGTCACCGACCTGATCATGGGACGGGTCCGCGAGCTGCTCGCCGAGGTCCGCGACGAGGATCCGCCGGAGGAGTTCTACCGACGCCGTCCGGAGAGCGAGGCGGGCCGATGAGCGTCCGTCGGGCCCCGGCGATCGGGGAGCGTCCGGTCAACGAGCCGGTGCACTCGATCCAGCGCGTGGCCGTCCTCGGTGCGGGCAGCTGGGGCACCGCGTTCGCCAAGGTCCTCGGCGACGCCGGCCGCGAGGTGCGGCTCTGGGCCCGCCGGTCCGAGGTGGCCGAGGCGATCAACGCCGACCGGCACAACCCCGACTACCTGTCCGACGTGGCGCTGCCCGACACGCTCCGGGCCACCCACGACGCCGCCGAGGCCCTCGACGGAGCCGACGCGGTGGTGCTCGCGGTGCCGTCGCAGTCGTTGCGCGCCAACCTGGAGCGCTGGCGCGACCTGGTCCCGGCCGGGGTCACCCTGACCAGCCTGGCCAAGGGCGTCGAGCTCGGGACGCTGCGGCGGATGACCGAGGTGATCGACGACGTCACCGGCGTCGGGCCGGACCGGCTCGCCGTGGTGTCCGGGCCGAACCTGGCCGCGGAGATCGCACACGAGCAGCCGACCGCGACCGTCATCGCCTGCGCCGACCACGACCGCGCGGTGGCCCTGCAGACCGCCTGCGCGACCGGCTACTTCCGCGCCTACACCAACACCGACGTCGTCGGGGCGGAGCTGGGCGGGGCGGGCAAGAACGTCATCGCGCTGGCCGTCGGGGTCGCGTCCGGGATGGGGCTCGGCGACAACTCGCGGGCGTCGCTGATCACCCGTGGGCTGGCCGAGATGTCCCGGCTCGGGATGGCGCTGGGCGCCTCGCCGATGACCTTCGCCGGCCTGGCCGGCATGGGCGACCTGGTGGCGACGTGCAGCTCCCCGTTGTCACGCAACCGCACCTTCGGCGAGCAGCTGGGCCGCGGCGCGAGCCTGGCGGAGGCGGAGAAGGCCAACCACGGCCAGGTCGCCGAGGGTGTGAAGTCCTGCCTGTCGATCTGCGAGCTCGGGGAGCGCGCCGGGGTCGAGCTGCCGATCGCCGACGCGGTGCGCCGCGTCTGCCACGAGGGGATGACCGCCCACCAGATGGCCAAGGAACTGATCTCCCGGGCCCCGAAGCCGGAGTGAACCGCATGCTCGGAGACAGCACCCGCTGCGTACGCGGCGGACAGCACGACGCGAACGCCGTCGGCAGCCCGGTCCACCGTGGACCGGTACTGACCAGCACCTACCACCTCGGCCGTCCCGAACAGGCCGAGGCGAGCGCGGACTTCTACGCCCGTGCCGACAACCCGACGTGGCGGGAGTTCGAGGCCGCGGTCGGCGAGCTCGACGGCGGGCCGTGCACGGTGTTCCCGTCCGGGATGGCCGCGGTCGCCGCGGTCCTGCGCGCCTTCACCGGGGCCGGGCGCGGCGTGCTGCTGCCCAGCGACGGCTACTACGTCGCGCGGCTGCTCGCCGAGGAGGAGCTCGCCCCGCTGGGGGTGCCGGTCGCCTACTGCGCGACCGCGGGCGACTGGGCCTCGGCGATCGCCCGGCACCGGCCCGCGCTGGTGATGCTGGAGACGCCGTCCAACCCGGGGTTGGAGGTCTGCGACGTCGCCGCGGTCGCCGCCGCCGCACACGCGGCCGGAGCGGTCGTCGCGGTCGACAACACCACCTGCACCCCGCTGGGGCAGCAGCCGCTCGCGCTCGGGGCGGACCTCGTCGTCGCCAGTGACACCAAGGCGCTGTCCGGGCACGGGGACCTGGTGCTCGGGCACGTGTCCGCGGCCGACCCGGTGCACCACGAGCGGGTCCGCGCCTTCCGCACCCGCGTCGGGGCGATCGCCGGGCCGATGGAGACCTGGCTGGCGCTGCGCGGGCTCGGCACCCTGGACCTGCGGCTGACCCGGCAGGCCGAGAACGCCCGCGCGCTGGCCGTCGCGCTGCGCGAGACCCCGGGTGTGCACGACGTGCGCTGGCCCGGGCTGGCCGACGACCCGGCGCACCCGCTCGCGAGCGTCCAGATGCGCCGCTGGAACGGGATCCTGCGGTTCACCCTGGCCGACACCCACGCGGTCTCGGAGTTCCTCGCCCGGACCACGCTCGTCGACTCGGCGACCAGCTTCGGCGGGCTGCGCACGGCCGCCGACCGGCGGGCGCGATGGGGGGACGCGGTGCCGGACGGCCTGGTACGGCTGTCCTGCGGGGTCGAGGACACCGGCGACCTGGTCGCCGACGTGACGGGGGCGCTGGGGGCCTGATCCCGCCCGGCGGAACCGGCGGGACACCCGGCGTCGGTTCCGTTATCACACTCGCGTAACCCGGCTTCCGTATGGTCGACTACATCCGGACCTCGAGCGTTCGCGGAGGTGGTCGCGTGCCGTACCGACAACCCGTCCCCCATGGTGCCGAGATGATCGTCCCTGGCGACCTGAGAGCGGTCGACCCGCTCCCCGACGATCCCGTCCCGGCACCGGGGGCCGAGCCGCCGGCCACGGCTCACGTCCCGGTGGGGTCGCGGGTCCTGCTCCTCAACGCCAGCTTCGAACCGCTGGCCGTGGTCACGTCCAAACGCGCCATCTGCCTGCTGCTCTCCGGCAAGGCGGAATGTCTCCAGGAGGCTCTGGAGGGCGCCGAGTTCCGCTCGGAGAACCTCGCGCTCCCCGCACCCTCGGTCCTCCGCCTGTCGCGCTACGTCCGGGTGCCCTACCGCCGCTCGGTCCCGATGACCCGCGCCGGGGTGCTGCGACGGGACGGCCGCCGCTGCGCCTACTGCGGCAGGCGAGCCGACACGATCGACCACGTGGTCCCGCGCAGCCGCGGCGGGGCGCACAGCTGGGAGAACTGCGTCGCGGCCTGCAAGGCCTGCAACTCGCGCAAGGCCGACCGGTTGATCGAGGAGATCGGCTGGGCCCTGGGGACCACACCGGCCCCGCCGGCGCGCACGGGCGCCGGGGTGCTGGTGCTGGCGGTGGAGCCGCTACCGGCCTGGGAGCCCTGGCTGGCCTCGGCCGCCTAGGGACCGCGCACGACCGGGCGGCGGGGGACGACCGCTCCCGGTCGTGCCGGTGGTGGACGCGTCGCCACCGGCCGGCCGGCCGGCGGCGGTCGTCGCGCGGGACCGGCCGGTCGCGCGTGCGACGACCCGTCCGCGCGCCGGTGCCCGCGGGTCAGCGGCGGCGCCGGAGCCCCGAGGTGAGACGGGCGACCCGCCCGGCGGCGCGTCCGGCGGCGGTGCCGGTGCGCGCGTGGAACGCGCGGCAGGACGTGCCGCAGGCCCCGCAGTCGGTGCCGGCGCGGTAGTGCTCGTGGGCGTCGCGCTCGTGGCCGCAGCGGCACAGGTCGACCGCGGCCGGGGTGGCCGGGGCCGGCGGCGGCAGCGCGTCCTCGGCGGCGGTGCGGGGCGCCGGGATCGCCGCGGCGCCGGTGTCCGGGACGACGGCCGGGGTGTCGGGCAGGACGCTCATCGACGGTCTCCTGTTCGGTCCGCGACGGCCGTGTGGCCGCTCTGCCCCTGGATTCGCCTGGGCCGTGCGGCCCATTAGCGAGACGGCCGTCGGTTCCCCAGATGTGATGACACCGGGCGTACGGCCGGTGGCGCCGGGTGCCGGCCGGTGGCGCGACCCGCCCCGGTCGACCGCGGACGGGTGACGGCCCCGTGGGTGACCCCGACCGCGGCCGACGACGCACCGGGTGGGTGGCGTCGAGCTGCGGACCTCGACCCGGCCGACGCGCTCAGCGGTCCGCCCGCCCGGCACCCGCCGCCCGTCGTGCGCCGTCCCGGGCCCGGTCGAGGACGGTGCGGACGGCGGTCGGCGCCGCGGCGCCGCGCCACCGCCGGAGCGCCGTACCGAGCGCTCCGTGCAGCGTCCCCCCCCCCCCCCGGCGATCCGGCGCCGGAGCGCGGCGCGGGCCCGGGCGGCGGCCACGAGGACCACGACCGGCGCGGAGGAACGCGCGACGAGCAGCACCCGCTCCTGCCGGATCGGGACGGCACGCCAGCGGCGCTTGTACGGCTCGTCCCCGCGCAGCAGGTCCAGCGACGCGAGGCCGTGTTCGGCCACCACGGCGATGCCGCGCCGGATGGTGAGTGCGGCGACGTCGACGTCGGTGCGCAGGGCCGGGTCGGCCCCGACGAGGTAGGTGTGCACCGAGCGCCCGCCGAGCAGGAGCAGCTCGGCGGCGACCGGACGTCCGTCGCGGTGGTAGAGGTCGATCTGGGCGGCGCCGTCGCGCGCGAGCGCGGGCACGGCGTCGGTGAGCAGGCCGCGGAACCGCTCCGCGTGGTGCTCCGGGTTGACCGCGCGGCGCGCCCACTGCCGGTGGTGCAGGTCCAGGAGGGTGTCCACCGCCCCGGGCAGGGCGTCGGCCGGTGCGGCGCCGCAGGTGATGCCGGACCGCTCGGCGGTGCGCAGCCGCCGTCGCAGGTACTTCGGGGCGGGCCCCGCGGCGAGCATGTCCTCGACCGTGCGGTGCGGGATCTCCGGGCACACCGACGCCGGGGTGCGGACGGTCCGCCGCGGCCACGCCGCCGCGAGATCGGCCGCCACGCTGCCCGGCCGGATCTCCGGCAGGTCCGTCACGTGCCAGTCGCGGACGGCGAGCAACGCGTCGGCGAGGTGGGTCACGGCCGGCCCGCGGTGGGCGTCGTCGGCGAGGAACTCGGTGACGTCGGACAGGCCGCGACCGACCGGCGACAGCCGCACGACACCGGCCCGGCGCTCGGTGAAGACCGCGGCGCCCGCGACCAGGACCCCACCGCGGCGCACCGCGACGAAGCAGGGCTCGCCGGCCGGGCCGTAGTGCTGCCACCAGGCCCGCAGCCAGGCGCTGCGCTGGAACGGGGTGGCGCTGGCGCAGCGGTCGACCAGGTCGTCCCACTCCGCGGCGACGGCGTCGAGCGCGTCGAGGCCGGTCAGGTGCTCGATGGTCCACCGGGCCGCGGCGGTGGGGACGCACCCGTCCGGCGGGGCGTGGGTGGGGAGGTCGCCCCCGGCGAGGGTGTCGGTCACGGTCGTCCGTCCGTCGGCGCTGGCTGACGTCGGTGACCTCGCCGTGTGGGCGGAAGGTGTTACTTCGTCCGTTTCGGTCGGTCCGGCGGCCCGTGGCGGCCGCCGGACCGGGCGCTCACGCCCAGATCTTCCAGGGGGCCTCGTCGCGCGCCCAGAGCGAGTTCAGGTACTCGAAGTCCTTGAACGTGTCCATGGCCGACCAGAAGTCCTCGTGCCGGTGCACGTTCAGCTGTCCGTCGCGGGCCAGGCGCTGCAGCGGCTCGTGCTCGAGCCACACGCCGTCGTCGCCGGGGGTGCCGAGGTAGGAGTCGAGGAACTCGCGGCGGAAGGCGAAGAAGCCGCCGGAGACGAACCCGCTGACCTGGGTGGGCTTCTCGTTGAACTCGACGACGCGGTCGCCCTCGACGTGCATCTCGCCGAACTTGGACGTGGGGTGGACGCCGGTGACGGTGCCGATCTTGCCGGACTGCTCGTGCTCCTTGGCCAGTGCGGTGATGTCGACCGTGCCGACGCCGTCGCCGTAGGTCAGGAAGAAGTGCTCGGTGTCGACGTAGGGCGCGATCTTGCGCACGCGCGAGCCGGTGGCGGCCTCGAGCCCGGTCTCGGCGAAGGTGATCTCCCAGTCCTCGTCGACGCCGCTGTGGAAGTCGATGCGGTGCCGGTCGGACATGGACAGGGTGAAGTCCGCGGAGCGGGCGCGGTAGTCGAGGAAGTACTCCTTGATGGCCCAGCTCTTGTACCCCAGGCACAGGATGAAGCGCCGGAAGCCGTGCTCCCGGTAGGTCTTCATGATGTGCCAGACGATCGGCCGGTCGCCGATCTCGACCATCGCCTTCGGCAGGCTCTCGGAGGCCTCGCGGATGCGGGTGCCCTTGCCTCCGCAGAGGATGACGACGGGGGTCTGGGGATCCATACGGTTCTTCCGTTCCTTCGTGGGGAGCGTGGTGGGGCGGCGTCGCCGGCAGTGGTGGAACCGCACACCACTACCGCACTGTTATCGGTCCGCCGGTGTCTGCCTCCTCACAGCGGGCCGGGCCCGGCACTCTCGGTGACCCCGCATCGACGGCGAGTGAGTTCACCGGCTGTCCACCTGGGGATCCGCGCAACGACCGGGCGCACCACGATCATTTCCGATTCGGAAACAAGTGCTCGCGCAGATCCGGCGGGACGTCAGTGGCCCACTCGGACCGGGTCGAAGACCCGCATGCGGCCGCCGGGACGTCCGGCACAGGTCAGCGGCCGGTCCACGCCGACGAACCGTTCCTTCACCTCGACGACGCAGTCCGGCCCGGTGAACCGGACCCGCCACGCGGTGCTGCCCGCCGGTGCGCCGTCGGAGTCGACCCCGGCGACGCGCAGGTCGTCAACAACCGCGGGGACCCGGTCGCGAGCCGGGCGTGCTGCTGGGCCGCCTGCACGGCGGGGGACAGCGCGGAGCGGCCGCGCAGCCGGGACGGCACGACCAGGCCGCGGGCGGCGTCGCGCACGATCGAGGGGCCCTCCAGCGGGGAGACGCCGCCGTAGACGAGACCGTGGGGCAGCAGCACCATCGCCGGCGCGAAGCGGCAGCCGCCGATGTGGCTGCACTCCCAGGTGCCCTCCGGGTCGTCGGCGACGAGTGCCGCGGCCAGCGGGCGGCCACGGACCGCGCAGCAGGCGTCGTGGCGCCCGTGCGCGCAGACGAGGGTGAGCGGGGCGTCGTACGGGTCGCCCTCGGCGGTGACGGCGGCGGCGAGGTCGCCCGCACCGGCCCAGGTGCCGGTGCGGATGCCCTCGTGCCCGGGCCGGGCGTCGACCCGGAACCACC
>NZ_JAHLEL010000040.1 GCF_020131355.1 Pseudonocardia sp. ICBG1293
GGGCGTTCGCGCTGTCCGAGCCGCACGGCGGGTCCGACGTCGCGGGCGGGCTGGAGACCACCGCCCGCCGTGAGGGCGAGGGCGACGACGCGGTGTGGGTGATCGACGGCGTGCGAAGCGCTGGATCGGCAACGGCCACCTTCGCCGACCTGGTGGTCGTGTGGGCCCGCGACGTGACGACGACGACCCCACCGGCGGCCCGGTGAAGGGGTTCGTCGTCCGAGAAGGACATGCCCGGGTTCACCGCGACGAAGATGGAGGGCAGCTCGCGCTGCGCTCCGTGCAGAACGCCGACCTGGCCTTTCTCCGGGGTGCGGGTGCCGGAGGCGAACCGGCTGCCCGGCGCGGAGTCCTTCCGCGACACCAACCGGGTGCTGCGGGTGACCCGCGGCGGCGTCGCCTGGAACGCGGTCGGCGCGATGGCCGGGGTGTACGAGCTGGCCCGCGACTACGCGCGTCGAGCGCGTCCAGTTCGGGCAGCCCATCGCGTCGTTCCAGCTGGTGCAGGACCACCTGGTGTCGATCCTGGGCGACGTCGTCGCCTCGCTCGGGATGGCGGTCAGGGTCGCGCAGATGCAGGACGACGGCACCTTCCGCGACGAGCAGGCCGCCCTGGCACAAGCGACACGGGCGACGATCATGCTGCGGGACGCCGTCGCCCGGGCCGCGAGGTGTTCGGCGGCACGGCATCCTGCTGGAGAACAAGGTCGGCCGGTTCTTCAACGACGCCGAGGCGCTCTACTCCTACGAGGGCACCAAGGAGATCAACACCCTGGGTCGTCGGGCGTGCGGTCACCGGGGTCGGGGCGTTCGTCGGGCGGCGGCCCGCGAAGGACTGAGCACGGCGAGCGCGTCGCGCAGCGCACGCAGCCCGGTGACGGTGGGGTCGTCGCCGGGCAGCGCGCGCAGGTGGGCCTCGACGCACTCGGTGTGGAAGCCCGGCCAGGTGTCGTCGGTGAGAGCAGCGACCAGGCCACGACCCGCTCCCCGACCGGGCCGGTGCCCCAGGCCAGCGCCGCCGGTCGCGAGCCCGGCGTGCGGGCCGTCGTAGGAGGCGGACGGCGGCCTCGTTGCGACCGATCCCCCCCGGTCCGCAGCGTGTGCAGGAACCGGACCGGGAACAGCACGGTCTTGGTGACCGCCGGACGCGCCGAGCGCCAGCAGCGCCGCAGGGTCGGCGACGCCGGCGAGCCAGTGGTCGTCGACCCGGTCGACCAGGAACTGCGCGGATCCGCGGACCAGCTCGTCGTGGGTGGGGCGCACGGCACCGTCGCGGACGTCGGTGCCGTGACGCAGCACCCCGGAGTCGAGCAGGTCGAGCGCCGGTCCACGGCGGGGAGCGGGACGGTCGGCCACCGGGGCCGTGGCGCACCGTCGCGGGGTCCGCCCAGAACACCGAGAGCCGCTCGGCGAGGCCGTCGGTGCCCGCGGCGGCGTCCGGGCGGCGGCGACGACGTCGTGCACCCGCGAGGCGGTGCCGGGCGGTCCCCCGCAGCACCAGGGCCAGGTCGACGTCACTGACGGCGGGGGCGAACCCACCGTGCGCGAGGCTGCCGAGCGTGTAGGCCGCCACCAGCTCCCCGGAGAACCTCCGGCGGGCCGCCGCGGTCGCCGCGGCCAGCACCGCCTCGCCCCGCTCGTCGACCGCCACCCGCCCAGCGTGCCACGCCCGGCGCCGCGACGACCGCCCGGACCGACCGCAACGCCCTCCCGCCCCACCACGGGTTGCGCACGTCCGGTTGCCGGGGATGATCTCCGACGTGCTCTACATCGGACCGGTGGAGATACCCGGGTCGGACGACCACGAGGGGTTCGTCAGCGCGGACACCGCGGACGGCCCGCGCGAACGGGGATCTGGACCGACGTGCGCCGCGGCCGGGCCACGGCCTACCGCGCCGCCTGCGAGTGCGGCTGGCGCGGCGAGGTGAGCTTCGCCCGGACCCGGGTGGCCACGACGCGGCGCTGCACGCGTTCGTGGACCACCACTTCGCGCCGGTCACCGGGGCGCACGGCCTGGACCCGGCACGGCACTTCCTCCCGCCCTGGGCCGCCACCGTCTCGGGACACGCACCGGCACCCGTGATGGCCTGAGCGAGGGGGTCCTGCACCGGCGGCCGGTTGTCGGCAGACTACGGACATGTCCCCCCACACCGCCACGCCGCCCCACGACGCCACCCGGTCCACCCCCGTCCGGCCCTGCGGTGCTCGCGACGGCGTCCGTGGTCGTCCTGGCCTGGCAGTTCGTGACCGCCGCGGGGCTGTTCACCGGTGGTGCCGTCGGCCGCACGGCGTCGGCGCGATCGTGCTCCACGTGGTCACGGGCTGGCCACGGCGGCCGCGGTGTGGCTGCGGGTGGTCACCGGCGGGCCGTGGTGGCCGACGGTCCTGGCCGCCGCGGTCTTCGCGACTTCACCTGCCAGGCGTGGTTCGGCGAGATCCCGGGCCTGATCGTGCACGTGCCCGGCGCGATGGCACTGGTCGCAGGGTCGGTCTGGCTCACCGCCTGGTCCTTCCTCCGGGCCCGCTGAGCAGCACGGACACTCCGGGTGACGCGGGTCACCCGATCCGCCCGGGACGTCCGTCCGAACCCGACCGGGGCGGTCCGTCCGATTCGGCGCGCGCGATCCGGGTCACCCCCATACCCTCGAAAGGACCCGGCCCGGCGGTGCCCTCGGCCCCCGGCGGGGTCCGGACGCCGGCGTCCGGCCGCTCACCACCCCAGGCGACCCGACGGGAGGCCGCGCGATGTTCGTGGAGACCGGGCAGGCCCAGCGACTCGAGCACGTCCCCACCCACCCGGACTGGGGTCGCGGAGATCCGCGGCCGGGTACGGACGCACGTCGACGAGACCGTGCGCCACGACGCTGCACCGAGCACGTGCACACGATGCGCGGTGCGGACTTCGTCTCCGGGGTCCTGACCGACTTCGTCGGCCGCGGGAAGTACCTGCGGTCGATGTTCGGCTACTGGGATGGGGGCCGCCGCCCCGGACTCCCCCGCCGCGCTGGCCGCGGTGTCCGGGCTGGAGCTGCTGCACGCCTTCGCCCTGCTCCGGACGACGTCATGGACCGCTCCGGGCTGCGTCGCGGCCGCCCGACGGTGCACGTCCAGCTCGCGTCGTGGCACCGGGGCCAGGGCATGTCGGGCAGCGCGGACCGGTTCGGCGAGTCCGGCGCGGTGCTGCTCGGTGACCTGTGCCTGGTGTGGGCCGAGCAGGCGATGCGCGAGAGCGGGCTCCCGCACACCGTGCTCGACCGCGGCTGGCCGCGCTACGACGCGATGCGCTCCGAGCTGGCCGTCGGCCAGTTCGCCGACCTGCTCAACGAGGCCCGCCGCGTCCCCACCCTCGACGAGGTGATGGACGTGCTGCGCCGCAAGTCCGCAACTACACCGTGCGGCGCCCGCTGGAGCTCGGTGCGGCCATGGCCGGGGCCGGGCCGGACCTGCTGCGCGTGCTCGGCGACTACGGCACGATGATCGGCGAGGCGTTCCAGATGCAGCGACGACGTGCCTCGGTGTCTTCGGGACCGACGCAACCGGCAAGTCCGCGGGTGACGACCTCGCCGAGCGCAAGGCCACCAGCCTGGTCGTCCTCGCGCGCGAGGTCGCCGGACCGGCCACCGGGGCACCCTCGACGCGCTGCTGCACGGTTCCGACGAGGCCGACGGACCGGTCGACGTCGCCGCGGCGCGGGTGGCGATCGAGTCCACCGGCCGCCCGGCGCCGCATCGAGGAGCTCATCGGCACCCGGGTCCAGGGCGCGCTGCGGCTCGTCGACGGTGCGGTCGCCGACGGGATCCTGGGCGACGACGTCGCCGCGGTGCTGCGCGCCATGGCCGTGCGCTGCGCCGACCGGACCTCCTGACCGGGATGCCCCGGCGAGTGGTTGTGGCACAACCGGATCCGACCCGGCGCGCCGAGCTCCGCGCCCGGTCCTAGGCTCGCGGACATGGTCGACCGTTCCCCGTCACGTCCCCGCCGTCCCGGAACCGTCGGCCGTGCGGGCCTGCCCCGCGAGCAGGTCCCCTCGCACTTCGACGACGGCGCGGCCGACTACGACCGCCTGGTCGGCATGAACCCGGGCTACCACGACCACCTGCGCGCCTCCGCGGCCCGGATGCGGCTGCCCCGCGACGGCGCCGGGCTGCGCCTGCTCGACGCGGGCTGCGGCACGGGGGCCCTCCACCGCGGCACTGCTCGGGGTCGCCCCGCGCGCCGAGATCGTCGCCGTCGACGCCTCGGCCGGGATGCTGGAGCGGGCCCGGACCAAGCCGTGGCCCGCGTCGGTCCGCTTCGTGCACTCCACCGCCGAGGCACTCGCCGAGAACGGCGTCGACGGCCCGTTCGACGGGATCCTCGCCGCCTACCTGCTGCGCAACCTCGACGACCCGGACGCCCAGCTGCGCCGCTTCCACGACCTGCTGCGCCCCGGCGGGGTGCTCGCCCTGCACGAGTACTCGGTCGCCGACTCGCCGCGGGCGCGGCTGTCCTGGCACGCCGTCTGCTGGGGGATCATCGTGCCGCTGGGCCGGATGACGACCGGTGAGACCGCGTTGTACCGGCACCTGTGGCGCAGCGTGAACACCTTCGACGGGATCGGCCGCCTGCGCGACCGGGTGCGTACCGCCGGGTTCGACGCCGTGCACTCCGAGACCATGACCGGGTGGCAGAACGGTGTCGTGCACACCGTGCTCGGGACCCGGTCGTGACCGCCCGGCCGACCGACCAGCGGCGCGTCCGCCACGAGCCGGCCGGGGGTCTCGGCGACGCCGGGCAGCGGGGGCGGCGGCCGCACGTGATCGTCGTCGGCGGCGGCATCGCCGGTCTGGCCGCGGCGACCGGGCTGGCCGAACGCGGCGTCGTGGTCGAGGTGTGCGAGCGCGAGCCCTACCTGGGCGGGCGGGTCGGTGGCTGGTCGGAGATGCTGCCCGACGGCACGCCGGTCTCCATGAGCCGCGGCTTCCACGCCTTCTTCCGCCAGTACTACAACCTGCGGGCGCTGCTGCGCCGCGGTGATCCCGGCCTGGAGCGGCTCGTGCCGCTGGAGGACTACCCGCTGGTAGACGCCCAGGGCCGCCGCGACACCTTCCGCGGGCTGCCGCGCACGCCCCCCTGGAACGCGCTGCTGTTCGCGCTGCGCAGCCCCACCTTCCGTCCGTCGGACCTGGTGCGGCTCGACGCCCGCGCCGCCGCGCCGCTGGCCGCGGTCAGCGTGCCCGGCATCTACGAGGCGATCGACCACCTCGACGCGCAGAGCTTCGTCGAGTCGATCAACTTCCCGCCGGCGGCCCGGCACCTCGCGTTCGAGGTGTTCTCGCGCAGCTTCTTCGCACCGCCGTCGACGATGTCGGCCGCCGAGCTGGCGACGATGTTCCACATCTACTTCCTCGGCTCGTCCGAGGGCCTGATGTTCGACGTGCCCGACGCCGGTTTCGACACCGCGCTGTGGGAGCCGCTGCGCCACTACCTGACCGCCCGTGGCGTCACCTTCCGGACCGGGGTGACCGTGTCCTCGGTGGACCGTGTCGGCAGTGGACGGTTCCACGTGAATCATGACGGGGGCGGGAGCGGGGCCGACGCCGTCGTCCTGGCCCCCGACGTGCGGGGACTGCGCGACATCGTCGCCGCCTCCCCCGGGCTGGGCGACCCCGCGTCCGCCGTGGACGGACCGGACGCGCTCGCCCGCTGGCGCGACGACGTCGCCGCCCTGGGCAGCGCGCCACCGTTCCTCGTGCAGCGGCTCTGGCTCGACCGGCCCGTCGACGCCGCCCGGCCGCCGTTCCTCGGCACCGGCGGGCTCGACCCGCTCGACAACGTCTCGGTGCTCGACCGCTACGAGCGCGACGCCGCGGGCTGGGCCGCCCGGCACGGCGGGTCCGTCGTGGAGCTGCACGCCTACTCGGCCACCCCGCCGCCGGGCGTCGACGACGACAGCTGGACCGCCGAGCTGCGCCGGCGCGCCGTCGCCCGGCTGCACGAGCTCTATCCGGAGACCGCGGCCGCCCGGGTCGTCGGCGAGCTGGTGCAGTGGCGGGCCGACTGCCCGATGTTCGGCGTGGGCGACTTCGCGCGGCGGCCCACCGTCGCCACCCCGGTCGACGGCCTGGTGCTGGCCGGCGACGGCATCCGGATCGATCTGCCGGTGGCCCTGATGGAGCGCGCCGCGAGCACCGGCTGGCAGGCGGCGAACCGGCTGCTCGCCGGCTGGGGCCTGGCCGGCCACCCCCTCGAGACCGTCCCCACCAGCGGCCGCCTCGGCCCGCTGCGGCGCGCCGCCGAGTACGCGATGCGCACCTGACACCCGTCGAAGGACACGCCATGACCCTGCTCTCCCGCCTCACCGGGCACTGGCCGGCCCACTGGCCGCTGCAGCCGCTGCCGTCGCAGAAGTGGGCCGCGCAGAAGCCGACCTACGCCGGCGCGGACCCCAAGCTGATCTCCGCGGCGCTGGAGCGGGCGCAGGCCCGCCCGTCGGGGAACTGGTTCGTGCTCGCCGCGAGCCGGGAGGTCCGCGGCGACCGGCCGCTCGGCGTCGGGATCGGCGGGATCGAGCTCGTCGCCTGGCGGGAGGAGGACGGCACGGTCCGGGTCGGCCCCGGCGCCTGCCCGCACCTGGGCGCACCGATGGCGCTGGCCGCCCTCGACTGCGGCGAGCTGGTGTGCCGCTGGCACGGGTTGCGGCTGGGCGCGCGGTCCGGTCCCGGCTGGGCGGTGCTCCCGGTCCACGACGACGGCGTGCTGGTCTGGGTGCGGCTCGACGACCTCGGTGGCGAGGAGCCGACCGACGCCCCGGTCGTGCCCGCCCGCCCGGCCGGCACGGTGCTCGACGCCGTGACCACGCTGACCGGGGTGTGCGAGCCGGAGGACATCGTCGCCAACCGGCTCGACCCGTGGCACGGTGCCTGGTTCCACCCGTACTCGTTCCAGAAGCTGACCGTGACCTCCGCTCCCGCCGTCACCGACGTGCCGCCCGAGGAGGACCGCTTCCTGGTCACCGTCACGTTCAAGGTCGGGCCGGGACTCGGCGTCCCGGTGCGGGCGGAGTTCGTCTGCCCGGAACCGCGGACGGTGGTGATGCGCATCGTGGAGGGCGAGGGCGTCGGCTCGGTGGTCGAGACCCACGCGACCCCACGCGGCACCGACCGCGACGGACGGCCCCGCACGGCGGTGATCGAGGCCGTCGTCGCCGGGTCGGACCGGCCCGGGTTCGCCGTGGCCTCCCGGCTCGCCCCGGCGCTGCGCCCGGCGATGGCGGCGGCCGCGACCCGGCTGTGGCGCGACGACCTCGACTACGCCGAGCGCCGCTACGCGATGCGCACCCGCTGAACGGACGGGGCCGGGCCGGGCCACGGGCCGGTCAGGCCACCGGCAGCCCGGCCGGGCCGGCCTGGCGCAGCGCCCGCGGCGGTATCCCGAACCAGCGCCGGGAGGCGCGCGACAGCGCCGACTGCTCCGCCAGCCCGACCATGGCCGCGACCTGGGTGAAGGGCAGGTCGGTGCGCACGATGAGCCGCTCGGCGGTGTCGCGGCGGGCGCCGTCGACGACCTGCTCGAAGGTCGTGCCCTCTCCCGCCAGGTGCCGCTGCAGGGTGCGGGGGTGCACCCGCAGCAGCCGGGCGACCGAGCCGATGCGCACCGGCCCCGACCCGAGCGACCGCTCCACGGCGGCCCGGACCCGGTCGGTGACGGTGCGCCCCGGCCGGTCGAAGTGGGTCGCCAGGTACTCGATCGCGATGGCGCGCACCGTCTCGTCGCCGCCGGCCAGCGGGCGTCGCACCAGGTCGGCGGGAACCCGCAGCACCGCCGCGGGCCGGTCGAACCGGACGTCGGTGCCGAAGAACTCCCGGAACCGGTCCGCGTCGGCGGGAGCGGGATGCGGCAGGTGCACCGACCGCAGCCCGTAGGGCCCGCCGGACAGCAGCCCGACGATCCGGTGCAGCACCCCCACCCCCAGGTCGGCGACCTGGGGCGGCAGCGGGTCGGTGCTGCCGTACTCCAGCCCGGTCACGCCGGTGCCGCCCTCCGGGTCGGCCACGGCCCCGATCGTCAGCGCGGGGCTGTGCACGTAGAGGTAGCGCGAGGCGCAGTCGAGCGCGTCGCCGAGGGTCGCCGAGTTCTGCACGGCGACGGCGAGCGGCCCGAGGATCTCCGGGCCCTGCCGCTGGGCGAGCCGCAGGCCCAGGTCCCCGCAGCCGACCTCGGCGGCCGCGGTCTCCAGCACCCGGGCCACCGAGCGGGTCGGGACCAGCGCGTCCGGGTCGTTCCCCTCGACGGCGTCGATCGGGATCCGGAACCGTGCGAACAGCCCGACCCCGTCGCCGCCCAGCTCGTCGACCAGCGCGGCCAGCCCCCGCAACGCCCTCGCCCGGGTGAGTGATCCGGTACCCATGTCGCACGAGGGTAAGTTGTTGTCGCGCGGAGTCAAGTTACTCCGGGTAGGTTCGGTGCAGACTGGACCCCGGTCGACACAGAGGTAGTCAGCGCGGACGCGCCCGATGAGGAGGACCACATGACCCACGCCGGCACAACGCCCGCTCCGGACGACACCGTCACCGAGCACCGCGACGTGATCATCGTCGGGGCCGGGCTGTCCGGGATCGGCGCCGCGGCCCGGCTGCACCAGGAGCTGCCCGGCAAGGACTACGCGATCCTCGAGGGCCGCGAGAACATCGGCGGCACCTGGGACCTGTTCCGCTACCCGGGCATCCGCTCGGACTCGGACATGTTCACCCTGGCCTACCCCTTCCGCCCGTGGCGCGAGCCGAAGTCGATCGCCGACGGCGCCGACATCCGCCGCTACATCGCCGAGACCGCGGCCGAGTACGGCGTGACCGAGCGGATCCGCTTCGGCACGAAGGTCGTCGGCGCCTCCTGGGACTCCACCACCGCACGCTGGACGGTCGACACCACCACCGCGCAGGGCCCGAAGCGCTACACCTGCTCGTTCCTGTTCATGTGCTCGGGCTACTACGACTACGACCAGGGCTTCCAGCCGGAGTTCCCGGGCCGCGAGGACTTCGCCGGCACCTGGGTGCACCCGCAGTTCTGGCCGGAGGACCTCGACTACACCGGCAAGAAGGTCGTCGTCATCGGCTCCGGCGCCACCGCCGTCACGCTGATCCCGTCGCTCGCGGCGAAGGCCGGGCACGTCACGATGCTGCAGCGCTCCCCGTCGTACCTGACGGTGCTGCCGAGCAAGGACCCGGTCGCCGACCAGCTGCGCCGCTTCCTGCCCGCCACGGTCGCGCACGCCATCCTGCGGCTGCAGTACGTGACCCTGACCCAGGCGTTCTACCAGCTCGCGCGCCGTCGCCCGGAGCGCGTGAAGAAGGTGCTGCGCGGCCTCGCCCTGAAGTTCCTGAAGGACGAGTCCTACGTGGACCAGCACTTCACCCCGAGCTACGACCCGTGGGACCAGCGCCTGTGCGTGATCCCGGAGGGCGACTTCTACAAGTCGATCAACCGCGGCGAGGCCTCGGTCGTCACCGACCACATCGAGCGGATCACCGAGAAGGGCATCCGGCTGCGCTCCGGCGAGGAGCTGGAGGCCGACGTGATCGTCTCGGCCACCGGGCTGTCGCTGAGCCCGCTGGGCGGCATGACGATCCACGTCGACGGTGAGCAGGTCGACATCGGCAAGACCGTCACCTACCGCGGCCTGATGCTGTCGGGCATCCCGAACCTGGCGTTCTGCATCGGCTACATCAACGCGTCCTGGACGCTGCGCGCCGACCTCGTCGCCCGCTACGTGCCCAAGCTGCTCGCGCTGATGGACCGGGAGCGGATCGCCGTCGCCACGCCGGCACCGACCGTGTCCCCGGACCGGCCGCTGCTCGACATCGAGTCGAACTACGTGAAGCGCTCCGAGCACCTGTTCCCGCGCCAGGGCCGCAAGGACCCGTGGCGGCTGCACCAGAACTTCTTCCTCGACGCCGTCGGGCTCGGTCGCGCCGACCTGCGGCGGGACATGATCCTCACCCCCGCCTCGGCGCTGGGCGCACGCGAGGCCCGCGTGCCCAGCCCGACCGCGTCCGGCATCGCCGCCGACACCGCACCCGGCACACCCGACACCGTCGCCGCACCGGCGGCCGCACCGCAGGAGGTGGCCTCCTGATGGCCCGCTCACCGTTCCGCTTCGCCGAGGGCACCGCGGTCGTCACCGGCGCCGCCGGTGGCATGGGCGAGCACGTCGCCCGGCTGCTCGCCGAGCGCGGCAGCGACCTCGTGCTCGTCGACCGCGACGGCGACCGGCTCGACACCGTCGCGTCGGCGATCCGCGCCAAGCACCCCGGCCTGTCGGTGACCACCGAGACCGTCGACCTGGCCGACCGCGAGGCCGTCGACGCGCTGTCGACCCGGATCCTCGCCGGCCACCCGGAGATCCGGCTGCTGGTCAACAACGCCGGCGTCGCGCTCGGCGGGGACTTCGCCCGGCTGACCCTCGACGAGTTCGACTGGGTCATGGACGTCAACTTCCGCGCCCCGGTGCGGCTGACCCACGCCCTGCTGCCCGCGCTCACCGCGCGGCCCGGCGCCCACGTGGTCAACGTGTCGAGCCTGTTCGGCCTGATCGCCCCGCCCGGGCAGTCGGCCTACTCGTCGTCGAAGTTCGCCATCCGTGGCTTCTCCGAGGCGCTGCGGGCAGAGCTCGCCCAGGTGGGCGCCACCGTCACCACGGTGCACCCGGGCGGCATCCGGACCGGTATCGCCGCCAGCGCCCGGGTCGGGGTGAACATCCCCGCCGAGGAGGCCGAGCGCGGCAAGAAGGACTTCGAGAAGCTGCTGACCTTCCCCGCCGACAAGGCCGCCGAGCTGATCGTCGACGCGATCGCGAAGCGCCGACCGCGGCTGCTCATCGGGATCAGCGCGAAGGTCCCGGACCTGCTGGCCCGGCTCGCCCCGGCCAACAGCATCCGGATCTTCGCGAAGATCGTCGGCGCCTCGGGCAACGCGAAGGCGGCGAAGGCGGCCGGGTCACGATGACCGTCCCGCAGACCCGCTTCGTCGACGTCGGCGGGACCCGGATCCGGATCCGGGAGTCCGGCGACCCGGCCGGTGAGCCGGTCCTGCTGCTGCACGGCATCGGCCGCAGCCTGGAGGACTGGGACCCGCAGCACGAGTTCCTGTCCCGCTACCGGGTTGTCGCGCTCGACCTCGCCGGGTTCGGCCACTCCGACCGGGTACCCGGGCCGGCGACGCTGGAGAAGCTCGCCGACACCGCGCTCGCCACCCTCGACGCGCTCGGCGAGAGCCGGCCGGCCCACGTCATGGGCAACTCGCTCGGCGGCGCCGTCGCACTGCTGATCTCCACCCGGCACCCCGGGCGGGTCGTGTCGCTGGTGCTGGCCGACCCCGCGGGCTTCGGCCCCGAGGTGACCCCGGCGCTGCGCATCATCGGGGTGCCGCTGCTCGGCCGGTTCCTGCTGGGCCACCTCGACGCGAGGGCGGCACGGCGGTCGGAGCGTTCCCTGTTCGTCGACGGCTCCCTGGTCACCCCGGAGCGGGTCGCCCGCGCCGTGGAGATCGCGCGGCGGCCGGAGTTCGCGCAGACCTTCGCCGAGATCGCCGCCGAGCTCGGCACCGTCCGCGGGGTCCGGCCGGGCTGGCGGCGGGCGCTGCTGGACGCGTTCGCCCGCGCCCCCCGGCCGACCCTGGTCGTGTGGGGCGAGCGGGACCTCATCCTGCCCGCGGCCCAGCTCCGGGCGGCGGGCAGGCTCCCCCAGGTCACGACCCACGTCTTCGGCCGGGTCGGGCACATGCCCCAGATCGAGGTGCCGGGGGCGTTCGCGACCCTCGCCCTGGATCACCTGGCCCGGGCGGGGCGACGGACCAGCATCTCCAGCGACAGCCGCGCGGGGACCAGGTAGGGCAGGACCACGGCGGGCGGGCCGTGCACGGTCAGCCAGGTCCGGGTCCCGGCCCCGGACGGCCGCACGCCGTGGTCCAGGCTCAGCCGCACCCGGTTCAGCTGGGAGGCACTGGCGCCGAGGGCGACGTCCCAGGCCCAGGTGCGGGCGCGCTCGTCGACCTCGGTGACCGCGAAGGACACCGTGACGCCGAGCGGGCCGCGGACCTGCCCGGTCACCCCGGGGCGTATCCGGTCCGCCGCGGTGTCGACACCGAGGATGTAGGGCGCCCACTCCGGCCAGCGGGCGGGTGCGGCGTAGCGCTCCCAGACCTCGTCGGCGGGTTGCGGGCCGCGGGCGTACAGTGTCAGGCGCATCGCGACGATCCTGACGGCCGGACGGCCCCGCCGCGCGGCGGACCGGTACCGGCCGTAGCGTCGGGTTCATGCGGATCGTCCCCTGGCTCGCCGCCCTGGTCACGCTCCCCCTGCTCGGGGCCTGTGCCACCGGCCCGAACCCGGTGACCACCGCGCTGTCCGGGTCGCAGGCCCCGGTCGCCGCGGCGGGGGCGGACCTGGTGCCGGTGCCGGTGACGGTGCCACCCGGGGCCGCGGCCGCACCGTTCGACGAGCCGCGCGAGGCCCTCGTGCCGGCGGGCTGGACGGTGTCGGTGTTCGCCCGTGTCCCGAACGCCCGGCTGGCCGCCTGGACCCCCGACGGCGAGCTGCTCGTCTCGGTCCCCGACGAGGGCCGCGTGCTGGCGCTGTCGCGGACCGGGGAGCAGCGTCCGCTGCTCGAGGGCCTCACCCAGCCGCACGGGCTCGCGTTCTCCCCGGACGGCGCGACCCTCTACGTCGCCGAGTCGAACCAGGTGTCGGCGTACAGCTGGAGCGGCGGCGCCGCGACCGGCGCCCGGGTCGTGGTGCCCGGCCTGCCCGACGCCAACTCCCCGGACCTGCGTGGCGCCTACGGCCACGAGCTGAAGTCGGTGACGGTGGGCCCGGACGGCGCCGTGTACGTCTCGGTCGGGTCGACCGGCAACATCTCGGTCGCCGACCGCGACGCGACTCCCCCGCGCGCCTCGATCCTGCGGATGCCGCCGACCGGGGGGCCCGCCACGCCGTTCGCGACCGGTGTCCGCAACGGCACCGGGCTGGCCACCGCGCCCGACGGCGCGGTGTGGACCGCGGTCAACGGCCGTGACAACGTGCCCTACCCCTACGACCGGCCCTACGGTGACGCGACCGGTTCGTCGTTCGGCCAGGTCGTCGACCGCTACGTGACCGACCACCCGGCCGAACCGCTGGCCCGGCTCACCCCCGGCCGCGAGCTGGGCTGGCCGTTCTGCAACCCGGACCCGGACACCGATCCGGGGGTGGCGGGCTCTGCGCAGGACTTCGCCGACGTGGGACTGGTCGCCGACGCCGAGCTGAACCCCGGCGGGCGCGCGATGGACTGTGCCGCGCTGGCCCCGGTGGAGCAGTCCTTCCCGGCGCACTCGGCGCCGCTGGGGCTGTCGTTCACCGAGGGGACGCTGCCCGCGCCGTACGCGGCGGGAGCGCTGGCCGGGGTGCACGGATCCTGGAACGCGGACCCGCCGCGGGCTCCCGAGGTGTCGTTCTTCCCCTGGACCGACGGTCGGCTCGGGGCCCAGCAGACGCTGGTCGGGGGGTTCCAGGACCCGTCGGGGTCGCGCTGGGGCAGGCCGGTCGCGGCCGTCGCCGGGCCGGACGGCGCGGTGTACGTGACCGACGACGACGCCGGGGCCGTCTACCGGGTGGCCCCGCCCGGACGATGAGCCCCCGGCCGAGGGGCACCCGCCGACGGCCGCAGCCGCGGACGACCCGGCAGCCGGCCGCCGCGGGGTAGGTTCGTCCCGGCGCCCGACCGCGGGTGGCCGGGAAGGGTACGGGCGATGCGGATCGTGGACTGGGCCGGCGACGACGAGGGCGGTCCGGCCGTGGTCCTGCTCGACCAGCGCGCGCTGCCCGGCACGACCGAGCACCTGTACCTGCGTACCGTCGACGAGCTGGTCGCCGCGATCCGGTCGCTGGCCGTGCGCGGTGCTCCGAGCCTGGGCATCACCGGGGCCTACGGGGTCGCCCTCGCCGCGCACCTGCACGGCACCGCCACCCCGGTCGCCGTCGCCGCGGTGCGGGCGGCGGCCGAGCGGATCGCCGTCGCCCGGCCCACCGCCGTCCCGCTGGGACTGGGTGTGGCGCGGGCCCTGGCGGCGCTCGACGGCGGACCGGCGGCGGTGCTCGCACAGGCCCGCGCGGCCGCCGCGGAGGCCGCGCGGGTGAACGCCGCGGCCACCGGCCGGGCGGCGGACCTGGTGCAGGCGATGTGCCCGGACCGCCCGCTGCGGGCGCTGACGCTGTGCAACACCGGCCCGTTGGCCACCGGCGACGGCGGGACCGCGCTGGGGGCGATCCTGCGTCTGCACGAGCGCGGCGCGCTGGCCGAGGTGCTGGCGTGCGAGACGCGCCCGCTGCTGCAGGGCGCCCGGCTGACCGTGTGGGAGCTGGCCGCGGCCGGGGCGCCGCACCGGCTGTGCGTCGACTCGGCCGGGCCGGCGGCGATCGCGGCCGGACTGGTCGACGCGGTGTTCGTCGGAGCCGACCGGATCGCGGCCGACGGTGCCGTGGCGAACAAGGTCGGCACCTACATGCTGGCCTGCGCGGCGGCCCGGTCCGGGATCCCGTTCGTGGTGGTCGCCCCGGAGGAGACCGTCGACCCGCACACCCCGACCGGGGCGGACATCGTGGTCGAGCAGCGCGGGGCCGAGGAGGTCCGCGAGCACGGCGGCACGCTGCTCACCCTGCCCGGCACCCCGGTGTTCAACCCGGCCTTCGACGTCACGCCGTTCGAGCTGGTGACCGCGATCGTCACCGAGGAGCGGGCCTGGCGGCCGGGTCCGTCGCCCGCACCCTCGCCCGCTGCCGTGCGAACCGCTCCCGCACCGCGCTGATCTCGGCGTCGGGCAGCAGCCGCGGCTCGCCGGCCGCCCGGGCGCGCAGCCAGACGTCGCAGAGCCATTCGAGCTGGCGGGCTCCGTCGTACGCGGCGCCGAGGGTGTCGTCGAGCACCAGCGTGCCGTGCCGGCCGAGGACGACGGCGGTGGACTCCCCCAGTGCCGCGAGCGCGTTCACGACCAGCTCGGGGCTGCCGAACGGCGCGTACTCCGACACCCGCACCGCCTCGCCGAACATCGCGAGCTGGTAGTGCACGGCCGGGACGTGGTCGGACACGGTCGACAGCGCGACCGCCGCCGGGGAGTGCGTGTGGACGACGGCGCCGGTCCCCCGGCGGGCGTGCGCGGCCAGGTGCAGGGCGAGTTCGCTGGTCGGTTCCCGGCCGCCGTCGACGACCGTGCCCGCGTCGTCGACGAGCACGACGTCGGACGCGGTCATCGTCTCGTAGTCCACGCCGGACGGGGTCACCGCGATGAGGTCCCCGCTGCGCACCGACAGGTTCCCCGAGGTACCGACGACCAGACCGTCGCGGACCATCCGGCGGGACCAGGTGCAGAGCAGCTCGCGGGCGGGCGTGTGGTCGTGGGGCACCGGGGCAGGGTCGCACGCCGACCCGACCGGGGGTCACACCTCCGAGTCGACCCGCCCCCGCCGGGGCGCGCCCGGCCCCGACCGGGCCGCAGGATCGTCCCATCGCGGACACCGGCCCCGGCCGGACGCCACGCGGAGGGCGGTAGGACCCCGACCGCGCCGGTTCCCGGCGCAGGAAGCGAGCACATCGTGAGGACCGCCCTGCGTGCCGCCACCACCGCGGCAGGCGCCGTCGCCGCCGCACTCGTCCTGGCCGCCGTCACCACCGGGACCGCGTCGGCGCAGCCCGCCCCGCCCACCGAGCCGCCGCTGAGCCCGGCCGACCAGGCCGCCCAGTTCGCCTGCCTGCAGAAGTACCTGGACTTCTGGGCGCTGCCCGGTCAGTCGCTGCAGGACCCGGTGGCGTTCTCACTGCTGGTCACGCAGGCCGCACAGGAGTGCGACGCGGTCCGGGCACCCGCCGCGCCCGCGACGCCCGCCGCACCGGTGGCCGGGGCCTGACCGCGGGTCACAGCAGGTCGCTGCGGCTCAGTACCCCGACCAGCACGTCGTCGTCGTCGACCACCGGGACGACCCGGAACCCGCGCCGGGACAGCAGGTCCTCGGCGTCGGTGAGCGGGTCGCCCGGCGCCACGACCTCGACGTCGCGGGTCATCACCTCCGAGACCGTGCGGGCCCGCAGACGGCGGCCGCCGTCGAGCGAGCCGTGCATGAGGTCGGCCTCCGAGACGATGCCCAGCAGGTGGTCGTGGTCGTCGACCACCGGGACGGCGGTGAACCGGTAGGACAGCAGGACCTCGGCGGTCTCGTCGAGGGCCAGCTCCGGCGGGATCGCGACCAGCCCGCCGTCGGTCATCACGTCCGCGACCCGCAGCGACGACGTCGGGCGTCCGCCGATCCGGCCCGCCCCGCGCGGCGCCATCGCCTCGGGCAGCGGCGCCACCGGCACCACGCCGCCGATCCGGCGTGCGGTGCGGCGCAACCGCCCGCCGGAGTGCCGGTGCCGCAGCAGGTCGCTGCGGGTGATCACGCCGACCAGGACGCCCTTGTCGACGACCGGGACCAGGCGCAGCTCGCCGTAGACCCGCATGCGGTGCGCGACGATCGAGATGCTGGTCGTCGGCAGCACGGAGACGACCTGCTCGGTCATCGCGTCCCCGACCACCGCGTGCGGGTCGTCGCGGTGACGCAGCACGTCGACCAGCGAGATCACCCCGACCAGGGTGAACCGCCGGTCGACCACCGGCAGGGCGGAGAACCGGGACTCGGCCATCCGTTCCCGTGCCCGGGGCAGCGGCGCGTCCGCCCAGATCGTGACGACGCGTTCGGTCATGACATCGCGAGCACGCACCACCATGGACGCACCGTAACCACGGCGGCGCCGCGGCCGCCAACGCTCACCGAGCGCGGTGGCGGACGGTCCCGGCCCCCGGCAGGCCCGCACGTGGGCCGCCCTCGGCCACGGCGGTCGGGACTGGGCGGTCGGGACTGGGTGGTCAGGACTCGGTGAGGTCGGAGCCGGGCAGCGGCCCGAGCAGGGCGAAGGCGTCGAGGTAGGGCTCGACGTCGCCGCGCTCGGTCCAGGACCGCAGCTGGGCCGCGGACCGGCGGGTGACCAGGGCACGGGCCAGGTCGAAGTCCGGCGCGCGCACGACCACCGCGGCCCCGGCCTCCGTACCGGCCGACACCCACCGGCGACCGTCGCCGACCAGCGCGATCGGCGGGAGGTCACCCAGTGCCGCGCCGAACCGGCCCAGGAAGGTGTCCATGATCGCGTAGAGGCCGGGGGTGTGCTGCCCGCCGGGCTCGCCCAGCGCACCGCGCAGGTCCTGCTCGTGGATGATCACGTCGCCCAGCGGGCGGGTGGTGTTCGCCGCCATCCACTCGCGCAGCGGGCCGGTCAGCGACTCCCACTCCGCGACGAGCTCGGCCACGTCGCGGTCGCGTCGCGCGCGGACCTGCCGGTCGGTCCACTCCTCGTTGTGGTCGTCGGGCTCGTCGCCGCGCACCACGTCCGCACCGAGCCCCACCATGTGCGAGAACAGGTCGCGCACCGTCCAGTCCGGGCACGACGGGACCCTGAGTTCGGAGCGCTCGGGCGGCAGGTCCCGCACCAGGTCGATGACCCGGCGCTGCGCCCGGGTCCATTCCTCGATCTCGTCGATACCGCTCACGGGTACCGATCCCATCACGACCCGGGCTCCGTCGCCGCTCACGTGGGTGTTTTGCCTGGACCGCGCCCGGGCACCTGGGGATCATCGACCCCGACACGGCGGCGACGTCGGCACCGCGACCGGGCCGGACGGCACCGCCGGTACCGGGACCGCCGGTGCGTCGGTGAGGAGAGGACGAGCGTGAGCAGCCCACCCCCGTACCCGGGTCGCCCCGGGGACCCGCAGGACCCACGGAACCCGGACCCGCCGACCCAGCAGAACCAGCCCTACGGCGCCCCGCCCCCGTACGGGCAGCAGCCGTACGGCGACCCGCAGTACGGACAGCAGCCTCACGGCGACCCGCGGTACGGACAGCAGCCCTACGGCGACCAGCAGCAGTACGGGCAGCAGCCCTACGGCGCGCAGGGCCAGGACCCGGCCGCGTACCCGGACCGGCCGCCCGCCGGCGCGCCGGGGTGGCAGCAGGGCGGGCCGCCCCCGGCCCGGCCGCGCAACGGCATCGGGATCGCCGCGCTGGTGCTCGGCATCCTGGCCGTGTTGCTCGGGTTCCTCCTGGTGGGCGCCCTGTTCGGGGTCGTCGCGGTCGCACTGGGCATCGTGGGGATCAGCCGGGCGTCCCGCGGCGGCGCCACCAACCGCGGGGTCGCGATCACCGGGGTCGTGCTCGGCCTGCTGGGCATCGTGATCGCGGTCGCGGTCGTCGCCTTCGGGCTGAGCGTGTTCAACCGGGTCGGCGGGGACGAGTACGTCAGCTGCGTGCAGCAGGCCGGCACCGACCAGTCCGCGATCGCGCAGTGCCAGCAGGACCTCGAGGACCGCCTCCAGGGTCAGCTGGACCAGGGCGGCAGCTGACCCGGTGACCGCGGGCCCGGCGGCCGGTCCCCGGTCAGCCGGACCCGCGGGCCGCGGCGTGGAACGCGCCGCCGGTCCCGAACACCAGCCGGGCGAACCGTTCCCCCATCCGCAGGTGTGCCTCGGGGCCGGGGTGCAGCCGGTCGGGCAGCGGCAGGTCGGCCGCGTCGCGGTCGCCGTAGAGCTCGCGGCCGTCGAGGTGGGCCAGCGCCGGGTCCTCGCAGGTGCGGTCGGCCACGACGCGGGCCAGCTCCTCGCGGACCACCGAGAGCGTCAGCTTCCCGGCCGCCACCTCGGCCGGGTCGCCGGTCGCGCGGAACCGCAGCCGCCCGTCGACGACCTCGGGCGCGCCCGGGCCCGGGGTGTGCTCGTGGATGGGGCACAGCACCGGGGACACCACCAGCAGCGGGGTGTCGGGATGCCCGTCGCGGATCGTGTCGAGGACACCGTGCACGGCGGGCGCGAACGCACGCCGGCGCATCAGGTCGGCGTTGACGATGTTGATCCCGATCTTCACGCTGATCATGTCGGCCGGGGTGTCGCGCATCGTCCGCGCGACGAACGGGTCGAGCATCGCGCTGCCGGAGAACCCGAGGTTCAGCAGCTCGACCCCGGCGGTCCGGGCGGCGAGCGCGGGCCAGGTCGTGCTGGGGCCCGCGGCGTTGCTGCCCTGGCTGATCGAGCTGCCGTGGTGCAGCCACACCGGACGTCCGCCGGGCGCGACGGCGGCGACCGGCGCGTCGGTGCGCAGCGCGACGACCTCGGTGATCTCGTTGTGCGGCAGCCAGATCTCCACGACCGCGTCGCGCCCGGGCAGGGTGAAGCGCACCGGACCGGGCGGGCCGTCGGTGATCGTGACCTCCCCCGTCGACGGGTCGGTCATGAGGAGCTTGCCGCCGGAGGTCGTCGCGGTGCCCGCGGGGTGCCCGTCGACGAGCAGGTCGTAGGCGCCGTCGGGCCGCAGCGGGGCCCCGACCAGCCCGATCCGGGTGCGCAGGGTCTCCAGCTCGACCGTCCGCGCGGCGGTGCGGAACACGACCCGGACCCCGGACGGCTGGCTCTGGGCGCCCGCCAGCTGCGGGTCGGAGTTGCGGGCACGGGCGGTGGCCGGCAGCCGCTGCGGGAGCAGGCCCCGCTCACCGTCCACGGTGTCGAGGACGCCGTGGAGCAGGTCGGGCCGGATCGGGGTGGTGAGCACCCGCTCAGCCTGGCACGCGCGCGGTGACCGATCACCCGAGAATCACAGGCGTGCAGACCGCCGCCGCCGTCCAGACCCTCGCGACCACGCTGCTGGCCGGCATCGCCTGGGCCGTGCAGGGAGTCGTCTACCCGGCGTTCGCGCTCGTCCCGGCCGACGCCTGGGCCCGCTACCACGCCGCGCACGGCCGGGCGGTCACGATCGTCGTCGGGCCACCGTGGGTCGTCCAGGGGCTCGCCACGGTGGCGCTGCTGCTCCTGGCCCCCGGCGAGCCGCTGGTGTGGGCGGCCGCGGTCACGGCCGCCGCCGGCGTCGTGGTGACCCTGCCCGCGGTGTCCCTGCACGCCCGCCTCGACCCGGCCGCACACCCGGGCGACCTGCGCCGGCTGCTGCGGGTCAACCTGGCGCGGGCGCTCGTGTGGTCGGCCGGTGCCGTCGTGGGGGTGCTGCTGACGACCGCCTCCGGCGCGTGACCCAGGATGACCGGGTGACTGCGACCGAGGACGAGCGCGTGGCGGCCGACGACCGCGCGCACACCGACGTGGAACGCGTGCTGGTGATCGCCGCGCACCCCGACGACATCGACTTCTCCTGCGGCGGCACCGTCGCGGTGTGGACCGCCGCCGGGGTCGCGGTGACCTACTGCCTGGTGACCGACGGCGACGCGGGCGGCTTCGACCCGGCCGTGCCGCGCAGCGACATCGCGGGCATCCGCCGGGCCGAGCAGACCGCCGCCGCGGCGGCGGCGGGCGTCACCGACCTGGTGTTCCTCGGCCACCCCGACGGGCGGCTGACCGTGACCCTGGAGCTGCGCCGCGACCTGGCCCGGGTGATCCGGCAGGTCCGCCCGGACCGCGTGGTGGTCCCGCAGCCGGTGCGCGACCTGCGCAGCATGTACGGCAGCCACCCCGACCACACCGCGACCGGGGAGGCCGCCCTGTGCGCGGTGTACCCCGACGCGCGCAACCCGTACGCCTTCCCCGAGCTGGCCGCGGCCGGGCACGAGGCGCACACGGTCGGCGAGGTGTGGGTCCTCGGCCCCGCCCCCGCCGACGACCCGGCGGGCGCACGGCACGTCGACATCACCGACACCCTCGACGTCAAGATCGCGGCGTTGCGGGCGCACGAGAGCCAGACCGCGCACATGACCGACCTGGAGGACATGATCACCCGGTGGTCCGGGTCGCTGGCCGAGCGGGCCGGGTTCCCGCCCGGGCGGCTCGTCGAGTCCTTCCACGCGCTCGACACGCGCTGAGTGGCACCGGACCCGCCGCTCACCCCTCCCCGCCGCCGGCGAGACCCAGGGCCTCGGCGGGGCACAGGGCGTGCCGCTCGCGGACGGTCCACTCCAGCTGCGGGGCGGCCCCCGCACCGCAGCGTTCCAGCAGGCGGGCGACGCCCGGCCGGACGTTCTCCAGCCGCAGCCGCACGCTCACCGGGAGCTCGTCGGCGGCGTGCACGAGTCCGACCGCGCCCGCGACGTCGACGAACCGCAGCGTGGACAGGTCCGCGGTCAGCAGGCCCTCACCGGCCTCGCCGCGGACGACCCGGTCGATCAGCGTCGCCAGCACCCGGCGGACCTGGGGACGGTTGGCGTGGTCGACCTCGCCGGCGAGCCGGACCCGGGCCGGGGCGGTCTCGGTGATGCGCAGCAGGCTGTCGTCGTGGAGCGGGGCGGCGGTCAGCTCGGCGGGGTGCAGGCCGCGCATCGTCGCGATGAGCTCGTCGGGGTAGCGCAGGTGGTCGTAGACGCACAGCGCTCGCAGCGGGTGGTCGCGGACGGCGTCGTCGAGCCTGCGGTCGTACTCGTCCAGCACCGGGCCGCCGGGACGGCGCAGACCGTGGTCCATCTGCCCGCTGAAGCGCAGCCCCGCCCAGCCCGCGTCGAGCGCGGCGGCGACGTTCTGCTCCATCAGCCCGGTGAGCTCGTCGATCGGGGCGTGCAGTGCGGCCCGGGTGAACTCGCCCGGCACGAGCTGGAACTGGCCCGAGCGCAGCGGGCCGGTGACGTCGACGCCGTCGTCGGCCAGGCGGGACAGCACCAGCCCGGCGGTGTCGTCGTCGAAGTAGGCGACCCGCTCCCCCGCCGTGAGCCCCTCGGCCAGGAACGCCGCGACGTCCTCGGCCAGCTGCTCGTCGCTGACCGGCACGGTGAGCACGTGCCGGTGGGGCTCCCGTACCGGTGCGGACACCGTCACCCCCCGTCATGACGCGCCCGGCGGCCCCCCGACAGGTGTGACGCTGCCGACACGATAAGAGGTCGCGCGGATTGGTTGGTGATCATGGACGTCGTGCAGGTCGGGCGTTCCAGCGGTGTGTGGTCCAGGCCTGCCGAATCAAGCTACGGAGTGTGACGATCGTGTCGGCGAGGTCGAAGAACGCGTCGACGACGATTTCTCGTCGTTCGTAGCAGCGCTGCAGCCGGTTGAAGCTGTTGTGCCAAGCGTTGGTCCGCTCGACGTGCCAGCGGCGGGTGGCCTGGATCGGCGCTTTCTCACCCTTGTGCGCGATCTCGCCGTGCAGGCCTCGTTCGGCCAGCGTGTCGCGGGTCTTGCCGGAGTCATAGCCGGCGTCGAGGTGCACGGTGATGTCGTCGGGCAGCGGGCCGAGAGCATCGAGGCGGTCGAGGGTGGGGCCCAGTAGCGGGGAGTCGTGCCGGTTGGCTCCGGCCAGGACTCGGCCCAGCGGGATGCCGTATCCCTCGACGAGCACCGAACGTTTCATACCCTGTTTGCGCCGGTCCACCGGCGACGGACCGGCGACCTCGCCGCCGCCGGGGGCCTTGGTGATGGCGCCATCGACGGCGATGTCGTGCAGCAGCAGACCGACGATGCGGTCGTAGGCGTCCAGGACGATCCGACGCAGCTGGGCGAAGACCCCGAGCCTGATCCACTCGTCACGACGATCGCGGATGGTGGTCGCCGAGCAGGTGCTGTCAGCGATGCCCTCATACGAGCAGCCGAACCGCAGTACCTGCAGGAGCTTGTCGAACACGATCCGATCCGCGATCCGGCGGCGATGGCAGCCCAGCGGATGGGTGGGATCGAACTCGTCTCGATGAGGCAGCAGCGCGGTGAACTGGTCCCACAACGGCTCGGTCAGCCATGATGGCAGGGTGGGCACGCGGCCTCCAGACGATCACGAAGCGTAGATAACTTCATGATCGGCAGGCCCGTACCCGCCCTCGCCCCCAGACACTCGACCGCGGCCAAGCTGTGACCAATCCGCGCGACCTCTAAGTGATCACGGGTGCGCAGGCGACCCGGCCCCTGTCGTACGGGCCCGTCGAGGCGTAGAGTTAGCCAGACCGAACTCCTTTGTTCGGGGCGCACAGTGCGGGTCACGGGCACCGGCGCCGATCGTGAGGTGGTCGTCATGTTCCGAGCCGCTCCGCAGTCGCGGGCGACCGAGGTGCGCGTGGTGGCGCTCGCCGGCGCGCTCATGGTGCTGCTGGCCGTCGCCACGATCGTCTCGGTGCCGCTGGCGCCCCCCGTCGTCACCGTGCTCCTGGCCGCCGCCGCGCTGGCCGTCCGGCCACTGGTCGTCGCACGCGTCCGCCACAGCGCCCGCGCCGGACGGGTCGCCGCGCGCCGCTGAGGAGACCTACGGTGGGGGCCCCGATCCGAGGAGCCCCCATGACGACCGTCGGCGAGGCCGGTTGGCAGGTGCTGACCGCGCACGGCATCGACACCGTGTTCGGCAACCCCGGCTCGAACGAGCTGCCCTTCCTGGCGGCGATGCCCGACGGGGTGCGCTACGTCCTGGGCCTGCACGAGGGCGCCGTGCTGGGCATGGCCGACGGGTACGCCCAGGCCACCGGCGGTCCCGCCCTGGTCAACCTGCACGCCGCGTCCGGGTCGGGGAACGCGATGGGGGCGCTCACCAACGCCGTCTACTCCCACTCCCCGCTCGTGCTCACCGCGGGCCAGCAGGTCCGCTCCACCGTGGGCCAGGAGGTCATGCTGACCAACGTGGACGCGGCCGCGCTCCCGCGCCCGCTGGTCAAGCACGCCGCCGAGCCCGCGTCGGCCCAGGACGTGCCGAGGGCGCTGTCCCAGGCCGTGCACACCGCGCTGCTGGCCCCCAGGGGGCCGGTCTACCTCTCGATCCCCTACGATGACTGGTCCCGCGAGGCGGGCCCGGACGCCGCCCACCTGCCGGCCCGGCGCACGACCGCCGCCGCCGAGCTCGGCGAACAGGCCCTGGCGGAGCTGGCCGGGGCACTGGCCGGGGCCGCGGACCCGGTGCTGGTGCTCGGCCCGCAGGTCGACGCGGACCGGGCCAACGACCATGCGGTCGCCCTCGCCGAGCGGCTCGCCTGCCCGGTGTGGATCGCGCCCTCGGCGTCGCGGTGCCCGTTCCCGACCCGGCACCCGGCGTTCCGCGGGATCCTCCCGGCCTCGGTGCGCGACGTGTCCGACCGGCTGGCCGGGCACGACGTCGTCCTGGTCGTGGGCGCCCCGGTGTTCCGCTACCACCAGTGGGTACCCGGCGACCTGCTGCCGGCGGGCGCCCGGCTCCTGCACCTGACCGCGGACCCGGCCGAGGCCGCGCGGGCCCCGATGGGCGAGGCCTGGGTCGGCCCGGTCGGCCCGGCGCTGGCCGCGCTGGCCGCGCGGGTCCCGGACTCCGGACGGGAGCCGCCGGCGGCCCGGCCCGGGCCGCCGGACCCGCAGGGCGCCGACGACCACGTCCCGCCGCAGCAGCTGTTCGCGCTGGTCCGTGACGCGGCGCCGGCCGGCACCGTGCACGTGTGCGAGTCCACGTCGACCATCGACGACTTCGTCGCCCAGGCCGATCTCACCGAGCCGGGCAGCTACCTGTTCCCCGCCTCCGGCGGCCTCGGGTTCGGGCTGCCCGCCGCCGTGGGGGCGCAGCTGGCCCACGGCGGGGCGCGCCGGGTGGTGGCGCTCGTCGGCGACGGGTCGGCCAACTACGGCATCACCGCACTGTGGACGGCGGCCCGGTACCGGGTGCCGGTGGTCTTCGTGATCCTGAAGAACGGCACCTACGGGGCGCTGCGCGGGTTCGCCGGGCTGCTCGGCACCGGGGAGACCCCGGGCCTGGACGTCCCCGGCCTGGACTTCGTGCAGATCTCCGAGGGCTACGGCGTGCCCGCGGTCTCGGTGACCGACGCCGCGTCGGCGGCGGCCGCGCTGAAGGACGCGTTCGCCGCCGACGGGCCGCGGCTGATCGAGGTCGTCACCGCGCCGGGCGTGGCGTAGGCGCTCACACCGTGGCCAGCGCGGCGTAGCGGCCCGCGCCGGCGAGCAGCTCGTCGTGGCGGCCGGACTCGACGATCCGGCCGTGGTCGACCACGGCGATCCGGTCGGCGTCGCGCACCGTGGACAGCCGGTGCGCGATGGTGATCGTCGTCCGGTCACGGGTGAGCGCGTCGAACGCGGCCTGCACGGCCCGCTCGGTGCGGGTGTCGAGTGCACTGGTGGCCTCGTCGAGGACCAGCACCTTCGGGTCGCGCAGCAGCGTGCAGGCGATCGCGATGCGCTGCTTCTCCCCGCCGGAGAACCGGTGACCGCGCGAGCCGACGACGGTGTCGTACCCCTCGGGCAGGCCGGCGATCAGCTCGTGCACCTGGGCCGCCCGCGCGGCGGCCTCGATCTCGGCGTCGGTGGCGTCCGGGCGGGCGTGGCGCAGGTTCTCCCGCACGGTGGCGTGGAGCAGGTAGGTGTCCTGCCCGACGACGCCGACGATGCGGGTCAGGTCCGCGGCGGCCGTGTCCCGCAGGTCCACCCCGTCGATGGTGACCCGGCCCGCGGTCGGGTCGTGCAGCCGCGCGACCAGCCCGGCCAGCGTGGTCTTGCCGGACCCGGTCTCGCCGACCAGGGCCAGGGTGGTCCCGGCGGGGACGTCGAGGTCGATCCCGGCGACGGCGGCGGCGTCGCTGCCGGGGTAGGCGAAGGTGACGCCGTCGAGGCGGACGTGCCCGCGGACCCGGTCGTGGTCCACCGCGACCGGGTGCTCCGGCTCGGCGACGTCCACGGTCAGGTCCAGGTACTCGAAGATCCGGGCGAACAGCGCCAGCGACGCCACGATCTGCACGCCGACGCTCAGCAGCCCCATGACCGGCCGGAACAGCCCGCCCTGCAACGCGGTGAACGCGACCAGCGTGCCGATGCTCATCGTCCCGGCGGCGAACGGCAGCCCGGCGGCGAGGTAGATGACCGCGGGCACGGCGGCGAACACGACCTGGGTGACCGCCATCGTCCAGCGCCCGGCGAGCTGGCTGCGCAGCTCCAGCCCGATCAGCCGCGACGAGGAGTCGGTGAAGCGGCGGGTCAGCTCCGGTCCGCTGCCGAGGGTCTTGGACAGCGCGACGCCGTCGACCGACAGGCTCTCCTCGACGGTGACGTTCAGGTCGGCCAGCTCGCGCTGCTGGGCGGCGGTGATCGCGCGGCGGGTGCGGGCGACCCGGCGGGTCAGCAGGATCGCCGGGGGCAGCACGACGAGCGAGACCAGGGTCAGCTGCCAGGACAGCGCGGTCATCGCGACCAGGGTGGCGACGGTCGTGGTCAGGTTCGACGCGACCGAGGTCGCGGTGGTGGTGACCACGGACTGCATGCCGCCGATGTCGTTGGTGATGCGCGACTGCACCTCGCCGGTGCGGGTCCGGGTGAAGAAGGCCAGGCTCTGGCGCTGCAGGTGGGCGAAGACGCCGGTGCGCAGACCGTGCATGACCTCTTGGCCGATCCGGGTGGAGATCCAGGTCTGGGCGCCGCCGAGCGCGGCGGTGAGCGCGGCGACCGCGACCATGCCGCCGGCGAGCCAGGCGAGCAGCGTGACGTCACGCTGCGGCAGCGCCACGTCGATGACCTCGCGCAGCAGGAACGGCGAGGCCATCCCCACGATCGACGAGGCCACGATCGTCGCGACGACGACCGTGAGCGGGCCCCGGTGCGGTGCGAACAGCGCGCCGATGCGGCGCAGCGAGACCGCGCGGGCCTGCTCCTTCTCCTCCGGCGAGGTGCTGCGGGTGTCCGGCCGGCCGGGCCGGGTCGGGGGTCGGGTGTCCAAGGGGTCTCCTCGGTGTCGATTTACTGTGGTTGCCTCACTATGAGGCAGCAACAGCGTCGTGCACTAGTCTGTTCCCGTGCCGGACCGGGAACCGCCCAGGGACGCGCGCAGCGACCTGGTCGACACGTTCTGGTCGGTGGCGCGTGCGCTGCGCCACGCCTCGGCCGAGCGGCTGGCGGGCTGGGGGCTGACCCCGTCGCAGGCCCGGGCGCTCGGCACACTGGTCCGGCACGGCGAGATGCGCCCGGGAACGCTGGCCGGGCACCTGCGGATCACCCCGCGCTCGGCGACCGAGGTGGTCGACGCGCTGGCCGGGCTCGGGATGGTCGAGCGGGCCACCGACCCGGCGGACCGGCGGGCGGTGCTGGTGCGGGTCACGGACAAGGGCGCGGCGACGACGCGCGACGTGCGGGCCGCACGGGCCGACGGCGCCGAGGCGCTGTTCGCCCGGCTGTCCGACGCCGACCGCGGCGAGCTGGCCCGGATCCTCGGCGTGCTGCGCGACGGCACCGACGGGGACCGCCACTGCTGAGCGCGGTCCGCCCACGACCGGAACAGCCCCCGTCCGGGCCGGCCCTGCCGGGCGCGGGCCGGGCCGCGCGGGGGAACGGCCGCGGCAGACCGAGCGGGCCCGGGGCCACCGCGGGCGGGGCGTCCGCGGCTCACCGCACGACGGGATCCGTCCGGTCGTCGCCCCCGGAGGTACGGCCGCGGCGGACCCGCGCAGCCCGCACGAGCGCCCGCACCGCCGTCCCGGCCCCCAGGACCACGGCCCCGGCCAGCACCGACACCGGCGGCAGCAGCGTCGCGAGCACCACGCAGCCGAGCAACCCGGAGCCCGACAGCGCCCGACGCCACGGCCGGTCGCGGTGCAGGGTCAGCGCCGCGGCGTTCGCGACCGCGTAGTACAGCAGCACCGCGAACCCGGACAGGCCGATCGCGGTGACCGGGGCCGCGGTCAGCACCAGCAGCAGCACGACGGCGCCGGTGGCCAGCTCGGCCCGGTGCGGCACCGCGAACCGCGGGTGCACCGCGGCGAGCGCGCCCGGCAGCTCCCGGTCCCGGGCCATCGCCAGCACGGTGCGCCCGACCCCGGCGACCAGCGCGAGCAGCACCCCGGCCGAGGCGAGCGCGCCCCCGACCCGGACGAGCAGCGCCGTCCCGTCCCCGGCCGCGGTGGCCAGCGGCGCCGCGGACCCCGCCAGTGCGTCCGGCCCGGCGGCCCGCAGCGCGGCGACGGCGACGACGACGTAGACCACGAGCACCAGGCCGAGCGCGAGCGGGATCGCCCGCGGGATGGTGCGGGCGGGGTCGCGCACCTCCTCCCCGAGCGTGGCGATGCGGGCGTACCCGGCGAAGGCGAAGAACAGCAGGCCCGCCGCCTGCAGTACGGCGAGCGGACCGGCGTCGGCCCAGCCGTCGAAGGGGGAGACGACGGCGGGCCGGGTGGACGCGGCGACGACCACCGCCACGAGCACGGCGAGGGTGCACCCGACCAGGACCCGGGTGGCGAGCGCGGTACGGGTGACGCCGCGCAGGTTCACCGCCACCATCGCGACGACGGCCGCCGCCGCGACCGCGCGGGCGTGCTCCGGCCACGCGTAGGAGCCCAGCGTCAGGGCCATCGCGGCGCACGAGGCGGTCTTGCCGGTGACGAAGGCCCACCCGGCAAGGAACCCCCACGTCTGCCCCAGCCTGCGGCGCCCGTACACGTAGGCACCCCCGGACTCCGGGTACCGGGCGGCGAGCCACGCCGAGGACATCGCGTTCGCCGTCGCGATCACCCCGGCGACCAGCAGGGCCGGGAGCAGGGCGGTCCCGGCGACGGCCGCGGCGGGTCCGAACACCGCGAACACCCCGGCGCCGAGCATGGAGCCGACGCCGAGGACCACGGCGTCGCCGGTACCGAGCCGGCGCTGCGGGGTCGTGTGCACGTGCTCACCCTTCCCCGGGGTGGCGCCGGCCGGTCGGCGGGGTACCCGGCGACCCATGGGACCGACCGCGCACGACGGACCGCTGACGTTCACCATCGGGCACGAGGAGCTCGTCGTGCGCCAACGGTACGAGGTGCTCAGCATCGTCAACGACATCCTGGTCGCGCTCTGGTTCGTGATCGGCAGCGTGCTGTTCTTCCACGAGGCCACCACGACCGCGGGGACCTGGCTGTTCCTCCTCGGCTCGGTCGAGCTGATGATCCGCCCGGTGATCCGGCTGGCCCGCCGGGTGCACCTGCGGCGGATCACCGGTGCCCCGCCCGAGGCGGCTCACGACTTCTGACCCGCGGCGGCGGGCCGGGAGCCACCGACGGCGATCGGGTGGCGCACCCCGGCACGCCGGTCCGGACGGGGACGTGGTTCGACGCCCCCGTCCGGGGGTACGCCGCGCGGGCACCACCCGAACGACCCGGAGGCACCCCGATGTCCGACAGCACCCTCAGCAAGGTCCCGACCGCGGACCCGGCGGAGCACGAGGCGTACTTCCCGTCGCCGTACTCGCTCGATGCCTACACCGCGCCGCGCACCGACTTCGACGGCCTCGCGACGGAACCGAACGCCTGGTCCGGTGGACGCTGGAAGGTGCTCGTGCTGGCCACCGACGAGCGCTACCTGCGGATGGGCAACGGCACCTTCTTCTCCACCGGCAACCACCCGGTGGAGACGCTGCTGCCGCTGCACCACGTGCTCGGGGCCGGGTTCGGCGTCGAGATCGCGACGCTCACCGGCAACCCGGCGAAGTTCGAGTGGTGGGCCTACCCGGGCGAGGACGAGGCGGTCGCCGGCACCCGGGACCGGCTCCTCGCCCAGTGGCGCGCACCGAAGTCGCTGGCCGAGGTCGTCGAGCGCGAGCTGGGTGACGACTCGGACTACCTCGCGGTGTTCGTCCCGGGCGGGCACGGTGCACTGTCGGGCCTGCCGTTCTCCACCGACGTCCGGGACACCCTGGAGTGGGCGATGCGCACCGACCGGCTCGTGGTGTCGCTGTGCCACGGGCCCGCCGCGTTCCTCTCGACCCGGATCGGCCGCGGCCGCTCTGAGCTTGGCCCCTGGTACCGGACACCTGTCCTGAGGCGGACGCCGTCCGCCGGGAAGGATGTCGTTCGTGCCCGCTCCTCACCCGCCGGAGTTCCGGCAACGCGCTATCGACCTGGCCCGTTCGAAGGTCAAGCCGATCTCGGAAATCGCCAAGGACCTGTCGTTGTCGGAGTCGTGTCTGCGGAACTGGGTCTCCCAGGCCGACGCAGACGACGGTGACCCGCGCTCCACACGTCTGTCGAGCGCGGAGAAAAGTGAGATCGTCGAACTCCGAAAGAAGGCCCGCCGGCTCGAGATCGAGAACGAGATCCTCAAGCGTGCTGCCGCGTACTTCGCCCGGGAGAGCATCCTCCCAAAGTAGTTTTCCCGCTGGTCCGTGAACTCGCCGACGATGGATTCGACGTCGCGGTGACCTGCCGGGTCCTTGGCGTCCGCCGCCAGGGCTACTACGAATGGCACTCCGGGGCGACATCGCTACGGACGCAGGAGAACGAACTGCTCCTCAAACACATCGAGAAAATCCACGCAGAGTCCCGGGGCACCTACGGATGGCCACGTGTGCACGCCGAGCTCACCCTCGGACTCGGTATCACGGTGAACCACAAACGCGTCGCTCGGCTGATGCGCCAGGCCGGGATCCAGGGCCTCTACCGGCGACGCAACCACGGCTGCACCGTCCGGGACCAGCACGCCGACCCCTACACCGACCTGGTCGACCGCGACTTCACCGTCGACGGACCGGATGAGATCTGGTGCACCGACATCACCGAACACCCCACCCGAGAAGGGAAAGTCTACTGCGCGGCAGTCATCGATGTATTCTCCCGGAAAGCAGTCGGATGGTCCATCGCCGACAACATGCGCACCGAACTCGTCATCGACGCCCTCGGCATGGCCATACTCCGCCGACGCCCGCAATACCACGCCACGATCCTACATTCCAACCACGGCACCCAATTCACATCATGGGCATTCGGTCGACGTCTGGTCGCCGCTGGAATCGTCCCATCGATGGGCTCGATCGGAGATTGCTACGATAACTCTCTGGTCGAATCATTCTGGGGTACCATGCAACTCGAACTGCTCGATTCCAGAACCTGGAAAACCCGCGCAGAGCTTGCCACCGCCATCTTCGAATGGATAGAATGCTGGTACAATCCGTTACGGCGCCATTCCAGTATTGGGATGCTCTCCCCGAACGACTTCGAAGCAGCCCACACCCCGCCCAACCACACCCACTGACCCCACACCGTCGGTGTCCGGACTACGGGGCCAAGCTCACTCGGTGTTCGAGGGCTACGAGATGTGCGTGTTCCCCGACGCGCTCGACGCCGGCGCCAACGTCGACATCGGCTACCTGCCGGGTGAGATGCCGTGGCTGCTCGGCAAGGCCCTGACCGACGAGGGCGTCCGCGTCGTCAACGACGACATGACCGGGCGCTGCACCACCGACCGCAACGTCATCACCGGGGACAGCCCGCTGGCCGCGAACGAGCTCGGCAGGCGCACCGCGACCGCCCTGCTCGAGCTCGCCCGCCGCCGGGGCTGAGCGGGTCCGGTCAGGCCTGCGTGCCGCCGGCCGCCAGCCGCCACACCCGGTCGCGGCTGAACGGCTGGTGGTACGGCCGTACCCCCAGCGCCCGCCGGATCGCGTTCGCGACCGCGGGCGCCACCGGGTTGTAGGGCGCCTCGCTCATCGACTTCGCGCCGTAGGTGCCCAGCGCGTCGTGGGTCCGGGCGTAGCGCACCTCGGTCACCGGGACGTCGGCCATCTGCGGCACCCGGTAGGTCCGGAACACCGGGTTGAGGATCTCGCCGGAGCCGCCGACGTACACCTCCTCGTACAGCGCGCTGCCCAGCCCCATCGCGGCGCCGCCCTCGACCTGGCCGCGCAGCTGCTCGGGGTTGAGGACGGTGCCGGCGTCGACGGCCTGCACCGAGCGCAGCACCCGGACCTCGCCGGTCGCGGTGTCCACCGCGACCCGCACGCCGTGGCAGTTCGCGGTGATCGCCCGCGCGGTGCCGGGCTCCTCCCCCGTGGCCGACAGCCCCCGTTACCTTCTTGATCAAGCCCGCTGAGGGCTTGCAGGCCGCCGGCCGCGGTATGACTGACTGCCCCTGTCGCCCGATGATCTGGGGGGTGTTGTCGCCGTGGCCGGAGGGCGCCAACGACCGCTGATAGAGACCTGACCCGTGTGGTCTGCTCGTAACGTGGCTGCCGGCGCGGGTGCTCGTGGTCGGCCTGCCGCGACGAGAAGGGAGCGGCGGTTGCCCGATCCTGACCAGCACCCGACCGGGTTCGCGGTGTTCTGCGGCCCGGACGTGGGCAAGTCCGAACACCACGCCTGCGCGGTCGACACCAACGGGAAGCGGGTGCACGACAAGGCCCTGCCCAACGACGAATCGGCGCTGCGCACCGTGCTGTCCGGGCTGGCCGAGCACGGCGCGGTGCTGATGGTCATCGACCAGCCCGCCTCGATCGGAGCGCTGGCCATCGCCGTCGCTCGTGATCTGGGGATCACGGTGGCCTACCTGCCCGGGCTGGCGATGCGCCGCATCGCCGACCTGCATCCCGGGCAGGCCAAGACCGACGCCCGCGACGCCCACGTGATCGCCGAGGCCGCCCGGACGATGCCGCACACCCTGCGCCGGGTCGGCACCGACGACGAGACCCTCGCCGAACTCACTGTGCTCGCCGGTTACGACGATGACCTGGCTGGGCAGAGCACCCGGCTGACGAACCGGCTGCGCGACGCCCTGCTGCATGTTCATCCCGCCCTGGAACGCCTGCTCGGGCCACGCCTGGACCGCGGTGGCGTGCTCGACCTGCTCGCGGCCGCGCCCACCCCGCAAGCCCTGCGAGAGCTCGGCGCTGACGGGATCGCCGAGACGATGCGGGCCCGGTCGCCTCGACTGGCCCGCACCCTTCCCGCCCAGATCCTGACCTCGCTCGACGCCCAGAGCCTGACCGTTCCCGGCACGGCCGCGTTCGCCCGTGTCATCACCGGCGTCGCCGGGCAGCTGCGCCAGGTCCACACCGAACGCGACCAGCTCGCCGACGAGCTCGAAGCCCGCCTGGAGGCCCACCCTCTTGGACCGGTCCTGACCTCGATGCCCGGACTCGGGGTCAGGACCGCCATCAAGATCCTCACCATCGTCGGCGACGGCTCCGGGTTCCCCACCGCCGGGCACCTCGCCGCTTACGCCGGCCTCGCCCCAGTCACCCGCCGCTCCGGCACCTCGATCAAAGGCGAAACCCGATCCCAGCGCGGCAACCACGCCCTGAAATCCGCGCTGTTCCTGTCCGCATTCGCCGCCCTGGCCGACCCCGCCAGCCGCGCCTACTACGACCGCAAACGAGCCGCCGGCAAACGACACAACGCCGCCCTGATCTGCCTCGCCCGACGCCGCACCGACGTCATCTACGCCATGCTCCGCGACCGCCGCCCCTACAACCCGCCCACGGTCAACAACCCCGATCCAGAACTCGCCGCCGCTTGACGAACCCATAGAGACACCCCCCCTCCCCGCACATCGTTCGCCGCTGCTGGCCTACCGCTGGGCCGACACCGACCGGGCACTGTCGGCTCTGGTGGGCACGGCGGGCACCGGTTCCGCGGCCCTGAGGTACGGCGACCCGGTCCGCGGTGGTGATGTCATGCCGACGATGCGGTGCGAGATCACCCGGGTCCTCGCCGGGGCCTCGACGGAGACCTCCCGCCAGACCGGTGGTCGGGTGCTGTGCGTGCTGCACGGCAACGGGGAGATCGCGATCGGCGACCAGGTGTTCGTCGCGGAGCCCGGCGACATCCTCGCCGTCCCGTCGTGGACACCGTGGGCGATCCGTGCCGCCGGTGAGATGGACGTGTTCAGCACCAGCGACGCGCCCATCCTGGAGAGCCTCGGCCTCATGCGCACCGAGACCCTCGACGCCCCTTTTCCGACCGGTGCGCTCGCCGGGGTACAGCAGTGAGCGCCATCGTCGTCGGCGGCGGCATCGGCGGCCTCGCCACCGCACTCTCGCTGGCCCGCAACGGCAGGCGCGTCCGGCTGCTCGAACGGGCGGAGGAGTTCGCCGAGATCGGCGCCGGCCTGCAGTTCGGGCCGAACGCCAGCCGCGCTCTGGACGCGCTCGGTGTGCTCGACGACATCCTGCCGCTGGCCGTGCGGCCTGAGCGCGCCGAGCTGCGGGACGCGCTCACCGGGCACCTCATCACCACGCTCGACCTGGGGCCGGCCTTCCACGAGCGATACGGCTACCCCTATCTCGTCCTGCACCGCCACGACCTGCTGGAGACGCTGGTCCAGCACTGCAGGCGCCACTCCTCGATCACCCTGGAGACCCGTCGCAGCGTCACCGGGGTGCAGTTGCGTCCGGACGGCGCGAGCGTCACCTGCGCCGACGGGTCCTCCTACGAGGCGGCGGCGCTGATCGGCGCCGACGGACTGCACTCGACGTTGCGCCGGTGCATCCATGACGACGACCCGATCTGCAGCGGCTACGCCGCCTACCGCGGCACCGTGCCCCGCAGGCTGGCCGGCCAGTCGGCGAGCTCGAACGACGTGGTGCTCTGGATCGGTCCCGGCATCCACCTCATGCAGTACCCGGTACGCCGCGGCGAGCTCTACAACCAGGTCGCGGTGTTCCGCAGCCGACGCTTCGCGCAGGGCCGGACCGGGCCCGGTGAGTGGGGCGGGCCCGAGGAGCTCGACGACGCGTTCGCCACGGCGTGCGCCCCGGTGCGGGAGGCGGTGTCACGCATCGGCCGGGCGCGGCACTGGGCCATGTCCGACCGGGCACCCGCCCCCACCTGGATCAACGGCCCGCTGGTGCTGACCGGCGACGCCGCCCACCCGATGCTGCAGTACCTCGGGCAGGGCGCGTGCCAGGCGCTGGAGGACGCCGTCGAGCTGGGCTACCGGTTCGCTCTGCACTCCAGCCCGGACGGCGTCGACCTCGACCTGGCCTACCGCGAGTTCGAGGCGGCCCGGCTCCCCCGCACCGCCCGCTGCCAGACCTCCGCCCGCCCCTGGGGCGAGCTCTGGCACACCGACGACCCGCTCGTGCTGGCGTTGCGCGAGCGTGTGCTCGGGAGGCGGGCACCCGATGACTACCGCGAGCTCGACTGGCTCTACGCCCCCGTCACCGCCGGTTCCGCGGCGCCCGCACTGACCGTGGCCGGGCCCCAGCCCGCCGTCACCCGCTGAGCATCCGGAGTCCCCATGCGCTACCTGTCCTTCCTCGACGCCGCGGGATCGCGGCGGGTCGGTGCGGTCGAGAGCGGATCGTCCGCGACGATCCGGGACCTGACCGACCTGCTGCCTGCCGGTGCCGGGAGCCCGATCCGCCGGTTGATCGGCGGCGTCCCGGCCGGAGACGTCGCCACGCTGCTCGCCCGCGCGCCGGAGGTCGATGCGGCCACCACCACCGCGCTGCCCGTCGTACCCGACCCGACCAAGATCGTCGCCGCGCCGGTCAACTACCGCGCCCACCAGAGCGAGATGAACGAGTCCGCACATATCGACGCACTCGGCGTCTTCCTCAAGGCGCCGAGCTCGGTCCTGCCGACCGGCGGCACCGTCCGGCTGCCCTACACCGACCGGCGCTTCGACCAGGAGGGCGAGTTCGCCGCCGTGATCGGGCGGACCACCCGGAACGTGTCCGAGCAGGAGGCGCTCGACGCCGTGTTCGGCTACACCGGCCTGATGGACATGACGATGCGCGGTGGTGAGGACCGCTCGGTGCGCAAGTCCTTCGACACCTTCACCCCGCTCGGACCGACCGTCGTCACGCCCGACGAGGTCCCCCCGGTCGACGAGCTGGAGCTGCGGTTGTCGGTCAACGGCGTGCTGCGTCAGCGCGCCGACCTGTCCGACCTGATCTGGAGCCTGCCCCGGCTCATCGCGTACGTGTCGTCGGTGATGACGCTGCATCCCGGTGACGTGGTCACCACCGGCACACCGGAGGGGGTCGGCGAGGTGTTCGACGGCGACCGTATCGACCTCGGGATCACCGGGCTGGACCCGCTGTGGGTCGATGTCACCGACTCCGGTGCCGTCGCCTGTCCCACCCGGGGAGCCCGGCGCGGACCGGTCCCGCCGCGCGAGCTCACCCCCGTCGCCGAACGCGGCGCGCGGTGACCCCGCTCAGCGTCACCGGGTTGGCCCTTCTCGACGACCTGGTCCCCGACCAGGGTCCGCTCGCCGCGCAGGCCGAAGCGGTCCGCGCCGTGCTGCTCGCCGAGCGCACGGCCAAGGACCTCGGGCACTGGGCGGTCATGGCGGCTGCCTTCGCGGCGGACTCGTGCGTGCGCGTCTCCTGGTTCGAGGGGTCCGGCACACAGTTCGTCGCGAGCGCCCGTGCCCGCGCCGATCGCGGAGGCATTACGTCCTTCCACGAGATCGGTGCAGTCGCCGTCGTCGTGAACGGGCGGCGGGCGCTGGCCGACGCGTCCTGTGCGGTGCACATCCGGATACCGGCCGCGGGCGTCGAGGTCGACCTGGTGAGCCGCGGAAGGCTCTGCTGGCGGGTCGAGGAGAGCGACGGCCGCTGGCGGATCGTCTCGATGGACATGGTCTACCTCCGGGACGGGATGACGCCGGTCGAGCCCGGCGTCGCAGTCCCGCGGCTGCCGGTGCCCGAGCGCCCCAGGACCAGCTACGGCTTCCTGCAACGCGTCATGACCGCGGCCGGCTACCCGGTCTCCCCCGAGCTGCCCGGCGTCGATCGGCCCGATCTGGTGGACGTGTTGCTGGCCGGGCACGGCAGGTGGCTCCGGGACGGGGGCCTCCGATGACCGGAGACGAGACGGTCGCCCTGCAGAGCGCCTTCCGGACGGCGATGGCCGGCGTGTGCACACCGGTCTCGGTGATCACCTCGGTGGCCGACGGCCGCCCGCACGGGACGACGGTGAGCGCCTTCACCTCGCTGTCGATGAGCCCGCCGATGGTTCTGGTGTCCCTCGACGCGGGGTCGGACCTGCTGGCCCTCGTCCGCCGGACCGGCACCTTCGGGGTGAACGTGCTCGGGGTCGGCCAGGCCGGTCTGGCCCTGCGGTTCGCCCGGAAGGGCGCGGACGGGTTCGACGATGTGACCTGGTCCGAGCAGGGTGGGGCGGCCCGGCTCGCCGGCTCGGCGGCCTGGGTCGGGTGCCGGGTGGCGCGCATCCACGACGGCGGCGACCACCTCGTCGTTCTGGGTGACGTGCTCACCGTCGCGTCATCGGACCTCGATCCGCTGACCTACCACGCCCGGACCTTCGGGACGCACCTGCCACAGCCACCTGCCACAGCGTCCTGAGCGCACACCGCGGCCACCACCCGGATCGCGTCCCTGGCCGGGGCGACGGCGTGCACCCGCACACCCCAGACACCCTGCTGCACGGCGAGCACCACGGTGGCGAGCGTTCCCGCATCCCGGTCGACGGCCACGGACCGGCCGGTCAGCGAGCCGACGAAGCGCTTGCGGGAGGTGCCGGCCAGCACCGGGAACCCGGTGGCGACGAGCGTGTGCAGCCCGGCGAGCAGTGCGACGTCATGATGAGCCCGTTTGGCGAAGCCGAAGCCGGGGTCGAGGACGATCCGGTCCGGGCGCACCCCCGCGGCGACCGCGACGTCCACTCGGTCGAGCAGCTCCGCACGGACCTCCGCGACCACGTCGTCGTAGACGGCACGATCGTCCATCGTGGCGCTCGGCCCGCGCCAGTGCGTCAGCACCCACCCCGCGTCCGTCGCGGCGACGAGTGCCGCCATCCGGGGGTCGGCGAGCCCGCCGCTGACGTCGTTCACCAGCACTGCGCCCGCGGCGAGCGCCGCCTCCGCGACCGGGGCACGCATGGTGTCGATGCCGACCGCGATCCCCCGGTCGGCCAGGGCGCGCACCACGGGCAGGGTCCGGCGGAGCTCCTCGGTCTCGGGCACCCGGTCCGCCCCGGGGCGGGTGGACTCCCCACCGACGTCGACGATGTCCGCGCCGGCCGCGGCCAGTGCCGTCCCGTGCGCGACGGCGGCCTCCACGGTGTCGTGGAGGCCGCCGTCGGAGAACGAGTCCGGAGTGACGTTGAGAACGCCCAGCACCCGTGCGGTCATGACCGTTCGAGCATCCGGCGCCGCCACCGTTCGGTGCCCGCGACGTCGTTGAAGGTGAACACGTGGAACCCGGCGATCGGGTTCACCCCCTCGGCCAGGTCGGCCCGGAACCCGCGGACCAGCCGCGTCGGGTCGAAACCGCCGGGGGTGAAGAACCGCCGGAGCAGTGCACTCTGTTTGCGCAGGAACCGGGCGGAGTCGCCGACGCCGATGCTCGCCGAGATGCGCAGCAGCTTCTGCCGGGCAACAGCGCCCGGGACGCCGACCTGCACCGGGATGCCGACCCCTTGGGCCGCGACCGACCGCGACCACTCCGACACCGTGGCCGGGTCGAAGCAGACCTGGGTGGTGACGTGGTCGGCCAGCGCCGCCTTCGCCTTGAGCGCCGCCAGCAGGCTCTCGTCCGGGATGGCGGTGTGTCCCTCGGGATAGCCGGCGACCCCGACGTCGGTGAAGGTGTGCCCACTGTCCCGGATCGCATGCAGCAGGGTGAGCGCGTCGGCGTAGTCGCCGGCCGGCTCGCCGTCACCGCCGATCACGAAGAGCCGATCGATCCCGGCCCCGGAGATCCGGCCCAGCAGCTCGTCGAGGTGAGCCCGGCCGGAGATCAGCTTCGCGGACAGGTGCGGGGCGACCGTGTAGCCGTCGGCGGCGAGCCGGATCGCCAGGTCGACGCCGGCCGCGATGCCCTTCTGCGGCGAGGCGGTGACGGTGAGGGCGATCGTCCGCGGGACGTGTTCGAGCACCGCCTCCCGGGTCCCGCGGAACGGCATGACCTCGTAGCCGATCGTCTCCAGGGCCGTGCGCAGTGCTGTCATCGTCCGCTCACCCGGGACTCTGCCGCCGTGACCGTGTTGGCGAGCAGCATCGCGATGGTCATGGGCCCGACCCCGCCGGGAACGGGTGTGAGGGCACCCGCGACCGGAGCCACGTCGGCCTGGTCGACGTCGCCGACCAGGCCGGTCGCGGTGCGGTGGATCCCCACGTCGATGACCGCCGCACCCGGTGCGACGTGGGCGCGGGTGATGATTCCGGGAACACCCACCGCAGCCACCAGGACGTCGGCGGCGCGGGTGACCGCGGGGAGGTCACGGGTGCGGGAATGGGCAACCGTGACCGTGGCGTCGCGCCCCAGCAGGAGCTGCGCCCTCGGCCGTCCGACCAGTGTGGACCGGCCGACGACCACGGCGTGGCTGCCGGCGAGCCCGATCCCGCCGGCATCGAGCAGCGCGATCACCCCGGCCGGTGTGCACGGCCGCAGCCCGGGCTCGCCGCGAGCGAGGAGACCCTGATTGTGGATGGTGAGCCCGTCGACGTCCTTCTCCGGGGGGATCCGCTCGACCAGCCTGGCCGCCTCGAGATGCCCGGGCAACGGGAGTTGCAACAGGATCCCGGTGATCCCGTCGTCCGCGGCGAGCTCGTCGAGCACCGCCGCGACCTCGGACTCGGCTGTCGTACCGGGCAGGTGCCGGTGGACGTCGCCGATCCCGGCCGCGACCGCGGCCTTGCGCTTGCTCGCTACGTACACCCCGCTGGCCGGGTCGTCGCCGACCAGCACCGTGGCCAGTACGGGGGCGGCGGTGAGCGCCGCGGCGCGGCGGGCGGTCTCCGCACGGACCCCGCGGGCCACCGCCCGGCCGTCGATCACACTGGCGGTCATCGGCCGAACACCACCGTCTGGTTGCCGTCGGTGACGATCCGGTCCTCGCAGTGCCAGCGCACCGCTCGCGACAGCACGGCGCGCTCCACGTCGGCGCCCTTCTGTACGAGGTCCTGCACGGTGTCGGCGTGCGAAACGCGGACCACGTCCTGCTCGATGATGGGCCCCTCGTCCAGGTCCTTGGTCACGTAGTGGGCGGTGGCTCCGATCAGCTTCACGCCGCGATCCTTGGCTTTCGCATACGGCCCCGCTCCGATGAACGCGGGGAGGAACGAGTGGTGGATGTTGATCATCGGAACGCCCAGCCGTTGCAGGAAGTCGTCCGAGACGATCTGCATGTAGCGGGCGAGAACGACCAGGTCGACCCGGCCGGCCAGCAGCCGCAGGTGCTCGGCCTCGGCCTCGGTCTTGTCGCCGGTGACCGGCACGTGGACGAACGGGATACCGAACGGCTCGACGTCGGCGGCCAGGTCCGGGTGGTTCGCCACGACGGTGGTGACATCCATCGCGAGCTCGCGGCGGCGCCATCGCCACAGCAGGTCCAGCAGGCAGTGGTCGGCGCGCGAGGCGAAGATCGCGACCCGCTTCCGCTGCGCGGTGTCGTGCAGCGACCAGCGCAGTCCCAGCCCGTCGGCGATCTCGCGGTCCAGGTCGGCCGCCAGCGCATGCCGCGCCGCGTCGAGATCGGGCAGCGCGAAGACGGTGCGCTGCGCGAACTGTCCGCCGACGGTGTCGGTGGAGTGCTGGCGCAACGAGACGATGTTCGCCCCGTGCCGAGTCAGTACCGCCGACACCGCGGACACGATCCCGGGCCGGTCGGGACCCTGCACCAGCAGCCTCCCCACCCCGGCGGTGTCGTCGAGCCCAGCAGCGGCCGGGCCTCCCGCGGTCAGCGCGGCGGCGCTCGCCCGGCTGCGCCGGGCCGTCACGCCGGCCATCAGTGCCCCAGCGGCGTGGTGCTCACGCGCGCTCGGAGCGTGGTCTGGACGTGCCGTTCGACGTTGCGTTTCGGCGTTCCGCCGTCCTCCTCGCCCCAGACGATCGTGACCTCGGCGCCGTCGGTGATCACGGCCTCGTCGAGGAACCCGACCGACATCCAGGAGCCGATGTTCACGGTGTACCCGCAGAGCGTGGACACCCCGACCGGCCGGTCGTCGACGAGCACGCTGTCCATCTGGATCCGGGAGTAGCGACCCAGCGGGGTGTCGAGGTACTTGGCCCGCTTCTCCCCGTCGAACAGGCTGGAGGCGTGGATCCGGGCCACGTCCTCGGGGTTCCAGCGCAGCCAGACCTTCCGTCGGTGCGGGCCGTCGGCGATGCGCTGCAACGCGTCCCGGCCGACAAAGTCGTGATCGAACTTCACCAGGTGGCCGTAGCCGAAGTCGTACGGGGTCGTGTAATAGTCCTCGACGGTCGGCGCGGCGTAGCTGACAATTTGCCCTCGTACCCGTTGCCGGGCAGCCACTCGCGGTAGCCCTTGAGCTCGGGTGCGGTGTAAATCGCCGGGGTGGGCTGGGCCGCGTAGCCGGACTCGATGCCGCCGGTGTAGTAGGCGAGCGCACCGCCGAGTACCAGCCCGAACTCCTCACCGGCGGACACGAGCGCGTCCCAGCAGGGTTGGTGGTCCTCCCACGGGCCCCAGATCTCCATGCCCATCGACTCGGCGCCGGGAACGCCGGCCATCGTGTGCGACAGGGCGCGCACCGGCCGTCCCCCGAGGGTGAAGGAGGTCATTCCGAAGAACCGGACCGGCCCCAGCGGGCCGCCGTGAGCCTTCTCGAGGATCGCGCGCGCGGCCGGGCCCTCGATCTCGAAACGGAACAGCCTGCGGTGCCCGCCGGGAGGCTGGTCCGCGGTCCGCTCGTCCCGCACGACCGCCACGTCGTAGCCCTGGGTCTCGGCCCGGTAGGTGAGCCAGTTCGCGGTGGCGGTGGGCCCGACCACGCTGACCTCGTTCTCACCGAGCCCGAACAGCACCGCGGTACCGATCATCCGCCCCTCCTCGGTGCAGGTGACGAGGTGCTTGGCCTTGTTCGGAGCCCAGGTCGCGAAGCTGTTGGTACCGGACTCGGCCAGCAGCCGGCCGACGTCCGGACCGGTGAAGTAGACGTCGGTCATGTGGTGGCTCTGGTCGAACAGCACCGCCGTCGTGCGCCAGGCCGCCTGCTCGTCCTGCCAATTGGTGATCTGGTCCGGGTAGTCGAAGCGGAACCGGTTGGCGGGTGCGCGGCGCAGCATCCGCAGCGGGTCGCCCACCCGCGCCAGCTTCGCCTCGAGGCTTTCACGCATCTTGGTCTCCTCGTCCAAGATTGCTCCGTATACGTACTATTATCTCGGACGGTAGTTGAGCTCGAGAGTCTGGTCAAGCCGGTGATTGACGAGGACTGACAGTACGCATACGTTCGACCTCATGTCGCAGAAACCGGTCGACGCAGTCGTCGCCGCACACCGCGCACTGCACGCCGCAGGGCAGGCCGATCTGATCTGGGGTCACGCGGCGCTGCGGGACCCCGGCGGCCGCGGCCTGTGGACCAAGTCCGCCGGCTGGGGGCATGGAGGAGATCACCCCGGAGAAGGTCATCCTGATCGCCGATGACGGCACGGTCCTCGAGGGCAGCGGCCGACGGCACATCGAGTTCCACATCCACGCCGCGCTCCTGCGCGCCCGCCAGGACGTCACCGCGACCGTGCACACCCACGCGGACGCCGCGACGGCGTTCGCCGCGCTCGACGAGCCGCTGCGTCCGCTGTCCCACGACGCGATCCCCTTCCTCGACCCGGACGTCGTGCGCTTCACCCGCACCGGCGATCTCATCGCCACCTCCGAGCTGGGCGACGCCCTGGCCGAGACCATCGGCGACGCCAACGGCTGCCTGATCCCCGGGCACGGAATGGTGACGGTCGGGACGGACCTGCCGACGGCGGTGATGCACGCGGCCCTGCTCGACCGCGCCTGCCGGATCCAGCTGCAGGCGGCCGCCGCCGGAGGGCCTGCCCGCTGGTCGTCCGACAGCGAGGTGCAGGACAAGCGCAGAGGCCTGTGGACACCCCAGCAGCTCGACGCGGGGTACGACTACCTCGTCCGAGCCGGCTCCACCGGCCCCGGGTGATCCTCGGATCCGCGACCGACGTCCACCGCAGAGCGACGACCCACCGGAACGGGCCCGGCTGCAGGTCCGCACGATTCGCGCCTGCGGCCGGGCGACCAGCTCCGGGGGTTTCCCGGCTCGCGCGGTGGTGCACTGGCGCCATGGAGCAGACCACCGGCACGCACCGGCCCGACGGCGCGGGGCAGCAGACCGACCGGACCGGCGCGCGGCCGATCCTGTTCTGCTGCACCCATTCCACCGGGGAGGCCGCGACCAGTCTCGCGCTGGCCGGCGAGCTGGCCCGGCGGGGCGTGCCGAACCTCGTGTTCGCCGCCGACGAGAACCTGCGCGGCCCGGTCGGCGAGCTCGCCGACCGCAGCACGGTGGAGTTCGTCTCCCTGGGGCCGGTGAACCCGGCGCTGGCACTGACCATGATCGACGACGCGACCTACGCCCGGATCCACCAGCGGTCCCGGGTCCGCGGGTTGCGGGCGCGGTCCCGGCAGCTGTTCGACGTCGACCACCTCGTGCAGCGCTACCAGGCCCTCGACGAGGTCGTCGAGCGCGTCCGGCCCTCGCTGATGGTGATCAACCGGTTCGCCACGCACGCGCTGCAGGTCGCGCTCACCCGCGGCATCCCCTACGTCATCACCGCACCGTGCCTGCTCAGCAGCCTGATCGAGCACGACCTCCCGCGCGGGTTCCCCCCGCCGTCGTCCGGGCTGCCGCTGCGGCGCACGTGGCGGCAGGAGCTGGAGCGGATCTGGTTCACGGTCGGTACCGGCACCGTGTTCCTCGACCGTACGGTGCTGCGCAGCGCCGTACGGCTGCACCGGCGGATGGGCGAGCTCGGGATCGACCCGCGCACCCTGCGCGCCGCGGTCCACAACGCGAACGCCCGCAGTGTGCTCTGCTTCTCCGTGCCCGGGGTCGACTACCCGTTGGCGGCCCCGGAGCGGGTACGGATGGTGGGGGCGCTCGTCCCTCCGGACCGCCGCGACGAGCGCGACGCCGACGTCACCCGGTGGCTCGACGCGCACCCGGCCGTCGTCTACACCGCCTTCGGCTCGATCACCCGGATGACACCGGACCAGGTCCGGTCGGTCGTCGCTCTCGCCCGTCGGCTCGGGGACGGGCACGGGGTGCTGTGGGTGCTGCACCGCGACCAGCAGCGGTTCCTGCCGGCCGACCTCCCGCCGAACCTGAAGGTGGTGCCCTGGGTCCACTCCCAGCTCGGGGTGCTCGAGCACCCGCACGTGCGCGTGTTCTTCACCCATGGCGGCAGCAACAGCGTCCACGAGAGCCTCTACTTCGGGGTCCCGGTACTGGTCCGTCCCACCAACGTCGACCAGTTCGACCACGCGGTGCGCGCCGTCGACACGGGGATCGGTCTGGCGGTCGAGCGGCCCGACCTCGTCGACGTCAAGGACACCCGGGGCAGGCTCCTGCGGTTGCTGCACGAACCCGGGTTCGCCGAGCGGGCGTGGGAGATCGGCCGGGCCCAGCGCTCCGCGGGCGGGCTCGGTGCGGCCGCGGACGCCGTCCTGCAGGAGCTTCCCGAGGCGACGGCGCACCGGTCCTGACGACGCGGCCCGCCCCTCCCGGCGGGCCACCCCCGGCTCACCCCGCGCGCAGCCGGAGCCCCGACTCGACGGCGCCCACGAACGACATCACCACGACCACGCCGCACAGGACCGACGCCACCGGCGCCAGACCCCACACGTCCACCGCGGTCCCGGCGAGCAGGCTCGCGACCGCGGCGGCGAGGTGGCAGTACAGGTAGACCGCCGCGAGGGTGCCCGCGTGCGCGCCCTGGGGGCTCCGGGCGAGCAGGACCCGCATCGCACCGGCGAACGCGACACCGAACCCCGCCCCGGCCACGACCGCGGCGGCGAGGTAGGCGGCGAAGCTGCCGAGGGCGATCGCCCCGACGAACCCGCCGGCCCCCGCCGCCAGCACGGCGGCCCCGCCGGTCAGCGCGCGTACCGCGGGCAGCCCGGCGACGGCGAGACCCGCCACCGGCCCCGCGAGGTGGTAGACGGCCACGGCCAGGCCGCCGCTGAACAGGTCGTCACGCCCCAGCACGAACGCCGCCAGCGACGGGGCCAGCGCCTGGGTGAACCCGCCCAGGACGTAGGTCGCCGCGACGACGAGACACACCATCGGGAACACCCCGCGTGCGGCCCGGGGCACCCGGACCTCCGGCCGCAGGGACCGCAGCGCGCCGGGTCGGCGGGCCGCCGTCTCCGGCAGCAGCGCGACCGTCGCGGCGGCCGTGGCCAGTACGGCCGCCGCGACCACGAAGGACCAGAAGGGTGCCCCGACCGGTGCGACCTGCACCGCGGCTGCGGAGGCGAGCGCACCGACCGCGATCCCGCCCGGCGGGGCGCCGCTGGTGATCGCCCCGGCCAGGCCGGCACGCGCCGGCGGCGCCAGGTCGACGACGTAGGCGCCGAGCGCGCCCAGGGCCAGCCCCACCGACGCTCCCTGCACCGCCCGCCCGGCGATCAGTGGCGCCGACGAGTCCACGGTGGCCAGGACCAGGCACGCCGCCGCCCCGATGAGCAGAGCGGGTACGGCCACCCGGCGCCTGCCCACGTGGTCGGACAGGCTGCCGCAGCACAGCAGCGCGATCAGCAGCGGCACGATGTAGACGGCGAAGGCACCGGTGAGCGCGATCGTCGAGATGCCGTAGGACCTCTGGTAGACGACGTACAGCGGAGCAGGCACGCCGGCTGCGGCACACACCACGAGGAAGGACACCGACGCGGCTGCGAAGGCCGGCGGGCGCGGACGGGACCGGAACACCGGGCCTCAGGTCGCCGGGACGAGGGACGACGGGACATCACGGAGCACGCTCCGAGACTAGGCGCACCGGGCCGGTGGATCACCCGGACTGTGACGCCCGGTCCACCGCGATCCGGGCATCGACAACGACACCGGGACACGTCCCTGCTGCTCGTGCCCGGGACAGCCACCGGGCCCGCGGCGAGCTGTGACGGGCGTGGGCCGGCGGACCCGGCACGCCCGTCGGCGTCACGCTCAGCGGAGGAGGGCGCGCAGCACCCGGGCGTTCTGCTCGGGATCGGGAGCGCCACCGGTGATCGCCGGGGTGTGCACGAACGACTCGACGATGCGCACCGTGGCATAGGCGAGCTCCTGCGGTTCGAGCTCGATGGTGACCCGCCCGACGGCGATGTCCTCGGCGAGGAAGCCCGCCACCTTCTCGGTCACCCGCCGCTGGAACTCGCTGGCGTCCTGGGTGAGCAGCCGGGCCAGCAGCTCGGCCTCGGTCTCCTGCAGGTGACGGATCCCCGGGTGCCGGACGACGTCGGCCGCCCACCGGCTCAGGATCTCCGCGGTCCAGCTCCGGGCGGGTGAGTCCGCCCGGACACCGTCGGCCGTCCGGTCGATCGAGCGGTCCGCATTGAGCCAGAGCACCTCGACCAGGAGCTGCTCACGGGTACCGACCCACCGGTGCAGCGTCACCCGGCTCACCCCCAGCTCCGCCGCGATCGCCCGGATGTCGATCCGACGACCGGCCTGGAACCAGCGATGGGCGAGGTGCAGCGCGTCGAGCGCCGTCGCACGCGGCCGGATGCTCCCGCCGTGGTCGAGCTGCCGGCGGAGCGTGGTGCCACCGGACAGGTCGCCGTCGGTCGCTGTGGATCTACCGCTCACCGCTGCACCGTCACCTTCGTCGACCGGGCCTCGTTCGCTGTTACAGATGTAGTCGAGTGATACATCGAGCATCGCAACGACGCGAGTGTAACGGAGGAAGCCCATGTCGCGCCTCAGTCGACGAACCGCCCGGCTGGCCCTGGCGAGCGCCGTCGTCCTGGCATCGGTGATCGTGGCCGGCCAGGCCGTGGCCGCACCGCCCTCTCCCCTTCCACCGGTGACACCCTCGCCGTTCCCGGTCGTCGCCCCCTCCGACCTGCCGCTCCCCCCGCCGACGCTGCCCGACGAGACCTTCGCGCCGGTCGACCGTCCGGGGCCGGCGTTGAGCGTGCCGTCCGACCAGCTCGACGCCGCGGTCCGCTGCACCGCGAACGCCGCCGACGCCGACCGTGACGTCGCCCTGTTCGTACCCGGCACGACCCAGACGCCGGAGGTGAACTTCGGCTTCAACTGGTTCTCCGCGCTCGACGACCTCGGCCGGCCCTACTGCTCGGTGACGCTGCCGAACAACGCCATGACCGACACCCAGGTCGCGGCGGAGTACGTCGTCCACGCGATCCGCCACGTGCACGCCCTCAGCGGCCGCAAGGTCGACGTCCTCGGGCACAGCCAGGGCGGCACCGAGCCGCGTTTCGCCCTCCGGTTCTGGCCGGACCTGCGCGCGATGGTGGACGACTACATCGCCCTCGGTGCCACGAACCACGGCAGCATCGCCATCAACGCGGCACTCTGCACACCCGCGACCGGATGCGCCGAGGCGCTGTGGCAGCAGACGCTGAACTCGCACTACACGCAGGCCATGAACTCCTACCAGGAGACCTTCGCCGGGATCTCCTACACCCAGGTCTACACCCGGACCGACGAGTTCGTGCAGCCCAACCTCGACGACAGCGGCACCACCTCGCTGCACGGTGGTGACGGGGAGATCACCAACGTGGCGCTGCAGGACGTCTGCCCCACCGAGGTGGCCTCGGAGCACATCGCGGTCGGCACCTACTCGCCCGTGGCCTACGCGATCGCCATGGACGCACTCGACCACGACGGCCCGGCCGACCCCGCCCGCGTCGACCGGGGCGCCTGCACCCGGCTGTTCATGCCCGGGGTCGATCCGCTGACGTTCCCGACCGACTACGCCGCCACCCTCGGGCTGATCGCGAACCAGCTCGCGCTGGCCCCGAGGGTCGAGACGGAGCCGGAGCTGCGCCCGTACACCCTGGCCGGGGAGCGGCAGGACTGACCGCAGCACCCTCCGGGGTACGGCGGCGCCGCGGCGCCGCCGTACCCGCGTGCCGGGGCCCCGGCCGGGTCGCGGGCCCGGAGCGACCCCGACGGCCGCGGTGCCCGTCGGTCGTCGGCGTGACCTGCGGTGTTAACCGTTCGGTTCTCGTCGCGGTCGCCTTGTGTCGTGGACGTCCCCGCCGGGGTGGGCGACCGTGGGTGTCACCACCGACGACGGAGGAACCCCACTGTGACCACCACGGTCCCCGCCCCCACCGGCCCGGCGTTCTGGATGACGAACCCGGGCGCGACCCCCAAGGGCACCCGCAAGGAGTTCGTCGACCCCGCCGACATCCCGTGGACCGACTGGCTCATGCCCGGGACGCGCTTCAAGCTGCTCTACGCGAACCTGGTGAGCGGGAGCTTCACCGTGATCCTGCAGGTCGACCCCGGGGTACAGGCCACCCCGCACTGGCACATGGGCAACGTGCAGGCCTACATCCTCGACGGCGGATTCCACTACCACGAGGACGACCCCGGGCGGACCGGCACCTACACCTGCGAGGTCGCCGGCGCGGTCCACGAGCCGATCGCCCCGGACGGCACCACGATGCTCGCCTTCGTGGACGGCCCCATCGCCGGCTACCTGCCCGACGGGCAGCTCGGTGTCGTCGCCGACGCGCGCCTGCACTACTACATGGCCCGCGACAACGACGCCGTCGCCCGCACGCAGGTCGTCGACTACGCCACCGACCCCTCGCTCGGGCTGCACGACCGGTCCCGACCCTGACCGACGGCCCGCCGGCGGTCGCTCCGGTCACGGTGCGGCCCGCCGGGGGCGGGCGCGCTCGCCGACGAGATCGACGGTGTGCCCCGGCCCACCGCCGCCCCCGGCCCACCGCCGCACGGACCGGATCGGTGGCCTGCGAGCCGATCGACACTCGTCGCCGCGCCGGACACCGGGTGCTGCCGACCCCCGAGAGGACCCGATCAGCATGACCGCGCCCGCCGTCCCGTCGTACGCGTCCGGGACCTCGGACACCCCGTTGCTCGGCGACACCATCGGTGACGACCTGGACCGCACCGTGGCCCGGGTCCCCGACAACGACGCACTGGTCGAGGTGCAGACCGGGCGCCGCTGGACCTACCGCGAGCTGCAGCGCGCCGTCGACGACCTGGCCACCGGGCTGCTCGCCGCCGGTCTCACCGTCGGGGACCGGGTCGGGATCTGGTCGCCGAACACCGCGGAGTGGACCCTGACCCAGTTCGCGACGGCCAAGATCGGCGTCGTCCTGGTCAACATCAACCCGTCCTACCGGACCCACGAGCTGGCGTTCGTGCTCAACCAGGCCGGGATCTCCACGCTGGTGTCGGCGTCGTCGTTCAAGACCTCCGACTACGAGAAGATGATCGCCGAGGTCCGGGCGGACTGTCCCGACCTGCAGCGCGTGGTGATCACCGGTTCCCCCGAGTGGGACGCACTGGCCGCGGGGGACGCCTCCCGCCGCGACGAGCTGGCCCGGGTCCAGGCGTCGCTGACCGCCGACGACCCGATCAACATCCAGTACACCTCCGGGACGACCGGGTTCCCCAAGGGCGCGACGCTGTCGCACCACAACATCCTCAACAACGGCTACTACGTCGGCGCGACCTGCGGCTACACCGAGGCCGACCGGGTCGCGATCCCGGTGCCCTTCTACCACTGCTTCGGCATGGTCATGGGCAACCTGGCCTGCTCCACCAGCGGCGCGACGATGGTCATCCCGGCCCAGGGCTTCGACCCGAAGGCGACCCTGCACGCGGTGCAGCAGGAACGCTGCACCTCCCTCTACGGGGTACCGACGATGTTCATCGCCGAGCTCAACGACCCCGACTTCGACTCCTATGACCTGTCCAGCCTGCGGACCGGGATCATGGCCGGCTCACCGTGCCCGGTCGAGGTGATGAAGCAGGTCGTGGACCGGATGGGCATGACCGAGGTGACCATCGCCTACGGCATGACCGAGACCAGCCCGGTCTCGACCCAGACCCGCGCCGAGGACTCCGTCGAGCGCCGGGTGTCCACGGTCGGACGGGTCCACCCGCACCTGGAGGTCAAGGTCGTCGACCCCGAGACCGGCCGGACCCTGCCCCGCGGTGAGCCCGGTGAGCTGTGCACCCGCGGCTACTCGGTGATGCTGGGCTACTGGGAACAGCCCGAGAAGACCGCCGAGGTCATCGACCGCGCCCGCTGGATGCACACCGGTGACCTCGCCGTGATGGACGACGAGGGCTACCTCAACATCACCGGCCGGATCAAGGACATGGTCATCCGCGGCGGGGAGAACGTCTACCCCCGCGAGATCGAGGAGTTCCTCTACACCCACCCCGACGTCGTCGACGCCCAGGTCATCGGCGTCCCCGACGAGCGCTACGGCGAGGAACTCTGCGCCTGGGTGATCCTGCGGCCCGGCGCCGCGGCGATGACCGCCGACACACTGCGCGAGTTCGCCACTGGCAGACTCGCCCACTACAAGATCCCCCGCTACGTCCTGGTCGTCGACGAGTTCCCGATGACGGTCACCGGCAAGGTCCGCAAGGTCGAGATGCGCGAGAAGTCGGTCGGGCTGCTGGGACTCCGCGACGGGTGACCGGTGGCGCTCCGCGCGGGCGGTGGCGGGTGGTGGACGTCCCGGACGATCCTGCGGTGTCGCCGCACGAGACGGTCGCCGATCCGGGTTCGCCCGCGCGCGCCGTCACCGGCCCGTCGCCGCGGACACGCCCACGGTCCCACCGGGATCGACGGACGCCGCGGCCGACCGTGCCGCGCCGAGCCGCTCCAGTGCCACCCGGCTCCGCTCGTCGGCCGCCCGGTGGACGACGACGACCTGGTCCGGGTCGTGGAGCGGCGCGAGCACCTCGAAGTCGGTGGCGATCGTCCCGAGGTCGGGGTGCCGGATGACCTTGTGCCCCCGGCCGGAGAGCGGGACGTCGGGCTCGGACCACCACCGTGCGACGTCCTCACGGGCCAGGCACTCGGCGATCAGCGCCCTCAGCCCCGGGTCCTCGGGGTGCTTCGCCCAGGCCAGGCGCAGGTGGGCCACCCCCTCGCGGACCACCTGCTCCTGGTCCATGTAGGACTCGCGCAGGCGCGGGTGCAGCAGGCACAACCGGACCGCGTTGCGCTGCGCCGGCGCCACGGTGGCGAAGTCCAGCATCAGGCCCGCCATCGCGCCGTTCCAGTCCAGGATGTCGTAGCGATGGTTCAGCAGCATGGCCGGCCGTGGCGAGAGGTCGGCGACCAGCCGGACCAGCGCCGGCGCGGCGGTCGTGGTGGGCCCGTCGGGCTCACGCGGCCCCCGCCGGGAGAGGCCGAAGAGGTAGGCGCGCTCGTCGGGGGCGAGTCGCAGTGCCCGGGCCAGCGCCTCGACGACCTCGGTCGACGGGCGCAGGCCACGGGCCTGCTCGAGCCGCACGACGTAGTCGATGCTGATCCCCGCGAGCTCGGCGACCTCCTCGCGGCGCAGACCCGGCGTCCGCCGGGTCCGGCGACGCGGGGGCAGGCCGGCGTCCTGGGGGCTCAGTCCCTCGCGGCGCGCACGCAGGAAGACGGCCAGCTCCCGGGTCGCGTCGACGGTGCCGGTGATCACGACCGGTCCAACCCCGGGACCGACGACCGGTATTCCTGGGATGATCCTTCCCTGGTCCGAGGCCCGCGACGGGGCCACCGTGGTGGTCGATCCCGATCACCACGGAGGAGAGATCATGGCACTCACGCTGGACACCTACCGGTTGCTGGGCCGCTCCGGCCTACGTGTCTCGCCACTGGCGCTGGGCACCGCGACGTTCGGCACCGAGTGGGGCTGGGGCGCGGAGAAGGACCAGGCCCGCGCGCTGTTCGACACCTACGTCGAGCACGGCGGCAACTTCCTCGACACCGCACCGACCTACACCGACGGCAGCTCGGAACGGCTCCTGGGCGAGTTCCTCCGGGGCCGACGGGACCGCTTCGTCGTCGCGACGAAGTACACGACGCTGCGTACCGCCGACGACCCCAACTCCGGCGGACCGCACCGCAAGAACCTGTTCGCCTCGGTCGAGGCCAGCCTGCGTGCGCTGGACACCGACTACATCGATCTCCTCCACCTGCACGTCTGGGACTCCACGACCCCCGTCGAGGAGGTCCTGCGCGGCCTGGACGACCTGGTCCGGACGGGGAAGGTGCACTACGTGGCGATGTCCAACGTGCCCGCCTGGCAGGTCTCGCGCATGCAGGCCGTCGCCGACCTGCGCGGCTGGACCCCCCTGGTCGCCCTGCAGCCCGAGTACAGCCTGATCAACCGGGCCGCCGAACGCGACCTCCTGCCGATGGCCCGGGAGATGGGGCTGGGGGTCACCCCGTTCTCCCCGATCGGGGGCGGTGTGCTCGCCGGCCGGTACACCCGGGCCGACCTGGCGGGGAGCGGGTCACCGGCACGACCGGGGGCGAGCAACCGCAAGAGCGTCAACGCCGCCCTCGGCATGGTCACCGAGCGGAGCCTGGCCATCGCCGAGGTCGTGCAGGACATCGCGACCGAGACCGGCCGCCTGCCGGCCCAGATCGCGCTGGCCTGGGTCCTGCAGGTGCGGGGGGTCGTGGCCCCGATCGTCGGTGCCCGCACCACCGAGCAGCTGCGGGGCAACCTCGACGCGCTGCAGGTCGAGCTCACCACCGAGCAGCTGGCCCGCCTCGACGCGGTCAGCGCCGTCGAGCTCGGCTCGCCGCACGACCTGCTCGCCGGTGACCACGGCCGCGCCGCCACCGCAGGCACCCTGACGATCGAGCGGCGACGCCCGTGAGTCGCGTGCGGCGTACCGACGCGCCCCGCGGAGCGCTCGCCACGGACACCTACGACGGCCGGCGTGCGGTGGTCACCGGCGGCAGCCACGGCATCGGACTCGCGATCGCCCGGCTCCTGGTGGAGCGAGGAGCCCGCGTGATCGTGACCGGTCGCTCGCAACCGGCGCTCGACGACGCACGGGCCGCACTCGGGGACTCCGCGCTGGCGGTCCGCGGCGACGTCTCCACCCCGGCGGACCTCGACGCGCTGGCCGACCGGGTGCGGACGCGGTTCGGCGGTCTCGACGCCGTCTTCGTCAACGCCGGGACCGCCCGTGCCGCGCCCCTGGAGACCGTCACCGAGCAGGAGTACGACGAGGTGAACGCGACCAACGTCAGGGGCGCCTACTTCACCGTGCAGAAGCTCCTGCCCCTGCTCGGCGACGGGGCCGGGATCGTGCTGACGACCTCGGTGGCCCACCTGGCCGGCATCCGGGGCACCAGCGTCTACTCCGCGGGCAAGGCGGCCCTGCGCTCGATGACGCGCACCTTCGCCGCCGAGCTCGCCGACCGGGGTGTGCGGGTCAACGCGGTCAGCCCGGGCCCGATCGCGACGGGCACCCTGGAGACGACGATGAGCGCCGAGGCCGCAGCGGAGTTCGTCGCGCAGCGGGTCGCCGAGAACCCCCTGCAGCGCCTGGGAACACCCCGGGAGGTGGCTCTCGCGGCGGCGTTCCTCGCCTTCGACGCGACCTACACCACCGGCGCGGAGCTCACCGTCGACGGCGGCGTCTCCCAGCTGTGAACGGGCGGCCTAGTGTTCCGCCCCGTCGCCACCCAGCGCCCGCAGCACCGTGCGGACGAGGAGGTCGATCCTCGCCGGGGTCGGGTCCTCGTCCGGTCCGGACCGTGGCGGGAGCGCGGGTGAGTCCGCGGACAACCCGTTCACCTCGTCCAGCAGCGCCAGGTAGACCCGCCGGCACCAGACGGGATCCGCCGCGGTGACGGCGCCGGACTCGCGCAGCCGCACGAACAGCCGGTCGAGCCCGTCCTGCACCTCCGGGGTCATGGCGGCGGTCAGCCGGATGGCGAACCGGTGGCTCAGCTTGAGCTCGAAGACGATCTCGGTCACCCGGCGCAACGCGAACAGCGGCGGTGCCGAGTCGACCCGCGCCTCGGCGAGTCCGCGCCGGTAGCGTTCGCTCAGCTGCTCCGCCAGCGCGTCCAGCAGGGCGGCCCGCGAGGTGAAACGCCGGTGGACGGTGGCCCGGGACAGCTGAGCGTGATCGGCGATGCGCTCCAGGGAGGCGGTCTCGTCCGCCGCGAGGACGACCTCCGCGGCCTCGAGGATGCGAGCGGTGCTGCGTTCGGCGTCGCTCCGCGTGCGGCGGACCGCCCTGGTACCGGTCACCGCACCACACCTCCGCTGCCCGTCCGCCTCATCTGCACCACGAGGGTGCCACAACCGAGCGAAGTGCGACAAGCTCTTCCCAGTTCGGTGCCCGGCTCTCCCCCTACCCGGACACGCCGAGCATGCCCCGGACACACTCCAGCTGCCCGAGGGCCGCCAGTCGCAGGCTGCGCTCCCGGTCCGGCTCCCGGGTGGCGGCCTTGGCCCACGCGAGCGCGGCGCGCGGGGCGGCGGCCAGCGTCTCGGCGTAGGCCGTCGCCTCGGCCACGACCGTCCCGGCCGGAACGGCTCGGAGCGCCAGGCCGAGCTCCGCGGCCTGTGCACCGGTCAGCGACCGCGCGGTGAGGATCAGGTCCAGCGCGCGTTCGAGCCCGATCAGGCGGGGCAGGTCGACCGTCGCCCCCAGATCCGGGACGGCGCCGCGGCCGACCTCGGCCACGGCGAGGGTGGCGTCGTCGGCCACGATCCGGACGTCGCAGGCCAGGGCGAGCTGCAGACCGGCCCCGACGGCGACCCCGTGCACGGCGGCGACCACGGGGAACGGCGCCCGGGCGATCCACCCGAACCCCTGCTGCGCCTCGGCGATCAGCTCCTGCGCCCGGTCGTCGGGGGCGTGGGCGACCCGGTGCAGGAACCCCTGCGGTTCGAGCTCGGCCAGATCCAGCCCGGAGCTGAACGACGGCCCGTCCCCCAGCAGGACGACCGCCCGCACGTCCTGGTCGGCGGACAGCTCCGCCCCCGCGGCCCGCAGCTCCGACCACAGCTGCGGGCCCTGGGCGTTGTGCCTCCCGGGACGGTCGAGGACGATCCGGGCGACCGGGCCCGCCCGCTCGACCCGCAGCACGCTCACGGCGCGCCCACGATCGTCACCGAGGCAGCCGCGGCGTCCGGACCGATGTAGCCCCCGGCGTTCTCCGCCAGCCCGAGGCGCGCCCCCTCCACCTGCCGGGCTCCGCACCGTCCCCGTACCTGGTCGACGAGCTCCACGAGCTGGCCCAGCCCGGTGGCGCCGACCGGGTGCCCCTTGCTGCCCAGCCCGCCGCTGGGGTTGATCGGCAACGCTCCCCCGAGTGCGGTCGTCCCGGCACGCAGCAGCGCCGGGGCCCCGCCCGGCTCGCAGAGCCCGAGTTCCTCCATGACGATCAGCTCGGCCGGGGAGGCGGCGTCGTGGCACTCGACCACGTCGAGGTCGGCAGGTCCCAGACCGGCCATCTCGTAGGCGCGACGTGCGGTGTCCGGCACGAGCTCGCCGTAGACGCCGGGCCGGGCCGCCCCGATCACCGTGGCGAGCAGGCGCGCCGGCTGCGCGCCCCAGCGGGCGGCGATCTCCGGTGTGGTGATCACCGCGGCGGCGGCGCCGTCGGACATCGGCGCGCACATCGGCAGCGTCAGGTCACCACTGATCGGGCGGGCGGCCAGTACCTCCTCGACGGTCAGCACGCCCCCGTACTGCGCCTTCGGGTTCAGCGCCCCGTGCGCGTGGTTCTTCACCGCGACCCGGGCGAAGTCCGCCTGCGTCGCGTCCGTGCGATCGCGGTACCAGCGCGCGAAGCGCGCGTAGATGTCCATGAACACCGACCCGGTGCCCGCGTCGCCGAGGTCGGCGGTGATCTCGGGCAGCCGGTCCTGGTCCAGCGCGGCGGTCATCACCGCGAAGGCGCGGCTGCGGTCCTCGTGGTTGAGCTTCTCGGCGCCGACGGCGACCGCGACGTCCACCTGGCCCGCCGCCACGGCCAACCAGGCCTGGTTCACGGCCGTGGACCCGGACGCGCAGGCGTTCTCGACGTTGATGAGCGGGATGCCCTCCAGGCCGCTGCCCCGCACGGCGTGCTGCCCACGGACCGACTCCTGGCCGTGGATGATCCCGGCACCGCTGTTGCTGTAGTACACGATCCCGGCCGCGTCGGGCGTCGTACCCGCGTCGGTCAGGGCCGCGCCGACGGCCTCGGTGACCAGCGAGGCGAACGTGCGGTCCAGGAACCGCCCGAAGCGGGTCATGCCCACCCCGGCGACGACGACGTCCCTCATGCCCCGGCCACCGGTGACGGCGCGGGCAGTGGCTCCTCGGTCATGGTTCTGACTCCTCTCCTGGGGTACCGGGTGTCCGTCGACCCGGCGGTCACGGCCCGTCCGTGCGGTCCCGCAGCACCTTCTTGTCGATCTTGCCGACCGCGGTGGTCGGGAGCTCGGGGACGAAGACGACCGACTTGGGTGCGTGCACGGGTCCCTTCCGCGCACGGACGAGGGCGATCAGCTCCTCCGCGGTCGCGCTCGCCCGCCCGCGCAGCACCACGTAGGCCCGCACCGCCTCGCCCCAGCGGTCGTCCGGGACCCCGACCACCGCGGACCCGGCGACACCGGGGTGGCCGTCCAGGACGTCCTCGACCTCGCGGGGATAGACGTTGAAGCCGCCGGTGATGACCATGTCCTTCGCGCGGTCGACGATGTGCAGGAACCCGCGCTCGTCGAACCGCCCGACGTCCCCGGTGTGCAGCCAGCCGCCCCGCAGGGCCTGCGCCGTCTCCTCGGGGAGGCCCAGGTACCCGGTCATCACGCCGCGGGAGCGCACGACGATCTCGCCGCGCTCGCCGGGGGCCACCTCCCGGCCGTCGGGGCCGTGCAACGCCAGCAGGACCCCGGACGCGGGGCGCCCGCACGAGGTCAGCTGCCCGGCCACGTGCTCGTCGGGACGCAGCGCGGCGATGAACCCGCCCGCCTCGGTCTGGGCGTAGCCCTGCAGGAGCACCGGGCCCAGGACGTCCTGGGCCTGTTCGAGCAGCGCCGGGGATGCGGGCGCCGCGCCGTAGGCGAAGGTGCGCAGGGCGCCGAGGTCGTACCGCCCGGCCCGGGCGGTCCCGACGAGCGCGCCGAGCATGGTGGGCACCCCGAAGGCGTAGCTGATGTGCTCGTCCTGCACCGTCCGCAGGAAGGCGTCGGGGTCGAACGACTCGTGCAGCACCACGCAGCCGCCCCGCAGCAGGGTCGGCAGCAGCGGGAGCACGGCGGCGTGGGTGATCGGCGCCGCGGCGAGGTAGCGCGGCCGCTCGGGCACGCCGTAGGAGGCCAGCCAGGACAGCGCCTGCTGGGCGAGGGCCCGCTGCGGGAGCATGACGCCCTTGGGCCGCCCCGTGGTCCCACCCGTGTACTGCAGCCATGCGGTGTCCTCGGGCTCGATCGCCGGGTCCCGGGCCAGGCGCCCGCCGCGCTCGGCGGCGCAGGCCGCCCCGAGGTCGCGGCCGAGCTCGCAGGGCCCGATCGTCAGCACCGTGCGCACACTCGGGGCGCGTTCGCTCACCGCCGCCCCGACCTCGGCGACACGCGGATGGACCAGGAGCAGCGCCACCCCGGCGTCGTCGCAGAGGCGGACGTGGTCCTCGACCGACCCCAGGGGGTGCAACCCGCTGAAGGTGGCCCCCACCAGGTAGGCGGCTGCCTGGAGCAGCCAGGCCTCGGGCACGTTCGGGCTGAGCGCGGCGACCGCCGACCCCCGGCCGATCCCGTGCCGGACGAGTACCTGCACGAGGCGGGCCGTGAGGTCGCCGGCCTCGGCGTAGGTCATCCGGCGGTCCCCGTGGACGAAGGCCTCCCGGTCGCCGTGGCGCCCGAGGGCCTCCACGACCAGGTCGGCGTAGAGCGCGCCCTCCGCGGCCGCCGGGGTCATCGTGTGCCCGCCAGGGCCTCCAGCAGGGCGGTCCGGTCGCCGAACGGTGCCACGATCATCGTGTCGACGCCCGCGGCCTCGTAGGCGGCCAGCTTCCTCTCCAGCGTCGCCGGGGTCGCCGCCAGCGACACCAGGTCGATCAGCTCGGTGGTCAGGGCGGCCTCGGCGCCGGTGCGGTCGCCGGCCAGGAAGCGCTCCTGGCAGGCCAGCGCACTGGCGGCGTGGCCGTAGCGCACGGCGAGCTCGGTGTAGAAGTTCTTGTCCTTGCCCCGTTACCTTCTTGATCAAGCCCGCTGAGGGCTTGCAGGCCGCCGGCCGCGGTATGACTGACTGCCCCTGTCGCCCGATGATCTGGGGGGTGTTGTCGCCGTGGCCGGAGGGCGCCAACGACCGCTGATAGAGACCTGACCCGTGTGGTCTGCTCGTAACGTGGCTGCCGGCGCGGGTGCTCGTGGTCGGCCTGCCGCGACGAGAAGGGAGCGGCGGTTGCCCGATCCTGACCAGCACCCGACCGGGTTCGCGGTGTTCTGCGGCCTGGACGTGGGCAAGTCCGAACACCACGCCTGCGCGGTCGACACCAACGGGAAGCGGGTGCACGACAAGGCCCTGCCCAACGACGAATCGGCGCTGCGCACCGTGCTGTCCGGGCTGGCCGAGCACGGCGCGGTGCTGATGGTCATCGACCAGCCCGCCTCGATCGGAGCGCTGGCCATCGCCGTCGCTCGTGATCTGGGGATCACGGTGGCCTACCTGCCCGGGCTGGCGATGCGCCGCATCGCCGACCTGCATCCCGGGCAGGCCAAGACCGACGCCCGCGACGCCCACGTGATCGCCGAGGCCGCCCGGACGATGCCGCACACCCTGCGCCGGGTCGGCACCGACGACGAGACCCTCGCCGAACTCACTGTGCTCGCCGGTTACGACGATGACCTGGCTGGGCAGAGCACCCGGCTGACGAACCGGCTGCGCGACGCCCTGCTGCATGTTCATCCCGCCCTGGAACGCCTGCTCGGGCCACGCCTGGACCGCGGTGGCGTGCTCGACCTGCTCGCGGCCGCGCCCACCCCGCAAGCCCTGCGAGAGCTCGGCGCTGACGGGATCGCCGAGACGATGCGGGCCCGGTCGCCTCGACTGGCCCGCACCCTTCCCGCCCAGATCCTGACCTCGCTCGACGCCCAGAGCCTGACCGTTCCCGGCACGGCCGCGTTCGCCCGTGTCATCACCGGCGTCGCCGGGCAGCTGCGCCAGGTCCACACCGAACGCGACCAGCTCGCCGACGAGCTCGAAGCCCGCCTGGAGGCCCACCCTCTTGGACCGGTCCTGACCTCGATGCCCGGACTCGGGGTCAGGACCGCCATCAAGATCCTCACCATCGTCGGCGACGGCTCCGGGTTCCCCACCGCCGGGCACCTCGCCGCTTACGCCGGCCTCGCCCCAGTCACCCGCCGCTCCGGCACCTCGATCAAAGGCGAAACCCGATCCCAGCGCGGCAACCACGCCCTGAAATCCGCGCTGTTCCTGTCCGCATTCGCCGCCCTGGCCGACCCCGCCAGCCGCGCCTACTACGACCGCAAACGAGCCGCCGGCAAACGACACAACGCCGCCCTGATCTGCCTCGCCCGACGCCGCACCGACGTCATCTACGCCATGCTCCGCGACCGCCGCCCCTACAACCCGCCCACGGTCAACAACCCCGATCCAGAACTCGCCGCCGCTTGACGAACCCATAGAGACACCCCCCATGCCGCCCAGGTAGAACGCGATCATCGGCCGGACCAGGTCCCGCGCGACGTCCGGATCCCGGTGGAGCGCGGCGGGGACGGTCGGGGCGATCGTCATCTCCGACCGGTCGCGCCCGGCCGCGGCCAGCCCCCGCAGCAGGGGCTCGGTGAGCATGTCGGCGTGGTCCGGGCTGAACAGGAACGGCAGCCATCCGTCGGCGATCTCGCCGCACTGCGCCACGGTGCGGGGCCCGCTCACGCCCAGGTAGATCGGGATCCGGTCCTGGACCGGGCCACCGCCGAGCATCTTCAGCTCCTTGCCGAGGCCGAGCCCGTCCGGGGTCGGGATCGTCCACTCGCGGCCCTGGTAGGACAGCCGCTCGCCGCTGCACGCGAGCCGGATGATCTCGACGTACTCGCGGGTCCGCCGCAGGGGGGCGGTGAACGGGACCCCGTACCAGCCCTCGGACACCTGGGGGCCGGACAGGCCGAGGCCCAGCAGGGCACGCCCGCCCGAGATCCGGTCGAGGGTCGCGGCGGCGGTGGCCGCGGCGGCGGGCTGCCGGGCCGGGATCTGCAGGATCCCGGTGCCCAGGCGGATCTGCTCGGTCACCGCCGAGAGCGCACCCAGGAGGGCGACCGCCTCCTGGCCGTACCCCTCGGCGACCCACACCGAGTCGAACCCGAGCCCGTCCGCGGTGCGCGCCAGCGCGACCTGCTCGTCGTAGGTGAACCAGGGCCAGTAGGCGACGGACACGCCGAAGCGCATGGGATGCCTCCGATGTCAGAGTTGGACGACGACCTTGCCGAGCGCCCGCCGTTCGTCGACCACGGCCAGCGCCTCGGCCGCCCGGTCCAGCGGGAACGTCGCGCCCACCACCGGGGCCACCGCCCCCTGCCGGATGAGGGGCACGATGTCGGACCACTGCCCGGTGACGACACCGGGCTCGGCGAACGCGGGGGCGCCCCACCCGACGCCGCGGACGTCGGTGTTGGTCAGCAGCAGCCGGTTGACCTTCACCGTCGGGATCTCCCCCGCGGTGAACCCCACCACGAGCAGGCGGCCGCCCCGGGGGCGCAGGCAGCGCAGCGAGTCGGTGAAGCGGTCGCCACCGACCGGGTCGACCAGCACGTCGACCCCGCGGCCGCCCGTGAGCTCGACGACCCGGGACCGGAAGTCCGCCACGTCGGCGACGTCGTCCGCGCCCAGCCTGCGGGCGAGGTCGGCCTTCTCCGGCGTGGAGGTGACGGCGATGACCCGGGCCCCGTGGGCAGCGGCCAGCTGCACCGTCGCGCTGCCCACCCCGCCGCTCGCACCGTGCACCAGCACGGTCTCGCCGGGTCGCAGGCCGCCGCGCTCGTGCAGGGTGAAGTGTGCGGTGAGGTAGTTGACGGGCAGGCAGGCGCCCTCGGCGAAGTCCAGCTCGTCCGGCAGGGGCAGGACCAGGTGCGTCGGCACCGCCACCACCTCGGCGTACGCCCCGGACTGCATCAGGGCGACCACCCGGTCCCCCGGCTCCAGCGCGGACGAGGCCGGTGCGCTGCGGACGACTCCGGCGACCTCGCCGCCGAGCGTGAACGGCGGCTCGAACCGGTTCTGGTAGAGCCCGCGCGTGTGCAGCACGTCCGGGAACGCCACACCTGCCGCCCGCACCTCGATCACCACGTCGTGTGGTCCGGCGACCGGCTCGGCGACCTCGCGGCAGCGCACGGCCGCCGGCCCGTCGAACCCCAGAACCTGCACTGCGCGCACGGTCGGCCTCCTCGCCTCGGTACGAGCATGCATTCTAACTAACCAGTACGTCAAGGCTCTTCCCCCTGCGGCGGGCGACCGTGACGGGGAGCCCGGACGACGGTCGTGCACGGCGTCCCGGCACCCGGACGGCGGCCGGAGGACCTCACCGTCCGCGTCGGAGCGCACGTCCGCCACGTCGTGTCCGACGGCCGCCGCGCCGCCGCGGACGGGTACCCGGCACCGACCGGCCGCGGCACGGCGACACCGCGGAACGAGGCCTCTCGGAACGAGGCCCCGCCGACGACGTCGCGCATTCTGCAGGAGCACCGCGGTACCGCCGAGAATCGTCGGAGGCCGATCGACGGCGTCCGGATCGGGATACGGATCGCCGAGCGGGAACCGATCGCAGGAATGACTCTCCACGACGGGTGCGGGTTCGGGGCGGTCGGCAACGGACCACCGCACGAATCGTGGCCTCCCATTCACGGAACGCCGATGCGGCGGAGGCACGACACCCGCCGGAGCGCGTGCGCAACCTGGGGCGGGCCCGCCGCGGCCCGTGGCCCCGGGGCACCGGCACCCCGTGCCCACTGCAGGCGAGCCGTCGATCTCCACCCGGTCGAGGACATCCGGATCGACCGGCCTGCTCTAGCATGACCGCATGTCTGAATTTGCCGTCGGCGACACGGTGCAGATCACCGCGCAGTCCATGAAGGGCAATGTGGGAACCGTGGTCCATCTGGACGAGAAGAGGGGGAAATATCTCGTCCGTATCAGCGCGGTGACCCAGAACTACTTCACCGCAGAAGAACTGGAGAAGTTCACCGCGACGAGCTGAGCTCGACCGGCGGGGGCCTCCGTCGTCGCCCCCGCCGGTCGTCGACCGCGAACGCTAGCCGGGCCCTGCCGCGATCCGCGGGCCGACGATCCGCTCACCACCGTCGAGCACCAGGGTCTCCCCGGTGACCCACCCGGCCCCGGCGGAGGCGAGCCAGCACACCGCGTCCGCCACCTCCTCGACCCGGCCCGTACGCCCCAGGAGCGTGGCGGAGCCAGCGGCCCCCTCGCGGCCCTCCCACAGCGCCCGGGACAGTGCGGTACGGACGACGCCCGGGGCGACCGCGGTGACGCGCACTCCGGGAGCCAACTCCGCGGCGAGCTGCCGGGTGAGGTGCACGAGGGCGGCTTTCGAGGCGCCGTAGACGCCGAGACCGGGCGCGGCGAGGTAGGCCCCGACGGACGCGACGTTCACCACCACGCCCCCGTGCTCGCGCATCCAGGCCCGCCAGGCCACCCCGGTCCACAGTGCCGGAGCCCAGAGGTTGACCTCGAGCGTCTTCAGGAACCGCCCGCGGTCCTGGTCGACGACCGGCCCGTAGGCGGGGTTGGTGCCGGCGTTGTTGACCAGCACGTCGAGCGAACCGAAGGTCGACAGCGCGAAGTCGGCACACGCCTGCGCGGCGTCCGGGTCGGCCGAGTGGGCACCGAAGCCCCGGACCCTCTCGGAGCCCAGCCCCTCGGCGACGGCACGGGCCGACTCCTCGGACCGGCTCGTGAGGATCACCGAAGCCCCCCTGGCCAGCAGCGCGCGGACCACGGCCAGCCCGATCCCGCGCGACCCACCGGTGACCACGGCCGTACGCCCGTCGAACCCGTCGGTCATCGTCGCCCCACCGTGTCCTCCAGGTAGCGGGCGGTCCACCCGTCCTCGATGCGCCGGCACCACATCGTCAGCACCTCGTCGAGATCGGTGTCCGCGATGCGCACGAGACCGTCGTGGCGGAGCTGTCGTGCGGTCAGCGCGAAGGCGTCGGCAGGCGCCGAGGTCCCCATCCCGCCGGCGACCGCGATCGCACGGTCGAGCACGACCGACCCGTCGGTCACCTCGTCGACGAGGCCGAGGTCCCGGGCCTCGCCGGGCCCGTAGGTCGTCGCCCCGAGGACCACACGACGCAGCGCGGGCTCGCCCACCCGATGGCGCAGCACCTCCAACGCGGACTGCGGGAACGCGACACCGACGGCGAGCTCGGGGACACCGAACCGGCCCCGGCCCTCCGCCATGACGACATGGTCCGCGGCGGCGGCCAGTACCGCCCCGCCCGCGATCGCGTGCCCGCCGACCGCCGCCACGAACGGCACCTCGAGCTCGAAGACGGTGCGGAAGAGCGTGTCGAGCGCCGGGAGGAACTCCCGGACGTAGGCCGTCCCGCCGTCCAGCAGCCGACGGAGGTCGACACCGGCGGAGAACGCCCGCCCGGAACCGGTCACCACGACGGGGCCGTCCACGTCCCGCAGCCCGGCGGTCAGCGCCCGACACAGCTCGAGGTCCATCGCGTTGACCGGACCGTGGCCGATCGTCAGCACCGTCACCCCGTCGCGATGCTCTGTGGTGATCATCGGCTCGGCTCCAGGACGACCTTGCCGACCCCGTCCGTACGACCGGCGAGCACGGCGTAGGCGGCGGGCCCCTCGGACAGCCCGAGCCGGTGGGTGACCAGCCAGTCGGGCGCGAGCCTGCCCGCGGCGGCCAGTGCGACGAGGACCGGGAGCTCCCGCTGGGCCGAGCAGAGACCGATCGCGAACTCCAGCTCCTTGGTCTGCGCGGCCTCCATCCGGAAGGGGAAGGCACCGGTGCGGCTCACCCCGACCCTGCTCACCCGTCCCGCCTGCGTCGCCGCGCTCACCGCGAGGGCGATGGTCTCGTCCGCCCCCACCGCCTCGACCACGGCGTTGCAGCCCCGCCCCCCGGTCAGTTCCCGGATCGAGGCCTTCGGATCGCCCGGGTCGACGGGTTCGGCCCCCTGGGCGACGGCCCACGCCCGCCGGTGGTCGACCGGGTCGACGGCCAGCACCCGGGAGGCACCCATCAGGAAGGCGGAGAGGACCGCCAGCTGACCGACCGGCCCGAGCCCGATCACGGCGACGACGTCACCCGGCGCGATCCGGGCGCGCCGGGCCCCGTACCAGGCCGTCGGGGCGTTGTCGCACAACAGCAGAGCGGTGTCGTCGCTGATGCCGTCGGGAACGGCGACCAGGTTCACGTCCGCGTGCGGGACGGCCACGGCCTCGGCCTGGGCCCCGGGCAGCCGGCTGCTCATCCCGTAGCAGTACTCCTTCCACGGCGCACGCCGGTGGTCGCAGGCCGCGACGTGCCCGCGCGCGCACGGCACGCACAGGACGCACCCGATCGACGCCGGGAGCAGCACGCGGTCCCCCACGCGGAACCGCCGGACGTCGCCACCGAGCTCGACGACCTCGCCGACCGCCTCGTGGCCGACGCAGTAGCCCGTGTCGTCGCTGAACCCGTGTCCGGCGTAGATGTGCAGGTCGCTGCCGCACACCCCGGCCGCGCCCACCCGTACCACCGCACCGAGCCCGTCGGCGGGCTCCGGGTCCGGGACGGTGTCGACCCCGACGTCGAGCGGCCCGCGGTAGGTCAGGGCCCGCACTCAGCCACCCACGCCCGGGATGTGGACGCCGCCGTCGAACCCGACGCCGAGCAGCACCGACGCGGACTGCTGCCGCAGGTGCTTGACCTCCTCGTACTCGGGGCTGTTCCACCACCGGTCGAACTCCGCCTCGTCCGCGAACTCGAGCAGGACCACCACGTCCGGTGCGGCCTCGCCCTCGATCACCTTGTGCCCGGCGCTCGCGCTGAGCGGCGTGCACCGGTAGCCGGCGAGAGTGGCGGCGGTCTGCTGCTGGTACCGGACGAAGACCTCCGCGTCGTGCGTCCGCAGCGCGGCCAGCATGTAGTAGCTCATGGGTGCTCCCGGGTCAGGGGGTTCTGGGGCTGGAGGACGATCCCGGCACCCGGCGACGGGAGCGGCAGGATCGGGCCGGGCACCGACAGCCCGTCCACACGACCCACGATCTCGCCGTTCTCGACCTTCGCCCCGCGGTCGTGGCCGGGCAGGACGAAGGTGGCCTTGTTCAGCACCTTCTTGATGGCGGCGACCTCCTGGCGGAGTGAGCCGGTGAAATTGTTGGAGACCTGCGGCTCGAGGAACCCGTTCTGCATCAGCCCCTGCACCGCCTGGTCCTCGATGTCGTAGAGGATGTCCCCGCAGATCGCGGCCTCCCCCTCGCCGGTGTCGACGTAGACCACCAGGGAGCCCTCCGTGTGCCCGCCCGCGTACTCGCACCGCACGCCCGGTGCGACGGTCACCGGCTCCGTCAGCTCGAGGTCCAGCCAGCGCATCGCCCCCGGGGCGTGCGTCCGGTCGATCAGGTGCTTGAGGTCCTCGGGCGCGTACCCGAGCCCCTGCAGACCGCCCGCGGCGAACTCCATCTCCGTGCGGTTGACCACCACCGGGGTGGTGAGCGGGAACTCGTCGATGTGGCCTGCGTGGTCCATGTGCAGGTGGGTCTGGACGACCGCTCCCACGTCCTCGACCGCCACGCCGTAGCGGTCGAGCTGGGCCGCCAGGGAGTTCTCCTCGCGCAGGTCCGGCACGAACCCGACGCGCGCCATGACGTCGTCGTCGCGGAAACCGGTGTCGACGACGATCGGCTTCTCCCCGCCCAGGATCAGGTAGCCGTGGACGGGTGCGCTGACCAGCGTGCCCGGCGTCCGGTGCTTGACGAAGAACAGCGAGTCGGTGGCCGCCCGCCCCAGCTCCAGGGTGTGCACGGTGAGGGCCATCGCTCAGCCCTCCCCGTGGGCCACGACGACCTCGGTGCGGACCAGGACGCCGGTGTCCGGATCGGCGAACTCGGCCACCGTCACGCCGTCCCGCGGCGAGCACCACTGGCCGAGCTCGGCCAGCCGCGCGGCGGCGGGGCCGCGCCGGACCGCGTGCGCTCCCTCGCGGGGCCAGCTCCGGCGTTCGGCCCGGATCGCGTGCCGCCGGGCGGTGGTGGCGGTCGCGTCGGCCGCGCCGTCCTGCACGACCACGCCGTACGCCATGTCCGCCGCGGCCACGCTGAGCAGCCCGGCCCGGACGTCCGCGGCCACCGCACCCGGCTCCCGCTCCAGCGGGTCGCCGTACCCACCGCCACCGCCGGACCGCAGGGTGACGACGTCCCCCGGCCCGACGATCATGCCGAACTGCTTGCCCTGCAACGCCTGCGGCGGTGCGTCGAGCTCGTCGACCGAGGCGGGTATCCGCCCCTGCGCCAGCGCCCGGTCCACGCCGGCGCCGTGGGTGAGGGTGAACCGGCTCGACGTGCCCGGATAACCTCCGGAAGTGCCGTTCGGCGGGACCTGCCAGCAGGACAGCATGGTGTGCTCCTGGCCGCCGGTCGTGTACCAGGGCGTCCACGCGAGGTCGAGGCCGGCGCCGCCACGGAACCTGCCGGGACCGCCCGAGTTCTGGTTGAGCCGGCGCCACAGGTACAGGATCGGGTAGGCGAACTCGTTGATCTCGATGTCGGGCAACGAGTTCTGCGGCTGGGCGAGCGCGCCGCTCACGTCCATCCCGTCGCCGACCGGCTGGGCCCCGGCCCCGCCGGACCCACCGTTCATGTCCGGGAACGGCACCAGCGTGCCGTTCTCGTCCGGGGCGTAGAAGAAGCCCGCGCACCACGAGTCCTGCCACGAGGCCATCACGTGGTCCCGGATGAAGGGGTCCGCGGCCTTCGCCTGGGCCTCACCGAGCAGCCGGGTGACCACCCGGCTGACCCGGAAGCCGGTCTCGAGGTGGCCCGACGACACCGGGGCGGGCATCGTCACGTCACAGATCGTGCCCGGGGTGGTCCGGACCTCCAGCGGGCGCAGCGTGCCCTGGTTGATGGGCAGGTCGGGGAACAGGGTCATCAGCGCCGGGGACACGGCGCTGCCCATGGTGATCGCCGCGCTGCAGTTGACGAAGCCGTCGGTCTGCGGGGCGGACCCGGTGAAGTCGAACGTCAGGTGGTCGTCGTCCACCGTCAGCGTGCACGCCACCGGGTAGAGGTCGTTGGTGTGCCCGTTGTGCTCCTCGTACTCCACCGCCGAGTAGACGCCGTCGGGAAGCTCCCGGATGCGGTCACGGACGGCCTGCTCGGCGAGGTCCTTCGCCACCTCGACGTAGTGGCGGTAGGTCTCGACGCCGTACTCCCCGACGAGCGCGTTGATCCGGTCGTCGCAGCGGTTGCAGGCGGCGATGAAGCAGCGGATGTCGCCCAGCACCATGTCGGGGACGCGGATGTTGGTCTCGATGATCCGCCAGATGTCGTCGATGATCGTGCCCTCGGACACGATCTTCACCCCCGGCAGGCGCAGCGCCTCGCCGTAGGTCTCGGTCGCCATCGGGGCCATGGAACCGGGCGCGAAGCCGCCGAAGTCGTTGACGTGCGCCTCGGCCCAGCACCAGGCGACGATCTCGTCGCCGACGAAGATCGGCCGGACCACGCCGACGTCGACCTGGTGGGCGTTGCCGGTGGTGAACGGGTCGTTGCAGATGAACACGTCGCCGGGGCGGATGTTCTCCCGTGGTGTGGTCGCCAGGATGTGCTTCACCGCCTGGCGGGCGGTGCCCATGTAGATGGTGATGTAGCCCGCGTAGCAGACGATGTCGCCCTCGGCGTCGGAGATGAACGTCGAGAAGTCGACGGCCTCGGCGATGACCGGGCTGCCCGAGGCCCGCATCATCACCACGCCCATCTCGTGGGCGATGTTCTGCAGGGCCTTCGAGAAGATCTCGATCGTGACCGGGTCGTCGACGACCTGCTCGGTCCAGGCGGTCAGGTCGCTCATCGCGCGGTCCTTCCGGTGTCGGTCGTCGTGGTGTGGGTCCTCGTGGTGTCGGTCAGGACGTAGTTGCTCCAGGGGTCGACCCGCAGCGTCCAGCCCGGCGGGACCTGGATGGTGGTCAGCGGGTGCTCGACGACGGCGGGCCCGACGATCTCGGCTCCCGCGGGGGCGTCGCCCGCCTCGTAGACGCCGAGCTCGGTCTCCTCGCCGACCAGGGGCAGGAAGACCCGCCGGGAACCGCGGGGCTCCACCACCGGCGGGACGGCAGGCAGCTCCGCGGGCCTCGGCTGCAGGGCGGCGACCCTGCCCGTGGCCGTGACACGGATGGACATGAGGACGATCGGCGCGCCCGTCCAGGCGGTGCCGCTGCCGTACTCGGTCTCGTAGAGCGCCGGGAACGCCTCCCGCGCGCCGGTCAGGTCGGCCTCGGTGAGGTCGTCCGTGCGCGGGATGGGGACCGGGAGCTCCCACTGCTGGCCGAGGTACTTGAACGCGCCCTCCCACTCCACCTCGATGTCGTCGTCGGCGTAGCCGGCCGCCGTCAGCGCGCCGACCAGCGTCCCGTCGAGCTCGCGCAGGCCGGCGGCGACGTGGGTGACGTCGCCGCCGGCCCAGGCGGTGGACCGTGCCTGCGTGCGGACGTCGTCGGAGTTGAGCAGGCCGTAGGCGGAGAACACCGCGGCGTCCGCGGGGATGACGACCTTCCCGATGCCCGCGGTGCGCGCGATGTCGGCGGCGAAGATCCCCAGCGCACCGCCGTAGGCGACCATGGCGAAGGTGCGGGGGTCGTGTCCGCGTTCGACGGTCACCGTGCGGACGGCGTTGCTCATGTTGGCCGTGACCATCCGGTAGATCGCGGCGGCGCCGCGCACGGCGTCGACGCCGAGGGGTGTGGCGACCTCCCGCTCGACGGCCGCGCGCGCCGGACCGACCGACAGCTCGCGACGGCCGCCGAGGAACGCGTGCGGGTCGAGGAACCCGAGCACGGCCGACGCGTCGGTGACGGTGGGCAGGCTGCCACCCTTGCCGTAGCAGACCGGGCCGGGCTCGGCGCCCGCGCTGTGCGGACCGACCTGCGGGATCCCGCGGGCGTCGATCCAGGCCACGGAGCCGCCGCCCGCGCCGATCGGCAGGACGTCGATCTTCGACAGCGCCGTCAGGAACTGGTCGCGCAGCATCACCCGCTCGGTCACCAGGGGCGCGGTGCCCTGCAGGACCGAGACGTCGAAGGAGGTACCGCCCATGTCGGCGGTGACCACGTCGGCGATGCCGAGGCGCCGTGCGAGCGCCTGCGCCCCGATGACGCCGCCCGCCGGTCCGGAGTCGATCAACGTGATGGGCCTGTCCCGGGCCTCGTCGGCCGTCAGCGTCCCGCCGAAGCCCTGCATGAACGCCACCGGCACGCGCAGGCCGCGGTCGGCGAGCTCGCGCTCGATCCGCCCGGTGTACTCGGCGACACGGATGCCGGTGAAGGCGTTGAGGACGGTCGTCATCGTGCGCTCGTACTCCCGGATGACCGGGTGCAGCCGCGACGCCACGCTGACGAAGATCTCGGGGTGCTCCTTCTCGACGATCGAGGCGAGCAGCTCCTCGTGGGACGGCTCGAGGAACCCCCAGAGCAGCGAGATCGCGATCGCCTCCACCCCGGTGTCCACCAGCTCGGTGACGGCGCGGCGGGCCTCGTCCTCGGTCAGCGCGACGACCGCGCGGCCCTTCCGGTCGATGCGCTCGGTCACCTCGACGACGAGCTCGCGCGGCACGATCTGCGGGAGGGCGAGCTGTCGGTGGTGGTCCCGGTGCGCGTTGCGCGCCGAGCGGGCCACCAGCAGGTTGTCGCCGAACCCCGCGGTCGTGAGGAGGCCGACCTTCGCGCCGCGGAGCTCCGCGACCGCGTTGGTCACGACCGTGGTCCCGTTCACGAACCGGGTCGTGCCGGCGAGCACGTCGGAGAGGTCCGAACCGATCCGGCCCGCCAGGTTCTGCAGCGCCGCCAGGAGGCCGACCGACAGGTCGTGGGGTGTCGTGTCGGACTTGTCCGAGTGGACGGCGCCCGTGCTGTCGACGGCGGTGACGTCGGTGAACGTGCCACCGATGTCGCAGCCGATCTGGTATTCCACCGCGGGACTCACGTCGTCGTGTCCTTCCTGTGGTGCGGGATGTGCCGGTCAGGTGGTGCGCAGGTCCGCCCAGGCGGTCTCGTGGACCGTGAGGGTGACGGCCCCGCTCACCAGTGCGGCGGCGAGCAGGTACCAGGCCGGGGCGGTCAGGCTGCCGGTCGTCGACACCAGCAGCGTGGAGACCAGGGGTGCCGTTCCGCTGAACACGGCGGTGACCAGGGCGTGTGGGAAGGCCATGGCGGTCGTCCGGTTGCGGGCGGGGAACAGCTCCGCGTAGAGCGAGGGGACCACGCCGAGCCCGATCCCGACCGGTACCCAGAGCAGGAGCTGCCCGGCGAGGGCAGGCCAGAACCCGCCCGCGGCCAGCAGCAGGTATCCGGGGAAGGCGAACACGGCGAGCGAGGCCGCGGCGGCGAGCATCATCGGCCTGCGCCCGACGCGGTCGGACAGGTGGCCCGCCAGCAGCACGAACGACGCCCCGACGAGGGTGGCGACCAGCGCCGACCCGTACGCGACACCGGGCGGCTGCCGGACCACCACGAGCAGGTAGGACAGCACGAAACCCAGGACCGTGTAGGAACCGACGGCCACGGCGATCCCGATGCCGAAGACCTGCAGCATGGGCCGGATCGGCCGGGACGGCGGCGCCTGGACCGTCGTGCCCGCGGCGGCCTCCGCCTTCATCGCCCGGAAGGCCGGCGACTCCGTGGCCCGGCGGCGCAGGTAGCGACCGACCAGCAGCAGCGGCACGCTGAGCAGGAAGGTGAGTCGCCACCAGCCGTCGGACACACCCTGGGGTGTGACCACCGCGTTCAGCAGCACGACCACGCCGAGCCCGAGCGCGAAGCCGAGTGCGGCGGTGACGTAGGTGATGGAGCCGTACAGTCCGCGACGGCGGGGCCCGGCGATCTCGACGAGGTAGGTGGTGGCCGTCGCGAACTCACCGCCGATGGCCATGCCCTGTGCGATCCGCAGGACCACGAGCAGGACGGGCGCCGCCACCCCGATCGCGGCGTAGGTGGGGAGCAGGCCCATCCCGACGGTCGCCACGCCCATCAGCACGATGATCGCCACGAGCCCGGCCCGGCGGCCGCTGGAGTCGGCCAGCCGGCCGAACACGAGCGCCCCGACGGGCCGTGCGACGTACCCGACGGCGAAGACCGACAGGCCGGCGAGCAGGCTCGCCGACGCGCTGGTCGACGGGAAGAACAGCGGGCCCAGGACGCTGGCGAGCGTCGCGTAGACGGCGAAGTCGTACCACTCGAGCAGGTTGCCGATGGCGATCGCGGCGACCGCACGACGGCGACCTGCCGCGGTGGGCCGTGCGACCGCGGCGACGGTACCGGGCCGGGTGCTGCCGGCTGTGTTCTCGGCTGTGTTCTCGGCGGGGACGGTCATCGTGGAGCTCCTTTGCTCGCACTGCGGGGTGGGAGGTGCCGGTGGGGTCAGAACGCGGCGTCGAGCAGCGCGAGGATGTCGGCACGGGTCACGGGCCGGGGGCTGGCCGCGACCGCCGCGTCGCCCATGACGTGGTCGGCGATCCCGGGCAGCGCCTCGCGACGGCCCCCCGCGGCCGAGATCCGGTCCGGTACGCCCAGCCGGGTCACCAGGTCGCGGACCGCACCGATCGCGGCGTCCGCGGCGGCGTCGGCGGACAGGTCGCGCGTGTCGACACCCATCGCCTCGGCGACCAGCCGGAGGCGGGGCAGGGTCCGGGCCCTGGTGAACTCCATGACCGACGGCAGCATGATCGCCGAGGTCACTCCGTGGATCATGTCGAACTCGGCGGCGAGCTGGTGCCCGATGCCGTGGGACAGGCCCACGCCGACGTTGGTCAGACCGAAGATCGACAGCCAGGTACCGAGCAGGCACGCGGTCCGGGCCTGCTCGTCACCGGGATCCGTCGAGCTCGTCTCCAGGTTCTCGGAGAGCAGACGCAGGGCGCCCGCGCCGAGCGCGTCGGTCATCGGCATGTGCCGGGCGGAGAGGATGCCCTCCACCGCGTGGTCGACCGCGCGCATCCCGGACGCCGCCCACAGCCAGCCCGGTGTCCCGGCCGAGACCCACGGATCGAGGATCACGGCCCGGGGCTGGAGCTTCGGGCTGGTGTAGGCGTCCTTCGCGCGGGTCGCGTCGTCGGTCACCCCGCACAGCCCGGTGTGCTCCCCGCCGGACAGGGTGGTCGGCACGGCGACGTGCGGCACGACGTCACCCTCGAGCGGAGGCACCTCGTAGGTACTGGGGTAGGTGAACCGGACCCGGTGGTGGTCGAAGTCCTCGGGCCGCCGGATGTCGGCGCGCAGGGCCAGCGCGACCGCCTTGGCACAGTCGATCGGGGTGCCGCCGCCCACACTGAGCACGCAGTCCGCGCGGTTGTCCCGGGCCATCTCCGTGGCCTCGAGCACCGACGAGCGCGGCACGTGCTGGCGGGTCCGGGCGTAGACCCCGGCGATGGCCGGTCCGAGGCGGGCGTGCAGCGCCTCCTCGACCGGGCCGCCGGCCAGCGACCCGGAGAGGATCACCATCACCCGGCTGCCACCGACACCGGCGACCCGGCTGCTGATCTCGTCGAACGCGCCGGCCCCGTAGGTGACCGTGTCGACCGGCGGGACGAGGAAGGACGTCGGGCTCATGACGCTCCGTTCGGGCCCTGTGCTCAGGTGTGCGGGACCTTGTAGGTGAGGGCGGCGCCGGCGTCGACGGACAGGGTCGCCCCGGTGACGTAGCGGGCCTCGTCGGAGGCCAGCCACAGGACGGCGTTGCTCGCGTCGGCGACGTCCACCCACGGGACCGGCAGGGCGTTGAGCCCCTTCATCGCCTCGGCGGCGGCGGCCCGGTCGGGCTCGGCGAGACCGGGCGCGAAGGCCTGCAGGGTCGGCGGGTTGTCGATCATCGGGGTGTCCACCGTGGTGGTGTTCAGGGAGTTCACCCGGATCAGGTGCGGCGCGAGCTCGGCGGCGAGTGCCCGCATGAGACCGGTGACACCGTGCTTGGACGCCGTGTAGTGCGCGAGGTTCGGCAACGCGACGAGTCCCGCGACCGAGCTGGTCAGGATGATCGACCCGCCCTCCCGGCGCTCGATCATCGAGGGGACGACCGCCCGGACGGTCTTCCAGGTCCCGGTGAGGTTGACGTCGACCACGTCCTGCCACTGCTGTTCGGTCAGCTCCCAGGCGGGCCCGAAGCTGCCCACGCCGGCGTGCGCCACGACCACGTCGATGTGGCCGAAGCGATGCAGGGCCGCGTCGCGTGCCGACTCCAGCGCGGCGAGGTCACGGACGTCGGCCCGCACCCCCAGGACCCCGTGGCCGTGCTTCTCGACCAGGCGCGCGGTCTCCTCGAGGTCCTCGGGACCGGCGAGGGCATAGGGGACGCTGTCGATCGGGGCGGCATGGTCGACGACGACCACCGAGGCCCCCTCCTCGGCGAACCGGACGGCGTGCGCCCGGCCCTGCCCGCGGGCGGCGCCGGTGACGAACGCGACCTTGCCCGACAGCCGCCCGCTCACGGCCGGGCTCCGGGACGCTGTTCGGACGGCTCCATCGCGGTCTCCTGTCGGCGGTGGCAGGGGGTGATGGAGATCGACTCTGCTGCTCGGGCCGGGAGGACGGAAGTCACTGCTGATGGTGGTGGCGCGACCACCACCGGCGGACCGCGTCCGGCTGCGCGCCGGCGGTGGGGTGCGGCGAGGTCCGTGTGTCGGCGCGACCACCGACCACCCCCGCCGGACCCCGCTGCGAGAGCCCGCTCCACCGGTACCAGGGCGACGGCGACGACGGCACGCATCTCGGCCGCGGTCGCACCGCCACGGCTCAGCACGGCGAGTGCGTGGTCGGTCGCGGCGCAGCCGGCCCTGACCCGGCCCGCTGCGGGGCGACGAAGCTCCGGTGCCGGGTTCCGGGTGCGGAGGCCCGCTCCCCCGGTCGGCGCCCGCCCGGTCCCGCACCGCGGTGGCCGCCGCAGGTCCGCACCCCGCCTTGACACCGGGGTACCGCCCGGGTTGTGTCGGGTCCGCAGGCCCGCCCGCCGGCAGAGGTCGGGTCGGCGACACCACAGCACCGTCCGGCCGTCGGTGCGGGTGGTGGCGCCACGGGACGAGGGAGGACCGGATGTTCGTCGCCGTCCGGCGTCGCCACGTGGACTTCGTGCGCACCTCGGGGGCGTGCTGTCGGGGCTGACCACAGCCCGTTCCCCGACCGCACGACCGAAGGACCCTCATGCCCGCCACATCCCGCGGCACCGCCGCGCCCGCTCCCGGTACCGGCCGACCGGCGCGGCCCGCCCGCACGGTGCCGGCTACCGTGCCCCCGGCGCACGGCGCCGGTGTCCCCGCCCGCGTCCGGCCCCTCCGGCTCCGGGGGTCGCGGTGAGCGCCCGTCCGCCCCGCACGCTCCGCACGGTGACCGGAGCCGGCGGCGTGGCGGAGACCTACGACCTCGCCCTGGACCCCGGGCGGTCCACCCTGGACACCGCGGTGCGGGTCGCCGGGCTCGCCGAGGCCGCCCGGATCGACGCCCTGTTCACCGCGGACCTGCTCCGCTTCGGCGCCCAGGGCGCGATCGGGTCCCAGGAGCCGCTCGTGTTCGTGTCCGCGCTGAGCCAGGTGACCTCGCGCATCGGGCTCATCGCGACGGTCTCCACGACCTTCCACCACCCGTACAACCTGGCCCGCCTGTTCGGCACGCTCGACCACGTGTCGAACGGGCGCGCGGCCTGGAACCTGGTCACGTCGTCGCTCGGCGAGGAGAACTTCGGACCCGGCGGGCTGCCCGGCCCCGAGGACCGGTACGCCCGCGCCGCCGAGACCCTCGAGGTCGTCAACGCGCTGTGGGACAGCTGGGACGCCGACGCGCTCTCCCGGGGCCCGGACGGGCGGGCGGTGCTGCATCCCGAGCGGGTGCACCCGATCGACCACACCGGCCGGTTCTTCGACGTGGCGGGCCCGCTCAACATCCCGCCGCTGCCGCAGGGGCGCCCGGTACAGATCCAGGCCGGGCAGTCCGAGGCGGGCCGGGCACTCGGCGCGCGCTACGCCGAGGTGGTCTTCACCTCGCTGCCCACCCTGGACATCGCCCTGGACTTCACCCGCGCGATCCGCGCCGAGGCCGGCAGGCTCGGACGGCCCGGCGGACTCCCCCTGATCTTCAGCTCGTTCCACGCCACCTACGGCGCCACCGAGGAGGAGGCCCTGCGGGCGGTGCGCGCGCGGCGGGAGGCGATCGACTTCGACCGCGGCCGCGCGCAGGTGGCCGACATGCTCGGTGGGATCGAGCCCACCGCGTTGGCCGAGCTGCCGCTCGACGCGCCGATCCCCGAGTCCCTGCTGCCCGACGTCCGGTCGGTGCACCGGCGCCGCGGGCGGGTGGACATCTTCGCCCGCTACGTCCGGGAGGGGTACACCCTGCGCGAGCTGGTGATCGCGGCACAGGACACCGGGCACTGGGCCGCCGCGGGCACCCCCGAGCAGCTCGCCGACGCCGTCGAGGAGCGGTTCCGGGCCGGTGTCCTCGACGTCATCTCGCTGCAGGGGCTGGCCGACCCCCGGCAGCACGAGTTCGTCGTGGACGGCCTGCTCCACGAGCTGCGCCGCCGCGGGATCGTCGCCGACGACTACTCCGGGACGACGCTGCGCGAGAACCTCGGTCTGCCCGTTCCCGTCCCGCGGGCACGCCGGATCGCGCCGACGGGGTGAGACCGGGTCCGTGCCGGGGTACGGGGGCGGCACGGCCCCGGACTCCCTCCGCACGCCGGCACCCGACCCGTGGCGGCGGCCCGTATCGTCACCGGCCGTGAGTGCCGTGTCGTCCGGGACGTCGTCCGGGGAGCCGAAGCAGTCCGGGAAGCCGTCCCGGGCGACCCCGGTCGTCGCCGGCGCCGCTGCCGTGCTGCTCGTCGCCCAGCAGGTGCCGGGCCTGGTCCACCGGGGCGGGACGGCGGTGCCGGTGCTGCCGGTCGGCCTGTGGCGCGGCTGGCTCCCGCTTGTCCTGGCCGGACTCGTGCTCCTGGCGGCCTCCGCGGTGCGGGGCCGGCGCCACCCGGGCCCGGCCAGCACCGCCGGACGGGTGGTGGGACTGGTACTGGCGCTCGGCCCGGCGACGCTGCTGGCCTACCGCGGCCGGCTGGTGGACCCGCTGGCCGTGTTCACGCTGGGGGCCGACCCGTCACCGCGGGCATGGCCGGTGATCGACCTGGTGCTGGGGACCGTGCTGGCGGTGGCGCTCCTGGTGACCGTGGCGGTCACCCTGCTCAGGAGCGGTGCAGCGGGTCGATCCACGGCACGTGCTCGGGCTGCTCGACGCCGGTGATGTCGAGGTTCACCACGACCGGCTCCTGACCGGAGCGGGTCAGCACGCACTCCAGCGGCTCGTCGTCGAGGGCGTTGATCTCCTGGTGCGGCACCCACGGCGGCACGAAGATGAACCCGCCGGGCCCGGCCTCGGCGGTGAACTCCAGGTTCTCGCCCCACCTCATGCGGGCCCGGCCGCGCACGACGTAGATGACGCTCTCCAGCTCACCGTGGTGGTGCGCGCCGGTGCGGGCGCCGGGGTGGATGGTGACGGTGCCCGCCCACAGCCGCTGCGCCCCGACCCGGTCCCCGGTGACCGCCGCGGCCCGGTGCATGCCCGGGGTCTGCGGGGTGTTCGTGTCGAGCATGTCGCCGGGGATGACGCGGACGCCGTCGTGGCGCCAGTCGGTGCTCATGGACCGACCCTAGCCGCGGTCCGCGCGGAACCGGAACGACCGCGCCCCCAGCTCGGTCGCCGCACCCGCGAGCCCGGCGGCACCGAGGCGTCGTGGCAACGTCGCCGGGTCGACGAGGGTCATGGTGTCGCCGACGTGGATCGCCCGGAACCGCAGCGTCGCCCGGGAGTCGATCCCGGCGAACGTCCCGCCGGGGCGCAGCACCCGTGCCGCCTCGCCGAAGAGCCGGTCCTGCTCCCCCGGTGTCGGTACGTGGTGCAGCATCGTGAAGCAGACGACGGCGTCGAAGCTGTCGTCCGGGAACGGGAGTGCCGCGCCGTCGCCGTGCCGGACGTCGACGCCGAGCTCCGGTCCGAGCCCGGTGCGCAGGTCCGCGGCCAGTACCGGATCGACCTCCACCGCGGTGAGCGCCCCGGCACGGGGCGCGAGCCAGCGGGTGGTGACGCCGTAGCCGGGCCCGATCTCCAGCACCTCGCCGCCCAGGTCGACGTCACGGGTGGCCCACGGCAGCGTCGTGCCGTGCATCCGGTCGGCCCAGGAGTCGGAGCGGCAGATCCGTCGGTGCAGAGCGTTCATCGCCATGGCGGCGACGCTAGGTCCGGCCCGGCGGTGGCCGGGAGTCGGTAGTCTGCCGGATCGTGTCGCGTTCCGGCCTGCCCGGCCACGTGCCGGACGTCCCGGGTGCCGCCGTGCTCGTCTCGCGCATCGCGCTGGACCGTGGGCACGCGTTCGGTGAGCACAGCCATCCCGCACACCAGCTGGCCTGGGCGGCAGCCGGGGTCCTGCGGGTGACCGTCGGCGACACCAGCTGGGTCCTGGGCCCGGGGCGGGCCCTGTGGCTGCCGGCCGGGGTCGCGCACACCACCGCCGCCACCGAGACCGCGGCGATGCGCGGGGTCTACCTGTGGCCCGACCGGTGCCCGATCGGCTGGGACACCCCCTGCGTCCTCGCCGTCGAGCCGCTGGTCGCCGCGCTGCTGGAGCACCTGGCCGAGCCGGGACCGGCGACGCCGGCGCGGGCCCGCGCCGAGGGGGTGCTGTTCGACCGGCTCGTCCCCGCCCGCGATGCCGGCGGGCCGGGAGCGGCGATCCGGCTGGTCGTCCCGGCCGACCCACGGGCCCGTACGGTCGCGCTGGCGCTGCTCGGCGACCCGGCCGACGACCGGGACCTCGCGGCCTGGGGGCGTGCGGTCGGTGCCGGGGAGCGCACCCTGTCGCGGCTGTTCCGGGACGGCACCGGTGTCGGCCCCGGCCGCTGGCGCACGCTGGCCCGGATGCGGCTCGCGCTGGAGCTCCTGGCCGCGGGACGGCCGGTCGGCGCGGTCGCCCGGCACGTCGGCTACGCCACGCCCAGCGCGTTCGTCGCCGCGTTCCGCCGGGAGACGGGGACGACGCCGTCGGCGGTGCTGCGCCGGGCAGGCGCAGCACCGCCGGGGGTCAGCCCGCGGTGAGCAGGCTCAGCGCGAACCGGTCGTCGGGGTCGGTCCAGCGCCGGGTGGTGGTGAAGCCCGCGGCGGCGGCGGCCCCGTCGACGGTCGCCGGGGTGAACTTCGCCGAGATCTCGGTCGCGAGCTCCTCCCCCGCGGCGAAGTCGACGTCGAGGTCCAGGTCGGCGATCCGGACCCGCATGTCCCGGGTGGCGCGCAGCCGCATCTCGATCCAGGAGTTCTCCGCGTCCCACACGGCGACGTGGTCGAACGCGCCGACGTCGAAGGTCGCGTCGAGCTCGCGGTTGAGCACGTGCAGCACGTTGCGGTTGAACTCCGCGGTGACCCCGGCCGCGTCGTCGTAGGCGGGGACCATCACGGCCGGGTCGGTCACCAGCCCGGTACCGAGCAGCAGCTGCTCACCGGGCTGCAGCACCGACCGGACGTGGCGCAGGAAGTCCTGCCGCGGCCCGGGCATCAGGTTGCCGATGGTGCCGCCGAGGAAGGCGATCATCCGCTTGCCCCCGGAGTCGGCGCCGGGGAGCCGGTCCAGGTCACGGGTGAAGTCGCCGACCACCCCGTGCAGCTCCAGCTCCGGGTAGTCGCGGTGCAGCTCGTCGATGGCGCCGCGCAGCGCGGACTCGCTGACGTCCTGCGGGACGTAGCGGCGCAGCGTCCCCGCGCGGGCGAACGCGTCGAGCAGCAGCCGGGTCTTGGTCGAGGACCCCGACCCCAGCTCGACGACGGTGTCCGCCCCCGAGGCGCGGGCGATGTCGTCCACGGAGTCGGCGAGCAGCGCCCGCTCGGTGCGGAACGGGTAGTACTCGGGCAGCTCGGTGATCCGCTCGAACAGCTCGGACCCGCGGGCGTCGTAGAACCACTTGGGCGGCAGCTCCTTGGGCGACGCGGCGAACCCGCGGCGCACGTCGGACCGCAGCGCGGTGCCCGCATCGGATTCGGAGAGGTGGACGTCCAGCTGGATGGCGCCGGGAGTGCTCACGGAGCTCCTAAGAGGTCGCGCGGATTGGTTGGTGATCATGGACGTCGTGCAGGTCGGGCGTTCCAGCGGTGTGTGGTCCAGGCCTGCCGAATCAAGCTACGGAGTGTGACGATCGTGTCGGCGAGGTCGAAGAACGCGTCGACGACGATTTCTCGTCGTTCGTAGCAGCGCTGCAGCCGGTTGAAGCTGTTGTGCCAAGCGTTGGTCCGCTCGACGTGCCAGCGGCGGGTGGCCTGGATCGGCGCTTTCTCACCCTTGTGCGCGATCTCGCCGTGCAGGCCTCGTTCGGCCAGCGTGTCGCGGGTCTTGCCGGAGTCATAGCCGGCGTCGAGGTGCACGGTGATGTCGTCGGGCAGCGGGCCGAGAGCATCGAGGCGGTCGAGGGTGGGGCCCAGTAGCGGGGAGTCGTGCCGGTTGGCTCCGGCCAGGACTCGGCCCAGCGGGATGCCGTATCCCTCGACGAGCACCGAACGTTTCATACCCTGTTTGCGCCGGTCCACCGGCGACGGACCGGCGACCTCGCCGCCGCCGGGGGCCTTGGTGATGGCGCCATCGACGGCGATGTCGTGCAGCAGCAGACCGACGATGCGGTCGTAGGCGTCCAGGACGATCCGACGCAGCTGGGCGAAGACCCCGAGCCTGATCCACTCGTCACGACGATCGCGGATGGTGGTCGCCGAGCAGGTGCTGTCAGCGATGCCCTCATACGAGCAGCCGAACCGCAGTACCTGCAGGAGCTTGTCGAACACGATCCGATCCGCGATCCGGCGGCGATGGCAGCCCAGCGGATGGGTGGGATCGAACTCGTCTCGATGAGGCAGCAGCGCGGTGAACTGGTCCCACAACGGCTCGGTCAGCCATGATGGCAGGGTGGGCACGCGGCCTCCAGACGATCACGAAGCGTAGATAACTTCATGATCGGCAGGCCCGTACCCGCCCTCGCCCCCAGACACTCGACCGCGGCCAAGCTGTGACCAATCCGCGCGACCTCTAAGAGGTCGCGCGGATTGGTTGGTGATCATGGACGTCGTGCAGGTCGGGCGTTCCAGCGGTGTGTGGTCCAGGCCTGCCGAATCAAGCTACGGAGTGTGACGATCGTGTCGGCGAGGTCGAAGAACGCGTCGACGACGATTTCTCGTCGTTCGTAGCAGCGCTGCAGCCGGTTGAAGCTGTTGTGCCAAGCGTTGGTCCGCTCGACGTGCCAGCGGCGGGTGGCCTGGATCGGCGCTTTCTCACCCTTGTGCGCGATCTCGCCGTGCAGGCCTCGTTCGGCCAGCGTGTCGCGGGTCTTGCCGGAGTCATAGCCGGCGTCGAGGTGCACGGTGATGTCGTCGGGCAGCGGGCCGAGAGCATCGAGGCGGTCGAGGGTGGGGCCCAGTAGCGGGGAGTCGTGCCGGTTGGCTCCGGCCAGGACTCGGCCCAGCGGGATGCCGTATCCCTCGACGAGCACCGAACGTTTCATACCCTGTTTGCGCCGGTCCACCGGCGACGGACCGGCGACCTCGCCGCCGCCGGGGGCCTTGGTGATGGCGCCATCGACGGCGATGTCGTGCAGCAGCAGACCGACGATGCGGTCGTAGGCGTCCAGGACGATCCGACGCAGCTGGGCGAAGACCCCGAGCCTGATCCACTCGTCACGACGATCGCGGATGGTGGTCGCCGAGCAGGTGCTGTCAGCGATGCCCTCATACGAGCAGCCGAACCGCAGTACCTGCAGGAGCTTGTCGAACACGATCCGATCCGCGATCCGGCGGCGATGGCAGCCCAGCGGATGGGTGGGATCGAACTCGTCTCGATGAGGCAGCAGCGCGGTGAACTGGTCCCACAACGGCTCGGTCAGCCATGATGGCAGGGTGGGCACGCGGCCTCCAGACGATCACGAAGCGTAGATAACTTCATGATCGGCAGGCCCGTACCCGCCCTCGCCCCCAGACACTCGACCGCGGCCAAGCTGTGACCAATCCGCGCGACCTCTAAATCGTGACTCTCGTGGTGGCCCGGTCGGGCCACCACCAGGTGCCGGTCGGGCACCCGGGTCCAGTCGGGGAACGCGTGGGTGGGCTCGGAGGCGACGGTGACCGCGTCGGGGGTGGTGCGCACGGCCAGGGCGTGCCGCCAGGCGGTCGCCCAGACCGTCGTACCGTCGGTGAGCAGCAGGTTCAGCCGCGAGCCGGGCGCGGTCCGCTCGGTGTCCGCGCAGACCCGGGCCAGCAGGTCGGCGGGGTCGGCCCCGTCGGCGAGCCCGCGCCGGACCAGCGCCCACAGCAGCGCCGCGTCGGTCGGGGCGTCGAGGGTCATCAGGTCGGTCACCGGCAGCGTGGCGGCGGCCGCGGCGAGCGAGTCCGGCCAGCCGCGGACGACGCCGTTGTGGCTGAACAGCCACCGCCCGTCGGTGAACGGGGCGGGCGCGGTCGCCGTCACCGGCATCCCGACCGTCGCCGAACGGACGGCGGCGAGCACCGCGCCCGAGGTCGTCGCCCCCGCCAGCGCCGCGAACGAGGTGTCCGACCACAGCGGGACCGCGGACCGGACCCGCACCGGCGCCTGTGCGCCGGGCGGGTACCAGCCGGTGCCGTGACCGTCGGCGTTGATCGTGCCGCCGCCGCGCATGTCGGCCGGGGCGTAGGACTGCGCGAGCAGCCCGTGCTCCGGCTCCAGGATCAGCGACGCCAGCGTGGCCGGCGGTCCCAGGTACGCCAGGTGCCTACACACCGGCGTCGCGGGCCAGCCGGAACCCCGAGAAGATCTGCCGGCGGACCGGGTGGTCCCAGTTGCGGAAGGTCGCCCGGATCGCGGCCGGATCGGTGCCGAAGGAACCGCCGCGCAGCACCGCGTAGTCCCCGCCGAAGAACACCTCGGAGTACTCCGGGTACGGGAACACGGTGAACCCGGGGTAGGGGTGCCAGCCGGAGTCGCACCACTCCCAGACGTCGCCGACCATCTGCTGGACGCCGAGCGCGGAGGCGCCCGCCGGGTAGGCGCCGACCGGGGCCGGCTGCAGGTGCCGCTGGCCGAGGTTGGCGTGCTCGGCGCGGGGCTCGTCGTCTCCCCACGGGAAGCGCCGCGACCGGCCGGTCGCCGGGTCGTACCGGGCGGCCTTCTCCCACTCGGCCTCGGTGGGCAGCCGCTTGCCCACCCAGCGGGCGTAGGCCTGTGCCTCGTGGAAGGACACGTGCACCACCGGCTCGTCGTCGGGCAGCCGCTCGAGGACGCCGAACCGGCGCCGCCACCAGGTGCCGTCGCTGTCCCGGGACCAGAACCGCGGTGCGACGAGCTCGTCGGCGGTGCGCGCCGCCCAGCCCGCGTCGGTCCACAGCCGCGGGTCGTCGTAGCCGCCGGCGTCGACGAACGCGGCGAACGCGCCGTTGGTCACCGGGTGCACGTCGATCCGGAAGGCCGGCAGGTCCACCACGTGCGCGGGCCGCTCGTTGTCCAGCGCCCACGGCTCGGCCGAGGTGCCCATCTCGAACGGCCCCGCCGGGACCAGGACCTCCGCGGCCCGGTCGACCGCGCCGGCCGGGCGGGGCGGCGGCGCGGCGTCGAGCACCGGGCCGCCCGCGCGGAGCTGGTGGGTGGCGAGCATGGTCTCGTCGTGCTGCTGCTCGTGCTGCACGATCATGCCGAACGCGAAGCCCTCGGCCTCCAACCGGCGACCGCGCAGGGGGCTGCGGTGCAGCGCGTCGAGAGCCTTGTCGCGGACCTCGGCGACGTAGCCGCGGGCCTCGGCGGGGGTCAGCAGCGGCAGCTGCACCCGCGAGGAGCGGGAGTGCTGGAACGCGTCGTAGAGGCCGTCGATCTCCGGGCGCAGCGGCTCGCGGCCGCCCACGTCGCGGACGAGCCACAGCTCCTCCATCGACCCGATGTGGGCGAGGTCCCAGACCAGCGGCGACATCAGCGGGGAGTGCTGGGCCTGCATCTCACCGTCGTCGAGAGAGGTGAGCGCGGTGCTGCGGCCCCGCGAGCGCTCCAGCAGGGCGGCGACCCGGGTGCGCATGGTCTCCGGGCTCTCCCCGGGCGTCGCGGGCCCGGTCAGGGGTCCGGTCGGAACGGTGGGGTCGGCGGTCATGCCACGTCCTCCTCGGCGGCTCGGGTGGTCCGGGTGGTGGCGTCACCGGGTCGGCCGGGTTCTCGACCGGTCCGGGTGTGCTAGGTGGGTGCGGGCAGGTACAGCCCCGGCGGGAACGGGTCGGCGACCGGGCCCGCGTCGCGCTCGGCCGGGTCGGCCTCGTCGGCGGGGCAGCGGCCGCGCAGGACCCGCTGCTCGGTGACCTCGCGCAGCCGGTCCAGCAGCGGCCCGGGGGCGGTGGTCAGCGGGTGCGGGCCTGCCCCGAGCACCTCGTGGGCCAGGGGGAAGACCTCCGCCGCGGCGGCGGCGAGGCCGGGGTGGTCCAGGCCGTCGCGGGCGGCGGCGACCCACGCGTCGCGGACCGGCTCGCAGGCCGCGCGGACCCGGTCGACGACGGTGTCGGTGGTCAGCGCGAGCAGCACCGCGGCGGGCAGCGCCCAGTCCTGGCCGGGCTGGCCGTCCACGTAGCGGACCTCCAGGTAGCCCTGCGGGCGTACCGGCGGGAACAGTGTGGACACGTGGTAGTCCAGGTCGGCCTGGGTCGGCGGCCGGTCCAGCACGCCGCCCCGGGCGAGCCCGGACACCCAGTCGGCGAAGGTCACCCCGGCCGGCACGGCCCAGCTCCCGGTGCCACGCACGCACAGCAGCGGGGTGGCGAGCACCCGGCGTGCCCAGAGTGCGGCCGGGTCCGTGCCGGGCGTCGGGGCGGGCGGGGGCGCGGTGCGCACCGGGTCCAGGCTCAGCCAGCAGGCCTGCCGGGAGGACTTCCACCCGGTGCGGCGCCCGTGCTGCACCGGCGAGTTCGCGAACGCGGCGAGCAGCACCGGGCCCAGCTCGTGCAGCACCGCCCAGCGCTCGGCGATCCGGTCGGCCGGGCCGGCGTCCAGGCTGACCTGCACCGCCGAGGTGGAGCACATGCCGCTGCGACCGTGCGGGCCGACGCCGTCGAACACGCACTCCATGGCCGCGTAGCGGGGCAGGTCGAGCAGCCGCCGGGCGGGTCGGACCGGGTCCGCGGCGCGTGCGTGCGGGTGCAGCCCGTGGCGGGCGAGCAGGTGGTGCAGGTGCGCGGCGTCGCCCGTGAGGTCGTCGACGAGGGCGGTGAGGGACGCCGCGGGGGCGCTGGAGATCTCGACCTGGCCGCCGGGTTCGACGGTGACGGTGCCCCCGCCGGGCAGCGGGGTCGCGTGCGAGGCGGGGTCCAGGGAGGCCGGGGTGTGCGGGCCGAGCGCGGCCCGCAGGGCGTCGAGGTCCACCGGTGCGGCCGGGTCCGCCGGCCGGTGGAGCATCCATTCGGTCTCGACACCGACGAGTGCCGGGGGCCCGTGTTTGAAGCAGACCGAGGCGACGTAGGCCTCGGCCTCTCCCACGGTGCGGAGCACCCCGTCGGTGCTCTGGTGGTCCAGGGTCACCCGGTCGACGCTACCCCCGGGGTGTGACACCCGCACGCGTTGCAACGACCGGCTCGCATCACACGCGTCGCACCTTGCAGTACACACGTACTGCAATAATGGGGGCATGCCCCGTGTCAGCACCGACCAGCTCGCCGCCCGCCGGCAGCAGATCCTCACCGGTGCCCGGACCTGCTTCGCCGACCACGGCTACGAGGGCGCCACCGTCCGCCGGCTCGAGGAGTACACCGGGCTGTCCCGGGGCGCGATCTTCCACTACTTCCGGGACAAGGAGGCGCTGTTCCTGGCCCTCGCCGAGCAGGACGCCACCCGGATGGCCGACGTCGTCGCCGAACAGGGCCTGGTGCAGGTCATGCGCGACCTGCTGCGCGACGGCTCGGACCGCAGCTGGCTCGGCACCCGGCTGGAGGTGTCGCGGCGGCTGCGCACCGAGCCGGAGTTCCGCGCCCGCTGGCAGGAGCACTCCGGCGCGCTGACCTCGGCGACCCGGGCCCGGCTGGAGCGTCAGGCCGCCGCCGGGGCGCTGCGCGACGACGTGCCGGTCCCGGTGCTGGCCCAGTACCTGGAGCTGGTGCTGGAGGGTCTGGTCTCGCACCTGGCGATGGGGCTCCCCGCCGACGACCTCGGCCCGGTGCTGGACCTGGTGGAGAACGCCGTCCGCGCGCCGCTGATGCGCTGACCGGCCACGGCCGACATGATCGGCCCCATGCCGTTTCCCTTCCACCCGGCGGGCGACGACCCCGTGCCCGCCGCCGTCCGCGGGTTCGCCCGGGCCCACGCCGACCTCGTCACGCTGCACGAGGACCCGATCCACCTGGTCGCACGGCACCGGGCGCCCGGCCGACGGGTCGGGCTGGTCTCCGGCGGGGGCTCCGGCCACGAGCCGCTGCACGCCGGGTTCCTCGGCCGCGGCATGCTCGACGCCGTCGCCCCCGGCCCGGTGTTCACCTCCCCGCACAACAAGGCCGTGCTGCACGCCTCCCGGGCCGCCGCGGGCCCCGAGGGGGTGGTGCACATCGTGAAGAACTACACCGGCGACCGCATCAACTTCGGGATCGCCGCCGAACGGCTGCGGATGGAGGGCGTCGACGTCGCCCGGGTCCTGGTCGACGACGACCTGGCCACCGACGGCCTCGACACCGCCACCGGGCGCCGCGGGACCGGGGCGACCGTGGTCGTCGAGAAGATCCTCGGCGCGGCCGCCGACGGCGGCGCCGGGCTCACCGAGGTCGCGACGCTCGGGGCCGAGGTCGCCGCCGCCTCGCGCAGCCTCGCCGTCGCCTCCCGCGCCCAGAGCTCGGCCCGCACCGGGGAGCCCGCGTTCGCCCTCGACGGGCAGCTCGACTACGGCGTCGGCATCCACGGCGAACGTGCCCGGCGCTCGATCGACCGGCCGTCCACCGAGGACCTCGTGGAGCGGATGGTCGGCGAGATCGTCGACGGCCTGCCCGCCCCGGCCCCGTCCGGCGACGCCGGCGTCGTGCTCGTCGTCAACGGGATGGGCGGTACCGCGCTGCTGGAGCTCTACGTGCTGGCCGAACTCGCCTCCGCCGCGCTGGAGCGGCGTGGGCTGGACCGGGCGGGCCTGCTCGTCGGCACCTTCGTGCCCGCCCTGGACATGGCCGGGTTCTCGCTGACCCTGACCCGGATGCGCCCCGCGTGGACGAGCCTGTGGTCGGCCCCGGCACAGACGGCCGCCTTCCCCCGGACGGAGACATCGTGACCGACCAGCCGCTGGACCAGGACGCCGTGCTGACCCGGTTCGCCCGGGCCGTCACCGACGGCCACGGGACGCTCACCGACCTCGACCAGCACTCCGGCGACGGCGACTACGGCGACAACCTGCGCGCCGGGGTCCGGCTCGCCGTCGCGCTGGCGCAGCGCGGGCCGCAACGCGGGTTCGGTGCGCTCGGCGAGGTCTTCCTCGACGAGGTCGGTGGCACCAGCGGTCCGCTGCTGGGCCTGCTGTTCTCCGAGGTCGCCCGCGCCCTGGCCCACGGCCCGGCCGACGCGGCGTCGTTCGCGGCCGGCGCCCGGGCCGGGCTGACCGCGATCCAGCGGGTCGGCGAGGCCGAGGTGGGTGACCGGACGATGGTCGACGCGCTGGCCCCGGCGGTGACCGCGCTGGGCCGCGACGGGTACGCCGCCGCCGCGGCCGCCGCCCTCGACGGCGCGGAGCGGACCGCGGACCTCTCGGCACGGCACGGGCGTGCGTCCTACCTGGGCGACCGGGCGAAGGGGGCACCCGACCCCGGTGCGGTCGGCGTCGCGCTGCTGTTCGCCGCGGTCGCCGAGGTCGCCGAGCCCGGGGCCGAGGTGGCGGACCCGCTGGCGGGCCGCTCCTGATCCCGGTGGCCCCGGGCCGGGCGGACCCTCAGCCCGCGGTCGCCGCGGGGAGGAACTGGGTGCGATGCAGGGTGGCGTAGCGACCGCCCGCGGCCAGCAGCTCGTCGTGGGTCCCGGACTCGACGACCTGCCCGCCCTCCAGCACCGCGATCCGGTCGGCCGCGCGCACGGTCGACAGCCGGTGTGCGATGACGATCGCGGTCCGCCCCACCAGCGCCTCGGCCAGTGCCTCCTGCACCGCCGCCTCGGACTCGGAGTCCAGATGCGCGGTGGCCTCGTCCAGGATCACCACCCGCGGCCGCGCCAGCAGCAGCCGGGCGATCGTCAGGCGCTGGCGCTCACCGCCGGAGAGCCGGTAGCCGCGCTCCCCCACCACGGTGTCCAGCCCGTCGGGCAGCGTGTCGAGCAGCTCGCCGAGCCGGGCGCGGCGCAACGCGTCGACCATCTCGTCGTCGGTCGCGCCGGGCGCGGCGTAGCGCAGGTTGCCGGCGATCGTGTCGTGAAACAGGTGCCCGTCCTGGGTGACCATGCCGACGGTGCCGCGCAGCGTGGCGAACGACAGGTCCCGCACGTCGACGCCGGACAGCTCGACCGCGCCGGAGTCGACGTCGTAGAGCCGCGGGACCAGCGAGGCGAGGGTGGACTTCCCGGCCCCGGACGACCCGACCAGGGCCAGCAGCCCGCCGCCGTGGACGTGCAGGTCGACGCCGTGCAGCACCTCGGCGTTGACCCGGTGGTCGAGGACGGCCACCTCCTCCAGCGACGCCAGCGAGACGTCGCCCGCGCCGGGATAGGTGAAGCGGACCCCGCGCAGCGCCACGTCGACCGGCCCGTCGGGCAGCGCGGCGGGGTCGGGCCGCTCGGTCAGGATCGGACGCAGGTCGAGCACCTCGAAGACCCGCTCGAACGCGACCAGCGCGGTCATGACGTCGACGCGCGCGTTGGCCAGAGCCGTCATCGGTGTGTAGAGCCGGGTCAGCAGCAGTCCGAGCGCGACGACGGTGCCCGCCGGGATCGCGCCGGTCACCGCCAGGTAGCCGCCGAGGCCGTAGATCATGGCCTGGGCGAGCGCGGACACCAGCTGCAACGCGGTGACGAACAGCCGCGACAGCATCGCCGACCGGACGCCGATGTCGCGGACCCGCGAGACCTGCCCGCGGAAGACGGCGGCCTCGGAGTCGGGGTCGCCGAACAGCTTCACCAGGGTGGCGCCGGGGGCGGAGAACCGCTCAGTCATCTGGTTGCCCATGGTCGCGTTGAGCTCGGCGGCCTCGCGCCGCAGCTCGGCCAGCCAGGTCCCCATCCGCCGTGCCGGGAGCACGAACACCGGCAGCAGCAGCATGGCGAGCACGGTGACCTGCCAGGCCAGCCCGATCATGACCGCGACGGCCAGCACCAGCTGGATGGTGTTGGCCAGCACCGTGGACAGGGTGCCGGTGATCGCGGTCTGGGCCCCGATCACGTCGTTGTTCAGCCTGCTGACCAGCGCCCCGGTCCGGGTGCGGGCGAAGAACGCGAGCGGCATCGACTGGACGTGGCGGAACACCGCCACCCGCAGGTCCTCGATGAGCCCCTCACCGAGGCGCGCGGAGAACCAGCGACCGGCCAGGCCGACGACCGACTCCAGCACCGCCATCCCGGCGATCGCCGCGGCGATCACGATCACCGCCCGGGCGGCGTCGGGCAGGTCGTTCGCCGCGACGATCGTGTTGACCACCCGGCCCGCCAGGACCGGGGTCGCGACACCGATCACCGCGGTGACGGTGGTCAGGGCCAGGTAGGACAGCAGCCAGCGACGGTACGGCCGGACGAAGCCCCAGATCCGGGGCCAGGTCCCCGGCGCGATGGAGCCACGGCGGATGGACGTCGAGTCCGCTCCCCGGATGACCCCGCGCATCAGGGTGAGCGGGCGATCCAACGGTGTTCCCCTTCGCCGGTGGTGGACGGCGAGGGTTCACGTTACGGCGCGCACGGCGACCGGGCTCGGCGATCGGGAGCCGGGGGCCGCGACGCCGGACACACGTCGGCGCCGCCCCGGGCTCGTGGCTCGACCCGGCCGGCGGCGCCGACGAGAGGACCGGTCTACTTCTTCTTGGTACGGGTGGCGCCACCGCGACCGCGCAGGGTCACGCCGGTCTCGGACAGGACCCGGTGGACGAACCCGTAGGACCGCCCGGTCTGCTCGGCCAGCGAACGGATGCTGGCGCCCTTCTCGTACTTCTTCTTCAGGTCGGCTGCGAGTTTGCCCCGCTGCGTCCCGGTGATCCGGGCGCCCTTCTTCAGCTCGGCCATCGGCCCTCCTCATCCCCTCCGCGGATGCCCCCGCGGACCGCCGCATCGGGCGCGACGATCAGGTCATGATGATCCAGTTGACCGATCATGACCAGAAGGTGGAAAACGTGATCGGCGAACGGTTACCCCGAACGGCGCAGCATCGTAGGGACCGTTCGGAACCGGCCTCCACCGCCCGGCGTACCGCGCCACCCCGTCGGCACCGGACGGGCCCGGCTGCGGATCCGTCCGTAGGACCACCGCGGCCGCGTCACGGGATCGTGGTGGTCCGGTCGGGTGATCACCGAGGCGTGCGGTGACCGGTCACGCCAGCTGGACCAGCTCCAGGTAGTCGGCCGACCAGTGGTCCTCGGTGCCGTCGGGCAGGACGATCACCCGGTCCGGCTCCAGCGCCTCGACCGCACCCGGGTCGTGGGTGACCAGCACGACGGCACCCTCGAAGCGCCGCAGCGCGTCGAGGACCTGCTCGCGGCTGGCCGGGTCCAGGTTGTTCGTCGGCTCGTCGAGCAGCAGCACGTTGGCCGCCGAGGACACCAGCCCGGCCAGGGCGAGACGCGTCCGCTCGCCGCCGGACAGGGTGCCGGCGGGCTGCTCGAGCTGCTCGCCGGAGAACATGAACGACCCGAGCAGCGTGCGCAGCTGCTGCTCGGCGGCGTCCGGGCTGGCGTGGCGGATGTTGTCCCAGACCGAGGCGTCCATGTCCAGCGTGTCGTGCTCCTGGGCGAAGTAGCCGCGCCGCAGGCCGTGGCCGGGGACGACCTCGCCGGAGTCGGACTCCTCGGTGCCGGCCAGGATCCGCAGCAGCGTCGTCTTGCCGGCACCGTTGAAGCCCAGGACGACGACCTTCGACCCGCGGTCCACCGCGAGGTCCACCCCGGTGAAGACCTCCAGCGCCCCGTAGGCCTTGGAGAGGTTCTCCGCCGTGAGCGGGGTGCGCCCGCAGGACGCCGGGGTCGGGAAACGGATGTGTGCGACCCGGTCGGCCTGGCGCTCGTCGTCGAGACCCGCGAGCAGCGCGTCGGCCCGGCGGGCCATGTTCTTCGCGGCCACCGCCTTGGTGGCCTTGGCGCCCATCTTGGCGGCCTGGACGTGCAGCGCCGACGCCTTCTTCTCGGCGTTCGCCCGCTCGCGACGGCGGCGCTTCTCGTCGGTGGAGCGCGCCTCCAGGTACCGCTTCCAGTCCATGTTGTACTGGTCGGCCTCGCCGCGGGTCGCGTCCAGGAACCAGACCTTGTTCACCACCGCGGCCAGCAGGTCCGTGTCGTGGCTGATCACGACCAGGCCGCCCTCGTGCTGCTGCAGGAACCCGCGCAACCAGGTGATCGAGTCGGCGTCGAGGTGGTTGGTGGGCTCGTCGAGCAGCAGCGTGGTCGCCGACTGCGACCCGCCGTCGGAGGCGGCGAACAGGATCCGGGCCAGCTCCACCCGGCGCCGCTGACCGCCCGAGAGCGTGCGCATCGGCTGGGCCAGCACCCGATCGGGCAGCCCGAGGTGCGTGCAGATCCGCGCGGCCTCGGATTCCGCGGCGTACCCGCCGAGCGCGGAGAACCGCTCCTCGAGGCGGCCGTACTCGCGGACCGCCTTGTCGTTGGCCGCCGGGTCGGCCAGCTCGGCCATCGCCGTCTGTGCCTTCTCCATCTTGGCCAGCAGCACGTCCAGGCCGCGGGCGGAGAGCACCCGGTCCTTCGCCGTCACCGACAGGTCGCCCTCACGCGGGTCCTGCGGCAGGTAGCCGACCGGCGAGTTCGCGGTGCGCTGTCCCGAGTACGGCTCCCCCTCGCCGGCCAGCACCCGCATCGAGGTGGTCTTGCCGGCGCCGTTGCGCCCGACGAGCCCGATCCGGTCGCCGGGCTGCACCCGCAGGGTGGCACCGGAGAGCAGGATGCGGGATCCGGCACGCAGTTCGAGGTCGGTCGTGGTGATCACGTGGAAGAGCTCCAGACGGAGGACGAGGGGTGCCGCTGAGAGGACCGGGTGCGGGCACGACGGTGCCCGGTGCGCCGGTCTACTCGATCAGGATCACGGGACCAGCCTACCGGCCGGGTCCACCGGAATCCCCACGTAGGGTCGGGACCCATGACCGATCTCACCTCCCTGGCCGGTCGGGCGGCACTGGTCACCGGTGCCTCGCGCGGCATCGGGTACGGCGTGGCCGCCGCGCTGCTGGCGCGCGGCGCGTCCGTGACGATCACCGGCCGGCGTGCCCCGGAGCTCGACGCGGCGGCGGCGGAGCTCGCGACGGAGACGGGGGTCGAGGCGGGTCGGGTACGGGCCGTCGCGGGCCACGCCGGGGACGCGGCGCACCGGGCCGCCGCGGCCGAGGCGACCGTCGCGGCGTTCGGCTCGCTGGACGTGCTCGTCAACAACGCGGGGGTCAACCCGCAGTACGGGCCGCTGGTCGAGGCCGACCTCGACGCGGTCCGCAAGATCTTCGACGTGAACGTGGTCGCGGCGCTCGGGTTCGTCCAGCAGGCGCACCGGGTGTGGATGGGCGCGCACGGCGGCTCGGTCGTCAACATCGCCTCGGTCGGGGCGCTGCGTCCGACCGGGGTCATCGGCGCCTACGGGGCCTCGAAGGCCGCACTGGTCACCCTGACCGAGGAGCTGGCCGGTCAGCTCGGCCCCGGCGTCCGGGTCAACGCCGTCGCTCCCGCCGTGGTGCGGACGCGGTTCGCCGAGGCGCTGTACGCCCACGACGAGGCCGGTGTCGCCGCCGGGTACCCGCTGGGCCGCATCGGCGAGCCCGCGGACGTCGCCGAGGCGGTGGCGTTCCTCGTCTCCGACGCGGCGTCCTGGGTCACCGGGGCCACCCTGCGGGTCGACGGCGGGATCCTGTCCGCCGGCCGGCACTGAGCGGGCCCGGGGTGACCGGGACGACGAGCGGGACCACGGCGCCGGGGCGGGCGGACACCCCCGGACCGGTGGTCGCCGACGTGCTGGTGCTCGGTGGCGGGCCCGCCGGCCGGGCACTCGCCGGGGCGTGCGCGACCGCCGGCCTGCGGACCGCGCTGGCCGACCCGGCCCCCGGACGGGCCTGGACCGCGACCTACTGCGCCTGGCCCGAGGAGCTCCCGCCGCACCTGCCGGACGGGGTCGTCGCGACCCGGCCGGACGCGGTCGCGGTGCTGCCGGGCGGCGGGACCCGCGCGCTCGGCGCGTACGCGGTCCTCGACACCGCCGCACTGCGTACCCACCTCGACGCCGGCCTGGCCGGGGTGACGGTGCTGGCCGGGCGCGCCACCGCCGACGACGTGACACCCGAGGGGAGCCGGTACCGGGTCCGGCTGCGCGTCCCGGGTGGCCGGGCCGGGAACGGGAGCGGCCGCGACAGCGACACCCAGGACAGGGACACCCAGGACAGGGACGCACCGGACGAGGACACCCCGCACGGCGACACCCCCGACGGCGACGCGGCCCCGGTCGTGCACGCGGCCCCGGTGGTGGACGCGGCCCTGGTCGTCGACGCGACGGGGGCGCCGTCGAGGCTGCGCCCCGGGCCGGCGGGCGGGACCGAGCAGACCGCCTGGGGGGTCGTCGTCGACGAGCGGGTGGCCGCGCCGGTGGTGGGCCCCGGCGAGGCCGTCTTCATGGACTGGCGTGCGCCGGGCCCGCGGCGCGCGGGGTGGACGGACTGGCCGACGTTCCTCTACGCCGTCCCCTACGGCGACGGCACGGTCCTGCTGGAGGAGACCTCCCTCGCGCGGCGACCGGGGCTGGGGCTGCCCGAGCTGCGCGACCGGCTCGCCGCGCGGCTGGCCGGGGCGGGCGTCACGGTGCCCGGTGACGCGCCCGTCGAACGGGTGCGCTTCCCCGTCGACACCCCGCGGGCCCCGCGGCACCCGGTGGGGTTCGGGGCGGCGACCCCGCTGGTGCACCCGGCGACCGGGTTCAGCGTCGCCCCGGCGCTCGGGCTGGCCCCGCGGCTGGCGCGCGAGCTGGCCCGGCACCTGCCGCAGGACCCCGCCGCCGCGACGGCGGCCGCCCGGCGGCTGCTCTGGCCCCGGTCGGCCCGCGCGGTGCACCGGCTGCGCCGGCACGGGCTGCGCACCGTGCTGGAGATGCCGCCGCACCTCGTGCCGGACTTCTTCGACGCCTTCTTCGCCGGGCGCAGCGGCCGGGCGTTCCTCACCGGCCGCGACGACCTGACCGGCACCCTCGCCGGGATGGCCGGGGTGTTCCGGGCCGCTGCACCACCCGTACGAGCGCACATGCTGCGATCGGCCGCCGCATTTCACTCGAAAGGGCGATGACGTCGGAGGTCCCGGGCCAGTTGCAGGGATACCACGTAGTAACGTCGTCGCACGCGGTGACGCCGGCCGCACGCCCGGCGACGCGCGACCGTTCCCCCGGGAGGCAACAGTGTCCGCTTACCAGACCATCGTCGTCGGTACCGACGGCTCGTCGACGTCGTTCGCCGCCGTCGAGCGCGCGGCCGGTGTGGCCGCGGACAGCGGCGCGAAGCTGGTCATCGTCTCCGCCTACACCCCGGCGAGCCGCGAGGACACCTCGGCGGCGGAGGACGCGCTGAAGGACGAGGCCTTCCTCGTCACCGGCTGGACCCCGGCCGAGGAGGCGCTGCGCGAGGCCGCCGACCGGGCCGCCGTCGCCGGCGCCAAGGACGTCTCGACCTTCGCCGAGGACGGCGCCCCGGTCGACGTGCTGCGCAAGGCCGTCAAGGAGCACCGGGCCGACCTGCTCGTCATCGGCAACCGCGGCCTGAACACCTTCTCCGGGCGGCTGCTCGGTTCGGTGCCCGCCGACGCGACCCGCCGTGCCGGCGTGGACGTGCTCGTCGTGCACACCACGTGATCGCGTGACGTCCGAGCCCCGGCCGATCCCCGACCCGGCATCGATCGACTGGAGTGAGATCGACGACGGGGCACTGGACGAGTTCATCCTGGGCGTGCCCCGCGAGTTCACCCGCGACGAGCTGGTGGAGGCCGCGGGGCTCGACCCGGAGGAGTCGGGGCGGCTCTGGCGGGCGCTGGGGTTCGCCGACTCCGACCCGGAGGACCGGGTCTACACCCGGGCCGACCTCGACGCCGCACTGATGGTCGCCCGGCTGACGCGGGACTGGCTGCCCGACAAGAGCGCCCGCGAGGCGGTCGCCCGCGCGGTCGCGCAGTCGCTGTCGCGGCTCGCCGAGTGGCAGATCGGCATGCTCGCCCAGGTCGCCGCCGCCCACGTCGGGGAGCTGACCCCGCGCGACGCGGCCCGGCTGTCCGCCGAGGTGCTGCCCGAGCTCGAGGCGCTGCAGGCCTACGTGTGGCGGCGTCACCTCGCGGCGACCGCGTCCCGCTGGGTCGCCGGGGCGCAACGGCTCGACGCCGCGCACATCGCCTCCGACACCTGGCCGCTGTCGGTCGGGTTCGCCGACATGGTCGGGTTCACCCGCACCACGCGCCGGCGTTCCATGGACGAGCTGGGCGAGATGATCGAGCGCTTCGGGGCGGTCACCACCGAGGTCATCGCGAACGGCCGGGGCCGGGTGATCAAGACCGTCGGCGACGAGGTCCTCTACGTCACCGAGCACCCCGCCGACGCCGCCGCCATCGCGCTCGGTCTGCGTGACCGGGTCCGGGTCGAGCCCTCGCTGCCCCGGCTCCGGATCGGCCTCGCCCACGGCATGGTGCTGGCCCGCTACGGCGACGTGTACGGCGAGGTCGTCAACGTCGCGGCCCGGCTCACCTCCGAGGCCCGCCCGGACACGGTGCTGGTCGACAAGGAGATGTACGAGTCGCTGCGCGACGACCCGCGCTTCGACCTGCGCCGGATCGCGACGCTGCACACCCGCGGCTACTCCCACCTGCGCGCCTGGGCGCTGCGCGGCGCCCGCGAACGCTGACCTTGACCTGAACCCCGGTCGAGGTGACAGCCTCGGGCACCATGACGAGCACGGTGACCACCGCAGCCGCCGCGTACCTCGACCTCCTCGGGGTCCACCGGTCGCCACCGGATCGGGCGCTGCTCGACCGCATCGTGACCGCGCACAACGCGACCATCCCGTTCGAGAACCTCGACCCCTTCACCGGTGTCGACCCCCCGACCACCTCCGACGGGATCGCGGCGAAGCTGGTGCACGCCCGACGCGGCGGCTGGTGCTTCGAGCACAACCGGCTGCTGCACGACGTGCTGGCCGACCTGGGGTACCGGGTCACCCCGCTCGTCGGCCGGGTCCGCCTGGGCCTGGCCCCGGCGGACGCGCCGGCCTCGCGCACCCACCGGTTCACCCTCGTCGACACCATCGAGGGCCGGTTCACCGTCGACGCCGGGTTCGGGTCGACGGTGCCGACCACCGCGCTGCAGCTCGTCGCCGGGCCGGAGCAGCCGACCCCGCAGGCGACCTACCGCTACGCACGCGTGGACCACGGCGGCTGGGTCCTGCAACGGCGCGGCAGCGGTGGCTGGGCCGACCAGTACGTCTTCGACCTGGTTCCGGTCCCGGACGTCGACTTCGCGATGGGCTCCTGGTACCTGGCCCACCACCCGGGGTCGCACTTCCGGACCGGGCTCGTCGCCGCGCGTACCACCCCGCGGCGCCGGACCACTCTCGACGGGACCCGGCTCACCGTGCGCACCGCCGACGGCACCGCGCAGCGCCACGACCTCACCTCCCCCGCCCGGGTGCGGGACGCGCTGGAGGAACACCTCGGCATCGACACCGGCGGCGTCGCGGGGCTGGAGGAGCGGCTGCGGGAGGTCTACTTCCGGTGAGACGACGACGGGCCGGACCCCTGACGGGGTCCGGCCCGTGCGGGTCGGTGCGGGCGGTGCGGTCCTCAGACCCGGAAGCCGAGGGCGCGCAGCTGCTCGCGGCCGTCCTCGGTGATCTTCTCCGGGCCCCACGGCGGCATCCAGACCCAGTTGATCCGGATGTCGTCCACGAGGCCGCCGTCGGGACCGGCGGTGAGCGCGGAGCGGGTCTGCTCCTCGATCACGTCGGTCAGCGGGCAGGCCGCCGAGGTCAGCGTCATGTCGATGACCGCGGTGTCGCCGTCCCGGTCGATGCCGTAGACGAGGCCGAGGTCGACGACGTTGATGCCGAGCTCGGGGTCGACGACGTCCTTCATCGCCTCCTCCAGGGCCTCCAGCGTCGCGCCGTCCCCGGCGTCGGCCCGGGCGGGCGGCTCGGGCATGCCCGCCGCGCCGCGCACCACGTCCTCGGAGGTGCTCTGTTCGGTGGTCTCGCTCATGCAGGACTCCCCTCGGAGTTCTCGATGCTGGCGTCGGTGCGGCTCACCGCGTCCTTGAATGCCATCCAGCCCAGGAGAGCACACTTGACCCGCGCCGGGTACTTGGCGACGCCGGCGAACGCGACACCGTCGCCGATGACGTCCTCGTCGGGCTCGACCCGGCCGCGCCCCTGGGCCATCTCCTGGAACGACGCCATGATCTTCCACGCCTCGCCGACCGGCTTCCCGGCGACCAGGTCGTGCAGCACCGACACCGAGGCCTGGCTGATCGAGCAGCCCAGCGTCTCGTAGGAGACGTCGGTGACGACCGCGCCCTCGGGATCGTCGTCGACCTTGACCCGCAGCGTGACCTCGTCCCCACAGGTGGGGTTCACGTGGTGGGTCTCGGCGTCGTAGGGCTCGCGCAGCCCGGACCCGTGCGGGTCGCGGTAGTGGTCCAGGATGATCTCCTGGTACATCTGCTGCAGCTGCACGTCACACCGTTCCGAAGAACTTCTGGGCGGCGCGCACCCCGTCGGCCAGGGCGACGACCTCGTCCAGCGTGTTGTACACCGCGAACGTCGCCCGCGCGCTGGCCACGACGCCGAAGCGCCGGTGCAGCGGCCACGCGCAGTGGTGACCGACCCGGATGGCGATCCCGGCGTCGTCGAGCACCTGGGACAGGTCGTGGGCGTGGATCCCGTCCACGGCGAACGACACCGCTCCCCCACGCAGCTCCGCGCCCGGCGGACCGACGATGCGCAGCCCGTCGATCGCCGACAGCTGCTCCAGCGCCGCCGCGGTCAGCACCGCCTCGTGGGCGGCGACGACGTCCATGCCGATCGCCCCGAGGTAGTCGACCGCCGCGCCGAGACCGACGGCCTGCGACGTCATCGGCACGCCGGCCTCGAACTTCTGCGGCGGCGGGGCGTACGTCGCGCCCTCCATCCGGACGGTCTCGATCATCGAGCCGCCGGTCAGGAACGGCGGGAGCGCCTCGAGGAGCTCCCGGCGGCCGTACAGGACGCCGACCCCGGAGGGCCCGAGCATCTTGTGCCCGGAGAAGACCGCGAAGTCCACGCCGAGCCGGTGCAGGTCGACGGGCATGTGCGGCACCGACTGGCAGGCGTCGAGCACGGTCAGCGCGCCGACCGCACCGGCGCGGGCCACCAGCTCCGCGACCGGTGCGACGGCACCGGTGACGTTGGACTGGTGGGTGAACGCGACGACCTTCGTCCGGTCCGACAGGACCAGCGAGTCGAGGTCGATCCGGCCGTCGTCGGTGACCGAGTACCAGCGCAGGGTCGCCCCGGTCCGGCGGCACAGCTCCTGCCACGGGATCAGGTTCGCGTGGTGCTCCAGCTCGGTGACGACGACCTCGTCACCGGGGCCGAGCGCGAACCGCTCGGAGGCGGCGTCGAGCCCGGTGCGGACCGAGGCGTTGCCGAGCCCGTAGGCGACCAGGTTGATGCCCTCGGTCGCGTTCTTGACGAACACGACCTCGTCCTCGCTCGCACCGACGAACGCAGCGATGCGTGCCCGGGCGGACTCGTAGGCGTCGGTGGCCTCCTCGGCGAGCTGGTGCGCGCCCCGGTGGACCGCGGCGTTGTGCCGCTCCAGGAACGTGCGCTCGGCGTCGAGCACCTGGCGCGGCCGCTGGGAGGTCGCGCCGGAGTCGAGGTAGACCAGCGGCTTCTCCTCGCGCACGGTGCGCGCGAGGATCGGGAAGTCCGCCCGGATCCGGGCCACGGCGTCGGCGTCGAGAGCAGCGCCGGCCGTGGTCCCGGTTCCGTGGGTGAGGGTCATGTCAGACCGCTGCCTTGTCGGCCTGGGTGAACCGGACGTAGCCGTTCTTCTCGAGCTCGTCGGCCAGCTCCGGGCCGCCGGACTCGACGACGCGGCCGCCGGCGAACACGTGCACCCGGTCCGGCTTGATGTGGTTCAGGATCCGGGTGTAGTGCGTGATCAGGAGGACGCCGGTCTCGCCGCCGGAGCGGTACCGGTTCACGCCCTCGGACACGACGCGAAGGGCGTCGACGTCGAGGCCGGAGTCGGTCTCGTCGAGCACGGCGAACTTCGGCTTCAGCAGCTCGAGCTGGAGCACCTCGTGGCGCTTCTTCTCTCCACCGGAGAAGCCCTCGTTGACCGAGCGGTCGGCGAACTCCGGGGAGATGTCGAGGCCGGCCATGGCCTCCTTGACCTCCTTGACCCAGGTGCGCAGCTTCGGCGCCTCGCCGCGGGTGGCGGTGGCCGCCGAGCGCAGGAAGTTCGCCATCGACACGCCCGGGACCTCGACCGGGTACTGCATGGCCAGGAACAGCCCGGCCCGCGCCCGCTCGTCGACCGACATCTCCAGGACGTTCTCGCCGTCGAGCAGCACCTCGCCGCCGGTGACGGTGTACTTCGGGTGCCCGGCGATGGCGTAGGCCAGCGTGGACTTGCCGGAGCCGTTCGGCCCCATGATCGCGTGCGTCTCGCCCGCGCGGATGGTGAGGTTCACGCCGCGCAGGATCTCCTTGGGACCGTCCTCGGTCGTCTCGACCGAGGCGTGCAGGTCCTTGATCTCCAGAGTGGACATCGGTGGTGGTCGCTCCGTATTCGGGAAGGGTGTGGGATCAGACGCCGGTCAGGGCGAGCTCGGCCTCGACGGCCGCTTCCAGTCGCTCCTTGAGCTCCGGCAGCGTGATCTTGTTGAGGACCTCGCCGAAGAACCCGCGGACGACGAGGCGGCGGGCCTGGTCCTCGGGGATGCCGCGGCTGCGCAGGTAGAACAGCTGCTCGTCGTCGAACCGGCCGGTGGCGCTGGCGTGGCCGGCGCTCACGATCTCGCCGGTCTCGATCTCCAGGTTGGGCACGGAGTCGGCGCGGCAGTGCTCGGTGAGCACCAGGTTCCGGTTGAACTCGAAGGTCTCGGTGTTCTCGGCGGCGGCCCGGATCAGCACGTCGCCGATCCACACCACGTGCGAGGAGTCCTTCGTGAGGCTCTGCAGCGCGTTCTTGTAGAGCACGTTGCTCTTGCAGTTCGGCACCGCGTGGTCCACCAGCAGCCGCTGCTCCAGGTGCTGGCCGGCGTCGGTGAACCCGAGGCCGATCAGCTCCGCGTCGCCGCCGGGGCCGGCGTAGCGCACGGTCGAGGAGACCCGGACCAGGTCGCCGCCGAGCTGCACGGTCGTCCCGCGCAGCGTGGCGTCGCGGCCGACCGAGTAGTGCTCGGCGCCCACGTGCACGGCGTCGTCGGCCCACTCCTCGGTGACGACCAGGGTCAGGTGCGAGCCGTCGGCGAGCACGACCTCGGTGTTGTCGGCCAGCACGCCCGAGCCCCGGTGCACGACGACGACCGTCGCCTGCGTGTGCGGAGTGGTGCGGATGTGCAGGTGGCCGGCCGCGGAGACGCCCTCGCCGGGGCCCTCCACGGTGATCGTGACCGGCTCCACCTTCTCGCCGTCCAGGGTCACCACGGTGGCCTCGGCGAAGCCGGACCACGCGGCGGCGGCGACCCGGTCGAACGGAGTGCCGCCCTCGCCGAGGCGGGCGTCGTCGCGACCGACGGTCTCCACCGTGACCCCCGCGGTCTCGGTGACCGTGACCACGGGCGAGCCCTGCAGGTCGGCCGACCCGTCGTGCAGGCCCTTCAGGCGGCGCAGCGGGGTGAACCGCCAGTTCTCCTCGCGGCCCCCGGGGACCTCGAACGCCTCCACGTCGAAGGACTGGAAGCGCTCGCCGGCCGAGGCGATGGGGACCTCGCCCTGCCCCTCCTTGGCGCCCTCCAGCTCGGGCGCGAGGCCGGCAACGTCACTCGTCGTCATCCGACGGAACCCTCCATCTGCAGCTCGATCAGCCGGTTCAGCTCCAGCGCGTACTCCATCGGCAGCTCGCGCGCGATGGGCTCGACGAACCCGCGCACGACCATCGCCATGGCCCCGTCCTCGGTCAGACCGCGGCTCATCAGGTAGAAGAGCTGGTCGTCGGAGACCTTGGAGACGGTGGCCTCGTGCCCCATCGACACGTCGTCGTTGCGGATGTCGACGTAGGGGTAGGTGTCCGAGCGCGAGATCGTGTCGACCAGCAGCGCGTCGCACTTCACCGTCGAGCGGGAGTTGCGCGCCCGCGGGTTGACCTGGATCAGGCCGCGGTAGGACGTGCGGCCGCCACCACGTGCCACCGACTTCGACACGATCGTCGAGGAGGTGTTGGGCGCGAGGTGGACCATCTTGGCGCCGGCGTCCTGGTGCTGGCCCTCGCCCGCGAAGGCGATGGACAGGACCTCGCCCTTGGCGTGCTCCCCCATCAGCCACACGGCCGGGTACTTCATGGTCACCTTGGAGCCGAGGTTGCCGTCGACCCACTCCATGGTCGCGCCCTCCTCGGCCTTGGCGCGCTTGGTGACCAGGTTGTAGACGTTGTTCGACCAGTTCTGGATCGTGGTGTAGCGGCAGCGGCCGCCCTTCTTGACCACGATCTCGACGACGGCCGAGTGCAGCGAGTCGGTCTTGTAGATCGGCGCGGTACAGCCCTCGACGTAGTGCACGTAGGCACCCTCGTCGACGATGATCAGCGTCCGCTCGAACTGGCCCATGTTCTCGGTGTTGATCCGGAAGTAGGCCTGCAGCGGGATGTCGACGTGCACACCCGGCGGGACGTAGATGAACGAGCCGCCGGACCAGACCGCGGAGTTCAGGGCGGAGAACTTGTTGTCACCGGACGGGATGACCGAGCCGAAGTACTCCCGGAACAGCTCCGGGTGCTCCTTCAGCGCGGTGTCGGTGTCCAGGAAGATGACGCCCTGCTGCTCGAGGTCCTCGCGGATCGAGTGGTAGACGACCTCGGACTCGTACTGCGCGGCGACACCGGAGACCAGGCGGGCCTTCTCGGCCTCCGGGATCCCCAGCTTGTCGTAGGTGTTCTTGATGTCCTCGGGCAGGTCCTCCCAGGTGGCGGCCTGCTTCTCCGAGGAGCGCACGAAGTACTTGATGTTGTCGAAGTCGATCCCGGACAGGTCGGAGCCCCAGCGCGGCATCGGCTTCTTGCCGAAGATGTCGAGCGCCTTCTGCCGGAACTCCAGCATCCACTCGGGCTCGCTCTTCAGGCGGGAGATGTCGGCGACGACCTCGGAGGACAGGCCACGCTTCGCGATGGAGCCCGCCTCGTCGGAGTCGGCCCAGCCGAAGTCGTACCGGCCGAGCGCCGCGATCGTCTCCTCCTGCGTGAGCTCGGTGCGCGCATCAGGAGTGGTCGTCATAAGGACTGCCTCCCTTTCGGGGACCGTGGTGGGAGAGGGTCCCGCCACCGGCGGAGCCCCCTTCTTCTTGCACCTGCCGCACCTGCGCAGTGGTTCGTCCACTCACGGTGACGGAACGGCCTTGCTTCTTACCTCGTGCCCGCGCCAGGAGTTCGGGATCCTCGAGCGGGACGTGTGTGGTGCACGCGGCGTCGCCGCGGGCGATGGTGGCCAGCCGCTGCACGTGCGTGCCCAGCAGATCGGCGAAGGCACGCGTCTCGGCCTCGCAGAGCTCCGGGAACTCGGTGGCCACGTGGGCCACCGGGCAGTGGTGCTGGCACAGCTGCACCCCGAACCCGCCGTGACGGGCCTGCGCAGCGTAGCCACGGGAGCTGAGCACCCGGGCGAGAGCTTCGACCCGCGCCGCGGGGTCCGCCGGGGCGGTCACCGCGTCGAGGTCGGACCCGAGCAGCTCCCGCACCCGGTGCCGGGCGAACGCGTCGACCGCCTGCTCCCCCGCCGTCTCGGCGAGGAAGCGCAGGGCCTGGGTGGCCAGGTCGTCGTAGCCGTGCCCGAAACGGACCCGGCCGGTGTCGGTGAGCAGGTACTCCCGGGCCGGGCGCCCCCGCCCGCGCGGACGGCCCGACCGGGCCGGGGCCCGGACCTCCGCCTCGCCGTCGGCGATCAGCGCGTCGAGATGCCGACGCACGGCGGCCTCGGTGAGCTCCAGCTCGGCCGCCACGACGGCGGCCGTGACCGGGCCCTGCTCCATGAGCACCCGCGCCACCAGCGCGCGGGTCCCCGTGCCGGGCGCGACGGGCAGCACGGCGTCGGCGACCCCGTGCCCGCAGGCCGGGTCGTCGAGGCGCCGCGGCGCTGTCCCGTCCGTTTTCACAACATCAGTGTTGCGTATATCGGGCCGGGCGGCAAAACAGACCCCCCGCCGTGGTGACCGGGCTCACTGCACCAGCAGGTGAGGGCCGGTACCGGACCCTGCGCGGTGGCACCACTAACCTCTTCTCCCATGGTGACGCCCGAGGTCGCCCCGCCCGGGCGCGACGACCCCCCGACGTGTGCGGCGCCGTCCGATCCCTCCACCCCGCCCCCGTCGACCGGCGCCCCGGCCCGCCGCGGCCTGCGCGAGCAGGCCCGGATCGCGCGCATCCTCGGTCTGACCGGCGCGATCCTGATGGGGATCAGCGCGCTGGGTTCCGGGGCGTTCCCGGTGCCGAACCCGCTCAACGGGCTGCGCGTGATCGGGCTGCCCGCGCGCAACGTCACGCTGGCCATCGCCGTCACCTACGCGGGCCTGCTGATGGTGGTCACCGCGTGGCTGTGGATCGCCCGGATGCTCACCACCCGCGGCGCGCGGTACCCGGCGCCCGAGCGCCGCGAGCTCGGCCGCACCGCGATCCTGTGGGGGGTGCCGCTGGCACTGGCCCCGCCGATGTTCTCCAAGGACATCTACAGCTACCTCGCCCAGAGCGCGACGCTCGCCCGCGGGATCGACCCGTACTCGATCGGCCCCGCGCAGGCACTCGGCATCGACGACCCGCTGGTCCGCGGCATCCCCACGGTCTGGCGGGACACCCCCGCGCCGTACGGTCCGCTGTTCCTCGGCCTCGGCCGGGGGATCACGGCGCTGTCCGGGGAGAACGTCGTCCTGGGGATCCTGGAGCACCGGCTGCTCGCGCTGGTCGGCGTCGCGCTGCTGGTGTGGGTGCTGCCGCGGCTGGCGTCGCGCTTCGACCTCGACGCCGGCCTGGTCCTCTGGCTCGGCGCGGCGAACCCGCTGGTGCTGTTCCACATGGTCAGCGGCATCCACAACGAGTCGATCATGCTGCCGCTGCTGCTGCTCGGGCTCTGGGTGATGCTCGGCCGCGACGACACCGTGCACCCGTGGTGGCGGATCACCGGCGGTGCCGTGCTCGTCGTCGCGGCGGCCTCGGTCAAGCTGCCCGCGCTGCTCGCGCTGGGCTTCGTCGGCGTGTACCTGGTCCGCAGGCGCGGGGGCAGGCTCGTGGACTGGGTCGTGATGACGGCGTGGCTGTCCGCGGTCGCCGCGGCCGTGCTCACCTTCTTCAGCCTGGCGACCGGACTGGGCTTCAACTGGGTGCGCGGCCTGTCCGCGCCCAGCGTGCTCATCTCGCCCATGTCGATCAGCACCAACCTCGGGCTGCTCGCCGGGCAGGTCGGCAGGCTGGCCGGGCTCGGTGACCACACCGAGACCACGATGGGCCTGATGCGCAGCCTGTTCGTGCTGCCGATCGCGGTGATCGTGGTCGTGCTCCTGCTCGGCTGCCTGCGCGGGAAGGTCGACCCGGTCACCGGGACCGGCCTCGGCCTCGGCGCCGTCGTGCTGCTGGGCCCGGTCGTACACCCCTGGTACCTGTTCTGGGCACTGCTGCCGCTGGTCGTGACCCGGGCGATGCCGTTCTACCGGCGCGGCCTGCTGCTGCTGTCGGTGGTGCTGGCCCTGGCCGTGCCCCCCACCGGCGCCGACTTCTTCTTCCGCGGCTTCCAGCTGCCCCTGGCCATCACCGCGGGCGCGGCGATGTACACCCTCGCGCTCTACGTGGTCGCCCGGTTGATCCGCGCCCCGGGTGACGCCGGGGGTCCCGCCCTCCCCGGCGGGGCGGGCACCGGCGACGGGGCCGACACGCCCCGTACGCCGTCGGACCCGGAACCGGCCCGGTGAGCGCCGCCCTGGAGCTCCGCGGGCTCGTCGTGCGCTACGGCACCACCACCGCGGTCGACGGGATCGACCTCGACCTCGCCCGCGGCGAGGTGCTCGCGCTGCTCGGCCCGAACGGCGCGGGCAAGTCCTCGACCGTCGAGGTGTGCACCGGGTTCCGGCCACCGTCGGCCGGCCGGATCCGGGTGCTCGGCCACGACCCGGCCGACGACGCCGTCCGCCCCCGGGTGGGGGTCATGCCCCAGGGCGGCGGCGCGTACCCGGCCGTGCGGGCCGGCGAGATGCTGCACCTGGTCGCCGACTGCGCCGCGCACCCGCTGGACGTGGACATGCTCCTCGACGTGCTCGGCCTGCGCCCGCGGGCGGGCACCCCGTACAAGCGGCTCTCCGGCGGGGAGCAGCAGCGGCTGGCGCTGGCGGGCGCCGTCGTCGGGCGGCCGGAGCTGGTGTTCCTCGACGAGCCGACCGCCGGTCTCGACCCGCAGGCCCGCCACCTGGTGTGGGACCTGGTACGGGCGCTGCGCCGCGACGGCGTCGGGGTGCTGCTGACCACCCACCTGATGGACGAGGCCGAGCAGCTCGCCGACGACGTCGTGATCATCGACCACGGCCGGGTCGTCGCCCACGGCTCGCCCGCCCAGCTCACCGCGGGCGACCAGACCGAGCTGCGGTTCCGGGCCCGGCCCGGGATGGACGTCGCCGGTCTCGACGCCCGGCTGCCCGCCGGCTACGCCAGCTGCGAGACCGCACCCGGCCGCTACCGGGTGCGGGGACGGATCGACCCGGCCGCGCTCGCCGCGATCACCTCGTGGTGCGCCGACCAGGGGGTGCTCACCGACGACGTCCAGGTCGTGCGCCGCAGCCTGGAGGACGTCTTCCTCGACCTCACCGGACGGGAGCTGCGACCGTGACGACCCCCTTCCCCGAGGGCCTGTTCACCCCCGCCCCCGGCCGCGGCAGCGCACTCACCATGCTGCGCGCCCAGGGCGGGCTGGAGACCCGGCTCGCGCTGCGCAACGCCGAGCAGGTGCTGCTCACGCTGCTCATCCCGGCGGTGCTGCTGGCCGGGCTCACGCTGGTTCCGGCGGTACCCGCCCCGGAGCCGCGGGTCGCCTGGCTGTTCGCCTCGATGCTGGCCCTGGCGGTGATGAGCTCGGCGTTCACCAGCCAGGCCATCGCGCTCGGCTTCGACCGGCGCTACGGCGCCCTGCGCAGGCTGGCCGCGACCGCACTGCCCCGCTGGCTGCTCGTGTGCGGGCGGCTGACCGCGGTCGCCGCCGTCGTCGTCATCCAGGTGGTGCTGCTCGGTGTGCTCGCGGCGCTGCTGGAGTGGTCCCCGGCCGGTGCCCGGCTCGACGGTGCGGCACTGGCGGTGCTGCTCGGCGCCGCCGCCTTCGGGGCGCTGGGCATCCTGCTGGGCGGCACGCTGCGCGCCGAGATCGTGCTCGCCGTCGCCAACCTCGTGTGGTTCGCGCTGCTCCTGGCGGGGGGCATCGTGGTGCCGGTCGCGGACCTGCCGGGGCCGCTCGCGGCCCTCGCGCCGTGGCTGCCGTCGGGGGCGCTGGCCGAGGCGCTGCGCGCCGCGCTCGGCGCCGGCGAGTTCCCCCCGGCCGGGCCGCTGCTGGTGCTCACCGGCTGGGCGGTCGTCGCCGGGGTCGCGGCGTCCCGGCTGGTGCGCTGGACCTGAGCGCCTTCTTCTACGATGCGTAGTGTGTTGCTGTCGCGCGTGCCCTCCACCCCACCGGTGCTGATGCGCCGGCTGGCGGGCGCGAACCTGGTCGCCCAGATCGGCATCGGGGTGACCGGTTCGGTGGTCCGGGTCACCGGCTCCGGCCTCGGCTGCTCGACCTGGCCGCAGTGCGAGCCGGGCAGCATGGTGCCCGTCGACCACGCCGAGATCGCACCGCTGCACATGTGGATCGAGTTCGGCAACCGGCTGCTGGGCATCCTCGTCGTCCTGTTCGCGGGCGCCGCGCTGCTCGGCGCACTCCACACCCGGCCCCGCCGCCGGCGGCTCACCGCGCTCGCGCTGGCGATGCCCCTCGGGGGCGTCGCGCAGGCCGTCATCGGCGGCGTCACGGTGCTGCTGGGGCTGGCCTGGTGGACGGTGATGCTGCACTTCCTCGCCTCGATGGTGCTGGTCTGGTTCTCGGTGCTGTTCGTCGGGGCCGCGACCGAAGGGGACGGCCCGGCGACCCGCACGGTGCCCGCCGCCGGCCGTGGCCTGGTGCTGGTGTCCACCGCCGTGCTCGCGGTGCTGCTCGTCGCCGGGACCCTGGTCACCGCGGCCGGTCCGCACGGCGGCGACCCGGACACCCCGCGTCTGGACGTGCCGATCCCCGCGCTCGCACAGCTGCACGTCGACACCCTGTTCCTGTACCTGGGCACGCTGGCCGGGCTCGGGTTCCTGCTGCACGCGGTGTCCGCCCCGCCGTCGCTGCGGCGTCGCTTCCGGGTGCTGGTCGCCGTCGTGCTCGCCCAGGGCGCGCTGGGCGGGGTCCAGTACGCCCTCGGCGTCCCGGAGCTGCTGGTGTCACTGCACGTGCTCGGCGCCGGGCTCACCGCCGCCGCGGCCGCCTGGGTGTGGGCGGGGACCACGACCCGGCCCGCCGCACCCGACCCCCGCACCACCCCGGACGGCGACGCGGCGGGCACCACCGCCCCGGAGCCCGCCGCGGCGGCCGTCTGAACGGCCGCTGCACGACCGGGTGCGGCTCGGGCACCCTGGAGCCATGACCTCCGCATCCCGGTGGCGGCGCGGCGGGACCGCCGTCGCCCTCGCGGCCGCCCTCGCCGTCGCCCTCACCGCAGGCCTGCTCACCACGCGGGCCTCGGCCGCCCCGGAGCTGCCCCCCGGTCACCCCGGAGCAGCTCGTCGCGTCGGTCGTCGCGGCGGACCCCGTCGCGCTGGCCGGCACCGTCGCCGTCGACAACCGGCTGGGGCTGCCCGCCGTGCCGGGCCTGCCCGCCGAGGGCCTGACCGACGGCACGTCCACCGCCCGCGTCTGGTCCGACGGCGCGGGTGACGGCCGGCTCGCAATCCCCGGCGACGACGGCGAGCGGACCTACGTCCGCGACGGCACCACCACCTGGGTGTACGACTCGACCGACCGCACCGCGACCCGGTTCCCGAGCCGGACGCACGTCCCGGACGCCGACGCGGCGAAGGACCCGGCCGCCCTCGCCCGGACCCTCGTCACGCGGCTGGGCGCCACCAGCGTGCTGCGGGTCGACGGCACCACCGAGGTCGCCGGACGACCCGCCTACACCCTGGTCCTCGCGCCGAAGCCCGGCGAGCGCACCGTGCTGCGCGAGGTCCGTGCCGCCGTCGACGCGCAGACCCGGACCCCGCTGGAGCTGACGGTCCTGGGCGCCGGGACCGATCCGGTGCTGCGGATCGGGTTCGACGAGGTCACGTTCGGTCCGCAGGACCCGGCCCTGTTCACCTTCACCCCACCGCCCGGCGCCACCGTCCGCGACGGCACCGAGCGGACGGTGAAGCAGCCCGTCCCCGCGCCCGCCCCTGTCCCCGGATCCGGACCCGCCGTCCCGCCCGCCAGGGCCGCCGCACCGACCGTCGTCGGCGAGGGCTGGGACACCGTGGTCGTCGGCCGCGTCCCGCAGCGCACCGGCGATCAGCAGGGCCCGGACCTGTCCGCGCTCGGCACCCCGGTCTCCGGGCCGTGGGGCGCCGGCCGCGAGATCACCACGAACGCGGGCTCGGCGATCCTGGCCGACGACGGCCGGGTCGCCGTCGGTGCCGTCGGCCCGGACGTCCTCGGCGAGGCCCTGGCCCGGTGACGACCACCCGCTCCGCCCCCACCGGCCGCCCGGCGGACGGGGCCGCGGACGAGCAGGCCCCGGCCGCCCGCGTCCGGGACCTGCGCAGGACGTTCGGACGGGTCACCGCGGTGGACGGCGTCGACCTCGACGTCCCGGCCGGGTCGGTGTTCGGGATGCTCGGGCCCAACGGCTCGGGCAAGACCACGCTGATCCGGATGCTGCTCGGGCTGACCACCCCGACCTCGGGCAGCGTCGAGTTGCTCGGGCTGCCGGTGCCGGGCGGGCTCACCGCGGCACTGCCCGACGTCGGCGCCCTCGTCGAGGGCCCCGGGTTCCACCCGTTCCTGTCCGGGCGGCAGAACCTGCGCCGGGTCGCCGCGACCGAACCGCGCCTGCCCGCCGACGAGGTCCGGACCGCGGTGGAGGCGGCACTGGAGCGGGTCGGGCTGGGCACGGCCGCCGGGCGCCGGTTCCGCGGCTACTCGCTCGGGATGAAGCAGCGCCTGGGCCTGGCCGCCGCGCTGCTGGTGCCACGGCGGCTCGTGGTGCTGGTGCCACGGCGGCTCGTGGTGCTGGTGCCACGGCGGCTCGTGGTGCTGGTGCCACGGCGGCTCGTGGTGCTGGACGAACCCACCAACGGGCTCGACCCGGCCGGGACGCGCGAGATCCGGACGATCGTCGGCGAGCTGCGGGCCGGTGGGGCGACGGTGCTGCTGTCCTCGCACCTGCTCTCGGAGGTCGAGGCGGTGTGCACCCACGTCGCCGTGCTCAAGCAGGGCACGCTGCTCGCGGCGGGGCCGCTGGACCGGCTGCTCGGCGCCGCCGACGGCGACTGGGAGATCGCGACCACCGACCCGGCGGCGGTGCTGCGCGAGCTGCAGGGCACCGGTGCCGACGCCCGGCCGGACGGCGGGGCCGTCCTGCTGGCCCCCGACGCCGACGGGCCGCGGCTGTTCGCCCGCCTCGTCGGGGCCGGGGTGGACGTGCACGGCCTGGCCCGGCGCCGCACCGGCCTGGAGGAGCTGTTCACCCGGATCACCGAGGACGGCACGTGAGCGCCCCCGCGCGGCCGGTGTCGTGGCGGCGGCTGCTGGGTGCCGAGCTGGGCTGGGTGCTGCGCAGGCCCCGGACCTGGGTGATGGTCGCGCTGCTCGCGACGGTGCCGGTGCTGATGGCCGTCGGGCTCGTCCTGGCCGACGGGCCGCGACGCGGGCTGCTGTCGGAGGTCGTCGGGAACGGGCTGACCCTGCCCGTCGCGGCGCTGACCCTGCTGATGGCGCTGCTGCTGCCGCTGGTGGTCACCGTCGCGGCGGCGGACGCGATCGCCGGGGAGGCCCAGCACGGCACCCTGCGCGGGCTGCTGCTCGCCCCGGTGGGGCGGTTGCGGCTGGTCGCGATGAAGGCGTTCGGGGTGCTGGTGGTCGCCGCGGTCGCGGTGGCCGTGGTCTGCGTGACCGGTCTGGTCGCGGGGTGGGCGCTGATCGGCCCGCCCGCCGTGGTCGGTGACGGCGGTGCGCTGCTGACGATGTCGGGCTCGCTGCTCGACCTGTCCGGTGCCGCCGGGCGGATCGCCCTGGTCGCGGTGTGGACCCTGGGCCAGCTCGCCGCGGTCGGCGCGGTGGCGCTGGCCGTGTCGGCGTTCACCGAGCACCCGCTGGTCGTGCTGTCCTCGGTGCTCGGCGGCATCATCCTGTCCGGGGTGCTCGGCGCGATCCCCGCCCTGGAGCCGGTGCGGCCGTTCCTGCTCACCGACGGCTGGGGCGCCGGGGTCGACGTGCTGCGCGACCCGCTGCCGACCGACGGGCTCGTGTCGAGCACCGGGCTCGCGGCGTGCTGGTTCGCCGTCGCCGCGGTCGTGCTCGTCGCCCGGATGCTGCGCCGCGACGCGTGAGGGCATGATCGCACCGGCAGCAGTGCCGATCGACGAGGAGGACACATGCGTGCGGTGCGGGTGAGCAGGCCCGGCGGGTCCGAGGTGCTGGAGGTCGTCGACACCGACGCCCCCACCCCCGGGCCGGGGCAGGTGCTGGTGGAGGTCGCCGCGGCCGGCGTGAACTTCATCGACACCTACCAGCGCGAGGGCATCTACCCGATGGAGACGCCCTACGTCGCCGGGCTGGAGGGCGCGGGCCGGGTCACCGCCCTGGGCGCGGGCGTCGACGGCGTCGCCGTCGGGGACCGGATCGCCTGGTCCAACACCCTGGGCAGCTACGCCGAGCAGGTCGCGGTGCCGTGGGCCAAGGCCGTCCCGGTGCCCGAGGGCGTCGCCGACGACGTCGCGGTCGGCGCGGCGCTGCAGGGCATGACCGCGCACTTCCTGGTGCACGACTGCGTCCCGCTGCGCGGCGGGGAGACGATCCTGCTGCACGCCGCGGCGGGCGGGGTCGGGCTGCTGCTCACCCAGCTGGCGACGGCCGCGGGGGCCCGGGTGATCGCCACGACCTCGACGCCGGAGAAGGCCGAGCTGGCCCGGCGCGCCGGCGCCGACGACGTGATCGACTACACCGCCGTCGACGACCTGGCGGGAGCCGTCCGCGACCTCACCGGCGGCACGGGCGTGGACGCCGCGTTCGACTCGGTCGGGCGCAGCACCTTCGACGCCAGCCTCGCGTCGGTCCGCCCACGCGGGACGCTGGTGCTCTACGGCGCCGCGTCCGGCCCGGTCGAGCCGTTCGACCCGCAGCGGCTCAACGCGGCCGGGTCGCTGTTCCTGACCCGCCCGAAGCTGTTCGACTACATCGCCACCACCGACGAGCTGCGCACCCGCGCCGCCGCCGTGTACGAGGAGGTCGCCGCGGGCCGCCTCGACGTGCGGATCGGGCACCGCTACGACCTGGCGGACGCCCGCACCGCGCACGACGACCTGCAGGGCCGCCGCACCACCGGCAAGGTGCTGCTCGTCCCCTGACGGTCGGGGGCGTGGGGTAGAACCGGGGCGTGACCGACACCCCGTTCCACGATCTCGACGCCTACGTCGCGCTGCCCCGCCTCGGTGGCCTCGCCCTGTCCCCCGACGGCTCGCGCCTGGTCACCGGGGTCGCCGAGCTGGACCCCGACGGCACCCGCTACCGGACCGCGCTGTGGGAGGTCGACCCCACCGGCGCGGCGCCGGCGCGGCGGCTGACCCGGGGTGCGGCCGGGGAGTCCGGGCCGGTGTTCACCCCCGAGGGCGACCTGCTGTTCCGCTCGGCCCGCCCGGACCCGGACGCGGCGGGCGAGGCCGAGCCGCCGACCTCGCTGTGGCGGCTGCCGGCCGCCGGCGGCGAGGCCGAGCCGGTGGGGTCGCGCCCGGGCGGGATCTCGGGCGTCGCCGTCGCGGCCGACGCGGGGACGGTGGTCGTCTCCGCCCCGACCCTGCCCGGGTCGGTCGGCACCGCCGACGACGAGCAGCGGCGCGCCGCCCGCACCGAGGGCAAGGTCACCGCGATCCTGCACACCGGCTACCCGGTGCGGCACTGGGACAACGACCTCGGCCCGGACGAGGAACGGCTGCTGCTCGCCCCGCCCCGCACCGACGCCCCCCGTGGCGGCTCCGGGATCGACGACGGGACCGACGCCGACCCCTGGACGGACCTCACCCCCGCGCCCGGCCGCGCGCTGGACGAGACCTCCTTCGCGGTCTCCCCCGACGGGGCACACGTGGTCACCGGCTGGCACCGGGCGCGCGGGTACGGCACCTGGCGCCCCGGGCTCGTCGTCGTCGACACCGCCACCGGCGCGCACACCGACCTCACCACCGACGACGCCCACGAGTACGGGGCACCCCGGATCAGCCCCGACGGTCGCACCGTCGTCGCGCTGCGCGAGCGGGTGTCCACCCCGGAGACCGCCCCGCGGATCGACCTCGTACTGATCCCGCTCGACGGCGGCGAGCCACGCCCGGTCGCGCCCGGCTGGGACCGCTGGCCCACCTCGGCACGCTGGACGCACGACTCGGCCGCGCTCGTCGTGACCGCCGACGAGGACGGTCGCGGCCCGCTGTTCCTGATCACACCGGGCGCGACCCCCGAGGACGACACCGTCACCCGCCTCACCGGCGACCACGGCACCTACGGCGACGCCTGCCCGTCGCCGGACGGGCGGTGGGTCTACGCCGTGCGCCACGCCTACGACGCTCCCCCGGCGCCGGTCCGCGTGCCCGCCGACGGCCGCGACGCCGAGCCGGAGCCGCTGCCCGGCCCGGCGCAGGCGCCCGCGCTGCCGGGCACCCTCACCGAGCTGGAGACCACCGCCGCCGACGGCACCCGGGTCCGCGCCTGGCTCGCGCTGCCCGAGGGGGCGAGCGCCGAGCACCCGGCCCCGCTGCTGCTGTGGATCCACGGTGGCCCCCTGGCCAGCTGGAACGCCTGGTCCTGGCGATGGAACCCGTGGCTGATGACCGCCCGCGGCTGGGCCGTGCTGCTGCCCGACCCGGCGCTGTCCACCGGCTACGGCCAGGACTTCGTCCAGCGCGGCTGGGGTGCCTGGGGCGGGGCGCCGTTCACCGACCTCATGGCGGCCACCGACGCCGCGGCCGCCCGCCCGGACATCGACGCCGGGCACACCGCGGCGATGGGCGGCTCCTTCGGCGGCTACATGGCCAACTGGGTCGCCGGGCACACCGACCGGTTCGCCGCGATCGTCACCCACGCCAGCCTGTGGGCACTCGACCAGTTCGGGCCCACGACCGACCACGCCGACTACTGGCTCACCGAGATGACCCCGGAGATGGCGCAGGCCCACAGCCCGCACCACCACGCGGACGCGATCACCACCCCGATGCTCGTGATCCACGGCGACCGCGACCACCGGGTGCCGATCGGCGAGGGGCTGCGGCTGTGGTGGGACCTGGTGTCCCGGCAGGCCGACCCGCAGGCGAACCCGCACCGGTTCCTGTACTTCCCGGACGAGAACCACTGGGTGCTGGCGCCGAACCACGCGAAGGTCTGGTACCGCACGGTGTGGGCGTTCCTGGACCACCACGTGCTGGGCCGGGAGTGGGAGACACCGCACCTGCTGCGGTGAGCACGGGCAGGTCGGCGACGGTCCGACGGGCACCGGCCGACCAGCCGTCGGTCGGTCGGGCTCCACCGACCGGGGTCGGCGGACGTCGCGTCCGATTCACGCCGGACCGAGCGCGCGGGCCCGGGCAGGATCGGGTGCATGACGACGATCGACACGACGGTGCGGGTGTGGGCGGCGGACCCCCTGCGACTCGACGCGATCCGCAGCGGCGCACGTGACGAGCAGGGCAACCCGCTGCGGTCGTTCCTGGCCGAGCGCGACGGCGGCGAGCCGCTGCGATGCTGCCTGCGCTGGGCCCGCCGCGGCGAGTCGATCGCGCTCATCTCCTGGGCGCCGTTCGGCGCGCCGTCCCCGTGGCGGGAGGTCGGTCCGGTCTTCGTGCACACCCACCGCTGTGCCGGGCCGGCGACGACGGCGGACCTCCCGGGGGACCTGCGCACCGGCCCGCTGGTCCTGCGCCCCTACTCCCCCGACGGTGCGATGATCTATGCGCACATCACGATCGTCCCGGACGGCCAGGACGCCGCCCCGGCGATCGCCACGCTGTGCGCGAGCCCGGCGGTCTCCGTCGTCCACGTCCGGACACTGGCACCCCAGTGCTTCCTCTACGCCGCCACGGCGGCGGCTCAGAACAGGACCGGCAGCCCCAGCGCGGCGTCGACGGCGATCGCCGCGAACAGCACGCAGAGGTAGATGTTCGACAGGTGGAACAGCGGCATCGGGGAGACCTCGCCGCCCTCCTTCACCTGGTGGTGCAGCCGGTGGGCCCGGAAGACGAAGTACACCCCGCCGAGCAGCGCCACCGCGAGGTACACCCACGACGTGGCGGGCAGCAGCAGCAGGCTCCAGGCCACCATCACCCAGCTGTAGACCACGATCCGCACCGACACCGCGGGGGCGGGCGCGACGACCGGGAGCATCGGCACGCCGGCGGCGGCGTAGTCCTCGCGGTAGCGCATCGCCAGCGCCCAGAAGTGCGGCGGCGTCCAGAAGAAGATCACGCCGAACATCACCAGGGCGGGCCACTCGACCGTGCCGGTCACCGCGGCCCAGCCGATCACCACCGGCATGCAGCCCGCGGCACCACCCCACACGATGTTCTGGGAGGTACGCCGCTTGAGCAGCATCGTGTACACGAGCACGTAGAACGCGATGGCGGCCAGCGACAGCGCGGCCGCGAGCCAGTTCGTGGTCAGCCCCAGCCACACCGAGCTCAACGCGGCCAGCACCAGCCCGAACACCAGCGCGTTGCGGGTGGGGACCTGTCCCTTCGCCAGCGGGCGGCGGGCGGTGCGCGCCATCTTCCGGTCGATGTCGGCGTCCACGACGCAGTTCAGCGCGTGCGCCGCCGCGGCGGCCATGGCGCCCCCGACCAAGGTGGCGGCGATCAGCCACAGCGACGGCACGCCGCGCTGGGCCAGGAACATGGCGGGCACGGTGACGACGAGCAGCTGCTCGATGATCCGCGTCTTGGTGAGGCCCAGATAGGCCGCCACCGTGGCGCGGACGCGGGCGAGCCGGCCGGTGGGCGCCGCCGGGACCACCACGGTCGCCGCGGGGGGCGTCGCCGCCGCGGGCGCGGCGTCCGGTCCGGCCGGCACGTGCTCGGCCGGGACGCCGGCCTCGTCGGCCCGGCTCCGCCCTGACGCGGGTGCGCTCACCTGTTCGTACCTCGCTCGGTTCGACGTAGTGATCCCGTACCGGGGCCGCCCGAGGGGCCGCACCGGCTCGGTGCCGTGGACACGGGGTCGTCACCGCGGTGGCGACCTCGCTAGTTCTACAGCGCGTCGATGCTAACCGGTGGCATGCGCTGCGGGCCCGCCGGGTACGCCGGTCGCGGCGGCCCGGCCCACCGACCGCCGCGAGGCGCAAAGCCGCAGGCCGCGGGCGTGAGCAGTAGGGTGTTCCGGGTCGGGGCGGCGACGAGGCCGCCCGGTGATCCCGGTCGCACCGCGACACCCGTCGACGGCACCGCCACCGCAGTGGCCGTGACCACCGGGCGGGCATCCGGATCCACCACCGGCAGACCGACATCCGTCGACGCGAGTACAGGAGCCATCGCCTTGTCCGAGACCGCTACGTCCCCCCACGCCGGGGACAGCGCCGTCGCCGCGCTCACCCGCGCGCACGTCCCCGACGACTGGACCGACCTCGACCGCAGGGCCGTGGACACCATCCGTGTACTGGCCGCGGACGCGGTCCAGAAGTGCGGCAGCGGACACCCCGGCACCGCGATGAGCCTGGCCCCGCTGGCGTACACGCTGTTCCAGCGCGTCATGCGGCACGACCCGGCCGCCCCCGACTGGATGGGCCGGGACCGGTTCGTGCTCTCCGCCGGGCACTCCAGCCTCACCCTCTACATCCAGCTCTACCTCGCGGGCTACGGCCTGGAGCGCGAGGACCTGGAGAGCCTCCGCACGTGGGGCTCGCTCACGCCGGGCCACCCGGAGTGGGGCCACACCCGCGGCGTCGAGATGACCACCGGGCCGCTCGGGCAGGGACTGTCCTCGGCCGTCGGGATGGCGATCGCCGCCCGTCGCGAGCGCGGCCTGTTCGACCCGGACGCCCCCGAGGGCGCCTCACCGTTCGACCACCAGATCTACGTGATCGCCTCCGACGGCGACATCGAGGAGGGCGTCACCTCCGAGGCGTCCTCGCTGGCCGGGCGGCAGGAGCTCGGCAACCTCACGGTGGTCTACGACGCCAACGAGATCTCCATCGAGGACGACACCAACATCGCCTTCAACGAGGACACCGCGAAGCGGTACGAGTCCTACGGCTGGCACGTGCAGGTCGTCGACGGCGGCGAGAACGTCACCGGGATCCTCGCCGCACTCGAGGCCGCGAAGGCCGAGACCGGGCGCCCGTCGATCATCGTGCTCAAGACCGTGATCGGCTACCCGTCGCCCAACAAGATGAACACCGGGGCCGCGCACGGCTCCGCGCTGGGCGACGACGAGGTCCGCGAGGTCAAGAAGCTCCTGGGCTTCGACCCCGACCAGGACTTCGAGGTCGACGACGACGTGCTCGCCCACACCCGCGCGGTCGGCGAGCGCTCCCGCGCGGCGCACGACACCTGGCAGGGCACCTTCGACGAGTGGGGGCAGCGCGAGCCGGAGCGCAAGCAGCTGCTCGACCGGCTGCTGGCCCAGCGCCTGCCCGAGGGCTGGGAGTCCGCACTCCCCTCCTTCGACGTCGACGAGAAGGGCCTCGCCACCCGCAAGGCCTCGGGCTCGGTGCTCGGCGCGCTCGCCGAGGTGCTGCCGGAGCTGTGGGGCGGCTCGGCCGACCTGGCGGAGTCGAACAACACCACGATGAAGGGCGTCGACTCGTTCGGCCCCAAGTCGGCCTCGACCGGCATGTGGTCCACCTCGCCGTACGGGCGCACGCTGCACTTCGGTGTCCGCGAGCACGCGATGGGCGCGGTCCTCAACGGCATCGCGCTGCACGGCCCCACCCGCGCCTACGGCGGCACCTTCCTGGTCTTCTCCGACTACATGCGCCCGGCGGTCCGCCTCGCCGCGCTGATGAAGACCAACCCGATCTACGTGTGGACGCACGACTCGATCGGCCTCGGTGAGGACGGCCCGACCCACCAGCCGATCGAGCACCTGGCGTCGCTGCGCGCGATCCCGGGCCTGTCGGTGGTCCGCCCCGGCGACGCCAACGAGACCGTCCACGGCTGGAAGGCCGCGCTGGAGCGCCCCACGGGCGGCCCGGTCGGCTTCGCGCTGACCCGACAGAACGTCCCGACCCTGGCCGGCACCTCGGCCGAGGGCGTCGCCCGCGGCGGGTACGTGCTGGAGGAGGCCTCCACCGGGGTCCCGCAGGTCGTGCTCGTCGCCACCGGCTCCGAGCTGCACCTCGCGGTCGCGGCGCGGAAGAAGCTGGAGGCCGACGGCGTCGGTACCCGTGTGGTGTCGCTGCCGTGCTTCGAGTGGTTCGCCGAGCAGGACCAGGCCTACCGCGACTGGGTCCTGCCGCCCGCGGTCAAGGCCCGGGTCTCGGTCGAGGCCGGCATCGCGATGCCGTGGCGCGACATCGTCGGTGACGCCGGGCGCTCGGTCTCGATCGAGCACTTCGGCGCCAGCGCCGACCAGGCCACCCTGTTCGAGAAGTTCGGCTTCACCGCCGACACCGTCGCCGACGCCGCGCGGGAGACCCTCGCCGCGACGACGGGCTGAGAGGAGCGACGCATGAGCAACGACCGGCTGGCCGCGCTGTCCGCGGCCGGGGTGTCCGTCTGGCTCGACGACCTGTCCCGCGAGCGTCTGTCCAGCGGCAACCTCGCCGAGCTCATCGACGACAAGCACGTCGTCGGGGTGACCACCAACCCGACGATCTTCGCCGGTGCGCTGTCCGACGGCGCCGCCTACGACCCGCAGGTCCGCGAGCTCGCCGCCCGCGGGGCCGACGTCGACACCGCGATCCGCGAGATCACCGTCGCCGACGTGCAGCAGGCCTGCGACGTGTTCTCCGGGGTGTGGGAGCGCACCGGTGGCGTCGACGGCCGGGTGTCCCTGGAGGTCGACCCGCGCCTCGCGCACGACACCGAGGGCACCGCCGCGCAGGCGAGCGAGCTGTTCAAGGCCGTCGACCGGCCGAACCTGCTGGTGAAGATCCCGGCGACCGAGGAGGGGCTGCCCGCCATCACCCGGGCCACCGCCGAGGGGATCAGCGTGAACGTGACGCTGATCTTCTCCGTGGAGCGCTACAAGCTGGTGATGGACGCCTACCTGACCGGTCTGGAGCAGGCGCTGGAGAACGGGCAGGACCTGTCCCGCATCCACTCGGTGGGCTCGTTCTTCGTGTCCCGGGTCGACTCCGAGATCGACAAGCGGCTGGAGGCCATCGGCGGCGACACCGCGCTGGGCCTGCGCGGGAAGGCCGCCGTCGCCAACTCGCGGCTGGCCTACGCCGCCTACCGCGACGCGTTCTCCGGCGCCCGCTGGGACGCGCTCGCGGCGAAGGGCGCGCACGCCCAGCGTCCGCTGTGGGCCTCCACCGGGGTCAAGAACCCGGACTACCCGGACACCCTGTACGTGTCCGAGCTGGTCGTGGACAACACCGTCAACACGATGCCGGAGAAGACCCTGCTGGCCTTCGCCGACCACGGCGAGGTGGACGGGGACCGGGTCACCGACACCGCCGGGGCGTCCCAGCAGGTCTTCACCGACCTGGAGGGCCAGGGCATCGACCTCGACGACGTGTTCCTCGCCCTGGAGAACGAGGGCGTCGACAAGTTCGAGAAGTCCTGGACCGAGCTGCAGGACACCGTCCGCGGCCAGCTCGACTCCGCGAAGTAGGTGCCCGAGGCCACTCCCGGCGGCGACGGGGCCGATCTCGGCTCCGCCGCCGCCGGCGGCCCGTCCGCACCGTCACCGGTGCGGGTGCGGCTCGCCGGTGAGCCCTTCGCCGGTGCGGCCCGGCGGATCGCCGCCGAGCTGGCCGGACAGACCGTCGCCTCCCGGCTCGCCGAGGGCGACCCCAGCGTCTGGGGGCCCCGCGCCGCGGGCGCCCCTCCCCGTACCGGCTGGACCGGGCTCGCCGCCCGCAGCCGCCCCCTCGCCGGCCAGGTCGCCGCGCTGCGCGAGCGGTTCGCCGTCGCCGGTGCGCACCGGGTGCTGCTCGTCGGCACCCCCGACGCGGCCGCCGCGGCCCGCCTCGTCGCCGGGACCGATCCCGGCACGACCCGGCTGACCACGCTGGACTCCGCCGACCCCGTGCAGGTCGCCGAGGCGTTGTCCGGTGAGCTGGCCGAGACCGTCCTGGTCGTCGCGGACGCGACGGGTACCGACCCGGTCGTCACGGCCGTGACCCGGGTGGTCGCCGCCGCGATCGCCGAGGAGGTCGGCCCCGTCGCCCTCGCCGCCCGCACCGTGCATCTCACCGAACCCGGCTCGCCCCTGGACGTGCCCGCCGACCCCGGTCCGGTCGTGGTCACCCTCGACGCCGACGTACCCGGCCGCTTCGGCGTGCTGGGTCCGCTGGGGCTGGTACCTGCGGGCCTCGCCGGGGCCGACGTGCCCGCCCTGCTCGCCGACGCCGTCGCCGCCGAGCGGGCGCTGGCCGCCGACGACCCGGACAACCCGGCGCTGCTGCTCGCCGGGGCCCTGGCCGCGGGCCGCGGCTCGCTGCTCGCCCTGCGCGACACCGAACGCTCCCCCGCCCTGACCGGCTGGCTCGCCCCGTTGCTGACCGCCGCCGGGCTCGCCGTCGTGCCGGTACCGCCGGACGAGCCGGTCGGTGCGGGCCCCGCGCCGACCGGGCCCACCGCACCCGCCCAGGTCGTGGACGTGCACACCGACGGCACCGGACCGGGGCCCGGGCCCGGACACGGCGCGGTCCGGCTCGACGCGGGCCCGGGTGCCGCGGTCGTGCTGTGGCAGGCCGCCGCGGCACTCGCCGGCCGGGTGCTGGACACCGACCCGTTCGCACCCGCACCCCCCGCACCGGCCGACGGCCCCGATCCCGAGCCGTCGTTCGTCGACGGCGGCATCGCCGTGCACGCCGGGGACTGGCTGCCTGCGGGCACTCGCACGGTCGCCGGTGCGCTCGACGCGCTCGCCACCGTGGCCGACGGTGCCCCGGCGGTCGTCTCGGCCTGGCTGGACCCGGAGTCCGATGCCTCGGTCGCGGTGCTGCGGGGGCCGTTGGTGGCCCGGCTCGGGCTGCCGGTCGCGTTCGGCTGGGCCCCGGTCTGCCGCAGCGGGGACACCGGTGCACCGGACGTCGCCGTGCACTGCCACCTGACCGGGGACGGCCCCGACGGTGATCTTCCGGGATCCGTCGGCGCGGGCACCGTGCCGCCCGGGCCCGGACTGGATAGCCTGCACGCGGCACAGGCCCGGGCGGTCATCGACGACCAGCGACGCCGGGGGCGTCCGGTGCTCCGGCTTCACCTGACCGACCGGCTCGCCGGCCTGGTCACGCTGGCCAGGGCGGTCACATCGACACCGACGTCGACAGAGCCCTCGACCGAGCCGTGACCCGGTGACCCGATCACGAGAACACCAGTACTAGGAGGGGCGATGCCCACCGCGAACGGCGGACGGACCAACCCGCTGCGCGACCCCCGTGACAAGCGGCTCCCCCGGATCGCCGGCCCCTGCGGACTGGTGATCTTCGGAGTGACCGGGGACCTGTCCCGCAAGAAGCTCATGCCCGCGATCTACGACCTCGCCAACCGGGGGCTGCTGCCGCCGGGCTTCGCCCTCACCGGCTTCGCCCGCCGCGACTGGGACTCCGAGGACTTCGGCCAGGTGGTCTACGAGGCCGTGCGGGAGCACGCCCGCACCCCGTTCCGGCAGGAGGTGTGGGACCGGCTCGCCGAGGGCCTGCGGTTCGTCCAGGGCTCCTTCGACGACGACGCCGCGTTCGACGAGCTGGAGCGCACCGTCCGCGAGCTGGACGAGAAGCGCGGCACCGGCGGCAACCACGCCTTCTACCTGTCGATCCCGCCCGGCGCGTTCCCCGTGGTCTGCAAGCAGCTGGCCCGCTCGGGGCTGTCCGCTCAGGAGGACCCGGACGTGTGGCGCCGGGTCGTCATCGAGAAGCCGTTCGGCCACGACCTGGCCTCGGCCATCGAGCTGAACGCGATCGTCAACGACGTCTTCCCCGAGGACTCGGTGTTCCGCATCGACCACTACCTCGGCAAGGAGACGGTGCAGAACGTACTGGCGCTGCGGTTCGCCAACCAGCTGTTCGAGCCGATCTGGAACGCCAACTACGTCGACCACGTCCAGATCACGATGGCCGAGGACATCGGCCTGGGCGGTCGCGCCGGCTACTACGACGGCATCGGCGCCGCCCGCGACGTCATCCAGAACCACCTGCTGCAGCTGCTCGCGTTCACCGCGATGGAGGAGCCGACGTCGTTCTCCTCCGACGAGCTGCGCGCGGAGAAGATCAAGGTTCTCAAGGCGGTCAAGCTCGCGCAGCCGCTCGACGCCACCACCGCCCGCGGCCAGTACGAGGGCGGATGGCAGGGCGGCGAGGAGGTGCCCGGGCTGGCCCAGGAGGAGGGGTTCGACCCGGAGTCCACCACCGAGACCTTCGCCGCCATCACCTGCGAGGTGGAGAACCGCCGCTGGGCCGGGGTGCCGTTCTACCTGCGCACCGGCAAGCGTCTGGGTCGCCGCGTCACCGAGATCGCCGTGGTGTTCAAGCGGGCCCCGCACCTGCCCTTCGACGCGACGATGACCGAGGAGCTGGGCCAGAACGCCCTGGTGATCCGGGTGCAGCCGGACGAGGGCGTCACGATACGCTTCGGGTCCAAGGTGCCGGGCAGCCAGATGGAGGTCCGCGACGTCACGATGGACTTCGGCTACGGCAACGCCTTCACCGAGGCCTCCCCCGAGGCCTACGAGCGGCTCATCCTCGACGTGCTGCTCGGCGAGCCGTCGCTGTTCCCGGTCAACGAGGAGGTCGAGCGGTCCTGGGAGATCCTCGACCCGGTCCTGGAGCACTGGGCGGCCGACGCGCGCGGCCCGGACTCCTATCCCGCCGGGTCCTGGGGCCCGGTGTCGGCCGAGGAGATGCTGGCCCGCACCGGACGCCACTGGCGGCGACCGTGACCACCCGCCCCACCGCCGAGGGAGGAACCCCGTGATCATCGATCTCCCGTCGAGCACCACCTCGGCGGTCAACCGCAAGCTCGTCGAGCTCCGCGAGTCCGGCGGCGTGTTCGCGCTGGGCCGGGTACTGACCCTGGTCGTCGTCACCGACGACGGGCCCGAGCTGGAACGCGCTATCGACGCCGCCAACGCGGCCAGCCGCGAGCACCCCTGCCGGGTGATCGTCCTGGCCCGCGGGCAACGGCGCGCCTCGCCTCGGCTCGACGCCCAGATCCGGGTCGGCGGCGACGCCGGCGCCAGCGAGGTCATCGTCCTGCGCGGCTACGGTCCGCTGGCGGCGGAGGACGCGGGGGCGGGCATGGTCATGCCGCTGCTGCTCCCGGACGCCCCGGTCGTCGCGTGGTGGCCGAACGAGGCACCCGCCTCGCCGTCGGACGACGCGGTCGGGCGCCTCGCGCAGCGCCGGATCACCGACGCGCTGTCGTCGAAGAACCCGGTCAAGGCGTTCGAGGCGCGCCGCCGGGACTACGCGCCCGGCGACACCGACCTGACCTGGACCCGGCTCACCCAGTGGCGGGCCCAGCTGGCGGCGGCGCTCGACGTGCCGCCCTACGAGGACATCAGCTCCGCGGTCGTCGCCGGGGAGGCGGTCTCGCCCTCCACCGAGCTGATCGCGGGCTGGCTCGCCGCGAGCCTGGGGGTGAAGGTGAAGCGCTCTCCGTCGGAGAAGGAGAACGGGCTGTCGCTGGTGCGGCTGACCCGCGCGTCCGGAGACGTCGAGCTGGCCCGCCCGGACGGCAAGACCGCCCGGCTGACCCAGCCCGGTCAGCCGGAGCGGCTCATCGCACTGGCCCGGCGGCACGTGTCGGACTGTCTCGCCGAGGAGCTGCGCAGGCTCGACCCGGACGAGGTCTACGCCGAGGCCCTCGCCGGGGTGTCGAAGGTGACCCGCGGCCGCACCCCGGTCAAGGTGCGCACGTGAGCGCCGCGACGCAGGTCCAGGTCGCGGTGCACCCGGACAAGGACGCACTCGCCGCGGCGACCGCGGCCCGGCTCATCACCGCGCTGGTGGACCTCCAGGCCGCGGGCAGGGTCCCGCGGCTGGTGCTCACCGGCGGCGGGGTGGGGATCCAGCTGCTGCGCGACGTCGCCGCCACCCCGGCCCGCGACGCCGTCGACTGGGCCCGGGTGGACCTGTTCTGGGGCGACGAGCGCTTCGTCCCCGCCGACGACGACGAGCGCAACGACCGGCAGGCCCGCGAGGCCCTGCTCGACGTGGTGGCGCTGGACCCGGCGCGGGTGCACTCGATGCCCGCCGCCCCGGCCGGCGGCGGCACCCGCGACGACGCCCTCGCTGCGGCCGCCGACTACGCCCGGCTGCTCGACGACCTGGCCGGCCCCGACGACGACGGCGTCCCCGCGTTCGACGTGACCCTCGTCGGGATGGGCGAGGAGGGCCACACCCTGTCGGTGTTCCCCGACTCCCCCGCCGTGCACGAGCAGGCGGCGACGGTCGTCGCGGTGTTCGACTGCCCCAAGCCGCCGCCCACCCGGATCTCGCTGACCCTCGCGGCGGCCCGCCGTTCCCGCGAGGTGTGGGTGGTGGCCGCGGGGTCGGGCAAGGCACCGGCCGTCGCGGGGGCGCTGACCGGCACGCCGGAGACCGAACTGCCGGTCGCCGGGGCCCGGGGCACCGTCACCACGCGCTGGCTGCTCGACGCCGAGGCGGCCGCGGAGCTGCCCGACGGGTTCGTCGCCCGGGTGTCGTGACCACCGCCCGGGCGCGGATGTGAGATGCCGCGCCCGGGCGGGGTGTCGTCGCCGGACCGGCCGTTAGGGTCCCCGGCATGCGTATCGGTACCCCGCTCGGCCCGGCCCCCACCCGCGTGCTGCTGCTCGGCTCGGGTGAGCTGGGCAAGGAGGTCGCGATCGCGTTCCAGCGCCTGGGTGTGGAGGTCGTCGCCGTCGACCGCTACCCGCACGCACCCGCCCACCAGGTGGCACACCGCTGGCACGCGATCGACATGACCGACCCGGTGACGCTGGCGACGCTCATCGAGCAGGAGGCTCCGGACCTGGTCATCCCGGAGATCGAGGCGATCGCCACCGGCGCGCTGCTGGAGATCGAGGCGGCCGGGACCCGGGTCGTGCCCACCGCGCGGGCCGCGAAGCTCACCATGGACCGGGAGGGCATCCGGCGCCTCGCCGCCGAGGAGCTGGGGCTGCCCACCTCGCCCTACGTGTTCGCCGACTCCCTCGACGAGGTCCGCGACGCCGTCGCGAGGGTCGGGCTGCCGTGCGTGCTCAAGCCGGTGATGTCGTCGTCGGGCAAGGGGCAGTCGGTCCTGCAGAGCGCCGACGACGCCGATGCCGCCTGGGAGTACGCCCGCACCGGCGCCCGGGTGTCGAACCCGCGGGTGATCGTCGAGGGCTTCGTCGAGTTCGACTACGAGATCACCCAGCTCACCGTCCGGCACGCCGGCGGCACGGCGTTCTGCGAGCCGATCGGGCACCGCCAGGAGCACGGCGACTACGTCGAGTCCTGGCAGCCCCAGCCGATGTCCGACGCCGCGTCGGCCGCCGCGCAGGACGTCTCCGCGCGGGTCACCGAGGCGCTCGGCGGATGGGGGCTGTTCGGGGTCGAGCTGTTCGTCCGCGGCGACGAGGTGCTGTTCTCCGAGGTCAGCCCGCGGCCGCACGACACCGGCCTGGTCACCCTGGCCACCCAGCGGCTCTCGGAGTTCGAGCTGCACGCCCGCGCCGTGCTGGGCCTCCCGGTGGACACCGCCCTGCGCTCGCCGGGGGCGTCGGCGGTGGTCTACGGCGGCAAGGAGATGGACCACCCGGCCTACGAGGGGGTCGCCGAGGCACTCGCGGTCGAGGGCGCGGACCTGCGGCTGTTCGGCAAGCCGAGCGCGACCGAGCGGCGACGGATGGGCGTCGCGGTCGCCCACGCCGACGACGTCGACACCGCCCGGGAGCGTGCGACCCGCGCCGCCGGGCACGTCCGGCCGGTGCCCCAGTCCTGACGACGGCACGGTCCCGACGGCGGCACGGTCCCGACGGGACGATGAGATCGGCGCGCAGGAGTGGTCTGCCCTGACACGACGCCCCGGCCGGGGCGGCACGGAGAGGGGATCCCCATGAAGCCCATCACGCCCTGCCTGTGGTTCGACGGCGTCGCCGAGGAGGCGGCCCGGTTCTACACCGGCATCTTCCCGGACTCGGGCATCGACACGGTCCTGCACCACGGCCCGGAGGTCCCCGACCAGGAGGGCCGGGTGCTCACCGTGGGGTTCCGGATCAACGGCCAGCCCTACACCGCGCTGAACGGCGGCCCGGTGTTCACCCTCTCCGAGGCGATCTCGATGGAGGTGCACTGCGAGTCCGTCGAGGAGGTCGACCGCTACTGGGACGCCCTCGTCGACGGCGGTGTCGAGCAGCCCTGCGGGTGGCTCAAGGACCGCTACGGGCTGTCCTGGCAGGTGATCCCGCCCGGCGTGCGGGAGTGGCTCACCTCGGCCGACGCCGACGCCCGGTCCCGGGTCGCGCGGGCCGTGTACGCCACCCACGGCAAGCTCGACGCCGTGGCCCTGGAGAAGGCCTACCGCGGGTAGCCTGGCCGGGTGGCTCGGACCGGACTCGTCGTGGCCGGCGCCGGGGCGCGCGGGGCCTACGAGGCGGGCGCGCTGACCGAGCTCCTGCCGCGGATGGCCCGCACCTGGTCGGTGCCCTCGGTGCTGGTCGGCACGAGTGCGGGCGCGCTGAACGTGGCCGCGCTGGCCGGTCTGTCCGACGTCGAGCCCGAGGCCGCGGCGGCCGAGCTCGTCGCGCGCTGGTCGTCGGTGCGCACCGACGAGGTGGTGGCGCTGCCGTCCTCGGCGGTGGAGACGACCACGGCCTACCTCGGTGACCTCGCCGGGGTGCCGTCCTGGCTGCGCAGGATGCTGCGGGTCCCGGACCGGGTGACGCGGCTGCTCGACGCCGACCGGCTGCGCCCGGTGGTGGACCGGGTGGTGGACTGGGACCGGCTGCACGACGCCGTCGCCCGCGGCCGGGTCGACGCCGTCGGGGTGGCGTGCACCGCGGCCGGGACCGGCGGGACCACGGTGTTCGTCGAGCGCGGGCCGGACGTGGCGCTGCCGCCCTACGACCCGGGCCGCGACATCCGCTACGTCGACGCCCGGCTGGGCCCGGACCACCTGCTCGCCTCGGCCGCGGTCCCGGTGCTGTTCGCCCCGCGCCGCATCGAGGGCCCCGCGCCCGGCTGGTACCTCGACGGCGGGGTCCGGCTCAACACCCCGCTGAAGCCCGCGCTGCGCCTGGGCGCCGACCGGGTCGGCGTCGTCGCGACGACGCCGGACGTGCCGTTCGGCGAGGCCGCCGCGGCGCGGTCCCCGGCGGACCGGGTGCCCGACGTGTACGCGGTCGCCGCGCTGGCGCTGCGCATCGTGCTGGGTGCGGGGGTGACCGAGGACCTGCGGACACTGCGCGCGGTCAACGCGCTGGTCGAGGACGGCGAGGACCGGCGGCACCGGCGCGTCGCGACCTGGTTCGCCGGGCCGCCCGCCGACCGGGCCACCGAGCTGGCGGAGCTGGCCGACGCGGTGCGCCGTCGCGAGTACGGCGGGCTGCGCGCGCTGCGCAACCCGTCGCTGGCGGTGCTGGAACGGCTGGTGGGCGGCGCGGTGCCGGACGCCGACACCACCCACGGTGCGGAGCTGCTGAGCTTCCTGTTCTTCGACCCGGCCTTCGCCGCCGCCGCGGCGGAGCTCGGTGCGGCGCACGCGGCGGACGCCCGCACCCCCGACCGCGGGTCGGCGCGTCGCCGGACGGCCCGCCCGGCGGCGCGCTGACCGGCTCAGACGGCGTCGCTGCCGCGCTCGCCCGTACGGACCCGCACGACCGTCTCGACCGGCTGCACCCAGATCTTCCCGTCGCCGATCTTGCCGGTGCGGGCCGCCTCGACGATGGCGTCGACGACCTTGTCGGCGATCTCGTCGTCGACGACGGTCTCGATGCGCACCTTCGGCACGTAGTCCACCGCGTACTCCGCGCCGCGGTAGATCTCGGTGTGCCCCTTCTGCCTGCCGTGGCCCCGGACCTCGCCGACGGTCAGCCCGAGCACGGCGAGGGTCTCGAGCGCGCCGCGGACGTCCTCCAGGGCGAACGGCTTGACGATGGCGGTCACGAGCTTCATCGGCTCTCCCCCACCGGCTCGCGGGTGGCCGGCGTCGCGGGGCGGGAGGCCCCGGCGAGCGCGCGGGTGCCCAGCGACGAGAAGTCGTAGGCGGTCTCGGCGTGCTCGGTCTCGTCGATGCCGGTCGCCTCGTTCTCCTCGTCGACGCGGAACCCGATGGTGACCTTGATCAGGTAGCCCAGGACCAGCGCGACGACGAAGGAGTACAGCAGGACCGCCCCCGCGGCGAGTGCCTGGCGACCGAGCTGGGTCAGCCCGCCGCCGTAGAACAGGCCGTTGTCACCGGCGGCGGCGGAGTTGACGCTGTTGTCGCCGAAGAAGCCGATGAGCAGGGTGCCCACGATGCCGCCGACGAGGTGGACACCGACGACGTCGAGGGAGTCGTCGAGACCGAGTCGGAACTTCAGCCCGACCGCCAGTGCGCACACCGCACCGGCGATGAGCCCGATCGCCAGTGCCCCGACCGGCTGGACGAACCCGCAGGCCGGGGTGATGGCGACCAGCCCGGCGACGGCGCCGGAGGCCGCCCCGAGGGTGGTGGGGTGACCGTCGCGGAACTGCTCGACGAGCAGCCACCCGATGAGCGCGGTGGCGGTGGCGAGCATGGTGTTGGTGAACGCCGTCGCGGCGAGGTCCCCCGCGGCGAGCGCGGAGCCCGCGTTGAAGCCGAACCAGCCGAACCACAGCAGCGCCATGCCGAGCAGCACGAAGGGCAGGTTGTGCGGGCGCATCGGCTCGCGTGGCCACCCGCGCCGCTTCCCCAGCACGATCGCCAGGGCGAGCGCCGCGGCACCGGCGTTGATGTGCACCGCGGTGCCGCCGGCGAAGTCCTCGGCCTTGAGGGTGTTGGCGATCCAGCCGCCGACGTTGTCCGGTCCGGTGAAGCCGTCGAAGGCGAACACCCAGTGCGCGACCGGGAAGTACACGATCGTCACCCACAGCACGACGAGCGTGGTCCAGCCCCAGAACTTCGTCCGGTCCGCGACGGCCCCGGAGATCAGGGCCGGGGTGATGACCGCGAACATGAGCTGGAACATCACGAACGCGAGCGCCGGCAGGGCGTCGGTCCCCGGCCACGGGGCGGAGTCGCTGCCGACCCCCACCATCGCGCCGACGGTGCCCGCCAGCCCGGCGAACTGTCCCCCGCCGAGCAGCCCGCCGCCCACGTCGTCGCCGAAGGCCCAGCTGTAGCCGTACAGCGCCCACAGCACGCTGACCACGGCCAGGCAGATGGTGCTCATCATCAACATGTTGAGCACGGACTTGCTGCGGGTCATCCCGCCGTAGAAGAACGCCAGTCCCGGCGTCATCAGCATCACCAGCGCGGCGCTGACCAGCACCCACGCGGTGTCTCCCGCATTCACACCCACGCGTCCTCCGTCGTCGCAGTCCCCGACCCCGGCAGGGATGGTTCGCCCGTGGTGTTTCGTGGAGCAACCGTGCACGGTTTCCGGTGGGTGTCGGGTCCGGGCACCCGGCGCGGGTCGCCCAGACACCGCCGACCCGACACACGACCCAGCCGGGCAGCGACCGCGCAGACCCGGCCACACGGACCGGACCCCGACCGATGAGTTCCGGCGGCGGCCCCGGTCTCCCCCTACGACGGCGGCCCCGGCCCGGGACCGCACCACCGAGGGAGACCGCCATGACCGCCATCCGCACCGAGTCCGCGTCCGAGTCCACCGCGGGCCGTCCCCGTCGTCCGCGCGCCGCGACCGTGGGGCTGTGGGTGCTGCAGGTGCTGCTGGCCGGGGTCTTCGTGATGGCCGCCGTGCCCAAGATCGGCGCCGACCCGGTCGCCGTGGCCGGCTTCGACCTGCTGGGGCTGGGCACGGTCGGGATGGTCGTCGTCGGGTGGCTGGAGCTGGCCGGGGCGGTGGCGCTGCTCGTCCCGCGGCTGTGCGGGCTCGCCGCGACCTGCCAGGTGGCCCTCATGGTGGGCGCCACCGCGGTCACCGTGGTGCTGATGCCCGCGATGGTCGCGTTCCCGGCACTGACCCTGGTGGCGGTGTGCGTCGTCGCGTGGGCCCGCCGTCGCGACACCGCGGCCCTGCTGCGCGGTCTGCGCCGCTGACCCACCCGACGGCGACGGCCCGTCACCCCGGTCCGGGGTGACGGGCCGTCGTCGGCTGCCGGGGATCAGCCCGTCTCGTCGAGCCTGCCGTTCGTGTAGTCGTCGTAGGCGGCGAGGTCGAGGAAGCCGTGACCGCAGTAGTTGAAGAGGATCACCTTCTCCTCCCCGGTCTCCTTCGCGGCGAGCGCCTCGTCGATCGTGGCGGCGCTGGCGTGCCCGCACTCCGGCGCCGGGATCCTGCCCTCGGTGCGCGCGAACTGGATCGCGGCCTCGAACACCTTCCCCTGCGGGTAGGCGACGGCCTCCATCCGCTCGTCCTTGACCAGCGAGGACACCAGCGGCGAGTCACCGTGGTAGCGCTGCCCGCCGGCGTGGATCGACGGCGGCACGAAGTCGTGCCCGAGGGTGTACATCGGCATCAGCGGGGTGAGACCCGCGGTGTCGCCGAAGTCGTAGTCGTAGCGGCCCTGGGTCAGCGTCGGGCAGGACAGCGGCTCGACGGCCAGCAGCCGCACCCCGCTGTCCGGCACGAACGGGAACGCGATCCCGCCCAGGTTGGAGCCGCCGCCGCAGGGCGCGATGACGACGTCGGGCAGCCGCTCCCCCGCCAGCGCCAGCTGCTCCTTGGCCTCCAGGCCGATCACGGTCTGGTGCAGCAGTACGTGGTTGAGGACCGAGCCGAGCGCGTAGTGGGTGTCGGAGCGTCCGACGCAGTCGCGGACCGCGTCGGAGATGGCCGAGCCCAGCGAGCCGGGGTGGTCGGGCTCGTCGACCGGGGACGGCACCACCTCCCCGCCCCAGGTCTCGATCGCGATCCGCCGGTAGGGCTTCTGCCCGTAGGACGCCCGCACCATGTAGACCTTGAGATCCAGGTCGAACTGGGCGGAGGCGAACGCCAGCGCGGTCCCCCACTGCCCGGCGCCGGTCTCGGTGGTGAGCCGGCGGGTGCCCTCGCGGGCGTTGTAGAACGCCTGCGGTACCGCCGTGTTCGGCTTGTGGCTGCCCGCCGGGGACACGGACTCGTCCTTGAAGTAGATCCGTGCCGGGGTGCCCAGCACCGCCTCCAGGCGGGTGGCACGGACCAGCGGCGTGGGACGCCACAGCCGCAGGATGTCCAGGACCTCACCGGGGACGTCGATCCACGGCTCGGCGCTGACCTCCTGCTCGATCAGGGCGGCCGGGAACAGCGGCGCCAGGTCGTCCGGGACGACCGGCTCACGGGTCCCGGGGTGCAGGGGCGGCTGCGGCGGCGTCGGCAGGTGCGGCACGACGTTGAACCATGCCGAGGGGATCCGGTCCGGGGGCAGCGTCCAGCGGCTCATGACCACCGAATCTAACCCGGACGTGGGCCCGGTCACGACCCGGGCGCGCCGGAGGACCGGGTCAGAGCTCCCGGGAGGCCCGCAGCCGGCCCAGGGCCTCCTCGAGGATGGCCTCGCCGTCGGCGTCGCTGCGCCGCTCCTTCACGTACGCCAGGTGCGTCTTGTACGGCTCGGTGCGGGGCGCGGCGGGCGGGTTCTCCGCGTCGCGGCCGCCCGGGAGCCCGCAGCGCGGGCAGTCCCAGGTCTCGGGGACCTCGGCCTCCGCGGCGAACCAGGTGTTGTTGACGTGCCCGTTGGCGCAGTAGAAGGGGATGCGCTCGCGCGGGGCGGTCTCGCCCCGCTCGTTCTCCCCCATCGGTCCCGCGCCGACCCGGGTACCGCGGATCGCGTTGCCGCCTGCCATGTCCCGCTCCCTCTCGCTCGTGCGTCCGGGTGTCAGCCGGTGGCCAGCAGCAGGCCGTTGCCGACCACCGCGATGAGCCAGATGAGGCCGACGAAGACGGTGTAGCGAGCGATGTTGCGGTCCGCCGCGGCCGAGCCGGACAGGCTCGACTGGACCCCGCCACCGAAGAGGCTGGTCAGACCACCCCCCTTGCTGCGCTGCAGCAGGACCATCGCGATCAGCAGGAGGCTGGTCACGATCAGGATGATCTGGAGGGTCAGGATCACGTGCGCTTCCCCATCAGTGGTCGCTCGCCGGAGTCGCCGAGAATACTCCAGCGGCCCCGGCCCCCCACCACAGGGGACCGGGGCCGCGGTGGGCCGGGAGGCGGACCGTTACGGCAGCGGGCCGCCCGCCGCGATCGCGGAGAGCTTCGCGAACTCCTCCGCGTCCAGGCTGGCGCCGCCGACCAGTGCGCCGTCCACGTCGGGCTGCGCGACGATCTCGCCGACGTTCGACGACTTCACCGAGCCGCCGTAGAGGACGCGGACACCGCCCGCGACCTCGCCGGGGTACAGCTCGGCCAGCGTCGCCCGCAGGGCCGCGCAGACCTCCTGCGCGTCGGCCGGGCCCGCCACCTTGCCGGTGCCGATCGCCCAGACCGGCTCGTAGGCGAGCACGATCCCGGCGGCCTGCTCCGCGGTGACACCCTTCAGCGCGGCGCGGAGCTGGTCGGTGCAGTGCTGCACGTGGGTGCCGGACTCGCGGACCTCCAGGCCCTCGCCGACGCAGAGGATCGGGGTGATCCCGTGCCGGAGCGCGGCGTGCACCTTGGCGTTGACGACGGCGTCGTCCTCGCCGTGGATCTCCCGGCGCTCGGAGTGCCCGACCGCCACGTAGGTGCAGCCGAGCTTGGCGAGCATGACCCCGGAGACGTCGCCGGTGTAGGCGCCGGAGTCGTGCGGGGACAGGTCCTGGGCGCCGTGCACCAGCCGCAGCTTGTCGCCGTCGATCAGCGTCTGCACGCTGCGGATGTCGGTGAACGGCGGCAGGACGGCCACCTCGACCTTGTCGAGGTAGCGGTCGGGCAGGGCGAACGCGAGCTTCTGCACCACCGCGATGGCCTCGAGGTGGTTCAGGTTCATCTTCCAGTTGCCCGCGATGAGCGGTGTGCGCGTGGCCATCAGGCGTCCCCCTCCAACACGGCGACGCCCGGCAGGGTCGCCCCCTCCAGGAACTCCAGGGACGCGCCCCCACCGGTGGAGATGTGGGAGAAGGCGTCCTCGGCGATCCCGAGCGCACGGACGGCGGCGGCGGAGTCCCCGCCGCCGACGACGGAGAAGGCGTCCGCGTCGGCGATCGCCTGGGCGACCCCGCGGGTGCCCTCGGCGAACGGCGCCAGCTCGAACACCCCCATCGGGCCGTTCCAGAAGATGGTCCGTGCGTCCTCGATGCGGGCCGCGAACTCCCGCACGGACGCCGGGCCGATGTCCAGGCCCATCCAGCCGTCCTCGATACCGTCCACGGTCACCGTGCGGGTCGCCGCGTCGGCGGAGAACGCGTCGGCGACCACGACGTCGGTCGGCAGCACGACCTTGCCGGACTCCAGCAGCGTCCGGCAGGTCTCGACCTGGTCGGACTCCAGCAGCGACGAGCCGACCCCGTGCCCCTGGGCCGCCAGGAACGTGAAGCACATCCCGCCGCCGACCAGCAGCGTGTCGACCTTCGGCAGCAGCGCCTCGATCACGGCCAGCTTGTCCGAGACCTTGGAGCCGCCCAGCACGACCGCGTAGGACCGCTCCGGGGTCCCGGTCAGGGTGCGCAGCACCTCGACCTCGGACAGCACGAGCCCGCCGGCGTAGGCGTCGAGCCGCTGCGCGACGTCGTAGACCGACGCCTGCTTGCGGTGCACCACGCCGAACCCGTCGGAGACGAACGCCGCGTCGTCGCCGACCAGGGCGACGAGCTCGTCGGCGAAGGCGCCGCGCTCGGCGTCGTCCTTGCTGGTCTCGCGGGCGTCGAACCGGATGTTGTCCAGCATCACGACGTCGCCCGCGGCCATCGACGGGAGCGGCTTGCCCAGCTCGACCAGGCGCACCGGGGCGCCGAGCAGCTCACCGAGCCGCTGCGCGACCGGGGCGAGCGAGAGCTTCTCCTCCGGCCCGTTCTTCGGACGGCCGAGGTGCGCGGTGACGACGACCTGCGCGCCGCCCTCGTGGAGGGCGTTGATCGTCGGCACGGACGCGCGGATGCGGCCGTCGTCGGTGATGTTCCGGTCGTCGTCGAGGGGAACGTTCAGATCGGAGCGGACCAGGACGGTCCGGCCCTGCACGCCCTCGGCGACGAGGTCGTCGAGGGTCCTCACAGCTTCGACGCCACCAGACCGGTGATGTCGACGAGCCGGTTGGAGTAGCCCCACTCGTTGTCGTACCAGCCGACGACCTTGACCTGGTTGCCGATGACCTTGGTCAGGCCGGCGTCGAAGATCGTCGAGTGCGGGTCGGTCACGATGTCGGAGGAGACGATCGGGTCCTCGGTGTACTTGAGGATGCCCTTCAGCGGGCCCTCGGCGGCCGCCTTGAACGCCGCGTTGATCTCCTCGACCGACGCCTCCTTGCGGACGTCGACGGTCAGGTCGGTGGCCGAGCCGGTGGGGATCGGCACCCGCAGCGCGTAGCCGTCGAGCTTGCCCTTGAGGTGCGGCATGACCAGCGAGATCGCCTTCGCCGCGCCGGTGGAGGTGGGGACGACGTTGAGGGCGGCGGCGCGGGCCCGGCGCAGGTCCTTGTGCGGGCCGTCCTGGAGGTTCTGGTCCTGGGTGTAGGCGTGGATCGTGGTTATCAGACCCTTCTCGATCCCGAGCAGGTCGTCGAGGACCTTCGCCAGCGGGGCGAGGCAGTTCGTGGTGCAGGACGCGTTGGAGATGATCGTCTGCGTGCCGTCGTAGTCGCCGTCGTTGACGCCCTTGACGATGGTGATGTCCTCGTCGGTCGCCGGGGCGGAGATGACGACCTTCTTGGCGCCGCCGTCGAGGTGCTTGGCCGCGGCGTCGCGCTTGGTGAAGATGCCGGTCGACTCGACGACGACGTCGACGCCCAGGTCCTTCCAGGGCAGCTCGGCGGGGTCGCGGACGGCCAGGCCCTTGAAGCCCTTGCCGTCGACGAGGATCTCGTCGCCGGAGGTGGAGACCTCGTAGGGCAGGCGCCCCAGGATCGAGTCGTACTTCAGCAGGTGCGCGAGCGTCGCGTTGTCGGTGATGTCGTTCACCGCGACGATCTCGATGTCCGTGGTGCCGGCGGCGCGCTGGGCGTCCACCGCCCGCCAGAAGTTCCGGCCGATGCGGCCGAAGCCGTTGACTCCTACGCGGACCGTCACAGATGCCTCCAGGGCTCGTCGTGCCTGTCGTCTTCTCCCCCGGGCCCGCCGGATCCCGGCGGTGGGGTGTGGCAGGTCGATCGCGGGGCGGCGCCCGGGTGGACGCCGGCGCGTGCCGTGCTCGGCAGCCACCCTATCGGCGCATCGGCCGTCGCGACGCCCGTAGAGCCCGTGAGCTGCGCCGCGCTCGGGGCCGGACCCGGTCGGCCCGCTCCGGGCGGTCGCCGGGTGCGGACGGGCCGCCGGCGGCCGGTACCCGGACACGCGACGGCCCCGTGCCCGGGCGGGTCACGGGGCCGTCGGGCCGGGCTCAGGGCAGGCGGAGCAGGCGGCGCCAGCCCGGGCGGGTGTCGGGGACGTCGGCGGCGGCGCGCTCGGCGTCGGAGAAGCCCTCGACCGGCTCGTGCGGGCGCGCGGCGCGGGCCCGGGACACGAACGCCGACGCCGCGGCCATGGCGGCACTCACCCCGGCCGCGCCCGGGCCGGCGGTGATGGTCGCGGTGGCCGGCACACCGAACCGTTCGGCGCCGTCGCCCGCGGGCCGCTCGACGACGGCGACGGCGGCGTCCCCGCCCTCGCCCCGGCTCTCCGCGGCCGCGGACGCGGCCGCGCGGGCCCCCGCGGTGGACGGGATCGTGCCGGTGGTCACGTCGACCAGGACGAACTCCCACGCGTAGGTGGCCTGCTGGTGGGCGATGCGGTCGCGGACCGCGGACGTGTCGCCGACGGCGCCCTCCCCGACGAGCAGGACCACGACCCGCTCGGGGCGGTCGTCCTCGTCCCGGGCGGCGAGCTCGTCACCGACGGCGCCGAGCAGCCGGGCCGCGCCGACGCGCAGGTCCGGGCCGCCCAGCGGGCGGAGCCCGGCCGGCAACGCGGTGCGGGCCTCGCCCGCACCGACCGGGACCGCGGGCGGGTGCGTGCCGTCGGGCAGCGAGCGGGTGAGGTCGTCCCCGGTGGCGACGACGACCTGCAGGTCACCGTCGTGGGCGTCCTGCTCGGCGAGCAGGTCGGCGAGACCGGAGCGCAGCGCGGGCAGGAGCGGCCGCAGCATGCTGGATCGATCGAGATGAACGGCGAGGAGGGTGGAGCCCGGGATCGTCACGGCGGCATCATGCCCGACGACCCGCACCCCCCTCGTGACGGGGTGTGACCGCGGTCAGCGCCCGCCGCCGTCCTCCTCGAGCATCTCGGCGGTCACCGCGGACTCGGTGTCGGGGATGCCGAGCTCGGCGGCCTTCTTGTCCGCGGTCTGGAGCAACCGGCGGATCCGGCCGGCCACCGCGTCCTTGGTCATCGGCGGGTCGGCCAGCTGGCCGAGCTCCTCCAGCGACGCCTGGGTGTGCTCGGCCCGCAGCCGCCCGGCCGCCTGCAGGTGCTCGGGCACCTCGTCACCGAGGATCTCCAGGGCGCGGCTGACCCGGGCCGCGGCGGCGACCGCGGCCCGCGCCGAGCGGCGCAGGTTGGCGTCGTCGAAGTTCGCGAGCCGGTTCGCCGCCGCCCGGACCTCGCGGCGCATCCGCCGCTCCTCCCAGGACAGGACGCTCTGGTGGGCACCCATCCGGGTCAGCAGCGCACCGATGGCGTCACCGTCGCGCACGACGACCCGGTCCGCGCCGCGGACCTCGCGGGCCTTGGCGGCCACCCCCAGCCGGCGGGCCGCGCCGACCAGCGCCAGCGCGGCCTCCGGGCCGGGGCAGGTGACCTCCAGCGCGGAGCTGCGTCCCGGCTCGGTCAGCGAGCCGTGCGCCAGGAACGCACCCCGCCACGCCGCCTCGGCGTCGGACAGGTCCCCGGACACCACGGGCGGCGGCAGCCCGCGCACCGGGCGGCCTCGGTTGTCGAGCAGACCGGTCTGGCGGGCGAGTCCCTCGCCGTCGCGGATCACCCGGATCACGTAGCGGGCGCTGCGGCGCAGCCCACCGGCCGTGATCACGTGCGCGTCGGCGGTGTGGCCGTAGAGCTCGTGGATCTCGCGGCGCAGGCGCCGGGCGACCGAGCCGGTGTCGACCTCGGCCTCGATCACCACCCGGCCGCCCACGATGTGCAGGCCGCCTGCGAAGCGGAGCAACGAGGCGACCTCCGCACGCCGCGACGACTGCTTGGTGACGGTGAGCCGGCTCAGCTCGTCCTTCACCGTGGCGGTCATGGCCATCGGGAGCTCCTTCCGCGCTGCGGGCTGTCGTGCTGCGGGCTGTCGTGCGTGCCGTTCTGCACCGGGATCCGGCCGGGGGTCAGAGCGCCGAACACGTCGGCCAGTACCCCGGCCAGTGCGTCCGGGTCGTGCCGCGGGGTCGCCGCCCGGGCGTCGGCGACGGCGGCCGGCCACACCCGTCCGCCGGGGACCAGCAGGTCGGCGGCGGCCGCGTCCAGCCGGTCCGGCAGGCTCACCGACCCGGTGTCGGCCAGGACGGCGTGCACCCGCAGACCGGGAGCGTGCCCGGACAGTACTTCAAGGTGCTGTTCGGGGGAGAAACCGGCGGTCTCCCCCGGCTCGGGGGCCAGGTTGAGCAACACGACCCGGGCCGCCGCGGTCTCCAGCAGCGCGTCGCGCAGCCCGGGCACCAGCAGGTGCGGGAGCACGCTGGTGAACCAGGAGCCCGGACCCAGCAGGACCACGTCGGCCTCGCGCACCGCGCGCACCGCCTCGTCGCAGGCGGGCGGGTCGGCGGGCCGCAGCCAGACCCGGCGCACCCGGCCCGGTGTGGAGGCCACGGCGACCTGGCCGCGGATGAGGTGGGCGCCGTCCACGCCGTCCAGCGCGACCTCCGCCTCGATGTCCAGCGGTACCCGGGCCATCGGCAGGACCCGCCCGGCGCAGCCCATCAGCTCGCCGACGGTCGCCAGCGCCCGCACCGGGTCGCCGTCGCGCTCCAGCAGCCCGGCGAGCAGCAGGTTGCCCACCGCGTGCCCGGCCAGGGCGCCGGTCCCGCCGAAGCGGTGCTGGACGAGTCCGGACCAGAAGCGGCCCCGCTCGTCGTCGCCGGCCAGGGCGGCCAGCGCCATCCGCAGGTCGCCGGGCGGGAGCAGGCCGAGCTCGCGGCGCAGCCGTCCCGAGGACCCGCCGTCGTCGGCGACGGTGACCACGGCGGTGATGCCGGTGACCGGCGGGCAGCGGCGCAGTGCGGTCAGCGTGGCGTGCAGGCCGTGCCCGCCGCCGAGCGCGACCACCCGCAGTCCCCCGGTGCGCTCGGTCGGGCGTGGGCTCACTCGCGCCCCATGTCGCGGTGCTCGACGTTGACCTGGATGCCCTCGCGGCCGGCGAGCCGTCGCCCGATCTCCTCCGAGATCGCCACCGACCGGTGCTTGCCGCCGGTACAGCCCACGGCCACGGTCAGGTAGCGCTTGCCCTCGCGCCGGTACCCGGCTCCGACCAGGTCGAGCAGCTCCAGGTAGCGGTCCACGAACTCCTCGGCGCCCTCCTGGGACAGGACGTAGTCGCTGACCTCCCGGTCACGGCCGGTGAACGGGCGCAGCTCGGGGATCCAGTGCGGGTTCGGCAGGAACCGCACGTCGACCACGAGGTCGGAGTCCAGCGGCAACCCGTACTTGTAGCCGAACGACAGCACGGTCACCCGGGTCGCGGCGTGCGTGCTCTCCTGGGCGAACGAGCCCTCGATCCGGGTGCGCAGGTCGTGCACCGACAGGTTCGAGGTGTCGACGACGAGGTCGGCGTCCTCGCGCAGCGGACGCAGGACCTCGCGCTCGGCGGCGAGTCCGTCGGTGATGCGCCCGGCACCCTGCAGCGGGTGCGAGCGGCGGTTCTGCTCGAACCGGCGCACCAGCACCGCGTCCGAGGCCTCCAGGAACAGCAGCTTGGGCCGGTAGCCACGGCCGTCGAGGTCCTTGATGACCGCACCCAGGTCGTCGGTGAAGGCGCGCGAGCGCACGTCCATCACCACGGCGATCCGGGCCACCTCGCCCCGGGCGCGCGACCCGAGCTCGACCATCGTGGCGATGAGCTCGGGCGGCAGGTTGTCCACCACGAACCAGCCCAGGTCCTCCAGGACCTTGGCCGCGGTGCTGCGCCCGGCCCCGGACAGTCCGCTCACGACCGCGACCTCGATCCCCGGGCCCGCGGTCACCTCGCCGTCGTCGTCGGTCATGCCTTCTCCCCCTCGGTTCCGGCGTGCAGGGCGGCCACCACGGCCTCGGCGGTCCGGCGGCCGAAGCCGGGCACCCCGGCGATCTCGTCGGCGTCGGCGGCCCGCAGCTTGCGGACCGACCCGAAGTGCTTGAGCAGTGCCTGCTTGCGGGCCGGGCCGAGCCCGGGGACCCCGTCGAGCGCGGAGGCCGTCATGCCCTGCGAACGACGCTGGCGGTGGTAGGTGATGGCGAACCGGTGCGCCTCGTCCCGGATCCGCTGCAGCAGGTAGAGACCCTCGCTGGTCCGGGACAGGATGACCGGGTCGGTGTCGTCGGGCAGCCAGACCTCCTCGAGGCGCTTGGCCAGCCCGCACACCGCGACGTCGGTGATGCCCAGCCCGGCCAGCTCGGCGGCCGCCGCGTCGACCTGGGGCTTGGCGCCGTCGACGACGAGCAGGTTCGGCGGGTAGGCGAACTTCCGGGGCCGCCCGGTCTCCGGGTCGATCCCGGTGCGCACGGTGTCACCCGGCGCGACCTCGCCCGAGCCCTCGGTGGGGGCCGGGTCGTCGGCCGTCTCGGCCAGGTAGCGGCGGAACCGGCGGCGCACCACCTCGGCGATCGAGGCGACATCGCCCTCCCGGGCCGCGTCGCGGATCTCGAACCGCCGGTACTCGGACTTGCGGGGCAGCCCGTCCTCGAAGACCACCAGCGACGCGACGACGTTCGTGCCCTGCACGTGGCTGATGTCGATGCACTCGATGCGCAGCGGCGCCTGGTCCAGCTCCAGGTTCTCCTGGATCTCCTGCAGTGCCGCGGAACGGGCGGTGAGGTCCCCGGCGCGGCGCAGCTTGTGCTGGGCGAACGCCTCCTTCGCGTTGCGCGCGACGGTCGCGGCGAGGTCCCGCTTGTCCCCCCGCTGGGGCACCCTGACCTGGACCTTGGATCCGCGCAGCCCGGTCAGCCAGCGCTCCAGCGCGGCCGTCTCGGCGGGCAGCACCGGGACCAGGATCTCCTTGGGCACCGGCTGGGCGGCGTCGTCGGCGGCACCGGCCAGGGCGTGCTGCTCGCCGTAGAACTGCGAGACGAACCGCTCGACGAGCTGCTCGGTGTCGGTCGGCTCCACCTTGTCGACGACCCAGCCCCGCTGGCCGCGGACCCGGCCGCCGCGGACGTGGAAGACCTGGACCGCGGCCTCCAGCTCGTCCTCGGCGAAGGCGACCACGTCGGCGTCGGTGCCGTCGCCGAGCACCACGGCCTGCTTCTCCAGGGCGCGCCGCAGCGCCCCGAGGTCGTCGCGCAGCCGGGCGGCGCGCTCGAACTCGAGGTTCTCGGAGGCCTCGGCCATCTCGCGTTCGAGCTGGCGGACCATCCGGTCGGTGCGCCCGGAGAGGAAGTCGGAGAAGTTCTCGACGATGTCGCGGTGCTCGTCCGCGGTGACCGTGCCCACGCAGGGTGCGGAGCACTTGTCGATGTAGCCGAGCAGGCAGGGGCGCCCGATCTGGCCGTGCCGCTTGAAGACCCCGGTCGAGCAGGTGCGTGCGGGGAAGACCCGCAGCAGCAGGTCGAGGGTCTCGCGGATCGCCCAGGCGTGGGCGTAGGGGCCGAAGTAGCGGACGCCCTTGCGGCGCGGGCCGCGGTAGACGTGCAGCCGCGGGTACTCCTCGTGCATCGTCACCGCGAGCACGGGATAGCTCTTGTCGTCGCGGTAGCGGACGTTGAACCGCGGGTCGTACTCCTTGATCCAGTTGTACTCGAGCTGGAGGGCCTCGACCTCGGTCCCGACGACCGTCCACTCCACCTTCGCGGCGGTGGTGACCATCTGCCGGGTCCGCGGGTGCAGGCCGGACAGATCGGCGAAGTAGGAGTTCAGTCGCTGCCGCAGGCTCTTGGCCTTGCCGACGTAGATCACCCGGCCACGGGGGTCGGAGAAGCGGTACACCCCGGGCGACTCGGGGATCGTCCCGGTCGCCGGACGGTAGGTGCTGGGGTCGGCCATGGTGGTTCCCAGGGTAGTTGCGGGCACCGACGGTCCCGGCCCGGCCCCGGTCTCGCGGCGGGCCCCGGACGAGGTGTAGGGACGCGTGTCGGACGGGGACCACGCACGGCCGCGCCGGAACTGTCGGTAGGGTCCGGTACACCTCGCCCTCGAACACGAGTTCGACCCCACCGAGCCCGAGGAGACCGCCGTGGGCACCGCGCAGGAGACCGGCCCCCGCACCGACATCGGCACCCCGCCGGGTGAGCAGGTGCCCGGGGCCCGGCTGGACCGGATCCGGAAGCTGCTGGCGAAGGCGGAGCGGGCCGGCACGCCGGACGAGGCCGAGATCTACACCGACAAGGCGTTCGCGCTGATGGCCCGGCACGGGATCGACGAGGCGCTGCTCTCCGCGGCGCCCGGGGCCGGGCCGGCGCGGGCCGACCCGATCGGCCGGAGCCGGATCCCGGTCGACAACCCCTACAGCGGCGCGAAGGCCCGGCTGCTGGGGTGGACGGCGTCGGCGTTGCGGTGCCGCTGGGTGATGCACGACCAGCGGGGCGGCTCGGTCGCCGCGGTCACCGTGTTCGGCTTCGCCTCGGACCGGGAGCGGGTGGAGCTGCTCTACACCTCGCTGCTGCTGCAGGCCACGGCCGCGCTGGCCGCCGTCCGCCCGCCGGACCCGGACGAGTCGGTGACGGCCTACCGGCGGTCCTGGATCTACGGTTTCGCCGGCCGGGTCCACGAGCGGCTCTGCGAGGCAGAGCGCTCCGCCCTGGGCGAGACCGAGGCCGAGACCGGGCGGGCGGTGGCGTCGACCGAGCTGGTGCTGGCCGACCGCGGGGCCGAGGTGGACCGCGCCTACGACGCCGAGTTCGGCCGGCTGCGCCGCGCCCGCCGCCCGCAGGTGTCGGGCAGCGGGTTCCGGCACGGGGCCGCCGCGGCCGACCGGGCCGACCTGGGCGGCCCGCGCCTGGACCGCCGCGCCGGGGCGCCGGGCATCGGGGCCTGAGCCGGGGTCACTCCCCGAGGACGGCGGAGCGGTGCAGGGTGCGCAGCGTGCGCACGTGACGCACGGCCAGTCCGCGGTCGACCGCCTGCACGGCGAGCACCGACTGGTACTCGTCGTCGGGCAGCTCCAGGCGGGCCGAGGCGGCGCCGTCGGGGAACGAGACGCCGTGGACGTCGGCCCAGTCGTACCAGCGGGAGGTGATCACGTTGCGGATCTCGACACCGTGGGCGTCGGCGCGGACCCGGGGCCGGGCCATGAGCAGCAGGCCGCCCGCGACGAACGCGCCGATCACCATCATCGCGACCTGGTCGGCGGGCTGGAAGATCACGCCGGTGTCCTCGGCGGGCATGTAGTAGGCGGCGATGAGGAAGAACACCATCACCCCGGCGGCGCTGAGCCAGGCCGTCCAGCGGATCGCTCGCGGGCGCAGGGTCACCGCGTCCGGGCCGGGTGCGGTGCGCGCCCGGACCGGCGCGGGTCCGGAGGTGGTGGAGTCGGTCGGCTGCTCGGTCACTGGAGTCTCCCTGTGCTGACCCGGGTCGGGGTCACCGGCTGGTCGGGGCGCCGGCGCGCAGGTCGCGCAGCGCCAGCGCCGATTCGAGTGCTGCGGTGCAGGCCTCGGCGCCCTTGTCCTCGGCCGCGCCGGGCGCACCGGACCGGTCGACGGCCTGCTCCACGGTGTCCGTGGTGAGCACGCCGTTGCCGACCGGGGTCGACTCGTCGAGGGCGACCCGGGTCAGGCCCGCCGTGACGGCGTCGCAGACGTACTCGAAGTGCGGGGTGCCGCCACGCACGACGACACCGAGCGCGACGACGGCGTCGTGGCCGCGGGCGAGCTCCTGGGCGACGACCGGGAGCTCCACGGTGCCGGGGACCCGAACGACGGTCGGCTCGGTACCGGCGTCCCGGGCGGTGGCGACGGCCCGTTCCAGCAGCCGGTCGACGATCTCGGCGTGCCAGCGGGCCGCCACCACCCCGACCCGCAGTCCGCTCGCGTCCAGCTGCGTGGCCCCGGAGGGCCGGCCCTCACCGCTCATGGCCCGATTCTCGCCTCTGCGCCCGCGCGCCGCGCCACGGGGTCTCCCGGCGGGGCGGCGCGCGGCCGGGGTCAGAGCGCGGGGTCGGAGACCTCGCCGAGGTCGGGCAGGTCGTGCCCCATCCGGTCGCGCTTGGTCCGCAGGTAGCGCAGGTTCTGCGGGGTGGCCCGCACCGGCATCGGCTCGCGGCCGACGACACGCAGTCCGTAGCCCTCCAGCCCGGCCCGCTTGTCCGGGTTGTTGGTGAGCAGGCGCATCGACCGGACGCCGAGGTCGGCGAGGATCTGGGCGCCGATGCCGTAGTCGCGGGCGTCGGCGGGCAGCCCCATCGCGAGGTTGGCGTCGACGGTGTCGGCCCCGGCCTCCTGCAGCTGGTAGGCCTGCAGCTTGTGCAGCAGGCCGATCCCCCGGCCCTCGTGCCCACGCATGTAGAGCACCACCCCGCGGCCCTCCTTCGCGACGGCCTCCAGGGCCGCCGCGAGCTGGGGACCGCAGTCGCAGCGCAGCGAGCCGAGGACGTCCCCGGTGAGGCACTCGGAGTGCACCCGGACCAGCACGTCCTCGCCGTCGTCGGCGGGGGTGGCGATGTCGCCCATCACCATCGCGATGTGCTCGGTGCCGTCGAGGGTGCAGTCGTAGCCGTGGGCGAGGAAGTCCCCGTGGCCGGTGGGAATCCGCGCGGTGGCGACCCGCTCGACGTGCTTCTCGTAGCGCCGCCGGTAGGCGATGAGGTCGGCGATCGTGATCAGCGTGAGGTCGTGGTCGGCGGCGAACACGCCCAGCTCCTCGCCGCGGGCCATCTCGCCGGTGTTCTTCTCCGAGACGATCTCGCAGAGCGCGCCGGCGGCGGGCAGGCCCGCCATCCGGGCGAGGTCGACGGCGGCCTCGGTGTGCCCGGGGCGGCGCAGCACGCCGCCCTCGCGGGCCTGCAGCGGCACCACGTGCCCGGGCCGGACCAGGTCGTGCCGGTCGGTCCCCGGGTCGGCCAGCGTGCGGATCGTGTGCGCGCGGTCCTGGGCGGAGATGCCGGTCGTGACACCCTCCTTCGCGTCCACGGTGACCGTGTACGCGGTCCGGAAGGAGTCCCGGTTGGTGTGGTGCATGGGCGGCAGGTCGAGCCGCTCGCAGGCCTCACCGGTGATGGCGACGCAGACGTAGCCGGAGGTGTAGCGGACGGTGAACGCCAGCAGCTCGGCGGTCGCCTTCGACGCCGCGAAGATGAGGTCGCCCTCGTTCTCCCGGTCCTCGTCGTCCATCACGACGACCGGCTTGCCCTCGGCGATGTCGGCGATGGCCTTCTCGATCTGGGCGAAGCGCTCGGCCCGCTCCGACGGGGACATCGCGGTGTGCGGGGCGTCCGGCAGCTTGCCCGATCCCGGCATCTCGGGCGACTTCGACGGCTCGCTCACCGGGCGGCCCCTTCCTGTCCGGACCCGGGCCCCTGCAGGTACCCCGCGGTCATGCGTTCCACGTACTTGGCGATCACGTCGACCTCCAGGTTGACCGGGTCCCCCGGGGTGCGCGACCCCAGTGTGGTCTCGGCGAGGGTCGTCGGGATCAACGCCACCCCGAACCCGTCCGGGTACACGGTGGCGACGGTCAGCGAGACACCGTCGACGGCGACGGAGCCCTTCTCGACGACGTAGCGGGCGAGCTCGGCGGGCAGCGAGAAGCGGACCTCGTCGCTGCGCTCGCCCGGGGTGCGGGAGACCACGGTGCCGACGCCGTCCACGTGGCCCTGCACGATGTGGCCGTCGAGCCGTCCCCCGGCGGGCACGGCGCGCTCCAGGTTGACCCCGGAACCGGCACCGACGGCACCGAGCGAGGTCCGCTTCAGCGTCTCGGGCACCAGCTCCAGGGTGAGCGTGTCCGCCCCGGACCCGGTGACGACGGCGGTGAGGCAGCAGCCGTTCACCGCGACCGACTCGCCGTGCCCGACCTCCGCGGCCAGGTCCGCGCGCACGGTCAGCACGACGACCTCGTCGTCGGCGCGGACGTCGACGACCTCGCCGACCTCCTCCACGATCCCGGTGAACATGGCCCGTCCCTCCTGCTGCCTACTGCGGCACGACCGGGCCGGTCGGTCCGGATGCCGGTCGTGCGTCGATGACCACGTCGTCGCCGACGCGGTGGATCTCGTCCACGTGCAACCGCACGATGTCGGCGATCGTTACCACGCCCGCGTCGCCGAGGGCGTGCGGTCCCGCGCCGAGCAGGGCCGGGGCCAGGTGCACGAGCACCCGGTCGACGAGTCCTGCGGCGACGAACGCACCGGCGAGTGTCGGACCGCCCTCGAGGAGCACGTCCACCACGGTCCGGTGGTCGAGCCCGGTGAGCACCTCTCCCGGGTCGCGGGTGCGGAGGTGGAGCACGTCGGCGGTGCCGGTGTCGTCGGTCCGGGCCAGCCGGGCGCCGGGCGGGACGTCGCGGTGTCCCACCACCACCCGCAGGGGCTGGTGGTCGAACAGGGTGCCGTCGGGCCGGCGGGCGGTCAGCGCCGGGTCGTCGGCCAGGACGGTACCCGTGCCGGCGACGATCGCGTCCATCCTGCGGCGCAGGTCATGCACCCCGGCCCGGGCCGCCGGGCCGGTGATCCAGCGGCTGGTGCCGTCGGCGGCGGCGACCCGGCCGTCGAGCGTGGTGGCGACCTTCCAGGTCACGTGGGGTCGTCCGGTCCGCGTGCGGTGCAGCCAGCCGCGCAGCGGACCGAGCGCCACCTCGTCGGCCAGCGTGCCGAGTGTCACAGCGACCCCGGCGGCGCGCAGCCGGTCCAGCCCGCCCGCCGCGACCGGGTTCGGGTCGGCGAGGGCGGCGTGCACCCGGGCGACGCCGGCCTCGATCAGGCCGTCCACGCACGGTGGGGTGCGGCCGGTGTGGTTGCACGGTTCGAGGGTCACCACGGCGGTCCCGCCCGCGGCGCGGTCCCCCGCCTCCGCGAGTGCGGCCCGTTCGGCGTGCGGCCCACCGGGCGGCGCGGTGGCCCCGGTGCCGACGACCGCACCGTCGCGGTCGAGCACCACGCAGCCGACGGCCGGATTGGGGCTGGTCGTGCCGTGCACGTCCACCGACGCGGCGAGGGCGCGGCGCATGGCCGCGGCCGTGCGCGCGTCGGTGCCGCTCGGGCGGTCCACTGCTCCGTGCTCCGTCGCTCGGTCGTCCGTGCCGGCTCAGCCGGCCCAGCGGTGCGGGTTCGCCCGACGGACGCTGTCCCGCAGCGCGGCGACGGCGCGCCCCGGGTCGTCGGCGCCGTAGACCGCGGACCCGGCGACGAAGCAGTCGACGCCGGCCTCCGCGGCCGCGTCGATGGTGTCGGCGTTGATGCCGCCGTCGATCTCGACGAGCACCGTGAGGTGCCCGGTGTCGACCAGGTTGCGGACGGTGCGGACCTTGTCGAGCACCTCGGGGATGAAGCTCTGCCCGCCGAAGCCCGGCTCGACGCTCATCACGAGCAGGGTGTCGTAGTGCCGGAGGACCTCGACCCACGGGTCGAGCGGGGTGCCGGGCTTGATCGACAGCCCGGCGAGCGACCCGGCGGCACGCAGGTTCTTCGCGAGCATCACCGGGTCGTGGGCCGCCTCGGCGTGCACGGTGACGTTGCGGGCGCCCGCCTCGGCGTAGCCCGGCGCCCAGCGGTCCGGGTCCTCGATCATCAGGTGGCAGTCGAGCGGGATGTCGGTGGCGGCACGCAGGCTCTGCACGACCGGCAGGCCGAGCGTCAGGTTCGGCACGAAGTGCGCGTCCATGACGTCGACGTGCAGCCAGTCCGCGCCGTCCCCGGTCCCGCCGCCGCCCACGGCGGCGGCCTCCTCACCCAGCCGGGCGAAGTCGGCCGAGAGGATGCTGGGCGCGATCATCGGGTGCACGCGGAGCAGGCTACTGGCCGGCTCCCGGCGGCCCCGCACCCGTGGGCGAGGCCGCCGTCACACCGCGGTCAGTCGTCGAGCGGGCGGCGCAGCAGCGCCAGGAACATCGCGTCGGTGCCGTGGACGTGCGGCCACAGCTGGACGGTCGGCCCGTCCCCGAGGCCGGGGACCTCACCGGGCAGCCAGGCGCGCGCGTTGAGCTGTTCGACGGCACCGGCCGGGCCGGGGCGTCCGTCGCGGCCGACGATCCGGCCGACGACGCCGACGGTCTCCGACACGTGCGGCGAGCAGGTGACGTAGGCGACGACGCCGCCGGGGCGGACGTGACGCAGCGCGGCGACGAGCAGCTCGCGCTGCAGCCGGGTCAGCGTCGCGATGTCCTCGGGACGGCGCCGCCAGCGGGCCTCCGGGCGGCGGCGCAGGGCACCCAGCCCGGTGCAGGGCGCGTCGACGAGCACCCGGTCGTAGCCGCCGTCGGGTAGTGGGGCCTCCCGGCCGTCCGCGACGTGCACGGTGACCGGCAGCTCCGCGACCGACCGGCGGACGAGCTCGGCGCGGTGCTCGCTGGACTCGACCGCGTCGAGCGTGCCTCCCCGGGCGGCGACGAGCCCGCCCAGCAGCGACGCCTTGCCGCCCGGCCCGGCGCACAGGTCCAGCCAGCGGCCGGTGTCCTCGCCGTGCAGCTCGGCGCGGGCGAGCGCGGCGGCGACGAGCTGGCTGCCCTCGTCCTGGACGATCGCGAGCCCCTCGGCGACGGCGTCGAGCTCGCCGACGTCGCCGCTGCCCGGCTCCAGGTGCACCCCGTAGGGCGAGTACGGCGCCTGCTCACCGCCGGTGGCCAGGGCCAGCTCCTCGGCGGTGATCTCGCCGGGCCGGGCGAGCAGGTGCACGCGGGGCCGGGTGTCGTCGGCGGCGAGCGCGGCGGTCAGCTCCTCGCCGGTGCCGCCGAGCGCGTCGGCGAAGGCCTGCGCGATCCAGCGCGGGTGGGCGTGGCGCAACGCGGCGTCGCCGACCGGGTCCTCGGCGGGGTCGGGGGCGAGGCGGTCGAGCCACTCGGCCTCGGTGTGCTCGCCGATGCGGCGCAGCACCGCGTTGACGAACCCGGCCGACTGCGACCCGTGGTCGGACCGGACCAGCTCGACGCAGGTGGTGACGGCCGCATGGTCGGGCACCCGGGTGCGCAGCAGCTGGTAGGCGCCCAGCCGGAGCGCGTCGAGCAGGGCGTGCTCGATCTTGGCCAGCGGCCGGTCGGTGCAGGCGTCGATGATCGTGTCGAGCAGCCCCTGGGCGCGCAGGGTGCCGTAGCCGAGCTCGGTGGCCAGCCCGGCGTCGCGGTCGCGCAGTCCGTGGCGGCGCAGGATCCCGGGCAGGGCCAGGTTGGCGTAGGCGTCGCGCTCGCGGACGGCGGTCAGCAGCTCGTAGGCCGCCTGCCGGGCCGGGTCGACGGCCGGGGGCCTGCCGGGCCCGCTGCGGCCCCGGGGCGGGCCGGAGTTGCGGGGCCCGGAGGTCCGCTCGCGGCGGGGTCCGCGGTCGCCCCGGTCGTCGCGGCGGGGAGCCCCGCGGTCGTCGCGGCCGCCGCGGCGGTCGTCGCCGCGGTCGGGGCGGGGACGGTCGCCGCGGGCACGATCACCCCGGGGACGGTCGCCGCCCGGACGGTCACTGCGGGGACGGTCCTCCCGCGGCCGGTCGTCACGGCGGTCGGGGCGGTCACCGCGGGGACGGTCGTCGCGTCGGCGGTCGGCACCGCGGGAACGGTCGGCATCCCGGGGGCGGTCCCCGCCGCGGGCACGGTCCGCACCCCGCGGCCGGTCGTCGCGGTCACGGAACGGGCGGTCGCCGCGGGGGCGGTCGTCGCGGGAGCGGTCACCGCCGTCGCGTGGGCGGGCCACGTCCCCGCCGGAGCGGGAGTGGCTGGGCCGGTCGGAGTCCCGCCACCCACCGCCACGGCGCTCCCCGGAGCCCCCCGGACCGCCGGAGCCGGACCCGCCGCGCCGGTCGCCGGACCCCGAGCCGACGCCCCGGCCGGCCCCGGTGCGCGGGCCGCGGTCGTCGCGCGACCGGTCCCCGCGGGCCCGGTCACCGCCCGACCTGTCACCGCCCGACCGGTCGCCACCGCGCTGCCGGTCGTCGCCGGCAGCGCCGCTGCGGGCGGTCGGACCGGTCGGGCCGGTCGCGGTCGGGTCGGGGGTCCTGCTCGCTCACGTGGTCTCCTCGGCGGTGGTCCGCCGTGGCCGGGGGCCGGCCGTCGTCCGGGATGTCGGGAAGTCGGTGTGGTGTCGGGAGGTCGGTGCGCCGGACCGGGGCGGGTGGCGGCGGTCAGCCCAGGTACTCGGCGCCGTCGATCCGCGCGCCGCGGGCCCAGTCCGGTGCGGGCATGAACCGCTTGCCCTTCGGCTTCACCGCCCCGAGCTCGACCGGCACGGTGGCGGTCCCGGCCAGCACCCGACGGCGCTCGACCCGCAGCTCCCCCGGCGCGAGCTCGACCTCGCCGGTGCGCAGCGGTCGGACCGGGCCGAGGCCGAGGCGGTCGTCGCGGAACCCGCACCAGGCGCCCGGCTCCGGGGTGACCGACCGGATCAGCCGGTCCAGGGCCGCGGCCGGGGTCGTGAAGTCGGCGCGGGCGTCGGCGGTGGACACCTTCGGCGCGAGCGAGACGCCCTCGGTGGGCTGCGGGACGGCGGCGAGGGTCCCGTCGGCGATCCCGTCGAGGGTCGCGGCGAGCAGCCGGGCGCCGGACCCGGCGAGCCGGCCCAACAGGTCGCCCGCGGTGTCGGTCGCCCCGACGGTCTCGGTCACCAGGCCGTAGGTGGGCCCGGTGTCCATGCCCTCCTCGAGCCGGAAGGTGGTGGCGCCGGTGACGTCGTCGCCGTGCCGGATCGCGGCCTGCACCGGGGCGGCGCCGCGCCACGCGGGCAGCAGCGAGAAGTGCAGGTTGACCCAGCCGTGGACCGGGACGTCGAGTACCTCCCGGGGCAGCAGCGCCCCGTAGGCGACGACCGGCGCGCAGTCCGGTGCGAGCTCGCGCAGGGTGTCGAGGAACTCCGGTTCCGACGGCTTCGCGGGGGTGAGCACCGGGATCCCGGCGGCGTCGGCGACCTCGCCGACCGGGGAGCGGGTGAGCCTGCGGCCACGGCCGGCGGGGGCGTCGGGGCGGGTCAGCACCGCGACCACCTCGTGGCCGGGGTGCTCGAGCAGGGCCCTCAGCGACGGGACCGCCGGGTCCGGGGTGCCGGCGAACAGCAGCCTCATCGGGCCTTGCCGAACATCGGGTGCGGGCTCGCCCTGACCACCGGCTCGGGCTCGCCGAACCAGGCGGCCTCGCGGATCTCGCGCATCGCCAGCTTGCGGGTCTCGGGGTCGAGCCGGTCGACGAACAGCACGCCGTCGAGGTGGTCGGTCTCGTGCTGGATGGCCCGGGCCAGCAGCTGCGAGCCCTCCACCACCTGCGGCTCGCCGTGCATGTCCCAGCCGCGCGCCACGACGTGCAGCCTGCGCCGGCAGTCCCAGCCGAGCCCGGGGATGGACAGGCAGCCCTCCATCCCGACCTGCTCGTCCTCCCCGACGGCCTCCCAGGTCGGGTTGACCAGGTGCCCGGAGAAGCCGTCGCAGTCGTAGACGAACACCCGCTTCCCGACGCCGATCTGCGGCGCGGCCAGACCGGCGCCGCCCTCGTCGTGCATGGTGTCGGTCAGGTCGGCGACGAGCTTGCGCAGCTCCGCGTCGAAGTCGGTGATCTCGGTGGCGCGGGTGCGCAGGACCGGGTCGCCGAACAGTCGGACGGGCTGGACGGGCACGGGCTTCCCCTCACGACGGACGAGTGCGGTGATCGGCGCTCCATTGTGCCACTGCGGCACCGTCGGTCCCGCCCGGCGTCACCGGCGGTGACACGGCACACCGCTCAGTCGATCTCGTCGGGGTCGAGCCGGACGCGCACCGTCTCGGCGGCCTTGCGCGCGGTGCGCAGGGCCTGCGCGTCGTGCAGGGCCCGGGCCAGGTCACGCCCGGCGCGGCGCGGGACCCGCAGCAGGGCCCGCTCGCGGACCTCGTCCGCGGCCCCGTGCCCGGCTCCGGGGCGGTCCGGCGGGTCGATCTCGACCGGGCCGAGCAGCTCGACGCCCTCGGGCGGGGGCGGGTCGGTGCGCCCGGCGCCGAGCACCGCGTCGCAGATCTCGGCGACGGCGGCGGGTGGCCCCTCCACCGAGGCCATCCGGATCGCGGGCGGGAATCCCACCTCGGCGCGTTCGGCGAGCTCGGCCTCGGCGTGCCCGGCCGGGTCCCAGCGCACCAGGGACTGCACGGTCGGTACCGACGCCTCGGCGACGACCACGACCCGTCCGCCGTCGGTGTGCGGCACGACCCCGGCGGCCGCGGCGAACCAGCGGCGCAGTGTCTCCTCGGCGACGCGCAGGTCCGGGCGGGCGAGCATCGCCCACCCGTCGAGCAGCAGCGCGGCGCCGTAGCCCGCGCCGCCGCCACCGTCGACGACCGGCTCCGCCCCCGGGGTGGCCACGACCAGCGCCGGCCCGGCCGGGACGGTGTCCAGCACCTCGGCACCGCCGCCGGAGGTGCGCACGGTGGTGCCGGGGAAGGCGCGGCCGAGCTCCTCGGCGGTGCGCCCGGCCCCGACCACCCCGGCCCGCAGACGCCGCGACCCGCAGTGCCCGCAGCGGAACGCCGGCTCGGCGCGCCCGCACCAGCGGCAGGCGGGCAGCGCACCCTCGGAGCCCGCACCGGAGCGCGGCAGGCCCAGCGGGCCCGCGCAGTGCCGGCAGCGGGCCGCGTCGCGGCAGGACGCGCACGCCAGGAACGGCAGGTACCCCGACCGCGGCACCTGCACGAGCACCGGGCGCCCAGCGGTCAGCGCGGCCCGGGCGGCCTCGAAGGCGACGCCCGGGACGCGCGCCGCGCGGGCGGCCGGGTCGCGCACGAGCTGGGTGTCGGTCTCCCCGATCGCGGTGACCCGGGGCATCCGGGCCCGCACGGTGGTGCGGTCGGCCGCGACCGGGCTCGCCCAGCGGGTCTCCACGAGCACCTGCGCCTCGGCGGTGCGGGCGAACCCGGCGAGCAGCAGCGCGGCACCCTCCCGGTGCGCGCGCAGCACCAGCACGTCGCGGACCTGCGGGTACGGGGCCCGCGGCTCGGAGTGGGAGTCGTCCCCGTCGTCCCACACCGCCAGCAGGCCCAGCTCGCCGAGCGGGGCGAACGCCGCCGACCGGGTACCGACGACGACCCGCACGCTCCCCCGCCGCACCGCCAGCCAGCGGCGGTAGCGCTCGGCGGGCCCGAGCTCGGCGGTCAGGGCCACCACGCCGTCCTCGCCGAGCAGCGCCGCGCAGGCCGCGTGCAGCCGGGCCACGTCACGCTGGTCGGGCACGACGAGCAGCGCCGAGCGACCGGCGGACCGGGTGGCGACGGCTGCTTCGGCGAGCCGGGCCGCCCACTGCTCCCCCGGCAGCGCCTGCCAGACGGCGTGCGCGGCGCGCCCACCCGCCAGCGCGTCGAGGAACGCCCCGCCGCGCGGGTAGACCTCCCAGCCGGCGCGGTCCACCGGGGCGGGGTCGGGGGCGGCGCGCTCGCGCGGGGTCTCGGACTCGATGCGGGCGTGCCGGGCGGGCACGGCGAGCCGCAGGACGTCGGCCATCACACCGGCGTAGCGGTCGGCGACGGCGCGGGCCAGGCCCACGACCTCCGCGGTGAGCACCGGCTCGGGCGAGACGACCTTGTCGACCCAGGCGAGCCTCCCGGCGTGCGCGGTGTCCTCGGAACGCTCCAGGAGGAAACCGTCGACCATCCGGCCGGCGAACCGCACCCGCACCCGCACGCCGGGGACCGCGGCGTCGTCGAGATGGGTCGGGACGCGGTAGTCGAAGGTCCGGTCCAGGTGCGGCAGCGCGACGTCGACCAGCACCCGCGCGACCGGGCGGGCCGGGGCGGGCTGCCACTCACCCCGGTTGCGCCCCGGGCGGCGGGCGCGGGCCGCCGGGGTCGTACGCGGAGAGCTCACGCCGAGGGTCTACCACGGGGCACCGACGCCCCCCGGAGACGCCCGTGGCCGCCGACCGCGCGGGCGGTCGACTTCAGGGCGTCGGCACGGGAGGTGTCCTCCCACGGCAGCTCGACGTCGGTGCGGCCGAAGTGGCCGTAGGCGGCGGTCGGGCCGTAGATCGGGCGGAGCAGCTTCAGGTCGCGGATGATCGCGGCCGGGCGCAGGTCGAAGACCTCCTCGATGGCGGCCTGGATCCGCGCCGGGTCGACGTTCTCGGTGCCGAAGGTCTCCACGAACAGCCCGACCGGGGCGGCCTTGCCGATCGCGTAGGCGACCTGGACCTCGATCCGCCCGGCGAGCCCGGCGGCCACGGCGTTCTTGGCGACCCAGCGCATGGCGTACGCCGCGGAGCGGTCGACCTTCGACGGGTCCTTGCCGGAGAACGCGCCGCCACCGTGACGGGCCATACCGCCGTAGGTGTCGACGATGATCTTGCGGCCGGTGAGGCCCGCGTCGCCCATCGGGCCGCCGAGCACGAAACGGCCGGTCGGGTTGACCAGCAGCCGCGGCTGCGACGGGTCCCAGCCCAGCGCCTCGACCTCGGGGGTGACGACGTGCTTGAGGATGTCGGGGGCCAGCATCCCGTCGAGGTCGACGTCCGCGGCGTGCTGGGAGGACAGCACCACGGTGTCGAGGCGGACCGGCTTGTCGCCGTCGTAGGCGATGGTGACCTGGGTCTTCCCGTCCGGGCGCAGGTAGGGCAGCGTCCCGTTCTTGCGGACCTCGGTCAGCCGGCGCGACAGGCGGTGGGCCAGCGCGATCGGCAGCGGCATGAGCTCGGGGGTGTCCTCGCAGGCGTAGCCGAACATCAGGCCCTGGTCGCCGGCACCCTGCTTGGCGATCTCGTCCTCGGCGGACTCGACGCGCTTCTCGTAGGCGGTGTCCACGCCCTGGGCGATGTCCGGCGACTGCGCGCCGATCGCCACGTTGACGCCACAGGAGGTGCCGTCGAAGCCCTTGGCGGAGGAGTCGTAGCCGATCTCGAGGATCTTGTCCCGCACGAGCTGCGGGATCTCGACGTAGGCGCCGGTGGTGACCTCGCCGGCGACGTGCACCTGGCCGGTGGTCACCAGGGTCTCGACGGCCACCCGGCTGCTCGGGTCCTGCGCGAGCATCGCGTCGAGGATGGTGTCGCTGACGGCGTCACAGATCTTGTCGGGGTGGCCCTCGGTGACCGACTCGCTGGTGAACAGGCGACGGCTCGTGGTTGACACGCGCAGTTTCTCCATCCCGTTGGAAACGTTCTCCGCTCCGGCGCGACGACCTCGTCACGCTCGCTCGGACGCACGACCATGATCGCGAGCGCCCCTCGGCATGCACAGTAGTCCAGACCGGCCGCCCGTACGGGACGACCACGCCGACCTCACACACGGAGCGTGACGACACCGGGGAATCGCGCTACCCAGTGTCGCCGGATGGGGTGATTGACCCTCCGCTCACGAATCGAACGGGCGGCGGCTCGTTGGGCGGGACAACACCTCGCACGCCCCGCGGAGTCGCCCACGAACGGATCCGCACGGTGGCCCCCGGCCCCGGCGGCACGGAGGTTGTTCCACGATGAAGCCGAACTCGCGACGCGTCGCCGCCGGCGTCGGCGCACTGGCCGTGGCCGGCGTCACCACCACCTGGATCATTGCCGGCACCGCGTCGGCCGCCGGAACCGGTACCTGCACCGAGAGCGTGAACGTCCGCTCCGAGCCCGAGGCCGACGCCCCGATCGTCGGAGTGTGCGAGCGGGGTGAGACCACCTCGACCGGCGAGACCCAGGACGGGTTCGTCGAGCTCCCCGAGTACGGCGGCTGGGCCATGACCCGCTACGTCTCGACCTCGGGCTCGGAGCGCTCCCGGAGCTCGGAGGACTCGCTGACCCCGAGCAGCAGCGAGCGGTCGGCCCCGTCGACCGACTCGCCGTCGTCCTCGTCGCCGTCCTCGTCGAGCCCGCGCTCGGGCTCCTCGTCGGCGCCCTCCACCTCCTCCCCGCGGACGAGCTCGTCGGCCACGCCGTCGTCGGACGAGGAGTCGGGCGAGGGGTCCGACTCCTCCTCCGAGGAGGCGAGGCCGACCCGCAGCTCGTTCTTCGACGAGGACTGAGACCCGGCGCCACGACGACGGGCCCGCACCGGCAGCTCCGGTGCGGGCCCGTCGTCGTACGGGGGTGCGGCTCAGCGCAGGCGCGGGGTGACCGCGTCCCAGATGCGGGAGGCCAGCAGTGCCTTGGAGCCGAACGGCAGCTCGTCCTCCCCGCCGTCGCGGGCGAGCAGCCAGCCCGCGTTGTCGGCGGTCTCGAAGGCCTTGCCGTCCCCGACGGCGTTCACCACCAGCAGGTCGCAGCCCTTGCGGGCCAGCTTCGCGCGACCGTGGTGGAGCACGTCGCCCTCGGCGTCGCCGGTCTCGGCGGCGAAGCCGACCACGACCTGACCGGCTCGCGGCGGGTCGGCCACCAGCCCGGCGAGGATGTCGGGGTTCTGCGCGAGGCGCAGCGGTGCCGGCTCGGCGTCGCCACGCTTGATCTTGTCGGCCGCGGTGTCGACCGGCCGGAAGTCGGCGACGGCGGCGGCCATGACCACGGCGTCCGCGTCGGCGGCGGCGGAGCGCACGGCGGCCTCCATGGCCACCGCGGTGCCCGCCGGGACCACCTCGACGCCGGCGGGGGCGCCGAGGTCGGCGGTGTGCCCGGCCACGAGCGTCACCCGCGCGCCGCGCTGGGCGGCGACCCGGGCCAGTGCCCAGCCCTGCCGGCCCGAGGAGCGGTTGCCCAGGAACCGGACCGGGTCCAGGTTCTCCCGTGTCCCGCCGGCGCTGACGACCACATGGCGGCCCTCGAGGTCACGCGGCAGCGCGTCCGGGCGCTCCAGCAGCAGGCGGGCCAGATCCACGATCTCGGCCGGGTCGGGCAGCCGGCCCTTGCCGGTGTCCGCGCCGGTCAGCCGGCCCGCGGCGGGCTCGAGCACCACGGTGCCCCTGGCCCGCAGCAGCGCGACGTTGTCGACCGTCGCGGGGTGCTCCCACATCTCGGTGTGCATCGCGGGCGCCAGCAGCACCGGGCAGCGGGCGGTCAGCAGCGCGGCGGTCAGCAGGTCGTCGGAGCGGCCGTGCGTGAGGCGGGCCATGAGGTCCGCGGTCGCCGGGGCGACGACGACGAGGTCCGCACCCTTGCCCAGGGCCACGTGCGGGACCTCGGGCACGTCCTGGAAGACCCCGGTGGCGACGGGCCTGCCGGACAGCGCCTCGAACGTCGCGGCACCGACGAACCGCAGCGCGGACTCGGTGGGGATCACCCGCACCCCGTGGCCGGACTCGGTCAGGCGACGCAGCACCTCGGCGCTCTTGTAGGCGGCGATGCCGCCGGAGACGCCGAGGAGCACCTCGGGAGGAGCCATCGAGAGGTCTTACTCGCCCTCGGTGTGCTCGAGCATCCCCGCCTGGATCTCGCGCATCGCGATCGACAGCGGCTTCTCGCGCGGGCCCGGCTCGACGAGCGGGCCGACGTACTCGAGCAGGCCCTCACCGAGCTGGGAGTAGTAGTCGTTGATCTGCCGGGCGCGCTTGGCCGCGTAGATGACCAGCGCGTACTTCGAGCTGACCTGGCCGAGCAGGTTGTCGATCGGCGGGTAGGTGATGCCCTCGGGGGCGGTGGAGGTGCCGGTGGGCGTGCTCACGTGGTGGACTCCTGAAGAACGAGGGGGACCTGCGGCGCTCAGACGGCGTCGCGGTCGACCGCCAATGCTACCAACCGGCCGATCACGGCCTGCAGGTCGTCGTTGACGACCACCTCGTCGAACTCCCCCTGGGCGTCCATCTCCTCGATGGCGGTCCGCAGCCGGCGCTCGCGCTGCTCGGGGGTGTCGGTGCCGCGGTCGGTGAGCCGGCGGGCCAGCTCCTCCATCGACGGCGGAGCGACGAACACGGTGACGGCCTCGGGCAGGACCCGCTTGACGGACCGGGCGCCCTGCAGGTCGACCTCGACCAGGACCGGACGGCCACGGTCGAGGGCCTGCTCCACGGGCACCCGCGGAGTGCCAGAGCGCTGCAGCCCCCCGTGCACCTCGGCCCACTCGAGGAGCTCGCCGCGCTCGATGAGCGCGTCGAACTCCTCCCGGGACACGAAGCGGTAGTCACGGCCGTCCACCTCGCCCGGCCGCGCGGGCCGGGTCGTGGCGGACACGCTGAACAGCAGCTCCGGCAGCGCCTCGCGCAGTCCCGCGACCACGCTGCTCTTGCCCACCCCGGACGGCCCGGCCAGCACGAGCAACCGCCCGCGGGCGGGGCCGGTCCGGCCGGAGGACATGACGGAGGAGGTGTCGGTCACGGGACGCCCGGATCAGCTCGGGTAGCGCTCGAGCAGCGCCTTGCGCTGACGGTCGCCCAGGCCCCGCAGGCGGCGGCTGGTCGCGATCTCCAGCTCCTCCATGATCTGCTGGGCGCGGACCTTGCCCACGTTCGGCAGGGCCTCCAGCAGCGCCGAGACCTTCATCTTGCCCAGGACCTCGTCGGTCTCGGCCTTCTTCAGCACCTCCTCGAGGGTGGTGCCGCCGCGCTTGAGGCGGTCCTTCAGCTCGGCCCGGGCCCGGCGCGCGGCCGCAGCCTTCTCCAGCGCGGCGGCGCGCTGTTCGTCGGTCAGCTGGGGAAGGGCCACGGTTGGTTCCTCCGTACTTTCCTGTGTCGTTCTCGTCGTTCTCGCCGCCGTGATCCCGGCTCGCGCCGGGGTGTCGCGTCAGCGATCGGGTGGTGGGTCGCACCGACCCGTCCGGGGGACGTCCCCGGCGTCACGATCGAACGTACCCACGCCGTCCACGGAAGCGTCAATGGGGGTCCCACCTCCGGTTTCGGCGAGCCGGAGGTGATCAACGGCACCTTGTCCGGACCACTCCCGGGTGCCACCCGGCTCCGCCGCAGGGCGGGTCGGCGCAGCGCGCCCCGCCGGACAGGGCAGCCGACCCGCCGCCGGACGCGCCCGATCGACGTCCCGGTGCGCCGGGGAGCAGCCGACGGGGCCGACGGACCGCCCGGCGCGCGTCCGGCGCAGCCGTGCCGCCACCCGCCCGATGACCATGATCACGCGACGGCGAGGGGGCCGGTGCCCGGTGCGGCACCGGCCGACCCCCGACCGCCGACGCCCGTCCACGGCCGGCGCGCGGCTCAGTGCGATCCGGCGGCCGTCGAGGCCAGCTCCGCACCCAGGACGTGCGCGGCGTCCCGCAGCGCGGCGACGTCGGGGCCGGCCCGCAGCACACCGCGCGCCGAGACCGGCAGTACCGGCCCCGAGGTCCCGGCGAAGCGGGACACCACGTCGGCCGCGCTCGCGCCCTGCGCCCCGAGACCGGGCACCAGCACCGGCCCGTTCAGCGCGGTCAGGTCCAGCCCGTGCTCGTGGGTGCCACCGACCACGACCCCCACCGCACCGCACGGCTGCACGCCAGCGTTGCGGGCGGCGGCCTCGTCGATCATCTGCTGGGCGACGCCCGTTCCCTCCGGGGTCGTGGCGCACTGCACCGCGGCACCCTCGGGGTTGGAGGTGCGGGCCAGCACGAACACGCCGCGCCCGGCCTCGTCCGCGGCGGTCAGCGCCGGTTCCAGCGACCCGAACCCCAGGTAGGGCGACAGGGTGAGCGCGTCGGCACCGAGCGGCGCGCCGACCCGCAGGTAGGCGTCGGCGTAGCCGTCCATGGTGGATCCGATGTCGCCGCGCTTGGCGTCGAGCAGGGTCAGCGTGCCGGAGCCGGCGAACCCGGCGAGCAGCCGTTCCAGCACCGCGACGCCGGCCGACCCGTGCCGCTCGAAGAACGCCGCCTGCGGCTTGACCACCGACACCGTGCCGGCGAACGCCGCGTGGGCCCGGTCGGCGAACGCGGCGAGACCGTCGGCGTCGTCGGTGAGGTCCCAGGCCGCCAGCAGCGCCGGGTGCGGGTCGATCCCGACGCACAGCGGCCCGTGCGCGTCGACCGCGGCGGCGAGCCGGGCGCCGAAGCTCATGCCCGAGCCTTCAGCGCCGCGTGCGCCTGCTGCAGCGACCGCACCCCGAGCCCGCCCGAGGCGAGCGCCTCGATGCCCTGGACCGCGGCCGCGGTCCCCTGCACCGTGGTGATGCACGGCACCCCGCGGGACACCGCGGCGGCGCGGATCTCGTAGCCGTCGACCCGGGGACCGGGGTTCCCGACCGGGGTGTTGACGATCAGGTCCACGTCCCCGGCGAGGATCGTGTCGACGATCGTCGGGGTCTCCGGCCCGGACCCCTCGCTGTGCTTGCGCACCACGGTGACGTCGATCCCGTTGCGGCGCAGCATCTCCGCAGTGCCGTCGGTGGCCAGGACCCGGAAGCCCATGTCGGCCAGGCGGCGGATCGGGAACACCATCGCCCGCTTGTCGCGGTCGGCGATGGACACGAACACCGTGCCCGAGGTCGGCAGCGAGCCGTAGGCCGCGGCCTGCGACTTCGCGAACGCCGGGCCGAAGGCCGAGTCGAAGCCCATGACCTCACCGGTGGACTTCATCTCCGGGCCGAGCAGCGGGTCCACGCCCTGGCCGGCGGTGTTGCGGAACCGGTTGAAGGGCAGCACCGCCTCCTTGACCGCGACCGGGGAGTCGGCGGGCAGCGCGCCGCCGTCACCGGTGGCCGGGAGCAGTCCCTCGCCGCGCAGGTCGGCGATGGTGGCACCGAGCATGATCCGCGCGGCGGCCTTGGCCAGCGGCACCGACGTCGCCTTCGAGACGAAGGGCGCCGTCCGCGAGGCCCGCGGGTTGGCCTCCAGCACGTACAGCACGTCGCCGTGCAGGGCGTACTGGACGTTGAGCAGCCCCCGCACCCCGACGCCGTGCGCGATGGCCGCGGTGGCCTCGCGGACCTTCGCCAGCACCGAGGAGCCCAGCGTGATCGGCGGCAGGGTGCACGAGGAGTCCCCGGAGTGCACCCCGGCCTCCTCGATGTGCTCCATCACGCCGCCGAGGTAGATCTCCTCGCCGTCGCACAGGGCGTCGACGTCGATCTCGATGGCGTCGTCGAGGAACCGGTCGACCAGCACCGGGCGGTCCGGGGAGATGGTGGTGGCGCGGGCGATGTAGCCGGCCAGCGTCGCCTCGTCGTAGACGATCTCCATGCCGCGCCCGCCGAGCACGTAGGACGGCCGCACGAGCACCGGGTAGCCGATCCGGCCGGCGATCCCCCGGGCCTGGTCGAACGAGGTCGCCATGCCGAACTCCGGGGCGGGCAGGCCCGCCTTGCGCAGCACCTCGCCGAACGCGCCGCGGTCCTCGGCCAGGTCGATCGCGGCCGCGGAGGTTCCGACGACCGGCACACCGGCGTCGGTCAGGCGCTGGGCCAGCCCGAGCGGGGTCTGCCCGCCCAGCTGCACGACCACGCCCGCGACCGTGCCGGAGGTCTGCTCCGCGTGCACGACCTCGAGGACGTCCTCGAAGGTCAGCGGCTCGAAGTAGAGGCGGTCGGCGGTGTCGTAGTCGGTGGACACCGTCTCCGGGTTGCAGTTGACCATGACGGTCTCGAACCCGGCGGCACGCAGCGCCATGACCGCGTGCACGCACGAGTAGTCGAACTCGATGCCCTGCCCGATCCGGTTCGGCCCGGAGCCGAGGATCAGCACCTTCGGCTTCTCGGTCTGCGGGGCGATCTCGGACTCGGCCGCGGGATCGGTCTCGTAGGCCGAGTAGTGGTACGGCGTCCGCGCCGCGAACTCCGCGGCGCAGGTGTCGACGGTCTTGTAGACCGGGCGGATGCCGAGGCGGTGCCGCAGCGCACGCACCCCGTCCTCGCCGGCGAACTCCGGCCGGACGGCGGCGAGCTGGCGGTCGGACAGACCGTGCCGCTTGGCCCGGCGCAGCAGGTCGGCGTCGAGGACCGGCGCGGCCTCGAGCTCGGCGCGGATCTCGCCGAGCAGCGCGATCTGGTCCACGAACCAGGGATCGATGCCGGAGCTCTTGGCCACGTCGTCGACCGACTGGCCGGAGCGCAGCGCGCGCTCGACCTCGTAGATGCGGCCGTCGACCGGGACGGTGTACTCCGGCTCGCCCTCGGGGTCGGGGGCGGTCCAGAACCCGGCCCGCTCCCGCTCCATCGAGCGCAGCGCCTTCCCCAGTGCCTCGGGGAAGGAACGGCCCAGTGCCATGGCCTCACCGACGGACTTCATGGTCGTGGTCAGCTCGGGGTCGGCGCCGGGGAACTTCTCGAACGCGAACCGCGGGATCTTGACCGCGACGTAGTCCAGCGACGGCTCGAACGCGGCGATGGTCTCGCCGGTGATGTCGTTGCGGATCTCGTCGAGGGTGTACCCGACGGCGAGCTTCGCCGCGATCTTGGCGATCGGGAACCCGGTGGCCTTCGACGCCAGCGCCGACGAGCGCGAGACGCGGGGGTTCATCTCGATCACGACCAGGCGCCCGGTCTCCGGGTGGATCGCGAACTGGATGTTGCAGCCCCCGGTGTCGACCCCGACCGCGCGCAGCACGGCGATGCCGACGTCGCGCATGTGCTGGTACTCGCGGTCGGTGAGCGTCATCGCCGGGGCGACGGTGATCGAGTCACCGGTGTGCACGCCCATCGGGTCGATGTTCTCGATCGAGCAGATGACGACCACGTTGTCGTGGTGGTCGCGCATGAGCTCGAGCTCGTACTCCTTCCAGCCGAGCACCGACTCCTCGATGAGGACCTCGGTGACCGGGGAGGCGGCGAGCCCGGCACCGGCCAGGCGCTCCAGGTCCTGCGCCGAGTGAGCCATGCCCGAGCCGAGCCCGCCCATGGTGAACGACGGGCGGATGACCACCGGCAGGCCGAGCTCGTCGGCGGCCGCGCGGACCTCCTCCATGGAGTGGCAGACCCGGGAGCGGGGGACGTCGCCGCCGACCCCGATGACGATGTCCTTGAACTTGAGCCGGTCCTCGCCGCGCTCGATGGCGTCGACGTCGGCGCCGATCAGCTCGACGCCGTGCCGCTCCAGGGCACCGTTCTCGTGCAGCGCGATGGCGGTGTTGAGCGCGGTCTGCCCGCCGAGGGTCGCGAGCATCGCGGTGACCGGGGTGCCGTTGTCGCGCTCGGCGACGATGACCTTCTCGACGAACTCCGGGGTGATCGGCTCGACGTAGGTGGCGTCGGCGAACTCCGGGTCGGTCATGATCGTCGCGGGGTTGGAGTTGACCAGCGAGACGCGGATGCCCTCGGCCTGCAGCACCCGGCACGCCTGGGTGCCGGAGTAGTCGAACTCGCAGGCCTGGCCGATGACGATCGGCCCGGAGCCGATCACCATGACGTGGTCGATGTCGTCGCGGCGGGGCATCAGTGGTCCTCCTGCCGGGCCTGGTCGTGCCGGTCCGGGTGCTGCGGGGTGGATGGGGATCCGGGGGGTGGCGGCCAGGGACGGTCGTCGACGGGGCGGGCGCGCCCGGACACCGGGTCGGCGCCCGGGGCCGGGTCGGCCGGGATGTCGGCGGCGTCCGGGTCCGCCGTGGCCCCCGGGTGGGCCGGGGTCCCGCCGTCCCGACGCAGCGCGTCCTCGATGTCGGAGAACGGCGCGGTCAGCGGGTCGGGCGTACCGGGGCGGCCGACCGCGGGCATCCGGCCGGTGGGCGGCTCCAGCTCGTCCCGACCGGTGGCCGGGGTGCCCGCCGGCGGTGTGACCGGCAGCCGGGTGGTGTGCTCGTCGGCGGCCTCGTCGACATCGGCGGAGGGCCGGGAGCCGGTGTGCGGCCCCTCCGGGCCGACCGGCTCGAACCCGCCCGCGGCCGGGGTGGGCGACGGGGTGGGCGGGGTGGGCCGCAGGTCGACCGACGGGGCCGCGGTCGCCGTCGGCGGCGTGGCGGGGTCGGGCTGCTCGGTCATCGCCGGCGCGGCGGCCGGCTCGGTCCCGACCTCCGCGACGGCGGCACCGGCGTCGGCGTCGGCGTCGGTGGCCTCGGCGTCGGTGGTGCCGTCGGGCTGCGGGTAGGGCGCGGGCGCGGTGCCCTCGGGCCGCCGGCCGGCCACGCCGGCGTAGCCGACCGGGTGCTCGGTCATGAGCGTGACGAAGCGGTCGAACAGGTCCGCGGCGTCGTGCGGCCCGGCGGCGGCCTCCGGGTGGTACTGCACGGAGAACGCCGGGAAGTCGATCCCGGCCATCCCCTCGACGCAGCCGTCGTTGGGGCAGGTGTGGGTGATCTGCGCGCGGCCGTAGGGGGTGCCGAACTCCTCGCCCGCCTCACCGGACACCGCGAAGCCGTGGTTCTGCGAGGTGATCGCGATCCGGCCGGTGGCGTGCTCGACGACCGGGATGTTGATGCCCCGGTGGCCGTAGCGCAGCTTGTAGGTGGACCGGCCGAGCGCCCGGCCGAGGATCTGGTTGCCGAAGCAGATGCCGAACAGCGGGATCCGCCGCTCCAGGACCTGCCGGGCGAGTTCGACGGGGCCGTCCGCGGTCGCCGGGTCCCCCGGGCCGTTGGCCAGGAAGAACCCGTCCGGACGCAGCGACTCGACGGCCTCGATGGTGCTCGATGCGGGCAGCACGTGCACCTCGATGCCGCGCGCGGCCATCATCCGCGGGGTGTTGAACTTGATGCCGACGTCGAGCGCGGCGACCACGAAGCGGCGCTCCCCCACCGCGGGCACCACGTAGGTCTCGGCGGTGGTGACGGCGCCGTAGAGGTCGGCGCCCTCCATCTGCGGGGACTGCTTCACCCTCGCGACCAGCTCGTCGTCGGCGGCGAGGGCGGGACCCGAGAAGATCCCGGCCCGCATGGCGCCCTGCTCGCGCAGGTGGCGCACCGCGGCGCGGGTGTCGATCCCCGCGATCCCGACGACGCCCTGGGCGCGCAGCGCGTCCTCCAGCGAGCCGGTGGCCCGCCAGTTCGACGCCCGCCGGGCCGGGTCGCGCACGACGTAGCCGGCGACCTGGATCGCCCGCGACTCGTCGTCCTCGTCGTTCCAGCCCGTGTTGCCGATCTGCGGCGCGGTCTGCAGCACGATCTGTCGGTGGTACGACGGGTCGGTCAGGGTCTCCTGGTAGCCGGTCATGCCGGTGGTGAACACGGCCTCACCGAGCGTCTCCCCGGTGGCGCCGTACGCCTGTCCACGGAAGATCCGCCCGTCCTCGAGCACCAGTAGTGCGGTCACTGCACAACCTTCCCGTCCTGCGCGGTGATGCGTCCCCGCAGCACCGTCGCGACCACCGTTCCGGGCAGCCGCATTCCCTCGTACGGCGTGTTCGCCGCCCTGCTCGCCAGCTCCGCACCGCGGACCGTCCAGACCCCGTCCGGGTCGACCAGCGCGAACGTCGCCGGTTCCCCCTCCGCGATCGGACGGCCCTGGTCGGGCAGGTTGCCGATCTCCGCGGGGCGCTCCGAGAGCACCCGCGCGACACCGTGCCAGTCCAGCAGGCCGGGCTCCACCATCGTCTCGACCAGCACCGACAGTGCGGTCTGCAGGCCCAGCATGCCCGGCTTCGCGGCCTGCCACTCGGTGTCCTTGTACTGCGCCGCGTGCGGGGCGTGGTCGGTCGCGACGACGTCGATCACGCCCTCGGCCAGCGCCTCGCGCATCGCGCGGGTGTCGTCGGCGGTGCGCAGCGGCGGGTTGACCTTGTTCACCGGGTCGTAGCCGGTCAGCCGGGAGTCGGTGAGCAGCAGGTGGTGCGGGGTGACCTCGGCCGACACCCGCACACCCTGGGCCTTCGCCGCGCGCAGCACGTCGATCGTGCGGGCGGTGGAGATGTGGCAGACGTGCAGCCGGGCGCCCGCCTCCCGGGCCAGTGCGCAGTCGCGGGCGACGATCGTCTCCTCCGCGGTGGCCGGCCAGCCGGCGAGCCCGAGCCGCGCGGCGACGGCGCCCTCGTGGGCCTGCGCGCCGCCGGTGAGGCGGTGGTCCTCGGCGTGCTGGGCGATGACGACGTCGAGCGCGGAGGCGTACTCCAGCGCGCGGCGCATGATCAGCGGGTCGTTCACGCAGCGGCCGTCGTCGGAGAACATCCGCACGGCGGCGCGGGAGGCGGCCATCGTGCCGAGCTCGGCGAGCTTCTCGCCGCCGAGACCGACGGTGACCGCACCGACCGGGTGCACGTCGACCAGTCCGACCTCCTCGCCGCGCCGGCGCACGTGCTCGACGACGACGTCGGAGTCGGCGACCGGGGTGGTGTTCGGCATCGCGAACACCGCGGTGAACCCGCCGAGTGCGGCGGCGCGGCTGCCGGTCTCGATGGTCTCGGACTCCTCGCCGCCGGGCTCGCGCAGGTGCACGTGCAGGTCGACGAAACCGGGCAGCAGCACGGCGCCGTCGGCGTCGAGGGTCCCGGCGCCCTCGGGCGCCGTCAGCCCGGCACCGAGGGCGGCGACGACGCCGTCGGTGACGAGCACGTCGACCGGGTCCCCGCCGTAGGGCCGGGCGTTGCGGATCAGCAGGTCGGTCATTCGGGAGCTCCGGCGAGAAGGTGGTAGAGGACGGCCATCCGCACGTGCACACCGTTGCGGACCTGGGCCAGGACCGCGGCGTTCGGGGCGTCGGCGACCGCGGGGGCGATCTCCATCCCGCGGATCATCGGGCCGGGGTGCAGGACGACCGCGTGGTCGGGCAGGAGCTTCGCGCGGTCCTCGGACAGCCCGAAGCGCACCGCGTACTCGCGGGCGGACGGGAAGAAGCCGCCGTGCATCCGCTCGGACTGCACGCGCAGCATCATGACCGCGTCCAGCGCGGGCAGCTCGGCGTCGAGGGAGTGGGACACCCGGCACGGCCAGGACTGCACCCCGGCGGGCAGCAGCGTCGGCGGTGCGACGAGCACCACCTCGGCGCCGAGGGTCGCGAGCAGCAGCACGTTGGAGCGCGCCACCCGCGAGTGCAGGACGTCGCCGACGATCCCGATCCGGCGCCCGGCGATCCCGCCGAGCCGGTCGCGCAGGGTCGCCGCGTCGAGCAGCGCCTGGGTGGGGTGCTCGTGGGTGCCGTCGCCGGCGTTGACGATCGCGGTGGGGGTGCCGGTCACCTCGCGGTCGGCGTCCACCCAGTGCGCGAGCCGGTGCGCCGAACCGGATGCGGGGTGGCGGACGATCACGCAGTCCGCGCCCATCGAGGACAGGGTCAGGGCGGTGTCGCGCAGCGACTCGCCCTTGGACACCGACGAGCCCGACGCGGACACGTTGACGGTGTCGGCGCTCATCCACTTGCCGGCGATCTCGAACGACACCCGGGTGCGGGTGGAGTTCTCGTAGAACATCGTGATGACGGTGCGCCCGCGCAGCGTCGGCAGCTTGCGGACCTCGCGGCCGAGCAGCGCCTGACGCAGCCGGTCGGAGGTGTCGAGCAGTGCGGTGGCCTCGGCGGCGTCGAGGTCGGCGACCGAGAGCAGGTGTCTCACCTGTCCCCCTCTCCCTGGGTGATCCAGACGCCGTCGCCACCGTCGATCTCGGTCAGCGAGACCAGGATCTGCTCCGAGCGCGAGGTCGGGACGTTCTTGCCGACGTAGTCGGCGCGGATCGGGAGCTCCCGGTGGCCGCGGTCGATCAGCACGGCGAGCTGCACCGCCCGCGGGCGGCCCTCGTCACGCAGGGCGTCGAGCGCGGCGCGGGTGGTGCGCCCGGACATCAGGACGTCGTCGACGAGTACGACGAGCCGGTCGTCGACACCGCCCTCGGGCACCGCGGTGGACTCCAGCGCGCGGGCCGGGCCGCGGCGCAGGTCGTCGCGGTAGAGGGTGGCGTCGACCGAGCCGACCGCCGGTGCGGCGCCGGCGAAGTCGGTGATCGCGGCGGCGAGCCGGTGGGCCAGGTGCACGCCGCGGGTGGGGACGCCCGTCAGCACGAGCCCGTCGGGGTCCTCGGCACTGAACGCGGTCTTCTCGATGATCTGGTGCGCGATGCGCGCGACGGTGCGGGTGACGTCGGCGGCGGACAGCAGTTCCCGTGCGGGCTGCTGCGCGTCGGCGTCCCCGCGGCGGTTCTGCGCCACGAGGTGGTCTCCTTCCCCGCCTCACCGGACGGGTCTTAAAGGACGGTCGTGCAAGAGCTGTGCGCCAACCTAGCAACCCACCGCCGGTCCGCGCGGGACGGCCGCAGCGCGTCACACCGCGAGCCACACCACAGTCCGCTCACTCGTTCGAGGTCACGTTCCCGTCACGATGCGCGATGGGCGGCAGCGGGCCGGAGCGACACCTTGCGATACCCGGTTCTGCCCAGCCGCACCCACAGGGGCGGGTGGTGGGGTCGCGGACCCGCACCCTGCGCTACCGCTGACGAGGGACGTGGACTGCCCCGTTCGTGTGGGAAACCGCTCGTCAACCCCCCGAGCAGGGGGTCGAACTTGACGGTGCCGGACCGGACCCGGAGGATTACTCTCCGTATCAATCAGCACGCGTGCAGCAGCACCGCGACGCGCGGGACGGTCGGGACGCCGGCCCCCGCCGGAGCTGCCGCCCCGAACGGGACCACCCACAGGGGCGACGACGCGGCCGGCGCGACAACGCCACCGGTGCACCGCCGGTGACCGGCCGGTCCGGCCACACCGGTACGGACCGTCAGGAACGAGGAGATCGATGGGCGACTACGCCAAGGCGCTCGGGGGCAAGCTCCGGGCGATCAGGCAGCAACAGGGGCTCTCCCTGCACGGCGTCGAGCAGAAGTCGGGCGGACGCTGGAAGGCGGTCGTCGTGGGCTCCTACGAGCGCGGGGACCGTGCGGTCACCGTGCAGAAGCTGGCCGAGCTGGCCGACTTCTACGGCGTCCCGGTGGCCGAGCTGCTCCCCGAGGGCCGCATCCCCTCCGGCAGCGAGCCCGCGACGAAGATCGTGATCAACCTGGAGCGGCTGCAGCAGCTCCCCGCGGACAAGGTGGGCCCGCTCGCCCGCTACGCCGCGGCCATCCAGAGCCAGCGCGGCGACTACAACGGCAAGGTGCTCTCCATCCGCGCCGAGGACCTGCGTTCGCTGGCGATCATCTACGACATGTCCCCCGGTGAGCTGACCGACCAGCTGATCGACTGGGGTGTGCTCCCGCCCGAGGCGCGGCCCGGGCAGCACATGGGATGATCGGACCCGCCGGCCGCGGCCCAGGGGAAGGGTGACGCGACCGGCACGACGGCGGCCGGGGTCAGCACAGTCCCCCGGCCGCCGTTCCCGTGTGCACCCGCGGGCCGGCGCACCGGCTCCGGGCGCCGGTGCGACGTCCGCGCGTCGCGGCGGGCCACCGGTATCACCTGATCCGCACCCCGCGCGCCGATCCGCACCCCGCGCGCCGATCCGCACCCCGAACGGTGATCCGCACCCCGCGCGCTGATCCGCATGCCGCGCGCTGATCCGGCGCTCGCGCGTGTCGGGACACGCGCGGACCGCGGATCAGCGCGCGCCCGCAGCGCCTGGGACCGGTCGGTGCGGGGCGACCCGTCCGGTGGACGCCCGCCGACCGCCCTTGACCGTGCCGCTGCGGCACGGTGTCCGATGTCCCCGACCACCCCGCCTGCTGTGGGCGGGGGGACCGGACGAGGGAGCACGAGGTGCTGCGGTACGAGCTCGGGTGGAAGGGCTACGACTACGCGAGGATCAAGGCGGACCTGAACGAGCTGGGCCGTGAGGGCTGGGAGGCCGTCGGCTCCCTGACCCCGTCGATCGGCACCGGCCCCCAGGACATCGTCGTCCTGCTCAAGCGGGCGGTGCCGTGACCGGACCTACAGGGTGGCGCGCAGGTGCTCGGCGATGTCGGAGATCTGCCCCAGCACCCCGTTGACGTAGCGCGGGGAGTCGTCGGTGGACAGCGTCCGGGCGAGCTCGACGGCCTCGGTGATGGCGACCGGGTCGTCGACGTCGTCGACCCACAGCAGCTCGTAGATCCCGAGCCGCAGCAGGCCGCGGTCCACCGCGGGCATCCGGTCGACGTCCCAGCCCTCGGCGTGCTCGGCGATCAGCTGGTCGATCCGCTCGCGGTGGGTGGCGACGCCCTCGACGAGCCGTGCCGCGTAGTCCTGCACGGGGGGCGCGTCGTCGGTCTCGCGGCGCGCGGTGAGCACGGCCAGTGCGTCCTCACCGCGGGCCTCGGCCTCGAACAGGATGTCCAGTGCCCGCTTACGGGCCTTGGTGCGGGCGCGCACCTCAGCTCACGCGGCCGAGGTAACGACCGTCCCGGGTGTCGACCTTGACCTTGGTGCCGCTCTCGAGGAAGAGCGGCACCTGGATCTCGGCGCCGGTCTCCAGGGTCGCCGGCTTGGTGCCGCCGGTGGAGCGGTCGCCCTGCAGGCCCGGGTCGGTGTGCGAGATGAGCAGCTCGACCGAGGTCGGGAGCTCGACGAACAGCGGCTCCCCCTCGTGCAGCGAGACCTGGGCGGAGGCGTTCTCCAGCAGGTAGCGCGCGGCGTCGCCGACGGCCTTCTCCGGGATCGGGATCTGGTCGTAGGTGTCGGCGTCCATGAAGACGAAGTCGCTGCCCTCGCGGTACAGGTAGGTCATGTCGCGGCGGTCCACCGTCGCGGTGTCGACCTTGGTGCCCGCGTTGAAGGTCCGGTCCACGACCTTCCCGGACATGACGTTCTTCAGCGTGGTGCGAACGAACGCACCGCCCTTGCCGGGCTTGACGTGCTGGAACGCCGTCACGGTCCACAGCTGGCCCTCGATGTTCAGGACCAGGCCGTTCTTCAGGTCGTTCGTGGTCGCCACGTGCGCGCTCTCCTGCTCGATCTCGGATTCGTGCGTCGGTCAGGGTACCGCCACCGGGTTCACCGGCCCGCCCGAGGGGCGGACGACCTGCCAGGATGGGCGCCATGACGGTGCGGGTGGTGGTGGCCGACGACCAGGCCGTGGTGCGGGCCGGGCTGCGGACGGTGCTGGCCGCGGCACCCGACATCGACGTCGTCGGGGAGGCAGGGGACGGTGCGGAGGCCGCCGAGCTCGCCGAGACCCTGCGCCCGGACGTCGTGCTGATGGACGTGCGGATGCCCGGTACCGACGGCATCGAGGGGACCCGGCGGATCCGCGCGCTGCGCGACCCCGGCATCCGGGTGCTGGTGGTGACGACGTTCGACCTGGACCGCCACGTCTACGACGCGCTGCGCGCGGGCGCATCGGGATTCGTGCTGAAGGACGTCGAGCCGGAGGACCTGCAGGTCGCGGTGCGCACCGTGCACGCAGGGCACGAGCTGTTCGCGCCGTCGGTCACGCGGCGGCTGGTCGGCTCGTTCGTCCCGGCCGACCCGCCGGCGCACGCCGGTCCCGCCGCCGGTCTGACCGAGCGGGAGCGGGAGGTCCTCGGCCTGGTGGCCGCGGGGCTGTCCAACGCCGAGATCGCCGACCGCCTGGTGCTGGGCGGGACGACGGTCAAGACCCACGTCTCCAACCTGCTCACCAAGCTGGGGCTGCGCGACCGGGTGCAGCTGGTCGTGTTCGCCTACGAGCACGGGCTGGTGGGGTCGCCCGGTGCCGACGGCTGAGCGCGCCGTGGCGGCCCCGGTCCCGGCGCCGCTGCCCGGGACCCGCGCCGGGGACGTCGCGCTCACGGTCCTCACGCTGCTGCTCGTGGGCCAGGAGTTCGTCACCGGCCTGCTCCTGGACATCCCGGGCGTCGCCGGTCGGCTGGACCCGGTGGCCTCCGTCGTCCTGGCCGTGGTGCTGTGCGCCGCGCTGACCGCGACCGTGCTGGTGCGGCGGCAGCGGCCCCGGCGGGCCTACCTGGTCATGGCGGCGCTGGCCGCGGTGTCGCTGGGGTCGATCGGCGGGTTCGCGGCGCTGTTGTGGCCGCTGCTGGCGTTCTCCGTGGCGCGGGCCCCGCAGCGCGGCGCGGCCGGTGCGGCGGCGTGGGTGGCGCTGCCCTTCCTCGCCGCGGTCGGTGCCGCCGCGGTGCCGCGGATGCTGTCCGCGCCGGACCCGGCCTACGAGGCCGGGCTGATCGTCGGCGGGTCGGCGGTGGTCCTGCCGCTGCTGGTGGTGGCGACGGTCGCGGGCCGGTGGAGCCGGGCGGCCGCCCTGCGCGCGGACCGGGAGCGCGCCGAGACCGAGCGGCTGCGCCGGGGGGCGGCGCTCGACGCGGAGCGGTCCCGGATCGCCGAGGAGATCGGCGGCGGGGTGCTGAGCGGACTGCGCGGGCTGGTCGACCGGGCGGCGGCCCTGGGACCGGACGCGGCGGAGGCCGAGCTGCGGGCGGTACGGGACCGGGCACGCGCGGTGCTGGCGGCGATGCGCCGGGTGCTGGGCGTGCTGCGCGCGGCACCCGCCGGGAGCGGCACCGCAACCGACGCGCTCTCCCCCACCGGCACCGCCCCCGCCGGCACCGCCCCCGCCGGGTCCGCGGCCGGCGGCACCGCCCCCACCGGCACCGCCCACGAGAGCCCCGCACACGAGAGCCCCGCACACAGCGGCACCGCTCCCACCCGCACCGTCCACGAGGGCACCGCCCACGTCGGGCCGCGACGGCCCGGCCCCGGGTCCCGGCTGCGGGCCGTGGCCCACCACGGCCGGGTACCGCTGCCCGACCGGGCCGGGGTCTGGGGTCTGGTGGCGTTCGTCGTCCCGGCGGTGCTGTTCGCGGTGGCCTTCGCGCCGCTGACCCGGACCCCGACCGGATGGCCGACGGTCGACGGCTTCCTGGCCCTGGTCGCGCTGCCGCTGCACGACCCGGCCGCCGCGGTCGTCGTCGGCCTGCAGTTCGCCGTGATCGCCTGGTGGCGTACGGCCCCGCTGCCCGCGCTGCTGGTGTCCGGGGCGTGCTCGTTCGCGGCCGGACTGCTGGGCGGGGCGAACCTGTTCGCCGAGTCCGGCTGGGTGCTGCTGGTGTGGGGCGCGGCGACGACCGCGCCGGTCGTCGCGTCGGCGGTGACGGTCCTCGTCTCGACCCTGGTCGTGCTGACCGGCGGGATGCTGACCGGGGTGTGGGAGCGGCTCGGGTCCCCTCCGTCGGTGGTCGCGCTGAACTTCGTCGCGGTCGTGCCGCTGTGGGCCGCCGGGGTGGCCGTGCGCCGTCACCGGCTCGACACCGACCTGCGCCGACGCGACCTCGCCGAGGCCGCCGTCCGCGACGACCTGGTCCGCGAACGCCTGCGAGTGGCGCGCGACCTGCACGACGTCGTCGCCCACCACGTGTCCGCGGTCGCGGTGCAGGCCGGGGCGGCCCGGCTGGCCGCCGACGCGCAGGCGCGCGCGGACGCGCTGGGCCACATCGCCGACTCGGCGCGGCGGGTCGCCGAGGCCATCCCGGCACTCGCCGACCTCGCCCCCGACCCGGCGACGGCCGCGCTCACCCCGGCCGGGCTCGACGCGCTGGTCGCGCCGTCCCGGGCCGCCGGGCTCCCGGTCGGGGTCGTGGTCACCGGCACGCCTGCCGACCCTCCCGGTGAGGCCGAGCTGTTCGCCAGCCGGATCGTCACCGAGGCGCTCACCAACACCCTGCGCCACGCAGGCCCCAGCCCGACCCGGGTGCGGGTGGCCCACGGTGGCGAGCGCGGCCCGGTCGTCGTCGAGGTCGTCGACGACGGCCCCGTGCCCGGACACCGGCCCGACGGCACCGGCTCCGGGCTCGGGCTGGTCGGCATGGCCGAACGGGTCGCGCTGCTGGGCGGCGACCTGCACACCGGGCCCGGCGACGGTCCCGGGTGGACGGTGCGCGCGGTGCTGCCACGGGCCACCCTCGTCCGCGCGGACGACCCCGCCGCGGCGCCGATCTCGTCCTGTGCGCCGATCCGCGGGGCCGCCCCCGGCTCGTAGCGTCGGTGCCGACCACGCAGGGAGGCACCGATGACCGCTCACACGCTCGCGCCCCGCACGCCGACGGGGACCGGGGCGACGCTGCAGATCGACGGTCTGGGCAAGCGCTACGGCGACACCGTCGCCCTCGACGGCGTCACCTTCGACGTCCGGCCGGGCGAGATCTTCGGGTTCGTCGGTTCCAACGGCGCCGGCAAGACCACGACCATGCGGATCGCGCTCGGGGTGCTCGCCGCCGACTCCGGCACGGTGCACCTCGGCGGGCGACCGGTCGACCTCGACGTGCGCCGCACCATCGGCTACATGCCCGAGGAGCGCGGCCTCTACCCGAAGATGAAGGTCGGCGAGCAGCTCACCTACCTGGCCGAGCTGCACGGGGTCGGCCGCGCCGCCGCACGGCGCGCGGTGCTGCGCTGGTCCGAGCAGCTCGGCGTCGCACACCGGCTCGACGACACCGTCGACGCGCTGAGCCTGGGCAACCAGCAGCGGGTGCAGCTCGCCGCGGCGCTGGTGCACGACCCGGCGGTGCTGGTGCTCGACGAGCCGTTCTCCGGACTCGACCCGGTCGCCGTCGACGTGATGAGCGAGGTGCTGCGGGAGAAGGCCCGCGCCGGGGTACCGGTGCTGTTCTCCTCCCACCAGCTCGACCTGGTGCAGCGGCTCTGCGACCGGGTGGGGATCCTCGTCGCCGGCCGGATGCGCACCGTCGGCACCGTCGGCGAGGTCCGCCGCGGCGGCGGCACCCGCCTGGAGGTGCACGCCCCCGCCGCGCCGCCCGGGTGGGCCGACGCGCTGCCCGCGGTCGACGTGGTCACCCACGACCGCGGCCGCACCGTCCTCACCCTCACCGAGGGCGCCGACGACCAGCAGGTCCTCGCCGCCGCACTGGCCACCGGCCCGGTGCACGGGTTCACCCGCACCACCCCGTCGCTGACCGAGCTCTACCGGGAGGTCGTCGCGTGAGCGCCCCGTCCGCCACCCTGCCCGCCCGCCGCGCGGTCGCACTCGTCGCCCGCCGGGAGTTCCGGGTGCAGGTGCACAAGCGCAGCTTCTGGGTCAGCAACGCGATCATGCTGCTGGTCATCGCCGGCGGCCTGGTCGCCTACTCGCTGTTCGGCACCGGCGACGAACGGACCTCGGTCGGGGTGGCCGCCGACCCAGCGCTGGCCGCGGCGGTCGGCACCGCGGGCGAGCGCCTCGGGGTGCCGCTCGAGGTCCGCGCGGTCGCCTCCGCCGACGCGGCGCGGGCCGCCGTGACCGCCGGGGACCTCGACGTCGCCCTGCTCGGCGACGGCACCGGGCCCGGCGCGACGGCCGTCGTGACCTCCGAGCTCGCCCCGGCGACCCGGGCCGTCCTCGACGCCGCCGTCGCCGACCGGGCCACCGCCGCGGGGCTGGCCGCGGTCGGCGTGACCCCCGCCGAGCTGGCCGCCGCCACCCCGCCCGCCGGGCTGGCCGTGGACGCGCTCGACCCCGCCGACCCGGAGGCCGGGCAGCGTTCGGCGCTCTCGTTCGTCGTGCTGATCGTGATGTTCATGCAGATCGTGGGCTTCGGGCTGACCGTCGCGATGGGCGTGGTCGAGGAGAAGTCCAGCCGGGTGGTGGAGCTGCTGCTGTCCACGATCCGGCCGCTGGACCTGCTGTGGGGCAAGGTGCTCGGGATCGGCGCCGTCGGGCTGGTGCAGTTGCTGGCCTACGGCGTCGTCGGGATCGTCACCGGCCTCGCGACGGGGCTGCTCACGATCACCGGGACCGCGGTCGGGGTGTTCGGCGCCGCGCTGGGCTGGTTCGTGCTCGGCTACGCCTTCTTCGCCGTCCTCTACGCCGCCGCCGGGTCGCTGGTGTCGCGCCAGGAGGACGTCAGCTCCACGACCGGGCCGTTGATGATGCTGCTGTTCGCGATGTACGGCGTCTCGTTCTGGTACCTCGGCTCGCCGGACGCGGTGGCGCTGCAGGTCCTGTCCTGGATCCCGCCGTTCCCGGCGATGCTGATGCCGCTGATGATCGCCCAGGGCACCGCACCGGCCTGGCAGGTCGCCGGGTCGGCGCTGGTCATGCTGGTGGCCGTGGCGCTGCTCGCCCGGGCGGGCGCCCGGGTCTACGAGCGGTCGGTGCTGCGGATCGGGGCGACCGTGCCGTGGCGCGAGGCGCTCTCCCGCCGGTAGGTCCTCAGACCTCCACGAGCTCGCGCGGCAGCCCGGTCAGCGCCCGGGCCGGGCCGCCCGCGACGACGTGCAGGGTGTCCTCGATCCGTACCCCGCCGCGGCCGTCGAGGTAGACCCCCGGCTCGACGGTGACGACGTTGCCCGCCTCGATCCGCCCGGTGGCGGCGACGCCGAGCCACGGCGGCTCGTGCACCGCGAGCCCGACGCCGTGGCCGAGCCCGTGCGGGAACCTCTCGCCGTGGCCCGCGTCGGCGATCACCGCACGGGCGGCGGCGTCGACGGCGGTGACCTCGGCACCGTCGACGAGGGCGGCCCGGCCCGCGACGGCCGCGGCGTCGACCAGGGCGTGCAGCTCGCGCTGCCAGTCCGCGGCCGGGCCGAGACAGAACGTGCGGGTGGTGTCGGAGTGGTAGCCGTCCAGCGCCGCCCCGAAGTCGATCTTGACGAGGTCGCCGCGGCGCAGCGCGCTGCCGGTGGGGCGGTGGTGCGGGATCGCGGAGTGCGGGCCCGCGGCGAGGATCGTGTCGAACGCCGGGCCGTCGGCGCCCAGGTGGCGCATCCGGTCGTCGAGGTCGCGGGCGACCTGCGCCTCGGTGCGGCCGGGCCGCAGACCGCCGTCGTCGAGCAGCGCGCGCAGCGCGGTGTCGGCGAGCGCGCAGGCCGCGGCGACCCGCTCCACCTCGGCCGCGTCCTTGACCGCCCGCAGCCGCCCCACCAGGCCGGGGGCGCGGCGCAGCCGGCGTCCCGGGACGGCGTCGCGCACGGCGGCCAGCCCGTCGACGGTGATCGTGGCCGAGTCGTAGCCCAGGGTCCGGCCCGCCGGGACCCGGGCCGCGGCGGCCGGGGCGCTCGGCCGGTCGACGAGCACCTCCAGGTCCGGGCACTGCTCGGCGGCCTGCACGCGGTAGCGGCCGTCGGTGCACAGCAGGTCCCCGCCCGGCTCGGCGGCGACCACCACGGCCGCGTTGGAACCGGTGAACCCGGTCAGGTGGCGGACGTCGAGCAGGTCGGTGACCAGCAGCGCGTCCAGACCGGCGGCGGGCAGCAGGGCGCGCAGGGCGTCGCGCCGGGCGGGGTGGGACATGCCCCGAACCCTATGTCTAGGGTCGCGGCCATGGGTCTCTACTTCCGCCAGCTGCTGTCGGGCCAGGACTACGCCGTGGGTGACCCGGTCGCCACCCAGATGGTCAACTTCTCCTACCTGATCGGCGACGACGAGACCCGGGAGGCCGTGGTCGTCGACCCCGCCTACTCCCCCGACGAGCTGCTCGCGGCCCTCGACGCGGACGGCATGCGGCTGACCGGGGTGCTCGCCACCCACCACCACCCCGACCACGTCGGCGGCACGATGATGGGCTTCGACCTGGTCGGCGTCGCGCAGCTGATCGGGTCGCACCCGGTGCCGATCCACGTGCAGCGCGCCGAGGCCGACTACGTGACCCGGGTGACCGGGCTGTCGGCGACCGACCTGACCCCGCACGACCACGACGACGTCCTCGAGGTGGGGAACGTGGCGATCCGGCTGCTGCACACCCCCGGCCACACCCCGGGCAGCCAGTGCTTCCTCGTTCCGGACCCGGACGGTGACCGGCTGGTCGCCGGGGACACCCTGTTCCTGCAGGGCTGCGGGCGCACCGACTTCCCCGGCGGGGACACCGCGCAGATGTACCACTCGCTCCAGCAGCTGGCGGCGCTCAAGGGCAACCCCACCGTCTACCCGGGGCACCGCTACTCCCCGGCGGCGCACGCGCCGCTGGAGGACGTGCGCCGCACCAACACCGTGTACCGGGCGTCGTCGGCGGAGCAGTTCGTCGCGGCCTTCGGGTCGTGACCACGCCGGGGCCGAGGGCCCGGCGGTGACACCGCGGGCGGTGGCGCTCGTCGAGGGCGCGAGCGACGCGGCCGTGCTGGAGGGCCTGGCGCGCCGGCGCGGCACACCGCCCGGGACCACCCGGATCGTGGTGCTGCACGGCTACACCAACCTCGGCAGCGCGCTGCGGGCGCTCGCCCCGGCCGCTCCCGAGCGGGTGTCGGTGCTGTGCGACGCCGGCGCCGCCGCGTACTGCAGGCGGGTCGCCGGGCCGTCGGTGCCGGTCCGGGTGTGCGACGCCGACCTGGAGGACGAGCTGCTGCGCGCCCTGGGCCCGGACCGGGTGCACGCGCTGCTCGACGCCCACGGCGAGCTCGCCGCGCTGCACGCACTGGCCCGTCAGCCGGGCCGCCGCGACCGGGGCGAGGTCGAGAACCTGCGCCGGTTCCTGTCCGCCCGCTCCGGGCGCAAGGTCCGGTGGGGTGCGCTGCTCGCCGGCGCGCTGGACCCGGGCGCGCCACCGGACCCGCTGGCCCGGGTCCTCGACGACGTCGGGCTCTGAGCGTCACCGGCCGGCGCGGTGGTCGCCCCGCCGTGGTGGTAGCGGTCGGCGGGCCGCCGGGTGTGCGGCCGCCGCCCGCAGAACCACCTCAGCCGCTGATCGCGGCGTAGGCGGTCGCCAGCAGGCCTGCGTCCGGGCCCTCCAGCCGCCCGGGCTTCGCGAGACCGTCGAGGACGACGAAGCGCAGCGTCCCGGCGCGCGACTTCTTGTCCCCGCGCATGGTCGCGGTCAGCTCGTCGAGCACACCGGGCTCGTAGCCGGTCGGCAGACCGACCAGCTCCAGCACCTCGCGGTGCAGGTCGGCGGTGGCGTCGTCGAGGCGTCCGGCCGCGCGGGCGAGCTCGGCGGCGAACACCAGCCCCACCGCGACCGCGTTGCCGTGCCGCCAGCGGTAGCGCTCGCGACGCTCCACGGCGTGGCCGAGGGTGTGGCCGTAGTTGAGGATCTCGCGCAGGTGCGACTCGCGCAGGTCCGCGCCGACGACGTCGGCCTTCACCCGGATCGCGCGGCGGACCAGCTCGGCGAGCACCGGCCCGGCCGGGTCGAGCGCGGCGGCCGGGTCGGCGCGGACGCGGTCGAGGATGACCGGATCGGCGATGAACCCGGCCTTCCACACCTCGGCGGACCCGGCGACGAGCTCGGGACGCGGCAGCGTGCGCAGGGTGTCCAGGTCGACCAGGACCGCGGACGGCTCGTGGAAGGCACCGCCCAGGTTCTTCCCGGCCGCCGTGTTGATCCCGGTCTTGCCGCCGACCGCGGCGTCGACCATCGCGAGCAGCGTGGTCGGGACGTGCACGACCCCGATCCCGCGCATCCAGGTGGCGGCGACGAACCCGGCGAGGTCGGTGACCGCGCCCCCACCGAGACCGACGACGACGTCGGCGCGGGTCAGCCCGGCCGCGGCGCAGGCGTCCCAGCAGTCGGCCAGCGAGGACAGCGACTTGCCGTCCTCGGCGTCGGGGACCTCGTGCAGCGCGGCGGCCAGCCCGGCGGCGGCGAGCTCGTCCCGCGCGGCCGCGGCCCGGTCGGCGAGGGTCGGCGGGTGCAGCACGAGCACCCGCCCGGCACCGGTGCCGGCGACGACCCCGGCCAGGCGGGCGGCGACCCCGGCGCCGACGAGCACCGGATAGGGCGCTGCGGTCCGCACGTCGATGCGGACGGCCCCGTCGGGCTCGACGGTGCCCGAGTCATCCGGCAGCCCGGTGCCGGGGTCGGGGGTCGGGCCGGTCATCGGGCCTCCGCCCGCTCGGCGCCGTCGCCGCCCTGCGGCGCCCCGAATCCGGGTGTCGGGAGCGTCGAGTCCTGGCGCGGGGTGGGGCGGTCGTACGGGTCGGCCGCGTCGGGCGAGGCCTCGGGCAGGGTGTCCGGTCCGAGGTCGAACGCGGCCAGCACGGCGGCGACGACCTGGTTCGGGCTGCGCCGCACCGTGCTCACCTGCACGGTGGCGACCTCGGCGTAGAGCGGTGCGCGCTCGGCGAGCAGCGCGCGGAAGGTGGCGCGCGGGTTCACCCCGGCGAGCAGCGGGCGCGCCGCGGACATCCCGGTGCGCCGCATGCCGTCGGCCAGGTCGACCTCGAGCGCGACGACGCGGTGCCCGGCGAGCAGGGCGCGGGTCTCGGCGGCCAGCACCGACCCGCCGCCGAGGGCGAGCACGCCGTGTCCGGCGTGCAACTGCTCGGCGACGACCTCGCGCTCCAGGGCGCGGAACGCGGGCTCGCCCTGCTGGACGAACATCTCCGCGATCGGCGTGCCGATGCGCTCGACGATCGCCGCGTCGGTGTCGGCGAACCCGAGCCCCAGCCGCCGGGCGAGCAGGGTCCCGATGGTGCTCTTGCCGGACCCGGGCGGCCCGACCAGCACCACCCAGGGACGGCCCTGCGCGTCCGGGCCGGGCCCGGTCACGGCTGCCCCCCGAGGTAGGAGGCGACGTTGCGGCGGGTCTCGTCGAGCGAGTCGCCGCCGAACTTCTCCAGCGCGGCCTGGGCCAGCACCAGCGCCACCATCGTCTCCACGACCACTCCGGCGCGCGGCACCGCGCAGGCGTCCGAGCGCTGGTGGATGGCGGTGGCCTCCTCGCCGGTCGTGGTGTCGACGGTGCGCAGTGCCCGCGGCACGGTGGAGATCGGCTTCATCGCGACCCGCACCCGGACCGGCTCGCCGTTGGTCATGCCGCCCTCGATGCCGCCGGCCCGGTTGGTGAGCCGGGTGACCGGGACGGTGCCGGCCGGGCCCTGCCCGGGCGGTCCGGCGGGGACCATCTCGTCGTGGGCGACCGAGCCGCGCCGGTGCGCGGTGCGGAAGCCGTCGCCGATCTCGACGCCCTTCATCGCCTGGATGCCCATGAGGGCGGCGGCCAGGCGGGCGTCGAGACGGCGGTCGGCCTGGACGTAGGTACCGACACCGACCGGCATGCCGTAGGCGATGACCTCGATGACCCCGCCGAGGGTGTCGCCGGCGTCGTGCGCCGCGTCGATCTCGGCGGCCATCGCGGCGCCGGTGGCGTCGGTGAACGCGCGCACCGGGTTGGCGTCGATCCGGTCGAGGTCGCCGGGGCCGGGCAGCGGCTCGTCGTCCGGGGCGTCGACGGCGCCGATGCCGACGACGTGGGACACGACCGTCACCCCCAGAGCCTGCTGCAGGAACGCCTTGGCCACGGTGCCGAGCACCACCCGGGCGGCGGTCTCCCGGGCGCTGGCCCGCTCCAGGACCGGGCGGGCCTCGTCGAACCCGTACTTGGTCATGCCGGCGAGGTCGGCGTGGCCGGGGCGGGGCCGGGTCAGCGGCGCGTTGCGGGCGCGGTGGGCGATCAGCTCCGGGTCGACCGGGTCCGCGGCCATCACCGTCTCCCACTTGGGCCACTCGGTGTTGGCGATCCGGACCGCCACCGGCCCGCCCTGGGTGACGCCGTGCCGCAGGCCGCCCAGGACCTCCAGCTCGTCGGCCTCGAACGCCATCCGCGGGCTGCGGCCGTAGCCGAGCTTGCGGCGGGCCAGCTCGGCCTGCAGCTCCTTCGTGGTGACCGAGACACCGGCGACCATGCCCTCCAGCACGCCCACCAGGGCCGGGCCGTGGGACTCCCCGGCGGTGATCCATCGCAGCACGGCGACCATCCTCTCACCCGGTCACGACGGGCCCCGACGGCACCACGACCGTCCCGGCGACGACGGCCAGCGCGGCACCGAGCAGGACCGGACCGTGCGGCAGCCTGCTCCCCCACCCGGCCCGCCCGGCCACCACCGCCGCACCGGCTACGAGCGCCGAGGCGACCGCGGTGAGCACCGCGACGGCGGGCAGCGCCGCGACGGCGGGCAGCGCCGCGACGGCGGGCAACGCCGCGACGGCGGGCAACGCCGCCTATCCGGCGCCGGCCACTGCGGCGCCCACCGGGCCGGCCAGCTTCACGTCGCCCCCACCCAGCGCGGCCGGGAACAGCAGGTGCACCAGCAGGTAGGCGCCACCGAACAGCACCGCCCCGCCCAGGCCGCGCAGGACCGCGGCACCCCCGGCCGGGACGAGCGCCAGCAGCACCAGCCCGAGCGCCGGCAGGGTCAGCGCGTCCGGCAGCCTGCGGCGCAGCAGGTCGGTCGCCGATCCCGCGACGGCGAGCCAGCACAGCACGACCAGCAGTGCGGCCCACCGCGGATCGAGCCACCCGACCCGCACCGCACCGCCCGCGAGCGCCCCACCCGCCGCGAGCGCGGCCTCGCACCACGGGGGCGGCACCGGGGCGCCGCGCGGCAGCCCGGCCAGCCACCGGCGGGTCAGGACACCGGCGAGCAGGCCCGCGGCGGCCGCGGCGGCGCAGACGATCGGGAGCGGGGTCATGCTCCGATCCTGCGGCCTGCCGGGCGCACGGAACCCACCGATCGCCCGCCTGTGGACAACTCCCCCGGCCGGGGCAGGATGAGCGGCGTGGACTCCCGTGCGCCCCAGGGCGACCGCCGGGCCGGGGCGGTGATCCGGGCCGAGGTCGGGCACGGCGTCGCCGAGCTGGTGCAGGACGCGGCGCGGCCGTCGTCGTGGACGTTGCTGCTCGACGGGACCGCCCAGTCCCACGTCGACCTCGCCGACCCCGAGCACCTCGAGTTCGAGTACGTCCGCCGGATCGCCCACCTCGTGGACCTCGCCGCGCCGCCCGCGGTGCCGCTGCGGGTGCTCCACCTGGGCGGCGGGGCGTGGACGCTGGCCCGCTACGTCGCCGCGACCCGGCCCGGGTCGCCCCAGACCGTCGTCGAGCTCGACGAGGAGCTCGCCGCCCTGGTCGCGCACCGGCTCCCGGGCCCCGGGGTCGAGGACGGGCTGGTCCTGGTGGCCGGCGAGGCACGCGCCGGCCTGGCCCGGTTCGCGGCCGGGTCGTTCAACCTCGTCGTCGTGGACGTGTTCGCGGGTGCCCGCACACCCGCCCAGGTCACGACGGCGGAGTTCCTCGCCGCGGTCCGCCGGGTCCTGGCACCGACCGGGATCCACGTGGCCAACCTCGGCGACGGTGCCCCGGGGCCGTTCCTGCCCGGCCAGATCGCGACGGCCGGGGCGGCGTTCGGCGAGCTCGCGCTCGTCGCCGCCCCGGACGTGCTGCACGGGCGCCGCTTCGGCAACCTCGTGCTGGCCGCGTCGGACCGGGAGCTCCCGGTGCCCGGCGTGACCCGGCGCGCGGCCGGGGACCCGTTCCCGGCCCGGGTGCTCGACGACGCGGGCACCCGGGCCCTCGCTCGTGGCGCGGACGTGGTCACCGACGCGTCCGCGGTCCCCTCACCCCGGCCCCCGGACGGCTTCTGGGGCCAGTAGTCACGCCAGCGACGGGTCGACCAGGACCTTCATCTTGCGGCCGGCGTGCAGCGCCTCGAAGCCCTCCTCGACGACGTCGCGCATCGCGATCCGCTCCATCCAGCCGGTGGTGTCGTAGTGGCCCTGCGCCATCAGCTCGATGACCGCCCGGTAGTCGGAGTGGGTGTAGCAGAGCGAGCCCTGGATCCGGGACTCGCCGAGGACCAGGTTGAGCAGCGGAGTCACCAGCGGGGTCTCGTAGATCGCGACGGAGACCATCGGGCGGCCCGCGCCGAGGGTGTCGAGCGCCGTCGCGACGGCCGGGGCCACGCCGGCGGCGTCGTAGCAGGCGTCGGCACCGCGGCCGTTCGTCAGGTCCGCCACGATCGCCGGCACGTCCTGCGAGGTCGGGTCGAGGGTCTGCGCGCCGAGCCGCTCGATCGCGCCGCGCCGGGTCGCCGACGGCTCGACCACGCGGACGTCGTCCACGCCCAGGCCGCGCAGGGCGAACCACAGCCCGATCCCGATCGGCCCGGCCCCGAACACCAGCGCGGTGCCACCCGGGTCCACCTCGCCCAGCTTCGCCGCGTGGTAGGCCACCGACATGGGTTCGACGAGCGCGCCCATCTCCAGGGACACGTTGTCCGGCAGCGGATGCAGCATGTGCGCGGGGACCACCGTGGTCTCGGCCATCCCGCCGTCGGCCATCAGCCCGTGGAAGCCGATCTGCGCGCACACGTTGTAGCGGCCCTCCGAGCAGCGCGAGCAGGTGCCGCAGGTGTAGAGCGGCATCACCGCGACCCGGTCGCCCTCGGCGACGCCCTCCACCCCCGGCCCGATCTCGACGACGGTGCCGGAGAACTCGTGGCCGAGGGTCAGCGGCAGCTCGCGACCGGTGAGCGGGTGCTTCTCCCCGTTCGGGATGAAGATCGGGCCCGCGTAGTACTCGTGGAGGTCCGAGCCGCAGATCCCGTTGAACCCGACCCGCAGCCGGACCTCGCCGGGGCCCACCTCGCCCTCGGGCACGTCGGTGATGTCGAGGTCCCCGGGTCCCCGGTAGACGACCGCACGCATCGCTGGCTCCTCTCGCCTGACGTCGTTGTCAGGTCCCGGTGTACCGGCGCGCGGTGAGCGCCGTCACGGGTTGGGCCGGGGTTGCATGCACGCCCCGCGATGGGTCAGAACGCCCCGGCGGCGCGGGCGCGGTCGACGTTGCCGAGGTGCTCGGGATAGGTCGTGGCGAAGCACGAGACCCCCTCGGTGGTGCACCGCACGAAGAACAGCCACGGCCCCGCGGCCGGGGACTCCGCGGCCGACAGCGCCGCGGTGGACACCGAGGCGACGGGCGTCGGCGGCAGCCCGGTGTTGAGGTAGGTGTTGTACGGCCCGGGGGTGTTGCGGGCCTCCGCGGTGGTGCGCAGCGCCTGCACGTCGAGCGGGTAGTTGACGGTCGAGTCCATCTCCAGGCGCTGGTTCACCGCCAGCCGGTTCTCGATCACCCGTGCCACCTTGGGCATGTCGGGGGCGAGTGCCTCCTTCTCCACGACCGAGGCCAGCACGAGGGTGCGGTAGGCGTCCTCCCCGCCCAGTCCGGCGGCGTCGAGCCGGGTCGCCGACGCGGTGAGCACCTGGCGCAGCACCTGCTCCGGGGTCCCGCGCGGGTCCAGGTCGTAGGGGCCGGGGGCGACCAGGCCCTCCATCCGGCGCTCGGGCGCGGCGGCCCGGTAACCCGCGCGGGCCCACTCGGGGACGGCGATCGCGGCGGGGTCGGCGTCGGCCATGGCGCCGCGCAGCGCGTCGACGCCGGTGCAGCGGGCGTCACCGTCCGCGGTGCCCAGGCAGGTGGCGCGGGAGATCTGGGACAGCACGCCCGGGGAGACCGTGCCGTCGGGGGCGCGGGTGTCGTCGAGCTGGACACCGCCCTTGACGTCGAAGAACCCCACCCGGCGCTCCGGGTCGAGCAGCCCCTGCACGGCGGAGTCCCCGGACATCTGCGAGCGGAGCTCGTAGTAGCCGGGCTGGACCCGCTGGATGGCGGGCTCCTCGGCGGCGGCCTCGACGAACGCGGCCCGGGACTTCACCACGTCCAGCCCGACCAGGGACTCCCCGATCGCGCTGGTCGAGTCGCCCGACTCGACCCGGACCACGACCGATCCGCTGCCGGAGCCGGAGTAGTCGTCGGCGCCGCGCAGGTACAGCCCGGCCGCGACGAGGACCGCACCGGCCAGCAGCGCCGACCCCAGCAGGGCGAGCCGCCGGCGCCGGAAGTGCACCGGGGTCGGCCGGTGCCGGACGGGCCCCGCGGTCACGCTCACACCGGGCCCCGGGACGTCACGTCGTTCTCGCCGGCGCCGGTCACGGGGACGAGGGTATCGGCCGCGGGAGCCGGGGGCGCTCACCCCCGGTGGCGGTGATCAGCTCCCGCGGGTGGTATCCAGCCAGCCCTGCAGGATCGCCACCGCGGCCTGCTGGTCGATCACCGCGCGCTGCCTGCGGCCACGCACACCGCGCCCGGCCAGCTGCCGGGTCGCGACGACGGTGGTCATGCGCTCGTCGGTCAGCTCGACCGGCACGTCCAGCCCCGCCTCCAGGGCCGCGGCGAACTCCCGCGCGGCGACGGCGGCCGGGCCGTCCTCGCCGCGCAGGTTCCGGGGCAGCCCCAGCACGACGCCGACGACGTCGTGCTCGGCCACCAGCTCGGCGATCCGGCGCACGTCGGCGCCGTTCTCCGCATCCCGGGGCACGGTCTCGACCGGGGTCGCGAGGATCCCGTCCGGGTCGCACATCGCGACGCCCACCCGGACGGCGCCGACGTCGATGCCGAGGCGCCGTCCGCGGGTGGGGGTCACGGGCGCAGCGCGGCGCGCAGCTTCTGCACCGCGGCGTCGATCCCGGCCGGGTCGGTGCCGCCGCCCTGCGCGAGGTCGGGCTTGCCACCCCCGCGCCCGCCGACGGCGGCGGCGAACTCGCCGATCAGCTTCCCGGCGGCGATCCCGCCGTCCCGGGCCGCCTTCGTGGTGGCGACGACGAAGGACACCTTCTCCCCGTCGACGCCGAACAGCGCGACCACGCCGGGCCGCTCGCCCAGCTTCCCGCGCACGTCCGCGGCCAGGGTCCGCAGGTCGTTGCCGGACACCCCGTCCGGGGCGGTGACCGCGACGAGCGCGGTGCCGTCGAGGTCCTCGGCCTGCTGGGCCAGCGCCCCGGCCGAGGCCAGCACGGCGTCGGCGCGGTGCTTCTCCAGGTCGCGCTCGGCGGTCCGCAGCCGCTCGACGATCCCATTGATCCGCTCCGGCAGCTCCTCCGGGCGCGCCTTGAGCTGGTCGGCGAGCTGGTTGACCAGCAGATGCTCGGTGGTGGCGTGCTTGAAGGCGTCGATCCCGACCAGGGCCTCGACGCGCCGCACCCCGGAACCGATGGAGGCCTCCGACAGCACGCGGACCAGGCCGAGCTCGCCGGTGCGCCCGACGTGGGTGCCACCGCACAGCTCGCGCGAGTAGTCGCCCATGTCGACGACGCGCACGCGGTCGCCGTACTTCTCGCCGAACAGCATCATCGCGCCGAGCGTGCGGGCCTCGTCGATGGAGGTCTCGTAGGTCTGGATCTCCCGGTCCTCCTGCAGGACCGCGTTGACCTCCTCCTCGATCTCGACCAGCGCCGCGGGCGGCACGGCCCCGGTCGGGGAGGTGAAGTCGAACCGCAGCCGGCCCGGGGCGTTGAGCGACCCGGCCTGGGCGGCGGCGCTGCCCAGGGTGCCGCGGACCCCGGCGTGCACGAGGTGGGTGGCGGTGTGCGCGCGCGAGATCGCCGACCGGCGGGTGCGGTCGACCTCGGCGACGATCTCGGCGTCGAGGGTCACGGTGCCGGCGGTGACCACGCCGCGGTGCACCCGCAGCCCGGCCACCGGGGACTGGACGTCGTCCACGCGGACCTCGAAGGACGCGCCGCGCAGCACGCCGGTGTCGGCCTGCTGGCCGCCGGCCTCGGCGTAGAACGGGGTGCGGTCGAGCAGCACCTCGACCTGCTCGCCCTCGTGGGCGGCGGGCACGGTGGCGCCGTCGCGCAGCAGCCCGACGACCCGGGACTCCGACTGCAGCGTCTGGTAGCCGAGGAAGTCGGTGGCGCCGTGGGGGTCGAGCACGGCCCGGTAGACCGAGGCGTCGACGAAGCCGACCTTGCGCCCGGCGGCGTCGGCCTTGGCCCGTGACCGCTGCTCGTCCATCAGCGCGGTGAAGCGCTCCCGGTCGACGGTGAGCCCGGCCTCGGCGGCCATCTCCAGCGTCAGGTCGATCGGGAAGCCGTAGGTGTCGTGCAGCGCGAACGCCTGGTCACCGGGCAGCGTGTCGCTGCCGGCGGAGCGGGCGCGGGACACCGCGCCCTCGAAGATCCGCTCACCGGCGGTGAGCGTGGCCCGGAAGGTGTCCTCCTCGGCCCGGATGACGGCGGAGATCCGCTCGAAGTCGGCGGTGAGCTCGGGGTAGGTGGGCGACATCGTCTCGCGCACGACCTCGGCGAACTCGCCCAGGCAGGGTCCGGTCACGCCGAGCAGCCGGGCCGAGCGCACGATGCGGCGCAGCAGCCGGCGCAGCACGTAGCCGCGGCCCTCGTTGCCGGGGGTCACACCGTCGCCGACGATCATCATCGAGGACCGGGCGTGGTCGGCGATGACGCGGAACCGGACGTCGTCGGTCTCGTCGGCGCCGTAGCGGCGGCCGGACAGCTCCTCGGCCTTGGCGATGACCGGGCGGACGAGGTCGGTCTCGTAGACGTTGTGGACGTCCTGGAGCAGGAACGCGACCCGCTCGACGCCCATGCCGGTGTCGATGTTCTTGTGCGGCAGGGTGCCGACCGGCGGGTGCCCCTTCTTCGGGGACAGCTCGCCGCGCTCGTCCTGCATGAAGACGAGGTTCCAGATCTCGAGGTAGCGGTCCTCGTCGGCCTCGGGGCCGCCCTCGGCGCCGAACTCGGGGCCGCGGTCGACGTAGATCTCCGAGCAGGGGCCGCCGGGGCCGGGCACGCCCATGTCCCAGTAGTTGTCGTCGCCGCCGCGGCGCTGGATGCGCTCCTCGGGCAGGCCCGCGATCTCCTTCCAGAGCGCGATGGCCTCGTCGTCGTCGTGGTAGACGGTGACCCAGATGATCTCGGGGTCGAAGCCGTAGCCGCCCTCGTCCTGGCTGCGGGTGATCAGCGACCAGGCGAACTCGATGGCCCCGCGCTTGAAGTAGTCGCCGAAGGAGAAGTTCCCGGCCATCTGGAAGAAGGTGGTGTGCCGGGTGGTCCTGCCGACCTCGTCGATGTCCGGGGTGCGGACGCACTTCTGGATCGAGGTGGCGCGCGGGTAGGGCGCGGGCACGTCGCCGAGGAAGTACGGCTTGAACTGCACCATGCCCGCGTTGACGAACAGCAGCTGCGGGTCCTCGAGGATCAGCGAGGCGCTGGGGACGGGCGTGTGCCCGTTGCTCTCGAAGTGGGCGGTGAAACGACGGACGATCTCGTGGGTCTGCACCGGTGGGTCTCTCGTGACGGGTACGGCTGGCGACGGGTCGGCGACGGGGCGGGCGACCTGCGCCCGCGCCACACCGTAGGCCGCGCGGCGTGGGGACGCCGCGGGAGGCCGGTCGTGCCAGGTTACCGGCACCCGGAGGAGGGAACGGCCGGTGCCGGTGCACGCCCGAGCGCACCGGCACCGGCCGTCTGCGGGTCCCGCCGTGCCCCCGGCCCGGGAGGTCGGCCGAGGGCGGCGGCGGGTCCGCCGTCACGCCCCGGTCAGACCGCGACCGGCAGCGGGGCGTCGACGGGGGGCCGCGGCGCGGGGACGACGACCCGGGGGGTGCGCGGGGACGGGACGACCGCGACCCGGTCACCCGCGCGGCGCGCCGCGCGGTCCGTCAGCTCACGGCGCAGCCGCTGCAGGGCGCGGTGCTGGGCCACCCGGACCGCGCCGGGGGTCGAGCCGAGCACGTCGGCGGTCTCCTCCGCGGTCAGCCCGACCGCGATCCGCAGCGTGAGGATCTCGACCTGCCGGGGGCCCAGCAGGTCCAGGAGGTCGGACAGGCGGTCGTTGCGCTCGGCGTCGAGCACGACCTGCTCCGGGTCCTCCTCGCGGCCGGGCCGCTCGGGCAGCTCCTCGACGGCGTCGCAGCGGTTGCGGGCCATCGCGCGGAACGCGTCGGCGATCTTGTGCCGGGCGATGCCGAACACGAACGCGCGGAACGACATGCCCGAGGGCCGGTAGTGCGGCAGCACGGACAGCACGGCCATGCAGACGTCCTGGGCGACGTCGTCGGCCGATCCCAGGATGGTCTCGCGCCGGCCCAGCCGTGCCCGGCAGAACCGCTCCACCTGCGGCTGCACCGTCGCCAGCAGCAGTGCGACCGCGCGCCCGTCACCGGCGACGGCGGCGGCCAGCATCTCCGGCGGGAGCAGGTCCGCCGCCTGCCGGGTGTCGGGTGTCGGCCTCCTCGGTGGCGTCCTCGGGTGCGGTGGCGATGGCCACGGGTCCGTCGTGCATCTGCCCAGCTCTCCTCGGTCGCGACCCGGTGGCCGCGTCAGGCGCCGGCACCGCGTGCGTCCGGCCACGGGCCGGACGGTGCGACTGTCGCGCTGTCCTGTGCCGGTGGTGGTCGGCGCTGCCGGCAGGTCCGCTCGGCCGCGCCCCGGCCTGCGATCAACACTTCCGGTGCACCCTTTCGGGGTCAATCAACATGCACAATTTGCGGTATAGGTCGACGGACAGTAGGGCGCGCACCGCCGAACAGGGCAACCCGCGGACCGGCCGGACGTCACCCCTCCCGCAGGGGGGTCCTCGCCCGCGGGCGTGACCCGCGCGGAGCACTGTCGTTGGGCCGGGTGTCACACCCCGCTCGCCCGAAGGACCGCTCGTGCCTCTGCGTCGCCCGCACCGCCTCCTGCTCGCCGCCCTCGGCACCGTCGCGATCGGTGTGGGGGTGGCCGTGCCGGCCACCGCGGACCCCGCGCTCCCCCCGGTCACGGTCGGCGACGACGCGGCCGCGGCCCTGGTCCCGGCGGTGACCGAGGCGCTCGGCCCCGCGCTGGCCGGGACCTGGCTGGCCGACGGGCGGCTGATGGTCGGTACCTGGGACGCCGCCTCCGCCCCGCTGATCTCGGCGCTCGGCGCGACCCCGGTGGTGCGCGAGGAGCCGCGTCGCGACCCGGTCGCGGTGCTGTCGTCGCTGGCGGAGCGCACGGCCTCGGGCATGCCGGCCGGACTGGACTCCTACGGCGTGGACCCCCGCACGGAGCAGGTCGTGCTGAGCGTCGTCGACGGGCCGGGGGCCGATGCGCTGGCGGCGGGCCTGACCGGTGGTCTGGACCCGGCGGCGGTGCGGGTGGAACGGGTGGCCGCGCCGGCGCACCGCCAGGCGGCGGTCGCCGGGGGTGACACCATCACCGACGGCACCCGTCGCTGCACCGCGGGGTTCGCCGCGTCCGACGGCGCCGGGGACTGGCTGATCACCGCGGGCCACTGCACCCGGGGCTCGTCGTCCTGGTACACCACCGACGGCTCCACGATCGGCTCCGAGGTCGAGTCCGCCGGGCGCGGGGTCGACGTCGGCGCGATCGCGGTCGACCCGGACACCGTGTCGGCGACGGTGTCGGGGACCCGGGTGACGGGCAGCCGTCCCGCACCCGCCGGTTCCACGGTCTGTCTGTACGGCTCGACCAGCGGCCGGTCCTGCGGCACGGTCCAGCGCACCGACATGACGGTCAACTTCGAGGGCCAGAGCCAGTCCGGGCTGACCTCGGTCTCCGCGTGCGCCCGGGAGGGTGACTCCGGGGCCCCGTACATCACCTCGTCCGGGCAGGCCCAGGGCGTGCACACCGGTGCCGGCGGCGAGGGCAACTGCACCAGCTACTTCACCCCGATCGGCACCGCGACCAGCGCGCTCGGCCTGACCCTGCGGACCGGCTGAGCGTCCGGGCTCAGTCCCGGGTGCCGCGCACCACGCGGCGCAGCTTCGGCAGGCGTTCGGCCAGGACACGTTCGTGCCCGCGGCCGGACGGTGCGTAGTAGTCGACGCCCACCACGTCGTCGGGCGGGTACTGCTGGCGCAGGGCGCCGTCGGGGTCGTCGTGCGGGTAGCGGTAGCCGACGGCGTTGCCGAGCTTCTGCGCTCCGGCGTAGTGGCCGTCGCGCAGGTGCGGGGGCACCCCACCGACCTTCCCGGAGCGGACGTCGGCCATCGCGGCGTCGATCGCGGTGATCACGGCGTTCGACTTGGGGGCGGTCGCCAGGTGCACGGTGACCTGGGCGAGCGCGATCCGGGCCTCCGGCATCCCGACGAGCTGCACGACCTGGGCGGCCGCGGTCGCGGCGAGCAGCGCGGTCGGGTCGGCCAGCCCGACGTCCTCCGAGGCGTGGATCATGAGCCGGCGCGCGATGAACCGGGCGTCCTCCCCCGCGACGAGCATCCGGGCCAGGTAGTGCAGGGCGGCGTCGGGGTCGGAGCCGCGGATGGACTTGATGAACGCGCTGATGACGTCGTAGTGCTGGTCGCCGGCCCGGTCGTAGCGCACGGCCACCTCGGTCACCGCCCGCTCGACCGCGGCCAGGTCGATCACCGGGTCGCCGCCCGCGCCGAGGACCCCGTCCGCGGCGGCCTCCAGCGCGGTCAGGGCCCGGCGCCCGTCGCCCGCGGCCAGTCTGACCAGCGCCTGTTCACCGTCCTCGGCGAGCTCGACGGCCGAGTCCAGGCCCCGTCCGGACGCGACGGCGCGCCGCAGCAGGGTGCGCACGTCGTCCTCGCCGAGGGTCTGCAGCTGCAGCACCAGCGAGCGGGACAGCAGCGGCGACACCACCGAGAACGACGGGTTCTCGGTGGTCGCCGCGACGAGCAGGACGAGCCGGTCCTCGACCGCGCCCAGCAGGGCGTCCTGCTGGGTGCGGGAGAAGCGGTGGACCTCGTCGATGAACAGGACCGTGGTCGTCCCGCTGCGGTCACGCCGGCCCCGCGCCTCGGAGATGACCGCCCGCAGCTCCTTGACCCCCGCCGAGAGCGCCGAGAGGGCGACGAAGTGCCGGTCGGCGCCACCGGCGCCGGCCATCAGCCGGGCCAGGGTGGTCTTGCCGGTGCCGGGCGGGCCGTAGAGCAGCACCGACGCCGCGGCGCCGCCGTCCAGCAGGCGCCGCAGCGGGGCGCCGGGCTTGAGCAGGTCGGCCTGGCCGACGACCTCGTCGAGGGTGCGCGGACGCATCCGCGCGGCGAGCGGTGCGTCGGGGCGGACGGCGTCGCCGTCACCGCTGTCGTACTCCTCGCCCCCGGGGTCGATGTCGAACAGGCCGTCGGTGCTCATCGCATCCAGCCTGCCAGGACACCGGCCCCGGGGAGCAGGGGCACCTCAGGCGCGGTCGATCTCGTCGGCGAGGACGGGGGTGTGCACCGGGTTGTGCTCGTGGAAGCGGCACTCGGCGTAGGTGACGATCATGGCGGCGACACCGGCGATCTGCAGCGGCAGCTGCAGCAGCGTCCCCACCACCCCACCCAGCACGGGGCTGATCAGCGCCAGCGGGCCGGCGATGACCAGCGAGACGATCACCGAGTACGCGACCGCGATCAGGAAGAAGACCACCAGCCGGCCGAGCACCGGGAAGAACCGGGGGTTGACCAGGGCGAACGTGCGACCGATCCCCGCCCGCTCGATCACGACGACGCCGATCAGCCCGGCGGTGAACACCACGCCCAGGTAGATGCCCGGGAGGATCAGCAGGAAGAACCCGATGACGAACAGCAGCCCGGCCAGCAGCGACCAGCCGATGACCGGCAGCGCGCGGTTCTTCGCGAACGCGATGACCTGTTCCTGGCTCCACGGGCGCTGGGCGGCGTCGCGCACGACGACGAACACCGACGCCGCGTAGCCGAGCGCCGACAGCACGACGGTGACCACGGCCAGGAGCAGGCTGGTCAGGCCGAGGCCCGCCGCGAAGCCGGCACCGAGCTCGACGGGGTCGAACGACGACCGGGTGCCGCTCCCGTCGACGAGGTAGCTGATGCCGCTGAGGATCGCGGTCGGGATGAGCACGATCAGGTTGATGAGCAGCAGCGGCTTCCAGCTCCGCTGCAGCACGCCGACGATCTTGGAGAACCAGTCACCGAAGGAGAACGGCACCAGCGGGTCCGGAGACGTGCCCGAGGGCAGCGGGGCGCCGCCGGCGGGGTAGGCCGACTGACCGTAGCCGCCCTGCGGGTACTCGCCGCCGTACTGCTGACCGGCCGGGTACTGGCCCGGGTACTGCTGACCGGCCGGGTACTGGCCCGGGTACTGCTGACCGGCCGGATACTGGCCCGGGTACTGCTGACCGGCCGGATACTGGCCCGGGTACTGCTGACCGGCCGGATACTGGCCCGGGTACTGCTGACCGGCCGGATACTGGCCCGGGTACTGCTGACCGGCCGGATACTGGCCCGGGTACTGCGCCTGGCCCCCGTACTGCTGGCCTCCGTACTGCTGCTCGCCGTACTGCGGCTGCCCGCCGTACTGCTGCTGCCCGCCGTACTGCGGCTCCGGGGCCGGTCCGCCGTACTGCGGAGGCCGGCCGTACTGCCCCGGCTCCGGGGCACCGGTGCCGCCCTCCTCCCCGGCCTGCCGCGCACCGGGGTGCTGCGCACCCGTCTGGTCGGCGCTCCCGGCCCCCTGTCCGGGCTCGTGGGCGCCACCGGGCGTCGCCGGTCCCGCGGGACCGTCCTGCGGGTCCTCGCCGCGCGGCGGTTCGTTGCTGCTCATGCGCGCGGACCCTAGTGTCGCGTAAACGATGTTCTTTGACCGGGTCGGCAGTGGTTGAGTAGGTGGTCTGCGGGTTTGGTCCAGATGAACGGGTGGCAGCGTTCGTTCCAGCCGTCGATGAACCGGCCGATCGCGCCGATCAGTTCTCTGACGCTGCCGAAGCTGCCACGGCGAATGGCCTGGCGGGTGATGACCCCGAAAAAGACCTCGACCATGTTCAGCCACGATCCCGAGGTCGGGGTGAAGTGCAGGGTGATCCGCGGGTTGCGGGCCAGCCAGGCCTTCACTGCGGGGTGCTTGTGGGTCGCGTAGTTGTCCACCACCAGGTGCAGCTTGCGCCGCGGGTAGGCCTTCGCGACCTGCTTGAGGAACCGCAGGAACTCCTGATGGCGATGCCGCGGCAGGCACGCCTGCTCGACCCGCCCGGTCGCGACCTCTAACGCCGCGAACAGCGTGGTGGTGCCGTGACGGACGTAGTCATGCGTCCGTTTCTCCGGGATACCGGGCATGATCGGCAGGATCGGCGCTGTCCGGTCCAGGGCCTGGACCTGGGATTTCTCGTCGACGCAGAGCACGACGGCCTTGTCCGGCGGGTTCAGATACAACCCGACGATGTCGCGGACCTTGGCTTCGAGCTCGGGATCGGTGGAGAACTTGAACGTCTCGGACTTCCACGGCTGCAGCCCCCACCGCCGCCAAATCTTGCCGATCCACACGTGGGAGATCCCGAGCTCGGCACCGAGCAGCCGTGACGACCAGTGCGTGACTCCGAGCCGCTCAGGCGGCGGTTCCAGCGTGGCGAGCACGACCGCGACCTCGTCGATCACCGGCGGCCGGCCCGCCTTGGGCCGGTCGGCCAGCCCGGCGATCCCCTCAGCGGCGTAACGCTTCTTCCACCCGATCACCGTCGCCTTCGACGCCCCGACCAGTGTGACGATGTCCTTGACCGCCACCCCGTCCGCGGCCAGCAACACGATCCTGCCCCGTCGGGCCAGTCCCGCCGAAACCGACGAGGAACGCAGCCAGGACTCCAGCACCTCGCGGTCGGCGGCCGGAACGTCCACGGTCACAGTCAACGGCACAGCTCATGATCCCGTAAACCAGCCCGTGAGTAAAGTAACCTAGTTACCGCAACACTAGTTGCGGGCGGGGGGCGGTGGCGCCGAATTCACCGCCTCGGACCCGATTCGTGACCGTCGGGGACACACCGTGATCGTCACGGACCCCGGATCGTCGCCGGAACGCAACGCCGCGGACGTGCGGTGTCACCGCCCCGCAACAGAGCCCGTGCACGCTCACGGGGCATGGACACGATCCCGAGTTGCCCGCTCTGCTCCCGTCAGCGCACCCCCGCCGACGTCCGCGGACTCGCCTGGAGCAGCCACCACGGCCCGTCCGGCACGGTGTACGTGTGCGGACCGTGCACGCGCACCCACCTCCTCGACCTGGAGTGCGGTCTGCTCGACCCCGCCCGCGCCGGCGTCGCGCAGGCGGCCGTCGTGGCGCCGCTCCCGCAGGCCGCCTGACCGGGAGGACGGCGCGGGCCGGTGCCGACCCGCCCGGCCCGCGGCACGACGGCGGGCAGCCGTCGTAGGGTCACGCCGTGCGCGAGATCCTCGAGTTGCTCGAACGTGACGCGTCGTTGAGCCACGACACCGTCGCCACCATGCTGGGTCTGCCCCGGGACGAGGTCGACGCCCGGATCGCGGAGTGGGAACGCTCCGGGGTGATCCGCAGGCACAAGGCCGTCGTGGACTGGGCCCGGTACGAGGACGGTGGCGACGGACACGCCGGTGCCGGCCGTGCCGGCGCGCAGGTCACCGCGTTCATCGACGTCTCGGTCGCCCCGGCCCGCGGGGTGGGGTTCGACGACGTCGCCGCCCGCATCTCCCGCTTCGGCGAGGTCCGCGACTGCTACCTCGTCTCCGGCGGGCACGACCTGCGCTGCACGGTCGTCGGCCCGGACATCCGCGCGGTCAGCGACTTCGTGTCCCAGAAGCTGTCCACGATCGACCGGGTCCGCTCGACCGCCACGCACTTCGTGCTGGCCACCCACAAACGCGACGGTGACTCCTTCGCCGAGCCCGAGCCCGACCACCGGCTCCCGGTGACCCCGTGAAGCCGCTCAACACGACGATCTCGGCGATCCCGCCGTCGGGGATCCGGCGGTTCTTCGACATCGCCGCCGAGATGGACGACGTCATCTCCCTCGGGGTCGGCGAGCCCGACTTCGTCACGCCGTGGCGGATCCGCGAGGCGGGCATCTACGCCCTGGAGCGCGGTTACACCACCTACACCGGCAACGCCGGCCTGCCGAGGCTGCGCGAGCTGGTGTGCGCGGACCTGGCCTCGCGCTACGACGCCCACTACGACCCGGCCACCGAGTGCCTGGTGACGACCGGGGTGTCCGAAGGACTGGACCTGGCGTTCCGGGTGCTGCTGGACCCGGGCGAGGAGGTCATCGTCCCGGAGCCCTGCTACGTCGCCTACCAGCCGTGCGTGGCGTTCGCCGGTGGTGTCCCGGTCGGGGTGCCCACCCGTGCCGAGGACGGTTTCGCCATCGACATCGCCGCGGTGGAGGCCGCGGTGACACCACGGACGAAGGCGATCCTGATCGGCTCGCCCGCGAACCCGACCGGTGCCGTGCAGCCGCCGGAGGTGCTGCGCGAGCTCGTCGCGCTGGCCGAGCGGCACGACCTGTACCTGCTCTCCGACGAGATCTACGACCGGCTCACCTACACCGGCGCCCACACCTGCCTGGGTGCGGTGCCCGGTGCCCGGGAGCGGACCGTGGTCCTGGGCGGCTTCTCCAAGGCCCAGGCGATGACGGGATGGCGGGTCGGGTGGCTCGCCGCGCCGGAGCCGATCGCCGAGCTGTGCCTGCGGGTGCACCAGTACACGATGCTGTGCGCACCGCACGTCTCGCAGATCGCCGCGATCGAGGCGCTGACCAGCGCGGAGGGCGACGTCGCGGAGATGGTGGCCGACTACGACCGCCGGCGGCGGGTGTTCGTGAAGGGCCTGCGCGAGGCCGGGCTGGACTGCCCGGAGCCGGCCGGGGCGTTCTACGCCTTCCCGTCGATCCGCGTGTCCGGGCTCGACGCCGAGACCTTCGCCGAGCGGCTGCTGCGCGAGGAGTCGGTCGCGGTGGTGCCGGGCAGCGTGTTCGGGCCCTCCGGCGAGGGACACATCCGCTGCTCGTACGCGACGGCGCTGCCGCAGCTGGAGCAGGCCGTGGAGCGGATCGGGAACTTCCTGCGACGCCTGTAGCCCGGCGGACCCGGATCGCCGGGGTCAGGCGGGCACCTTCCGCTCCCGCGCACCCTCCACGAGCCCCCGCACCATCACCGGCCCGAGGTCCCGGGTCCGCCGCACGAGCCACGGCACGCCCTGCACGACCAGCCACGCCCCGCGTTGCCAGGCGGCCACCGCGCGGCCGCCGGCCGCGTCGAGACCGACCTCCCCCGGCACCGCGAACCCGGCCGCACCGAGCAGCCCGGCGAAACCGCGGGCCAGCCGCCGGTGCCCCCGCTCGGAGGGGTGCAACCGGTCCACGCTCCACGCGGCCGGGTCGTAGCTCCCGGCGGTGTCCAGGTCCAGGATGCCGACGGCGGACCGTCCCGTCGCCGCGACGGCGTCGGCCACCGCCCCGTCGACGGCCCCGTTCAGCGCCGCGATCCGGGTCGCGAGCGCCCGCTGCAGCGGGCCCGGCAGCGGCCAGACACGGGCGTGGTCGTGGAAGCGGAGCAGCAGCACCGTCGCACCGGTGCGCAGCAGCGGCTCCAGCGACCCGGCGCAGTCGCGCCGGATCCCGGCCGGGTCGAAGTCCGAGCGCAGGGTGTCGTTCATCCCGGCGCACAGCACGACGACATCGGGTCCCGACATCGCGGCCGCGGGGACCTGTCCGTGCCGGACCTCGGCCATCCGGGCACCGGTCCGGGCGTGGTTGTCCAGCCGGACCGAGCCGGGGTGGGCGGGGTCGTCGAGGGCGTCGCGCAGCAGCGGGCCGAACCCCCGCCAGCCACCGCCGGGCAGCGGGTCGCCCAGGCCGACCGCGGTGGAGTCGCCCAGCAGGACCAGGTGCCGGACGGGCCGTCCGGCCGCACACGGCGCGGTGACCGGACGGGCGGGGCGCAGCGCCGGGTCGACGACGGACGGACGCGCGGTCATCGGGGACACCCCGACACCCTCACCGCCGCAGCCACCGGGTCCGTGTGCAACCGGTGACGGGTCCCGTACCGCCGTGGGAACTCTGGGGGCCGGACCCCTACCACTCGCCGCCGCGGAAGGCGGGGAACAGCGGCAGCGTCGACGACGCGTCCGGGAAACGGGTGTCGAGCGCGGTGACCACGGCCTCGGCCAGTGCCGCCGTCGCCGGCCGGGCGGTCGCCTCCGCGGTGACGCCGAGCCGTCGCCAGTAGTGCCGCAGCGCGGTGGAGATCCGCGGCGACCGGCCGGCGTCGGAACCGATCGGTCCGTCGCGCTCGGGCACCCGCGGCAACAGCCGCCAGGTCGACCACCACACCCACAGCACCTGCGCGTCGGCCAGCCGCGACCCCAGCAGCTCCGGGTCGTCGAGCTCGGGCCAGACCGGTGCGACCTCGGCCCGCCAGGCGTCGAGCATCGCGTCGGCGACGGCGTCGGGCAGCGCGAAGCTCGACGAGCAGCCGGGGAACGGCACCCGCACGTAGGCGGCGTCGAGGACCACGTCGCGGAAGCAGCCCCACTCGAAGTCGACGAACCGCACCCCCCGGCTGGTGACCAGGTTGTTGTCCGGGCAGGTGTCGGACGGGCTGAACGCGCGGAACCCGGTGCCGCCGAGCAGCCGTACGCCACCCCGGGCCTCCCAGAGCGCCAGCTCCGGCACCTCGACGCCGAGGATCCCGGCCAGCAGCTCCGGCAGGCCGGCCAGCGCGGCGCGGGCCTGGTCGGCGACCGGGTCCCGGCGCGCCTTCTCCCCCAGCCTGCGCAGCAGCGCACCGAAGTCGCCCTCCCGACCGGCGGTCGCGGCCTGCATCCGGCCGAGCCCGCGGGCCCAGCCGAGCAGGCAGGTGCGGGCGGCCTGGGCGTCCGGGCCGAACAGCTTGTCGGCCAGGGTCAGGCTGCGGCCGAGGTCCTCCAGGACGAGCAGCCGCTGCTCGGGGTCGTGCGCGATGATCACCGGGCTGGGCCGGACGTCGCTGGGCAGCGCGGTGAACAGCTGGCAGGACGCCACCTCGTAGCGGAACGGGTCCGACACCAGGTCCGCGCCGTCCGAGCCGTCCTCGGGCGGGGCGTAGTGCTTCACCACGACGCTGCGCCGGTCGGAGAACGGGTTCTTCGCCATCCGCGCCCGGGCGACGACCGAGCGGCCGCTGCCACCCAGGTCCTCGGGCTCGAACAGCACCACCTCCGAGCCCGCCCGCCGCGACAGCAGCCGCGCGGCCCCGGCCACCGCCGCGACCGCGCCCGGAGTCGACTGCGGATCGGTCATCGAAGGGGACCCTACCCTTCGGAGAGCGCCCAGTCCGCGCCCCGACGACGCGATCCGCACCGGGCGATCACCAGCACCGCGGCCGCCGCACCGATCGCGCCCACCAGGTTGACCCCCAGCTGCAGCACCGACAGGCCCGCCTCGCCCCAGCGCCCCTCGATCACCGCGACCGAGGCGTAGGCGGCGGCCGGGACGGTCGTCACCGAGATGAACACACCGACCAGCGCCGAGGACCGCGCCGAGGTCAGCGACAGCATGCCGGCCGCACCCGCCAGCACCGCGACGACCAGTGAGAACGGCCCGACGTCGTAGATGAAGTCCATCTGTTCCAGGTCGTCGAGCCCGGCCGAGGACAGCCAGCCGAGCAGGTCGAACAGCAGGGTCGCGACGGCGGTCACGGCCATCGCCAGCGGGAACCCGGCGGCGAGCGCGAGCGCGCCGCGCGAGACCAGGTCGCGACGGCGCAGCACCAGCCCCACCGCCATCGCGGCCATCGGACCGAACTCCGGGCCGAGCACCATCGCCCCGACCACGGTCACCGGCGAGTCGGTGACCGCGCCGACGGCGGCGAGCAGGCAGGCGATGGTGAGGAAGGTCAGGAACGTCGCGGACAGCCGCGACTCCTCGCCGGTGCGCTGGATCAGCTCGTCCCAGACGACCGCGTCGGCCCCGTCCCCCGGGGCGGCCTCCTCGGCCGCGTCCGCCCGGTCGGACAGCACCGTGTCGAGCTGCTCGAGGGTGATGCCGCCGTCGTGGTCGACGCCGAGATCGGACAGCCGGCCCAGCAGGTCGTCGGCACACTCGCGGGCGACGTCGGCCTCGACCAGGTCACCGGCGGGCTGCACCGCCACCCCGGGGTGGACCACCAGGTGGGCCACCCCGGGCTGGGCGTCGAGGATCGCGCGGACCTCCGCGGTCCGCCCGGGTGGGCAGACCACCCGCAGGTGCAGCACCTACGCGGCCGGGCCGGGCTTCTCCGGGGCGCCGCCGCCGGTCTCGGCGGGCCTGCCGGGCGCGGAGCCCCCGGGTGCGGAGCCGGCCGGCTTCGCGTCCACGCCCGCCTCCTTGCGCTGGGCCGCCGTGATCGGCGCCGGGGCCTGGGTCAGCGGGTCGAACCCGCCGCCGGTCTTCGGGAACGCGATGACCTCGCGGATGGAGTCGACCCCGGCGAGCAGCGCGGTGATCCGGTCCCAGCCGAACGCGATCCCGCCGTGCGGCGGCGGGCCGAACGCGAAGGCGTCGAGCAGGAAGCCGAACTTCTCCTGCGCCTCGTCCGCGGACAGGCCCATGATCTCGAAGACGCGCTTCTGCACCTCGGCCGAGTGGATACGGATCGAGCCGCCGCCGATCTCGTTGCCGTTGCAGACGATGTCGTAGGCGTAGGCCAGCGCGCTGCCCGGGTCCTTCTCGAAGGTGTCGATCCACTCCGGGGTGGGCGAGGTGAACGCGTGGTGCAGCGCGGTCCAGGCGCCGCCGCCGACCGCGACGTCGTCGGTGTCGGCGGCCGACTCGAACAGCGGTGCGTCGACGATCCAGACGAACGACCAGGCCGACTCGTCGATCGCACCGGTCCGCCGCGCGATCTCGCCGCGTGCGGCCCCCAGCAGCGCCCGGGCCTCGCCCGGCGTGCCCGCGGCGAAGAAGATGCAGTCGCCGGGGTTCGCGCCGACGGCCTCGGCCAGCCCGGACCGCTCGGCCTCGGAGAGGTTCTTGACGACGGGGCCGCGCTCGTCGACCCGGCCGTCCTCGCCGATCAGGACGTAGGCCAGGCCGCGGGCGCCGCGCTGCTTGGCCCACTCCTGCCAGCCGTCGAGCACCTTGCGGGGCTGCGACGCCCCGCCCGGCATGACGACGGCGCCGACGTAGGGGTTCTGGAAGACACGGAACCCGGTGCCCGAGAAGTAGGACGTGAGCTCGGTGAGCTCGATGTCGAAGCGCAGGTCGGGCTTGTCCGAGCCGTAGCGGGCCATCGCCTCGGCGTAGGGCATCCGGCGGATCGGGGCCTCGATCTCGTGCCCGACGAGGCGCCACAGCGCGGTGAGGACCTTCTCGGCGAGTGCGATGACGTCGTCCTGCTCGACGAAGCTCATCTCGATGTCGAGCTGGGTGAACTCCGGCTGCCGGTCGGCACGGAAGTCCTCGTCGCGGTAGCAGCGCGCGATCTGGTAGTAGCGCTCGAGGCCGCCGACCATGAGCAGCTGCTTGAACAGCTGCGGGCTCTGCGGGAGCGCGTACCAGGAGCCGGGACGCAGCCGGGCCGGGACGACGAAGTCGCGCGCGCCCTCCGGGGTGGACCGGGTCAGGGTCGGCGTCTCCACCTCGATGAAGTCCTCGGTGGCGAGCACGTCGCGGGCGGCCTTGTTGACGTCGCTGCGCAGCTTCATCGCCGCGGCGGGCCCGGAACGGCGCAGGTCGAGGTAGCGGTGGGAGAGCCGGATCTCCTCGCCGACGCCGGTGTGGTCGTCGATCGGGAACGGCAGCGGCGCGGACTCCGACAGCACGGTCAGCTCGGTGACCGTCACCTCGATGTCGCCGGTCGGGAGGTCGGCGTTCTCGTTGCCCGCGGGCCGCCGGACGACCTCGCCGACGACCTGGATGCAGAACTCGGAGCGCAGCCGGTGGGCCCGCTCGGCCATCTCGCCCTCGCGGAACACGACCTGGGCCGATCCGGAGCGGTCCCGCAGGTCGATGAAGATCACGCCACCGTGATCGCGGCGGCGGGCCACCCATCCGGCGAGGGTCACGGTCTGGCCGGCGTTCTCGGCACGCAGCGTGCCGACGGGGTGGGTTCGCATCACGGCGGTCAAGGCTATCGGCACCCCCCGGGCCGTCTGCCACCAGGTTTCCGGTGGGTTCTCACAGCAGGCTCAGCTGCCCGTCCCCGGGCGCCGCCGCCCGCGGCGCCGCGACCGGCTGTCGGGTCCACCCCGGGTCGCGCGGGTTCGGTTCGGGCCGGTCCAGGCCGTGCCGGGCCAGCAGCGGGGCGACCCGCCGGGCCAGGGTCCCGCGGTAGTCCCGGGTGGCGTAGGCCCCGCCGCGGTAGAGCCGCTCGTAGCGCGGCAGCAGCGCGGGGTGGGTCCGCCCCAGCCAGGCCAGGAACCACTCCCGGGTCCCGGGACGCAGGTGCAGCGCGAGCACCGTGGCCCGGCTCGCCCCGGCGGCGGCGATCTCCGCCAGCAACGCGTCGAGGGCCTCGGTGGAGTCGGTCAGCCACGGCAGCACCGGAGCCACCATCACCCCGCACGGCAGGCCGGCGTCGGCGATGCGGCGGACCAGGTCGAGCCGGGCCCGCGGGCTCGGGGTGCCCGGTTCCAGGTGCGCCTGCAGCTCCCGGTCCAGCAGCGCGATCGACACCCCGGTCCCGACCCGCACATCGGCGTTCGCGGCCGCGAGCTGCGGCAGGTCCCGGCCGAGCACGGTGCCCTTGGTCAGGATCGAGAACGGGGTGCCGGAGCGGGCCAGCTCCGTGATCACCCCCGGCATCAGCCGGTACCGGCCCTCGGCCCGCTGGTAGGGGTCGGTGTTGGTGCCCATCGCGACGTGCTCGCGCCGCCACGACGGCCGGGCCAGCTCCCGCCGGAGCACCCGCGCGACGTTCACCTTGACCACGATCTGGGAGTCGAAGTCCGCGCCCGCGTCGAGGTCGAGGTAGGTGTGGGTGTTGCGGGCGAAGCAGTTGTGGCTGACCACCCCGGCGGCCACGAAGTCCCCCGTCCCGGTGGTGATGTCGACCATCGGGCGGATCGTGCCGGTGTCGCGGACCGCGACCACGCGCGGCGCGCCGCCGGGCGGCTCCTCGACACGGGCGCCGCCGACGTCGCGGACCCGGGCCACGGCCGGGTCGGTCACCGCGATCAGCCGCAGCTGTTCGGCGGCCCCGCCCAGCACCCGCAGCGCCCGCACCCCGGGCCGGGCCGACGGCTCCGAGGCCACCCGGAACCCGAGCCGGCGCAGTGCCTCGACGCAGGCGCGGGCCAGCCCCTCCTCGCCGGGCACGATCCGCAGGACCCCGGCCGAGACCTCACCGCAGGCGTCGACGACGCCACCGACGAAGCCGGCCGACCAGCCGCGGGCGGGCCGGTCCGGCCAGGCCGTCGGCGACGGGCCGGGCCCCGTGAGCACCCCGGCGGCCACCGGTGCCCGCCGCGCGGTCAGCAGGTGGTGGGCGCGGGCGAGCGCCTCCAGCTCGACCCAGCCGGTCGGGAACGGCTCGGCCCGGACCCGGCCGCGCACCGCGTCGGCCCGGACCAGCCCGCAGAGCCACCCCTCGGCGTACCCGTCGGGCCACGCCCCACCGGGGACCCCGGCCGCGCCCGGCCCGACCAGGGCCGTGCCGGGTGCCAGGTGCGGGCAGTCCACCGAGGAACGGCAGCGTCCCGGGCGCACGTGCGCCCAGCCGGACGGGGTGAGGAAGCGGTGCTCGGCGGAGGTGACGAGCACCGTGCCGTCGTCGAGCGACACCTCCTGGGCCCGGCGCCGGGTCGACCAGTGCGCGAGGACAGGGGTGCGGACGAACCGGCGCCGCCCGGCACCGTCGGCGACCGTGCCGACGACCTCGTCACCGGCACGCAGCTCGCCGATCGGCCGGGACCGCCCGTCCCCGGTGAGCACCGGGGTGTCCCCCGCCAGGCAGTAGGTGCAGGCGTGCGAGCAGCCGCGGTAGGGGTTGACCGTCCAGCCGAACGGCACCGGCGACGACGACGGCACCCGGTTCAGTGCCGAACGCGCCTCGACCTCGTGGAAGACCGTGTCCGCGAACCCGGGGGTGCGCACCGAGCGCAGCAGCCCCTGCATCCCGGGCAGCGCCGTCGCGCCCCCGACCCCGTCCGTCCCGACCTGCTGTCCGTCCCATCGCACCGCCCGAGTCGAACACAAGTTCGAACGACGGGCAACCGGTCGTCGCCGGACGGTCGCGTCCGGGCGAACGGCACCCCGCAGGTCGAAGATCGTTTGCGAGGATGCGGACGTGCCCCCGCCTCCGCCCACCCCACGCGACCCGTCCGTCCCCGACGGCGGGCGGCCCACCGCGCCCCGGCCGGGCGGACGGCGGCGCGCCGGGGACCGGGCCCACGGTGCCCCGGGCGGGCACCGACCCACGGGGGAACCGGCCCGGCACCGGGCCCCGCAGGCACCGGCCCCGCGCCGCCCCCCGCTCGCGGAGGACGGCGTCACCCGCACCCCGCCCTCCCCCGCGGACGGTGCGCCGGACGGCACCGAGACCGGTCCGATCCCCCATCCCGGGCACCCGGGCGGCTGGGGCGACTGCCCGGGCCAGGCCGACCTCGGCGCGGTCACCGGCTCCCCGGCCCCACCGGCGGGCGCCCGCACACGGGGCCACCACGACGGCCACGGGCACGGCCACGGGCACGGCCACGGGCACGGCCACGGGCACGGCGCGGCCTCCCCGGCCGGACGCCGGGTGCGGAACCTGCTCGTCGCACTGCTCGTGCCGTGCGCGCTCGCGACGCTCGCCGGAGTGGTCCTGCTGTGGCCGGGGCCGACGCCGACCCCGGAGATCCCACCCACCCGGCAGGTGCACGGCACCGTCACCGCGGTGCAGGTCGCGGACTGCTCCCCCGGATCCGGGGACCGCCGGTGCACGGGGGTGACCGTCGCCCTGTCCGACGGCCCCCGCGCCGGGCGGGACCTCGTCCAGCTCGTGCCGACCGAGCCGTCGACCCCACGGTTCGCGGTGGACGACCCGGTGACGTTGTCGTGGTCGGGCGCCGACCCCGACGACGCCGGCTCCTACCAGCTCGTCGACTTCCAGCGCGGCGCCCCGCTGGGGTGGCTGGCGGCGGCGTTCGCACTGGCCGTGGTCGTGCTCGGGCGGCTGCGCGGGTTCGCGGCGCTGGTCGGCCTGGTGCTCAGCTTCGTGATCCTGCTGTGGTTCGTGCTCCCGGCGATCCTGTCCGGCGGCTCACCGCTGGCGGTCGCGGTCACCGGCGCCTGCCTGATCATGTTCGTCGTGCTCTACCTGACCCACGGGTTCAGCGCGCGGACCTCGTGCGCGGTACTCGGGACGCTGGCCTCCCTGGCCCTGATCGGGGTGCTGGGCTACCTGTTCACGGTCACGTCCCGGCTCACCGGGCTCGACGACACGACCGCCACCCTGATCGGCACGCTCGGCCCGGGTGTACCGGTCGACCCGCGCGGCCTGGTCCTGGCCGGGCTCGTGATCGGCGCGCTCGGTGCACTCGACGACGTCACCGTCACCCAGGCGTCCGCGGTGTGGGAGCTGGGCGCGGCGAACCCCGGGATGAGCGTGCGGGAGCTGTTCGCGGCCGGTATGCGGATCGGGCGCGACCACGTCGCGTCGGCGGTGAACACCCTGGTGCTGGCCTACGCTGGGGCGGCGCTGCCGCTGCTGTTGCTGTTCACGGTCGCGGCCGGCGGCGTGGGCCAGGTGCTCACCAGCCAGGACGTGGCGACCGAGATCGTCCGGACGCTGGTGGGCAGCATCGGCCTGGTCGCCGCCGTACCGGTCACGACCGGGCTGGCGGCCCTGGTCGTCGGGCGGCGCTGAGCCTCACCCCGCGGGCTGGAGCACGAAGTCGTAGCGCGCCTCGTACCAGGGCTCGTCGCTGTGCCCCCCGTCCGGTGTGGGGCCGGGGTCGTGACGGTCGAAGGCCACCACGAGCTCGCGCTTCACCCCGAACACGACGTCGGAGTCGAGGTACTCGGTGCCCTCCCGGAACAGGTGGGTGATCAGCGGTTCGAAGCCGGGCACGGCGAGCAGGAAGTGGATGTGCGCGGGCCGCATCGGGCTGATGTCGGTGCGCGCGACCAGGTCGCCGACGGGCCCGTCCATCGGGATGGCGTAGCCGAGCGGGGCGATGGTGCGCAGGCAGTAGCGACCGTCGGCGTCGGTCGTGTACTTCGCGCGCAGCCGGGCCTCGTCGACGTCGAGCTGGGCCTCGTAGGTGCCGTCGGCGTCGGACTGCCACACGTCGAGCACGGCACCGGGGACGCCGGTGCCGTCGAGCGAGCGGACCGTGCCGTGCACGAACAGCAGGTCGCCCGGCAGCCCGTCGGACATGTCGGCGCCGGTCTCCTTCTCCGGGGAGCCGTCGATGTGGAACGGGCCCAGCACGGTCGCCGGGGTGGCCGCCGGGTCGAGCCGGTGGTTCTGCTGCACGACGAGCATCGACAGCCCGAGCACGTCGGAGGCGAGGATGAACTCCTCGCGCTTGTCGTCGGAGATCTGCCCGGTGGCGGTCAGCCAGCGCACCGCGGCCGTCCACTCGTCCTCGGTGAGGCGGGTCTCGCGGGCGAAGGCGTGCAGGTGGCGCACCAGGGCGGTCATCAGCTCGGCGGTGCGCGGGTCGTGGGCGGTGGTCCAGCGCGCGACGGCGGCGTCGGTGATCGTGTCCTCGGTGACGGTGGCGGGCTGCGTCATCGCAGGTCTCCCTCGGGCTGGTACGGGTCGGGGTCGACGGACCGGTTGTGCAGGTCCACGGACAGGAAGATGTCGTTCGCGACGGGACGGCGCAGCTCCTCGGCCAGCTGGCCGATCAGCCCGGCGGTCCGGGCGAGCAGCGCGAAGCCGCGCAGCAGCTCCAGCGGCAGCCCGAGGTCGGCGAGCGCGGCGCCGCAGACCCCGGCGCCGTTGAGCGGCAGCGTCCGGTTCAGCACCTGCGGGTGCACCCGCCCGATCGCGGCGAACAGGCGCAGGTGCGGGCCGAGCTGCCCCTCCTCCTGGGCGATCGCGAACAGCCGCGGGGTACGGGGGTCGCCGCCCTTGTGGACGTGGTGGCCCAGGCCGGGCACGAACCGCTTCGCGGCCCGCTGCGCGGTGACGACGTCGAGTGCGACGGCGTCCCAGCCGTCGTCGTCGGCGGGGAGCTCGGTGGGCAGGTGGTCGTGCAGGAACCGGCCGCAGTCCTCGGTGACGCCGAGGAAGCGTGACCCCCCGCCGAGCAGACCGGCGGCCAGCGCGCCCTGCACCGAGTCCGGCGCGGACAGGTGGGTGAGCCGGGTGACGATCGCGGTCGGGGTGAACCCGTGGTCGGCGAGCGCGGCGAGGACGGCCTCGAACACCCGGGTCTGCCCCGGGGTCGGACGGCGCTGGGTGGCGAGCCAGAACGCGAGCTCGCCGAACCCGACCGTGCCCATCACGTCGTCGGCGAGGTCGTGGCCGAGCAGGGTGATGGCGTCCTTCGACGAGGCACCCAGGGCGGTGGGGTAGGTCATGAGTCGAGCCACTTCCGCAGGTCGGCGCCGTGCTCGTCGAGCTGCGGCGGGGGGAGCCGGTAGACGGCCGGGGTGGCGGAGAAGCGGACCGGGTGCCGCGTGGTGGGTACCGCCCGCTCCCCCTCCCCGACGGTGACGACGGGGTCGAGGCCGAACCGCTCCGCCATCGCGAAGCCCCCGTCGATGGTCTGGATGGGGCCCGACGGCACGCCGGCCTCGGTGAGCAGCTCGAACCACTCCAGGGCACCGCGGGTCGCGAGCCGCTCGTGCAGCAGCGGGCGCAGGGCCTCGCGGTGCACGGTGCGGTCGGCGTTGCGGGCGAAGCGGGGGTCCTCGGCGAGCTCGGGGACGCCGAGCACGCCGCAGAGCCTGCGGAACTGGGCGTCGTTGCCGGCTGCGACGATCAGGTCGTCGTCGGCGGTCGGCATCGGCTCGTAGGGGAAGACCGAGGGGTGGGCGTTGCCCATCCGGTAGGGCACGGTGTCCGCGGCGACCCAGGCGGAGCTGTGGTTGACCAGCCCGGTGAGCGCCGAGGACAGCAGGTTGACCTCGACGTGCTGGCCGGTGCCGGTGCGGTCGCGGTGGCGCAGCGCGGCCAGGATGCCGATCGCGGCGTGGTTGCCCGCCATCACGTCGAACACCGAGATCCCGGCGCGGTACGGCGGCCCGTCCGGGTCGCCGGTGAGGCTCATCAGCCCGGACATCGCCTGGACCATCAGGTCGTAGCCGGGCACGTGCGCACCCGCGCCGGAGCCGAACCCGGAGATCGAGGCGTAGACGACACCCGGGTTGGTCGCGGCGACGGCGGCGAAGTCCAGCCCGAACCGGGCCATCCCGCCGGGGCGCAGGTTCTCGATGACGACGTCGGCCCGCCGCGCGAGCTCGCGGGCGGCGGCGAGGTCGGTCCCGTCGCGCAGGTCCAGCGCGATGGAGCGCTTCCCGCGGTTGATGCCCAGGTAGTAGGTGGACTCCCCGTCGCGCTCGGGCGGCGTCCAGGTCCGGGTGTCGTCACCGGCCGGACCCTCGACCTTGACGACGTCGGCGCCCATGTCGGCCAGCAGCATCGTCGCGTACGGCCCGGCCAGGATGCGCGAGAAGTCGGCCACGAGGATGCCCTCGAGCGGCCCGCCGGTTCCGGCTTCCGCCATCGGTTCCCTCCGAAGTGATCGCTGGACGGACGACTGTCCGCCAGGCGATCGTGACCCGGACGGGGCCGGAGGTCAAGCGGGCGCGGACACGGTCACGTGCGGGGCGGCGGCGAGCCGGGCGAAGTCGGCGCTGATGTCGCCCGCGGTCTGCAGCAGCAGCGGCAGGTGATGTTCGAGCAGGGTCTCCAGCGACGTCTCCGCGGCGTGGCAGTTGACGTTGACCCCGGCGATCACCCGGCCGTCGCCGCCGCGCAGCGGCGCGGCCACCGAGCGGATCCCGGGCGCCAGCTGCTCGTCGGTGAGCGCCCAGCCGCGGGCACGGACCTCGCGCAGCTCGGCGTCGCGCTCGGCGGGGTCGGGGTCGTGGCGCGGGGTGAGCCCGGACCGCGACGGCTCGGCGAGCACGCGGTCGCGCTCCCCCGGGTCGAGCGCGGCGAGCTGCACCTTGCCCAGCGACGTCGACGCGGCCGGGAACCGGGTCCCGATCTGCACCGACAGCGCGACGATCTTGGGCACGGCGACCCGCGCGACGTAGACGATGTCGCTCCCGTCGAGCTGGGCGATCGAGCACGACTCGTGGGTACGGGCGACCAGGCGCTCCAGGTGCGGGCGGGCGACGTCCCACAGCCCGGTGGAGCGGACGTAGGCGACGCCGAGGTCGAGGACCCGCGGGGTGAGGGCGTACCCGCGCTCGCCGACGCGGACGTAGCCGAGCTCGGCCAGGGTCAGCAGCACCCGGCGCACGGTCGGCCGGGCGAGCCCGGTCGCCGCGGCGACGTCGGCCAGGGTCATCTCCGGCCGGCCGGGCCGGAACGCGGTGATCACCTCCAGGCCGCGGGCGAGCGCCTCGATGAAGTCCGGGCCGGTCCCGTCGCGTGCCATGGCGCCACGGTAGCCCCTGGCGTCCGCCCTGCGGACACCCCGCGCCCGGCCGGGCCCGTTCCGGCCACGATGCGACCGTTGACAGCGCAACGGGCGTGCGCGAAGGTGACCGCCGTTCCAGAATGTCCGCACAGCGGACGTCCGTCCGGTAGATCGAGGAGTGCGCCGATGAGCGTCGTCTTCCGCAACGCGACCGTCCTGACCGTCGATGCGGGCCGGACGGTCCTGTCCGGCCACGACGTCCTGGTGACCGGTGACCGGATCGCCGCCGTCGGGGTCGGCCTGGCCGTGCCCGACGGCACCGAGGAGATCGACGCGGCCGGCGGGATCGTGATGCCCGGCATGATCGACACCCACCGGCACATGTGGCAGACCTCGCTGCGCGGCTACGGCGCCGACTGGACGCTCACCCAGTACTTCGTCTGGAACTACCTGGAGTGGGGGAAGATCTTCCGGCCGGAGGACGTCCACGCCGGGAACCTGCTCGCCGCGCTGGAGGCCCTCGACGCGGGCGTCACGACCACCGTCGACTGGTCGCACGGGCTGCGGACCCCGGAGCACGCCGACGCCGCCGTGGACGCCCTGACCTCGACGGCGGGCCGGTTCGTCCTGGCCTACGGCAACATCCACGACGCCCCCGCGAACTGGACCGCCGACCCCGGGTTCCGCGAGTTCGTGTCCCGGCGGATCACCCCCGGCGACGACATGCTCGGCTTCCAGCTCGCCTTCGACGTCACCGGCGACCCGGCGTTCCCGGAGCGTCCCGCGTTCGAGGTGGCCCGCGAGCTCGGCGTCGGCGTCACCACCCACGCCGGGGTGTGGGGCGCCACCAACGACGACGGCGTCCGGCTCATGCACGAGCACGGCTTCGCCGGCCCGGACACCGTCTACGTGCACGCCGCGACCCTGTCCGCGGACTCCTACCACCGGATCGCCGCGACCGGCGGCTCGGTGTCGGTGTCCACCGAGAGCGAGCAGAGCGCCGGTCAGGGCTACCCGCCCACCTGGGCGCTGCGCGAGCACGGGATCCCGGTGTCGCTGTCGATGGACTCCTCGATGTGGTGGAGCGCGGACCTGTTCTCCGCGATGCGCACCACGCTGGGCGCCGACCGGTCCCGCGAGCACCTGGAGGCCCACGGGCGCGGCGACACCGTCACGCACTCGGCACTACGGGCCGAGCAGGTCGTCGAGTGGGCCACCCGGGGCGGGGCGCGGGCGATCGGGCGCGGGTCGGACCTGGGATCGGTCGAGGTCGGGAAGAAGGCCGACCTGGTGCTGCTGCGCAACGACCACTCACCGGTGTCGTTCCCGGTGCTGCACCCGCACGGTCACGTCGCGTTCCAGGCCCAGCGGGGCGACGTGCACACCGTCCTGGTGGACGGGCGCGTGGTGAAGCGCGACGGGCGCCTGGTCGACGTCGACCTGGCCACCGCCCGGGCCGCGGTGACCGCGACCGTGGAGCACCTGCGCGCCACGATGGGCGAGCAGGCGTGGCAGGCGGGGATGAACCCGGAGATCCCCGAGACCAGGGTCCTGGACAACCCCTACACCTACACCGACTACCGCAGCGCGACCACGCACGGCGGCTGAGCGGGACCGCTCAGGCGGGGGCGCGCGCCACCAGGTGCGCCTCGCCGCCCCCCTCGCCGTGGGCGAGGACCTCGAGGTCGGCGAACGCGGCGGTCAGCTCCCCCGGCGCCGCCCGGAACGCCCCGCCCGCGTCGCCGACCTCGGACAGCACCGTCACCGCCAGCAGCCCGCCCGGGGCGAGTGCCGCGGCCATCGCCGGGTAGAGCGCCGGGTCGCGGAACCGCTGGCAGACGACGACGTCGTAGCGGCCCTCCTCGACCGGGAACCCGGCGTCGAGGTCGGCCTCCACCCAGCGCACCCGCCCGGGTGGCTGCTCGCGGGTCACGAGCTCGGCGCCCGCCGCCAGCGCGGCCGGGGACACGTCGACGGCGACGACGTCGAGCCCCCGCCCGGCCAGCCACACCGCCACCGCGCCGCGCCCGCAGGCCAGGTCCAGTGCCCGGCCCGAGGACGGGAGCAGGTCGAGGCACCCGCGCAGCGCGTCCGGCGGGAGCGGCGACCCGGCCCCCGTGCTGTACCTGGCGATGGAGGACTTCCGGGTCGACGTGGTGGTCGGCAAGGGCCCGGGCGCCACCTCGATCCCGCTCGACGTCGCGCCGTTCACCCTGGTCGGGGCCACCACCCGGGCCGGGGCGCTGACCGGGCCGCTGCGCGACCGCTTCGGCTTCACCGGGCAGATGGAGTTCTACGACGTCCCCGAGCTGGAGCGCGTGCTGCACCGCGCCGCCCGGATCCTGGGGATCGACCTGCGGGCCGACGGCGCCGCCGAGATCGCCGGGCGCTGCCGCGGCACCCCGCGGGTCGCCAACCGGCTCCTGCGGCGGGTCCGCGACTACGCCGAGGTCCGCGCCGACGGCGTCGTCGACCGGGACGTCGCCCGGGACGCGCTGGCCGTCTACGACGTCGACGAGCTCGGCCTGGACCGGCTCGACCGCGCGGTCCTCGGGGCGCTGGTCCGCTCCTTCCACGGCGGTCCGGTCGGGGTGTCGACCCTCGCCGTCGCCGTCGGGGAGGAGCCGGGAACGGTCGAGGAGGTCTGCGAGCCCTACCTGGTGCGGGCCGGGATGGTCGCCCGTACGCCGCGCGGCCGGGTCGCGACCCCGCTGGCCTGGACCCACCTCGGGCTGACCCCGCCCCCCGACTCGCCCGCCGGGCACCGGGTGGACCCGCTGTTCTGACCCCGGTGCCCCCGGGGCGCCGCGGTGCGCGAACGGTCCCACATGGGAGGATCCGGACGGACCGAACGGATCGGGCACCGCCCGGCCGGGACGACGGGCACCCTGGTGTCCGCACACCGCGCGGAGCCCTCCGGACACCGCGTGCCCGGCCGGTGCTCCGAGGAGGACGGACCGGAACCTTCCGGACGTCCGGCTCGTTCCGGGGCGGGTCGGACAGCCGGCAGGCCCCGGAGAGCGCCGATTCGGCCCGCTGCACTGCGACGAGCGGTCCGCCCCCGGGAGGGGGCCGGCCGTCGGTGTCGGTCCCGGCTGGCACACTCACGATTACGAGACGAGACGGAGACCCCGCACGATGACTTCAATCCTCGCCCAGCAGGCCGGTGGCGGCTCGAGCATCTTCTCACTGCTGCCGTTCCTCATCATCCTGCTGCTGTTCGTGCCGCTGTTCCTCAACGGCCGCAAGCAGCGCAGGCAGATGGCGGAGACCCAGGCCATGCAGCAGGCGCTGGAGGACGGCGACGTCGTCGTCACCACGTCCGGGCTGCGGGGCACCATCGTCGACGCCTCGTACGAGGACACGATCGACCTCGAGATCGCCGACGGCGTGGTCACCACCTGGCTGCGTGCGGCGATCCGGGAGAAGGTCACGACCGAGGAGCCGGCGGAGGAGACCGTCGCCGAGCCGGTCGAGAAGGACCAGTCGGAGAACAAGCCGACCATCCACTGAAGCATGTCGGGAGCGGGCCGGACGGCCCGTTCCGGCGGCCTCGGCGTCCACGCCGGGCCCGGCAGCGGCGCAGCCGCACCGGCCCGGTGGGGCGGCGACCGACCGTGAGGCCGGCCGTGGCCGCCGCACGAGTCGGATCAGGAGAACGATCACGTGGCAACGTCGTCGGGGCAGCATCACGTGCGCCCCTGGCGCTACCTGACGGCCTTCGCGGCCATCGTGGTGGTGCTCTACGCACTGGTGTTCCTCACCGGCGGCGGCAACCTCACGCCGAAGCTGGGCATCGACCTGCAGGGTGGCACCCGGGTCACGCTCACCGCGCGCACCACCGACGGGCAGCCCCCGCCGCGTGACCAGCTGGTCCAGGCGCAGGACATCATCGAGCAGCGCGTCAACGGGCTCGGCGTCAGCGGCGCCGAGGTCCAGCTGGACGGCAGCAACATCGTCATCACCGTGCCCGGCGACGCCGGGGAGCAGGCCCGGTCGCTGGGCCAGACCGCGCAGCTGCGCTTCCGCGAGGTGCTCCAGGGCCCGGTCCCCGCGAACCAGGCCGCCGGGCAGCAGCCCGCGCCGGGCCAGGACGTGCAGTCCGGCCAGGCCCCCGCGAGCCCCGCCCCGGCGCAGCCGCAGGGCATGGGGGAGCAGAGCCGTCCCGTCGCGCCGGTCGCGCAGGTCTCGCCGCTGCAGGACCCGCCGCCGACCCCCGCGCCGTCCCCGACGCCGAGCCCGAGCGGGCTCGCGCCGGACGACCCGCGCGTCGCCGCCGAGGTCACGAAGCTCCGTGAGACCCGGCAGAGCGCCGACCAGGCGACCCAGCTGCAGGCACTGCTGTCGCTGGACTGCGGCGCCCCGGACCCCCTGCAGGGCTACGACGACCCGACCCGGCCGCTGGTCGCCTGCAGCGAGGACGGACAGAGCAAGTACCTGCTCGGCCCGTCGTTCCTCGAGGGGACCGAGATCGCCTCCGCCCAGGCCCAGCAGAACCAGCAGGGCGTCGGCTGGGTGGTCGGGCTGACCTTCAAGCCGCAGGGTGCCGACACCTGGGGCCGGTACACGACCGAGAACGTCGGCAAGAACGTCGCGTTCGTCCTCGACGGTGACGTCGTCTCGGCGCCGTCGATCAACCAGCCGATCTACGGGCAGACCCAGATCTCGGGCCAGTTCAACCAGGACCGGGCCCAGCAGCTCGCCCAGGTGCTGCGCTACGGCTCGCTGCCGCTGTCGTTCGACTCCGGCAACGCCCAGACCGTGTCGGCGAGCCTCGGGCTGGCCTCGCTGGAGGCCGGGCTCATCGCCGGCGCCGTCGGGCTGGCGCTGGTGTTCGCCTACTGCCTGTTCTACTACCGGCTGCTCGGCATCCTGACGATCCTGTCGCTGGCCCTGTCCGGACTGGTCGTCTACGCGGTGCTGATCCTGCTCGGGCGGTGGATCGGGTTCACCCTGGACCTCGCGGGCGTCGCCGGGTTCATCATCGCGATCGGTATCACGGCCGACTCGTTCGTCATCTTCTTCGAACGGCTCAAGGACGAGATGCGCGACGGCCGCACCTTCCGTTCGGCCGTGCCCCGGTCGTGGGAACGGGCGCGGCGCACGATCCTCACCGCCGACGCGGTCAGCTTCCTCGCCGCCGCGGTGCTCTACATCCTGGCCGTCGGGGAGGTCCGGGGCTTCGCGTTCACCCTGGGCATGTCGACCGTGCTCGACCTGGTCGTGGTGTTCCTCGTGACGTTCCCGCTGGTCGTGCTGATCTCCCGGTCGGGGTCGCTGGGCAGGCCCGGGCTGTCCGGGCTCGCCGCCGTCGACCGGATCGGGCAGCGGCACCGTCGGGAGAAGCCGGCCGTCGGCAGGCGCGCGGCCACCACCGGGAAGGGAGCGGGCGCATGACGAACCCCGAGTCGCTGTCGGGCTGGACCCGGCTCACCACCGGCACCGCGGACGTCGACATCATCGGCCGCCGGCGGACCTGGTACATCGGGTTCGGCGTGCTCATCGCGGTCTGCCTGCTCTCGCTGGTCTTCCGGGGCTTCAACCTCGGGATCGACTTCACCGGCGGCTCCCAGATCCAGCTGCCCGCCACCGGGGCGACCGGCACGATCAGCACCCAGCAGGTCGACCGAGTCTACGAGAGCGTGATCGGCTTCGCGCCCGAGGTCACCCAGTCCGTCGGGTCCGGCGACGCCGCGTCGATCGTGCTGCAGTCCGCGCCGCTGACCCCCGAGCAGCTCGTGCCGCTGCGCGAGGCGCTGTTCACCCAGCTGCAGCCGCTCGGCGCGGACGGCGCCCCCAGCGCCGCCTCGATCAGCGACTCGCAGGTCTCGGGCACCTGGGGCGGCGAGGTCACCACGCAGGCGCTGATCGCGCTGGCGGTGTTCATCGTGCTGGTCACGCTGTTCCTCGCGCTGTACTTCGAGCGGGCGATGGCCGCCGCGGCGCTGATCGCGCTGGTCAACGACATCGTGGTGACCGCAGGGGTGTACTCCATCATCGGCCTGGAGGTCACCCCGGCCACCGTGATCGGACTGCTCACCATCCTCGGGTTCTCGCTCTACGACACCGTGGTGGTGTTCGACAAGGTCCGGGAGAACTCCCGCGGCCTGCTGAAGCTGACCCGGCGCACCTACGCCGAGGCCGCGAACCTGGCGCTGAACCAGACGCTGATGCGGTCGCTGAACACCTCGCTGATCGCGATCCTGCCGGTGCTCGGCCTGCTCGTGATCGGGGTCGGCCTGCTCGGCGTCGGCACCCTGGCCGACCTGGCGCTGGTGCAGCTCGTCGGCATGATCACCGGGGTGATCTCGTCGCTGCTGCTCGCGACCCCGGCGCTGGTCGACCTGAAACTGCGCGACAAGCGGGTCCGCGACCAGGCCGCCCGGGTCGCCGCCCGCCGGGCCCGCACCTCGGCCGTCGCCGGTGGCGACACCGCGGACGCCGACGCGGCGGCCGGCCCCGCCACCGATACGCTCGCCGCCGTGAGCTCCTCCGCACCCGCCGCCCCGCGGCCCGGCGCCCGCCCGACCGGCAAGACCGGACGGCGTCGGCGGTGAGCGGGGCGCAGGTCGACGGCATCCGGGTCGGGCCGGGGATCACCGGGGACTCCGCGGAGGACCTGCTCCGGGTCGCCGAGCTGGTCCGCTCGGTGCCCGACTACCCGCAGCCCGGGGTGCTGTTCCGCGACATCACCCCGGTCCTGGCGCACGGGGAGTCCTTCGCGACCGTCACCACCGAGCTGGCCGCGAACACCGGGGACGCCGACCTCGTCGTCGGGGTGGAGGCGCGCGGGTTCCTGCTCGGCGCCGCGGTCACGCTCGTCGCCGGGGTCGGCACCGTGCCGGTCCGCAAGGCGGGCAAGCTCCCCGCGGTCGCCGCGTCGCGCAGCTACGACCTGGAGTACGGCAGCGCCACGCTGGAGCTGCCCGCCGGGGTCGTCGAGCCCGGGACCCGGGTGTACGTGGTCGACGACGTGCTGGCCACCGGGGGCACCGCCGCGGCCGCCTGCGCGCTGCTGGCCGACGCGGGGGCCGAGGTCGTGGGCTTCGGCACGCTGCTGGAGCTGACCGCGCTGAACGGCCGGGCGAAGCTGGACGAGCTGCGGATCGACGCCCTGCTGAACGCCTGACGACGACGAGCCCCGGTTCGCGGACTATCCTCGGGCCCGGGACCCTTCCCGCCACCGAGCACGAGCAGGAGGTGCGGTGACCGAGGTCGACCGGACCGGCGCCCATCCGGCCACGCGCCCGCTGACGCCCGACGACGAGCCGCCGCGCCCGTCCGCGACCCGCCGGGTCCGGGCCCGCATCGCCCGGCGGATGACCCCGCAGCGGGTCGCGATCGTGACCCCGGTGCTGGAACCGCTCGCCGCGGTGCACCGCTCACTGCACCCCAAGGCCGACCTGGTGCTGCTGCAGCGGGCCTACGACGTGGCCGAGGACAAGCACGACGGGCAGACCCGCAAGTCCGGTGACCCCTACATCACCCACCCGCTGGCCGTCTCCACGATCCTGGCCGAGCTGGGCATGGACACCACGACGCTGGTCGCGGCGCTGCTGCACGACACCGTCGAGGACACCGACTACTCCCTGGAGCGGCTGCGCGCCGACTTCGGCGACGAGGTCGCGCACCTCGTCGACGGCGTCACCAAGCTCGACAAGGTCGAGTTCGGCACCGCGGCGGAGGCCGAGACGATCCGCAAGATGGTCGTGGCCATGGCCCGCGACCCCCGGGTGCTGGTCATCAAGCTCTCCGACCGGCTGCACAACATGCGCACCATGCGCTTCCTGCGCCCGGAGAAGCAGGTCAAGAAGGCGAACGAGACCCTCGAGGTGTTCGCCCCGCTCGCGCACCGTCTCGGCATGGCCACGGTGAAGCTGGAGCTGGAGGACCTGTCCTTCGCGATCCTGCAGCCGAAGAAGTACCAGGAGATCGTGCGGCTGGTCGCGGACCGGGCGCCGTCGCGCGACACCTACCTGCGCCAGGTCATCGACGAGGTGTCCGCGCAGCTGGACTCGGCGCGGATCCCCGCCACGGTCGAGGGCCGGCCCAAGCACTACTACTCGATCTACCGCAAGATGATCGTCAAGGGCCGCGACTTCGACGACATCCACGACCTCGTCGGGGTGCGGGTGCTGGTGGACGAGGTCCGCGACTGCTACGCCGCGATCGGCATGGTGCACGCGTTGTGGCAGCCGATGCCCGGCCGCTTCAAGGACTACATCGCCCAGCCCCGCTTCGGGGTCTACCAGTCGCTGCACACCACGGTGATCGGACCGGACGGCAAGCCGCTGGAGGTGCAGATCCGCACCCGCGCGATGCACCGCACCGCGGAGTACGGCATCGCCGCGCACTGGCGGTACAAGGAGGTCAAGGGCGGCGGCAGCAAGGAGGTCGAGGTCGAGGAGATGGCGTGGATGCGCCAGCTGCTCGACTGGCAGCGCGAGGCCGCCGACCCCGGCGAGTTCCTCGACTCGCTGCGCTTCGACCTCGCCGCGCGGGAGATCTTCGTCTTCACCCCGAAGGGCGACGTCGTCACCCTGCCCACCGGCTCCACCCCGATCGACCTGGCCTACGCGGTGCACACCGAGGTCGGCCACCGCTGCATCGGCTCCCGGGTCAACGGCAAGCTCGTCGCGCTGGAGCGCCAGCTCTCCTCCGGTGACGTCGTCGAGATCTTCACCTCCAAGGCCGAGGACGCCGGGCCGTCGCGGGACTGGCTGCAGATCGCGAAGTCCCCGCGGGCCAAGGCCAAGATCAAGCAGTGGTTCGCCAAGGAGCGCCGCGAGGAGGCCGTCGAGGAGGGCAAGGAGGCGATCACCCGGGAGGCACGGCGCACCGGGATGCCGCTGCAGCGGCTCATCTCCGCCGACGCCATGTCCGCGCTCGCCCGCGAGATGCACTACTCCGACGTGTCCGCGCTCTACGCCGCCGTCGGCGAGCACCAGGCGAGCGCCCAGCACGTCGTCCAGCGCCTGGTGGCGTGGTTCGGCGGCGAGGAGGAGGCCGAGGAGGAGCTCGCCGAGCGGGCGACGCCGTCCACGGTCCGCCACCGGCGCCCGTCGGGGAACGCGGGCGTGGTCGTCACCGACGCCGACGGCCAGTCCCTCGGCGACCTCTACGTCAAGCTCGCCCGCTGCTGCACCCCGGTGCCCGGGGACGAGATCCTCGGGTTCGTCACCCGTGGTGGCGGGATCAGCGTGCACCGCACCGACTGCACCAACGCCGGTGACCTGACCGCCCGCGAGGAGCGGCTGGTCGACGTGACCTGGTCGGTCTCCCCGGAGTCGGTGTTCCTGGTGGCCATCCAGGTCGAGGCGCTCGACCGGCACCGGCTGCTGTCCGACGTGACGAAGGTGCTCGCCGACGAGAAGGTCAACATCCTGTCGGCGACGACGACGACCTCCCGCGACCGCGTGGCGATCTCCCGGTTCTCCTTCGAGATGGGTGACCCCAAGCACCTCGGGCACCTGCTGCACGCGGTCCGCAACATCGAGGGCGTCTACGACGTCTACCGGGTCACCAGCGCGGCCTGACCCCGGCCCGCCCCCGCACGGGGCGGACCGGGGAGCCGGTCAGCCCAGGGTGGTCCGCTGGATCTCGACCGGGATGCTCGGCAGGCCGTCACCGGAGCCGACGGACTCGCCACCCCTGGCGACCTTGTCCAGGGTCGCGAGCCCCTCGGACCCGATGGACCCGAACACGGTGTAGTTCGGCGGCAGCTGGGCGTCGCCGTAGATCATGAAGAACTGGCTGCCGTTGGTGCCGGGTCCGGCGTTGGCCATCGCGAGCTGGCCGCGGCCGTAGCTGATCTCGGGGAAGACCTCGTCGTCGAAGGAGTAGCCGGGGCCGCCGCGCCCGCTGCCGGTCGGGTCGCCGCACTGGAGCACCTGCAGGCCGGGCTGGTGGTCAGCCGGTGGCAGGAGGTGCCGTCGAAGTAGCCCTGCTGCGCCAGGCTCTCGAAGCTCTTGACCGTGCACGGCGCGAGGTCGCGCTGCAGCGTGAGGTCGATCGGGCCGGCGCTGGTCTGCAGGTCGGCGGTGACCGTGCCCTGCGCCGGGGTGGGACCGGCGGCCGGCGGGTTCACCGGCTTCGCGGCGGGCTCCGGCGCGGCCGGGTAGCTGCAGTCCACCGAGGCCGGCAGCGCCGTCGGGCGCTGGGGCAGCGGCACGGTGGGCAGGCCGGAGGTGTCCGGGCCGTCGCCGGCGGGCGGGGCGGCGGCGGGCGGTGCCGCGTCGTCGGGCCCGCCCCACGCGGAGGTCAGGGCGTAGACCCCGGCCGCGGCCAGCACCACGACCAGCACCGTCACCACGGCCGCGATCGTGGTGTTCCGCTTGCGCTGCTGCTGCCGCTGCGCCCGGTGGGCCTGCTGCGCCTCCAGCTTGCGCTTGGCCGCCTCCCGGCGCTGCTCGTTCGTCACCACGTCCCGACCCACTCCCTGACTTGATCACTCGTACGCGCGGTGAGGGTATCGGGGCGACCTGGGGAGAAAGCTGAGAGACACCGGTTCTAGGCTGGGACGACCCCCGAGACGATCCCAGGAGAGGACGTGCAGCAGCCGTGACCGCCACCGAGCCGCAGGTGGGCCGGGCCCGCAGGCCCGAGCCGTTCGCCGCGCCGAAGGGCATCCCCGAGTACCTCCCGCCGTCCTCGGCGGGGTTCGTGCACGTGCGGGACACCCTCGCCGCCGCCGCCGAGCGCGCCGGGTACGGCCACATCGAGCTGCCGGTGTTCGAGGACACCGGGCTCTACGCCCGCGGGGTGGGGGTCCACCGACGTCGTCTCCAAGGAGATGTACACCTTCGCCGACCGCGGCGACCGCTCGGTCACGCTGCGCCCCGAGGGCACCGCGGGGCGTCGTCCGCGCGGTCGTCGAGCACAACCTGGACAAGCAGGGGCTGCCGGTCAAGCTGCGCTACGACGGCCCGTTCTTCCGCTACGAGCGCCCGCAGGCCGGCCGGTACCGCCAGCTCCAGCAGGTCGGCGTCGAGGCGATCGGTGTCGACGACCCGGCCCTGGACGCCGAGGTCATCGCCGTCGCCGACGAGGGGTTCAGGGCCCTCGGCCTGACCGGGTACCGGCTGGAGATCACCTCGCTGGGCGACGCCGAGTGCCGCCCGGCCTACCGCACGCTGCTGCAGGAGTTCCTGGCCGGGCTCGACCTCGACGAGGCGACCCGGGCCCGCGCGGAGATCAACCCGCTGCGGGTGCTCGACGACAAGCGCCCCGAGGTGCGCGCCGCGATGGCCGGCGCGCCGCTGCTGATGGACCACCTGTCCGACGCCGCCGCCGACCACCACGCCCGGTGCTGGCCCACCTCGACGACCTCGGGGTCGCCTACACGCCGAACCCGCGGATGGTGCGCGGCCTGGACTACTACACCAAGACCACCTTCGAGTTCGTCCACGACGGCCTCGGCGCCCAGTCCGGGATCGGTGGCGGTGGCCGGTACGACGGCCTGATGGCCACCCTCGGCGGTCCGGAGCTGTCCGGGGTCGGGTTCGGCATCGGCGTCGACCGCACCCTGCTCGCCTGCCGGGCCGAGGGAGTGACTGCGTGGTCGGAGGCGCGGGTCGAGGTGTTCGGGGTGCCGCTCGGCGACGCCGCGCAGCGTCGCCTGGTCACCGTCGCCGCCGCGCTGCGGGCCCGGGGGATCCGGGTGGACCTGTCCTACGGCGGGCGCGGGCTCAAGGGTGCGATGAAGTCCGCGGACCGCTCCGGGGCGCGGGTTCGCGCTGGTGCTGGGGGACCGGGACCTGGAGAGCGGCACCGTGGGGCTCAAGGACCTCGTCTCCGGCGAGCAGCAGGACGTCCCGCTGGACGCGGTCACCGACGCCGTCGTGACCGCCCTGGCGGGCTGAGGCCGCGGTGGCGGCCTCGGACCGGGAACGCTGGGACGCCCGGCACGCCGCCGCGGGGGCCGGGTCGCCGCTCCCGCCGGACGCGCTGCGCGGGTGCCTCGACCTGCTCCCGTCCTCGGGCCGGGCACTGGACCTGGCCTGCGGGCGCGGCGCGGTGGCGGTGTGGCTGGCCGGGCGGGGGCTCGACGTCGTCGCCGTCGACGTGTCCCCGGCCGCGCTGGCGGCGGGCGCCGAGCTCGTGACCCGCGAGCAGCCACCCGGGCGGGTGCGCTGGGTGGAGGCCGACCTCGACGCCGGGTTCCCGGTCGAGGAGGGCCGCTACGACGTCGTCGTCTGCCAGCGGTTCCGCGACCCGGCGCTCTACCCGGCGATGGCCGCGGCACTCGCCCCGGGCGGGCTGCTGGCGGTGACGGTGCTGTCCGAGGTCGGCGACGCGGGCGGGGCGTTCCGGGCGGCGCCGGGAGCTGACCGCCGCGTTCGCCGACCTCGAGGTCCTCGCCCACGGCGAGGGGGGCGGCGAGGCGCACCTGGTGGCGCGCGCCCCCGCCTGAGCGGTCCCGCTCAGCCGCCGTGCGTGGTCGCGCTGCGGTAGTCGGTGTAGGTGTAGGGGTTGTCCAGGACCCTGGTCTCGGGTGATCGGCCGGGTTGATCCCCGCCTGCACGCCTGCTCGCCCATCGTGGACCCGCAGGTGCTCGCGACGGTCGCGGGCACCGCGGCCCGGGCGGTGGCCTTGTCCCGCAGCTCGACGACCAGCCGCTCGGCGCTCTTGCGCCCCACTCCGGGGATCCGGGTCAGCACGGCCAGGTCGCCGTCGGCGAGCGCGCGGCGCAGCGTGTCCGGCTCCAGCACCGCGATCGTGGCGAGCGCGAGCCGCGTCCCGATCCCGGACACCGTCTGGAGCAGCAGGAACAGCTCGCGTTCCTCGGCGTCGGCGAACCCGTAGAGGGTCAGCGAGTCCTCGCGCACCACCAGGGTGGTCGGCAGCCGGGCCTCGTCCCCGCGACGCAGCCCGCCCAGCGTGGCGGGGGTGGCGTACACCGCGAGCCCGACCCCGCCCACCTCGACGACCGCGTGGTCCAGCCCGATCTCCAGCACCGGACCGCGCACCGAGTGGATCACTGACAGGTCCCCTTCCGACGAACGACCGTTCGAGGCACCGACGCTACCGGGCCACCCCGCCGGGACCGCACGCGACACCGCGGCACCGGGGCCGGACGCCACGAACGTGCCTCCCCCGCGACCGTCCCGGCGACAGCCCGGCGGGCGACGGCGACCGGGCGACCGTCCGCGCCGTCCGGAGTGGGCTCAGCGGGCGCCCCACCCGCCTGCCGACCGGGCGTCGGCGGCCGCGCGGGCCGCGGCCCACTGCTGGGCGGCGCTGGGCCGGGCCCCTCCCCGCTCCCGTTGCGCCTCGGCGAGCCGGGCCCGGTGCACCGCGGCCAGCTCCTCGGCCCGGGCCTGCGCCTGCGCCATCCGGTCGATCATCGGCGAGCGCCAGCAGTGGCAGATGGCCAGGGCCAGCGCATCGGCGGCGTCGGCGGGCTTCAGCGGTGCGTCCAGGCCGAGCAGCCGGGTGACCATGGCGGTGACCTGGGCCTTGCCCGCGCGGCCCTCGCCGGTGACGGCGGCCTTGACCTCACTGGGGGTGTGGAAGGCGACCGGGAGGCCTGCCCGGGCCGCGACGAGCGCGACCACCCCGCTGACCTGCGCGGTGCCCATCACGGTGCGGACGTTGTGCTGGCTGAACACCCGCTCGACGGCGATCACGTCCGGCCGGTGCCGGGCGACCCAGCGCTCCACCTCGTCGGCGACGGTGAGCAGCCGCCGCTCCAGCGGCAGGTCCGGCTCGCTGCGCGCGACGCCGACGTCGACGAACCCGACCGTCCGGCCGGCACCGGCCTGGACGACACCGATCCCGCACCGGGTCAGTCCGGGGTCGACCCCGAGCACCCGCACCGCGTCCCCCTCGCCTCGGATCCGCACGGCCGTTCGAGAACCGTACCGGTGGCGGCGGCGCCGTCCGAGCGGGCACGCCGGTCCGGCGGGTCCGGGCCGGACCCTCCGCACCGGGATGACAGGGTGCGCAGGTGACGTCGTTCCTCCGGGTCCTCGCGTGGGTGTGGGCCGCGCTGCTGCTGGTCGTGCTCGTGGGGACCTTCCGCCCCGGGACGCCGGCCATCGGGCTCGCGGGGTCGTTCCTCAGCGGTGCCTACCCGCTGCAGGTGGCCCTGGCCGCGGTGCTCGGGATCCTGTTCGGGCTGGCGGCGCGGGCCGCGGGCGCGCGGTTCACCGGCGTGGCGACGGCCGTACTCGCCCTGGCGGCGGTCGTCGGGTCGGTCACGGTGCTGGCCGCGCAGGGGCGCGCCGCGTCCGAGCAGGGCGTCCCGCTGGACTGGACGGCGGCCCTGACCGAGCTGGGCCAGCCCGACGGGCGGCCGGACCGGTCGGTGGAGTTCGCCCCCGGGCGCACGCTGGACCTCTATCTGCCCACCGGCGCTGGACCGCACCCGACGATGGTGTGGGCGCACGGCGGTTCGTGGACGAGCGGCGACCGTGACGACCGGACCGCGCTGAACCGCTGGCTCGCCGAGCGCGGCTGGGCGGTGGCCGCGGTGGACTACCGGCTGCCGCCGCCCGAGCCCGTCGGCCGCGACCAGCAACGCGACGTCGCCTGCGCCGTCGACTGGGTCCGTGCGCACGCCGGCGAGGCCGGGCTGGACCCCGCAAGGCTGGTGCTGGCCGGGCAGTCCGCCGGGGCGACGCTCGCGCTGTCCACCACCTCCGGGCTGCTCGACGGCACGCTCGCCTGCTCCGAGGCCCCGGCGGCGTTCGGCGGCACCGGCCCGGCCGACGCCGCACCGCCGGCGCCGGGTCCACCGCCGGTCGGCGTGGTCGCCTACTACCCGCCGGTCGACCTGACCCTGGTCGACCCGGCCCTGCAGCGCACCCTGTTCGGCGGCACCGCCGACCAGGCGCCGGGGCTGCTGCGGCTGCTCTCCCCCGCCGAGCAGGTCCGCCCCGGTCTCCCCCCGACCCTGCTGCTGCTGGGCTCCGCGGACCACTACGTCCTGCCCGACCGGGTCCGTGCCTACGACCGGGAGCTCCGCGCCGCGGGGGTCGACGGCAGGCTCGTCACCGTCCCCTACGCCGACCACGTCTTCGACCGGCCGTTCGGCAGCCCGGGCGCGCAGCTGACCCGGGAGGCCGTGATCCGGTTCCTGACCGGGCTCCACTGATGCGGGTCGAGATCACCGCCCTGCTGGCCTCGCCCCGGCACGCCTACGAGGGCAGACCCGCCGACGGGCCCCGGCCCGACCCGGAGCCGCCGCTGCGCGGTGCGGTCCGGGTCCGTGCCGGTCACGGGATCGTCGGTGACCGTTACGCGGGCCGCCCGGCCCACGCCCGCGCCGCGGTGACCGTGCTGGCCGCGGAGTCGCTGGACCACCTGCGGGAGGTCCTCGGTGCCGCCGCCACCGCGACCCCGCGGGCGGCGCGGCGCAACGTCGTGCTGCGCGGCGCACCCGTCGACGCGCTCGCCGCGCCGGGCCGCGGCGGCACCGGCGCGCTGTTCACGCTGGACTCCGGCGACGGCCCGGTCCGCTTCCGCGCGCACCGGGCCGCCGCACCCTGTCGCTGGATGGACACCGAGATCGGCGACGGCGCGTGGGCGGCGCTGCGGGGCCGGGGCGGTGTCCGCTGCGAGCCCCTCGACGACGGCGTGCTCCGCCTCGGTCCGGCCGAGCTGACGATCCTCGAACCGGCGGCAGCCGTACCGCCGGACGCCGGGCACGGACCGCCCGGCGGGAGGCCCACACCGTCCGCCGTCGACCCGTAACGGCAGGTCCCGGGTCTGCGACCCTACCGGCGTCGACACCGGAGGAGGTGACGCCGCGATGTCCCTGGTGCCCCGTCCGCGCCGCCCCGAGGAGCCACCGGCCTCCCCCGGGCGGACCGGTGTCGTGGTCCACCGGGGTCTGCCCGGGGACCGGGTGACCTGGGCCCGCCGGGCCGCCCGCATCGGCGGGCTCCTGGTCGCCCTGGCCGACGCCGAGTCCGGCGGTCTGGAGCTGCCCGCGTCGCTGGCCGGTCGCCGCGCGCTGTGGGCGTGGTCGCGTTCGGCGGAACGCGCGGTCGCCGCAGCCGGGGACGCCGACGCGGTCGTCGAGGTCCACACCGAGGACGCCGACCTCCTGGCGGCCGCCGGGCGGGACCTGGCCGCGGTGCTGCGCCACGAACGCGACACCCGCCGCACCTCCGTCCCCGGCGACACGCCGACCGGCGCCACGGGCCCGGCCGAACGGCTCTGCGCGCTCCTGCACACCCAGGCCCGCCGGCAGGACGTCGCGGTGAAGCTGCTCGTCGCCGAGCTGGGCCGCGCCGCCCGGATCCTCGCCCCGGGCCACCTGCGCCGCCCCGCGGGTGCCGGGTACGGAGCGGGCGCCGCCCCCGCGCGGGGAGCGGTCGCCGGCTGACCCGCCGGTCTCAGTGCGCGGCGGCGTCCCAGCTGCGACCGGACCCGACCGAGACCTCCAGCGGCACCGACAGGTCCGCGGCGGCCGCCATCTCCCGGCGGACGAGCGCCTCCAGGGGCTCGCGCTCACCGTCGGCGACCTCCAGGACGAGCTCGTCGTGCACCTGCAGCAGCATCCGGCTGCGCAGCCCCTCGGTCCGCAGGGCCCGGTGCACCCCCAGCATCGCGACCTTGATGATGTCCGCCGCGCTGCCCTGGATCGGGGCGTTGAGCGCCATCCGCTCGGCCATCTCACGCCGCTGACGGTTGTCGCTGGTCAGGTCGGGCAGGTAGCGGCGGCGCCCCAGGATGGTGGCGGTGTAGCCGTCCTTGCGGGCCTGGTCGACGACGCCCGCGAGGTAGTCGCGCACCCCGCCGAACCCGGCGAAGTAGTCGTCCATCATCTCCTTCGCCTCCTCGGTGGAGATCCGCAGCTGGCCGGACAGGCCGTAGGCCGACAGCCCGTAGGCCAGGCCGTAGTTCATCGCCTTGATCTTGGCGCGCTGCTCGACCGACACGTCGGTGGCCTCGACCCCGAAGACCCGGGCCGCGGTCTCGGCGTGGAAGTCGTGCTGCGAGCGGAACGCCTCGATCAGCGCGGCGTCCTCGGACAGGTGCGCCATGATCCGCATCTCGATCTGGCTGTAGTCCGCGGTCAGCAGCTCCGCGTACGGCGCGCCGTCGGGCCCGGAGCCGACGACGAACGCGTCCCGGATCCGGCGCCCGGCGGCGGTCCGGATCGGCACGTTCTGCAGATTCGGGTCGGTGGAGGACAGCCGGCCGGTCGCGGCGATGGTCTGCGAGTAGGTGGTGTGGATCCGGCCGTCCTCGGCGACGGACTTCATGAGCCCGTCGACGGTCACCTTGAGCCGGGTCGCGTCGCGGTGCTGCAGCAGGAACTGCAGGAACGGGTGCCCGGTCTGCTCGTAGAGGCTCGCCAGCGCGTCCGCGTCGGTCGTGTAGCCGGTCTTGGTGCGCTTGGTCTTGGGCATCTCCAGCTCGTCGAACAGGACGACCTGCAGCTGCTTGGGCGAGCCGAGGTTGATCTCCTTGCCGATCACCTCGTAGGCCGCCCGGGCGGCCTCGCGGACCTGGCCGCCGAAGTCGGACTCCAGGTCGGACAGGGTCTCCCCGTCGACGGCGATCCCGGCGGCCTCGCAGTCGGCCAGCACGAACGCGAGCGGCAGCTCCAGGTCGGCCAGCAGCTCGCTGCCGCCCCGCTCGGCGAGATCGGCGTCCAGGGCGTCGGCGAGCTCGGCGATCGCCGAGGCGGCGAGCATCTCCTGCCCCGCGGCCTGCGCGTCGGCCTCCTCCTCGCCGCCGAGCAGGGACAGCTGCCCGTCGGCGGGCTCCTCGGTGCGCAGCTCGCGGCGCAGGTAGCGCAGCGCGAGGTCGGCCAGGTCGAACGTCCGCTGCCCGGGCTTGGCCAGGTAGGCGGCGAGCGCGGTGTCGCTGGTCAGCCCGCCCAGCGTCCAGCCCCGCGCGCGCAGCGCGTGCAGCACCGGCTTCACGTCGTGCGCGGCCTTGGGCACGGACGCGTCGGCGAGCCAGTCACCCAGGGCGGCCTCGTCGTCCGGGGTGAGGCCGGTGAGTGCGAGGTAGCCGGCGGCCGGGACGCCGGCGGTGGCGCCGGCGGCCCGCTGCTCGACGGTGGGCTCCCCCGCGGCGAGCGCGATCCCGTCGAGGTCGCGCCCGGCGATCGGGCCGGTGACCCCGGCGAAGCTCACCGCGACGCGACGGCCGTCGCGGGCGTGGGTGTCGAGCCAGGCCCGCACCGTGCCGGGCGCGACGACCTCGCCCGCCACCTCGAACCCGGACTCGGCCTCGGGCTCGGCGGAGGACAGGGTGGAGAACAGGCGCTCGCGCAGCACCCGGAACTCCAGCTCGTCGAACAGCCGGTGCACCGCGTCGCGGTCCCACGGACGGAGCTCGAGCTCCTCGGGGGCGGCGCCGAGGTCGACGTCGCGCACCAGCTCGGTGAGCTGGCGGTTGAGCAGCACGTTCGCCAGGTTGGCCCGCAGGTTGTCCCCGGCCTTGCCCTTGACCTCGTCGACCCGGTCGGTCAGCTCGTCGAGCGAGCCGAACTCGCGGACCCACTTGGCGGCGGTCTTCTCCCCCACTCCGGGGATGGAGGGCAGGTTGTCCGAGGGGTCGCCGCGCAGCGCGGCGAAGTCCGGGTACTGGGTCGGGGTGAGCCCGTAGCGCCTGTCCACCTCGGCCGGGTCGATCCGGCCCAGGTCGGACACGCCGCGCTTGGGGTACAGCACGGTGACGTCGTCGGTGACCAGCTGGAACGCGTCCCGGTCGCCGGTGGTGATGAGCACCTGGTACCCGTGTGCCTCGGCCTGGGTGGCGAGGGTGGCGATGAGGTCGTCGGCCTCGTAGCCGTCCACGGCGAAGACCGGGATGTTCAGTGCGGTCAGGACCTCCTTGATGAGGTCGATCTGGCCGCGGAAGTCGTCCGGCGGCGCGGAGCGGTTCGCCTTGTACTCGGCGTAACGCTCGGCGCGGAAGGTCTTGCGGGAGACGTCGAAGGCGACCGCGAGGTGGGTCGGTTCCTCGTCGCGCAGCAGGTTGATCAGCATCGAGGTGAAGCCGTAGACCGCGTTCGTGGTCTGCCCGGTGCCGGTACGGAAGTTCTCCGCGGGGAGCGCGAAGAACGCCCGGTAGGCCAGGGAGTGGCCGTCGAGCAGCAACAGGCGCGGCTTCGCCGGTGCCTTCTTCTTCGCCGAGGCCGACTTCTGGGTGCCCTGCGTCGCTGTGCTCATCGGCGGCGAGTCTAGAACCGACCCCCGACAACGAACGCGGCCGCGCCCCGGGTGGGGACGCGGCCGCGTGCGGACCTGCCGGGGCGACCTCAGCCGACCTCGGCCATCACCTCGTCGGAGACGTCGAAGTTGGCGTAGACGTTCTGCACCTCGTCGGAGTCCTCGAGCGCCTCGATCAGCTTGAAGACCTTCCGCGCGCCGTCGGCGTCCAGCTCGACCTGCATCGACGGCACGAAGACCGCCTCGGCGGAGTCGTAGTCGATACCGCTGCGCTGCAGCGCGGTGCGCACCGCGACGACGTCGGTCGGCTCGGAGACGACCTCCCAGCTCTCCCCGAGGTCGTTCACCTCCTCGGCACCCGCGTCGAGGACGGCCAGCAGCACGTCGTCCTCGGACAGGTCGGCCTTGGGCAGGACGACGACACCCTTGCGGGTGAACAGGTACGCCACCGAGCCGGGGTCGGCCATCGTCCCGCCGTTGCGGGTCATCGCCGTCCGGACCTCGGTCGCCGCGCGGTTGCGGTTGTCGGACAGGCACTCGACGAGCACCGCGACACCGTTCGGCCCGTAGCCCTCGTAGGTGATCGTCTGGTAGTCGGCCCCGCCGGCGTCGGCACCCGAACCACGCTTGACCGCGCGGTCGATGTTGTCGTTCGGGACCGAGCTCTTCTTCGCCTTCTGGATGGCGTCGTAGAGCGTCGGGTTGCCGGCGGGGTCACCGCCGCCGGTCCGGGCCGCGACCTCGATGTTCTTGATCAGCTTGGCGAACATCTTGCCGCGGCGGGCGTCGATCACGGCCTTCTTGTGCTTGGTCGTCGCCCACTTGGAGTGACCGCTCATCGGCTCGTCTGCCCACCTCTCGTGCTCGCACCGCGCACACCACGCACGGTGAGGGGCAGGTCCGACGCCCCGCAGCGCGAGCTGCGGTCGGGCCGACCTGCGGGAACCCGTCAATGCTACCGGCGATGCGGCTCCGCCCCGGCCCGGGCCCGCGCGCACCCCCCGGCACACGGACATATGCAAGATCCACTATGCTTCGCCACCACGTCCCGCCGGGAACCCGGCACGGACTACTCTGACAACCGTTATCGGCACCCGCACCGGTGCCGGTCACGAGAGGAGCGCACGTGTTCGCAGCAGTGGCAGGCAAGGCCGTCGGGCTCGTGGCGAGCGGGCTGGCCGGCGCGGTCGCCTACGACGGCGTCAAGAAGGTCGCGCGTTCCGGCGCCGTCCGCGAGGCCGCCGTCTCCGTGACCACGTGGGGGCTCAGGGGCGCCCGCGCCGCCGAGACCGGCGCCGAGAAGGCCCGGCTCGCGACCGCCGACATCGTCGCCGAGGCCCGCGACCGGATCGGCGAACAGGCCCCCGCGCCGGGCGACGGCCACGGTCACGGCCACGAGCACTGATCCCGGCCCCGATCGAGACGAGTCCCCGCGTGCGCACCGACACCACCGGCCCGGACACCACCGTCCCCAGTGACGCCGCGGACACCCCCGTCCTCAGTGACGCCGCGGGCCGCATCCGCTTCGCCGTCCCGGCGCTGCGCGGGCGCACCGCACTGGCCGTGGCCGTGGAGGACGAGCTGGACCACGTCACCGGGGTCCGCCAGGTGCACGCCTACCCGCGGACCGGCAACGTCGTCGTCTGGTACCGCCCCGGCTGCGACCGGGTCGAGCTCACCGAGGCGATCGCCAAGGGGCTCGGCGCCGAGCCGGAGGCCACCGCGGCCCGCACCCCGCGCTCGGCCGACCAGCACAACGGCGAGCTAGCCCGGCTGGTCGTCGGCGGCGTCGCACTCGCCGCGCTCGGCTTCCGTCGCTCCGCGCTCCGCCGCCCACCGCTGCTCGGCCCGGCCAGCCGCACCGTCGCCACCGGCGTCACGATCTTCACCGGCTACCCGTTCCTGCGCGGCGCGCTGCGCTCGCTCGCCGGCGGGAAGGGCGCGGGCACCGACGCGCTGGTGTCCGCGGCGACCGTCGCGAGCCTGGTGCTGCGCGAGAACGTCGTCGCACTCACCGTGCTGTGGCTGCTCAACATCGGCGAGTACCTCCAGGACCTGACGCTGCGCCGCTCCCGGCGCGCCATCTCCGAGCTGCTCACCGGCGCCACCACCCGCACCTGGACCCGCACCACCACCCCGGACGGCAGCACGGTCGAGGTCGAGGTCGACATCGCCGACCTGTCCGTGGGCGACGAGGTCGTGGTGCACGAGCGCATCGTGCTGCCCGTCGACGGCGAGGTCGTCGAGGGCGTGGGCGTCGCCGACCAGGCCGCGATCACCGGCGAGCAGCTGCCCGTCACGGTGGCCCCTGGCGACACCCTGCACGCCGGGTCGGTGCTGCTGCGCGGGCGGATCGTGGTCCGGGCCACGGCGGTGGGCCAGGACACCGCGATCGGCCGGATCATCGACCGGGTGGAGCAGGCCCAGGGCGACCGGGCCCCGATCCAGACCGTGGGCGAGAACTTCTCCCGCCGGTTCGTCCCGGCCTCGTTCCTGCTGTCGGCGCTGACCCTGATCGCCACCCGCGACGTGCGCCGCGCGATGACGATGCTGCTCATCGCCTGCCCCTGCGCGGTCGGGCTCTCCACCCCGACGGCGATCTCCGCCGCGATCGGCAACGGCGCGCGGCGCGGGATCCTCATCAAGGGCGGCGCGCACCTCGAGGCGGCCGGCCGGGTGGACGCGGTCGTGTTCGACAAGACCGGCACCCTCACCCAGGGGCGCCCGGTCGTCACCAACGTCATCTCCTTCCACGACGACTGGGCACCCGAGCAGGTCCTGGCCTACGCCGCCTCCTCGGAGATCCACTCCCGGCACCCGCTGGCCCAGGCGGTCATCCGCTCCACCGAGGAGCGGCGGATCGAGATCCCGCCGCACGAGGAGTGCGAGGTCCTGCTCGGGCAGGGCATGCGGGTCCAGGCCGACGGCCGGGTGCTGCTCATCGGCTCGCGGGACCTGCTGCGCGCCCAGGGCGTGACGGTGCCGCGCAAGGCCGCGGACTGGGTACGACGGCTGCAGAAGGCCTCGGAGACGCCGCTGCTGCTGGCCGTCGACGGCGCGCTCGTGGGCCTGGTCTCGCTGCGCGACACCGTGCGAACCGAGGCCCGCGACGTGCTGGAACGGCTGCGCGCCGACGGCGTCGGCCGGATCGTGATGCTCACCGGCGACCACCCGCAGACCGCGAAGGCCGTCGCCGAGGAGCTCGGGATCACCGAGTACCGCGCCGAGGTGATGCCCGAGCAGAAGCAGGACGTCGTGCGGGCGCTGCAGGAGCAGGGCCACACCGTCGCCATGATCGGCGACGGCACGAACGACGCCCCCGCACTGGCGCTGGCCGACATCGGGATCGCGATGGGTGTGGCCGGCACCGACGTCGCCGTGGAGACCGCCGACGTCGCACTGGCCGCGGACGACCTCCACGCACTGCTGGACCTGCGCGACCTGGGGCGCCGGTCGATCACCCTGATCCGGCAGAACTACGGCATGTCGATCGCCGTCAACGCGGCGGGCCTGCTGGTCTCCGCGGGCGGGGCGATGTCACCGGTGGTCGCCGCGATCCTGCACAACGCCTCCAGCGTCGCCGTCGTCGCCAACAGCTCCCGGCTGATCCGCTACCGGATCCCGGCCGGGACGCCGACCACCGTCGAGGGCGAGGTCGTCCGGTAGAAGGCCCGGGCGGCGGGGTGGAACAGCAGCGCGACGGCGGCGACCACCTCGGCCACGTGCAGCCCGCGCAGCCCCGCCGCGACGAGCTCGGGTCCGGTGGCGGACACCAGGAACGACCCCACCGAACCCCCGTCGGCGAGTGCCCGCACCGGCTCGAGGACCAGCGAGGCCGTCCCGAACACCCCCAGGACGCCCAGCACGGTCCACCGGTACATCCCGTGCCCGGAGCGCAGTTGCAGTACGAGCACGCCCAGCACCAGGTACATCCCGGCCCGCACGGCCAGCTCCCCGGCCGACGGCGGCACCGGTCCGACCAGCCGGACCAGGGACTCGGCGAACCCGGCCAGGATGGCGCCCAGCCACAGCGCGACGCTGAGGGCCACCGCGGACGGCAGCACGGGACGCGACCCGGTGGGCACGACGGTGGTGGTCATGCCTCCAGGGTCCCCCCGGCGCGCCGCTCGGCCCACACGGCGCTCCCCCGGGTGGAGCTGGGGTAATCCCCACCCCGCACCCGACCGGGCGAACCGGGTGCCCCGTGACCATCAATCTGTACTAGCGTACGAATTGTGGCCGGCCGGCACACCCGCAGCACGCGGACCCGCGCGGCGCTGCTCGACGCCGCCATCGAGATCATCTGCACCCGGGGGGTCGCCGCGGTGACCCAGCGCGCCGTGGCCGCACGGGCCGGGACCTCGCTCGCCTCGACGACGTACCACTTCCGCACCGCGGACGACCTGCTCGTCGCCGCGTTCGAGGTGACCAGCACCCGGACCATCGCCGACATGCGCCGGACCGCGCGCGAGGCGGCCGAGCGGGGGGCGGGGATCGTCGACGCGGCCATGGCCGTCGTGGCGCGCGCACCCTACGGCGACCGGCTGCCACCGGACGGGGTCGTCCAGCTGACCCTGAGCGCGATCCACAACCCACGGCTGCGCCCGATCGCCGAGGCGTTCGTCGAGGAGCTGGCCACGCTGTTCGCCCCGCTGACCGCCACCCCGGACACCGCCCGCACCCTCGCGCGCTCGCTGTCCGGGCTGATCCTGCACGAGATGGCGCGCGGCGCCGACACCCCCACCCCGACCATGCGCGACGACGTCACACGCCTGCTCGCGGCGTTCGGCGTACCCGACCGTCCCGCGACCGGCCGACCTGCGGCCGGCCCGGCACACCACCACGAGGATCTGGAGCCAGGATGACCGTCACCGCCGCGTGGCCGACCGGCCGGTCGAGCCGGTCCGCCGTGCTCGCCCAGTTCGGCGAGACCCGCGCCGACCTCATGCAGTGGGCCCTGACCACCGGCGACCCGCTCGCCGACGCCGTCGTCGAGGAGATGCACGAGCTCGGGATGTCCACGGCGCGGCCGCTGCTCGTGCGCGGGATCGAGGACGGCCTCGACAGCCTCGACGACCCGCCGCCCGCACTCGCGGCGCTGCTGCGCCGGACCGAGACCCCGCCCGACTACGTCGACGACGCGCTGCTCGACGACGCGCCCCGGCCCTGGTTCAGCTCGCCGACCCCGGTGCACATCCTCTCGCTGAGCGCGGGAGCCCTCGTCCGGGTCTACGAGTCGCCCTCGATCGCGAAGGTCCTGTCCACCACCGGCCGCCTGGTCGACCGGGCCGAGAGGCGGCTCACCGAGACCGGGACCTGGCTGACCCAGGCGATGCTGCCGGGCAACCTGCGCCGCGGGCGGCCCGGATACGTCGCGACCCTGAACGTCCGCATGCTGCACGCCCACATGCGCAGGCTCGCCCTCGACCGCGGGTACGACAGCACCGCCGACGGTGTGCCGGTCAACCAGGTGGACCTCGCGCGGACCTGGATGGACTTCACCCTGACCTCGTTCGTCGCGGAGGAACAGTTCGGGTTCGACCTCACCGGACGCGAGCTCGCAGGCCTCTACCGCTACTGGTGGTACATCGGGCACCTGCTCGGCATCGACGCCCGGCTCGTCGAGGGGATCACCGGCCACGACGCGGCCCGCCGGATCGACGACGTCCTGCAGACCGTGACCGGCCCCGTCTCGGACGACTCCGCGCGGCTCGCCGCCGCGACCCTCGACTCGATCGCGGTCCTGCTCCGCGGCCTGCTCGGTGTCCCGCCCCGCCTGTCCCGGCCCGCTCTCGACGCGATCACCCGCCGCATCCACGGCCCGGGGATGAGCCAGGACCTGCAGATCCGCCGTGCCCCGGTCGCCGACGCCCTGCTCACCCCGGCCGTCGCCGGCGTGCGGCAGGCCCGCGCGCTACGCCGGCGCTCACCCGAGCGGTGGCACTCGGCCGTCGAGGCGACCGTGGCCGCCGAGCGCGAGCGGACGGCGGGCCCCGGTGAGCCCACCGCCTACGAGCGCGGCGCCACCGGCTCCACCGACTGACCCGCGCGGGGCCGCCGTGGTGTCGTCCGGCGCGACCGGTACGCGGTCATCCGGCCGCGGCCCGCACCATGTCGACGAACAGCCCGTGCACCCGCCGGTCGCCGGTGAGCTCGGGGTGGAAGGAGGTCGCCAGCACCCGGCCCTGCCGGACCGCGACCGCCCGCCCGGCCGCCTCGCCCGCGTCGGCACCGGTGCTGGTGACGTCCGGGACCGAGGCGAGCACCTCGACGTCGCCGCCGGTCTTCTCGACCCACGGGGCCCGGATGAACACCGCGTGCACCCGGTCGCCGGTGAGGCCTGCGAACTCCAGGTCGGTCTCGAAGGAGTCGACCTGCCTGCCGAAGGCGTTGCGCCGCACGACGACGTCGAGCCCGCCGAGCTGGTGCTGGTCGGGCCGCCCGTCCAGGATCTCGTCGGCCAGCAGGATCATGCCCGCGCACGAGCCGTAGGCGGGCAGGCCCTCACGCAGCCGGGCGCGCAGCGGCTCCAGCAGCTCGAACGTGTCGAGCAGCTTCGAGACCGTGGTGGACTCCCCGCCCGGCAGGACGATGCCGTCCACGGCGGCCAGCTCGGCGGGCCGGCGCACCGGGACCGCCGTCGCGCCGACCGCCGTCAGCGCGGCGACGTGTTCTGCGACGTTGCCCTGCAGGGCGAGCACACCGACGGTCGGGGAGGGCATGCCGTCGAGGGTAACCCCGCTCCGGCCGCCCCATCCCGGACCGTCGACGTGATTCAGCCCGCCTCGACCTCGCCGCGCCTGGCCTGCTTCGACGCGGCGGCGCGGAGCGCCTCGGCGACGGCCGGGGCCACGCTCTGGTCGAACACGCTCGGCACGATGAACGACGGGTTGGGCTCGGCGACGACGTCGGCGATCGCCGCCGAGGCGGCCAGCATCATCTCGTCGGTGATGTCGTGGGCCTGCGCGTCGAGCAGGCCGCGGAACACGCCGGGGAACGCGAGCACGTTGTTGATCTGGTTCGGGTAGTCCGACCGCCCGGTGGCGACGACGGCGGCGTGCCGCATCGCCAGCGTCGGGTCGACCTCGGGGTCCGGGTTGGCCAGCGCGAACACGATCGCGTCGTCGTTCATCGACCGCAGCTCGGTCTCTCCGAACAGGTTCGGCGCGCTGACCCCGATGAAGACGTCGGCCCCGACGAGCGCGTCGGCCAGCGTGCCCTGCTTGCCGTCCTTGTTGGTCTGCGCGGCGATCGAGGCGAGGTTGTCGTCCATCCCCTCGCGGCCGGTGTGGACGATGCCGTCCACGTCCACCGCGACCACGTCGGCGGTCTCCTCCGAGCCGAGCAGCCGGATGATCGCCGAGCCGGCCGCACCGACCCCGCAGACGACGACGCGGACGTCGGAGAACTTCTTGCCGACCACCCGCAGGGCGTTGCGCAGCGCGCCGAGCACGACGACGGCGGTGCCGTGCTGGTCGTCGTGGAAGACCGGAATGTCGAGCAGCTCGCGCAGCCGGCGCTCGATCTCGAAGCAGCGCGGCGCGGCGATGTCCTCCAGGTTGATGCCACCGTAGCCGGGGGCGATCAGCTGGACGGTGCGGACGATCTCCTCGGTGTCCTGGGTGTCCAGGCAGACCGGCCAGGCGTCCACGTTGGCGAACTGCTTGAACAGCGCCGCCTTGCCCTCCATGACCGGCATCGCCGCGGCCGCGCCGATGTTGCCCAGGCCGAGCACCGCGGACCCGTCGGTCACGACGGCGACGGTGTTGCGCTTGATCGTCAGGCGGCGGGCGTCGGAGGGGTTCTCCGCGATCGCCATCGACACCCGGGCGACGCCGGGGGTGTAGGCGCGGGACAGGTCGTCACGGGTCCGCAGGTTCACCTTGGACCGCACCTCGATCTTGCCGCCGAGGTGCAATAGGAAGGTCCGGTCCGAGACCTTGCGGACCGAGAAGCCCTCGAGCTGCTCGATGGCGGTCTTGATCTCCTCGACGTGCTCGGTGTTGCGGGCGTTGACCGAGATGTCGACGACGAGGCTCTCGGTGCGCGCCTCGACGACGTCGAAGGCGGTGACGACGCCGCCGACCTGTCCGACGGCGGCGGTGAGGTCACCGGCGGAGGTGGGGTGGGCGGGGGCGTCGACGCGTGCGGTGATGGCGTAACCGGGACCGGGAATGGACACGGCCCGGAACAGTACCGCCGGCAGTGTGGTTACCGTGGCGTCAACGATGTGACGACGCGCGTCACCGGTCCCCGGCGTCGTCCGGGGGGATCCGCGGCAGCGGACCGGTGGGGGCGTCGGCGACGGCCATCTTCGCCGCCGAGTCGGTCGGGGCGCGGGTCCCGAGCGCCGCCAGCGCGGCCTCGTCCCCCACGTCGGCGCCGCTCCGCTCGGACAGCAGCCAGCGCACCTCCAGCAGGTCGCAGTAGGCCTGCACGGGGTCGCCGGCACCGCCGAGGGCGGCGTGCGCGCGGGCCGAGCCGGGCTCGAGACAGTGCTCGATCCAGCTGCGGGCGGCGGCGCGGTCGGAGACCGGGAGGCCGGTGCGCCGCTGCATCCAGTCGCGGTGGGCGTTGAGGTCGCCGAGCAGGATCCTTGCCTGGCCCTCCCCCACCGCGACGCCGGTCAGCCTGCGCAGGGTCTCGGAGTGGTAGTTGCGGTCGCCCACGGCGATGTGCAGCCGCGACCGGCCGTCGCCGACCGGGAGCAGCGACACCTCGTCCACCGCGAAGCCCAGGTCGTTGAGCTCGCGGATGGCGCCCTCGACCCGGTAGCGGTCACCGAAGGCGAACACCGGGGAGGGATGCAGTGCCTCCCACAGCTCCCGGTAGCGCTCGGGCAGCGCGGTGGCCTCGTCGATCAGCTGTGGCATCAGCTCCGGCGGCCGGTCCAGCGACATCGCGAGGTCGATCATCCCGGCGGCGACGTTCTCCACCAGGATCGTCACGTCGTGCTCGCGCTGGCCGTCGGACAGGCCGTCCGGGTGCACCTCGCTGGTCTCGGCGTCGACCAGGAACGCCTGCAGGGTCTGGCCGTCGCGGGTGAACAGCGTGTTGTTCAGCGAGCAGTCGCCCCAGAACACGCCGTGCCGGTGCAGCTCGACCAGCAGCGAGATCATCGCGTCGAACAGCCGGGCGCGGTGGCGCGGGCGGTTCGGCGGCAGCCGCAGGAACAGCCTGCGGTACTGCCAGGACCCGGCCAGGTAGCGGGTCACCAGGATCGCGGTGTCGTGCGCGGGCTGGTTCACCAGCCCGGCCGGGCGCACGGCGGGCAGGTACTGGTGCTCGAGGCGGCGCAGGACGTCGTACTCCCGGCGGGCGATCCGCTCCGGCATGTCCTTGAGCGCCCACAGTGCGCCGTCGGCCTCGACGAACCGCACGAGGTGCCTGCTGGGCCCCACCTCCATGTCCCGCAACGGGACCCGGGCCGCGTCCCACTGTTCCAGCGGCTCGTTCCACGGCAGGGCGATCAGCTCGGGGCCGGGTGCGCGCAGCACCAGCTCCGGCGCTACGGGCTCCATTCAGGACACCCCCCGCGCGCCGCGGGCGGGTGGGGCGGTGGAGCCGCGGATGACCAGCCGGGTCGGCAGGGTGACCAGCGGGTCGACCGGCTCGCCGGCCAGCATCGCGAGTGCGGTACGGGCCGCGACGGCGCCCTGTTCCGCCGCGGGCTGGGCCACGGTGGACAGGTCGGTGAGCACGGCGAGCGGGTGGTCGTCGATGCCGATGACCGACACGTCGCCGGCACGGCGAGGCCGGCCCGGCGCAGGGTGCCGACCGCGCCGAGGGCCACCTCGTCGGTGTGGGCGTACACCGCCGTCGGGGGGTCGGAGAGCCCGAGCAGCTCGCCCATCGCCCGCGCCCCGCCCTCCGGGCTCCACGGCACGGTGACCGTCAGGGCCGGGTCGTGCGCGACGCCGGCGTCGGCGAGTGCGGCCCGGTAGGCCGCGGCGCGCCCCTCGGGCTGGCCCGGGTCCAGCTCGGGGTCGGTGGTCACGATCATCCCGATCCTCCGGTGTCCGAGGTGGAGCAGGTGGTCGACGGCCTGCCGGCCGGCGACGGCGTCGTCGATCGACACCGAGGGGTGGTGCCCGATCCGGGTACCCGCCGACACGATGCCGACCCCGATCCGCTCCAGCCGGGCGCGCTCCGCGACGTCGACGTCGACGTCGAGCAGCACGACGGCGTCGGCACGCCGGCGGGCGGGCAGCTCGGCGAAGAACGCGCGCCGGGCCGCGGCGTCGCCCAGGTGGTAGAGCAGCAGGTCGCGCCCGGCCCCGCGGAGCACGTCGGCCAGCCCTTCCAGCGCGGCGCCGAACCACCAGCGCGACAGGTGCGGCACGACGACCGCGATCCGCCCGGTGGTCCCCCGCGCGAGCCCGGACGCGTCCGGGCTGACCACGTACTCCAGGGCGCGCGCGGCGTCCCAGACGCGGGCACGGGTGGCCGCGGCGACGTGGGGGTGATCGCTGAGCGCACGCGACGCGGTGGCCGGTGAGACCTTGGCCAGCCGGGCCACGTCGGCCAGGTTGACCGGTTCGGGCACGCCCCATGTATGCCGAAAGCTGGAAGCGATTGCAAGAGGGGATGTTATCCGACCGCACTGGACCGAAGCCTGTGGATCAGTGAGGATCGTCGCCGGACGACGCGGTCGCTGTGAGCCTTGACACTCCCGGGTGAAAGGCCCACAGTCTCCGCTGGAAACGCTTCCAACGTCGCCGAGGCGCGACCTCGCGGAGCAGCGGTATCGGACACGGGAGTTCGGAGTTGACCATGCGTCGCACACGGTGGAGGAGGACGCTGGCCGCCGGTGCGGCCACCGTCGCCCTCGCCCTGCTGGCGGGCTGCGGAGGCGCACCCGCGGGCCCGCCGGTCCTCAACTGGTACATCAACCCCGACGACGGGGGGCAGGCCGAGATCGCCCAGCGCTGCTCGGCGGCGTCGAACGGGCAGTACTCGATCGCGGTGTCGGTGCTGCCGCGTCAGTCCGCGGAGCAGCGTCAGCAGCTGATCCGCCGGCTCGCCGCCAACGACAGCTCGATCGACATCATGTCCATCGACCCGCCCTACATCCCCGAGTTCGCCGAGGCGAAGTTCCTGGCCCCGGTGCCCGAGGACGTCGCGCAGCGGACCACCACGGGGATCGTGAACTCCGCGAAGGAGGGCGCCAGCTGGAACGGCAGGCTGGTCACGGTGCCGTTCTGGGCGAACACCCAGCTGCTCTGGTACCGCAAGTCCCAGGTCGCAGGGACCGGGCTGGACCTGTCGAAGCCGGTCACCTGGGACCAGGTCGTGGCGACCGCGCAGGAGAAGAACTCGATCGTCGCCGCGCAGGGCATCCGGGCCGAGTCCCTGACCGTGTGGCTGAACGCGCTGGTCGAGAGCGGCGGCGGGCAGATCGTCACCAACGCCTCGCCGCAGGACCCCGAGGGCGTGCAGCTGGGGCTGGACTCCCCCGCCGCGACGAAGGCCGCCGAGATCATGAAGGCCGTCTCGGCCGTCGGCGGGCCCGGTTTCTCGACCAACTCCGAGGACGAGAACTCCAACGCCTTCCAGTCCGGTGACGCGATGTTCCAGGTCAACTGGCCGTTCGTCTGGGGCAAGGTCAACAGCGCCGTCGAGGACGGGAGCGTCCCGCAGTCCACACCGGACGACTTCGGCTGGGCGCTCTACCCGCAGACCGAGGCCGGCAGGCCCTCGGCGCCGCCCTACGGCGGGATCAACCTCGGCGTCGGCGCCTTCAGCAGGCACGTCGATTTGGCCTACCGGGCCACCGAGTGCATCACCTCGACCGAGAACCAGAAGCAGTACTTCCTGACCAACGGCAACCCGGCGGCACGGATCTCGGTGTTCTCCGACCCCGACGTCGTCGAGAAGTTCCCGATGGCCCCGGTGATCGCCCAGTCGCTGCAGCAGGCCAAGCCGCGTCCGCAGACGGCGTACTACAGCGAGGTCTCCGAGTCGATCCAGCGCACCTACCACCCGACCGCGGGCATCGACCCGCCCACCGTCGGCCCCGCGACCGCCGCGCTGATCAAGGCGGTCCTGGCCAAGGAGGAGCTGCTGTGACCGCGACCCAGCCGACGACCACGCGGCCCGGGGGAGCCGCCGGGGCGGCGCCCGCCCCGCGCGGTGGCAGCGACCGGGCCCGCGCCGAGCAGAAGCTCGGCTGGTACCTGGCCGGGCCGGCGTTCGCGGTCATGCTCCTGGTGACGGCGTACCCGATCGTCCAGGCCGTCTACTACTCGCTGTTCGACTACCGGCTGACCGACCCGGACAACATCTCCTTCGTCGGCCTGAAGAACTACGCGGTCATCCTCACCGACTCGATCTGGTGGACCTCGTTCGGCGTCACGGTGTTCATCACCGTGGTCACCGTCGCGGTCGAGCTCGTGCTGGGCTTCCTGCTGGCGCTGGTGATGATGAACGCGCTCAAGGCGATCCGGCCGGTCCTGCGTGCGGCGATCCTGATCCCCTACGCGGTCATCACCGTCGTGTCCGCGTTCGCCTGGCAGTACGCGTTCTCCCTGGACTCGGGCTTCGTGAACTCCTGGTTCGGCTGGCTGCCCGGGGTCTCCGCGGACACCGACTGGTTCGGCTCGGCCGGCTCGTCGCTGTTCGTGATCTGCCTGGCCGAAATCTGGAAGACGACCCCGTTCATCTCGCTGCTGCTGCTCGCGGGTCTGGCCCAGGTGCCCGACGTGCTGCAGGAGGCCGCCCGCGTCGACGGCGCGAGCTGGTGGCAGCGGATGTGGAAGGTGACGCTGCCGAACATGAAGGCGGCGATCATGGTCGCCCTGCTGTTCCGGACCCTGGACGCGTTCCGCGTGTTCGACTCGGTGTTCGTCATGACCGCGGGCGCGAACAACACCGAGACGGTGTCGTTCCTCGCCTACCGCCAGACCATCGCCCGTGTCGAGATCGGGCTCGGGTCCGCGGTGTCGGTGCTGCTGTTCCTGTCCGTGGTGATCATCTGCATCGGGTTCATCAAGGGGTTCAAGGTCGACCTGTCCCAGGCCCGAGGGGAGAAGTGATGTCCACCCGCGAGAGAGTCCTGTGGATCGTCGCCGGCATCGCGATCGTCGTCTACGCCCTGTTCCCGGTGGGCTGGATCGTGTCGCTGTCGCTGAAGTCGAGCGACGACATCGCCAACAGGCAGTTCCTGCCGACGTCGGTGTCGTGGAGCAACTACGAACAAATCCTGGTCGGTGACGCGGCCGAGCTGTTCCTGCCCGCCCTGCGCAACTCCTTCGGCATCTGCATCATCGCCACGTTCCTGGCGTGCGTGCTCTCGATGTTCGCCGCCTACGCCATCGCCCGGCTCGACTTCCGGGGCAAGCGGCTGATCCTGTCGACCGCGCTGGCGGTGGCGATCTTCCCGGTCATCTCGATCGTCACGCCGCTGTTCAACCTGTGGCGCCAGATCGGGCTCTACGACACCTGGCCCGGCCTGATCATCCCCTACCTGTCGCTGACGCTGCCGCTGTCGATCTGGACCATGTCGGCGTTCTTCCGCGAGATCCCGTGGGAGATGGAGCAGGCCGCCCAGGTCGACGGCGCCACCACCTGGCAGGCGTTCCGCAAGGTGATCGTCCCGCTGGCGACGCCGGGGGTGTTCACCACCGCGATCCTGGCGTTCTTCATCGCCTGGAACGACTTCGCCTACGGCATCTCGCTGACCTCGACCGGTGCGTCCCGCCCGGTCCCGGCCGCGCTCGGCCTGTTCTCCGGCGCCTCGCAGTTCGAGTCGCCCAACGGCCCGATCGCCGCCGCCGCGGTCATCGTGACCATCCCCGTCGTCGTGCTCGTGCTGCTGTTCCAGCGGCGCATCGTCGCGGGGCTCACCAACGGCGCCGTCAAGGGCTGACACCCCGTACCCAGAGAGAGGAACCGACCGGCCATGGCGTCGATCGAGATGAAGAACATCGTCAAGACCTACGGGGACGGCTTCCCGGCCGTGAACGACGTGAGCATGGACATCGCCGACGGCGAGTTCATGATCCTCGTCGGTCCGTCCGGCTGCGGGAAGTCGACGCTGCTGCGGATGATCGTCGGCCTGGAGGACATCACCTCCGGCGACATGGTCATCGCCGGCAACCGCGTCAACGACAAGGCACCGCGCGACCGGAACCTGTCGATGGTGTTCCAGAACTACGCGCTCTACCCGCACCTGTCGGTCTTCGAGAACATCGCGTTCCCGCTGCGCCTGGCCAAGGCCCCCGAGGACGAGGTGAACCGGAAGGTCGAGGACGCGGCGAAGGTCCTGGAGCTCGGCGAGCACCTGCAGCGCAAGCCCGCGAACCTGTCCGGCGGCCAGCGCCAGCGGGTCGCGATGGGCCGCGCCATCGTCCGCGACGCCGACGCCTTCCTGTTCGACGAGCCGCTGTCCAACCTGGACGCGAAGCTGCGCGGGCAGATGCGCACCGAGATCGCCCGGCTGCAGCGCCGCCTCGGCATCACCACCGTCTACGTCACCCACGACCAGACCGAGGCGATGACCCTCGGCGACCGCGTCTGCGTGCTGCGCAAGGGCGTCATCCAGCAGGTGGCCTCACCACGCGAGCTCTACGAGCAGCCGGTCAACCTGTTCGTCGCCGGCTTCATCGGGTCGCCGCCCATGAACTTCCTGCCCGCGACCGTCGCCGGCAACCAGCTGGAGACGCCGTTCGGTCCGATCGAGCTCGACGCCGCCCGCGCCGAGAAGGTCGCCGGCCGCGAGCTCGTGCTGGTCGGCATCCGGCCGGAGTACTTCGAGGACGCCTCCCTGGTCGACGAGGCCAAGCGCCACGTCGGGTCGACCTTCACCGCGAAGGTCGACGTGACCGAGTGGCTGGGCGACTCGCAGTACGCCTACATCCCCTACGAGGCCCCGGCCGAGGTCGAGACCAAGCTCAAGGAGCTGTCCCGGGAGCTCGACGTCGACCAGCTGCGTACCCAGGCGATCGTGTCGATCGACTCGACCAGCCGGATCCGTGAGGGCCGTGACGCCGAGTTCTGGCTGGACGCCCGCAAGATCCACGTGTTCGACCCGGAGTCGGGCGAGAACCTCACCCGCGACCCCGACGCCGGCGCCGAGCTGACCCGGATCGCGGCCGAGGACCGCGCCGAGCAGGTCGCCCAGGCCCGCGGCCAGGGCTGACCCGCCGCCCGGGGTCGCACCGGACCGCCCAGGGCCGCACCGGACCGCCCGGAGTCGCACGAGCGGGCCGTTCGTACGAAAGGTTCGTACGAACGGCCCGCTCGTGAGCGTGCGGGGTGCGGGTGCGGGCCCGGGTGGGTGGGCGGAGGCGGGTGAGGTGCGTGGGGTCAGAGGGCGCGCACGTCGCGGCGGTAGCGGGTCTCGGCGACGCCGGCGAGCGTGCGGGCCATCACGCCGAGCACGAAGCGCTGCGACGGGTAGGCGGCGAGCCAGGCCAGCCGTCCGGCGAGCCCGCGCGGGGTGAAGTGCAGGGTCTGGGCGTAGCGGCTGGTCAGCCGTCCGGTGGGGACGACCGCGAGCTCCAGGCGGGCGTCGCCGGGCAGCCGGTCGGCCGCGCGCAGGACCAGGCGGCGCCCCGGTGCGACCTCCTCGACGGTCCACCGGCCCAGGGGTTCGCCCGGGAGCAGGCGCGGCGGGCCGTCGCCGTGCCGACGCGGGACGACACCGGGACCCCCGGCGAGGACGTCGAGATGACCGGCCAGCGTCGCGACCCCCGGGACGGTGTACCAGCCGTGCGGGCCGCCGAGCGTCTCGATCACCGGCCACACGGCGCGGGCGGGCGCGGCGACGTCGTGGGTGTCGGTCGTGGACCACTCCAACGGGCCGCTGCCGGGCGGGTCGGCCGGCCCCGGGCCGGCCGCGCCGACGCCGTCGAGAGCGCGTCGGACGGCGGTGCGGTACGGGGTCCGTCCGCCGGGCGGGGTGCCGATGAGCGCGTCGAGGGCGGCGAGATCGTCGGGGTCGGCCACCAGCTCGTGGCGCATCGACTCGACCAGCGGCTCGGCCAGGCCGCGGCCGACCGGGGTGAGCGCGGCGACGGCGCGGGCGGTGAGCCGCGGCGCGGAGAGCGGGACGGGCACCGGGAACGGCCGCAGCAAGCCGGCCTCGGCGGCGAACTCGCTCATCAGCGAGCGGTAGGTGTGCACGTCGGGTCCCCCGACGTCGAACGCCCGGTTCACCGCGGCGGGCAGGTCGAGGCAGCCCACGAGGTCGTGCAGCACGTCGTCGACGGCGATCGGCTGGATCCGGTTCCAGGCCCGGTCGGGCAGCGGCAGGACCAGCGGGCCGCCCATCGCGGTCTCGGTCAGGTGCCGGATCATCTCGAAGCTGGCCGAGCCGGTGCCGACGACGATCCCGGCCCGCAGCACGGCGGCCGGGACCGGACCGGCGAGCAGGATGTCGCCGACCTCGCGGCGCGAGGACAGGTGCTGCGACACCCGCCGGGTGCCGGTCTCGGGCTGCAGCCCGCCCAGGTAGACGATGCGGTGCACGCCGGCCGCGGCGGCACCGTCGGCCAGGGCGTGTGCGGCGGTCCGGTCGCGGTCGGCGTAGCCGGGTCCGTCCATGGCGTGCACCAGGTGGACGACGGCGTCGACACCGTCGCAGGACCGACGGACGTCGGCGGGGTCCCGGGCGTCGCCACGGACGGCGTCCACCCGGTCGCCCCACGGGTGTGCGGCGAGCTTGCCCGGGGTGCGGGCGAGCACCCGGACGTCGTGGCCGGCGTCGAGCAGACGCGGTACGAGCCGGGAGCCGATGTAGCCGGTGGCGCCGAGGACGAGCACGTGCATGGGGCGATCCTCGCGGTCCCGGCCGCGCGGCGCGCGCCGGGGTGACGACCGGCTCAGGGGATCCCGGCCAGCCGCAGACCGGCCGTGGTCGCCGCGGCGAGCACGACGACCAGCACGAACGGCACCCGGACGGCCAGCGCACCGGCGGCCACGGCGACCCCGGCCGGGCGGGCCCAGCCGGCGAAGGCGTCGCCCTCGAACCAGGTGCCGGTGGCGACGAGGGCGACGAGCAGCCCGACCGCGCCCAGCTCGACGAGCCGGACCGTGCGGGCCGACAACGCGACCCGGTCGTGCAGGAGCAGGGGCAGCAGGCGCATCAGGTAGGTCCCGCCGGCCAGGACGAGCAGCGCGGCGACGGTCACGACTGCTCCCCCGTCGTCCGGCCGGCCGCGCCGACGCCGAGCAGGCCTGCCAGCACGGGCAGGCCCACCGGCAGGAACGGCGCGCAGGCCAGCGACACGGTGGCGGCGGCCGCACCGACCCGTCGGGCGTCGACCCGGCGCAGCATGGGGACGAGCATGGCCAGCAGCGCGGCCGGGAAGGCGGCGTCGAGCCCGAACGCTGCCGGGTCCGGCACGCTCGCCCCGAGCACCAGCCCGGCCGCGGTGTCGAGCTGCCAGCAGAGGTACTTCGCGACGCCGAGGATGCGGAACGCGCGCCGACCCCGTCCGGGGGTGTCGGTGCGGGCCAGTACGAACGCCGTCGACTCGTCGGTGACGACGTGCGCCGCGGGCCACCGCCGCCATCCCCCGCCCAGATGGCGGGCCAGCGCCAGGCCGAAGGGCAGGTGACGCAGGTTCAGGATCAGCCCCGCCGCGACCGCGGCCCACACCCCTCCGCCCGCGGCGAGCACGCCGGTGACGAGCAGCTGGGCGCCGCCCGCGAACACCAGCAGCGACATGGCCATCGTCATGGCCGGGGACAGCCCCGCGGCCGGCGCGAGCGCGCCGAAGGAGACCCCGACGACGGCGACGGCCACCGCGATGGTCAGGGCGTCGCGGACATCGCCGCGCGCCGTTCGCTGTGTCGAACGCATGCCCGCTACAGTGAACGGACCCCCAGTGTTCGTCAAGTCGAACGGAGTGGCCGATGGATCGAACGTCCGGTCCGCCGCTGGCCTCGATCGCCGCCGCGATCCGCCGCGAGCGGGAGCGTCTCGGGATCTCCTCCTCCGAGCTGGCCCGCCGGGCCGGGATCGCGAAGTCGACGTTGTCCCAGCTGGAGGCGGGAACCGGGAACCCGAGCGTGGAGACGCTGTGGGCGATCGCCGTCGTCGCCGGGGTGCCGTTCGCCGCCCTGGTGGAGCCGCCGTCGTCGCCGGTACGGGTGGTGCGGTTCGCCGAACGCCCCGCGATCCGGTCGGAGGAGGCCGCCTACACCGGGGCGCTGCTGTCCCCGTGCCCGCCGGGGGCGCGCCGCGATCTGCACCTGGCCACCTGCGAGCCGGGGCCACCCCGCGCGGCCGAGCCGCACTCCCCCGGCACCGTCGAGCACGTGGTGGTGTCGACGGGCCGGTGGGTCGTCGGGCCGGACGGCGAGGAGGTCGAGCTGGACCCGGGCGACCATCTGACGTTCCCGGCCGACCGCCCGCACTCCTACCGGGCACTCACCCCGGGTGCGACCGCGGTGCTCGTCATGGAGTACCGCTGATCAGGTCCCGCTGGCGCCACGGGTCGCCGAACCCGGCTCACGGTCCGGTCCGCCCTCGGTGATGCGGTGCAGCAGGCCGTCGAGCAGACCCTCGTCCCGGCCGCCGCGGTCACCGCCGCCGTCGCCGCCCTTCTCCGACTCCGGCAGCGCGTACTGGCGGACCCAGTCGACCTGCATCTCCGACGGCTTCACCTCACCGCCGCCCTTCGGGAACCAGTCGAGCTGCACGGTCAGGTGCATCGGGCCGGGCGGCAGGATCGACGTGTCGTCGGTGTGCCACCACTGCCTGCCGTCGACGAACGCGGTCACGCCGTCGGGCGTCCACTCCACGGCCCAGTTGTGCCACTGGGTGGCGTCGATGTCGACCGAGCCCTGGACCTGGGAGTTGTCCTCGCCGTAGTGCAGGAAGAGGTTTTTTCTGAACTTGCTCACGGTGGTTGTCCTCCAGCTGGTTCGTGGGGTCGGGGTTTTGAGTGAGGTCACCTGGGTCTGTCCCGGATGACGGGCAGGCCGAGGTCGGTGATCTTCGGTGCGGGGGTCGGGGCGGTGCGGGAGAGGCCGGCGAGCTTGGTGCGGGCGGCGTTGAGGCTGGTCTGGAGGCCCTCGACTTCGCCGTGCCAGCCGTTCGCTCGGGCTTCGGTGATCCGGTCACTCAGGTTGCGGGCGATCTCGGCCAGGCGGGTGTGTTGGCGGGGGTCGATCTGCAGCATTGGGCAGCGGATGCAGGCGTGTTCGTGCTGGCAGGGGCTGTCGTAGGGGCGTCCGCAGTTGCCGAGTTCGAGCTTGCGGCGTTCGAAGTGCTGCTCGAACTCACGCCACTCGGTGTTGGTGGGCTGGCGGTATTCGGCCTGGGGGCGTTCGGCTCGGCGCCGGTCGAGGAAGCCGCGGTAGGAACGGATCAGGTCGTCGGTGAAGACGGCGTGGTAGGCCTGGGTGGTTGTCACTGAGTGGTGGCCGAGCAGGCGGGCTGCGATGTGGATCGGGAGTCCGTTGTTGACCACGTCGGTGACGAACATGCGGCGGAAGTCGTGGGCGGTGAACAGCAATGGCTGCCCGGTGGGGTTGGTGATCCCGGCGCGCTGGGCGGTCGTGACGAGCAGCTTGCGGACGGAGTGGTAGCTGAACACGTTCTGGACGGCGCTGTTGCGTCGTGTCTGGAACAGGTGCGGCAGCGGTGGTCCGGTGACGCGTTCGAAGCTGTCGTAGCGGGCGACCAGCGGGATCGTCGAAGTTCCGGTCAGGCGCCGTAGCCGGGTGATGATTGCGGCGAGGACGTCGGTGAGTTCCGGGCTGATCAGCAGCAGCCGTTCCTCGTTGCTCTTCGACGGGACGATCTGGAGCAGAGGGACCAGCTCGCCGGTGGAAGGCAGCCGGTAGGAGATCACCGCGAGCTGGGTTAACTCGAGTAGTTCCTCGACGCGGATCCCGGTGTGACGCAGGGTTTCGATGACCGCCCAGGCCCAGAACGCGTCGTCCTCGGCTTGGCTCTGGTTGATCCGGGTGTTGGTGTCGAGGCGCTGCAGGATCACGGTGTGGTCGCGCCCGGCGAACGCTCCGGCCTCGGCAGGGCTGCGCAGTCGCCGCCGGTAGGTGCGGCCGTCGTGGGTGAGCTCCTCGTCGATCCCAACGGCCAGGGCTGCGTCGAGCAGCGCTCGCTCGGCGCGTAGCCGGTCCTCGGCCGCAGCGACCAGGCGGGGCAGCTTCGGCATCCGTTCGCGGATGCGCTGATGGATCCGCGCGGTGACCTCGGCGCGGGCCTTGTCGAACCCGGCGACGTCGGCGCGCCGGACCGGTGACGGTGCGACCGCGCCGGCCCAGCTGGGATCGGTCTGGGCCCAGTCGGCCAGGTCGAGATAGAACGCCCGAACCGTCATCAGGGTCGAGTAGCGGCTGGTGGCGCTGAGTGTGGCGCCGTTGCGGCCTGGCTGGGTCGCCAGGCGCTGCTTCCAGGCGCGGGCGGCATGCTCGGGCAACGCGAGTCCCTGGCCGGGGTCGCCCAGCTCCGGGTGGTGGACCTCGATGTCTGACCAGAACCGGCCGGCCAGCTCGGCGGCCAGATTGCGTAGCGAGGCGAAGTCCAGCGCCGGTGCGCGCTCGGTGAGGTAGCGGGTGAGGATCTCGGCGACGACCGGGTTGGCGACGCCGTAGTAGGCGACCAGCTGCGCAGGGCTGGGGCGCCCGAGCCGAGTCGCCGAGGCCAGGCTCGATCCGTCGTCGAGGACGCCCATGCGCATCAGCAGATCCCAGGCCGTCGACAGCCCTCGGACCGGATGCCCGGCCGCCAGGCCCCAGGCGCGGGCCTCGAGAAGATCGTCGACGGTGAGATCGGCCAGAGCGGGCTTGCCGGTGTGGAGCAGGATCTTGATCAGAGTGGTGCGGGCCCGCAGCAGCGTGGCCGGGACCGCGGTGACCCCCTCGACCTGGCAGGGTGCGCCATCGAGGCCACCGATGCGCGCAAAGCTCACCTGCCCGGCGCCGCTGCCGCTCCGGTCAGTCTGGTCATCGCCGGTGTCGTGCAGGAGCCCGAACATCGTGAACAACGCCGGGTGCTTGTGTCCGGCGAACAGGACGTAGTCGGGGCGGACCACTCGGGCCGCGAGCAGCCAGGTCAGCCCGGAGTTCAGCTCGGCGCGGGCTCGTCCCAGGCTCTTGGCTCTCCGCGGTGCACCGAGGAGCTGGTCGACCACGTGGTCGTGATCGCCGCGCGCGGCGAGCCACCGGTCCTGCCAGCCCCGCCCCGGGAAGGTCGCCAGCCAGGACAGCAGCTTCTCGACCCCGCGACCGACGCCCTGGCCCCGCCGTTGGTCGGGGGCGGTCACCGGCCAGCTCCCGGCCTGCTGAGAGCGCTGGACCAGTGGTGCGGCGGCGGTGGTGTCCCAGGGGCCGTTCGGGTGCCCGGGGCAGCAGCGCGCCAGCTCCGGGACCGGGATCCGGTTCGTCCAGTCCCGCCGCCATGACCGGGCGAGAGTCGGTTCCGCCGCTTCGGCATTCGGCGGCGTCGACAGAGCCGGCGAGGGAGTCGTGGTGGTGCTCATCGACGATCACCACCGAGCAGGATCGCCAGCGCGCCGGCGTCGTAGCCCTGCGCCGGGACCGGCTCGGGCGCGTGCGTGCGGGAGTCACGGGAGGCCAGGTGCTGGGCGACCCGGGCGATCACCCGGTCGTCGTCCTCGACGAGATAGACGCCGGCGGTCGTGGTGATGTGAGCGTGCCCGAGCACGGTCTGAACATCACGGATCGACAGGTCCTCGTCGCGACTCATCCGCAGCGCCGCGGTGTGGCGCAGATCGTGCCAACAGTGGTTCGTGCCCAACACGCGGTTCGCCCGCAGCAGGACTGCCCGCATCGCCGGATAGGTCAGCGGCCGCAGCCCGGCCCCGGCCGGACCAGGGATCCGGCGGTCCATTCCCGGGCCGCCGCGACGCCGGTAAGGACGCAGCGTCCACCACAGCGGCCCGTCCGCCGCGGGCGTGCCGAGGCCGGACATGTAGAGACGCAGCCAGACGAAGGACTCGCTGCTGGCCGGAAGCCACTGCTCAGCACGCGAACCCTTGCGGACCACCCGGATCCGCTGATCGCCCCAGTCCAGATCGATCGGGCGCATCCCCAACAGCTCACCGGCGCGAGCGGCCGAGGACACCGCGAGCGAGGTGATCGCCCGGTCCCGGTCACTGCGCAGCTCGGTGAACAGCGCATCCCAGTGCTCATCGGCCAACGCCCGCGGGCGCTGACGGGGAACCTTCGGATTGTGGCGCAACGCGCCGTCACCACGGAACGGGCGCAGCGGGTTGTGATGGGCGTTCGTACGACCGGACTCCCGCGAGCGGGCCAGCACGACCGGGTTAACCAGCGGCCCCTCGCCCTGCTCGATCCAGAACTCGTAGAACGCGCGGATCACCGCGTTGCTGTGGCGCACCGTGCGCGGTGCGTAGGAGTCCGACAAATACGGCTTGCCCGTGACCGTGTTCGTCCGCCCCACCGTGGACGCCGACCTGGTCCGCGGGGTCCGGCGGGGCTTGTCGGCCTGCGACAACCACAGCACCAGGTCCCGAACCTCGGCGACCGTCGCGCGGTCCCAGGCGACATCGACACGGTGTAGCCAGCGCCACCACCGCAACAGGGCGTAGGCGTAGCTGCGGACACTGCCCGGGCTACTACACCGAGCGGCGAGATCCCGCAGGAACTCCGCGATCGGTTCGACCGCAACACCATCCGGATCGACGACCAACCAGCCCGGCAGATCATCCGCCGCTACGACCCGTCCCCACCGACCCAGACCGTCCCCGCCGGTCCGATCGGGACTACTCCTGTGTGCAGGCACCTCAAGGACTCCTTCCCTCGCTGAGGGAAGGAGTCCTATCGGCTGTCGGCTCAGGAGCATTCGCCCTACTCGCCCGCGGCCAGCTCTTGTGCGGTCAATACCTTGGTCTTCTGCCGGGTGTGGTCGGTCATCTCCATGAAGTCGATCTCGCCGCCCACCGGGAAGTTCTCCGCGGTGGGCCAGAGCAGCAGCAGCGCGTTGTACGAGGGGTCCGACGCGGGTGCCCAGACCCGGCCCTCCCAGCGGCCGTACTTCTGGCTACTGTCGGACCAGGCCATGCCGCCGGTGGTGCCGTCGGCGTCGCCGGCGATGGTGAGCACGCCGTCCCGCACCGAGATCGCCGACGGGGAGCGCTTCCCCTCACCGCCGTGGCCGGGGCCGTCGTAGGGGCTCCACCCGGTCAGGGTGTCGCCGTCGAAGTCGTCGACCTTCACCGGCTCGCCCCAGTTGTGCTCGACGGCGGCGGTGGTCGCCGCGCCCGGGTAGGCGGGGCCGCGGGGGCCGCGGGGGCCGCAGGGGCGGCACCGGCGGCGCAGTCCGCGGGGGCGGGGGTCGCCCCGGCGGACGGAGCCGTTCCGGGTGCCGGGGAGGCGGCGTCGGCCGGGGTGGTCGCGGCATCACCGGGCGTGCCGGGGGGCGCGTCGGTCGAGGTCGTGCCGGCGGACGGAGCCGGGTCGCCGCCCGAGCCCGAGTCGCCCCCGGAACCCTGACCGGAACCCGAGTCGTCTCCGGAGCCCGAGCCGCCGCCCGAGCCCTGGTCCCCGCCCGAACCCTGGTCGTCCCCCGAACCCGAGTCCCCGCCCGAACCCTGGTCGCCACCGGAACCCGCGTCGTCCCCGGAGCCCCGGTCACCGCCGGAGCCGCTCCCCGACCCACCCGACCCGGAGTCGTCGGGGTCACCGCCGCCCCCCGAGCCGTCGTCGTGCCCCGCCCTGTCGCCGGACGAGCCGTGCTCGCCGTCCCGGTCGTCCCCGGACGGGCCGTCCGCCTCGGATCCGGGGGCGGCGGAGGCGCCGGGCTTCCCCGACCCGGCGCCTCCGTCACCACCGGTGGCCGGACCACCCGGAGCGGCTCCCCCGGGCGGGGTGGCGCCCGTCGTGGGGCAGTCCGCGGTCGTCGTCGCACCCGGTCGAACGGCCCCGGTGTCCGCGAACGCCGCTGCCGGAAAGCTGATCACCATCGCGGCGGCGATCGCCACGACCCTCATAGAGCGTCCCATCAGGCTCCTCCGTAACAGTGGTCTCCTGATCCACACGGGACGCTAGATGCCACAGAGTCACCATGAGCACCTGTGTCACCACATCGGGTAGGCAACCCCTCCACCGAGCGACCGCGGAGCGTGGCCGGGACGGACACTCCACGCGTCCGGGGGACCGATCGGGTCACCGGACCGTGGCACGCACTCGGTCCCGCCCGTCGTGACACGGGTCCGTACGCGTGGCACGCGCTCGGACCCGTGGCCACGCACACGGAACCCCGGCGGCGGGCACGGAGCGTGGGTGGAACGACGAGAGCCCCGTCCGGCGTGCCGGACGGGGCTCTCGGGGTGGAGCGGGAGGCTCACCAACCGCGAGCGGCGTAGCGCTGCTCCTCGGGGATGTCGGCGATGTTGATGCCGACCATGGCCTCGCCCAGGCCGCGGGAGACCTTGGCGATCATCTCGGGGTCGTCGTGGAAGGTCGTGGCCTTCACGATCGCCGACGCGCGCTGCGCCGGGTCACCGGACTTGAAGATGCCCGACCCGACGAACACGCCCTCGGCACCGAGCTGCATCATCATCGCCGCGTCCGCCGGGGTCGCGATGCCACCGGCGGTGAACAGCACGACCGGGAGCTTGCCGGTGCGGGCCACCTCGGCGACCAGCTCGACCGGGGCGCGCAGCTCCTTGGCCGCGATGTAGAGCTCGGCGGCGTCGAGGGAGGCGAGCCGGCCGATCTCGGCGCGGATCGAGCGCATGTGCCGGGTGGCCTCGACGACGTTGCCGGTGCCGGCCTCGCCCTTGGAGCGGATCATGGCCGCGCCCTCGGAGATGCGGCGCAGGGCCTCACCCAGGTTGGTGGCACCGCAGACGAAGGGCGCGGTGAACTCCCACTTGTCGATGTGGTGCGCCTCGTCGGCCGGGGTCAGGACCTCGGACTCGTCGATGTAGTCGACACCGAGGGACTGCAGGACCCGGGCCTCGACGAAGTGGCCGATGCGGGCCTTGGCCATGACCGGGATGGACACGGCCTCGACGATGCCGGTGATCATGTCCGGGTCCGACATGCGGGCCACGCCGCCGTTGGCACGGATGTCGGCCGGGACGCGCTCCAGGGCCATCACGGCGACGGCCCCGGCGTCCTCGGCGATCTTGGCCTGATCCGGCGTGACGACGTCCATGATCACGCCGCCCTTCAGCATCTCGGCCATCCCGCGCTTCACCCGCGCGGTGCCGTGCTGCGGGCCGGCGGTGTCGGGGGTGTTCTCAGCTGCGGACACGGGTGATCGGAGCTCCTCACATGACGGTCGGACTGCGTGGCGATTCTACGTGAGGGCGCGCAGGTGAACGCGGCGGTTCCGGATCGGCGATCTCGAAGTACACCGGCTCCGGTGCGGTGCCGTGCAGACGCAGCGTCCGCACCAGCCATCGCGAGCGCAGGGCACGGGTGTCGCGGACGGCGTCGTTGTGCACGCGCCGGGCCAGCACGACCAGGGCCTCGGCGTCGGCGAGGTCGCCGTCGGTCGCAGTGTCCCCCACCCCCCGCGCGACGGCGGCGAGCTGCCTGGTCAGGGCGTTCTCCGCGGCCTCGCGGGCCGCGCGGGCACCGGCCGGGTCGCGCCCGTCCGGTGCCGGTGCGTGCAACGCGCGGGCGACGAGCGCGGCCCGGCGCAGGTCCGGCGGGGCCGCCGGACCCAGCGCGTCGGCGACGGCGAGCGCCGCCCGGGCCCGGGTGTCCAGCGCCGTGGCGAGCCCGGCCCGGGCGGCGTCGACCCGCACGTGCAGCCGGTGCAGGCGCCGCACCCGTGTCACGCACCACAGGGTGAGTGCCACCACCAGCAGCGTCGCCGGTGCCGCGACGCCGGCGACCAGGGCCGTGCTCACCGCGCGCCCCCGCGCACCAGCGGACGTGGTGCGCCGGCGATCGCGGCCCGGTACACCCGCAGCACGTCCCCGGCGACGACCGGCCAGTCGTACCGACGGGCCCGGGCCCGGCCGGCGGCGGCGAGCCGGGCGCGGACCGGGGCGTCGTCGAGCAGGCGGACGAGCGCGGCGGCCAGTGCGGCCTCGTCGCCGGGTGGGAACAGGGCACCCGCGCGACCGTCGTCGAGCACGGCACGGAAGGACTCGAGGTCCGCGGCCAGCACCGGGGCGCCCGCGGCCATCGCCTCGGTCAGCACCATCCCGAAGCTCTCGCCGCCGCGGTGCGGTGCGCAGAGCACCGCGACCGACCGCAGCGCGGCGGCCTTGGTCGCCTCGTCGACCGGGCCCAGCAGGTCGATCCGGCCGGCCAGCTCGGGGCCCGCGGCGCGGCGCAGCCGGTCACCGTCGCCGCGCCCGACGACGAGCAGCCGTACCTCCGGGTGGACGGCGACGACCCGGTGCAGCGCGGCCAGCAGCACCGGCATGCCCTTGCGGGGCTCGTCGAAGCGGCCGACGAACCCGACCCGCACCGCGGGCGGCAGGTCGACCACCGGGCCGTGGGCGAACCGGGCGACGTCGACGCCGTTGGGGATCTCGGTGGCGTCCCCGCCCAGGTGCTCGACCTGTACCCGGCGCGCGGTCGCCGACACCGCGATCCGCGCCGTGACCCGCTCCAGCAGCGGGCGCGCCACCGGGCCGAACGCGGCCAGCACCCGGGACCGCTCGGTGGAGGTGTGGAACGTGGCCACGACCGGCCCGCGGGCGTCGAGCAGGGCCAGCGCCGACACCGACGGGGCGGTGGGCTCGTGCACGTGCAGGACGTCGACGTCGTGCGTGGTGAGCCAGCGCCGGGTGCGGTGGCGGGTCAGCGGGCCGAACGCGACCCGGGCGACGGAGCCGTTGTAGGGGACCCCGACGGCCCGCCCGGCCGAGGTGACGAACTCCGGTGCCGCACCGGCCGTCGGGGCGAGGACCTCCACGGCGTGCCCGAGCCGGCGCAGCGCGGCGGCCAGGTCCAGGACGTGGCGCTGCACTCCCCCGGCGACCTCGAGCGAGTACGGGCAGACGATCCCGATCCTCATCCCGCGCCGACCGGCTGCAGCATGTGCCAGTCCCACGGGCGGCGGGCGATCATGTCACCGAACGCGTCGGCGAGGTGCTGGACCGCCCCGGGACCGGCGGGGACCGCGGCCCCGACCTCGACGCCCCAGGCGTCGTCGGTGAAGTAGGGGTAGGCCGGGTGCAGCGCGGCGCCGGTGATCCGGGCCAGCCGTGCCGGGCCGGACGGCAGCCGGGCGGGCCCGCCGAGGAAGGTCACCTCGGTCCCGGTTCCGGACAGGTCGCGGTCGGCGACCAGGCAGACGACCCCGCCGCGGCGCAGCCGCCCGGTCAGCGCCCGGTGTGCGGTGCGGGGGTCGTCGGCGGTCACGACCTCGAACCCGAGTGCGCGCCGGTAGGCGAGGAACCGGCGGAACAACGGCTCCGGACGCAGCCGCTGCACGACGGTGGTCAGCACCGGGTCGAGCCCGAGCCGGTCGAGCTCGCGCAGCAGGTAGAGCCCCGCGAGGTCCCAGTTGCCGGCGTGCGGGAGGGCGAACACGACCCCACGCCCGGACCGGGCGGCCGCCAGCGCGTCGACGACACCGTGGGCGTGCGGCCCCATCGCGGCGTGCACCGCGGCCGGGTCGAGCCGGGGCAGCGCGAACGCCTCCCGCCAGTAGCGGGCGTAGCTGCGCATCCCCGCGGCGACCAGCGCGTCGAGCTCGGCGGGGGTCGCACCGGGACGGGCCCGGTGCAGGTTGTGCCGCAGGCGTCGTACGCCGGGCCCGTCGCGGCGTACCGCGAGCGCGGCGCTGGCGTCGAACACCCGCCCGACGACGCCCGCGGGCAGCCGCCCGGCCACCCCCCAGCCCGCCGCGTACCCGACGGCGGCCAGTGTGTCGCCGGTGCGTCCCGGCAGGTCAGGCACGCGGGGCCTCGCGGGAGCTGTGCCGCACCGCCAGGATCCGCTGGCCGAGGGTCACCGCCGTCCCGACCGCCAGCACGACGAGGGTGACGGTCAGCGCCCACGGCACGCCGATCCCGGACAGGAACGCGCCGACCAGGCCGAGGATGAGCCGTTCGGCGCGCTCGACGAGGCCGCCCTCGGCGGTCAGCCCGACCGACTCGGCACGGGCCTTGACGTAGGACACGATCTGGCCGCCGACCAGGGCGACCAGCGCGGCGGCGCCGGCGAGCGGTTCGGCCCCGCCGGTCAGCGCCCACCACGCGAGCCCGGCGAACAGGGCACCGTCGACGATCCGGTCGCAGGTGGAGTCGAGCACCGCCCCGAACGGCGTGCCGTGGCCGCGGGCGCGGGCCATCGCGCCGTCGATCAGGTCGGTCAGCACGAACAGCGTCACCAGCACCGCGCCGAGGGCGAGCCACCCGGTCGGCAGGAACGCCAGCGAGCAGACGACGGCCCCGACCGTGCCGAGCACGGTCACGGTGTCCGGGCTGACACCGCGATCGATCAGGGCCCGCCCGACGGGGTCGGTGAGCCGGTTGACGTGCGCGCGGGCGAACAGGTTCAGCATCGGTGGCTGCGTGCTCCCGTGCAGGACGGCGGGGTGGGGGACCCTGCCAGCGTAGTCCGCCGCCGGGTCGTCCCGTCGCGGACGCGGCCGGTCAGCGCCGTGGCCGTTCCCACGCCTGCGCCAGCTGGTCGCGGGTCTCGGCCAGCAGCTGGGGGATCACCTTCGTCTGCCCGACGACCGCGATGAAGTTCGCGTCCCCGCCCCAGCGCGGTACGACGTGCTGGTGCAGGTGCTCGGCCAGCGACCCGCCCGCGACGTGGCCCAGGTTGAGCCCCACGTTGAACGCGTGCGGCGCCGCGATCCGCTTCATGGTCACGACGGCCTGGCGGGTGAACGCCATCAGCTCGCCGGACTCGGAGTCGGTGAGGTCCTCCAGGTCCGCGACGTGCCGGTAGGGCAGCACCATCAGGTGCCCCGGGTTGTACGGGTGCAGGTTCAGCAGGGCGTAGACCTCGTCGCCGCGGGCGACGACGAGGTTGTCCGCGTCCGGGTCCGCCGAGTCGCCCAGGGTCTCCCCCGGGCGATGCGGCAGAACGGGCAGCCCGTGTCACCGGCTCCCTGGATGTAGGCGAGCCGGTGCGGGGTCCACAGCCGCGCGAAGCCGTCGGGCGTCCCGGTCCCCTCCTGCGGGACCCACTCCTGCTCCATGCGCCGATCCTAGGCGCCGTCGCCGAAGCTCTCCGCCGTCGGCGAGGTGTTCGTGCGCGACCGCACCCACTCCACGATCGAGGTGACCGCCTGCTCGACCGGCACCGCGTTGGTCTGCGAGCCGTCCCGGAAGCGGAAGCTGACCGCGCCGGCCTCGACGTCGCGTCCCCCCACGAGCAGCAGGAACGGCACCTTCGCCAGGGTGTGGGTCCGGATCTTCTTCTGCATCCGGTCGTCGCCGGAGTCGACGTCGACCCGGATGCCGGCGGCGCGCAGCCGGGCGGCGACGTCGCGGACGTAGTCGTCCTGGGCCTCGGTGACCGGGATGCCCACCACCTGCACGGGTGCCAGCCACGCCGGGAAGGCGCCGGCGTAGTGCTCGGTGAGCACGCCGAAGAAGCGCTCGATCGACCCGAACAGCGCACGGTGGATCATGACCGGGCGCTGCCGGGAGCCGTCGGAGGAGGTGTACTCCAGCTCGAAGCGGTCCGGCAGCATCAGGTCGACCTGGATGGTCGACATCTGCCAGTAGCGGCCGATCGCGTCCCGGGCCTGCACCGAGATCTTCGGGGCGTAGAACGCGGCGCCCCCCGGGTCGTCGCGCAGCTCCAGCCCGAAGCTCCCCGCGGCGTCACGCAGGGCCTGGGTGGCCTCGGCCCAGGACTCGTCGGACCCGATCGACTTCTCCGGGTTGCGGGTCGAGAGCTCCAGGTAGAAGTCGTCGAGGCCGTAGTCGCGCAGCAGGTCGAGCACGAACTGGAGCAGGCTGCGGATCTCGCCCTGCATCTGCTCGCGGGTGCAGTAGATGTGCGCGTCGTCCTGGGTGAAGCCGCGGGCCCGGGTCAGGCCGTGCACGACGCCGGACTTCTCGTAGCGGTAGACGGTGCCGAACTCGAACAGCCGCAGCGGCAGCTCGCGGTAGGACCGTCCGCGCGAGGCGAAGATCAGGTTGTGCATCGGGCAGTTCATCGGCTTGAGGTAGTAGTCGACGGCCGGCCGCTTCAGCTCGCCCTCGCCGGTGTACTCGGCGTCGAGCTGCATGGGCGGGTACATGCCCTCGGCGTACCACTCCAGGTGGCCGGACTTCTCGAACAGCGCGCCCTTGGTGGCGTGCGGGGTGTAGACGAACTCGTACCCCGCCGCGGCGTGCCGCTCGCGCGACAGGTCCTCCAGCTCCTTGCGGACGACCCCGCCCTTGGGGTGGAAGACCGGCAGTCCCGACCCGATCTCGTCGGGGAAGCTGAACAGGTCCAGCTCGCTGCCGAGCCGGCGGTGGTCGCGGCGCTCGGCCTCGGCGACGCGCTCCAGGTAGGCGTCGTGCGCCTCCTGGGACTCCCACGCGGTGCCGTAGATGCGCTGCAGCTGGGCGTTGGCCTGGTCGCCCCGCCAGTACGCGGCGGCCGAGCGGGTCAACGAGAACGCCGGGACGTACTTGGTGGTCGGCAGGTGCGGGCCGCGGCACAGGTCCGACCAGACGGTCGCGCCGGTGTGCGCGTGCACGTTGTCGTAGATCGTCAGCTCGCCGGAGCCGTCGACCTCCATCACCTCGTCGTCGGCGCCCTTGAGGTCGATGAGCTCCAGCTTGTAGGGCTCCTCGGCCAGCTCCGCGCGCGCCTCCTCCTTGTCGGCGAACCGACGCCGGCTGAAGCGCTGCCCGGACTTGACGATCTTCTTCATCGCCGACTCGATCTTCTTCAGATCCTCGGGGGTGAAGGGGGTGTCGACGTCGAAGTCGTAGTAGAAGCCGTCGGTCACCGGCGGACCGATGCCCAGCCTGGCCTTCGGGAACAGCTGCTGGACGGCCTGGGCCAGCACGTGCGCCGCGGAGTGCCGGATGACGCTGCGGCCCTCCTCGGTGTTCGCCGGGACCGGGACCACCTCGGTGTCGGCGTCGGGGGCCCAGGCCAGGTCGCGGAGGGCGCCCTCGGCGTCACGCACGACGACGATCGCCTCGGGACCACTGGTCGGCAGCCCGCCCTCCCGGACGCGCGCGCCGGCGGCCGTCCCGGCCGGCACCCGGATCGGGGCGGACGCGGGCGGGGCGGACGGTGCGGACACGGGGGTGCCTCCTGCGGTGCTGCGAACGGATGGACCCCCGATGCTAGTCGGGGGCCGCGACCCGGTTCCGACCGCAGGGAAGACACCCGCCGGGTACGGGTGTTGCAGGCCTCGTGGTCCCTCTCTCCGTGCTCGACCTGGTCCCCGTCGCCGACGGCTCGTCGGCCACCGACGCGCTCGCGCACAGCACCCGTCTGGTGCGGCGGGCCGAGGAGCTGGGCTTCACCCGGTACTGGGTCGCCGAGCACCACGGTATGCCGGGCATCGCCAGCTCCTCGCCGCCGGTGCTGATCGCCCACCTGGCCGGGGCCACCGAGCGGATCACCGTCGGTTCCGGCGGGGTGATGCTGCCCAACCACCGCCCGCTCGTGGTCGCGGAGCAGTTCGGCACCCTGGAGGCGCTGCACCCCGGGCGGATCGACCTGGGCATCGGGCGCGCGCCGGGCACCGACCCGCGCACCGCCGCGGCACTGCGCGGGACCTCCGCGGAGCGGCTGCACGCACCGGACGACCTCCCCGACCAGCTCGTGGAGCTCGCGGCCTACTTCCGCGGCGACGGCGAGGTCCTCGCCGTGCCGTCGGCGGGCAACGCGCCCACCATGTGGCTGCTCGGCTCGTCGGGGTACTCGGCGAAGGTGGCCGGGATGCTGGGCCTGCCGTTCGCGTTCGCCCACCACTTCTCCGCCGCGAACACCCTGCCCGCGCTCGAGCTCTACCGCGAGCACTTCCGGCCGTCGGCGATGCAGGAGCGGCCGTACTCCCTGATCGCCGCCGGCGTGACCTGCGCCGACACCGACGAGCGCGCCCGGGAGCTGGCGCTGCCCGCGGCGCTGCAGTTCCTGCACCTGCGCCTGGGCGACCCGCGCCCGCTGCCCGGTCCCGCCGAGGTCGCCGCCTTCGAGTGGACAGACGCCGCGCGGTCGTTCGTCGAGCAGCGCTGGGCCGACCAGGTCATCGGGTCGCCGGACACCGTGCGCGCCGGGGTCGAGGACCTCGTCGCCCGGACCGGGGTGGACGAGCTGATGGTGACCACCTCGACCTTCCACGGGCAGGACCGGCTGCGCTCCTACGAGCTGCTGGCCGAGGCGGTCGGGCTGCGCCCGGCGGCCGCGGCCGCCTGAACCGGGTGGGCTGCGGCATGATCGCGGTCGTGAACGACGCCGCCGCCCGCTTCCGGTCCGCGATCGAGGCCGGTGACCTCGACGCCGCCGTCGCCCTCTGTCGCGACGACGTGGAGTTCCGCTCACCGGTCGTGCACCGCCCCCACCGGGGCCGGGAGCCGCTGCGTGCGGTGCTCGGCGCGGTGTTCACCGTCTTCGGCGGGTTCCACTACGTCGCCGAGTACTCCGGACCCGACGGGCACGTCCTGGAGTTCGCCGCGACCGTCGGGGAGCGGGAGGTGCAGGGCGTCGACCTCCTGCGTACCGACACCGAGGGCCGGATCCGGGAGCTGACCGTGCTGGTCCGGCCGCTGTCGGCGGCCACCGAGCTGCGGGACCGGATGGGCCCGCTGCTCACCCGGCCCGCCTGACCCCGTCGCCGTGCGCCCGCGGCGGGTTGCCTCCGTCCGGCGACCGGCGGCGCCCGGTCGTCCCACCGGATGCGGCCGTCCGGCCGTCCGGCGCGGGGCCGCTCGCGCGTCGTCGCACGCAACCGGCCGTTGCTCGACGCAGGGATCGTCTCGTCTGTGCATCCCTTCGGCCCCGGGCACGATGGTCCGCATGCCGCACCATGATCGGGCGATCCGGTCACGGAGAGCGCCATCACCCCGCTGACGTGCCGACATTCGAGTGACGTCGATCCGGTGGGCACACCGCCGCCCGCCGGTCGTTCGTTGATCCGGCGAACTCGTTGACCGGGTGAGACCACGCCGCCACCGTCCGGCTCCGCCGGCCGTCGACCAGAAAGGAGAGCCGGTTGCCCGCAGGCCCGCCCCCGCCGCCGCGGTCGCGCCGCTCCCCCGAGTCCGATTCCTACGGTTCGTCCCCTTCCGGTCGTGCGGTCGACACCGAGGAGCGCCCGACCGGCCGGCACGGCAGCGACCAGGTCGCCCGCACCGACTCCGGTGCCCCGGCCCGGCACGGCGCGCCCACCGGCGGCCGGCGCGCGCGGACCGACGAGCCGGAGGCACGCTCGTTCGCCGACGTCGTCCGCGCCACCGGGTCGGCCGCGCGTCCCGGACCCGACGGGTCGCACGCGGCCGCTGCGGACGACGTCCCCGCCCGACGACGCCCGCGGCGGGCCGACAGCGCCGTCCCCCCGGCCTCCGCCCCCGCCGGGCGCACCGGCGACCGCGACGCGACCCGCTCCGGACCGGGCGGCGCCGGGACGACCGGCACGGGAACGACCGGCACGGGAACGACCGGCGCGGGAACGACCGGCGCGGGCGGGAGCGGCTCCGGGGGGACCACCAGGGTCGGGCTGCGCGTACGCGGCGGCACCGTGCCCCGCGAGCCCGGCAGCACCCCGCAGCCGGCCGCCCCGGGCACGCCGCCCGCGGACCCGCCCGTCCCCGCCCGCCCCCGGCACACCACCGGCCCGCAGCGACGCCCCGACGCGGGCGGGTCCGGGCGGCCGGGCAGCGCCCCGTCGGCGTCCGGCCCGGCGCCCACCGCCCCGGACCGGCGGGCCGCCGCGTCCGCGCCGGCCCCGGCCGGGCCGGTCGGACGACCGGGGGCAGGCACGCCGCCGCCCGCGCCCGGCTCGGTGCGTCCGGGCAGCGGACCGCAGGTCCGCCCCGCCGACGCCGGAAGCGGCCGCCGGGACACCGGACCGCGGCCGCGGCCCGCCGCCTCCGTCCCGGGTGCGCCGGGACCCGCCGCCGGGTCGGCTCCGGGCCCGGTTCCGCCGCGCCCCGGGAGCGCCGGCCCCGCGCCGTCCCCGCGCCCGCCGGAGCCGGACACCGCCGCCACCCGGACCGGTCGCCGTCGCCGTCCCGAGCCCGACGCGGGCGTCGAGGCCGCCACGGACGGGATGCCCGCGCGCACCGCCGGGCACCGTCGCCGCCCCGGCGACGACCCGACGGCGCTGTCCCCCACCGCGGTACCGGCCGCGGCCACCCCCGGGCCCGGGGCACCGACCGCGCTCTCCCCCGCCGCGGACGCGCCGACCGGGCTCCTGGCCGCCTCCGCCCCCTCCGGGGACTCCCCGGACGCCACGGACGCCACGGCCCCCGCGCCGCGCCGCCGCCGCCGCGCCGGGCCGGACGGGCCGGTCGACCGGGTCATCGCACTCGTCGGCCCCGGTGTGGGCGTGGTGCGCCGTCGCCTCGGCATCCTCGATGCCGAGCAGAAGGCCGCCCTCACCCCGGAGGAGCGGCGGACCCGGCGTCGTCGCCAGGTCCTCTACTCGCTGGCCGGCACGGCCGCGTCGGTCGTGCTGCTGCCCCTGCTGCTGCTCGGGCTCGGCTGGCTGCTGTTCCCGATCCCCAGCCCCGACGACGCCGTGCAGAACCAGATCGCGACCGTCTCCTACGCCGACGGCGGCCAGCTCGCCCGTCTGGTGCCCGAACAGGGCAACCGGATCAAGGTCGGGATGGACGCGATCCCGGTGCCCGTGCGCGAGGCGGTGCTGGCGGCCGAGGACCGGTCGTTCTACTCGAACCCGGGCTTCGACTTCACCGGCATCCTGCGGGCGATGGTCAACCAGCTGACCGGCGGTGTCGGCGGCGGTTCCACGATCACCCAGCAGTACGTCAAGAACACCCTGGTCGGCAACGACGCGACGTACTGGCGCAAGTACAAGGAACTGATCGTCTCGCTGAAGGTCTCCGGGCAGAAGTCCAAGGACGAGATCCTCAACGACTACCTCAACGCGATCTACTTCGGCCGCGGCGCGTACGGCATCGAGTCCGCGAGCCTGGCCTACTACGGCAAGCCCGCGGCCCAGCTGTCCCCCAGCGAGGGTGCGCTGCTCGCCGGGATCATCCAGTCGCCGTCGAACTGGGACCCGGCGAACTCGCCGGACCGGGCGAAGCAGCGCTGGAACTTCGTCCTCGACGGGATGGCCGCGCAGGGCTGGATCTCGCGGGCGGACCGGCAGGCAGCCGTCTTCCCGCAGACGATCGCGCCGGAGAACACCTCGCGCTCGTCGTCGCTGACCGACGCCCGCGGCCACATCCTCAACGCGGTCCGCTCGGAGCTGGGCTCGCTGGGCATCTCCGAGCAGGCGTTCGCCCAGGGTGGTCTGCAGGTGACGACGACGATCGACCCGCAGCGCCAGCAGCAGCTCACCGAATCGGTGGAGGAGAAGCTGCGCGGCGAGCCGGAGCTGCTGCGCACCGGGGCGGTCGCGATCGACCCGCGCACCGGCGGCGTCCTCGGCTACTACGGCGGCGCGAACGGCACCGGTCTGGACTACGCCCAGGTCATGAAGCAGCCGGGGTCCACGTTCAAACCGTTCGCCGTGCTCGCCGGGCTGCTGGAGGACCCGCCGATCGGTCTGGGCACCACCTTCGACGGGTCCGAGCGTCCCGGGCTGCGCAACGCCGAGGGCGCCAACTGCCCGCGCTGCGACCTCAAGCAGGCGATGACGCTCTCCAACAACGTCGTGTTCACCAAGCTCGCCGCGCAGGTCGGGCCGCAGAAGGTGGCCGACGCCGCCCGGCTCGCCGGGATCACCGCCCCGCTGGAGAACCCCGACGCCCGGCTCCCGCTGGGCAACAAGGAGGTCACGCCGGTCCAGCTGGCGTCGGCCTACGCCACCATCGCCGCGGGCGGTGTCTGGCACGCCCCGCACATGGTCTCCAAGGTCGTCGACTCCGACGGGCGGGTGCTCTACGAGTACCAGCCCGGGGAGGGCGAGCAGCGCTTTCCCGAGCAGGTGGCGCGCAACGTCGTCGAGGCGATGATGAACGTGGTCGACAACGACGGGCTGCAGCTGCCCGACGGGCAGGAGGCCGCCGGCAAGACCGGCACCGTGCAGTCCCGCTTCGAGGGCCAGAACAACGACGCGTGGTTCGCCGGTTTCACCCCCGCCGTCGCGACCGCCGTCTGGGTCGGCACCGACCGCAACGACCCGATCCAGGACTCCGCAGGCCGCCCGATCAACGGAGCCGACCTGCCCGGATCGGTGTGGAAGGCGTTCATGTCGGACGCCGTGCGCACCGCAGGCACGGTCGAGTTCCCGGTGTTCCGGCCGATCGGCGAGTCGCCCTCCACCCTGGCGCCCAACGAGCCGACCGCCCCGCCGACGCCGACGGAGACTCCGAGCAGCGAACCCACGCCCGAGCCCAGCCCGGAGCCGGCTCCACCGGCCACGGACCCGCCGGCACCGGTGGAGCCGACCGGCGTCCCGGAGACCACCGGCGACCCGGTGCCCGCCCAGCAGGACGACACCCAGCCGGGTTCGGACGCCGGGCGCGCCGTGGACCCGACCGTCGGCTGATCCGCCCCGTTCCCGTCGCCGCCGGGCTACCGTGGACGGGTGACCGGTGACCATCACTTCGAGGTGGTGGCCTGGCGGGCGGACCGCAGGCTCACCCTCTACGTGCCGGGCATCGAGGCGTCGACCACCGTCGACGACCCCCGTGCGGCCGAGGACGCGGTCCGTGACCTGATCGCGGACCTGACCGGCGTCGACCGCGGGGTCATCACCTGCGACATCCGGCTCGGCCGCCCCTGGCGCTCCGGCATCTGAGCCGGCCGGGGTCAGCGCGGCGGCGGCACCAGGATCGTCGCCGCGGCCGCACAGACCGACTCGGTCAGCGCGTCCAGCACGGTGGTGCTGAGCTTCCAGTGCTGCCAGTACAGCGGGACGTCGAGATGACGCTCGGCGTCGAGCAGCACGAGCTGCCCGGCCGCCGCGGCCTCCCGTGCCGGGCCGTCGGTGAACATCCCCCAGCCCAGACCGGCACGGATCGCGTCGTGGTAGCCGTCGGCCGCGGGCACCCGGTGCGCCGGACCGGTACACGGCCGGTGGGTGAGCCCCCGGACGAAGCGTGTCTGCAACCGGTCCTTCGGCCCGAAGTCCACCCGCGGGGCGAGCGGGAAGGCCTCGGCCGGGTCGCGCCCCGCGAACCACCGGTCGTGGACCGGCCGTGCGGCGACGGGCCGGTAGCGGGTCGCGCCCAGCGGTCGGACCGCGCAGCCCTGCACCGGCGCCGACGACGTCGTCACCGCCCCGACCACCGAACCTTCCCGGAGCAGGGCCGCGGTGTGCTCCTCGTCGTCGACGTGCAGGTCCAACCGGACCCCGTACCGGGCGGCCAGCGGGACCACCCCGGACAGGAACCAGTGGGTCACCGAGTCCGCGTTCACCGCGATCGGCAGGTGCGTGCCCGCGGTGTCGGCACTGCCGAAGCCGGCCTCGACCTCCCCCTCCAGCACCGCGATCTGGCGGGCCAGCCGCAGCAGGGCCGCCCCCTCCTCGGTGGCCACGCAGGGGCGCGTGCGGCGCACCAGGATCCGGCGCGCCTGCCGTTCCAGGGCCTTGATCCGCTGCGACACCGCCGACGGCGTGATGGACAGCCGCGCGGCGGCGGCGTCGAACCCGCCCTCCTCTACCACGGCGCTCAGGGTGGCCAGCCGGTCCCGGTCGTACATGAAGCGATTCTACAGTTCATGACATTCTTTCAGTTGTTGACGTACTCCTGGCGCGGACGACCTAGCGTCGGTGACGTGAGTGTGCTGGCGGGATTCGGGACCGGGCTGTCGTTGATCGCGGCGATCGGGGCGCAGAACGCGTTCGTGCTGCGGCAGGGGCTGCGACGCGAGCACGTCCCGGCGGTGGTGCTGTTCTGCGTGCTCGCCGACCTGGTACTGGTGACCGCGGCGGTCGCGGGCGTCGGGCTGGTGGTGGACCGCGTGCCGGGGCTGGTCGAGGTCGTGCGCTGGGGCGGCGTCGTGTGGCTGACCGGCTACGGGCTGCTCGCGCTGCGGCGGGCCGTGCGCCCGGCGGGCCTCGACGCCGACACCCGGGGCGCGGCCCGGCCGCTCGCGCCGGTCCTGGGGAGCGCGGCGGCGCTGACGTTCCTCAACCCGCACATGATGCTGGACCTGCTGGTGCTCGGGTCGCTCGCCGCCGCGCACGGCGACGACGGGCGGTGGGCGTTCGGGGCCGGGGTGGTCGTGGCCAGCCTGACCTGGTTCTCCGGGCTCGGTTTCGGCGCGGCGCGGCTCGCCGGGGTGTTCGCCCGGCCGGCCGCCTGGCGGGTGCTCGACGGCGTCGTCGCCGCGGTGATGCTCGGGGTGGCGGTCGCACTGGCCGTCGGGTGAGGAGTGGGGGTAGAACGTCGTCCATGCCCGCCGAGTACGTGCCGGGACGGCCACCGGCCGCGCTGCGTGGGCACGTGCTGCGCCACCTCGGCTACCGCGAGCACGCGGCCGCCCCCCTGCGCCGTCGCCAGCCACCCTCCGCCGGGGTCGCGCTGATCCTGGGGCTGCACCCGCTGACGCTGTCCGGACCGTCGATCGGGACCGCGCCGGCGGCGGCGTTCGTCGGGGGGCTGAGCGAGACGTGGGTGCTGACCGAGTTCACCGGCCCGCAGGCCGGGGTGCAGGTGGACCTGACCCCGGCGGCGACCTACACGCTGCTCGGTGGCCGGGCGCTCCCCGGCGGCGCGGTGCCCCGCCTCGACGAGCTCGACGATCCCGTGCTCGCCGCGCTGCCCGGTCGCCTGGCGGACGAGCCGACCTGGGACGGGCGGTTCGCCCTGGTCAGCGCCCTGCTGGCGGACCGGCTGCTGGACGCGCGGGCGCGACGTCCCGCGCCGGAGGTGCGCCACGCGTGGCGGCGGCTGATCGCGACCGGGGGCCGGGTCGGTGTCGCGGAGCTGGCCGCCGAGACCGGCTGGAGCCGCCGTCACCTGCAGGCGAGGTTCCGGAGCCAGATCGGGCTCGCGCCCGGCACCGCCCGGCGAGTGGTGCGCTTCGCCCGCGCCGCCGAGCTGGTCGGGGGCGGGCGGGACCCGCTCGCACGTGTCGCCGCCGAGTGCGGCTATGCCGACCAGCCCCACCTGTCCCGCGAGTTCCGGGCGCTCGCGGGGATCCCGCCCGCCGCGTTCCGCGCCGAACGGTTCCCCTTTCTTCACGACGCGCCGCCGCGGCCCGGCCAGGATCGGACGCCATGAGCATCCACCCCACCCTCCGCTACGACGACCCCCGCGCCGCGATCACCTTCCTCACCACGGCACTCGGGTTCCGGGAGGTCGCCGTGCACACCGGTGACGACGGCGCCGTCGCCCACGCCGAGCTCGCCTGGGACGACGGCGACGACACCGGCCTGCTCCTGATCGGGCCGCGCCGGCCAGGGGGCGACCGCTTCGACACCGGTCGCGCCGTGATCTACCTGACCTGCGACGACCCGGACGCGGTGCACGCCCGCGCGGTCGCCGCAGGCGCGGAGATCACCGTGGCTCCCGTCGACCAGGACTACGGTGCGCGCGAGTGCGCCGTCGCCGACCCGGAGGGCAACACGTGGAGCGTGGGGACCTACCGGCCGTCCCCGGGGCACCCGTGACCGCACGCCACCCGGACCCCGCCGACCCGCTGCCGTGGCTGCGGGAGATCTGCCTGTCCCTGCCCGAGGTGACCGAGAAGCAGAGCCACGGGTCGCCGTCGTGGTTCGTGCGGAGGATGTTCGTCTCCTACGCCGGGCACCACCACGGGCACCCGCACCTGGCGTTCTGGTGCGCCGCGGCGCCGGGCGTCCAGGCCGAGCTGGTCGCCGAGGACCCGGCCCGGTTCTTCCGGCCCGCCTACGTCGGCCACCGCGGCTGGCTCGGGGTGGTGCTCGACGGCACCGGCGACGACGCCGCCGACCGCGACGAGGTCACCGAGATCGTGACCGACGCCTGGCGCTGCGTGGCCCCGGCGCGGCTGGCCGCCCGGCTCGACAGCTGACTCGGGTAGCAACCGGCTCGGGCGGCGACCGGCCCGGGCGGCGATCGGTGGGGCAGCGGCCGGCCCGGACAGCGGCCGGCTCAGGCAGCGGCGGCCGGCTCGCGGACGGACCGGAGCAGCACCGTCAGCAGCCGGGCGTGGTCGGCGTCGTCCCGGCCCGGCCCGGGACGAGGAAGCCTGCGGCGCAGGGAGGCGGAGGACAGCTCGGTGCGCGGGTCGGCGAGCGCGCGGGCGGTCCCGATCCCGCCGCGCGAGGCAGGCCCGCGGGAGCGGACGACCGCGTGGGCGGGCCCGTTCATGATCACCGGTTGTGGAGGACGAGGCCCGCGTCGCGGACGGATCGCTCCACGACCGGTGATCTTCCGGCGCCGGCCGGGCCGAGGCGGCGCCCGGTCAGGCGTTCGCGCCGCTCACCGCGGAACCGGCCGGAGCCGGCGAGGTGCGCACGGCGGCGGGTGCCGCGGCCTTCTGCGGGCGCCGGGCGCGCAGCTTCGCGAGCAGGCTGCCCTCGGGGCGCTCGGCCAGGGCCGAGGTGAACCGGTCGAGGAAGATCGCCACGATGACGACGGCGAGCCCGCCCTCGACCCCGGTCGCGATGTCCAGCTGGGTGACCGCGCTGACCACCGTGGTCCCCAGGCCGTCGGCGCCGGCCAGACCGGCGACGACCACCATGGACAGCGCCAGCATGATCACCTGGTTGACGCCGGCCATGATCGAGGGCAGCGCCATGGGGAGCTGGACCTCCCGCAGGATCTGGCGCGGATGCGCCCCGAACGCGTGCGCGGCCTCGACGACCTCCCCGTCGACACCCCGGATGCCCAGCTCGGTGAGCCGGACCGCGGGCGCGATCGAGAACACGATCGTCGCGACGACGCCGGGCACCACACCGATCCCGAACAGCAGCACCACCGGGATCAGGTAGACGAACGCCGGGACGGTCTGCGCGAGGTCCAGCACGGGCCGCAGCGTCCGGCTCGCCGCGCGACTGCGGGCCGCCCAGATGCCCAGCGGCACACCGATCGCGACCGCGATCAGTGCGGCGACGAGCACCAGCCCGAAGGTCTCCATCGTCTCGTCCCACAGGTCGAACGACGAGACGAGCAGGAACCCGAGCAGGGTGAACACGGCGAAGCCGATCCCCCGCACGAGCAGCGCGAGGGCCACGAGCAGCACCAGCCAGACCCACCACGCGGGCGTGGTGAACACCGAGGTCACGGCCTCGACGACGGCGGTGATCACCACGCCGACGGCGTCGAACACGACCCCGGCGTTCTGCAGCAGCCAGAGGATGAACGCCTCGACGTAGCTCCCGAACTCGAACCTGGGCATCAGGCGTTCCCCCGTCGGCGGTGGCCTCGTCGTGGGTCGACAGGGCGGCGAGCACGGCGCCGCGCGGGACGACGCCGGTGAGGCGGCCGTCGTCGACCACCGCCAGCGGGACCGGGTTGCGCCCCACCTGGTGCAGCAGGTCGATCAGCGGCCGGTCCGGTTCGGTGGTGCGGTACTCCTCGACCAGTGCGGACCGGTCGATGCCGGTGGCGCCCCGCCCCGCGGCGTGGCCGAGCCAGTCGTCGCGGACGACGCCGAGGATCCGGTGGTCGGCGTCGACGACGTAGGCGCCGGTCGCCTCGGCCTTGCCGAGCCGCACCAGCACGTCGGCGGGGCGCTCGTCCAGCGTCACCGTGATGCGGGCCTCACGGATCACGTCGGCGGCGGTGAGGACGCGGCTGCGGTCGACGTCGGAGACGAACTCGGCGACGTAGTCGTCGGCCGGGGACGCGAGGATCTCGGGACCGGTGCCCACCTGGACCATCCGGCCGTCCTTGAGCAGCAGGATGCGGTCACCGAGCAGCATGGCCTCGTTGAGGTCGTGGGTGATGAAGACGATCGTCTTCTTCAGGTCGCGCTGCAGGCGGACGAGCAGCTGCTGCATGTCGCGGCGGATCAGCGGGTCCAGTGCCGAGTACGGCTCGTCCATCAGCAGCACGTCGGTGTCGCTGGCCAACGCCCGGGCCAGCCCGACCCGCTGCTGCATGCCGCCGGAGAGCTGGCCGGGCAGCGCGTCGGCGCGCTCGCCCAGCCCGACCTGCTCCAGCGCCCACCCGGCCTTCTCCCGCCGGGCGCGGGCGTCGACGCTGCGGATCTGCAGCCCGTACTCGGCGTTCTGCACGACGGTGCGGTGCGGGAGCAGCGCGAAGTGCTGGAACACCATCGCGATCCGCTCGTTGCGCAGGGTCCGCAGGTCGGCGGCGCCGAGCGAGCCGAGGTCGCGACCGTCGACGGTGATGCTGCCCGAGGTCGGCTCGATGAGCCGGTTCAGCAGCCGGACCAGCGTCGACTTGCCCGAGCCGGACAGGCCCATGATCACGAACAGCTCGCCGTCGGCGATGTCGAAGGACACGTCGTGCACGGCGAGGGTCGCGCCGGTGCGGCGCTGGATCTCCGACCGGCCGAGACCCTCGCCGGCCAGCCGGACGGCCTCGTCGGCGGCGGGGCCGTCGCCGAAGACCTTGGTCAGGTTCCGTACCTCGATCATGCTCCAGCTCCCACCCACTGGCGGACGCGGTCGGGGTGCGCGGCCACGTAGTCCCGCGCCACCACCTCCACGTCCTCGTTGTCCACGTCGACCCGCTGGAGCGTCTGCTCGACGTCGGCCAGCGGCAGCTCGAAACGGCGGAGCATCGCCGCGAAGCCGGGGCTGGTGCGCGCCAGCTCGGGGCTCGCCGCCGTCCAGGCCGCGTACGCCGGCATGGCGCAGGCGCCGTCGCCGGTGGTGTAGCAGTCGTCGCGGGCGGGGTTCGGCTCGGTCAGCTTGGTCAGCTGGAGCTCCTCGAAGATGTAGTGCGGCCGGTACAGGTAGACCAGGATCGGCTGGCGGCGCTCGTAGGCGCGGCGCAGCTCGGCGATCTGCGCGGCCTCGCTGGAGGTGACCTGCTCCAGGTCCAGCCCGTACCCGGCCAGACGCTTGGCGTTGTACTCGGTGGTGAGGAAGCTGGGGTCGGAGTCGACGAGCCGGTTGCCCAGTGCCTCGGCGTAGTCGTTGAGCTGGGTCACGCTGGTCAGCCCGGCCAGCGGCTGCCCGGGCTCGACCGCGTAGCTCGGGACGTACCAGCCCTGCTCGGCACCGTCGTAGGTCGGGTGCACCAGCTGGATCCGGTCCTCTGCCTTCGCCGCCAGCTCGGACTGGTTGGGCATCGCGACCTCGGAGAGTGCGTCCACGTCCCCGCGCTGGGCACCGGCCCACGCGGTGGCCGGGCCGACCTGGATCGTCTTGAGCCGGCCGACGCCGAGCTCCGGGTGGGTCGCGACGACCTCACCGAGGATGGCGTTGGTCAGCTTCGCCGCGCTCCACGGGAACTGGGCGAGCCGGACGGTGGGGCCGTCGGTCCCGGCGGCGGCACAGCCGGTCGCGGCGAGCAGCACCGACAGCAGGGCGGTGAGCAGCCGGAGGGTCCGGGACACGGGGCGGGGCGGATCGGCCACGGGGGCACGTCCTCTCGGGGGTCGTCGACTCTCCGCGTCCCGGTCGGCTGCAGGACACGCGGGCAGGGGTCAACGACAGGCGGACGACCACATCCGGCACAGGTCGACGTGCAGGCGCGACGTCAGCCGTGGGTCGGGAATCACGCGACGAGCCTTCCCGACCGTTCCGGACGGCGCAACAGCGAGCACTAGGATCGTGATGTGCCTGCGACGTCTCTGCTCGAACTGGACGGTCTGCGTCACGAGTACTCCGACACCGGCGGCGCCGGTGACGGTCGTGCACCGCTGCTGTTCCTCCACGAGGGCCTCGGCTCGGTCGGTCTGTGGCGGGGCTTCCCCGAGCGGGTCGCCGCCGCGACCGGGCGCCGTGCGGTGGCCTACTCACGGCTCGGGCACGGCCGCTCCGACCCGCCCCGCGGCCCGCGCGGCACCGACTTCATGGCGACCGAGGCGACGACCACCGTCCCCGCGCTGTGCGCTGCGCTCGGCCTGGACCGTCCGGTCCTGGTCGGACACTCCGACGGCGCCACGATCGCGCTGCTCGCGGCCGCGTCGATGCCGGTGGGCGGAGTGGTGGTGCTCGCCCCGCACGTGCTGGTGGAGCCGTTCGCCCTGGCCGAGATCCGCGCCGCCCGCGACTCCTTCGACGCCGGCGACCTGCGTACCCGGATGGCCCGCCACCACGACGACCCGGACACCGCCTTCCGCGGCTGGAGCGACATGTGGCTGGCCGAGGAGTTCACCTCGTGGGACGTCCGCGGGACCCTGCCCGGGATCACCGCTCCGGTGCTCGCCGTCCAGGGCGACGACGACCCCTACGGCAGCGCCGTGCACGTGCGCGCGGTCGCCGAGCGGGCATCCGGGCCGGTGACCCTCACCGAGCTGTCCTGCGGGCACGAGCCGCACCTGGAGCGGCCCGACGAGACCACCGCCGCGGTCACCACCTTCCTGTCCGGCCTTCCCTGACCCGACGGCACCCGCGCGGCCCGGCGCACGGGACCGCGGCCCGTCGGCGACGCGGGCGGGCCGCACACGGACGCCCGGTCACGGGCGGGGGGTGGCGGTCCAGGCGGTCCAGCGGACGGGGGTGAGGGCCAGCACCGGGCCCTCGGGGGGACGGGCGGCGTAGGGGGCGTACCGGGCGGCCAGGGCAGCGACGGCGCGGGAGTGCAGGTCGCCGTCGTCGTGGATCGTGGCGGTGGCGTCCAGGCGGACCCACCACAGCTGCGACCAGTCGTCGTCGTAGTGGTCGGCGAGCAGCGCCACCCGCGGGTCGGCCTCGACGTCGCGCAGCCGGGCGAGGCGCCGGTGGCGCTTGGGCTTGACGTCGTCGACGGCGGACACGACCAGCCCGTCCAGCGGCGCGAACGTGATCGGCACCAGACGCGGGGTGCCGTCGGTCGCCCGGATCGTCGCGAGCCGCGCCACCCGCGCGCCGGTGAGCAGCGCGCGGGCGGTGGCCTCGTCGACCGGGGGCATCGGCTCAGGCCGCCGGCACGTCGACCCGGGTGGCGAGCAGCTGCGCCAGCCGGGTGTCGCGGCGCTCGTGCTCGGCGAAGCCGGGTGCGATGCACAGGAACAGGGTGTGCCCGTCGTCGCCGCCGAGGGCACAGGCGAAGGTCCCGACCTGCCCGGTGGACACCTCGCCGTCGACCAGCCCGCCGGGGCGGACCCGGATCGCGCGGCTGCCGACGGCGTCGGCGACCCAGATCGCGCCCTCCGCGTCGGGGGCGGAGATGCCGTCCGGGGCGACGGTGAGCTCGGCGATGGCGTCGGACGGGTCCTCGGCGGCCGACGGCGGGCCGAACAGCGCCCAGTCCCGGCGCGGGCCGAGCGTGCCGTCGTCGCCGATCGCGAAGGCGGACATCCGGTTGCCGAAGGTCTCGGCGACGACGAGGTCCCCGCCGGAGAGCGCGGGTCCGTTCGCGAAGTGCAGCGGCTCGCTCGCCACCGACACGCTCCCGTCCGGCGCGACCCGCAGCAGCGGCGCGGCGGCGTGCGGGGCGCCGTTCATCAGGTCGAAGCCGAAGCTGCCGACCCAGAGGCCGCCGCGCCCGTCGACGATCATGTCGTTGAGCACGTGCTCGGCGTGGCCGGACAGGTCGGCGTGGGTCACCAGGGTGCCGTCGGTCTCGCGGCGCAGGATCCGCCGGTCCCGCATGGACACGACCAGCAGGCGTCCGTCCGGCAGCCAGCCCAGACCGGACGGCTGCTGCGGCACGGTCGCCTCGGTGCGCAGGTCGGAGCCGTCGGCGCGGGCCGAGAGCACCCGGTGGGTGTAGAAGTCGCTGACCCAGATCCTCCCGTCGTGCCAGCGTGGGGCCTCGAGGAAGGACATGTCCGACAGCACCGTCGACAGCTCCGTCATGGTGATCAGTCTGGCCTCCCGGGAATCGGGGCGCCAGCGCGATCGTTGATCGTGCAACAACCACCGACCGTGGAGGTCCCGATGCCCGCCGGCTCCGTCGCCGACGTCAGCAGCCTGCCCCGCGTGCCCACCCCGGGCCCGACCGACCTGGACCGCGGGGTCCGCAGCGTCACCACCGCCCCGCGCGGCTTCGAGGGCGAGGGCTTCCCGGTCCGCCGCGCCTTTCAGGGGGTGGACCTGCGCGACCTCGACCCGTTCCTGCACATGGACCAGATGGGCGAGGTCGAGTACGCCCCGGGCGAGCCGAAGGGCACCTCCTGGCACCCGCACCGTGGCTTCGAGACCGTCACCTACATCATCGACGGGACCTTCGAGCACGGTGACAGCCACGGCGGCGGCGGAACGATCACCGACGGCGACACCCAGTGGATGACCGCGGGCTCGGGCCTGCTGCACATCGAGCGCCCGCCGGAGTCGCTGGTGCGCAGCGGCGGACTGTTCCACGGCCTGCAGCTGTGGGTGAACCTGCCGCGCGCGGACAAGTGGCTGCCGCCGAAGTACCAGGACCTGCGCGGCGCCGAGTCGGCCCTGGTCACCACGCACGACGGCGGCGCACTGCTGCGGGTGGTCGCCGGCGACGTGGCGGGCGCGTCCGGGCCGGGCTCGACCCACACGCCGATGGCGATGGTGCACGCGACCCTGTCCCCCGGCGCGCAGCTGCGGCTGCCGTGGCCGCGCCCCTACAACGCCCTGGTCTACGTCCTGAGCGGCGCCGGCACCGTGGGCGCCGACCGGCGCCCGGTCCGCACCGGCCAGCTCGCCGTGTTCGGGCCCGGGGACCTGCTCACCGTCGAGGGCGGCACGAAGCAGGAGTCGCGCCACCCGTCGCTGGACGTCGTGGTGCTCGGCGGTCAGCCGATCCGGGAGCCGGTCGCCTGGGCCGGCCCGTTCGTGATGAACACCCGCGAGGAGGTGCAGCAGGCGTTCGAGGACTACCAGCGCGGACGCCTCGGGGTGGTCCCCTCGGACTACGTGCCGCACGGCTCGCTCCCCGGCTCGTTCAACTGATGGGTTGAATAATTGCGTCCGGCCTTGATCATGACACGCTCCTCGCTCTGAGATAGCACCTCGCAACCGTCCAGATCATTGTCGCGTTACCGTGCAGCGGAGACGTCAGTGGGCCCGCCTGCGGGTGGTGATCACTCCGCGCGGCGGGCCCACTAGTGTTGCGGTAACTAGGTTACTTTACTCACGGGCTGGTTTACGGGATCATGAGCTGTGCCGTTGACTGTGACCGTGGACGTTCCGGCCGCCGACCGCGAGGTGCTGGAGTCCTGGCTGCGTTCCTCGTCGGTTTCGGCGGGACTGGCCCGACGGGGCAGGATCGTGTTGCTGGCCGCGGACGGGGTGGCGGTCAAGGACATCGTCACACTGGTCGGGGCGTCGAAGGCGACGGTGATCGGGTGGAAGAAGCGTTACGCCGCTGAGGGGATCGCCGGGCTGGCCGACCGGCCCAAGGCGGGCCGGCCGCCGGTGATCGACGAGGTCGCGGTCGTGCTCGCCACGCTGGAACCGCCGCCTGAGCGGCTCGGAGTCACGCACTGGTCGTCACGGCTGCTCGGTGCCGAGCTCGGGATCTCCCACGTGTGGATCGGCAAGATTTGGCGGCGGTGGGGGCTGCAGCCGTGGAAGTCCGAGACGTTCAAGTTCTCCACCGATCCCGAGCTCGAAGCCAAGGTCCGCGACATCGTCGGGTTGTATCTGAACCCGCCGGACAAGGCCGTCGTGCTCTGCGTCGACGAGAAATCCCAGGTCCAGGCCCTGGACCGGACAGCGCCGATCCTGCCGATCATGCCCGGTATCCCGGAGAAACGGACGCATGACTACGTCCGTCACGGCACCACCACGCTGTTCGCGGCGTTAGAGGTCGCGACCGGGCGGGTCGAGCAGGCGTGCCTGCCGCGGCATCGCCATCAGGAGTTCCTGCGGTTCCTCAAGCAGGTCGCGAAGGCCTACCCGCGGCGCAAGCTGCACCTGGTGGTGGACAACTACGCGACCCACAAGCACCCCGCAGTGAAGGCCTGGCTGGCCCGCAACCCGCGGATCACCCTGCACTTCACCCCGACCTCGGGATCGTGGCTGAACATGGTCGAGGTCTTTTTCGGGGTCATCACCCGCCAGGCCATTCGCCACGGCAGCTTCGGCAGCGTCAGAGAACTGATCGGCGCGATCGGCCGGTTCATCGACGGCTGGAACGAACGCTGCCACCCGTTCATCTGGACCAAACCCGCAGACCACCTACTCAACCACTGCCGACCCGGTCAAAGAACATCGTTTACGCGACACTAGGGACACCCCTCGGCGTGCGAGGGGTTTACGTCAGTGCGGCTGGCTCTCCTCGCGAGTAGAGCGCATGCCATAGACGGCCAGCACCTTAGAGGTCATTTCAGAACGAGGTCGACGTGTCTGTTGTAGACGACAAGCGGCTATCTGACCTGCCGTTTGATCTGTCGTCGAGGGGTCAATGGAAACTCGACAAGTCGTTCTGAAACGACCTCTTAGAGCGCCCGGCAAATGAGGTCGTGGGGGTGTCGTTGCAGGTAGAGGCACGGACCTCGGGTGATCATCGGATTGCTGAAGTCCTGATGATCGCCTGGAGGGTCCGTGCCTCTATTGCCAGAATCGCTGATCGACCCCCTCTGGGTCGAGTTCGCTGCCCTGATCGAGGCAGAGCGGCGCCCGGAGTTCGACCCGGCCCATCCGTGGGGATGTCACCGCCGCCGGATCCCCGACCGCCTGGTGTTCGAGCACGTGCTCGCGGCGTTGGTGCACGGCAGCGGCTACGAACGCATCGCCACCCCCGGCTGCTCGGACCGCACGATCCGCCGCCGTCTCGCCCAGTGGGCCGCCGCCGGCGTCGGGGAGCAGGTCCTTCGGGCCGCGCTGGCCGGCTATGGCCAGATGATCGGTCTCGACCTCGACGATCTGTCTGCCGACGGAGCGATCACCAAGGCTCCCTGCGGTGGCGAGGTCGCCGGCTGTAACCCGGTCGACCGGGGCAAACAGGGCACCAAACGCTCCGTGGTCTGCGACGGTGCGGGGATCCCGCTGCACCTGATCAGCGCCCGCGCCAATGACCACGACTCGCCGTTGCTGAAACCGACCCTGATCGGGATCTACGACATGATCGGGCCGCTGCCCGAGCGACCGTGCCTGCACCTGGACCGGGGCTATGACTCAGGCAAGACCCGCGATCTGCTCGAACGACTCGGGTTCGACGCACAGATCGCCACCAAGGGCCGGCCCGCCCCGATCCAGGTCGGTAAGCGGTGGCCGGTCGAGCGCACCCATTCCTGGATGAACGGCTACGGCAAGCTGCGCCGGTTCACCGATCGCCGGAAGATCATCGTCGAGTTCTACCTCAACCTCGCCGCCGCGCTCACCGTGATCCGCCGGCTGATCAACCATGCCCGCAGCCGCTACCGCTGGACAACCCGACCCACGACCCGTCGACTCCGATAACCATCAATCGCCGGACGCTCTAAAAGCGCTCCCGTCGCTACGGTGTTGTCAACCGAAGGGTTGAGCAAGGAGGAGTCGTGGAGGACCGGCTGAACCGGGTCTTCGCCGCACTGGCGGACCCGATCCGGCGCGACATGGTGGCCCGGCTGGCGACGGCCGACGCGACCGTGAACGAGCTGGCCGAGCCCTACGACGTCTCCCTGCAGGCCGTCTCCAAGCACATCCGGGTGCTGGAGGGCGCAGGGCTCGTCCGGCGCAGCCGGCAGGCCCAGCGCCGCCCGGTACATCTCGACGCGGAGGTGTTCGACCTGATGACGGCCTGGATCGAGCGGTACCGGCGGCAGGTGGAGGAGCGCTACGCGCGCCTCGACGACCTGCTCGCCGACGAGACGCCGGGATCCACCGGCACGAGCGAGGGAGCAGCGTCATGAGCACGACGACCCGCGAGACCGACATCGAGGCCGTCGAGGGCCTCCCGACGATCCGGATCACCCGGGAGTTCGACGCCCCGCCGGAGCGGGTCTTCGACGCGCACGTCGACGTCGAGAAGGTGAAGCGCTGGCTCGGCCCGCGCAACCTCACGATGACCGTCGACCGCTGGGACGCCGAGACCGGCGGCGGCTACCGGTACACCAGCTCCGACGAGACCGGCGAGTGGCGGTTCTTCGGGTCCTTCCACGAGGTGCGCTCACCGGAGCGGATCGTGCAGACCTTCTCCTACGAGGGCTTCCCCGACAGCGCCTGCCTGGAGACGCTCACGCTGACCGCCCTGCCCGGCGGCCGGACCCGGCTCGTCGCCGAGTCGCTGTTCGACTCGTTCGACTCCCGCGACGGGATGCTGGCCTCGGGCATGGAGGTCGGGGTCGTGCAGGGTCACGAGCGGCTCGACGAGCTGCTGGCCTCCCGGTAGGCGGCCGGCGTCAGCCCCGTCGCACGCTTGAACACCTGCCCGAAGTGCGACGGCCCGCGGAACCCCCACCGCGACCCGATGGCCGCCGCGGGCACGTCGGCCAGGCCCGCGTCGGCCAGGTCGCGCCGGCACATCTCGACGCGCCGGGCCCGGATCCAGGCCGCGGCACTGGTCCCGGTCCCGGCGAACAGGTTGTGCAGGTGGCGCGCGGAGACGAAGTGCGCGGCGGCGATCCCGGCGGGGGCGAGGTCCGGGTCGCCGAGGTGCGCCTCGACGTAGGCCTTGATCCGGTCCAGCAGGTCGCAGTGCGGGGCGGGCTCGGCCCCGGCCGTGCTCCGCAGCAGCACCCCGACCAGGTCCACGGCGTGCCGCACCGCGACGGCGGCGTGGGTGCCCATCGCGATCCGGTGCGCGTCGAGGTGGCGCAGGGTGTCGCACACGTAGCCGGCCAGCCCGGGGCCGGCGTCGAACGCGGTGCCCGCCACCCCGGTCAGGGGCTCCCCGCGGGGCTCGACGCGCTCGCGCGGGAAGTGCACGCACAGGGCGCGGAACGCGCGGTCCGCGGTGCGGGCACCCGGGCGGGCCGGGTCCAGCAGCGCCCACCGTCCGGGGACCAGCGGCTCGCCGTCGCCGAGCAGGGCGCTGCCCGCCAGCGCCACGACCAGTACCAGCCGGTCGTCCCCGGGGGCGGGCAGGTCACCGGCGACGGTGACGAAGGAGACGCCCTCCGGTCCGTCGGGACCGGGGACGGCCCCGGTCCCCGGGTCGGCGGGTCGGCGGGACGGTCGGCGACGGTCGTCATCGGCGGCTCCTGGTCGTGCTGGTGGCCGTACCCAGCCTAGTCGCGCAGCAGTCGTCCGACGGCCCGGTGCGGGCGTGCACGCGGACGACAGCGGTCTGCGCCCGTCGGCGATGTGCGGGGACCGTGTCGTTCCTAGCGTCCGGACACGTGGCTCATGTCGAAGGCTCGCACCATGTGACCCTGTCCGTCGCCGGCGCCCAGGAGGACGTCGACTTCCACACGAAGATCCTCGGCATGCGCTTCATCAAGCGCACCGTCCTGTTCGACGGCAACCTGCCGATCTACCACCTCTACTACTCCAACGCCGACGGCGACCCGTCCAGCGTGGTCACCACGTTCCCGTGGGCGCAGGCGGGCCAGTTCGGCACCCGCGGCACCAACCAGGCCCGCGAGGTCCTGCTGTCGGTGCCGGAGGGCTCGCTGGACTTCTGGGCGCAGCGGCTGCGGTCCCACGACGTCGAGGTCGCCGACGTCGAACGGTTCGACCGGCGCCGGCTCGCCTTCGCCCACCCGTCGGGCATCGAGTACCAGCTCGTCGCCAACACCGGCGACCCGCGCCGCGGCTTCGAGGGCAACGGGGTGTCGGCGGAGCACGCGATCCACGGCATCCACGGCGTCGGCGTGCACATGACCACCCCGGACCGGATGGTCGAGTTCGCCGACACCTCCTTCTTCGCCCAGGGCGACCCCGCCGAGGACGGCGACATGTTCGGCCTGCGGATCGGGGACGCGAAGGTCGGCAACCACCTGGAGATCACCGTCAACCGGAGCGAGGACCAGGGCACCTGGCGCTACGGCGCGGGCACCTATCACCACTTCGCGTGGAACGTGTCGGACCTGGCGAACCAGGAGGCGGTGAAGTTCGACATCGAGGGTGCGGGCTACACCGACATCTCCGAGCTCAAGGACCGCAAGTACTTCAAGAGCGTCTACGTCCGGACGCCGAGCGGGGCGCTGTTCGAGCTGGCCGTCACCCACGAGGAGGGCGGCTGGACCTGCGACGAGTCGCCGCACGAGCTGGGCACCCGGTTCCAGCTGCCGGAGCAGTTCGAGGACCGACGCGAGGAGATCTTCGCCAAGCTGGAACCGATCGAGGCCTGATGACCACCTGGGGGGACCCCGCGGCGCCGCTGGTCGTGCTCGCCCTGCACGGGCGGGGGCGCGACCCCGGCGACATGCGCGCCACCGCGGCGCGGTTCGGGGACGTGCCCGCCCGGTTCGTCGCCCCGGCGGCGCCGGGCGGCAGCTGGTACCCGAAGCCGTTCCTCGAACCGTTCGACGAGAACCGGGACGCGCTGCTGCGCGCGCTCGACGTCGTCGACGACCGGCTGGCCCGGCTGGCGGACGAGGGGGTCGGCCGGGACCGGGTGGTGCTGTGGGGGTTCTCCCAGGGCGCCTGTGTGGTCGCGCACCACCTGCTGGTGCGCGACCCACGCCCGTGCGCGGGACTGGTCGTGTTCACCGGCGGGTTCGTCGGCCCGGACCCGGTGCCCGCCCCGCCGTCGGGGTCGCTCGCGCCGACCCCGGCGGTGCTGCGGTCGATCTCGCGCGACCCGTGGGTGCCCGCGCACCGGGTCGAGGAGACCGCGGTCCTGCTGACCGGGGCGGGTGCGCGGGTGGACCTGCGGATCGACGACGGCGACGAGCACGTGGTCACCGACGAGGCGTGCGCGGCCGCGGCCGGGCTCCTGCACGCGGTGGCTGTCGGGGGTCGCCTCTAGCGTGGGGGTGTGTTCGTCGTCCACGCCCTGCACTCCCCCGCCCGCGGCGTCCTGCTGTGGGCGGAGGACGGCGAGCGGAGCCCGCGCACCGACCGCCGGTCACTGCGCACGGCGCGGCCGCACCCGTTCGCGGTGCCCTCGGACGCGCTGGCCGCGATCCACCCGGGCAAGCCGGCGTCGGTGACGGTGCTGCTGCCCTCGTACCCGTCGGGGCCGCAGGACTCCCCCGGTCTGGTCCGCTCCCGGCCGCGCACCCGCGGCCGGGGCGCGCCGACGCTGGCGCCGTGGACGGTGCCCGCGGTGGTCGTCGACCCCTCCGAGCTCACCGACCCCTCCCCCGAGGTCCGCTACGGCGCCGGCTTCACCCACCTCGCCGACCTCGCGCAGCTCGCCGAGGAGCTGGCCGCCCGCGGCCGGGTCCTGCCGGTGCTGCTCACCGAGTCCGGCCGGCCCGCGGCGCGCTGGCGCCCGGTCGTCCAGGGGCTGGACGCGGTCGCCCGCGCGGACCTCGTCCGTCGGCTGCCCCCGGTCGCGCGGGCCGAGCAGCGCCGCCCGGGCGACGTCGCGGGGCAGGACCCGGACACCCTGGTCGACGCCGCGCTGGCCCGCTTCACCGACACCGCGGTCCGCGAGCGGCTGGGGCGCAGTGCCACCATGCCGCTCCCGCTGCCCGCCCGGCCGGACGCGCCGGCGGCCCTGCTGCACGCACTGACCGGACCGTCGGCGGACCTGCCCGCGACCGGGGCCGGGCTGCAGGTGCTGCGCGAGGCGCTCACGGTGTGGGAGGACGTCGGGCGCGAGCAGCCCGGCGCCGCGACCGCCCTGTTCCGGCTCGCCGAGGTGTCCACCCTGCATGACCCGGCGGACCCCGGCCCGGACCTCGACGACCAGACCGGTGACGGCACCCGGTGGGAGCTGCAGTTCGCGCTGCGTTCCACCGAGGACCCGAGCCTGGTGTTCGACGCGGCCGGCGTCTGGGCCGGGGAGGCCGACGCGCTGGTGTCCGGCGCGCAGGACGTGCTGCTGGCGGAGCTGGGCCGGGCGGCGCAGGTGCTGCCGGATCTCGTGCCCGCGCTGCGCCGGGCCCGGCCGACCGGGCTGCCGCTCGACGTCACCGGCGCGCACCGGTTCCTCACCCGGGACGCGCCGGCGTTGCTGTCGGCCGGGTTCGGGGTGGCGCTGCCGCGCGGCTGGGACGGGCGCCGTCCGCTGGGGCTGCGGCTGTCGGCCTCGTCGGCCCCCGCCCCGGGGGTGATCACCCGCGGTGGCCTGGGGCGCGACGAGCTGGCGGAGTTCCGCTGGTCGCTCGCCGTCGGCGACGAGGAGCTGGGCGAGTCGGAGATCTCCGCGCTGGTGGCCGCGAAGGCGCCCCTGGTCCGGCTGCGCGGACGCTGGGTCGCCGTGGACGCCGAGGCGCTGGCGCAGGGGCTGGACTTCCTGCGCCGCCACCGGGACCGGCCGCCCACGGTCGGGGAGGTACTGGCCGCGGCCCGCGGCGACGCCCACGCCCCCCTCCCGGTGACCGACGTGTCGGCCCGTGGGGACCTGGGGGCGCTGCTGGAGGGCACCGCCGACCGCACGCTGACACCCGTTCCGGCACCGCCGGGGTTCACCGCGACGCTGCGCCCCTACCAGGAGCGCGGGGTGGCGTGGCTGGCGTTCCTGTCCTCGCTGGGGCTGGGGGCGTGTCTGGCCGACGACATGGGCCTGGGCAAGACCGTGCAGCTGCTGGCCCTGGAGGCGCACGACCGGGCCGACGGGCCGACCGGCGCGCCGTCGTTGATCGTGTGCCCGATGTCGATGGTCGGCACGTGGCAGCGGGAGGCCGCGACGTTCGCCCCCGGCCTGCGGGTGCACGCCCACCACGGCGCCTCCCGGCCGCGCGGTGCGGCCCTGCACGCCGCGCTCGACGCGGCGGACCTGGTCGTCACCACCTACGCGACCGCGACGCGCGACGCCGAGGACCTGCGGGCGTGGCGGTTCCACCGCCTCGTGCTCGACGAGGCCCAGATGATCAAGAATGCGCACGCGGCGGCGTCGCGCACGATGCGGTCGCTCGACGCGGCCCACCGGGTCGCGCTGACCGGCACGCCGATGGAGAACCGGCTGGCCGAGCTGTGGTCGGTGATGGACTTCCTCAACCCGGGGGTGCTCGGGGTGCCGGAGGTGTTCCGGCAGCGGTTCGCGGTGCCGATCGAACGCCACCGCGACGCCGGGGTGGCACGGACGCTGCGCCGGATCACCCGGCCGTACCTGCTGCGGCGGGTCAAGACCGACCCCACGGTGATCGACGACCTGCCGGAGAAGATCGAGATCGTGGCCGACCACCGGCTCACCCGGGAACAGGCGTCGCTGTACCGGACCGTGGTCGACGACATGATGGAGAAGATCGAGGACAGCGACGGCATCGAGCGCCGCGGCAACGTGCTCGCGGCGATGAGCAAGCTCAAGCAGGTCTGCAACCACCCCGCGCAGCTGCTGCACGACGGGTCCCCGATGCACCGCTCGGGCGGGCGGCACCGCTCGGGCAAGGTCGCCCGCCTCGAGGAGCTCCTGGAGCCGGTGCTCGCCGCCGGGGACCGGGCGCTGCTGTTCACCCAGTACACCGAGTTCGCCGCCATGCTGCGACCGCACCTGTCGGCACGGTTCGACACCGAGGTCCTCTACCTGCACGGCGGCACCTCGAAGAAGCGGCGCGACGAGATGGTGGAGCGGTTCCAGTCCGGCGAGGGGCCGTCGCTGTTCCTGCTCTCGCTGCGCGCGGGCGGCACCGGGCTGGCCCTGACCGCGGCGAACCACGTGATCCACCTGGACCGGTGGTGGAACCCGGCGGTGGAGGACCAGGCCACCGACCGCGCGTTCCGGATCGGGCAGCGGCGCGCGGTGCAGGTGCGCCGGTTCGTGTGCCCGGGCACCGTGGAGGAGCGCATCGAGGCGCTGGTCACCGCGAAGCGGTCGCTGTCGGACATGGTGGTGACCGGCGGGGAGGACTGGCTGACGTCGCTGTCGACCTCCGAGCTGCGCGCGGTGTTCGCACTCGGCTCGGACGCGGTGGCCGATCCCGACGAGGACACAGGGGGCGGCGATGAGTGACCGGCCGTTCTGGGCGCAGGAGGACTTCACCGGCGGGCCGCCGCGCCGCGTCGAGGGCGGGATCCGGATCCACGCGACGCGGGGTGCGGTCGCCCGGACCTGGTGGTCGGCGCGGTTCCTGGCCGTGCTGGAACGCCTCGGCGTCGGCGGGCGGCTCTCGCGTGGCCGCAGCTACGCCCGGTCGGGGCAGATCGTGTCGCTCGACGTCGACGCGGGCGCGGTGGTCGCACTGGTGCAGGGCACCCGGCCGCAGCCCTACCGGGTGCGCATCGGGCTGCGGGTGTGGGACAAGACGGAGTGGCGGGGCGTGGAGCAGGCACTGGCCGCCGACGCCTGGTACACCGCGGCGCTGCTGTCGGGCACCGTGCCCCCCGAGATCGAGGAGTTGCTCGACGGCCTGGGCCTGTCGCTGTTCCCGGCCGACGTCGCCGACCTCGCACAGGACTGCTCGTGCCCGGACCACACCGTGCCGTGCAAGCACCTGGCCGCGGTGTTCTACGTGCTGGCCCAGCGGTGCGACACCGACCCGTTCACGCTGCTCACCCTGCGCGGACGCGACCGGGACACGCTGCTGGAGCGGCTGCGGTCCGAGCGCGACCGCACCGGCGGCCGATCCGCGCCGTCCGGGCCGGTGCCGCTGGCGGTCCTGCTGGACGACTTCTGGGAGGGGGCGCCCGGCTCCGCTCCCCCGCGCCCGCCGGACACCGAGCCGGGCGCGGTCCTGGACCAGGTGCCCGAGCCGTCCCTGCGGGCGAACGGCGGGCGGCTGACCGACGCGTTGCGGCCGGTGTACCGGGCGCTGGCCCATCCGGACGCGTGAAAGGTCGGGTAGACCCGACCCATGTCGGGTAAAGCTGTCGCATGGGCAGGCTCCCCGCCGATGTGCGATCCGACGTCGCCGCAGCGCGACGCCGGGCGAGTCTGACCCAACGACGACTGGGCGAACTGGTCGGCGTGAGCCGCCAGACCGTGGTGGAGATCGAGGCCGGCGGATACAACCCGTCGACGGCGGTCGCACTGCGACTGGCGGTCGCGCTGGACACCCCGGTGGAGCAGTTGTTCGCGCTGCCCGCCGCGGAGGCCGACAGGATCCGCGCCCGGCGTGACGCAGCGAAGACGGGAGGCCGGGATGCCTAGTCCGTGGACGGCCCTGCGCGAGACGCAGCGCCAGATCAGGAACGAGACCGACGAGCGCGCGGAGCTGGTGCTGCTGCGGCGCCGCTGCCTGGAGATGCAGGTGGTGGTCGTCGCGGGGGCGCTCGGCGTGGTCGTTCTACTGGGCCGCCCGCTCGGACTGCGGGATGCCTCCGGGGCGACCTGGTCCGGTGCCGTGCTCGTACTGGTACTGAGCCTTGTCGCCGTGTGGCTGGTCGCACGGGCGGTCGGTCGAGCCCTGTACGGGACACACGTGACACCCGAGCGGGAGCGAGCGGAGACGCTCCGCGCGCTGCTGCTGTTGCCGCTGCTCGTGGTGGTCGCCGGGGCTGTCCACTGGTGGGTGGGCGGCGACCTCGCCGACACCGGGCTCTACGTCGTACTGCTCGCCGTCGCCACGGGTGCCGGCCTGGGACTGCACCTGTGGTGGATCCGGAAGCCCGTCCCGAGCGAGCGATGAGCTGGAAATATGTGAGGGCCCGGTCGCCGTGGTCGAGCGACCGGGCCCTCGTCCCGAACTGACGCGCCGCTCCCACCACCAAGCGACGACCTGAAGTTAGCCTAGGCTTACCTGCGTCGTCAAGCGCGGCGCGCGGTCCGGAGGACTCAGCCGGTCACGGCCCGGGCCCGCGCCGGATCGAGCCGGCCGGTCGCCCCGGCGTGCCGCTCGAACCAGATCGTCGTCAGCGGCGGGATGCTGGCGAGCAAGACCGATCACGACGGTGCGCAGGTCCCAGCGGAACAGC